>JADHVO010000001.1 GCA_016783965.1 Alphaproteobacteria bacterium
TCCGACGCCTGTCACCGCCAATATCGGCGAATTCAGGCTGCGCATTCCGCTCGCCCACACCGACATCCAACTCGGTTTGCGGCTCCAGGACGATCAACCGCGACCCGACAAGGGCTTCGCAGCGGCAGCGGAATTGTCGGTGATCCAGGAACTCTGAATGTTCCGATTGCGAATTGAGGTAGCTTAGCCGCATGCCCGTTGAGCAGCTCGACCTTGCGCGGAAACTTGTGCCAGGCCGCGAGTGCGGCGCCTGCACGGTCTGCTGCAAAGTTCTTGCGATAAAGGCGCCGGAATTTAAGAAGCTTCCCGAGGTGCTGTGCACGCATTGCACGGAGGGGGCCGGGTGCACGATTTACAACGCGCGGCCTCAGGTCTGCCGAGACTGGCATTGCGGGTGGCGGTGCCTTGCGTTCCTGGGCGACGAGTGGCGTCCCGACAGGTCGGGCATCCTGATTGAAGCCGCGACGGGCGACATTCCCCCGGACTTTCCGCGACGCCATGGCATCAAATTTCTTTTGCGAAAGGGCGCTCTCAACGCGGTGTTGTGGCCTCCCTTGCAAAGCGCGATCGCGTCCCTGGTCAATGATGGCGTTCCGGTGTTCCTGGGAATACCAGGCCCGCATGGTTATGAGGGCCGCAACATATTTCTAAACTATGCAATCGCCAGCGCTGCGGCGGCGCGAAACCGCGGGGCCATCGTCGAGCAACTGGTGATCGCACTGGAAGCCGGCGTTAGAGCGGAGCATCGGAAAATTGATCTCGATGCTGATGACTAGAGTGGCGACGAAGATCTCCTTGCGATTGCTTGGTGTGGCGCTAATTCGACTTTTGCGGGTGTGAGGTCAGTTCTCTGATCAACGCTTTTCCTGCCGAACCGAGACTTTCCTGCATATGCTCCTGGCAATATTTGTGAAGCCACATCAGCGACGTCGTAGGGCTCGTCCCCGCCAATACATTGCGTGAATAGAGTCCACTGGCCGCTTCCCCGGAAATGTAACCCAGCATCCACACCTGGTATTCCTGATTGTTGTCGGATGTGATCCAGTCTCTACAAGTGCCCCCACCGAGGCTAAACACAGTTGCAACGCCGCTTGCACTCGCGGAGGCGGTTAACGCGAGCATAAGAATGATAGCCGCGCCGAGTCTCATATGACCTTCGCGTCCAGCACGAGCGCAGGGCGGAGTGCCGAATCGATTTTCCTCACAGGCAAGATCTTGCACGTTTGATCGGTCCCTAGTCCGAATCTGAAGGTGCATCCACTTCTCTGATGCAGCGTTGGATAGACCCGCTCGCAGTCGGGCCGAGGCGGCATAGGCGAGAGCTGTCAGCCGTCTGGAAACGCTCGAGGGTGGTGATCATTTCCACAAGCGTGTCTCTTAGGTCAATAAGATCAGGGGGATGAAGAGACACAGGGAGGTGACTCGGGTCCAACAACGCCGAGGCCCCCCAAAATGGCTGCTGCTTCTTCCCCCTGATCGGGGGATGGGTTCTTGCCGTCGCTGAAGATAATGTGCGGTCACGAGTTGGGGGGAATCATCATGATCTGTCGAGTTCTCGCGGCGGGCATCGCCGCGTGGCTGGTGCTGGGTATTGCGCAAGCCGCGCCGCTCGAGGCGTATGGCCAGCTTCCGACGCTGGACCATTTCGCCATCGCGCCGGACGGCAAGCACATCGCCTACGTAACCAATGTGCAGGCCAAGCGCACGGTCCTGATCAACGACCTGGCCGCGGCCCAACCGGTTGCCGCGATTGCCTTGAACGACGACCAGAAGCTGCGCGACCTGACCTGGGGCGACGGCGACCACCTGATGATGACGCTGTCGATCACCCGCAAGGCCGTCGGCGTGACCGGCGGACACAACGAGCAGTACATGACCCAGGTCTATTCGCTGACGGAGAAGGCCAGCTACCTGCTGCTGGCGCACGGCGACTACCAGATGAACATCGTGCTGGGCATCCCCGATGTCCGCAACGTGCAGGGGCACACGGTGGCGTTCATCCGCGGCGTCACGTTCGTCAACCAGCAGGGCGTCGCAGCCCTGTTCCAGGAAGACCTCGGGACCGGCAGGCGCAACAGCATCGTTGAAATGGGCTCGAGTAAGCACTCGACCGAGTGGTTCCTTGACGGGGACGGCAACATCATCGCGCGCACGGAATACGACGATGACGCCAAGGTCTGGACGCTCCAGATCAAGCACGGTGCGGGCTACACGACAGCCTTCCAGACGGCAGCGCCGATCGACACACCATGGGTGTTCGGCATCACGCCGGATGGAAAGTCCATTGTCGTGCTGTCGCCCGAGAACGGTCAGACGATCACGCGACAGTTCAGCCTTGCTACCGACAAGCCGGAGAAGGGCCCGGAGCTCGGCGACGACGGCTATGTCACGCCGATCAACGATCCGGTCACGCACCGTTTGATCGGCTTTTCGCGGCTGGACCAGAATACGTCGTACCACTTCTTCAATGACGCGGATCAGAGCGCGTGGGACGGGCTGGCGCGTGCGTTCCCGGGTGAGAATGTCGACCTGGTGTCGTGGAGCGCCGACCGCAAGATGGTCGTCGTGCAGGTGGACGGCAAGCGCGACGGCTCGTCTTATTTCCTGATCGACCTCAACACCCACAAGGCAAGCTTCCTGGGTCCTGTTTACCAGGGCATCGAGCCGACCGACGTGGCGGAGGTGAAGTACATCACCTACACCGCGGCAGACGGCACCAGGATCCCAGCCTATCTGACGCTGCCCAACGGCAAGGATCCGAAGAACCTGCCGCTCGTGATGCTCCCGCATGGCGGTCCGGCGGCACGCGACACGCCGGAGTTCGACTGGATCAGCCAGGCGCTGGCATCGCGCGGCTATGCCGTTCTGCAACCGGAATTCCGCGGTTCGGACGGCTATGGCTGGGCCCATCTTTCGGCCGGGTTCGGGCAGTGGGGCCGCAAGATGCAGAGCGATCTCGCCGACGGCCTGCGCTATCTTGCCCAACAGGGGATTGTCGACGCCAAGCGCGTCTGCATCGTAGGCGCGAGCTATGGCGGCTATGCCGCAATGGCGGGCGCGACGCTGGACAAGAGTCTGTATCGCTGCGCCGTGGCGGATGCGGGCGTGTCCGACCTCCGCAACATGCTGGCCTGGACGCGCGACCGCTATCGCGATTCCGACTCCCTCGCCCTGCGATACTGGGAACGGTTCATGGGCGCGGAGAACAGAGACGATCCCAAGCTGGACGAGGTTTCGCCGCTGCGCCATGTCAACGACAATTCGATCCCGCTTCTGCTGATCCACGGCAAGGACGACACGGTCGTGCCGATCGACCAGAGCGAGACGCTGGAGGCGGCGATGCGAGCGGCGGGCAAGCCGGTGACGCTGGTCAAGCTGGAGAGCGAGGACCATTGGCTTTCGCGCGGCGAAACGCGCGAGCGAATGCTGGCCGAGACGGTGAAGTTCCTGGAAGCCAACAACCCGCCCTGAGCGGGGGTTAACGCGCGTTAGCCATTCGCGAGCGGCGTGCGTTAACCGCGGGTGAAGACTGCGACCGGTAACTTGCGGCGGTGTGCAGGGGTGCGTACGCATGTTTCGTCTGCGCAAGACACCGCAACGGGATTCTTTGCTGACGCGATACGCGGACACGCTGGGCGAGATGATGATGCGCCGGCGCACCGAAGTCGCGACCCGAGCGGCGAAGGCCGAGGCCGACCTCGCGAGCCGGAGCAAGTCCGCGTTTCTCGCCACCATGAGCCACGAGCTGCGCACGCCGCTGAACTCGATTATCGGCTTCTCCGACGTCATCGCAGGCAACAGGAGCCAGCCCGAATCGGCCGAGTACGCCACCCATATCGCCAAGTCTGGCCGCCGCATGCTGGCGGTGGTGAACGACATCCTGGACATCTCCAAGATCGAGGCCGGGAGCTTCCAGCTGAACGTCTCGCCCGCCGATATCGGCGACATCGTCGATGCGGCGGTGGAAGCGGTGCGCGACGAGATCGACGCCAGGCACCAGATACTCGACGTGCGCGTGCCGCCTGGGCTTCCCGTGCTGACCGTCGACCACAAGCGCGTGCGGCAGATCGTGGTGAACCTCCTCAGCAACGCCAGCAAGTTCACGTCCGAGCGCGGCCGCATCGTCCTCGTGGCGCGGAGGCTTCCGACCGACGGCGTGACCATCGCCATCGCCGATACCGGCATAGGCATGACGCCGGAGGAGATCGAGATCGCGCTGACGCCGTTCGGCCAGGTGCAGGGGCACCTGTCGCGCACACAGGAAGGCGCCGGCCTCGGCCTGCCGCTCGCCAGCGCGCTGGCGCACAAGCACGGCGGCGACATCAAGATCGAGAGCCAGCCCAGCCAGGGCACCACCGTTTTCCTGAACCTCCCCCCCGACGATCCGAGTGCGCCCCGATGAACCAGATCTTTCGGCCACCGCCGCCTCCGCCGCCGTCTTCAGCGACAATGTACACGCGCCCGGCACCGGCCACCCCTACTCCTGCCCCCGCTGCGCCGTTCAAGGAGCGCCGCGGCGTGCCGGCCGCGCCGCCGGTGCGGATCGCGCACATCGTGTCGGTGCAGGGTTCGCACTGCGTCGCGGTGCTGGAGCGCAGCGCGCTCGGCGCCGTTGCCGGCAAGGATGCCCGCGTGCAGATCGGTGCGCTGGTGAAGATCACGACGCCGGCCTCGTCTGTCATGGGCATTGTGTCCGCCGTCACCTGCCCGATGCCGAACAGCGAGGAGCTGGATCACCTCGCCGGGCTGATCGAGATCAACCTGTCGGGCGAGGTGCTGGTGGACAGCCACAGCAAGCGGCTGACCTTCAAGCGCGGCGTCACACAGCTTCCCTCGATCGGCGATCCGGTGCTGTTCGCAGACCGCCACGACCTGACGCGCGTTTATGCGCCGCCGGGGGTGGCGAGCGTCAAGGTGGGCGAGCTGTTCCAGGACCCAAGCGTGCCGGCTCGCCTTCTGACGGATGACTTGCTGGCCAAGCACTTCATCGTGGTGGGTTCGACCGGTTCGGGCAAAAGCTGCGCGCTGACCACAATCCTCCAACGGCTGCTCTACGAGCATCCGGCCGCGCGCGTCGTGATCCTGGACGTGCACAACGAGTATTCCGCCGCCTTCGACGGTTTGGTGGAGAAGGTTACGCTGCGCGACTTCAACCTGCCCTTCTGGCTGCTCAACTTCACCGAGCTGTCGGCGGCGCTTCTCAGCCGCGACCAGCATCACGACGCGGAGATGGAAATCCTGAGCGAAGCGGTAGTGTACGCAAAGAGACGCTACAGCGAAAACGCCGCGAACCGTGTTCGCAAGGTGCAGGAGACCAACACCATCATCAGCGTCGACACCCCGACGCCATTCCGCCTGTCCGACGTCACGCTCTACATCGACGAACACCTCGGCAAGCTGGAACGCACGCACCTGCTGCTGCCATACCGGCGCCTGAAGACGCAGATCGAAATGCTGGTTGCCGATGCGCGCTACAACTTCATGTTCGGCAGCCTGTCCGTCACCGACACCATGAGCGACGTCCTGAGCCGGCTGTTCCGCATCCCGAACGAGGGCCGGCCGATCACGGTGGTGGACCTGTCGACCGCGCCGCCGGAGATCCTGGACGTGATCATCTCGGTGATCTCGCGCCTGGCGTTCGACCTGGCAGTGTGGAGCAACGGCTCGGTGCCGATGCTGCTGGTCTGCGAAGAGGCGCACCGCTATGCGCCGGCCGGCGACGACCAGACCTTCGTGCCCACCAAGCGCGAGCTGTCCCGCATCGCGAAGGAGGGACGCAAGTACGGCCTGTCGCTCGGGCTGATAACGCAGCGGCCTTCCGACCTCGATCCCAACATCCTGTCGCAATGCGGCACGGCGGTGGCACTGCGCCTCTCGAGCGAGCGCGACCAGCAGGTGATCCGGTCGAGCACGTATGAAGGCATGATCGACCTGCTCGACTTCCTGCCGCTGCTCGGCGACCGCGAGGCGATCGTCCTGGGCCAGGGCGTGTCGATGCCGATGCGCATCAAGTTCGACCAGCTTGGCCGGACGAACGTGCCCAAGAACATGAATGCGGGCTTCAGCCGGTCGTGGAAGACGCAGCGCCTTGAGCGGGCATCGCTGGATGCGATCGTCACCCGCTGGCGCAACGGCGGACGGGAGTAGCGCGCGCAGCGCGGCTTCCTGCGCCGCGAGAACGGCGACAAGTTCGGTCTTGCCGGTGTGGCGCGCCTTCCACAAGGCACGCACGGCTTTCGCCCACGCGATGAGGGCACGGTCGCGCGCAATCTGTTCGCGGATGGCTGCGTAGAGCGCGCGGCGTTCGCGCGTATGCTTGCCGTGCCGCAGGGCATTGCGGTTGCCGCGCGGAGCGCCCACGATCAGTCGCGACGCCGAGTGGGGTTCATCGCGCGCCCAAGCATCCTGTAGTGATCAATCGCGCGCTCCTTCGGGTGCTGCTCAGCCCAAAGCTCTTCCTCGAGCATGAGGTTCGCTTCTTCCTGCGGGTTAGCCGGCTGCTTCAGACGCTCACGCCGCTCTATCGAGATCGCCTCATCCAGTTTGCGCCCGATATCTTCCCGCATTTGAGCCCGGGTCCGAATCTGTTTTTCTGAATTCAATTCGGGTTTAGGCGGTTGGATGTGCTGGATAATCGTCCGGCTGCGACGCTCCACCAGCGCGATCATTCCGAGCGCATGCGCCATGCGGGCGTTGGAGTTGATGAGGCGCGCCGCGGCGCCCAGCGGACCGAGGTGATCGCCATTGCCCGCGTCGTGCGCGAGCTGGCGGCAGTGCGCGACGAGGCCGGCGCCGATCTTCACATTGGCGGCGAGGTGTTTGGTGGCAAGGCGGCGGATTTCGTCGTCGGGATCTCGGGGTGGTGGGATGGTCTCGGGGACGGTCATGCGGTCACCTTCTAGGACAATAGACTGGCAAGTAGAACATAATAAGAACATTTTAGCTGCGCAAGAGGTGGCAAATACCTTGTGCTTCGATGCAGCTCTATTTAGACATATGTCGAATTAGATGATCTTCGCAGTACTGACCATGACCGAGACCCTCCTCGAATTCTTCAAGGCGATGGCACATGAGAGCCGGCTGCGCATGATCGGCCTTTTGGCGCAGCGCGAGCACTCGGTGCAGGAACTGGCCGAGAAGCTCGACCTGAAAGAGCCGACCGTTTCGCATCATCTTGCGATCCTGAAAGCCCAGGGCCTGGTGACGGCGCGCGCGGAAGGCACGACGCGATGGCATGCGCTGGACCGCACCGCGCTGGAGCGGATGAGCGCGCAAGTGTTGCAGGCGCCGGCGGAGAAGCTCGCGCGCACTCAGCCGAAGCGGCCGGAGGACTACGACACGAAGGTGCTGCGCGGTTTCGTGCGCGGCGATGGCACGCTCACGCACATGCCGGCCCAGCGCAAGAAGCGGGGCGCGGTGCTGCGCTGGCTGATGCGCGATTTCGAGGAGGGGCGGACCTATTCGGAAGGCGAGGTCAACGAAGCGATCCAACGCCACCACTGGGACAGCGCCACGCTCCGCCGCGAACTGATCGGCCACGCCATGATGGCGCGCGAGAACCGGGTGTACCGGAGGCAGCCGCGGGAGATGTGGAAGGAGGGCGGGGAGGCTCAGAGCCCCCGTACCTAGATTGCGCGGACCGTAACCGATTCTAACGAAGCGGCGCGGCGAGCGAAATTCCGGTCGAAGGTCACAAACGCAGTGCAGCCTTGTGCCTTTGCCAAATGCAATGCATCAGCGAAATCCAGACCAGCTTTCATCCATTGCAGGGCTCTGGCCGCGGCTGCCGGGTCCTCGAGCGTCACGTTTTGCAGACCCGCAAATGCGGTCAGAGCGTTTGCGAGCGCGTGCGCTTCATAACCGTAGACGCTGCGCAGGACCCATTCGGCTTCGAGCAGCACCGTCGTTGCCACGAAGGCATCCTCACGCTCGATCAGGCGCTTCGCCCTCGCCGACTGTTCCAGATGATCGCCGACGAGATAGCGAACGAGAACGTTAGTATCGATTGCGAGCATGACGCCGCTTCGCTTCCGCCACAATCCCGGTCTCCATTTCCTTGAGCGTCTTAGGCCGTGACGGACGCGGGAGAGACGCGTAGACGTCCTTCGGGTCGGTTCGCGGGAAGATGGCGGCGGGCTTCAGCAGCACGCCGTCTTCGGTATCCTCCACGACCAATTCCGTCCCGGCATCCCAGCGCCGCCGGTCGCGAATGGTCTTGGGCAGGATCACCTGCCCCTTGGTCGAGACGGTCGTGACGAGCTTTGGCGCGGATCTCATGGCATCGAATTTTACGGTAAGACAGAAGTAAGATAGCACCTCACTTACGAGATTTCAATCCGCCGACGCTCACATCATCATGCCGGCGGGCATTTGATGGCGGCGCATGTTGGGGAGCGGGCCGGATTGCATCTGGCGGATGTGAGGGAGTCGCATGATTGCGTGGCGGCTCTTCGCTTCGAGAGATGGCCGCAAGAGGTTAGTTGAACGTCTCCCCCACCATCTCCTCGCTCTTGGCCCAGAGCGCCTTGGCGCGGGCGGGGTCGAGGGCGTAGGGGCGGATGCCACCGCGGCTCGCGGGATTGTCGTTGCGCTCGGCAACGTGGCAGTCCTCGCAGTAGAGGCCTCCGACTTCTTCCGCCGGTGCGACGAAGCCCGCCCAGACGCTGGTGGCGGCGCCCTGCGGGATCGTCTTCCACGAGAAGGACGGCGCGGAGGCCCCGGCGGCCTTGTTCGCTTCCTCGATGCTTTTGATCATCGCGGCCGTCGTCTCGGGCGTCATGTGGCGGCCAAGCTCGGTCTGGATGCCGCCCGGATGCACGGCAGTGGCGCGGATGCCCTGCGGCTTGTGGCGGCGGTCGAACTCCACCGCGAAGAGGACGTTGGCGGTCTTGGAGCGGCCATAGGCGACGAAGGGCGCGTATTCGGTTCGGGCGAAGTTCGGGTCGTCGAGGTCGACGTCGGCGAAGCGGTGACCGGCCGATGACAGGTTCACGAGGCGGCCGCCATCCTTCTTGAGCAGACCCGCGATGCGGTTCACCAGCACGAAGTGGCCGAGATGGTTGGTGCCGAACTGGGTCTCGAAGCCATCGGCGGTCTTGCCCTGCGGCGTCGCCATTATGCCGGCGTTGGCGATGATCACGTCGAACGCCTTGCCGGCCTTGTTGAGCGCGTCGGCGCAGGCGCGCACGGATTTGAGACTGGCGAGATCGCAGGCGACCAGTTCGAGGCTGCCGCCATGCGCGGCGTCCCTGCGCACGGGTTCGGTGGCGCGGTGGGCTTTGTCGAGGTCACGGGCGGCGCCGACCACGGTGGCGCCATGAGCGGCCAGTGTGCGGGCGGTCTCGACGCCGAGGCCCGCGCTGACACCCGTGACCAGCACGCGTTTGCCGGTGAGGTTCTTGCCGGCGAGGACTTCGTCGGTGGTCGAGGTGGCGCCGAAAGCCGTCATGGTCGTTTCTCCCGTTGCTGTGTGACAAGCAGACGCCGGGTGGCGCGCGATGGCAAGGGTTGACGCGGCGGCACCGATTGATCGGCGTGCGAAGGCCGCGCACAGTCCGCGCTCAATTTTGATGGATGGAGCCCGGCCATGGAGACGATGTGATGAAAGTTTGGGAAATCCAGAACGCCTACGGCATCGAGAACATGCACGAGGCCGAGAGGCCGGAGCCGAAGGCCGGCAAGGGCCAGATCGTGGTCGCGATAAGGGCGGCGTCGCTTAATTATCGCGATCTGATCACGGTGCTGGGCTATGCGGGCGGGTTTCCGCTGCCGCTGATCCCGTTCAGCGACGGCGCGGGCGAAGTGGTGGACGTGGGCGCAGGCGTGTCGCGCGTCGCGCCGGGTGACCGCGTGTGTCCCTTGTTCTTCCAGTCGTGGATGGACGGACCGATCACGGCGGAGTCGCGCAATCGGCCGCTCGGCGGGCCGCTCTCGGGCGTGTTGCAGCAGAAGATGCTGCTGGACGACTACGGCGTGGCGAAATTCCCCGCGCATCTTTCGTATGACGAGGCGGCCACCCTGCCCTGCGCCGGACTGACGGCGTGGCGCGCGGTGAAGGTGGAGGCGCCGGTCGGGCCGGGCGACACGGTGCTGGTGCAGGGAACCGGCGGCGTGTCGATCTTTGCGCTGCAATTCGCCAAGGCGCTCGGCGCCAAGGTGATCGCGACGTCGTCGAGCGACGAGAAGCTGGCGCGGGCGAAAGCCCTGGGGGCCGATCACCTCATCAACTACAAGACCACGCCGGACTGGGGCGCCAAGGCGCGCGAGTTGACCGGCGGCAAGGGCGTCGACGTGGTGGTCGAGGTCGGCGGCGAGAACACGATGGGCCAGTCGATCGATGCGGCGCGCGTGGGCGGGCACATCGTGGTCATCGGCGTGCTGGGCGGGTATTCGTCGCCGGTGATCATCCCGGTGCTGTTCGGCAAGAACCTGCACATCCACGGCATCACGGTCGGCTCGCGCGAGCAGTTCGACGACATGTGCGCGCATATCGCGAAGCGGAAGCTGAAGCCGGTGGTCGACAAGACCTACGGCTTCGACGACGTGCCGGATGCGCTGCGGCTGATGCAGGCGGGCGGGCATTTCGGAAAGATCGTGGTGAGGGTGTAGCGCCTATTCCGGCTTCTGCGGCTTGGCCGGAGGGTCGCGCTCGATGGTCACGGCGGTGGCGACCATCGTACCACCGGCATCGGGCGCGGCGATGACGGAGACCGTGGCAGCCGGCAGGAGCTGATCGACGGTGCCGGCCTCGATGGCGATGATGGGCACGCCCCTGGCATAGGCGATGGTGGCCGCGCCGGTGCAGCCCTGCCCATCGGCGGCAGCCTTGCCGTCGCAGGTGGCGCTGCCCTGCGGCTCGCTGCCGTGGAACGCGAGCATGACCGTGCCACCGATTCCGCCCGGCGTGACTTGTGTAACGCTGCCGTTGACGAGGAGGCGCGCGGGGTTCGCGGGATCGATGGGATAGGCACCCTCACCCGTGCCGCGCGCGTTGGCGGGATAGACGCGGATGCCCTGGGCGCGGAGCGTCTTGCCGTCGGGGCTCTTGAGCACGGCGGCGCCCACGTACCAGCCGGGCAGGAGATCGGTCAGCTGGAGCGTGCGGTTGTGCGCGAGGCGCGTGGCGGTGGTGAGGCCGATGCTGACGGTCTTCTTGTCGGCTGTCTTGAGCGTGAGGAACGGGCCGTCGAGCGTCTGGATGGTGCCGCGATAATGCGTGGTGACTGCGCTGGGCGCGGGTGCGGCCGGCTGCGGCAGCGTCGTGGTGGGTGCCGGAGTCGTCGGTGTCGGAGTCGCGGGCGCGACGCCGACAGGCGGACGCAAGACGGGCTGTGCCGGCGGCGCGGCGGGAGTCTGCGACGCGGGCGGCAAGGTGCCAGGGAGCGTTTGCGCCCCGGCGATACTGAAGGTCAGAAGCGCGCCCGAAAGCAACGCGGGTGTGACGTGTCGAGCGCGCATTCCGATGTTGTTTTCAGTGTCGCGGCTTCTGGAATTTAAGCACGAATTGGTCGGTATGATGGCGGATCGACGGGTCGAAGACGAGCTTGTCGCGCGGATCGGCCGGATTACGGAGGAAGTTGCCTTCCGCCACCAGCCTGAAGCCCGCGGCCTCGACCTCTTTCTTCACCACGGCCTCGTCGATGCGGTGCGTCGTGTTGGTGTCGGCGATGCCGGAACCATTGGGCGCGGAGTGGTCGATGATCACGAAAAAGCCGCCCGGTTTCAGGGCGTTGAATACGGCCTTGTTGATCAGCGCGGTGTCGGCGGGCGCGAAGAACGGGTCCTTGAAGTCGTGATAGTTCTGCGCGGTGAACACCACGTCGAGCGCTTCGGGCGCCGCCAGCGTATTCACCGGACCATGCAGCACCGAGACGTTGGAGTAGCCGATGAACTGCTTCTTGACGTCCGTGCCGGGCGGCAGGCGCTTGGCCAGGATCGGGTCGAGCTCGCTCGGCAGATAGGCATAGACGAAGCCCTTGTCGCCGACGACCTTGGCGAAGATGCGTGTGAAGTACCCCTGGCCCTGCACGAGATCCATGACCTTGGAGCCCGGCCTGATGCCGGCGAAGGCGACGGTCTCGGCCGGCTTGCGCGCCGCGTCGAGATCGACCTGATCCTTCGGGCGGCCGGCGTCGGCGAGCGCAGCGGTGACATAGGCGGGTGTGGCGGCGGTGTGGGCGGCAATGGCCGCGGTGCCGAGCAGCGCCGCGGTAAGCCCGGCGGCGAGAAGCATGGAGCGTTTCATCCTGATCCCCTCTTGTGTGACGCGGCGGAGACTAGCGGCTGGCGCGGACGGTTGCACTGACCGGGATTGCTAAGGGGGCATGCGCAGCGCGCCGCGGATGAGGGCGCGATAGAGATACTCCGTAAAGCCTTTCGGTCTGGCGAGACCCATGCGGGCGAGCGGGTCTGCGTCACCGGGCGCAGGCGAGAAACCGGCGGCTGCGAAGCGCGCGAGTTCGAGGGGCGTGGCGTCTTGCAGGCGTTCAAGGGCGGGGAGCAGGCGCTGCTCGACCGGCGTGAAATCGCTGCCAAACGGGAAAGCCGGCAGGTGCTCCGCGAACGGCTTGAGCGCGGCAACGATGCGGCCGGCATGGTTCTCGCGATGGATTGCAGGGATTTCATAATCGGCGCCGATCTTCTTGGCGTCTTTGGCCTGGCGCAGGAGCTCGGGCTGGAAGCGGGAGTCAGCGATCGCAAGCATCTGCGCGATGACGTGCTCGTCGGATTTGCCGCGCAGGTCGGCGATGCCGTATTCGCTGACGATGATATCGCGCAGATGGCGTGGGATCGTCGCGTGACCATAGGCGAAGCGGATGTTGGACTGCGCCTTGGCGCCGAGCCCGCGGGTCGCGCTGATCGAGAGTATAGAGCGGGCGCCTTCCAGCGCGAAGGCCTGGTCGACGAAGTTGAACTGACCGCCGACGCCGCTGACGACGCGGCCGTCCTCCAGGCCGTCGGACACGACGGCACCGAGCAGCGTCGCCATCATCGCGTTGTTGACGAAGCGGGCTTTCACCCGGGCAGCGCGTTTCCCGGCCTCGCTGCCATAGAGCTGGTTGGTGAAGGAGATGCGGGTCATCTGGATGCGCGCGAGATCTTCCGGCGGCATGTCGCGCAGGCGCTGGTAGAAGCGTTTGGTGCCGACGAAGAAGCCGCCATGGATGAGCACGCCATCGACGGCACGCTTCAGGATGCCGGCATCGACCAGTTCGAGGAATCCCTCGACCAGCATTTCGCTCACGCCGTAGAGGCCGGTGGCGAAGGGCGTGCGCTCTTCATCGGCGCGCGGCGGGGCGTTGCCGGTGAGTGCGCCGACGGCGGCGTTGAAGGTGGCGTTGTCGTTGTGGCGCAGGATCATCGCGCGCACCGCGGCGTCGCCCTCTTCGCCGATGCCGATCTGGAGCGTGCCGCCGTCGGGAATCAGCCGCGCGATGTGCAGGCCGATGGCGTATTGCTTGGTCGAGATCGGTTCCTTGGGCGCGCTGAAGAGCGGAAAGTCGTGGCCGTCGAGGACGTGGCTGAAGGCATCGGCTGGAAGATCACCGTCGCCCGGCATGAACGGCAGCTCGCTGTTCAACTGGCCGGTGAGCAGAAAATGCGCCCTGCCCTGCCTGCGCGCATCGAGCAGGTCGAGTGTGAGGTCGGGGTTGCACGACAGGCTGTAGCGGCCGCCGCGCTCGGCGACGAGCTGGCCGATCACGTTGACGCCGCGCGCCATCAGGTAGTCCGCGGCGTGCGTGTAGTTGGCGGAGATGTAACTGCGCTGCGCGGTGGCGTTGCTCAGCCATTTCCCGGCGAGGAAGAAGAACTCGTCCACGCGGACGTTGGGCGGGAGCGCGTTGCGGTGGAGCGCGGTGGCGTAGTCATAGGTGGGCGTCTGGCCGAACAGGCGCTGCGCGAAGGGGCCAAGGAAACGGCGCTCGAGATCGGACTTCGCGGTAGGCGCTTCCAGCGTGAGTGCGGAGAAGATATGCAGGTTGATCGAACGGTCCTTCGCGGCGCGCTGGAACAGTGCGTTGGCGATATGGTCGCCTTGCCCAAACCGAGCGGCAGGCCGAGCACGATCTGCCGGCCCACCTGGGCGATGACGGAGTCCACGAGGGCGTCGGGATCGGTGAAATGCGCGGGCATCTTCGCTTGTCGGAATCGCAGGTGGCAGCAATATAAGCGCAATGAGCGACGACACGGATATCGCCGAGGCGTTGGCGGCCATGGGACTTGGCGCGCCGGCCAAGACCACCCGCCTTTCCGGAGGCGTGTCGTGCGACGTGTGGAGGGTCGACGTGGCCGGTCGCCGGGCGGCGGTGGTGAAACGCGCACTGCCGAAGCTGCGCGTGACTGCGGACTGGCGCGCACCGCCCGAGCGGGCGGCGGCCGAGGTCGCGTGGTTCCGGCTCGTGGCGGGGATCGAGCCGCGCTGGGTGCCGGCGGTGCTGGGCGAGGACCGCGCGCGGCACATGTTCGCGATGGAATATCTGCCGCCCGAAACGCATCCGGTGTGGAAGGCGGAGATGGCGGCCGGCCGCGTGGACGTGGACTTCGCAGCGGACGTGGGCACGGCGCTGGCCACGATCCATGCGGCGACAGCGGGACGCTCAGATGTGGCGACCACGTTCGACAATGGGGCGCAATTTCATGCGCTCAGGCTGGAGCCCTATCTGTTGTTCACGGCGGACAAGCATCCGTTCGTGGCGGGCGCGATCCGCGATGAGGTTGCACGCATCGCGGCGGCGCGGATTGCGCTGATGCAGGGGGACATTTCTCCGAAGAACATCCTGAGCGGACCGTCGGGACCGGTGTTCCTGGATGCGGAGACGGCCTGCTACGGCGATCCGGCGTTCGATGTCGCGTTCTGCATGAACCACTTCCTGCTGAAGGCAGTGTGGCATCCGGAGTGGACCGATCTGTATGCGCAATCGTTCGAGGCGATGCGGGCGGCGTATCTCGACGGAGTCGTGTGGGAAAACCCGGTCGAGATCGATCGGCGCGTGGCGCGGCTGTTGCCAATGTTGTTCCTGGCGCGGGCCGACGGGAAGTCGCCGGTGGAATACCTGACCGACGACGAGAGCCGCGCCTTCGTGCGCGGCGCTGCGATGCAGATGATCGTCGAACCTCCCGCCAACCTGGCGGTGTTGGCGGAGAGCTATTTCCCGGTGGCGGCGCAGCGCTGACTTTCCCCGTTTACGGGGAAGGTGGATCGCGGCGCGAGACGGAAGCGGGAGAGTCCCTGTGGAGCGAGTTCTGCGCCTTCGGTGCTGTCCATCGCTTCGCGATGGTCCCCTCCCCGTAAACGGGGAGGAAAACGGGCGCCGATTGCTACTGCGCAGGTTCGAGATATTTCAGCTTGTCGTCGGCTTTGGCAGCCCGGACCGCCACGTCGCTCGGCGCGCCGAGCGTGCGGGTCCAGGCGGCGAACTCGAGCGCGATGCCGTCCGGATCGTAGAAATAAATCGAGCGCACGAAGGTCGTGGGCGTGATCTCGAGGCTCGCCTGCTGCGGGCTGTCATCGTGGCTGATGACGGGGCTGCACTTTACCCCCTTCTCCACCAGCTTCTTGTGATAGGCGTCGATCCGGTCGGCCGGCACGTTGATGGCGATATGGTTCATCGATCCGTGTGCGGACGGTCCAGGCAGGACGCCCGGCGTGGCGGAGGCGACGCCGGGCGCTGCCTCCGGTGCGTTGGGGAACCAGAAGAAGGCGAGACTGTCGCCGTTGCCCATGTCGAAGAAGAAGTGCTGGCCCATGCCGTTCGGCAGCTCGATCGTCTTGATCAGCTTCATGCCGAGCACGTTGGTGTAGAAGTCGACGGTGCGCGCCATGTCCTTGCACACCAGCGCCAGATGGTTGACGCCCAGAAGTTCGAATTCGGTATTGGACATTGCTCGCTCCTGCTTCGACGGATTTACGCTATCAGAAATAGGTGCGGACCACGAACTGGAACTGGGTCTCGGTCTGGTGGGGCGCGTCGCCCTCGATCAGGCGCTGGGCGCGGGTGTCTTCGACCAGCAGGTACTCGGCGGAGAGCCGAACCCAGTTGCGCGGGAGCCAGGTTACCGTGGCGTCAAAGGCATGACCGTCTTCGCTGAGCGGTGAGGGGCCGGCGGCGGTGCGCGTTCGTGTCTGGAACACGTCGGCGCGCGCGGCCAGCCACCAGTCGGTGAGGTCCCAGCCGACCAGCGCATAGGCAGACTGGAAGTCCGTTGCGGTGAAGGCCGCGGCCGATGCCCGGTGGATCGTGTCGCCGCGCATCGCCTGGCCGAGGATGGTGACGTTGCCGAGCTGACGGCGGAATCCGGCTTCCCAGAAGGTGGTGTGCCACGAGCGTGTGAGCATCGGATCAGCTTCATTGTCGTAGCGCATGAGCTCGAAACCGGTCTTGCCTTCGATCTCATAGGACAGATCGAGGTACCAGCCGGGCGTGTTGTCGATCTCGCGGAAGACGTGGATCGTCACGGGCGGCGTGCGGCCGGCGGCGACGGCAACGGCATCGGGCAGACGCTCCTTCTCGAACAGGCCGGAGATGCGGTCGTCGAAACTCCAGCCGCGCTCTGCGATCAGCACGCCGTTGGAATCATTGAAGCCGAGGAGCGAGCCGATCAGCGTGACGTCGTTGTCGTTGCTGCGCCATTCGAGCGTGCCTTCGGCACCGATCGTGCGCACCTCGGCCCCCACCCAGGAGTTGATCGCCGACGGCGTGACGGTCCAGAACGTCGACCAGCCGACGTTCTCGTTCTCGAGGCTGAACGGCGGAAAGAAGGCGCCGACGCGCATGCTCCAGCGCCAGTTGGTGGAAGACGGCGCAGCGTAGCCGATGAATGCTTCGGTCAGGTCGAGCGCGATGCCGTACTCGGTATCGATGCGGCCGTCGGCCTGCGCGAACCAGTTGTCCTGTTGCCCGCGCAGCTCGGCGACGATGTTGCCCGACTTGAGATTGGCGTCATCTTCGCCGTAGCGCAGCTTGCCGAGGCCGCCATCCAGATAGGTGTGCTGGGCTGATGGCGCTACCAGCCGGACATCGGCAAATCCCTCGAACTGAATCGCTGCGGCGCTCGCACCGGTGGCGAGCAGAATCGAAGCGAAAAATGCCAAGACCGCGAATCTCATCAGAAAGTAAATCGTTCCAAAACCCATGAAAACCGGGCCTTGCGCGCAACGAACCTTAACGGCGTGGAGCATCCGTATAACTACCCATTAACGGCGCCGACCTAGAATTCCGGCTTTAAGGCCAAGTTGAGTTCGATGCCGCAGGTCCTCGACACCATAGCGCAGGAAGACCCCTCGCACTTCGTTCATCCGACGTGCCAGTTCCTGCGCGCCTATTGGGACCAGAAGCGCGGCGATCGCGCCATGCCGCGCCGCGCTGACATCTCGCCGGCGCAGCTCAAGGATCATCTGGGCTGGGTGATGATTCTCGACGTCCTGCCGGGGGCGCGCGACTTCCGCTATCGCCTGATCGGCACGCTGGTGACGCAGTACTTCTCCAACGACGCGACCGGCAAGACGGTGGCTGAGGCGTTCGCGCCAAACGGCGAGGCTGTGACGAAGGCCGTGGCCTCGGTGTTCCGCAGATGCGCCCGCGACAAGGTCGTGATGCGTACGGCCGGCGACGCCAACTGGCTGTCCGCGGGGATGGAGGAATTCGAGGCAATCTACCTTCCGCTGTCCGACGACGGCGAGAGCGTCAGCCACATCCTGCACGCCTTCGTCTGCGACCGCGAGAAGATGCTGCTGGCGCGCCAGATCGCCAAGGCGAATGGCGGCGCACTGGTTCCGAACCCGGTGCAGAAGCCCAAGGTCGCCTGATCTTCGCCCAACTTGAGAAGCACGCTGGCCTCCGTTAGCTATTTGCGACGGGGAGGCCTTCTGCATGGCCGAAAACGAGTCGCGTCCGCCGCGGATGGGGCTGGTGCTGTCCGCATCGGCGGCCGGCACGGTGTTCGAGTGGTATGACTTCTTCATCTTCGGCTCGCTGCTGTCGATCATCACGAAGCACTTCTTCGCCGACGCCGGCGAGACGCAGGGCTACATCTTCGCGCTGCTGACCTTCGCGGTCGGGTTCTTCGTGCGGCCGTTCGGCGGGCTGGTGTTCGGCTATTTCGGCGACCGCACCGGGCGCAAGCGGGCCTTCCTGTTCACGATCACCATCATGGGCCTGGCGACGTTCGGCATCGGGTTGCTCCCCGACACCAGGCAGATCGGATATCTGGCGCCCTACCTGCTGATCGGGCTTCGGGTCTTGCAGGGGTTCGCGGTGGGCGGCGAGTATGGCGGCGCGGCGATTTATGTCGCGGAGCATGCCGAGCGCGGCAAACGGGGGGCGGCAACGGGCTGGATCCAGGTGGCCGCGACCGTCGGGCTGTTCCTGGCCCTGACCGTGATCCTAATCGTCCGTACACGGATGGGCGAGGAGGCGTTCACGGCCTGGGGCTGGCGCATCCCGTTCCTGATCTCCCTGGGGCTGCTGGGCATCTCGATCTGGATCCGCCTGCGCCTCGACGAATCGCCGGCGTTCAAGCAGTTGCAGGCGGAAGGCGCCACCGCCCGCGCGCCGCTGACCGAGGCATTCTTCAACTGGCGTAACCTGAGGCTGGTGCTGGTGGTGCTGCTGGGCCTGCTGATGAGCCAGGGCGTGGTCTGGTATACGGCGCAGTTCTACACCCAGTTCTTCCTCGAGCGCGTGATCAAGGTCGAGCCGCGCATCGTGAACGAGTTGATCCTGAGCGTGACGGTGGTCAGCGCGGGGCTGCACATCATGTTCGCGCGGCTGTCGGACCGCGTGGGGCGCAAGCCGGTGATGCTGTTCGGGCTGGCGCTGGCGACACTGTTCTTCATCCCCGGCTTCCATTGGCTGACACAGGCGGTGAACCCCGGACTGACCGAGGCCATCGCGCGTGCGCCGGTGACCGTGTTTGCGGCCCCGGCGGATTGCTCGTTCCAGTTCGATCCGATCGGCGGCAAGAAGTTCTCGAGCTCCTGCGACATCGCCAAGAGCACGCTGGCCAATCTGGGCGTGCCGTACAGGAACGAGGCGGCGCCACCGGGCGAGCTGGCGCGCATCCGCATCGGCACGACCACCATCAGCTCCATCGACGGCGATGTGCTGGCGCCCTCGGCGCTCGCGGCGGCACGCGAAAATTTCCAAGCGGAGCTGAAGCCCGCGTTGAAGGCCGCCGGCTATCCGGCGAAGGCCGACAGCGCACGGGTGAACGCGCCGCTCGCCATCGCGCTTCTGGTGATCATCGTGCTGGCATCGGCGGCATTGTACGGACCGCAGGCGGCGGCACTGGTGGAGTTGTTTCCGACGCGCATCCGCTACTCGGCGCTGTCGCTGCCCTATCACCTGGGCGTCGGCTGGTTCGGCGGCTTCCTGCCGGCGATCGCCTTCGCCATCGTGGCGGCGACCGGCAATCTCTATGCGGGATTGTGGTATCCGGTGAGCATATCGGCGGCCGGCTTCGTGATCACCCTGCTCTTCCTGCCGGAGACCTACCGGCGGGATATCTAGCCCTTCCCATCCAGCGGCACGCCCGGCTCGCTCTTGGAGGAATGGATCACCAACGAGCTCTTCACGCTGGCGACGTTCTTTTCGGCCGTCAGGGTTTCGGTGATGAAGCGCTGGAAGCTGGAGAGATCGGTGGCGACGCACTTCAGAAGGAAGTCGACCTCTCCGCTCAGCATGTAGCACTCGCGGACGGCCGGCCAGGAGCGCACGCGCTCCTCGAAATGTTTCAGATCGGCATCGTGCTGGCTGCTCAGGCCGACGAAAACGTACGCCGTCACTTCGAAACCCAGCGCCTTGGCGTCGAGGTCGGCGTGATAGCCCTGGATGAAGCCTGTCTTTTCCAGCGCGCGCATGCGGCGCAAGCAAGGCGGCGCCGTGATTTTGGCCCTGCGCGAAAGTTCGACATTGGTGATGCGCCCGTTGGCCTGAAGTTCGGCCAGAATGCGCAAATCGATGGAATCGAGCTTGTGATGCTCCACGACGGAACCTTCATACCGGGGAAACGGCGGCATTTAACTCCGGCCCCGTTTCCGGCGCAATAATATTTCTACAGATTGAAAGTTCTAAAATCCGAGTCGGCTTCGCTTATCCACAAAGTTGCGGGCCGCCTTTGCGGTGCCCGAACAAGTCCCTGTCGCAAATGTGCAATCGGGGCTGCTTGACCTTTCCCGCCCGGCTACCGATATCAGAGCGATCAAGCCAAGGGGCAAAGGGCTTTCAAGGTGGCGCGGCCGGGATACGGCGGCGCCGGCCACGGGGTTCTCACCCCTGATGTGGAGCCCGCCCTTTATGCATTCCAAAGTCATCATCCTGGGCAGCGGACCGGCCGGTTGCACGGCGGCGGTGTATGCCGCGCGCGCGATGCTGGAGCCGACGCTGATCGCCGGCATCCAGCCGGGCGGCCAGCTCACCATCACGACGGAGGTCGAGAACTATCCGGGCTTCGCCGAAGCGATCCAGGGTCCGTGGCTGATGGAGCAGATGCAGGCGCAGGCCGAGCACCTGGGCACCAGGATGGTGCAGGACACGATCGTCGACGTCGATCTTTCGCGCCGGCCGTTCACGCTCAAGGGCGACGGCGGCACGACCTATACCTGCGACACCCTCATCATCGCGACGGGCGCGAGCGCGAATTGGCTGGGACTTCCGAGCGAGAGCAAATTCCAGGGCTTTGGGGTCAGCGCCTGCGCGACCTGCGACGGCTTCTTCTTCCGCGGCAAGAACGTGGCCGTGGTAGGAGGCGGCAACACCGCGACCGAGGAGGCCCTGTTCCTCACCAATTTCGCCGAGAAGGTGACCCTGATCCATCGCCGCGACACATTGCGCGCCGACAAGACCAACCAGTCGCGCGTCATGGCCAACAAGAAGATCGATTGCCTGTTCGACACCGAGGTGATCGAGGTGCTCGGCAGCGAGAGTCCGAAGGGTGTCACGGGCGTGAAGCTCAAGAACACCATCACAGGATCAACGCGCGACCTGGCGGTCGACGGCTTCTTCGTCGCGATCGGCCATTCGCCGGCGACCGAACTGTTCAAGGGCAAGCTGGAGATGGACGAGACCGGCTACATCAAGACCGCTCCCGACTCCACACATACCAGCATTGCAGGCGTGTTCGCCGCGGGCGACGTGAAGGACAAGGTCTTCCGTCAGGCCGTGACGGCAGCGGGCATGGGCTGCATGGCTGCGTTGGAAGCAGAACGATTCCTGGCGGGTGGGCACGGTACGTAGGCTGACAATTTTGGTGGCAAACTGAAATGTCCGGCAACGAAGCGTTTATGGAACGACGAGGGTAAGGACCGCATAAGAGCGGCCCGATAAAGGTAACGAAGATGGATTGGGACAAGCTTCGCATCTTTCACGCGGTCGCATCGGCGGGTTCGTTCACCCATGCCGGGCAGATGCTGACGCTCAGCCAGTCCGCCGTCAGCCGCCAGATCTCCGCGCTCGAGGAAGAGATCACCACGCCGCTGTTCCAGCGCCATGCACGCGGCCTGACCCTCACAGACGAGGGCGAGATGCTCTACGCCGCCGTCAGCGACGTGCTGAACCGGCTGGCGCAGGCGGAAGAGGCACTCAAGAACGTGCGCGAGGCGCCGCGCGGCGCGCTCAAGATCACTTCCAGTCACGGCATCGGCACCTACTGGCTGGTGCCGCGCATGGACGACTTCCTGAAGGAATACCCGGAAGTCGAAGTGCACCTGGTGATGGAGGACCGTGAGCTCGACCTGGCGCAGCGCGAGGCCGACATCGCGGTGCGCATGCGCGCGCCGGTGCAGGCAGACCTGATCCAGCGCAAGCTGTTCACCGTGCACTATCACATGTACGCGACGAAGGAGTACCTGGAGAAGTTCGGTACGCCGAAGACGCTCGACGACATCGCGGACCACACGATCATCGCCTATGGCGAGACGGCGGCGCCGGAGATCCGCGAGATCAACTGGCTCCTGGAACAGACGCGCCGCCGGCTGGGCGGCAAGGGCCGGACGGTGCGCATCAACAATGTGACCGGTATCCTGTGCGCGACTGAATCGGGGCTGGGCATCGCCGCCATCCCAGACTACGTGGCGGCGGACCGGCCGCATCTGCTCCGGGTGCTGCCGGACGTGCCGGGGCCGAGTTTCGACGTGCACCTCGTCTATGCGGACGCGCTCAGGCAATCGAAGCGAGTCGCGGCCTTCCGCGACTTCCTCGTGAAAGCATCGAAGGACTGGAAATTCTGATCCGGAGCCCTTGAACGGTTCCGGATCCACCCCATCTCAGGCGTGTCGCGGGCCGTCCCCCCAATTTGGTCTCGCGGCGCGGTCTTTGTGCCCCTACGCACACCGGCCGGCGCGGGCTTTCCCGCGCGACCCAAGCAGACTGACGCCGGAGCGCCCCCCGCTCCGGCGTTTTTTTCCTTCGAAGCAGCGCAAATCTTCCCGGGCACTTTTCTGTCGTGGTCCGCGTAATATCCTCGCTCACCATTCTGTGATGGAAAGCACGCCATGCGCCTGGACGATCTTCGCCCGACCAACAACGTGGACGACCGGCGTGGAAGCTTTGGCGGATTTGGCGGCAATGGCATCGGCCCGGTCCACCTGGCGGGCGGCGGCGGGCTGGGCGTGGTCGGCATCATCGTGCTGGCATTGCTGTTCGGAGTCGATCCGAGCCAACTCTTGAACGGCACCGACACCGGCGGTTCGTCCTACACGCAGAACGACGGCAGTCCGCGCGGCGACGACGCTTCCTTCCAGTTCGCGCGCAAGATCGTGGGCTCAGCAGAAGACGTCTGGCAGCCGCTGCTCCAACAGAAGGGCGTGACCTTCACGCCGGCGACGCTGACGACCTACGACGTGCAGACGCCGACGGCCTGCGGCGAAGGTCAGTCCTCCGCCGGACCGTTCTATTGCCCGGGCGACAACCGCATCTATCTCGACCTGTCGTTCTTCAATCAGCTTGCCGACCAGTTCGGCGCGCCCGGCCAGTTCGCGCAGGCCTATGTCATCGCGCACGAGTACGGGCACCACATCCAGAACCTTATGGGCACGATGAGCTCGCACGACACGTCGGAAGCCGGCGCCAGCGGACAGTCGGTCCGCACGGAATTGCAGGCGGACTGCTATGCCGGCGTGTGGGCATATCATGCGAACGCGCAGTTCCACATCCTGCAAACCGGCGACGTCGAAAGCGGATTGAAGGCGGCATCCGCGGTCGGCGACGACACGCTGGAGAAAGCGGGACAGGGCTATGTGGTGCCGGATTCCTTCACGCACGGGACCAGCGAGCAGCGCGTACGCTGGTTCAAGCGCGGCCTCGCCAAGGGCGACATGGCGGATTGTGATACGTTCAACGCAAGCGAGCTGTAGTCATGCGAAAAGGGCTGGGCGCATTCCTTCTCACGGCATTAATCGCGACGGGCGCATCCGCGGCGCCCGATATCACCACATGTCAGGGCTGCCATGCGCCGCCCTATGGTCCGCCGCTGGAGGGTGTCGTGGGACGCAGGATCGCGGCCGTGCCGACGATCGACTATTGCGCGACGCTCAAGGCGAAGTCGAACGAGAGCTGGACGGACGCCAATCTGCGTGCGTTCCTGATGAACGCGCAGGGTTTCGCGCCGGGCTGTTCGATGAATGTGAAGCTGACCCCGGAAGCGGCGGACGCGATGATCGCGTATCTGAAGACTCTGCAGTGATTGGTGGAGCGGGCTGCCTCAAGCCGCTCCACCCACACCCCTCACTGTCGCGCAACTTGCAGGCGCTTCGCCCTGTTGCGCTCACGCCGCCTTCGCTGTCGCTACCACCTGATCCGCCAGCTTGCCGGTCAGCTCGGCCAGGTGATCGAACGCCATCTCGTAGGTGCCCACGCCCTGGGTCAGCGACCGCAGCTCGATGATGAGGTCGGAGAGTTCGGCGAGGGGCATCTGTGCCTCGACCGTGTCCCATCCTTTCCATCCCTCGCGGGCGTCGAAGCCCATCAACTGGCCGCGGCGTCCGCTGACCAGCGCATTGACCTTCGCCGTCGCGTCGCTGGGCACATGGACCTTCACATGCATGATCGACTCGAGCAGCACGGGTGCACAGTTCGGCATGCCCTCGGTCATCGCGATGCGTGCGGCGGTCTGGAACGCGGCGTCGGATGAATCGACGGAGTGATACGAGCCGTCGGTAAGCGCCACCGCGAGGTCCACCACCGGGAAGCCGAGCGGGCCGCGGTGCAGGTAGTCGACGATGCCCTTCTCCACGGACGGAATGAAATTGCGCGGCACCACGCCGCCCTTGATGCGGTCCTCGAACGCAAAGCCGGAGCCGCGCGGCAGCGGGCGAATCTCAAGATGCACGTCTCCGAACTGCCCATGACCGCCGGATTGCCGTTTGTGGCGGCCGTGCTGGGCGACGCCTTTGCGGATCGTTTCCTTGTACGGCATGCGTGGCGGATGACAGTTGAGTTTGAGGCCGTATTTGCTTTGCAGCTTTTCCACCGCAACCTTCAGGTGGATTTCGCCCTGCCCCAGCAGCGCCATCTCCTGGAGCTCGGCATTCTGGTCGAAGATCAGCGAGGGGTCCTCCTCGCGCAGCTTGGCGATCGCCGCGGTGAGCTTCACCTCGTCCTTGCGGTCTGCCGCCTCGATGGCGAGGCGATAGACGGGCACGAGCTGCTCGATCTTCATCCTGGGCAGCTTGCCCCTGCCGGTGGTCAGCGTTTCGCCGGTGGCGACGCCTTCCAGGCGGCTAAGCGCAACCGTGTCGCCGGCATGCGCTTCGGCGAGCTTGGTCTGCGCTTCGCCTTTCAGGCAGGAGATGCCGCCGACGCGTGCATCGCCGCCGTCCGCCCGGCGCAGCAGGGCGCCGTCCTTGAGCGTCCCGGTGAGCACGCGCGCGAGACTGAGCTTTCCGCCGTGGCTGGAGTGATAGGTCTTGAGTATCTGCACGACGGCGTCGTTGCCGGCGGCCTCTGCGCCAACGCGCCTTGCGGTGGCGGAGACGTCCGGTACCTCGTGGCGCAGCGCCTTGAGCAGGCGGCGGATCCCGTTGTCGCCCTCGGCCGAGCCGATCAGGACCGGCACGACGAGACCCTGCGACAGTTCCTTCGCAAGGTCGGTGAAAACCTCCTCCTTGGGCGGCTCGATGTCGGAGAGCAACTCCTCCATCAGATGCTCGTCATAGTCAGCGAGGCGTTCCAGCATCGCGAAGCGGGCTTCCTTCTCGCGGTCCTTGTCGGCGATGTCGATGATCTCGCTCGCAGCATGCGGGCGATAGATGTAGGCGCGCTCAAGCGCGAGGTCGACGAAGCCCGTGACCGCGTCGTTCTCCCAGATCGGAATCTGGCGCAGCAGCAGGGGCGTGCCGGACGCGTCCTGGAGCATCGTCAGCAGCGCGCGCAGCGATCCGCTCGCCTTGTCGATCTTGTTCACGAACAGAAAGTGCGGGATTTTCAGGTCGCTCAGCCGCTTCAGATAGGGCTGAAGCATCTGCAGCTTCGCGGGTTCGGGCTCGCACACCACGATGGCGGCGTCGCAGCCTGGCAGCACGTTGAGCGTGTCCTGAAGAAACTCGATGGAGCCGGGGCAATCCAGGAAGGTGATCGGTTGATCGAGGTAGCGCGCGGTCGCGCAGTTCACCTCGACGCTCATCAGTCGCGCGCGGGCTTCCGGCGATGCATCGCCTACCGTGTTGCGCTGCGCGATCGCGCCTTTTCTCTGCACCGCGCCCGTGATGGACAGAATACTCTCCAGCAACGTCGTCTTGCCGCTGCCGTAAGGTCCCACCAGGGCCACGGTGCGCGGTCCTCTGCCGTCTTTTATGTTTCCTGACATTTGTGCGCCTCCTCAGAGCTGGCCATGCAGCTCCTTGTTGGTCGCGCAACTGACGTTGCGCTCCTGGGCGCGGCGGGCGTGCATCCCGGTTCATCGGGTCGCGTCACGCGCCCCACTTCGTAGAGGAATGCTCGCGCCGTTATGGGTGGGAGTGCAAGGGGTGCGACGGCAAATCCGCTACTTATTGCGGTGCGGCACGAACCACTGCGTGCCAGGGTGTCCCGTGTTATCGTAGTAGATGCGGCTTTGAAGCACGCCGCCTTCCAGCGACCAGCCTGTCGTTGAGATCGTAGGTCGCCAACTCGGCGGTGTTGCCGCGGCGATCGTAGCGATAGCGCAAAAATCCAGAAACCAGCGGTGCACAGCACGGGCTGTCCCTAGGCATCGAAGTAGCGCTCCTCGGTCTCGCGCCGCGCGGCATCGAATTTCCGCGCGACCCGGGCAAAGCCCCTGGCGCTTGCGTGCAGGCTGTCGGTCGTATCGACGAAGGACGTCTCAACCTCGTTGCCATATTCGGTTTCACATATGCGATTCCGCAACCTGCCATCGTCTTTCAGGCTGCGGATCGTGTAATGCTTCAGACACAAGCCATACTGAAACAGAAGCCTGACCTCGCGTTCAGAATTCATCTGATGGCGCGGGACGGCAGGCCGAACGGATCGTGTGACCGGTTTCGCTGGCGCCTGTTCCGGTTTGCGGGCATGTTTGCGTCGTCACTTCAGGTCCTTATCAGGGGGTAGCATCATGAGAAATCTCGCACTGGGGGCGTTCGCCCTCGTGGGCCTTGCGGCGGTTGCGGCGCTGTCTCCGGCTGAAGCACGCTGGGCACCGGAAGGCTCCTACAGGGCGACCTGCCGCGGCATCAATTTCGACGGCGATCTGCTGACGGCGAGCTGCCAGCGCCGCGACGGCACGTGGCGCAACACCTATCTCGACAACGCGGACGATTGCGATTCGAACATCGTGAACAATGACGGCCAGCTCGAGTGCGGCTGGAGCGGCTGGCGGCGCCCCGACTATACCGGCGAGGGTCCAGACGGTTCGTATCGCGACAGCTGCACCAACATCCGCATGGACGGGTATACGCTGCGCGCCACCTGCCAGCGCCGCGACGGCTCGTGGAAGTGGACGTCGCTCGAAGACGCCTACGATTGCGACGGCTCCGTCACCAACTGGAACGGCAATCTGGTCTGCCGCCGCTAGACGGCAGCGACGCGACACCTATGGGGGCATCGGTTCGAACCGGTGCCCCTTTGCCGCTTTCAGGAGGCCTGCCATCGCATCGCCGAATGAAGGCGGGGCGACGCGCGACAGCGGTGCATTGATCTGCACGCGCGCCGGATAGTGCCCTGCCGGTCCCGGCACGGCGACGAAGACCGGCGTCCCGCCGGCCAGCATGCGCGCCAGCAGCGCCAGGAATTGCGGGCGGCGCACAGCCGCTTCGCCGCCCAGCACCAGGAACTCGATGCCCGCGCCGTGCGGCGAGATGAGCAGCCCGCTGCGGTCCGGCCGCCAGCTCTCGTCAAGCTCCGCCAATCCGAACCAGCCGCAGAAATACGTGCGGCAGATCGGAAAGCGGGTTTCGTAAATGCCGCAGCCCGTTGACGTGCAATGCACGCAGGCGATGCCCGGCTGCTTGCGCAGCCCCGGCGTCTCGATCGCGAGCGCGGTGCAGCACACCGTGCAGCTACCACAGGATTTCTCGCCGCCCATCCCGCGGACGATACACCACTAGAGAAAGAAGCGCGCGCTCATCTGGAACTGCACGTTGCTCTGCTCGGGCGCCACGCTGACGACGACGCGGTCGCGGCGGCGGCTTTCCACATCCAGCAACTCCCCCGTCAGCCGCAGGCAATCCTGCGGCGACCAGGAGACGGCGCCTGTGAACGCGCGGCCGTCCTCGTCGAAGAGCGCGAAGGCCGGCCGGGTGCGCGTCTGAAACACGTCGGCGCGAGCCGAAGCGCGCCACGCATCGTCGAAATCGTAGCTGAGCAGCAGGAACGCAGACTGGAAATCGGTGTAGTGGTAGCCGAAGGCCTCGATCACGGTGTCGCCAGTCATGCCCTGCGCGAGCAGCGTGAAGCCATAAGGATGCGCCTTGAGCGAAGCGGACCAGAAATGCGTTCGCCACGAGGTATCGCGCGACGTATGTGCTTCCGGATCGGCACTGTTGTCGTACCACAGCACCGCGACCTGACCGGCCTGCGGTACATCCCATTTCAGGCCCGTGTACCAGCCGACATGATCATCGATGTTCTCGAACATGCCCGTGCGCGACGGCACCGGCATGCCGAACAGCTTCGCCGTCGCGTCGGGGATGCGCACGCGCTCCAGAAGGCCCATCGGCCGGTCGTCGAGGCTCCAGCCGCGGTCCGCCATGAGGATGCCGGCGGGCTCATTGCAGCAGTAGAGGGAGCCGATCGCGGTCACGATGCCGTAGCCACCGCTCCAGGCGACGTCCGCCTCGCCGCCGATGGTGCGCAGCTCGTTGCCGACCCAGGAATTGATCGCTGAGGAGGTCAAGGTGTAGGGGCTCGCCCAGCCCAGATCGTCGTTCTCGACGGAGATGGGCGGAAAGAACGCGCCGGCCTTCACCGACCAGCGCCAGTCGCCTTCGGCCTGCGGGCGCCAGGTGAGGTAGGTCTCGAGGATGTCGACGCCTGTGCGCTGCTTGGGCTCGACCCGCAGCACGGTCACGGCGTGAAGCTCGTCGGTGATCGCAAGGGTGCCCTGCCCTACGGCCTCCGCGAAGCGGAAGCTTGGCGACGGCTGCGCGCCGCCGAAGCGCGTCTTGCCCAGGCCGCCGTCGAGCCAGCTCACCTCTGCCGGCGGCACGACGAGGCGCACGTCAGCATAGGCGTCGAAGGAAACCTCCATCGCCTGCGCGCTCCCCGCGAGCGCCAGCCAAGCGCCCGCCATTATGGCCGCCCAATTCCACATGGCCGAAGTTTACGGCGCGCACGTTAAGGCCTGCTTGGGAAAGCCCTAACGAGCGGTAAACGCGCTAGACCTCGATCATGCTGAACTGCGACTTCGCGAAGCCGCAGTTCGGGCAGATGAAATCGTCGGCAACGTCCTCCCAGCGCGTGCCGGGTGCAATCCCTTCCGCGGGAAGCCCGAACTCCTCCTCGTAGAGGAAGCCGCAATTCTCGCACTGCCAGGTCTTGAAACCGGTCGCCATTACTGCATCCGGTAGCGCACGGGAACCGACTTCGGGCCGCAGACGAAGGCCGCTTCCATCCGCCGGGGTTCACCGGCGAGTTCCAGTTCGTGCAGACGCGGCAGCAATTCTTCCCAGAGGATGCGCATCTCCATCCGCGCCAGATGCTGGCCGAGGCAGACATGCGCGCCGTATCCGAACGCGACCTGCCTGTTCGGCGTGCGATCGACCTTGAACGCGAACGGGTCGTCGAACACGTCTTCGTCGCGGTTGCCGGAAGGATAGGACAGCATGAGCCAGTCGCCTTTGGCGATCTTGTGTCCCGCAAGCGTCGCGTCAGCCGTTGCCGTGCGCATGAAGTGCTTCACGGGCGTCACCCAGCGGATACTCTCCTCGATGAACAGCGGCATGCAGGCCGGCATATCCTTTTTGAGCAGCGCGAGCTGCCCCGGATTCTCCGCCAGCGCCCAGAGCGCACCAGCCGTCGTGTTCGACGTCGTGTCGTGGCCCGCGGTCGCGACGATGATGTAGTACGACATCGCCTCGAGCTGGCCGAGGGGCTGGCCGTTGACGGTGCCGTTGGCGATCACGCTGGCGACGTCGTCGCGGGGGTGGGCGCGGCGGTCCTCGGTCATCTTGTTGAAGTAGGCGACGAAGTCGGCGATCGTCGCCATGAGCGCGGCAAGGCCTTCGTTTTCGTCTGCCGGCGCGCTTCGGCTCATTTCGGCATCCGCTGAGCCGAACAACTCCTGGGTGAGGCGCAGCATCATGGGCTCGTCCACCTCCGGCACCCCCAGGATCTCCATGATGACGTGCAGCGGGTAGAGGAACGCAATGTCGCGCGCGAAGTCGCAGCGTCCGCCCTTTTCTGCCATGCGGTTGACGAAGCTCTTCGCGATCTCGCGGATGCGCGGCTCAAGCTTGCGGATGTTCTGCGGCAGAAAATAGGGCTGGGTCAGGCGGCGGTAGTATCCGTGGTCGGGATTGTCCATCTGCACCAGCGAGCGCACGAGATGCGGCGAGCCGCCCATCATGGACCGCACCTTCTCGTCGGCCGTCTTGCTGGTGACGACGGTGGAGCGGTCGCCGTTGTGGAACAGCTCGTTCTGGCGCTCGACCTCCAGGATGTCCCGATGCCTGGTCACGACCCAGAACGGATCGAAGCCGTCCGGCTGCGCAACGGCCAGCGGCATCTCCCGGCGAAGCCAGGTGAAGGCGTCGTCGACCGGCTTCTCGGCCGCATAGGCCTTTGGATCGACGATGGTGTGGGCAATCTGCTGCGGAATCATCGGCCGGCTCCGGATGTCTCAGACCAAAACTCGCAAGCGCAGGCCACACCCAAGTTTGATCGAAATCAACCTTGGGCCCGAAGTTCGCGATGACGCTGCGGCAGCAGCTAGCGCAATTCGCCGCAGAAGCGCTGGATGCGGCGGCAGGCTTCTTCCAGTGCCTGATCCGACGTCGCATAGGAGATGCGGAAGTGCGGCGACAGGCCGAACGCCGCGCCGTGCACCACCGCGACGCCTTCGGTCTCCAGCAACTCGTTCGCGAAGTCGAGATCGTTCTCGATCTTCCTGCCGGACGGCGCCGTCTTGCCGATCAGCTTGCGCACCGAGGGATAGACGTAGAACGCACCCTCGGGCGTGGGACACTCGATGCCCTTGGCCTGGTTCAGCATGGAAACCACCAGATCGCGGCGCGCCTCGAAGATCTTCTGGAATTTCGGGATGAAGTCCTGCGTGCCGTTCAGCGCCTCGACGCTCGCCCACTGCGAGATCGACGCGGGGTTCGACGCCGACTGCGACTGCAGCTTGCTCATCGCCCTGATCAAGGCTTCCGGGCCTGCGCAGTAGCCGATGCGCCAGCCGGTCATCGAGTACGCCTTCGAGACGCCGTTCATCGTCAGCGTGCGATCATAGAGCTTCGGCTCGACCTCCGCGATGGTCGAGAACTTGAAGCCGCCATACACGAGGTGCTCGTACATGTCGTCGGTCAGGATCCAGACCTGCGGGTGCCTGAGCAACACATCGGTCAGCGCCTTGAGCTGGGCCGGCGAATAGCAGGCGCCGCTCGGGTTCGACGGCTGGTTGAAGATCAGCCACTTGGTCTTTGGCGTGATCGCCTTCTCGAGCGCTTCGGGTGTAAGTCGGAAGCCGTCCTCGATGCGTGTCTCGACAATAACGGGCTTGCCGCCGCCCAGCAGCACGATGTCCGGATAGCTGACCCAATACGGCGCGATGCAGATGACTTCATCGCCGGGGTTCAGCGTCGCGAGCAGCGCGTTGTAGACGATCGCCTTGCCGCCAGGCGAAACGAAGGTCTGCGCCATCGTGTAGTCGAGATTGTTCTCGCGCTTGAACTTCTTGACGATCGCGGCGCGCAGTTCCGGAATGCCTTCCACGGCGGTGTACTTGGTCTCGCCGCGGCGGATGGCGGCAATCGCCGCCTCCTTGATGTTGTCCGGCGTGTCGTGGTCCGGCTCGCCGGCGGCGAGGCCGATCACGTCACGGCCGGCCGCTTTCAGGTCGCGCGCCTTCTGCGTCGCGGCGATGGTCGGCGACGGCTGGATGCGGCCGAGCGATTCGGCGAGGAAACCCCTGGGCAGCGGCTTGGCAGACATGGCACTCGGCTTCGCGATTTCGGGAGGTGAGGTATCGGGTGGAACACCGCCCGGCACAAGGGCGAAACTGCGCGCGAATGGCCGCTATTACAGATCGTGAACCGTAAAGCCGCTATTCTTGGTATGCCGATTCGAGGAATTGCGATGCGCACGATCCTTGCGCTCCTTCTGGTGGCGGTGGCGCTCGCGGGTTGCTCCAAGCCGCAGCCGCCGCAGGGCCGCTGGGAGGGCGCCTTTGACGATGGCTCGACGTTCATTGCGGCGCGGATGGAGATCGGCGCCGACGAAATGGTGAGCGTGATGGCGCCCGATGTGACCGACGTGACGCTGAACTCCAGGGACGACCAGCTTCAGATGCGCGAAACCATGGCCCAGCGGCTGGCCGGCGCATGGGGTGCGGTCGTGCCGCGCAAGATGGACTTCGACGGCACCACCTTCCGCAAGCCGAACGGGATCGCTCCGCAGGCCGAGTGGGACAGAGCCAGCAACTCGATGACGCTCTACGTCTACATCGGCACGCGGCCCGTCATCAAAATGATGCTGCGGCCAGTGAGCGAGTTCTCCGAGAATCCCTGGCACTAACGGCGCACGGCACGCAGCACCGGATGCTGCTCTTTTTCCTCTTCCGGCTGGTATTCGAGGATGTCGCCAGGCTGGCAGTCGAGCGCGCGGCAGAGCGACTCCAGGGTCGAGAAGCGTACCGCGCGCGCCCGGCCGGTCTTCAGAATCGAGAGATTGGCGAGCGAGATGTCGACGGCGGCGGAAAGGTCGGTCAGCCGCATCTTCCGCCTGGCGAGCATGACGTCGAGATTGACGACGATCATGATCAGACCGTCCCGCGCACGTCTTCGGCGAGCGCATTGGCTTCGTGTACGATGCGTGCGATCAGCACGGTGAACACGCCGGCCAGGATCAGCGCAACGTTGATTCCTCCGCCGGCGACCGGCAACGGGCCGACCGGCGCCTCCGTCACCAGCGAAAGAACGACGTTGCGCAGGAGCGCGAAGATGTCGATCTGCGGCAGGAAGCCGAGCGCGGCGACAAAGATGCCGGTGTGCTGAAGCCTGCGTACGGTCGTCTCCGCGAATACCGCACCCTTCTCGAAAGCGAGCAGCAGCCGCTCGATATTGAAGAGCGTGCCAAGCAGAAAGAGAAGCGCCAGCAAGGCCAGTGCCAGCTCCGCGGCGCCACCACCCGGACCGATACCGATCGCACGCACGGGAAGATTGAACGGCACAGGCTCCGCACCGGACGCAGAACCGGCGAAGGCCTGTGTACTGTGGCCCTCCCCACTGTCGGCCGGGATCAGAAAACCAGCCTTGATCAGGCCGCTGTGCTGAAGCGGCGCGGCCGGCTGCACCGGTGTGGCGGGCGGCGGCGCGTGCAGCTGATCGCCCGGTCGCAGGTCGCGCTCGGTACGCGTGCAGGTGCGGACGCCGTCCCTGATATTGCAGGTCTCCTGCACTTCGCGGCCAACGGCGCCAGGCACGGGCGGAGGAGGGACCTCCAGTCCTATCGGACCAGAGCCCACGACGCCGGGTCCGCCCGTGCGGAAGAACATCACGTCACCAGGCGGGGGTGGGCCGCCCAAAGCCAGGGCGTAGACCGCCGCCAAGAGGATCAACACCATCAAAAGAAGGATGAACATGCGCAGCATCCGGCTGGCGCGCTCCTGCGTGGCAAGTGAGGTAGCGGGCATGTGACGACTTTCCGTTGGAGGTCATTCCGACGGTCCTCTCTCTCATCTCGCTTGTCAATAAATGTTTATCGATAATCGATATGAAATCTGCGTCACTTCTGGAAGACGAAATAGGCCGCCATCACCAGGCACACGAAGGCCGCCAGATGATTCCAGCGGATCGCCTCGCCCAGGTAGAACACCGAAAAGCCGGCGAACACGATCAGCGTGATCACCTCCTGCATCGTCTTGAGTTGCGCCGCCGAATAGACCGCGTGGCCGTAGTGATTGGCGGGCACCGCAAAGCAGTATTCGACGAAGGCGATGCCCCAGCTCACCACGACGAGTTGCCACACAGGCATCTGCGGGAAGCGGAACTGGCCGTACCACGCGAAGGTCATGAACACGTTGGAGACGCACAAAAGCAGAATCGGCATGATCATCGGCCAGGTCATGAAATTCCTCGTCAGTGAAGCAGAGCGTCGAGATTTACGCCGTTCTCTGCGTGACGGCGACTCGCGATCGGGCGTAAGATGGCACCGCTCACCAGCGAGGAGGCTGTCATGAACATCCGTGTGCTGAGCGCTGCTGCGGTGTGCGCCGCATTCTTCGTCACTCCTGCCGATGCCGCTGTCACCGTGATCGGTCCCGGCCCCGCTGCGATCTGCTACCAGGCCGCAGAGATCGGCGCGTCGCCCGCCGACTACATGACTTACTGTGACCAGGCGCTGGCCGGCATGCTCACCAACGACGACCGGGCTGCGACGTTCGTCAACCGCGGCGTGCTGAGGCTTTCTCTCAATGACTTCGATGCGGCCGCGGCCGATTTCCGGTCGGGTCTGGCGCTGAACGGCTCGCTCGGCGAGGGCTATGTTGACCTTGGCGCGGTGCAGATCGCGCACCGGCAGTACGCTGAAGCCATCGCGGACATCAACAAGGGACTGAAGCTCGGCACAAAGAAGCCGTACCTCGCCTACTACGACCGTGCGATGGCGTCGGAGGCGCTGGGCAACCTGCAAGGCGCCTATGACGATTACCGCCAGGCGCTTCAGCTAGAGCCGGACTTCACCAAGGCCAGCGACGAACTGAAGCGCTTCAAAATCGTCGACAAGCCCGGCGGCGCGTGATCGTCGCCCCGCAGTTGGCGGTTGGCGCGGGGCTTGAGCGCTTCAGGTCGTGAACGGCGGCACGCAAAACGGGCCACCGAATAACCTCACTGTCGTGGTGTGTTAAACTGGGGCAATGATTACCGATTATTGTTTCGCTAGGCCTCACGGCCGAATGCGCGCGGCGACAGTTGGTTACAAGTGCTGCCTTTCGCCGGAGAGTGCCGAGGCGGAGAATGTGGGTGTTGCAGTTCGCTGCAAGACGCGAGTTTGCCCGTACCTCTCTTGGCGCTCCACCTCTGGGTACGGTCGAAAGGGCGGCTGGGTCGGCTGAGACGCCCCCAAGTCGAAGCATCTGGCCCCGCCGCCCACTTCGCGAGTAGTCCAAAAGGCCCGTTCAGAAACAAACGTTGTCGCACCGCCACACTGTCCTATTCTGGGCTTGTGTTCGGCCTTCCAGCCGCTATGTAAGGCCGCGTATTGGGGACCGCAGATAGAGAGATCTTCATGAAATTGTTGCTGCGTTCGTGCTCGGTCACCGCACTTGTCCTTGGCCTGGCCGCCTGCACTACCCCGGTACCCCAAGCCCTGCATCCCGGCGACGTGCCGTCGAATTTCACCGCACCAACCACTGCCGAGACCGCGAACGCGCCGTTATGGCCAGCACTCGCCTGGTGGGACGGCTTCAGTGCGCCGGAACTGCCGCCGCTGGAGAAGACCGCGCTTGAGGAGAACCTGGACCTGCTGGCCGCGAAGGCGCGGGTCGACCAGGCCCATGCGCGGGTCGGAATTTCGGAGTCGGCGCTCTTTCCAAGCCTGAATGCCAACGGCAATGCCAGCCGCAGCGGTACGAACATCGCGGGCCTGCCCGGCGGCAATACACACAATAACTTCAGCGTCGGCGGGCAGGCGAGCTATGAGGTCGACCTGTGGGGTCTCAACCGCGACCAGCTTCGCGCCGCGGAAGAGAGCGAACTCGGTTCGCGCTACGCCGCCGAGACGACGCGCCTGACAATCACCGCCGACGTCGCGAACACCTATCTGCAGGTGCTGGCGCTCCGCCAGCGCATCGCGATCTCCAAGCAGAACATCGCCGCAGCGCAGCGCATCCTCGCGATCACCGAGGCCAAGGTTCAGAACGGCGTGTCGTCGAACCTCGAGCTCGCGCAGCAGCGCGCGGTGGTCGCGGGCCAGGAGGCCACGATCCCGGGGCTGGAGGAACAGGAGCGTGAGGCGCGCTATGCGCTGGCCATCCTGCTAGGCCGTGCACCGGAAGGGTTCAGCGTCAACGAAGTGAAGCTGGACGGCATTGTCGCGCCGGCAGTGCGCGCAGGTTTGCCGACGGAGTTACTTGAGCGCCGCCCAGATGTGGCGCAGGCCGAAGCCTCGCTGCGCGCGGCGCATGCGAACGTCGACGCAGCCCGCGCCGCGTTTTTCCCGCATGTTAACCTGTCCGGCAGCATCACACAGGCGTTCAATCCGTCGACACTCGCATGGAGCATCGGCGCCTCGCTGCTGCAATCGGTATTCGACGGCGGCAATCTTGCCTCGCAAAGCGATCTCGCCAAGGCGCAGCAAATGGAATTGCTGGTGACCTATCGCAAGACCGTGTTCAGCGCGCTGAGCGACACCGAAAGCGCCATGGGGCAGGTCTCGTCCCTGCAGGAGCAGGAACGCCTCGTCACCATCCAAGAGCAGAATGCGGCCGAAGCCTATCGCATCGCCGAGCTGCAATACCGCGAAGGCGTGACAGACCTGCTGAACGTGCTTCAGACCCAGCAGACGCTGTTCAACACACAGGACAACCTCGTGCAAATCCGCCTGGCGCGGTTGCAGGCCGGCGTGAGCCTGTACCGCGCGCTGGGCGGCGGCTGGACGGTTGCGACCGATCCGAACGCGCCCGAGGACAGGTTCTCGCCGCTGCACTACTTCCCGATCGCAGAAGCGATCACTGGTGGCCCATGATCCGGCGGGTTTCATAGCCCTTTGACAGCGCCTTCGCCTCGTCGTCGGTGAGCTTGATGCTCGCTGCAGCGATGGCGTCGTCGAGGTGCTTCATCTTCGATGCGCCGACGATCGGCGCACTGACCACCGGATTGTGGATCAGCCAGGCGAGCGCAAGCTGTGCGGCGCTGACGCCCTTGGCGGTCGCCATCTCGTTCAGCCTGTCGCGGATCGCGTAATCGCTGTCGCGGAAGGCCTGCGCGGTCAGGATGTTCGCATCCGACTTGGCGCGGGTCGTTTGCGCCTCGCCGTCGCGCGAGCGGTTGCCGGCAAGGAAGCCACGCGCCAGCGGGCTCCACGGGATCATGCCGATGCCCTGGTCGCGGCAAAGCGGCACCATTTCGCGCTCCTCCTCGCGGTAGACGAGGTTGTAGAAGTTCTGCATCGACACGAACTTCGCGGCGCCCAGCTTCTCCTGTGTGTAGAGGTATTTGCTGAACTGCCACGCGTACATGGACGAGGCGCCGACATACCGTGCCTTGCCGGCCTTCACGACGTCATTCAAGGCCTCGATGGTCTCCTCGACGGGCGTGGTCGGGTCGAAGCGGTGGATCTGGTAGAGGTCGACGTAGTCCGTCTGCAGGCGGCGCAGCGAGTTGTCGATCGACGACATGATGTGCTTGCGCGACAGGCCGCGATCATTGACGTCGTCGCTCATCACACCGCAGACCTTGGTCGCGAGCACGACGTTGTCGCGTTTCGCCATGTCCTTCAGCGCCTTGCCGACGATCTCCTCGCTGCGGCCGACCGAATAGACGTCGGCCGTATCGAAGAAATTGATGCCCGACTCCAGCGCGCGCCTGATGAAGGGCCGCGACTCCTCCTCGCCCAGCACCCAGTCGCGCCAGTTGGGCGAGCCATAGGTCATGCAGCCCAGACAGATGCGCGAGACCTTCAGGCCGGTTTTGCCGAGACGTGTCGTTTCCATGGCATTCCTCCGTTCGTCGCTGGAGGAAGCCTACGCTCGTGGGACGGGCTCAGAAACCGTGAAATTTCGCGACCAGCTTCGGCAGCAGGCCGCGGAACACGAGCGGTGCGTCGGTCACGGCGAGATTGATGCACACCGGGCCGGCATCGGCGGTCGGCTGGTGCGAGATTTCCGGCGTGGTCGATTGCACGTCGCCCGCGGCGTAGTGGCCGGTCTTGTCGGTGTAGCTGCCGGTGAGGACCAGCGTCCACTCCTCGCCCTTGTGGGTGTGGGTGTAGACGCCTGAGCCCGGTTCGGCGCGGATCAGACGCGCCCGCATCCCGCCCCTCGTCCTGATCGGCAGGTGCGAGATGCCGCCGCCGACATGGCGCCAGGGCAGTGCGCCGTAATCCGTACCGATGTAAGCCTGAAGCGGCGCCGGAACGTCGCTCTGAAGATGCGCCGCCTGCACCACCGCACGGGCGGGTTCGTCCAACCGCGCCAGGAGCGATTCGTAAGCCTGCGCGCTCATCGGCACGGGCGCCATGTCGGTCAGCACGCGGCCGCCGGTTGCCTCCGCTCGCTGCACACGCGCGCGGCACTGCGCGCAGAACGTCGCATGCGATGCGACCAGCAGCGCCACCGCCTCGTTCGCGGCGCCGGAGGCGTAGGACAACAACAACTCGTCACCGGGGTGGTGCGCGATACTCATGACTCGTCCCCAAGCGCCTGGCGTAAACGCGCCATGGCGAGGCGTATGCGGGACTTTACCGTACCCAGCGGCAATCCCAACTCGGTTGCAATCAAGCTGTGCGGCTTTTCGGCCAGGAATGACAGGTGGATGATCTCCGCCTGTTCGCGTGGCAGCTCTGCAAGCGCCGCATGCAGGCGATCTTCGGCTTGCGCCCAGTCGAGCGATTCGTCCGCGCCACGCTCGGCTTCGGGAAGCAGTGCCGGCTCGTTCGGATCGAGTTCCGGACGGCGCTCCCTGCGGATGGCGTCGATGCGCAGGTTTCGGGCAATGGTAAACATCCAGGTCGATGCGGAGGCCTTCGCCGGGTCGAACAGCGATGCCTTGCGCCAGAGCGTCAGCATCGCGTCCTGCGCCAGATCTTCGGCGACCGCATTGCCGGCACCCAGCCGCATCAGGTAGCCCTTCACCCGCGGCGCGAAATGGTCGAACAGTGCCTGGAACGCGGCGCGGTCCTGCGCGCGGCCGACGGCGACCACCAGCGCATTCAGCCGAGCTGCTTCGCCCACATCCATCAGTGATGTCCGTACGCGTTCCCCGCGGGAACGCACCCTGCCCTGCGTCCTGCCGGCCCACAATGGGCGGAACGTCCATGCGTCGAGCGTGGTGGCAGCCGCGATCATGCCGGCATGTACGGCGCGGTGCGGCCAGTGGATCAGCTGATCCGGAAGGAAAGGTCCGCCGTATCGAGGCGATGACAGGAAGCGCCATCTACGAGGGTTTTGTGGTGCACCGGCGGCTCGCGCCCCGGCATCACGCCTTCCGGTACCGGGTGTTCAGCCTGCTGCTGGACCTGGACGAGCTGGCCGAACTGGACCGCCGCTCATGGCTGTTCCGATGGAACCGGCCGGGTGTGTTGGGCTTCCGGGACCGCGACCACGGGCTCGGCTCCGGCGATCTGCGCGAATGGCTGGACGGTTTGCTGGCGCGCGAAGGCATCGTCGCGGATGGGCCACGTCGCGTTCTCTGCTATCCGCGCCTGTTCGGTTACGTCTTCAATCCGCTGAGCCTATGGTTCTGCCATCGCGCCGACGAACGCCTCGCCGCCATCGTATATGAGGTGCACAATACTTATGGCGAACGGCATGCCTATGTGCTGCGCGCCGGCAATGACGAGGCAGTGGTGCGGCAGCGGGCGGTGAAGGACTTCTACGTCTCACCATTCCTGTCGAAGGACTGCGCGTACAGCTTCACGATCCGTCCGCCCGGCGATGACGTGCTGATAGCGATCAACGAAACGGAAGCGGGCGAACCGATCCTTACGGCAACCTTCACCGGCACGCGCAAACCGTTCACCGACGCCGCACTGCTCGGAGTGGTGTTGCGCCATCCGCTGATGACGTTCAAAATCATCGCCGCCATTCATTACGAAGCGGTTCGGCTGATGTGGAAGGGCGTGGCGCGCCACGCCCATGGCACGGCGGCTTGAGAAGACCGCCCCGGGGTTGCCGTGTTGCGATCATTTGCGTTCGAGCCGTTCGATCTCCCGCCTGAGACGGAGACGTTGCGTGCCGAGGTGCGCGCGTTCCTGGCCGAAACGATCCCGCATCGCACGGCGCGCGAACGCGCCGAAAGCTGGATGGGCATGGACCCGGCATTCAGCCGCAAGATGGGCGAGCGCGGCTGGCTGGGCATGACATGGCCCAAGAAATACGGCGGCCACGAACGCAGCTTCGCCGACCGCTATGTCGTGATCGAAGAAATGCTGGCCGCCGGCGCGCCGGTCAGCTTCCACTGGATCGCCGATCGCCAGAGCGGCCCGCTGCTGCTGCGTTTCGGCACCGAGGAACAGCGCCAGTCCGTCCTGCCGCGGATCGCGCGCGGCGAAGTGTGCTTCTGCATCGGCATGAGCGAGCCCGGCGCCGGCAGCGACCTCGCCGGCGTGCGCACGCGCGGCCACAAGGTCGACGGCGGCTGGCGCGTCAGCGGGCAGAAGATCTGGACCTCCAACGCGCATGTCGCGACCTACATGATCGCCCTGGTGCGGACGAGCGAGGGCGAACGCCACGCGGGCCTGTCGCAGTTGCTGATCGACATGAAGTCGCCCGGCGTTACGGTGCGGCCGATCGAGAACCTGACCGGTGCCGCAGACTTCAATGAAGTCTTCCTCGACGACGTGTTCGTGCCCGAGAGCATGCTGATCGGCCAGGACGGTAACGGCTGGAAGCAGGTGAACGCCGAACTCGCTTATGAGCGCAGCGGGCCGGAGCGGTATCTCTCCTCCATACGCATCTTCCAGGAATTCCTGCGCGTGGTGGGGCCGGAGCCGACCGAAGCCGAACGCCTGTTCATCGGTCAGGTCACGGCGCAGATGTGGACGTTGCGTCAGATGAGCCTGTCGGTCGCCGGCAAACTCTCCCGCGGCGAGGACCCGATGGCGGATGCCACCATCGTCAAGGACCTCGGTACGACGCTGGAGCAGATGCTGCCACCGGCGATTCAGGCGCTTGCTCCGTTCACACAAGACGAGCCGTTTAGGGATACGCTTCAATATCTGGTGCAATCCTCGACCTCGTTTTCGCTTCGCGGCGGCACGCGCGAAATCCTGCGTGGTATCATTGCACGCGAGTTGGGCCTGCGATGAGCGAACTGCGCACCCTCCTCGCCGAAACAACCGAGAAGGTTTTGACGAACCTTCCCGGGGACTCTCGCGCTGCGTACAAAATCGCCCGAGAGGCGGGTTTGTTCGACGTCATGACACCGGAAAGTGAAGGCGGTTTTGGTGGAGGCTGGGAAGACGCCTTCATTGTTCTTCGCGCAACCGGATATCACGCAGCGCCGTCTTCATTCGGCATTGCCATAAGCGCACCCAAGCAACGAAGCTTCAATGACGAAACATGGGTGGGCGCCCTTGTCCGCGCATGCCAGATGGCGGGTGCGATGCAGAGGGCGCTGGAGCTCTCGGTGCAATATGCGCGCGAGCGCACTCAGTTCGGCAAAGCTCTTTCGACGTTTCAGGCAATACAGCAGCAGCTTGCTCTACTCGCCGAGGAAACCGCCGCAACCAACATGGCTGCTGTCGCCGCGTGCCGCGCCGCGGATCGCGGCGATGCGCACTTCCAAGCTGCAGCGGCCAAGTTGCGCGCGAATATCGCAGTTGGCACCGTGACGACCGTGGCACACCAGGTGCACGGCGCCATGGGGTTCACCAGGGAGTACGCGCTGCAAAACCTCACCAAGCTCCTGTGGCAATGGCGCAGCGAATACGGCAACGACCGATACTGGAGCGAAATGCTTGGCCGCAATATCGCGAAGCATGGCGCTGAGGGCTTCTGGCCAGCCCTGGCGCAGCCGCCTCACGTCACGCCCTAGCCTGCGACAATATCTGCCTCAGGCCCCGATCCGTTGATTCATCTGCGCGGCGCGGCTACAGCCATACCCATCGCTACTTCACGGACCACACGATGAGCATCAAAGGCAAAGCCTACGTCATGGGCGCGTTCGAGCATCCGACGCGCGAGGCGCCGGACAAATCGACCCCGCAGCTCCATGTCGAGTGCGCGCGCGGCGCGCTGGAAGATGCGGGCCTCACCAAGGACGCCATCGACGGGTACTTCTGCGCCGGCGACGCGCCGGGCTTCGGCGCGATGTCGATGGCGGACTACATGGGCCTGCGCAACCTGCGCCACATGGACTCCACCGAGACGGGCGGCAGCTCCTACATTCTGCATGTCGACCACGCCGCGGAGGCAATCGCGGCCGGCAAGTGCTCGGTCGCGCTGATCACACTGGCGGGCAAGCCGCGCACCGGCAGCGGCGGGCCGCGCGGCGGTGGCAATGCGGCGGCGCCGGAAGCCGCGTTCGAGATGCCCTATGGCGGCACCACGCACAACCAGTACGCGATGTGCGCCACGCGTCACATGCACGAATTCGGCACGACCAGCGAACAACTCGCCTGGATCAAGGTCGCCGCGTCGCATCACGCGCAGTGGAATTCAAACGCGTTCCTGAAAGACGTCGTGACGGTGGACGAGGTTCTTGCCTCGCCGATGATCGCAACGCCGCTGCACCGCATGGATTGCTGCGTCGTGACCGACGGCGGCGGCGCCCTGATCGTGACCTCGCCGGAGATCGCGAAGCAGCTCAACCGCCCGAAAGTAAGGGTGATCGGCGCGGGCGAGGCGCCCAAGGGCACCTATGGCGGCAAGGTGGACCTCACCTATTCGGGTGCGGCGTGGAGCGGCCCGAAGGCGTTCGCCGAAGCGGGCGTAAAACCGGGCGACATCAAATACGCGTCGATCTACGACAGCTTCACCATCACGGTGCTGATGCAGATCGAGGACCTCGGTTTCTGCAAGAAGGGTGAGGGCGGCAGGTTCGTCGCGGACGGCAATCTGATCTCGGGCGTCGGCAAGCTGCCGTTCAATACGGACGGCGGCGGGCTGTGCAACAACCATCCGACCAACCGCGGCGGCATCACCAAGGTGATCGAGGCGGTGCGGCAGCTCCGCGGCGAGGCGCATCCGAAGGTGCAGGTGCCGAACTGCGATCTCGCGCTGGCGCACGGCACGGGCGGCTCGCTCGGCACGCGCCACGGCTCGGCCACGCTCATCATGGAACGGGAGTAGGACGATGTCGCAGACCGACGAAAAGAAAGCTCCCGCCGAACGCAAGATCTTCGCACCAGTGGTGAACGAGGAGACGGCGAAGTTCTGGAAGGCGGCAGAGGAAGGCAAGCTGCTTTACGGCTGGTGCCTTGCGTGCAACGAGCCGCATTATTTTCCACGCTCGTTCTGCCCGTTCTGCTTCTCGACGCGCGTCGAGTGGCGCGAGGCGAGCGGCGAGGCGAGGGTCTATTCCTATTCGATCATGCACCGCTCGCCGGCCGGCCCGTACACCATCGCCTATGTCGAGCTGAAGGAAGGTCCCCGGGTGCTGACCAACCTTGTCGACTGTGATTTCAAGAAGATCGCCATCGATGCCCCCGCCAAGCTGGTGTTCAAGCCCAGCGACGGCGGCGCACCAGTGCCGTTCTTCACGCTGGCTTAAATGAAGGTCCTCGCGGCGCTCCTCATCCTCGGCGCGGTGATCACCGTCGCCTATTGGGCGAACTACTTCGTCGCGGGCGATGTCCGGGTGCTGCCGGACGTCTGGTACACCTATTTCGAGGATGCGTTCCCGGTTGCAGACGGCTGGATGGCGCTTTGCATGTTCATCGCGGGCATCGGGTTGTGGCACGGCACGCGCAATGGCGCGCTGTGGGGACTGATGGCGGGGAGCGCCCTGCTCTATCTCGCCGGCATGGACATCACGTTCAACGTCGAGCACGGGCTCTACGCCCTGCTGCCCAGATCCGGGCCGATGCTGACGGAAACGTGGATCAACGCCTCGTCGCTGGGACTGGGGATCGCTACGGTTCTGATGAGCTGGCGCGCGGCAAGGCATTCGCCTTCCGGATAATCGAGAACTCGAGGCCGGAGGCAACGATTGCGTCGATCACCGGCCACAGGTTCGGCACGATGCGCAGCTCGATGTTCGCACTGGCATGCAGCGCAAGCAGGTCGCCGACTGGTGCCACCGAAAGCGGCGCAATCGCTTTCGTCGCAGACCAATAGCCGGCGTTCGCGTTGTAGAGGCTGAACGGCGCCGCGTCGAAGACATAGGCGTACATCGTGCAGGCGCGCATGCGCTCCAACCATACGCTCTCCACTGCGTGCATGCGCATGATGCCGCCCATGCCGATCAGCGTTCGGCCGATCTCGCCAAGCGGATTGCCGATGCTCCAGCAACAGGCACGGGGACAATCGCGCGGAAACCAGAAACCGGGCGCGTGCTCTTCGTCGACCGCCCACACCATCGGCTTGCGGTCTTCGGGGTTCGCCGTTGTTGGGACGTGCGGGTGGAACACCTCGATGCGCGGGTTTTCGGAGAAGTGCAGCAGGGTCCGCATGGGGCGCGGGTTCTAGCGCGCCCGTGTGCCTAGAACAACGAGCCCTGCGCCGGCGGCGCGCTGGGCGGCCTGGGCGGCGGCGGAGGTTTGCCCGCCTTCACCATGTCCATGGCGATGTCGGAGGGTTTCAGGCAGGCCTTGACCTCGTCCACCGTCGCCTCGACCTCGCCGAGCCACACAGGCCAGTCGCCATCGTCGATCACCGCTGGCATGCGGTCGGTGATCGTGCCGATCAGGGCGTTGGGCGCCGTCGTGACCATGGCAAAGGTGTCGAGCGGGATCGGCCCAGGCCCGCCCCAGCGTTCCCAGATCACAGCGATCGCCAGCCGCGTCCGCTCCTTCGGCGTCACCACATATTGCTGGGTCTTCTTTGGCGTGACCTCTTCGCCCTCGTTGAACGAGTCCACCACGACCAGCCCGCGGCGTTTCGCGAACGCGTCGCGGAAGGTGGGCTTGGTGTCGATCGTCTCGGCGCGCGCGTGGATGAACCTGGCGCCGTACTTCATCTGGTCCGGAACGTCGAACGGCACGAAGCCCCAGCGCATCCGGCGCACCACGCGCTCACCCTTCGCGTTCAGGGTTAGCACGCTGGCGAAGCGCATCGGGGTGACGGTGTCCTGTGGCGACGACACCGGCGCGGTGCCTGCCGGCATGTCGATGACGATGGTCTCCGCCTCGTTCGCCTGCTGGGTGAACTTCCCGCACATTTGCCTGGCAACCTGGAATCGCCTTCTGATTAGCACATGGTGAGTCGGAAAGAATGGGACAAGCTCGCGGACGACTTCGAGACGGAAGTCTGCGACATCACGCGCGAGACGAAGGACGGGCACATCGCGCGCCTGTTCCACGCGCTGTCGTTCGATCCAGAGAAATCGGTGCTGGTCGATCTGGGTTGCGGGCTCGGCACGTTCCTGGGCCGCTACGGGCGGCATTTCCGAGAATGCTTCGGCGTGGAGCACGCGCCGCGCATCATCGCCCGTGCGCGCAAGCGGTATGACGGGCGCGGCATTGTGTGGATGACCTCCAGCCTGCCACCGGCCGCGCGCCGCATTGGCCGGCGGTCCGATCTCACCGTGTGCATGAACGTGATCACGATGCCCGAGGCACGCATCCGCGAGAGCATGTGGGCAAGCATCGCCGCCGTGACACGCAAGAGCGGGCACGCCCTGATCGTGGTGCCGTCCATCGAATCCGACCGCATGGTGGAACGGGTCGCCTACGGCAATTCGCTGGCCGAGGCGAAAGCGGAAACCCCCGATGGCCTCGTCGATCGCGGCGGCAGCCGGCAAAAGCATTTCGCTCGCGACGAACTGTGCGAGACGCTCGCCCGCCACGGCTTCCGCGCCAGGAAAATCCAGCGCGTCACTTACCCCTGGCAGAAGGAAGGCCTGCGCAAGCCGCGCAACGCCGGCACGCGCAATCCCTGGGACTGGCTGGTGCTCGCGGAACGGCTTTAGTTTGGTCGCGCAACCCGGGCGGCGAAACGCTTTGCACCTCGCCGGGTTGCGCTTCTAGCGCCCCACCCGTCCCGTCACCGGCATCGAGCTCGTCAAGCCGCCGTCGACGGCGATGTGCTGGCCGTTGACGTAGGACGCGTCGTCGCTCGCGAGGAACAGTGCCATGGCGGCGATCTCTTCCGGATGGCCGTAGCGCTTCAGCGGATTGAGTTGGCCGATGCGGTCCTTGGTGCCGCGCTGTTCGGCGTAGTCGAAGATCGGCTTGGTCATGCCGGTCTCGATGATGCCGGGACAGATCGCGTTCACGCGCACGCCGGTGCCGGTCAGGTAGTTCGCCGCAGTGGTGGTCAGGTTGATCACGCCTGCCTTCGACGCCGAATACGGTCCGCCGCCGGCGCCCGAACGGATGCCCGCCACCGACGCCGTGCACACAATCGAGCCCTTCTTGTTCGGGATCATCACGCGTGCGGCGTGCTTGATCGCCAGGAACACGCCGATCAGGTTCACGTCCAGCACCTGGCGCCAGTGCTCGGCTGTCAGTTCAAAGAACGGCGGTTGCCCGCCACCCGAGATGCCGGCGTTGGCGTAGAGCGCGTCCAGCTTGCCGAACTCCTTCACGGCCGTGTCGACGAAGTTCGCAACGTCCTCTTCCTTCGAAGCGTCCGCGATCATCGACAGGGCCATGCCGCCCGTCTCCTGGATGGCCTTCACGGTCTCATCCACGGCCTTGGAACGGTCCACGGCTACCACCTTGGCGCCCTCCGCTGCGAACAGCTTGGCGCTGGCGCGGCCGATGCCGCTGGCGGCGCCGGTGACGACGGCGACCTTGTCCTTCATGCGAGCCATGACTTGTCTCCCGGTGTCCTGTCCCGAGCATGGCCGCACAGCGCGCCCCGTCAAGGTTTGATTGGGGCGGCGATTTGGCGGGACGGAAGCGATGTGCGAAAACCCCGCCGCAATTTCTGAACAAATGCTATGGCCTCGCGTTCGGCCGTGCTCGGCATCGACCGCGGCGGCTTCCAGTACGGCGTCACCACCATCTTCGACAACGTGTCGTTCCAGCTGGACGACGCGCGCACCGCGCTAGTGGGTGAGAACGGCGCAGGCAAGTCCACGCTGCTCAAGTGCCTGGCCGGCGAGCTGGAACTCGCGAGCGGGCAGATCGTGAAGTCGCGCGGCAGCCGCATCGGCATCGTGCCGCAGGAAATTCCGTCGGACATGGCGGACGTGCCGGTGCGCGCGTTCCTGGAACGCGCCCTGCCCGCGGACTCGCGTGACGACACCTGGAAGATCGACGTCCTGCTCGACGACCTGAAGATTCCGCCCGACATGGCGGAGCGCGGTTTCGGTGAACTCAGCGGCGGCTGGCAGCGGCTGATGCTGATCGCGGCGGCAAAGCTCGGCGATCCGGACCTGCTCATCCTCGACGAGCCGACCAACCATCTCGACATCGAGAACATCAACAAGCTGGAGGCGTGGCTGGAGGAAGACCGCCTGCCGATGCTGGTGGTCAGCCATGACCGCGAGTTCCTGGAGAAGATGACGTCGCGAACCATTTTCCTGCGCAAGGACGGCGCGCACACCTTCAACCTGCCGTTCGGCGAGGCCCGTGAGGAACTACTGCGCAAGGACGCGCTGGACGCCAAGCGCCGTGCGCTGGAGCAGAAGGAAATCGCCCGCCTTGAGAAGATGGCGATGCGCTACAAGGCGTGGGGCGTCCTCAACGACGCGTTCCACAAGAAGCAGCGCACCACTGAGCGCCGCATCGCGCGCATCGAAGAGAACGCGACCGAGGTCTACAAGCCGAAGAACCGGGCACTCGAACTCAACGACGAGGCAATCGACGCCAAGATCGCCCTGCGGCTGTCGAACCTGGTGGTGAAGACGCCGGACCAGTCGCGCACGCTCATCACCATCGACCGGCTGGTGATCGCCGCCGGCGAGCGCGTCGCCCTGCTTGGCCCGAACGGCTCCGGCAAATCGACGCTGCTGAACCTGCTGGCACGCTCGTATGACCCGGCGCAGGAGCATTACGACGGCCGCGCCCCCGTGCGGTACAACCCGGCCACCAAGCTGGTCTATTTCGAACAACGCATGGCGGACCTGCCGGTCGAACTCACATTGCGCGAATACATCGCCCAGCTCAAATCGGTGACGAATTCCGGCGCGGTGGCGATCCTCGCCAAGGCCGGGTTCCCATTCGAACGCATCGACGACAAGATCAGAAAGCTCTCCTTCGGCGAGCAGACGCGGCTGCTGTTTCTCTACATGAAGCTGCTCCAGCCCAACTTTTACCTGCTGGACGAGCCGACCAATCATCTCGACATCGAGGGCCAGGAAGACCTGGAGGAACAGCTGGAACAGTCGGAGGTGTCCTGCATTTTCGTCAGCCACGACCGCTTCTTCACCCGCACCGCGGCCACCCGCTTCATCGAGATCCGTCGCGGCCGGCTGATCGAGGTCGACAACGCCGACGATTTCTTCGACAGCCAGATGGGCTAATATCGACGCGTTCACTCACGGATGCGCGCATGAACCTGTCCAAGCCCCGCGTCGATATTGGGCTCAGCACCAACAATCTCGACCGCATGCTCGCTTTCTGGCAGGGCGAGATGGGCGTTCCGTTCGACCATGTCCTGCCCATCCGCAAGGGGCAGAAGCAGCATCGCCACGACCTGCTGGGCTCGGTGCTCAAGATCAACCAGCACGACGAGCCGCTGCCCGCCAACGCGCCCTGCGGCTACGCCGAGGTGCTGATCGCGCGTCCGAACGTCGAAACGATCAGCGTGCACCACGACCCGGAGGGTACCGCCGTTGCACAGGTGCCGATCGGGACGCTGGGCATCGGGCAGATCGGCATCAAGCTGAAGGTCCGCGATCTCGAAACCCACCGGCGCTTCTACGGCAAGGCGCTCGGCCTCGAGGAAGTGACGCACGGCCATGGCGCGGCCTACAGGGCTGGGGAGACGCTCATTCTGCTGGAAGAATCCGACGACGCACCGTCCAACGCCGACTTCCAGGGCCGCGGTTTCCGCTACATCACTTTCCAGGTCTTCAAGTGCGACGAGGAGCACGCACACATCCTCAAGCACGGCGGGCGCGAGGCTGTGGCACCGGTTACCCTGGGCACAACCGCACGTATCTCCATGGTGCGAGACCCCGACGGAAACTGGATAGAGATCAGCCAGCGCGCGTCCATCGTGGGCTCGCTGGAGAAGTAGCGACTCTGCTACAAACCCCACATGACGCTCGACCCGATCGCCACGTTCGAGGACATCGCCCGCTGGACCGGTCCGTTCAGAGATGCGCAGCGCGCTGCGGCGCAGGACGCACTGGAGAGCGGCAAGGTGCTGTTCTTCCCGCGCCTGTCTTTCGTCATCGGCAACAGCGAGGCGACGCTGCTGACGGATCAGCTCTCGAACGGTCGCGCCAAAAACATCAGCCGCGATCCCGACGGCCGGGTGCAGGGCGAGCGCGGATCGGCGGAAGAGTCGGTTCGGCTCAACATGATGCTGGGCCGCTTCGCCGAGCATGCGCGCGCCCTGGTCATGCACCTGTTTCCCGGCTACGCCGCGCGGGTCGAGCAGGCGCGTACGTCGTACCGGCCGGTGGAGATCGCAGGGCGCCGCTATTCGCCGCGCGACGACGACAAGCGCCTGCATCTCGACGCCTTCCCGTCGCGGCCGCAACGCGGACGACGCATCCTGCGTGTGTTCTCGAACATCCATCCGATGGGCGGCAAGCGCGTCTGGCATGTCGGCGAACCGTTCGAGGACGTGGCGCGCAGATATGCGTCCAAGGCGCGCAAGCCCCTGCCGCTGGAGCCGTGGCTGTTCGAGACCCTGGGCATCACGCGTGGCCGCCGCAGCGAGTACGATTACCTCATGCTCGGCCTGCACGATGGCGCCAAGCTCGACACCGCCTACCAGAAGGACTCGCCACAGGTGGAGTTCGCCTTTCCGGCCGGAACCACCTGGATGTGCTTCACCGATCAGGCCATGCATGCCGCGCTCTCGGGGCAGTTTGCGCTGGAGCAGACCTTCCACCTGCCGGTGGAGGCGCTGGCGCATCCGGAACGCTCGCCCCTCAAGGTGCTGGAGCGGATGATGGGCCGCACGCTTGTCTAGCCGCTTCGGCGCGATTGCAGCCACGCTTTTGCTCGCCACATCCGCGCGCGCCGGCGAGCCATGGCCGCACAACGATCTGGAAACGCTGCTCGCGGCGGGCGCCGGCGCCCCGGCCCAGCGCACGACATTCCTGCGGGCCATGCTGGACGGCAAAATGTGCGCGCTGACCGATCGGCAGGTACCGGACGACCTCTCGAAGCTCGATCGCCACGCCAGCTATCGTATCCTTGCCGTGCAGGCACCGGACGGCCAGCCCGCGACGCCGATCTTCACCGCGCCGGAACGCGTGGCGGAAGCCTTTCCCGGCATGTTCCCGCTGTGCCTCAAGGGCAGCATTCTACTCACCAAGATGCGCGGCGGCCGCGTCATCGTCGACCCCGGCCAACCCTACGGCCTGCTGTTGAGTCCGGATGAGTTGGATCACGTCCTCGGCGTCGAGCGCACGGCCTCAATCCTTGGCGTCCAGTTCACAACACCGGAAAGCCCGCCCACCGCCCTCGTCGCGGCCCTCAAGGACAAGCTCAGCGCGATTGCCGAGATCAAGGGCGCATGGCTCGCCCTCGCCTACTGGCCCGAGCAGAAGGAGTGGGCGTGGTATCTCGAACTCCATACCGACGCACCGCACAAGCCGGTCGAGGACGTCATCGACGCCGCGACGCTCGGCGTCGACATGCAGGGCAAACCGATGGACACTTCGATCCTGCCGCCCGATGCGCCGCCGGGCAAAGGCATCGCGCTCTTCGTACGCTAGCTCCAGAACGCGTTGATGCGCGCCGCCTCCTCGCGTCCCTGCACCACGCCGGCCAAAGCCACGTCGCCGCGCCGGCGGGCGTCCATCAGGTTGTTGCCGAACGCTTCGCGGCAATTTGCGTCCGGCAAGATCAACTCGACCCTGGCGCCCGTCTCGCGAAGCCCGGCGACTTCCGCTTCGACGCGCGCTAGCTGCATCTCGCGCGCCATGTTCGACACCACGGCAATCGCAAGCACTCTGTCATATCCCTTGCCGAGATCGAAGTTGGTGCCCGAGCGCATGCCGCCGTCGATATAGCGCCGACCTCCGATCGCAATCGGCGGATAGATTCCGGGCACCGAGCAGCTCGAGGCGATGGCGCGGCCAAGCTCGACGCCAGACGTCGCCTCCCACACATGGAACGATCCGTCCACCGCATCCACGGCCGTGCAGGCGAAGCCTTTCGGCCACGACTCGCCCGTCTTGGTGATGGAGCCGAAGCTGGCCAGGAATTGGTCCTCAGTGATCGTCCTGGCGTTCAGCGCGAACTGCCCCACTTCGATCAACCAGGCGGTCGGGGGCGTCCCTTCCGCCGGACGGCTTGCCATCAATCGCATCAAGGGCCCTAGATCGGGCGGGGCGCGGCGCTCGCTCGAAGATGTCTTCGTGGCAGCCTTGTCGCGTTCCGCCTGCTCCATCTGGGCACGCACCAGTGCTTCGGCTGGCCGACCGGACGCCAGGGCGGCGCCCACGAACGAGCCCGCGGAGGTGCCCACGATTCGGGCGGCATCGGCGATGTGCACGCCGCGTTCTTCCAGCCCGGCCGCCAAGCCGACCTCCCAAGCGATGCCCACGGGCCCGCCACCGCCCAAAATCAGCGCCCGACTGCCCATAGGTCCCCTCCCATCCCCGGTTTTCGTCAGATATAGCATGGCCTTAGAATCCCATCGCAGTTAGAGTTTCCTTGGGATGAGCACAGCACACGACGCAACGGCGCCGGACGCACGCGCGCGTTTCCGCATGGAGCGGAAGCCGCGGACCCTGCGGCTGGTGGCGGAAGGCGAATGGACCACTAAGGACGCGGCCAAGCTGAGCGCCGCCCTGCGCAGCATCGATCTGGGCGATGCGGCGAACGCCGAGATTGACGGTACCCATCTCGATCGCATCGACAGCGCCGGCGCGTGGCTCCTCGTCCGCACCAAGCGCGAGTGGGAGGGCAAGGGCAAGCGGGTCGCACCCATCGCGCTCGCGCCGATCTATGACGCCCTGCTTCACACAGTGGAGCACGAGCACACCGCACCGCCAGTCACGATCCACAATCGACACACGATCGCGGCATTCGTCGAGCGCGTCGGCCGGGCGACGATCCATGGCCTCCAGCAAGGCCTTGGCATCATGAACTACGTCGGCCGCGTCACCGTCGAGTGGACGGAGGCGATTTACCACCCGCGCGGCCACCTGCGGGTTGCGGCACTCATCCATCAGGTCGAGGAGACCGGCATCAACGCGCTGCCCATCGTCGGGCTGCTCTCGTTCCTGATCGGGATCGTGCTGGCCTACCAGGGCGCCGACCAGCTGAAGCGCTTCGGCGCCGAAATCTTCACCATCAACCTTCTGGGTGTCGGCCTGCTTCGCGAGATCGCGGGCCTGATCACCGCCATCATCATAGCCGGCCGTTCCGGCTCCGCCTTCACGGCCCAGATCGGCACGATGCGCGTGAACGAAGAGATCGACGCGATGCAGACGATCGGCATCAACATCGTCGACGCCCTGGTGCTGCCGCGCGTGATCGGCCTTGCCATCGCGCTGCCGTTCCTCACCTTTTATGCGGACATCATGGGCCTGATCGGCGGCGCGGTGATGTGCTATTTCGACCTCGCCATCACCCCGGAAGTCTTCCTGCGCCAGCTTCAGGAGGCGATCTCGCTCAACACCTTCCTTGTTGGCATGATCAAAGCGCCCGTCTTCGCCATGATCATCGGCATGGTAGGTTGTTACGAAGGGCTCCAGGTCGAGCGTAACGCGGCGTCCGTCGGCCGCCTCACAACCCGCTCGGTCGTCGAATCCGTGTTCCTCGTGATCGTGCTGGACGCCGCGTTCTCCATCATCTTCTCGATCGTGGGCATCTGATGAGCGCCGCCGGCCAGCCCCGACAGGAACGCGAAGTCGTCATCAAGGTGCGGCAACTCGTCAACGCGTTCGGCTCGCAGGTGTTGCACGACCATCTCGACCTCGACGTCTATCGCGGAGAGGTGCTGGGTGTGGTCGGCGGTTCGGGCACGGGCAAGTCGGTGCTGCTGCGCTCCATCATCGGCCTTAACGAAATCACCTCCGGCACCATAGAGGTGTTCGGCCGCAACACCGCACATCTGAACGAGGCACAGTGGCGCGAGCTGGAGCAGCGCTGGGGGGTGCTGTTCCAGGAGGGTGCGCTGTTCTCCTCGCAGACGGTGGCCGAGAACATCCAGGTGCCGATGCGCGAGTACCTCAACATGCCGCAGGAACTTATGAACGAGATCGCCTCGATGAAGATCTCGATGGTGGGTCTGCCCGAATTGGCGGCCTCCAAGCAGCCGTCGGAGCTCTCGGGTGGCATGAAGAAGCGTGCTGGCCTTGCCCGGGCGCTGGCTCTCGATCCGGAGATCGTCTTTCTCGACGAGCCGACCGCGGGCCTCGACCCGATCTCGGCCAACATGTTCGACACGCTCGTGAAGGACCTCCAGAAGTCTCTGAACCTCACCGTGTTCATGGTGACCCACGATCTCGACACGCTGCGGGCCACGACCGACCGCATCGCGGTGCTCGTCGACCACAAGATCGTTGTCGGCACGATGGATGAACTGCGAAAGAATCCGCATCCATGGATTCAGGAATATTTTTCCGGCCCGCGCGGACGCGCGGCCGCCTAACGGGGGCGTTTGGGGGATAGATGGAAACCAGGGCAAACTACATCGCCGTCGGCGCCTTCGTTCTCGCCTGCATGGTCGGCCTGGTGGTGACAGTGTTGTGGCTGGCCAACAGCGGCAGCGCCGACTACGCACACTACATCGTCAAGGTGCAGGGCTCGGTCACCGGCTTGGGCAAGGGCACGCTCGTCCGTTACAACGGCATCGAGGCGGGCCGCGTGGTCAACTTCGCAATCGACCCGCAGGACCCCAAGAAAGTTATCGTCGCGATCACCATCGATACCAAATACGACATCGCCAATGACGCCACGGCGTCGATCGCAAGCCAGGGTCTGACCGGCGGTTCCTATGTCGAGGTGCTCGGCGGCTCAGTCATCGCACAGGACAAATCGAACGCCCTGCCGCAGGACTCCTTCGAACGGATGATTCCGACAAGCAACCAGCCGGAGGGCCGCGCCAATCCCGAGATTCACTGGAAGCCCGGAACCCTGGAGGACCTCACCAACCGGGTGAGGGAGATCAGCGCCAAGCTCGACAAGGTGCTGTCGGACGAGAACATCCGAAAGCTGTCGCTGACGCTGGACCATATCGAGGTGATCACAGGCACGATCGCCGCGCGGTCCGGCGACATCGACCAGACCCTGCGCAACGCCACCGTGCTTACCTCCAACGCCGCCAGCGCCGCACGTGCCATCGACACGGCGGCGCAGCGGTTGCCCGGTACGCTTGATCGCGCCAACGGGACGCTTGCCGACCTCGACGTTCTCACCAAGCATGCCGACCAGGTCGTGACGGGCGACGGCGTCGCCCAGCTCGGCGTGCTGATCGCCGATGCCCGCCGGCTTGTCACCAGCCTCACCAAGCTCTCCGACGAACTCAACCGCGAGCCGACACGCGTGATCTTCGGCGACAGGCGCAAGGGATACACACCGAAATGAGCAAGCTCCTTCTCGACCGCCGCTCCCTGTTCGTAACGGGCGCCGCGTCCGTCGCGCTCGCCGCCTGCTCCAACATCGTCGGCCCGCCTGAAGCAGCGCCGCTGTACATGCTCCGGCCGAAGGTGCCGGCAAGCACCAACGGTCGCGCCGTGAACTGGCAGATCTCCATCCAGCTTCCGGAGGCGCCGCAGAGCCTCGACACCGACCGCATCGCCCTGGTGCAGCCAGGAAACGTGATGGAGTACTACGCCAATGCGGAGTGGCCGGACCGCCTGCCCTTCCTGGTGCAGCAGGCGCTGATCGAAGCGTTCGAAGCGAACAGCCGCATCATGGCGGTCGGACGCGACACCGACATCGTGCGCTCGGATTATCTGCTCCAGACCGACATCCGCGACTTCCAGGCCCGCTATGACGCGCAGGACGCGCCGCCAACCGCGGAGGTGCGCATCGCCTGCAAGCTGATCGCCGCGCACGGCCGCACAATCACGCAGATCATGACCGTGCACAAGGAAGTCCCCACGCAGCAAAACTCAATCCCGGCCGCGACGCAGGCGATGAACGAGGCGCTGGGCGAAGCCCTGATCGACATCGTGTCATGGACACTGTCGGCACCGGAGCCGCCACGCGGTCTGTGAGGGCTCGCGAACCGCGACGGCTCGATCCGCCGTGACCGGGGTGTAAAAAAGCGGGAACAGCACCGGCGTTCCTGCCAAGGTTGCGGGAACTCCCGTTCCGCGCCGTCGTTAACACTTCGGACCAACGCGGAAATTCATCATGCTTCGCTGGGCACTTATCTTTCTTCTGATCGGACTCGTCGCCGGTCTTCTCGGGTTCACTTCGCTCGCAGGCGCTTCGTTCGCGATTGCGAAAATCCTGTTCTTCGTCTTTGTCGCGCTTTTCCTCGTCTTCCTGATCGCAGGCCTCACGGTCGCGCGCCGAGTGACCGGCGGATAGCGCGCCGTGAGCAGCACCTATCGATTGAGCTTCGAGTTCGCGGCAACGGACGATCGGCGCACGATCGACGACGCGCGCTGGTCGCTGAGCGGCCTCGACCCATCCTTCCGCGTCCGGGCTGGCAGCTTCGGTGCTTCCGACGGGGAAAAAATCCCCTATCGCCTGTGGAAGGCCAACGAACCGCGCGCCACGGTACTCCTGCTGCATGGCGCCACCGACTACTCCGCGGCCTTCGACGAGATCGGCCCGCAGTTCGCCGCCAGGGGCCTGACCGCGCTCGCTATCGACCAGCGCGGCTTTGGCGCGACATCAACGCGCGGCAGGTGGCGGGGCAGGCGTCGGATGATCCGCGACGCCATCGAATCGGTGCTCTACCTGCGGATGCGCTTCGGCGAACACCTTCCCGCCTTCATCGTCGGTGAGAGCATGGGTGCGGCGCTTGCGGTACACACGGCAGCGCAGGCGCCCGACGTCGGCCTTGCAGGCATTGTGCTTGTCGCCCCCGGCGCAATCAGCGGCACCTGGCGGCGCCTGGTCGGCCACACGCTCAGCCGTGTGCTGCGCTTCTTCATGCCCCATAGCTCCTTCATCATCGAACGCATCAGCGCCTGGGAGTTCACGCCCGGCTCTGCGATTCGCTTGCTCAGCGATCCGATGGTGCTGCGCCGTGTTCGGCCAGCGACCCTGTTCGGCCTGTTCAAGCTGTCGCGCAGCGCAGTGGACGAGGCGGGGCACGTGAGCGTCCCCTCCCTCACCATGATCGGCGGCAAGGAGGACCTGCTGCGAGAGGACTGCATCCGGCGGCTCTACAACGGACTGTCGGGCGACAAGCAATGGGCACGCTTCAAGAACGGTCCCCATCTGCTGCTGCATTGGAAAAACCGCGACAAAGTGCTCTCGCGGCTGTTCGCCTGGACCGACGGGCAACTGGCACGCCGCCCGTTTAACGGTCCACAACCGGCGAATCCCTGAAGGCGGAGCATCCGATGCGCATAGTGACCGGTGCGGTGGCAGCGGCGCTCTTCCTGTGGCCGGCGCCGGCCTCGGCGGCCGACTGCAATCTGGCAGCTCCGGACGCGAAAGCAGCCGGCGACGGCTGCGCCCGGGCCTGGATGGACAAAAACCTTCGGCTGAATGACATCGTCGCCGTCGGCACGCACGACAGCTACAAGGCCGCAATCCCGGACAAGATCATGGCGCTCGTCCGCGTGGGCTCAAGCCGGAGCGCCATTGCCCTTGACTACTCGCATCTCCCGCTCAAGGAGCAGCTGGACGACGGCGCCCGGGCGATCGAGATCGACGTGGTCTATGACCCGCAGGGTGGCCTCTATGCGACGCCGGTCGGCGCCTCGATGACAGGCGAGACCATGCCGGAGGCGTGGACGGCCGAGATGTTGAAACCCGGATACAAGGTGCTTCATGTACAGGACATCGACTTCCATTCGGTCTGCATCACCTTCGTCGATTGCCTGCATGACCTGAAGGACTGGTCGACGGCGCATCCCGACCACGTGCCGATCCTCGTCACCATGAACTTCAAGGACGACTCGATCCCGATGCCCGGTTCGGTGACGCCGTTGCCCTTCGACGCCGCCGCGGCCGATGAACTCGATGCGGAGGTGCTCTCGGTGTTCAACCGGGACGAGCTTGTCACGCCCGACCAGGTGCAGGGGGACGCGCCGACTTTGCGGGACGGCATTCTCCAGCACGGCTGGCCGACTCTGGGCGAGACGCGGGGCAAGTTCCTGTTCGCGCTGGATGAGAGCAGGGACAAGATCACCACCTATGTGGGCGGACGCAAGTCGCTCGAGGGACGCGTGTTCTTCGTGAATTCACCGGACGAATCCGCGCCGCAGGCCGCCTACTTCACGTTCAACGAGACCAACGACATTCCGCGCATCACAGCCGATGTGCAGAAGAACTTCCTGGTTCGCACCCGCGCCGACGCCGACACTTTAGAAGCTCGCAACAACGACACCACCCGCCGCGACAAGGCGCTGGCCAGTGGTGCGCAGTACGTCTCCACAGACTACATGCAGCCGGACGCGCGCTTCAGCCCGTACCGGGCCCGCATGCCACAGGGCGTGATCGCCGCGTGCAACCCGCAGCGCCATCCGGAACGGTGCGCCGGGCTCGCTGTCGAGTCGGGGACGATCACGGCACCGTAGTCAGGCAGCCCGTTTCCTCTTCGCCGCCTTCCTGGCCACTTTGCGCTTGGCCGGCATTACCCGCCTGGCGTTCTTGCGCGCGGCCGCCTTGCGTTTCGCGGGCTTCTTCTTCGCCAGCGCCTTGCGGTACGGAGTCAGGTCCCAGCCCGGATAGCGCATCTGCGCTCGCGCGATGGTCGTCTCGGTCCAGAACGGGTCGCCCGGCCGCGGCACGCCAAACACCGCGAGCTGCTCCGTGGTCGCGTTCTCGAAGATCTTCTGCCACGGCTTGGTGTGATGGAACGCCCAGGCGGTGAACTGGATCGCATCGTCATGCGCCTTGCGGAAGCAGGTCATCAGCGCATAGCGGTGCCCCTTCGGTGCCGTCAGGTTCGTGCCGCGGTGATAGATGTCGATCGTGTAAGGGATCGCGGTGCCTGCGGTCGACGCGCTCGACCGCGTCAGTGGAACGAGATCGGTCTGCAACTTCGCATGCACTACCGGGTCGCGGCTGAGCGACAGCTCCGGGTCCGCGCCCACGCTGTTCGCGTCCGGCCGCGTCACGAAATGCATTGCGCCATGCGCATCGGTCACGTCACTGAAATAGCAGAGAATGGTGATCGAGTTCTTCGCCGCATCCTCCGATGGCACCGTCAGCGTGTGGTTGGAAAAATCGGTGTGGAACGGCTGATCGTAATCGGAATCGCCGGTGAACTTTGCCCAGGACTGGCACTGATACACGCGCACATCGTCGGTCTCGAGCGCCTGCTTGGCGAACGCGATCAGGGCCGGATGCACGCCGATCAGGTTCAGCGCCGGCGAGCAGTCTATCGGGATCGGTTGGATGTCCTTGAACTGCGACGGGTGGAACCGGCCGACAACGCCCTCCCCCTTCTTGTTGAGTTCCTCGCCCGCGTGCTCCGGCTTGCCGAACACCGCCTCGAAATCGGCAACCACAGCGGCCACCTCTTCCGGCGTGAAGAAGTCGGGGATGACGACCGCGCCGTCGCGGCGCCACGCTTTCATTTGATCCTTGCTGAAACGGCTCTTGCTCATGGTCCGACCCTGTTGCCGGACGGCATTGTGCCGCCTGCGCGGCAACAGGCAAGGTCCGAGCGGTTACCGCTTCTTCTTCTGCCGTTCCTTGCGCGCGGCATAGCGGGCATCGCGGGCAGCCTTCTGGTCGGCCAGCAGCTGCACCAGCTTGTCGGCCTCGGCCCGTTTGGCGCGCTCGGCCTCTTCCGCAGCCCTACGCTCGGCTTCGAGGCGCGCGGCTTCCTCGGCCGCCTTGCGCTCCTGCTCTGCGCGGATTGCGGCAGCCTTGGCTTCGGCCTTCGCCTGCTCGCGGGCTTCGCGCTCTTCGGCGACGCGCTTGCGTTCTTCCTGCCGCTTGGCGAAGTCGGGGTCGTTACGCGGGTCGGCCTTCTTGGCGCGGTCGAGCAGTGCCTGACGGGCCTTCTGCTGGTCCGCGAGACGATCGTTGAAACCTTTTTCCTTGAAACCGCGCATGCCGAAACCCGAAGACCCTTTGCTGGCTGGAGAGGCCCGGAACCTATGCCAAAACGTCCGTTTTTCAACCCCCGAAAGGCCGTGAATTTCGCCCGAAATATGCAATAAGCGCGCATGCCTCCCCCGCTTTTGCTGCTTCAAGACATCCACGTGACATTCGGCAACACCGCGCTGCTGGACGGCGCCGAGTTGTCGGTGACCGCCGGCGAGCGGCTGTGTCTTGTGGGCCGCAATGGGTCGGGAAAATCCACCCTGCTCAAGATTGCCGCAGGGCTGATCGAGGCCGACGGCGGCACGCGTTTTGCGCAGCCCGGCGCCACGATCCGCTACCTGCCGCAGGAACCGAGCCTGGGGGGCTATACCGACACGCACGCCTACGTCGAGTCCGGCTTGATGCCCGGCGACGATCCCGCACGGGCCTATTACCTGCTCGGCAAGCTCGGTCTCAACGGCGCGGAGAAGCCGGAACACCTGTCCGGCGGCGAAGCACGCCGCGCCGCCCTGGCACGCACCCTGGCGCCGAAGCCCGACATCCTTCTGCTCGACGAGGCGACCAACCACCTCGACCTGCGGGCCATCGAATGGCTTGAGGGCGAACTCAAGTCGCTCAAGTCCGCCCTGGTGCTGATCAGCCACGACCGCCGGTTCCTGGAGAACCTGTCGCGCGCCACGGTGTGGCTCGACCGCGGCGAGACGCGCCGGCTCGAACAATCCTTCGCCGCGTTCGAGCCCTGGCGCGACCAGGTGCTGGAGCAGGAAGAGATCGAGCGCCACAAGCTCGACCGCAAGATCACCATGGAAGAGGACTGGCTGCGCTATGGCGTGAGCGCGCGAAGAAAGCGCAACCAGAACCGCCTGGCCCGCCTGCACGCGCTGCGCCGCGGCCGCAAGGAGGCGCTCAAGGCCACCGGCAATGTGCAGATGACGGTCACGGAGAGCGCCGAGGGGGGCACGCGCGTTATCGATGCCAAGGGCATCAGCAAGACGTTCGGCGACAACACGATCGTGCAGAACTTCTCGCTGCGTGTCCATCGCAGCGAGCGCGTCGCCATCGTCGGTCCTAACGGTGCGGGCAAGACGACGCTGCTGAACATGCTGACCGGCAAGCTCGATCCCGACACGGGCAACGTGAAGATCGGGGTCGGCGTGACCATGGCGCGGCTGGACCAGACGCGCACCGTGCTCGAACCGGACGACACGCTGGCCAACGTGCTCACCGGCGGCCGCGGCGACCACATCCTGGTCGGCACCGAGATGAAGCACGTCATGACCTACATGAAGGACTTCCTCTTCGTGCCGCAGCAGGCGCGTACCCCCGTGAAGGTGCTGAGCGGTGGAGAACGTGCACGGTTGCTGCTCGCCAAGGTGCTGGCGCAGCCGTCCAACCTGCTGGTGCTGGACGAGCCGACCAACGACCTCGATCTCGAAACCCTCGACCTGCTGGAAGAGATGATCGACGATTACGCCGGCACGGTGCTGGTGGTCAGCCACGACCGCGACTTCCTTGACCGTGTCGCGACCTCGGTCGTGATGGCCGAAGGCGACGGCAAGTTCATCCAGTACGCGGGCGGTTACACCGACATGCTCGCCCAGCGCGGTGTCGGTGTCGAAGCGAAGGAGGCGCGCGCCGAGAAGGCCGAACCTGCCGCATCCAAGCCCGCGCGGCCTGCTGCGCCGGCCAAGCGCAAGATGAACTTTTCCGACAAGCACGCTCTGGAGAAACTGCCGGGCCAAATTGCCGCGTTGGAGAAACAGATTGCCGAGCTGCACGACCAGCTCTCTGTTCCTGGACTCTACGCCAAAGACCCCAGGAAATTCGGCTCCCTTTCGCAAGAGCTGGCCGACGCGCAGCACGAGCACGCCAAGAACGAAGAACGCTGGCTAGAGCTCGAAATGCTACGCGAGGAGATCGAAAACGGCTGATCACGTCCGGTGATACGTGAGCGTCATGGCGATGCAGTGGCGCAGCGCGTTCTCCTGGAGGCGGCCCTGGAGCGGGAGCAGCAGCGCCCTGTTGCCGCCGTAGCGGAACGAGCGCGGATAGAGGTTGCGGAAGCGGTCAACCAGCCCAGTGGTGCAGATGAAGTACATCGCCACCTCGTCCGGCGCGCTCTTCTTCCAGCCCAACCGGATCGTACTGCCGCCCTTCAGCCGGTAGGCCGGCTCGCCCCATTTGAGCGACTCTTCCAGCTCTTCCGCGCCGGCCTTCTTCGCTTCGTCGAAGATCATGTCCCGGAACGCCATCAGCCGTGCCCGCGCCGCAGGCGGGAACGCGCGGAACGTCTCGGCCACCCTGGCGTCGGTGATCTTCGTCATGACCCGAGCCTACTCCTGATCGCACCCGTGCATGGCAGCAGCGCTTGACCGCCGCCGGCGACACGTGTTCCTGGGAGGACATGGCTACAGCTATGTGGATGCTGGAGAAGCTGGCGCAGCTCTGGGCACCAGCACGCCGTACGACGCCAAGCCCAAGGTGGCGCGCTGCGTGACGAACGGCCAGTCGGCTATGGTCGACGCGCCCTGCGTGCCGCGCGGGAGCAGGCGACCGCTGCCGAACCGCCGAAAATCCACTCCCCTTGCCTTCCCGGCCCGCCCCCATTATCAGTCCGCCCCCACGGACAGGTGGTCGAGTGGTTGAAGGCACCGCACTCGAAATGCGGCGTACCTGTGAGGGTACCGTGAGTTCGAATCTCACCCTGTCCGCCACTTTTCGTGAAGAGCAGCTATTCCGGCGCGCGAGGAAGTCGCGCGCGCGGCACCGCGGACTCCGCGGCGGTGCCGGATGCGGATTCGATTGCCCCGCTACAGCGCGTCCAGCAGCTTGAGGTAATGCGCTGCGTCCGGTGTTTGGGCATGCGGGTTCTTCGCTGCTTCGTCGAACCGTCGCAGCGCCACCGCGTCCGCCGCGAAAGGCTGCGCGCGGAACGCAACGGCTTCCTCGGTGCTCATTGGCCCGCCTTGCAAAGACAGGCTCAACACCGAGTCCGGTGCCAGCTTTCCAAAGTAGTCCGGCTCCGTCCCGCACAGATACCGCTTCGCCGCCACATGCAGCCGGACCGGTTCCGTCACCGCGGGTGGAAGGCCGCGCTTGGCCAGCCACTTCGCTCCCAGCACCTCGTGCATGTCGTCCACGCCCTGCGCAGCCGGGTTCTCGCCGAGCTTGTGCACCAGATGCCCGACATCGTGCAGCAGGCACGCCAGTGCGAGGGCCGGCGCAGCGCCAACCCGTTCCGCCTGCGCCGCGGTTTGCAACGCATGCTGGAGCTGGCTTACGTGTTCGAGGCCATAACGCCCGGTCGCACGCCTCTCATACATCTCAAGCAAGTCGTCGTGCAGCGTGCTCATTCTTCACCTGCGATCCAGCGCACCTCGAACCGCGCCTTGTCCGACAGCAGTGGCGCCACGTATTGAAGGGCCGCCCGCATGTCGTCGGCGAAACCATAGGGCGGATTGATGACAATCAGCCCAGAACCACTCAGCCGCTCCTTCTCGCCGGCCACGCGCTCCGCCGCGCCGATATCGAGATCGATCCGCAGCGCTTTCTTCGCGCCTGCCGTCAGCACCTCGCCCGCGAACTCGTTCGCCTCCGCCGCAGATTTTACGGGAAACCAGAGCAGATAGATCCCCGTCGCGAACTTCTTCAGCGCCGCGGCCACCGCGCGCGCCTGTGCGGCAAACTCATCTGCGTCCTCGAACGGCGGATCGATCAGAACCAGGCCGCGCCGCTCCCGGGGGGGCAATAACGCCGTCAGCCGGACATAGCCGTCGGCGGTTTCACTATGCAGCGCCTTGTTCCGGAACGCAGCCAGCGACGACTTCAGGGCCGCGGCCTCATCTGCGTGCTTCTCGATCGCGACCAGCCTGTCCTGGGGCCGCAGCATCATGGTCGCGATGATCGGCGAGCCGGGATAGAACCGCGCGCTCGCGCCTTCCACGATCGCGAGATAGCGGTGCAGCGCTTCCGGCAGCGCCGACTGCATCACGGCGGGCACCATCAGCCGGCCGATGCCGCCGGCCGCCTCGCCGGTGCGGGCCGCCTGCTCGCCTGAAAGGTCATAGAGCCCGCGTCCCGCATGCGTGTCGATCACCGCGAACGGCGCATCCTTCTTGCGCAGATGCAGAAGGATCGCGACAAGCGCGAGATGCTTCATCACATCCGCGAAATTCCCGGCATGAAAGGCGTGGCGGTAATTCATCGTGCAGAAGCCGGCTCACTGGCGCACCGGGCGCATTCGTATATCATGACGGGCATTACACCTTTGGGGACTGATTTCCATGAAGAAACTTGCACTGATCCTGCTCGCCGGCGCGACCCTGCTGCTCGCCGGTTCGGCGGCCGACGCACGCCGCGGCGACCGCGATGACTGGAGCAACTATGGCGGCTACGGCTGGATCACCCTCTACAGTGCGCCCTATTTCCAGGGCCATTCGGTCACGCTCTACGGCCCGACGCCTCACCTCAACCGTTATGGCTTCGACGACCGCGCGCAATCGATACGCGCCCGTGGTTCGTGGACGCTGTGCAGCGACGACAATTACGGTGGCGACTGCGTGACGGTGTATGGGCAGGTCGAAGACCTCCGCGAGTACAACATGAAGCGCCGCGCCAGCTCCGTGATGCCGGGCAACCGCTGATTATCGCTGACATACCGGCCGATCGGCGCCGCTCGGCGCGGGCCATCGGCCGGGTCACGCTGCGCGTCATTCGCAGAACACCCTGACCTTCGCCCGCTCATTGTCCACGTCGACCGTCAGGTCGCGGAGCTGTTCGACGATCTCCTCCAGGCTCTCGGGCGTCAGCTTGCCGATGTCGATGTCGATGCCTTCCTTGGCGAGCGCCGTGTTTACCTCGGTGCGCGCGCGCGGCGGGATGATCGAGGTCAGCTTCACGCCGGCGCGCAAGAGCTGCATCGGCACCTTCACGTTCACCTTGGTCGGGCCGTCGTGATCGTCCAGTGCGTCGACCACGACGCGCAGATATTTGACCGGATCGTTGCGCCGCGCCGGCGACGCGGCGGCCGCATCGGGCGCGCGCTCCACGGCGGTCAGCAGGCGCTCGGCCTCGTCGGCATTGATCTTGCCGGCGGCAAGCATGTCCAGGATCTGGCGGCGGTTCTCGCTCATCGTTGTTGCTCCTTCGGGCGGTTCAGTAAACGTGGATGAAGACGGAGGTATCGGGGTTGTCGACCTCGATATGCGTGCCGCCCAGGCTGCCGAGCAGTTGCAGGAACGCGCCCAGCGTCCTGAACGGATGGATGTCGATCACCGCGCACAGGATGAAGAACACCGGCAGCAGCACCAGCACGAACGGCAGCAGCAAAATCCAGATCAGGAACACCGGCACCCACAGCCGAAGGCCGCGATGGGCTCTGTTCGGCAGGATATGCACGATCATGAACAGAGGCGGCATCCAGCTCATTTCTTCCCTCCCTCCAGTTCCTTGATGGCGTCGTCGGCGCTGATCTCTCCGCGCGCCAGCCGCTCCAGCACTTCGGAGCGCTCCACCGGCGCGGGCGCCGGGTTGGTGTCGACGAACTCGAGCGCGCCGGCGATGCGGTTCAGCCGCGCCTTCACGGTCGGGTAGCTCACGCCGAACACCTGCTCCATCTCCTTGATGGAGCCGTGGCTCTTGAGGAACGCGGCGACGAACACCTGGTCCTCGGGCTGGAGCCGGGCGAGCTGCGGCAGCTCGAAGGCGCCCTCAATCACGATATCCCGGTCCGCCATACGCACCCGTTCGACGACGAGGGGGGCGTCCAGCGTCAGCTGGAGAAGGTCCTGCCATTCCTTGGCTTTGGGCATCGAAAAGCGGCGGTTCAAGTTCTTCCCTCATATGGATCAAGAAAATTGATTTTTCAAGGATGAAGAATTGATTTTTTTAATTTCCGTGCCAATCTCTTGGAAAGACAGCGCTTTCCGGAGGGGACATGACCCGGTACCGCCCAGCCATTTTCTTTGCCCTGGCTTTCACCCTGTCCTGGCTGCCCTGGTTCGGAGCTGCCTGGTTCAGTCGCCAGCCGGACGGGCTGACTGCCAACATCGCGCTTCAACTTGCCGGCCTACTCGGACCGTTCGTGAGCGCCCTTCTTTTGATGCGCGGTCGGATGTGGCGCGATTTCGCCACGCGGCTGGTTGATGTCCGCCGGATCAGCCTGGCCCATCTGCCGGTCACAATCCTGGTGATGCCGCTCGCGGCGGTGGCCGCGGTGTGGATCTCGACGCGCTACGGCCATCCCGCCGACCAGCTTCGCGTCATTCCCGATCTCGCCGGCATGCTGCCGATCATGGTGCTTGCGCCGCTGATCGAGGAACTGGCCTGGCGCGGCTATGGCGTCGACGCGTTGCGCGCGAAGTTCGGGATGCGGCGCGCGACGATGTTCTTTGCCGTGCTGTGGGCCGTCTGGCACTGGCCGCTGTTCCTGATCGCGCACAGCTACCAGAACGATCTGTTGGGGATGAGGCCGCTCTACGTCGCCAACTTCTTCGTCAGCGTGATCCCGGCTGCGATCATCGCCAACTGGCTCTACTGGAAGCACCTCCGCTCGATCCTCGCGGCGATCCTTTTCCACTTCTTGCTGGACGCGGTTGCCGAAAGCTTCGCCATCGAGCAGTTCACCAAGTGCATCATCACGGCCGTGTTCATCGTCATCGCCGGCGCAATCATGCTGCTAGACCGCAGGGCCTTCGCGGAAGGGCCGCGCGATTTCGTTGGGGCCTAGCGCGAAATCTCTTCCAGAGACAGATCCTTCACCTTCGGGCCGAGCAGGCCGATGGCCAGCGCCACCACGCCCATTGCGCCCGCAATCAGCGTGAAGACGCCGGAAACTCCGGCGTTTCGCAACACGAAGGCGATGACGAAGGCGCTGAACACCGTCGACAGGCGGGAGAACGAATAGACGAAGCCTACCGCCAGAGCGCGGATGCGCGTCGGATAGAGCTCGGCCTGGTAGGCGTGGAAGGAGAAGCTCATGATGTTGTTGGCGAGCGTGATCAGGGCCCCGAACAGGATCAGCGGCACCGCCGCGCGCATCTGGCCGAACGCCAGGCCGAACACCGCCACGCACAGCGCCGCACCGACGATGGCCCATTTGCGCTCGATCCTGTCGGTGAACGCGGCGGCCAGCAGCGGGCCGAACGGTGCGGCGATGGCGATCAGGAAGGTGTAGCCGAGCGACCTGGTCGTCTCGATCCCCTGGCTGATCAGGAAGGTCGGCACCCAGTTGGAGAAACCGTAAAAGCCGACGGTCTGCACCAGGTTGAACACGATGAGCATGAAGGTGCGCTGGAGGTACGGGCCGCGCCATATCTCGGCGAAGCTGCCGCGCGGCGTTTCGTCGGGCAAGGGCGCCGGCGGCGGTGGTTCGGGCTCCGCTTCGGCCTCGGCCTCGAATCGCCGCACGATGCGGTCGGCCTCGGCGAACCGGCCGTGCTGTGCGAGCCAGCGCGGGCTTTCCGGCACCGCGAGCCGGATGAACCACACGATCAGCGCGCCGGCCGATCCGGCGAGAACGACCCAGCGCCACCCGTCCAGGCCGAACGGCTTGTTCGGCACCAGCAGCCAAGCGAGCAACGCTACCACCGGGATAGCGCTGAACGTTACGACCTGGTTGAACGCGAACGCCCTGCCCCGCACATGGCGGGGCACCAGTTCGGCGATATAGGTGTCGATGGTCACCAGCTCCACGCCGATGCCGATGCCCGCGATGAAGCGCCAAAGGTCGAGGCCGAACGCCGTCGTCTGAAACGCCATCACCGTCGCTGCGGCGGTGTACCAGAGGAGCGACACGGTGAAGATCAGCCGCCGCCCGAACCGGTCCGCCACGAAACCGAACAGCGCGGTGCCGACGAAGAGGCCTGCGAAGAACGCCGCGACGAATCCCGCAAGCCCTTCGGTGCCGAACAGGCCCGGCGTGGTCGGCGTCAGGATGCCGGCCTTGACCAGCCCCGGCCCGACATAAGCCGACATGAACATGTCGTAGAACTCGAAGAACCCGCCCAGCGACAGCAGCACGACGCGCGTCCACATCGCGCGGCCCGCCGGCAACCGTTCCAGACGTGCGGCGATGTTCGATACCGTGACGCTCATCTTTCCCCCGTTTCATCCGATCATCACGGAACGAGAGCGAAGTGCAAGGTCACGCGCTGGTGGTCAGGTATTCGGGAATGGTGCCGCGCTTCAGATGATCGAGCGTCGTGCGGAAATCGGTCGCGCAGCGAAAGCCGAGCCGCGCCTGCATGTGCGACGCGTCGTACACGCGATCGATCCTGTCGAACATCGTCCAGCCGAGCTTGTCGTAGGCAGCGCGATAGTCCGGGAAGTACCGCGCCACCACCGACGGCGCGTCGTGCATCAGTTCGCGGCAATCCCAGCGCTTGAACGGCGTCTGGGCGCAGGCGATGAAGGTGTCGAAGCCGATCTGCGGCGCCTTCTCCAGCGCCACGACGTGCGCCTCCGCCGCATCGGCCGCGGTCAGGCGGCGGAACAGCAGCTCGTTGGCCTTGGTGTTCGGCCCGTTCTGCCTGATCACATGCGCCATGTCGTCGATTTCGGGGAAGAACCGCGCCGTGCGGATCACGATCACCGGCAGGCCGTGCAACTCATGGGTCAGGCGGCAGAGATGCTCCGCGCTCAGCTTGGTCACGCCGTAGATGTTGCGCGGCATGGAGACGTAATCCTCGGTCATCCACACCGCCTCGCCGGCACTCGCCTCGCGCACCGCACGCGACACCATCAGCGAGGTGGTCGAGGTGAACACGAGGCGCGATACGCCCAGTGCCACCGCCTCTTCGAGAAGGTTGAACGTGCCGCGCACATTCACGCTCAGGAAATCCTCGCGGCTGTTGGTCTCGATGTTCGGCTTGTGCAGCGCGCCACCGTGCACAATGGCGCCGATCCTGTGGTCGCCGATCACCGCGCGCACCAGCGCCCGATCCGCGATGCTGCCCGTGATGTCGGTGCGCGGGTTCGGCACCGGATCGAGGCCGACGACCGCATGTCCCAACGCCTTGAGCCGCGGGACCAGCCACTGACCGAGCCAACCCGAGGAACCTGTCACCAATATCCGCATGGCGGTGTGATACGCGGGCCGTCGCGCAGAGAAAAGGCGACATGGGCGCGGGCGTGACAGCCCCGCACCGCATGCATGGCCCTACTCCTCGTCGACGATGTCGCCCAGCGCGTCCAGCCGGCGCTCCCACATCGTGCGGTGCTCCGCGATCCAGCCTTGCAGCGCGTCGAAGCCCGCGCTCTCGATCCGGCAGGTGCGGACGCGGCCGACCTTCTCGGTCTTCACCAGCCCGCATTCCTCCAGCACCGCGAGATGCTGCGCCACCGCCGTCACCGTGATCTCCAGCGGCGCGGCCAGGCGCGACACCGAAGACGGCGCGGCGCTCAGCCGGTCGACGATGGCGCGGCGCGTGGGATCGCCCAGCGCGTAGAACACGCGCCCGATATCGATCCTGGCCACTTAGGACGCCGCCACGTCTTTGGCGAGCTGGTCGAGCAGCGCATTCCATCCGCCCTTGCGCATCTCCGGCCCGTCCGAGTTCTCCAGGAACGCGCCCTGATGGGTGAAGATCAGATCGGTGCCATTCACGGTCTGCACCAGCTCGAAAGTGCAGAGCGATGCCGACATATGCCGGCCATCGATCGCCATGGTCGAACCGACGATCACGCGCCGGTTCGGCACGATATCGAGGTGGACGCCCTCATTCGCCAGTGTGGCACCCGGGAAGGGCGTCTTGTCGCTCATCTTCCAGGTCGCACGCTCGGCGCCGCCGGTGCGGAAGTCGAGTTCATAGCTGGTGTTTTCGCTCAGGCCCGCGCCGTACCAGCGCTGGCGCTTCCCGGGGTCGGCCAGGGCGGCGAACACCTTCTCCGGCGGCTTGGTGAAGCTGCGCTCCAGGACGAACGTGTTGTGGACAACGGCTTGGTCGGTCATGACATTCTCTCCTGCATCAGTGAAGTAACGACTTCAATATTGGTTCAAGCAGATCGATTGTCAAGTCACCACTTCACTATTTTCCATGCCATAGTCCGCGCCTTGTCAGGGGCTTAAGCGATGCCGGCCGGAACGCGATTGAACGAAGAGCTGCGCAGACGCTCTGCCCCGGCGCGCGCCAGGGGCGTGACGTATGTCATCGGCGTGGCGGGCAGCGTGGCCGTGGGCAAAAGCACCTTCGCGGCCGCTCTGGCGAAGAGCATTGCCGCCTGGCCCGAGCATCCGACGGTGATCAACGTGGCGACCGACGGCTACCTGTTCCCGAACGCGATACTTGCCGAGCGCGGGTTGTCGATGCGCAAGGGATTTCCGGAGTCGTACGACGTCGCCGCCCTGCGCGCTGCGCTGGAGGAGATCAAGGACGGCGAGCGCGTGCCGATCCCGCGCTACAGCCATGTCACCTACGACGTCGATGCCGAGAACGCCGTGGTGGTGCGGAGGCCGACGTTCCTGATCCTCGACGGGCTGCATCTCGCGCAGATCGAAACGCCTGGGCGCAAGCGGCTGGTCGACTGCCTGATCTATCTCGATGCGCAGGAGGCGGTGATCGAAGGCTGGTTCACCAACCGGCTTCTGCCGCTGATGCTTGCCGGCCGCGACGACGCCAAGTCGTTCTACTACGCTTTCCGCGAGATGAGCGACGACGACCGCCGCAACTTCGCGGCGCGCGTATGGCGCGAGATCAACCTGCCCAACCTGCACGATCACATCGTGAAGGATCGCGCCGCGGCCGATCTCGTCATCACGAAGAACCCGGACCACAGCGTCGCTTCGGTCAGGCCGTAGCGCGCCCGGCGCCGGGTCCATCCGGGCCACGAGAAAGGGTTCGCGTGCGAACGGGGTAGACAAGCCGTTACCGCGCGGGAACCCCCGCGCTTAACGCAAGTTAGCCGGCGATCACGAGACCTGTACGACGCGAACCTTCTGGCCGGTCGCGAGCCGCTCGGCGCCGCGCACGATGACGCGATCGCCTGCGGCCACGGCGCCGCGAACCTCGACCATCGTCCCCTGCTCCGTCCGCGTTTCGACCGGAACGCGCTGAACCGTGCCATGCGCGTCGACCTTGAAGATGTAGGTATTCTCTTCGCGCAGGACGAGCGCGTCGCGCGGGACCGCGAGCGCGTCACGCGGCTCGGCGGTCGGGATCATCACCCGTGCGGCATCGCCGACAAGGGCAGAGCCGGCCGGCAGGGAGACGCGGATCTCGATCGTGCGGCTCACGACGTCACCGACCGGCACGATGGCCCGTACCGACGCAATCAGCGGCTTGCCGCCGATCTGGGTCGTGACCGACATCGACTCGCGCAGGTTGCGCACGACGTCGATCGGGGCCTGGGCGCTCACTTCCAGCGAGCCGATATCCACCAGCCGGACGACCGCTTTCCCGGCGGTCACGTACTCGCCGGGATTGATGAGACGGGCGACCACGCGGCCCGGAAACGGTGCGCGGATGCCGCCATGGGCGAGCTGGTACTCGCTGCGTCGCAGTGCGGCCTGCGCCTGTGCGAGCGCTGCCGCGTCCATGTCGCGCGTGGCGCCGGCCTGGTCGCGCGTCGCCCTGGCGATGGCGTTCTGCTTGAACAGATTGTCCATGCGTTCGGCCTGGTTGCGGTCGAACTGCAACTGCGCGGCAAGGCGCGCGACATTGGCGCGGTCGGACGCGAGCTGCATGGTGGCGAGGCTGGGATCGACCTTCACCACGATGTCGTCCTGCTTGACGACCGTCCCCACGTCGGCGACCCAGGCGACGCGCCCCTCGACCTCCGATGCGAGCTGGGAATCGTTGCGCGATACCACCGTTCCCGGCACCGCCATCACCGGCGCCATCTTGATGGATTTGACGATCACCGCACCGACTGTCGGCACATCCGGTGCGGCGGCCAGCGATGCGGGAATCAACAGGGCAAGGACGAAGAGCGCCGATCTGGAGAAATCGAATAACGGTTTCACGCAGCTTTCCTCAGGAACGGGGTGACGGGCGCCAGGCTGACTTCCGTCCGGCGCTCGCCGATCCGCAACATGGCAGGCATCAGCACCAGGGTGAAGACGTGGCTCACGATGATGCCGCCGACGATCACGGCGCCGAGGCCACGGTAGATCTCCGCACCCGGTCCCGGCACCAGGACCAGCGGCAGCATGCCGAAGATCGCCGTCAGGGTGCTGGAGAAGATCGGGCGCAGCCGGGTCTCGAGGCTCGAACGCACGGCATCAACGCGCGACATGCCCTCTTGCTCCGCCTGGCGCGTGCGCGCCACCAGCAGGATCGTGTTGTTGACCACCAGGCCCAGCACAATGATGAAGCCGATCATGGTCAAAAGATCGAGCGGCTGGAACACGAACAGGCCGAGCAGGCGCAGCGCCGCCATGCCGCCGACGGTACCGAGCGGCAGCGCGATGGTGGCGATGAACGCGTCCCACACCGACTTGAACAGGGCCGCCATGATCAGGAACAGGATCAGCACCGCGAGCGCGAAGTTCTTGCCCATGCTCCAGAGCGCGTTGTCGAGATGGTCGGCCGCAGCGCCGTAGGTCACGGTCCCGTCCGGCGGCAGCAGCGCGCGGATCTTCGGCTCGATCTCGGTACGCACGATTTTCAACACGTCCTGCAAGGCCATGCCGCGCGGCGGCTGGAGGTTGAGCGCAAAGGTCGCGCGACGGCCCAGGCGATAGATGCCGCTGGGCGCGAGCGTCCGCTGGGTTTCGACCAGGTGGCCGAACGACACGACGCCCCCGTTCGGCGTTGCGAGCGGCGCATTGTCGACTGCATCCGGCGAAGTAAGCGGCTGCGATTTCAGGATCAGGTAGAGCTGGCGTTCGCCATCGAACCGCTGCCCGACATACGCGCCTTCGCCGAGCGCCTGCGTGATCGTCCCGACATCCGCGCGCGTCCAGCCGACCTCTGCGATGGCGCGGTCATCAGGATGCAGCGCAAGCTGCGGCTGGTCGTAGTCAAGCGTCGGGTTGGTGTTCACCACCGCATCCGGGAAGCGCTGGGTCAGCAGGTCGAAGCCGCGCTTGGCCGCCAGGCGCATCGCCTCCTGGTCGTTGGACTGGATGTTGATCGACACGCCGCCGCCCTGGTCGAAGCCGCCGAACAGGCTGCCCATCTGCGCAAACGCCTGCGCATCGGGAAGATCGCGGATGATCTCGCTGCGGACGATCTGCTCGAGTTTGGGGAAATCATCGTCGTTCGGCACGCGCACGGCCATGTCCATGAAGCCGGGACCGTCCATCTTGACGTAATAGTTGAGCAGCTTCGGCTGTTTGGTGCCGTCCAGATAGGGCTTGAGGCGCGCCATGATAGGCAGCGCGATGCTGTTGTTGACCGTATCCACTGTCGCGCTGGACGGGATCTGGATGAAGCCGTCAATTGCGGCGCGCTTGACCTGCGGCAGGTATTGCAGGCTCGGCATCAGCATCCAGGTACCGAGTGCCGATCCGAGGATCAGGCCGCCGATCCAGAGCTGGCGCTTGCGCGGCGTATCGGTGAGGTTCATGCACACATCGGTGATCCGCCGCCAGACCGCGGTAAGTTCCGAGACCTTGGGCGTGGTCTTGAGGAACAGCATCGAGGTCACTGGCACGACCGTGATCGCCACGATGAGCGACACGAACACCGCGAACGCGATGGTCAGGGACAGATCGGCGAAGAGCTGGCCCTCGACGTCCTTCAGGAAGATCACCGGCAGGAAGATGGCGACGTTCGTCGCCGTCGAGGCGAGGAGCGCGCCCCACACCTGCCCGGTTCCTTCGTCGGCCGCCCGGCGCGCATCCATGCCATGCTCGCGCAACCTGAGGATGTTCTCGAACGCGACAATGGCGGCATCGAGCACGATCCCGGTCGCGAAGGCCAGCCCGGCAAGCGAAACCACGTTGAGCGTGCGTCCAGTGACGTTCAGCAGGATCAGCACCGCCATCAGGCAGATCGGAATCGCCGAGGAGATGATCAGCGTGCCGCGCCACTCGCGCATGAAGAACCAGAGCACGCCGACGGCCAGCAGAACGCCCAGGATCAGGTCGGACGTGACCATCCCCATCGCCTGGTTGATGAAGTGCGACGGGTCGAAAGAGTACTGGAGGCTGACCCCCTGCTGTTTGGCAACGCCGTCGTTGATCGCCTGTAGCTCCGCTTTCACCGCGTCGACCGTCGCCAGCACGTTGGCGCCCGAGGCTCGGAACACCTGAAGGCCCAGCGCCGGGTTGCCGTTCTGGTATGCGAAGCCCTGCGGCTTGCTGCGCCCGAGATGGACGTCGGCCACGTCGCCCAGATGCACCGGCTTGCCGTTGCGCCATTCAAGAACGAGCGATTTCAGCGTGTCGACGGAATAGCGGCCGCGCAGCGACAGGCTGTAGCGGCGGCGGCCGACATCGATCGTTCCGCCCGAAACGTCTTCCGCGCCGCTGATCTGCTGCGCCATCTTCGGGATCTGCACGCCGAGTTCGGCCGCGCGCAGCGGATCGAACACGATGTCGATCTCGTCGGTCCCGCCATTGGCGTTGATCTGGACCGATCCCACGCCGGGAATGGCCTCAAGACGCGGCACGACGTTGTCTTTGAGGAAGCTCGTATAGGAGTTCACATCGCGCTTGTTGCCCGGCAGCACCTGCATGAAGACGTAAAGCAGCGTCGCGTTGGCGTTCTGTGTGCTCGCGAGCTGGATGATCGGCTTCTGCGCATCCAGAGGCAGCGGCGGCAACCGGTTGAGCCGGCCGACGATGTCGACCAGCGTGCTCTGCATGTCGGTGCCGAGCGCGAAGGTCAGCGCGACATAGCCGCTGCCCTGATTGGCGAAGCCGTCCATCTCCTGGAGGCCGGGAAGACCCTGGAGCACTTCCTCTTCCGGTTCGAGGATCTGCGACTGGACCTCGCGTGGCGTCTCCGAGCGCCAATCCGTTTCTATGCCGACCTGCGGACGATCGATGTCGGGGAAGAGCTGGATCGGCAGGCTGTAGAGGGCGAACAGGCCGAACAGCATCGTCACCGCGACGCCGACCGCAACCGCCGCGGGGCTCTTCAGGCTGGCGCTCGTGAATGCGCGCACGTGTCCCTCCGTGGCTCGGCCGCGTCGCGCGACGCGGCGGAAAGCCGGGCATTCTTTCCATCAAGCGCCACGTTCGTGAACCTGCGCCGCGTTCACATTGCCGTAAGCGCGCGGCGCGATGATGACTTGAGTGTCATGTTGCAGGCACAGGCTTCGCCGGCCCTTGAGAACGTGCAGTTTTCGCGGGGTCCAAAGCGGATGTGTCGGAACACGATGGCGGCTCCGCGCTCCGAACAATGCCGCCAACTAGCCAATTGCTGGCAGTCCGCGAGCCGCGCGGCGCGGTCGAGGGTCTCAATGACTTGCTCCGCCCCAACCGCCGCTGCAGTTGACCGTCTCCGATGCCCGACGTCGCCAAATGGGTGTACGGAGTTAGGCATTCGATTGATGACGGCTGCCAGCCCGATTCGTGCGACTGGCCCAACTCGAGCCGTTGGAGCCTGGGCGCCTCCGGTTCGCGACGGACGTCTGGTGCCCCATGAAGCGGAGCTGTTGAAATGAGAGAATGTGTCGCATTCGACCGCCTCGTCATTCAGCCCCGTGTAAGCCAGCGCTGATACAAGCGAGAGGCACCGGCCGAAAGCGATCCCAGTTGCTGAGGATCGAGTGGGATGAAGCGAGTCGATATATATGGCGAGGCCGTCTGGAGAAAGCACGCACTCGTTCGACACGATCTGTTTGCCACCGCGCTCGTAGGGCGCGTTGAGATAGCCGGTGAGGGGTCCGCCATTGTCGAGTTCGCCGACAACTCGACGCCGTATTGCCGACCCGCGGGGGGCTCGGCCATAAGGAGCGTGTGGTCATGGCTCGAGAAGGACTGAGACGCGCGACCAACATCCGCCGTTCTCACAATCCTGAAATGAAATTCATCTGACGCGCCGCATGTCCGTGTTCTTGTCGCAACACGGACTGCTACAATCCAATCAAGTCTCGAACTCTCGCTTCTTCGTAGATGCTCCGCGGGAGTTGTCACATTTCACAAGTTTGCTAGGTCGTCGCTAGGGGTGCCACATATTTGTGTCTCCCCAATCTCGTCGGACAAGCGCTCAATGAAGCCACTTGTGAAAACGTACGTTGCACTTTCCATTGCACTGGCTGTTGCCGGCTGCGCGACCAACGCGCCCTTTCGATCGGCCGACGCAGATTATTTCCTGAGTAGCGGGGGCAACTCGATAGCGGGCATCGCCAAAATGGTGGTTGGGGATACCCGCACCTACACCTGCGCGCTCAACGGCGCGATTTTGATGCCGGTTACCAACTTCACGAGCGCCCGGATGATGGCTCTATTCCAGGCTCAGAACCACGGATTCGCTGACGCTACCACCTTGGAACAACTGCATGATGACAACCTCCCTGCAAAATTTGTCCGCCACGCATCCTGCGACCAAAACGGGCGATTTGCGTTCGGAGGTATCGCCGACGGCCAGTACTACGTTCAGGCCGACATTTTTTGGATCACTGGTGGACCCCGCCGGCCCAACCATGTGCATGGCGGAAGCCTGATGGAGATGGTGCGTGTGTCAGGAAGCGAGCACAAGGAACTCGAACTCCTGAAAGAATTTTGAAATTCATCGGCAAAAGCGGAACGGCGTGGGAGTGTCAGAGATGTCCTTGGACGAGCATCAACCCACGCGCCGCGGCCGCGTCTTCATCTGGGGCGGAATTGGGTTGGGAATAGCCCTGATCATCCTGCTCGTCACGAAGGGGTTCGGGCTGTTTGGCGGATCCGAGGAGTCCGGCGAGGCGCTCGCCGTCATTCACACTGGCAACAAGATCATCATTCCCGCTGGCTCCGCTTTAAGGGACCGCATAGTCGTCATGGCCGCGCAGAGTCAGACCACAAGCGGCCAGCTCTCCCTTCCGGCCCTCGTGGAATCCGATCCGGCGCGCACTGCGGCAGTGTTGACGCCTCTTGCCGGTCGCGTCGTCAAGATTGCCATCGCGCTGGGTGACCGCGTGGCGCGCGGCCAGGTCCTCGCGATCATTGACTCGCCGGACTTGGCCCAAGCTTACGACGACAGCGCGAAAGCGGCGGACGCGCTGGCTCTAACAAAGAAAAATCTTTCGCGTCAGGCGGAACAGTTTCGGATGGGAACAGCGTCCGCACGCGACCTCGATCAGGCCAAGAGCGATTACGCGCAGGCGGAGGCCGAATATGCGCGAACGCAGGCGCGTCTTGGCGCCATCGGCGCCATGGGCGGCACGCGACAGCATCGCCTTCTGGAAGTCAGAGCCCCGGTCAGCGGCAGCGTCACGACGCTCGCGATCGCGACCGGCAACATGATCAACGACCCGACGCAAGCCATCATGACGGTGGCCGATCTCAGCACGGTCTGGGTGACGGCACTCCTACCCGAGAAGGACATTGCTGCCGTCCAACGCGACGATGACGCAGAAGTGCAGCTCGAGGCCTATCCCGCTCGCACGCTGCGCGGCAAAGTGCTGTTCGTTCCGGATGTCGTTGAAGCCGATACGCACCGACTCAAACTCCGCATTGCATTTCCAAACCCCGATCACATGCTGAAGCCGAACATGTTCGGGACCGTGACGCTGCGTACAAGCGGCCAGCCGCAGGTCGTGCTTCCGAGCTCCGCGCTCCTGATGAACAACGACCGGACCAGCGTGTTTGTATCCACCGTTCCATGGACGTTCGAACGGCGCATCGTTGAACCGCAATTGCGCGAAGGCGACAGCGTCGAGATAAAATTCGGGCTCAAGCCGGGCGAGCGGGTCGTCGTCAAGGGTGGAATTCTGCTGAATGATTGACGCCTTTGTCGCTTTTTGCTTGCACCAGCGCATTGCGATCATTGTCGTCGCGGTGCTGGCAGCCTGCTTCGGCGTTTATGCCTGGGAAACGCTGACTGTCGAGGCCTATCCGGAACTCGGCGATGTCTCCGCGCAGGTTACGACGCAAATGCCTGGCCTCGCTGCGGAAGAGGTCGAGCAGCTGATCACCGTCCCGCTCGAGCGCGAAATCAACGGCACGCCCGGGCTTCTGCTCATGCGATCGTCGAGCACGTTCGGCTTGTCCCTGATCACGGTCCTTTTTCGTGATGGCTACGATGACTATTGGGCGCGTCAGCGCCTGCTCGAGCGCATCAGCCAGGCGTCTCTTCCCGCTGGCGCAACACCATCGCTAGATCCCGTTGCCGGCCCTGGAGGGGAAATCTATCGCTATACGCTCGAGTCCGACACCAAGAACCTTCAGGAGCTGTCGGACATCCAGAAGTGGATCGTGATACCGGCGCTGAAGTCTGTTCCCGGCGTCGTTGATGACACGAACTTCGGCGGATTCACGACAGAGTATCAGCTTAATCTCGACGCGAAGCAGCTCGAGCACTATGGCCTCGGCATCAACGACGTCACGAACGCCATCAGCAACAACAACGTCAACGCCGGCGGCGGCCGAATCACGCGCGGAGATCAGAGTTACGTCATCCGCGGCGTTGGCCTGATCCACGCCCTGAGCGATATCGACGCGATCGTGGTCAAGCAGGTCAACGGCGCTCCGGTCCTGATTCAGGATCTCGGCCAGACCGTTCTCAGCCACCAGGAACGCGAGGGCATTCTCGGCAAGGACAGCAATCCCGACACGATCGAGGGCATCGTTCTGATGCTCAAGTATCAGAACCCCTCGCTCACACTGCGCGGGGTTCACGCCAAGGTCGACGAGCTCAACGCCAAGCTGGCGAAATCCAACGTACGCATTGTGCCCTATATTGATCGCGACGACCTGGTGAACGCGACGGTCAGCAAGGTGGGGCGCACGATCGCCGAGGGTATCGGTCTCGTCTTCCTTGTTTTGATCCTGTTCCTGGGCAATCCACGCAGCGCGCTGGTGGTCGCGGTGTCGATTCCGATGGCGCTCGTATCGGTCTTCTCCCTGCTTAACTTGACGGGAGTGTCCGCAAATCTGCTCTCACTCGGGGCGATCGATTTCGGCATTCTGGTCGACGGCGCCATCGTGGTGACCGAGGCCATCTTGCGGCGGCGAGAGGCGCTGCCCGACGAGGAACTGAGCGAGAGCGAGGTCAGGGCGGCCGCACTTCAGGTAACGCGACCCATATTCTTCGCAAGTCTCATCATCATAACTGCTTACCTGCCGCTTTTTTCTTTCGAGCGCGCGGAGGCAAAGCTTTTCACACCGATGGCTTACACCATGGGCTATGCGCTCTTCGGCGCACTGCTCACCTCGCTCGCCCTGGTCCCTGGGCTTGCTTTCATCGCCTTTCGCGCGCCCGGCCGCGTCTACCACAACAAATGGCTAGAGCAGATAACGGCAGGCTACGAGCGCGTCCTGGCGACCTGCCTCAACGAACCCCAGATCATCTACGGCGTTGTCGCCCTCGCGCTGCTTGCGGTTATTGGCCTCGGGATAACCGCGGGCCGTGACTTCCTGCCTGATCTCGACGAGGGCTCGCTTTGGCTCCAAGTCCAGATGCCGACGGGCTTGTCGCTCAACCAGGCGAGCGACATGGCAAGCGAGCTGCGCCGCGCCATCTCGAAATACCCGGAGGTGTCCTATGTCGTCACGCAGACGGGGCGCAACGACGACGGCACCGATCCCTGGACGATGTCCCATATCGAGGCGCCGGTCGGCCTCACGGCGTATGACACCTGGCCAAACGGCGAGTCGAAGAAGGCCTTCGTGAACCGGCTCGAATCGGATCTGACGCGGGAATTTCCCGCCTTCTCGATCGGCATCAGCCAGCCCATCATTGATGGCGTGAACGACCTGATCGGTGGTGCGCACAGCCCGTTGGTCATCAAGGTGTACGGAGACGACCTGAACCAACTGCGCCGGGTCAGCAAGCAGATCGTCGACGTTCTTTACACGGTCCCCGGCACCGCCACGGCGTCGATCTTTCAGGAGCCGCCGATTCCCCAGGTCGAGATCAGGCTCGATCATCAGAAGGCCGCCCGCTATGGCGTGAACATGACCGACGTGCAGAGCGTGATCCAAACCGGCGTCGGTCAGTCGCCGGTTTCGACGGTTTATGTTGGCGAACGGACCTATCCCCTGACGGTCCGCTATGTCGAAAATGCCCGCAGCAGTCCCGAAGCGCTTGGGAATCTGCTCGTGAACACTGCGAGCGGTGTGCAAGTCCCGCTGTCCCAGATCGCCGACATTCGCATCAGATCTGGCGAAAGCACGATTACGCGGGAGAACGGCGAGCGCAATCTCACCATTCGCATCGATAATCGCGACCGCGATCTGACCTCCTATCTCGACGACGCCAAGGATCGGATCGCGAAACTGGTGCACTTCGATCCAAGCAAGATCAGGCTCGAATGGGCGGGGCAGTTCGAAAATCAGCGGCGCGCGGAATCGCGCCTGCTCGTCATCCTCGCCCTCGTCATGGGGATGATGCTCATCTTTCTGACCGTCGGCACGAATTCCTTCCGCCAGGCACTCCTGATCCTGAGTGTCGTGCCCCTGGCGACCCTTGGCGGTCTCATATCCCTGCATCTGACCGGGGAAAACCTCAATGTCGCAACCGGGGTCGGCTTCATCGCGCTGTTCGGCGTCGCGGTGCAGAATGGCATCATCATGATCTCCAACCTCAATCGCATGCGGAAGTCGGGCCTGGAGCTGCACGAGGCGATCATGAAGGGTGCAACCGAGCGCCTGCGGCCCGTGCTTATGACGGCAACGGTGGCGACGCTCGGCATGCTTCCAGCGGCAATTCACACTGGCGTCGGAAGCGACGTTCAGCGCGGCATCGCAACCGTGGTCGTCGGTGGATTGGCGATCTCGACGGCTCTGACGCTCTTCGTGCTGCCTGCGATGTACCATGTCGTCGAACATTGGGCCGAGCGGCGCCACGGCCGAACCTGGTGGAGCCGCTGATGCGCTGCGCGGCCCCAGTTGTCGCTATTGCGCTTCTCTTGTCGGCCTGTGCCGTGGGCCCTGACTTTGAACGACCAGTCCCGCCGACGGCAAAGGACTATGGATCGGCCCCAATGACCGGCCGCACGGTCGGGTCAACAGCAGCCGGTGTCGACGCTCAACGATTCGTCGCCGATATGGATATTCCCGCGCAGTGGTGGACGCTGTTCCGCTCGGCCAAGCTTACCCGTCTGGTGGACGACGCACAAAGGGCGAACCCCAACGTCGCTGCTGCGCAAGCCGCGTTGCGCCAAGCCCACGAGCTTTACGCCGCCCAGTGGACCAGCCTGCTTCCTACCGTCCAAGGTGGATTCAGCGCGTCGCGCGCGCACAACGCCGACAGCGCCATTGCGAATCCAACGGTGTCTCCCACGCCGACCTACAACCTCTATACCGCGCAGCTGAATGTAAGCTATGCGCTGGACGTATTCGGCGGTACCCGGCGCGCGATCGAGTCTGCAGGGGCGCAGGAAGAGGCAAGCCGCTTCGAACTCGAAGCCACTTATCTGACCCTCAGCAGCAACGTGGTCGTGACTGCGATGCAGGAAGCGTCGTTGCGTGCCCAGATCGCCAGCATCGAGCGCCTCCTCCAGCTGCAGCACCAGTTGACCGACCTTGTCCATCGTCAGCGCGAACTGGGAACAGCAAGTCTGGTCGATGTACTCGCCCAGGAATCGGCCGAAGCACAAACGGCGCAGCTACTCCCGCCTCTCGAGAAGCAGCTCGCCCAGACGCGCGACGCCCTGACGGCGCTGCTCGGGCGACTGCCGTCGGAGGAGCCCCAGGAAACATTCACGCTGGATGAGCTGACACTGCCGACTGATCTTCCCGTCAGCCTCCCCTCCAAACTTGTCCGGCAACGACCGGATGTCCGCCAGGCAGAGGCGAACGTGCATGCCGCTACGGCACAAGTCGGCGTCGCGATCGCCGACATGTTTCCGCAGTTCTCGATCGACGCCGGCACGGGCTCCAGCGCATTGAAAATCGGTGAGCTCTTTGCGCCCGGGACGACCTTCTGGAGTGTGGGCGGATCGCTGGCGCAGACCCTGTTTGATGCGGGCGCATTGCTCCACAAGCGACGCGCGGCGGATGCGGCTATGGATCAGGCGGCCGCGCAATACCGCGCCACCGTGATCCTCGCCTGCCAGAACGTCGCCGACACCCTGCACGCGCTCAAATGGGATGCCGATGCGGTCAAGGCCAGCACGCAGGCGGCTGACGCGGCAGAGCGGACCTATGACCTGGCACAACGCCAGTTCAAGCTGGGTACGATCAGTTTTGTCGCGCTCTTGAACGCAGAACAGGCCTATCGGCAGGCGGAGATCACCCTGGCCCAGGCACGCGCCAACCGCTATGCGGACACCGCTGGCCTTTTTCAGGCGCTTGGCGGCGGCTGGTGGAATCGCATCGAAGAGGCTCGAAATGAAGGATCTGGTTCTCCGCGAAAATAGGCACGGCGCGGCAATTCTGACGCTCAACCGCCCCGAAAAGCTGAATGCTCTGACAAAGGATCTGTTCGAGGCCCTTGAGGCCCACGTCGATTCCCTCGCGCACGAGACGAGGACCATCGGTTTGGTGATTGTCCGCGGCGCTGAAGGAAACTTCTCTGCCGGCTACGATCTCAAGGAAACCACCGAGCAGGTTAAGGCGCATGCCAAGCCCCACTTCCACTCGGATGTCATCGAGAAGCTCGCCAATCTACCTCAGCCGGTGATCTCTGCCGTGCAGGGGCACTGTTCGACGGGTGCGCTGGAGCTTGCGCTCGCGGCCGATCTGATCGTGGCGTCGAAATCGGCCAAGTTCTCGGACGTCTACGCGCGATGGGGTCTGACACCGATCTGGGGCCTCAGCCTGCGCCTGCCGCATCGCGTGGGAACCGCAATCGCAGCCGAAATGATGCTGAGCTGCCGGACCTATTCTGGAACCGAAGCGCGCGACATCCACCTGGTGAACTTCTGCTTCCCGGACGAAACGTACGAGGCGGACCTGGCGGAGCTATCCACCCAGATTCTTGCAAACTCGTGGTATGCAAACCAGGTCAACAAGCGCGCCTTGATTGCAAGCGCTGGACTGACACTGCGCGACGCGCACGCGCTGGAGATGTTCAAGGACGAAGGTCTCTCGCCCGATGCCGCCAAGCGCCTTGCGAAATTCACCTCCCGACGCCGGACTTGACGAAATGGTTGGTGGATGCGGGCGCAGTTAGGACTTCGCAACGCCTGACCAATGCGTTCAGCAAGAAGTTCGAGAACCACCGCTATGTTCTGGCGCTGCACTTCTTCGGCGGTTCTGCCTTGGTCGACCCGGACATCAACTATCAACCCCAAGCGGGCGAGACCGGCTTTGAGTGCGTGCCTCGGCGAGCGCCGCTTCCAAGTCCCGGCGCAGTGCTGCCAGGTCGCGACCCGCGACCGCAGATTTCATGCGGTCATTGAGAAGAACGCGCGCAGCGTCGTGCTGGGGATCACCGATGATGCCGAGAAATACCGGGATACCGCGGTCGATCTGCTCTGCGATTGCGATGACGACACGCGCATCGCGGAGCACCTCCGTCGATCCGCACACGTCAAAAATCAACCCCACGCGCTCCACGAAGTGCTCCGGAATAGCGATATCGGTTTCGTGAATGATTATTCCGATGCGATTCGGCCGCCAGCCATCGTCAAGCGACGGGGTCCGACGCCACAAACAATAGAATTCGCTACAAGCCCGCGGACGCACCGCATAGATCGAGCATCCGCCGTTCCATAGTGGACAGAGGGTGTCTTTCGGCTTGCGCAGCATCGGATCGTTGATGTGATAGTAGCTGCAACAAACGTTGCAGTCTCCGCAACTCCGTCCGGGCACGAGGCTGCTGGACATCTGTCAATCCCTGGCGCGCATGAAGCAAGCTTCATCCGGCTTCTCGCCAGAAGCAAGAATGGCTTGGAACCAATACTGCGTGGTCCGAGAAGCCGTGGAGGCTTGCCTCGCAAGAAGCGGTACCGCGTGTGGATCCCGAGTTCCGCGCGTCCAGCTCGGAAGATTGGGAATTCGTATGTGACGAGCCATGTACGCATCGCCACTTCGCGCGTTGTCAACATTGCTGGAAGTCCCCCGCAGGAGAGGATTCGTCATGGGAAGGTTGAGACTTGCGTTGCTTGCATCGTTGTTTCCGCTCAGTCTCGCGTCGTCGGCCAACGCACAGCATGACTGGCGTTACGACCGCGATCGCGCCGAGGGCTATGCGCGGGAAACCGGCGGCTATTGCGATCGGTATGGCTGTCCTGACCGGTTCTGGCGCTACCCGGTGCACTACGGGCCGGTGTTCGTGGACGGGCACTGGTTCAAGGGGCCGGTCTATTTCCGCGGCTATGGATGGAATCGCCAATACTGGGTGCATGGCAGCTGGCATCGCGACGAATGGCGCGGGCCGCGCCCGTGGTGGGCCCGGCAAGCGCACGACGGTCCACCGCTCAGTTTCGCGTTCTACATGGCGCACGGCTTTCGCATTGAAGGGCACTGGCACGACGAGCATGACGCCGACCAGGGCGGAGGGTACGACCACGGTGGCGACTGGCACGACCATGGCGGTTCCGAGGGCGACTGGCACGATCACCACGACACCGGAGGGGACCACGGCGACCGTGGCGGCTCATGGCAGGGCGGCGATCATGGCGGATATGGCAGTGACCAGGGCGCCGGTCAGGGCCGCTGGAACAACGGCGATCAGACCGGAGGGCCCGATCATCCTCCGGCGCAAAACGTCATCACGGTGACGTCGGCAACCTACGGGGCGAGCTGTCATCAGCCGAACGGAAACGTCACGCATTTTCTGGCGGACGCATGCAACGGCAAGGCCACCTGCGACTACACGGTGCGATACCAGACGATCGGCGATCCCGCGCCCGGTTGCGCCAAGGACTTCTCGGTGCAGTGGACATGCTCGGCGGGGCAAGGTGGCTCGCAAGGCGCACCGGCCGAAGCAGGCTTTGGAAGCAAGGTCACGCTTCAGTGCGCCGCGAGGCCTTGAGGGCAAATGTGCCGTTCCCGGCGCCAGCCACGAACTAGCGCTGCCTAACGCCAGAACACGGCTGTTTCGTACCGTTGGTGCGGGTGGTCGGAATCGAACCGACATGACCGGAGGTCGCGGCATTTTGAGTGCCGTGCGTCTACCTGTTTCGCCACACCCGCGCCGCGGACCTATAAGACTTTTGAGTCCGCTGCGTCTACCATTCCGCCACTGGGGCACGTCGAAGAAATCGGGGAATGGCCGGCCTTTATAGTCGGCCCGCTCCGCCCGTCAACTTTGGCCCCCGTTGCTCCGGCCGCCGCTTCACCCCTAGGCTTTCGCCCAGCCAAAACAGAGGAAAACGTCGTGAAGCTCTACACCGAGAATTATCCCGCGCCGAACCCGCGCAAGGTGCACATCTACCTCGCCGAGAAAGGAATCGACACCGTCGAACGCGTGCACACCAAGATGATGGAGGGCATGCACAAGGCGCCGGATTTCCTCAAGAAGAACACGCTCGGCCAGGTGCCCACGCTGGAGACCGACGACGGGCGCTTCCTGTCCGAATCCATCGCCATCTGCCGCTACTTCGAGTCGCTGCATCCCAATCCACCGCTCTTCGGCCGCTCGCCTTACGAGCAGGCGGAAGTCGAGATGTGGATTCGCCGAAGCGAATTCCGCCTGTGGACTCCGGCGGGCCAGGTCTGGATCAACGACGACCCGCGCACAGCGCGCGTGAATCCGAGCCAGTTCAAGGAATACGGCCAGCACATGCGCAAGGGCGTGTTTGCCGCGATGAAGTTCTTCGACAAGGAACTCAGCGGCGCGGGGCCGTTCCTCGTGCACGACTACTTCTCGATGGCAGACATCGTTCTTTTGTGCGGCATCGACTTCGCGAAGTTCGTGAACATGCCGATCCCCGACGACCTCACGCACCTCAAGGCCTGGCACGCCCGCGTGTCGGCGCGGCCGAGTGCGCGGGCCGAAGGCGTGCCGGGCGCTGCGCCCCTGAAGCTTTAGGCGAATTCGAGGAAACTTCGCGCCGACCGCGCTACCGCCGGTGAACTGCGCCTGGGGGAAGCGCTCGCTTACGCCCGGCTGTTCCGTCAGTCTCCTGCCCGCCCAAGGGGGGAGCGGGGTTAAGGAGACGTTTAGTGCGCTTCCTGGTCTTTCTCGGCTTCATCTTGGCCGGCATGCTGCTGTTCAGCCAGGCGCTCGCGATGATGGAACTGCCGGACATGCCCGGCGACATCTCGTTTGGCGGCGCAACGTGGCATATCCACATCCCTGTGCTGTTTTCGCTGGGGGCTGTGGCGCTGTCGGGCCTTATAATTTGGGCGGTCAAGCGTTAGGACCGGGCGTAGCCTCGCCGGTCCGAGTCGCCATGACCCACCGCAAAATCCGCCGCGCCATCCTTTCGGTCTATGACAAGACCGGACTGGTCGACTTCGCCAAGGGGCTCGATCGCCACGGCGTCATGCTGATCTCGACCGGCGGCTCGGCCAAGGCGCTGCGCGCCGCCGGACTGAAGGTCGCAGACATTTCGGAGATCACAGGTTTCCCGGAGATGATGGACGGCCGCGTGAAGACCCTGCACCCGAAGGTGCACGGTGGCCTGCTCTCCCTGCGCGACAAGTCCGATCACGCCGCGGCGATGACGGACCACGGGATCGACGGCATCGATCTCCTCGTCTCCAACCTTTATCCCTTCGAGGCCACGGTCGCGAAGGGCGCGGGCTTCGAAGACACGATCGAGCAGATCGACATCGGCGGCCCGGCGATGACGCGCTCGGCGGCGAAGAACCACGAGTGGGTGACGGTCGTCACCGATCCCGAGGACTACGCCTTCGTGCTGGGCGAGATGGACGCCAATGACGGCGCCACCTCGGGCGCACTGCGGCGCCGCCTGGCCCAGATCGCCTTCTCGCGCACCGCGGCGTACGACGCCGCCGTGTCGAACTGGTTCGCCGATGAGCTCGCGAAGGGCGGCGACAACGCACCGCCGCGCTATCGCAGCTTCGCAGGCACGCTGCGCCAGCCGTTGCGCTACGGCGAGAACCCGCACCAGAAAGCCGCGTTCTATGTCGGCGGTGAGACGCGCTACGGGGTTGCGACCGCCGAACAGGTGCAGGGCCGCGAGCTCAGCTATATCAACCTGCTCGATGCCGACGCCGCCTTCGAGCTGGTCGCCGAGTTCAAGGATCAGCCGGCGGTCGCGATCATCAAGCACGCCAATCCCTGCGGCGTGGCCGTCGGCAAGACCTACAGGGACGCGTACCTGCGTGCGCTGCGGTGCGATCCGGTCAGTCGGTTCGGCGGCATCATCGCGCTCAATGGAACGCTCGACGGCGAGACGGCGGAAGAGATCGCCAAGATCGTCACCGACGTCATCATCGTGCCGCACGCCACCGACGAAGCGAAGGCGGAGATCACGCGGCGCCGCAACGCGCGCCTGCTGATTGCCGGCGGCCTGCCCAATCCCTATGCCTTCGGCTGGACGGTGAAGTCGGTCGCCGGCGGCCTGCTCGTCCAGACACGTGACGATGCTGACGCGAGCAAGCTCGAACTCAAGGTCGTCACAAAGAAGCACCCGACGCCGCAGCAGCTCGCCGACCTGCGATTCGCGTTCCGCGTCGGCAAGCACACCAAGTCGAACACCATCATTTATGCCAAAGACGGCGCCACCGTCGGCATCGGCGCCGGCCAGATGAGCCGCGTCGACGCGGCTCGCATCGCGGCGATCAAGGCGCGCGACGCTGCGAAGGAGGCTGGCCTCTCCGAACCGCTGACCGTGGGCTCGGTCGCGTCGTCGGACGCATTCTTCCCCTTCCCTGACGGCCTGCTGGCGGTCGCGGAAGCCGGAGCGACCGCCGTGATCCAGCCGGGCGGCTCGATCAATGACAAAGATGTCATTGCCGCGGCCAATGAAGCGGGCATTGCCATGGTGTTCAGCGGAGTGCGACAGTTCCGGCATTGAGCCGGAGAGGGGGACATGCGGCGGCTAATGATTGCGCTGGCGGCAGCCGGCCTCGCCTTTGGCTTCGCGCATGCGGCCGGAAGCAAGAGCGTCACCGTCTCCTGCACCAAGGATCTCGCGACGGGCGACTACAGCTACAGCACCGCGGGCTGGCCTGCCGGCTATTCCATCGCGATGGTAAGCTTCGTCGAAAGCCGCCGCGACAGCCACACCGCCTACGGCACGTGCACAATCACGCTGCACATTTAGTCGGCAACGACTGCGCGCTCTTCCTTCACGAACACCATCAGTAGCAGGCCCACGGCCAGGAAGCCGATGATCGGCAATAGCCCGCCGCGCTGGCTCATGGTCCAGGCCGTCATAAGCGACACCGCGCCATTGGCGAACGGCGTCGCCGCCGTACCGGAGAGCGACATCAGGCCGAAGAACTCCGTCATCTTCTCCGGCGGCGACAGCCGCGCCATCATCGTGCGTGCGTTGGCATAGCCTGCGGTGATCAGCACCGCCACGCCGTTGACGATCAGCAGATAGATCACCTGCGGCCAGGTGTTGAAAAACGGCAGGTCGTTGATCGGCGCCGCATGGACGTCGTAGGGGATGAACCAGAACATCCGGTCGGGCGCGAAAGTGAGGCTCAGGCAGAAGAACACCAGTGTGCCACCGATGCTCACGAAGATCGCGCGCTTGGATCCCAGCCCGTTGTCGAGCCAACCACCGACGAACCCGCCGAGCACCGCGAACACGCTGAGCTCGATACCGTAGACCATCATGGTCAGCGGCTCCCAGTTGAAAGTACTCGCCGCGTAGATGCCGCCGAACAGCAGCACCGCGCCCATGCCGTCGTTGAAGAAGATGCGCGCGATCAGGTACATCGCGATGTTGCGGTAGTGCTTGAGGCTGACGACGGTGCTCCACACCGCGCGCACGCCGAGCCTCATCTGCCGCACCACGGGAATGCCGGTGCTCGGCTTGTCGGGCGTGAACAGGAACAGCGGCAGCGCGAAGATCGCGAGCCAGATGCCGGAGATCGGGCCGGTCAGGCGTTCGGGAACATGCGCCTCGCGGCTGATGCCGAACAGCGGATGGTCCGGGATGAAGAACCAGTGCAGGTAACCCGGGGCCGAGAACGCCACGAACATGAAACCGAGCAGGAGGATGCCGGCGAGATTGCCGAGCGACAGGCCCAGTCCCGACAACGGCCCCACGCGCTCATGCGGCGCGATGGTCGGAAGCATCGCGTTGTGGAACACGCTGGAAAACTCGTAGGAGAAGTTTGCGATGATGATGGCGAAGGCGATGAGCCACAGCGTCGAGGCCGGCGCATGCGGGGTTGCCACCCACATGGCCAGCATCGAGATGATCATCAGCACCGTGTAGACGAAAATCCATGGCTTGCGCCGCCCGCCATTGTCGGCGATCGCGCCCAGGAACGGCGCCGCCAGCGCGGTTGCGATACCGCCCCAGGAGGAGATCGCCGCCCACACGGACTGGCCCTGCACCGGATCGCTGAACACGTGCCGCGTGAAATACGGCCCGAACAGATAGATCGTGACCAGCAGCACATAGGGGATGCGGGCGCATTCGAACATCGCCCAGGAGATCTGGCCCAGCCTGCTGGCGATCGGCCCGCCGGTGGCGGATTCTCCTGCCGGCCTATGGAGCCAAGAGGCGAGTCCGCCGGCGGCTACCGCCGCGTCAGCGGCGGGATCGTTCGGCTCGTTGCCGGCGGCAGCGCCCGCATCCGCGGCCATGCGCCCCCGACTCTCGTTGATGGGCCTGTCATTGGAAGACCTCGCCAACGTCCACTCCCCAGATATCTCTCTTGTCGACCCAGCCGTCGGTTCCGGAGGCTTCCACCTCGCAGACCTGAAGCTTGCATGCCTTGAGCCTCGCCACAACGCCGGGCCCGGCATGCGCGATAACTCTGGAGTGCGGATCATCGGTTTCGTGCAGGTCGGACTTTGTAAATCCGACGAACAGCACGGTGCGCCTGTCGCTCAGTTGCGTGTGGTGCATCCAGCCGACAACGCCGTCGACGTCCTTGACCTTGCGCCAGGCGTCGAAGGTCGCGATCTCCTTCAGCGGATAATCCTTGTGCTGATAGATCCAGAGGATCCTGTGGTCGTAGGACGGCCCCTCGCGCAGATTGGCCGTCGCCCCGCGCACGCTCACATAATGCGGCACGAACGCCGCCGGCGCATCTGCCGCAGCGGCAGGCGCGGTGAGCGCCAGCAGAAAGACCATTGAACGTAACAAGAATCGGGAATCGCACGGCATGCGGCGACGATGATAGCCGCGCCTCCGGCGCGCGGCCTAGCATCCGTTCAGCGCACGAAGGACCGCGGCCGCGATCCTGCCCGGCGCCTCAGGCGGAAATGGCGTGATGCAACTGACGTTGATCTCGCAGAGGATGAAGGTGTCTGCGCCCAACGCGTTGCGCGGTCCGAACAGGAAATCGGCATCCCAGATCGCCGGGAGCGCACTGTCAGCAACGCCGAGTATCCTTTGGAGGCCCGGAACCCATTCGCGCTCCAGGCGCGTGCGCAAGACCTGGAACTGCGGCTCGTCCGGCGGAAGCATGGTCTTGGTGGCAGGGAGGCCGAAGGTGTCGTCGGCACCGATCGCGCCGCCATAGCCGGCCGGATATTGCCGCGCGAAGCCCACGACCTCGCCGCCGCTCAGATACGCGCGCACCATGCCCTCCGTGATGCGCGGCTGGAATTCCTGATCGATCAATCTTCCGTCACCCGCGAAATAGGCATCGCAGCGATCGAGAAACGCACGCGACGGCTGTACCTCGGCCGTACCGTCGCGATGCGTCGCTTCCTGAAGACGAACGCGATCACCCGGAAGCAACACGACCTTCCACACGCCCTGCCCGCCATTGCCGCGGTAGCGTTTCAACACGCGCACCCGCGAGGCGGCCAAACGCACCGGGAAGTCGTTGCGAAACGTCTCGGCCGTGCGATACAGCGCCACATCGCCGCTCCAACCGAGCGCGCGGGTCGAAAACAGAACCTCCTTTGTGCCCATTTTCAGGATGGTGTCCGGATGGGCGCCCACCCAGACGCCATGTGCGGCTGCGTCCCTCAGTATGGTGTCGAGATCACCCCGATCGCGGCCATCGGTCAAAGGATCGACCCAGACCAGCACGCCGTCGCACCTTATGAAGCGCTCCCGCACTGCGTCACTGGCCTCTTCGCAATACGCCAGCGGCGCCACGGCCATGCCGGCAGCCTCGAGTGCGCGAACCACTGGCCAGAGGCGCGATCCCTTGGGCAGCGCATCCTCAACCTCTTTGCTCCGCCAGACGATTCCGATGGTCCGTTTCGCCATGTCGTCCTCGTGGCTGCCGCTGGGTCAAACCCGACTTGTCAGCCCTGTCAGTCATGGCAGACTCTACACCTCGCCCATTCCGGATCCTGTCATGAACTTCAGCAGCATATTGATCGCCAACCGCGGCGAGATCGCGGTGCGCATCGCACGCGCCTGTGCGGATCTGGGCGTCAGGAGCACCGCGGTCTATTCCGATGACGACGCTGCGTCAGCCCATGTGAAGGCCGCCGACGCGGCCGAGACGCTGGGTGCCGGCGGCCCTGCCGCCTATCTCGACATTGCCCGCGTGATTGCCGCGGCGAGAGCCGGGCGTTGCGACGCGGTGCATCCGGGTTATGGGTTTCTGAGCGAGAATGCCGATTTTGCCACCGCCTGCGAAAAGGCTGGCCTCGTCTTCATCGGGCCTTCGCCGCAGGTGCTCGCCATTTTCGGCGACAAGGCTCGCGCCCGCGATCTGGCCGCGAAATACGGCGTGCCGGTGCTGGCCGGGACACAGGGGCCGGCGACGCTCGAACAGACCCGCGCCTTCTTTAAGGAGCACGGCGCGATCGTCATCAAGGCCATCGCCGGCGGCGGCGGTCGCGGCATGCGCATCGTGACGAACGAGTCCGACCTCGAGACAGCCTATGCGCGCTGTCAGTCCGAAGCGCTGGCAGGTTTCGGCAATGCGGCTGTCTATGCCGAAGCACTGATGCGCGACGCGCGCCATATCGAGGTGCAGGTCGCGGGCGACGGCAAATCCGCGGTGCATCTGTGGGAGCGCGACTGCACGCTCCAGCGCCGCCACCAGAAGATCGTTGAGGTCGCACCGGGGCCGGGCCTCCATCCCGACCTGCGCAAGCAGCTCTGCGACGCCGCGGTGTGGCTGGCTGACGACGTGAACCTGCGCGGCCTCGCCACCTTCGAGTTCCTGGTCAACCCGAGCCCGCCGCGCCACACGCCGGCCTTTGCCTTCATCGAGGCGAACCCCCGCCTCCAGGTCGAGCACACCGTCACCGAGGAGATCACAGGCATCGATCTCGTCGGCGTGCAAATTGAGTTGGCCCGCGGCAAGGCGCTGCGCGAGATCGGCCTGACCCAGGAGGATGTGCCCGAGCCGCGCGGCTATGCCGTGCAGTTGCGCATCAACATGGAGAAGATCGAAGCCGACGGCACAATCAAGCCCTCCGGTGGCACCCTCACCCGTTTCACGCCGCCCAGCGGGCCCGGCATTCGTGTCGACACCTTCGGCTACGAGGGTTATCGGACCAATCCCACCTTCGATCCGCTGCTTGCGAAGCTGATCGTTAGCGGCCCCGATTATGCCGCCGCGATCAGCCGCGCCAGGCGCGCGCTCGCCGAATTCACTATCGACGGCGTCGCCACTAACATGGGCTTCCTGCACGAACTGATCGCCCGCCGCGACGTGCGGGACGGCGAAATCCATACGCGCTTCGTCGAGGAGCACACCGCCGAACTCGTGGCGGCTGCCGCAAGCTGGAAGCCCCGCACCGCCGCTGCGGGCACTGCGTCGCAAGCCGCTGCACCGGCCACCGCTGTGGCGACCGCTCCCGCGGGCACGATCGCGGTGCCCGCGCCGATGCAAGGCAAGATCGTCTCCATCGACGTGAAGCCCGGCGACGCCGTGCGCAAGGGCGCCAACGTCGCTGTGCTGGAATCCATGAAGATGGAGCACCTCATCGGCGCCACCGTTTCCGGCCGCGTACACAGCCTCGCGCACGCGCCGGGCACCGTGCTGTTCGAAGGCGACGCCCTGCTCTACCTGACGCCGGAAGACGTCGGCGCCGACACGGTCGAGCAGCACCGGATTGTCGATCCCGATTTCATCCGGCCCGATCTCGCGGAATCCAACACCCGCCACGCCTTCGGCTATGACGAGAACCGTCCCGAGGCCGTGGCGCGCCGCCGCAAGACCAACCAGCGCACCGCGCGCGAGAACGTCGACCAGCTCGTCGATCCCGGCAGCTTCATCGAATACGGCGCGCTCGCCTTCGCCGCCCAGCGCCGCCGCCGCGAGCTCGACGACCTGATCAGGAACACGCCGGGCGACGGCATCATCACCGGCATCGGCACCGTCAACGCCGCCGAGTTCGGTGAGGAGAAGACGCGCTGCGCCGTGATGGCCTACGACTACACCGTGCTCGCCGGCACGCAGGGCACGATGAACCACCAGAAGAAGGACCGCCTGCTGAAGGTCGCCGAGGAATGGCGCCTGCCAATCGTGGCCTTCGCCGAAGGTGGAGGCGGACGGCCCGGCGACACGGATCGCTCCGGCGTTGCGGGCCTCGATACGCCGACCTTCCGCCAATATGCCAAGCTCTCCGGCCTGATGCCGCGCGTCGGGATCAATTCCGGCCGCTGCTTCGCCGGCAATGCAGCGATCCTCGGCTGCTCCGACGTCATCATCGCCGCCAAGAACTCCAACATTGGCATGGGTGGTCCCGCGATGATCGAGGGCGGCGGCCTCGGCGTGTACCGGCCGGAAGAGGTCGGCCCAATGTCGGTGCAGGTGCCCAACGGCGTGGTCGACGTTGCGGTCGAGGACGAGATCGAGGCCATCGAGGTCGCGAAGAAATATCTCTCCTATTTCCAGGGTCCGCTGAAGACCTGGAGTGCCGCGAACCAGAAAGAACTGCGCCACCTCATCCCCGAGAACCGCCTGCGCGTCTACGAAAGCCGCAAGGTGATCGACACCATGGCCGACACCGGCAGCGTGCTGGAACTTCGCCCCGAATTCGCCCCCGGCATGATCACCGCGCTGATCCGCATCGAGGGCATCCCGTTCGGCCTGATCGCCAACAATCCGATGTTCATCGCCGGCGCCATCGACGGTCCATGTTCCGACAAGGCCGCGCGCTTCATGCAGCTATGCGATGCGTTCGGCCTGCCCATCGTCTCGTTGTGCGACACGCCGGGATTCATGGTGGGGCCAGAGGCGGAGAAGACCGCGCTGGTTCGCCGCGTCTCGCGCATGTTCGTGGTCGGCGGCGCGCTCAGCGTGCCGATCTTCACCGTGGTGCTGCGCAAGGGCTACGGCCTGGGGGCCCAGGCGATGGCGGGCGGCAGCTTCCACGCGCCGTTCTTCATCGTGAGCTGGCCGACCGGCGAGTTCGGCGGCATGGGCCTCGAAGGCGCCGCGCGCCTCGGCTACCGCAAGGAGCTCGAAGCCGAACCTACCGAGGAAGCGCGCGAGGCCCTGTTCAAGAAGCTGGTGGCGCAGAGCTACGCCCGCGGCAAGGCGATCAACATGGCCGCCTATCTGGAGATCGACGACGTCATCGATCCCGCCGACACCCGCAAATGGATCCTGCGCGGCTACAAGTCCGTCCCGCCGCACGATCCGACGAAGCGCCGGACGTTCATCGATACGTGGTGATCAGCTCGCCAGCCGCTGCGCGATGGTCTTGGTCTTGGCGTAGGTGTTTGGCGCGCGGTCGACAGGCACGAAGGCCGTCGACAGGCCGGTGACGGCTTCGGAATTGCCCAACACCAGCGCGCCGTCCGGCGTCAGCATCTCGGCGATCTTGTCGAGCACCGATGCTTTCGTCTTCTGATCGAAGTAGATCAGCACGTTGCGGCAGAACACGGCGTCGAGATCGTCAAGCCAGCCGTACGAATCCAAAAGGTTGAACTGGTGGAACGACACCATGCGGCGCAGGTTCTCGTGGATGCGCCAGCTGCCGCCTTCCTGGCTGAAATGCGCCACCAGCCGGCGGATCGCCAGGCCGCGCTGCACCTCGAAATGCGAGTAGAGGCCCTCCTCCGACCGCGCGATCATCTCGGCGGACAGGTCGGTCGCGATCAGGTCGATGCTCCAGCCCTGCGCCTGGAGTTTCAGGTCGTCGAGCAGCATCGCGATGGAATAAGCCTCCTGCCCCGCCGCACAGGCCGCGCTCCAGATGCGCAGGCGCTTGGTCTCCGCCCGCGCCTCGATCAGTCGCGGTAGCACGCGTTCGCGGAACGCCTCGAACGCCGCGCGGTCACGGAAGAAGGACGACTCGTTGGTCGTCAGGACCTCCGTCACCGCGCGTGCCAGCGTCTCGCGGCCGTGACGCAGCTCCTTCACCAGCGCATCGGTCGAGCGGAAGCCGAAGCGGCGCATCACGGTCGAGAGCCGGCTCTCGATCAGATGCAGCTTCTTCTCGGTGAGGACCAGCCCGGCCCGCCGGCGCACCATCTGCGCAAGGAAGGAGAAGTCGTCCGGCGTCATCGGGCGATTACATCAAGCCCACTTCGGCCAGCTTCGCCTCGATGATCTCGCGGTCGAACGGCTTCATGATGTATTCGTTGGCGCCGGCGCTCAGCGCCTCGGTGATGTGGCTGACGTCGTTTTCCGTCGTGCAGAACACGACGACGGGCTGCTGGCCGTTACGCTCCTTGCGCAGGGTCTTCAGGAATTCGATGCCGTTCATGTTCGGCATGTTCCAGTCGAGCAGGATCAGCTGCGGCATGCGCTGGCGGCAGGATTGCAGCGCCGCGATGCCGTCTTCGGCTTCCGCAGTGTCGAACTTCAGATCCTGCAGGATGCGGCAGGCGACCTTGCGGATCACGCGGCTGTCGTCGACGACGAGGCAGTTCTTCATGGGCACGGTCCTTCAATGCTCCGGACGGAGGCACAAATGCCAGATTTTCCGCGGAACTCTAGGACTGCGCAGGTAAAGGCCGGGTTAGCCCGCGTGGATTTCCGCCCGTTAGCCCGCGTGGATTTCCACGACGCCCTCGCTCTGGGTCAGCGTCAGGCCGGCATTCAGGTCGCGCGAGAGCTTGTGCGTCAGGTAGGGCTGGATTCCGCGCGCATCGAGGTGCGACTGCTGCGCCTCGCCGCGCACGGCATTGCCGACCTCCTCCAGCACCCGCGCATAGGGGCTGGTGGCCACGATCCTGAACGACGGCGCCTTGGGGTCGGGGCTGACGGTGACATCCAGCGTGCCGCCACGCGGGAGGCAGTCGGCGCCCAGCATCGCCGCGTTCATCAGGAGTTTCGCCCAGTTCTTTGGCCAAGCCAGCGGCGGCGCTTGCCAGTGGAGCTTCACCTTGCCGCCTTCCAGCAGGCCCGCGACCAGCCGGCCCACCTCGCCGACATCGAGTTCCGCCCCGGCCGAGCCGGCCGCACCGAACGCGATACGCAGGAACTGAAGACGCGCGAGCGCCGACATCGCACTGGTCGTCACGATCTTGAGCGCATCCGCCCGCATGGCCGCGTCGCGCTCGTCCTCCATCACCTCGAGGCCGTTGACCACGGCGCCCAGCGGACCGACCAGGTCGTGGCACACGCGGCTGACCAGAAACGCGGCGAACTCAATATCGTCCATGAATGGCAGGCTCCGAAGGTGGGGGATGGTTTTCAATTGGTAACCATGACCTGCGCGTATTAAGGAAGCCTTAACGGCTGCGCAACCGAGTGGTTAACGTCTTTGTCACCCACGGAGTTGGGTCCGCAACTGGTCCAGATGCGCGATCAGGGCGGGAATGCTGCCCGTTGTTGCGGTCCAGGAATGCGACGAACTGGTCGCGCTTTTCCGGCGCGAGCCATACGCCTGCGACGCTGAAGTCCACGATCACGGCGAACCAGTGTTCGAGCGCGCGCGAAAGGCGACCTCCATGCCGCCGCTGCGCCGGGATCGTTCAGCATCGCGGCGACGACAGCGTCATCCGCGCCGGGCGCCGCGAAGACAAGACCGGCAAGCGCCAGCGCGGCGAGGCGCGCGCGGATGAAAAGCGTCATCGTGTCTGGCGTTCCTTCCAAAGGCCTTCGGACTTCTACAGCACATTGTGTTAGTTGGAGGGGCACGGAACCTCGGTTCCGCGGGGAAACTACGCATGAGCACACGTCCGTCGGCGCAACTCGCTGCGCTCGCTGTCATCGCGCATGAAGCCGGCGCGATCGTGATGCGCCACTATGTGGCCGGCGTCGAGGCGCGGAAGAAGCAGGATTCGTCGCCCGTCACAGCCGCCGACGAAGACGCGGAGCGGTACATCCTCGAGCGCCTGCTGACGCTGTCGCCGGAAATTCCCGTAGTGGCCGAAGAGTCGGTTGCGGGCGGGCGCACACCGAAGGTTGGGTCGCATTTCTTCCTGGTCGATCCGCTGGACGGCACCAAGGAGTTCATCAACCGCAACGGCGAGTTCACGGTGAACATCGCCGAGATTGCGGGCGGCATCGCGATCCGCGGCGTCGTCTATGCACCAGCCAAGCAGCGTCTGTTCCTCGGCGAAGCCGGTGCCGGCGCGTGGGAGATCGACATCGCCGCGGGGCAGACGCTCGACCTGGCGAAGGCTCGGTCCATCCATGTGCGCAAGGCGCCTGGTGACGGGCTGATCGCGGTCGCGAGCCGCTCGCACCGCGACAAGAAGACGGAAGAGTACCTCGCACATTATCCCGTAAAGGATTTCGTCACCTCGGGTTCCTCGCTGAAGTTCTGTCTGGTCGCCACCGGCGAGGCCGACATCTATCCGCGCCACGGCACGACGATGGAGTGGGATACGGCCGCGGGCCACGCGGTGCTGAGCGCCGCAGGCGGCACGGTGACAAACCTGGACGGCTCGCCGTTCTTGTATGGACGCGTCAACGACAACTTCACCAACCCGCACTTCGTAGCGCGCGGCGCGACCTAGTCAGCAGAAATCAGCGATCAAAGTTGTGGCGGCTGGAATAGAAGATCAGCGCCATCAGCCCGCCGCCGACCGCGACCGTGATCAGCGAACCGGCGACCAACGCAAACCAGCCGAACGCGCTCATATGCGTGACGCCGATCGCGTTCCAGCTGTAGACCGCATACCAGATGGAAGCAGCCAGGAAACCAACGAGCACGACCAGCGCAAACCACCCTCCGCTCGAGAGGTGGGCGCGATCTTCGCTGTCGTTGTGGCTCATCAGACTTTCGCTCATGCAAATGATAACGCAGAAACCCCAATGTCGTTCATCTTCGTTCCGCGTCTAGGCGGGTGACGCCGCGCCGCCGAGCAGCAGGGAACCCGGCGCGATTCGCACTTTCAATTCAGCGCCGTCCGCCCCTTCGACCGTCAGCATGTCGCCCTTGACCGGCGCGGAACCGTCGATCACGCTCGCCGCCCAGCGTGTGTCATCTACGCGCACCGGGCCGCGGCCATTCACGAAGGTCTCCTCGCACTTCACGACCCGCCCGATGTACTGGGCCGAGCGGTCGTTGAGCGTGCTGTGGGTCGTGCGGTCCGCACGGCCCCAGGACGACTTCTTCCAGAGCACCGTCGCGACCACCGAAACCACCGCAAACAGGAAAACGGACAATCGGCCGTCCATGGGCGGGACAACGAACTTCAGAACGCCGACCGCGAGCGCCGCGATGCCCGGCCACAGCAGGTACTGCGTGGCGCTCGCGATTTCCACCGCCAGCAGGAGCGCGCCCAGCGCCCACCAGTGCCAGGCTTGCACGGAATTCAGGAACACGGTCAGGTTTTCCACGACGTCCTCCCTACGACGTTGCCGGCCGCGGCGGCGGAACCGGCGGCACGGCGCCCGCCGTCGAGCGGCGTGTCGCGACAGCCGCCGTGATCTGCTCGCCCAGCGCTTCCTTGGTCATCTCCGCGATACCGGCGATCGAACCCAACAGCCCGGCGGAATCCATCGGCAGCACCACGAACTTGCCGTTCGGCGCGCTCGCAAGCTGAGCGAACGCATCGACATATTTCTGGCCGAGGAAGTAATTCAGCGCGTTGACGTTGCCGGCCTCGATGGATTCCGAGACCATCTGCGTCGCCTTCGCTTCTGCCTGCGCCAGGCGCTCGCGCGCCTCGGCATCGCGGAACGCCGCTTCCTTGCGGCCCTCCGCCTGGAGGATGGCGGATTGCTTGGCGCCCTCGGCACGAAGGATCGCGGCGTTCTTCTCGCCGTCCGCCTGGGTAACCTCGGCGCGGCGGAAGCGCTCCGCCTTCATCTGGCGCGCCATCGCTTCCGTGATGTCGGAGGGCGGGGACAGATCCTTGATCTCGATTCGCGTGACCTTCACGCCCCAGGGAACCGTCGCCTGGTCGACCACCGCCAGCAGGCGCTGGTTGATCTCGTCGCGCTTGGAGAGAACCTCGTCCAGGTCCATCGCGCCAATCACGGTACGCGCGTTGGTCAGGCAGAGATTGGTGATGCCCGCCTGCAGGTTTGCAACTTCGTACGCGGCCTTCGCCGCGTCGATCACCTGATAGAAAGCGATGGCATCTGCGGTGACCGTCGCGTTGTCGCGCGTGATCACCACCTGGCTCGGAACCGGCAGCACCTCTTCCATCATCGACAGCTTGCGCCCGATGCGGTCCACATACGGCACGATCAGGTTGAGCCCGGGTTTGAGCACCTTCGTAAATCGTCCGAAGCGCTCGACGGTCCACTCCCGTCCCTGCGGCACGCTCTTCACGCCCGCGAAGATCGTAACGAGCGCGAGGAACAACACCGCGAAGACGAATAAGGTGGCGCCTTCCATCATTTTCTCTCCCCTTGCCCGGTGAGGAACCGGACTCGCCCGTAACATAGGGCCGGCAGCGGCCATGAAAAGGCCTTGAACAGCATCACAAGCTTCCTACGCCCCATTTGTGGCGCAATCGTCTTTCGGGCATAGGATGGCGCACGGCGGGGATGCACTGATTCGAAGGAGCTAAGACGCATGCGTTCGCCTCGGACTCTGGCCGCCCTCTTCGCAGGAATCGCCGCGTTGGCGCTGTCCACTGCATCCACCTCCGCCGAGGATGTGCGGTCCGTACCTCCGCCTCATCCGCTCGATGAATCCGCGCCGCCGGCGCCGGCGCCGCGGGAGATCGCCTCGCGTCATGGCGACGCCAACGACGACACCTTCTCGCCAGACGAGATCGTGCAGGCGGGCTCTGACTTCTTCGGCGTGACCACCGAAGTCATGGCCAAGGCCGTGCAGCGCGTCACCGAGGACCTCGGCCAACCGGACGGTTACATCAAGGGCGACGAAGGGTCGGGCGCGTTCGTGGTGGGCCTGCGCTACGGCTCAGGCTGGCTGATCCGCAAGGGCATGGAGCCGACGCGCGTGTACTGGCGCGGACCGTCCATCGGCTTCGACGCCGGCGCCAACGGCTCCAAGGTTTTCACGCTGGTCTACAATTTGCGCGAGGAGCGCCGTCTCTATCAGCGCTTCCCCGGCGTCGAAGGCAGTTTCTATTTCGTCGCTGGCCTGGGCGTGAACTACATGCGCTCCGGCGGTGTGACGCTGGCCCCGATCCGTACCGGCGTCGGCCTGCGCGCGGGCGTGAACGCGCATTACCAGGTCTACAGCGACCGGCGCGACTGGTTCCCGCTCTGATCCGACTTAAGCGGTAGCGGCGGCGGTATCGCCGTCGTCGACCCGGCCTGCCGGCGCCGGCAGGTAGAGGAGCAGCGCGGCCGCGACATAGATCGACGAGAACGTGCCGACCACGATACCGAACAGGATCGCGGCCGAGAAGTCGAACAGCGACGGTCCACCGAAGATCAGCAGCGGGATCAGCGACACGCCGGTCGCGACGCTGGTCAGGATCGTCCGGGTCATCATCTGATTGGTCGAAAGGTTGATGAGTTCCGCCAGACCGGTGCGCTTGTACTTGCGCCGGTTCTCGCGGATTCGGTCGAACACCACGACGGTGTCGTTGATCGAATAGCCCGCCAGCGTCAGCAACGCCGCGATCGAGGTCAGCGTGAAGTCGAGGTGCATGATCGAATAGAGACCCGCAGTGACGAGCACGTCATGCCCCGTCGCGAGCGCTGCGCTGATGCCGTATTGCCACTCGAACCGCACCGCCACCCAGGCACCGATCGCGAGCACCGCCAGCAGCGTCGCAAGCACGCCGGCATGGAACAATTCGCCGGACACCTTGGGGCCGACAATCTCGGCGCGGCGATAGGTGTAGCTCTCGCCCAGCTTGGTGCGGATCTTCTGCGCGGTCGCCTGCTCCGCCGCGTCGGTATCCGGCTGCACGCGGATCAGCACGCAGGAATTCACCGGCTTGTCGCACTCGCCGCCGCCGAAATACTGGATTTGCGTTTCCTTGAAGCCGAGGCCGCCGACGTCGCTGCGCATCCTGGCGATGTCGATCACCTGCGCCGACTTGACTTCCATCAGCACGCCGCCTGTGAAGTCGATGCCGAGGTTGAAGCCATGGATCAAGATCGACGCGATCGATGCCAGCAGGAGCAGGCCGTCGATGGCGAACGCCACATAACGGGCGCCAACGAAGTTTATGTTCGTGGCTTCAGGCAGGAAACGCAGCAGAGGCATGGGAAATCCGGAAAAAGCCCGCCTGACATATAGGGAGCAGCCTCCCGCGACAAGCCAACCGTCACATTTGCATAATTCCCTGTTTTGGCGACACTTTCGCCCGGAGCATGAAGACATGAGCGCCATGGCCGCCGCCCCGCACGGCCCGGAGACGCCGAAGATCGCGCCCAGCCCCAGCGGGCTGCAGGACACCGCCTATGCGGCGGTGATTGCCGCCGTGGTGGTTGCGGCCATCTACTTCGGCCGGCCAATGCTGGTGCCGCTGGCGCTCTCGATCCTGATGGCGTTCGCGCTGGCACCCGTGGTCGAGTTCCTGCGAAGGCTGAGGGTCGGCCGCATACCCGGCGTGATCCTGAGCGTCACCCTGGCCGTGCTTCTGATCATCGGCATCATGGGCTTCATCGGCACCCAGATAGCCTGGCTCGCGGCCAGCCTGCCGCAATACCAGACAAACATCGTCGCCAAGATTCAGTCGGTGGAAGGCTCGGCCGCGAACAACGGCGTCGTGCAGGGCGCCATCCGGATGTTCAACAATCTGAGCGACCAGCTCGCGCTAACTCCCGGTGCCGCCAGCAGCGCCACCGATCTTCAATCCAAGACGACCGGCCAGGTCCGCACGCCAGCGGTGCCGGTCGTCATCCAGGACGCGCCGCCGGGACCGATTCAGGTAATCCAGCGATTCGGCGGCCCGCTACTCGAGCCGCTGGCCGACCTCACCATCATCATCATCTTCGTGATCTTCATCCTGTTGCAGAAGGAAGACCTGCGCGACCGTTTCATCATGCTGGCGGGCGGACGCGACCTTCAGCGAACCACGCTCGCGCTCGACGACGGCGCCGAACGCCTGAGCCGCTATCTGCTGCTTCAAACCGGCGTCAACACCGTGTTCGGATTGGTGGTGGGGCTGTTGCTGTGGTGGGCGGGTGTCCCCAATCCGGCGCTGTGGGGCCTGATCGCCGGCATCTTTCGCTACGTGCCCTATATCGGCGTGCCGATCGCCGCCATCATGCCGTTGGCGTTGTCCATGGCTGTCGATCCCGGCTGGACGATGACCTTCATCACGCTCGGCGTCTTCGTCGTCCTGGAATCCGTCACCGGACAGGCTGTCGAACCGTGGCTCTACGGCCGCAACATGGGCCTGTCGGCACTGGCCGTCGTGGTCGCGGCGGGCTTCTGGACCTTCGTGTGGGGACCGGTAGGCCTGCTGCTCTCGACGCCGCTCACCATGTGCCTCGTTGTGCTCGGCCGCCACGTCGACCAGCTCCGCTTCCTCGACGTGATGCTGGGCGACGCGCCGCCCATGGCGCCGGAAGAGAGCTTCTATCTGCGCATGCTGGCGGGCAATTCCGATGAAGCGGCCGAGCAGGCCGAAGTCTTCCTCCAGCGCCACAGCCTGCCCGCCTATTTTGACGAGGTCGCCGTGCGCGGCCTCGCGCTGGCGCAGCTGGACGTCAATCGCGGGGCGCTGACCGAGGAGGGCCGCAAGCGCATCGGAACTTCGGTCGAGACCTTCATCGACAACCTCACCATGCAGGAGGATCCCGAAACCCGCCAGCAGAGCGTCAGCCAAGAACTCGTGCCGCCCGGGTGGCAAAACAGGCCGGTCCTGTGCGTCGCCGGCCGCAGCACGCTCGATCACGCTGCCGCTTCGCTGCTCGCGCACCTGCTGGAGCGCCAGGGTATCGGTGCCCGCATCGCCACCTTCGAGGACGTGTCGCCCTCCAACGTCGCCGATCTCTCATGCGATGGCGTGCGGGTGATCTGCGTCTCCTACCTGGAGCCCGGCAGTCCCAAGAACGCGCGCTACCTCGCGCGCCGCCTGCGCAAGCGCATGCCGGGCCTGCCGCTGATCGCCGGCTTCTGGAGCGTGATCGAGGACGATACGCACTATCTCGACAGCTTCGAGGCGACCGAGTGCGATTTCCTCGCCAACAACCTGCGGCAGGCGGTCGACCAGATCATCGCCCTGATGAAGAAGCCCGAGGGCCGCTTCGTCAGCAAGGTGAAGCCGGCCGAAGAAGAAACCGTCACCGACTGAAAATCGCACCGCTCCTGCCGCTGCGGCACCGTTCCGCCACTCGCGCGGCGGCGCTAGGCTTCCACGCAAAACGGAGGAAGCGGTGAGCATTGCGCCCGGCGAGTTCCAGCACACGCTCTATGTCGTGCGGGATCATGTCTGCACGATCACGCTCAATCGGCCCGAGCGGCGCAACGCGCTCAACCCGCGCGCCTATGCCGAGATCGAGGCGGCCTTCGTCGCTGCGTCCGCCGACAACGACATCCGCTGCGTGATCGTGACGGGCGCCGATCCGTCCTTCTGTTCCGGCGAGGACGTCAAGGAGATGATGACCGGCGAAGTCCGTCCCGCCGAAGCCGCGCCGCGCGTGGCACGGCCCACGCCGGCCGCCATGGCAGCGCTCGACTGTACCAAGCCGGTGATCGCCGCCGTCAACGGCACCGCGGTCGGCTGGGGCATGGAGCTCGCGCTTTATGCCGACATCCGGATCGCGTCGGAAAACGCCAGGTTCGCCGAGTTGTTCGTGAAGCGCGGCCTCGTGCCGGACGTCGGCGGTTTCTACAAGCTGCCCGCGCTGGTCGGGGGCGCCAAGGCGGCAGAGCTGATGCTGACCGGGGATGTGATCGACGGGAAGGAAGCCGCCCGTATCGGGCTCGTCTCCGAGACCGTCCCCCATGGCGCGCTGATGCCGCGGGCGCAGGCGCTGGCCGCGACGATCGCCGCCAACCCACCGCTTGCCACCCGCGCCATCAAGGAGGGCCTGCGCCGCTACAATGGCGGCGATCCACGCGAGATCGGCACCTGGGCAATCGAGACGATCTACCGCCTGTTCCAGACCGACGACCACCGCGAGGGCGTGAAGAGCTTCCTCGAGAAGCGCGAGCCGGTTTTCAAGGGCCGCTGACGGCCTTCGCAAAACCGACGAATGCGGCGACTATGCAGGGGGTCTGCATTCGCGGCGGGGATTGTCATGCGGCTTGTTCCGGTAGCTTTGATAGGCGCGGCGTTGTGCGGCGCAGCAATAGCAGCTGACGCTCCTCCCGGCCTCTGGTTGCCGACCGGCCAGTCCGTCACACCGACTGCAGCCCCCGGCAGCGACTTCCAGCCGCTCAAATCGGATCTCCCGGTCGTGGGCGAACAGCGCGTCGGCGGGGGCGCCACGACCCTCGTCTCGCCTGACGGCAAGAGCCTGTTCGTCCTGACGGCCGGCTACAACACTTGGCGCGGCCCGGACGGCAAACGCGTCGCCGACGCCTCGACCGAGCATCTCTTCGTCTACGACACCGCCCCCAGCCTCAAGCTCAGGCAGGATATCCACGTGCCCAACAGCTACGGCGGCATGGCGCTGTCGGCGGATGGCGAGGCGCTCTATGTCGCGGGCGGCGTGGACGACAACGTCCACGTCTATCGCAGGAACGCCACGGGCCTCTGGGCCGAGTCCGGTGCGGCCATTGCGCTTGGCCACACGTCGGGCAACGGCCTTGTGCATGGCAACGCCGAGGCATTGAAACCCATGGCGGCCGGCATTGCGCTGACGCCGTCGGGCCGTCTGCTGGTGGCGAACTACGAGAACGACTCGGTCACCCTGGTCGATCCCGCGCAAGGCAAAGCGGTGCAGGAACTTGACCTTCGGCCCGGCAAGGTCGACCCGAAACAAGCAGGCCGCGCGGGCGGCGAGTTTCCCTACTGGATCGCCGTCGCTCCAAACGGCACGGCGTACGTGTCAAGCCTGCGCGACCGCGAGATCGTGGTCCTGTCGACCGCCGGCACGGCGAAGATCACGGCGCGCATCGCCGTGACGGGCAATCCCAACCGGCTGCTCCTCAACCGCGATGCCACCCGCCTCTTCGTCACCGCCGACAACGCCGACCGCGTCTATGTCATCGACACCGCGACCGACAAGATCGTGTCTTCAATCGGCGTCGGCGCCCCGGCGGGCTGGGGTGCAAACGCCCACCTGCCCGGCGCCGCGCCCAACGGCCTGGCCCTGTCGCCGGACGAGCACACGCTCTACGTCACCGAGGGCGGCATCAACGCCGTCGGCATCGTTCGCCTGGATGGCGCGCCGCAATTGGTCGGCCTCGTCCCGACCGCTTGGCAACCCAATTCCGTGAGCGTCAGCGTCGACGGACGCATGCTGTTCGTCGCCAACGGCAAGAGCCCGGCAGGCCCCAATCCCCGCAACTGCCGGCCGGCGACCGCGAAGACGGCGTTCTGCACCGAAGCCGACCAGCACCGCGTCCCGAACCAGTATGTCTGGCAGCTGACGACAGGCGGCGTTACCGCCATAGCGGTGCCCGATCCTGACACACTCAAACGACTGACCGCCATCACCGCCGACAACAACGGCTTTCGCGAGGTCACGAGCGCCGAGGACGCACGCCTGATGGCGGAGCTGCGCAAGCGGATCAGGCACGTGATTTACATCGTGCGCGAAAACCGCACCTACGATCAGATTCTCGGCGATCTGCCCCACACCGACGGCGATCCGAACCTGGTCCAGTTCGGTCCCACGATGACACCGAACCAGCATGCGCTGGCCAGTGAGTTCGTCGCGCTGGACGCGTTCTTCGACAGCGGCGAAGCCAGCGGTAACGGCTGGAACTGGTCCACGGCGGCGCGGACCACCGATGTCACCGAGAAGGAAATGCCCGTCAATTACGCGGGCCGCGGCCTCACCTACGATTTCGAGGGCAGCACCCGCAACATCAACGTGGCGCTGGACGGCAAGGCGCGGGTCGCCGCCGATCCGATGAACGATCCCGATCCGGATCTTCTGCCAGGCGGCGCCAACCAGGCCGCGCCAGACGGGCCGGACGGCGAGCGCGAGGAAGGCTATCTGTGGGATGCAGCCCTCCGGGCGCATCTCAGCGTGCGCAACTATGGCTTCTTCTGCGATCTGTCGCGCTACGAGCCCGGCATCCCCGCCAACCTGCAGGTTCCTAAGGAGCGCGATCCCGCTTCGAAGAAGCTGCGCGTCGCGTTCCCCACCAGCCGGTCTCTTGCGCCGTACACCGATCCGTACTTCCGCGGCTTCGACACCCAGTTCGCCGACTACTGGCGCTACCGGGAATGGGCGCGCGAGTTCGCCGATTATGAAAGGAGAGGCACGCTGCCGCGGCTGGAGACGGTGCGCTTCATGCACGACCACACGGGCAGTTTCGCGACCGCCGCCGACGGCGTGAACACGCCGGAGCTCCAGGTCGCCGACAACGACTATGCCGTCGGCCTCCTGATCGACCGCGTGGCGCACAGCCGCTTCGCCAGGGACACGCTGATCTTCGTGATCGAGGACGACGCCCAGGACGGTCCCGACCACGTCGACGCCCATCGTTCGGTCGCGTTCATCGCCGGGCCGTATGTGCGGCACGGCGCAGTCGTGTCCGACCGCTACACGACGGTGAACTTCATGCGCACGATGGAAATGGTGCTCCATCTCAAGCCGCTCAACTTCCATGATGCGAACGCGCGGCCGATGGCAAACGTGTTCGACGTCGCGCAGGCCGATTGGACCTACCATGCCCGCGTACCGGACATGCTGCGCAATTCAACGTTGCCGCTGCCGCCGGCCCAGCACGCGGCGGTGCGGCCGCCGCACGACGCGGCTTATTGGGCAAAGGCGATGGCGCGGTTCGACTTCTCCGCCGAAGACCGTCTCGACAGCGGCGCCTACAACCGCGTGCTTTGGGCGGGGCTGATGGGGGACAAGCCGTATCCGGAGACACGCGACGGCCGCAACCGCCGCGCCGCGCGCTGAAGTTCCTAGTCGACGGCGATGCTGCGCACCTTCACGGGCACGCCGCAGATGTCGAGGTTGGGTGACGGCTGGCGGAAGTAGAACGGCGACGTCGGGTGCCGACGCGCCTCCAGCGAGTCCGCGAAGAACTTTGACTCGGTGCGCAATACCTGGAACGCGCGCCGCTCCGTTACGGGCAGGTCCGACATCAGCGCCATCTTGACGATCGCATCGCGCTTGCTGATGTCCTGGATCACGCCGCTCTCCACGTCCGGATCGCCGCGCTGGAGCTTTTGCAGCACCTCCATGCCGCGCAGCACGCGCCCGAATGCGGTCAGGTCTCGGTCCAGCCGCCGCGGCGACTGGCCGATCACGATATAGAACTCGGTCGACGCCGTATCGGGACCGTTGTCCCGCGCGAACGCGAAGGTACCCGGGCAATGTATCAGCCATTCGCGCTTGTCCTTGGGATCGCGGGCCACTGGGAAGCCGTCTTCGAAACCCACCTCCGGCGCCATCAAATCGGCGTTACCGAGCGGCGTGAAAACCGGTGACGGCGCCGACGCGCGATCGAACTCCGCCTTCAGCGGCGGCCACCGTTTCTCGAGATCCCTTGCCTCGACAGGATGATCCTTGGTGGAGGCTGTCCCCTCTCCGATGCCGCCCTGCACCACGAACCCGTCGATGACGCGGTAGAAAGACAACCCGTCATAGAAATGCGCCCGGATTAGCGCCCGCAGGCGGTCAGCGTGCCCGGGCGCGAATTCCGCCGCGAGTTCGACCACAACCTGCCCGTACTTGGTGTCGATCAGCACCAAATTGTCGGGATCGACGACGCGCCACGCGTCCGCCGGCGGCTCAGGTGGACCATCCGCACCCAAAACGGGTGCAGCAGCCATGCAGACCGCCAGCATTGCTGTGGCCAGCCAATACGTGTTCTTACGGGTAATCATGTGCTCCCAATTCCCTTGCCCGCGCGGGTCTGTGCGCCGTTCTATTCCGGAACGGCGTCCGCGCGCCAGAACCGCGGGCCCCGGGGGTTGCGGTGAGTGACGCCGACGCGGAGCTGAAGCAGCAGCGCAGAAATTTCGATCTGCTCCTGCGCGCGCAGCGGCTCGGCCGGACCGGCTACATCATTTTCGACGCGCAGACGAACCGCGTCTACTGGTCGGACTCGCTGTTCGAGCAGCGCAAGATCGCGCGTCGGCCGTGGTTCACGCGCGAAGAAGGCTTGCAACTCATCCATCCCGACGACCGTGGCCTCTGGGATGAACTACGTGCGCACGGGATCGCCGAGCGCAGGGAATTCGAGCACGAGATGCGGGTCGTCTGCGGCGACGGCTCCGTCGTCTGGGAACGCGGCAGCTCCCAGCCGCAATACGACGCCGCGGGCAACTTCACCGGCCTTCTCAGCGTCGTCGACGATATCACAGAGGAGAAGAACGCCGCTGCTTCGCTGATGGCGCAGGAGGCAACCTATCGCGCCCTGTTCAATAGCATCGGTGACGCGATCTTTCTGAGCCGGAACGGTGTGTTTGTCGATTGCAATGACGCCGCGCTCACGACATTTGGCGCCACACGCGAGCAGCTGATTGCACACTCGCCTGTCGAATTCTCTCCGCCACTCCAGCCGGACGGCCGCCCTTCGCGGGCGGCCGCGCAGGAGAAAATAGCCGCCGCACTCGCGGGCCGGCGACAGGTCTTCGAATGGCGCCACTGCCGGGTCGACGGCACCGAGTTCGACGCGGAGGTCGTGCTGAGTCGGGTCGAAGGAAGCGCGGCAGGATACTTCTTTGGCGTGGTGCGCGACATCAGCGAACGCAAGCAGGCGGAAAAGGCACTCCAGGCGAGCCACGACAAGTTTGCCGGTGCCTTCAGCGCCAGCACCGATGCGATGGTCGTCATCCGGATGACGGGCGGGCAATACGGTTCCGCACGCCTGCTCGACGCCAACGCGGCCGCCCTTGCGATGTTCGGCCTCGATCGTGCCGCGATGATCGGGAAGACGGCCGCAGAGGTCAACGTGGTGCCCGATGAGGTCGACAGTTCCGGAATCCGCCGGATCATGATCGAGAACGGTGAGATCCGGGGCTTTGCGACGAAACTGCGCCACAGCAGCGGCCGCCTTATCGACGTCGAGATCAGCGGCTCACTGTTTGACGCCGCCGACGACGATCTCGCCCTTCTCGTCATCCGCGACGTGACCGAACAGCAGGCCGCCGCGCGCAGGATCGGCGAACTGAACCGCTCGCTCGAAGCAAACCTCCGGCAAATGCGTGCCATCACCGACAACCTGCCGGTCGGCGTCAGCCAGACGGCGATGGATGGGCGCATACTTTTCCTGAACAAGACGCTCGAGAGATGGCTCGCGGTCGATACGGAGCATGCGCGTGGCCGCTTCGCCGCCGAGCTGTTCCCGAAAGACTATGTCGACGCGACCATGCCCATGCGCGAGGCCTTCGCAGCCGGCGTCCGCACGGTCGAACAAACGCTGCCGCTCCCCGACGGCGCGACCCGTACGGTCGAAGCGACCAACATCCCCGACTTCGACGCGGCAGGTACGCAGCAAGGCAATTTCGGCTTCATCGTCGATATCACCGAGCGCAAGCGAGCCGAAGCCGAGCTCCGTGCCAGCCACGAGAAATTCGCCAGCGCCTTCGAGAGCAGCGCCGATGCCATGGTGGTCACCACCACAGGCGAGAACGTCTGGGAAGGAGTTATCCTCGAACTCAACCGTGCCGCCGAAAAGATGTTCGAGCTGTCACGCGAGGCCCTTGTCGGCAAACCGCTTTCCGCTTTCCGCGATCGCATGGGAAACTTCGATGTGCCGAGCTATCGCCGCGTGATGACGGCCGACGGCTCGGTGCGCGACCTGGCCGTCACAATTCCGCGGGCGAAGGGAAGCCCGATCCACGCGCTGGTCAGCGGCTCCCGCTTCTTTGTCGGCGACAAACCGCATACGCTCACCATCATCCGAGACGTTACGGAAACGCTCGCCGCCGAGCACAAGATCCGCGAACTGAATGCGACGCTGAAGGACAATCTCCGTCTCCTGCGCGCCGTCGCCGACAACCTTCCTGTTGCCATCGCATATCAGGATGCCGAGAACCGCTTCCTCTTCGTCAATCGCACACTCGAGCAATGGTTCGCTTCGACGGAAGCGGAGATGCTCGGCAGGACCGTCCCCGAATTCGTCTCAAACGCCTACCTGGTTGCAGTCGAGCCGGTGCGCCAGGCGTTGGCGGCCGGCCGGACGACGGTCGAGGTCACTCTTCCATTCCCGGACGGCAAGATCCGCACCGTCGACTCCACCATGATCATAGACCGCGACGAGAAGGGCGCGCCGCGCGGCCGCTACTCGCTCCTCGTCGACATGACGGAGCGCAAGGCGGCCGAGGAACAGATGCAGCAGGCGCAGAAGATGCAGGCCATCGGAAAGCTGACCGGCGGCGTGGCGCACGACTTCAACAACCTGCTGGCGGTCATCGCCGGCAATCTCGATCTCGCGACGGAACGCAACCAGGACCGCGCGATTGCGAAACTGCTCGAGCCCGCGCGACGCGCCGCCGAACGCGGCTCTACCCTGACGAAGAGCCTTCTCGCCTTCGCCCGCCAGCAGCCGCTGTCGCCGCAGGTGTCCGACCTCAACCTGCTGGCACGCGACATGACCGAACTGCTGCGCCGGACGTTGCCATCGAACATCGGCATCGAATTTGTGGGCGGTGCCGGCCTGTGGAAGACCGAGGTCGACCCCGGCCAGCTGCAAAACGCGCTCCTCAACCTGGTGGTGAACGCACGCGACGCCATGCCCGACGGCGGCCGGCTGACCGTCGAAACACAAAACGCGCGCGTCGACGCCGGCTACGCCGCCACGCACGAGTTGGCAGCCGGCCAGTATGTGATGCTGGCCGTGTCTGACACTGGCACGGGAATGCCGCCGGACGTCGTCGCCCGCGCCTTCGAACCGTTCTACACGACCAAGGGTGTCGGCGAGGGGACGGGGCTCGGCCTGTCAATGGTCTACGGCTTTGCAAAGCAGTCCGGCGGACACGTTGCGATCTACAGCGAGATCGGCGACGGCACGACGGTGAAGCTCTATCTACCGCGCTGGATCAGCAAGGATGGCGTCACACCGACGCCGGCCGACCGGCTCGTGCCGACCGCGAGCAATGAGACGGTTCTGGTCGTGGAAGACGATCCCGACATGCGCCTCATCGCGGTCACCATGCTGCGCTCGCTCGGCTACGCCGTCATCGAGGCACCGGACGGCAACGGGGCGCTCAAGGCGCTGGCCGAGAACCCTGCCGTGGCGCTCCTCGTCACGGATGTGGTGCTCGCGGGTGCAATGAACGGGCGCCGCCTGGCCGAGGAAGCGCGCCGGCTGAACCCGCGGCTCAAAGTCCTGTTCATGTCCGGTTATACCGAGGACGCCATTGTCCACCACGGCCGCCTGAACCACGGCGTGCACTTCATCCAGAAACCGTTCCGCAAGCAGGACCTGGCGGCCAAGGCGCGCGAGGCGCTGGACGGCGAACCGCACTGACGCGGCGAAACGCGCGCGTTGACAATTTTCATAGGATTGTCACGCCCGACGTGCGACGGCTCGCACCTTGCCGCCAGGCGCGAACCACCCCATTAACAGTCAGCCCATGTCCGATGCCGCCGCAGACCCACCCGAGCAACCAGTTTCCTCTGGGGCGCTGCCGACCCTCCTGTCGGTGATGTTCATCAACCTGCTGGGTTTCGGCATCATCGTCCCGCTGCTGCCCTTCTATGCCAAATCGTTCCAGGCGCCCGCCTGGCAGGTGGCTTTGATCTTTTCGGCCTACGCCATCGGCGGCTTCTTCGGCGAGCCGTTCTGGGGGCGCCTGTCCGACACCGTCGGCCGCAAGCCCATCCTGATCAGCACCGTCTGCGGCAACTGCCTTTGCTACTTCGCGCTTGCCTTCGCGCCGAACATTTACGTGGCCTTTTTCGTGCGCCTCCTGGGCGGCATGGCGAGCGGCAATGGCGCCGTCATCCAGGGTTACATCGCAGACGTGACGCCGCCCGACGAACGCACCGGCAAGATGTCGTGGCTTGGCGCGGCCTATAATGTCGGGTTCATCGTCGGCCCTGCGCTGGGCGGCCTGCTGGCCAACCCGGCCGCCGGCCATGCGGGCTTTCGGGTGCCGTTGCTGATCGCTTCGGGTCTGTCGGCCGTGTGCGTGGTCGGCCTCATCACCTTCCTGAAAGAGAGCCGCAATCACCGCAAGATCGGCAACCGTCCAAACCGCTGGGCCGTCGTGCACGCGGCGGTGACCAATCCCGTGATCGGACGCCTGATGCTGGTCACACTGCTCGCCGGCTGCGCCTTCAACGGCATCGAGTCCGTCTTCGGCCTCTGGACGCAGGCGCGCTTCGCCTGGGGCCCGCAGCAGGTCGGCAGCGCCTTCGCGGTCACCGGCGTGGTCGCCGCCATCTGCCAGATCGGCATCGCGGGGCCGGCGTCGAAGCGCTTCGGCGAGGCCCGCACGCTCGCCTTCGGGATGCTGCTCACCACCCTGTGCGCCTCGCTCCAGCCCTTCTCGACCGGCACGGTGACGATCGTGACCCTGCTTGCGATCTCCGCCTTTGGGCAGTCAGTGGCGTGGCCGAACGTGTCTGCCCTGCTTTCGCGCAACGTCGATATCGACCACCAGGGTCAGTATCTCGGCTTGAACAACGCGGTCGGCGGCCTCGCGCGGCTGGTCGGCCCGCAGATTGCGGCGATCACCTTCTCGAACATCGATGTCGACGCGCCGTTCTTCTCGGCCGGGCTCATGGTTCTGCCCGCGATCTTCTTTGCCTGGTACGCCGCGACGCACAAGAGTCGCATGGCGTTGTCGCAACCGCCTGCGGAGCCTACGCTTCCAGAAGACTAGTCGGGAGGAAGCCATGGCGGGAACATTGAAAGGCAAAGTCGCGGTCGTCACCGGCGCAAGCCGCGGCATCGGCGCCGCGATAGCCGTGCGGCTTGGGCAGGAAGGCGCCAGGGTCGTCGTCTCCGCCCGCACCGCCGAGGAAGGCGAGAGCAAGCTGCCTGGCACGCTGCATGAGACCGTCGACCGCGTGAAGAAGACCGGCGCAGAGGTCCTGTTCATCAAGTCCGACCTCGCCCAGGCCCGCGAGCGCGAACAGCTTATCGAGAAGGCGCAGGCCGCTTTCGGCCCGATCGACATTCTCGTCAACAATGCCGCGATCACCTTCTTTGCACCCGTCGCCGATTTCACGGAAAAGCGCTTCAAGCTGATGCTCGAAGTGCAGGTCCACGCGCCGTTCCACCTGAGCCAGCTCGTGCTGCCGTCGATGAAGGCGCGCAAGACCGGTCACATCGTGAACATCTCGTCGGGCGCCGCCTTCCACCCCAAGCAGCCCTACATGGCCGGCGCGCGCGGCGGCACGGTGTACGGCATGTGCAAGGCGGCGCTGGAGCGCTTCACCACCGGCCTTGCGTCGGAGGTCTATGACGACAACATCGCGGTGAACGTTGTGTCGCCCGGCCTGGTCGACACGCCCGGCGTCGCCGTCCACGGCCTGATCAACGAGCGCACCAGGGACCGGGTCCAGCCGATCGAATACATCGCAGAAGCCGTCTACCGGCTCGCCAGTGGCGACCCGAAGATGATGACGGGCCGCATCGACCACGCCGAGCCGCTACTCAAGGAACTGAACCTGAAGCCGTCGGCATTGATGGCGTGACATCGCCCCCGGGCGGACGGCAGCCTCACGCCGAACCGGTCGTATCCGGCAAGCCCAGGATGCGCTTGGAGATGATGTTCCACTGGATCTCCCGGCTGCCGCCGTAAATCGACATCGCCTTGCCGCTCAGCCAGCCGCGCACGAACTCGATCTCATCCTGCGAGAAGCCCTGGCCTTCCCAGCCCATCGCCTGCGCGCCCATGATCTCTATCGTCAGCTCGGCACGGGTTTGCAGCATCGCCGTCGCCGAGTTCTTCAGGATGGACGGCGCGTGACCGGGGCTCTGGTTGCCTTTCGCCTCCGCGGCGGCGCGCGCGAGCGTAAGCTCGTGTGCGTGCGCGGCCATCGTGTTGGCCGTTATGCGCGACCGCAGATCGCGATCGGCGATGCGCCCCTGTGCGTCGACAGCGACGTACTTCTTGGCAATCTCGAACAACGGCTGCGGACGGCGACCCGGGCCGCCGGCGCCGGTCTGGCTGGCGCGCTCGTGCTGCAACAGCCGCTTGCCGACCGTCCAGCCGACATTCAGCTCGCCCAGCAGCGCATCTTTCGGCGCCGTCGCGTCGGTGAAGAAGGTCTCGCAGAACGGCGACGCGCCGGCGATCAGCGCGATCGGTCGCGTCTCGATGCCGGGTTGGCGCATGTTCACCAGCAGGAAGCTGATGCCTTCATGCTTCTTCGCCTTGGGGTCCGTGCGCGTGAGCAATCCGCACCAGTCGGAATACTGCGCGCCCGAGGTCCATGTCTTCTGGCCGTTGAGCCGCCAGTGATCGCCCTCGTCCACCGCTTTCAGCTGAAGGCTCGCAAGGTCGGAGCCGGCGTTCGGTTCGGAATAGCCGACGCACCACTGCACCTCGCCCATCACGATCGGGGGAATGTGCCTGCCCTTTTGCTCTTCGGTGCCGTAATCGAGGATGGTCGGGCCGATCATGGTGATGCCCATGCCGAAGCCGAGCGGCTGGAACGCTCCTATCCTGCGCATCTCCTCTTGCAGCACGCGCGACTGCGGGACCGACAAGCCGCCGCCGCCGTACTGCTTCGGCCAGGTCGGCGCCGTCCAACCCTTCTTGCCCAGCGCGCGGCGCCACTTGGCGATGTCGCTGTCGTCCCTGGTCACGCCCATCATGGCAAGCATCGCGTGGCCCTTGAGCGACGGCGGGAAGTTGGCCGCCAGCCAGTCGCGCGCCTCCTGGCGAAAATCTTCCAGATTCGTCTCGCCCATTGCGTGCTCCGTGTTTCGGCGACCCGTGCGCCGACTCTGCGGCCGGCAGCCCGCCGAACTGTAACACCCCCCACGTTCGCGGAAAGGTGGCAGCGAGACTCAACGACGGGGCTTCCGCAGCGGAAAACGGGCTAGAGCGGCGCGCCTGCCCCGAGATCGAGATATCGATAGGTCAACGCCGTTCCTGCGGCCATGGCCTTGTTGCCGGTCGACTCCGGCAGCACAAGATCCCGCATCGGCTGCGTTAGCACCAGCAGCAGGTGCATGCCGTCCGGTCCCGGCCCAAGCGGGAGTACAGTGAGTTCGATGTGTTGCGCAAAACCGCGTTCATAATGCACCGGCATGATCTGCCAAAGCCCGCACGGCCGCTGCACGATCTCGCGAATCGACTGCAATGCGCTGTCGCGATAGGCCGGCATGAGGTAGTCGAAGTAATCCTGGCCCTTCACGTCACGCTGAAGCCGAGTCTGAAACTCGCTACCGACCAGGCGCATGCGCAGCGCACCCGCGCCATCGGTCACCGCTTCGCACAGCACGATATGCTTGAGGAACCGCGCCGCCCGCTCGGGCCGGAACGCGGAACGGTTGGGAATGCACGCGCCCTGCGTTGGAAGCGTGCGATAGAACGCTTCGAATGCGCGGCTCATCTCGGTTCGCGTGGTGGTCGCGCCGATCCCGGTCAGGCCATCAGGGGACGAGAGCAGCATGCGCAAGAGTGTCGCGCCGCAGCATTACTGCCGTGTTTACGAAAGGCTGGGTGAATGTACCCAGACGGCTAGTGGCCGGGAGAAAAGCCGCTTGCAGCGCTGGCGCCGACAAATCGATCGACTTCGGCATTGAGCCGGTCGAGCACCGGAAACACCACCGACCAAGACGCGACCTGAATATGATCCCGCTCACCGATGTAGCGCTGCGTGAAGTCGGCCTCGTCGGCGCCGAAGTTTCACCACGTCGTCCAGCCGCTCGATACTGGGCAATCGCGCAGCCTTGGCAGCGGTGTAGAGGTCGGGCATGCGGTGGCCGAGCTTGCACCCATCGGCCGACGGCACGCCGAACTTGAGCAGCCAGGCCTTGAAGAAAAGCCCGAGCCAACCGATAGCGTGGGTCCGGCCTATCGTCCCGGCGCCGCTTTTTCATGGTGCGCGAGCCTTGAGCCGGTCGGCGCTTGGTGTGCAGGATGCACGTGCCGAAACATGGGAGCAGCCATGAGCGAGCAACAGGGCCCCGACCTGACCAAAGGCGTCGCGCTCTCCGAGTTCCAGGACGACAGGCTTCTTGGGCATGTGGCCGACCAAGCGGTCCTGCTGGTGCAGTCCGGCAGAGAGATCTTCGCCATCGATGCGCACTGCACGCACTATCACGGCCCCCTGGGCGAAGGACTGATCGCCGGCGAGACCATCCGCTGCCCCTGGCATCACGCCTGCTTCAGCATCCGCACCGGCGAGGCGCTGCACGCCCCCGCAATCGCGCCGCTGGCCGCCTGGCAAGTGGAGCGAAAGGACAATCGGATTTTCGTTCATCAAAAACGGCGTCCCACGACGCGGCCCGTAACCTCCCAACCTTCCGCACCGAACCGGGTTGTCATCGTTGGTGGCGGCGCCGCCGGCTATGCCGCCGCAGAGATGCTGCGCCGCGAGGGCTTCGGCGGCGACCTCACGATGCTGAGCGGCGATGCCGACGTTCCGGTGGATCGTCCGAACCTGTCCAAGGACTATCTTGCCGGCAGCGCGCCTGAGGAATGGGTGCCACTGCAGCCCGATAGCTTCTACGCCGACAACAAGATCGCGCTGCGCCGGAACACAGACGTTATCTCGATCGACACCGCCGCCCGCCACGTCGTCACCGCATCGGGCGAGACGGTGCCGTACGACCGCCTCCTGCTGGCAACTGGCGCGGAGCCCGTGCGCCTGACCATGCCTGGCGACGGCCAGCCCCATGTCCATACGCTGCGCAGTCTCGCCGATTGCCGCGCCATCATCGGCCACGCTGCGAACGCGCGCCGCGCAGTCGTCATCGGCGCCAGCTTCATAGGCCTCGAAGTGGCGGCCGCCCTGCGTACGCGTGGCATCGAGGTCCATGTCGTAGCGCCGGAAATGCGCCCGATGGAGAAGATCCTGGGGCCCGCGATGGGCGACTTCATTCGCGCCCTGCACGAGGAACACGGCGTGGTCTTCCACCTCGAGGACACCGTTGCCGCGATCGATGGCCGGACCGCGCATCTCCAGAGCGGCGCTCATCTGGATGCCGATCTCGTCGTCATGGGCGTGGGCGTGCGCCCGCGCCTCGCCCTCGCCGAAAAGGCGGGATTGAAGCTGGACCGCGGCGTGTCGGTCGATGCGTTCCTGGAGACCAGCGTCCCCGGGATCTATGCCGCCGGCGACATCGCACGATGGCCCGACAGGCATTCGAAGCAGGACATCCGGGTCGAGCATTGGGTCGTCGCCGAACGTCAGGGCCAGACGGCCGCGCGCAACATGCTCGGCCAGCGCCGGCCCTTCGATGCCGTACCGTTCTTCTGGAGCCAGCACTACGACGTGCCCATCAACTATGTCGGCCATGCCGAGACGTGGGACGCGATCGAGGTCGATGGCGACATCAACGCGCGCGACTGTCTCGTCCGCTACAAACTCGGCAGCCGCACCTTGGCCGTGGCCTCGATCTATCGCGACCGGGCCAGCCTGGAAGCCGAATTGCAGATGGAACACGCGTCCTGACCGCGCGCTAGGCGCGGGCCGCACCGAGCGTCATGGCGACCGAGATCGTGTCGCCTACTGTGATGTTGGCCTTGCGCCGCACTGCGACCTTGAGCGGCAACAGATAGGTATCACCCTTGGGAAACAGCGACGTGGTGAACCGGACGCCGGCCACCTGCGCCTCGACCGGCACGCAGCCCCAGCCATAGCTCACCACCTTCGCCAGCCGCCGCAGCTCCTCGACATGCTCTTGCGGCACCGGCGCATAGAAGAACGGCGCCGGGCCGCGCCATTCGATGATCCCTGTGTCGAACCTGAACGTTGTCCGCGATCTCTTGCGTGCGCCCACGGCCCGTCCCGGGAAGAATATGGCGGCACAGTCTACGCCGCGCCTGTCAAAAGGTAGACAGGAGCGCAACATACCATGAGTGGTTGTTGGTGTCGGAGGCGTGCTGCAAACCGACATTCACCGAGCCAAGCAGGTGGAAATTTTCGTTGAGATCGTAGATAGCCCCGAGCCCGGCACCGGTGCTTGCAAACCCGCCCTTGGTATCGGCCGTCTGGTGAAAGATCTCCGCACCAAGCTGAAGATCATCGGTGATCTGGCGCGTCAGGGCCCAGCTCACCTCGCAGAAATTCTGCGAGTCGCCGCCGTGATTGAGCGTGCACCCACCGCCGCCGAACGTGCTCCACTGCCCCCAGCTTCGTCCGACCCAGACCGGCAGCAGCAGCGACACATGGCGCGCCCCGATCTTCTCCGAACCGGCAGGCAGGAATACACGCGGGAAAACCGCAACATCGAGACCGAAGGTGTCCTGGTGCAGGATCTTGTACTTGGCGGCCAGCTCGACGTTGCCGAGGCCGGTGACCGACGGGCCGTTGTTCGGGCTGTTCCAGGCAAGCGGCAGCACAGCCGTGAGCTGGAGGTCCGGCGCCGCTCCGTAGTTGAAATCGACGCCCGCCGCGCCGCCGATGCCATCCCGCGTCGCCGTTCCGTCCGAGAAGGCATAAATCTCATAGTTTCCGAGATCGGTCGGTTGCGGGTCGTCGGTCACATACGGTGGCCCGGCCAGTGCAGGCAGCGCGAAGAAAGCGCCGGCGGCGGCGCCCAGGACCGTCCACTTCCCTGTCATGTGCGTCAGGCGGCCGCTCTGTCGCCGGGATGAGCGCCTGCACGCTGCGGCAGGAGGAACACAAGAGCGATGATGACGGCTGCGAGCGCCGCCGTGGCCAGGGGACGGCTGAACGCCAGCCCGCCCTTGTTCATCGGCTTGTCCAGGAAATCGCCGACGGTCGCGCCCAGGGGCCGCGTCAGGATGAAGGCGGCCCAGAACAGCATGACGTGCGAAAGCCGCGTCCAGTAGTAGCCGGCCGCGATCACCGCCAGCATCGCGCCAAAGACCAGGGCGCCACCGTCGTAACCAAGACCGCTGTCCGCCGCCCAATCGCCCAGCGCCGTGCCCAGCGTCTGCGAGAACGTAATGGTGACCCAGTACCAGAGCTCGACGCGCGGTGTGTTCACGGTCTGCACCGATACGGTGCCCTCCGTCAGGTACCATCCTGCCAGCGACAACATGACCAGCGTGAACAACAGGATCGAACCACCTGGATAACCGATCCCCAGCGACCGCGTCGCGAAGTCGGAAAGGGTCGTGCCGAACATCGTGGAGCCGACAATCGCGGCCCAGTACAGCAAGGGATGGAACCTCTTCGCCACGATCTGGGCGATCACAAGCCCGATAAAAGGCACGAGGAGAAGGCCCGTTCCGATGAGATAGCCGTATCCAGTGGCGGCGCTCGTCGTTTCGCCCAGCCAGGTCATGGTGATCGAATCACCCCCGGTCTCGCCGAGCGTTGTCGCCAATATCTTGATGATCCAGAAGCCCAGCGTAACAGCCGGGACCTTGGCTGCGTCGAGTGCGCGGTTTGATGCGTCCATGCGGGTCTCGCCGAATTCGTCGGAACCCGATGTAGCCCACCTTTTTCGCGTTGTGGTCCCAATTTCGCAAAGGTTGGGATGAATCAATGCAATTGCGGTCCGGCGGTTCGAGTCCCGGAACCCGACAATCCGCTAGCGCAGATGAGCCGCTTTCAGCTCGTCGGCGGCGGCGTCATAGACCTTGCGGAAGCCCGGATCGCGCATCAGCTCGAGCCCAAGCACCGTTCCCAGCGTCTGCCCGGCAACGATGTCGCTGCGGAAATGCACGCCGCAGATCAGCCGTTCTTCCGCATATTGCGCCGAGCGCGCGAGGATCGCCTGCGCCTTGTCCGGCATCAGCGACACCAGCACCACGCCCATCGCGAAGGACCGTGTGGCGTGGCCGCTGGGGTAGGAGGTCGGCTTCGCGTCGTCCTTGTGCGGCGTGCAGGTGTCGAGCTCGGGCGCGACCGTGTAAGGACGGTCGCGGTGGAAGAACGCCTTGGCCGGCTTGGTCACGACATCCTCGTCCTCGCCGATGTCGGCGAGCATTTCCGCCGTCTTCGGGAGTTTGGCGAGATCGAAGGCCGGGCCGATCGCAGAAGCAAAGAAGCCTCCGGTCTCGTCCTTGGCGTCGTGTGTCGCGAGTTCGCGCTCGTCCGGCGTGCGGTGCGCGATCAGGTCCCTGAGCTCCGCCATCTCCGCCAGCGCGCGCGGCGAACCGGCGGCTGGCGGCGGCGCGAGCAGACGCGAGGCGTCGACCTGCGCCGGCGAGACGAACGCGGTCGCCGCGGCCGCTGGGTCGGCAAGTGCCAGCCCGGCAGCGAGGACAACAGGTGCCAGCCTTTTCGTGACGAACATCAGAGGTGGACCTTGAGCGTGACCTGGAAGCTCCGCTCGGGCTGGAAGTAGTACTGGTCGAGGCTGGCGCCGCGCTGGGCAAGGGCCTGAGCCGAAACCGCACCGCCGAACGCGTTGGCCGGGGGATTGTTCGGCGCAACGACTTTCGCCGGCGAGTCGTTGATCGTGATCGCGACGGGCGAGCGGTCGTTCAGCAGATTGTAGATGCCACCGCCGAACTCGACATCGGTGCCCGCGACCTCGAAGTCGTAGTAGCCGGTGAAGTCCATCTTGTTGTAGGCGCCGAGCTTGTAGAACGAACCGGCCCACGACGTGCGATTAAGCACAAGCGACGTCGGCGTCGACCCGAACATGTCGAAGCGCTTGGCGGGCGAGTCCTCGTATTGCTGGCCGATGACCTTGTCGATCAACGACAGCTTCCAGGGGCCGCTCTTGAAGATGAGGCCCGATGCGGCCGTCCAGAACGGCGCCTGCTTGTCCTGGTAGGTCGGCGAGGCCGGGTTCAGCGGGTCGGTATGCGCCTTCGCAGAGTTGAGCGAGCCGTTGGCGAAGATCGAGAGGCCGTCGAAAATGCCACCGAGCTGGGTGTCGTCGAAGGCATAGGTCGCCTCGCCTTCGATGCCCTTGTAGGTCACCGTGCCTGCATTGATGTTGCAGGTGTCGCCGACCGGGCAGCCCGGCGTGGCCAGGGTGCCGGTGATCTGCTGGATCGTGTTGTTGCTGCCGATGTAATAAATGTCGGCATCGGCCGTAAAGTTGTCGGCGTAGAACACCGAACCGAACTGGTAGTTCACCGTGGTCTGCGGCTTCGGGAAAGCCGCGATCACCCCGGCGGCTTCGAACGAAGTGATATCGGGCACATAGATGCCGTTGGCGTACTGGAAGTAGAAGCTCCAGTTCGGCTGGTAGCGGTAGTTGACGGTGGCGAAAGGCAGGAAGCGCGTCGTGGTGAAGCTCGACGGGTTTACGATCGGGCCCGCTACACCGGGTGGCAGGCCGGTGCCGTAGATCGCAGGTCCCGGCGGAGTTGCACTCGTCTTGCCCTTGATCAGAGAATTCGGATCGATCGTGTGCTCCCACCAGACGTACTTGATGCCCGGCGTGATGGTGAGATTTTCCATCGGCTTGATGTCGAGCTCGGCAAACGGCTCGTACTGCGACCAGCCGGTATGCTCGAAATAGCCGAGGCCGGTATAGCCCATGTACGACGCCGGCTGCGCCGACTTGCTCGACGTGTCGGCGAAGACATTTGAGTGCTCCACCGCGAAGCCGTTGCAGTAGTTGCTGGCGGTGGCGGCGGCGCACTGGGTCACGTCGATGTAGAAGCGCTGGCGTTCCGTCGCCGACCACTCAGACCATACGCCGACACGAAGCTCGCCCGACACCACGCCGAAATCGTAGTCCCACGCCGTGCGAAGAACGTTGCCCCACACGCGATAGGCATTGAGCTTGGTGTAGCCCGGGATGTCGTTGGGAAAGCTCACGCCGCCGACCTTGGTGCCGAGGCCCTGCGTGATTGGGCCTGGTCCGAGCCCTGCGGCCGCAAGAATGTTGGCCTGGTTCTGGACGACCGACGTCGCGGTGGTCGTCTTGTTGATATAGGCGTAGGTGTAGAACTGGTCGTCGACGTGGAAGAAGTCCGAAATATCTCCGTGCAGGCGGAGATAATCCATGTCGGTCTCCTTGTGCTCCGGATTGTAGCCCACGAAGGTGCCGAGGCGCGTGTCTGTCCGTTGCAGCGCGAAGGGCTTGCCGAACGCAACGATCTGCGCCGGCGTAGCGCCATTGTTGTCATTGACGAGCTGCGAGAGGCCGTTGCGGCTGCCGAAGAGCGTGAGTGTCCAGTTTGGGGCGATCTCGGTCTCGGTCTTGAGCAGCTCGTTCTCGTGATGGGTCGTCTGATTGGTCAAATAGCCGCTGGAGCCGCTGACCTGGTAGTTGATGAGCGCACGCGAGGTCAGACCGAACGTGTCGAAGTCGCCCGTCTGGACGTTGGTGTTGAAGTTGAAGGTGTTCCAGCTGCCGCCCGTGCCGGTCTGGCGGACATGGAAGTCGTCGGTCAGCAGCTCCGAATACAGCTTCACCGTGCCGCCATAGGTGGAGGCGCCGATCGTTCCGGCATTGCCGGGACCGCGATCGACCTCTGCCGAGCCGATGGTCGAGCCGGGGAAGTAGGATTCCGAGTGGTGCGTGGGGCCATTGGTATCGCCGAACGGGATGCCGTCATAGGCGAGGCCGAAGTCACCGTCAGGGAGGCCGCGCAGCGTGTTCTTCACGTTACCGTCGGACAGACCCGGGCCATTGACGCTGAGACCGGTGAGCGACGGCACGATAGCGAGAACGTTCACATAGTCCGCCGTCGCGGCGACCGAATCCTCAATGTAGGACTTGTGAATGATGGTCTGGGGCTGCGTTGTTGTGAGCGAGGACTTGGCCGGCGCCGCATCGACATTGAATCGCGTACCGGTAACGACGACGGTCTCGATCGGACCCTGGTTGTCCGCGTCGGCAGCTTGGGCCGCTAACGGAAGCAGGGCCGTGCTGCTCAAGAGAAGCGCTAGCAGATGGCCACGCCGGACCGGATTCGAGAAACCTGTCTTCGTCGTCATTTCAAAATGCCCCCTTGTGCCCAAACGCGGGCGTGCCCGAACAACGCCGGGGGCGCACGTCGCCTCGCGCGCTCTCTGTTCTGGAAATAGAGAGCATCCGCCGGATTCCTCCGGCGGCTATCGCGCTAGCCTGACGTAATTCCTTGCCGTCCCCGCGGCTTGGAGAACTAGTGAGAGCACATGACAGCACAATGACATCGGGCGTGAACTTTCGGCCATAAGCCCACAACGAGCCGCGACGAAAGCGCCAGCGGAACAACAGCTAGTGATCATCCCCTTGTGAATATACAATTTCCCAACCTTGGCGATCTGCGGATGCGAGTGTGCTCAATTGGAGACAGCATGAGGCATTCAATCAATTCACGGAGAACATCCTTGCGCGCCATTGTCTTCGCGGTCGGCTTCGCCGCGCTTTCCGTAGCAGCAGCGCCGGTTTCCGCGGCGGATGCACCAGCGCTCTACAAACCTGCCGGAACAGTCAACCTCGGGGCGCCGGAGCGCTGGGACTACGTTGTCTTCGATGCCGGAGCCGATCGGATCTACGTGACGCATGGCGACCGGGTGAGCGTTGTTGACGGCAAGACCGGCACGGTCGCCGGGACGATATCGGTGCCCGGCGTAACCCACGGCGTCGGCATCTCTGCCGCCACCGGTACCGGCTACACCGACGACAGCGAGGCCGGCGTCGCGATTCCGTTTGATCTCGCGACACTGAAAACCGGAACGCCGATCAAGACGGCGCCCGACGCCGACGGCATCGTCATGGATCCCGCCTCCGGACACCTGCTCGTCATCAACGGCGACAGCGGGTCCGTCTCCGTGATCGACGTGCACAAAAGCGCGGTCATCGCCACCATTGATGGCGGCGGCGGCCTGGAGTTCGGCGCGGTGGACGGCAAGGGAAAGTTCTTCGTCGACGGCGCCAAGAACAACGAACTCGTGCGGATCGATACGACAGCCAACCGGGTGGATGCCCACTGGCCCCTTCAGGGTTGCGAGCGGCCCCACGGTATCGCGGTGGACGGTGCGACGCGGCGGATTTTCGTATCCTGCGCCAACGCGGCGCTCGTTGTCGTCGATGCCGACAGCGGCAAGCAGCTCGCGTCCTTTCCGATCGGCAAGTTCAACGACGGTGCGGTGTTCGATCCGGTGCGCAAGCGTGTGCTCGCGGCGAACGGCGACGGCACGCTGACGGTCATCCAGGAGAAGGACGCCGACACATTCGTCCCGCTCGGTACCGTCGCAACGCCACCGGCCGCGCGAACGATCGCGATCGACGAGAAGACGGGCCGCGTGTACCTCGCAACCGCGGACATCGCGAAGATCGAACCGCCGTCCAAGCCTGGGGGCCGTCCCAAGGTGACCTTCGTGCCGGGTTCGCTGAAGCTTATCGAGCTCGACCCGATCTGAAGAAGCGAGATCCGGACGGCACGCCCTCGTCGCGACGGCGTGCCGGAACGGATCCGCGTTCCTCGACGATGCACAGCACGCGCGTCGACAATTCCGCGCTGTCGCCGAAGACCCCAGCCTCGCGATCCGGGCGCGTGTGCCCTGGCTGCGTCGCCCGCCGAAGAACCCGCTTCACTTCCGTGGAACTGTACAAAGAATCGATATCGCTTTAGAAGGCAGTGAGGGCATCTTGCGGGCGAGCCGCACGCTCTTGCGGACCTCTCAGGGAGCAGCCAGTGCGGACAGTCGGAACCCCACTCACGCTTGGTTTGCTTTGCCTGCTCCTCGTTCCACCGGCCGCCGCCGCGCCAGCCAAGAAGACCGACAAGATTGAAACGGCCGGCACGGCCGTCGCGGTCGCCCTTCCCATCGCAGCGGCCGGCATCTCTCTCATGCACAATGACGACTGGGACGGGATCTACGAGCTCGGCGCTTCGACAGCGCTTACCGTCGGGACGGCCCTCATCCTGAAGCAGGTCGTACACGAGCGGCGGCCCAATCATTCGGACTACCAGTCGTTCCCGAGCGACACGGCGGCGCTGGCCTATTCCTCGGCGGACTATCTGTGGGGACGCTATGGCTGGGAATGGGGCGTGCCGGCCTATGCGGCGGCCATGTTCACAGGCTACTCCCGTGTCAAAGCGAAGCAGCACCACTGGTACGACGTAGCGGCAAGCAGCGCCATGGCATTCGCCTTCAACTACGCCGTCGTGACGCGCTATCGCGACAATGATCGCTATGCCCTCTATGCCAGCGCCGACGGCGACAGCGTCGGCCTTCACTTCGAGGCGCACTTCTGACGGCGTCAGTTCGACGGACCGTAAAAGCGTTCGCGCCACTTCCTGCAATCCATCAGCGCGCCCTGGAACACCTGCTGTTGTGTTTCAGGCCCGAAGCCTTGCGCGGCAACGTCCTGCGCCCGTGCCCGAGCCGTTACCTCGCAAGCGTCGGGAGCCAGCCGCGTTCCGCTGGGCGTCACCAGCGGCGAACCGTCGAATGCGGTCGACGGGTTGAGCGTCAGGTCGACATTGTTGTTGAAGAAGCGCGTCGCGAAGCCGCGCTGTGGAAGATCGGAGCAGCCGCTCAAGAGAAGTACGGCAAGAACGCTCACGCCGCGTCGCCAACAAAGCATGCGCGACGCTGGCATGCCCTGCACCAACTCGGCAAGAGGGTCATGGGGCTTACGAAGATTCCCCGATCGCCGATGAGCTGCCGGATCGTATCCCCGACGGCTGTTGTGGCGCATTTGGGTTGTTGGGTGTGTCAAAGTGCGCATCTGGAGGGACTTCATGCTTGCTCGGGGTTTCGGATTCGCTGGCTTATTCCTGCTCGCCTCGACTGCGTGCGCATCCGCCGTGCCGACGGACGAGATTCAGGTCTACACCAGCGATATCGAGCCGGTGGGTGTGGTTGGTCTGACATGGCACAACAACTACACATCTGACGGTCCCAAGATCCCGGACTATCCGGGCGCATTGGTCGACCGTCACGCCTACAGCAGCGTCACCGAATGGGCCTATGGCGTTACGCCCTGGTTCGAAGCGGGACTGTATGTCCCGCTCTTCGCCAACACACCGGGCCAAGGCTGGACGTTCAACGGCTTCAAACTCAGGGCGTTGTTCGCAAAGCCCGGCTACGCTGACAACGAATTCTACTATGGCGCCAATTTCGAATTCAGCTGGAACCAGAAGTGGTGGAAGCCTCACGTAAACAGCATAGAGATTCGTCCTATCATCGGCTTCCGTTTCGGTCCCGGCAACCGCCTCAGCATCACATTCAATCCCATCCTGGACAGCGACTATCGCGGCGGCATCGGCGGCTTTGAATTCAATCCGGCAACGCGGCTCGACTACAGGATTGACGACACCTGGACTGCCGCGCTTGAGGAATACGACGGGTTCGGTGCGCTGCATCGGTTCCTCCCCAGCAGCGAGCAGTCTCATGAACTGTGGCTCGCTGGCGATTACAATGGCGATCCGATCTCTGTGGAATTTGGCGCTGGCATTGGACTGACGCCAGCCAGCGATGGCCTCACTGTGAAGCTGATGTTTTCGACCGACCTCACCGGGCCGCGCGGACTACTTGCAACGAGGTGAGCGGTGAGTGAGATCGACTCGTCGGCGTTTCGAGGCATGCCGCGAAACCTTGACGAGGATCAACAAAGTCCAACCGGGCACCAAGCCCCGAAGTGACATGGGAAAAATCGGCTGCTTCAGCATCATTTTTGAGAGGTGGCGGTCCCACCGGGAATCGAACCCGGGTTTCAGCCTTGAGAGGGCCGCGTCCTAACCGCTAGACGATGGGACCTTGCCTGCGGAAGGCGCGCCTTATAGCCGTAAGCCTGCCGCAGGATCAAGCGATCCCCAGATGCCGATCTTCAAAGGCTCAAATCGCGCGCCGGTGAAGGCAAACGCACCCAGCTGAACGGGCGTTCCGGGCTCCCCGAGTGAGGCTATCAGCCAGACGAATCCTTCCTCGCCTGCCCCCGCCACGTCGCGCACCGACGGTTCGGCGGTGCCGTTCGGATGCGAGTGATAGCAGCCGACGATCTCCAACCCGTTCGCCCGCGCTGCGCGCAACGCATTGAAGTGTACTGCCGGATCGATCTCAAACCGATCCCTAGCAGCCGACAGGTTGGGCGAGAGATGAAGTGCGGTCACGGGAATGGCATCTCCGGCGCGCGCTCCCTCAATCAGGCCGCAGCATTCATGTGGAAACGCGGCCCGCGCCTCGCTCTCGATTTGCGCCTTCAGCGCCGGAGGAAGAAGCAGCATGGTCACGGCGTCGGTCCAATGCGCGACACCAGATGCCCATCCGATGTGTCGACGATGTCGATCTCGTCCCCCGCCGCCGAATGCACATGCAGGATGAGTCGTCCCGGCTGACTTTCGGTCTTCACCACCTTGGCGCCCGGCGGCAGCGTGAAGGCTTCGGCCCCCACGGGCGCGACGCCCCCCGGCGTCACCGGCTTGCCGCTGCCGAAAATCCTGGTCGAATGACCGGTCAGTTGCATCACGCCGCCCACAACTAGCGCCGTGACCGCCAGGATGATAAGCGCGGAGAGAATGATGACCAGAAGCCGCGCTGTGCGATACCGCAGCGTCTGTTTCTCATCGACCGGCGCCTGAATGTCTGACACCAACTCCTCCGAAGACAAGCCTCGCCGCGCGCTGGTTGGCGCCGAACAGGCTGGCTGGCGGCTGGACCGTTTCCTGGCCGCCGCGCTGGGGGATATCAGCCGCTCGCGCATTCAGCAATTGCTCGAATCCGGCGCAGTCACGCACGCGCGCAAAGCCGTCAAGGACGGCAATCACCGGGTGAAGCCCGCCGAAGCGTACACCGTCTCGGTTCCGCCGCCCGCACCCGCCGCGCCGCAAGGCCAGGACATCCCGCTCGACGTGGTTTACGAGGACGCCGACCTCATCGTGATCGACAAGCCGGCGGGCCTTGTCGTGCATCCCGCCGCCGGCAACCCCGACGGCACGCTGGTGAATGCGCTTATCGCCCATTGCGGCAGCTCGCTTCAGGGCGTCGGCGGCGAGGCGCGGCCGGGCATCGTGCACCGCCTCGACAAGGACACCTCCGGCCTCCTGGTCGCAGCGAAGAACGAACGCGCCATGGCCAGCCTCGCCAAGCAGTTCGCCAACCATACGATCGAGCGCGCCTACCACGCCGCCGTCTGGGGCGCGCCGCAGTCAACCGAAGGCCGGGTCGAAGGCCAGATCGGCCGCAACCCGTTCGACAGGAAGCGCATGGCGGTTCTGCGCGGTGGCGGCAAGGAAGCCCGCACGCGCTACAGGGTGGTCGAGAAGTTCGGCGACCCGGCCCGCCCCTTCGCCAGCCTGGTCGAGTGCCGGCTGGAGACCGGCCGCACCCACCAGATCCGCGTGCACCTGACCCATCTCGGCCACCCGCTGATCGGCGACCCGAGTTACGGCAAGGCGCGCCAGCCGCCCCGGCCAAAGACCCCGGTTGAAGAGGTGGCTTTCACCGCCGCTGCCACGTTTCCGCGGCAAGCGTTGCATGCCTACATTCTTGGGTTCCAGCACCCTTCGCTGCACAAAACACTGCGTTTTGAACGGCCTGAGCCTGCTGACATGTTCGGGCTGATAAATGCCTTGCGCCGCTTGAAAAAGGACTGATCCGTTCCCATATCGTGCTTCGGGCTGCGGCACTTTCACGAGGCGTTGTTGTCCAACTGCGGTGGCCCGCGTTGTAGGATGGCCACGCAGACCGCGAACCGGTGCGCTTGGGCTCCGGCAGCGAGGCAAAGGGGTCGAAATTCATGAGCAGTCGCGGCCTTCCCGTTCTGCAAGGCGAAGGCGGTCTCTCTCGCTATCTCTCCGAAATCCGGAAGTTTCCACTTCTGGCGCCGGAGGAAGAGTACATGCTCGCCAAGCGGTGGAAGGAACATGAAGACCCCAGCGCCGCCCGGAAACTCGTCACCAGCCATCTGCGGCTCGTGGCGAAGATCGCGATGGGTTACCGCGGCTACGGCCTGCCGGTGTCCGAGATCGTGGCCGAGGGCAATGTCGGCCTGATGCAGGCGGTGAAGCGGTTCGAGCCCGACAAGGGCTTCCGCCTCGCCACCTATGCCATGTGGTGGATCCGCGCTGCGATCCAGGAATACATCCTGCGCTCGTGGTCGCTGGTGAAGCTCGGCACGACGGCGAACCAGAAGAAGCTGTTCTTCAACCTGCGCAAGGCGAAGAACAAGATCGGCGCCATCGAGGAAGGCGATCTGACGCCCGAACACGTGGCGCAGTTGTCGGATCAACTCGGCGTCAGCTCGCAGGAAGTGACGGAGATGAACCGCCGCCTCTCGGGGCCGGATTCGTCGCTGAACACGCCGCTGCGCTCCGATTCGGAGAGTGAGTGGCAGGACTGGCTGGCGGACGACACGCTGGACCAGGAAACGCGCATGGCCGAACGCGAGGAGCTGGGCGATCGCCACAACCTTCTCACCACCGCCATGAGCGAACTGACCGAGCGCGAGCGTGACATCATCCAGGCCCGGCGCCTCCAGGACGAGCCGGCCACGCTGGAAGAGCTGTCGCAGAAATACGGCATCAGCCGCGAGCGGGTGCGCCAGATCGAGGTGCGCGCGTTCGACAAGCTGCAGAAGAACATGAAGGCCGCGATGCACGACAAGCGCCCGGTCGTCATCGACGCGACGCCGAGCTAGCACATAGCCCGCATGCCGAAGCGTGGGTTCCGCGGGCGACCGCGGAGCGCGTAGCGTCGCGTTCGAGAAAAATGCCAATTCGTGAAATCCGCGTTTATCCCTTCACAACAAGTACGGTTGTACCGTACAAGGGGGCGCTAGATGCCCTACCAGAGCATCCGGTTTGGGGACCTAGGGTTCAAGCATAAGTTCGCAATCTGCGAGACGGCCTTTGGTCCGTCCGTAAGATGGGTGCCATTCGGGATGCCACAGCTCTCACCGAACATAGATCAGGTTGTGTTCTACCTGTTCGGAAAAAACCCCAAGACTGGAAAGATTCAAGGACCAAAGGGCACGGGCGTTTTTGTCAGCCGCCCAGCCAGTGCGGACTTACAGCCGTTCTCACCACACATCTACGCGGTTACCGCGCGCCATGTCGTAGAGAGTGGTGCATCAATAATTCGCATAAACGCGATCAACTACGACCCGACACCCGGCACCCGTCATCTCACACACCGACTGATTGAATATGAGCCGCACGAATGGCAGTTCATCAATGATGGTGACGACATCGCGGCTATCGACATCACCGAAGAATATCACCGCGGCATAATCGACAATAAAGAGGACATTTTCCACGGGGTGAACGAATCCGATTTCGTCACGCGCGAGTTCATCGGAGAGGCGCTGGTTCGGATAGGCGAAGATGCCTTCATGCTTGGCCTGTTTACCGGCAATCCAGGCAAGAACGCCAACCACCCGGCGGCTCGATTCGGCAATATCAGTCAGCTAGCGCCCTACGCCGATATAGTGAAGCAAGGACACGGCATTAGTCGCCCCAGCCATGTGTTCGATATGCACTCCCGACCCGGATATTCCGGCTCTCCCGTCTTTGCATATCGAACGCCGAATACCGATTTGAGCCATTTCACAGATGGAAGGTCAGCGCGCGTTGCTGACACAAGACGCCCCCATGGCACATTTCTGCGATTGCTGGGCATTCACTCCGGCCAATTCATCGAGCGGATGAGAGCGGAGAAGGCAGAGGCGGATGCAATTGTGAGCGGCGACAAACTTGCAGTTCAGAGCAGCATGACCATCGTATCGCCAGCGTGGAACATCAGCACGCTATTAGACATTCCTTACTTCCGGGAGATACGCGAAATGCGAGAAAAGAAGGCTAAGAAGGACGGCGCGCCGACGGTACAGGCAGAGGTAGTTCAAGCTGATACGGCTGACGACGCCAATCCGCAACACCGAGAGGATTTCACACGTCTGCTAAACGCGGCAGTGAAATCGCGCAAAACAGACGATCAAACATAGTGCGGTGCGAGTGGCGCATATTGCGGCGATACGAGAACTCGCTGACGTACTTCCACAGATGCTTGCGGGAGACGTGAACATGCGTGCCGCGAATAGCGCGCTTCAACTGCGACCAATGGCCTTCGATGCTGTTGGTATGATGGATGCCGTTCACCCATTCGTCGTCGCTGTGGTTGACGGTGCCATGCACGTAGCCCATGGGCTCAAGGTTGTTGTAGCCCTTCCATTCGTCGGTGCTGATCGTCGTGCCCTTCTCGACATTGCGTTTAATCGCGCGCTCAAGGACGTACTGACGGCGGCTTGGAACGGGACCGGCAACGATGCGACCGTCGCGCTCCATCATGCCGAGCAACGTGGTCTTGTTCGCCATGTAGTTCGCTTGGCCTTCGCCAGTGTTGCGACCGCCGATCAGCGTTTCGTCTACTTCGACGTGACCGGAGAGTGGGCCTTGGCCGTGGCCGTCCGCGCTCGCCATCAGCTTGCGCAGTTCATGCGCCATGCGCCACGCCGTCTTGTAGGTGCAGCCGATCTGGCGCTCCAATTCCTTCGCCGCAACGCCGTGGCGCGTCGATGTCATCAGGTACATGGCGAAGAACCAGTGCGTCAGCTTCGTGCTGGACTTGTGGAAGATCGTCCCCGCGCACGGGTAGATGTGGTGCCCGCACTCTTGGCAGGCGAAGCCGCGCCGCTTCTCCATCGCGTGAAACTGGGCCTGCACACCACAGCCGGGGCAGACAATGTTCGTCCCGCCATACTGGATGTTCATGATCGCCAGAAGGCAGGCGGCGTCGTCTGGAAACTGGGCCTGAAACTGCTTGAAAGTATATTTCATGACCGCAACCCCTACCTGCTATGGATATATAGCAATGGAGTTACTTGCCGTCAAGGGATAAACGCGGTGAAATCAATGATCACGATGTTGGGCTTTGTGAATTTTGGCCGCTAGGGATTGATCGCAGCGATGAAACTGAAGATGTGGCAGGTCGATGCCTTCGCGCCGAAGGTGCTCGAAGGAAATCCCGCGGCGATCGTCCCGCTGGCGGCGTGGATCGACGACCGCCTGATGCAGAAGATCGCCAACGAGAACAACCTCGCCGAGACCGCGTTCTTCGTGAAGACCGGCGAGGGCCAATACCACCTGCGCTGGTTCACGCCTGAAGCCGAAGTCGAACTCTGCGGCCACGCCACCCTCGCCAGCGCCTGGCTGCTGTTCGAACAACTCGAACCCGAACTGAAGCGCGTCGATTTCCGGACTCGCTCCGGCATTCTCACGGTCGAACGCGGCCGCGATGAGAAACACGTGATGTCCCTGCCCTCCGATCTGGTCGCGCCCTATGGCGACGCCGGTTTCGCGAAGCAAATCGGCGAAGCGCTGAGCACCAGTGCACCGTCGACAGTGCTTAAGGGCCGCTACGTGCTTGGGGTCTGGGACGACGCGAAGATCGTGCGAGGCCTTTCCGGCCCCGGCGATGTCGCGCGGCTCCTGCATCCGCACGGCATCTGGGGAATGATCGCGACCGCGCCGGGAGACCAGGGCTACGACTTCGTCTCTCGCTTCTTCGCGCCGGAGAAAGGCGTGCCGGAAGATCCCGTGACCGGCTCGGCGCATTGCGCACTGACACCCTATTGGGCGAAGCGTCTCGGCAAGAAGACGCTCAAGGCCCGCCAGGTCAGCCCGCGCGGCGGCGATCTCGTCTGCACCGACGACGGCGCCCGCACCATGCTGTCCGGCCCCTGCGCGCTCTACATGACGGCGGAGATTTCGGTCTAAGCTTCGCGGATGAACATCACCATCCGCCCCGGCACTCGCGCCGACGACGATGCGTTGTGGAAGGTCCTCGAACCGACGCTGCGCGCCGGCGAGACCTATCCGCAGCCGCGCGACATCAGCCGCGCCGACGCGCTGAGGTATTGGTGGAAGCCCGAGCATACGATCATGGTCGCGGAAGACGAGACCGGCAGGATCGTCGGGACCTATTACATCAAGGCCAACTCCACCGGCCCGGCCGCCCATGTCGCCAATGCCGGCTACATGACCTTGCCGGAAGCCGAAGGACACGGCGTCGGCCGCAGGCTCTGCATGCATTCGCTCGATGAGGCGCGGCGGCAAGGCTATCGCGCGATGCAGTTCAACCTGGTGATCGACACCAACACCCGCGCAAAGCACCTGTGGCAGGCCTGCGGCTTCGACATCGTCGGCCGCCTGCCGGGCGCATTCGAGCACCCGACGAAAGGCTTCGTCGACGCGCTCATCATGTTCAAGACGCTCTAGGAATTGTCCGACTGTTCGATTCAGGAACACAACTCGCGCCCCTTGTTCGACGCGTCGCGTCATAGGGTCATAGACGTGTCACCAAAAGCGCACGACATGACGCAGCCGGGTTCATTGACCGTTAGGGGGCGACTCGGTAAAAGAGACGCGGGCCACACCTCCCCAACGAGGTGCGAACATTCTGGAAGGAATGTCTGATGACCGGTAATATGCCGGCCGTGCGCCCTGCACGGCCTTTTTTTTCGTCCGGACCCTGCGCCAAGCGGCCGGGATGGACACCTGAAGTCTTGCAAACCGCGCTGCTCGGGCGCTCGCACCGCTCCAAGCCGGGCAAAGCCAAGCTGAAAGACGCGATCGATCGCACCAAGGCGCTGCTCGGCATTCCCGCCGATTATCGCGTCGGCATCGTGCCTGCGTCCGACACCGGCGCCGTGGAAATGGCCCTGTGGTCGATGCTGGGGCCGAAACCCGTTGACTGCTTTGCCTGGGAAAGCTTCGGCGAGGATTGGGTCACCGACACCATCAAGCAGCTGAAGATCAAGGACAGCCGCGTCTTCAAGGCGGAGTACGGCGAACTGCCCGACCTCAAACAGGCGAGCAAGCACAACGACATCGTGTTCCTGTGGAACGGGACGACGTCCGGCGTGCGCGTGCCTGATGCCGACTGGATCGCGGACGACCGCGACGGCATCACGATCTGCGATGCGACCAGCGCCGCGTTCGCGATGGATCTGCCTTGGAGCAAGCTCGACGTCACCACCTTCTCCTGGCAGAAGGTGCTCGGTGGCGAGGCGGCGCACGGCATGCTGGTGCTGTCGCCACGCGCCGTGGCGCGGCTGGAGAGCTACACGCCGCATTGGCCGCTGCCAAAGATCTTCCGCATGACCAAGGGCGGCAAGCTGGTCGACGGCATCTTCGAGGGCGAGACGATCAACACGCCTTCGATGCTGGCGCTGGAGGACTACCTCGACGCGCTGACCTGGGCGGAGGGTATCGGCGGCTTGAAAGCACTGATCGCACGCAGCCAGGACAATCTCGGCGTGCTCGACCGCTGGGTCCGTACCTGCGGCTGGGCCGACTTCCTCGCCCGCGAGCAAGGCGCGCGTTCCAACACGAGCGTGTGCCTCGAGATCGTCGATCCCTGGTTCAAGGGCCTGAGCGAGGACGCGCAGGCGGATGCCGCCAAGAAGATCGCGTCATTGCTCGAGAAAGAAGGCGTGGCGCTCGACATCGGCGGATATCGTTCCGCGCCGCCGGGCTTGCGCATTTGGTGCGGCGCGACCGTCGACAAAGCCGACCTGGAAGCGTTGACGCCATGGCTCGACTGGGCCTGGACGAAAGTGAAAGCAGCCTAAAGCCCCGGAGGCAGCGATGGCGTTCGTACCGGAGAACGCGCTGGAAGAGGCGCTCGATCGCGCGGCAACCGATCCGATGGCGCGCGTCGCATTCTTTCACGCGTTGATGGAGTCGCCGCTCGTCGTCATGGGCCAAGTGAAGCCGGCCGAGGGCACCGACCGGCAGCAGCTGACGATCTCTGCGTTGCGGCACAACGGACGCAGCTATCACGCGATCTTCACCGCCGACAGCCGCCTCAGCAACTTCGCGGGAAGCACAGCTCCGCGCTTCACGATCCAAGCACGCCAGTTGTTCGAAACCACCAAGGGGGCCCACTTCGCACTCAACCCGAACTGCGAGCGCGGCAAGCTGCTGATGGCGCCCGAGATCGGCTATTGGCTCGACCCTGGCTCGGCGCGCGCCCACCGTCAGCTGCGCTTGTCGGGCGTCCACCTGACGCCGCCGGCCGCGCCACCGCGCCTATTGACCGATGCGCTTTCCGTGTTGTTCCGCAATCGCACAGGCGTGCTGGCCGCCTATCTGCTCGAGTCCGAGCCACTGGATCACAGTGAGCCGCGCCACCCGGTCGTGGGCATAACATTCGACGGCGAGTGGCGGCGGATGGCAGCCGAGGTGAGCGAGCTCGCCGCAGCGGTTGCGCCCAGCATCATTCTGGACGTCGTGCACGTGGTTCCAGGCCAGCCCGACCCAATAGCGGAGCGGCTGGCAAACGAGCCGCCGTTCTACGTCCGCCAAGCAAACCTGCATTGACACAGAAGGACATCCCATGCCCCGCGTTCTTATTGCCGACAAACTGTCGCCCGCTGCCGTCGCGATCTTCAAGGAGCGCGGCGTCGAGGCCGACGTGAAAACCGGTCTCTCGAAGGACGAACTGCTCAAGATCGTCGACCAGTACGACGGTATCGCCATCCGCTCCGCCACCAAGGTCACCGCCGACGTGATCAAGACGGCGAAGAACCTGAAGGTCGTGGGCCGTGCCGGCATCGGCGTCGACAATGTCGACATCCCGGCGGCCACCGCGGCGGGCGTGATCGTGATGAACACGCCGTTCGGCAACTCGATCACCACCGCCGAGCACGCGATCTCGCTGATGCTGGCGCTGGCACGCGAGCTGCCCGCCGCCAACGCTTCGACGCAGGCTGGCAAGTGGGAGAAGAACCGCTTCATGGGCGTCGAGATCACCGGCAAGGTTCTGGGCCTGATCGGCGCCGGCAACATCGGCTCCATCGTTGCCGACCGCGCCCGCGGCCTGAAGATGCGCGTGATCGCGTTCGATCCCTATCTGTCGCCCGAACGCGCGCAGGATATCGGCGTCGAGAAGGTCGAATTGAACGATCTGCTGGCGCGAGCTGATTTCATCACTCTGCACGTGCCGATGACGGCGGAAACCAAGAACATCCTGTCGGCGGACGCCATCAACAAGATGAAAAAGGGCGTGCGCATCATCAATTGCGCCCGCGGCGGCCTGATCGATGAGAAGGCATTGAAGGCCGCACTCGATTCCGGTCACGTCGCCGGCGCCGCGCTGGACGTGTTCGAAACCGAGCCGGCGAACGAGAACATCTTGTTCGGGAGCGACAAGGTCGTGGCCACGCCGCATCTTGGCGCCTCGACCAACGAAGCGCAGGAGAACGTCGCGCTCCAGGTGGCGGAACAGATTTCCGACTACCTGCTGACGGGCGCCATCACCAACGCGCTCAACATGCCGTCGATCACCGCTGCCGAAGCACAAAAGGTGCGGCCGTGGATTTCCTTGGCGGAGAAGCTCGGCTCCTTCGTCGGCCAGGTGACCGAGACCAGTATCCTGGGTGTCTCGATCCTCTACGAGGGCGTTGCGGCCGAGCTGAATCAGCGAGCGCTGACGCAGGCGATCATCGCGGGCATGCTGAAGCCCACGCTGTCGGGCGTGAATATGGTCAACGCACCGGTCGTGGCAAAGGAGCGCGGTATCAAGATCAGCGAAACCCGGCAGCCGCAGCAGGGCGCATACGAGGGCTACATCAAGGTCACCGTCGATCTCGGCGGCACCACGCGCCGCGTCGCGGGCACGGTGTTCTCCAACGGCCGGCCGCGTCTTATCCAGATCAAGGACATCGACCTAGACGCCGAATTCGCACCGAACATGCTCTACATCGTCAACGAGGATAAGCCGGGTTTCATCGGGAAGCTCGGCACGATGCTCGGCGATGCGCACGTGAACATCGCGAACTTCAACCTCGGCCGCAGCGCCCCGGGCCAGGAATCCATCTGCCTGGTCGAGATCGACGGCGGCCTTGACGAGAAGGTGCTGGGCGAGATCAGGAAGCTCCCCTGGGTGCGCCACGCCAAGCCGCTTGTTTTCTGATCCCGCGCGCCTATCTCCATGCCGGAGGCGGGAGATCAGGCATGCGGCCGGACGAGGCGATCTATCTTCCCTGGGGCGCCTGGGCGGTGTCCTGGTGCGTGGCCGCCCTCTGGGCGAACCGTACCGTCAGTACACCTGGCGCGAGGTCGCAGCTCCGCTATCGCCTCCTGGCCTTTGCCGGCTTTGTCTTGCTGCTCGCCAATGCGATGCGTCCATACGATCACGGCTTTCAGCAGGCGCGCCTCGGCACGCTGTGGTCCCTTCCATCTGGCGCCCAATGGGCGATGGTGTGGCTCGCGACGCTCGGCTTCGCCTTCTGCTGGTGGGCGCGCATCCATCTGGGAGCGTTGTGGTCCAGCGCGATTACGCGCAAGGAAGGTCACCACGTCGTCGATACCGGGCCCTACGCCCTTGTGCGGCACCCCATCTACACGGGCCTGCTGACCGCGGCGTTCGCGACAATGATGGTTCGCGGGACGAGCTACGCGGTTGCGGGCTTCGCGCTTCTCGTCGCCGCCTATGTGATGAAGGGCCGGATGGAGGAAGGCTTCCTCCGCGTGGAATTGGGCGCGGAGGCGTACGACGCCTACGCGCGCAAGACCGCAATGCTCGTGCCGTTCTTGCGGCTCTAGACCGGATCGAAGAACTGGATCTCGGGACGACCAGCCATCGACGGGCCCATCTTCGGACCGATGGCGCGGAAGTGATCCGTCTTGCCGTGCGCCTCGAAAGCGGCCTGGTCGGCATAGATTTCCATCACGACATAGGTCGTGGGATCGCTCTTCGATTTGCAGAACTGGTAAACCTTGTTGCCGGGCTCGTTTGCGTGCACCGCGGCCATCAGTTCCTTCGCCACGGCTTCGAACGCCTCGTTTGTGCCTTCCTTGATCTTGATCGTCGCCAGAACGCCAACGGCCATGAGTACCCTCCAATGTTAGCCGGCGACGACGGTAAACCGGCCGTTAGCGAACCGCAAAGCCTTTGGCCGCTCCTAACCCCGGGTAACGCAAGCTCGTTGTGGCCACGTCCGGATGACGGCGCGGAGAGCACCAATGCCACGCCCGGCGGTCTCTTGAAGCCTATCGCCCCCGGTAGTCGCCCTGGCGCTTGTCGAAGAAGGCACTGACGGCTTCCTGATGATCTTCCGTCAAGTGGGCCAGCGACTGATATGCCGCCGACATCTCCATGATGATGTCGAAGCTGACGTTCTGGCCTTCGCGCATCATGCGCTTGGTCATGCGCAGAACATCCGGCGGCTGGCGCGAAATCTTCGCGGCCAGTGCATTGGCTTCTTTCATCAGATCGGCGGCCGGCACGACGCGACTCACCAGGCCCCAGCTCTGCGCAGTCTGCGCGTCGATGGTGTCACCTGTGAAGAACAACTCGGCTGCGCGGGCATGGCCGATCGTGCGCGGCAGGATCCACGAGCCACCGTCGCCTGGCACCAGGCCGATCTTGAGGAACGTGGCGCCGAAGACCGCCGTGTCGGCTGCGATCCGCATGTCTGCAAGGCAGGCGACGTCGTTGCCGAGGCCGATGGCAGGGCCGTTCACGGCCGCGATCAGCGGCACTTCCAGGTTCCACAAGCTCTTCACGATGCGATGGATGCCTGTACGATATCTTTCGCGGATATGCACACCGGGCCCCGCGAACGTACCGGACCGCTCACGCATCGCCTTCACGTTGCCGCCTGCGGAGAATGCGGTCCCGGCGCCGGTCAGGATTGCACAGCGCACCGTGCGATCGGCGTTGATCGCCGCGCAGGCGTCGGCAAAGACCGGACCGTCACCGTCCTCGCCCAGCGGGTTGCGGCTCTCGGGACGGTTGATCGTCAGCGTGACGACGGGGCCGTTCTTCTCGATCAGCAACACGGACATGGTATCTCCAGAAAATCAGCGTGAAGAGTGTCTTTACCACCCTTCTGCGCTCTCCGTTAACAGGTGGCCGGCATTCTAATCGTATGTGGGGCAACTTGCCGGCGGTCACCCGCCGCTTCGAAGGAGTGCGTGCTTTGCTATCGGCCTTCGCCGAAGCCTTTCGCGCGTCCTTCTCGCCGCGCACGGAACCCGAAGCTGACTTCGTCCAGCGCCAGATCAACATCGCGCTCCAAAGCGCGGCCAAGACCTGGTATCTGTTGCCGACTGTTGCCATTCTCATCGCGCTGGCGAACGCCACATGGTTGCCGACTTGGCGCCTCATTGCATGGCCTACTTTTGTGATCATGGCCTGCGTCGGCAGCGGTCTCTGTTTCAGACATATCGCCACCATGCACGATGCGGCGACGGTCGCCGGCATCCGCCGCAAGGCGCGAGCCTTCGCGCTCGGTACGTTTGCGCAATGTATCGCACTGTGCAGTCTTGGAATCCTCTTGTGGTCGCCAAGTTCAGCGTCGAACCACATCTTCATCGCGATCCTGCTATGCGCCATGTTGGCCGGCTGGGCGTCCGTCGGTACATTCCACTATGCGACCGGCGTGCTGTCGCTGCCGGTCTTTCTTTTCATCCTGATGCTAGGCCCGGTCACCTCCGGAAATCCGGTCAGCATGGCGATAACGTTCTCGTATTGGCTTGTAATGGCAACGCTGTTCTCGACCAATTACGCCACGCGCGAGCGCATGATGCGGCTGGAGGTCGAGCGTGGCGCGCTGATCGAGAACCTGAAGGCCGCCAAGGCGGAGTCCGATTGCGCCCGCGAGCGCGCCGAGGAGGCCAATCGCGCAAAGTCGGCATTCCTGGCAAACATGAGCCACGAGCTGCGCACCCCGCTGAATGCGATACTCGGATTCTCGGAAATCATCCACATGCGCGCCATGGGACGCGATGCGATGGACCAGTACGCGGAGTACGCAGGCTACATCCACGGCTCCGGTGGACACCTGCTGTCGTTGATAAACGACATTCTCGACCTGGCGAAGATCGAGGCCGGGCGCATGGTGCTGCGCGAAACCGATATCGACCTGCGCACCGTGATGGACGACACGGCGAAGATGATGAGCGCCAGGGCGGTCGCCGGCGGCCTGTCGCTGGCGGTGCATGTCGATCGCTCGTTTCCAAACATCCACGCCGATGATCGCGCGGTCCGGCAGATGCTGGTGAACCTCGCCTCCAACGCCATCAAATTCACACCGGCGAACGGCCGAGTCACCGCCTTCGCCAATGTTCTGCATGACGGGTCGCTGGCGTTCGGCGTGGACGACACCGGCGTTGGCATCGCGCCGGAGGATCATGCCAGAGTGTTCGAGAGCTTCGGCCAGGGCCGCCACGACGCGGTGTTATCCGACAAGGGCACCGGGCTCGGCCTTCCTATCGTGAAGGGCCTCGCCGAAGCGCACGGTGGCCGAGTGATCCTGAACAGCGTGCCCAACGAGGGCACACGGGTCACGATCATCCTGCCGCCCGAACGCGCTTGCGCCCGGTTAAGGGCCGCGAGCTAACTCAACGCTGCGTAGCGCTTGAGATGATGGTCCGTGTTGCCGAACAGCGTGTCGATCAATGTCAGGCGCTTGAAGTAGTGCCCGACATTCAGCTCGTCGGTCATGCCGATGCCGCCGTGGATCTGCACCGCTTGTTGGCCGACGAAGCGGCCCGCCTTGCCGATCGTGACCTTGGCGGCTGAGGCCGCCTTAGCGCGCTCAGCCGCTTCTTCCGCCAGCTTCAACGTGACCATCAATGTGATCGAGACCGACTGCTCGTACTGCACGAACATATCGACCATGCGGTGCTGGAGCACCTGGAACTTCCCGATCGGCACGCCGAACTGCTTGCGCGTCTTGGAGTACTCCACCGTGGTGTCAACCAGCACCTTCATGGCGCCGGTGGCTTCGGCGCAAACGGCGGCAATTGCCTCGTCCACCACCTGCTCGATCAGCGGTAGCCCGTTGTCGGCCGTCCCGATCAGGTTCGCGGCCGGGACCTCGACGTTCTCGAACGTCACTTCCGAGGCGCGCAGGCTGTCGACTGTCGGATAATCGCGCGTGGCGACGCCCTTTGCTTTCTTGTCGACGATGAAGACGCTGATGCCATTCTTGTCGCGCTGGCCGCCGGAGGTGCGGGCCGTGACGATCAGGTGATCCGCCCAGGGCGCGCCGATCACGACCGCCTTCTGGCCGTTCAGGATGTAGCTGCCGCCTTGCTTCTTTGCGGTTGTTGTCAGATCGGCGAGATTGTAGCGGCCCTTCGGCTCTGCGAACGCGAAGGCGAGGATGGATTCGCCGGCGCCGATCTTGGCCAGCCACTCTTCCTTCAGCGCATCGCTGCCGCCGTGCTTCAGGAAGCCGCCTCCGATGACGACCGTCGGCAGATAGGGCTCGACCACAAGCGCCCTGCCGAACTCCTCCATGATGACCGAGGACTCGACCACGCCGCCGCCGAGACCGCCGTGCTCTTCCGGCAAGGCCGCTGCCAGCAGACCGAGCTCCGCAAACTGCTTCCAGTGGTTGGGGTCGCGGCCCGCTTCGCTGCGCGTGAACTTGCGCCAGGTTTCGAACTTGTAATTGTCCGCCAGGTATTTCGCGACGGAGTTACGCAGGAGCGTCTGCTCCTCCGTGTATGAGAAGTCCATTTGTTTCCCCTTACAGACCCAACACGGCCTTGGCGATGATGTTGCGCTGGATCTCGTTCGACCCGCCGTAGATCGACGTCTTGCGCATGTTGAAGTAGTGGCCCGCCTGCCCCAGCGCGTAGTCAGGGCCGACGTTGTCGTTGTGGCCGAGCGCGCGCTCGTTCGGATAGGCGAAGTAGCCGATCGCCTCGACGGTGAGCTCGGTGATGCGCTGCTGGATCTCGGTGCCGCGGATCTTGAGGATCGAGCTTTCCGGCCCGGCCATCTGGCCCCTCGCCTCCTGCGCCAGCGTGCGCAGCTCTGTGAATTCGAGCGCCGCAAGATCGATCTCGAGATCGGCGACTTTACGGGCGAAATCCTCGTCGCCGATCAGAGGCGAGCCGTCCAGCGTCTCGGCGCCCGCGATTTCCTTCAGCCGCTCCACCGCCTTCTTGGAGCGGGCCACACCGGCAATGCCGGAGCGTTCATTCACCAGCAGGAACTTGGCATAGGTCCAGCCCTTGTTCTCATCGCCGACGCGGTTCGCGACGGGTACCTTCACGTTGTCGAAGAAGACCTCGTTCACCTCATGCGCGCCGTCCAGTACGATGATCGGTTTCACGGTGATGCCCGGCGTCTTCATGTCGATCAGCAGGAACGTGATGCCTTCCTGCTGTTTCACGTTCGGGTCGGTGCGAACGAGGCAAAAGATCATGTCCGCGAACTGCGCGAGCGTGGTCCAGGTCTTCTGGCCGTTGACGATATAATGATCCCCTTCGCGCACAGCCCTGGTGCGCAGCGACGCAAGGTCGGAGCCCGAACCCGGCTCGGAGTAACCCTGGCACCACCAGTCCTCGCCGGAGAGGATGCGCGGCAGGTACTTCTTCTTCTGCTCCTCGTTGCCGTAGGTGAAGATCACCGGCGCAACCATGTTCAGGCCGAAAGGCAGCGTGGTCGGCATGTCGGCCGCGGCGGTCTCCTCGTTGAAGATATAGCGCTGCGTGACGTTCCAGCCGGTGCCGCCGTACTGCTTCGGCCACAACGGCGCGACCCAACCCTTCCTGTAGAGAAGCTTGTGCCAGGCGAGGTAATCCTCCTTGGAGCGATCGGCCGACTCCGCCGCGCCGATGCCCTTGGGCAGCTTGGTCTTGGCATCGGCGATGAAAGCGCGCACTTCCTGGCGGAAGGCTTCTTCTTCGGGTGAAAATGTCAGGTCCATCGGCGGCACTCCCGGCAGTCGTGATATTTTGTCAGGGCATGATAGCGGTGGCGGCCACGCCTTCAAGCGCGGCAAAACCGCTTCAGTAACCCGGTATGCACCGCCTTGCGCCTTCTGGCCGCGCCTTACGCCTTCTGCTGGCGGATCGCCTCATGATGGCGGATCACTTCCTTGACGATGAAGTTCAGGAACTTCTCCGCGAAGTCGGGATCGAGCTTGGCGTCGGTCGCGAGCTTGCGCAGGCGCGCAATCTGCTGATCCTCGCGCGCCGGATCGGCGGGCGGCAGGTTGTGCGTCGCCTTGTAGCGGCCGACGGCCTGGGTGCACTTGAAGCGCTCCGCCAGCATGTGGATCAGCGCTGCGTCGATATTGTCGATGCTGTCCCGCAGGCGCAGCAGTTCGGGATCGGCGGACATCAAGAGCCCCTGATTTCTCTGCGCCAAGTCATAGCGACCGCGCTGTTTGACAGCAACAGCGGGACCGGAAAACATCGCGCCTCCTTCGCAGGAGTCGACGATGAAAGACCTGTTTTCGCTGGCCGGAAAGACGGCGCTGATCACCGGCGGCAGCCGCGGGATCGGCAAAATGATTGCCGAGGGTTTCCTGCATGCGGGCGCCCGGGTCTACATCTCGGCCCGCAAGGGCGGCCAGCTCGAGGAGACCGCAGCCGAGCTGTCCAAGATCGGACCTTGCGTCGCGATCAACATGAACGCGTCGGGCGCCGACGGCGCCAAGGCGATGGCCGACGCCTATCTCAAGCACGAGCGCACGCTCGACATCCTGGTGAACAACGCCGGTGCGGCCTGGGGCGCGGACTTCGACGAATTCCCCGAGAGCGGCTGGGACAAGGTCATGGACCTGAACGTCAAGACGCCGTTCTTCCTGACCCAGGCACTGCACGGTGCGCTGAAGGCGGCCGGCAGCAAAGAGCGGCTTGCCAAGGTGATCAACATCGCCTCGATCGACGGCATCGCGGTCAATCCGCAGGAGACTTATTCGTATCACGCGAGCAAGGCCGGTCTTATCCACCTGACGCGACGCATGGCGGTGCGGCTTGTCAAGGACAACATTGCGGTGACTTCCATCGCGCCAGGTGCTTTCGCCTCCGACATGAACCGCGACGCGCGCGATCGCGGCGACATGGTCTCGCGCGTGATCCCGTCGCGCCGCATCGGCACCGACGAAGACATGGCGGGCGCCGCGATCTATCTCGCGTCGCGCGCCGGTGACTACGTGATCGGCGCAACCATTGTTGTCGATGGCGGCGTGTCGCTGATCCGCGCCTAGCTGCTCTTTTCGTTGGCGCGCGTTAGGCGCGACGCAGCGCGGCCATGCCGAGGCCGGCGCCGATCAAAAGGCCGCCGGCGATACCGTTCGTGATACGGGTAAAGCGCGGCTGCGCCGCGAGATGCGAAGCGCGACCTGCCAGCACGGCATAGAAGAGCTGCACCGTGAACTCGATCACCACGGACGTGACCGCAAGGATCGCGACCTGCGGCACAATCGCTGCGTGCGGGTTGATGAACTGCGGCAGGAGCGCGGTGAAGAACACGATCACCTTCGGGTTCGCCATCTGAAGGATGAAGCCGTTCAGGAACAGGCGGCTTCCGCGCGCCGGTTTCGGATCGCCGGCGCGGATCGAAAGCACCTTCGACTTGCCGAGAAGGGCGCTGACGCCGAGCCAGATCAGGTAGGCCGCGCCGATCCACTTGATCGCGAAGAACAGGTCATAGGATGCCAGCAGTATCGCACCGACGCCGGTTGCCGACAGGATGAAGTAGACCGTGTTGGCAGCCAGGATGCCGGTGATCGACCACACCGCTTTCGGCGCGCCGCGGGTCAATGCCTGGCTCAGCACCAACAGGACTGCCGGGCCAGGCGTCAGACACAGCGCCGTCTCGACCAGGACGAAAGCGCTCCAGATTTGCCAAGTCATTGTCGCCCTCCCCGACGCCCTGATTTCAGGTATTTTCTCAAACATTTCAGCGTCTTACCACCGCTTCGGCAACATAATTGTCCGTCGAAAAATGCAGAGAGGGCCCCTCAAAGACGGGTCACGGTGACGAGCTTCGGTCCCGCCGTCTTCGCTCTCAGGTGAAGAATGGTCTGGCCGATCCATTCTGCATCGCAATTGGGCGCGTCTACTTTCGCGCCAGACGGGAAGTGGATGAGCGGGACGAAAATTTCGGTTGGAGCCCGCAGCATCGGATCGGCGTCGAACGACAACTCCAATGTGTGGGTGAAGGGGTCGAATTTCAAGGAGCGCGGCTCGCCCTGAATGCAGCGTGCATAGGGGCGCGAGAAGCCTTTCACCGCACGGCCCCCGGATGAGGGATCGTTGGGACCGGTGCTCTGATCCTTCGAGTAGATCGAGAGGTCTTCCTGATTCCAGTTGTCGCCGGTGGCGGCATCGTTGCGATTGGAGGCGGTGTAGTTCCACTGCGTGGAGGAGACGAGCAGGCGGTCCATCGCCTCGTACATCAGGCGCAGCGCGAGTTCGTGTTCTTGCCACGGCTTCGATGAGCGGTCGCCATCGGCCCAGGACTGATACGCCTTGCCCTCGTTGAGATCGAAGGGGATGCCGAACTCGCCGATCAGCGTGGGCGCGCTGTCGGCGCTCAGTGTGTCGGCAAGCCTGGCGATGTGGCCGAGCTGGGCCGTGTACTTGCCGGCGACGACTTCCTGCGCGCCGCGATCGTCAGGGTCGGCGCGCAACTCCTTCGGTGCGAACTTCTTCGCCACCAGAGTCTGGATGTCGTACCAGTGGCTGGCGTTGACCGTGCGCGGGGGCGCGCCGGGCGCAAAGCCTTCGCCGGCGAACGCGCGGAAGGGGCTGACCTCGGCGAACACCATCCAGTCTTCGCGCACCGCGCGGATTGCATTCGCTACGCGGTGGAAGAACGGGTTCATGAAATCCGCCTCGATGGAGAGCTTGCGGCCGTCGCGATGGGTGAAGAAGTCCTCGCGCAGCGGCTGGCCGCCTTCCACCATGGTGTAGGCGCCGGCGAGCTCGAACGGGTCGGTTGCGCCGCTCCGCCAGATCGAAACGCCATCGGGGTTGAGGCGCTGCTTGCCGGTTTCCTTCACGGTGAAAGTCTGGCGGTCGAGCGCGCGGACGGGAATATCGCGCGGCACACCCTGCGCGACCAGCAGCGCATCGAGCGGGCTGATCGCAAGGCCGGGCATGATGGCGGCCACGCCGGTGGTGTCTTCGCCCTCGGCGTGCACCAGCTTCTCGCCGATCCACCCCTCGCCCGGTTCGTTGAGCGTGTCGAAGCCGATGACGTGCGGCAGGCGCGCGACGCGTTCGGCAATGGCGCGCATGGCACCGATGTATTTGTCCTGGAGCCAGTCCTGGACGTTGACGCCGTCGATCATGAATTGTGGCGTGAATGTCGCGCCGCCAAAGAACAGCGTCCACATGATCGCGTTGGCCGGGAGGCGGTAGTTCGACGACCACGTCATCTGCGGATAGCCGTCCTGCCTTCCACCTTTTTGGTAGTCGTACTTGTACTGCATCACATGCGCGGCGCCGGCTTCATGGAATTTGGTGAAGTCGAGACCGACAGCTTCGAACGTCCAGCCGGGCGCGCCGTCGCCGCCGGACATCCGGGACCAGACGTCCTGGTGGAAGTCGATGAAGACGTACATACCGTAGTCACCGGCGCGGCGGGCGATCTGCGCGAAGTAGTCCAGATAGGCCTCGTCGAACTGGTCGGGCCCGGCGTGCTCGACGGCTTCCCAAGTGGTCAGCAGTCGCAGGCAATTGAAGCCCCAGTGCTTGAGGCGGGCGAAATGCTCGTCGGCTTCGGCCAGCGGGAACGGGCGACCGATGAACGAGACCGTCCGGTGGTCTGAGAAATCGCTCGGGTGCTGGGTGCCGCCGTCGGGATACGGCACCTTGCAGTCGCCGCCAAGATTGACGCCGCGCAGGATCACGCGCCGGCCGAATTCATCCACGAACCAGCGGCCTTTGATGTCCAAACGCGGCATGGCTGCCATGGCGTTCCTCTCTTTGTTGGCCGGGTGGGCACATTGCCGCCCACTAACCCAATGTGCGCACCGGCTTGATCTGTTATCCTCCGAGCAGAACAAAAACGTCAGGCCAAGTCCACGATGTCCGCCCACCCCGCTCCGCGTCAGCCCAAAGCGCATCCTTTGAATCAAGATTTCACCTGGTCGATGCCGGAGCCGCATGACCTGCAGGCGCTGACGGAGGCACAGTACCGGCACTTCAACGACGAAGGATTCGTGAAGCTGGAGGGCGTGTTCACGCCGGCAAAGGTGGCCGAGGTGATTGCGGCGATCGATCCGCTGGAGGCCAAGGCGGAGGATCACCTGCGCAGCATGGGCGGGCGTATCTCGATCTCCGAAGCGGACGTCATCACGTTCACGACTCACATCGTAACGAAGTCGGATGTGCTGAGGCGGTTCGCGGCGCATCCGAAGATCCAGGCGATCTGCCATGACCTGATCGGCGGCGATGTGCGGCTGTACTGGGACCAGTCGGTCTACAAGAAGACGGGCAAGGCGCAGGAATTCCCGTGGCACCAGGACAACGGCTACACTTTCATCGAGCCGCAGCAGTATCTGACGCTGTGGATTCCGCTCGTCGATGTCGACGACGAGAACGGCTGCCCGTGGATCGCGCCCAAGCTGCACAAGGGTGGCACGCTGGAGCACTGGCTGACGCCGATCGGGTTCAAGTGCATCGAGCGGGCCGACGACGCGGTGTGCGTGCCGGGCAAGGCCGGCGACGTGATCGCGTTCTCGTCGCTCGCGCCACACCGCACCGGTCCGAACCTGAAGGCGGGCTCTGTGCGCAAGGCCTACATCCTGCAATATGCGCCGGACGGGGCGTACACGATCCGCAACGGCGTGAAGGCGATGCAGGACGACCCGAAGCGGCAGTTCCTGATCAACGCGGCGGGACTGTAGGGATTACGTCCCCTCGTCGTCGTGGTCGAATTCGACCCACATGGCGTTGAGAACGGCGAAGGCGACCGCGAAGCCCAGCCCGAGTATCCACGAGAAATACCACATGGTTGCCTCCTAGTAGGCGCCGTGGTCGTTGGCGATGTCTTCGGCCTTCACGGGTCCCCGCATCACGCGGAAGACCCAGCCGGTGTAAAGGACGATGAGCGGCAGGAAGAACAGCGTCACCGCGAGCATGACCGCGAGTGTCATCTTGCTGGAGGATGCGTCCCAGACCGTGAGGCTGGCGTTCGGGTGGCTCGAGGACGGCAGCAGGAACGGAAACAGCGCGAGGCCGGCTGTGGCGGCGGTCGCAGCCGCGGTCAGCGCCGAACCGAGGAAGGCGACGAGCGGACGGCTGCGCAGTAGCGTGGCCGCGAGGGCGCCCAAGAGCGCGAGGATGGGCGCGAGCCAGAGCAGCGGGTTGGCGTGATAGTTGGCGAACCAGCCGCCGCCGGTCCGTACCACCGTCTTCAGAACCGGGTTGGACGGGCCATCGTGCGCGAGGCCGGCCGCGATGTTGAAGCCATCAAGGGCGCGGAGCCAGACACCGTCCGCAATAAAGAGGACAACGAAGGCGGCCACGAGGAACGGGATCAGAGCGCGAGCGCGCTGGCCGACGGTGCCGTCGGCTTTCATCGATAGCCAGGTGGAACCGTGCAGCGCGATCATCGCGAGGCTGGTCAGGCCGACCGCCAGCGGGAACGGACGCAGCAGGCCGAGCAACGTGATCTGCGACTGGAAACGCAGGTCGGCGTCGAAGCCGAACGGGACGCCGCAGAACAGGTTGCCGAAGGCGACGCCAAAAATGATGGAGGGCACGAGCCCGGTGACGAACAGCACGCCGTCCCACCAGGCGCGCCAGCGCCGGTCCGCGATCTTGCTGCGATAGACGATAGCGAGGGGACGGAAGATCAACGCCGCCAGCACGGCGAACATCGCCAGATAGAAGCCTGAGAACGAGGCGGCGTAGAGCGTCGGCCATGCGGCAAAGGTCGCACCTCCGCCGACGATCAGCCAAACCTGGTTGCCTTCCCAAACCGGACCAATGGTGTTGAGAAGCTGGCGGCGTTCGGCGTCGTTCTTCGCAACGAACGGCGAAAGGATGGCGCTGCCGAGGTCGAAACCATCCATTACCGCGAAACCGACAAGCAGCGCGCCCAGCAAGGCCCACCAGGTGAGACGCAGGAGTTCGTAGCTCATTTCATTGCCCCTCTGCGCGCAACGCGTGCGGGCGCCTCATCGATCGCGCCGGGCGCAGCGACGGAATGACCGAGCGTCCCGTCAGGACCAAGACGGATGTACTTCACCATCAGATAGGCGTCGGCGACCGCGAGGCCGGAATAGAACACGGTGAAGCCCAGCAGACTGAACAGCACGTTGTGTGCGTCAGTGCCGGAGACCCCGAGGAAGGTCGGCAGCACGCCTTCGATCGCCCAGGGCTGGCGCCCGTATTCCGCGACGATCCAGCCGAGTTCGATCGCGAGCCATGGCAGCGGCAGGCTGAGCAGCGCGGCCCACAGGAACGTCTTGTAGCGGTCGAGCTTCCGCGTCGCGCTGAAATAGAACGCCGTGCCGAAAAGCAGGATGAACCAGATACCGCAGCCGACCATCAGACGAAAGGCCCAGAAAAGCACCGGCACGTCCGGCACGGTCGAGAAGGCGGCGCGGGCGATGTCGTCCGGCGTGGCGTTCTCGATATCCGGGCGGTAGCGCTTGAGCAGCAGCGCGTAGCCCAGGTCGGCGACGTGGGCATCGAGCTGCCGGCGCAGATCGGCGTTGTTGCGGTCGGCGCGCAGCCTGTTGAGCGTGTCGTAGGCGACCAGGCCGTTCCTGACGCGCTCTTCCGCCAGCTTCACGAGGCCGTTGATGCCGGGGACCTGCTTGTCGACAGAGCGCGTGGTGATGAGGCCGAGTACCCATGGGATCTTCACCGCATAGTCGGTCTTGCGTCCTTCGCGGTCGGGAATGCCGATCAGCGTGAAACTGGCGGGCGCGGGCTCGGTGTCCCACATCGATTCGATGGCGGCGATCTTCATCTTCTGGTTCTCGCTCGCCGTGTAGCCGCTCTCGTCACCCAGCACGACAACGCAGAGCGCGGCGGCGAGGCCAAAGCTGGCGGCGACCGTCATCGACCGCAGCGCCAGCGGGCGGAATCGCTTTTGCATCACGTAGAGCGCGCTGATCGCCAGCACGAACATCGAGCCTGTCACGTAGCCTGCCGCAACCGTGTGCACGAACTTCGCCTGCGCCACCGGGTTGAACAGGATCGCCTGGAAGTCGGTGACCTCCATGCGCATGGTGTCGGGGTTGAATTTCGCCCCGATGGGAAACTGCATCCAGGCGTTGGCGATCAGAATCCATAGGGCAGAGAACTGGCTGCCGATAGCGACCAGCGCTGTCACCGCAAGGTGTGCGACCTTGCTCAGGCGGTTCCAGCCGAAGAAGAACAGGCCGACCAGCGTGGCTTCGAGAAAGAAGGCCATCAGGCCCTCGATCGCGAGCGGCGCGCCGAACACGTCGCCGACATAGTGCGCGTAATAGGCCCAGTTGGTGCCGAACTGGAATTCCATGGTGACGCCGGTGGCGACGCCCATGGCGAAGTTTATGCCGAACAGTGTGCCCCAGAACCTGGTCATGTCGCGCCAGATCGTGCGCCCGGTCATGACATAGACCGTCTCCATGATCACCAGGATCAGGGCCAGCCCGAGCGTCAGCGGCACGAAAAGGAAGTGATAAAGCGCGGTGATCGCGAATTGCAGGCGCGAGAGGATGACGATGTCCATCTAGCGCTCTCCCATGATATGCGCGGCGGTGGCGGGTGCGTCGTGCGGCGGGCGTTCGGCGAAAAAGCAAAGGTACAGCGCGGCCAGAACGACCAGCTTGGCAGCGATGACGGCACCGACGTCGCGGACAAGGCGGGACATGTCATGAACCTCGCTCTGCGCATTGTGGCTTGCTTCGACGACAAGACAATTAGTGGGCGCGCCGCGCGGGCGAATGCCGCGCTCTCTTCAGTATCGGTTCGAGCGTTTTGACCCGGTCCCGGATATCGGAATTGCAATTCTCATTTCTGACGGACCGTGCTAGAGCTGTGCCATGGGCGGGAGGGTGGAATGGCAATCAGAAAGCGCTGGATTGCGTTGGGCGTGGTCGCAGTCGTGGCCGCCGCCGGATACGTGGAGTTCCAGCAGTACTGGTACTACCTGCCCGGCATTATCGGGCGGCTGCGTGACCCGGTGCGGCCCAATCAGCCTGTGACATGGGCGCAGGGACCGGCGACGGCACCGGCCGGGCCGCGCAAGCCCAATGTCGTGTTCATCCTGGCCGACGATCTCGGCTTCAACGACCCGTCGTTCAACGGCGGCGGCGTGGCGGGCGGCACAATGCCGACGCCGCATATCGACGCGATCAGCCATCAGGGCGTGACCTTCACCAACGGCTATGCCGGCAACGCCACCTGTGCGCCGTCGCGCGCCGCGATCATGACGGGCCGCTATGCGACGCGCTTCGGGTTCGAGTTCACCCCGGCGCCGAAGCAGTTCGAGCGGCTGGTCGCGACCTACAAGTACGCCGACGGTACGCAGGGCATCTTCAACGCGCAGGACGAGGACGCTGTGCCGACGGATGCCAACCTGCTGACCGTGCCCGGCAGCGAGATCATGATCGCGAAGCTGATGAAAGACGCCGGATATCACACGCTGGGCTTCGGCAAGTGGCACCTGGGCGGCACGGCGGACAGCAGACCGGAGGCCAGGGGCTTCGACGAGACGCTGATGTTCTATCCGGGGGCGTCGCTCTACGCGAACCTCGGCGATCCGGACATCGAGGAGTCGCGACAGGACTTCGACCCGATCGACAAGTTCCTGTGGGCCAACCTGGTGTTCGCCGTCGAAAACAACGGCGGGCGGCACTTCCAGCCGTCGGAATACATGACCGACTATCTGGGCGACGAGGCCGTGAAAGCGATCCACGCCAACCGCAACCGGCCGTTCTTCATGTACCTCGCGTTCAACGCGGTGCACACGCCGCTCCAGGCGCTGAGGTCAGACTACGATGCCCTGCCGCAGATCAAGGACCATCGCCTGCGCGTCTACGCGGCGATGCTGCGCGCGCTGGACCGCAATGTCGGCAAGGTTATGGACGCGCTCAAGCGCGACGGGATCGACGACAATACGCTGGTGATCTTCACGTCGGACAATGGCGGCGCGTACTACATTGGCCTGCCCAACATCAACAAACCCTATCGCGGCTGGAAGGCGACGTTCTTCGAGGGCGGCATCCACGTGCCGTTCTTCATGCGCTGGCCGGGAAAGATCACGCCGGGGACGACCTATGCGAGGCCCGTGGCGCATGTCGACATCTTTGCGACCGCCGCGGCCATAGCCGGCGCGCCGCTACCGACGGACCGCAAGATCGACGGCGTCAATCTTCTGCCGTTCGTGACGGGCACCAACGCGGTGGGCGCGCCGCACAAGACGCTGTTCTGGCGGTCCGGCCCCTACGCCACGCTGCTCGACGGCGAATGGAAGATCCAGGTCATGGACAAGCCCTATCGCAAGGTCTGGCTCTACGACCTCAACAGCGATCCAACGGAGAAGGTGAACCTCGCGCTATCCGACAGGGCGGAAGCCGAGACCCTGGAGAAGGAACTGCGGGCGATCAGCGCCACGCAGCACAAGCCGCTCTGGCCTTCGCTGCTGCTCGGACCGCAGGCGATCGACCGGCCGCTTTCCTATCCCGGAAAGCCGGGCGAGGAGATGATCTGGTGGGCAAATTGAACTTGTCGCGGTTCGCGCGGTTGACGTAGCGGCATAACCCCTACCCTTGCGCCGTGGCTGGGCTAGACTTCCGGAAAATCCCGGGAGAAAAGCCCATGACGGACATCGCGCCGATCACGGAAAACGACGCCGCCATTGCCGCCGCCATCGAGCAGGCGCATCTGCCGAGCCTGATCGCCGCCTTGGTGCACATCACGGGCGACGAGAGCCTGGTCACCGGCGACATCAAGCCCGTCTATGACTTCTTCGGCGACGGCCAGGGCGGACTGACGCCGGACCAGATGGCCTCGACCAAGGCGAAGGCGCTGGCGGCGCTCAGGAACCTGCGCGACGGCAAGGCGAAGATCACGGCGCTGTCGAGCGACACGGTGCACAAGATCATGGGCTTCGTCGCGGGCGCGGAAATCCCGGAGCGCTACATCCCGTTCCTGGAAGACGAGCTGGCGCTGGACGACAAGGACCACAAGAAGGTCGTGGGGCTGGACGCGATCCCGGCGGGCAAGAAGCATGATTTCAAGGTGCTGATCGTCGGCGCGGGCATGTCGGGGCTTTTGGCGGCGATCCGCCTGAAGCAGGCGGGCATCGACTACGTCGTGATCGAGAAGAACGCCGATGTCGGCGGCACTTGGATGGTAAACTCCTATCCCGGCTGCCGCGTCGACAATCCGAACCATCTCTATTCGTATTCGTTCGAGCCGAACCACGACTGGCCGTATCACTTCTCGACCCAACCGTTGCTCTGGAAGTACTTCCAGGGTGTGGCGGACAAGTACGGCCTGCGCCCGCACATCCAGTTCAGGACGGAAGTAATCGAAAGCGTCTATGACGAGCGCCGCGCGACGTGGAACACGCGGGTGCGGCATGCGGACGGCAAGGAAGAGACCATCGCCTCGAACGTCGTGATCACGGCGGTGGGGCAGTTGTCGCGGCCGCGCCTGCCGGACATTCCGGGCGTCAAGGATTTCAAGGGAAAGTATTTCCACTCCGCGACATGGGACCACTCGATTGACCTGAAGGGCAGGCGCGTGGCGGTGATCGGCACCGGCGCGAGCGCGTTCCAGTTCGTGCCGGAGATCGCGCCGGAGGTGGCGCATCTGACCGTATTCCAGCGCACGGCGCCGTGGCTGGGACCCACGCCGAACTATCACGACAAGGTCGAGGACGGGAAGAAGTGGCTGCTGAAGCACGTGCCCTTCTATGCGAAGTGGTACCGCTTCTGGCTTTGGTGGATGTTGACCGACGGCATCTATGAGTTCGTCAAGGCAGACGAGGGCTGGAGCGGGCGCAAGGATTCGGTCGGTGCGCAGAACGACATGCTGCGCGAGATGCTGACGCAGTACACGCACTCGCAGCTAGAGGGCCGGCCGGAATTGCAGGCGGCGGCGACGCCGAACTATCCGCCCGGCGGCAAGCGCAGCGTGCGCGACAATGGCGTGTGGCTGGCGGCGCTGAAGCGGCCGAACGTCGAGACCGTCACCGACCCGATCGCGGAGATCAACGCGACGGGGCTGAAGACCAAGAGCGGGCGGCAGATCGACGTCGACGTGATCATCTACGGCACCGGCTTCACCGCGTCGGAGTTCCTGGCGCCGATGAAGTTCAAGGGCAAGGGCGGCATCGATCTGCACGAACAGTGGAACGGGGACGCACGCGCCTATCTGGGCATCACGGTGCCGAACTTCCCAAACCTGTTCATCATGTACGGCCCGAACACCAACATCGTGGTGAACGGCTCGATCATCTTCTTCTCCGAATGCGAGATGAGGTACATCCAGGGGCTGATCGAGCTATTGCTCAAGTCCAATGCCGCGTCGATCGAGGTGAAGAAGGACGTGCACGACAAGTTCAACGTGCACGTCGACGAGACCAACAAGAAGATGGCGTGGGGTTCGCCCAACGTGACGAGCTGGTACAAGAACAAGAAGGGCCGCGTGTCCCAGAACTGGCCATATCCGCTGGTAGACTATTGGAACGCGACCCAGAAGCCGAACCCGGCAGACTTCGAGCTGCACGGCGCCAAGGTCGCCGCGGAGTAGGAGCGTACGCCGTGCATCTGATCGACGCGCTGCACGCGCGCAAGTCCGTGCGCGCTTTCCGGCCCGACCCCGTGCCGCGGGCGCTGGTGGAGGAATTGCTGGTGCTCGCTTCGCGGGCGCCGTCGGGCACGAACATCCAGCCGTGGAAAGTGCATGTGGTGGCGGGTGCCGTGCGGCGGCGGCTCGAGGAAGAGGTGCTGGCGCATCGCGAGACCAATCCCGAGGACGTGCGCGCCGAATTTCCGCGCATGAACAAGCGCAAGGAACCGTACCAGGGCCGCATGCGCAAGCTGGGCAAGGAGATGTACGGCCTGATCGGCATCCCGAAGGGCGACCAGGCGGCGAACTGGGCGCAGTGGGGCCGCAACTACAAGTTCTTCGATGCGCCGGTGGGCTTGATCTTCACGGTGGACAAGGAACTGGACCGCATGAGCTATGTCGATGTCGGGATGTTCATGCAGACCTTCATGCTGGCAGCGAAGGCGAAGGGGCTGGACACCTGCGCGCAGGGCGCGTGGAATAACTACTGGACGGTGACGCGGCGGATCCTGAACGTGCCGGAAGACGAGTACATCATCGCGGGGATTTCGCTCGGCTATGCCGACGACAGTCATCCGGTGAACACCCTGGTGGCGGAGCGCGAACCGGTCGAGAGCTTCGCGACGTTTCACGGGTTCTAGAACCATGGGCCTGGTGATCGACTGCGACAGCCATGTGATGGAACCGGCCGATCTCTGGCAGAAATATCTCGAACCGGAATTCCGCGACCGCGCGATCCGCATCGAGGTGCGCGACGGGATCGAGCACCTGATCATCGGCGAGCAGTCGGTGCTGGCAGGCGTGCTCGCCGGCCTGGGAGGCGCGCATCTTCCCGCAACACAGCTGTTCACGACCAGCAACCGCTATACGGACGGCTGCGAGCCCGCAAGCTATGACCCGGCGGCGCGGATCAAGCTGCTGGATGCGTGGGGCGTGGATCGCGGCGTACTGTTTCCGACCATCGGCATCCTGCCGTTTCCCACGGAAGACATGGCGCTCGCGAACGCCTATTGCCGCGCCTACAACCGCTGGCAGGCTGAGTTCGTGCAAGCTGCGCGCGGACGCGCGATCCCGATCGCGCTCATCAACTGGCACGATCGCGGCGAGGCGGCACGCGAGCTGGCGCACTGCATCAAGCGCGGCTTCCGCGGACTGTTCGTGCCGCCCGAGGTGATCGACGGACGGCGGCCAAGCGATCCGCACTACGACGCGATCTGGGGGCTATGTGAGGAGGCGGGCATTCCCGGCTGTCTGCACGTGATCGTGCGCTTCACGGCGGGTGCGGGTTCGTTCGGGGCGTGGCACATGACGCGGCCGGGATCGGTGTTCACCTTCGGGCTGGGCGCGACCGGCCAGATGATCCCGGCGATGGCGGCGATGGTGGTGGACGGGCTGTTCGAGCGGTTTCCGGAGCTCAAGATCGTGAGCGTGGAAGCGGGCTGCGGCTGGGCCGCCTATCTGATGGACCGGCTGGACGAGAAATACGGCCGCTTCGGCGGCACGAAGCTGAAGCCGAGCGAATACGCAAGGCGCAACTGCTATTTCGTGGCGGAGCCCGAAGAGCGCACCATCGGCGCGATGCTCGACCTCGTCGGCGAGGATCGCATCCTGTGGGGCAGCGATTATCCGCACGTCGATTCGTATCTCGAGGCGCCGCAGCAGATCCGTCGCGCAGTAGCAGAGCTCTCGCCGGCGCGGCAGGCGGCGGTGCTGGGTGAGAATGCAAGGCGGGTGTTCGGGGTGTGAGTTCCCGGCGCGTGCAGGAACTTTGACGGCAGGCACACGTTCTCACAGCGGAGCCATCTTTGAGCACCGCCATGTCTGCGTTCGCGCTGTACGTCATCGGATTCTTCGTGCTGCTGGCCGGGCTGATCTATGCGGCTTATCTGGTACACATCCCGCAGACCTGGATCATCGTCGGTGCGCTGGTGGTGGTCGGCTTGGGCATCATGTCGGCGGTCTCGCACACCAAGCGCCGCGACCCGCCAAACCAGGCACCGACGCCCTAGTGGCTGAAGCCCATATGGCTGGTTGTCACGTACGTTGTAGAGGTCGCTTCCACCGCCTTGCCGTCGATGGTCGCTGGTACAAATAGCCAGTTCATCGCACAAGAAACGAGCGCCGGAGCGACGTCTGGCATTCCGCTGTCTTCCCGGACAACAACCGACTTGGTGGTGCCATCCGGATTCACGAGGTTGTTGTATTCAACGTGGATGACGTTTGTGCTCTGAAAGGCATCACTCGGCAGGCTGAGGTCGCAGCTGATGGTATGTGCCTTGTTGTGATAGGCGATGAGCTTAGGCGGGACCCAAACCGGATCGTACGGCTTTTGCTCCGCCGCCGCGCAGCAAGGAACGAAATTAAGCAGGACAATCAGCGCATCGCGTGGCGTCATGGTTTTCTCGCATACATGGCGGGCGCGACCGCGATCACCACACTTCCTTGAAGGGGCGGACTTCGACGTTGAAGCTCCAGGCGCTTCGGTCCTGGTGGGCGAGGTGGAATATCTCATCGGCGATCGCTGCCGGCTTGATAAAGAAGTCGTCGGGGCGATCCTTGAAGCGCTCGCGGGTCCACGCGAGGTCGATCACCGCGTCGATCACGACATAGGCGACGTGCACGCCCTTCGGTCCGGCGTCGCGGGCAATGGCTTCGGCCAGGATGCGCTGGGCAGCCTTGGTGGGCGCGAAGCCAGCAAAGGCCGCGCGGCCGCGCTGGGCGGAAGTATTGCCGGTTGCGATCAGGGCGCCGCGGCCGCGCGCGATCATGGCGGGGACCAAGGCCTGGGCGAGATAGAGAAGGCCCATCGTGTTGGTCTGGAAGTTGGCATTCAGAACCTCGGGCTTGATGTCGAGGAACGTGCCGAAGGCCCCGCCCACCGCGTTGTGGATCACGACGTCGGCGGGACCGAGATCTCGTGTGACGGCATCGGCGGTATCGCGCACGTTCGCTTCGACAGAGACGTCACAGGCATAGGCCTTGCTACCCGGAATTGCGCGCTCGAGTTCGGCGAGGCGGTCCGGGTTTCGGGCAAGCATCGCGACCTTGTACCCACCGGCGGCGAACCGGCGCGCCAGTGCCGCGCCCGTGCCTGGACCAACGCCGGTGATGACGCAGACCTTATCCATGGTTTGCTCCCTCACTTCAGGAAGGACAGCGAATCCAGGTCGAGGATCTGATCGGATGCGCTGCGGATCATGGCCATGAACATATCATCGCCGCGCGGGGTCTGAGTCACCATCATCGATGCGTAGAACGCAACGGTGAAGAGCCCAAACGCGCGACTTCGGTAGTCGCGCCACAGCGTGTCGAAGCCGTAGTCCTTCACGCCCAACTGCTTCAGGCGCTCATGGTATTCGAGAAGGAATTCCCGCTCCAGTGCGCGGCGCTGGTCGCGCGGCAGCGCCCCGGCCAGGAAATAGGCGACGTCGGTGATACCGGGCCCGAAGGCGAGCGACTGCCAGTCGAGCACGGTGAGCGGTTTGCCGCCGGCCGGCGTGGCGAACATCATGTTGTCCGGCCGGTAATCGATGTGCACCAGCGACTTCGGGCCGGTGTAGAGCGCGTTGTACCTGTCGAAATTGGCGATGAAGGTGTCGCCGATGTGGCGCGTGTCGTCGCCCAGGCGTTCGTTGTAGCGGGCACAAAACGCCTTCCACAGATTGAGGACGGCGTTGGGATCGGCAGAGCCGCGCTGGCCAGCGGCGCGGGTTCCGCTGACCCAGGCCAAGTCCTCGATGCGCCGATCGTCCCAGTGCGAGCCATGCAGATTGGCCGCCTCGTATACGGCGAGGCGCGCCTGTTCGATCGTGCAGTGCCTCAGCTGGTCGCCCTGCTCTGCCGGCGCGAGGTCTTCCATCATCAGGACGAACTCGCTGGTCGTGGGGTCGACGTCGGTGAAGTAGACCCTTGGTGTGGAGATCAGCGCTGTGGGAGCGAGATGCTTGTAGAAATTCACCTCGCGGATGTAGTTGCCGAGCACGACGCCGGTGTTGAAGCTGTCGGCTTCCGGCGACGGGAATTTTCCAACGAGCGAAGCGGGTGCATCGGGCGGTGCGCCGGCGTAGTCCAGTGTGAACTTGACGCTCTGTCCGATCTGGCCGGTGCCGACGTTCTTTGCCGTGAAGCCACGCACGGTCGCGTCGACGCCGCCGTGGCACAGGACCTTCGCAAGCCAGTCCGGCGTGATCGCGGCCGGACGAATGATCGGGATGCCGGTCACGCCGGCAACTGGTGCACGTACACCTCATTGAGCGCGATCTTGCCGTCCTTGAGCACGACGAGGTCGAAGCCCCGCATCCTGCCGTGCTCGCCGTTGGCACCGATCTTCGCATACCAGCGGCCGCAATAGCCGTTGTGGGTGGGCCAGATCTCTTCCGGCGTGTAGGTGGTAGGCGGCATCGCAGCGAACAGGCCAGTAAGGTACGTGCGCAGCGCGTCGTGGCCCTTGATGCCGGCGGCGGTCTGCGGGTCCTTGTAGTCGCAATCGGCGCTGTAGAATGCGACGAGCCTCGGCACGTCCTTGCCGCTCCAGGCCTTCAGCCAGTCGGTGTTGAATTTCTCGAGGTCCATCGCGGCTCCTTAGGCGCCCAGCACGCGGATACGGTGGGCGTCGGTGAAGATTTCGGCGGGCGCCATCTCGGGGCCGCCCATGACGGCGAAGCCGTGCATGCCGAGGGTCGGATCGGCGGCTGCGGCTTCGTGGTAGCGGCGGCGGCGCTCGCGCGCTTCGTCGCCGAACTCCATGTCGAGGCCTGCCTGGAGCATGGCGGCGAAGCGCAGGCGGCGCATGCGCTCGGTGCGTTCCTCCGCATACGGAGCGAAGGCGCGTTCCGACCAGTCGGCGGAGGCCTTCAGGATATCGGTCACGACGCGCACGTCGCGGTAGGTGATGGAGAGACCGAGGCCGACGATCGGGTCGTTCCAGCCGGCGGCGTCGCCGACCAGCACGATGCCTTCCCCAAAGGGCCGATCGGTCCAGGAATCGTTGTTGAAATAGCTGAACAGCGGGCCGGCCGGATTGGCGGCCGCCAGCGCTTCGTTGTTCGGCGAGGACTTCATGCGGAAGGCGTCGAGGAAGCGGCGCGCGCCGTCGTCGCCGCTGAAGCGTTTGCGCTGGTCAAGCGCGTAGCCGCCGTAGACGCGGACCTTGCCCTTGCCCTGCGGGAAGGCGAGGAAACCGAAATCGCCCTCGGTGCCGATAGCCTGCAGATCGTCGGCCCAGCCGGCAGCGCCTTCGATCAGGAGACCGGCGAACCAGTGATGCGGCTTGTCCTGGTGGAGCTTGATACCGGCGGCTTCGCGGGCAGCAGACATGCGGCCATCGGCGCCGATCAGCAGCTTCGCTTTCGCTTCGTGCATGGCGCCATTGTGTTCGTAGGCCACCGACGGGGCGGCACCCGGCGTGATGCGCGTGACGCGCACGCCGCGCAGGGCCTCGACGCCGCTGCGCGCGGCCTCGCCGAACAGGGTCTGGCAGTGGTGCGGATGGCCGATGCAGAGCGGACCGGGCACGTCCGGCGCGAAGATGGCGAGCGGCATGGTGCGGGCCTCGGACTCCGCGGGGTCACGTGTCTCATCATAGGTGACGTGGCGCGCGAGGTGATGGCCGCCGGCCTTCACCAGCAAGTCGTAGAGGCCCAGCCGCCTGGTCTCGGTCACGCCCCAGGGTGCGATCCATTCGCCGCGCACGCGGTCTTCGTATTTCGTGGACGCTTCAAGCAGCAGGACGGATTTGCCGGCTTTCGCCATCACGGCGCCGAGCGCGCTGCCGCCGATGCCGCCGCCTATGACAATGAGATCGCAGTTTTTCATGAGCGCAAGGCTAGCACGATGGTCCGCGGACGGTGCAAACTCGAATGATGCAGAAGACATTGCCGGTAATTGACGTTGCGCCACTCTTTGGCCGCGATGCGCCGGCGCGGCGGAAGGTGGCCGACGCGATCGGCGCGGCCTGCCGGAACAACGGCTTCTTCTATGCGCGCGGAACCGGCGTGGACGCGGCGCGGCTTGACGCGCTGGCGCGGGAATTTTTCGCGCTGCCGGAAGACGAGAAGATGCGCATCGCCATGGCGAAGGGCGGGCGTGCCTGGCGCGGTTTCTTTCCGGTCGGCGGCGAGCTGACCAGCGGCAAGCCCGACCGCAAGGAGGGGATCTATTTCGGCAGCGAACTGGCGGCTGACGATCCGCGCGTGCGGACTGGCGTGCCGATGCATGGCGCGAACCAGTGGCCCGTCCGGCCGGCTGGATTGCGCGACGCGGTGCTCGACTATCTCGCGGCCAACACGCGCGCGGCGCATGCGATCATGGAGGGCATCGCGCTGAGCCTCGGGCTGGACGCTCAGTATTTCCGGCAGCACTACACGGGTGATCCGACCATCCTGTTCCGCATCTTCCACTATCCGCCCGACGTGGCGGGGTCAGAGCAATGGGGCGTCGGCGAGCACACCGACTACGGCCTGCTGACCTTGCTGGCGCAGGACGATGCGGGCGGGTTGCAGGTGAAGTCGCCGGATGGATGGATCGAGGCGCCGCCGATCCCCGACACGCTGGTGTGCAACATCGGCGACATGCTGGACCGGCTGACGGGCGGGCTTTACCGCTCGACGCCGCATCGCGCGAAGAACACGAGCCGGCGCGGGCGGCTGTCGTTTCCGTTCTTCTTCGATCCGGGCTGGGAGGCGGAGATCGTACCCCTGCCCGCGCGCGCCGTGGCACAGGACGACCGCGAGACGCGCTGGGACCGCGAGTCGGTACACGATTTCCGCGGGACCTATGGCAACTATCTGCTCGGCAAGGTTGGGAAGGTGTTTCCGGACCTGAAACGGGACGTGATCTCATGATTTCCCTCCCCGTTTACGGGGAAGAAACTTACGTCGTCCATCCGCCATCAATCGTGAACGTCTGGCCGGTGACGAAGGCGGCGTCGTCGCTGGCGAGGTAGACGGCGAGCGCGGCGATCTCTTCCGCCTTGCCGAAGCGGCCCATCGGCTGGCGGGCGAGGAAGGACTGCAGCGCCGCGGCGGGATCGGGCTGGGCGGCGAGACGGCCTTGCAGTGAGGGCGTGTCGACGGTGCCGGGGCAGATCGCGTTGCAGCGGATGCCCTGCCGAACGAAATCCGCCGCGATGGACTTGGTGAGGCCGATCACGGCCGCCTTGGTCGTGCCGTAGGCCGCGCGGTTGGGCACGCCGGTGATCGACGACGCCACCGACGACATGTTGACGATCGTGCCGTGCTTCTTCGCCAGCATGCCCGGCAGTGACGCGCGGATGGTGCGCACCATCGACAGCACGTTGAGGTCCCAGGCATTCGCGAACGTCGCCACGTCGCTGTCCAGCACCGTGCCGTTGGGCACGATGCCCGCGCAGTTAAAGAGAATGTCGCAGCGGTCGAGACGGCCGAAGAACTCGGTGACGGCGGTCTCGTCACGAACGTCCAGACGGCTGGTGCGGATGTTGGGTTCGGTCAGCGTCTTCAGCGCCGTCTCGTCTATGTCGGTGGCGTGGACATGGGCGCCTTCCGCGGCGAAAGCGAGAGCCGTGGCGCGGCCGATACCTGCGCCGGCGGCCGTGACGAGCGCGATTCTTCCTGAAAGCCTCAACGACCATCCCTCAAGCGCGCGTCAGCCGCGGCTGCTCATCCGCGATCCGGAAACGCAATTCCTTGCGACCATAGTCGATCGTAACGGCCGATGTCTGCTTCAGATAGTTCATGCCGAGGAACATCGCCGGGTGATCGGAGAGGCCCCAGACGTCGAAAATCGGCAGGTCCGAGATGATCAGGGCGCTGTCGGTAAAGTTGAGGCGCCCGACCTTGAGCCTGCCGATCGTGGTTAGCCGGCCGGAAGCCATAGCGCCGGTGACGCCGGTCAGCCACACCAGATCGTTGCCGACATAGTCCCGGCCGTCATGGTCCTTCAGTGCATCGAACAGCTTGCTGTTGCCGATCGAACAGTCCGCACCGGAATCGATGAAGGCGCAGGCGTGCACGCCGTCGACATGGCAGTTCACCGCGGTGAGGCGGCCCGACTGGCCGGAAGCTGGCACCAGCGCCTCATCCGAACGGACACGCGCGGGGAACAGGCCCGACTCCGCCCGTGCGATGGACAGCGCGTGGTTCTGGAAATCGAATACCACCCGGCGCCCGTCGATCACATCGAGCCCGAGATAGCCGTCGATCTCCAGATCGGCGCGCGGCAGCACCGGTGTGACGAGGCTTTCGATCTGCACCGGACCGAAGGCGAGATTGCGCAGCTGCACGGTCTGGGCGGGAATTGCCGACGTGATGCCCTGCACGATCACGTCCTCGCCCCGCGCGAACCCCAACGACTGCGCGACATTGTCGGCGATCACCGTGTGGTCTGCGCCGGTGTCGACCAGGAACCGATACGGCCCCTTGCCGTCGATCGTCGTGGGAATGGTCAGGCGGTCGACGTCGTCCGGTGCGCCCTGGATCTTCTCGGTCACCGGCGGCGGCGCAGCAGCGCGCGCAGCCGACGGCGCCAGCGTCAGCGCGGCGGTTCCCGTCGAAAGAAGCCGCCGGCGCGAGACGATGGAGGTCATGGCTGCCCCTCAGGCGTTGCGGGCTATCCGGGCGGCTTCGGCCAGCCTGAAACGCAGCTCCTTGCGGCCGTAGTCGATCGTGACCGAGGAGACCTGACGCAGGAAATTCATGCCGATGAACAGCGCCGGCTTATTCTCCAGCCCCCACAGCTCGAAGATCGGCAGGTCGGAGATCACCAGCGCGGAATGAACAAAGCGGATCGAGCCGAGCTTGATCGACTCAATCCCCATGATGCGGCCCTGCGCGGCGCCGCCGGTGACGCCCAGAAGCTGCACGATGCTGTCGTTGAGGTACTTGCCGCCTTCCTTCGCCAGGGCGTCGAACAACGCGGAATTGCCGATGGAGATCTCCGCACCGGAATCGACAAATGCGTAAGCCTTGACGCCATCGACCGAGCAATTCACCGCAGTGAGCCTGCCATGGCTGCCGTCGACCCGCACCACGGCGCCGTCGGCGACCGGCACCCAGTCCGTGATCCTGTCGGACGGGGCAATGGCGAGGCGATGGTTCTGGAAATCGAAGGTGACGGCCTGGCGGTCGATCACGTCGAGGCCGAGATAACCGTCGCCGCCCAGCCAGCTGCGCGGCAGCGTCGGCAGCACGAGATCGGTCATCACCACGCGGCCGATCTGAAGCCGGTCGAGGCGCGCGGACGGAGCGGGCATAGAGCGCGCTATGCCTTCGACGATCATGTCCTCATCCGCCGGTAGGCCGAGCGACTTGGCGAGGTCGTCGCAGATCACACTGCGGTCCGCGCCGGTGTCGACGACGAAGCGGAACGGGCCCTGGCCGTTCACCATGGTCTCGACCGTCAAACGGTTCTGGTCGTCGGCCGCGCCCTGGATGTGCTCCACGGCGCTCGGGAGCGGGGGAGGAAGGACCGAAGGCGGCGCGAGATGGCTACCCGTGTCGGCGCGCGCGAGGCACGGCGCGAATGCGAGGCCGGCGGCGACGTTGCCGAGCATCAACCTGCGAGAAAGCGAGACAGGCGGCATGTACGCTCCCCTCAAGGAGGTTGTGAGCGAAGTGTACCACCAGCCCCGGCGCGCAAAAGCGGCCGGCGGTCACGAGGTCGTTATCTCCGGCCGTACGCTGTGGGATGAACCGGCTATCCACTGGGGACGGCGTGGCCGACAAGGTCCCCATCAACACACTAGACGGGCACTTCCAGCAGTGCCGCATCACGCATATCGAGGCGTACGTGCCTGACGGGCCGCAACACCACAACTAGATGATGGCGTTCCGCAGATCGTCATAGGCGCGCGTGATCGCGGCGCGGATGCGCGGCTCCTGAGCGAGGGCGGGCGGGAATATCTCGGTCAATAACAGGAACCGGCCGACATCGTGCGCCGGATCTCCGGTGCAGCTTCGCGCCGACGCCTGGAGCTTACTCGCTATCGGGTCGTCGAGCGCTTCGTTGCGCCGTTCGTAGACGAACCGCATCCATGCCGCGACCGGCACGCAGAGGCGGTCGATCGGACGGCCCGCTTTCAGCAGGTCGGCAATCGGTTCCAGGAAGCGGTATGGCAATTTCTGCGAACCGTCTGCGGCGATCTGGCTCAGCCGATGCGCGACCGCGGGATTCCGCAGGCGCGCCAGCAGCGCGGAGATGTAATCGGGAATATCGAGTCCGTTCACCGCGCGCAGCGTCGGCGCGATGTCATCGCGCATCATGCGCTCGACGAAGCGGGCCAGTTCGGCGTCCCGCATTGCCTCGTACACTGTGGCATGTCCGCGCGACAGGCCGATATAGGCAAGAGCGGAGTGGGTTCCGTTCAGGAGGCGCAGCTTCGCCCGCTCATAGGCATGCACGTCCCTGGTGAGCTGCGCGCCCACGGATGCGAGGTCCGGGGCGCCACGCCCCAGGTTGTCCTCGATCACCCATTGCGCGAAAGGTTCGCGCTGCACGGGCGCGAGGTCGGTGGCGCCGATCGCGTGGGAAACTCGGGCGCCAAGCGCGGCGTCGCTGGCCGGCGTGATGCTGTCGACCATCGTGGCCGGGAAGCGCACCTCATCCTCGATCCAGTGCGCGGCGTCGTTGCGCCCGCTGGCGCGGGCGAAGTCGATGACCGCCTGGCGCAGCTTCGGTCCATTGGAAGCGAGGTTGTCGCAACTCATGACGATCGGAAGCGGAAGCTTTGCGGCGCGCCGGTTCGTCAACGCCAGCGTCAGCCAGCCCACAAGGCTCGCGGGCACGGGCGGCGACGCCAGATCGCGCGCCACATCCGGCTGATGGACATCGAGCTTGCCCGTCGCGTCGAGGCCGTAACCTTTCTCCGTCACCGTCACGGTGATCAGACGCGCCGCGGGGTGCATCAGGTGCGCCAGCGCACGCCGGGGCAGCGCACGCGCGGCGGCCACATCACACAACGCGCCCAGAACGCGGTGGCGCGCGGGCTGGGTGAGTTCGGTCAGGGTGTAGAGGAAATCCTGCTCCTCCAGTTCCGCGGGGGCACCTGCGGTCCGCAGCGAGACGCCGGCAATGCCCCAGCGCGGATCTGCCCGCAGCAGCGAGTCGATGAAAGACGCGAGGTGGGCCTTCATGAAGGCGCCGGGACCGAAATGCACGATGCCCGGTGCGACCGCGGCGCGGTCATAGGGCGGGATTGCAACGCCCGTTCGGAGCGTGTGGAGAGTCTGGGCAGAAAGGCGCGGCGTGCTCATCGCCCATCAGGATAGACGAAAAAGAGAGCAGCGAACCAAGGGAGGAAGCCGCTCTCTCCAAGTTACGGGGAAACGTACACTCAAAGACACCGCCGCCGCTTCTTTGGGGGAAGCGACGGCGGATCTCGCGAAGGATCAGAACGTACCCCGCAGGCCGAACAGGCAGGTCTGACCCTTGATGTAGTAGTTGTGCCCCGCATCCTGCAGCTGGAAGTAGGAACCTGCTTCCGGCAGGAGATCGCAGACGGCGCCACCGCTTGTGCGTGTAAGCATGTCACTCCGCAGGAGCGCGGGCGACGCTCCACAGGGACTCGATCGCCTCGAGACTACGCTGCTTGGTCTCGGGCACGAAACGCATCACGAACAGCGCGGCGAGCACCGCGCCGGCGCCGTAGAGCCAGTAAGCGAAGCCGTGATTGAACGCAGCGTTCAGCGCAGAGCTGCCATCGAGCATCGGGAAGGTCTGCGAGACAACGAAGTTCGCGATCCATTGCGCCGCGACCGCAATCGACATCGCCTGCCCCTTGATGGAGTTCGGGAAGATCTCCGACAGCATCACCCAGGTCACGGGGCCCCAGGAGAACGAGAAGCCGATGATGTAAACGACCACCGCGCCGATGGCGATGTAGGACGCGCTGGCCGAACCGGCCGCCCCGCCGACCGTGGCGCTGACGGCGTGGATGTCGAACAGCGTACCCAGGGTGATCATCGCCACGGCCATGATCGCCGCACCCCAGATGAGCAGCGGCTTGCGGCCGACGCGATCGACGGTGACGGTCGCGACCAGGGTGAACAGCGTCATGGTCACGCCGACGAACCAGGCGGATTCGAGATAGGCCTCGTTCTGCGACGCCCCCATGTTCTGGAACATGTGCGGTGCAAAATAGAGCACCGCGTTGATGCCGATCACCTGCTGGAACACCGACAGCATGATGCCAACGATCAGCACCAGCCAGCCGAAGCTGAGCAGCGGACGGGTATGCTGGACCAGGGTGGCCTTGATCTCGCCCAGCGTCACGTCTGGATCACCGCCGCCGAGGCGCTTCAGCAGCGCCAGAGCTTCCGCCGTGCGGTCCTTCAGCACCAGATAGCGCGGCGTTTCCGGCACGATCAGCATGAAGACGATCAACAGGGTCGCGGGGATCGCGGCCGAGGCCAGCATGTAGCGCCAGCCTGTGTTCATCAGGAAATCGTGGTTGCCCATCGACTGGACGAAGTAGTTCACGAAGTAGACGAGGTTGATGCCCACCACGATGGCGATCTGCTGGAACGTCACCAAGAGGCCGCGCGTCGATGGCGGCGCGATTTCCGCGATGTACATCGGCGCCAGCATCGAGGCCATGCCGATCGCCGTGCCGCCCATCAGGCGGTAGAAGATGAAGAACGGCAGCGCATCGGGACCGTGGGGGCCGAACAGGAATTCTGGATAACCGGCGCCGAGCGACGACACGAAGAACAGAACGCCCGCAATCAACAGACCGGTCTTGCGGCCCCAGCGAGTCGAGATCGGGCCGGCAATGGCCGCACCGATCACGCAGCCCAGGAGCGCGCAGCCGATAGCGAAGCCGGAGAGCGTGTTCGCCTCGGCCTCCGCAAGATGGCGCGGCGCAACGAAGTTGAAGGTGATGGCGTCGGTTGCACCCGAGATCACCGCAGTGTCATAGCCGAACAGCAGGCCGCCCAAGGTGGCGGCAATCGTGAGCATGACGACGAGCGAATAGTTCGGCCTTTCGACCATGACGTCCCCTTCGCGCTCCTCTGAGCGCTTGCGGTCTCAATACCGGCAATGTGCTTTGCGAGCGTATTGATAGCGACACAGTGCGCAAGGGTCAGTGGTTGTGGCGCGGCGTCCTGTTCGCAATCCTGGTGTACTTGAGCGCCGGCTCCATCACCGCACCGGTGTCCATCTGCCCAACGGTGGCGCGGAAGATCTCCTGCCACACGGTCGCGCTTTCCGGGATCGCCGGGGCGGCGTCGTTCCTGCGGCGAGCGATCTCGGCCGCGTCCACAAGCGCATCGCAGGTGCCCTTGTTCAGATCGATGCGGATGACGTCGCCGGTCCTGAGCCACGCAAGCCCGCCGCCGACCGCGCTCTCGGGCGAAGCATTCAGGATCGAGGGGCTGTCGGAGGTGCCCGACTGACGGCCGTCGCCCAAGGTCGGCAGCGACATGATCCCCTGCTTCAGGAGCGCATCCGGCGGCTGCATGTTCACGACCTCGGCCGAACCGGGCCAGCCGACGGGGCCGGAGCTGCGGATCACCAGAATGGTGTTGGCATCGATGCCGAGCGCCGGATCGTTGATGCGGTCGTGGTAGTCGTCGCTCCCGTCGAACACCACGGCCTTGCACTCGAACACGTTCTCGTGGTCCGGGCGCGCGAGATAGCGCTTGCGGAAATCCTCGCTGATCACGCTGGTCTTCATGATCGCGAAGTCGAACAGGTTGCCCTTCAGCACAAGGAAACCCGCGCGTTCCATCAGCGGATTGTCGTAGGCGCGGATCATCTCGCGGTCGCGGCTTTCGCGGCCCTCGACGTTTTTGGCGATGCTGCGGCCGGTGCAGGTGAGCGCCGCCCCGTCGAGGCGGCCGGCTTTCAGCAGCTCGACGAGGACGGCGGGAACGCCGCCGGCGTGATGGAAACGCTCGCCAAGGTATTTGCCGGCGGGCTGCATGTTGAGGAGCAGTGGGATGTCGTAGGCGGCGCTCCAGTCGGAAACGTGCAGTTCGACGCCGGCGTGGCGCGCCATGGCGTTGATGTGCGGCTGGGCATTGGTCGAGCCGCCGATGGCCGCAACGGTGGCGATGGCATTGAGAAACGAGGCGCGAGTCAGGATTTTCGACGGCGTGAGGTCTTCGTACGCCATGTCGACGATGCGCTTGCCGGTCTCATACGCAATCTGGCCACGCTCACGGTAAGGCGCGGGAATGGCGGAGCAGCCCGGCAGCGACAGGCCGAGCGCTTCGGCTACCGCGTTCATCGTGGAAGCGGTGCCCATGGTGTTGCAGTGGCCGGCGGAGGGTGCGGAGTCGCAGGCTTCCTGCATGAACTGCTCTTCCGTGATCTTGCCCGCCGCCAGCTTGCGCCGCGCGCGCCAGATCACGGTGCCGGAGCCGACCAGTTCGCCTTCATGCCAGCCGTCCAGCATCGGTCCGCCCGACAGCACGATGGCGGGAATATCGACGGACGACGCGGCCATGATCGCGCTGGGCGTGGTCTTGTCGCAGCCGGTGGTCAGCACCACGGCGTCGATGGGATAGCCGTGCAGGATCTCGACCAGGGTCATGAACGCCAGGTTGCGGTCGCCGGCGGCTGTGGGCCGGCGGCAGTTCTCGAAGATCGGATGGGTCGGGAATTCGATCGGGATGCCGCCGGCGTCCCGGATGCCGTCGCGCACGCGCCGCGCGAGCTCCAGATGATGCCGGTTGCAGGGATTGAGATCGCTGCCGGACTGCGCAATGCCGACGATCGGGCGGCCGGAGCGCAGCTCCTCGGCCGTCATGCCGTAATTCATGAACCGTTCGAGATAGAGCGCCGCCATGTCGTGGCGGTGGGGCGCCGCGAACCAGTCGCGGGAGCGAAACCGCTTCACGGGTTTGCGCTCGGTCATCGGTGAACTCCTGTCACAGGCCGGCGACGGTGCTTTCGAAGCGGAACAGGCCGCCGGCCAGCGGCTGTTGCGCACGCTCTGCATCGCTCAGGCCCGACGCCGTGGTCGCATAGACCGTCTTCAGGTCAGGGCCTGCGAAACAGAGCTTGGTGATATTGGCACAGGGAAAGCGCACGGTGGAAACCAGTTTGCCCTGCGGCGAATAACGCCGGGCCGCCCAGCCCGCGAACAGACCCAGCCACAGGCAACCCTCGGCATCGACAACGGAACCGTCGGGATAGCCCGCGCCCTCTTCGATCGTGACGAACAACCGCTTGTTGGAGAGATTGCCGTCGGCGCTAACGTCATAAGCCCAGATCGTCTTTTCGAGCGTGTCGGTGTGATAGAAGGTGCGGCAATCCGGGCTGAAGCAAGGCCCGTTGGTGATGCAGATATTGCAGTCCATCAGCTTCAGGCCACGCTCGTCATAGCGATAGACGCTGCCCGTCTTCTTCTCTTCGCCGTTGTCCATGGTGCCGAACCACAGCCGCCCCTGCGCGTCCAGCGCACCGTCGTTCAGTCGGTTGCCCGGCTTGTCTGCGTCCACACGCTCGATCAGCGTGAGGCTGCCGCTGTCCGGATGGAAGCGATACAGCCCGCTGGTCATGCCGACGATGAAATCGCCGCCGCGGCACACGATGAAGCCGGGGCTCTCTGGCGTGTCGTAGGTCTTCTTCGCGCCGGTCGCGGGCTCGAAGCGATGGAGATGGTGCTTCTTGATGTCGACGAACCACAGCGCCTGTTCGGACGCGCGCCACATCGGGCCTTCGCCCAGCGTCGCATCAACTTTCCAGCAGCATTCGGGTGTCATCGCCAGCCGGCATCGATCCAGTATTCGTGACCGGTGCACGTCCGGCCATCGTCGGACGCCAAGAATAGCACAAGCGAGGCAACGTGCTCGGGTTCCACGCGCGCCTTGAGCGGGTCGATGATCTCGCTCTCTGGTCATGCGAGGAGGCCCCGTTGGGCAAGATTCCTCATCAGGTCGCCGACGCCAAACGTCCAGGGCGGCGCTTCCTTCGACGTGGTGACCTTGTTTTCGAGGACGCCGAGCTTCGGCGTCGAAACCCGCACCACGTCGCCGACCTTGTGCGTGAAGCCGCGGCCCGGTTCGTCGCGATCCTGCGTCGGCGCGAACAGCGTGCCGAGGAACAGCGCGAAGCCGTCGGGATATTGGTGCTCGCTCATCGCCTGACGGCACAGGTCGAGCGGATCGCGGCTGATCTCCGCCATCGTCGACTTGCCTTCGAGGCGGTAGTTCTCCGGCCCGAAGATTTCGAGTTCGAGAACCGCCTGGCGCACGTGATCCATCGTGAAGCCGGCGTCGAACAGCCGGATGAACGGGCCGATCGCGCAGGAGGCGTTGTTGTCCTTCGCCTTGCCGAGCAGGAGCGCGCTGCGGCCTTCGAAGTCGCGCAGATTCACGTCGTTGCCGAGAGCTGCCCCCATCGCTTCGCCGCGCCGGTTGCAGACGATCACGATCTCGGGCTCGGGGTTGTTCCAGCTGGAATCCGAGCGGATGCCGATCAAATCGCCCCAGCCCATCGAAGACAGGACCGGCGACTTGGTGAAGATTTCCGCGTCGGGACCAATCGCGACTTCGAGATATTGCGACCACAGCCCGTCGGCTATGAGCGCCGCTTTCAGCTTCACCGACTCCGGCGAACCCGGCTTCACAGCACGCAAATCCGACCCCACGCGATCCTTCAGCGCATCGCGGATGCCCTGCGCCCTGGAGGCATCGCCACGGGCACGCTCTTCGATCACGCGTTCGACCGCCGAGACCGCAAAAGTCACACCTGCGGCCTTGATGCATTGCAGGTCGATGGGCGCGAGCAGCTTGTTTGCGCCCTTCCCGTCCCATGCCAGCCTGAAGCCGAGATCGGCGAACTCGCCCAGGTCGCGGCCGTTGGCCGAGCCGGCATAGGTGTCGAGGAAAGCCGATACGGTCGGCGCTGCGCGCGAGATGTCGAACACGCGTCCGTCGCGCACCATGATCGGAGTCGGGCCGTCGCCCAGGTCGGCGCGGCCAAGCAGCGTCGCCTCACGCCAGTCGCGCGGGAGGAAATCGGTCATCGGCGCAAAAAGCTCAACAGGGGTTTCCATCCCAAGCATCCCACGCGGCGCCCGTCGCGGCACTCTCCGGTAAATTGGTTGCGCTACCAGCACCGCAATGGCGGAGCTCTGTCAAGAGTCAGCGCGCAAAACGTCTAGCGAGGGTGCGCGGTGCGCGGCCCATGGACTCGCGGGGGATAAGAGTGAATTCGAGCAGTCTTTGCACCGGCTCGGCATCGCCACCCGCCCGTTTGCGGCGAATCTGGTCGAGCAGGAGCTTCACCGCCTCGCGTGCCATTTCGGCAATCGGCTGACGCACAGTGGTCAGCGCCGGCCACACGGTGCTGGCCAGCGGGGTGTCGTCGAACCCGGCGATCGTAACATCGCGCGGCACGTCCAGCCCCATGCGGTGCGCGACCGCCACCGTCGCGGCGGCCATGTCGTCATTGCTGGCGAAAATGGCGGTCGGGCGTTTGGGCAGGCGCAGCAATTTCTCCGCCGCTTCCAGGCCGGAGCGGTAGGTGAAGTAGCCCTGTGCCACCAGCTTCGGGTCTGCCCTGATGCCGGCCTCGTGCAGCCCGGCCATGAAGCCTTTGTAACGCTGCTCCGACGCCGTCTGGTTTGGATGGCCCATGATGAATCCGATCTCCCTGTGACCCAGCGACAGCAGACGGCGAGTCATCTGATGCGCGGCCTCGAAGTCGTCGATACTGACCGCGGAGAGACCTGCGGCGGGGCGCCCCGTGGCAACGACCACTGCCGGGATGTCGGCTTCGGCCACTGCGGCCAGTGCTTCCTCAGAGTCGCAGAGCGGCGGCGGCAGGATCACGCCGTCGGCGCCAGTACGGACCATCTTTTCGATAGCGGCGCGCTCGCTGTCGGGGCCTTCGCATTTTTCGATGATGAGCTGGCAGCCGGAGATGCTCGACTGTTCGAGGCTGCCGACCAGAAATTCGCTCAGATAAGCAGCCGAGGGGTTGGAATGGAGGAGGCCCACGCGCACCGCGTTGGCCGACGCCAGGCTGCGCGCCGCCAGGTTTGGCGAATAGTGCAGTGCCTTGATCGAGGCGGCGACCTTGGCGCGGGTGCTTTCGCGGACATTGCTCTCGCCGTTGACGACGCGGCTGACCGTCATCGGCGAAACGCCGGCGTGGCGTGCCACCTCGTGGATGGTCACGACATTGTTTCCTCGGCGCCCACTCTTCTGGGCCAAATCGGCTGCTCCTCGCTCGGCTGAGATAGGCCGTAGCAAATGGGATACAAAAGGAAAAGGGTGCGCTACCAACCGCTTGGGCGCGGGCGGTGCGAGGGTGTTAGGATCGATAACCTGGGAGGACCATGAAATGACCTATGCCCATCGCGCGATCTACGATGCCGACAGCCACATCATGGAGCTGCCGGACTTTCTCCAGAAATACGCCGATCCCTCGATCCGCGATGAGGTGCCGGCGGTGAGCTACTCCGCCTCCATCGTCACCGATGAGGAGGTGGCGGTGATTATGGACCGCGGCGGGCGGCACAGCGACGAGCACCTCGCGACGATGCGCGGGCTGGGCGACGAGCTGATCGCCAAGTCGAAGGAGATCCAGGCGCTGGGCGCGTTCGATGGCGCGGAACGGCGCGAGGCGATGGACATGTTCGGCTTCAAGAAGCAGCTGGTGTTCGCGACGCATAGCGTGGCCAAGCCGTTCTCGCCGAGCAGCAAGCTGTCCCCTGCCCTGCGCTATGGCTGCGTGCGGGCGCACAACCGGCACATGAGCGCGTTCTGCTCGCATGACGACCGGCTGATGGGTGCGGCGATCATCCCGCTGGACTCCGCCGAGCATGCGATCGCGGAGCTCGAGTGGGTTCTGAAGAGCAACCTGAAGGCCGTGTGGGTGCCGCATCGCGCGCCGGTCGATATGTCGCCGGCGCATGTGTCGCTGGAGCCGTTCTGGGCGCGCCTCGCGGAGGCGGGCGTGCCCTTCCTGCTGCATGTCGGCGGTGCGCCGCTTCAATTGAGCAAGGCATGGACCAACAACGGCAAGGCCGCAACCAAGGACTGGCTCGGCGGGGGCGAGAATCTGCGCACCAAAGACGTCGCGGTGCTGCACCAGGGGCCCGAGACGTTCATCACAATTCTGTGCGTGGAAGGCGTGTTCGAGCGGCACCCGAAGCTGCGCGGAGCGAGCGTGGAGCTGGGCGCGGGATGGGTGCCGGAATTGCTGCGGCGGCTCGATTGGGTGGCCAAGCACTGGGGCCGCACTGACCAGAACCTCGCCGCGTTCAAGCGGCCACCGTCGCAGCAAATCAGGGAACAGATGGCGTTCACGCCGTTCGTGTTCGAGGAGGTCGGTTCGTTCATCGACCAGTCGAACCCCGACCTGTACCTGTTCTCCAGCGACTATCCGCACATCGAGGGCGGGCGCGATCCGATCAGGCGCTTCGAAAGCTCGCTGGGCGAACGGGCGGCGTCGGTGCGGGAGAAATTCTATGCAGAGAACTTCCTGCGCATCTTCCCGGATGCGCGCGCCTGAAATCAAACAACGACACCGGAGAAGACACGTGAGACTTGCCGAGCCGCGCATCAAGCCGTTGTCGGATGCGGAATTGAACGACGACCAGAAGGAGGCGCTGAAGCCATTCGGCAGCCGGGTGCTCAACATCTTCCGCACGCTTGTGCATGCGCCCAAAGCGCTGGCGCGGTTCAACGAATGGGGAGGCTATATCCTCTCGCGCCGCAACGACCTGCCGCCACGCGAGCGCGAGATCGTGATCCTGCGCATCGGGTTCCTGTGCAAGTCCGGCTACGAATGGACACAGCATGTCGCCATCGGAAAGCGCGAGGGGCTGACCGACGACGAGATCGCGCGCATCAAGAAGGGCGCGGGCGCCGGCTGGGCGGCGAAAGACGCGGTGCTGATCAAGCTGGCCGACGAGCTGCATCACGACCAGTTCGTGACCGACGCGACGTGGAAGGACATGCGCGCGCACTATACCGAAAAGCAAACCATGGACGCGGTGTTCACCGCCGGCCAGTACACACAGGTGTCGATGTTCCTGAACACTTTCGGCGTGCAGCTCGACGCCGGCCTGGTGCTCGATCCCGAGCTGAAGAAGTTCTGACCATGCGGCTAAAGGGCAAGACCGCCATCGTCGTCGGCGCGGGGCAGACGCCAGGGTCGACCATCGGAAATGGCCGCGCCATGGCCGTCCTCTTCGCGCGCGAAGGCGCACACGTCCTCTGCGTCGACCGCGACGCCGCGCGCGCCGAAGAGACTGTCGCAATGATCGCCAGCGAAGGCGGGAAGGCCATAGCCTATGCCTGCGACATCACGAAGACCGGCGCGGCCGCCGCGCTGATCGCCGAAGGCAAGGCGCGCCTCGGCCACATCGATATCCTGGTCAACAATGTCGGCATCGGCGGCCGCGACGGCCCCGCGCACCGCCTGGAGGAAGATGCGTTCGACCGCATCATGGGCGTGAACCTGCGTGCGATGTGGCTTACCATCAAGGCCGCTATCCCCGCGATGCGCGAACAGGGCCACGGCGCCATCGTGAACATCTCATCCCTCGCGTCGATCGCGGGCGGCAACATGGTTGCCTATGAAGTCTCTAAGGCCGGCGTGAATCGCCTCACCACCAGCGTGGCGCAGGCGAACGCGAAGCACGGCATCCGCTGCAACGCCATCCTGCCGGGCCTGATGGACACGCCCATGGCCGTGGCCGGGACCGCGCAGGGAAGCGGGCGCACCGAGCAATCGGTCCGCGAGGCGCGTGACGCGCAGGTGCCGCTCGGCGGCAAGATGGGCACGGGCTGGGACACGGCCTACGCCGCGCTGTTCCTCGCGTCCGACGAGGCCAAGTTCGTCACCGGGGTGTTGCTGCCGGTCGATGGCGGCATGTCGGTACGGATCGGCTGAGTGTCGGCAGGCATCGTCAAATCCGCGCGGCGCGTGTTCGAGGTGCTGGAGCTGTTCGAGCGCGAGCGGCGGCCATTGTCCCTGAAAGACGTGTGCGGCGCGTTGCGGCTGGCGCCATCGAGCGGCGCCGCGCTGCTGAAGAGCCTGGTCGCGCTGGGCTATCTCGACTACGACCGCGGCACGCGCAGCTACTTCCCGACGATGCGCATCACGTTCCTTGGTAAATGGGTGGAGGAGGCGCTATTCGGCGGCGGCGCGATCCTGCGGCTGATGCAGCGGCTGTATCGGTCGACCGGCGAGACGGCGCTTCTCGCCGCACAAAGCGACCTCAACGCGCAGTACATTCACTCCGTACATGGAGCAGAGCCGTTGCAAGCGGCGGTGCAGCCCGGCTCGCTGCGTCCATTGGCGAATTCCGGCATGGGCTGGCTGCTGCTCAGCCGACAGTCGGAGGACGCCATCGAGCGCTTCTGCCGCCGCATCGACATCGCGCAGGGCCGCCGCGTCGACCGCATCGCGCTGAAACGCAACGTCGCGGTGGTGCGCGCCGACGGCTACGTGTTCTCGCGCCACACCGTGCGGCGCGGTACTGGCATCATTGCGATGCTGCTGCCGGAGGGGCGGCTGGGACGGACTTTCGCACTGGGCATCGGCGGGCCTGTCGCGAACCTTGAGAAAAAGCAGGCACAAATCCTGGATTCGCTGCGCCGCGGCATAAAGAGATTTTCACGCATCTGAAAAATTCCCGCGACGTTGCGGCCGGTTCCGGGCGCGGCCTAGCATGCTTCGCACATGTCGAAGACCACGCCCCAATCGCCACCCGGACCGCTCGCGGGCATCCGCGTGCTCGACCTCACCGCGGTCGTGCTGGGGCCGTATGCGACGCAAATTCTCGGCGACTACGGCGCGGAAATCGTAAAGGTCGAGAGCCCATCGGGCGATCTGATGCGGCTCAACGGCGTGTCGAAGAACCGCGGCATGAGTTCGATCTTTCTGACGCTGAACCGCAACAAGCGCAGCATCATCCTCGACCTGCAAACGCCCGAAGGTGCCGATGCGCTGCGACGGCTGATCCCGCAGTTCGACGTTTTGGTGCACAACATGCGGGTGGAGGCGATCGCGCGGCTCGGCTTCGGATATGACGCGGTGGCGAAGCTCAATCCGAACATCGTCTATTGCGCCGCGACCGGCTTCGACGAGGACGGGCCCGATGCCGGCAAGCCCGCGTTCGACGACATCATCCAGGCCGCCAGCGGGCTCGCCGCGGTCGCAAGCACGGGGCGGGAGGCGCCCGACTACGTCCCCAGCCTGATCGCCGACAAGATGACGGGCATGGCGGTCGTGAACGCGGTGCTCGCGGCGCTGGTGCATCGCGGCCGCACGGGCCAAGGTCAATATGTCGAAGTGCCGATGCTGGAAACCATGACGGCCTTCGTACTCACCGAGCATCTCGGTGGCCTCGCCTTCGATCCTCCGCCGGCGCCGCCTGGTTACGCTCGGCTGCTGGAAGGCGGGCGCAAGCCCGCGCCGACGAAGGACGGATGGATCGCGCTTTTGCCCTATTCCGCAGGCCACTGGCGCGCCTTCTTCAACGCCGCGGGACGGCCCGAGATCGGCGAGGAACTGGCGCATGAAGACCGCGCGTTGCGCAACCAGAACAACGCCCGCCTTTACGCCGAGATGCGCGAGACCACCAGGACCCGCACCACCGCCGAGTGGATGCGCATCTGCCAGGAATGCGACATCCCCGCGACCCCGATCTACACGCTGGCAGAGGTGGTGAACCATCCGCAACTCAACGCCGTGGGGCTGTTCGCCATCGAGGAGCATCCGAGCGAAGGGACGATCCGCACCGTGCGCCCCGCCACCAAGTTCGCCGCCACACCCGCCGCGATCCGCGCGCCGGCGCCACGGCACGGTCAGCACACGGATGAAATCCTGCGCGAGGCCGGTTTCACGCCGGCAGAAATCGCTGCGCTGCACGAACAGAACATCGCCATCCAGAAGGAATAGGACATGGATTTCGAACTCTCCGAAGAACACCGGATGCTGAAGGACCTGGTGCACAGGTTCGTCCAGGACGAGTTGATCCCGCTGGAAGCCGGCGTACTTGAGCGCGAGGCGAAGGGACAAGGCCTGGGCATCGGCGAGAAGGAGATTGCGCGCATCGACAAGGTTTCGCGCGAGCTGGGCCTGTGGGGCCTCGATGCGCCGACCGACATCGGCGGTATGGACTTGCCCGCCGTCGCGATGATCGGTGTCAACGAGGAGCTCGGGCGCACCATCACGCCCTATACCCTGCCGCCGGACTCGCCCAACCTGCGCATGATGATGGCGACGGTGAACGAGCGGCAGCGCGAGGCTTATCTCGCGCCGTATGTGCGCGGCGAAACCGTGTCGGCCATCGGCATCTCCGAGCCGGGCGCCGGCGCCGATCCGGCCGGCATGATCACCCGCGCCGAACGCGACGGCGACGACTGGGTACTGAACGGCCGCAAGATCTGGATCAGCCGCGCCGATCACGCCGACTTCACCATCGTGATGGCCGTGACCAACAAGGAGAAGCGGGCGCGCGGCGGCATATCGGCTTTCCTGGTCGACCGCGGCACGCCGGGCTTCAACGTTCTGCGCCGCATCCCGATGATCGGCGGCGCGGCGACCTATGAGATCGCGCTGGAGGATTGCCGCGTGCCGGGCTGGAAGCTGCTCGGCAAGGAGGGCAACGGGTTCGCGCCGATGCAGCTGCGCCTCGGCACACGCCGGCTGGAGATGGCGGCCTGGTCGATCGGCATGGCGCAGCGTGCGCTGGACATGATGTGCGCGTTCGCACCGACACGGGTGACTTTCGGTGCGCCGCTGTCGGAGCGGCAATCGACGCAATGGTGGGTAGCGGACGCGGCGACGAAGATCCACGCGACGCGACTGATGACCTACGACTGCGCCTGGAAGCTGGATACCGGGCGCGACGTGCGCGTCGAGATCTCGATGATCAAGGCGTTCGCGACCGAGATGGCGTACGAGATCGTCGACCACGCGATGCAGCTGCATGGCGCGATGGGCATGACCAAGGAACTGCCGCTCCAGCTCATGTCCACAAAGCTGCGCACCATGCGCATCTATGACGGCCCGACCGAGGTCCACAAATGGGTCGTCGCCCGCAATCTGCTGGGGTCGAAACGCTGAGAATGCCCTGACGGCAAACTTGGTTGAGGCGGCGGAATGCGCGATGATCCGCCCCAACAGAACACGACAGGAGAAGCGTCATGTCGCATGCGATCGCCCGGGGTTTGAGTCATGTCGCGCTGGTCTCTTCCGACATGCACGAGACCGTGAAGTTCTGGGGGGGTACCCATCCTCCTGCGCGACAAGCAGCGCCGGGCCGCCGAATGACCAACATCGGAAAAGCAACGCCATGAAAGACAAGTTCGGCGACATCACGCTGCGGCACGAGAACCACATCGCGGTGCTGGAGATCGACCGCCCGCCGCACAACCACGTCTCGGTCGAGCTGATGCGCGACCTGGCCGATGCGCTCGACATCATCGACGTCGAGAAGGACATGCGCGTCACCGTGCTGTGCTCTGCCGGCAAGAATTTCTGCGCCGGCGCCGATCTCGTCGCCCCGTCGGGCATTGCCAGTCCCGGTGCAGGGCCCGGCATCAACGCGCTCTATGTCGAGGCGGTGCGCCTGTTCGCCGCCAAGAAACCGATCGTCGCTGCGGTGCAGGGCGCGGCCGTGGGCGCGGGGCTGGGCCTCGCGCTGGTCGCCGATTTCCGGATCGCCGCGCCGGACGCCCGCTTCACGGCGAACTTCGTGAAGATCGGTTTCCATCCGGGCTTCGGCATTACCCACACCCTGCCGCGGGTGGTCGGCCTGCAGCGGGCGCAGCTTCTGTGCCTCACCGGCCGCCGCATCAAGGCCGACGAGGCGCTGGCATGGGGTCTCGCCGACGAAGTGGCGGAAGACGTGCGCGGCGCCGCGATGAGGCTGGCGGCCGAGATCGCCGAGAACGCGCCGCTCGCCGTGCAATCGACCCGCGCCACTTTCCGCGCCGAGCTGGCCGCGGCAGTGAGGGCGCAGACCGACCACGAGTTCAAGGAGCAATCCTGGCTGCGCAACACCGCCGACTACAAGGAAGGCGTGCGCGCCGTTGCCGAACGCCGGGCGGGGAATTTCACCGCGAGCTGAGGCTTCAGACAGACAGAAGCCGCCGCGTGTGCACCGCGACGGCTTCTGCCTGATACAGTGCGTGAGCGACTTCCGGCCGCGCAGCATCCCGCGCGCCAACAAACTGCCTTCGCTGTAACCAACGGTCCCTGCTGGACTCACGGAACGCGTTTCGCTCATGCCTGAGCGGCATACGTCCCTCTCCATAGGTGCGCGTGACCCGCACAGGTCCTGGATGCATCACTCGCCACGCCAGATTCGGTCTTCCATCGTCCCATTCCCAAGTTGGACGGCAGAGATATTCCGAAAGGACGAGCGTTCAAGTGCGGTCCGCACGCGCAAAGAGACGCGCAACATCCGTGCTTTGCGATTGTTGCGCGGGCCGAACGCCAAGCTGTTGAGCGCGCTGGAGCACCGTTCGATAGAGCAGCGGACTTATCGAACAAAAAATATTTTGAGGGTGTTCGCGTATTCTTTTGTTGTCGCCGTTACGACGGCATGCCGTAGCCGCGCGCCATGGCAGCCGCGAAAATCGGGATGAAAGCGAAGACGACAACTTCCATCCAGAGGAAGCGGCGGGCCGACGCGACGGCGGCGGGCGCAGGAAGAAACGACTCGTCTTTCTTCAGGGCGTTGCGCCAGCGGATGTAGGCAATGGTCGGCGGGACGGAGAGCAAGCCCACGATGCCGAACGTGATCAGCTTCGCCCAGAAGAAGGTGTTCACGGAGTAATAGGCCCAACCCTTGGCGGCGTAGATCGCGCGGACGAAGCCGACGGCAATGATCAGGGCGGCGAGGATGCCGTACCACGCGTCGACCCTGGCGACGCGGCGGATGTCGGTGGCGGTCAGGCCTGGGCGGACGACCCCGACCTCGAACGCCAGCACGGCAGCAATGGAGAAGATCAGGATGTGGTGGGCCGCCGCGAGCAGCAGGTCCCTGGTGGCGAAGTCCATGATCCCTCCTGGTTATTTACAACGTATCGGAAAGATAGGGTCGTTTCGTGACAGTTCAAGGCCCGGGTGCTGTCCTAGCTGCCCAACGGTAGGGCGAAGGATGGGACAAATGAAGGGGAGCGCGATTTCAGTCGGCGTGCGCACCCACTCTGGGCACGGAAGCGAAGAGGGCGGCTGGGCCGCCTATGTCGTGCTGGGCGGGCCGGTGTCCGAGCCGCGCCTTCTTTTCCGCGGGCGGATGCAGCTTTGGGATTCCAGGGTCGAAGGATCGAACCAGCCGTTCCACCGGGCCGGCGTAATGTTTCCGTTTCATCGTTGCGAACCGATGGACTTCAAAACCGCCGAGGCGTTCGTCAAGCGGTGCCGCAAGTCCTCGCGGGACATGGCGGGCCGCGCATTGAACGACATCGCCTCCGCCCATGGCGCGCTGAATGCCTACTGCGTTCTGACGGGGCCGGAGAGAGCTCTGCCGCCACTCCGCGAGATCCTTACTTCGCACGGGTTGATGCACGCTGCGGAGCGCGCATTCTTTCGCGACGCCGTGCGCGATGCCGCTGCGCAGCGGAAAATCGCAACAGAGATCGTGCGAGAGAACGACCTTCCGGCATTGGAAAAGCGCTTGCCGGGCACGGAGGCAACCCGACGCGACACGCTCAAAGTATTCGGGAAGCAGGTCGGATCGCCCTGGGCGCAGGACGAGAAGTTCGCGGCCACCGCGGCGTGGCTGGGTCTCGACCTACTCAACGTAAAAGAATGAGTGGGCGATTTTAAACCAGAGCCCGTGACCGCCCTGTGAGTTTCAATTTCAGAGCCACGGATGATCGGCGATCATCTCGTAAAATCCGACCCAGCCCTCTGGCTCCGGATTTGCTCTTACAAACTCGACCCTCTCAGCTGCGGTCAGTCTGCTGAACCACTTGTAGAAGTCGTTGTAGGTGTCCTCGCCATCGCCCATCTTCCAGCCCGTCGAATGTCTTGGGTATGGAAATTTCTTCCAAGGGGGTTCGATACCTTGCATCCGCGAGCTACCCAGCGCCCAATGCCCGAGCGCTGGTTTTGACGAGGTCGATGGCGCCGGCGGTGACTCCGGCGGCGAGGCCGGGGGACTGGGCCAGCACCTGGTCGGCGAAGACTCGGGCGAGGCCGATGCGGGTGGCCCACCATTGATCGGGGTCGTCGCCCGTGTGCTTGGCGGCGGCGAGCGCGCCCTTGGCCAGCATCCAGCCGCCGGTGAGATCGCCCAGCAGCTTCAGATAGGCGGTGGCGCCGGCGAGCGCATCGGGCTGGGCGTGGCCGCGGCGTTCGACCATCCAGCTCGTCGCGGTCTGCGCCGCGCCGGCGCAGGCTTCGAGGCGCGCCCCGACCGAATGCAGCCACGCATTGGGCGAACTCTTGAGCGCGCCGATGGCGGACCAGATCTCGTCCAGCAGATCGCGCACCGCCTGGCCGTTGCCGAGCGCCAGCTTGCGGCCCATCAGGTCGATCGCCTGGATGCCGTTCGTGCCTTCGTAGATCGGCGCGATGCGGGCGTCGCGATAGTGCTGGGCCGCGCCGGTCTCCTCGATGAAGCCCATGCCGCCATGGATCTGCACGCCCATGGACGCGATCTCGACACCGATGTCGGTGGACCACGCCTTGGCGATGGGGGTGAGGAGTTCGGCGCGCAGTTGCGCGCGGCCGCGGGCCTTGTCGTCGGTGGCATGTTCGGCGAGGTCGGCGGCGAGCGCCGTGGAGAGGCAGATGGCGCGGGCGGCCTCTATCTTCGCCTTCATCAGCATCAGTGAGCGGCGGATGTCGGGGTGGTCGAAGATCGGAGCGTTCAATTCGCCGGTCCAGGCGGAGCGGCCCTGGCGGCGTTCCAGCGCGTAGGCCAGCGCCTGCTGGTAGGCGCGCTCGGCGATGCCGACGCCTTCGGTGCCGACCTGGAGCCGCGCGGCGTTCATCATCGTGAACATGTGGGCGAGGCCCTGGTTGATCTCGCCGACGAGTTCGCCCCGCGCACCCTCGAACTGCATCACGCAGGTGGGCGAGCCGTGGATGCCGAGCTTGTGCTCGATGCTGGAGGGACCGGCGGTGTTGGCGGCGCCCAGCGTGCCGTCGCCGGCGACGTGGCGCTTCAACACCAGGAACAGCGAGATGCCGCGCGAGCCGGCGGGCGCGTCGGGCAGGCGCGCGAGCACGAGATGGACGATGTTGTCCGTCATGTCGTGATCGCCCCAGGTGATGAAGATCTTCGTGCCCGTGACGCGATAGCCGCCGTTGCCGTCGGGCTCGGCGCGCGTGCGCAGCGTGCCGAGGTCGGAGCCGGATTGCGGCTCCGTCAGGTTCATCGTGCCCGTCCATTCGCCGGAGATGAGCTTCGGCAGATAGAGCTGCTTCTGGTGCGCGGTGCCATGGGCGGTGAGCGCCTCGACCGCGCCGCGGGTGAGCATGGGGCAGAGGCCGAATGCCATGTTCGACGCGTGGATCATCTCGAACACCGCGACCTCCAGCGCCTTGGGCAGGCCCTGGCCGCCGTAGCCGGGATCGGAGGCGAGCGCGCCCCAGCCGCCGTCGACGAACTGCTTGTACGCGGCCGCGAAACCGGGGACGGCGCGGACGCGGCCGTTCTCGAACTGCGCGCCGATGGTATCGCCGGCGCGGTTGAGCGGGGCGAGTTGTTCGGCAGCCAGCTTGCCGCCGGCTTCGAGGATCGCGGTGACCGTGGCGTCGTCGCAATCGGCGAACTTCGGCAGCGCGCGTAACTGCGCGAAGCCGCCGACTTCGTTCAGGGCGAACAGCAGATCGCGGACGGGCGCGGTGTAGGTCATGGCGCTATTGCTTCTCGGCCCCGAGCTGCCTGGCGTAGCCGCGGGCGATCATCTCCGCCATGCGGTCGAAGAGCTGGTCCGGATCGGTGCGGCGCAGGTGCGCGATGGCGGCCTCCATGCCTTCGGCAAGGATGAGCTCGCGTGTGCCAGCGCGAAGGGCGTCGAGAATGCGGTCAGCGGCGGCTGACGGTGCCATGCCGCTGTCGATGGCCGCGTCGCTGAAGCCGCGCGGCTTGGCGTTGGCGTCGAGCGCGTTCTTGGAGACGGCGGTCGCCACCGAGCCGGGCGCGACGACCAGCACCTTGATGCCGAGATGCGCAGTCTCGGCGCGGACGCTGTCGTGGTAGCCGATGAGCCCATGCTTCGCTGCGCTATACGCGCTGCGCAGCGGCGAGCCGACGATGCCGGCGACGCTGGAGATGCCGACAATATGGCCGGTGCCGGCGGCAACCATGCGCGGCAGGATGCTCTGGGTCAGCGCGATGGGCGCGAGGAGGTCGACGTCGATGATCTTCTGGTAGACGGCGAACTTCGTGTCGACGGCGAGCGAGCGCTGCGAGATGCCGGCGTTGTTGACGAGACCGGCGATGCCGCCGCCGCCCTGCTCTATCGCCCAGTTCCAGGCCTGATCGGCGATCGCGGGGATGCGGTCGAAATCCGTTGCCTCGAACGGCAATGCAAGAGACACGCTGCCGGCTTCCTTCGCGACTTCGTTCAGCGCCGCGCGGTTGCGACCGGACAGGATGAGCCTGGCGCCCGCCTTTCCCAATGCCGCCGCCAGCGCCGCGCCGATGCCGGACGACGCGCCGGTGATCCACCATATCTTGCCTTCGAACATGCCATTCCCCTGAAACGTCTCGTTCGGAGAATAGCGCGTTTTGATGCGCGTCGCGCAGCGGCCAAGGCTAGCGGTCGCGCGGTCCCAGGATGATGTCGAGCAGGCGCCGGACGCCGGCGGCGGGCGTGATCTTGCCTGCGCGCACCTGCTGTTCGACCTGCGGGATGGTTTCGGCGACGTCGGGCCGGCGCTTGACGAGATCGAGCAAGGCCGTGCCGAAATCGGCCCGCAGCGCCGCTTCCGCCTGCGCGGCGCGGCGCGCGGCGAATTCGCCGTTCGCCTCGAGCAGCTCATGGTGCCGCCGGATCGCGTCATAGGCGCCGTCCAGGCCCTTGCCGGTCAGGCCCGACACGACAATGACTTCCGGCGTCCAGGCCGCCGACAGGTGCCTGAGCAGACGCAGCGCCGCGCGATAGTCGGCGGCCGTCCGCTCGGCCACCGGCAGCAATTCGCCGTCGCCCTTGGTGACGAGGATCAGCTCCGCCAGTTCGACGATGCCCTTCTTGATGCCCTGCAATTCGTCGCCGGCGGCGGGCTGGAGCAGCAGGCAGAACAGATCGACCATGTCGGCCACGGCGGTTTCGGACTGACCGACGCCGACGGTCTCGACCAGGATGAAGTCGAAGCCGGCCGCTTCGCAGAGCGTGATCGCCTCGCGCGTGCGGCGCGCAACGCCGCCCAGCGTGCCGCCGGCGGGCGACGGGCGGATGAATGCATCTTTCGCGCGCGAAAGCTCCTCCATGCGCGTCTTGTCGCCGAGGATCGATCCGTGGGTCAGGCGCGAGGACGGGTCGACGGCCAGCACCGCGACCTTGTGGCCCTTGCCGATCAGGCGCATGCCGAAGGCTTCGATGAAGGTGGACTTGCCGACGCCGGGCGCGCCGGAGATGCCGAGGCGGATCGACTTGCCGGCGGCGGGCAGCACCTGCTCAATCACCGCTTCCGCATGGATGCGGTGGTCGGCGCGCGTCGACTCGACCAGCGTGATGGCGCGCGCCAGCGCGGTGCGGTCGCCGGCCAGAAGGCGCTCGACGAGCGCGTCATGCCGCCCGTCTTTCGTCATTTGCGCCCTATGCCGCCTTCTGCGTGTAGCCGTACTTTTCGTTCAGCGTGCGCAGGAGATCGGTGGCCGCGTCGGCGATGACGGTGCCCGGCGGGAAGATCGCGGTGGCACCGGCCTTGTACAGCGCGTCGTAATCCTGCGGCGGCACGACGCCGCCGACGATGATCAGCATGTCGCCGGCGCCGAGATCGTTCAGGGCGCGCTTGAGCTGGGGAACGAGCGTCAGATGGCCGGCGGCCAGCGAGCTCACACCGATGATGTGGGCGTCGTTTTCGACCGCCTGGCGGGCCGCTTCCTCCGGTGTCTGGAACAGGGGGCCGACGTCTACGTCGAAGCCGAGGTCGGCGAAGGCGGTGGCGATGACCTTCTGGCCGCGGTCGTGACCGTCCTGGCCCATCTTGGCCACCATGATGCGGGGACGCCGACCGTCGTTTTCCGCGAACGTGTCGGCCATCGCGCGCACCTTGTCGACATTGCTGGACATGCGTCCGACCTCTCCCAGATAAACGCCCGCGATGGTGCGGACTTCGGCTCTGTGCCGCCCGAACACCTTTTCGAGGGCATCGGATATCTCGCCGACGGTGGCGCGCGCGCGCATCGCCTCGACCGACAGGGCGAGGAGATTTCCGCTTTTGTTTGCGGCCGCGCTGGTGAGCGCGTCGAGCGCCTGGCGGCAGCGGACCGGATCGCGCTCGGCCCGCAGCTTCCCGAGCTGCGCTATCTGCTGCGCACGCACGGCGGAATTGTCGACCTTCAGGACCTCGATCGTTTCGTTTTCGTCGGGCCTGTACTTGTTGACGCCCACCACGGTCTGGCGGCCGGAGTCGATGCGCGCCTGGGTGCGCGCCGCGGCTTCCTCGATACGCATCTTGGGCAGGCCGGTCTCGATCGCCTTGGCCATGCCGCCGGTGGTTTCGACTTCCCGGATGTGGGCCCAGGCGCGGGCCGCAAGGTCGTGCGTCAGGCGCTCGACGTAATAGCTCCCGGCCCAGGGATCGACGACGCGGGTCGTGCCGCTTTCCTGCTGGAGGAAGAGCTGCGTGTTGCGCGCGATGCGGGCGGAGAAGTCGCTCGGGAGCGCGAGCGCCTCGTCGAGCGCGTTGGTGTGCAGGGACTGCGTGTGCCCCTGCGTCGATGCCATCGCCTCGATGCAGGTGCGGTTCACGTTGTTGAAGACGTCCTGCGCCGTCAGGCTCCAGCCGGAGGTCTGCGAATGGGTGCGCAGCGACAGCGACTTGTCGCTCTTCGGGTTGAAGCCTTTCATGAGCTTCGCCCACAGCATGCGCCCGGCGCGCATCTTGGCGATCTCCATGAAGAAGTTCATGCCGATGGCCCAGAAGAAGGAGAGGCGCGGCGCGAACTGGTCGATGGTGAGGCCTGCCGCGAGACCGGCGCGCGCGTACTCCACGCCGTCGGCGAGCGTGTAGGCGAGCTCCAGATCGGCCGTCGCGCCCGCTTCCTGCATGTGATAGCCGGAGATCGAGATGGAGTTGAACTTCGGCATGTGCTGCGAGGTGTAGGCGAAGATGTCGGAGATGATCCGCATCGAAGGTCCGGGCGGGTAGATGTAGGTGTTGCGGACCATGAACTCCTTGAGGATGTCGTTCTGGATGGTGCCGCTGAGCTTTTCGGGCGGGACGCCCTGCTCCTCCGCCGCGACGATGTAGCCGGCCAGCACCGGCAGCACCGCGCCGTTCATCGTCATCGACACCGACATCTGGTCGAGCGGAATGCCGTCGAACAGCGTCTTCATGTCCATGATGGAGTCGATGGCGACACCGGCCATGCCGACGTCGCCCGCGACGCGCGTATGATCGCTGTCGTAGCCGCGGTGGGTTGCGAGGTCGAAGGCGACCGACAGGCCCATCTGGCCCGCCGCGAGGTTGCGGCGATAGAAGGCGTTCGAGGCCTGCGCCGTCGAGAAGCCGGCGTATTGGCGGATGGTCCACGGGCTCTCGACGTACATCGTCGGATAGGGACCGCGCAGGAACGGCGCGATGCCGGGCATGGTGCGCAGGTGGTCGAGACCGTCGAGATCGTGCGCGGTGTAGAGCGGCTTGATGTCGATGCCTTCGGGCGTGTGCCAGAGGCGCGCTTCCGGCGCGGCGCCCGCTTCGGCGGTGAAATGCTCGCGCCACGTCCTCTGCGAAGCGGCCGGGGCCTTGCCGAGCGCGATCTTGGTGAAGTCCGGGATCGTCGTTTTCACAGCGCTACTCCCAGACGCAGCAGGGTGGACCGCAGGACGGCGACCACGTCCGAGCCGATCGCGATGAACTCGTCGACGCCGGCTTTCCCATAGGCTTCCTTGTTCGCGCCGGGATTGCCGGCCTGGAAGAGATGCTGCACGCCGGCGGCCTTCAGCGCGGCGGCGAATTCCGCGGTCCTGGTTTCGTAGAGGGCATCGGTCGCACAGAGGATCGCGATTTTGGCGCCGCTCTGCCTGAAGGCGGCGGCCGCGGCGGCCGGATCGGCGAAACCGTCATTGCCGAGCGCCTGGATGCCGCCGGCCTCGAAGAAGTTCTTGGCGAAGGTCGAGCGGGCGGTGTGCTGCGCGACGGTGCCCATGTTGGCGAGGAAGATCGCGGGCAAGGCACCGGAGGCCGCTTTGTAGCGGTCGGCGGCGTCGCGCAAGGCCTCGAAGTCTTCATGGAAACGGTGCTGCGGCAGCGGGGTGATGCGCACCGGATCGCCTGATGCCAGGCCTGCCGTCACGGCTGAAAGAGAAGCACCGGCCGCGATGGCCTTGACCGCCTCGTCGATGGAACGCAGCCCGGCGGTCTTCGCAGGCGTCTGCCGCCGACGCGGAGTCACGGCCTCTCGCGCGACCGGCGTCTCCAGAATGTTTGGAAACTCGCTGGTGCCGGTCAACGCGTCCTTGCGGCGCGCGATGTTCTTGCGGCGCTCCGTCCACGAGGCGGCGATCTCCGACGCGAGCGAGCCGTCGAGCAGCACGGCGGCGATGCCACCGCGGCTCTCTATCGACTGGAAGGTTCTCCACGCGGACTCAGCCAGTTGCTCGGTTAGCGTCTCGACGTACCAAGAGCCGCCCGCCGGATCGGTCACGCGCGAAACGGAGGATTCTTCCTTGAGAAGGATTTGCGTGTTGCGGGCGATACGGCGCGCGAGATCATCGGACGCGCCGAGCATTGCGTCGAACGGCATGATGGAGACGCTGTCCGCGCCGCCGGCACCGGCCGCGAAACCGGCAACCGTGGTGCGCAGCATGTTCACCCAAGGATCGCGCCGGGACATGATGCGGCGCGCGGTGCGAGCGCGCAGCTTCATGGTGCGTGCGCTTTCGGAGGCGCCGCAGGCTTCCGCGATGCGCGCCCAAAGGCGCCGCGCGGCGCGCAGCTTGGCAATGGAGAGGAACTGGTCGCAGCCGACCGCCAGTGTGAAGACGATCTGGCCGAGCGCGGCGTCGATCGCCATGCCGCCGGCGGTCAGCGCCTTCAGATAGGCGACGCCGGTGGACGTCGCGGCGGCGAGATCCTGCGTCTCCGTCGCGCCGGCTTCGTAATAGGGCGAACTGTCGATGCCGACCGCCGTGACGTTCGGGTAGTGCGCCGCGGTCCAGGTCGCGAGTTCGGTCAACCGCGACAGCGCACGGTCGAGACTTTCTGGCAGAGAGCCCGATGCCGCCAGAGAACCGATCGGATCGACATCGAACGCACCGCGCGCTTCGCCCGGCGGGAGCGAGCGGCGCTGCCAGAACGCGGCGAGCATCGCGGCGGCGGCGACGCCGTCGCTGCCGGCATCGAGCGACAGCGGGACGTGTTCCGGAAGAACGTCCTTCAGCACCGCGTCGAGATCGGCGAGCGTATCGATCGCGATGCCGGCGCGGCCGGGGCGGTCGATGTGCAGATCGATCGCGGTCGCGCCGCGCGTCAGGTCGATGAGGATCGCCCGGTTTGACTGCTCCCGGTCCTGGAGGGTCTGTTCGGTCAAGACCGCCCAGCCGTCCGTGCCGGCGCCGACCGCATGGCCGCCGCGCGTAAAGGGTGAGAGGCCGGGAAAGCCCGACGGGTCACCCGCGCCATTCCAGTCGTCCGCAGTGTATAGCGGCTGGATGGCAATGCCCTCATAGAGCCGCGTCACCAGCTTCTTCTCGAAGGGGACGCCCTTGAGCGCCTTGTCCACGACGGCGCGCCACTGCTCCGCCGTGGCCGGCGGAAACTCGGCTGCAAAGGTCACGTCGCTATCGCTCATACCGGTCCGCCATCCTTCGCGGCAATATACGCTCCGCGGTCCGCAAGTGCACGCTTTGGACCCGGCCAACACTAGTAGTCAGGCCCGGTTGGTCAATGCGATAAGAGGTCATGGAACAGCCGGTCACGCGCCATCAGGGGAAGCTTTTCGCCACCGCTCCGATGATCGAGTGGACGGAGCGATTGGCGATGCTCGCCCTGACTGGTGGATGTTAGCGGAAGTCCGTCGGCGCATGGGTTAGGCAGACGCATTCAACGACGCCGGAAAGGCCGGTCATGCTCGCCGGCCGTGAATCAACGCCTCTGCCAGGGCAACGTCTTGCGGCGTGTTGATGTTCAGGAAGGCTTCCGGGTCGGGAAAATCGACCATGGCCCCCTGCGCCTTTCGGACGATAGCGTGAAGCGGGGACTGGTTTTCGGAGCCGCACTCGGCCTCAAGCACGGCGGCCAAATCCGTTCGCCAAACTGCGCAAAGCGGTTCCACGCCGCAAGACGTGCGGGCCACGGCACAAGACGCGTCCGCGGCAGCAGCAATCAATTTGCGCGGCAGATCAGCTGGCAGGAACGGAGCATCGCAAGGGATGGAAAGCATCAGCTCGGCTCCGACGCTTCTGGCCCAGTGCAACCCCGCCACGATTCCGCTCAAGGCCGACACGGGCATGGCCGGCGGATCGAAAATGGCATGAAGGCGCAGACGGACGACAAACTCAGCGACCGGTCCGCTCTCCCGCACGCTCACAGCGATCGGCGCGCAGATATCCCGCAACCGGCCGCATGCCCTCGCCACGAGCGGGGCGCCATCGACCTCGACCAGCGCCTTGTGTTGGCCCATCCGTGTCGACTGTCCGCCGGCAAGCACAAGTCCGGCGACGGGGCTGACCACCCGATTTCTCCTTCGACGTTCGGGAGACGATATCACGCCTGACCAAGGAGATGCGGATGCACAACCAACATCAAATTTGTGCCCGCTCTCCGCGAGTTCGGTCTTCGAAGAGATGCGGCCTCCCGCGTGAGCGGCCCCATCCCTAAGTGTGCTTCCGTCGCGGTGTGCTTTGCTGGCGACGCCGAGTGCGAGTGCGCGACCTTAGCCTCGTGCTCAACGTCCATACCGAAGAGCGCTGGGAGAACAGCCTGGAATACGCGTTAACCGGTCATTATCGGCCGTGCGTACGCATTTCACCTGATGGATTTCTAGAGGCTTGCTTAACCGTGCCGTAGTCAACTTTGTCCGCGACCTTGCGCGCAGAACGTCACGGATATTGGAAATTGGCCTTGCCACTTCACACCATGTCACATGACGGACCACTCGTGGCTCTGTCGTTCGCCGTTGCTCTGTTCGCGTCGTACACGGCGCTCGACATGGGATCGCGGCTGCGGCGTGCGACGGGCAAGGCGCGCAGGCTCTGGTTGATCGGCAGCGCCGTCGTTGCGTGTCAGCTCGTGGCCGGTGGCGTCGTGGGTTGCGGTGTGTCGGCCATGCACTACGCCGGGGTTACGTGCTCAAGCCGGTCACCAAGGAGAGGTTGAGCGCGATGATCGGCCGGGCACTGAGTCACGTTCGGTCAAGTAAACCCGCTTACCGTGCCTAGACCGATGCAGTCCGCGATGACCACCAAAAAACAGATCTGGACGACAGTCCGCCTCGCTCGTTCAAACGAAATGGCCCCCTGATGACGTCAGGTCCGAACACTATCGTCGTCGACGACAGATCTGGCGACCGGATCGCGCTTCGCGCCGGAAAGGTCCAAGTCCTCGGCATGGCGCCGCTCAAGGAGCGTTTGGGCCCAAAGTGGAACCGCCTGTCAGATCTTGTGCACAAGCTCTTCGAGACCGCGATTCGCCGCGTCCAAGGCCCGTCGGACCATTTTATTGCCGTCGACGAGTTATCCTATCTGGTGACGTTTCGCGACCTGTCCTTCGAAGAGACCAATCTCGCCTGCACTGCGATCGCGCGCGAAGCCTGTCAGATGCTCTTCGGCGATCAGATTGGCGAGGTAACCGTTCGTAGCCTGGTGGCTGCAATCCTGGCGCCCAAGGGGTTTGACCTGAATCCAAGCGCACGGGCAATCGACAGTGTCTTGGAAGCCAGAGGCACTGAGACGATCGTAGCGCAGAGCGTCCATACCGGGTCATCCGGACCTGTCGTGTTTCCATCCGAGAAGGTGCGCCCTGCCGCCGCAACGTCGTTCGCCGAAATAGAACGAGCGCATGCCGCGCTTGAGGCGCTTGGCGTGCGCCTTGGCCTCTTTCCGGTCTGGGAGCTGCGCAAGGCATCCGCAAGCTCCGTGTTTCTCGTCCCCTTTGTCGACAGCGGCGGCCAACGCGTGGCGACCGGCCGCCGTGCCCTCGAGGGCTTGAGCGATGAAAAGGTTACCGAGATCGAAATCTCCCTGCTGCAAGCCGCGTTCGCCTATGCAAGCCGCGTCCAGCAGGAAGGCCGGCTTTGCGCTACCGGTATCGGCGTAAGTTACGCAACGCTTTCTATGTTCCACTCGCGCATCCGCTTCGTCACCGCGTTGCAAAAGAAGAAGACGTCTCCGTCATCGCCATTGTTGCTGAAAATCGAGCAAGTTCCGGACGGCGCGCCTATCGCCCGGATTGCTGAACTCGTGGCCATGTTTCGCTTCCCCAATGTTCGGGTAACCGTCGAATTTCAGCATCTCAATGCAATGCCCGACTTGGATATTCGAATCGGTGCCGCTGGGCTCGGCGGATCTCTGCCGGCTACCGTGGATCCTGAGTTTGCCGAGCGCATGATGACTCGGCTCGCGCACCGGGTAGCGGGTCAGAAGGCGTTTGCCTTCATTGATCGGCTCGATACCCCGAGACTGCTTGCCGACGCCCAAGCGAACGGAATTCGCTTTGGCACCGGGGCGGCGCTGTCCTCACGGCACTTGAGCGGCCTGGAACCCCTGCCAACCTTTCCCCTGCTCTTGACCGACATGCGGCAGTTCCCATATCCGGTCACAGTCGATCCGACCGACTACAAGCGTTCCAGTCTTTGATCTCGACACGACGATCCAATGCTGCGCCAGGAAGCTGCGCATCGTCCAGCGAGGGCGCCCGCGCGGCACGCCGCTTGTAAACTCATCCGCCGCGGGCGCTGACCGCCGCCGGATAGTTGGACGGTGCACCGAAGTAGCATTCGAGGTCGGTGATCCTTCCGTCCCGGACCTGGAAATACTCCACGTTCCTGATGTTCTTGTTGTTCATGGTCACGCAGTTGTACAGCACGAACGCTTCGTCACCGCTTGGAAACAAGCGCAGCAGATCGAACCGCCTGATATCGTTGACGTTGTTGTCCCAGCAGCGCGTCTTGAAGACGCTCTTGCTGATGCGGGCATCGCCCGCAGCGCTCGAGAACGTGAAGTTATCCGCGAGCAACGCATTCTCGGTAGGCCAGTCCTTGTTTTCCCAGGCCTTGTAGTGCTTGCGGATGATCGCCTCAGTCTGCAAACCGGAACCATTGCCGGGTTTCAGGCCAGCTATCGCCGGTATGCTTGCGACTGCGGCCAGCGCGGAGGTGCCCACCCCGAAAAGCAACCGGCGGGACATCGAGATCGCCGTCATGACATGTTTCTCCCCTTGTGAGACGTATCTTCGGATCCACGATCTGAACGCCCGGCCCGATCCGCATCGGCCTGACGGTGACGCAACTTCGGTGCAAGCGAACCTCTGGCATAATCAGCTTTTCCGCTTGGCCGCTTTCGCCGGACGGCGGAACAGCAATTCGATGTAGCGACGCAAATGATCGACGCTCGCTTCGGCGACGGCGGTCTCGCCCTTTGCCTTCGCCAGGATGAACGCACCTTGCAGCACAACCTGGGTGTGAAGGGCGAGGCTGTCGGCCGTCCATGACGCACGAATGCGATGGCGCTTCATCGCCAGCGCAATGTCGCGCTGAAGTCCGGCGGCATGACCGCCGATGGATGCCCCGCAGGCGCGCCGGATCTCCGGGTGCGTCCCGTACACTTCCTGCACCATGGTACCGGCGAGGCAGGTAAACTCGGCCACCGGACCGCGGAGCATCGCCCTGCGAAGATCGAGGTATCCGAGAATTCGGTCCAGCGGATCGTCCAAACGCTGGTAGGCCGCAGCCCCGAACATTGCCTCCGACATCTCCGACCAATGGCCGGTAGCTGCGACCGCGAGTGAGTCCTTGCTCGGGAAGTGATGAAAAAATGCGCCCTTGGTGACACCGGCCGCAGCGCAGAGCTCGTCGACCGACGTCGCAGCGTATCCCTTTGCCCGGATCACAGACATCGCAGCGTCAATCAGCTTGTCCCGCGCGGTTGGCAATTTCCGTGTGCTGGCGGTCATCGTCACTACGTACCAACTGGTCGGTATGTAGTCAACCTTGCCATATCGAAGCCACGCGCGGCCGAGACTGGCCCGCGACGATGACCGGCATCTATCGGGTTGATATAGGGTAGGTAGCTATCCTATAATGTCGCATGAGCCATACCATCCGCGAAAAGAAGAAGCTTCTCGGCCGCGTGCGCCGCATCAAAGGTCAGGTCGAGGCCATCGAGCGCGCCCTTGCGAACGAAGCGGGCTGCGAAGAGGTGATGCACCTGATCGCCGGCGTGCGGGGTGCCACGGCAGGATTGATGGCGGAAGTGGTCGAGGATCACGTGCGCACGCATCTGGTCGACACCGGCAAGCACCCCGGGGCCCTGAACGTCGATGCGGCAGACAAGCTGTTGGACGTGGTCCGAACCTATTTGAAATGAGGTTGCAATGTCGACAGCAGGCATAGATCACTCTTCCGGCCCACATGGCCACGTCTTCCTGGGCGAGGGTCACGAACAAAGCGAGCGAAAGAGCTGGGCCGTCATCGTGCTGTGCGGCGCGATGATGATCGCCGAGATTGTCGGCGGGCTGCTGTTTGGTTCCATAGCGCTCGTCGCCGACGGTCTTCATATGAGCACGCACGCGGGCGCACTGCTTCTGGCGGCGCTCGCTTACAGCTACTCCCGCAAGCACGCCGACGATCCGCGCTTTACCTTCGGCACGGGCAAGCTTGGCGATCTGGCCGGGTTCACCAGCGCCATCATCCTCGCGATGATCGCGCTGCTCATCGGTTACGATTCCGTAAGCCGCATCTTCACGCCGGTCACGATCCACTTCGCCGAGGCCATTCCGATTGCGTGCCTTGGACTTGCGGTCAATGTCGCGAGCGTCTGGCTCCTGAGCGGCGGCGCGCACGATCATCACCACGGGCACAGTCACGGCCATTCGCCCAATGCGCATGATCACGACGAAGAGCATCGCATCGAGACCGGGGCCGGCACGGTCGCGCTCTCGATCTTCGAGGATGGCGTACCACCGCGCTTCCAGCTTCACGCCCCGACGGGCGCGCCCTTAGCTGCCGGAGATGCCGTGATCGAGACAGTGCGGCCCGACGGGACGCGCCAGGTCTTTGCGATGCGCGACCGCGGCGGATATCTGGAATCTGCCGAAGAGATCCCCGAGCCCCATGCGTTCGTGGCGACCGTTCGGCTCGGCGGCGATGCCTATCCAATCATATTCGAGGAACACGAGCACGCCCATTCCGGCGCAAGCCGCGACAACAACATGCGTGCGGCGGTGATCCATGTGCTGGCCGACGCGGCCGTGTCGGTTCTCGTGATCACCGGCCTCGTGCTGGCGCGCAGCTTCGGCTGGCTCTGGATGGACCCGCTCGCGGGCATCGTGGGCGCCTGCGTCATCGCGAGCTGGTCCTACGGCCTTGTGCGCGATACGGGGGCCATTCTGCTCGACATGAACCCCGATCGGCGGATGGCCGACACTCTCCGCCAGGCGATAGAAGGTGATGGCGACAGGTTGCTGGATTTGCATCTCTGGCGTCTCGGCCCCGGCCATCTGGGCGCGATCCTTTCCGTTGTCACGTTGCAGGACCGGGAGCCAACGTACTATCGCGCAAAGCTCGCACGCTTCCGCTCACTGTCTCATGTCACGATCGAGATCGAGCGGCCTCTGGGCTGCCAGCACCGGACGTGGGCCGGTTCATCCTACGAAAGCGATACTCCCAAGATATGTCCGGCACCGTAGGTTACAGCGGCAGCAAGACACCCAAACACGATTTGCCGCGTGGCGGAAAACGCCGCGCTCCGCCCATTGAAGAGAGACGTGAATGCTCCGACCAAAGCCAAGGCTAGTACGCTGAATGCCACGCTGCCGATTACCGCCGCCATCTGTCCCGTGAATAGCAAGAAAGGAACGGTCGGCACGATCGCCCCGGCTGCGAACAGCGCAAATGACGTTCCTGCGGCGCTCCGCGGATTGCCGCCAAGCTCCGCCGGATCGAGACCGAGTTCCTCTCTCGCTAACGTGTCGAGTGCACCCTTCTTGTCCTGCATGACACTGCTTGCCACCCGCTGCGCATCTTCTTTCGGCATTCCTTTTGCCTGGAATATCAGCGCAAGCTCATGTTGTTCAGCCAGTGGCGTCTGCTCCAGCTCCTCCGCTTCCTTGCCAATTTGAGTTTGAGCTAGCTCTCGCGCATTTGTAACGGACAGCCATTCGCCGAGAGCCATGGAACAAGCGCCTGCGACGAGACCGGCAAACGCTGTAAGAAGTACGGTCCTGGGCGAAGAACCAGCCCCTGCAACTCCCATGATCAGGCAGAAATTGGAGACAAGACCATCATTGACCCCTAACACAGCGGCGCGAAGATTATTGCCGGAGGACGCGCCCCGGTGCCAAGACTCTGCTCGGGCGATGTCCGCGCCCACGCTGTTCCCCGCGCCACCCGCAACGGCCTGCACAACAGCCGCGTGGCTTCGCTCCTCGGCAGACAGCGAGTGTGCGTCGGGCTGGCTAGAGTATTTGTTCCGATCGGAGAACTCAGCGGCGGCGATTGTTGGCAAGACAAACCGTGGTCCGAAGCGCCGGGCCAGCCGGCTGAGCAATCTTGTGCGGAAATCAGGGACAAAACCGGGCTGCTCGATGCCAGCGGCGGTCAGCTTGTCGCGCCAAAATTGGGCATGGTTGGCCTCAGCCTGCGCCAACTGCAGGAAGAGGTCCTTCCGTACCGGATCATCGTCAGCGTCGGCCAACGCGGCATAGAGTGCCGAACCGTTCAATTCATCTTGCAGATTTTTCTGGTAACGCTCGACGTCGCTCATGATGTGCCCCCGAGTAAACCGTCAGACGATCTGGGCCTGCAATGAGATCCATTCCATATCGACTGGATCTGGACAATGCTCTGCAGGGGATCGATCCGTTTGAGGCCGGTCGTGCACTTGAACTTCGTGACGAACGACGCCCGCGCCGATCGTGCAGGGACGTCCTATCGGTCACACATTTTCTCCCCAGCCGATCATCCAATCGTTCGGCGTGGGGACGATCGCCGGCAACCGCGACCTCGGTCGCGGTCCGTCAGGATCTCGATGTCATCAAGGGGCCGTATCTGGATCAGCGGCGCCGCCGCGGTGGAGCGACACGAATGCCGCCGATCCTGACCCGCGCGATGACACATATCTCTCTCTGAGGTCCGTGCGCACCTTCAATTCTTCCCATGAGAGCCGCTGCATGGGACACGGTATCTCGACGTCCGCCCCGATGATCGGCCCGGACAGATATGTCACGCCGGCGTTGCGCGCCTGTTCTGCCTGATCAAGCGTGGAGACCCCCATCAAGAAGGAGGTCATCGCAAAGCGCTTCGCAGCGGCGCCGAGACGCACGATATCGTCGCGTGTTCGATCACTTGGGGCGAGGGGCAATGCAAAGCTCAAACAGCGTTGTCCCAGGTTTTGGTAGCTTGGGTTGTCAAGGCTCGATGAGGGGAACTCAACCGCGACGGTGCGGCAAAAGGGTCTCACCGAGCCAATGAGATCGCCAAGGCGGCTCTGCGGGACACCAGGGGGACAGCCACGAATGGAGAAGACCAGGAACGGCCTCAACTCAGCGGAAAGACTGCGGCATGCGGCAGCGATCTCCATGCGTCCTGCGGGCGCGCTGAGCATGTCGAAGGACACAGGAAGAACCATCAGATAGCGACCACCCCCGCGCAGGCCGTTGCTCAAGACGGCCGCGGCATGTGCGATGCCGGCAAGGGCATCGCGGAGTTCTTCCTTAAACTCTTCGCGGGTCGGTGCGGACATTGTTCGCCGAGTCCCGTGGCGGCAAATTTCGAGCTTGTATGCCGTGATCGCCTGGTGTGCTGCATCCAGGATCGGAGCGAACCGGAAACCGATGGGCGCCGGCTCCGGAACCGGCTTCGCAGCAGCGCTCGGCATGCGACATGGCGCCTGGAATTCATCTATTCCGCTTCGACCTGCCAAAACCAAAAGCTCGGGCTCCGACAGCGCATCGAGTTCGAGCGTGTCGCCGGCCTCGCCGCACACGCGGGCGATCGTCAAGTCGCTGAGATCGCATCTCCCAAGCAGGCTCTTTTGCAGTTCATAGGAGATCTTCATACATGCGAGACGCGCGTCGTCGCCATCGCTCCCGGGCATCGTAATCAGATATGTCGAGTCGTTGAGGCGTACGAAGAAGTCCATTGGTCCAAGCTTGTGACTCAACAGCATCTCAAGGCGCGCGTGAACGGACTCGCGCACCTTTTCCCAGCGCGCGCCGATGCGAAGACGGATGGCTTCCAATCCGATCGCATTGACCGAACCTCGCCGGACGAAGGCCGGCGCTGCCGCTGCACGAATGTCCAACCCCAACGCCATGCCTGAGTGCCGCCCTCCCCGACGCCGCCCGAATTTCGGACAATTGCGCTTGCCAGCGCCTTAACCCATTCATCTGTATGACTGCGTAGGAAGGCCGAGGCTCGCTTCGCGGCCGCAAACCGGTGCCGCCCCGGGGTTCCGCGATGACGCCAAGGTGGCTCAAGGGAACTGCAACCAACCTCTCCGCGCGCCGATACTGGCGCCGCGATTTCGCGCCACGGTTGTTTCTCCCTCGCATCAGTCGCCGACAGCGGGCTGCTCGCTTAGCCTTGCATCCACGGCGCGCGCGATCACAACCCGACGCCGGCGCAAGAGCATCCCCGTTCGTACAAAACACGTATATGTGCTGCTCAACTCTCCGACGCTCGGCGATGCGATGGCGCTGGCGCACCGCTACGCGGCGTTCCAGCAGCAAGGCGACGTATTCGTTTGGAAAACAACGTCGGACGGTCATCTCGAAGTCCGCTATGAAGCGCGCGGGCTGGAGGAGCGCCTGCGCCGGCAGGATACCGAGTGCACGCTCGCCATTGTGCAGGCGATCGTTCGGCAGCTCGCCGGCCGTGCCGTTCGTCCCGCCGAGGTGCGCGTTCAGCACGCTTCCAGAAGTCGCACTTTGGAGAGCCATTTTGCCTGTCCCGTCGTCTATTGCGACGCGGACAATGCACTGCGCTACGAAGCGTCGCTTCTCACGCTGCCGATCCGCGCCGCCGATCCGAAGCTCCTGCCGATCCTCATGCAATATGTCGAGCAGGAGCTTGAGGGCCTGCCTTCGCCCGGTGACGAGCTCGGGCGCATTCGATGGGCAGTGCGCCGGTCCCTCGGCAGCGCCACATTGAGTGTCGAAAGGGTCGCGCGGCTATGCCGCGTCGGTGAACGGACACTGCAGCGCCGGCTTGCGAAGCACGACATCACATTTTCGGATCTCGTCGACCGTGTGCGCCAGGAGGTCCATGCCGAACTCAGCAGGTCCGGACACCGGAGCCGAACTGAAACGGCGGAACTTCTGGGCTTCAACGATGCAAGCGCGCTTGCGAAGGCAATGCGCCGGTGGAACAAGCAAGCGTTGTGAGCGCATCCCCAGGGGTGAGCTGTTCGATTTTCGCATTCGGATTTGCTTCAGCGGCTTCGAACGTTCTCACGCAGTGCTGCGCGGCGATACACTGGAGTTGCCGTTTCCAGTCACGTGAATCGCGACGTGAGCATCGCAGTCACATGCGATGCTGAGATCGTGCGAACGCGTGGTGCGTTAGGGAGCCGTCAAATTAGATCGGCGACATCAGGACAATGTCGCGCGCCGGGCAACCACGATACCCCGTGCGCCTGTTGATGCCCGGTCGGGAAGTCATTTTTCGAAGCTGATGGTGCCGGAGTGAGAAGGCGGGCCGCGGGGAGGCAAGCGGTTCGCGGGAGGGGACGCCAGCGCTTTGACCCGCCTCCCCGCTTCAGCATCATTGGGTCACCACTTCTCCAGCCACGGGCGCAGAACGACTTCGAAGGCCCAGGTGGAGCGGTGTTGGCGGTGGAGCTGGAGATAGACCTCCGCAATACGGTCTGGGTCCGCCATGTTGTCGTCGACCGCGGTGCCGGCGAGGCGGTGCCGGCGCGTGCCGTCTTCCTGGGTCCAGCCGATGGCCGCATCGATCGGGACGTTGGCGACGTGGATGCCTTGCGGCATGAGCTCGCGCGCCATGCTTTCGGCGAGACCGGTCTTGGCGTGGCAGGCCATCGCGAACGCTCCGCTGAGCGGGAAGCCTTTGAGCGAAGCGCTGGCGTTGGTGAAAATGATCGTGCCTTTGGCGCCGTTCGCGTCGGGTGCGTTCTTCAGCATGTGGCGCGCGGCATGCTGGCCGGTGAGGAAGGCACTGTGCGTCGCGTTGCGCAGCGTGTCGAAGGCCGCTTGCGGGTCAGCTTCGGTGATGGGTTTGCGGAAGATGGCTGGGATGCGGCCGTCGATGTTGTGCACGACGAGCGTCGGTGATCCGAGATCGCGGACGACGGCGGCGAAGAGACGCTCCATGTCGGCGGGATCGGCGGCGTCGGCGGCGTAGAGGTGGACGCCGTGCTCTTCTTTCAGCTTGCGCAGCACCGGCTTGTCGGGCGTGCGGGCGGCGATGGCGACCTTCAGGCCGTTCTTCGCGAAGAGGCGCGCGCAGCTGGCGCTGATGCCGGGACCGCCGCCGACGATGAGAGCAACGCTGTTCGACATGGTTGGCGCCTGTCAGCGGAGGTCGACGCGGACGTCGGCGGAGAGGCCGGGGCGCAGGCGCTGCACGTCGGGCTGGTTGGGATTGAGCCTGATGCGTACTGGCACGCGCTGGACGATGCGGGTGAAGTTGCCGGTGGCGGGCTCGAACGGCAGCAGCGAGAACTCACTCCCCGAGCCGGGGGCGAAGCTTTCGACCGTGCCGTCGATGGTCTCGCCGTTCAGCGCGTCTACGATGATGCGCGCCTTCTGGCCGATCAGCATGCGGGCGGTCTGCGTCTCCTTGAAGTTGGCGACGACGTACATCGTGTTCATCGGAACGACGGTGAGGAGTTGCGTGCCGGGCTGGACGTATTCGCCGAGCTGGACCTGGCGGTCGCCGATCTGGCCGTCGACCGGGGCGCGAACGATGGTGTGCTCTTCGTTCTGGCGTGCAAGCGTGAGCGCGGCATCGGCGCGGGCGAGCGCGGCGAGGAGCTGGCCCTTTGTCTGGTCGACCACGTTCACCTGCTGTGTGGCGGCGGCAAGCGTGGCGCGCATCTTGTCGGAATCGGCGGCAGCGCTGAGCGCAGCGGCGCGGGCGGTGTCGGCCTGGCTGCGCGAGATGTCGCCGCTAGCGGCAAGCTTCTCGAACCGAACGCGATCGGCCGCAGCGCGGACGTTCTCGGCATCGGCTGCGCGGATTGAGGCGGCGGCCGCGGCGGCATTGGCGGCGGCGAGGCTGCGCTGGGCGGCGAACTGATCGAGCGCGGCCTGGGCGGTCTGGACATCGGCTTCCGCGGCGCTGAGCGCCTGGCGGTAATCGTCGTCGTCGATGCGGATGAGCGGCTGGCCGGCGTGGACAGTCTGGTTGTCGCGCACCAGCACCTCGGCGACGAGGCCGTGGACCCTGGGCGCGACGATGGTGGAGTCGGCCTTGAGGTAGGCGTCGTCGGTCGAAACGGAGGACGCCGGAGTGGCGATCCACCAGGCGCCTATCGCGGCAAGGACGATGGCGGCGCCCGCCACCAACAGGGCGCGTTTCGGAAGCGCGCGAGTTGGCCGGAGATTGACGGGCGCCGTGATCGTTTCTTCGTATGTGACGGAGGACATGAGAGTACCCGCGGGTTAGTTTGGCCTTTCGCTCGCGAGCGCCGCGTCGGTGAGGCCCAGGCGGGCCTTGATGTTGGCGCGGGTGGTCGAGAGGAATTCGTTGGAGAGCGTCTGGTCGGAGATCGTGCGCGACAGCGACACCGCACCGGCCATGGTGGCGAAGATCGACGGCGCGAGCGCTTCCGCATCGGCGATGCCGCAGTCAGCCATGCGCTTCGCCAGGGAGTCGATAATGAACGTCACGCCGCCTTCGAACGCGGCTTTGAACTTCTTCGACTGGCGCGGCATGTCGGAGTTGAGCGCCGTGATCGGGCAACCATTGCCCGGTTGGTCGCGGTGCGTTTCCGCCACGTAGAAGTCGATGTAGGTTGCCAGCGCGTGCTTCGGCGGCAGGCCTTCGAGCAATTTGCCGACACGGCGGCGGGCGCGCTCGAATGTGTCGTGCAGCGCCGCGATCAGCATCGCATCCTTGGACTTGAAGTGGGCGTAGAAGCCACCATGGGTGAGACCGGCGGCCTTCATCACGCTACCGACGCTGATGCGGTCGGGCCCCTGCTCGCGGAGCTGCGCCGCGGCGATCCTCAGGACCGTCTTGCGCGTCTCTTCCTTGTGATTTTCGGCGTAGCGCATTGCAAGCCCTCAGTTAAGCATTATATGATGACCATAATACAACGGTTCAAGGGGTCAAGATGAGCGCCGCCGGAATTTCTGTTTCCGCCCCCTCGCCGCTCGCGGGTTACACCCACGGCCGCAAGATTTTGATCTTTGGAATCATGGCCTTCGGCCAGTTCATGGCGCTGCTGGACACCCAGATCGTCGCGGCGTCGTTGAACTCGATCCAGGCGGGATTGTCGGCCGGGCCGGACGAAATCGCCTGGGTGCAGACGGCATACCTGATGGCGGAGATCGTGATGATTCCGCTGGCGGCCTATCTGAGCCAGGCGGTGTCGACGCGGTGGCTGTTCACGGCGAGCGCGGTGCTGTTCACGGTGTCGAGCCTGATGTGCGGCGTGGCGTGGTCGATCGAGTCCATGACCGTGTTCCGCGCGATCCAGGGCTTCGTCGGCGGCGCGATGGTGCCGACCGTGTTCGCCACGGGGTTCACCCTGTTCACCGGCAAGGAGCGGGCGATGGTGCCGGCAATCCTGGGTCTGGTGTCCACCCTGGCGCCGACGCTTGGCCCGACGATCGGAGGCTGGATCACCGACACGTCGAGCTGGCACTGGCTGTTCTTCATCAACATCGTGCCGGGGGCGTTCATCGCCATCGCGCTACCGATGCTGGGCAAGGTGGACGAGCCGAACCTCGGCATGCTGAAGAAGATCGACTGGCTGCATGTCACGTCCCTGGCGGTGTTCCTTGGCTCGCTGCAATACGTGCTGGAGGAAGGACCGCGGCACCAGTGGCTGGAGGACCAGACCGTCGCGACGGTGGCGTGGATCTCGTTCGTGGGCGCGCTAGTGTTCTTCGAGCGCAGCTTCTTCTCGACCATGCCGATCCTGAAGCTGACGCCGTTCCGGCGCCCGACCTTCGTGCTGGCGAGCGCGCTGAACGTGATCATCGGGATCGGACTCTACGGCGCGACCTATATGACGCCGATCTTCCTAGGGAGGGTACGGGGGTTCTCGGCACTGGACATCGGGACGACCGTGTTCGTCACCGGCATCTTCATGAGCATGGGCGCTCCACTGGCGGCGCGGCTGTCGACCATCGTCGACCAGCGCATCGTGGTAGGGTTCGGGTTCTCGATCTTCGCGGTCGCATGCTGGTGGTTCTCGTTCATCACGCCGGAATGGGGCTTCTGGGAGATGTTCACGCCGCAGGCGATCCGCGGCTTCTCGATCCTGCTGTGCATCGTGCCGACGGTGGGCATGGCGCTGAACGGCGTGCCGCCGGTTGAGTTGCGCTACGCGTCGGGGCTGTTCAACCTGATGCGCAACCTGGGCGGGGCGATCGGCATCGCGGTGGCGACGACCCTGTTGCAGGATTTCGGGCGCATCCATGGCGAGCGGTTCGGCGAGGCGCTGGCGCACGGCAACCAGAGCGGCCTCGGTGCGATGGTGGCGCGCGTGGCTTCGCACACGGCGGATGCGGTGCACGCCAAACTGCTGATCTCGGGTGAGATCACGCAGTACATCACGCAGCAATCGCTGAGCATGGCGTTCCAGGACACGTTCTGGCTGTTGGCGGCGCTGTTTGTGGCGGGGCTGATTATCGTGCCGTTCGCCAACGGGTGTTCATCGCGTGCGAGAATATGAGACGAACAGCGTTGGTCCTGGCGTGCCTTGCTGGCTGGGGCGCAGCAAGGGCCGAGGTCATCACCCGGCTGCCAACCGACGAGCGCGTCGTGGCCCTCACTTTCGATGCCTGCGAACAGAAACGGCCAATGCACTTGGATTCCGCGATCTCGGACTACCTGGTCGCGCGCCACATCCCCTTCACGATCTTCCTGTCAGGACGCTTTGCAGCCGACAAAGACCATTATCGACTTGTGCCTCAGCGCTGCTCGCCCATTCGCGCGCATGGTCGTGGCGAAGAAAGGTTCGCTGGCTTCACGGCCCTTGAGGCGGATTTAGACCTGCCAGTGTCCAGATGGTAGCTGTCTGATCGAGGCCATCGCTGAGGCTCTTTTCGTGCACAAATCCATCACACTCAGACGTCGAAACGTGGCGAAAAGGATCGTATTTTCGGATACGAAAATGTGTGCACGTCGCAGTCTAAGCCTTTGCGAAATAGCGAGATAATGCAGCAAAATCAAGCACATAAATTTTGTATTGCACCGATGATGGAGTGGACCGACACACATTGCCGGGTTCTGCACCGGCTGCTGTCGAAGAACGCCCTGCTCTACACCGAGATGGTTACCGCCGACGCGGTGCTGCGCGGGCATCGCGAGCGGCTATTGGGGTTCGACGCGAGCGAGCATCCGGTGGCGTTGCAGCTCGGCGGATCGGACCCGGTGAAGCTGGCCGAGGCTTCGAGGATCGCGGAAGGCTTCGGCTATGACGAGATCAACCTGAACGTCGGGTGCCCGTCGGACCGGGTGCAGTCGGGCCGGTTCGGCGCCTGCCTGATGCGCGAGCCGGTGCTGGTGGCTGAATGTGTCGCGGCGATGCGGGCGGCAGTGCGCCTGCCGGTGACGGTGAAGTGCCGGCTGGGCGTCGATGATCAGGACACGGAGGTTTCTCTTCGCGCCATGATCGCACGGTGCGCGGCGGCCGGCGTGACGATCTTCGCGGTGCACGCACGCAAGGCGTGGCTCGAGGGGTTGTCGCCCAAGGAGAACCGGGACGTCCCGCCGCTGGACTATCCGCTCGTCTATCGCGTGAAGGCGGAGAACCCGCACCTCACCATCGTGATCAATGGCGGTATCGCGACGCTCGACGAAGCGGAGGAGCACCTCAGGCACGTCGACGGCGTGATGCTGGGGCGCGCCGCGTACCACTCACCCGCGATCCTAGCCGGGGTGGATGCGCGGTTCTTCGGTGGCGTGCCGGTCGACATCAACGCGGCGGCGCAGGCATACGTTGCGTATGTGGAACGCAAGCTGACCGAGGGCGTACCGCTGAACACGATGACGAAGCACATGCTGAACCTGTTCAGCGGCCGGCCGGGCGCGCGGCTGTTCCGGCGTCACCTGTCGGAGAACGCGACCCGCAAGGGCGCCAATGCACAGACATTGCGCAACGCGCTGGCGTTCCTGGAACGGACGCGCGCAGAGGCCGCCTAGTTGCGAACTCGATATTGGATCAAGGCACAATGACCGCATTCACCGACCTGTTCGCTTCCATCGCAGCAGAGAGTGGCACGTACCGCGCCACCATGACCGACGACTGGCTGCAGGGCCGCACCGCGTATGGCGGGTTGTCATCGTCGCTCTGCCTGGAGGCGGCGCGGCGCGCGGTCCCGGACCTACCACCGCTGCGTTCGGCGCAGTTCACGCTGATCGGACCGGCATCGGGCCCGCTGAGCATGACGCCGACGGTCCTGCGGCGCGGCAAGTCGGCAGTGTTCGTCAACGTCGATCTGGTGGGCGAAGCGGGGCTGGCGGTGCGCGCGGTGCTGAGCTTCGGCGTCGCACGGGCGTCGCAGATCGGGTACAGCGCGCTGCCGATGCCGGCAGTGACACCGATCGCGGACAGCCCGCCGTTCTTTCCGGGTGACCGCTCGCCCATCGGCTTCCAGCAGCACTTCGAGAGCCGGCTGGCGGGCGGCACGCGGCCGGTGACGCCAGGCGCCAAGCCGGAATACCTGATCTGGTATCGCCACAAGGATGAGCGCGCGCGCCAGGGCATCGTGCCGCTGATCGCGCTGGCGGACGGGCCACCGCCAGCGGTCATGGCGATGTTCCCGCAATTCGCACCGATCAGCACGATGACGTGGAGCGTCGATGTATTGACCGACGAGCCGCAGACCGCCGACGGCTGGTGGCTGATCCGGAGCCTGGCCACCACGGCGCATCAGGGTTATTCGACGCAGTCCATGATAGTGTGGAACGCCAGCGGCGAGCCCGTGCTGGCGCACGCGCAGAACGTGGCGATCTTCCTCTAGGCCGGTCGGTCAGAACCGGCAGGAGAAGCTCGAAAACCGGGTAAAGGAGCGATTGCTTCGCAAAGGGTTTCGCCAAAACCATCGATTGACGGCGCAATTCTGCGAGGCCTCGCAGAGTTTACGCCGGGTTCTCCAGGCTGAACTGCTCGGTCTCGTCGTCGTAGGAGAAGAGTTCGCCGAAACGGGCCCAGCTGACGACGGCGCGCAGCGTTTCCTCCGCGGCGTCCTCGGTCATGTGGTCTTCCAGTTCGTCGATGAAGCGGCGCTTTGGGGCGGTGTGGTTGGCGCGCTCGTCCAGCACCCGGCGGATGTGCGCGGCCAGCGCGACATGGCTCATCAGGGCGCGGGAGAAAATCTCCTTGCGCTCGTTGAGCTCGGCCTCGGCGAAGCGCTTGCCCATGTGGCTGAGCTTGATGTCGCCGCCCTCGATGTCGCCGAGCCGCAGGATCTGGAGGGCCTCTGCAACGGGGAACAGTTCGTCGACTTCCATCTGGAGATCGGAGGCGATGTCGGGAAGGTCGGCCTTGCCGTTGTAGGGCGGCGCGGCGACGGCCTCGATGAGACCGGAGACCGAATTGGGCGAGACGTGATTGAGCAGCACGTTGGGACCCGTGCCGCGCTCGGCGCGCTGGGCGCGCTGGCGGGCGGTCATCTCGGTATAGATGCGGTCGACGTAGGCCTCGAAGCGCGGATCGGTGCGGTCACGCGGGCGCGGGATGTCGATCTTGATCTCGCCCGCGACGCGGCCGGGATTGGTGGAGAAGAGCAGCACGCGGTCGCACATCAGCACCGCTTCCTCGATGTTGTGGGTGACCAGGATCATGCCCTTGATCGGCATCCGCCCGTCCGACCACAGCTCAATAAGGTCGGTGCGAAGGTTCTCCGCCGTGAGCACGTCGAGGGCGGAGAACGGCTCGTCCATCAGGAGGATGTTGGGATGCACGACGAGGGCGCGGGCGAAGCCGACGCGCTGGCGCATGCCGCCCGAGAGCTCGCGCGGATAGGCGTTCTCGTAGCCGTCGAGGCCGATGAGGTCGATCGCAGCGAGCGCGCGGGTGCGGATCTCCTGCGGCGGAATGTGCAGCGCTTCAAGCCCGAGCTGCACGTTCTCCAGCACGGTGAGCCAGGGAAAAAGAGCGAAGCTTTGGAACACCATGGCGATGCCCTGGGGCGGGCCGTCGATCGGTGCGCCGAGATAATTCAGCGTGCCGCCCTGCGGGCTGGCGAGGCCGGAGATCAGGCGCAGCAGCGTCGACTTGCCGGAGCCGGAACGGCCGAGCAGGCCCACGATCTCACCCTGGTTCAGCGCGAGGTCGACGTTTTCGAGGACGAGAAGCTCGCCGCCGCCGGGCTTCGGGAAGGAGCGGCGCACATCGCGCACGTCGAGCAGGACTTGCGTTGTCATGGTCACCTCATGTCAGCCGGTAGCGCCGCTCCGCGTACCAGTATAGCGGGCGCCAGAAGAGACGGTTCACGATCACCACGAAGAAGCTCATCGTGGCGATGCCGAGAACGATGCGGTGGAAGTCGCCGGCCATCGTCGCATCCGCGATATAGGCGCCGAGGCCGTGGGCGTGGAGCGTCGTGGTGCCCCAGCTTGCGACCTCGGCGACAATGGCCGCGTTCCACGAACCGCCGGAAGCCGTGATGGCGCCGGTGACGTAGAACGGGAAGACGCCGGGCAGCGCCACCTTGCGCCACCATAGCCAGCCCTTGACCTGGAAGTTGTTCGCGGCGTCGCGCAGCTCGCGCGGCAGGGTCGAGGCGCCGGCGATGACGTTGAACAGGATGTACCACTGGGTGCCCAGCACCATCAGCGGCGACAGCCAGACGTCGGCGTTCAGGGCGAAGCGCACGATCAGGTACACGGCGACAGGGAAGAGCAGATTCGCCGGGAACGCAGCGAGGAACTGCGCGACGGGCTGGACTATATGCGCGAGGCGCGGGCGCAGGCCCACATAGACGCCGATCGGCGTCCAGATCAGGCTGGCGAGCGCGATGAGTATGAGGACGCGGAACATGGTGATGAGGCCGAGAACGAAGGACTCGCCGACGTCCGCCCAGCCGACCGTGCCACCGAGGGCAAGCCAGATGCGCCACAGCGCGAAGCCGACGATCGCCGCGAGCGCGGCATACCAAACCCAATCGGACCGGCGCGACGATTGTTGCGAGGCCCCGGCCGCACCGGCGGAGCGGCGGCGGGGCGGCGTCAGGCGATAGGTCCAGGCCATGAAGGCCTGGAAGGGCGCGGCGAGCACGTCCATCAGGGTCGAGCGGCGCAGGACATCGAGTACCCAGGACTCGGGATATTCCTCGCTGTCTTCGTTGTCGAAACGGAACTTGTCGGCCCAGGCGACGAGCGGGCGGAAGAGGAGCTGGTCGTAGATGACGATCACGATCAGCATGGCGGCGATGGCGTAGAAGATCGCAGTGAGGTTCTTCTGCGCGATGGCGACGGCGATGTAGGAGCCGATGCCGGGCAGCGCGATGTTGGTCTGGCCGACACTGATCGCCTCCGACGCGACGACGAAGAACCAGCCGCCGGACATCGACATCATCATGTTCCAGATGAGCGGTGGCAGGCCGAACGGCACTTCGATGCGCCAGAAGCGGGCCCAGCCGTTCAGGCCGAACATGCGACCGGCCTCCATCAGTTCGGGCGGGACGGTGCGCAGCGACTGATAGAAGCAGAACGCCATGTTCCAGGCCTGGCTGGTGAAGATCGCGAAGACGGCGGCGAGCTCGGCGCCGAAGATGCGGCCGGGCGCGAGGCTCAGAAAGAACACCACGGTGACAGAGATGAAGCCGAGGATCGGCACGGACTGGAGGATATCGAGCATCGGCACCAGCAGTACTTCGGCGCGCTGCGATTTCGCGGCCCAGGTCGCATAGGTAAAGGTGAAGACCAGCGATACCGCGAGCGCGATCAGCATGCGCAGCGATGTGCGCAGCGCGTATTCCGGCAGATGACCGATGTCCAGCGAGAGCGGGGTGCCGGTAATGGTGGTAAGCGGCGCGACCAGGGCGCGGCTGGTGTCGGCGAACAGGGCGATGAAGCCGAACACCAGGATGGCCGCCAGCAGGTCCCAACGGCTGGGAATGAACCGGCGCGCTTCGATAGAAATGGGCGGCAGGAATTTCATGCAGGGATCACAGATCGATTCGACGGGTTGGAACGATGTAACGCAGGCGGGTGACGCTCAGGTCGCACCCCTACCATGCCCGGCACCTCGATCCATGGGAATTTCAGAGACCCGAAGCAACATCGCGCCATGTGAAGGCACCGTGACAAATGCCGGCCGGCATGCGGCATGGCCACGCGATGCCGGAGTGTGCCGAACCGGGCGCCTGGCGGCATCGATTCTCATGCTGTTCATTGCGACTCCTGCAATTTGCTACGTGCCAGTAACCAGTATTTTTCGGGCGCGTTGTACCGCTACTCATCGAGCGTAAGCATATCCGCGAAGGGGCGGCGCAACGGAAAAAGGGTGAGCCATGGACGCGGCTTTTCCACGTGCCCGCAAGCTAGAAGAGTGGCTGGAGCGGGCCAAGTACGCCGAACAGCAGGCGGCAGCTTCCCGTGACGCGGCAAGCCGGGCGAGCTGGGAGGCGATAGCGCGCAGCTATCGAAACCTGCTGTCCGGCACGGAGCCGCCGCCGCACTAGAAACGGCCGTTGCGCGCGGGCAAGGGTCCGGCCGGATCGCGGAAGGCTTGTGTTGGATCAGGCGCAGGCCCAAGCCCGTGGCCGTCCTCCTCGAGCATGTCGGAAGTCGGTGGGGCCCTTGACGGCGCGCAGCGTGGCGGCCATGTCGAGGCTGTTCTGCGGCGTCAGAAGCCGAAGATCGCCAGCGCAATGCGGAGGCAGGCGACCCAACCGACCGCGAACGCCAGGGTGCGCAGGACCGGAATGCCGGCGGTGTAGACGATGAAGTGGACGACGCGCGCGATGAAGTAGGTCATTGTCGCCTGCGCGGTCGCGGCGTTCGTCCGATGCGCGATCACCGCCACCAGCACGAACCCCGCGAATATCACAAGATTTTCGACCGCGTTCTGGTGCGCGGCGGCCATACGCACGGCCCAGATCGCGCGTGGCGGGATCTCCGCAGGCGCGCGGCGCAGCGGCGCCCACAGACCGTTCTCGATGATGCGATTGAGGACGTAGGGAATCCACAAAACGGCTGTCAAAGCGGTGACGGCTGCGAGCCAGAAGAGCTCGGGCGATTGGCTTGCTGTCACGGACATTCCCTACCCCATACCTTTGATTGTGCGGACGAATTTATCTACCTATTAGTAGGTAGTCAAGCAGGATAGCCTGGCTGGGTTTTCCGCCATGAAGGCAGACGTGGAGAACAAGACGCTGGAATCGAGCGAAGACGGGACGCGCACGCGCGTCCTCGACGTGGTCGAGCCGCTTCTGATGGAGCGCGGCTTCAATGCGGTCTCGTACCAGGACATCTCCGACCGCATCGGCATCCGCAAGGCGAGCGTGCACTACCACTTCCCGACCAAGGCCGATCTCGGGGCCGCGGTGATCCGGCGCTATGCCGACCGCGTGGATGCGATGCATGTGCCGGTGGAGATGCTGAGTGGCGGCATGTTCGCCGTGGCGTTCGAGCGCTTTCTCGGCGTGTTCGCCCAGATCGGCGCGCGGTCACCAAGGGTGTGCCTGGGCGGCGTGCTAGGCGGGGAATTCGAGACCCTGCCCGAGGCGATGCAGGTGGAGGTGCGGCGGTTCTTCACGAACTTGCGCGAATGGTTGGGCGCGGTGCTCGAGAGGGGGCGTGCGCAAGGCGTGTTCACCTTCGCGGGCGATGGCGAGACGGCGGCGCGGGCGATGGTGGCGATGCTCGAAGGGGCGCTGGTCATTGGCCGCGCGCTCCGCGATCCTGATGAGCTCGCAGCGGCGCTCGGAACGGCGCGGCGGATGGTGTTGCCTTCGACAAGAGAGCAGTGACAGCTTAATTTCACAACGTGCACACGCACGCTCAACTGTCATAGCCCGCAACAGCGGGCCATCCAGGTGGGACCGTTCTGACAGCGCAGTGCATGCTTCAACTGGATGGCCCGCTGTTGCGGGCCGTGACACGTACGAAGGGGACAATGGAATTCTTCGCGGCCGCTGCGGGCGGCGAATTGGGCACGTTTGCGCTGGGACTGGTGCTGGCGGGCATCGTCGGCGGGCTGGTCGCCGGGATGCTGGGCGTCGGCGGCGGCATCGTGATCGTGCCGGTTCTCTATCACGTGATGGACCTGATGGGAATCGATCCGGGCGTGCGCATGCACATCGCGGTCGGCACGTCGCTGGCGACGATCATCCCGACGTCGTTCTCGTCCACGCGCTCGCACAACAAGAAGGGCGCGGTGGACTGGGAGCTGCTGAAGCGCTGGGTGTTTCCGCTGCTGGTCGGCGTGCTGGTCGGGAGCGCGATCGCCGGTTACGTGAAAGGCCAGGCGCTGGCGCTGTTCTTCGCTTGCGTGGCGTTGCCAGTGGCGGCGCAGCTCGCGTTCTTTCCCGACACGCGGCGGTTGTCGGATCACTTACCGACCGGTGTGGGCGGATGGCTCCTGCCGTTCGGGATCAGCGGCGTGTCGACCATGATGGGCATCGGCGGCGGCACGGTGGGCGTGCCGGCGATGACGCTGTGCGGGGTGCCGATCCATCGCGCGGTGGGAACGGCGGCGGCCTTCGGAACGATCATCTCGATCCCAGGGACCATCGGCTCGGTCATTTCCGGATGGGGAGCACATGGCTTGCCGCCCTACTCTCTCGGCTATGTGAACCTCCTGGGCTTCGTGCTGATCGCGCCGGCGAGCTATTTCGTGGCGCCGTTCGGGGCGCATATCGCGCATGAAATGGACCGCGGACGGCTGCGCAAGATGTTCGCACTGTTCATCGGCATCACCGCGGCGCGGATGCTGTACGACGCGCTCGGCCTGCACTGGTTCTGATTCCTTTGTTGGTCGCAATTCCGTGCGGAGTTGCCCCGGCGCAAGGATCGGGTCGTGCACCGGCGTGCTGACGGCGCATACTGCGCGACGATGAGTGAAGTCGACTGGGACACCGCAGAGGAGAGCCTGAACCGCGAAGGTTGGGCAGTGCTGCCGAAGCTGTTGCGTTCACGCGAGTGCCGCGCGGTGGCTGCACTGTACGACGACGACAAGCGCTTTCGCAGCACGGTGGTGATGGCGCGGCACGGGTTTGGGCGCGGGACGTACAAATACTTTGCCTATCCGCTGCCGGAGGCAGTGGGTGCGTTGCGCACGCGTCTCTATCCGCACCTGGCGCCGATCGCGAACCGGTGGAACGAGGCGATGAGGAGCGCGGTACGTTATCCGGCGACGCATGCGGCATATCAGAAGCAATGCCATGCGGCGGGGCAGACGCGGCCGACACCGTTGCTGCTGCGCTATGGGCCGGGCGACTACAATTGCCTGCACCAGGACCTGTACGGCGAGCAGGTGTTTCCGTTGCAGGTGGCGCTGCTGCTGTCGCGGCCAGGCGAGGATTTCGCGGGCGGCGAGTTCGTGCTGACCGAACAGCGGCCCCGGATGCAGTCACGCGTGGCGGTGGTGCCGCTCAGCCAGGGCGACGGCGTGGTGTTCGCGGTGAACCAGCGCCCGGTGAAGGGCTCACGCGGTGTCTATCGCGTCGCCATGCGGCACGGCGTGAGCATGCTGCGCGAGGGCGAGCGGCATACGCTGGGCATCATCTTTCATGACGCCCGATGATTGCGCGTCCGCGCGCGCGGGTTCAGGTCAGGTCCCGTCCGGCTCGGGTTCATGGGGGCCGAGTTTGCCGTCACGCGTCTCGAAGCGGCGGTTGGCGATGTCGAAGGTGTCGAAGCCGCAGTGCGGGCACTTCGAAAAGATGTCGTCGCGCGTGAAATGCGTGGTCTTGTGGCAGCGCTCGCAGCGGTAGTCGCCGGTGGCGCGGACGATCTCTCCGATTTTCTCGGTCATGCCGGGTTCCTTGTCGCTTGCAGGACCAACGTTGGCGCGGGGCCGGCGTTGTGCGCAACCCACGCTTATTTCCACTCAGGGCCTGTGATATCATGCGATCTACAACGATGTTGATGTGAATGAGCGAGCCGACACCCCTTCATAATGAGACGCGCGAGCTGGCGGCGGCGCTGGGTCTGCCGGCGTTCGAGCGCGGTTGGGTGTGGCTGGCGGGCGCCGGACCCGGCGACGCCGGGCTGATCACCGTTCTGGGGGCGCATGCGATCCAGCAGGCGGATGTCATTCTCTACGACGCGCTGATCAACGAGACGCTGCTGGCGCTGGCAAGGCCGGGGACGCAACGGATCTATGCCGGCAAGCGCTCGGGCGTGAAGTCGTGCAAGCAGTCGGACATTTCCCGGACGCTCGTTTCACTCGCGAAGAAGGGCAAGCGGGTGCTGCGGCTGAAGGGCGGCGATCCGTTCGTGTTCGGGCGCGGCGGCGAAGAGGCGCTGGCGCTGACGCGCGGCGGGGTGCCGTTCCGCGTGGTGCCGGGTGTGACGGCGGGGATCGGTGGGCTTGCCCATGCCGGCATCCCGGTGACGCATCGCGACACCAACCACGCGGTGACGTTCATCACCGGGCATGGCGCGGATGGACACCTGCCGAAGCTGGACTGGGATGCCGTGGCGAAAGGCTCGCCGACGCTGGTGCTCTACATGGCGCGCAGGACGGTGGGCGAGATCGCGGCGAAGCTGATCGCGGCGGGACGCGCGGCGGGCGAGCCGGCGGCGATCGTGTCGAATGCCTCGACCGGTGGGCAATCGGTGGTGGTGACGACGCTGGCGGCGATGGGCGAGGCGGCGACCGGCACGGCACCGGCAATCATCGTGATCGGCGAGAACGTGCGCCTGCGGGAAGGGCTCGACTGGGTCGGCGCTATGAGTGGCAGGCTTCTGGAGCCGTATCCGCTGGGGCGTGACCCGTTGAGTGATGCAGGCTGAAGTTGCAGCCGAGCGGCGGCGGACCGGCCAGGGCCGGTGCGGCCGGCGAGATGTTGCCGAGGTAGAGCGCGGCGGCGAGCAGCGGGACCGAGAGCAGCATTGGCAGCGCCCAGGTGCGCGCCGGACTGCGCTTCTTGCCGAAAATCCGTCTTTGCCGGATCGCTATCGTATTGCCCATCTGCTCAGCCCCTGAGCAACGCCCAGGTAAACGGTACGCCCCGCCTGTTAACGGCTTGTGAAGGTTATGCCGAAAATTCACATAAACTGTTCGCCAACACTTCCCGGCTGACTCAGGACGCTTGCGATCAGGAAGCGGGCGGCACCGGTTTGGGCAGACCGGCTCTTTCCATGCGTTCGGGCAGCGTGGCCATGATGGCGAGACGTTCGTCCTCGGTCTTGCGCCCCCAAGTCGCGATCTCGGGCAGCGTGCGGCCGCAGCCGAGGCAGAGATCGGTGGCGCCGTCGATGACGCAGATCTTGATGCAGGGCGAGGAGGGCATGCGCTAGTTCGTCGGCTCGCGTCCCGATGACTGCGGCGGCGCGTTTTGCGGGGCCGGCGCGCCGGAATCCGACGCGCTGTCGGCGTGGTAGCCCGAGTCGTCGCTTTCGGGCGGCGGAGGCGGCGGTGGTGGCGGTGTCGGAGCATTGGCGCTGTTCTGATCCGCGCCGTTCGTACTGCCGGTATCCTGATGGGCCGATGGGTCGTTCGCCGTGCCGGACGACGCGCCGTCATTCGAACCGGCCGCAAGCGCGCCGGTCGCGGTGCAAATCGCGAGCACGACGGCGGCAAGCAGCGATGCGGTCTTCATGGGGGCCTAGTTCGTGGGTTCGCGGCCGGGCGCACCGCCGTCGGTCCTGACGGGGCGCGGTATGCAGATCTTGTGGCCCTGGGAGTCGACGACGACCGTCCCGCCGCTGTTGGTGCAGTCCGCCTCGGTCGTGCCGGGCGCGGTACCGATGATCCAGCCGGCGGCGGATGCACTGCCCGCCGTTACGAGCACGATGACAGCGGCGAACAGGATGGAGAGCTTCATAACGGTGCCCCACTTTGGACCGGCACAGACGTTACTCCGCTGCGGCGCCGGGTTCCAGACAGCGAACTAGGAGCCCGTCGTGAACACGCAGATCTTGTTGCCGTCGAGGTCGCGGAAATAGGCGCCGTAGAAGGTGCCGGTGCGGATGCCGGGGGCGCCTTCGTCGGCTGCTCCGGCCGCGAGCGCGGCGGCATGGACCTGGTTCACCGCCTCACGCGAGGGTGCGGCCAGCGCGACCATCTCGCCATTGCCGTGCGTGGCTGGCTTTCCGTCGTAGGGCTTGCAGACGACGAGCGAGACGGGCTGGCCCTTCACGCCGTAGCCCTGCATGCGGTCGCTGGCGAAGGTCTTGCGGACATTCAGCGCGGCGAGCGCCTTTTCGTAGAACGCCTTCGATTTCTCGAAATCGTTGGTGCCGATGGTGATGTAGCCGATCATAGCGATCGCTCCCTGTCGTTTGAAAGCCACATGGGCAAGACTACGAATTGCACGACGACGCAGAGGATGGCGCAGAGCGCCATGCTTAGGCCAGCAAGTACTTCGACACCAAAGAGCAACGCCGGTCTACCGAAGTGATGTGGAGTAGACCGAGCGCCAGATCCGATGCGCAGACGATCACGCTTGGAAGCAAACCGTAACGCGCGATCCAGAGAGCTCGCATTTGCCGCCCCTTAAACCCGGCCCTCTCCCCCGCTGAAGCGGGGGAGAGGAAGTTTCCTGATTTAACGACCCGTCGGGATCTTGTTGAAGGGGACGTCCTTGTCGACGCGGATGTCGCCGGGCAGGCCCAGCACGCGTTCGGCGATGATGTTGCGCAGGATCTCGTCAGTGCCGCCGGCGATGCGCAGGCCGGGCGACGAGAGCCAGCCGCCCTGGAACATGCCGCCCATCGGGGCTTCGCTGCCGGAGAGGATGCCGGCTTCGCCTTCGAGATCCATCGCGAAGGCGCTGAGGTCCTGAAGCTTGGACGCGACCACGATCTTGGCGATCGAGGCTTCCGGGCCCGGCTGCTGGCCGCGGCTGAGAGCGGTCATCGTACGCATCGTGGTGTAGCGCAGGCCGGCGGAGCGGACGTACCAGTCGGCGATCTTCTCGCGCACCGCGGCGTTCTTGATCGCGGGACCGTCCTCCAGCTCGAGCGTGCGCGCGAGCTGCATGAGCTGCGGCACGTCGAGGCCGCCGCCCTGGCCGCCGCCCACCGCGAGACGCTCATGCATCAGCGTGGTGAGCGCGACGGTCCAGCCCTGCCCCACCGCGCCGAGGCGCTGATTGTCGGGCACCTTGATGTCGGTGAAGAATATCTCGTTGAAGCCCGAGCCGCCGCTCGCCTGCTTGATCGGGCGGATGTCGACGCCGGGCTGCTTCATGTTGATGTAGAACATGGTCAGACCCTTGTGCTTGGGCACATTGGGGTCTGTGCGCGTCAGGATGATGCCGTAGTCGGAGAACTGCGCGCCGGTGGTCCAGATCTTGGAGCCGTTGATGGTCCAGGTGCCGTCTGCGTTCTTTTCCGCCTTCGTGCGCAGGTTCGCGACGTCGGAACCGCCCGCGGGTTCGGAGAAGAGCTGGCACCAGATCTCGTCGCCCTGCACGGCCGGCCAGACGTAGCGCTTCTTCGCCTCTTCATCGCCGTAGGCCATCAGCGTCGGGATGCACATGCCCAAACCGATCGCGAACGGGCCGCCGCCCGCGACGTCGTACTTCGACTCTTCCTGGCCGAAGATGATCGACTGCATCGGCGTGCCGCCCATGCCGCCCATGCCCTTGGGCCAGGTGATGCGGGCGTAGCCGGCCTTCGCCTTGGTCTTCTGCCAAGCTTTCGACGCGGCCATTTCGTTGGCGGCGCCATTTTCCATGTCTTCCGGATCGATCTCGCGCTTGCCAGTCAGCTTCCTGGCATTGGCGTCGAGCCAGGCGCGGACTTCCTTGCGGAACGCGGCTTCTTCGGGGCTGTCTTCAAAGTCCATCGTCTTTCTTCTCCCTGCGACCGCTTAGGCGTTCGAATGTTCGAGTTCGGTGACGAGCTTCTGCTTCCAGGCGCGCTGCGGGCCGAGCACGAGGCCGGTCTCCTTCGCGCGCTTGTAGTAGAAGTGGCAATCCATCTGCCACGTGAAGCCGATGCCGCCATGCGTCTGGATGTTCTCCTTGGACGCGTAGTCGAAGGCCTGTGTGGCGGACACGCGCGCCGCTGCGGCGGCAAGCGGCAGTTCATGCGCGCCGGTGTGCAGCGCCCACGCGCCGTAATAGGCGTTCGAGCGCGCCAGCTCGTTGCCGACGTACATGTCGGCGAGCTTGTGCTTGATCGCCTGGAACGAGGCGATGGGACGACCGAAGGCGTAGCGGTTGAGTGCGTAGTCCTTCGCCATAGCGAGGCAGACATCGGCGCCGCCGACCTGCTCGAACGCCATCAGGATCGCGGCGCGGTCGAGGATGCGCTGCATGTCGGCCCAGCCTTCGCCAGCCTTGCCGAGTGGTTCGGCGGAAACGTCCTTGAACTCGATGTCGCTGTGGCCGCGGCTCGCGTCGAGCGTGATGCAGTCGGTGCGCTTCACGCCGGCTCCCTTCAGGTCAACGATGCAGAGTTGAAGGCCGCGCTCGCCTTCGCCGGTCTGCGCCAGCACGACGGCGACATCAGCGATCGGACCGTCGACGACGGCGATCTTCTTGCCGTTGAGCTTGCCGTTCTTGAAAGTCGTGCGGATGGTCTTCGGCAGCACGGCGCCCGGAGCTTCGGCGCGCGCGAAGGTGCCGATGATCTCGCCGGCCGCGACCTTAGGCAGATACTTCTTCTTCTGCTCTTCGGTACCGGCGATGAGCACGGCTTCGGCGAAGAGATAGACGGTCGACGAGAACGGCACGGGCGCGAGCGCACGGCCCATCTCTTCCGCGATCACGCAGAGCTCGAGATAGCCGAGGCCGAGGCCGCCGAACTCTTCCGGGATCGCAGTGCCCATCCAGCCCATCTCGGCGACCTGCTTCCACAGAGCCTGGTCGTAGTGATGATTGCCTTCGAAGACGCCGCGCACGGTCTTGGTGGTGCACTTCTCTGACAGGAACTTGCGTGCCTGATCCTTCAGCATCTTCTGGTCGTCGTTGAAGTCGAAATTCATGAGGCTCCCTGCCTTACCCGTTGTCCGTCGTTAACCGACGATAGAACACCGAAATGGCTCAAAGCGAGTCTGGCGTCTTAACGCGGGTTTAAGTCGCGGCGTGTCAGATTACCCTGGGTAAACGCGGGTTTGGCCAAATGGCAAAAGCAGTCTTTCACAAGAACCAGCGCGTCTACGTGAAGCCGGTCGGCACCTGGGCGCTGATCGAACATGTGGTGCCGCATTGGGCGAAAGGCCTGGATGAACCGATCCGCGTGCACTACGACGTCGGCCTTGGCCGCGAGTTCACTGCCGACGAATTGCAGGCGGAAGAACCCACCAACGAAGAAGCCAACCAGAAGCACGGCGATCACTGGCGCGTGGTTCGCGCGCGCAACAAGTGGCAGCCGGCAGAAGATTGCGCACGCCATCCGGTGCCGGGGACCTATCCGGTGGTCGTGACAGGGGAAGCCGAATGGGGCGGCTGGCGCGTGCCGGGTGCGGAATATGACCTCGACCCTGTGCGGATCGAGACGCAGGCGCGCCTGATTGCCAATGCCCCGCGGCTGGTGGCGTTCGCGACGGGCCTGATCGACTGGGCGCGGAAGTCCGGCGAAGACATGCCGAACGCACTGGTGGAACTGGCCCACGAGGCCCAGGACATCCTGGCCGCGGTCAACGACCTGCATTAACCCTGCCCCGCACCCGCAGTAGCGGGAAGATAACGCGTTGCACATACTCCCGCCGGGGTAGGGCGGGTTTTTTCCTTAATGAACGCGGTCTGGCGCGCACCGGAAACGGACGTCGCGACCACCCATGCCGTCGAGTTTCGTGGCACGGGCCGTGAGTATTTCCGCGTCTGGCTGGTGAACGTGACGCTGACGCTGCTGACGCTCGGCCTGTACGGGCCGTGGGCGAAGGTGCGCACGCGCCGCTACTTCTATGGTGTGACGTCGCTCGCGGGGCATTCGTTCGACTATCACGCGGCGCCCATGCGCATCCTGCTCGGGCGGATCGTCATCGCCGGCGTTCTGTTCGCCGGACTGGTGTCGTTGCAGCTCGGGCGCTGGGCGGTGGCGATGTGGGCGATCGCAGCGATCGCTGTCTTTCCGCTGCTGGTGCGGCAGGCGATCCGCTTCAACGCGCGCAACACAAGCTGGCGCGGCGTGCGCTTCAATTTCCACGCGCGCTATCGCGAGGCGCTGTTCGCGTGTGTGTTGTTGCCGCTGGCGGGATTGCTGACGCTGTTCCTGCTGCCGGCGGCGCGCGGCGCGTGGGATCGCTTCCGCGTCAATCATCTGAGCTTCGACGGAAGGCTGTTCCGTGTGGAGTATTCGCCGGCGCGGATGTTCGCGATCTTCGCCACCGGCTTCGTGCTGATCGTGGGCGTGCTGGTAGCGATGATCGGCGCGACGATGGGCGTGCTGGTGTTCACCACCCGCATGCACGACGTGGCGCGGCACGTCATCATCCCGGTCGACCCCACCAGCTTCACGCAGGTGTTCACGCTGCTATTCGGCACCTGCGCGTTCTTCATCGCGATGTTCGTGATGCAGATGGCGAACAACCTGACACTGTCGAACACGACCATCGAGGGCAGGCACCGCATCGTGTCCAAGCCATCGCCGGCGCGCGTCGCCCTGATACTGTTGGGCAACGCGGTGCTGATCGCGCTGACACTGGGCCTGTTCTGGCCGTTCGCGAAAGTGCGGCTGGCGCGCTATCGCATGAGCCAGATCTCGGTGATCGCCCAGGGCGACCTGGACGCGTTCACCGCCGAGGCGCTGGAGATGCAGAGCACGATGGGGCGTGAGCTCTCCGGCCTGCTGGAGATCGGGCTGTGATCGTTGCGGGGCGCTACTTCCCGCCGAGTGAGGCGCGCAGCATTGCGGCGTTCGCGAGCGTCGTGGGCAAGCGGCAGCTCCGGTTCGAGACCGAAGACGCGTATGTGCTGTTCGAGGGACCGCCCCGGGGCCTGCGGTCGACGCCACGGCTTGCATCGCTGACGCGGCGGATCGAGCTGGCGAACGGCGCGCGGTTCGAGACCGAAGACAATGACGGCGCGGATGCGCTGTTGTGGAAGCTGTGGCGGCTGCCGCGCGGCAGGATGACGGCGCGGTTGGAGAAAGGATGGCCGGCGGTCGCTTTGTTGCTGCTGCTGATCGCGGCGGGCGGATACCTCTTTGCCGACCGCGCCGCGCCAATGGCGACCGAGCATCTCGCCAAGGTGACGTTGATCACCATGGCGCATCCGATGTCCGAGCAGGCGCTGCTGGCGCTCGACCGTTATGCACTAACGCCGACGGGGCTGAGCGCGGCTGACCAGGCGCGGGCGAATGTGCTGTTCGAGCGGGCCGAGGCGCAGGGGCGGCTGGGCGCCGGCGGTTACCGCCTGGTATTCCGCGGCGGCTGGCGCATCGGCCCGAACGCGTTCGCGCTGCCCGACGGCACGATCGTGATGACGGACAGCCTGTGGGCGACGATGCAGGACGAGGACGAGGCGCTCGGCGTGTTCGCACACGAGATCAGCCATGTCGATCACGCCCATCAATTGCAGCGCGTCTACCAGATCTCGTTGTGGCCGGCGGCGGTGGCGACGCTGACGGGCGACATCTCGCGCATGAGCGAGATGGCGGCGAACCTGCCGGGCCTGATCGCGCAGGCGCCGGTGCCCGACGACTTCGAGCGGCAGGCGGATGACGACGCGGGGCGGATGATGCGCGCGCTCGGCGCAAAGCCATCGCGTCTTGCGGCGCTGCTGGAGCGGCTGGACCGCGCGGCGTGCCGCGGGAAGGATTGCCTCGGCGGATGGGTCAGCGATCATGCCGACGTCGCAGCACGCGTGGCGCGGCTGAAGGCGGAGGATGTCGCGCCGGTGAATGCGTGTGCCGGTGATTGGCGAGCGACGCTATCGCTGGCTTGCCTGCGCTCGATCGCGAGCCGCTAGATCTCGGGCACGTCGGCCGGTGTCATCGTCACAGAGGCGAGCGATCTGCGGGCAGATTCGCCGTCGGGCTGAACGGCGAACCTCACGCTCCCCTGCACCAGGCCCATCGCAATAGTGATCTTTACGACGAGGATGCCGTTCGCTGGCGGATCGAGGACGATCTCGTTGGACTTGCTCTGCGCGCCCGCAAGGCCACCGAACGCGGCGCCGAGCGTCGCCTGCCGCGCGGGCAGCGCGACGAGCGTGAAGCGCGGCGCCTTGATCTGTGCGACCGGGCGGCCGTCGATCGAGAGGTTGAGGCCCGCCATCTTGGCGATGAACCCCTCGCGCCAAACATAAAGCAGCATCTTGCCGGGCGGCGGCGTTCGCGCAATGGCGGCGGCACGATCGGTTCCCGAGGCGCTCGCGATGCTGCGGTTTCCCGAGAGGTTGCCGAGGATATAGGCGGTGATGGCGCCGAACACGACGCCGATCATGACCTCCTGCTGCAAATCCGGCTTGCCGGCGGCCGCATCGAGCCAAGCGAGGCCCGCGGAGACCAGGAACGCGACGACAAAGCCGATAACGATGGCACGGATCGCCTTGGCATTCATGGGCGTCTCCAATCGAATACCCCCAATTTTTGTCGGTCATGGGAACATCCGGCAATTGGCGGCGATCACAGCGAAACAAGGCGACGGGATGCGCCGCGCGGCCACGCACATGACGGCGTCGTGAAACCGCAAAACCTTTTGAGCGGCACCGGCGGGCGGCTAAGGTGCGCGGCCCAATCGCACTCCAAGGACCCTTGCATGCGCACCGAAGAGCCGCGCGCCATCCACCTCAAGGACTATCACGCGCCGGACTACCGGATCGCCGAGGTCAGGCTGGACTTCGTGCTGGAGCCGCGTGCGACGCGGGTGACCGCGACGTCCAAGGTGACGTTGCAGGGGAACGAAGGCGTGCCGCTGGTACTGGACGGCGAGCAGATGAAGCTTGTGTCGGTGGCGATCGACGGCCGCACGCTGGACGAGAGCGCCTATGCGGTGAGCGACGACAAGCTGATCGTCCACCGCCCGCCGGCGGCGTTCACACTCCAGATCGTGACGGAGATTTCGCCCGAGGAGAACACCTCGCTAAGCGGGCTCTACACGTCGAAGGGCATGTTCTGCACGCAGTGCGAGGCGGAAGGATTCAGGCGCATCAGCTACTTCCTCGACCGGCCGGACAACCTGGCCGTCTATACGACGCGGATCGAGGCGGACAAGGCGACGTATCCGGTGCTGCTGTCGAACGGCAATCCGATCGAGAGCGGCGACCTCGATGGCGGGCGGCATTTCACGGTGTGGAACGATCCGTTCCCCAAGCCGAGCTATCTGTTCGCGCTGGTTGCGGGCGATCTCGGCGTGCTGAAGGATTCCTTCGTCCGCGTGTCCGGCAGGCCGGTCGACCTGCGCATCTATTGCGAGCACGGCAACGAGGATCGCGTGACCTACGCGATGGACTCGCTGAAGCGCGCGATGCGCTGGGACGAGGAGAAGTATGGCTGCGAGTACGACCTCGACATCTTCATGATCGTCGCAGTCAGCGCCTTCAATTTCGGCGCGATGGAGAACAAGGGCCTCAACATCTTTAACGACAAGCTGCTGCTCGCGTCGCCCGAGACCGCGACCGATGACGACTATGCGCGCATCGAGAGCGTGGTGGCGCACGAGTATTTTCACAACTGGACCGGCGACCGCATCACCTGCCGCGACTGGTTCCAGCTTTCATTGAAGGAAGGCCTGACGGTCTTCCGCGACCAGATGTTCAGCGCCGACATGCGGTCGGAGGGCGTCAAGCGCATCGAAGACGTGCGCGCGCTGCGCATGCGGCAGTTCGTGGAGGATGCCGGGCCGCTGGCGCATCCGGTGCAGCCGCAGAGCTACATCACGATCGACAATTTCTACACGGCGACGATCTACGAGAAGGGCTCGGAGGTCATTCGCATGTTGCAGACGCTGGTCGGCAAGGACGGCTATCGCAAGGCGACCGATCTCTACTTCCAGCGACACGACGGTCAGGCGGCGACGGTCGAGGATTGGGTCAAGTGCTTCGAAGATGCGTGCGGGCGCGACCTGACGCAGTTCCGCCTGTGGTACGCGCAATCGGGCACACCGACGGTCGAAGCCAAAGGCGAGTACAATCCGCTCGCGCACACCTATGAACTCACCCTGAAGCAGTCACTGGGGCCGACGCCGGGACAGCCAACCAAGCAGCCCATGGTGGTGCCGGTCCGGCTGGGCTTCGTGGGCGCGAGCGGCGCGCTGCCGCTGACGCTGGAAGGCGAGAACGCAACGGGACCGGAAGAGCGCGTGCTCGAGCTCGACCAGGCGGAGAAGACGTTCCGGTTCGTCGACGTGGCCGAGGCGCCACTGCTGTCGCTCGGGCGGCACTTCTCCGCGCCGGCGCATTTCCGGACGCCGATGAAGCGCGAGGCGCTTGCGGCGCTGATGGCGCGCGACACCGACTCGTTCAACCGCTGGGAGGCGGGACAGACGCTCGCCACCCAGGTGCTGAAGGAGATGGCGGAAGCCGCGAAGGGCGGCGGCGGCCCAAAGGCCGATCCGACCTATGTCGCAGCAGTGGGCCAGGCGCTGGACCGCGCAGACGAGGACCACGCTTTTGCCGCGCTGATGCTGTCGCCACCGCTGGAGAGCGAGCTGGCGCTTGCGAGCGAGACGCCCGATCCGGATGCGATCCATGCGGCGCGCGTGGCGCTGATCCGCGCGGTGGCGGCGGAGCACGGCAAGGCGCTGCATGCGCTGTACGCGACGCTGGCGCCGCGCGGGGCATTCAGCCCCGATGCCGTGTCGGCGGGAAGGCGTGCGCTGCGAAATGCGTGCCTGCGCTTCATCACAGCAGCGGACGACGAGACGGCGGCGGAGATCGCCGACAGGCACTATCGCGACGCGACCAACATGACCGACACGATCGCGGGCCTGGCGGCGCTGTCGCGCATGGAATCGGACCGGCGGATGCGGGCGTTCGACCGCTTCCACGACCGCTTCAAGAGCGACCCGCTGGTGCTGGACAAGTGGATGGCCCTGCAAGCCGGATCGCCTCTACCCGGCGCGGCGTCGGTGGTGCGCGACCTGATGCAAAGGCCGGTGTTCGACATCCGCAACCCAAACCGGGTGCGTTCGCTGGTCGGCGCGTTCGCCGGCAATCATTTGCGCTTCCATGCCGGCGACGGCTCCGGCTATGCGCTGGTCGGACGCGTGATCGCGACGCTGGACAAGATCAACCCGCAGGTCGCGGCGCGGATGGCCGGCGCGTTCGAGGCCTGGCGTCGCTACGACGAGAAGCGCCAGGGAATGATGCGGGCGGAGCTCGAGCAGCTCACCAAGCTCGACGGGCTGTCGGCGAATCTGTTCGAAGTCGCCAACAAGATGCTCGAGTAACCACTCGTTAACTTTCTTGGCAGCGAGTCCGGCGATTCCCATAATGACCTGAACGCGGGTGATTCGCGTTGTTGTTGGGTCGCGCGCCCGGACGCCTTGCGCTCGTCTGGTCGTCGCTCCTGGGGGTGTCGCCGCTTACATGGCGCAAGCAATAACAATCGGGTCGGCATTCATCGCGGGCGTGGGACGCGCCGCGACGCGGAACATCCGCCTCACCGTGCTGGTCTGCATCGTGCTGATCTGCGGCAGCTTTGGCGCAGCCGCGTTCCTTCAGATGCAGGACGACAAGCTGCACGCGTTGCAGCAAGCGCAGTTCTACGAGGCGGAGCGCGCGCAGGACGTCGCGGCGGCGGCAGGCGCATCGCTCGACCGGCTGGCGGCGCTCGGGCGCGCCTTCGCGGACGGGCAGACCGTCGGCGGCGCGGCGGACGGCGTGAAGAACATCGCGGTGTTCGACTTCGCGGGGTTGGCGCTTTCCTCGATGAAGAACGACGTGGCGGAGGCGCTGCCGCCGGAGGCGATCTGGAACCACGCGCCGGACGTGTTCCCCGGCGGGCGGCTGACCTTTCCCTATGGCGACAAGATCGTCGCGGTGGATTTCGATCCGAAGGCGCTCGTGCCGGCGCGGCTGATCGCGCGCGCGGCGCTGAGCCTCAGAAACGGAGCGGTGCTGACACAGGATCCGGCGTTCGAGACGGGCGGCGCGGCGGTTCGGGCGCCGGGCTGGCCGGTGCTGGTGCGCACGTCAGTCGACGGCGATGCGGCGCTGTCGGCATGGACGGGTTCGCTGCCGCTCTATCTCTTTGTCATCCTGGGGCCGGCGCTGGTGGGTGCGGCGCTGGCGGCGGTGTTCGTGCGCGAATTTGAGAAGCGGGCCAAGGCGGCGGACGCGATCCGCTCGCTGCGCTCGACGCGGCCGGTGGAGGCGAAACTGCTGGTTCGGCTGGCAGCGGCGGAAAGGCTGGCGGTGGAAGACGCGCGCGCCAAGTCGGAATTCATCGCGCATATGAGCCATGAGTTGCGCACGCCACTGAACGCGATCATCGGGTTCTCGGAGGTGATCGAGCGCGGCTTCTACGGCACGGTCGGGCACGCCAAGTACATCGAGTACGCGCACGACATCAACGAAGCGGGCAAGAACCTGCACAACAAGATCGGCGACATCCTGGAATTCGCGAATGTCGAGGCGGGGCGTTATCCGGTCAACGCAGCCGCGGTCGATGTGGTGGCCGTCGCGCAGGAATGCACGCAGGAGCATGTCGGACGCGCATTTTCGCGCCGCATCACGCTGGACATGGGCTTCATGGAAGCAGGGGCAGCCGTGGCCGATCCGCTGGCGGTAAAGAGGGTGTTGACGGCGCTGATTACCAACGCCCTCGCCTACACGCAGGAAGGCGGACAGGTACGCATGGAGGTTCGCGAGGAGGAAGCGGCGGTGGTCGCGCGCGTGATCGACAACGGGCACGGCTTCACGGCGGACGAAAAGGCGGCGGCGGGGCAGCCGTTCCGACGTTTCGACCGGCCCGGATCGATGACGGGATCGGGCATGGGCCTGACGATCGCGATGTCGCTCGCCCGGCGGATGGGCGGCGCGGTGCGGCTGGGAAGCTTGCCCGGCGAAGGCACGCTGGCGGAGCTTCGGCTGCCGAAAGCGCCAGAATAATCAGGACATTGTCGACGGCGTTAACCTTTCGTTAACCGCGGTTAACGAGGATTTACCAATTGCTTCGCGAGGGGTTTGGTGGCTTTTCGGCCGCGTGTGCTGGTGTTTTGCGCTGCCCTGGCGGCGGCGCTGGCCTTTGGCGAAGGCGCGGCGGCGCAGGTGCAGCCGGACGCATCACCGCTCGAGATCATCAGCCGCGGGCCGCAGCCGGAGTTTCGCGTCCATGGCGTGTCGCTGAAATCGGTGCGCGCGGACGACACGCAGAACACGGTGGCGTTCGACTTCAACGGTCCGGTGAGCGAGGCGGCGTTCGTGGCGTTGCAGGACGCCCTGCCTGACTGGGTCGAGATGGCCTATGCGGGCTACGACAACGCGATCATCCGCACCAAGCGGCCCGTCACCTTCATGACCAGGGCGGAGAGCGACGGGTTCTCAATGCGCTTCGTGCCGAAGGATGCCGCGGCGCCCGCGCCGGCACAGGTCGCGGGCCTGCGCGGCACAGCGGAGGGATGCTCACAGGGCTGTCCGCCGGCACCGGCCCCACCCGTGCCGATCGATACGCATGCGTGGCGCGCGGCGGAAGGGTTCTACACCCGCGTGGCATTCGAGCGGCCGTTCGACGAATCGTTGCGCGGCTTCTACGACGCGGCGCGCGAAGGCGGCACCACTTATGTCTCGCTGGACGGCGACTGGCGCCACACCAAGGGGACGACGCTGATCACCAGCGATGGTCACCTCGACATCGAGACCTGGGAGGGTGTGCACCTGCTGGCAGACGTGCGCGACGTGGTCGTGAACTCGCACAACACGCGGCAGTTCGGCGGTGCGATTGCGCCGTTCAACGACAACAATGTCTCGGGTTCGGCGGGCTTCGGCTACGACTGGGACGGCGCGACGTTCACGGCGGAGGCGCTGTACGGCTCGTCTGGCTGGGGCGCGCAGCTCGGCGCGAACTACGCCGACGACGACTTCCAGCTCGGCGCAAGAGCGGCATGGCACGAGCCCTACACCGAAAGCGCGGAAGCGGTGGCGTTGCGCGGCGAGCGCGACTACTCGGCCTTGTTCGCCGGCGGGCAGGTGCTCGATGCGCTGTGGGCAGTGGGCGAGGTTAAGGCGACGCGCTACGGCATCCGCGGCGACGACCATGTCGCAACGACGTGGGGCTGGCACGCGGGGCTGCGCTACGACCTGGACGGTTATCCGCTGTCGCTGATGTATGACGGCGACGGCGAGTACGTGCTGGTCTCCCACAAATATGTGGGCGGACCGCCGACCCCGTTCGTGCCGCTGTCGATCCGCGACCGCGAGGTGCATGCCTTCGGCGCCAGCTTCTCGGACACGTGGGACAATGCGTTCTGGTTCGACCTGCATGGCGGGTGGGAGATCGACCGCTTTTCGAAGAACGGTCCGTATGGCGGCGTCGCGCTCCGGTTCACCCCGGTGCCGGGCTTCGACGTGGCGCTGAACGGGCGCTATGCGACGGTGCCGCAGATGGGCGAGGAAGGCCACGAGCTGTCGGGCGGCGTCAAGCTGACGCTGGCGCTGAACGGCGACGCGCCGATCACGCACAGCGGGCCGGGGCTATAGATACCACTCATACTCTGCCGAGCTGACGATCTTGCGGAAGCGGATCGCTTCGAGACGCTTGGTTTCGCCGTAGAGCGAGATCGCTTCTTCGCCGAGATAGTCCGCAATGGTGTGCGAATCGCGCAGGCGGATCAGCGCGTCATCGAGCGTGCTGGGAAGAGCAAGATCGGGCTCGCGCGAGACGTTGCCTTGTGCGGGCTCGCCCGGATTGAGTTTGCGGGTGAGGCCGTAGTGCAGGCCCGCCGCGACGGCAGCGGCGGCGAAATAGGGGTTGGCGTCGGCGCCGCAGGCGCGGTGCTCGACGCGGCGCGCATGGCCGGGGCTGACCGGGATGCGCAGACCCGCAGTGCGGTTGTTGACGCCCCAGCGGCGGTTCACCGGCGCGAACATGTCGGGCTCGAAGCGGCGATAGGAGTTGATCGACGGAGCGAACAGCGCCATCGATTCCGGCATCAGCGCCTGAAGGCCGGCGATCGCATGACGGAGCTGGTCGGACCCTTCGGCTGTGCCGTCGTCGAAAATGTTGCGGCCCTGCGCGTCGATGACGCTCGAGTGGATGTGCAGGCCGGAGCCGATGCGGTCCAGATAGGGCTTGGCCATGAAGGTGGCTTCGAAGCCGGTGGCGCGTGCGGCCGCGCGGACGATCTGCTTCAGCACGATGGCGTGGTCGGCGGCGCGGCGCGCGTCGGCCTGGTGATGCAGGTTGATCTCGAACTGGCCCGGTGCGTATTCGGACGACGCGGCACTGATCGGGATCGCGTGGGCGCGCGCGGCCTCGCTGAGCGTGTCGAGGAATACGTGATAGCGGTCGAGATCGTCGATCGAATAGACCGCATTGTCCCTCTCGCGATGACCCGAGCGCGGATCGAGCGGCGGCTGCGGCGCGCCGCCGGGCGTGCGCTGGCGGTCGATCAGGTAGAACTCGAGCTCCAGCGCCATGACGGGCGTGAGCTTCAGGTCGTCGAAGCGTTCGAGCACGCGCTCCAGCGCGGCGCGCGGTTCGCCGGCCGTCGGCGCGCCGTCGTCGTTCTTCATGGTCGTGATGAGCTGGAGGCGCTTCGGCCCCTCGCCCCACACGGGTGAGATGGTGCCGGGCACGGGCCAGGCACTGCCGTCAGGATCGCCGTCGCCAAAGCCGCGGCCGAACGGGTTCACCATCTCGCCCTTCACGTCCATCAGATAGACGGAACGCGGGAGCTGCATGCCGGTCTCGAACAGGCGGTCGGACTCGTGGATCGGGAAGCGCTTGCCGCGAATGGCGCCGGCGATATCGATGATCAGCGCGTCGACGAACTGCGTCTCCGGGTGCGCGGCCTTCTGCGCTTCGAACTCGGCACGTGCGAGGTCGACAAAAGCGGGGCGCGCGAAGGACGGCGGGGGCGATGCCTTGTTCATTTGCGCATCATAGAGGGGCGATGGTTGACGGGAAACTCACGCGCGTCGATTGCGCGCGCACCGCGTGCGCCCTAGGTTTCTTTCCATTCGGTCGCGGAGGGGAACAATGAAATTGCCGGTGAAGCTGCTGCTCGCAGCTGCGCTGACGTCGAGTCTGGCGTCATGCGGCCCGGACGGATCTTCGACGTCCTCGGGCAAACCAGTGACGCTGTTCCAGTGGGAGGACTACATGGATCCTCCCTTCCTCGCCGATTATGAGAAAACTTACAACGAGAAGCCGAACGTCACGATCTTCGCCGATGAAGACGAGGCGTTTGCGAAGATGCGCGCCGGCTACAAGCCCGACGTGATGGGGCCCTGTTATTATGAATTTCCGCGCTGGAAGGAAGCTGGACTGCTCCAGCCGATCGATACGCGCAGGCTGAGGAACTGGAACAGGATCTCGCCGACCCTGCGCAACATGCCCGGTATCGACGCGGGTGACGGCAAGGTGTGGTTCGTGCCGCACTACTGGGGCAACACCTCGATCACCTTCCGCACGGACCTCGCGCCCGAATACGTCAAGTCGCAGAGCTGGAACATCCTGTTCGACCCGAAATACGCCGGACGCGTCGCGGTGCTGGACGGCGTCGACGACACGATCCCGTTCATCGCGAAGATGATCGGCGTCGACGCCTACAACATGACGCCGGCGCAGTACGAGCAGGTGAAGGCGAAGCTGCGGGCACTGGTGAAGCAGACGCGCCTGATCTCGAGCGACGACACCACGCTGACGCAGGGACTGGCGTCTGGCGAGATCGTGGCGGCGATGTCGTGGCGCGTCGTCTACAAGACGCTGCACGCGGAAGGAAAACCGGTCGCATACATGAACCCGCCGGGCGGCATGTTCACCTACGTCTGCGGCCTCGTCATGCACAAGGACCCGTCGGACGAGGCGAAGGCGCTGGCGCTGATCGATTCCTCGATCGCCGACGATGCCGCGGTCTACACCATCGAGCACATCGGCGACGAACCGGCGAACGAGGAAGGGCTTAAGAAGGTGCCGGACGACACGTTCGCGAAGCTGGGGCTGACGCGCGACGTCGAGACGTTTCTGAAGGGCGGCATCTTCCAGCTGCGGCTGAAGGACAAGGACAAGATCGTCAACGACTGGACGGAGATCCGCGCGGGACTCTAGTTCGGCCGCGGGCGGAACATCCGGAAGAGCCAGGAGCGATTGCGCCTCCTGATCTTCTCGACCAACGCGGTGCGTTCGTCGGGCGACAGCATGGCGATGCTATCGTTCATCATCGCGAGCGACTCGCCTTCCAGCGCCGTGTCGGCGGTGTGGATGGCCTCAAGCGCCTTGGCCATCTTGTCGGGTCTGTAATCGGGCGAACCAAGCAGCTGCCAGGCCTTCATGCGCGTCTGCACCGCGACGCGGCGGAGTTCCTTGATCGTCGGCGTGTGCGCGGTGATCACCTTCTGGATCCTGTCGCCCTCGGCCGGAAAGGCGTTGGCCAGGCTGCGCGGCGCGAGAACACCGCCCGTACCGATCTGCACGTCGCGATGCAGCGCCCGCACGACGACCGCACCGATCACCGGGATCAGCGCAATGTTGAGGCAAAGCGAGACGATCAGCAGCCAGCTGCGACGTGGGCGGGGAGCGGGCGGAGGAGGAGCGGAACCAGTATCGGTCATCTAGATGCCCTGCCCCGCATCGACATCGGGCGAGCCATCGAGCGCGAAGACGTTGGCGGTGGCGTCCTCCTGCTGCGCGATGTCGAGCGGCGCGAAGACCGCAACGCCGAGACCGATGAGCAGTGCCACCGCGAGCGCGCCGACCGGCTGCCACGCCGGAGTGTCCGGCCAGATCGCATCGCCGATCCGGCGCGCGAGCTTCAGGAAAGACCAGCGCGCATTCACGCGGTGGAAATCGGCGAGGACGCGGCGCTCCAGTGCGGAGGAAGCCACCGGGTGCTCGGCCTGGTCGAGCAGGCGGTCCAATGCCGCGTCGTCGAGCTCGTTAACGTCCATAACCACTTCCTTACACGTCTTTCAGGTGTCTTAGCTTGCCCCGCAGCGTGCGGCGCCCCCGCGCCAGCAGCGATTCAAGGGCTTCAACGCTCACGCCAAGAATTTCCGCCGCTTCGATATTGCCGCATCCCTGGTAATGGCAAAGCTGGATGGCGGCGCGCTGGCGTTCGGGCAACTCGGCCAGCGCGGCTTCAATCTGTGCGGAAATCGCTGCGTTTTGCAGGGTCGCGTCGGCGGCAGGCGCCGGGTCGACAACATCGGCGGCGGCTTCGAGCGGCGCGGTCGGCCTGCGGCGCAGCCGGTCGTAACACTTGTTCAGCGTGACGCGGTACAGCCAGGTGGAGAATTTGGCGCGGCCGGGCTCCCAGCGTGCGGCATGGGTCCAGAGCTGCACAAAGGCATCCTGCACAGCGTCGTCGGCTTCGGCCGGATCGGAGAGCATGCGCCGCGCCAGCGCCAGCATGCGCGGCAGGTGACGTGCCATCAACGCCGCCGCCGCGGCATGTTCGCCACGGCCGGCACGCGCGAGAAGATCGGCATCCGGATCGATCGTCATTCCGGGCCGACTGTCTCCAACGCGGTGCGGGAGTTCAACGGGCGCGGGCCGGTTTTCCGTCGCGCAGGGCCATGGCGGTGAGCGAGGGGATCTTCTTGCGATCGGCGGCCGTCATCGCCGGGAGCCGGTCGAAGTCCTGCCCAAGGCCGATATCGGCATAGATCTCATCGACACCGTGTTCGTGGAGATGCAGAAAGCCCTTGCTCTTCTGATAGAAGCAGCCGCGCGATTTTTCCTTGAGGCCGCCGAGATCGCGGATCTGCCGGAGCAAAGGTCCAGACGGTCGAGCGCCCTCGGTCCCGCATGCTTCATGGCCCGACTGCATCGGGCGCTGGCAGGAATGGCAAGTCCACAACGGTCGCTGCTGCCACCGTTGGCAGAAAGACATCGCGCGAGGGCGGCAGCATCAGCGACAGCCGCGTGCCCGCGCTCGCGTGCGCGAGATCGATCTGGGCGAGCGCGATGGCGCGCCTGAGCACCGGCGAATAGCGCGAGGATAGCGCGCGGCCGACGACCTGGCCGTCGCGCAGGAGCGACGCGAAGGGCGCGGACACGTCGCTGTCGAGCACGATACCGGCAAGGCGGCGCTTCGGCTGTGCGGTCAGCGCGGCGGCGCGGCCGTTGAAGCCCTGCTCCGCCTCGACAAGCGTGCCGAGGCGCAACTCGCCCGGCAGTGGCCCGGCGGCGTGCGGATCATGGGCGCCGTCATAGTCGCGGCCCGGGCGCGGCACGCCGGCTTCCAGATCGAGCGTGTCGACGGCCTCAACGCCGGCGGGGACCAAAGCGAAGTGCGCGCCGGCGGCGGCGATGCGGTCCCAGAGATAGAGCGCATGCTCCGCTTCGCACCAGATTTCGTAGCCGTTGTGCTCGCCGAAGCGGGCGAGCGTGAGGGGGAAGCCGCGCCATTCCTGCTGGTGGAAGTGCAGCGGCTCAAGCGCGGGATCGATGCCGAGCGTGGCGAGCAGCTTTGCCGCATAGGGGCCGATCAGCGCGAGCCCGCCTTCCTGTCCGGTGAGATCGTGCAGCGTGACGCCGAAGAGCTGCGCAGCGTCCTCGAACCAGGCCGCGTCCGTGGTCGCGGCGGTGAGCTGAAATGCCTGGCGGCCATGGCGCGAGATCACGCCGGCGCCACGCACGCCGCCGCCGTCGCTCAGCCACAGCGCCTTCAGCGCCTGGCCAGGCAGCAGCGGTGCGGCGTCACGGGTGAACAGGCGCTGCACCATCTCGCGCACCCGCGCACCCTCCATTGTGAGGCGCCAGCGCCAGGAGATGTCGGCCACGATCACACCGAAGCGCGCGGCGGCGGCTTCGTGGTCGGCGTCGTCGTAGGCAGCGGCGAGCGTGATTCCGTCGCGTGTGGTCCAGCGATTGGCGCGGTTGAGCTCAGCCGTGCGCGCATGGAAGGGGGTGGCGCGGATCATTGCGGCTCCCTCAGCGGACGCCGGGCGATCGCGAGACGAGCGGCCTGGCGTGCGGCCCGGCAGGAAACCGCGTCAGCCGGCTCGGCAGCCCGGCCACAGAGGAAGAGACCCGGGATCACGGTCGCGATCCGCTCTTCGGCCGAAGCCGAGAGCCGCGTGACCGATGGTGGATCGCTATCGTGCGGCAGCACGATGTCGGCGCTGGCAACGCGGTGAGAGAAGCCCGGGGCGATCCGCTCGACAGTCGAGGTGACGGCGCGAGTGAGCACATCGCGCTCCCCGGCGCGGTCGGCGGGTATCGGCCAGGCACGAACATGGAGCTGGATGCGGCTCGCGAGTGCATCGACGGCGACGTCGGGCGCGGGGTGAGACAGTTCCAGAACCAGTTCGTCCGGTACCTGGCCAAGCCGCGCGGCGGCGAGTGCGGCAGTGTAAGCCTCGGGTCTGTCCGCGACGATGTTGCGCTGCCCCGGCTGGAGCAGCAGGTCGGTGGGATCCGGCTGGCGCATGAGGCCGAAGACCAAATCGATTCCGATGGGCATCGGCGCGGCGTGCGCACGTTGCGCAGTGCCGAGGCCATGGACCGCGGCCGGCGCGAGCGCAAGCGTGTGGCGGCGCGACAGCGACGAGAGCACCAGCGGCGCTTCGAGGCGCTCGCCGGCGGTGAGCTCGACACCGGCGATGCGGTCGTTGGCAAGCATCAGGCTGTGGGCGGTGGAGACGGTACGAATCTCGGCGCCGGCCTTTTGCGCGGCAAGCGCCAGCGCGTGGATCAGGCCGCCACGGCCCGGCAGCGACGAAGCCGCCTGCATGCCGCACATCTCCTGCGACGCGCCCCAGGCGAGCGCAAGAGCCGAGCCCGGTTCGGTCGGCGCGAAACCGGCGCGGACTGCATCGAAAGCGAGCGCGGCGCACATCGCGTCGGTCTCGAACCAGCTCGCCGTGTAAGCGGCGGCGCTGGTGACGCGCAGCCGCGCGGCGAGGTCGCGCAGCGACGGCTTGAGAGCCGCGAGCGTCTCGGACAGCGGGCGGCCGTCCCACCAAGAGGGGCGCAGCGCCCGACCGAGCGTGAACAGCGTGTCTAGATAGCGGGGCAGCGCGGCGGCATCGGCGGGCGAGAGGGCAGCGACGCTGCGGGCGGCGTGGCGCGGATCGCGCGGCACGGTCAGCGGCAGGCCGCCGGGGCGCAGGCTCACCAGCGAAAGATCGCGGAAGACGAAGGTGAGACCGTAGCGGCCAAGCTTCAACTCCTTCACCACGCGCGGATCGAGCGCGTGGAGCACCGGCGAGGGCGTTGTGGGCAACGCTTCCTGCTTTTCGAGCAGCACCGTCTTGAGTCCGGCCCTGGCGAGATAGGCAGCCGCCGCGAGGCCGCTGGCGTCACCGCCGATCACGATGGCGTCGAAGCTGCCGCTCATGGAAGTTTTCCGGCGGCGATGTCGGCGATGACCGCCTCAGCGGCCACAGCGCCCGCTACGCAGCCGCCAAGCGGAGCCGCTGTCGCTGACCGGCCAGCGAGGTAAAGGCCCTCTACGGGCGTGTACGGGGCTTTGCGGTCCGCGAACGGGCGGAAAGCAAACATCTGGTCCGGCGCGATCTCGCCTCCGTCGAGATCGCCGTGGGTCGCGCCGAGCACGTCCTCAATATCTGGCGGCGCGAAGAGTTCGGTGCCCACGATGCTGGAGGCGAGAGCCGGGAACACCTCCTCGATCTGCGACAGCGCGCGGTTAGTGAGTCCGTCGCGCTTCTCGCGGCTCCAGACGCCGTCGAACAGCGCATGCGGCACGGCGCCGATGGTCACGGTCATCACGGCGCCACCGACCGGCGCAAGGCTGGGATCCGTGGCACTGTCGACACGGACGGTGAGCGGGAGATGCTGGGCGATCGCGCCGCTCTGCCAGGCGTTGTGCGCGGCGACGAAGTTGCGTGCGCCGGGCGCGAGATGCAGCGTACCGCGGAGAAGGCCGTGCGGCAGGTTCCCCACCGCTGGCACCGGCGGCGCGTTCAGAGCGATCAGCAGGCGCGCGACCGCGCCGGCAGTACGAAAATTCACCACCGGCTTCATGGCGGGCGGCGGCAACTCGCTCCACGGGAACAGAGTCAGGAAGGTGCGTTTCAGGTCGAGCGTGGAGATCACGGCGCGCGCCGAGATCTCGGCACCGTCAGCGAGCGCTATGGCGCGGACACGACCGCGGGCTGAACGGATGTCGGTGACCTCGCGGCCAAGCGAAACTTCTGTGCCGGCAGCGCGCGCAGAATCGGCGAGCGCGGCCATGAGGGCGCCAAGGCCGCCGCGCCAGATCGTGCCGCCCTGAAACGGCGCGAGCAGAAGAAGCGCGCTGCCCGCGCTCAGCGGATCGGCGGCGCGGCCGGTGAGCGCGGCCGCCATCAGCGCCGCTGCTTCATCCGCCGAACCGGTGGCAAGCTCGGCGAGCGTGCGATGCGTCCAGTCTTCGGCCGGCCACGGCATGGCTGACCGTTGCGCAAGCGGATTCCAGCTCTTCACGGGCCGCTCGATGCGCCGCGCGTTCGCCAGCGCCATGGCGCGGCGGCGGCCGGCGTCGGCGAGACGTCGGCGCACGGCACTCGAATCGAGGGCGACGGCGCGATCGGGCCAGAGCGCGAAGACGCCCGAGGTCTCGGCGACACGCGCGCCGTGGCGGGCGAGATCGAGCGACCAGAAGAGATCGGCCGGGACCGGCGGCAGGTCATCGGCGAACGGCGAGGCGAAGAAGCCGCGCTGGAACTGGCGCGTGACCAGACGGCCGCCGGGTTGCGGGTTGCGCTCGACGACGACGGTCTTCAGGCCGGCGCGCGCGAGCAGGATGCCAGCAGCCAAGCCGTCCCCGCCTGCGCCGATGATCGCGGCGTCGTACCGCTCCGCCACCCGTCACTCCCACAGCACAGGCACGCGTGTCCTTTGTTAACCGACACTGCGGACCGGCTTCGACAGTAAAGCGGCAAAAGCAAAGGGCGGAAACAGCTTGTCACAGCCATTTCCGCCCGTTTGGTTAACGCAACGACGTTGTCAGACGACGCCGCGCTTGTGTTCGCCGACCACGATGCGGCCGGGATTGAACGCACGCTTGAACACATCCATGGCTTTGCGCGGTTGCGCGTCGCCGCACATGAACACGTCAAATGCCGCGTAACCCTTCTCCGGCCAGGTGTGGACGGAGATGTGGCTTTCGGCCAGCACCGCGACGCCGGAGATTCCGCCGCCATCGGTGAAGGTATGCAGGTGAATGTGAAGAAGGGTCGCCCCCGCTTCCTTCACCGCATCGATCAGCGCCTGCTCAATGCGGTCGCGGTCGCCGAGGCCTTCCGCTTCCCACAGGTCGATGATCAGGTGTGAACCCGCATAGGTCAGCCCATTGCGGGTGATGAAGTGGTCCTTGAATTGATCCGTGTTCGCCGGAACAGGCGGCACGGGAGCAACGTGGGGACGAACGGTCTTCGCGGAAGTGCGGACTCGTGGAGCCCTAGCTTCTTTGGTCGCCGCAACAAGTTCGAGTCTAGCCATTTCGGGCACCTACCCAGTTAAGAGTTGACACCTGCGCCTTGGCCTTACGGACTTCCGGACGCGTCTCACTACTAAAGAAAAAACGGCAGACGGAAGGCCGTCCACCGCTTTTGTCCCTCGCGGAACAGGGCCGAATATATGCATCGCGACCCCCCATGCAAGTTTTTTTGACACCGATCCGTAAAAAAACTGCTGACGTGTGATCGACATGCACGCGCGCGAGCACGCCGAGCGGCGCTCTCGACTCCGTTTCAGACGCGCCTTAGAAGCGCTCCGCTTTGTCTCGCGCGGCTCTCTCGCGCTGTCACATTTCACCAGGAGCGAACCATGGCGAACAGTTTCAAGGAGCGTCTGCACAAGGGCTACGCGCAGTCGATGGAGCTCGCCGGCAAGCCGATTGCCGAGGAAAAGAGCCGTTTTCAGCGCATTAAGATTTTCGATACCGTCGCAAACGGACGCGTGATGACACTCGACGACATCGTCCAGATCACAACGCGCGACGAGAGCGCCTATGCCGAGATGCTGACCCATCTGCCCCTGTTCGAGCACGGTCAGGCGGAGCGCGTGATGATCGTCGGCGGCGGCGACTTCTCGATCGCCGACGAGGCGCTGAAGCACAAGAACGTGAAGGAGGTCGTGCTTGTCGAGATCGACGACCGCGTGATCGAGCTCTGCCGCCAGCATTTCGGCGAGATCAATGCCAAGGCGTTCAAGGACAAGCGAATGAAATTCGAGGTCGCAGACGCGTTCGAGTATCTCGGCCGGAAGGAGAGCAAGAACCGCTTCGACCTGATCGTCGCCGACCGTCCCGACCCGGTTGGGCCCGGAAAAGCGCTGTTTGGCGAGACTTTCTACGACCGGGTGAAGGGCGCGCTGAAGCCCGGCGGCTACGCCACGTTCCAGACCGGCGTGCCGTTCTACCAGCCTTGGGAGATCACCGACGCGCTCAACGAGCTGGCGGAATTCTTCCCGCAGTCGGGCCTCTATCTGAGCGTGGTGCCGACCTATATCGGCGGCTTCATGGCGCTGAGCTGGGCGTGCAAGGGTGCCAAGAAGCTGGGAACACCGGGAGGGATCAAGAAGGCGCAGGCAGCGTTCAAGAAGTCACGGATCAAGACCGACTATTACAACGCGGAGATCCACGCCGCGGCGTTCGCGCTGCCGGAGTGGATCAAGCGGCTGGTGCCCTGAATGGCGCTGTCCTCACCGGACGAACGCGAAGCCGCTCTCTACGAGCGGCTTCGCCGTTTGGGGATCGCGTGGACGACGCAGGCGCACACGCCGGTGTTCACTGTCGAAGAAGCCATGGCGTTGTATGACAGCCAGCCGGGCGGGCACACCAAGAACCTCTTCCTGAAGGACAAGAAGGACGGGCTGTGGCTTGTCACGCTACGCGACCACCTGCGCGTCGACATGGGCGCGCTGGCGAAGCGGCTCGGCGCGCCGCGGTTCTCGTTCGGCTCGGCAGAGCTGCTGATCAAGACGCTGGGCATCGAGCCGGGGTCGGTGACGCCGTTCGCGGTGATGAACGACACCGCGGGGACGGTGAGGCTCGTGCTGGATGAGGGGATGCTGGCGCTCGATCCGCTCAATTTTCATCCACTGCGGAACGACCGCACCACCGCCGTGTCGGCGGACGCACTGCTGCGCTTCGTGCGCGACACCGGGCACGAGCCGGTGATCGTGGAGATACCGGAGCGGCCAACTAGCGCCGTCTTAATCTAAGTCCGTCATCTCCGGGCTCGTCCCGGCGATCCCAGATCACGAGCGGTGCAAGGTTTCGTCTCGCACGTGTCGAGCTTTGTCCTCCGCCGTCTGCGTTCTTGTATGGCCGGGACGAGCTCGGCCATGTCGACCCCTTTTTATGCCAACAGCGTGCACGCCCAAAAACGGCGCCGGAAGTTTCCAGCCGGCGCCGTTCTTTGTTGCAGAAATGACTTCCTACAGGTGGCCGCTCAGCTGGACGCCGATGACGCGCGGGTCGCCGACGAAGCCGGTCAGGTTGTTGAAGTCGATGCCGCCCTGGAGGTTAGCCTTGTCCGTCAGGTTGCGCGCGTAAAGCGCGACTTCCACATCCTTGTTCGGGAACACGTAGCCGATGCGGAGACCGCCTTCGTAGTTGCCGTTGGTGTGGTACTCGGCCGACTTGTAGAGGAAGAAGTTCGTAAATCCCTGCAAATACCAGTCAGTGTAGGCGTAGATCTCCGCGCCGCTCTCCAGCGGCCAGGTGTACTTGGCCGTGAAGTTGACGACGTATTCCGGCGCCTCCGGGAACGGGTTGCCGTTGATGAAGGCTCCACCCGTCGCCGGCGTGTAGGTGTTGAGCGGCGTGCAGAGCAGCGAGGCGAGCGAAGCACCCGGCGTGGCGCCGCACGGCGCGACCTGGAGCGAGGTGTCGTGGATCGCCGTGTGGTTCCACGAAGCGCCGGCCGTGAAGTCCCAGTTGTCGGTCGGGAGCCATTCGGCGTCGGCTTCGAGGCCGTAACCGATGCCGCCATGAGCGTTCAGCAGGATGACCGAGTTGGACGCGCCGCCGATCGCCGAGAACTGCGGATGGGCAAGATAGTAGTAGAAACCATCCACGTTCAGGCGAAGGCGATGGTCATCCAGCATCGTCTTGATGCCGGCTTCGTAGGACGTGACCGTCTCGGACCGCGCGGTCGAGAAGCCCGAGCCGAACGCGAGGTTGCGGCCCTGGATTGACGGAGCACGGAAGCCGGTGGCGACGCGGGCGTAGAGGTTGATGTCCTGATTGACCGCGTACTCGCCGCTGACATCCCAGCTGATGTTGTTGCCGCGCAGCTTGACCAGCGGCTGCACGCCGCCCGGGAAGATCAGCGGGCCGTTGGCGGTCATGCCCTTGACGTCCGACGTGTAGCGGACGCCGGCCTTGAGGGTGAAGGCGTCGGTGATCGCGTAGCTCGCCTGCGCGAAGCCGGCCCAGGACTGGTTCGACTGGTGCACGTTGGTCGGGGGCACAAAGAACGGATTCGTCGCGTCGTTGTAGCTCGTGTCGAACACGAAGGCGCCGACCTGCCAGAAGAGGCGGCCGCCCGTGTCGCTGGCGAGGTGCAGTTCCTGGGTGAACTGATGCAGATAGGTCAGACCATCCTGCGTGTCAGACGGGAACGGGATGAAGCCCGGGCCCATGGTCGGCAGGAATGCGGCGCCGAAGCCACCGTCGATGTCGCCGCGGCTGAAGCCGTGGGTGGCTTCGTAGCCGGTGATCGAGGTGAGCTTCATGCCCCAGAAGTCGTACTCCATCTTCAGGCTGGCGCCGGCGCCGTCATAGCTTTGCGGATTCTCGTTGCGCGGATCGTAGAACCCCTGGTCGAAGAACACCTTGTCGGAGATGTAGTTGCCGTTGAGCTGGTTGGAGCCCTTGGTCAGGATGTTGGCGCGAAAGATCGCGGCGGTACCTTCGATCGAGCGGGCATGGACGTTCAGAAGCGCGGTGAAATTCTCCGATGGCTTCCACTCAAGCTGCGCGCGGCCGGCGCGCTCGTCATAGCCGCCCAGCACACCGTTCAGGCCGAGATGCGCGTTGTCGATGTAATCGTCGCGGTGCTGGATAAGGCCGGAGACGCGGAACGACAGCGTGTCGGTGATCGCATCGCCGATGGCGCCTTCGGCATTCAGGGTGCCGAGCTCGCCGTAGGAGATCGAGCCGTAGCCGGAAAGCGTGTCGGTCGGCTTCGCGGTCGTGAACTTGATGATGCCGGCGGTGGTATTGCGGCCGAACAGCGTGCCCTGCGGGCCGCGGTCCACTTCGATCGACTGGATGTCATAGAGCGGCGCGCTCTTGAGAACCACGTTCTCCTGCACCACGTCGTCCTCGATGATCGAGACGGGCTGCGAGGCGGCGAGGTCGAAGTCGGAATTGCCGAGGCCGCGGATATAGAAGCGCGGCGCGACGCGGCCGTTGGAGGATTCGGCATACAGGCTGGGCACACGCGAGGCGAGAGCGCGGATGTCCTGGCCCGACTGGAAGATCGAGGCGAGCTGGTCGTCATTGACCGTGGCGACCGACTCCGGGACGGTCTGGAGGTCTTCGGCGTGACGCTCGACGGTCACGACCACGGTTTCGATCTGCTCGGCGCCGAGCGCGGCGGTGGAGACCGATCCCAGCAGCGCGGCGACGCCGGCGACGGTCGAGAGACGGCGAAGATGGTTCGAAGGCAGGCGGTACATTCTTGTTCCCCTTATGGCGGCAACTATTGAGGGCGGAGCGCAATCCACGTTCTGCCCGAGCAATCCCCCCGGATTTTATGGTTGTCGGATTTGTGACGCCGCACCCTACCTTTTGCAACAAAAGACAAAGTGCGCCGATGCTTTCGTGCCGCGCTGTGGCCAAGGGAACACGCCGATTGTCACAAACCGCTGGCGGAGCCGCTATTCGCGCGCGGCAGTGGTCAATTCCGCCAACCGCGGCGAAGCATGTTGTGGATGAGTTGTGGATGAAGACGATGACGCCGCTTGGCGGAGACATATTAGTGGGGCGCTTGATCGCGCTTGAACCACTCGCTGCGTCGAATCGCGATTCGCTGCTCGCGGCATTCGATCCGGGCATTTTCACTTATATGCCGTTCGACGTGACCAAAGGTTACGGGCCGCTGCTGGACTGGCATGCGGCGGAGAACGCGGCGGGGCGGATGATCACCTATGTGGTGCGCCGGAGGAGCGATGGCGCGACGGTCGGGTCGACCTCGTACCTCAACATTGCGCCGGAGCACGCCAAGGTGGAAGTCGGCTCGACCTGGTACCGCAAGGACGTGCAGGGCGGGTTCGTGAATCCGGAAGCGAAGTACCTGCTGCTCAGGAATGCGTTCGACAAGGGCTGGAACCGGGTGGAATTCAAGACGGACTCGAAGAACGCCCAGTCGCGCGCGGCGCTGACCAAGCTCGGCGCAAAGGAAGAAGGGACACTCCGCGGGCACATGTGGGTGCCGCAGGGCTATTTCCGCGACAGCGTGTACTTCTCGGTGATCGCGAGCGAGTGGCCCCAGGTGCGTGCACGATTGGAGAAGCGCCTCGCGGCTTTCGACTAGGTCTTGAGCCATTGCGGTGCGTGCAGGCCGAAATGGCGTCGCAGCATCGTCTCGGTGCGTTCAAGGGCCCCTTCAACCCAGCCTTGGGCGCGCGAATAGGCCTCGCCCACGACGTAGAGCGGTCGGCCGGGCATCGGGTGGAGCATGGCCTCGCTGTCGGCGACGCCGTCGTGACCCAGCGCGTAATAATGCCAGCCGCCGCCATAGGGGTCGGCGGTCCAGTCCTGAAAGCGCGCCGCGAGCGGCTGGAGATCGGTCTTGCCGATGACCAGCACGGCCTCGCGATGGATTTCCTTCGCGAGAGCTGAGGTGCCGTCGAGCGCGGTGAAGCCGGATGGATCGGGCTTCGCGACCAGCTTCCGCCAGGCGGCGACGTTGGTGGTGTCGCAATAGGCCATCAGGACGCCGTAGCCATTGGTGTCTTCGCTGGGGAGGCGCGTGGTCTCGGCGCCGAGGCAATAGAACTGCCGCGCCGGCATGTCGGTGATGTTGCGGCCCTCGGTGATGCCGTGATCGCGCCACCAGGGACGCTTGTAGAGCAGCAACGCCTTGGCCGCGGGAATCGGCGTGACGGAGCGGATGAGATTGGCGAAGCGCGCGTTCGTTCTGGCTTCCGGAAAATTGTCGATGCGCTCAATGCCGCGGCGTGGCAGCGCGAGGATGATATTGGCGGCGGTGAAGTCAGTTTGATTCCCTTGCGCGTCGCGTGTTGCCAGGCGGTAGCCGCCGGGCGTCGATACGATGCTGGCGACGCGCGTGTTGATTTCGCTATCGGCGCCGAGCTTGCCGGCTTCCTGCGCGAGTGCGAGCGGCAGGCGTTGGTAGCCGCCGGCGATGGTAACGAAGGGCTTGGACTCGTCGTCGTGGCGGAAGGCGTAGTCCATCTCGTCGAGGCCGGTTTCGCCCTCAATCCAGTCGTTGTAGCCGGAGCTGTCTTCGGCAAGCGCCAGTTCCTCGCCGGTCATGCCAGTGAGAAGCAGATACCTGTTCTTCCAGTCGCGCAGGGGCTTGCCTCGATAGCTGTAGCCGGCACGGACCTTGTCCCAGTCCCCTGCCTTCATCTTGCCGATGTTGGGCAGGACCTGCGCAAGCGCGCGGTCGAAATAGTCTGCCTGCGGTGTCTGGTCCTTGTCGGGCACCTTGTAGGGAAAACGTGCGGTGCCAGCGTGGATTTCCTTCTGCGAGAAATTCCTGCCGCGCAGCATCACGCGGTTGGCGTCGCGATCGATGGGATAGCCGCGCGATGGCAGGCCGAGATGCTTCACGACGTTGAAGACGTGCGCATGCGCTTCGAGATAGCGCATGCCGCCGACCTCGGCGACGAGATGCGGCGCCTGCGGGAACGCGACCGAATGCAGGCGGCCGCCGATACGGCCCGACGCCTCGAACAGACGGACGCGCAGGTGCGGCTGCTCCTGGCGCAGGCGCCACGCCGCGTAGGCGCCCGCCACACCGCCGCCCACGATGGCGACGTCGAGATCGGGACCAGCCCCCGCGCGCGCGAGCAGCGGCGCGGCGGCAAGCGCTGCGGCGGCGCCGAGGACATGCCGGCGGCTGAACCTCATTGCGGCGGCGCGGTAAGGATGGCGAGACGAGCGGTATAGGCCTTCGTGAGGCACGCATTCGGCTTGTCGCCGATGCACTTCAGCGTCGTGGCGACGAAAGCGCGCTGGGCATCGAGCACCTTCTTCTTCTCGGCCGGATCGTAGGCGGCGCGGAAAGCCGCCTCGTAAACTTCGGCCACCTGGCGGTCGAGGCGCGCCAGTGCGGCATCGCCACAGATCGCTTTCTCGTTCATCGTCTTCGCCTTTCTGCAATCGAACGACGGCGCCGGCGCGCGCCAGTCGGCGCGGATGACATCCTTGAGCCCCGCGAGATCGATGGTCGTCTCCTGCGGGCCGGCGGCGTAGGACGCGACCTGATATTCCGGGAAGAAGAGATGAAGCTTGCTGGGCAGCCAGATGAAGACCTTGAAGTTGTCGGTGTAGGGCGCCGCGCCGTTCTTCACGGAGTCGGCGTCGCTGGCGGCGTCGGCGCCTGTCGCGATTTCCTTGAGAAGCTGCGCTGTGGCGATGGCGCTGAGCTTCTGGATGCCCTTCCTGCCGTCGAGGATTTCGCCCAGGAAAACCTGATGGCCGTCGGGCATCAGGAAGTTGAACGCATCCTCGCTGTGGCCTGGATGCGCGCCGCCGAGGAATTCGTCGCCGTTGAAGAGAATGCCGAGCATCTGCCCGTCATTGCGTTCGACCGAGTATTTGAGGTCGAGGTAATAGCCGATATCGGGCGAGAGAGGCGCACCGGCCCCCTTCACCGCGGCCTTGAAGTCCGCGACCTGCTTGTTGGCAAAGGCGAGCAGCGCGGCATCGATGGCCTTGTTGCCGGTGACGGGATACTCGACAGTCATCTCGACCTGCTTGGTCTTCCAGCTGATCGACTTCGCGGTGATCGGCACACCCGCGGCGGATGCCACAGCGACACCGAGCGAGACGAGCGCCGCAAACCCCAGCGCGGCGGAACGGAAAATCTTGAGCAAACGGACCCCCCTTCGAAACCAGCGGATATTCGCCCCCGATCATGGCGGATTCACGCCGGGCCTTCCCTTTCCGGCTTATAGCGCCCATCTTTGAGCCGGATAACAGAGAGAATTGAGATGGCCCTGATCGGACCAACCGGGCGTCCTGTCGCGTCGCCGCAGCCCAAAGACCCAAACGCGCCGATGAGCCCCCACATCAAGGACAGCGGCCTCCAGACCTTCGCCGCCGACGTGCTGGAAGCCAGCCGCGAAGTGCCGGTGATCGTGGATTTCTGGGCGCCGTGGTGCGGACCGTGCAAGCAGCTGGGTCCCGTTCTGGAACGGGTGGTCAACGAGGCCAAGGGTGCGGTCAAGCTGGTCAAGGTCAACATCGACGAGAACCAGGAGATCGCGCGGCAGCTTCGCATCCAGTCCATTCCCGCGGTGTTCGTGTTCAAGAACGGCCAGCCGGTCGACGGCTTCATGGGTGCGATTCCGGAAAGCCAGGTGCGGCAGTTCGTGGCATCGCTGACGCAAGGCGGCCATGGCGGACACGACCACGCCGAGGAAGTGCTGGCGATCGCCCAGGAAGCGTTCGATGCCGGCGATGTCGGGCAGGCGGCGCAGGCCTATGCGCATGTGTTGCAGGATGAGCCAGGTCATCCGAAAGCGGTGGCGGGGCTGGCGCGCTGCTACCTGAAGGGCGGTGATCTCGAGCGGGCGAAGCAGACGCTGCGGCTGGTTCGGCCGGACGGCGCGAATGACGAAGCGATCCGCGCGGTGGAGGCCGAGTTGAAGCTTCGCGAGCAGGGCGCGGCGGCGGCTGCCGGCCTGGAGGCGGCGAAAGCGAAAGTCGAGGCGGACCCGAAAGACCACCAGGCGCGTTTCGATTACGCGCTTGCATTGGACGGCGCGGATGATCGTGAAGGGGCGTTGACGCAATTGCTGGAGATCGTGAAACGCGACCGCAAATGGAACGACGAGGCGGCGCGCAGGCATCTGGTAACGCTGTTCGAGGCGATGGGGCCGACGGATCCGCGCACCATCGACGCGCGGCGCCGGCTGTCGTCCATCCTCTTCTCCTGAGGTGACATGGCGGGCCGGTATCATTCGATCGACGACCTTCCACCGCTGATCGGAATCTTTCCGCTGCCCGGCGTGCTGCTGCTGCCGCGCGGCCATCTGCCGCTGAACGTGTTCGAGCCGCGCTATCTGGCGCTGGTGGAAGCGGCGCTGTCCGGCAGCCGGCTGATCGGCATGATCCAGCCGACCGAGAGCGAGGAGAAGACGCTGAAGCCGCGGCTGTCGGGTGTTGGTTGCGCAGGACGCATCACCGGCTATCGCGAGACGGAAGACAACCGCTACCTGATCACGCTGACCGGCATCTGCCGCTTCCGCGTGGCGCAGGAAGTGGCGGTGGATACGCCGTTCCGTCAGGTGCAGGCGGAATACCGGCCGTTTGCGGGCGATTTGGCGGAAGGCGACGAGACGGACTTTCCGCGCGACCGCGTGCTGGCGGCGCTGAACGACTATCTTTCGCGGCGCGAGCTGAAGGCGGATTGGCGCAGCGTGATGAACGCGCCGGCCGAGACGCTGGTGAATGCGCTCGCGATGCTGTGCCCGTTCGAGCCGGCAGAGAAGCAGGCGCTGCTGGAGGCGCCAAGCTGGACCGACCGCGTGACGACCCTGCTGGCGCTGCTCGAGATGGCGGGAACAGCACCAGGGCCGAGTTCGGTGAACTGATGGAGCCCGATCCCAAGCTGCTGGAGATCCTGGTGTGCCCGGTGACCAAGGGCACGCTGGTCTATGACCGGGAGAAGCAGGAGCTGGTGTGCAGGAGCGCCGGGCTCGCCTATCCGATCCGCAACGGCGTGCCGATCATGCTGGAAGGCGAGGCGCGCACGCTGAACGATGCGGAGCGCGGCGCGCCATGACGACGGCGGGTGCGGCGCGACCGTGGCCGGTGGAGCTCAGGCTCAACCGCCAGAAGACACAGCTCACGATCGAATACGACAGCGGCGAGCGTTTCGTGCTGCCGGCGGAATATCTGCGCGTGGAGTCGCCGAGCGCCGAGGTGCAGGGACATGGCGCGGGGCAGAAGCAGGTCGTCACCGGGAAAGAGGACGTGACGATCCTGGGTCTCGATCCGGTGGGCAATTATGCCGTGCGCATCCGGTTCGACGACGGGCACGATACCGGGCTGTTCTCCTGGGACTACCTGCACGAACTCGGGCGCGGGCAGCGGGAGAAATGGGCAGCGTACCTGAAAGCGGCGCGGCGATTCTAACATGCCGACGGTGCTGATCTGGAACGGTTATCGCTTCTATTTCTTCAGCAACGAGGGCAATGAGCCGCCGCATATCCATGTCGATCGCGGCGACAATAGTGTAAAGTTGTGGCTCGAACCTGTTTCGGTAGCGCGCGCCTTCGGCTTTCCACAGCGCGAAGTGCGCGTGATTGCCGAGAAGGTTACAGAGGAACGCGAAAGGTTCTTGCAGGCTTGGAATGAGTACTTCCGCAATCACCGCTGACGCCCGCGTTCAGGACGTGGAGATTACCGACGACGCTCTTATCGTGCTTCTGCGCGACGGGCGGAAGGTGAGCGCGCCCCTGAGTTGGTTTCCGCGGCTAAAGAACGCGTCTGCGGAACAGAGGGGCGCCTGGGAAACGAGCGCTGCGGGCCACGGCATTCACTGGCCGAAGATCGACGAGGATCTGAGCGTCGAAGGGTTGCTGCGCGGTCAGCCGGCGCCGCAATAGGCCATGACTTGGAAGCCAGGCGCCACGGTGGTGGTGCGCAATATCGCGCGCTCCGACGAAGGCGTGACCGCGGCGATGGCTGCCATCGCTGTCCAGGACGGTGACGACGCGCTTGCGCTATATGTGCCCGTCGGCACGGTCGCAAAAGACAACTACGTCGTGCCGGAGAAGGATCGCGTCGCCGCGGTCGGCATGCGGGTGGCGTCGCGCGCACGTCTCTTTGTCGAGCGCGTGTGGCAGGTACCGACCATCCGGCTGTATCTGCCCGACACGGCGTTTTCGGTCTGGTTGTTCTTTGGCACCGGTGGCGCGTTTGCATCTTGGTACGGCAATATGGAAGCTCCGTATCAACGGACACCGATCGGCGTTGACGCACAGGACCATGGCCTGGACGTGGTGGCCGACGCGAAAGGCCGCTGGCGCTGGAAGGACGAGGCGGAGTTCGCACGGCGGCTGGAACTGGGCGTCGATTCCGCCGAGCATCAGGCGGCGGTCCGTGCCACCGGCCGGGACTTCATTGCGCGGCTCAAGGCCAACGCGTCACCCTTCAATCGCGGCTGGCAGAACTGGCGCGCGCCGGACGGGTGGACGGCGCGGGCGCTTCCGGACGGATGGGACGCCGACTACGGCACGCATGCTCCGCCGCGCTCCTGACAAGCCCTGCCCTCTCCTTCGGCGATGCTCTCTTTGTTATGGTTCGAACGGGAGAGCGTCATGCTGCGAGTCGATCACGTTGTCTTTCCGGTTTGGGACGCGAAGGCGAGCCTTGCCTTCTATCGCGATGTCATGGGGTTCGCGCTGGTCGACACGTTCAGTGGCGACGACTGGGGCGGCCATCCCTGGCTGATGATGATCTTCGCGCCGGGCGATGGGCGCGAATTGGTGCTGGTGGCACTCAAGGGTGCGAGGAAGCCCAGGACTTACGGGCCGGCGTTTGAACTGCCGCATCTCGCCTTCGCCGAGACTTCGGTGAAGGCACTGAGCGCCTGGCGCAGGCGGCTGGCGGCGGCCGGCGTCACCATCCGCGAGGAACGGCACGGGCCGAGACAGTCGCTTTACTTCGAGGACCCGAACGGGCTGACCATCGAGGTTACCGCGCCGCCGGCCAGGGCCCGCGGCAAAACGCGGCCGAAGGCGCTGGCCGCGGCGCAGGCGTGGATCGCGGCATGAGCACTCCGAACCAGCGTCCCGTTTCGCCGCCCAACCTGGCGCTCAGCCGGCCCGGCGCCCGCCTCGCCATCGTGAAGGGGCAGGACCGTTCGCGCTGGACCGATTTCTATCACCTGATCCTGACGGTGACGTGGCTGGAGTTCTTCGGCGGACTGTTCGCGTTCTTCGTCGGCCTGAACCTGATCTTCGTGGCGCTCTATCTTGCCGACCCAGCGGTTCTGGCGCATTCGCGGCACAGCGGCTTCTGGGACGTGTTCCTGTTCAGCTTCCAGACGATCGCCTCGATCGACTACACCGGCTTCGCGCCGCAATCGACCTACTCCAACATCGTCGTCGCGATCCAGGGCTTCTTCTCGATCCTTACCACGGCGCTGTTCACCGGCGTGATGTTCGCGCGGTTCTCGCGGCCCTTTGCACGCATCGTGTTCTCGCGCTGCGCCCTGGTGCTGCCGTTCGACGGCGTGCCGACGCTGATGTTCCGCGCCGCCAACCAGCGCGGCAACTCGATCGTCGACGCCGAGGTGCGGCTGACCATGGCCAGGCAGCAAACCTCCCGCGAGGGCATCGTGATGCGGCGGTTCGAGGACCTGAAGCCGTTCCGCGCCCGGTCGTCGCTGTTCGCGCTGTCGTGGACGATCATGCACCGGATCGACCGGCACAGCCCGCTGTACGGGATGACGGCGGAGAAGTGGCGCGAGCAGCAGATCGAGGTGGTCGTGATGCTGAGCGGGCTGGACGAGGCGCTGGCCGACCGCATCTATGCCCGGCACTCCTATTCCGCAGAAGACATCGTTTGGGATCACAAGTTCGTGGACGTGATCTCGTCGCACAACGGACGGCGCGTGGTCGATTTGACGCGCTTCCACGATACCGAGCCGCTGTGCCTTGAGCCGGATATGCGGGACGCCTAACATCCCTCCGCCATGGACAAGTTCGACAAGCTGACCGGCGTCGCGGCGCCCCTTCCGATGATCAATGTCGACACCGACATGATCATCCCCAAGCAGTTCCTGAAGACGATCAAGCGCACCGGGCTCGGCGGGGCGCTGTTTCACGAGATGCGGACCAACGAGGACGGGTCGCAGAACCCGGACTTCGTGCTGAACAAGCCCGCGTACACGAAGGCGCAGATCCTGGTGACGGGCGAGAATTTCGGCTGCGGCTCGTCGCGCGAGCATGCGCCTTGGGCGCTGCTCGATTTCGGGATCAAGTGCGTGATCGCGCCGAGCTTCGCCGACATCTTCTACAACAACTGCTTCAAGAACGGCATTTTGCCAATCGCGCTGCCGCAGGCGGACGTCGACAAGCTGATGGACGATGCGGAGCGCGGCGCGAACGCCGTGATCTCCGTCGACCTGGAGAAGCAGGAAATCCGCGGGCCGGACGGCGGCTGCGTCAAGTTCGAGATCGATCCTTTCCGCAAACAGTGTCTGCTAAACGGCTGGGATGACATAGGCCTGACGCTGCGGCACGAGAGCGACATCAGCGCGTTCGAGGCCAAGCGCAAGCGCGAGATGCCCTGGGCGTAGCGGCCGCGCCGTTTCCCCTCACCCGAAATCGCTGTGCGATTTCGACCTCTCCCGTAAAAGGGAGAGGTTGATACACTGCTGCCCGACAAGAACAGCGCGGAGGATGGACCATGAGCGACGTGTTGCGCGAGGTGAAGGATGGGTTGATGACCCTGACGCTCAACCGGGCGGACAAGCTGAACGCGCTGTCGTTCGAGTGCTTCAAGGAATTCGCCGCCGCGATCGACTACGCCAACACGCATGGCAAAGAGATCGGGTGCGTGTTGCTGAAGGGCGCGGGGCGCAGTTTTTGCGCCGGCAACGACCTGGGCGGGCTGGGCAGCGTATTCAACGAGGGCGACAACTCGCGCTTCCGCAGTGAGACGGTCGAGCGGCTGGCGGCGCTGCCGATGCCGGTGGTGGCTCAGGTGCAGGGACATTGCCTGACCGGCGGACTCGAATTGGCCTTGGCCGCCGACATCATCATCGCGGGCGAGAGCGCGAAGTTCGGCGACACGCACGGCAAGTGGGACCTGGTGCCGGTGTGGGGCCTGAGCCAGCGGCTGCCGCGGCGCGTGGGGCGCGCCAAGGCGCTGGAGATGTCGTTCAGCGGACGGTTTGTCTCGGGCCGCGAGGCGGAGAAGACAGGACTCGCGAACTTCTGTGTACCGGATGCGGAGCTGGATGCGGCGGTGGCGTCGTTCATCGCCGACGTGCTGGCGAATTCGTGGCGCAGCTCGCGTGCGATCAAGAAGCTGGTCGACGACACTGACGGCATGTCGCTGAAGATGGGCCTGGCGCACGAAGTGCATCGCAGCGAAGGCATGGGACCGGAGACGCGCGGCCGTCTCGCGAAGATGAGAAAGTAGTTTTCTCACCTGTCATGGCCCGCGAATGCGGGCCACCCAGGTGAACGTCGGCACCTTCGTCGAAGATTTGCTATGTGCCAACCGCGCACCGCCGGTGGCTGAACAAACTGGGTGGCCTGCATTCGCGGGCCATGACACCTGAGAGAGAATTGCGATGGCGTACCAGCTGCTTTTAACCCCCGGCGACGGCATCGGGCCCGAGGTGCTGAACGATACGCGGCGCGTGCTGGGCTGGTTCCAGCAGAACCGCAACATGGCGTTCGAGACCGAAGAGGCCGCGATCGGCGGCATCGCGTATGACACGCTGGGCACGCCGGAGCCGGACGAGACGATCGCCAAGGCGAAGAAGGCCGACGCCGTGCTGTTCGGCGCCGTGGGCGGGCCCAAATGGGACACGCTTCCGTTCGACAAGAAGCCGGAGCGCGGGCTGCTGCGGCTGCGCAAGGACCTTGGGCTGTTCGCGAACCTTCGGCCTGCGATCTGTTTCGATGCGCTGAAGGATGCGTCGTCGCTGAAGCCGGAGCTGGTGGCGGGGCTCGACATCCTGATCGTGCGCGAGCTGACGGGCGGCGTCTATTTCGGCGAGCCCAAGGAAATCACGAAGCTGCCGGACGGCCAGCAGCGCGCGGTCGACACGCAGGTCTACACCACGCATGAGATCGAGCGCATCGCGCGCGTGGCGTTCGAGCTGGCGCGGCTGCGTGGCGGGCGCGTGTGTTCGGCCGAGAAGAACAACGTGATGGTGTCGGGCGTCCTGTGGAAGCAGGTCGTCACCGCGGTCGGCGCGAAGGAATTTCCCGACGTGAAGCTCACGCACATGCTGGCGGACGCGATGGCAATGCAGCTGGTGCGCAATCCCAAGCAGTTCGACGTGATCGTGACCGACAACCTGTTCGGCGACATCCTGTCGGACGAGGCGGCGCAGTTGACCGGCTCGCTGGGCATGCTGCCGAGCGCCTCGCTGGGTGCCAAGGATGCGAACGGCCGGCAGCTTGCGCTGTACGAGCCGATCCACGGCTCGGCGCCGGACATCGCGGGGCAAGGCGTGGCGAACCCGATCGCCTGCATCCTGTCGTTCGCGATGTGCCTGCGCTATTCGCTCGGCCGCGGCGACGATGCGGCGCTGCTGGAGAAGGCGGTCGACCGCGTGCTGGCCGACGGCTACCGCACCCCGGACATCATGCAGCCCGGCATGACCAAGATCGGAACGAGCGAGATGACGGCGCAGATCATGAAGGCGCTGGACAAGCTCAAGCAGTAGCGATTATCAGGCTGGCTTTTCCGACCACTTAGAAAAGCCATGTCGCTCCCAGCTCAGCAACGTGACTCTGAGATAGGGAAGACTGGAGCTACGCTTCACCTCGAGTCGATAATTGCGGCCATCTGACTGCATATCGCCGCACGCGAGGAACGTGCCAACCATGGCATGAACCCTCTCTTCGCTTATGTGCGCGGCAAATTTGACGTAGATCATCGCTGCAGGCATTAGGGCTCGATCACGACTTTGCCGATGACGCTGCGATCTTCGAGGGTGCGCATGGCGTCGACGGCTCTTGCGAGTGGAAAGCGCCCGTGGACGTGGGGGTGGATTTTCCTTTCCGCTAAGAGCTTGGTGATCGCGAACATGTTTTGTCTCCCCTTCTCGGGGAATTTGCGGCCGTATTCGCCGGCTCTGACGCCCATGATCGAGTAGCCCTTGATCAGCGGCATGTTCACGCTGATCGACGGGATGCGGCCCGAGGTAAATCCGATGATCGCGATGCGGCCGTCAAAGGCGATGCAGCGCGTCGATTCGTCGAACACGTCGCCGCCGACGGGGTCGTAGATCACGTTGGCGCCGTCGCCGCCAGTGACCTCCTTCACCTTCTCGCGGAAGCCGTGCGGTTCGAAGACATGGTCGGCGCCGTAGCTTTTCAGGAACGCGCGCTTGGCTTCCGTCGATGCGGTGGCGATGACCTTGGCCCCGAGATGCCTGCCGAGATCGACGGCGGCAAGGCCGACGCCGCCGGCGGCGCCGTGCACCAAGAGCCACTCATCCGCTTCCAGCTTCGCGCGGCGCACCAGCGCGACGTAGGCGGTGAGATACGCCACCGTGAAGCTGGCCGCCTCGGCATAGCCGACGCCGGGCGGAATCATCCGTAGACTGACGGATGGCAGCTGCATCTCTTCGGCATAGCAGCCGAGCCCGCCGCAGATCACGCGGTCGCCCACCTTCACGTTCGTCACGCCCGCGCCCACCGCGATCACGTCGCCGGCGGCTTCGGTTCCGGGCGTGAAGGGCAGCAGCGGCTTGTGCTGGTACTTTCCCTGCACCGTCAGGATGTCCGGGAAGTTCACCGCGGCGGCGCGGATGCGCACGCGCGCCTGGCCCGGACCGAGCGGCGGCAATTCCACATCTTCCAGCGCCAGCGTGCCGATGTCGTCGGCGATCGCCTTGCAGACGATAGCCTTCACTTATGCTGTGCCGGTCTTGGCGGCCGGATGATCGGCGTGCGGCAGCATGCGGATGCCGCCGACGAACAGCGCGGTGGCGAACGCCGCGGCGGCGGCCGGGTCGCGGTGCTCGCGCGTCATCATGCGGTCGGCGACCTCGAAGGCGACGCCGACGATGGACGCCATCAGGTAGTCGGCGTCGACCGGCGGGAACAGGCCCTGGGCGATTGCCTTCTCGATGTCCTCCCGCAATTCCTCGAAGCCGGCGACGATTTCCGGGGTGTGGATGCGGACCCTCGTGGTGTCGGCGGTGTGGCGGATGGTGCGGACGCTGACGTGATCCTCCGCCACGAATTCCATGAAGCTGCGGAAGGTGGAGGAAATGAACTCCTCGACCGTCTTGGCCTTCAGGCGCTCGTCGCGCAGGCGCGGGCGCAGGGTGAGCGCCATCTCGTCCTGGATCGCCTGGAACACTTCTTCCTTTGATTTGAAGTAGTTGTAGAACGTGCCGCTGGCGAGCGGCGTGGCGCGGATGATGTCGCGCACGGTGGTGGCGCCGAAGCCGAGCTCGCCGAAGACCTTGCGGGCGGCGTCCAGGATGATCTCCCGGTTCTGGACCTTGGTCTGTTCGCGCTTGCCGAGCGAGGCGGTGCGGACGGGGGCCTTGGCGATGATGGGGCTATCCATGGGATTTCTGGTGAGCGGTGACATCGGCGGATTCTAACGATTGGTGACGGGTCGTCAATTTCCGGTAGGACAACCATATCAAGATGTGGTGGCTGAGGTTCGGCCAGCACAACATATTGATATTTGTTTTTCAGAATCGGAGTGTTTTTTGGTTCGCGGCGGGATTGGTGCCATTCGAACCAGACGGGAGCGCCCCCTCAGAGTCGGACGTCGCAGACATTCGACCGACAGAAACCAGCCGGCTCAGTGACGGCGGTCCACCCCTTAGATGGGGCTGGCACGTCCGGTTTCAAGTGTCGAGATTGACGGGTACGGCGACGCGGCCAAGGTTGGCCCCATGAGCGACAACCCCGACCTGGACCTGACCACGCTGATGCGCTCGCGCGCCGGAACCGCCTTCATCTTGGCCATGGGCGGCGAGATCGTGGAGGCGAGCGCGGGCAAGGTGCTCATGCGCCTGCCCTACTCCAGGAAGCTGATCGGCAACCCGGACACCGGCGTGCTGCATGGCGGGGCGATCACGGCGATGCTGGACCATGCCTGCGGCATGGCGGTGGGATCGGGCCTCGGCGTCATCATCACCGAGGCGCAGGCGCGCCAGACGACGAGCTACGCGACGCTCGACCTGCGGGTGGACTACATGAAGGCGGCGCGGCCGAACGCCGACGTCTGGGTGGCCGGCGAGTGCGTGAAGATCACGCGCCAGATCGTGTTCGCGCGGGCGCGGGCCTACCAGGAATCGGTGGACGAGCCGGTCGCCATGGCGACAGGCACCTTCATCACCACCGAAACACGGCCGGGGAGCTGAACATGGAACTTCTGGCGAAGGCGGCACGCGAAGGGCAGCCGGTGGATGTGGCGGCGCTGATGGCGGTGGTGCCGTATTGCGCATTCCTGGGCGTGAAAGCATCGCTGCGCGGCGAGGAGGTTGTGCTGGAGATGCCGTTCGATCCCAAGCTGGTCGGCAATCCGATCATCCCGGCGCTGCATGGCGGGGTGATCGGCTCGCTGCTGGAGACGGCGGCGATCGTTCAGGCGATCTGGAGCACGCGGGCGGTGAAGATTCCGAAACCGGTGGACTTCACGGTGGACTACCTGCGCACGGGGCGCGCGGTCACGACCTATGCCAAGGCGCGGCTGGCGCGGCAGGGGCGGCGCGTCGTGAACGTGCATGCGGAGCTGTGGCAGGAAGACGAAGCGAGGCCGATCGCGACGCTGCGCGGGCATTTCCTGCTGGCGGGGCAGTGAGACGGGCGGCCGCCGCCTTTTTCTTGATCGCCGCGCTCGCGAGCGCTGCGGACGCCAAGCCGACCTGCGTGGTGATCCACGCGCCGGGTCATCAAGCACTGGTTCATCGTATTGCGGAGGCGGTGCGGGCTGCACTGATGCGGTCGCACGCCTTTGTCATCGGGAACGGACGCACGGAGCGTAGCCTACACATCACGGTAAGGCACGAAGCCCCGCGCCTGCCCGGGGAAGCACCGCCGTTTCCCACCGGTCCCTCGACCATCTATGTCAGCTTCGAGTATCGGGAGCCGGACCCGAAGGCGCGTTTTTTTGAGGGCAGCGACACAATGGGGCTGAAATGCGACGAGCGCGGAATGTACCGCTGCGTGGATCAGATCGTCAGGTTGGCCTACGTTCACCGGCACATAAATCACGCGGTGATGGAATCCGGATCGCCGCTCCCTCCCTGCATGTACATGCTCAGCCGGCACTGCACGTCGTCGGCGCAGTGAGGCTGGTGCGCCTACTGTGCCGCGAGCTCGACGACAGAGTCGCTCTCGCCTGACTGCACTTCGGGGATTTGGTGTTGGACCCCTTCCGCCGGTGCTGAAGAGGGTATGCGGCGGATGGTGGGGCGTGCGGCCCTGAACTGACGCGGCGTGTGATCTGCCGCTTTGGGACGGGACGACGGGGCGCGCGGTTTGGCGGTGAAGCTGCGGCTGCGCGGGCCTGCGGCTGACGGAGCTGCAAGCCTCACAGGCGCATCATCATGCTGCTGCGGGGCGGACGTGCGATGGGCGCGCCAGATCGCCGAGATGCTGGAGCGCAGGCCTTCGAGGGCCATCACGACAAACAATGCCGCCAGCGTAACGAGCATGATCTGCCCGAACGGCGGCTGATGCGACAGGAACGCGAGCGCGCTGTGCCAAAGTTCCGGCAGGCCGGTCGTTGTCATGGTCGGATATTGCTTTGTGCCCCTGCGCAATTGTGCATCATCAAGATGACGATGTCGTTGCTTAATCGGTGCCCAAGGAAGCAGCAGACTGCCTCGTTGGCGCGCTACAGGCACAGAAATCGAGGGGACTGCCATGACCGCTCTTGAGCCCAATGAGATCATCAAGCTGTGGCCGGATGGTCCGCCCACGCGGATCGAGGGCGTGGGTGCGGAGGCCTCGTACCTGGCGCCGGTGGGCGTGGCGGCGCAGGCGACGATGCTGCGCAATGTCTCGGAACCCACGCTCAGTGTTTTCCGGCCACAGAAGCCGAATGGCGTCGGCATTGTCGTGTGCCCCGGCGGCGGCTGGCGCATTCTGGCGTGGGAGCATGAAGGCACCCAGGTCGTGGAGTGGCTCACGGCGCGCGGCTACACCGCGTTCCTGCTCAAGTACCGCGTGCGCGGCACGCCGGCGGCGCAGGCGGACTATGAGGCCGACATGGCCAAGGGGATGGCGCGGCTCGATCTGACCCGCACGGCGAAGAACGCTTTTCGCAGCATCGGCGAGATCGCAGGCATGGTCGACGGCGGGCCGGGCGACGTGCTGAAGGAGGCACGTGCGGTGGCGGCGGATGACGCGCGGCGCGCCGTGGCCATCGTGCGTGAGCGGGCGAAGCAATACGACATCGATCCGGCGAAGGTCGGGATGATCGGATTCTCGGCCGGCGCGTTCCTGGTAACGGATGTCGCGATGGAGCCGAAGGGCGCGCCGCAGCTCGCCTTCGTCGCGCCGATCTACGGCGGCGAGACGACGGGCAAACCTGTGCCGGCGGATGCGCCGCCGATGTTCACCTGCATCGCGCAGGACGACTTCCTGCTCTATCGCGTGGTCGAGGGCCTGTATTCGGACTGGACGGATGCGGGGAAGTCGGCGGAGCTGCATATCTATCGCCGCGGCCAGCACGGCTTCGGCATGGTGAAGCAGGGCCTGCCGTCGGATCGCTGGATCGAGCAGTTCCACGAATGGCTGGTCGATCTCGGATACAAGTAGCCGTCGAGGTTATCGGCGCCGGCGCATGTCGTCGGGCACGCCGTCGGCGCGGGTCTGCGGGACGATCTTCTCGCCGGTGCGCTGGTTCACGTAGAACTTCCACGGATAATGGTCGCCCTCGCCGCCGGCGCCGTGGGCCTGCATATGGTTCGAGACGGCCTTGCGCCACTTGTCGGACGTGTTGGCCGTGGTCATGTGCGGCATGTTCGAGTGGTGGAACGTCACGCTGCCGCGCTTGATCGGGCACACGACCATCTTGGACTCGTCGGGATCGCAGGTGAGGAGATCGCTCGCCATGCCTTCGACCGGGCGATGCGTGAGCACCTCGCCCTTGTGGCCGCCGTCGATGAAGTGCATGCAGCCGTTCTTCGCGTCGACATCGATCAGCGGGATCCAGCAGGTGGCGCCCCTGTTGCGCAGGTTGCGGCCCCAATAACCCTCATCCTGATGCCAGTAGGTCGGCACGGATTTCCCGGGGGGTTTGCCGAGGAACTGGTCGTACCAGAAATCGAGCTCGAGCCCGGTGAGCTGGCGGCCGAACGCGACCAGCCATTTTCGATACGGCATGTCCTTCACGTCCTTCCAGACGAAGGACGGCGACGACTGCACGATGCGGAAGGAGCGATCCTCGCGCTTCTCCTTCTCGTCCCAGGCCCAGTCGTAGGCGAGCTTCTGCTTGTCGGCGAGGATCATGTCGCAGTGGCGCTCGATCTCGTCGAGGTCAGCCTGCGGGATGGCATCTTCGACCACGAGGAAGCCGTGATCGCCATAAAAAGCGATCTGTTCGGGCGTGGCGGCGGGATAGGCCATGCCTAACATGCTAGCGTCGCGGACGCGGCGGTCAATGTTCGGGACCGCCGAGCAGCGCGACGCCGACGCCGACCAGCACGGCGCCGAGGCCCTTCTGGACCAGGGCGCGGGTGGAGAGGTCTTCATGGCCGAGCCGGGGCGCGAACGCAGTCAGCACGATGCCGAACAGGAAGACGAGCAGCGTGGTGGTCGACGACACCGCCGAGACCAGTGCGACCGGCGCGATCAGGGATGCAGCGCGGACGGTGAGGCCGCCGGCAAGCGTGATCAGCTCGTTCGCTCCGTTGATGGCGAGCATCGCGCCGGGGTTCTTCGCGAACAGGGCGAGGAACTGGCGGCGGTAGTGCGGGATCGCGAGGATGCCGAGGCCGAAGAAGCCCTCGCCCGCATAGATCCAGAAGGTGGTGACCCAGAAGCGGTCGCGCACAGCGAAGAACTTGAACAGCACCGACGACAGCGCCAGCACGAAAGTGGCGGCGCCCATGGTGAGCACCAGCCTGCCGGAGAACTTGCGCAGGCGGAACGCGCGGTCGAAGGAGAGCGAAAGCACGCCGCCGACGATCAACGCGGCGCCGAGCGCTTCCTTCCACGACAGCTTCTCGCCCAGAAAGACATAGGCGAGCGCGAAGGTGAAAAGCGTCGAGAGCTGGAACAGCGGCGCGATGACGGAGGCTTCCTCTTGCTGGATGGCGCGCAGGTAGAACAGCATGGCGCCCATATAGAAGATGCCCGACACCACCATCACGGCGATGTCGCGGGTCGAGGAGGCGAACAGGTCGCGCTCGAACACCGCGATGAAGGGCAGCATCACCAGCCCGAGCAGGGCGGTGAAGACCATCAGCACAGCGGTGTCGCTGTCCTTGAAAAAGCGGTCGACAAGGTACTTGTCGATATGGGTGGACACCGCCCAAAGCACCGGGCCGGTGAAAGCAAGTAACAGCCACATGCGGGAAACGGGTGTTCGTATATCGGAACCGTTATGCCAACGCCCCGATGCGGAACTCGCTCCGGGGTGGCGGCGCTTTTGCTATGATGCGGCCTCAAGAAGGATCACCGCCATGCTCAAGCTGAAAGACGAAACCCTGCTTAAGGCCGACGCCTATGTCGGCGGCGCGTGGACACCTGCGGGAAAGGGGGCGCGGTTCGCGGTGCGCAATCCGGCCACGGGCGAGGAGCTGGCGCAGGTGGCCGACCTGGACGCGGCGGATGCGCAGAAGGCGATCGCGCACGCGCTTGTGGCGTGGCGCGGCTGGCGGAGCAGGACCGCCAAGGAGCGCGGCGGGCTGATGCGCAAGTGGTTCGAGCTGATCATGGGCAACCAGGAAGACCTGGCGCGGATCATGACGGCCGAACAGGGCAAGCCGCTGGCGGAGACCCGGGGCGAGGTCGCCTATGGTGCGAACTTCATCGAATGGTTCGCCGAGGAAGGAAAGCGCGTCTATGGCGACGTGATCCCGACCTTCGCGCAGGGCAAGCGCGTGCTGGTGTTCAAGGAGCCGGTGGGCGTGGTGGCGGCGATCACGCCGTGGAATTTCCCCAACGCGATGATCACCCGCAAGGCCGCGCCGGCGCTGGCCGCGGGCTGCACCTTCCTGATCAAGCCGCCGTCCGAGACACCGCTGTCGGCGCTGGCACTGGCGGTGCTGGCGGAGCGCGCGGGGATTCCGGCGGGCGTGTTCAACGTGGTGACATCGGACAAGGCGGCGGAGGTGGGCCGCGAGTTCACCGAAAGCCCGATGGTGCGCAAGTTCAGCTTCACCGGATCGACCGAGATCGGGAAGCTCCTGATGCGGCAATCGGCGTCGACGGTGAAGAAGGTGTCGCTGGAGCTCGGCGGCAACGCGCCGTTCATCGTGTTCGACGATGCCGACCTGGATGCGGCGGTCGAGGGCGCGATGGCATCGAAGTACCGCAACATGGGGCAGACCTGCGTGTGCGCCAACCGGCTGCTGGTGCAGGACGGCGTGTACGAGGCGTTCGAGAAGAAGCTGGCGGAGCGCGTGGGCAGGATGAAGCTCGGCAACGGCATGGACGACGGCGTCACGCAGGGGCCGCTGATCAACGAGGACGCGGTCGAGAAGGTCGAGCGGCTGTTGCGGGATGCGACGGCGAAGGGGGCGAAGATCGCAATGGGCGGCAAGCGCAGCGCGCTGGGCTACACCTTCTTCGAGCCCACCATCGTGACCGAGGCGACGCCGGCGATGGACCTCGCGCGGCAGGAGATCTTCGGGCCCGTGGCGCCGCTGTTCCGGTTCAAGACCGAGACCGAAGCGATCCAGATGGCGAACGACACCGAGTTCGGCCTGGCGGCGTATTTCTATACCCGCGACGTAGGGCGCACGATCCGCGTGGCCGAGGCGCTGGAGTACGGCATCGTCGGCATCAACGAGGGCATCATCTCAAGCGAGGCCGTGCCGTTCGGCGGCATGAAGGAAAGCGGCATCGGCCGCGAAGGCGGCAAGTACGGGATCGAGGACTATCTCGAGATCAAGTACGTGCTGCTGGGCGGGATCGGCCCCCGCACATGATGATTGTCTTCATCGTCGCCCCTATTCGCAGCTTCTGACGGCCCTGGCGTAGCAGGCCTCGTGTGCGCGATCGCAGGAGCCCTTGTCGGCGGTGGGGCCCGGGCACTTGTCGTACACCGGCATGCAGGTTCCTGATGCGTTTGTCAGGCACATGTCTTTCTGAGGTGTTCGGCATCCATCACGCGCGAATGAGACCGGTGAGCGGCGCAACGCCGCCGCTGTCGGGGAAGACAGTCGTGTCGAGCGCGGTGTTCGTCACGCCCATGTGCCCCGCCAGCACGCCTTGAACAGCGCACGCAGGTCGGTGCGCGGCGGCTGATCGCGCCCGTCCTGGAGCGCGGCGGTCGACAGACCGGTCCATTCCGCATGCATCTTGCCGCCGGCGACGGCGCCGCCCAGCAGGAAAGCGGCGCCGCCCGTGCCGTGATCGGTGCCGCCGCTGCCGTTGACGTGCACGGTGCGGCCGAACTCGGTCGCCATGACGACGGCGGTTTTCGACCATGCCGGACCCAGCGCCGTCTTGAGCGCGTCGAGTGCGGTGTCGAACGCCTGGAGGCGGCGCGCAAGCTGGCCGTCGGCGGCGCCCTGGTTGAAGTGCGTGTCCCAGCCGCTGGTGTCAAGCACCGCGATGCGCGGACCATCGGCGGCCGCGAGCAGCTTGCCCGCGCCGGTGAAGAGCGGCGTGATGTTGCCGCCATAGGCGCCGTTGCCCTTGGGTGGCTTGCCGTCGGGGCCCGGCCTCATCGAGGGATCGTCCATCGCCGTCATCGCCGCGCCCTGCATGCCGAGCGCGCTGTCGAGCGAGGCGAGCAGCACGGGGTCCCTCGCGTAGAGCAGCTTCACGCGGTCCATGAAGGCTTCATCGGGCGCGGGAAGGACTTCGGGCATCCAGCTCGTGGTCTGTGCCGGGCCGGAGAGAAGGAGAGGCGCGGTCTGTGCCACCGCCAGCGCATGCGTGCCGTCGGCCATGTTCAGCGGCTTCAGCGCGCGGTTGAGCCAGCCATCCTGCAAGATGTGCGGGCCGGTGCCGCCGGTCTCCAGCACATTCTGGCCGTCGAAATGCGAGCGGTCGCGATAGGGCGAGCAGATGTTGTGGAAGATCGCCGCTTCCTTCGCGTCGTACATCGCCTTGATGTTGGTGAGCACGGGATGCAGGCCGAAGAAGCCGTCGAGATCGAGCGGGTTGGAGATCGCGAGCGAACCGCGCACCGACTCGTAGTCCTTGTCGCCATGCGGCGGCACGGCGGCGAGGCCGTCGAGCGCGCCGCGCTGGATCACCACGACGAGGCGGCGCTCGGTGGGCGCGCTGGCGAAGGCGTAACGGATCGGCGCGTCCCACAGGGAGAGCGCGCCGGCGGCGGCCATGGTCTTCAGGATGAAACGGCGCGTGGTCATGGGCGTCACCTGCGCTGGAATTCGGGACTGGCGATCAGGAAGGCTATGGCGTCCGCCTGGCTTTCGGCGCGCGCCATGACGGTGCGGGTGTCGGCGCTGAGCAGCGGCCCGAGCGCGCTCGCGGCGACGGCGAGCGCATCGACGCTGGGCGGCAGCGCATGCGCGACCTGCTTGGCCCATTCGATGCGCGTGAGCACGGCGTCGGGGCCGCACCAGGCGTCGGAGGTGTCCGGCCAGCCCTTCGGTGCGGGCGGCGCAAGCGGCGTTTCGCCCATCAGGCGCGTCGCGGCGACCGCGCCGCGAATCTGCTTCTCGCTGTTGTCGCCTTTCGGGAGACCCAGCATGCGATAGCCGGCGGTGACGAACTCGACCGGCGTGCGCATCTTGTTCAGACCGGGCTGCCAAGCGGCGGGATCGTCGACGATGGTGTGGGCCAGGGCGCGGAGATCGCCGCCGGTGTCGCGGAACGTCTTCTCCAGACGCGCCACCGATGCCGGCGGCGGATTGTCGGCGATGAAATGCGTCGCGAGCTTGCCCGCGACGTGACGCGCGGTGGCGGGATCGTTGGCGAGATCCCTGATCGCCCGGATGCCGTCGTCGAGCGAACCGCCATAGGTCTTTCCGCGCAGTGTCACCGTGCCGGGCTGGTGGCGGCTCGGCGCGAACATGAAGCCGTTGTGATCGCCGGTCGGATCGATGGTCCAGCCGGTGAGCAGGTTCGCCATCGCGATCACGTCGGCCTGGGTGTAGCCGCCGTCGACGCCGAGCGTATAGAGCTCCATCAGCTCGCGACCGAGATTCTCGTTGCGCCCCTTGCCGCTGCGCCGGCCGGCCAGCGAGTCCGGGCCGATCGACTGGGCGTTGTCGAGATAGAGCAGCATCGCCGGATGGCTCATCGCCGCGAGCACCATGTCCTCGAACTTGCCGGTGATGTGGGGGCGGATCACCTCGCGCTCGAATGCGCCGACGAAGGTCGTGGCGCGCGGGTTCATCGCGGAGACGACGAAGTGGTTGCTCCAGAACCATACGAGGCGTTCGGCGAAAGGACGGTCGGTTGTGAAGCCGAGCGCGTAGCGCGCCGCGAGCTCGTCGATGAACTGTTTGACACGGCTCTGAAAGAACGCCTTCACCGGGTCGGCCGGCACGGTTCCGTTCCGTTTCGCATCGCGCCGCTCCATCTGGTAGTGGCGCATGTCGACGACCAGTTCTCCGCCCGTCATGAACGACAGGCCCGGCATCGGGGCCGGCTGATCGGCCGGCATATTGATCTGTGTTTTCAGCCAATTCTTCGGATCGCGGCTGGCGCGGTCGATCTCGCCCGCACGCGCACCAAGTCCAAAGCGATGGGCCGCGATGGCGCCTTCAAGCGACATGGGGACAGTTCCGTGGTTGACCGTGGGTTCAACGCAGGGGACCGGAATGTCCGTCGATTACGATTTCAGCAAGGCGGCGCCGACAAGATCCTGCAAGCGGTCACCGCGCGGATAGGGCGTGCCGGTGTACTGGCGAAAGCCTTCCGCATAGGCGACACCGAAGGGACGCGCCACTTTGGCGCTGAAGCGCTCCATCGCCTGGGTGAAGTTGCTGATGCCGTGCTGCCGGTCGACCCAGCGCACCTGGCTGGCGTGGCAGTTGAGCATGGCGCGCTTGACATCCATGTGCGCGGAGACGTCGACAGCGAAATCCGGCGCGAGCCACTTACCCTGGCGGTCGCGGCCGTCAATCGAATCCATGAAATAGAGGTACGGGATCTGCGCCAGCGGCGCTGGCGCGCCGGTGACGTAGTTCTTCACGGTGGAGGCGAAGCAGGCGTCGCGCACGAGGATCGAGGTCGCCTCATGATCGGGATGATAGTCGGCGGGCGAGCCGGTGATGACGACCTCGGGCTGGACGGCGCGGATCGTTTCGACGGTGCGGCGGCGGCAGAAATCGTCGTTGAAGACGCAGAGGTCGCCGACACCGGCGCAGCGGTAATCGGCGCCGATCATCGCGGCGGCTGCCGCGGCCTCGCCCCGGCGGATGCGGGCGGTTTCTTCGAGCGAGGTGTCGACGGCGCCGCAATCGCCGGCCGTCATGGTGGCGATGGTGATGCGGTGGCCGTTGGCCGCGAGCAGCGCCAGCGTGCCGGCGGCGAGCGTCTCGATATCGTCAGGATGGGCATGGAAGGCGAGGATGTGTGTCATGACGCGATCCTAGAGAGGATGGCACGGGCGGCAAACACGGCGGTCGAAAAGCACGCCTGCAAAAGATAGCCGCCGGTTGGCGCCTCCCAGTCGAGCATTTCACCGATGGCGTAGGTGTCGCTGACGCCTTTCAGTTGCAGCGTGTCGTCGAGCGCATCGAAGGAAACGCCGCCGGCGGTGGAGATGGCGCGGGCGAGCGGCTGCGCCCCCGTCACGGTGAGCGGGATGGACTTCAGGCGGTCCGGCGCGGCGCCGGTCTCCCGCAAGAGATTGCTTTCGAGCGGCGACAGGCCCACGGCCTTGCGCAGGAAGTTGGCGAGCGAGTCCTTGCCCTGCGGACGCGACAGGCGGGATGCGATCTGCTGTTGCGAGAGATCGGGGCGCAGGTCGAGGTCGAGTGTGATGGTACCGCCGGTCGCGAGTGCGTCGCGCAACACGGCGGACAGTGCGTAGACGGCGCCGCCTTCGAGGCCGTAGCGGGTAATCATCGCGTCGCCGCGCGCGATGTGGCCGCCGAACCGAAGCGCTACGTTCTTCAGGGGCTGGCCGGCGAAGCGGGTGCGGAAGAGTTCGCTCCACGCGACGTTGAAGCCCATATTGGCGGGACGCAGCGGCGTGATCGCAACGCCCTTGTCTTGCAGCAACGTGGTCCAGCCGCCATTCGCGCCGAGGCGCGGCCAGCTCGCGCCGCCCAGCGCGAGGACCGTGACGTCCGGCGTGTCGGTGACGTCGCCGGCGGGTGTGTGGAATCCGAGCGCATCGCCGGACCAGCCGCGCCACTCGTGGCGCAGGCGGAACTGGACCTTCTGGCGATTGAGGCGCGCGAGCCATGCGCGCAGCAGCGGCGACGCCTTCATCGCCTTCGGGAAGATGCGGCCGCTGGAGCCGGTGAAGGTCTGGGCGCCAAGTGTGTTGGCCCACTCCGTCAGCGCCAGCGGCGGGAAGGCTTGCAGCATCGGGCGCAGATGCGGAGCCGCCGGGCCGTAGCGGGTGAAGAAGATGTCGGGACGTTCGGAATGCGTGAGGTTCAGGCCGCCGCGGCCGGCCATCAGGAACTTGCGGCCGACCGACGGCATGCGATCGTACACCGTCACGGCCATGCCGCCCGCGCTGAGCACTTCGGCCGCCATCAGGCCCGCGGGGCCCGCGCCGATCACCGCCGCCGTCTTCGTCATGGGTTCTGTATGCACGCTTCCCTTATCGGCTGCTATCGCCTAAACGCTCGCGCCATGCTGCGGGTGTCGGAAATCAAGCTGCCGCTGGATCATGGGCCGGAGGCGCTGAAAAGCACGCTGCTCAAGAAGCTGCGGCTGAGCGCGAAGGACCTCAAGGATTTCACCGTGTTCAAGCGGGGTGTGGATGCGCGCAAGAAGTCGGCGATCCAGTACGTGTATATTGTCGACGCGGAGGTTGCAGACGAAGCGGCAGTGCTGCGGCGAGGCGATTCGCATGTGATGCGCGCGCCGAACCTGGAGTATCCGGGTGCGGTGCGCGCACCGGCGACGCCGTTCCTGCCGCCGGTGGTGATCGGCGCAGGGCCGTGCGGGCTGTTCGCGGCGCTGATCCTGGCGCAGGCGGGATACCGGCCGATCATCCTTGAGCGCGGCAAGGCGGTGCGCGAACGCACCAAGGATACCTGGGGGCTGTGGCGCAAGTCTGTGCTCAATCCGGAATCGAACGTGCAGTTCGGCGAAGGTGGCGCGGGCACGTTTTCGGATGGCAAGCTCTACAGCCAGATCAAGGACCCACGGCACCTGGGCCGCAAGGTGCTGACCGAGTTCGTGAAGGCCGGCGCGCCGGAGGACATCCTGACCGAAGCGCATCCGCATATCGGCACCTTCCGGCTGGTGACGATGGTGGAGAGTCTGCGCGAGACCATCGAAGCGCTTGGCGGCGAGTATCGCTTCCAGAGCCGCGTGGTCGACATCGAACTGGACGACGCGCGGCGGGTTCGGGGCGTGGCGCTGGCGAATGGCGAGCGGATCGCGACGAACCATGCGGTGCTTGCGCCGGGGCATTCGGCGCGCGACGTGTTCCAGATGCTCTACGACCGCGGCGTGGACGTGGAGGCCAAGCCGTTCTCCATCGGCTTTCGCATCGAGCATCCGCAGTCGATCATCGACAAGGCGCGCTACGGCAAGACGATCCCGAAGCTCGGCGCGGCGGAGTACCGGCTCGTGCATCACGCGGCGAACGGGCGCTCGGTCTACAGCTTCTGCATGTGCCCGGGCGGCACGGTGGTCGCGGCGACAAGCGAGGAAGGCCGCGTCGCGACCAACGGCATGAGCCAGTACTCGCGCAACGAGCGCAACGCCAATGCCGGCATCGTGGTCGGCATCACGCCGGAGGATTATCCGGAGCATGTCCTGGCCGGGATCGATCTTCAGCGGAAATGGGAGTCGCGTGCGTTCGAAGCGGGCGGCAGAACCTACAAGGCGCCGGGGCAACGGGTGGGAGATTTTCTCGCGAAACGGCCGTCGACGGAACTCGGTGCGGTGACGCCGTCATACCGGCCGGGCGTGCATCTGACCGATCTGTCGGAGTGCCTGCCGGACTACGCGATCGAGGCGATCCGCGAGGCCATTCCGGCGTTCGGGCGGCAGATCCCCGGCTTTGCGATGGACGATGCGATGCTGACGGGCGTGGAGACGCGCACGTCGTCGCCGATCCGCATCAAGCGCGGCGCGGACTTCCAGAGCCCGAACACGCGCGGGCTCTATCCGGCGGGCGAAGGCGCGGGCTTCGCCGGCGGCATCCTTTCGGCCGGCGTGGACGGCATCAAGGTGGCGGAAGCGGTTGCGCGCGCGATCGCCGATCAGGCCACCACGGCGACCAAGGCCGGGCCGCCGGGATAATCCTCGATGAACACCAGCACGCGGTAGCCCGGCGCGAGAACCGGATTGCCGCTGCTGTCGCGCACGATCAGCCCGTCGCCGCTGGTGCGATTGTGTGTGCTGTCATAGGCGAACACCGGCACCATGCCCTGCTCTTCCTTCTGGAAACGGTGGAACAGCTCGGCCGCCTTCTCCGGCGGCAGCCGCACGCATCCGCCCGAGGCGCGATTGCCGAGCAGGACGGCGTGCGCATTGCCCGACGAATGCAGCGCGACACCCGTCTGCTTGCCGTGGATGGTCGCGTTCAGGAACATCGCCCAGGGCATGCGCGCATGCCACGTGCGCGAGTAGTGGGACGTCTCGAACCGGTTGGGATCGAGTTCGAAAAGACCGACCGGCGTGGAGGTGAAATACCGTTCGTGCCGTTCGCGGCCGGTGGAGACCGGGAAGTTCTCCTCATAGACGAGGTTGTTCGCCGCATCCTTGTGGAAGATGTAGAGATGCTGCGCGAGCGCGCCTTCCGCCGCCTTGCTCACATAGAGATACACGTCGAAGTATGGATAGAGGTCCGCGGGAATCTTGTCGCGCAGACGGCCCGCAGCATCGGTGGTCATCGCGAGCTGCGGATCGGGTTCGGCCACCGGCGCGGACTTCTGGCCGCCCTGCCCGCCCATCGCGAGACGCAGCGCATCGTTGGCCTGCGTCGAGGCGATACGAACGGTGCTGGCGGCGGGTTCGAGCGCGTCGCGGATCTGGCCGGCATGCATCAGGCCGGTCATCGCCAGCATCGCGAGGGCCGCGAGCCCGGCCACTCCCCTCAGATTGTCCATTGTTAATCCCACCGCTTGGCTTGGTTAAGGTAGCAGAAAATTCCCGGGCGTCAGGCCCATTCTGGCCCGCGGCGGCGCAAGTCGATCACAGTTAACGAGATTGCCGCCCTTGTGTGTCCGATCGAAGAAATGGCCGAGACACTTTGTTGGATGCGCGGGACGGTGGCGGCGGTTCAGAACTGACGGAAGATGACGCAGCCGAAGACGTTCGGAACGAGACGGTTCATCGCGAAGCCTCCTCTGCTCAGATCTGCTTTTCCTTGGGCACGCGCGCCTGCGCCCTGGCGATGGCGTCGCGCGTTTCCTGCATCACGCGCGCGACCAGCGGGTGCTTGCGGACTGCGGTGTAATAGGCGGTGAGCTTCGGCAGATCGGCGCGCGGATCGGGGCGGTCGAACAGGCGCGGCGCCCACTCGAAGGCGAGCATCAGCTGGGGCGCGAGCGCACCATCAGCCTGCGTCAGCGAATGGCCGACGGCGTAACCTTCTGTACCGATATAGTGCTCGAGGTATTCGAGCGACTTCTTCACTTCGGCCAGTGCGGCGTCGATCTTCTGCCAGTCCCATTTCCTGCGGCTCATGCCGGACGCGGTGAACAGCGGGACCATGGCGAAGACGAGATAGAAGTCGCACAGCCGCGCGATCAGACGCACCTGTGCGCGCGCCCACGGATCGGCGGGACGCAGCGTTGGTTCGGGATAGGCGTCCTCGAGGTATTCGCAGATGACTTCGGACTCGGGCAGCGTGCGGCCGTCATCGAGTTCGAGCGTCGGCACGCGGCCGAGCGGGTTGATCTTCAGATAGTCGCCCTTGCCGCTGCGATCATGGATGCCGCCGGGCTCGACGAAGGGGATGTCGAGGCCCTTGGCGTACAGCACCAGCCGCACGCGCGTGGGGAAGGGCGAGAGAAACGTCTGCCACAGTTTCATGACGATCAAAGCCCGAGGACCAGCCGGGCCATGATATCACGCTGGATCTCGTTCGACCCGCCATAGATCGAACCGGCCCGGTTGTTGAGGTAGCGCGCCATCGCGAGCATGCCATCGACCGGACCGACGGGTTCGACATTGGAGCCGGGCTGGCGGGCGGCGGGCTGGTCGACGGCGCTGTAGAAGCCGATCACCTCGATGGCGAGCTCGTCCAGACGCTGCATCGCCTCGGTGCCCTGCATCTTGAGCATGGACGAGGCCGGGCCGGGCGGCTTGCCGGCACTCAGCGCGCTCATCACGCGATGCTCGGTCATCTCGATGGCTTCGACGGCGACAGAAGCGGCGGCGAGTTTCGCCGCAAAGGCTTCGTCGTCGATCAGGCGTTTGCCGTCGTCGTCGAGCTGTTTCGAGGCGAGATCGCGGATGCGGCCGATGGAAATCCTGAGGCCAGCGCCGGAGCCGCCGCCGCGCTCGAATTCGAGCAGGTACTTGGCGACGGTCCAGCCGTCGTTCTCTTCGCCCAGGCGGTTGGCTTTCGGCACGCGCACGTCGTCGAAGAAGACCTGGTTCACCTCGTGCTCGCCCGCGAGCGTGATGATCGGGCGCACCTTGATGCCCGGCGTTTGCATGTCGAGCAGCAGGAAGGTGATGCCGGCCTGCGGCTTGCCGTCGAACCTCGTACGCACGAGGCAGAACATGCGGGTCGCCCATTGCGCATGCGTGGTCCAGATCTTGGAGCCGTTCAGCACATAATCGTCGCCGTCGCTCGTGGCGCGCAGCTGGAGCGAGGCGAGGTCGCTACCCGAACCCGGTTCGGAATAGCCCTGGCACCAGTAGTCCTCTCCCGAGAGGATGCGCGGCAGGTAGCGAGCTTTCTGCTCCGGCGTGCCGTAGCGCATGATGCAGGGGCCGACCATGCGCAGCCCCATCGGCGCGAGGCCCGGCGCGCCGGCGCGGGCGCATTCGGCGGACCAGATGTAGCGCTGCATATCGCTCCAGCCCGTGCCGCCATATTCCTTCGGCCAGCTCGGCGCGACCCAGCCCTTTTCGTGGAGAATCCTCTGCCACGGGATGCTCCACTTCTTGTCGGTGAAGACCGAGGTGGTGCGGCGGCCGGCCTCGCGCAGATCGGGCGGCAGGTGTGTGTCGAGGAAGCTGCGCACTTCGTCACGAAAGGCACGTTCGTCGGGCGAGAGATCGAGGTTCATACGCGCCAGCGTGCGCGGCGAACGCGACGCGATCAAGCCGATCCGCTACGGAAGCTACGCTTGGTCGCCTGTATCTCGTTCTCCAGCGCGTTCAGGAAACGGGAGCGGTCCTGCTTCGTGAAACCGGCGTGGTGCGTCTGGCCGCCGGGTGTCAGCTCGCGCAGGTGGCGGGAGAGCTCGCGCATGCCGAGCGCCGTGCCGATGCCGGCCTCGGTGAACGGCTCGCCGTTGGGCTTGAGAACGCGGGCCTTCGCCTTGAGGGCGCGGGAGGCGAGCGGAATATCGGCAGTGATCACGATGTCGCCCTCGCCTGCGTGTTCGGCGATCCAGTCATCGGCGGCGTCGGGGCTTTCGGGTACGGTGACGTGACGGACAAGCGGATTGCGGCTTGGGCGCAGGCCGCCATTGCTGACGATGATGACGGGAAGCTGGTGCCGGCCGGCCACCTGCTCGACCTCGCCCTTCACCGGGCAGGCGTCGCCATCGACGTAGATCTCAAGCATGATCGCGCCTTATACGGGGTAGAGCGGGAGGGGCAAAGATGACGCTGGCGCTGAAGCCCGAAGATCTGGACTTCATATCGAACTTCTCGACGCTGTGGGCCGTGTTCCTGGGCGCGCTGCTGGCGACCATCGGCGGCTTCGGAGCGACGCAGCTCGAGTGGTATCTCGAACGGCGCCGGCGGGAACGCAACGCGGCGCTGTTCTTCGGCGAAGTGCTGGCGACACTGCATATCCTCATCAGGTTCGCCGCGGATTCCACGAAGATCGGCGAGCCCTATGGGCCGATCACGCTGCGGCTGTTCCGCTCCGTGCTGGGCGAAGTGGACATCTACAATCGCAACCGCGAAACGCTCTACGACCTCAGCAGCGCGGAGCTGCGCGCGCGCATCCATACGCTGACGCTGCGCGTGAGCATGTCGATCGACGGCATCTTCGACGCTACCAACACGATCAACACCCTCGAGGAGCAGCTGGCGACCGGGGCACCTTCGGCGGCGGAACGCGAGCGGAGCGAGAAGCGCATCGCCAACCTGAACGTCAACCGCACCAACGGCTACACGTTCCTGCTGGAGAACGCCGACCAGCTCAGGGCCGTGGTGAAGGACCTTGAGCCGATCGCGCGTTTCTCGTTCGACCGCGTCGAGAATGCGGTTAGGCGGACCAATACTTAAATTGGCGCGCAACTTACGGGTGGCGCGAAGTGCGCCACCCTGTTGCGCTTATGCAGCCTTGCGGCGCGGGCCGCGCGGGTTCCAGCGGTGCCTGGGCTGCTTGTAGTTGCGGCCTTCCGGTTTGTAGTTGCGCCGCTCCTCGTGGATGTTCACGGGCTGGAGCGCTTCCGCCGGCAGGTCGTGCGGAACAACGGGAAGCTGGCGCTTCACCAGCCGCTCGATATCGCGCAGGAACGTCTTCTCCGACGGATCGCAGAACGAGATCGCGATGCCCTCGGCGCCGGCGCGCGCGGTGCGGCCGATGCGATGGACGTAACTCTCCGCGTCGTTGGGTAGCTCGAAGTTGATCACGTGGCTGACGTTTTCGACGTCGACGCCGCGGGCGGCGATGTCTGTGGCGACCAGAACGCGGACCTTGCCGGCCTTGAAGCCGTCGAGCGCACGCTGGCGCGCGTTCTGCGACTTGTTGCCGTGGATCGCGTCGGACACCACGCCCGCCTTCTCCAGGTGCTCCGCCACGCGGTTGGCGACGTGCTTGGTGCGGGTGAAGACGATCACGCGGCTCAGCGCCGGATCGGCGAGGAGATGCGTCAGCAGCGCGCGCTTTTTGCGCTGCTCGACCGGGATCACGCGCTGCTCGATGCGGTCGGCGGTGACGGTGGGCGGCGAAACCTCGACCCGCTCGTACTGGTAGAGCACCTCGCCGATCAGCTCGACGATCTCGCGCGGCATGGTGGCCGAGAACAGCATCGACTGGCGGTCCTTCGGCAGCAGCGCCACGATCTTGCGGACGTCCTTGATGAAGCCCATGTCGAACATGCGGTCGGCTTCGTCGAGGATCAGCTGGTGCGCCTGGTTGAGGCGGACGTGGCCCTGCTTCACAAGGTCGAGCAGTCGGCCGGGCGTGGCGACGAGGATGTCGACGCCATTGCGCATGGCATTGACCTGCTTGTTCTGGTTCACGCCGCCGAGGATCACGGCCTGCCTGAGGCCGAGGTGGCGGCCATAGGTCTTGAGGCTCTGGTCGATCTGCACCGCGAGCTCGCGGGTCGGCGCGAGGATCAGGGCACGGCAGGACTTCGGCGCCGGACGCACGCGGTCCTGCGACAGCTTCTGGAGCAGCGGCAGGCCGAACGCGGCGGTCTTGCCGGTGCCGGTCTGCGCGATGCCGAGTAGGTCGCGGCCGTTCAGCAGCGCCGGGATGGCGCGGGTCTGGATCGGCGTCGGCTGGGTGTAATTCTCGGCGGCCAGGGCGCGCAAAAGCGGCTCGGAAAGGCCGAGGGATTCAAACGTACTCATATTCAAACAATGTCCTTGACCGCACAAACGTGCGGTCATGCACGTGCGCTACGGCTATGTTGCCGTCTTCCACGCACTCTGGAGCAAACGGGAGTTTTTCACGGGGCTTGCGGTGGGGGAGCGGCGGATCTGATCCGCGCGCCGCGTGCGACCGCCAAGCGATGGCGGGTGTATGGTGATCGCGACACAAAATGTCAAGCTGTGGTTTTCTCGAGGGCCGAGGCGTGGTCGATCTGTCAGGCGTGAAATTCACACGGCGCCAATGCGGCGAGGTCACGCTGCATGTCGCCGAAGCGGGGCCGGAAGACGGGCCACTGTGCATCCTGCTGCATGGATTTCCGGAGTTCTGGTTCGGCTGGCGCTGCCAGATCGGTGCGCTGGTCGAAGCCGGCTATCGCGTCGTGATGCCCGATCAGCGCGGCTACAACCTCTCCGACAAGCCGAAGGGCATTGCGCGCTACGACATCGACATCCTGGCGGCGGACGCGATCGCGCTTGCGGCGCACTACACCAGCGAGCCGTTCCGCCTGGTCGGACACGACTGGGGCGCGGTGGTCGCGTGGTGGGTGGCGACACGCTATCCGGAGAGTGTGCACAAGCTCGCGGTGCTCAACTGTCCGCATCCGCAGGTGTGGCTGCACGCCGCGCGCAACGATCCGAAACAGCGCCGCGCGAGCTGGTACGTCGCCGCGTTCCAGATTCCGCTGCTGCCCGAAGCGATGATGCGTGCGGGCAATTTCAACGCGATGGTCGGAGCGATCCGGCAGTCGACCGCTGCGGTGAGCGACGAAGACGTCGAGCGCTATCGCGCATGCTGGCGCCAACCGGGCGAACTGACGGCGACCATCAACTGGTATCGCGCGGCCGCGCGGCACCGCTTCGAGCCGCTGGCGCCGGGCAGCATCAAACCGCCGGTTCAGATCATCTGGGGCAAGCAGGATCCCTATGTGCTGCCGGCGCTGGCCGAGGCCAGCAGGGCGCTCTGTGCTGACGCCCGTCTCACTTTTCTTCCCGAGGCGACGCACTGGGTGGCGCACGACGCGCCGGAGCGCGTGAACGCCCTTTTGCGCGACTTCCTTAAATGAAACGGCTGTCACGTATAAGAAAAACGTAATAAAGACCGGCGCTTCGCGAGATTCATCGCGCGATCAATTCGCATATGGAACGCGCGTTCCACCACGTCATCTAGACCATTCCGGCGCCGCGCGAACTAGCGATTGCGATGGCAGGCCGCGCCGGCTCGAACAACTCTTGACCAACCAGCGGTGGCGAGTCGTGTCCCCCGTTGCGGATTCACCCTATTCTTGCGCATGATGGCTGGGACGCGCCTTACCCGTGCCGGACGGTGGGGCGTGTACTGGGTGTTTCCGGCTGGGCAGCGGCATTCGGCACAATGGCAAATTACGGTGATGGCGGCTCGCGGGGCGGTCTCGCGCAGGCGTCGGTTAAGGGCACAGTCAAGTGGTTCAACGGGACCAAAGGCTACGGTTTCATCACTCTTGAAAACGGCGGCGACGCCTTCTGTCATGCATCGGCTTTGCAGGCAGCGGGACACGCCGAACTTCCGCAAGGCGCAACGATCGTTTGCGATCTCCAGGACTCTCCGCGTGGTCTCCAGGTCGTCGCTGTTCACAGCGTCGACATGTCGACAGCGGAAGCCGGCGGCGGTGGCGGCGGCGGGCGTGGTCCGCGGCGAGACTTCGGTGACGGCGGTGGTGGTGGACGGCGCTTCGGCGGCGGCGACCGCTTCGGCGGTGGCGGCGATCGCTTCGGCGGCGGCGACCGGTTCGGTGGTGGTGGTGGTGGCGGCGGACGCTTCGGCGGCCATCGCGACCGCGACAGCGGGCCTTCGGGTCCGATGGTCGAGGGCAAGGTCAAGTTCTTCAACGACCAGAAGGGCTTTGGCTTTGTGATGCCGGACTCGGGATCGGGGGACGTCTATATCCACGCCAGCGCGCTGCGCCGGTCGGGGGTACAGGTCCTGGAACCCGAGCAGCGCATCCGCTATTCGACCCGCCAGGGCCAAAAGGGCGTGGAAGTCGACCGCGTCGAGGTCATCTAAGACCTTCATCGCAATAGGCTTTTCACTAGTTTGCACGGTTTCGCGCCATGCAACCCAGTGACGCATGGCCAATTTGCGCCGGCAACTTGAATTTCGCATCTGCGAACATATATAGCGTCGATCTATATCGGTCCTATATAGGTTCGAAGGGCGGAATGGACGTTCGCACGATCTGTCTGGGCATCCTGACTCGCGGTGACGCCACCGGCTACGAGATCAAGAAGCTGTTCGAGGACGACGGCTACCAGCACTTCGTCGAGGCAAGCTTCGGCTCGATCTATCCGGCGCTCCAGCGGCTGACCGAGGAAGGCTACGTCTCCGTGCGCTCCGAGGCACAGGAGAAGCGGCCCGACCGCAAGGTCTATTCGATCACGCCGCAGGGCCGCAGCCAGTTCATTGCGTCGCTGCTGAAACCCCTGCCCGAGGACCGGCACCGCTCACCCTTCGTTTTCGCCATGCTTTTCGCCGATCTGTTGCCGCAAAGCCGCGTCAGCGGAATGGTCGACGCCTATATCAGCCAGGTCGAGCAGAAACTGGCGCATCTGAACCAGCACGACAGCGCATCCAAGCCGGAAGGGGACAAGTTCGTCAGCGGGTTCGGACGCGCAGTGTACGTCGCCATCCTGGATTACCTCCGCTCCCACCGCGCGGAGATCGAGACAAGACTGGCCGCCGAAGCGGCCGAGTAACGGAAGAGGCGTATGTTCGAACGGATCAGCAAATTCTGGCGCGGCCTGAAGCCCTCCTACCAGTGGGCCGCGGGCATCGCGATCGTGGCCGTCCTGTGGGTCGCGAGCGGCCAGATCTTCGGCACCGCCAAACCGGTCGATCCCGATGAGGTCAAGCCGGCCTCGGGCATCCCGCAGGTGCGCGTGGCGGAGCTCTCAGCCATTTCGCGCGACGCCACGATCACGATCCGCGGCCGCACGCAGGCCAAGCAGGAAGTCGACGTGCGCGCCGAAGTCGAGGGCGTGGTGCAGGCGATCCACTTCGACAAGGGCGATCACGTCCGCAAGGGCGACGTGCTCTGCGAGATCAAGAACAACGACCGCGGCGCCAAGGTGCAGCAGGCCCAGGCGCTCGTCGCCCAGATGCTTAAGGAGCTTCAGGTCGCGCAGGAGCTGTTCAAGGAGGGCTTCCGCTCCAAGACGCAGCTCGCCCAGGCCGAAGCCAACTATGCCCAGGCGCAGGCCGCGCTTTCCACGATGAACATCGCGCTCGACAACACGCGCGTCCGGGCGCCCTTCGCGGGCTTCGTCGACGACCGTTATGTCAACGTCGGCGACTATATGCGGGCCGGCGACAAGTGCGAGATGCTGATCGCGCCCGAGCCGTTCCTGGCCACCGGTACCGTGTCGGAGCAGGACGTCGGCGGCATCAGCCTGGGCGATCCGGCGACTGTCTCGCTGGTGACCGGCGAGACCGTGACCGGCAAGGTCACCTTCGTCGCCGACCGCGCCGACCAGATGACCCGCGCCTTCCGCATCGAGGTCGAGCTTCCCAATCCGGACGGCAAGCTGCGCGACGGCGTCAGCGCCGAGATCCACATCGCGGTCAAGAAGGTCAAGGCGCATCACATCTCGCCCGGCATCCTGGTGCTGAGCGACAAGGGCGCGGTCGGCGTGCGCGTGGTGCAGAACGGCGTGGTCGCCTTCCTGCCGGTGAACGTGCTGAGCGACGATGCGAACGGCTCGTGGGTCACCGGCCTGCCCGACCGCGTCAACGTCATCACCGTCGGCCAGGAATTCGTCACTGACGGCCAGCGGGTGGAACCGGTGTTCGACAAGAACGGAAAAGCCTCATGACCAGAATTGTCGAGTGGGCGGTCAATAACACCCGCGTCGTCCTCGCGTTCATTGCGGTGGTGATCGTCGCGGGTGTGACGGCGTTCATCAACATCCCGAAGGAAGCCCAGCCCGACATCCCGATCCCGGTCCTGACGGTGCAGGTCACCTATCCGGGCATCAGCCCGGAGGACAGCGAGAGGCTGCTGGTCAAGCCGCTCGAGACCTCGCTGCGCAACGTCGAAGGCATCAAGACGATGACGGCGCGCGCCTATTCCGGCGTGGCGGTGATCATCCTGGAGTTCGACGTCAACTTCAACAAGCAGAAGGCGCTCGAGGACGTTCGCGCGCAGGTTGACGAGGCTCGCTCGCGCCTGCCACAGGAAGCCAATCCGCCGTCGGTCCAGGAAGTGAACGTCGCGCTCCAGCCCGTGATCGCCGTGGCGCTGTCGGGCGACGTGCCGGAGCGGACGCTGCTGCACCTGGCAAAGGACCTGAAGGACCAGATCAAGCTGATCCCCAGCGTGCTGGACGTCGACATCGGCGGCGAGCGCGACGAGATGCTGCTGATCGAGATCGATCCGGCCAAGCTCGAGGCGTACGGCATCACGCAACAGGAGCTGTACTCGGCCGTCGCGAACAACAACAAGCTGGTCGCGGCCGGCCTGATCGACACCGGACACGGCAGCTTCGCGGTCAAGGTGCCGGGCGTCATCGAGAACGCCTCCGATCTGCTCAGCCTGCCGATCCGCTCCAATTCGACGGCCACGGTGACGCTGGCCGACGTGGCGTCGGTGCGCCGCACCTTCCAGGATCCGGTCACCTATGCGCGGCTGGACGGGAAGCCGACGCTGACGCTCAACGTCTCCAAGCGCATCGGCTCCAACATCATCGCCAACAACGAGCAGGTTCGCGCGCTCGTCGACAAGGCGGCCAAGAGCTGGCCCGCCGGCGTGCGCGTCACCTACCTGTTCGACGAGTCGACCGATATCCGCGACCAGCTGAGCTCGCTCACGGACTCGATCATCCTCGCCATCGTGATGGTGATGATCATCGTGGTGGCGGCGCTCGGCCTCAGGTCGGGCCTGCTGGTCGGCATCTCTATCCCGACCTCGTTCCTGATGGCGTTCATGGTGCTGAACAGCGTCGGCTACACGCTGAACATGATGATCATGTTCGGCCTGCTGCTGGCGGTCGGCATCCTGGTCGACGGCGCGATCATCGTGGTCGAGTACGCCGACCGGAAGATGACGGAGGGCCACAAGCCCAAACAGGCGTTCGCCGAAGCGGCGCTGCGCATGTTCTGGCCGGTGCTGAGCTCCACCGCGACGATGATCGGCGCCTTCCTGCCCATGCTGATGTGGCCGGGCGTTGCGGGCAAGTTCATGAGCTACTTCCCGATCACGCTGATCGTCATCCTGGGCGCGTCCGTCATCGTGGCTCTGATCTTCATGCCGGTGCTGGGCGGCATACTCGGCAAGGCACCGGCGCGCGACGAGGCGCATGAGCGCGCGATCGAGGCGTCCGAGACCGGCGACTGGCGCGAAATCCCGGGCATCACCGGCTGGTACGCCCATTGGGCCGAGCGGCTGACCCGCTATCCGGGCCGCGTGATGGCCGGCGCTGCCGGTATCGTGGTCGCCGTGTTCACGCTATTCATCGTCTTCAATCACGGCGTGATCTTCTTCGCCGACGAAGACCCGGACTTCACACAGGTGCTGATCTCGGCACGCGGCAACCTGTCGGCTGACGAGAAACGCGACATCGTGATGAGCATCTCCCGTATCGTGCAGACGATCCCGGGCATCCGCGCCATCAATGCATCGTCGGGCGGCCAGTCCAACAGCCTGAACAGCCAGGGCGGCCTGCCCGTGGACAATATCGGGCGGCTGGGCATCGAGCTCAAGAGCTACCGCGAGCGGCATCCCGCCAAGTGGATCGAGGAACAGATCCGCCGGAAGACGGCGAACGTGCCGGGCGTGCACGTGGAGGTGCGTCCGCCGCAGCAGGGCCCGCCGACCGGCAAGGACGTGATGATCGACGTCAACTCCGACAACTATGCCGAGCTGGCGCAGGTGACGGCGGCGATCCGCGCCTACATGGACAAGCTGCCCGAGCTGCGCGACGTGGAGGACACGCGGCCCCTGCCCGGAATCGAGTGGGACCTCGAGATCAACCGCGACGTCGCCAGCCGGTTCGGCGCCAATGCGCAGACCATCGGCACCGCGGTGCAGCTCGTCACCAACGGCATCCTGGTCGGCAAGTACCGTCCCGACGACAGCCAGGACGAAGTCGACATCCGCGTGCGCTATCCCAGCACGGCGCGCGGCATCCATGCGCTCGACAATCTGCGCGTGACGGCGGCGGACGGATCGATGGTGCCGATCAGCAACTTCGTCGAGATGAAGCCGGCCCAGCAGGTCAACTCGATCGAGCGCGTGGACGCCCACCGCGTCTATCACGTTCGCGCCAACGTCATGCCGGGCATCAACGCGACGGCCGAGATCGACAAGATCAAGGCGTGGCTGGCGACGCAGACCTTCCCGTCCGATGTGCGCGTGTCGTTCAAGGGCGGCAGCGAGCAGCAGGATGAGTCGGCTGCGTTCCTGAAGGTCGCAGCCGGCCTGGCGCTGTTCCTGATCGCGATCGTGCTGCTGGCGCTGTTCAACAGCTTCTATCACACCTCGCTCATCCTGGTGGCGGTGATCCTGGCGATGATCGGCGCGCTGCTGGGCATGGTGGTGATGGCGCAGCCCTTCTCGATCATCATGACGGGCACAGGCCTGCTGGCGCTGGCGGGCATCGTGGTGAACCACAACATCGTGCTGATCGACACGTTCCACCGCCTGCGCGACGCGGGCATGGATCCGATCGAGGCGGTGATCCGCTCGAGCGCGCAGCGTCTGCGTCCGGTGTTCCTGACCACGATCACGGCCATCGGCGGCCTGCTGCCGATGATGTTCGCGGTCGAGATCAACTTCTGGACGCGCGAGGTAACGATCGGCGGCCCGAACGAGCTGATCTGGGTGAGCCTGTCCACCGCGATCGTGTTCGGCCTGGCGTTCTCCAAGCTGATCACGCTGGGGCTGGTGCCGGCGATGCTGGCCCTGCCCTATCGACTGCGGGAGCGCAGAGAAGCACGGGCCGCAGCACGGGCCGGCGCCGCGCGTCCGGCGACCGGCTGGCGCGGTGTCGAACCGGCGAGCCAGCCGGCGGAGTAGTTGTCCATCTTAATCGAGGGGTCGTCCGGCTCAGTCGGACGGCCCCTTTTTTTGCGCCCCCAACACCTTCATCGCCCGGCTTGTCCGGGCGACCCATTTTTGATGCGCCCCAATTGGTCGCCCGCATAAAGCGGGCGATGACGATAGAGATAGTGCTAGTCAGCGGCGACGTGCACGACGTCGGGATCGCTCTCGGCGGCCTTGAGAATTTCCATCGCTTCGGCGGCCTGCTTCTGCTTGTTCCACATCGCGGCATAATGGCCGTTGCGCGCTACCAGGTCGGCGTGGCGGCCGCGCTCGACGATCTGGCCGTGGTCGAGCACGAGAATCTCGTCGGCGTCGATCACGGTCGACAGGCGGTGGGCGATGACCAGCGAGGTGCGGTTGCGCGAGACTTCCGCCAGCGCGCCCTGGATCTCACGTTCCGTGTGCGTATCGAGCGCCGAGGTCGCTTCGTCCAGCAGCAGGATCGGCGGGTTCTTGAGGATGGTGCGGGCGATGGCGACGCGCTGCTTCTCGCCGCCGGAGAGCTTCAGGCCGCGCTCGCCGACCATGGCGTCGTAGCCGAGCGGCAGCTCCACGATGAACTTGTCGATCTGGGCGAGACGCGCGGCGTTCTTGATCTCGGCTTCCGTCGCGCCGATGCGGCCATAGGCGATGTTGTACTTCACGGTGTCGTTGAACAGCACCGTGTCCTGCGGGACGATGCCGATGACCTTGCGCAGGGACGCCTGTGTCACGTCGCGGATGTCCTGGCCGTCGATGGTCACGCTGCCGGACTGGATGTCGTAGAAGCGGTAGAGAATGCGCGAGATCGTCGACTTGCCCGCGCCGGAGGGCCCGACCACGGCGACTGTCTTCCCGGCGGGGACCGTGAAGCTGACGCCCTTCAGCACCGTGCGGGCCGGTTCGTAGGCGAAGACGACGTTGTCGAACCTGATCTCGCCGCCGGTGACGCGGATGTCGGGTGCGCCGGGCTTGTCCTTCACCTCTTCCGGCTGGTTGAGCAGGCGGAACATCGCGTCCATGTCGACCAGCGACTGGGTGATCTCGCGATAGGCGGTGCCGAGGAAGTTCAGCGGCTGCTGGAGCGCGATGAGATAGCCGGTGACCATGGTGAGATCGCCGACGGTGAAGTGGCGCGTTTCCATGATACCGACGGCAGTCAGCACCAGCACAGCGCCGAGGCCCAGCGACATCAGGATGGCCTGACCGAGGTTCAGGACGGTGAGCGATGTTGTGGCCTGGATGGAGGCATTGGTGTAGCGCTCCATCGAGCGGTCGAAGCGGCGGGACTCGTGATCCTCGTTGTTGAAGTACTTGACCGTCTCATAGTTGAGAAGGCTGTCGACCGCCTTGGTGTTCGCGTCCTGGTCGGACTGGTTCATGTCGCGGCGGAACTGGATGCGCCAGCGCGTGATCGCGAAGGTAAACCAGACGTATAGCACCACCATGACGACGGTCGCGAGCGCGAACCAGACATTGAACAGAATGAGGAAGATCGTGCTGGTGATCGCAAGTTCCAGCAAAGTGGGAAAGGTGTTGAAGATCGCGATCGAGAGCAACGTGTCGATGCCCTTGGTGCCGCGCTCGATCACGCGCGACAGGCCGCCGGTCTTGCGTTCGAGATGAAAGCGCAGCGAGAGGCGGTGGACGTGGCTGAAGGTCGAGACTGCCACCTCGCGCATCGCGTGGTACTGCACCTTGGCGAAGACGCCGTCGCGCAGCTGCGCGAAGCCCGAGATCATGATGCGCGCAACGATCTGCGCGGCGATGACGCCCATCACGGCGGCAAAGATCTGCATCGTCGGGTGATGGTTGAGACCATCGACCAGCTTTCCGCTCAGCCAGGGCACCGCGGCATTGGCAACTTTTGCCAGCACGAGGCAGACGAGCGCGATGACGACGCGGGTCTTGAGGTCGGCACGGTTGTTCGGCCAAAGGTACGGCATGAGCGCCCACAGCGGACGCAGGGATGGGGCTCCATCGCCGTCTTCGACCGGATGCGCCATCTAGTGGCCCATGTTCCCGCCGCCGAAGACGAGGAAGCCGGCAATCATGGCGATGACGGCGACGACGACGATGACAAGGAACCAGCGCAACGGACGACCTGTATTCGTGGACGAATCTGTTTAGGAACTGCGCCGGTTCCGTGCAACCCTTGAGATCACATGGACAACAAGACTCCTGCCATTTGCGTGTTCTGCGGTTCCTCCCACGGGGCGAAACCGGCCTATGCGCAGGCGGCGATCCGCCTTGGCACGCTGATCGGCGAGCGTGGCTTCTCCATGGTGTTCGGCGGCGGCAATGTCGGCCTGATGGGCGAGTGCTCGCGCGCCGCCCGTGCCGCAGGTGCGAAGGTACTGGGCATTATTCCCGGGTTCCTCGGGCGGCGCGAGGTCCAGGGCGTCGACGACGTGATCGTGCCGGACATGCAGATCCGCAAGCAGCGGATGATCAACGAGGCGGACGCGTTCATCATCCTGCCCGGCGGCCTGGGCACGCTGGACGAACTGTTCGAGGTGATCTCCATCGCGCAGCTGCGCGAGCACGACAAGCCGATCGTGGTCGTGAACACCGACGACTTCTATGCGCCGCTGTGGCCGATGCTGGCGCGCGTGGTGCACGAAGGTTTCGCGATGCGCAACGTCGAGAACCTCTACCACGTGGTCATGACGCCGGAGCAGGCGATCGAGAAGATCGAGCAGCTACTCGGCCACGCGCCGGGATAGCAGCGGAATCCGGCCTTCGAGGCTGACCAGCATCAGCGCGCTCCAGATGCAGCCGAAGGCGATGGCGTTGGTGCGCGTGAAGGGCTCGTGCAGCAGCAGCGTCGCGACCAGCAGCGTGATGCTGGGCGAGAGATATTGCAGGAAGCCGAGCGTGGTCAGGCGCAGGCGGCGCGCGCCGGCGGCGAACATCACCAGCGGGAGCGAGGTGAGCGGGCCGGTGAACATCAGGAGCGCGTTGCGCGTGGGCGACGGCGCCGGGAACGCGCCGGTGCCGTTGGCCGCCCAGAGCGTGATGAGCACGGCGGCGACCGGGAACAGCAGGACGGTCTCGACGGTGAGGCCCTCCAGTGAATCCACCGGCGTCATCTTCCGGACGTAGCCGTAGAAGCCGAAGGTGAGCGCCAGCGCCGGTGCGACCCAGGGGATGTGGCCCAGCGCGAAGGCCTGCACGGCGACCGCACCGCCGGCGAGAATCAGCGCGGCGATGCGGGTGGTCGAGACCTTCTCGCCGAGCAAGCTGACACCGAGGCCGATGGAGACAAGCGGCGTGAGGTAGTAGCCGAACGCGGCTTCGACGAGTTGATGCGTCGTCACCGTGTACATGAACAGCGTCCAGTTCGCGGTGATCAGCAGGCTGGAGGCGGTGAGTGCGCCCAGCAGCTTCGGGGTGCGGAACACGGCGATGAAATGCAGCAGGCGGCGGCGGAAGACGGTGACGATCACGCCGAACAGCGCGCACCACAGGATGCGGTGGAGCGTGATCTCCCACGGCGAAACGTCGTCCAGCAGCTTCCAGTAGAGCGGCACCAGGCCCCAGACGAAATACGCGCCGCCCGCGAGCAGGATGCCCTGCCCTTCGTGATGCTGTTCCGGTGGCTGGTCGACGCTGGCGCTCATGGTGTCAACGTAATGCCGCGCGCCGCGATTGCATCCCACGCGCGCGCGGAGCCGTTATGCACGAGCATCGGTCAGGCACGGGCGCCGTCGCGAAATAATTTGTAGCAAATCGAGTCCGTGAGCGCCTCGAACGAAGCGTCGACCAGGTTCGGCGAGACGCCGACGGTGGACCAGCGGTTCTCATGGCCGTCGGCGCTTTCGACGGTCACGCAGGTGATCGCCTCGGTGCCCATGTTGAGGATACGAACCTTGTAGTCGACCAGCCTGAGGTCGGCGAGGAAGGACGAGTATTTGCCCAGGTCCTTGCGCAGCGCCCAGTCGAGCGCGTTGACCGGGCCGTTGCCTTCGCCGGCGGTCAGCAGCATCTCGCCGTCGACCTTGAGCTTCACCACCGCTTCCGAGACCGTGACGAGTTCGCCGCGTGCATTGTGGCGGCGCTCGACCAGCACGCGGAAGGATTCGACGTCGAAGTAATTCGGCACCTGGCCGAGCGCGCGGCGTGCCAGCAATTCGAACGAGGCTTCGGCGCCGTCATAGGTGTAGCCGAGGAATTCGCGCTGCTTGATGTCTTCCAGGAGACGCTCGAGGCGCGGGTCCTTTGCGTCGAGCGCGATGCCGACTTCGCTGAGGCGCGCGAGCAGGTTGGAGCGGCCGGCCTGGTCTGAGACCAGGATGTTGCGGGCATTGCCGACGCTTTCCGGCGGCACATGCTCGTAGGTGCGCGGGTCTTTCAGGACCGCCGAGGAGTGCAGGCCGCCCTTGTGCGCGAAGGCCGAGGGACCGACATACGCGGCGTGACGATCCGGGAGGCGGCCAAGGATCTTGTCCAGCAGGCGCGAGACGGGCGTGAGGCGCGCGAGCGCTTCCGTGGTGATGCCGGTTTCGAAGCGCCGCGCGAACCGATCCTTGAGCATCAGGTTCGGGATGACGGTGCAGAGATTGGCGTTGCCGCAGCGCTCCCCGAGGCCGTTGAGCGTGCCCTGGATCTGGCGCGCACCGGCGTCGACGGCGGCGAGCGACACCGCCACGGCCTGACCCGTGTCGTTGTGGGCGTGGATGCCGAGCGCGGCGGCGGACAGCTTGTCCTTCACAGCGGCGACAATGTCGTACACCTCGTCGGGCATGGTGCCGCCGTTGGTGTCGCAGAGGACGAGCCACTTTGCGCCGGCGTCGTGCGCCGCCTTGATGCATTGCAGGGCGTAGTCGGGATTGGCCTTGTAGCCGTCGAAGAAATGCTCGGCGTCGAACAGGGGTTCGCGGCCCTTCGCCACGACGGCGGCAATGGATTCGGCGATGCCGTCGATATTATCCTTGTACGGAATATCAAGTGCGACGCGGACCTGGAAGTCCCAGGTCTTGCCGACCAGGCAGACCGAATCCGCCTGCGCATCGAGCACCTGGGCGAGACCGGGATCGTTGGCGGCCGAACGCCCTGCCCGCTTGGTCATGCCGAAGGCCGTGAAGCGCGCAGTTTTCAGCGGCGGGCGTTCAGAGAAGAACGCGGTGTCGGTGGGGTTGGCGCCGGGCCAGCCGCCCTCGACATAGTCGACGCCCAGCTCGTCCAGGACGAGGGCGATCCTGCGCTTGTCGTCGACCGAGAAGGCGACACCCTGCGTCTGCGCGCCGTCGCGCAGCGTGGTGTCGAAGAGGTAGATGCGTTCGCGGGTCACCGCTTGATCTCCCACGTCGTGCCCTGGGCGCTATCCTTGAGGACGATGCCCTGGGCCAGGAGTTCGTCGCGGATGCGATCGCTTTCCTTGAAGTCCTTGCGGGCGCGGGCGGCCTTGCGGGCGGCGATGGCGGCGAGGATGGCGCCTTCGTCGACCAGCTTCTTGGCGGCGAGATTGAGCTGCACGTTCGAGAAGCCGAGCAATCCGAGGCCGCCGGCCAGTTCATGCTCGGTTCCGGAGTGCAGAGCGGCGATGGCGGCCGGAGTGTTCAGGTCGTCGCTGAGGGCTTCGAGGAATGCCTCGCCGATCGGCGGGTCGGCAAGCGGTTCGGTGACGGCGTACCACTTCTCCAGCGTCTTCCAGCTCTCGGTCATGCCCGCGACGGTCCAGTCCATCGGCTGGCGGTAATGCGTACGCAGCATGTTGAAGCGCAGCACCTCGCCTGGCCAATCCTTGAGCAGCTCGTTGATGGTGACGAAGTTGCCTAGGGACTTCGACATCTTCTCGCCTTCGACGTTGAGAAAGCCGTTATGCATCCAGAAGCGCGCAAGCGGATGGCCGTGGTGCGCGCCTTCGGATTGCGCCACCTCGTTTTCGTGGTGCGGGAAGACCAGGTCGATGCCGCCGCCGTGGATGTCGATGGTCTCGCCCATCGTCGCCTCGATCATCGCGGAGCATTCGAGATGCCAGCCGGGGCGGCCGTAGCCCCACGGGCTGCTCCAGCCCGGCTGGTCGGGCGTGGACGGCTTCCACAGCACGAAGTCCATCGGGTCCTCCTTGTACGGAGCAACGTCGATGCGGGCGCCGGCGATCATGTCGTCGAGGCTGCGGCGCGCGAGCTTGCCGTAGTCGGCCTTCTTCTTCACGCGGAAGAGGACGTGGCCTTCGGCGGCGTAGGCGTAACCGGCAACGATCAGGTTCTCGGTCATCGCGATCATCTGCGTCACGTGCCCGGTGGCGCGTGGCATGTAGTTTGGTTCGAGGCAGCCCAGCGCGACGACGTCGCTGCGATAGACACCGTAGGTCACCTCGGTGATCTCGCGCAGCACATCGAGGATCGGGATGTTGCGCTGGTCGGCCTTGGCGCGTTCGGCGGCGCGCGCGTTGATCTTGTCGTCGATGTCCGTGATGTTGCGGACGTAGGTCACGTGGCCCGCGCCATAGGTGTGGCGCAGGAGGCGGAACAGCACGTCGAACACGATGGCCGGGCGAGCGTTGCCGATATGGGCGTAGTCGTAGACCGTCGGGCCGCAGACATACATCCGCACATTGTTGGCATCGAGCGGGACGAACTCCTCCTTCGTCCGGGTCATGGTGTTGTAGAGGCGGATGGTCATGGTTGTTACTTCTTAGCGTGTTTTGAAGGTTGATTATTAGCCCCACCACCATCACTGTCATGGCCCGCGACCACCCAGTTGGTGCGCTTCGTTGCCGTTCCAGAATTCTGCCTCGCGAACCTTGCGATGGCCGCGAAGACGTCACCTGGGTCGCCCGCATTCGCGGGCCACGACAACTGAGTTTAGCGATGTGGGCAGGCAAAAGGAGGGTGTCGCGGCGTCAGCCGCAAATAAGCGTCGCGCAAGTCATGTGGCGGACGGCGGTCACACCGGGCTCCTCATTCGTGGAAGCGTCACTAGCAGCTTTTTCCCGCCCGGTCCATGCTCCGGCCCGGCAAGGCGCAGCGAGGGGTTCATGGGCTTCGGCGAAGCGATCAGCACGTGCTTCCGCAAGTACGTGACGTTCAGCGGGCGGGCGCGGCGGTCGGAGTATTGGTATTTCTATCTGTTCACCATCCTGGCCGGACTGGTGGCCGGCATCCTGGATGCGATCGTGGGCGGGGCGGCCGGTACGACGAACTCGTTCAGCAATACGAGCGGACCGTTCGCGGCGATCCTGAACCTCGTGCTGCTATTGCCATCGATCTCGGTCACGGTGCGGCGGTTGCACGACACCAACCATTCGGGATGGCTGTTCGGCGGCTTCTTCATTTACATCGTGGTGGCTATCGCGGGCGGGGTCGGCGCCGGCATGGCGGGCGCCTTTGGCAGCGCGGGCGGTAGCGGCACGCCGAACGTGCCGGCGCTGCTGTTGGTCGGCGCGCTGGTGCTGATCGGTCTGGCCTACGCGGTCTATATCTTCGTGCTGATGGTGTGGAACGGCGATGCCGGCGAGAACAAGTACGGCGCCGACCCGAAGGGCCCGAACGTCGAGGTGTTCAGCTAAGCCGTTTCACCGTTCAGCCGCGCCAGGGCGCGTTCGCGGCCAATCAGCGGTAGCAATTTCTTCAACTCGGGGCCGTCGCCGCGGCCGGTGAGGGCCTCGCGCAGGGGGTGGAAGAGCGCGCGGCCCTTGACGCCGGTGGCTTCGGAGACGGCCCTGGTCAGCGTGCCCCAGGTCGTTTCGTCCCATGGTTCGGGCGGGAGCAGCTCGGCGGCTTTTGCGATCAGCACGCGGTCCTCGATCACCGGCGTAACGGGGCCATTGACGATGTGGGCCCAGGTTTCGGTGTCGCTGAGTTTGGTGAGGTTGGGTTTCACGGCGTCCCAGAACGCTGCGTCGCCGGGGATGCGGCCGGCCACGGCACCATAGGGCAGCATGTGGAGCAGCTTGCCGTTGAGCAGCACGAGCTCGTCTGGGTCGAACTTGGCCAGCGCCCGGCCGAATTTCGCAAAGTCGAATTCCTGCGCGAGCGTGTCGAGCGATGTGTGCGGCTCGACGGCGTCGGAGGTGCCGATCTTCGCGAGATAGGAGCAGAGCGTCATGGACTCGATGCCGGCCTCGCGCAGCGCGCGCAGGGATAGCGAGCCGAGGCGCTTCGACAGCTTCTCGCCGGTCGGCGCGATGAAGAGCGCGTAGTGCGCGAAGACGGGCGGCGCGGCTTCGAGCGCCTCGAACAGCTCGATCTGCGACGCGGTGTTGGTGACGTGGTCCTCGCCGCGGATGATGTGGGTGATGCCGAACGCGATGTCGTCGACCACCGAGGGCAGCGTGTAGAGGTAGCTGCCGTCCTCGCGAATCAGGACGGGGTCGGACTGGGTGGCGGTGTCGATCTCGACGGGGCCGCGGATGGCGTCGGTCCAGGCGACCGTTTTGTGGCTGAGCTTGAAGCGCCAGTGGGGCTTGCGGCCTTCCGCTTCGAGCTTGGCGCGGTCTTCGGCGGTGAGGTTGAGCGCGGCGCGGTCGTAGATCGGCGGCTTGTGCTGCGCGGCGGCACGCTTGCGGCGGCGTTCGAGCTCGTCGGCGGTTTCGTAGGCCGGATAGAGACGGCCGCAGGCTTTCAGGCGCTCGGCAGCGGCGTGATAGATCGCGGTGCGGTCGGTCGAACGCGCGAAGATATCGTGCGCGACGCCGAGCCAGGCGAGGTCTTCGCAGATCGCGGTCTCGTACTCCTTCTTGCTGCGCGCCGGATCGGTGTCGTCGATGCGCAGCATGAACTTGCCGCCGGTCTTCTTCGCGAACAGCGCGTTGAGCACGGACGCGCGACCATTGCCGGCCTGGAGAAAGCCGGTGGGGGATGGAGCGACGCGGACGACGGTGGTCATGGAAACTTCAGGGCGCCTTTTCGCCACTCACTTAATGTCGTCTCGGCAATGAGCCTTTGAATGCCGATGTGTTCTGCACCCGCAAGCGCTTCCAGTACAGGCACTCCCTTGTGCGATGCGAATTCAAGCGCGTGGGTGGCTGCCCAACTGCGAACAGCGGCGTCTTCGTCATTCAACAGCGTCAAGAGCAATCGCTGAGACGGCAAGCCCCTCTTTCTCAATTCTCGATATGCGCTGGTAACAACGTGATAAGCCCTATTACCGTTTTTGTAGTCGCCCTTTGCGGTCGCGGCCCCATGTTTCTCGGCGGCATCTCGATAGCGAGCCACCAATTCGGCGTCAGTAGTCATCACCACAGAACCAAGGTGTCATCCCCGGCCGAGCGAAGCGAGGGAAAGGGAACCCAGAAGTCCCGCGCAGAGCCCAGTCGTGGGTCCCCTTCCCTCACACCGCGCGCTGTGGCGCGCGGTGCTCGCCGGGGATGACAGTGATGCTTAGTAATCGCGCGCATCTCGGAACGCATTCGTGATCGGGTAGCGGCGGTCGCGGCCGAAGTTTCTGGCGCTGATCTTCACGCCGGGCGGGGCCTGGCGGCGTTTGTATTCGCTCACGTAGAGGAGCTGCTCGATGCGCTTCACCGTGGCGGGATGGTAACCCTTGGCGCAGGTGTCTTCGAAGGTCATCTCGTTTTCGACGAGACATTCGAGGATGCCGTCGAGGATCTCATAGGGCGGGAGGGAGTCCTCGTCCTTCTGGTTCTCGCGCAGCTCGGCGCTGGGCGGCTTGGTGATGATGCGCTCCGGGATCACCCGGCCCTTCGGCCCCAGGCTGCCGCGCGGATGGTTCTGGTTGCGCCAGTGCGCGAGGCGGAAGACCACGGTCTTGTAGATGTCCTTCAGCACGTTGTAGCCGCCGCACATGTCGCCGTAGAGCGTGGCGTAGCCGACGCTCATCTCGCTCTTGTTGCCGGTGGTGAGCACCATGGGGCCGAACTTGTTGGAGATCGCCATCAGGATTACGCCGCGGGCGCGGCTCTGGATGTTCTCTTCCGTGGTGTCGGCGCGCTTGTTGGAGAAGGTCGGCGCGAGCGCATTGCCGAAGGCCTCGACCACGCCTTCGATCGACACACTGTCGTAAGAGACGCCGAGCATCTTCGCACATTCGGCGGCATCGTCGAGGCTATCCTGGCTGGTGTATTTCGACGGCAGCATCACGCAGCGCACCCGGTCCGGCCCCAGCGCGTCGACCGCGACGGCGGCGCTGATCGCGGAGTCGATGCCGCCGGAGAGGCCGAGCACCACGCCTGGGAAGCGGTTCTTGTTCACGTAGTCGCGCAGGCCCAGAACCATCGCCTGGTAGATGGACGTGTTGCGGTCTTCCTCGCCAGCGCGTTCGCCGCGCGCGCAGACCCAGCCGTTCAGGCCGCGCGTCCATTCGGTGACGACGACCTTCTCTTCCCAGGCGGGCAACGAGACGGGGATCGATTTGTCGGCGTTGGCGACGAAGGAGGCACCGTCGAACACCAGCTCGTCCTGGCCGCCGACCTGGTTGAGATAGATGAGCGGGAGCTTGGATTCTGTGACGCGCGCGGCGATCAGGTTGAGGCGGACGTCTTCCTTGCCTGCCTCGAACGGCGAACCGTTGGGGACAAGCAGGATCTCGCCGCCGGTCTCGGTGAGGCATTCGACGACGTCGGGGGTCCAGATGTCCTCGCAGATCGGAACGCCGATGCGCAGCCCGCGGATATTGAACGGTCCGGGCATGGGGCCGGGAACGAATACGCGCTTCTCGTCGAACACGCCGTAATTGGGGAGATCGACCTTGTAGGTCTTGGCCGCGATGGCGCCGCCGTCGAGCAGCAGCGTGGCGTTGTAGAGCTTGTCGTGCTCGACCCAGGGCGAGCCGACGAGGACGGCGGGGCCGCCGTCGGCGGTGTCTAAAGCGAACTTCCCGATCGCTTCCATGGCGTCGGCCTGGAGCGCGGGCTTGAGCACGAGGTCTTCGGGCGGATAGCCGACGATGTAGAGCTCGGGGAACAGGATGACGTCGGCGTGCTGCGCGGCGGCCTCGGCACGCGCGGCGCGGGCTTTCACCAGGTTGCCGTGGATGTCGCCCATAATGGGATTGAGCTGGGCGAGCGCGATGCGAAACGTCTTCGTCGTCATGGGGTTGGTTTAGCGCGGTGCAGGTTTGGGCGAAAGAACCCAAACATTCTCCCTCGCCCCCACGCAGTGGGGGAGAGGGCGGGGTGAGGGGGTGCTGGGCGTGGAGCGCAGGGCTACGAGCGTTGTATCGGAATTGAAGACAAATGAGGCGAGGGACGTCTTTGACGGCACCGCCCCCTCACCCTGCCCTCTCCCCCGCTAAAGCGGGGGCGAGGGTAAGATTTTGTTCAGCGCGCCGCAGCGATGGCGGTGTAGGGGTCGGCGGGCATCGCGTCGCGGTCGGAGGCGTCTTCGATGGCGAGTGCGGTGGCGAGCGCCTGGCGCGCCTCCTCCGGGCGGACCAGCGTGGCGGCGCCGTCGCGCACGGCGCGGACGAAGCTTTGCACGGACTCGCCGAGCGGATCGCCCATCTCGAGCGGCTTCAGGCTGCGCGGGGTGGTGTTGCGGATCTTGCGGGTGACGAAGTCGATCTCGATCACGCCGTCTTCGTATTCGGCGCGCATGCCGCGGCGGCGGGCGTCGGAGATGCGGCTGGTCTCGAGGTGCGCGACGGTGCCGTTGGCAAAGGTGACGGAGGCGTGCACGTCATCCGGCAGCGGCGAATGCAGGCGCTTGGCGCGGGCTTCGATGTCGAACACCTCGCCCGGGATCAATTGGTGCACCAGGTCGAGGTCGTGGATCATCAGATCAAGCACGACGGAGACGTCGGCGCTGCGCCCGGTCCACGGCCCCATGCGCCAGCACGACACTTCCAGCGGCACGACCTTGTGGTCGAGCAGGCCGGTGCCGGCGAAAACGAAACGCTCCTGATGGCCGACCGTCAGCACGAGGTTGGTCGAGCGCGCGAGCGCGATGAGCGCATCGGCCTCTTCGACCGAGGTGGCGATGGGCTTTTCGACCAGCACATGCGCGCCGGCATTGAGGAAGGCGCGCACGATCTCTGCGTGGGTCTGGGCCGGGGTGCAGATGGAGACGAGATCGACCTTGCCCAGAAGCTCGCGCCAGTCGGCGACGGCGGGGCAGCCATGGGTCGCGAGCGAAGCCTTGCGCACATCGGAACTCGGGTCCGCGATGGCGGCCAGCTCGACGCCATCGATGTGGCGGTACTTGGAGGCATGGTGACGTCCGAACGCGCCGGCGCCGATGACGGCAGCCTTCAACGGACCGATCTTTTGACGATCATGCGGACGCAGCCGAAATGGCGACAAGATGAATCTCGACGGAATTTCAGTGACATAAGGCCCGTGGGCCGGCGTCCAGGCGACTCATAAAATGTTTCGCGTTGTTACCGGCAAGGCCCTGCTAAGCTCCTGAAACTTCAAAATTTCCTCGTTAGCAGAGTTAAGGGAGACGCCCGTGGACAACCAGAAGAACCGCGAAATCCGCCTGAAGAGCCGTCCCGTCGGCCTGCCTACATCCGACAATTTCGAGCTTGTGGAAACCACTGTGCCGACGCCCGGGGCCGGACAGGTCCTTGTACGCAATTCGTATATCTCGGTGGACCCGTACATGCGCGGGCGCATGGTGGATCGCAAGAGCTATGTGCCCCCGTTCCAGATCGGCGAGACCTTGCAGGGCCACGCGGTCGGCCAGGTGGTGGCGTCGAACAGCCCTGCGGCGAAGGTTGGCGACTTCGTGCAGAGCATGAATGGCTGGCGCGAATGGTACGTCGCCGACGGCGCGCAGGTACAGAAGTTCGAGCCGGCGGCGCCGATCCAGTCCTATCTGGGCGCATTGGGCATGCCGGGCATGACCGCCTACGCTGGGCTGCTGCGCATCGGCGCGCTGAAAGACGGCGAGCGTGTGTTCGTGTCGGCGGCGTCGGGCGCGGTAGGGTCGGTGGTGTGCCAGATCGCCAAGGCGAAGGGCTGCTATGTCGTGGGCTCGGTCGGATCGGATGAGAAGGCCGCCTATCTGAAATCGCTGGGCGTGGATGCGACGATCAACTACCGCACGGCGGGCGACCTGACCGCGGCGGTGGCGGCGGCCTTCCCGGAAGGCATCGACGTCTATTTCGAGAACGTCGGCGGGGCGCATCTGGAAGCGGCGATCAACAACATGCGCGTCGGTGGCCGCATTCCGCTGTGCGGGATGATCGACATGTACAATGCGACGGAGCTGCCGCCCGGGCCGCGCAATCTGGCAATGGCGATCGGGCTGGGGCTGACGCTGCGCGGGTTCGTGGTGTCGAGCCATTACGACATGCTGGCCGACTTCCACCGCGACATGGCGAAGTGGGCGAAGGAAGGCAAGATGAAGTGGCGCGAGACGGTGGTCGACGGCGTGGAGCATGCGCCGGAAGCCTTCATCGGCCTCTTCAAGGGCGACAATGTCGGCAAGATGGTCGTGCGCGTGGGGCCGGACAAGGCGGTTTGACGAGCCAAGCCAAGGGGTTCATAATCTAGCTAGAATTTCTAGCTAGATTACGCCCATGACAACATGGTCGCTCCAGGACGCAAAAAATCGCTTTAGCGAGGTCGTAACGGCTGCGCGGAAGTCGCCGCAGACGGTGACCAAGCACGGAAAGCCGGCTGTCATGATCGTCGATGTCGAGGAGTTCGAGCGGCTGACCGCACACAACAAGCCCGCGGACAAGCGCAATTTCATCGAGCACCTGCTGGCAATTCCAAAAGACGATGGCAGCTTCACTGCTACGCGCCGCCGTCCGAAGCGCCGTAGCTTCGATTTGTGAATGTATCTGCTGGACACCGACGTGCTTTCGACGCTCCGCCGTCGTCCGGCGGACGACGCGACACCACGCTGGCTGGCAAAACAGACGCCGCAGAGCGTATTCCTGAGCGTAATCACGATTATGGAGATCGAACGGGGCATAGAGCAGCAACGGCGCATCAATCCCCCGTTTGCCCGGGTACTGGAAACCTGGTTGAGCGGCGTGCGGCGCTGGCATGGCGACCGCGTGCTGCCGGTCACTGCCGACATAGCGGCGCTTTGGGGCAGGTTGCAAATCCAGCTTGGACGAGACGACGACGATCTTGCGATTGCGGCGACTGCGATTGAGCACGGTCTCACTGTCGCAACCCGCAATGTACGGCATTTTGCAATCAGCGGTCTGCCCGTGATCAATCCCTTCGGAAGGCGATAATGGGGGTGACGCGTCTCGACCAGCGCGGATTCGTCACCCTTGGCGGCATTCCGCAGTGGGTGGAGGTGCATGGGGCAGACGGCGCCAATCCGGTGCTGATTGCCCTGCATGGCGGACCGGGGATGCCGGAGACTCCGCTGCTGCGCCACTTCAATGCCGGCATCGAGCGCGTGTTCACTGTCGTGTATTGGGAACAGCGCGGCGCGGGGCGGACATACGACAGGAAGACGCCGCCGGAGACGATGACGGTGGACCGGTTCGTTGCCGATCTGGATGAACTGGTCGATCACGTGCGGGCCAGGTTCGCCAAGCCGAAGGTCGCGCTGCTCGGTCATTCGTGGGGATCGGCGCTGGGGACGCTGTATGCGGCGCGGCATCCGGAGAAGGTATCCGCCTATATCGGCACGGGGCAGATCGGCGATCTCGCGGCGAGCGAAGCGGATGGCTATGCGTTCGTGCTGGAAGAGGCGAAACGGCGTGGCAATGCGAAGGCCGTCGAGGAGCTGACCAGGCTTGGACCGCCGCCCTACACCGAGCAGCAGATGATGGTGCAGCGGCGCTGGCTGGGGCGGTTTGTCGGAACGCTCGGCAGCGTGCCGGTGTGGACGGCGCTGCGGATCGTGCTGTTCGCATCGGGAACTTCGATCTTCAGCCTTCCGAAGGTCGTCGGCGGGATGTTCTTCTCGTTGCGCACGCTGTGGCCGCAGGTGAGCGCGATCAACCTAGAACGCGACGCGCCGGAGCTGAAGATGCCGGTGTGGTTCCTGAACGGGCGCAACGACCACCAGGTGAGCGCAGCGAAGACCGAGCAGTATTTCAACAAGCTGATTGCGCCGTCGAAGAAGCTCGTGTGGTTCGAGAAGTCCGGACACTTCGCGCCGTTCGAGGAGCCGGAGGCTTTCAACGCCGCGATGGCGGAGATCGCGCGGTCGCTCTAGCTCTCGCGGTCGTGGTGCTCGGGGCCACTCGCGACGAGAGCGACCAGCGAGGCATAAATCAGATAGCTGAGGAGAAGTGGCGCCAGTCCGATCAACACGGCGCCGGTAACGCGATAGAATGCTTTGCACGGCAGCAGCGGATACGCCGATCCCATATACAGAAGCTGGAACGCAATGATGGCGACCGTGCCGTAGATGGCGGCAAGGACGGTTGGGCCGAACGGCGTTGGATGCTGGACCCGTTCCAGCCGCAACAGGCCGGCACTCAGGCGGATGCGCGAGACCGCCGAGGCAAGGAATATCATGGCCAACAGCCACGTGACCGCGGAAGACAGCGAGATCGAGTAGATATAGAGCGGCGTGATACCGCAGGCGCTCAAACGCGCATCGATTCCCGCCAAGCCCGGCACGACGAAGTCCATCGCTTTCTGAAGACCGTGTCCCGCCGCACTCCCGCCGATAAATGGAATGACAAAAATCTGCGCGAAGCTGACGGCCACAAAAGCGAGAAAGACGGCGCCATCGAAGCCGGGCAGGAAGCGTCTCGACGCAAGGCGGGTGCGCAGCAGGTGTGGACCGCCGGCAGATGAAAGGCCGAAGCCCGCCACGAACAACAGCCCCATGGCCGCAAACAGAAATACGCAGATGGCCGCGCCTGTCGCCGCCTGCAGTGGCGGGACGCTTCCACGCAGATCGAGCGCAAGGGCGTGCGCGCCCGCGAACAGGCAGAACACGACCCAGCCCTTCGCCAGCAGCCGCGCCACGCCCATGCGAACACATACCCCTTGGGTGCTGCCCCTCGCCCAGTTCAGGGCGAGGGTTGGATAAAGCCTTCAAGCCGAGCTTGTCGAAGCATGAAGGTCAGGATGGTTTACGCCGACGCCGCTATCTTGTGGCCGTCCTTGATGCGCTCGGCGCGGATGGTGTCGGCAAGCAGGAACGCAACTTCCAGCGCCTGGCTGGCGTTCAGGCGAGGATCGCAGGCGGTGAGGTAGCGCTCATCGCCGATGTCGATCTCCTTGATAGCCTGGGCGCCGCCGAGGCACTCGACCACGTCCTGGCCGGTCATCTCGAGGTGCACGCCGCCGGCATAGGTTTTCTCCGCGCGGTGGATGGCGAAGAAGGCCCTGAGCTCGTCCAGCACGCGGTCGACCGGGCGGGTCTTGAAACCGGATTGCAGCTTCAGCGTGTTGCCATGCATCGGGTCGGACGACCAGACGACGTTGGCGCCCTCGCGCTTGATGGCGCGGATCAGCTTGGGCAGCGCGCCGGCGATCTTGTCGTGGCCGTACCGCGCGATCAGCGTGATGCGGCCAGGCGTGTTGTCCGGGTTCAGCGTGGCGAGCAGCTTGAGCAGATCGTCCTCGCTGAGCGACGGACCGCACTTGATGCCGATCGGGTTCCTGATCCCGCGGCAATACTCGACGTGCGCGCCGTCGGGCTGGCGCGTGCGGTCGCCGATCCAAATCATGTGGCCGGACGTCGCGTAGTAGTCGCGGCTGATCGAGTCCTGACGGGTCAGCGCCTCCTCGAACGGCAACAACAGCGCTTCGTGGCTGAAGTAGAAGTCGACGCGGCTCGTCTGCTGCTTCACCGCATCGGCGAGCGAAAAGGTGCGCATGAAGTCGACGCCTTCGTAGATCTTGTCGACGACATCGTTGTAGCGCCTGGACAGGTCGGGATGGTGGTGATCGAGATTCCAGTGCCGCGCGCGCGACAGGTCGGCATAGCCGCCGGTCGCGAAGGCGCGCACGAGGTTCGCGGTCGCCGCGGACTGGTAATAGGCGCGCATCATGCGCTCCGGGTCCGGCGTGCGGGCCTCGGCGGTGAACTCGCCGCCGTTGACGTTGTCGCCGCGATAGGACGGGAGCGTGATGCCGTCGCGCGTCTCGGTGTCGTCGGAGCGCGGCTTGGCGAACTGGCCGGCGATGCGGCCGACCTTCACCACCGGCACGCCGGCCGCAAAGGTGAGGACCGTCGCCATGCTCAGAAACACGCAGAACGTATCGCGGATGTTGTTGGCGGAGAATTCCGCGAAGGACTCCGCGCAGTCGCCGCCCTGGAGCAGGAACGCCTTGCCCCGGGAAACCTCGGCGAGGCCGGACATTAAATTACGCGCCTCGCCGGCGAACACCAACGGGGGATGGGTGCGAAGACGCTGCTCCACAGCCTCCAAAGCGGCCTGGTCCGGATAGGCCGGGGCCTGCTTGATGGGGCTGGAACGCCAGCTTTGCGGGGTCCAGCTCGGGGCCACGCGGGTCTCCTTACATTTGGGTCTGTGGATATATGGGAAGCAAGCCGGGTTTGCCAGCGGCCGAGGGCCGCGTGGGGAACCGCTATTTGTGCGGCGGATAGGCCCAGCCCGGGAACGCCGGCTGGCCGCTGTTGGTCACGTTTGCAAGCGTGGCCGTGCATGCATGGCGGCGCAGCAGGCCGGCGCGCACCTCGAGCCGCTTCTGGAAATTCCAGTCGGGATGCCGCAGATGCGCCCAGGCGGTGTAGCGCTCGAACTCCTCCAGGCGATCGTCTTCGCTGGCGAGCGTTTCGGGGCAGGCGAACTGCGCATCGAACGCGGCGTCATCCATGTCGGCGAGGAGGACGGTGTCCGCGTCAGCCTTGTCGGCGTCGCCGAGCGGGCTGGCATGTGCGGCCATGGCGAACGCGAGAACGACTATGGTTAAGGCAGCGAGACGCATGTCCCGATGCTAGCGGACTTCACCGGCTCTAAACAGTCTCCGTCCGTTGGCGCATGGCATTGAAAATTTGATGCGGGACATGGATCCTGCTGTCATCGTAAATCGCGCGCAACTCAGCGAAGTGCCGGTCCGGATCGGCTGCGAGCGTCGCGAGCCTGTCATACAGCTCAACTTTTTCGGGCGAGATAGATTCGCCGGGTCCTGTCATCGTACCCCATGAGTCCCAGGGCAGCATCTCCATGTTGTTCAGCGAGGCGACGTCGCGGATCAAATTACCGGCGATGAACCAGTCGCCCCACATGTCGAGGATGCCGAACTTCTTCGCGTCGATTTGACCCGCTCGATGCTGCGCCCACGCATTGCCGCCGGTGAGGAATTGCTCGCGCGGAACGTTCAGCGGGTCAAAGGGAAGGCGCAGCAGCGCGCGCTGCATGGCGTCGATCTGGGCGTCGAGGAATTGCCACGCCGTACCGTTCCAGTATTCGATCAGCCAGTGGTCGACGCCCTTCCCTGCCTCGAAGTACATGCCGAACCCACAGCGGGCACGCGCGGGGATGCCGGCACGGCGGAACAGCGCCGTGCCGAAGGTCGAGAAATGGCGGCAATTGCCGACGGCGCGCTGCGCGAGCGTGCGCACGAAGCCGAGCGGGCGCGGATCGTGCGTCTGCATCCGCGCCAGCATGTCGTGCACCGAACGGGTGTGGACTTCGTCCTGACGCGCCGGGCTCAGTTGCTGGTGATAGGCGGCCGCCCAGAAGGGATGGATCAGCAGGTTCTGGATGAAGGCGACGAGGCCCGGGATGTCCGAGGGTGCGCCCTCGAGAACGGCGTCGAGTTCGCGCGGATCGGTCATGTGCGCGGGCTTGGTGTAGAAGCCCGCGATGTCGGGAGGGAGCGTGCGCATGGCATGGGTTCCTCGGCTTCACGACCACACTAAATCAAGACCGCGGGTGCATCCTGACCGGGCTTGCGCGTGTCAGCATCGCTGCTGACGAATCCGCGACAATCTGGGCGTGCGGATAGGGCGTGGCGCGGCGTGCGGCTCCGCAGTACCGTAATCGCCAGAATGACTTACCGCAGCACCGGGAACACGGCGCGCGGGGGCTGGGAGAACCGTATGGACCGCATCGATACCGCCGACCCCAAATTCCTGGAACCGCTGCTCGCCTATGCCCAAACCGGCATGGGCGGCGCGTTCTGGGCGCAGGTGAAGGGCAACAAGACGGCGGTGTTCGACCGCTTCGGCGAGCACAGCTATCGCAAGATCAATGCGAATGCGAACCGGCTGGCCCGCGTGCTGCGGGGCGCGGGACTGAAACCGGGCGATGCGGTGGCGCTCTTCTGCACCAACCGGGCGGAGTTCGTCGAAACGATCAACGCCACGCGGCGATCGGGCCTGCGCGTGACACCGGTAAACTGGCACCTCGCCACCGACGAGATCGCCTACATCCTGAACGACTGCGAGGCGAAGGCGCTGGTGGCGGAGACAAGATTCGACACCATCAGGGAGGCCGTGCGCTCCGCGCCCGGCCTGGCGCTGCATCTGTCCGTCGGCGGGCTGGCGGACGGGTTCGAGGACTTCGAGAGCGCGCTGGAAGGCGTGGACGACCGCGACCTGCCCGACCCGGTGATGGGAAGCCAGATGCTCTATACCTCGGGCACCACGGGGCGGCCCAAGGGCGTGCACCGGCCGCACGGCGTTGCGACGCCGCCACAGTATGCCGGATCGAACGCCCAGTACGATCCGTCCACGGACGTTCAGATGTGCGCCGGGCCGGGCTATCATGCCGCGCCGCTGGCGTTCGACATCGCGATCCCGCAGGCGTCGGGTGTCCCGATCGCCTTCATGGGCGAGCGCTGGGACACGGAAGAAGTGTTCCGCACGATCCAGAACCGGCGCGTGACGCATGCGCATCTGGTGCCGATAATGATGCAGCGCATGCTGGCGGCGCCGGACGAACTCAAGAAGAAGTACGACCTGTCGTCTCTCAAGTTCCTCGTGCACGGCGCGGCGCCCTGCCCGCCCGAGGTGAAGCACGCGATGATCGAGTGGCTGGGACCGATCCTGTACGAATACTACGCGGGCTCGGAAGGCGGCGCGGGCTTCGGCATCCGCTCGGACGAGTGGCTGAAGAAGCCAGGCAGCGTGGGCAAGCGGCCGACGCTGCTGCGCGTGAAAATCATGGACGACGAGGGCAACGAGCTCCCCAACGGCCAGGCGGGCCTGATCTATCATGAGGCGCAGAAGCTCAACCCGTTCTCCTACTACAAGGACGACAAGAAGACGGCCGGCGCACATCGCGGCGAATTCTTCACGCTGGGCGACATCGGCTATTTCGACGAGGACGATTATCTGTTCCTGACCGGGCGGTCGGCGGAGATCATCATTTCCGGCGGCGTGAACATCTATCCGCAGGAAGTGGACAACGAGATCATCAAGCATCCGTCGGTCGAGGACGTCTGCACCATCGGCGTGCCAAACAGGGAATGGGGCGAAGAGGTGAAGAGCGTGATCATGCTGAAGGCCGGATGGAAGCCGAGCGATGAGCTGAAGAAAGAGATCATCGACTTCGTGCGGCCGCGGCTGGCGGGCTTCAAGGTACCGCGCTCGATCGACTTCGTCGCCGAGCTGCCGCGCAGCGCCGCCGGCAAGATCAAGCGCGGCGAGGTGCGCAAGCCGTTCTGGGAAGGACGGAAGGTGCAGATTTAGCGCGTCGCGAACGGATTGAAGCGTCGTTCCACCAGTGCGGCCCAGGCGAGCGGGGCAAGCGCCCGGATGTGGAAGTACTGCCGGGCTTTCGTCGGGTCCGTGTCGAGCATGAAGCCGGTCGGCAGGCCGGGAACGTCGGACGCATAGTAGCCGCCCTGGGGCGTGCGCATCGTGCCGATAGTGCGCGAGAGGGTTGCGGCTTTGGCCATGTCCCTGGACAGGGCGGCGAGGAGCGCGACCTGCGCCGTGCCTTCTGTCCAGAGGCCCTGGAGGGCTTCGCTATACGCGTAGCCTCCGGACTGGGCGAGCTTGGCGTCGACCGAGGCGAGGATCGTCGCGGGTGGCGCGGTGTTGAGGTGCGCGAGGACGGGCCAGATCTGCGCGTCGAGCGCGAAGAGCGTGTTGGGCGTCACGCCGTCGAGGCCGGCGCCGACGGCGTAGCAATGGCAGGCGGGCTGCCACATCGCGCGAACGAAGTGCCCGGCGGCGCGGGACGCGGCACGCCAGCGGCGGTCGCCGGTAGCGTGTTCGATCGCGGCATACGCGGCGGCGAGGTCGGTGTTGTGCTCGGTGGAACGCCAGGTGTTCTGCTTCGGGTAGGGTTCCTGGTCGAAGGTGCCGCCGGCGAAGCCTCCGGGCCCATTGTGGCGCTGCCATTGCAGCGTCCATTCGCCGAGGCGCACGGCGGCGTCGCGGTAGCGCGCGTCCTGCGTGGCGCGGTGGAGCGTGAGCAACGCGAGCATCGCCCAGGCCATGTTGCCGTTGTCTGAGGCGACCTGATAGCTGTCCTCGAACCAGCGGTTCTGCATGGTGTCCCACCAGCCGGAGAGCTTCACGGGCGTGTCGAGCGGACCGGCGGCATAGGCGTTGCGCAGGCGGCTGTCGTGCCAGAAGCGGTCGTGATCCTGCGCCAGCAGCATCGCGTCGCCGATGCGGCGGGCATGAATGATGTCGTTGCAGCCGATGAGCGCGATGACGGCGGCGGCGTTGTCGTAGAGGAAAGCAGTGTTCTGTAGCGGACCGGGGCCGGTAGTGGGATAGCTCGCAAGGAAGACGGGCGTCGTGGCTGCGTCAAAGGACGCGGCGAGCTCAGAGCAAGCAGACGGAGCTGCGGCCGCGGGAGCGGAGAACAGCAACGCCGCCGCGAGGAGAAGCCACCGCATCAAGCCGCTTCGGGGCTTTTCGAATATGACTTCGTCCGCATCGTCACGAGTTCTTCGGCGGCGCTCGGATGCAGGGCGACGGTGGCATCGAACTGGGCCTTTGTCGCGCCCATCTTCACCAGGATGCCGACGATCTGGATGATCTCGGCGGCGTGGTCGCCGAAGATGTGGCAGCCGAGTACCTTGTCGGTCCTGCTGTCGACGATCAGCTTGAAGGTGGAGCGCTCGTCACGGCCGCTGAGCGTGTGCTTCAGCGGGCGGAACACCGATTTGTAGACGTCGATGTGGTGGCCCTCGCCCAGCGCGCGCAGCTCCGTCATGCCGACGACGCCGATCTCGGGCGTGGTGAACACCGCAGTGGCGATGTCGTGGTGATCAGCCGGCGTGGGGACGCCGCCGAACACGGTCTTCACGAAGCACATCGCCTCATGGATCGCGACCGGCGTGAGCTGGATGCGGTCGGTGACGTCGCCGATGGCGTAGATGTTATCGGCGCTGGTCTTCGAGTACCGGTCGACCAGCACCTCGCCGCGCTTGCCGAGCTCGACGCCGGCCTTCTCGACATGCAGCGCCTCGGTGTTGGGGGCGCGGCCGATGGCGAGCATGATCTGGTCGCACTCGATCTTGTCGCCCTTGTTGGTCTCGGCGTAGAGGCCGTCGGCGCGCTTCTCAATTTTGGTGAACTGGCAGCCCAGGGAGACGTGCAGGCCCTTCTTGACCATGTTGTCGCGCAGGGCGTCGCGGATGTCCTCGTCGAAGCCCCGCAGCACCTTCTCACCGCGGTAGAGCACCGACACTTTCGAGCCAAGCCCATGGAAGATGTGCGCGAACTCCATCGCGATGTAGCCGCCACCGGCGATCAGGATGCGGCCGGGCAGCTTGTCGAGATGGAAGGCCTCGTTGGAGGTGATGCAGAGTTCGCCGCCCTTCATCATGTGGGTGGTGCCGAGGTCGCGGGTCGGGCGGTTTCCGGTGGCGATCAGAATCTTGTCAGCGGTGATCTTCCTGTCGTCGTTCAGGAGGCGGATGGTGTGCGCGTCCTCGAACACGGCGCGGTCCTGGAAGATGGTGACGCCGGCGGCCTCGACGTTCTTCCTGTACATGCCCTCGAGGCGGGCGATCTCCTTGTCCTTGTTGGCGATCAGGGTCGGCCAATCAAAAGATGGCTCGCCGATGGTCCAACCATAGGCGGCGCTATCCATGAAGTCTTCGTGGAATTGCGCGGCGTAGACGAACAGCTTCTTGGGGATGCAGCCGCGGATCACGCAGGTGCCACCCATGCGGTATTCCTCGGCGATCGCGACCTTCCTGCCGGCCAGCGCCGCCATGCGGCTGGCGCGCACGCCGCCCGAGCCCCCGCCGATCACGAAAAGGTCGTAGTCGTATTGCGCCATGGGGTTCTCTGCGGTTGATTTGGGTTATCTATGTAAGGGCGAACCTAGCATGCAACAGGGGCGGATGGTCGCGAGGTTCGTAACCCTGGCATGCGTGTTGTTCCTGTCGGCTTGTACATTTTCCGACTCGTTGAAACACGACGAGGTGTGGTCGGTACGGCCGCTGCCCACCGGCACGACCGGCATGCCGCGTGACGTCCTGTTTGCGACAGACCGCGAGCTGGACCCCGCGGCGGAGTTCCATGTCGGGCGGCACTGGGCGGCGCAAGCCTCGTGCGGTGTGGCGTCGGAGAACAACTGGGCGCAGGTGACATCCTCGGTGCCGCTGTTCCGGGCCTGCACCGGTGCCGCGGCGGACGCGGCGCCGATGGGTCTGTTCGCGGACGACGTGGCGGCGGAAGCGGACTCGCGCAAGTGCCATTCGCTGCTGCTGTATGTGCACGGCTACAACACCATGTTCCGCACCGCGCTGCTGCACAGCGGGCAGATGGCCAACGACACGCACTGGCCCTGCGCGATGGGCTTCTTCTCGTGGGCCAGCGAGGGGCAATACGACCGCTATGTCGCCGACGTGGAGCGCAGCGGTTACGCGGTGCCGGTGCTGATCAACCTGCTGCGGGCAGTGGCGGACAAGGGGGTAGAGGAAAACATCCTGGCCCATTCGATGGGGACGCGGATTACGCTGTCCGCCATCGGGGCGCTGGAGAGCTATTGCGTCGCGCACAAGCGTAAGATCGTGAAGGAGCTGGTGCTGCTGGCGCCGGACATCGGGGTAGAGCGGTACAATGACGACGCGCTGCACCTGTTGCGGCGGGCGCAGGCCTGCGTGGGGCGCACGACGATCTATGCCTCGGACAACGACGTGGTGCTGATCGTGTCGGAGGGGACCCATGGCGGCATTCCGCGCGCGGGGCGCGTGCCGGACAAGGACCTGCAATACCCGGCATGCGAGGCGCTGAACGCCGACATCGTGGACGCGCATCTGGCGCCCGGCGACAAGATGGGACACGGGTATTTCATCAATTCCTACGAGATGATGGACGACATGACGGCGGTGCTGCGCGGCGTGGCGCTGGCGGCGCGGGCGGGTGGCGCGAGGCCGACGCTAAAGGATGGCGGCACGGTTCAAGTGGCGTGTGTCGACGCTGCGGGCGAGACGGGAGCGCGGACGGCCGACCGCTACAGCCTGATCGTGGCGCCGGACCGGCAGCCCAGCTTCACCTCGCGCATCATGCGCGCGCTTGTCCCGCTGCTGGTTCCCCTGCAATGACCTCGACCTCGCCGGGATGGGCGATGAGAAGCGTCGTGGCGATGCCGATGAACAGGCCGTGCTCGACCGCACCGGGGATCGCGGAGATGGCGGCCGCGAGCTTCGCTGCCGAGGTGATGGCGCCCATCGCGCAATCGTAGATCACGTTGCCGGAGTCGCTCTTGAAGATGGCGCCTTCGCGCTGGCGCAGCGTGATGGGGATGTTGCTGTAACCGAGCGAGGTGAAGGCCTCGCTGAGATGGCGCGCGGTGGTCTTGTGGCCGAACTCCAGCACCTCCACCGGCAGGGTGAACTTGCCGAGGCGGGCGACCAACTTGGACTCGTCGGCGATGACGACCATGCGCTTTGACGCGCGGGCGACGATCTTCTCGCGGAGCAGTGCACCGCCGGCGCCCTTGATCAGGGTCAGCTCGCGGTCGGCCTCGTCGGCGCCGTCGACGGTGAGGTCGAGCGGCGCCAGGTCGTCGAGATTGCCGAGCGAGAGGCCAAGCTTGCGGGCGTAGGTCGTGGTGCGCTCGGAGGTCGGAACGCAGAGAAGCTTCAATCCGCCGCGCACGCGGGGTCCCAGCAGATCGATAAACGCTTCCGCGGTCGAGCCGGTGCCGAGGCCCAGCTTCATGCCGTCGGTCACGTAGTCGAGCGCCCTGGCGGCGGCGGCGCGTTTCAACCGGTCCTGTTCGGTGGGCATGGGCGGACTAGAGCCTGAGTCCGGCAGCATGTCGAGGGTGCAGGCTGCTGACAAGATCCTGTCAGCTGATGGTGTAAGAACAGGAGGTTGGATGAATCGAGGAGGTTCTCATGGCGATGAAACGGCATTCGGCGAGCTGTCACTGCGGCGCGGTCAAGGTGGAGCTGGATTTCGACACGGCGGCGGGGACAAGCCGATGCAATTGCTCGATCTGCCGCAAGTCGCGCTGGTGGGGCGCCAATGTGAAGCCGGAGGCCGTGCGGGCGCTGAGTGGCGAGGAGAACACCTTCGTCTATAGCTGGGGATCGAAGTCGATCGATCTTCACTACTGCAAGACCTGCGGCATCCGGCTGTACGGGCGCGGCGACATCCCGCAGATCGGTGGCAAGTTCTTCGCCTTCAACGTGGCGTGCCTGGACGACGTGAGTGACGAGGAGTTCGCGGCCATTCCGGTGCGCCTCTGCAACGGCCGCGACAACGACTGGATGCACGAGCCGAAGGTGACGTCGTATCTGTGACGGCTACTCGACGGTGACCGACTTCGCCAAGTTGCGGGGCTGGTCGACGTCGGTGCCCTTGGCGATGGCCGCGTAGTACGACAGGAGCTGCACCGGGATGGCGTAGAGGATGGGTGCGAGGAACGGATCGGCGTCGGGAACCTGGATGCTGGCCCAGACGTCGCCGGCGCGCGCGATCCCTTCCTTGTCGGAGATAAGCAGCACCTTGCCGCCGCGCGCCATGACTTCCTGCATGTTGGAGATGGTCTTCTCAAACAGCGCATCGTGCGGAGCAATCACGACCACCGGCACGTTCTCGTCGATCAGGGCGATCGGGCCGTGTTTCATCTCACCCGCGGCATAGCCTTCGGCGTGGATGTAGGAAATCTCCTTGAGCTTCAGCGCCCCTTCCAGCGCCAGCGGGTAGCTGGGGCCGCGGCCCATGTAGAGCACGTCGGTGGCCTTGGCGATTTCCTGGCCGAGCTGTTCGATCTTCGGTTCCTGTTTGAGGAATTCGGCAACCAGGCGCGGTGCGGCAAGGAGCTGGGCGCACAGGCGCTTCTCGTCGGCTTCACTGAGCGTGCCGCGTGCCACGCCCGCGGCGATGGCGAAGGAGGCGAGCGCGGCGAGCTGGCAGGTGAAAGCCTTGGTCGAGGCGACGCCGATCTCAGGCCCCGCGAAAGTGGGGAGTACGATGTCGGCCTCGCGCGCGATGGAGCTTTCGGCGACGTTGACGATCGCGATGGTGGTCTGGCCCTGCGCCTTGGCTTCGCGCAGTGCGGCGAGCGTGTCCGCGGTCTCGCCGGACTGGGAGACGAACAGCGCGGCACCGTCCTTCGGATAGATCACGTCGCGATAGCGCAGTTCGGACGCCACGTCGGACTCGACTGGCAGGCGCGCGAGCTTTTCGAACCAGTACTTGCCGACCATGCCGGCGTAGAAGGCGGTGCCGCAGGCGGAGATGGTGAGGCGCGAGGCCTTGGACAGCGCCCCGCGCAGGCCGACGCCCTGGCGCTGCACCACCGGGCCGGCGGGATCGAGATAATGCGCGAGCGTGTGGCCGATGACTTCCGGCTGCTCGTGGATCTCCTTCGCCATGAAATGCTTCTTGCCGCCCTTGTCGACCAGCGCAGCAGAGGCCGATGTGGTCTTCACCTCGCGGTTGGTGGGGCGGCCTTCGGAGTCGTAGATCGTGATGTCCGGACCCTTGATCACCACGACGTCGCCGTCCTCGAGATAGGCGACCTTGTTCGTGAAGGGCGCGAGCGCGAAGGCGTCGGAGCCGAGATAAGATTCGGTGGTGCCGTAGCCGACGGCGAGAGGCGCACCCTTGCGGGCGCCGATCATCAGGCCGTCGTGGTCGGTGAAGATCATCGCCAGCGAGTAGGCACCGGTCAGGCGGCGCACCGCGGCCTGTGCCGCCTCGGACGGGCTCAGGCCCTTGTCGAGATAGTCGGTGACGAGGTGGACGGCGACCTCGCTGTCGGTCTGGGACTCGAATGTGTGGCCGGCGGCTTTCAGCTCGTCGCGCAGTTCGCGGAAATTCTCGACGATGCCGTTGTGGACGATGGCGACGCGCTTGCTGGCATGCGGATGGGCATTGGTCTCGGTCGGGGCGCCGTGTGTCGCCCAGCGCGTGTGGCCGATGCCGGTGTGGCCGTGAAGCGGCCGGCTGTGCAGCACGTCACCCAGCTTGTTCAGCTTGCCGGACGAGCGGCGGCGGTCGATGTGGCCGTCGACCAGCGTGGCAATGCCGGCGGAGTCGTAGCCGCGATATTCCAGGCGCCGCAGCGCGTCCAGGATGACGGGGGCCACGTCGCGGGTGCCTGCGATGCCGACGATTCCGCACATGTGTCTTTCCTCCATGGCCGAGTTTAGGCGGCCAAACTGAACCCGCGCTGAACGCGCTCTATTTCTTCTTCGCGGCCTTCTCGGCCTTCTTTTGTGTGCGGAATTTCTCCGCCCAGCCGGGAATTTCCTTCTGCGCGGCGCGTGTCACGGCGAGCGCGTCCTTTTCCACCGGCTTGGTGATCACCGAGCCGGCACCGACATAGACGCCGTCGCCAACCTTCACCGGCGCGACCAGCGCGGTGTTGGAGCCGATGAAGGCACCGGCGCCGATGTCGGTGTGGTGCTTGTCGAAGCCATCGTAATTGCAGGTGATGGTGCCGGCGCCGATGTTCGCGCCTGCGCCGACGCGCGCGTCGCCCAGATAGGTAAGATGGTTGGCCTTGGCGCCCTTCTCGATGCGGGCCTTCTTGACCTCGACAAAATTGCCGATGTGGACGTCTTCCTCGATCACCGCGCCGCCGCGCAGGCGCGCGTAAGGCCCGATCAGTGCGCCGTTGCCGACGACGACGGGACCTTCCTTCTCGCTGCCTTCGAGGTGGGAGTGGGATTTGATCCCGGCGCCGCTCTTCACCGTCACCTTGGGGCCGATCACGACATAGGGGCCGATGTGGCAGTCGGGTTCGAGCACGGTGTCGTGGCTGAGGAACACGGTTTCGGGCGCGGTCATGCCGACCCCCGCCGCGAGGGCGCGGGCGCGCAGGCGCTTCTGCATCTGGCTTTCCGCATCGGCCAGTTCGGCCCGCGAATTCACGCCCATCACCGTGATCTCGTCGGTTTCGGTGATCGTGCACTTCACGCCATCGCGCCTGGCGATCAGCGGGACTTCGGGAATGTAGTACTCGCCCTGGGCATTGTTATTCTCGAGGCGGCCCGCCCATTCGAAGAATTTGCGCGCGCTGGCGGCGGAATAGGTGCCGGCGCAGCAGAGATCGATCGCTCGCTGCTCCGGCGTTGCGTCCTTGTATTCGACGATGCGGTCGAGCGTACCGTCGGCGTTCTGGATCACACGCCCATAGGCGGCGGGATCGGCGGGACGGAAGGCGACCAACGATAGTCCATAGGTCTCGGCCGAAGCCAGCGACTCCGCGAGCATCGGCGACTGTGCCAGCGGCATGTCGCCGTTGTTGATGAGGAGCGCGCCCTGGAAATCGCCCAGCACGCTCTTGGCGGCAAGCGCGGCGTGGCCGGTGCCGAGCGGCCTGTCCTGGATCGCATTCTCCGCGCCCAGCGAACTGACATAGCCGCGCATTTCCTCCATGGAGGGTGCGCTGACCACGACGATGCGCGAGACGCCGGCGCCGCGGACAGCGGCGACCACATGACCGAGGATGGGAAGGCCTGCTATGGCATGCATGACCTTGGGCTTCGCGGATTTCATCCGCGTGCCCTGGCCTGCTGCCAGGATGATTGCCGCTTTTGCCATGACGTGGCCTAACCTGCCGAAGAATCCGGATAAAGTGACGAATTGCGACGCTATATTGCCCCATCCTGCAAGATGGATTCCAAAAAAAGTGAACGCTCTCCCCGCCCTGATCTTCGACCTCGACGGAACGCTGGTGGATACGGCCCCGGATCTGCTGGGCGCGACCAACGCCGTGCTGCGCTCGGAACACCGGGAGGAAATCGACCCCGCCACGCTGCGTCATATGGTGGGGTTCGGGGCGCGATCGCTGATCCAGCAGGCGATGGCCGCGACCGGGACACCTGTGGAAGACGCGCGGCTTCCGGAACTGGTCGATCGGTTCATCGTGCACTATCGCGCGCACATCGCGGACGACAGCGTGCTTTTCCCGGGAGTCGAAGAGACCTTGGCCGACTTGCAGGCGAAGGGCGAGCGCATGGCGGTGCTGACCAACAAGCCGCATGACCTTGCCGTGCAACTTCTGGACAAGCTGAAGCTCACGCAGTTCTTCCCTGTGATCTACGGCGCGGGGCGCATGTCCTATGTGAAACCCGACGCGCGCATTTTTCACGACGTGGTGCGCGATGTGGGCGGGGAGCCCGGCATCATGGTCGGCGACAGCATCACCGACGTGGCGACAGCGCGCGCGGCGAACGCTTTGGTGATCCTGGTGAACTACGGCTATACGCCCGAGCCGGCGCACATGCTGGGCGGCGACGTGGTGACGGGCGATTTCCGCGACATACCGCGATTGGCACGAGACCTGGCGAGGGCAGCACTATGAGCATTCTTGAAGTCGAAGAGATCGGCGAAATCCGGCGCGTGGTCATGAACCGGCCGGAGCGGCTGAACGCGCTAAACCAGCCGATGGCGGAGGAGCTGCTCAGATATTTCGAGGCGCGACGGCGCGATACGGCGGCGCGGGTGATCATCCTGACCGGTGCGGGACGCGGCTTCACGGCGGGTGCCGATCTGAAGGCGCTGGGCCAGGCGGACGCGCTGCAGGACGGGCCGAACGGCGACTGGACCCTGCGCGACGTGATGAAGGCGATGCGGGCGTGTCCGCAGCCCATCATCTCGCTGGTGCGCGGCCCGGCGGCGGGCGGGGGCCTGGCGCTCGCACTCGCCAGCGATGTGATCGTGGCGGGCGAGAGCGCCGTGTTCCACTCGGCCTTCATCAAGATCGGCCTGAGCGGCGCGGAGCTGGGTGCGGCGTGGCGCCTGCAACGCACGATGGGCATCTCGCGGGCGCGCGAGGCGCTGCTGACCGGGCGGCCGATCGACGCGCAGGAGGCGTGGCGCACCGGACTGGTGTCGTCGGTACTGCCGGATGCGGCGCTGGACGCGCATGGACTGACCCTGGCGAAGGCGATGTGCGAGGCGCGGCCGGATGCCTTGCGTCTGACGAAGCGGTCGCTGGATGCGGGGCTGGAGATGGGCAGCGACGCGGCGATGGAACTGGAAGAACGCGCCCAGATGCTGATGATCGCGCGCCGGCCGCGCTGATAGCGGCTAGTGGAGGCTAAAACGGACGATGGCCTGATGGCCGGGTGATGCGACCGGCTTGCCGCCCTGCATGGCGGGCCAGTTACGCCATCGCGTTCCGACGCAGACAACCGCGGCCTGATCGAGGCGATCCGAGCCGCTCGTTCGCACGACGCGGACGTTCATGATCACGCCATTGGCAGCGATATCGTATCCGACCAGGACATCGCCGGACTCGCCTGTTGCCCGCGATTCCGAAGGATAGAACTCGGTGCAGTCGTGCGTATCGCCGATGGCGCGCGCCGGTGCATTGCCGTTAGCATCGACGATGGGGCCGTCGACCTGACGGTGGGCCACGTGCCCCTGCTGCTCGGCGCCGCCCGCATCCGTCGAAGGTGGTTGCAGTGCCCCGGGCGGCGGCGCCAGTGCAAGCGGCACGGCATCGGCGATGGGACCCTCGATCGTGAAGGCGTGCTTGCTGTTGTCGATGGACCAGCGATGCAGGCGTGCCAGGAAGCTCTGGCCCAGAAGCAAGGCGCCGTCGGGCGGAGCAATCGCCGCCGCGACGTTCGAAATGACGAAGTTGCCGATCTGTAGCTTGTGGATCATGACGACGGGCGACCGGTGCGCCGAGCCGTCTGCCAATCGATATTGCTGTTCGCCCTGGAGATCCTGCTGCGAAAGCGCACCGGTCCGCATCAGGGTCGAGGCGACGTCGGCGGGAATGGTCACCACCGATGCGCCGCTGTCGACCAGGAAGTCCATGGTGATCGTGTCATTGATGCGGACGGGCAGCGCGTACACACCGCCCGTTGGATGCAGCGGCACGTCTTCCGCCGAGCAGATCGACAGCGGGCCGAGGATGCCAGTGGCCGCGAGCTGAATGGCCAGCAGGCGCAGTGCGCGGCGCAGGTGTCTGATCAACGGCACTCGCCCCCGGCCGAATATCGCCGTCATTTCATTTGCCCCCGCTCGCGGGGAGAGCATTTCACCAACTGATGACGGTCTGCAATCCAAAGTCGAGCGTCGAAAGGGCTGAGGCGAGAATGGTGGCCAGACAGGGACCAAACCCGCGACCACCATTGATTCTTAAGGGAATCCGGTTGCCGCCTTGACGGCCTACGGCGGCAACTTTATACGGCTGCTCCCTCTAGAGAGGGCGCGTAGCTCAGCGGGAGAGCACTCCCTTCACACGGGAGGGGTCACAGGTTCAATCCCTGTCGCGCCCACCATGCCTCGCACCGAACATCTGCTCAGGCCTCACCGAGCGCGGGTCGCTCGGGCTGGCGCCGGGTTTGTGGGCGTCAGGGCAGCGTGCCGCGATTGTGTATCGCAGTCGCGGTTTCGAGCTCTGCAAAAAAACTTGACCGGAATCAACAGTTCCGAGCGGCTTCCCTCCACACTTCCACACGAAACAGGGAGCTGTTCGATGCGATCGGTGTCGTCGTGGATAATCGGTGTGGGGATGCTGGCGGCGGTAACAGCCGCCCTCACCACTTCTGCCGAGGCTGTGCCGGCTTTCGCCGAGCAGACAGGACAGCCGTGCAGTGCCTGCCATGTGGGTGCTTTCGGACCTCAGCTCACACCGTTCGGCCGAGCTTTCAAGCTCGGCGGATATACGATGCGTGCCGGCGATCAGTTCACCAATCCGGTCTCTGCAATGGCAATCATGTCCTTCCTGAACACGGCAAAGGACCAGGCCGCACCGCCCGCCCCGCACTACGGGGTCAACAACAACGCCACGATCGACCAGATCAGCCTGTTCATTGCGGGCGGCATCGACGACACCTTCGGAGGATTCTCACAGTTCACCTATGACGGCGTGGGCCGCGCCTTTTCCTGGGACAATCTCGACCTGCGGGCGGTGACGAGCGGGACTTGGCTGAACGTGCCAGTACAGGCGGGCCTCAGCCTGAACAACGCGCCCGGCATGCAGGATGTATGGAATACGATCCCGGCCTGGGGCTTCCCGTACACCAAAAGCAATCTTGCGCCTGCGCCGGCTGAAGCCACGATCTTTGATGGCCGGCTGGCACAACATGTGCTGGGCTTCACTGCCTATGCTGATTGGGACTCGCACGTCTACACCGAGGCCTCGTTCTACTGGTCGCCGGGCCGCCATTTTCTGAGCACGCTGGGTAGCGGCGAGGGCGTCGGCCGCATCACGGATGTCGCGCCCTATCTCCGCGTGGCGTGGCACGACGACCGGGGGGACGACAACTATGAAATCGGGGCGTTTTTCTTCCGGCCCGATCTCTATCCGGGCGGCGATCCGACAACCGGCACGTCCGATCTCTACACCGATCTCGGCGTCGATGCGTCCTACCAGTACACCGGCGACAACAGCAGCATCTACGGCGCGAACCTGCGCTACACATACGAGCATCAGCATCTGGCCGCGACCACGATCCTGGGCGGCGCCACGAATCTGAATGACAATCTGAACGAGCTCAACGTCGACGCTTCCTATTACTGGCAGAATGAAATCGGAGGGACGGTCGGGTTCTTCGACAGCTGGGGTACGAGCGATCCGCTGCTTTACGGCGCCAGCGCGACGGGCAAACCGGACAGCGCGGGTTTCATTGTTCAGGTCGACGGCACGGCGTTCGGCCGCGACATGGAAATCCTGGATGGGCGATTCAACGTGCGGCTGGGCTTGCAATACACGGCCTATACCAGGTTCGACGGTGGCACGACGAACTACGACGGCGCCGGCACCAACGCTTCCGACAACAACACGCTCAGGGTCTTCCTATGGACGGCACTCTGAGCTCCGAACCCAACCTGCGAAAGGGCGACACGATGAACAAGACCAACCCCACCACCGCGGTCTCTCGCCGGCAAATGCTGCGGAGCGCAACCGTCACTGCGTGCGTTGCGGCCGCGCTTGTTGCCACAACAACCCAGAGCGCTCAGGCAGCCCAGGTAACACAGGCAGCCGCCGGCTATCAGCCCACACCGAAGGGCGATCAGCGCTGCGACAACTGCGCGCTATTCCAGGCGCCGTCGTCTTGCAGGTTCGTCTCCGGCGACATCAGCCCTGCGGGCTGGTGCAAGCTTTACGCGAAGAAATAGGGACAGAAACGGCGCGTCGGCAAAATGGCCCGCGCCAGGCCTTCGTAGGGAGGAAGTCATGTTTGGAGCCGTCATAGCCCATCGCGGCCTATTAGCGGCGTTGGCCTTTCTGCCAATGCTCGTTGCACCTGCCGTCGCTGCGGAGCGCTACGTCGATCAACACGATCTGATGTTCGTGCCCACGAGCATGACTATCAAGGCCGGTGATACGGTGCGTTTCACCGACACCGACCGCATCACGCACAACATCACCATAGTCAACCCCGATGGCTCGACCGAAGACAAGGGAATGAGCACATACAGCCAGCACATCGTGGTGCAGTTCGACAAGCCCGGCATCTACAAGGTGATCTGCCGCATCCATCCCGACATGAAGATGACGATAACGGTGGAGAAACCCTGACCAGGCCTCCTGCGCCGTTTCAAAGCCGGCCCGCGAGGCTCCAAAGCAGGCAAAGGATCGAGGCCGGCACGGCGATAAGCCATAGAAGAAATGTGCGCATAGGTCAGGTGCGGTTTCGGTCTTCAGTGGAAACAGCCAAGGGAACGTCGTGTTCCCGTGAACCTCGCATCCCACTCCCGCGTTGCTTCACGAAGCAGCAACGGAGGTTGCGATGGGACAGAACAACGATCCGACGGAACATGGCGAACCGCAGGGACAGCAAGGCGGCCCCAGCATTCCGCCTGCGGAGAGAAAGCGCCAGTCCGCCTATCCGATCATACCGGCGTCCGAGCAGAGCGGCCTTGTAAAGACCGGCGATGCAGCGGGCCCGTACAAGCCATGATAACGCTCAGCCTTTCGCAGGCACCGGGATCGGAGTCTGTGGCTGCCAGCGGCCGATGGGCGTGAAGTCTTTCTCGGCCAGCGGGAGAAAGTCTTCGACGATGCCCTGGGCATCCCAACCACCTTCCCGCTGATACGTCTTGATCGGCCGCGGCTGGGAATAGATCGAGAGATTATAGCCGCCGACGCCGAAGATCTGGCCGCTGACCGATTTCGCCTTGTCGGACATCAGCGCCACGGCGAGTTCCGCGGGACGCACCGGGCTCTGGATTTCGCGCATGGCTTCGCGGCGTTTCGCCGTTTCCTCGTCGCGCGGGACGCTGTCGGTCATGCGCGTGGCGGCACCGGGCGCGAGCGCGTTGGAGCGTATGTTGTTGCGCGCGCCCTCCATTGCGATGATGCGCGAGAAGCCGGCGATACCCATCTTGGCGGCGCCGTAGTTCGACTGGCCGACATTGCCGATCAGGCCGGAGGTCGAGCTCCACATCACGTAACAGCCATCCTGCTTCTCGCGGAAATAGCCTATGGTTGCGCGCACGACGTTGAAGTGGCCGCGCAGGTGGACCGACATGATCGCGTCCCACTCGTCCTCCGTCATGTTGTGGGCCATGCGGTCGCGCAGGATGCCGGCTGGATTGGAGACGGCGTGCAGCGCGCCATAGGTGTCGAGCGCGGTCTGCACCATGCGGCCGACGGCGCGCAGGTCGGTGACGGAATCGAAATTGGCGATGGCCTCGCCGCCGCCCGCCTTGATGAGGTCGACGACCTCTTGTGCCGGGGACTTGTCCGCACCCTCGCCGTGAATGCCGCTGCCGAGATCGTTGACGACCACCCTCGCGCCCTGCCTCGCCGCAATCAGCGCGGTGTCGCGCCCGATGCCGCGGCCGCCGCCGGTGATGAGAACCACTTTGCCTTCGAGCAAGCCCATCGTGACCTCCGCATGTCTCTTTTGCGGGAAGGCTAGCGGGGCTGCGCGGGAGGCCGCAAGCGCATGCGGCAAAGGCGGCGGATGGCTATTCCGCGGCGGTGCGGCGAAAGGATTCGATGCTGGCACTGGGACGCGCCTTGGGCATGCGGTTCCAGGCGTCCAGCGCGGCGATCTTGTAGGCCTCAGCCAGCGTCGGATAGTTGAAGGTATTCTCGACGAAGTAGTCCAGCGTGCCGTTCAGGTTCAGCACCGCCTGGCCGATGTGGATCAGCTCGGTCGCGCCTTCACCTACAATGTGGCAGCCGAGCAGACGGCGGGTGTCGAGCGCGAAGATCATCTTCATGAAGCCAGACGCCAGCCCCATGATGTGGCCGCGCGAGGTCTCCCGGAAACGGGCGACACCGCATTCGTAGGGGATTTCGGCCTTGCGCACTTCCTCTTCCGTCATGCCGACGGTGGAGATCTCGGGCACCGAGTAGATGCCATAGGGGAAGAACTCCGGCGGGGCCTGCGCGTGCTCTCCGAAGGCGTGGCAGGCAGCAATGCGGCCCTGCTCCATGGACGCGGACGCGAGGCTTGGGAAGCCGATGACGTCGCCGGCGGCATAGATATGCGGAACCGACGTGCGAAATGTCCTGGGATCGACAGCCAGGCGGCCGCGGGAGTCGGCGGAGAGGCCGCAGACATCGAGACCGAGTGAGTCGGTGGCGCCGACGCGGCCAGCAGCGAACAGCACCATATCGGCACCGAGCATGCGTCCGTCTTCGGTGACGATCGCGCAATGACCCTGATTGATGGCGTAAGCCGTCTTCACACGCGTGCCGAACCGCAGGATCACACCGCGGTCGCGCAGGTCGTGCATGAACTCGTCGCGCAGCTCGCGGTCGAGGAACGGGAGCATCGACTCCGTCGGCTCCAGCACCGTGACCTTGATGTCGAGCGCGGAGAAGATCGAGGCGTACTCCATCCCGATGACGCTGGCGCCGATGACGCACAGGTTGCGCGGGATGCGCGGCAGCGACAGGATCTCGTCGCTGTCTAGCACATTGCAGCCGTCGAAGGCGATGTGCGACGGGCGATAGGTGCGCGTGCCGGCGGCAATGACGAACTGTTCCGCGCATGCGAGCGAAAGCGTGTCGTCCTCGTGCACGATCTCGACCGTATGCGTATCGACAAAACGCGCGGTCCCGCGCGCCGTGTGAACGCCGTTGCGGCTGAACTGGTGTTCGAGGATCTCGACCTCGTGGTCGAGCGTCATGTGCAGACGCTTGAGCAGGTCGGCGGCGGTGATGTCTTCCTTCACGCGATACGCGCGGCCGTAGAAGCCGCGTTCGCGCCAGCCGGAAAGGTTGAGCACCGTCTCACGCATCGTCTTGGAGGGGATCGTGCCGGTGTGGACGCTAACGCCGCCAACGCGATGGCCGCGCTCCACCACCAGCACCTGCTTCTCGAGCTTGGCGCCCTGGATGGCGGCGCGGCGGCCGGCCGGGCCGGAGCCGATCACGATCAGGTCGAACGCCTTCGGGCGAAGGTCGGACACTTGAGTCCCCTGCGGAAACGAGCGGCGACCGTACCGCTTAAGCCGTTAGTGCGAGATTTACGTGACAGTTAACGACGTATTACCCTTCGGCCAATTCATAAGGGGAAAGAAGGGATGGCGCGGTCGAACGACTATATCGGGGCCACGGGGATCGGGGTCAGCGACCTCAGGAAGTCGGCCGAATTCTACGAGCGGGCGCTCGGGATGAAGCAGACGATGAAATTCAAGCTCGATTACATGGACGAGATCGTACTCACCCACGAAGGGCGCAACGCGATCGTGCTGATGCATTGGACCGACGGCTCGGCGCGCAATTACAAGGACGTGCCGGTGAAGCTGGTGTTCTATGTGAGCGACCCGAAGGCGGTCGCGGCGCGCATCCGCGAATTCGGGTGCGAGATCACGCGCGAGCCGGCGCCGATCGAAACACTGAACGGTGCAATCGTCGGGCTCGCCAAGGACCCCGATGGCTACGTCGTTGAACTGCTGCAATCGCCTGCCGCGGCACGGGCCGAGGCTGCCGCTTAGCCTTTCGTGGCGGCGCCGTCCGGCACCTTGCTGGCCGGCGTCACCAGCGGCAGGTCGCCGTCGCCCTTTTCGGGATCGACGGCGGGCGGCTCCGCGCCGACAAAGCGTCCGTTGAGATTGGTGACGGTCGTCCCCGGCTTGTAGATGTCGTCTCGCAGGTCGTGCGGTTTCTGCTTCTTCGCTGCCATGTTTCTCTCCGGTCGGAGTTCCTGCGGAGATAACGGCATGTCGCAGCAATCGTTGCGAAGGGTTGCGGGAACCTATTTCAGCGCGGCATGGGACAGCTTCAGCATCTCGCGCCGAGTGTATCGAGCGCGCTGCCGGATCTGCCAGGCACCGTTCCGCGGGATGCGATTACCGATCTAGCCGGTTGGTACAAGTCCGCGCCTGTAGCGGATCAGGCCCGCATGAAAGAGCGCGGCGGCCAGCGACACGTAGAGGAGTGTCGACGTGGCGATGATCGTGAAAGTCCCGGCTGAAGGGTTGCGCAGGAAGGCGACCGGGGTCAGCACGATGAACCCGGCCGGCAGCAGCGAGTAGGCAATGACCTTGGTCATCCCGGAATAGATCGAGCCGGGATAGCTGGAGAACAGCAGCATAAAATCGGTCAAATCGCGCGCGAAGCTGCGGGCGCCGGTGAACCAGAACGCCATGCTGGCGTAGGCGATGGCCGACGCGACGTAGATCGTTGTACCGCAGACGAGCGTGAGCAGCACGGCGGGGGTGTCGGTCCAGCTTAAGCCCGCGAAGGTGATGAGCATCCAGATGCCCATGACGCCGTCACCCCAGGCGGTGGCGATGCTCTCGCGCGCCAGCAGGCGCGGCAGGATGGATTTGGGCTGGGTCAGCAGCGCGTCGATCTCGCCGCGCAGGATCGTCGCGGCCATGTCGCGATAGCCGCCGAAGAAGACTCCGCTGATCGCCACAACCAGCATGATGATGCCAAGCAGGCGCGCGACGTCGTGCAGCCCCCAGCCGCCGACCTGCCGGAAGCCGGCGAAGAACATGTACCAGAGGATCAGAAAGAAGATGTCGTTCAGCACCATCCCTGCGCTGTTGAGGACGAAGTTGGTGCGGTCCATCAGCGAGGTGCGGATGGCGATCGCGATGTTCGCGGCATAGGTCGGGATCATCACACGCCCTCCCGCAGCACTTTGCGCAGGCCCGCGCGCCAGATGAGCGCGACCAAGCCGCCGAGCAGGACCAGCCAGAGTATCTGTGCGACCAAGGCGTCCACGAAGCCCGCGAGTGACGGCGCGATCATCATATTGCCGGGCATAAAGATGCTGGCGGCGAAGGGCGACACTATCGCGATTCCGAAGAACCAAGCGGGATAGAGGCTGATCGGCGCGAACAGGCCGCCCAGCAGAAACCAGATCTTCTGCACGATGATGTAGGGCGGCAGCACGCGGCGTACCCAGAAGGCGGCAAGACCGACCCCGGCATAGATCAGCACGCCCAGCGCGGTACCGATCGGTCCGAGGATAGCGATGTAGAGGAACGCGATGGCCGGCGGCAGGGCGCGGCCGGACAGCGCGAGTGCGAGCAGCGCCGCGGCGCCGAGGCCAAGCAGGCGCGCGGCGCTGTCGCCCATCGCCTCGGCGATCTTTTGCAGCAGGTAGGGCTTGGGGCGCAGCAGGTGCGGCTCCAGCATGCCGAGGCGGATATCGTCTTCCAGGCGCAGATGGATCGAGGCGACGGAGAGCGTGATCCATTCCGTCACGCCGACGTAGAGCGCAAGGCCGCCCTGGGGCAGTGACGATGCGAGCGTGCCGGCCAGCCGCTGCGACGAGACCTTGTCCCACAACGCCGTCAGCACGGCCATCGCGACGAGATAGAACAGCGCACGGCCCATCAGGACCGGCCAGTTGGCGAAGTTGCGGCGGAAGCCGAGCTGGAAGGCGCTCACGGCGGCAGCAACCACACCGCCGAACGCGAAGTCAGCGCGCGCGGTTGGCATCATAGATGGCACGGACCACCTCCTCCATCGGCGGGTCTTCAATGGTGATGTCCTCGATCCCGCCTTTCGCCAGCGCGGCCTCCACCACCGCATCGACTCGGGTGGCGCGGGTGTCGACCTCAAACACAGACAGATGCGGCTCCGACGTGCGGCGCGTGACACCGGGCAGGTCGAGCGCGATCTCCGGGGCGGCTGAGCGCAGGGTCACGAGGCGGTGGCCGAGGAACTGGCGGCGGAGCTGATCGGTCGGCTGGTCGACCACGATGCGACCCTCGTTGATGACGATGACGCGGTCGCAGACGAGTTCGATGTCGCGCGTGTCATGCGAGGTGAGGACAACCGTCTGGCCCTCGGCGCCGGCATGTTCGCGAATGAAGTCGCGGATCGCAGCCTTGGCGGTGATGTCGAGCCCGATCGTCGGTTCGTCCAGGAACAGGAGCGAGGGGCCATGCAGCAGGCTGGCCACGATCTCGCAGCGCATGCGCTGGCCGAGCGACAGCCGCTGGACCGGCTGGTCGAGAATGGGGCCGAGACCGAACCGCTCGACGAGCTGGTTCAGGCGGCGGTCGAAGGTGGCCTGATCGACATCATAGATGCGGCGGAGCAGCGCGAAGGAGTCGCGCGCCGGGAGTTCGGTCCAGAGCTGGGTGCGTTGGCCGAACACCACGCCGATGCGATAAGCGAGCTGGCGGCGCTGCTTCCACGGCACGAAGCCGAGCACGGCGGCAGCGCCGTCCGTCGGCTCCAGGATACCGGAGAGCATCTTGAGCGTGGTGGACTTTCCAGCGCCGTTGGGGCCGATGATGGCGACGCGCTCGCGTTCCGCGATCTCGAACGAGATGCCCGTAACGGCCTTGACGGTGCGGATGTCGCGGTCGAAAAGGCCGCTCAGCCCGGGCCTGCGCCGGACGTAGCGGTAATCCTTGCGGAGGCTTTCGACGGAGAGGATGGCCATGACACGGAATCAGGAGGCGGAAGGACGAAGCAAAGCATGTGCGCGCGGACGGAGCACATAAGGTGCATCGGCTTCGGCATCACTTCCCCCTTTTCTCCAATCGGCCAAAGGCATCTTGTCAGGCCGTCCGGTTCTGAGAATTCGCAAAATCAGATTGCGGCTATGTCCAATGCGAGGGGGTGCCCATTTGCAGCGGCGGGCAACGGGATTAGGCTCACGGCCGGCCTTTTGGGGGCGATGCGCATGATTCGCAGCGGGCGCAAATCGGTCGCGGCAGCGGCGTTGTCGATCGCGGCCATCGTCTTCGCAAGCAGCGTGGCCGCGAAGATCGTCTTCACGGGCAGCGACGACAAGCCAGCGGGGCGGGATAGCGCGGACGTCAAGGCATTCCAGACGATGCTTGACGACTGCGCTGCGAAGTCACCAGCCTTCAAGGCTTATGTCCGGGGAACATCAAACCAGAATCTCAAGGACAAGTCGCCCAAGGGCGGCCTGGACCAGGACAAGGAGACCATCGACATCAAGCTGGTGCGCGATGGAAGCTTCATCGACGATGCCGAAAGCCGCGGTGGGAAGGGCAAGATCACCGTCAATCTCTCCAATCTGGAACGCCTGCCTGATCCGGACATCGTGAAGGGCAAGTCCACAACGCCGCCGGGCACGGCGTGGGGCATGACGCGATGCGAGCTGATCATGCACTTCCTCTCCGAGGCGCGGCGAATGATTACGAACAACGCCGAGAAGCCGCAGGGTGATCCCCACGACTACGGGGTGCAGCAACAGCGGCTGGTGCGCAACGATTTCGGTCAGGGGCCGGAGTCACGCTGCAATCATCAGCGCTTTGCGAACGACACGGACCCCAAGGACAAAATCCCGTCCAAGACAATCACCTACAAGGACAAGGACGGGCGGGAACAAACGATAACGCCTGACAATCAGATTCAGGTTTCCTATGGTCCCAACGACCTGGAGGTACTGTGGTTCGACAAGAGCGGGAAGCTGCAGCTCGCCTTCTTTCACAACGGGAAGCAAATTCCGCGAGACCAGGTGATCCTGCCGAAAGACGACCCGGCCAAGCACTACCTCAACCCGGAGTACGCGATCGGGCCTGATGGGGCCGGCAGCAGCGCGAGCTTTGCCGTCAATGCAGATTGCGACGAGCCGCCGGGCATACCGGCCGCAACGCCTCCACCGGCACCCAAGCCCCAATGCAGCAGCGGTGGCGGGTTTGCGGGCGTGGTCAACGATATCGCGTGCCAGGAGCAGCACGGCTAGCGCGGCGCGAATACCCAGTTGTCGATGTCGCGCCAGATGGCAGGGCCCTCGAGATCTCGCAAGAGCATATGGTAGCCATTCTCATAGCGATGGACCTCGGCTTTGGACCCAAGCGCGGCGACGACCGCTTCGGTGGGCGGCGCAGGGATGACCTGGTCGTTCTTTCCGTAGAGCAGAAGGATCGGCGGCGGGCTGGTGAGATGCTCGGGCGCGTGGCGCGCTTCGTCCATCAGGTTGGCAAGGCCCCACACCGCGTCGGCGCGCGTGTCCTTCTGCACCAGAGGATCGCGGGAATAGGCGCGCAACATCGGGATGTTGTCCGACGGCCAGATGTGCACCACGCCGCGGCCAGACACGTGCCAGCCGGGAAAGGTGTGGGCCGCGAGCCATAGCGTCGCGCGGTAGCTCATCGGCATGTCGTCGCGCGACCACACCGCGGGCGCGACCAGGATCGCGCCATCGGGCCTGGGCGCATTGGGTTCGGCAAGTGCGGAGAGCACGACGGCACCGCCCATGCTTTCTCCCAGCGCGTAGACCGGTGTGTTGGGATAGGCTGTGCGGGCGGCGTCGAGCGCGTCGGCAAAGTCGTCACGCATCACATCGCCGCCGGCCCATTCGCCGTAATGCTTCGACTGGCCGAAGCCGCGCTGGTCAAAGGCAAGCGTGGTGATCCCGTGCTTCGCCCAATCGGCGGCGGGCATGGCGATGAAGTTGGAATAGTCGCCCATGCCGTGCAGCGCGACGATTACGGCCCTGGTGGTATCGGCCTTCCAGGTTCGCAGCGACAGCTCTTCGCCGTCGCGGGCGATCAGATGATCGGTGGTGAAATGCGGCGCGGTGGGTGTGGCGCCCTTTTCCATCAGCGTGGGGGCGCAGGCGGTCAGGACGAGGAGAGCAAGGCCCGAACACGCTTGCGCAAATATGGGAGTACATCGCGCTCGAACCATGGATTCTTCTTCAGCCAGCCATTGTTGCGCCACGACGGATGCGGCAGCGCGATGTGTTTGGGGGCGTAGCTGCGCCACGCCTTCACCGTCTCCGTCATATTGGATTTCGCGGCGTCGCCCAAATGCCAGGTCTGGGCGTAGGAACCGACCAGCAGGATGAGCGGGATCGGCGGCAGGGTCTCGAGCAGCCGCGTGCGCCAGTGTTGGGCGCAGATCTTGGGCGGCGGGATGTCGGCGCCGTTCTCGTCATAGCCGGGAAAGCAGAACGCCATGGCGGCGATGGCGACGCGCTTCTGGTCGTAGAAGGTCTCGCGGTCGATGCCCATCCATTCGCGCAGGCGATCGCCCGACGGATCGTTGAACGCCAGCCCGGTCTTATGCACCCGCATCCCGGGCGCCTGCCCAGCGATGAGAACGCGCGCCGTGTGGCTGACCCGGATGACCGGACGCGGCTCCAGTATGTCGGCGCAGATGCGGCAGGCGCGGACGTCCCTGACCAGGTGCGCGAGCGCGCGCGGACCGGCCGCCATCAATCGCCGCGCAGCAGGTTGCGGGCAATGACGATCTGCTGGATCTGGCTGGTGCCCTCGTAGAGGCGGAAAATGCGCACGTCGCGGTAGAAGCGCTCAATGCCGTAGTCGGCGACGTAGCCTGCCCCGCCGAAGATCTGCACCGCCTTGTCTGCGACGCGGCCGACCATCTCACTGGCGAAGTACTTGGCGCAGGCGGATTCCATCGTGACGTTCTGGCCGGCATCGCGCTTCTTCGCGGCGTCGAGCACCATGCATTTGGCGGCGTAGGCTTCGGTCTTGCAATCGGCCAGCATGCCCTGGATGAGCTGGAATTCGGCGATTTTCTGGCCGAATTGCTCACGCTCGCGCGCGTAGTTCACGCTCTCCATGATCAGGCGGTCGGCGACGCCGACGCACACGCCGGAGATATGGAGACGTCCGCGGTCCAGCACCTGCATCGCGACCTTGAAGCCCTCGCCGTCGGCACCGAGCCGCAGCGAAGCCGGCACCCGGACGTTGTCGAAGTTCACGTCGCAGATGTGCGCGCCCTGCTGGCCCATCTTCTTCTCCGGCTTGCCGACGCTGACCCCTTTCAGCTTCGATGGCACGATGAAGGCGGAGATGCCGCCGGCCCCCTTTCTGTCCGGATTGCTGCGGGCCATCAGCGTGAACATGCCCGCCCGGTTGGCGTTGGTGATGAAGCGCTTGGTGCCGTTGACGACATAGTCGTCGCCGTCGCGGATCGCGGTGGTGCGAACGGACGCGGCGTCGGAGCCGGCGCCGGGTTCGGTGAGCGCGAAACTCGCCACAACTTCGCCGCTCGCGAGCTTGGGAAGCCATTCGCGCTTCTGCGCATCGTTTCCAAACATGACCACGCCCTGGCTGCCGATGCCGACATTGGTGCCGATCACGCTCCGGAACGCCGGCGAGGTGTGGCCCAGTTCCATCGCCACAAGCACCTCTTCCTCCATGGTGAGGCCAAGGCCGCCAAATTCCACGGGGATCGAGAGGCCGAAGAGGCCCAGTTCGCGCATCTGTGCGATCACCTCATCCGGCACGCGGTCTTCTTCCGCGACTTTGGCTTCGATCGGCACGCAGGTCTCGCGCACGAAGCGGCGCACGGTTTCGAGCAGGTGTGCGCGGGTCTCAAGATCGAGCGGCATGCAGTGTCTCCCTATCTGGCGACACTAGCGCATCTGTTCGGGCGGAGTCAGTCCGCCCTGGGCACGTGGAAGCTGGTGACCAGGATGTGGTCGACCGTCTCGCCATCCTCCCCCAGCGGGAGGAGAACGGTCTCGTAGTACACGAACCTGGCGTTTTCGATCTCGCGCCCCACCCAGCCCTGGATTGCAACCGGCCTGGCGGCTGCGCGGACGTGTTCGTAGAGGCCGCGCATGCGGCTGCCATGCTCCGGCGCCGCGGCCTCGACGTCGCTCAGGAACTTGCCCGTGAAGTCGACACCGTATGCCCATCTGAACATATCGCCGACGATGCGATACTCGTAGTCCCTGCCGCCGTCGACCACGCGCAACAGCACGATGTTGCGCAGGATGGCGCGCATGTCACGCGGCTGAAGCTGGTTGCGCGACGGCAGGTTGCGTTCGCCGCGCAGCATGCGCCAATAGTGCGCGGCCGTCTGCGTGAGGCCGTTCTCCAGTTGATCCAGCGTGACCGGCTTCACCGACGACCGGTCCGGCGCGGGCTGCGCGATCAGACCCCGGGTCGAAAACGCACTCATGTTCGACATACGACCCTCCCTGCGGCGCGTCAGTCGTAGCTGTCGCGCGGCGTGTAGACCGCCACGTTCAACACGTGATCGATGGTCGCCTCGTCCGGCCCCATCGGCATGAATACGCTCTCGCTGTAGATGTATTGCTTGTTCTTCTCGCCGCGCTCCAGCCAGCCGCGAAAGGCATAGCAGGTCCGGCGGCGCACCGCGCGGTCATAAAGCATCTTCAGCGCCGGACCGTAACCGGGTGAGAAGCCATCGATGTCGCTGATACGCAGCCCCTGCATCGAGAAGCCGTGACTGATCACGTGCGCGTCGCCGACTATCCGGAATTCGTAGTCGGCGCCGCCGTCCAACACACGCAGCAGGCAGACATGGCGCAGCAGGGGCGCAAGGTCGCGCGGCATCAGGTCCGCACGCGCGGGATAGGATCTTTCACCCTTGAGTCGGCTCCAATAGGCAAGGGCCAGCTGGAGAATAGGGTTGTCGACGGCGTCCAACGCGATGAGGCCGGACGCGTTCTCAGGCATTCCCTTCGGCAGGGAGACAATATTCGCGGCGCTCGACACGTGCTGGATGTTCTTGAAATAGTCGAGGGCGAGGGTGACCCACTTCGGTTAATGGAAAGCGAATGGGAGCCTCAGGAACGGTCCGTATACGATGCTTTTGTCAGTTCTCGATCAGTCACCAATTCGTAAACATGGCGGTGCACAGGATGCCGTCGCAGACACCATCGCGCTGGCAAAAGCCTGCGACCGGCTTGGCTACCACCGCTATTGGCTGGCGGAGCATCACAACAGCAATTCGTTTGCAGGGTCGTGCCCGGAGATCCTGATCGGGCGGGTGGCGCAGGAAACTCAAAACATGCGCGTCGGCTCGGGCGGCGTCATGCTGACCCATTACAGCCCGCTGAAGGTGGCGGAGCAGTTCCGTATGCTGGACGTGCTCTATCCGGGGCGGATCGACCTGGGACTTGGGCGCGCGCCGGGGTCGGACCAGATGACGGCCAAAGCGCTGCAATCGGGGCCGCAGGCCTGGCCGATCGACGCCTTTCCGAGCCAGGTATTCCTGCTGCGCCAGTTCCTGGACGATGCGGCGGGCCGCAGCCCCCTGCCCGACGATCATCCCTACCAGGGCATCCATGCGATGCCGCGCGCCGCAACTCCCGGGCCGGAGCTGTGGATGCTGGGTTCGGGCATCCATGGCGCGGTGTATGCGGCGGAGCTGGGCCTGCCGTTCAGCCACGCCTATTTCATCTCAACCGAAGGGAGCGAGGACGCGGTGAAGGAATACCGCGGGCGCTTCAAGCCTAGCGCCGCCTGCCCTGCCCCGCGCGTATCGCTGGGGGTTGCGGCGCTGGTGGGCGAGACCGAGGAAGAAGCGCGGCGCCTGGCGGCATCGCGCAACCTGTGGGTGGTGCGGCTGTTGAGCGGGCAGCCGATCCCGTTCCCCTCCCCCGAAGAGGCTTTGGCACAGCCGTTGACGCCACAGGAGGAGAAGCTGCTGGGCACGGTGGCAAAGCGCTCAATCGTGGGTACGGGCGCACAGGTGCGTGAACGGCTGACAGCGCTGGCCGACGCCCATGGCGCCGACGAACTGGTCGTGGTGACTATCACCTACGACTTCGCGTCGCGGCTCAGATCGTATGAGTTGCTGGCGCAGGCCTTCGCGTCGCAGCCGGCAGCCTAGGACCACAGCGCGATCAGCACGAAGCAGATCGCGTATTCGACCACGTCGCTGACGTTGTGGCCGATGATCGGCGCGACGACGCTGCGCGATTTCTCGAACCAGTACGCGTAGAGCAGACCAAGGGCAAAAGCGTAGAGCTGTTGTCCCGCGGCGGCGAAGCTGGGGCGGGTGAAGAAACTCGCAATGTGCGCGAAGGCGAAGATCGCGGCGACGATGGCGCCGGCCCAATGCATGGAGTAGCGGCCGACCGTGAACTTCCACGGCATCGCCGCCATCAGGAAGCCGACCAGCAGCGAGCGGAACAGGATTTCCTCGGTCGGGCCGACATAGACGCCTTCGAAAAAGGTCCAGCCGATCACGTTCTCGCGCGTGAGCGGGAAGCCCAGGTTCATCGGATGGCGCGCCAGCAGGTCGGGCAGATAGTCGACCACCGTCATCAGCACACCGAAGAACGCGCCCCACAGGATCGCGGGCCAGATATAAGTCTTCTGCTGCGGCCAGCGCAGGCCGGCATCGAAGCGGAAGAAGATGCGGATGAGAAAGATGGCGACCAGCGCCAGCGCGGTCTGCCAGAAGTGCTGTGCATAGAGCCAACTAAGCTGAGGGCCTTGTGGCGCCGGAAAGATGTGCGGCGCGTGGTAGCTGAGGATCGCCTCGATCACCGCTCCCGCAATCGGCAAGCCGAGGCCCAAGACGACGACAAGGATGACCGCCGCGAGACAGCGAAGGAGCCGCACCATCGGTTCTCTCCTTGCCGACGTCAGAACGGCAACAGCCCGATCATGGCGCCCGAAAGCGCGCTAGCCATAGTGCCGGAGATGATGGCGCGCATCGCGAGCGGCACGACCTCGCTGCGGCGGTCGGGGATCAACGTACCGAAGCCGGCGATCAGGATGCCGACGCTGGCGAAATTCGCGAAACCGCACAGGGCATAGACCATGATCTGCGTCGAGCGCGGGCTGAGCGCGCCGGCCGGCAGCGTGGTGAGCTGCGAATAGGCCACGAACTCGTTCAGGATGGTCTTGATGCCCAGCAGGCTGCCGGCGGTCGGCGCCTCGTTCCACGGAATGCCGAGCAGCCACACCACCGGTGCGAAGATCCAGCCCAGCATGCGTTGAAGCGTCAGCGGCGCGCCATCCACCGCCGGGAAGTAGCCGAGGATCGTGTTGATGATCGCAACGATAGCCGTCACCACGACCAGCATGGCGAGAATCTGCATGTAGATCTTGAGGCCGTCTTCCGTGCCGCGCGCCATCGCGTCCATGGTCGACTGGTACTTGTGCGCCTCGTCCGTCTGGCTGACGTCGGTCACCGCGTCGCCCGGCACCATGATGGACGCGATCAGGATCGCGGCCGGAAGCGACATCATCGACGCCACCAGGATATGGCCGAGCGCGCCGGGCAGCACGCAATGCGAGCCCGGCGGCGGATTGGGCACGCAGCCCCCGCCCAGCATATTGGCGTAGACCACGAACACCGTGCCTGCGACGACGGCGAGGCCCGTGGTCATCAGGATGAACAGCTCGGTGCGCGTGATCTTCGCGAGATAGGGCCGCACCACCAGCGAACCCTCGATGTTGCCGAGGAACACCGTCGCCGCCGAGCCCAGGCCGACCGCACCGCCGATGCCCAGCGTGCGGCGCAGCACGAACGCCATGCCGCCGACGATCAGCGGCAGGATGCGCCAGTACCACAGGATCGCCGACAGGGCCGATATGATGATCACCAGCGGCAGTATGGTGAAGGCGAAGTTCGTCAACGCGGCAGGGTTGGTGACGATGAACGGCGTGTTGTCGCTGCCGCCGATATAGCCGTAGACGAAGCCGGTGCCAGCCTTGGTCGCCGCCGTCAGCACCGTGACGATGCCGTTCAGGCCGAACAGCGCGTCGCGGGCGACGGAAACCTTGAGCAGCAGGATCGCGATGCCGGCCTGGAGCGCGATGCCGACCAGCACGATGCGCCACGGGAAGGCACGGCGGTTCTCCGACAGCAGCCACGCCACGGCGATGATGACCACAATCCCCAGCGCGGATTGCAGGTGCGGCAGATAATCCATGAACGCCCCCGATGCGATTTCGTCAGCTTACGGCAATTCGGGGCAGCGGGAAGCGGGCGGGTGGACTTATCCCGCCTGATTTCGCGGGCCGGTGTTGTTGAGCTTAGCCTGAACCCAGCTGAGCATGCCGATCACTGTTCCGAACAGGCCCATCCCGATGCCGAAGGCTACCGCGCTGACTAACGGCGTGGGATCTCCGACAAGGAGAGGCATGACCGCGCCCCACGGCGCGAAGGGAAGACCCAGCAGAAGGAAGCTGAGAACCAGCGCGCCCCCGAAGCCGACCTGCGTCCACAGCACAGGGCGCGCCTTGCCGCCCAAGCTATTGCGGATGACGGTCTCGGCGCCGAAACCGAGCCAGATGGCGAAGGCCAGGACGAAGAGGCTGTACGGCGACGCGAAATGCCGCCCGAGAACAAAGCCCACAACGGTCGATACGCCGGTGGTGGCATAGCGCAGCACCAATGCGCCCGGAAGCCACCACCACACTGGCATCTCCGGCCAGTTCTCCCGCATCGCATCCGTCAGCAGCATCAGATGGCGCCTTGCCGAGAAATAGCGGAACGCTGCGACGAGCAGGCTGGCGACGATGGCATAACCCAAAAGCGACAACAGGCGTTCGCGGCGCGAAAGATCGACAAACGCTGCCATCGCAGAACCCAGCCAGGCGAATGCGGCCAAGGCGAGCCACGCCAAGAGCCGCGGTTGGCTACCTTCGAGCAGCTTTTCCAGCGCGCGCCGCCGATGTTCATCGGGCGAGACCCACTCACCGGCGTTCAGGTTGGCCGCCAGCGCGTTCGATAGGCCGGGCAGGATGAGCGGCGTGAGGAACGCGAACATCGCGCCCAACAGCGACGGACCGTGCTCGATCAGGCGCGCGCCAAAGACGACCCCCGGCGGCACTGCCAGCAGGAGCCAGCCATCGGCCCGGCGCCAAGCATCCCATTTCCACAGGACCAGCTTTTCGGTCATGCACAATCCCCTGCGACGGACACTAACACCGCAAGCGCGGCGCAAGCCATCGTGATAGAACGATCATAGGGGATTCTGGGCGGGCATGTCGGTCACTGAGATCATTGCGGCGTTGCTGGGCGTGGCGAACATCGCCCTGCTCGTGCGGCGCAGCATCTGGAACTACCCGTTCGGCATGGCATCGGTGGCGTTCTACGTTGTCGTGTTTCATGACTCGCTGCTCTATTCCGACGCGGCGCTTCAGGTCTTCTTCTTTGTGATGCAGGTGTATGGGTGGTGGAACTGGTACCACGCCCGCGACACCGAGGGACTGGCGAAGCCCGAGCTACTGACCAACGGCGGGCGGCTGCTGTGGATGGGCGCCGCACTCGCGATCACCGTGGCCGAAGGCTGGTATCTGAAGCACTACACCAATGACTCCGCGCCATGGATGGATGCGAACACCACGGCACTGAGCGTGGTGGCGCAATATCTGCTGTCGGTCCGCAAGATCGAGAACTGGGCGTTGTGGATCATCACCGACGTGGTGCAGATCGGGCTGTATGCGTGGAAGGGTTTGTACCCGACGACGGCGCTGTACGTGATCTATCTGGTAATGTCAGTGCTGGGGTTGATCGAATGGCGCCGGCATCTGGTCGCCGCCACGCCGCGAGAGGCCACGGCATGAGGACCGTCTGCCTGCACGGGCCGGAGTCGACCGGCAAGACCACGCTGGCCACTCAGCTGGCCGAGCATTTCGGCACGGTGGCGGTGCCAGAGTATGGCCGCATCTATTGCGAAATCTTCGGCAACGAGTGCGACCTCGAAGACCTGCGTGCGATCCGCCGCGGCGAAGACGAGCTGATCGCGGCCGCGCGGCGCAAAGCGAAGAACAATCTGCTGATCCTCGACACCGATGCGGTGATGACGGCGGTATGGGCTGACGTGCTGCTCAGCCATCGCCCGCCCGATCTCGACCGGATCGACGACCCGGCTGACCTGTATCTGCTGTGCGACATCGACGTGCCGTTCGTCGCCGACAGCATCCGCTATTTCCCCGATCAGGCGACCCGCGCGAAGATGTTCGCTCAGACCCGGCGCGAGCTCGAACAGCGCAAGCTGCCTTACGTCACCATCACCGGATCGCGCTATGTGCGGCTGAAGACCGCCGTCGACGCGATCACATCCCGATTTCCGGAGGTCGCCGCCCCATGACCGTGCAATCGTCGCGTCCCGGTGAGATCAAGGCGCTGGCGGGGGCGCGGGCGATTCCGCCGCTGATCCTGGTGCTCTACCACTATTGCGAGGGGCATCATTACAGGAACTTCAAGCCGTTCGACCTGCTGATCGGCCACGGCTACATGTGGGTCGAGTTCTTCTTCGCGCTGTCGGGCTTCATCCTCACCTATGTCTATGGCGCGCGGGTGATCGAGTTCTTCCGCGGGCACGCCTACAAGGACTTCCTGGTCGCGCGGCTGGCGCGGCTCTATCCGCTGCACATCGCCATGCTGCTTTGGATCCTGGTCGTGATGCTGCTGCTCAACAGCTTCGCGCACGCGACCGGAGGCGTGTCGATCTACGAGGCGAAATATCACCCCGTCGTCACGTGGCAGACCTTCATCGCGAACATCTTCCTGGTGCAGGCCTGGAACATCTTCCCGTATCTGTCGTGGAACGGCGCGAGCTGGTTCGTCAGCGTGGAGTTTCTGCTCTGCCTGCTCTTTCCGGTCTACTTGCTGCTGGCGCGCGGCGGATGGGCGAGCGCCATCGGCCTGATCGCGGCGGGCATCGCTGGGTTGTGGTATCTGTCGGCGACCGGCAAGCACGGCCTCGACATCACCTTCCACAACGGCATCTTCCGCGGGATGAGCGCTTTCGCAGCCGGCGTGGGGATGTGCGTGCTTTATCAAAAGACCAGGGCGGTGGCGGACCAGATGCCGGAGATCGCGATCTCCATCATGCAGCTGATCGTGCTGGTGTGGATGGGATTCGGGACCTTCGACAATGGCTGGTCGCACACGCCGCGCGACATCTACACGGTCCTGCCAATGCTGTGGCTCGTGTACGTGCTCTCCTTCGACCGCGGCTTCGCGGCGCGCTTCATGCAGCTGCCGATCCTCCAGAAGCTCGGCGAGTGGTCGTTCGCGATCTATATCGGCCAGACGGTGTGGCTCCAGCTCATCCGCTTCTTCGAGAGCGGCTATCCGGCGGACGACACATTGATCTTCGGCATCCGCTTCGGCGACCTGATCTGGTGGCCGGAGCCGTTCGCGCTGCTGCTGGTTTGCGTGGTGTGGGGCTGGTTCCTGTGCACCACTATCGAGCTGCCCGCCAACCGCGCCATCAGGCGGTATTTTGGCCGCAAACCGGCGGTGGCTTGACCGTTCCGCGGGGCTGCGCCATCACTCCGGCCCTGTCATTCCACGCTTTCCCATAGGGAGTCTTTCGTCATGACCATCGAGTTCAAGGGCAAGGTTGCCATCGTCACCGGCGCCGGCGGCGGCCTCGGCAAAGAGCACGCGCTCGAGCTGGCGCGGCGCGGCGCCAAGGTGGTCGTGAACGATCTGGGCGGTGCGGTCGACGGCACCGGCGGCAACTCCGCCGCCGCCGAAGCCGTCGTGAAGCAGATCACCGGCGCGGGCGGCGAAGCGATCGCGAACGGCGCCTCGGTCAGCGACGACGCGGGCGTGCAGCACCTGGTCCAGCAGACGATGGACAAGTGGGGCCGCGTCGACATCCTGGTCGCCAATGCCGGCATCCTGCGCGACAAGTCCTTCGCCAAGATGGAGATGAAGGACTTCGACGCCGTGATGGCGGTGCACCTGATGGGCACGGTCAAGCCCTGCAAGGCGCTGTGGGAGATCTTCAAGAAGCAGCAATATGGCCGCATCGTGGTGACGACCTCGTCCACCGGCCTGTACGGCAATTTCGGCCAGACCAATTACGGCGCGGCGAAACTGTCGCTGATCGGCTTCATGAACACGCTGAAACTGGAAGGCGCCAAGGACAACATCAAGGTCAACGCGATCTGCCCGGTCGCGGGCACGCGCATGACGGAAGGCCTGATGCCGCCGAACATCCTCGAGATGCTGAAGCCGGAATACGTCACCCCGGCTGTGGTCTATCTGGTGAGCGAAGAAGCGCCGACGGGCACGATCCTGACCGCGGCGGCCGGCGTGTTCGCGGCGGCGCAGCTGGTCGAGACCGATGGCGTGAACCTCGGCCACAAGGCGACCGCGGACGACGTGGCGGCCAACATCGGCAAGATCATGGATTGGTCGACGGCCAAGCACTACAATCAGGGCGGCGAGCAGAGCCAGAAATTCTTCGCCCGCGTCCAGGACCAGCCGCTCGTCGGGTAGGCGCGACGCGCACGTTCGGGCCCCCTTCCACCAACGCTACGCGTTGGTCCCCCTCCACGTTGAACGGGGGAGGAAGAATCTTCTGGCAAAGGCGCGGACCCGCGAGGGCCGCGCCCTTTGCTCTTCGTCGAAGCGCAGGCCTGCTTCGAGCACTTCGTCGCCGTCGAGCTTGCGGACGGTGAGAATGACATTGGCGAGCGGAAGCGCGTCGCCGAGGTCGGGGGCGTTGTCGAAGCGCTCGGCGAAGAGTTGGGCGATGGTCTGATTGCCGTCCATGGCGGTGAGCGTGAGGTCGTACATCGCGGCCAAAGTGGCGAGGGGCGTAGAGCCGTGGATTTCGAACTCCGCATCACTGTCGTCGACGCCTGACGCAACGGCGAGCGGCGCGAACAGGCCGTCGAGCCGCGGCACGCGCAACGCGGGGCCGAGCAAGTAGGCGTAGTCGCCGGATTTGAGCTTGCCCGCCGCGGACGGCTCCAGGATTTCGCGGTTGCGGATCACCATCGCGACGCGGCTCCAGTACGGCATCGCGGCGACGTTGAGCGCGCGGCTGTCGGGCAGCACGGGATATCCGACCATCTCGACATCGGTCTGGCCCGGCAGGTCGATCTCGATGCGCTGCACCGGCTGGATGCGGCGCGGCACGGTCTGGCCGAGGCGCTCGGCGACCCATTTGGTCGTCCAGCCCTGCAACACCAGCGACACGATCACCACGAAGAACGCGATATCGAAATAGAGCGAGGCTTGCGGCAGGCCGACCAGCGTGGGGATCGCCGCAAGGAAGATGCTGACGGCACCGCGCAAGCCCACCCAGCTCACGAAGGTCTTTTCGCGCCAGTTGAAGCCGAAGAATTGCAGGCTGGCCCAGACGGCGATGGGGCGCGCGACGAAGATCAGGAAGAGGGAGATGCCGAGTCCGGGAATTGCCAGGCCTAGCAGGCGGTGCGGCGTCGCCAGCAGGCCGAGCACCAGGAACATCACGATCTGCGCCAGCCACGTAATCGCGTCGTTGAGCGACAGGATGCCAGCATAGGCGCGCACCGGCCGGTTTCCGACGACCAGCCCCGCGATATAGGCGGCGAAGAAGCCGGAGCCATGCGCGACGCCGGCAACCGCGAAGATCAGCACCGCACCCGCGACGGCGAGCAGAGGATGCAGGCCGGCAGGAAGCTGTATCCGGTTCAGCGACCACACCAGCACGAACCCTCCGGCGAGGCCGATGACCGCGCCGATCCCGCCCTCCTGGAGCAGGAAGCTCGCAACCGCGAGCGGACTCATGCCGTTCTGCGCGGTCATGAAAGTAATCGTGGCGATGGTGAGGAATACGGCGACGGGATCGTTGGTGCCGGATTCAAGTTCAAGGATGCCGCCAGAATGGTGGCGCAACTGCACGCCGCCGGTGCGCATGAGGAAGAACACCGCCGCCGCGTCGGTAGAGGCGACCACAGCGCCGAGCAGGAAGCTCTCTGCCGGGCCGAGGTTGAGCAGGTAGTGCGCCACGGCGCCAGTGAGACCGGCGGTGATCACCACGCCGACCGTGGCCAGCACCAGCGACGGCGCGAACAGGCCGCGAAAGGCGGAGAGGCGCGTCCGCAGCCCGCCATCGAACAGGATCACGCTGAGCGCCAGCGAACCGATCAGATTGGCGATGTGATAGTCGCTGAACGCCAGGTGCAGCGGGCCGTCCTCGCCTGCCAGCATACCGACGCCCAGAAAGACGAGCAGCATCGGCGCGCCGAAACGCGTGGCGATCAGGCTGGACAGGATGCCCGCGATAATCAGCGCGGAGCCCAGCAACAGAACGGCATTGGCAGCTTCGATAGCGTCCATCCCGTTGAGATAAGGCACGCGGAGCCACAGCACCAGCGGTGGCGGCGCAATCAGGCGCGCGGTATGCTCAGCGCATGATCACCGGCATCGACCACATCGGCATCGAGGTAAAGGACTTTGACGCCACCGTGCGCGCCTACGAGACGATCTTTGGCGTCTCGCCCAACTGGCGTGGCGGCACGAGCGCGTGGAAGCACGCCTGGTTCCAGTTCGGCAACATGGCGCTGGACGTTGTGGCGGCCGACGGCGACAGTGAAGGCGCGGACGCCATCCGCAACGAAATCGCGACATTCGGGGAGGGCATTTTCGGGCTCGGCTTCTCGGTGCCGGACCTGGAAGAGGCGATCCAGCTGTTCGAGCGGCGCGGCCTGCAACTCCAGCCGCCGCACGAGACCATGTCGCAGGATGCGGACGGCCGCGAGCGCCGCTGGAAGATCGCGATGATGAAGCGCGCCAGCGGCAACGGCGTGTCGCTGTTCATGGTAGAGAACAAGCCGGACGCACGGCGCTGGCCGTCAGCAATCCCGCAGTTCGGCGACGCGTCGGTGCACGCGCTGGATCACGTGGTGGTGCACACACCGAATGCCGAACGCGCGGTGGCGCTGTATGGCGGGCGGCTGGGGCTCGACCTGCGGCTGGATCGCGCCAACGAGCAATGGGGCGCAAGGCAGCTCTTCTTCCGCACCGGCGACGCGATCGTGGAAATCGGCCAGAACCTGAAAGCGCCGGTCAGCGACGCGAAGGACAAGTTCGGCGGCCTGGCGTGGCGCGTGAAAGACCCCGAGGCCGCTTGGGCGCGTATCGCCGCGGCGGGGATCGACGTGTCGGAAGTGCGCAAGGGCCGCAAACCGGGCACTTCTGTCTTCACCGTGCGCAGCGGCACTGGCGGGGTCCCGACCCTGATGCTGTCGGGGAATGATTGACAAAGGACTGGACGGGGTCCCGATTTTCCGGAATCTTGGTTCGCAAATGGACCGGGAGGGGCATGTGAAGATCGAAAATCACATCTATCCAACGGCGGATCGGATCGCGGCGCTGATGGGCAATCCATCGGCAGAGCCGATCGTCATGCTCAACCTGCTCAAGTTCAGGGACAAGGCGGTCTATGCCGACGGCCGCGCCACGGCGCTCACCGGACGTGAAGCGTACATGCTCTATGGCGAGGCGATGCGAAAGGTCGTGGAGAAGAACGGGGGCCGCTTCGTCTTCCAGGCTGCCATCGAGCAGCTGGTGATCGGCGAGGTCGAGCAGATGTGGGACATCGTTGCGCTGGTCGAATATCCCTCGGCATCTGCGTTCGCGAAGATTGCGACCTCACCCGAGGTGTCGGAGATCGGCGTGCACCGCGCGGCAGGGCTGGAAGGACAGTTGCTGATCCGCGTACAGCAGAGGCCGTTCTGATGCGGTTTGTGCCACGGGCAGTGCTGGCGTTGTTCGTTCTGATCAACGTCTTCCGCGGCTGCGTCCATGCCTTCGCACCCGATGGCGGCGCGCATTCGATCGCCGGCCTCGACCTCTCGACCAACGCGCAAACGATCCTGAGTCTGTTCGCCGGAATGGGCTTCCATCAACTGGTGATGGCCGGGTTCCAGGTGTTCGTGCTGTGGAAGCGGCGCGACCTCGTCACCATTGCGCTCGTATTGCAGACGGCAGAGATAGTGCTGGGTGTGGCGAACCTCTATTTCTACCGCACCCTCCCGGTGGAGGTGCCGGGCATGCCGTTCAACGTCGCTAATCTGGCGATCCTGCTCGTAGCACTGGCTGTCGCGTGGCAACTCGAGAGAAGAGCTCCCGCACGGAGCGGTGCGAAGGCTTGAGGCAGACTGCGATCGCGGAAGTGGCGCAACTCCAGCGCTTTTCCGGCGGCTGATCTCGGAAAGCCATGCCTAATGAAGCGTTACGACTTCGTGTAAGTCCGTCCTATCGTTCGAATTCATAAACGGGACAGCGCTGGGAAGCCGCCAGAATTGACGGTTCGCTGATATCCGTGTCCGGGGAGTGCACTTGGCCGACGTTGTGTATCACGGAGGCGATGCGGTCGAGATCATTCTTGACGCGGGCGGGCTGGTGCTCAGCATCTGCGCCTCGGAGGGATCGCGGCGCCTGGCAGGCGAGGAAGCGGTCTCGCATTGTCTCCAAGTCGCTGATCGAGATGCACGACGGTACGCTGATCGTCGAAAGCGAGCCCAATGTCGGCACGACGATGACGGCAATGTTTCCGCTGTCTCGCGTCGTGATCGCCAAAGCAGCGTAACCTACCGCCTCGCGAGCCTTGCACCAGCCATTGCAAGCAGCGGAAGCGAGACGAAGAACGTCAGATGGTACCACACCGGGAACTGGTGCCAGATCACCATGACATGGTAGGTGCCCCAGAACAGAAGTAGCAGCACACCGGCGATCAGGGCGGCGCGGCTGTTTGCGATCAGCACCGCGAGATAGCCACCGATCAGCGATCCAGCGAAGCTGATCATCAGGCGCTCTGCCAGCGCGGTCACTGTCGCGTGAGCCTTCAGCGCCGCGTCAAGGTCCGGCGCCACCTTGCCCAGCACGAATGCGATGCCGAGCGCCACGACAAACCACGCCACGACGCCGACAACGGCGCCTGCGATTATCCTTCCCATGTCCCCCCAACCTTTTTTGGCGTCCCTGCGTAGCACCTCTCGCGCCGGTCGCGATTGTAGAAATTTTCCGCGTCAGCGGCCCTTGAACACGGGGTCGCGCTTTTCGACGAAGGCCTTGGCCGCTTCCTTGTGGTCCTCGGTGAAACCGGTGTGGACATGGTGCGTGGCTTCGAGGTCCATGCACTCCTCCACGTCGGCGCCGGTCGCGACGCGGTTGATGTTCTCCTTCATGTAGCGATAGGCGACACGCGGCCCTTTCGCGAGACGTTGCGCCAGCTCGCGCGTCTTCGCCTCCAGCTCCGCCGCCGGCACGACCCAGTTCACCAGGCCCAGGCGGTGCGCCTCTTTCATGTCGATGCGGTCGGACAGGTAGTAGAGTTCGCGCGCCTTCGCCGTGCCGACAAGCTGGCTGAGGAAATAGGTGCCGCCGTAATCGCCGGAGAAGCCAACCCTGGCGAACGCCGTGGTCATCACCGCGTTCTCCGCCGCGATGCGCAGGTCGCAGGAGAGCGCCAGCGACAGGCCCGCGCCCGCCGCCGCGCCCGGGATGGCGGCGATGGTCGGCTTGGGCATGCGGTAGAGCTTGGCTGCCGTGCCGCGCTGGCTGATGCGCTGCGAGAAGATGCGGCTATCCAGATCGGCCCCGGCCGCTGCGGTCGAGCCGCCACCTGTTCCGTCGGCCATGCCCTTCACGTCGCCACCGGCGCAGAAGGCGCCGCCCGCGCCGGTCAGCACCACGCAGGCCACCGCGGGGTCGCTCTCGGCCTCCGACAGCATCCGCGACATGGCCGTCAGCATGCCGCCGGACAGCGCATTGCGCCGCTCCGGCCGGTTCATGACGATGACGGCAACGCCATCTTCCACATGAGCCAGCAGATCCTGCGTGCCGGTTTCCAGCGTGCGCTTTGCCATCGCCTGTCTCCCTTGTTAGCGGAGATTAGCGTGGCATGGCGGCAGGCCCCGTTCAAAGGGGCTGCCTCGGCCGGTCCTGCTGACATCGTTATGCGATGCGAGAACTACAAGTGGCGGATGCATGCGAAATCCGCATGCCCCGGATACTTCGTAATCGGACAGTCCACTATTGCGAACTGCCCACTGCACCCCATTTCTGCGGTGTGGCCGAAACCCAAAGGGGACACACCGGCCCGAAATTGAAGGAGTGGGCTATGACTTACGAAAACGAAACAACCGACAACCCTGTGTCACGGGTCCTGCCGTGGGTCGCGATTGCGGCCGCTGCGTTCCTGTTCCTGGAAGTGACGTCGGTGTCCGCGCTCCAGCCGGCGCCGAAGACGGCCACGGTTGAGACGATCTCGGTGGCTTCGGCCCCCACCCCTGCCCACAGCTAGGCAGCGCGTTCTTCCAGCTTCACATCGTGGCCCCACAGGCGCTCGATGTGGCCGAGAACAAGCTCCTTTGTCTGATTGTGCAGGGGGACACCACGATGCATGTCGTGAGACAGGAACAAAGTACGGTTGCCTTTGAGGTCGGCACCGGTGACCTGAATATAAGGGTCGGCGGTGCCGACATCGTACTGACGCGCCAGGTTGGAGCGCACGCGGCGATAGCCGTCGTCATTGTGGATCGCTGACACCTTGAAGGTGGACGCCTCCGCCTTGTCGTAGAGCGCGAACATCCGGAAATCGCGCATCAGCTTCGGCGAGAGGAACTGCTCGATGAAGCTCTCGTCCCGGTAATTCGCCCACGCATCCTTGAGCGTACCGATCCAGTCGCCGTTGCCGGCGAACTGCGGGAACCAGTCGCGGTCTTCCGCTGTGGGATTTTCGCAGATGCGCCTGATGTCGTTCATCATCCCGTAGCCCAGCGCGTACGGGTTGAAGCCGTGGTAGCGGCGGTCGGAGAACTCCGGCTGAAACACCACCGAAGTGTGGGAGTGCATGAACTCCATCCACGACCCTTCGGTGATCAGGCCGCGGTCGTACATCAGGTTCATGATCGTGTAGTGCACGAAGGTGGCGCAGCCTTCGTTCATCACCTGGAGCTGCCGCTGCGGATAGAAGTACTGCGCCAGGTTGCGCACGATGCGCAGCGTCTCGCGCTGCCACGCCTTCAGTGTCGGTGAGTTCTTTTCGATGAAATAGAGCAGGTTCTCTTCCGGCAGCCTTACCTCGCCGCCGAAATCCTCGTCGATCGCGGTCGTCGGGTTGGCGGCAGGCGGCTCGACGCCGGACGGCAGCGTGCGCCACAACTCGTTGTAGGCGCTTTCCTCATACTGGGCGCGGCGGCGGCGCTTTTCGAGCAGCTTTTCCTTCGACGGGCGCGGCGGGCGGCGGTAGCGGAAGACGCCCTGGTGCATCAGCGCATGCGCCGAGTCGAGTACGGCTTCGACCTCGTCGTGGCCGTAACGCTCCTCGCAGGCGGCAATGTATTTCTTGGCGAAGGCCAGGTAGTCCATGATGCCTTCGGCATTGGTCCACTGGCGGAACAGATAGTTGTTCTTGAAGAAGTGATTGTGCCCGAACGCCGCATGCGCCATCACCAGCGCCTGCATGGTCATGGTGTTCTCTTCGAGCAGGTAGGAGATGCACGGGCTGGAGTTGATCACCACCTCGTAGGCAAGCGCGGAATAGCCGGCACGGTACATCGCCTCTTCGCGCGCGAAGGTCTTGCCGAAGGACCAGTGGTTGTACATCAGCGGCATGGCGATGGAGGAGTAGGCGTCGAGCATCTGCTCGGACGAGATGATCTCGATCTGGTTGGGATAGACGTCGAGCTTCAGGTCGTTGAGCGCGATCTCCTCGATCGCCTTGTAGGTGCGCTCGACCGTGGCGAAGTCCCATTCGGAATCGGTGAAGAGATAGTCAGCCATGGCTGCCCTCCGCCTTCTTGAACAGCTCGCGGAAGACCGGGAAAATGTCCGCCGGCTTGGCGATGCGTTTCGTGGCGAAGTTGTCCCACTCCGAGGCCACGGTGCGGTAGGCGCGCCAGAGCTCGGCGCCGCTGTCTTCAGAGGCGAACACTTCCATCTCGCGCTCGTCCAGGATCTCGATATAGGCATAGTACTGGCAGAGCGGCATGATCTGCTGGTTCAGCATCTCCACGCAGGTGCGTGCGTCGCCCGACTGCGTGTAGCCGTCGGACGCCTGCGCCGCGTAGATGTTCCAGTCGGCCGTGGCGTAGCGCGCTTTCTGGATCTCCAGCATCTTTTCGAGCGCGGTGGAGACGATGGTGCCGCCGGACTGGCGGGAATAGAAGAATTCCTGCTCGTTCACCTCCTGCGCATCGTGGGTGTGCCGGATGAAGACGACGTCCACCTTCTTGTAGCGCCGCTTCAGGAACAGGTGCAGCAGCATGTAGAAGCGCTTGGCGAGGTCCTTCTCGCGCTCGCCCATCGAGCCCGACACGTCCATCAGGCAGAACATCACCGCCTGCGAGGTCGGCACCGGCTGTTCGGTGAAGGAATTGAAGCGCACGTCGATCGGATCGATGAAGCTGACCCATTTGCGCTTCGCGATGGCCCTGGCAAGCCGTTCCTTCAGTGCCGAAATCTTTTCCCCGTCAACCGGCGTTTCCTGCTCGGCCGCCAACAACTGCTCTTCCAGCTCCGCCACGTCCTTCGGCGTTGGGCGCTTGAGCGCGAGGCGGCGCCCGTAGGAGTTTCGCATGGTGCGCAGGAGGTTGATCTGCGTCGGCGAACCCGCGGTGGTGATTCCGGCGCGCTGCCACTTCTTGTTCGGCGTCTCCTTCAGCGTGGTGCGGACGAGGTTCGGCAGTTCGAGGTCTTCGAAGAAGATGTCCAGGATTTCGTCCTGGGTCATCGTGAACTCGAAATCGTCCTCGCCCTCTCCCGAGTCCGACGCGTCCTTGCCGCCGCCACCCTGGCCGGACTTCGGCTTGTCGATGCTGTCGCCTGGCATGAACTCGCGGTTGCCGGGCAGCACGAAGTCGCGTTCGCCGGAGGCTTTCGGGTCGAGCCGGAAACGCGGCTCGCCCGTGCCCTTGGTCGATATCTTGATCTTGCGTTCCTTGCCGATGTCGGCGACAGCCGCGTCCTTCAGCGATTTCTGCACCGCGTCGCGAATCTGCGCCCGTGCGCGCCGCAGGAAGCGCTGCCGGTTGGCCAGCGACTTGCCCTTCGGATTGAGGCGGCGATCGACAAAGTGAGTCACCGCACGCGCTCCGCTACCCCGCCTTGTTCACGCGCATGTACCACTCGACAAGGCGGCGGACCTGCCGGGGCGTGTAGCCGCGGGCGAGCATGCGCTTGATGAACTCGTTGTGCTTGTTGGCCGTCTCGTTGTCCTTCTTGGACTCGAAGCTGATCACCGGCAGAAGGTCTTCGACCTGAGTGAACATGCGCTTCTCGATCACCGAGCGAATCTTCTCATACGCCGTCCAGTTCGGATTGCGCCCGTCGTTCTGGGCTCGGTAGCGCAGCGCAAACTTCACGACCTCGTTGCGGAAGTCCTTCGGATTGGCGATGCCGGCCGGCTTCTCGATCTTGCTGAGCTCGTTGTCGAGCGCCTCGCGGTTCAAGAGCTGGCCTGTGTCGGCGTCCTTGAAGTCCTGGTCTTCGATCCAGGCATCGGCATAGGCGATGTAGCGGTCGAACAGGTTCTGGCCGTACTCGCCGTAGGATTCGAGATACGCCTTCTGGATTTCCTTGCCGATGAACTCGGCATAGCGCGGCGCCAGCTCGGCCTTGATGAACTCGAGATATTTCTTCTCGGTGTCGTCGGGGAACTGTTCGCGCTTGATCGCCTGCTCCAGCACGTACATCAGGTGCACCGGATCGGCCGCGACTTCGGTTACGTCGTAGTTGAAGGTCTCAGACAGCGTTTTGTAGGCGAAGCGCGTGGAGATGCCTGCCATGCCTTCGTCGATGCCGGCCATGTCCTTGTATTCCTGCAAGGTCTTGGCCTTCGGGTCGGTGTCCTTCAGCTTTTCGCCGTCATACACCCGCATCTTGGACACGATGTTCGAGTTCTCATGCTCCTTGAGGCGGGTCGAGACGCAGAACTTGGCCAGCATCTCCAGCGTCTCGGGCGCGGTCCGCGCGGCGCCGAGGTTCGAGCCGTCGAGCAGCTTCTTGTAGATCGCGGTCTCCTCCGTCACGCGCAGGCAATAGGGCACGGTGACGACGCAGATGCGGTCGAGGAAGGCTTCGTTGTTGCGGTTGTTCTTGAACGTGGTCCACTCGGCCTCGTTGGAATGCGCGAGGATGGTGCCGTTGAACGGGATCGGGCCAAGCGTCTCGGTGCCGGTGTAGTTGCCTTCCTGCGTCGCGGTCAGCAGCGGATGCAGGACCTTGATCGGTGCCTTGAACATCTCCACGAATTCCATCAGCCCCTGGTTGGCGTGGCAGAGGCCACCGGAGAAGGAATAGGCGTCAGGATCGTTCTGACTGAAATGCTCGAGCTTGCGGATATCGACTTTGCCGACCAGCGAGGAGATGTCCTGGTTGTTCTCATCGCCCGGCTCGGTCTTGGCGATCGCGATCTGGCGCAGCTTGGAGGGATAAAGCTTCACCACCTCGAACTTCGAGATGTCGCCGCCGAACTCGTCGAGGCGCTTGACCGCCCACGGGCTCATCAGCTGGCCCAGGCGATGCCGCTCGATGCCGTATTTCTCGGCGAGCAGGTTGATCAGCTCCTGCGAGCGGAAGAGGCCGAGCGGCGACTCGAACACCGGGCTGAGATGGTCGCCGGCCTTGAGCACGTAGATGGGGTCCTTCTCCATCAGGTCCTTGAGCCGCTCGGCGAGCGAGGACTTGCCGCCGCCGACCGGGCCCAGCAGATAGAGTATCTGGCGGCGCTCCTCGAGACCCTGCGCGGCGTGCTTGAAGTAGCCGACGATGCGCTCGATCGTGTCTTCCATCCCGTAGAAGCCGTCGAACGCCTTGTAGGTCTTGATCGTGCGGTTGGAGAACAGGCGGGCGAGGCGGCTGTCCTGCGCGGTGTCGACCAGTTCGGGCTCACCGATCGCGGCCACCATGCGCTCCGGCGGCGTCGCGTACATCATCTTGTCGTCGCGCGCGGCAAGCAGCCAGTCGCGCAGCGACATGGTCTCGAACCGCTCCCGCTGATAATCGCGGGTAAAGATGTCAAAGACGTCGAGCGAACTCATAACCTCTGACTCCTCTTCAGCGCCTACCTCCTGACTGACATGTCGGGTCGGTGCGCGTCTCTTACAAGCGTGCCAACTCCACGTTCACGTGATGCGTTTTCCCCCGAGAGGATGCGCCATTCTTCTTAACAACAAACCAAATAGACCGTTTAGGTTCCATTCAGGCGACAAGCGACCACGTCCGTCCGCACAACCCGTGCGACCGCCTTCCCTTGCGTGTCCTTCCACTGATCCGCCCAGCCCATAGCTAACTTCAATGCCAGCTTGGCCGATTTGATTCGAGTGTACGCCGGTTATGACGGTTGTCCATGCATTGGGCATCATTTGTGACGGCAGCGGCATTCGCATCACAGCCTCCTTAGGCGCAGCTTTGCCACAATGATGAACGGACGCTAGGGCGCGTGCATTGATGAAGCGCAATCGCGAGTCGATTCCGACTTAGGGGTTTTTGCTGATCGCAGTCCCTCGGTGCTAACCGTGTCACACACTTCAATGCTTGCCACGTGGCGCACACATCGACGCTTAGCGATTTCGCGCTTGCCGACCGCGCGACGTTGCGCGAAGCTTCGCGCATGGATGATCTCGCGCTCACCATCCGCGTTGCGCGTCCCAGGGACGCGGCGGAAGTCGCGCGCATCTACATCGAAAGCTGGCACGATACCTATCCGGCCGTTCTGTCGCGCGCGCTGCTATGCTCGATGACGCAAAAGGGGCAGACCGCGCGCTGGCAGGCGGCGATCCGCGCCCAGAAGCGCGAGACGGTGCTGGTGGCGGAAGACGCGAACCACGGCCTCATCGGCATGTCGAGCATGGGACCGTCGCGCGACCGCAGCGTCGGTTATGACGGCGAGGTCTATACCCTCTACGTCGATCCGTCGTTCTACGGCCGCGGCGTGGGCCGTGCGCTGCTCAGGGGCGGCTTCGCGGTGCTGCGGGCGCGCGGGTTCTCTTCCTGCGTAATCTGGGCGCATGCGCGGAACAACGCCCGTTTCTTCTATGAGACCATGGGCGGGCGCACGGTTGCCGAGCGCACCGCACGCATGATGGGCGACCAGGTTCCGGAAACCGCGTTCGGCTGGAAGACGCTGGCGCTGGCCGAGCGCAGCCACGCCCGATGACCGGCGTCGCGAAGAACGCGATCGTTCTTCTCCTCGACAGTCTCAACCGCCACATGGTCGGCGCCTATGGCGGCCGCGAGTTCGCGACGCCGAACCTCGACCGCCTTGCGGCGCGTTCGGTGCGCTTCACGAGGCACTATTCGGCGTCGCTGCCCTGCATGCCGGCGCGGCACGACATCCTGTGCGGTGCATGGGATTTTCTGTGGCGGCCCTGGGGTTCGGTCGAGTTGTGGGAAGACGCGATCACCTATCCCCTGCGAAAGGCAGGCGTGGTCAGCCAGCTCATTAGCGACCATCCGCATCTGTTCGAGACCGGCGGGGAGAACTACCACGTCGACTTCACGGCCTGGGACTACCAGCGCGGGCACGAGGGCGACGCGTGGAAGACAAAGGCCGATCCGTCGTGGGCAGGATCGCCGCATATCGGCTTCCAGCGCCATATGCCGTACGACAACTCGCGCGGCTACTTCAAAGGCGAAGCGGATTTCCCCGGCCCACGCACCATGCAGGCAGCGGCGAACTGGCTGAACGACAACGCCGGCGCGCATGACCGCTTCTTCCTGTTCGTCGACGAGTTCGATCCGCACGAACCGTTCGACACGCCAGACAGCTACATCGATCGGTACATGCCAGAGCGCGAAGGGCCGCCGCTGATCTGGCCGCCTTACGGTGTCGGCCTCGTCAAACGGGGTGTGATGAAGGAGGCCGAGGGCCGCCAGATCCGCGCGCGCTACGGCGCGAAGCTCACCATGATCGATCACTGGCTCGGCAGGGTGCTGGACAAGATCGACGATAAGAAGCTGTGGGACGACACCGTCGTCATCCTCTGCACCGATCACGGCCACTACCTTGGCGAGAAGGACGTGTGGGGTAAACCCGCGGTCCCGATGTACGAGACGCTCGGCCACATTCCGCTGATGATCGCGGCGCCGGGACTGAAGGCGGGCACGAACGACGCGCTGACGACCAGCGTCGACATCTTCGCCACGCTCGCGCAGATGTTCGGTATCGAGGACAAGGTGCGGCAGCGCACGCATGGCAAATCGCTGCTGCCGCTCCTGTCGGGCGAGAAACCGGCCGTGCGCGACTGGCTGCTGGCCGGCGTGTGGGGGCGCGAAGTGCACCTGATCGACGGCCGCCACAAATACGCGCGCGCGCCGACGGAGAAGAACCGCCCGCTCGGCGCATGGTCGAACCGCTGGTCCACCATGCCGACGCATTTCCTGACGCGCGAGCAGGAGATGCCGCTGCCCGACGAACGGGCCCGGCTCGACCGCATGCCCGGCAGCAGAGTGCCGGTGATCCGCCAGACCTGGGACGAGAGCGATCCGGTGCCGTACTGGGCCGCCGCCCGTTTCAGTGGCAACCACCTCTACGACCTGTCGAACGATCCGAACGAGGAAAACAATCTTGCGGGATCGGGACTGGAGAAAGACTTCGCGGCGATGCTGCGTGAGGCGCTCAAGGCGGTCGAGGCGCCCGACGAACAGTTCGCACGGCTGGGATTAGCCTAGAGCCCCAATTGACTGATGTGCGCGTCGATCTCCACAAGCGCTTCGTCGAGCGGCAGGTTCCACCTGGCGCTGTCGCCATACCAGATCTGGTTGATGAGGTAGCGCACGAACGTCCAGTGGGCGCGGGCCTTCAGGCCTGGGTCCTCGGCCGCCAGTGGGTAGTGCGCCAGCACGTGATCGAGCGCGGCTTCGCCCAGCCGCCAGAACCAGGCAAAGTCGGTTGCAGGGTCGCCGAACGAAGCGTCCGTGAAGTCGATCACGCCGGCCAACACGCCGATGTCGCGCAGCAGGATGTGATCATCGGAGAGATCGTTGTGCGCCAGCCGCGACAGGCCCGGCGGCACCTTCTCAAACGCTTCGTGGAATGCGTCGAACCGCGCCATCGCACCCGCCGGCACGACGCGCGCGATCTTGGCCCGCCGTATGCCACGATAGAGCGCCGCGAACTGCTCGCCCGACCACGTGCGCTGCACGAAACCGTCCGGCTGCTCGATGGTTGACTCGGGCAGCGCGTGCAGCGCGCCCAGGAAGCCACCCATCTCCGCCAGGATTGTGTGCTGTACCGGCGCGTCGAGCGCGGCGAACACCGGCGGACGCATCTCGTTGCCACGGATCATGCGATAGGCGCCCATGCTGCGATCCGGCGCGACGTGCTCATACAGCGGCACGCGCACGCGGCTGACGTCGCGCAAGGCGCGCAGCAGGTTGAGTTCGGCAATGAAGCGGCTGCGCTGCTCGTCGCTACGCGGGAAGCGCGCGATCCAGGTGCCGTCCAGCACCGCGACATGGTTGTCGTCGCCATAGTTCACCGCGACCGCTGTGGTGAATGGCAGATCGGGCAGCGCCGCGCGGATACGCTGTTCCAGTTCGGACGGCGGTAGCGCATCAGACATCGCGAGGGCGGACGAAGTCCTTCAACATCCCCTCGCCTCGTTCGACGTCGCGCCAGTGGATGATGTCGAAATCCAGGACGGCCAGCGCGGCCGTCGGGAATTTTTCTTCGAGCAGGTCGAAACGGTCGCGCTCCTTGCGCTTCAGCGGCTCGCGTGCGAGCAGGCCGGCGAGCTGTTCCAGCCCCGGATTGTGCCCAACGACCATCGCGCTCGTGATCTTGTCGGGCGCGAGGCGGATCAAGGACAGGATCACCTCCGGCGGGGCAAGATAAAGCGCTTCCCGGTAGTCGACGCGAGACCCGCTCGACAACTCCTCGGTCACAAGGTTCACGGTCTCGACCGTGCGGCGCGACGTCGAAGACAGGATCAGCTCCGGATCGTAGCCCTGCTTTCGGATGTAGCGGCCGAGCTTCGGCGCGTCCTCGCGGCCGCGCGCCATCAGCGCGCGCTCATGGTCGTCGATACCGGCGCCACCGGGCTCGGTCTTGGCGTGACGCAACAGCAGGAGCCGCTTCAAGGGATCTGGTACTTGGCGCGCGCGCCGCGCTCGATGGCGGCGACCGTGAGCTTGTCGATCTCCAGGCGGCGGCGCAGCACATCCAGCATCCGCACCTCTTCCAGCGCGATGCGCCGGTCCGCCAGCGCGACTTCCAGCGCCACCCAATAGGCGGTCTCGTGAAGGATGTCCGGCAGACCTTCGTCGATCAGCCCCATCACAGCATCGGCGCCGTCCGGTTCCTTCAGGATCGCAGCGCAATCCTGGCACACCGCCAGGAGGCGGCTATGGTCGAAGCCATGGAACGACGGCAGCGACTTGGTGAGCTCGCTGATGATCCGCAGCTCCTTTTCGCTCATGGAACCGTCGGCTGCCGACATGATGACCATCGTATAGATAAGTGCTGTATGGTGGCTGATGGCCTTCAAATCGCTCATGTCTGCTCCCAATGCGGCGCGACCATATGAAACTTGACCCCCGCTGCCAAGCGCGCAACAAAACTGCATGGCAACGAACAAAAAGCCCGGAAAATGGCGCGCACGCACTTTGGCTGTGCGCGGCGGCACAATGCGCACGCCGTTTCAGGAGACCTCCGAAGCTTTGTTCCTGACCTCGGGTTACGCGTACGAGGCGCCGGAGGAAGCGGAGGCCCGCTTCAAGGGTGAAGCAGAGGGCTACCAATACTCCCGCTTCGGCAATCCGACCGTCACCATGTTCGAGCAGCGCATGGCCGCGCTTGAAGGCGCGCCGGTGGCGCGAGCGACCGCCAGCGGCATGGCGGCGGTGACGGCGACGTTCCTCTCCGCGCTGCGCGTGGGCGATCACGTGGTGGCGGCGAAGGCGATGTTCGGCTCGTGCCGCCATGTGATCGAAGAAATCCTGCCGCGCTTCGGCATCCAGAGCACGCTGGTCGACGGCGGCGATATCGGCCAGTGGGCGGCGGCGATGCGGCCCGGCACCAGGATGCTGTTCCTGGAGACCCCGTCGAACCCGACGCTCGCCATCGTCGACATGAAGGCGGTCGCGAAGATCGCGCGTGACGGCGGCGCGCGGCTGGTGGTGGACAACGCGTTTGCGACGCCTGTGCTCCAGCGGCCGATGGAGTTCGGCGCCGACATCGTCATCCACTCGGCGACCAAGTACATCGACGGCCAGGGCCGTGCGCTGGGCGGCGTGATCCTCTGCAAGGAGGACTTCCTGAAGGACCATCTGCAGTCCTTCATCCGCAACACCGGCCCGTCGATCAGCCCGTTCAACGCGTGGATCCATCTGAAGAGCCTGGAGACGCTCGACCTGCGCATGCGCGCCCATTGCGAAGCCGCGGCGACCGTCGCCGACTTCCTGGCGGAGCAAAAGAACGTCACCCGTGTGCTCTATCCTTTCCGTCCCGATCATCCGCAGCACAATCTCGCCTGCGCCCAGATGGAAGGCGGCGGCGGCGTGGTCGCGTTCGAGGTAAGGGGCGGCAAGGCCGGCGCGTTCAAGGTCGGCAATGCGCTCAAGCTGATCGACATCTCGAACAATCTGGGCGACGCGAAGAGCCTGATCACCCATCCCGAGACCACGACGCATCAGAAGCTGACGCCGGCCGCGCGTGCCGAGCTCGGCGTAACGTCGGGGCTGCTGCGCCTGTCGGTGGGCCTCGAAGACCCTGCCGATCTCTGCGACGACCTCGCCCAGGCGCTGGCGGCGGCGTGAGCTTCGGCGATCCGCTCGTTGGGCAGATCGCGGCGTTCCTGCGCAGCATCGGCATCGAGGTTCGCGGCGGCACGGTGACCGGCGATACCACTCTTCCGGGCATCGACATCGACCACGGCGCGCTCATCGTGGACGAAGAACGCCTGCTGTATCCCGGCGACCTGCTGCACGAAGCCGGGCATCTGGCCGTTGCACCGCCGCAAACACGAGCAGCGCTGGTGCACGATGTCGGCAAGGACGGCGCTGAGGAGATGATGGCCATCGCATGGTCCTATGCCGCGGCGCTCCACCTGAAAATCGATCCGGCGATCGTATTCCACGAGCACGGCTATCGCGGCGGGAGCCAGTCGATCCTGGACGCCATGCCGAACGAGGGCATCGGCGTGCCCATGCTGCAATGGCTGGGCATGACCTTCGACCGCAAGCGCGCCCCGGACGCGGGCGTTCCGCCGTTTCCGCATATGGTCCGCTGGCTGCGCGAGGCGTAGCCTGCATACATGAGCGAACATCACGCCTCCGTCCACTGGCGCCGCACCAGCGCCGACTTCACCTATGACACCTACAATCGCGCGCATGCGGTGACCTTCAAGGACGGCGCGGTCACCGTCATGGGTTCCGCGGCGCCGGCGTTCCGCGGCGACGCCGATCGTGTCGATCCGGAGGAGGCCTTCGTCGCCGCGCTCGCCGCCTGTCACATGCTGAGCTTCCTCGCCATCGCGGCGCGCAAGCGCTTCACCGTCGACTCCTACGAAGACAATGCTGTCGGTGTCCTCGAGAAAGGCGCCAACGGAAAACTGTGGGTATCGCGCGTCACATTGCGCCCGCGCATAAAGTTCGGCGCCGGAACTTTACCGGATGCTGAAACGGTCGCGCAAATTCACCATCTCGCGCACAGCGAGTGCTTCATCGCGAACTCGGTGAAGACCGACGTGACCGTGGAGCAACAGTAAAACGCGACGTTAACCGCGCGCCGCCGGCGACCTTGATTGCGTCGAATGCGATCACGATACTTTCACCATGTACGAGCGCTCGACCCGCAACATCCGCGTCGCCGTCAGGCCCGCCTTCCTCGACGATCAGTCCGATCCGGAAGACCACCGCTACATGTGGTCCTACACCGTGACGATCGAGAACAAGAGCGCCGAAACCGTGCAGGTTCTTTCGCGCTACTGGCACATCACAGACGGCCGCGGCGTAGTGAAGGAAGTGCAGGGCGAAGGCGTGGTCGGCGCGCAGCCCGTGATCGGGCCGGGACAGAAGTTCGAATACACCAGCGGCTGCCCGCTGCCGACGGCGTCGGGCTACATGGTCGGCAAATACAAGATGCGCTCATCGACCGGCGAGGCGTTCGAGGCCGAAATCCCGGCCTTCTTGCTCGAAAGCCCCCACGAGCAGCGGCAGATTCACTAGCAAGATACAAAGCGAACGCAGCGTAAGGCGCGCTGGAGCGTTGCATTTCTGTGGGTTCCTTGCCACGCCCCGGAAAGGCTATTGTGGTGGTCTTCCTTCCAAGAGACCGGTTCATGTCGCAGTCCAAATCCCGTCCGCTCGCCGCCGTGCCGAAGCGCCCTTCGCGCGAAGAGGCCGAGCGCGCCGTTCGCACCCTGCTGGAATGGGCGGGCGACGATCCCACGCGCGAAGGCCTGCGCGATACGCCGGCGCGCGTGGCGCGGGCGTTCGAGGACTGGTTCTCCGGCTACGAGCAGGACCCGGAAGAATACATGCGCCGCACCTTCGAGGAGGTCGAGGGCTACGACAACATGATCGTGCTGCGCGACATCCGCTTCGAGAGCCACTGCGAGCATCATCTCGCGCCGATCATCGGCAAGGCGCATGTCGGCTATCTGCCCAACAACAAGGTGGTCGGCATCTCCAAGCTGGCGCGCGTGGTCGAGGCTTATGCCCGGCGCCTCCAGGTGCAGGAGAAGATGAACGCGCAGATCGCCAACACCATCCAGCGGGTGCTGGAACCCAAGGGCGTCGCGGTGGTAATCGAGGCCAGCCATCAGTGCATGACCACGCGCGGCGTGCACAAGGCTGGTGTCAGCATGGTGACCTCCACCATGCTTGGCGAATTCCGCAACAACGACAAGACGCGGCGGGAATTCCTCTCCGTAATCGGCAACCCAACTTCGTCGATGGGCTGATCTCATATGTCATCCCCTGCGGCGCGTCTTGAACCGCTCGACCTCGTGCGTCTGCTGATCGGATTCGACACCACCAGCCGCGGCACCAATCTTCCGCTGATCGATTTCGCGCAGGAGCTTCTGGAAGCGGCCGGCGCGCGCTGCCGCCGCACCTTCGATGCGGCGCGGCAGAAGGCCAACCTGTTCGCAACGCTGGGGCCCGATACCGGCGGCGGCTATGTGCTGTCCGGCCACACCGACGTGGTGCCGGTAGACGGGCAGGAGTGGTCGTCCGATCCGTTCCACGCGGTAGTGCGCGACAACCGGCTGTTCGGCCGCGGCACCTGCGACATGAAGAGCTTCATCGGCGTGGCGCTGTCGCTGCTGCCCGAGATCGCGCGGGCAACGCTGAAGCGGCCGATCCATTTCGCGCTGTCCTATGACGAGGAGGTCGGCTGCGCCGGCGTGCCGAACCTGCTCGAAGACCTGCGCGTCGCCGGCATCGCCCCGGCGCTCGCGATCATCGGCGAGCCGACCGACATGCGCGTCGTCGGCGCCCACAAATCGGGCGCGGTGCTGCACACCCATTGCCACGGCCGCGAGGGCCACTCCTCGGCGCCGGAGAAGGGCGCCAATGCCGTGATGATGGCGGGCGAGTTCATCAAGCTCCTGGACGACGTCTGGACCGATCTGCGCGCCGATACCGATCCGCGCTTCGACCCGCCGCATACCACGGTGCAGGCGAACATGATCAGCGGCGGCTCGGCGGTGAACATCCTCGGCCGCGACGCGCTGGTGACATGGGAATACCGCGCGCTGCCCGACCGCGACCCGTCCAAGCTGGTCGACCTGATCAGGCGCCGCACCGACGGTGAGCTGCTGCCGAAGTATCGCGCCCGCGCCGCCGAGGCCCGCTTCGAAACCGCGTTGCGTGCCAGCTATCCGGGCCTGGTGCTGGACGAGGCATCACCGGCGATCGCGCTGGCGCGCGAGATCACCGGCGCCAACCAGGTGGACACGGTGGCCTACGGCACCGAGGCCGGCCACTTCCAGCACTTCGGCATTCCGGCCGTGATCTGCGGTCCCGGCTCCATCGACCAGGCGCACAAGGCCGACGAGTTCGTCGCCCTGCCCCAGCTCGGCGCCTGCGAGACCTTCCTGCGCAAGGTGATCGCGAAAGCGGAGGCTTGATGACCGGGCGGCTGGCCTATTTGACGTTTGCCGCAGCAGTTCTTCTATCCGCTCAGTCGAGCAATGCGGCTCTCCAAAACTGCCCGGATCCCAGAAAGAACACTCAGTACGTCATCACAATTGAGATTCGTGACGATGGTCACTTGGCCTGGAACGGTAGCGCGATAAGCCGGACGACGTTTGAGGGATACTTAAGTGCGGCGGCCAGAGACGAGCCGCACGCACTCTTCCTCGCCTACTGGGCGTATGCCAAGGCTAGCATCGTCAAGGATGTCCTCGATCGCATCACCGCAAAGGGGTTCGCGGTCGCAGCTCATTGTCAGGGCGGCGACTTCTAGGGGCGCTCTTACAAGAGGGCGGTCAATACCGCCATGCAGGAAGAGCGCTTCTCGCACGGCAGCAGCACTCTAGAATTGCGCCATGAGCGACCTGTTGCCCGAGCGTGTCGAGGTCGTCGGCCTCGATCATCTCTATCTGACCGTCATGGACGTGGCGGTGTCGGAGCCGTGGTACGATGCGGTGTTCGGACTGCTCGATTTCCGCAAGACGGATACGGCGATCGCGGGCGATCCGCACCGGCACTACTTCAACCGCATCATGCAGGTCAGCATCCGCCAGGCGAAGACGCCGGCCGTGCACGATCCCTACGCGCCCGGTCTGCATCACGTGTGTCTTCAGGTCGCCGACAACGCCGCGGTCGATGCCTTCCACCGCCTGATCACGGCGCGCGGCATCCAGGCGTCTGCGCCGGCTGTCTTTCCGCAATACGCCGACGACTACTACGCAACCTTCCTCGACGATCCCGACGCCCTGCGCTTTGAGGTCGTCGCCCGCCGCGCGCGCCGCAAGCTCTACGCCGAACGCTGGAGCGAGCTGACGACTTGGCTGAACCCGATCCAGAACGTCAAGGTCTGAGCGCCGCGCGCAGATCATGCACCGAGCGGTAATGCGAGGCGCGCCAGCCGAAGGTTCTCGCGGCTTCGACGTTCGGCAAAGCGTCGTCGAGGAAGATCACGTCGCTGCGCGCCTTCACCGGCAGCTCGGCGTGCAGCCGTTCGTAGAACGCAACGTCCGGCTTTCCCGCGCCCAACGCGGCGGAATAATGGATCGCATCGAAGTGCCGTTTGAGCCCGAGCGTCTCCCACAGATAGGCGGCGCGGTGGTGCTCCTGCACCGTGCCCAGATAGGCCTTGCCGCCGCAGCCGCGCCATGCGTCGACCGCCTCCAGAACGTCTTCGTCCAGCGTCGCGTCGTTCTCGAACCAGTAGTCCACGAAGGCGTCCGCCGTCGACGCGCAACCGAACTCCGGCCACATCTGCGCGAGCACCGCCATCATGTGCCTTTCCCCGAGCGCGATCGCGCGCCAGTGCGGCTTGAAGAACCTCTCCTGCAACACATCCGCTTTAAGGCCGAGGTCGCGCGCCAGGTGCCTGTCCCAGCGGCCGCCCTCGCGATGGCCCTTCACCACCACGCCGTCGCAATCGAGCACAAGCACCTTCATGCCTTGAGCCTTCTCGGCCGTCCCGTAGAATGACGGCGCGGAAATTCGGAACCCTCATGTCGCGCAGATTCCTGCTCGTTCTGTCAATCTTCGTCGTGCTGATCGCGGGCGGAATCTTCGGCTTCGTCCAGATCGACCGCAGCAATTTCGGGATTCCGCGCTTCTATGTCTGGCGCTCGCTCGGTGGCCAGTTCCACGGCTCCAATCGTGCCGAGGTCAACGGCGTCTCAATCTACTACGAGACCTACGGCTCGGGCCCGCCGGTGCTGGTGCTGCACGGCGCGGCCGCGTTCCTGGAGAGCATGCACCATTTCATCACCGCACTGGCGCCCACGCATACGGTGATCGCGGTCGACAGCCGCGGCCAGGGCCGCTCCACGGATTCCGCCGATCCGCTCACCTATGCAGCGATGGGCGACGACATGATCAAGCTGATGGATAACCTGCACATCGCCAGGGCCGACGTCGTCGGCTGGAGCGACGGCGGCATCATCGGCCTCGACATGGCGATCAAACACCCGGACCGGGTGCGCCGGCTGGTCGCCATCGGCGCGAACTATGACGTGAAGGGCGTCGATCCGAAGGTGCTCGCGCCAGGCTTCCTCGACCAGGAAGCACAGGGTGTGAGGCCGTTCTACGAAGCGGTCGCCCCCGATCCGAAGCACTTCCCGGTGCTGATGAAGAAAATCGAGCACATGGTCACGACCGAGCCGCACTATACGCTGGGGGAGCTCGGCCGCATCCGCGCGCGGACCGAGATCGTCGCCGGTGAGCACGACCTGATCCTGCGCCCGCACACCGATGCGCTGGCGCACGCCATTCCGGGCGCCAAAGAGATCATCGTGCCGGGCGCAACCCACTTCGGTCCGCTCGAGAAGCCCGAGGCCTACAACAAGATCGTCGTGGATTTCCTGGACGCGCCCTAGGCTTCGTCGTCGCCGTCCTCATCGGGCGCAGCGTCGAGCGCCTTCGGATCGACCTCGTGCACCTTGCCGCAGAACTCGCAGCGGGCGCGGATCATGCCGTCGGGATCGGCCAGGCCCTGCCGCTCCTTCATCGGATACGATTTGAGCACCGTCGCGATTCGCCCGGTGTCGCAGCCGCAGCGGAATTCCACGCGCTCGAACGGCAGCACGCGCGTCTCGTCCTCGTGGAACAGGCGCCACAGCAGCCGCTCGGCCGCAAGCTCGGTGTCGAGCAATTCCATGTCCTCGACGGTCGCGAGGAAACCGGAGAGCCGCTCCCAGTCGTCGCCGCCTTCGCCGGCGCCGTCGGGCGTCGCTTGCAGCATGATGCCGCCGGCGCGCCAGGTCGGTTCCTTCCGGCCGGGCAGATAAAGCGGCGCCGCCGCCAGCTTCAGCACCGTCGGCAACTGCTCGGATTGCGAAAAATAGTGTTCGGCCGAAGCCGCGATGCCCGCGGGGTTCAGTTCCACCACGCCCTGGTATGTCTGGCCGCCGGCGCGCGGCTCGATGGTGATCGCCAGCATGCCGTCGCCGACCAGCGTGTCGAATCCCGCATTGGGATCGAGTGTCGCGAACCGCGCCGTATCGAGCTGGCCGTAGCCGCGCAACCCGATCGGCCTGCCGTGCTGCGCGCCATAGTAATCGGCGGTCACCAGATCGAGCGGCCCGTCGCTCTTGGTCTGGATCGTCAGCCGCCCGTCGAGCTTGAGCGAGGTTCCCAGGATCGCGGACAGCGCCAGCATCTCGCCGGCCATGCGGCCCGCCCTTTCCGGCAGGGCGTGCGCCCCGAGCGCCTGCGTCGCGGCCGCCTCCAACCGCACCAGCCGGCCGCGCAGGCCGACATCGGGCAGATCGAACGGCAAAACGAAGTCCGCCGCGGGCGCGCGCTTGTAGGATTTGTCGGGCATGGGGAGGTATATGGGGCCTGAGCGCCCCAATTTCAAATGACGGTTTCAGGCGGTGCGGGCGCGGTCGATGGCGTCGCGCAGGCGTTCCTTTTCCTTCTGCCAGCGGGCCTCTTCGGCCTCGATGCGCTTTTCGATGGCGGCGCGGTCGCGCTCGATGGCGTCAAGCGCCTCCTGGTGCTGTTCCCGCGCGTTCGCCAGCGCGGTTTCCGCGCGAGCGATGGCAGCCTCTCGCTTCTCATGTTCCTTCTTCGCCGCGGCTTCTTCCTTTGCCCGTTCGGCAGCGCGTTTCTTCTGTGCCTTCTCGAATTCCGCCTGAGCTTTCTTCCTGGCCGCGGCTTCCGCGTTGGTGTTGTCGTTCGCGGCGTGTGACGGCTTCTTCTCAGGCTTCTTTGCGGCCGATTTGGTGGGCCGCTTCTCCCTCGGCTTCTCGAGCGGCAGAGACTTGGGCAACGCCGCGTCTTCCTTGAACGGATCGTTCGAGCCCACGGCGCGCTTCAGGACCACACCTGGCCTGGCCATCGTCGCCATCACGGTGGCCGGGTCGTTGGTTTCCTTCGCGAAGCCCTGGGTGAACAGGTTGTGCGCGCCGCCCCAAGCCTCCAGCGCCGCCTTCATCGACGGCGCCGCAACCGCGAGATCGAAGAACCCGATCGAGGTGATGTAGGTCTTGAGCGCGCGCGCCATCAGCCGGCCATCGCGGCCGAGTGGTAGTCGGTGCTGCTGCGGTTCGCGAAATAGGTCACCGGAGTCATGCCGGCGAAGTCCCGGAAGTCGCGGATCATGTGCGACTGGTCGAAATAGCCGTGGCGCTGCGCCGTCTCGCACCAGTCGACGCTCGGCTGCGGGAAGATGCGGGCCAGCAGGCGCTCGAACCTCGCGATCCGCAGGAACAGCTTCGGCGTCACGCCCACTTCTTCGGTGAAGAGATGGATGAAGCGTTTCATGCTGAGGTCGCTCGCCTTTGCTAGATCGGCGGCGCGCACGCGGTGCGGCGCGGGCGTCGCCAGGCACAGCGCCTGCGCAACGGCGGGCGCGTTCGCGAACGGCCGCGGCGCCGCCGCGATCAGCGCATCGGCCAGGATGCGGAAGCGTTCCGGGATGCTGGACGCCTCCGCGAGCCGTTCCTGGAGCAGCCCTGCATCACAGCCCCAGATGTCCTCCAGCGACAGGTGCGCATTGCGCAGCTCGCCGGGCGGCGGACGAAAGAACGCGAAGGCGCCACCGGGCCGGAAGCGGACGCGCATGAAGCGCGCCTGGTAGGCGTCGAAACCGAACGGCCGGGTCTGTACGCCCGAGAGCGACAGCGCGCCCGTCGACCGGCGCTCCTCCAGCCGTTCTCCGAGATAGGCGTTGAGCCGCGAGCCGCTGAGCGTGATTTGCAGCGACATGCCCGGTGCCGCCATCGCGCGCCGGCGCTCATCCGTCGGGCAATCGTCCTCCCAGTAGGAGAACGACTCGATCAGCCGGCGCAGCGGCCTGGGTGGCGGAACCAGCACATACGTCATCGGCACCAGTGTGCGCCGCGCCCATGGCCCGGCTCAAGCCGGGGCCGCAGATATGGAAAATTCGTCCAATCGCGGTTCCGGCGCGGGCGCTAATATCGCATCCGTTGGATTTCGGCTGGAGGGCCGCCATGACCCGCTCCGTGCAGGACGCCATCACCGGTTTCTGGGGCAGCATTGCCGGCCAGTACGAGGCGCATGCTGGCAACGTCCCGGCGCGCGACAGCGCCGAACTCGGCGAGTGGATCGCGGCGATCCGGGCGCTTCTGCCCGCGCCGCCGGCGGATGTGCTCGATATCGCGACCGGCACCGGATTCGTCGCGCTGATCGCGGCCGGCCTCGGCCATCGTGTGACCGCCATCGACCTGGCCCAACCCATGCTCGCGGAGGCGAGGGCGGAAGCCGCGCGCGGCAAGCTGGATGTCGCGTTCCGCACCGGCGATGCCGTCGCGCCCGACTTCCCGCAGCAGAGCTTCGACGCGATCGTCAACCGGCACCTGTTCTGGACGCTGCGCGATCCCGCCGCCGCGCTGGCCGCGTGGAAGCGGCTGCTGCGGCCCGGTGGGCGCGTCGTGGTGATCGACGGCTTCTGGTTCGAACCGCTGCGCGACGACAAGCCGGACGAAGGCCTGTTCGAAAGCTTCTACACGCGCGACGTGCGCAAGACCCTGCCCGGCTGGCGGTACTTCGACACCAGGCCGGTCGCCGCGCTGTTTGAACAGCACGGATTCAGGAACGTGTCGGTGATCGGCCTCGACGCGATCCATCGCGCCGCGGCGACCCCGCCCGGTCCCGAGCCCGGCTACGCGTTATCGGCGTTCGCCTAGCGCGACAGCGCCCACACCAGCACCGCCTTCTGCGCGTGCAGGCGGTTCTCGGCCTCGTCGAACACGACCGAGTGCGGACCGTCCATTATCTCGTCCGTCACCTCCTCGCCGCGGTGCGCGGGGAGGCAGTGCATGAAGAGCGCATCCTTCGCCGCGCCCGCCATCAGGTGCTCGTTCACCTGATAGGGCTTGAGCAGGTTGTGGCGGCGGTTGGTGGTGTCCTCGTCGCCCATCGACACCCATGTGTCGGTCACGACGCAGTCGGCGCCGGCCGCCGCAGCCTCAGGGCTTTCGGTGAACGTCACCTTGGCGCCGTTATGCATCGCCCAGTCGCGGATGATGGAGCGCGGTGCGAACTCCTTGGGCGTTGCGATGCGCAGCTCGAAGCCGAACTTCGCCGCGGCGTGCACCCAGCTCGTCTGCACGTTGTTGGAATCGCCGGTCCAGGCGACGACGCGGCCCCTGATCGGGCCCTTCTTCTCCTCGAACGTCATCACGTCGGTCAGGACCTGGCAGGGATGGCTGGTCTTGGTCATGCCGTTGATCACCGGCACCGACGCATTGTCCGCCAGCTCATGCAGCATGTCCTGGTCCAGCGTGCGGATCATGATGATGTCGACATAGCGCGACAGAACCCGCGCCGTGTCCGCCATGGTCTCGCCGCGGCCGAGCTGCATCTCCGCACCCGTCAGCATCAGCGTCTTGCCGCCGAGCTGCTGCATGCCCACGTCGAACGAAATGCGCGTGCGCGTCGACGGCTTGTCGAAGATCATCGCCAGCATCTTGCCGGCCAGCGGCTTGTCGGCGTCCTGAGTGCCCTTCGAGAGGCCTGCGCGCGCATCCTTGCGCTTGCGCGCGTCCGCGATCAGCGCGTTCAGCGTCGCGCCGTCGAAGTCGCTGAGATCAAGGAAGTGCTTCACGGTGCCCAACTTTCCCGCCGGCGCGTTCATGCCGCCACCGTGGTCTTCTGCGTTTCGAAATCCTTCGCCGCGTCGGACAGCAGCTTCACCGCCTCGCGCACTTGTTCCTCGGTAATGACGAGCGGAGGCAACAGGCGCACCACGTTTTCGCCCGCGCCGACGATCAGCAGGCCATGCTTGCGCGCCGCAGCCACGAAGTCGGTGTTCGGCACGCGCATCTTGAGGCCCAGCATCAGCCCCTGCCCGCGCAACTCCTCGAACACCGAAGGATGCTCCGCGATCAGCCCCGCGAGCTGCTGGCGCATATACGACCCGACGCTCTGCACGTGATCGAGGAAGCCGGGCTCCAGCACCATGCCGATCGCCTCGTTGCCGACCGCCATGCCGAGCGGATTGCCGCCATAGGTCGAGCCGTGCGTGCCCGCCGTCATGCCCTTCGCCGCTTCCGCGGTGGCCAGGCAGGCGCCCAGCGGAAAGCCGCCGCCGATGCCCTTGGCCACGCACATGATGTCCGGCGTCACGCCGACCCATTCATGCGCGAAGAACTTGCCGGTGCGGCCGACGCCGCACTGGATCTCGTCGAAGATCAGCAGCAGGCCATGCTCATCGCAGATCTTGCGCAAGCTCCGCAGGAATTCAGGCGGCATCGGATGCAGGCCGCCTTCGCCCTGGATCGGCTCGATCATCAACGCGGCGGTCGCCGGCGTGATCGCGGCTTCCAGCGCCTTCAGGTCGTTCGGCGGCACCTGGTCGAAACCTTCGACCTTCGGCCCGAAGCCTTCGAGATACTTCTCTTGCCCGCCGGCGGCGATGCCGGCCAGCGTGCGGCCGTGGAAGGCGCCAGCAAAGGTGATGATGCGGAACTTCTCCGGATGGCCGTTCACGAAGTGATAGCGGCGCGCCATCTTGAAGGCGCACTCGCACGCTTCCGCGCCCGAATTGGTGAAGAACGCGGTGTCGGCGAAGGTCGAGTCGACCAGCTTCTTCGACAGCGATTCCTGCCCAGGCACCCGGTAGAGGTTGGAGGTGTGCCACAGCCGATTCGCCTGGGTCGTGAGCGCATTCACCAGACGCGGGTGGGCATGGCCGAACGCGTTCACCGCGATGCCGGCGCCGAAGTCCAGGTATCGGCGGCCATCCTCGGCGAAGAGATAGGGTCCTTCGCCCCGAACGAACGCGACGTCCGCCCGGTTGTAGGTGGGCAATACCGAGGGAAACACTGGACTCTCCATGGCTTGGCCAGAGGCAGGACTGTGGAAACCCGACGGTCCGGGCGGGTCTTATCACTCTATTCACCGAGCGTCACAAGCGAATGGCTCCCATGCGTGCGACTCGCCTTGTTGTGGACAAGGGCTAGCGGCGACCCCGGAATGCTTGTGCGTTTACGTTGGCGCGATACGATATCTAGTATCCTGAGAACACAAGGGGAGCCCGGATATGACGCAGTTGCTGAACTGGACAGATGATCGGGTGGAGCAGCTCAAGAACCTTTGGACGGAAGGCCTGTCCGCCAGCCAGATCGCCCGTGCTCTCGGCGGCGTCACTCGCAACGCCGTGATCGGCAAGGTGCACCGCCTGGGCCTGGCCGGCCGCGCCAGCCCGTCCCGCAGCGAGCGCCCGCGCCTGCCGATGGCGCCCAAGGTCTCGCTCCGCCAGCACACCCCGCCCGCGCCAGTGGTGGAGGAAGACCCGATCACCCTGGACGACGGCAACCACGCCACGGTGCTGACGATCAACGACCGCATGTGCCGCTGGCCGATCGGCGATCCTTCCGCGGACGAATTCCACTTCTGCGGCCGCTCGCCCAAATCGGGCTCGCCGTACTGCGAAGCGCATGCGCGCAAGGCGTACCAGCCGCAGCAGACGCGCCGCGACAAGGGACGTATGGCGAGCTAAGGCAGGCTGACGTGACGGCGGGCGGTTCGGGCCGCCCGCGATGTCAATTCTTGAAACAACGGGTGTTATCGCGTTCTCTCGCTCGAAAGAACGGGAGGACGCGATGGCATCCATCTACGATTTCACGGCGAAGTCGCTTCAGGGGAAGGACGTCTCGCTCGGCGAATTCCGCGGCAAACCGATGCTGATCGTGAACACTGCCAGCAAATGCGGGTTCACGCCTCAATATGAGGGGCTCGAGAAGCTCTACGGGCAGTACAAGGACAAGGGCCTCGTCGTGCTGGGCTTTCCCTGCAACCAGTTCGGCGCGCAGGAGCCCGGCAGCGAGGCCGAGATCGGCGCCTTCTGCCAGGCCAACTACGGCGTGACGTTCCCGATGTTCTCCAAGATCGACGTCAACGGCGCCGGGGCCCATCCGCTCTACAACTACCTCAAGGGCGAGAAAGGCGGCATTTTTGGCACGAAGAACATCAAGTGGAACTTCACCAAGTTCCTCGTGAGCCGCGACGGCAGGGTCGTCGGCCGTTTCGCACCCACCACCAAGCCGCAGGACATGCAGAACGCTATTGCCGCGGTGCTGTGAATGCCGCGCGAGCGCTGGACGCGCCAGACGGCGTTTCTCGAAGTGAGCGAGAACGAAGCAGCCGCGTTGTTGCTTCCACTTGGCAGTGCATCCATCGCATCGCTCGAAACGCTGCTCGGCGGGCATTCGAACACCAACATCCGGGTGCGGCGGCATAGAGCCGATGACGTCGTTCTGCGCCTCTACCAGCGCGATCCCGCACAGGCGCGCAAGGAAGCCGCCATCGCCGCGCTGATCGCGGGCAGGGTTCCGGCGCCGCGCTATCTGCATGTCGGGGAACGCGAGAACGGCCAGACCTACGCGGTGGTCGAATGGGTCGACGGCGCGCCGCTGCAACCGCGGGTGCGCGGCACAAGCGACGAGGAACTTGCCCGCGCCGGACATGACATCGGCCGCGGCCTGGCCGGCATCCACAGCTTCACCTTCGACAAGGCCGGCTTCCTTGGCCCCGATCTCGTCATCACGCCGTTCCCCGGCGGTGCGTCGAATGCAGGGTTCCTCGAACAATGCTTCGCCGGCATCGGCGGCGAGCGGCTGGGCCGCGATCTGGCACAAGAAGTCATCGCTTATGCCCGCGCAAACGAACCTCGCGCGGCCGTGTGGAACGACCCGCCGCGCCTGACCCATTTCGATTTCGGCTCCAGCAACATCCTGGTGCGCGACGACTTCTCGCTCGCCGGTATCGTGGACTGGGAATTCGCGGCTGCGGCTTCACCTGCGCCGGACTTCGGCAATCTGCTGCGCCCGCCGCTGGGCCACTCGACCGCCTTCATCGAAGCGCTGGAAGAGGGCTATCGCGACGCCGACGGCTTCCTGCCCGACGACTGGCGCGGCCTCACGCGCCTCGCCGACATGGGCGCTTGGGCGGAGTTCCTTTCCCGCCCGCAGATCAGCAATGCGCTGATCGAGGATGCGCGACAGATTCTGCGGCTGACCGTGCAGGGGTGAGTCGGAGATCCAGGTCCGGCCAAAGAAGAACCCTGGGCCGGCTGACCCAGGGTCCTTCTTCCACGCTGATGGAATTCAGATGTCGACCGTGATCACAAAGCGGACCATGTTCTCGGTCAGGCTCGCGCGGTGCGTGAACACATTTGTCGGAAACGCGATCGGCGGCGAGAACGCCGTCAGGTTCGCGCTCGTGCCGCCGACGCTGCCAAAATCCGCGTAAAGGTCTTCGAGCCGCACCGAAATGCCGTCGAAATGCCGCTCGATGCCGCCGCCGATGGTCCAGGACGTCGACGTCTTCTTGAAGATTCCGGTCTCATGCGCCGTCGCGAACGTATCATTGAAGACGAAGCTCGCCTTCTCATCGGTCAGGGCCAATCCGCCGGTCACATAAGCCAGCCAGTTAGACCATGCATAGCCAAGCCGCGGACGCGCCGTGAACAGCCAGCTGGTTCTTACTTTCGTCTGGATATCGAATTGTGTGGACGTGCAGCACGGATAGATCGCGCCGCCGCCGCCAAGCGCCGTAACATCGTTGATACCGTAGTCGACTTCGAGTCCGCCAACCCAGTTCTCGTCGAACTGCCAGTTGTATCCAGCCAAGACGCCGGCGTTGTAGCCGGTGCCGTCGGTCGAATGCGAGCCCGCGGTGGCGATGGCCGGCACACTCGAGGCGGCGAAATAGCCGGTCGGGGAGAACACCGTGGTGGTGGTCGCATGCCCCCGCGCTTGGCCCGGGCCTGCAAAGCCACCGACATAGAATCCTTCCCAACTGGCTGCCGTAGCGGCCGACGACGCCCCCGCTGTCAGCACGACGGCTGTCAGAAGACCTGCAAGCGCTTTCATCTTATCCCCCCTTAATGTGTGAACGCTGCCAACAAGATACCAGATTGAGGAGGTTTTGCTAGCTGCTGGCACTTGCCCTGTGACGGAGTCGATTTGGTCCCGCCGGCCGGCCAGCCGGGTACCGAATCGGGCCACGGCGCGCGGTAGCACACCGATGGGATGCTGTCGGGCGCAGCGCACCTTCCGCAACCAGCAGTTGATCGCCGCGGCCAATGGCGTGAAGGCGGAGCGCCCCCCGCCCGAGAATCCCATGGGCACGCCATGAAAGTAATGGAGCCTGGCGATCCGAACAGCGACACCTTGAATTCGCTCGTGAGCACGCTGGGATCGACCAGCGACGCCTCCTCGCCGCCGCCAATCTGTGACGGAACGAACTTCGCCTCGCTCGCGAGCGTTAGGACCGGAACTCCGAGGCCAGGCCATCAGAAGTCGCGGCGGATGGCAGGGACGGCAAACATAGGCGAAGGACGGCACGCCCGCCCGTCACGTACAGCTCAGTTGGCCGCAGCGATGGCGTCGTCGAGCGAGTAGCCGGCCGACCGCACGGTGCGGATCGGGTCCTTCACGCCGTCGATGTTCAGTGCCTTGCGCAGGCGGCCGACATGCACGTCCACGGTGCGCGCCTCGACATAGACGTCCGAACCCCACACCGCGTCCAGAAGCTGCTCGCGGCTGAACACGCGGCCCGGATGCTGGATCAGGTGGTCGAGCAGCTTGTACTCGGTCGGGCCCAGATGCACTTCCTTGCCGGCACGGCGAACGCGATGCGCGGCGCGGTCCATCTCGATGTCGCCGATCGCGATGGTGTCGGGCGCGAGGCTCGGGCGGATTCGGCGCATCACGGCGCGCACGCGGGCCATCAGCTCGTCCACGCCGAACGGCTTGGTGACGTAGTCGTCAGCGCCGGTGTCGAGGCCGCGGATGCGGTCGGTTTCCTCGCCGCGCGCGGTGATCATGATGATCGGCACGTTGCGCGTCTCCTGGCGGCTGCGCAGGCGGCGGCAGACCTCGATGCCGGAAAGCTGCGGCATCATCCAGTCGAGCAGCACGAGGTCGGGCTTCTCTTCCGAGGCGATCAGCAGGGCTTCTTCGCCGTCCTTGGCTTCGAGGACGCGATAGCCTTCGCGCTCCAGGTTGTAGCGCAACAGCGTGACCAGCGCGCCTTCGTCTTCCGCGACAAGAACCGTGGGCTTTACGCTCATGCCTTATCCTCGAAGTGGATGGCGGTGCTGCTGGTCGTATCCGCCTTCGGCCGGTTGGCCGACAGATGATCGGCGCGCACCATGTGATAGACAACCTCGGCGATATTGGTCGCGTGGTCGCCGCAGCGCTCGATGTTCTTTGCGATGAACAGAAGATGCGTGGATGAACCGATCGTGCGCGGGTCCTCCATCATGTAGGTCAGGAGCTCGCGGAACAGGCTGTTGTAGGTCTCGTCAATCTCGCCGTCCTGCTTCCACACAGCTTCGGCCGCTTCCGCGTTGCGGTCGGAGTAGGCGTCCAGCACCTGCTTGAGCTGGCTGAGCGCCTGCTTGCCCATGCGGGCCAGCGAGGTGGTGAGGCGGATTGGCGGCTCGCGGTTCAGCACGATCGCGCGCTTGGCGATGTTCTTGGCGAGGTCGCCGATTCGCTCGAGTTCGCTGGCGATCTTGATCGCCGCCAGCGTCTCGCGCAGGTCCACCGCCAGCGGCTGGCGCAGCGCCAGCAGCTTCATGGCGCGGTCTTCGACGTCGAGCTGGAGCGCATCGATCTGGCTGTCGCCGCCCACGGCATTCTCCGCGAGCACGGTGTCGCGACGCGCCACTCCGTCCACCGCCGCCGCGAACTGGGCTTCGGCCAGGCCGCCCATCTGGGCGATGCTGGACGACAACGCTTCGAGCTGTTCGCTGAAGGCCTTAACTGTGTGCTCGTTCATTTGTTTATGTCCGACTCTGCGCGAAGGGGCGCACGCCGTGATTAGCCCTAGCAGCTACCGGCTATGCGACACTTTTATAACAGTTCGGTGACACCCATGTCTGCCGGGTCGAGCGCCAACGGCAGCAGGATCGTAAACGTGCTGCCCTCACCCAGCCGGCTCTCGATCGTGAGGCGGCCCTGGTGGCGGTTGACGATGTGCTTGACGATGGCGAGGCCGAGCCCCGTACCACCCTTCTCCCGGCTGCGCTTCACGTCGACCCGGTAGAAGCGCTCGGTCAGGCGCGGCACGGCATCCTGCGGAATGCCCTCGCCGTCATCCTTGACCTGGACGGACAGCATCGAACCGGAGCCGCGGCCGCCCGCGCCCGGAACAACCTTCATCGCGACCCAGACATGGCCGTTCTCCTGGCCATATTTGATCGCGTTGTGGATCAGGTTCTGGAACAGCTGGATCAGCTCGTCGCGCTCGCCGATCACCGGCGGCACCTCGGGCGCGGCGCACAGTTCGAGCGAAATGTTGTCCGTCCGAGCCAGCGGGCTCAGCGCCGCGAACGCCTCGCGCACGATGCGGTCGATCTGCACGACTCCGGACGGCCGCACATGCTCGTTGAGTTCGATGCGGGTCAGCGACAGCAGGTCCTCGATCAGCCGCCGCATACGGCCGGCCTCAACCGCCATGATGTCAAGGAAGCGATCACGCGCCACCGCGTCGTCACGGGCATGGCCCTTCAGCGTGTCGATGAAGCCGGAAACGGCGGCCAAAGGCGTGCGCAACTCATGGCTGGCATTCGCGACGAAATCGACGCGCATCTGCTCGCTGCGCTTGATCGCGGTCAGATCATGCAGCAGCACCGTCACGATCGGCGGCTCCGAAGTCGTGCGCGACAAGTGTGCGGAATAGTGCCGCTCGACCGGCACGGGCACCGTGAACTCGATCGAAGAGGTGTCGCCCGTGTCCGCTGTCCGCCCGATTGCCTCCAGCAGGGCGGGCGTGCGCAGCAGAGAGGTGACCCGCTTGTTCGCCGGATCGGTGCCGATGACCGTACGCATGGGGCTGTTGGCGAACAGCACGCGGCCGTCCCTGCCCACCAGCATCAGAGGATCGGGCAGATCCTCCAGGATCTCGCGCGACAGCGGTGGCAATCCGGTCAGATCGGCGCCGTTTGCCGCCGGCGGTTGTGCGCGGATCGGTGTCAGCGCACGGCGCAGGGAATTCCAGACAGTCGGGTTGTCACTCATATGGCCTCGAACACGTGACCACATCATACGAGCATTCGTGACAAATCAACGGCGAGTGCGATCAACCCTTGCGAAGCATCCCGTTGATATCTGCATTGGTGAGCGCGCCTTGCACGAGGGGTTCCGATGAACCGTTCGCAAGGAAATCCTTCGCCAGACGGAACGTCTCGCTAAGGACCACCTTGCCGATGCCGGAGCCCGCGCTGAGCCGCCGCACGCCCGCGTTCTCGAGCGCCGCGCCGTCCAGAAGTCCCGGCCACGCCAACAGGTTGAGCGGTAACACGACATCCTTCACCAGCTCCGCGATGCGGGCACTGTCAGGGAAGCCCGGCACGAAGATCGAGCTGGCGCCCGCCTCGCGATAGAGCTTCGCGCGGCGCACGGTTTCGGGGTACGCGGCCTCGCCTTCAACCAGGCGGCGCAGGTAGGTATCGATGCGGGCGTTGACCCAGATATCCACACCTAGTTTGCGTGACGCCGCGCGCAGGTTCTCGATCTTCTTCGCCAGCAGGTCGGGCGAGTCGTTGCCGTCCTCGATATTGATGCCGACGGCGCCGGCCTCTATCACTTGCCCGACCGTCGTGGCTGCGGTGGCCGCGTCATGGGCATAAGCCGCCTCGATGTCGGCAGAGACGGGCACCGTCACGGTCTTCACGATCTCGCTGACGGTGTGGAGCAGCGTCTCCCAAGGCAGGTGCTGGCCGTCGGCATAGCCGTGCGCCCAGGCGACCGCCGCGCTGGAGGTGGCGATGGCGCTGGCTCCCGCATGCTGGATCACTCGCGCACTGCCGGCATCCCAGGCATTGGGCAGCACGAGCAGCTTCGGCCCGGCATGCAGCGCGGCGAAGGCCTTGGCGCGGTCGTGGATCGTCATGTCGTCTTCCTTTTCTTCGCAGCATGGCGCGCTTCGTGGTCGAGCAGCCAGCGTTTGCGCCCGAGCCCGCCGCCATATCCGGTTAGCGAACCATCCGCGCCCACCACGCGATGACAAGGCACGACAACGGCGATCGGGTTTGCACCGTTTGCAAGGCCGACCGCGCGCATCGCCGACGGCCTGCCCATCTTCTTCGCGAGCGCGCCATAGCTTGTGGAGGAACCCGCCGGGATCTTGCGCAGGTTCCGCCAGCAGGCGAGCTGGAAATCCGTTCCGTGCGCGTCAACCTTGATCTCGTCCAGCGCCGCGATGTCGCCGTCGAAATAGCGCTTCAGCTTCGACGCCACGCCGCCGGGATCGCGCTTCTTCCGGAATTCGCCGTCCTTGAAGTGGCGACGGAAGATCGAGCGCCAGCGTTCGGGCCTGTCCTCGAACTCCAGCATGCGCAGTACACCGCGCGCGTCCGCGACCAGCAGAAGAGAGCCGATCGGCGTCTTCACCGTGTCCAGGAACAATTCTTCAGACATGCTCGGCGTCCGCGGTCCACAGATGCTGCGCCGCGTAGGCTCGCCACGGCCGCCAGCTTTCCGCCCGCTCGAGCAGCGCCTTTGGCGTCGGCCGCTTGCCATCGGTCGCAACAACCGGCGAGCGCAACAGGCCGACATCGGCGGCCGGGAAGGCATCGCTGTCGCGCAACGCACGCAGCGCCCAGTACTGCGCCGTCCATGGCCCGAATCCCGGCAGTGACAGCAGCTTCTGGATCGTTTCGTCATACGATCCCGCCGCCTCGATCAGCTTCGGATCGGCCGCCACCGCTTCCGCCAGCGCCTTCAGCGCCGCAATGCGCGCCTTAGGCATGCCGAGCGACGCCAGATCGGCCTTCGCCATCCTCGCCGCGGACGGAAACACCCGCGACAGCCTTGCGTCCCCTGTTACGTCCGGCCCGACCTGGGTGCCCGCGAGTTTCGCGACCTTGACGGCAAGCTGCCGCGCACCCACCACCGTGATCTGCTGGCCGAGGATCGCGCGCACCGCGAGTTCGAAGCCGTCCCAGGCGCCCGGTGTGCGCAAGCCGGGCCTGCGCGCGATCAGCGGCGCCAATCCAAGGTCGCCGGACAGGTGCGCGCCGATGGTCTCGATGTCCGCATCCAGATCGAACAGCCGCCGAAGACGCGCGACGATGGAGAGCAGCGCCGTTACCTTCGGGAACCGGATGGTTGCTTCCAGATGGTTCTTCGCGGGCTCCACCGCAATCGAGCCGAACGCGCCGTCGATCTCGATGGTGCGGCTGTAGCGGCCCTTCTCGACAAGCTCCACGCCCTCGATCGACCGCGCGCTCAGGAACGCGAGGATCGCGTCCCAGTCATACGGCGCGCGATAACCGAGCCTCAGGGTCACCATGGACACCGGCGCCGGCGAATGGTGCAGGTGGCGCAGCTCGCTCGGCGAACGGCGATACAGTTTCTTGAACGCGTCGTTGAAGCGCCGGATCGAGCCGAAGCCGGCCGCGTCCGCCACCGCACTCATCGGCAGTCGCGTTTCCTGGATCAGCTGCTTGGCGAACAGCACGCGGCGCGTCTGCGCCACCGCGATCGGCGGCGCACCCAGATGCTTGTCGAACAGGCGCCGCAGTTGCCGTTCGCCCACACCCAGCCGCTCGCACAGGCCGGGCAGCGAAGCCTCCTCACCGTCCAGTCCGCCTTCCGCGATCAACGCCAGCGCGCGGCTGACAGTGTTGGACGTCCCGCGCCACGCCGCGGCGTCCGGAGAAATCTCCGGGCGGCAGCGCAGGCAGGGACGGAATCCCGCTTCCTGCGCCGCGGCCGCGCTCGGCCAGAACGTCACGTTCTCCCGCTTGGGCGTGCGCGCCGGGCAGACGGGGCGGCAGTAGACGCCGGTCGTCTTCACGCCGATGAAGAGCCGCCCGTCGAAGCGCGGATCGCGGGTGGCGATGGCGCGGTAGCAGATGTCGTCGCTGAACATGTCCATGCGCGCGACTATGGCCCAACGCGCCGGTTCCATGTGGCCATTTTCGGACGCCGATGCCCAGACATGTCAGCAGTCTTCGGCGCCATACCCGAGCTTCGAAAGCGACAGGCGCCAGCCAAATCCGGAACCGCCAGTCCCAGCAATTACCGCTATTTCAAGCCATTGCACGCGGCGAATGGCTCTCGGCGGGCGATACCGGATTTCCATATTCGTTTGACAACACCCCTGAACACCCGTCCATCATTGGTACGACGGTTGAACAGGGGCCGTCACCCGGCGTGAAGCCGGGAAACACGAGCCGCACCCAAGGAGGCGCGGCCTGGAGGACGGATGGTGGAAGCGGTGGCGGCGACGCCCGAGCATCAGCTCGGCAGCACGCGAGCGAAGTTCTTTCTGGCCGTTGGCTCCATTGGTTGGGGTGTCAAGGACTCTGGCATCACCGGACTGCTTCTCATCTTCTACAATCAGGTACTGGGTGCACCGGCCTATCTGGTGAGCTTTGCAATCGGCATGGCGCTTGTCGTCGATGCCTTCTACGACCCGGTCATTGGTATCGTTTCCGACAACTGGCGCTCGAAGTGGGGCCGCCGACATCCCTTCATGTATGCCGCTGCATTGCCGGTCGGGCTCTTCTATTGGGCGATCTGGAATCCGTCACCGGCGTGGTCGGACATGACGAAGTTCGTCTACCTGCTCGTCTGCGCTATCTCAGTGCGCATCGCGATCGCCACCTTCGAAATCCCGTCCACCGCGCTCCTCGCCGAGCTGACCAGCGACTACACCAAGCGCACCGAATTCCTGAGCTGGCGCTACCTGTTTGGCGTGGTCGGTGCGGCGCTGTTCAGTTCCTATGCTTTCTTCTTCCTGTTTGTGCCCGACGCGACGCACAAGTTCGGCCAGCTCAACCCGGCCGGCTATCCCAAGTACTCGATCATCGCAGCCGTCATCATGATCGGCTCGATCCTGGTCTCATGCCTCGGATTGCACCGCTACATTCCGCACTTCATCGTGCCCGAGCCGAAGCACCAAACCATTGGCACCTTCTTCCGGGAGCTGTGGGACACCCTGACGATCAAGCCGTTCCTGATGCTCCTGATCTCGGGCATGTTCTCCGGAATGGCCGCTGGCCTGAATGGCGGCATGGGCACTTATGTTCTCACCTTCTTCTGGAAGCTCAAGTCCCAGCAGCTCGCCGCTTTCGCGTTCGTCCTCGTCGGCGCCGCAATTCTGGCTTCGGCGGTCGTCGTGCCCATCACCAAACGCTTCGAGAAAAAGCACGCCGCCATGGCGTGCTCGGTGCTTGGCATCGTCTTCGGCACAGGGCCCTATATCGCCGCACTGTTCGGATGGACGCCGGACTACTCGGCGAAATGGCTCTTTCCGTCACTGCTGGGCTTATTCGTCGTGATCTCCGCCATCGGTGTCGCCGCATCCGTGCTGGTGGGCTCCATGATCACCGACGTGGTCGAGTACGGCGCGCTCCAAACCGGCCGCCGCAATGAGGGAACGTTCTTTGCCGCGCTCAGCCTGATGGGCAAGTCGATCTCGGGCGTGGGCATCTTCTTCTCAGGGCTGGTGATCTCCCTGGCGCATTTCCCTGTGCATGCCGATCCGGCAACGATCGATCCGGCGATCATGCGGCATCTGTTCTATGTCTACCTGCCCGTGCTGACGGTTCTTCACCTCATCGCGTTCTACTTCTTCTGGAGCTATCACATCACGCGCGCGCAGCATGTCGAAAACGTGAAGCGCCTTGCCGAGGAATACACGCTGACGAAGGTTGGCGTCGCGGCAGACCTGGTGGGGGCGCAGTTGCCGCCGGCACCGGCTGCGGTCAAGGTTGTTCCCGGCGAATAAGTGTCAACCGCGCCCCCACGATTCACGGAGACGCCGCGTATGAGTGAAGTCACCCGTGCCGAACTTGGAAGCTGGCGCGCCAAGCTGTTCTACGGCTTCGGCTCCATCGCCTATGGCGTGAAAGACTTCGGCTTCGGCACGCTGCTGCTCTTCTATTACAACCAGGTGGTAGGCCTGCCCGCTGCGGAAGTGAGTTTCGCCATCCTGGTCGTTCTCTGGGTCGACGCTTTCGCCGATCCGATCGTGGGCCAGATCTCCGACAATCTGCGCACGCGCTGGGGCCGGCGGCACCCGTTCATGTACGCGTCGGCGTTCCCGCTCGCGATCTCCTATTTCTTCCTGTGGATGCCGCCCACGTCGTGGGGCCATCCGGGCGAGATCGCCTACCTGATCGCAATGGCGATCGTCGTGCGCGTGTTCATCACCATGTACGAGATCCCGAGCTCCGCCATGGTTCCGGAGATGACCGACGATTACAACGACCGCACGATGTTCATATCGGTGCGCTATGTGTTCGGCGTGGCGGCCGGCGTGGCGATGAACGCCATCGCCTTCGGCGTGATCATGAAGACGATCGGCGGCCATGACGGGCGCCTCAACCCCGCGAACTATCCCGTCTTTGCCGCCGTGTCCTGCGTGATCATGATCGCCTCGATCTACACCTCGGCGCTCGGCACGCACCGCTATATCCCGTTCTTCCGCGCGCCGGAGCAGCATCGCGCCGGCGCCCTCCAGATGGCCCGCGAGATGTTGGCAACGCTGTCCAACGGCCAGTTTCTGGTGCTGCTGATCGCGGCGGTGTTCGGCACCATGGCGATCGGGCTCGGTGCCGCGCTCGGCATCTACTTCAACACCTATTTCTGGGAGTTCACGACCAGGCAGCTCGCCTACATGGGCGCCGCGGCCATACCGTCCGCGATCCTGGCGCCGGTCATCGCGAACGTCCTGTCGCGCATCATCGGCAAGAAGCCGGCCGCCGTGACGTTCTACGCGTTGTTCCTTGTCGTCGCCGCGATCATGATCACGCTCCGCCTGCTCAATCTCGCACCCGCCAACGGCACGCCGCTGCTGTTCGGCCTCGTCTTCGCAGAGCGCGTGACCACGGGCATCCTGGGCATCGGCACGCTGATCCTGTTCGGCTCCATGATGGCCGACGTTGTGGATGCGAGCGCGGTGCAGACAGGCCGCCGCTCCGAAGGACTCATCTTCGCGTCGGTCGCCTTCATCAACAAGTTGATCTCCGGTGCGGGCACCTTCCTCGCAGGCATCTTCCTCCAGCTCGCGCAGTTTCCCGAGCACGCCAACCCGGCGACACTCGACCCCGCGGTCCCGCGCCATCTCGCGATGCTCTATCTGCCGGGCATCATGTTCTTCTACGGCATCGGCATCTTCGTTCTGGCCCGCTACAAGATCAGCAAGGAGCAGCACGAGGCGAATGTACGCCTCCTGACCGAAGGCGAAGCCGAACTCGCCGCCGCCACCGTCGTCGCGCCGCCGGCACAGTAAGATGGACGGGACCCCGATCACCGCGCTTGCACTGTCGCCCAAGATTCGTGCCGAGCTCGGCAGCGTGCGCACCAAGCTGTTCTACGGCTTCGGCTCCGTCGCCTTCGGCGTGAAGGACAACGGGTTCCAGTACTTCCTCCTGTTCTTCTACAGCCAGGTGCTGGGCGTCCCCGCGCTGTCTGTGGGGCTCGCAATCTTCATTGCGCTGGGCGTGGATGCGCTGGCCGATCCGATCGTCGGCCAGATTTCCGACAACCTGCGCACCCGGCTGGGCCGGCGTCATCCGCTGATGTACGCCGCCGCGATTCCGGCAGCCATCGCCTATTACTTCGTGTGGAATCCGCCGGCACTGCCGCCGAACCTGATGTTCTTCTACCTGATCGGCATCGCAATCGTCTCGCGCACGTTCATCACGATGTACGAGATTCCGAGCTCCGCCCTCGTCGCCGAACTCACGCCCGACTACGACCAGCGCACCGCGTTCCTCAGCTTTCGCTACTTCTTCGGTTGGATCGGCGGCATCGCCGTGAACTTGCTGGCATTTGCCGTGTTCTTCGCGGCGACCAGACAGTATCCGTTCGGCCAGCTCAATCCGGCCGGCTACACCAAATACGCCATCGTCTCCTGCGTCCTGATCGTGATCGCCATCGTGGTCTCCGCCGCGGGCACGCAGAAATTCGTCCCGTATTTCGCTGTCCCGCCGAAACGCCGCATCACCCTCGGCCAAACGCTGCGCGAGATGCGCGAGACCCTGCGCAACCGGTCGTTCCTGGTGCTGCTTGTCTCGGCCATCTTCTCCGCGGTCGCAGCGGGCACGCTGACCGCCCTCAACAACCACTTCAACACGTTCTTCTGGGGCCTGAGCGCGGCGCAGATATCGTGGTTCACCACCGCCGTCATCATCGCGCCATTTGTGGCGCTCGCCATCACCACGCCGATCGGCGCACGCCTGGGCAAGAAGCGCACCGCGATAATCCTGTGGATCGCGTCAACGGCGACCTATTGGCTGCCTATGGCCGCGCGGCTTCTCGGTGTGTTTCCGCCCAACAGCTCACCCTGGATGCTGCCCCTGCTGGTGTCTCTCCAGACGACCGGCGCCACGCTCGGCATCGTCTGCGCCATCACCATCTCCTCCATGCTGGCGGACGTGGTGGAGGACAGCGCCCGCATCACTGGCCGCCGGTCCGAGGGCCTGTTCTTTGCCGCCAATGCCTTCGTGCAGAAGGCTGTGTCCGGCGCGGGACCCCTGGTCGCGGGCATCCTGCTCACGACTCTGGTGCATTTCCCGGAGCACGCGAACCCGGCAACGCTCGATCCGGCGATCCCGCGCCATCTGGCGCTGGTCTATTTCCCGGTGACCTTCGTTCTGTACGCCGTGGCGCTGATCTGTCTCAGCTTCTATCGCATCGACCGCGCCACGCACGAGGAGAATGTCCGCAAGCTGGCCGAGGAGGGCTTGCGCGCGCCCATCGCCATCATAGATGGTCCGCACACGCCGGAGCATGACGATCCGGCCGCATCCGTCGCGCCCTGAAGGCGCTTCTGCTAACCATGCGTCCCATGGACAACGGCAGAAACGGCGGCGCCTCGACCGACCGCTACAACAAGAAGAAGGAAGCGATCATCGCGGCCGCCGCCGGCATCCTGAACCGGCGCGGCGTGCGCGGCATGACGCTGGCCGACGTGGCGGCGAGCGTCGATCTGATCACCACCTCCGTCACCTACTACTTCAAGAAAAAGGAAGACCTCGCCGTCGCCTGCTACCTGCGCGGCATCGAGCGGTTCGACGCGCTGATCGGGACCGCGCTCACCGAGCCCGACCCGCCCGCGCGCCTGCTGAAATTCCTCGACCTCTACCTCGCCCTGCACAAGCGCATCCGCGAGGGCGACGAACCGCCGGTCGCCGTATTCAGCGACATCCGTGCGCTCAAGGAGCCGCACCGCCAGGTCGCGGGCAAGGCCTACGGCCAGTTCTTCCGCAAGGTGCGCTCGCTGTTTCGTGCGCCGGGCAACGAATGGCTCGACCGCCGCATGTCGACCGCGCGCACCCACATGCTGATGGAGCAGATGTTCTGGGCCGTCACCTGGCTGCCGCGCTACGACCTCGACGATTACGGGCGCGTGCGCGACCGCATGTTCGACATCATGGTGCATGGCGTGGCGCCCGACAGTGCCACATGGAGGCCCGCGCGCCTGCCCGAGTTGCCGCCGCCCACTGATGCCACCGAAGCGCAGCGCGAGACCTTCCTGACCGCCGCCACGCGCCTGATCAACCAGCGCGGCTATCGCGGCGCGTCGGTCGAGAAGATCTCAGAGCAGCTCAACGTCACGAAAGGTTCGTTCTACCACCACAACGACGCCAAGGATGAACTCGTGGTCGAATGCTTCGAGCGCACCTTCGAGGTGATGCGCCGCGTGCAGTCCGCCGCGCTGAACGAGGCCGGCGACTACTGGCAGAAGATTTCATCCGCCGCCGCGACGCTGGTCGAGTTCCAACTCTCCGACCGCGGCCCGCTGCTGCGCTCGTCCGCGCTAGCCGCACTGCCCGAGCACATGCGCATCGCGATGGTCGAGCGTGCCAACCGCGTGTCGGAACGTTTCGCCGCCATGATCTCCGACGGCGTGGCGGAGGGCTCGATCCGCCCCGTCGATCCCTACATCGCGGCGCAGATGCTGAACGCCACGCTGAACGCAGCGTCCGACCTCCCCTTCACCATCCCCGACGTCGCTGCCTTCGACGCCCCCGCCCTCTACGCCAAGCCGATGCTGATGGGTGTGTTCTCCCGGTAGGGAGCGGGCAGCGAGATGCGAATTGGAGAAACCGGCGGAGAAGCGGCCCAACGCCGCTACTCGCAACTCCCTATTCGCCTTTTTCGAGACCCGGGTTTGTTTTGTCACGTCGCGTGCCTAAACTGACAATAAGTCAGCGCCCAAAATAAGGACGCGCTTCGGGAGGAACTGTTTGGATCGCTTGAAAGGCAAGATCGCCGTCATCACGGGTGCCGCCGCCGGCATCGGGCGCGGTACCGTCGAGTTGTTTGTCTCTGAAGGCGCGAAAGTCATCGCCGCCGACGTGCAGGACGAAAAAGGCCATGAGCTGGAGCGCCGCTTCAACGGCCAGGTGAAGTTCCTCCACTGCGACGTCACCAGCGAGGAGAACATCAAGGCCACCATGCAGGCGGCGGTCGACACGTTCGGCGGCCTCGACATCCTGTTCAACAATGCCGGCGCCGGCGGCAGCCCCAACACCATCGAGGATATGACTGGCGAAGCCTGGGACCGCTCGATGAACCTGCTGTTGCGATCCGTCGCGCTCGGCATCCGCTATGCCATCCCGCACATGAAGGCGCGCGGCGGCGGCTCGATCATCAACACGGCATCGGTGGCGGCGTTGCAAGCCGGCGCGGGGCCGGTGGCGTATTCGGTGGCGAAGGCCGGCGTGATCCATCTGACCACCATCAGCGCTGCGCAGCTCGGTCGCAGCAAGATCCGCGTCAACGCGATCTGCCCGGGCCTGATCCTGACCGACATCTTCACCAGCGGTGCTCGTGCGATGGGAGCGCCGGACGCGATGCTGGACATGATCCGCGAGAACATGGCCAAGGGCGCCCCCGACGCGCAGCCAATCCCGAAAGGCGGCCTGCCGGCGGACATCGCGAAGGCCTGCCTCTACTTCGCCTCCGACGATTCCGAATTCGTCACCGGCACGCACATCGTGGTCGACGGCGGCATGACCACCGGCCCGCGCCATGCCTGGGACCCGGATGAACAGGCCCGCCGCATGCAGCAGCGCGCCGCCATGCAGGCGCCCGCAGGGAGCAAACCCAACTAACGGAGAAGCACATGCGGTTCGGCATCTTCTACGAGCACCAGCTGCCGCGTCCCTGGGGGCCGGGCGACGAACTGAAGCTCTTCCAGAACGCGCTCGACCAGGTCGAACTCGGCGACAGGCTCGGCATCGACAACGCCTGGGAGGTCGAGCACCACTTCCTCGAGGAATACTCGCACTCCTCCGCACCGGAGGTATTCCTCGCCGCCTGCTCGCAGCGCACGAAGCGCATCCGCCTCGGCCACGGCATCACGCTGATGCCGCCAAACTACAACCACCCGGCGCGCGTCGCCGAACGCATCGCCACACTCGACCTGGTGTCGAACGGCCGTGTCGAATGGGGCACGGGTGAATCCTCCGCGCTCTTGGAGCTCGGCGGTTATCGCGTGCCGGTCGAGCAGAAGCGCAACCAGTGGCTCGAAGCCGTCGAGCAGTGCGCCAACATGATGGCGATGGACCCCTATCCAGGCTTCAAGGGCGAGTACTTCGAGATGCCCTGCCGCAACGTGGTGCCGAAGCCGGTGCAGCGGCCGCATCCGCCGCTCTGGGTCGCCTGTTCCAATCGCGAGACCATTAAGCTCGCCGCGCGTCTCGGCATCGGCGCACTCACCTTCGCCTTCGTCGATCCGCGCGAGGCGAAGCAGTGGGTCGACGACTACTACCGCATCTTCAAGAAGGAATGCGTGCCGATCGGCCATGCGGTGAACCCGAACATCTGCATGGTGTCGTCGTTCTCGGTCCATCGCGACGCCGCCGAGGCACGCCGCCGCGGCCTCGAGGGCTTCCGCTTCTTCGGCTACGCGCTTGGTCATCACTACGGCTTCGGCGAGCACACGCCCGGCCGCACCAACATCTGGGATGCTTTCCAGAAGGCGCAGGCCGCGGCCGGCGAGAACGCGCCGGGCGGCACCGGCGGCGAGGGAGGCATCGGCACGCCGGAGCACCTGCGCAACCACCTGCGCGGCTTCGTCGAGTCCGGCGTCGACCAGGTCGCCTTCATCCAGCAGGGCGGAAAGAACAAGCACGAGCACATCTGCGAGGCGCTGGAACTGTTCGCCACCGACGTGATGCCCGAATTCAAGGAACGCGAGGCCGAGCGCGAGAAGAAGAAAGCCGAAGAGCTCGCGCCCTACGTCGAAAAGGCAATGGCGCGGAAGAAGCGCATGCCCGCGCTCGCCGATGCAGACATCCCGAAGGTCGTCGCGCTCGGCCGCCAGATCGCGGAACGCGCCCGCGCCGCCGGACAAGAGCCGCCCCAAGCCCAACGCCGCGGCTCAGCCCAATGGGCCGACGCCCAGCGCAAGGTCGAGGCGCAGGAGAAGAAGTAGAAGCCATCACCTCCCCTTGGGGGGAGGTGATTTAATCCTCAAACCTCTTCGATCTTTGCTTCTTCGTCCGGGCGTCGCGTTTCTTGCTTTCGATGCGCCGCTCCTTGCTCGCCCGCGTCGGCTTGGTGGCCTTGCGCTTTTTCGGCACGTACGTCGCCGCGCGCACCAGCTCCGCCAGCCGCTCGCGGGCGATCTCGCGGTTGCGCACCTGGTCGCGGCTTTCGCGCGCCACGATGATCAAGACGCCCTCATTGGTCAGGCGGTGGCCGGCGATCTGCAAAAGCCGCACGCGTACGCCGTCGGGCAGGCTCGGCGAATGCAGCGCATCGAACCTGAGCTGCACAGCGCTCGCCACCTTGTTGACGTTCTGCCCGCCTGCGCCGGAAGACAGCACGAAGCTCTCCGAAAGCTCACGCTCCGGAATGACGATCGAAGACGTGACGCGCAGATCGGCCATCGCGCGGGTCTAGCCCGGTTTGACAGCGCCGTCCAATGCCGGAAAGCTCGCTGCAAATCAAAGGGCGGACGACATGATCGAGAAGAAGACCTCGCGCGGCACGGTGAACGGCACCTGCGATACGAAATTCAACGGCGTGCTCGACGCCTTCGTGGAGAACTTCGACAAGCGCGGAGAGATCGGCGCGGCCGTCGCCATCACCCTCGACGGCAAGACGGTTGTCGACCTGTGGGGCGGCCAGAAATCCGACGGCGGCCCGGCGTGGGAGCGCGACACGATCTGCATCGTCTATTCCTGCACCAAGGGCGCCTCCGCCTTCTGCGCCCACATGGCGGCCGACCGCGGCCTGCTCGATCTCGACGCGAAGGTGTCGAAGTACTGGCCCGCGTTCGCCACCAACGGCAAGGAAGACGCCCTTGTCTCCATGATGATGGACCATTCCGTTGGCGTGCCCGGCCTGCGCGAGGAGCTAAAGCCGGGCGCCTATTACGACTACCCCTACATGGTCGAACGCCTCGCCGCCGAGACGCCGTTCTGGAAGCCCGGCACGCGCAACGGCTATCATGGCGTCACGTCGGCATGGACGGTCGGCGAGATGGTGCATCGCTCCACCAGGACCCGCATGGGCAAGTATCTCGCGCAGGAGATCACCGGTCCGCTCGGCGCCGAATTCTGGATGGGCCTGCCGGAAGAACACGAGAGCAAGGTCGCGCTCATAATCGCGGCGCCGATGGACGCGTCGATGGCGACCTCTCGCATCGCGCTGGCGATGGCCGCCGACCCGATGGGCCCGACCGGCCGCTTCCTGCTGAACGGCGGCGGCTTCAACGCCAACGCGCGCGAGGCCCGCGCCGCCGAGATCGGCTCGGCCACCGGCGTCTCCAACGGCCGCGGCCTCGCCACGCTGTACGCGCCGCTGGCGAACGGCGGCAGCCTGAACGGCAAACGCTATGTCGGCACCGATACGCTGACCCGCATGGGCACGGTCAGTGTTGCGACGCATGAGGACGCCACCTTGATGATCCCGACGCGCTTTTCGCTCGGCTTCATGAAGTCGATGGACAACCGCAAGCTCGAGAACGCCGCCAACTGCTCCGCCATCCTGTCGGAGGCCGCGTTCGGCCATGTCGGCGCCGGCGGCTCGATCGGATTCGCCGACCCGCCCGCCCGCATGAGCTTCGGCTATGCGATGAACCAGATGGGCCAGGGCATCATGCTCAATGACCGCGGCCAGAGCCTGGTCGACGCGGCGTACCAATCGCTGGGTTACAAGAGCGACAAAGGCGGGGTCTGGGCATAAGCGCTATTGGGGACAACCATAGTCCCCGCAGGGCAAGGGACGGCGGACATCGAGCTGCCAGTAGGCAGCGCTGTTCCAAAGTGCGCTGTTATCGCGATTCTTCCAGTAAGCAACAGCAACGCTATGGCCAAGTCGCGAACCGCCGAACGCCCCGCGTAGCACATCGGCGCCAGCCCTGTATGGCCAACGCCCCAGCAAACAGAAGCATTAGCGCGTTAACGGCAAGCAGCATGCTTCTTCGCTTCACTCCCACCGCGTCGCGATGTTCTCCAGCAGCGAGCGCACCACAGCGAAGTCGATCTTCTCCGGCCTGCCGTAGCGGATGCAGCCCTTGCCGCAGCTGATGCCGGCGAGCTCTTTCTTGTGCGCCTTGATTGCGGTCTCGCCGGGATAAAAGGCGATGTAGTTCTTCTGGCTCGCGAACGCAGTCACCATCTTGCCGTTCTTCTGGTAGGTCGGCAGGCCCCAATCCATGACCTCGGTGCTGGACGGCAGCACCTCGCGCACCAGCTTGCGCAACCTCGCCAGCGCCGGGCGCCGCGCGGCGTCCGCCTCCTTGATGTAGGCCGCCACCGTCGCCGCGTTCGATTTCGCCATGATCAGCGCAGGATGCCGCGCCGGGCGAGACCCAGTGCATAGGCGATGATGATCAGCGACAGCAGGTTCGCCGCGGCAAACCCCACCACGCCGGGCGCGCCGAGCACGGCGATCCATCCCTTCGCAACCGAATGCCACGCCAGCTCGAACAGCCCCGCGCCCCAGCCGACCACGAGCAGCGGCACGGCCGCGCCGCGCATCTGAACCAGGTAGAACGCGCCGGCGAGGTTGGCGGTCATCACCGAGCCGATCAGCATGAAGTCGAGCGGCGTCAGCTTGTCGAGATAGGCCTGCTGCGCCGGCGCCAGGCCGATCACGCCGGTGAGCGCCAGCACGAAGGCGGCGGAGATGGCAACCGATGCCCCCAGAAAGAACAGCGAGATCGCCCAGACCCATGCCGGGCGCTGTGCCTGTGCCATGCCATCCCTCCCCGTCTTATTGCGGCTCCGCGAAGATCTTCTTCAGTTCCGTCTTCAGGATCTTGCCGTTGGCGTTGCGCGGCAAGGTCTCCGGCCAGAATACCACTTTTACCGGCACCTTGAATGCCGCCAGCCGGCCCGCCACGAATTCCCGCAGCTCCAGTTCGGTCGTGTGCATGCCCGGCTTCAGGTGCACGACCGCGCCCGGCTCCTCGCCCAGCGTCTTGTGGGGCACCGCCACGAGCGCCGCGTCCATCACCGCCGGGTGGTCGTACAGCACGTTCTCCACCTCGATGCAGTAGATGTTCTCGCCGCCGCGGATCAGCATGTCCTTGGCGCGGTCGATGATGAAGCAGAAGCCCTCTTCGTCGATGCGCGCCAGGTCGCCTGTGATCACCCAGCCGTCCTTGAAAGTGCTCGCCGTCGCTTCCGGCTTGTTCCAGTAGCCCTTCACGATGTTCGGCCCCCGCGCCCACAGCTCGCCGACCTCGCCGCGCGGCAATTCCTTCTTGCCCTCGATGTCCATGATCTTGATCTCGCAGGCGCCGACCGCCGGACCGCAGGACGACGGGCGATTCTCGTAATCCTCGCCCGAATGTGTCGTGCAGGTCGCCGAGGTCTCGGTCATGCCCCAGCCGTTGCCGGGCGCCGATTTCGGCCACACGTCCTTGATCTGGCGCACCAGCTCCGGCGCCGACGGCGCACCGCCATAGGCCATGCTCTCCAGCGACGACAGGTCGTACTTGTGCCGGTTGGGATGCTCGAGGATCTGCCAGGCGATCGTCGGCACGCCGCCGGCGCCGTTGATCTTCTCCTTCTCGATCAGGGCCATCGCCTTCTCGGCATCGAATTTGCGCATCAGCACGATCTTGCCGCCGCTGACCACCGTCGGCCCCAGGACCGCGAAGCAGCCGGTCGCGTGGAAGAACGGCACGCTGAGCAGGGTCGCGCGCTGCGGCGCGTCCAGCGGATTGGCGACCACCGGGATCGCCTCGCCCTTGCGCAGGAAGTTGCGCGCCGCAGAGAACCCGGCCGCGATGATGTTCGACATCATGTTGCGATGGGTGCCGAGCGCGCCCTTCGGCCGCCCCGTCGTGCCCGAGGTATAGAGGATGGTCGCATCGTCATCAGTCGCGATCGCCACGTTCGGCATCGTGCCCGCCGGCAGCTTGCCCCAGTCGTTGACCTTGCCGATCACGTCTTCGAGCGGATGCACGATGGGCGTCGGCATCTCGTCCGAATAGCGCGACACATAGATCTTCTCGAGCGCCGGGCAGTTCACCAGGTGCTCGGCGATACGCTCCATGCGTTCGGAGTCCACGAACGCGATCTTCGTGCCGGAATCGACCAGGCCGTATTCCAGCTCCGGCCCCGTCCACCACGCGTTCAGCGGCGTCAGGATCGCGCCGATGATCTCGGCGGCGTAGAAGCACACGACCCACTCCGGCAGGTTGCGCATGATGATGGCAACGCGGTCGCCTTTCTTAACGCCGTCGGCCTGAAGCTGCGCCGCCAGCTTCAGCGTCGCGCGCGCGAAGGTCTCGAACGTGCAGCGGTCGTCCTCATAGATCAGAAATTCGCGGTCGCCGTACTGCCGCCCGGCCATGAACACCTCCCGGTTGGTCGGCGGCGCGTTCTTCCACACCTTGGTCGGAATGCCGCGGATGGTCTCCATCGCGGTCTCGAAGCGCGAGCCCGGCGCGGTGAGGATTTCGTGGGCCTTGGCGAGCGAAATGGCGGGCCAGCCGGCGGGAAGAGCCATGAACGTTTCCTGTGTGTTTTCGGTAGCTGTTGGCCGATTATTGCCACGCCAAAAGCAATCGGGGAAGGAGCGGAAAAGCCCCTTCCCCGCGCGTCATTTTGAACCTGCTACAGCGCGTCGATGCTCTGCGCCCGCGCTGCCCATTCCTCCTGGAGCTCCTTCACCAGGTCGGAATGCTTGGTGCGCGCGGCTTCGCGGACCTTTGGCACGTGGTAGCTCGGGAACAGGTCGTTGTCGGGCCGGAAGTCTTTCAGGATCTGCTTCGCCACCGTGACCTTGTGCACCTCGGTCGGGCCGTCGGCGATGCCCATCACCATCGAGGAGATCAGCATCCCGGTGAATGGCATCTCGTTCGACACGCCCAGCGCGCCGTGGATGTGCATCGCCTTGGACACGATGTCGTGATAGACCTTCGGCATCGCCACCTTCACCGCGGCGATGTCCTTGCGCACGACCTTGTAGTCCTTGTGCTTGTCGATCAGCCAGGCGACGTGCAGCACCTGCAGGCGGAACTGCTGGAGCTGGATGTAGCTGTCCGCGATCTGCTCCTGCACCATCTGGAAATCGGCCAGCTTGCCTTCGCGCGTGGTACGCGAGACCGCGCGCTGGCACATCAGGTCCAGCGCCTTCTGGCACTGGCCGACCGTGCGCATCGCGTGATGCACGCGCCCACCGCCGAGGCGCACCTGCCCCAGCTCGAACGCGGCGCCGCGCGGGCCCAACAGCGCATCGAACGGCACATGCACGTTGTTGTAGCGGATATAACCTTCCGAGCCGCGCCCGCCGCCGACGCCGACATAGCGGATCACCTCCACGCCGGGCGCCTTGCGCGGCACGAGGAACATCGACATCCGCTTGTACGGGTCCTTGTGATCGGGATCGGTCACCGCATAGACGACGAACACCTCGGCATTGCGCGCGCCCGAGGTGAACCACTTCTCGCCGTTGATGACCCAGTCATTGCCCTTGAGCTCGGCGCGGGTGGTGAACGCTAGCGGATCGGAGCCGCCCTGCGGCTCGGTCATCGAATAGCCGCTCGTGATCTCGTTGTTCAGCAGCGGCCAGAGATACTTGTCCTTCTGCTCTTTCGTTCCGTAGTGCGAGATGATCTCGGCATTGCCGGTGTCGGGCGCCTGGCAGCCGAAGACCACCGGCGCGAGGCCGACGCGGCCGAGCCGCTCGTTCAGCAGTGCGAGCTTCACCTGGCCATAGCCCTGCCCGCCCAGATCCGGCGTCAGGTGACAGGCCCACAGGCCCATGTCCTTCACTTTTTTCTGAAGCGGGCGGATCGCCTTTTGATAGGTCTTCGACTTCACGCCGCCCAGGCCGACGCCGATATGCGTCAGCGGTTCGACCTCCTTGTCGATGAACTCCGAGACCCAGTCGAGCTTCTTCTGATATTCCGGATCGGTCTCAAAATCCCAGGCCATGCGCCTCTCCCACGTTCTTCTTTATCCCCGCGGAAGTATCCCCCTCCCCTTCGACACCCCGCAAGCGAAAAGATACCGGTTTTTCTAAAAATCCATGCGCTTCCCACGTTCCCCAATTGTCACGGCCCGCGCCGCCCAGTTGACGCCTGCACCAGTTCGGCAAAACCTAGCTTCGAACAAACTGGATGGCCCGCCTTCGCGTGCCATGACAACGGAGTGACGGGAGAGAACGGGCATGGGCAAGGCAGAACAGGCGGGCTTCTCGCAATCGCGGCTTCAGCTTCTCGATAAGGTGATGAAGGAGCGCTACGTCGACGGCGGCTTCCTGAACGGGATTCACACGCAGATTTTCCGCGGCGGCGAACTCGTCCACAACGGCATGGCCGGCCTGATGGACATCGAGCGCAACAAGCCGTGGCGCGAAGACGCCATCGTGCGCATCTACTCGATGACCAAGCCGATCACCGCCGTCGCGCTGATGATGTGCGTCGAGGAGGGCAAGATCGGCCTGGACGACGCCGTCCATACTTACATCCCGTCGTGGAAGAATTTGCGCGTCTATCAGTCCGGCGTGCCGAGCCTGGTCGAGAACACGGCCGGCCAGTTCATCACCACGCCCTGTGAACGGCCGATGAAGGTGGTCGACCTTGTCACCCACACATCCGGCCTCACCTACGGCTTCATGTGGCGCACGGCGGTCGACGCGGCCTATCGCGCGCAGAAGATCAATGACTTCCAGACGCCGGGCGGCCTGGAAGGAATGATGGAGCAGCTCTCCAAGATCCCGCTCGACTTCTCGCCGGGCACCAAGTGGAACTATTCCGTCTCGATCGACGTGATGGGCTACCTCGTCCAGAAGGTTTCCGGCATGACCTTCGGCGAATTCCTCCGTACACGCATCTTCGAGCCGCTGGGCATGAAGGACACCTCGTTCTCCATCGCTTCCAACAAGCTCGACCGTTTCGCCTCCTGCTACATGCCCAAGCCGGGCGGCGGCCTGAAGGTGCAGGACGACTCGCAGAAGTCGACCTATGCCGAGCCGCCCAAGCTCGAATCCGGCGGCGGCGGCCTGCTGTCGACCATGCACGACTACATGCGCTTCTGCCGCATGATGCTGAACGGCGGCGAGCTCGACGGCGTGCAGATCCTCTCGCCCAAGACGGTCGAGCTGTTCTCGATGAACTTCCTGCCCGACAACAAGACCCTGGTCGACATGTCGGCGGCGGTGACGTTCAGCGAGGCCGGCTACAACGGCATCGGCTTCTCGATCGGCTGCGGCGTGACCATGGACCAGACGCAGACGCGCCTGCCGGGCAGCAAGGGCGAATACTTCTGGGGCGGCGCGGCTTCCACCGCCTTCTGGATCGACCCGACCGAGGACCTGACGGTGGTGTTCATGACCCAGGTGATGGGCACCGACGCGCGGCTCACCCTGCGCCGCGACCTGCGTACGCTGGTCTATTCCGCAATGACGGAGAGCTACGCTTAGCCGCTGCTTGACCCGTCATCGCCATCTGTTAAGACCGGGCGGATGCCATAATAATATGGCGTCCGCCCTTTAGCTTTTGGTCGAAAATGCCTGCGAAAAAGCCGCTCGTCATCGTCACGCGCAAACTGCCCGACGCGATCGAGACGCGCATGCGCGAGCTGTTCGACACGCGCCTCAACGTCGACGACCGCCCCATGGGCCAGGCCGAGCTGATCGAGGCGGTGCAGAAGGCGGACGTGCTGGTCCCCACCATCACCGACAGGATCGACAGCAAGGTGATCGTGCGTGCCGGTCCGAACCTGAAGCTGATCGCCAATTTCGGCACCGGAGTCGACAATGTCGACGTGAAGACCGCGCTCGACAAGGGCATCACCGTCACCAACACGCCGGGCGTGCTGACCGAAGACACCGCCGACATGACCATGGCGCTGATCCTGGCCGTGCCGCGCCGCCTGGTCGAAGGCGTGAAGGAGATCGAGGACGATCACTTCAAGGGCTGGTCGCCCAACTGGATGCTCGGTCACCGCGTCTACGGCAAGCGGCTGGGCATCGTCGGCATGGGCCGCATCGGCCAGGCGGTGGCGCGCCGCGCCAGGGCCTTCGGCCTCCAGATCCACTATCACAACAGGAAGCCCGTTCACCCCGACATCGAGCACGAGCTCGAGGCCACCTACTGGGAAAGCCTCGACCAGATGCTGGCGCGCATGGACATCGTGAGCATCAACTGCCCGCACACGCCGGCGACCTATCACCTCTTGAGCGCGCGGCGCCTCAAGCTGATGAAGCCCAGCGCCTACATCGTGAACACCGCGCGCGGCGAGGTGATCGACGAGAACACGCTCGCCCGCATGCTGGAAGCCGGTCAGCTCAGCGGCGCCGGCCTCGACGTGTTCGAGCACGAGCCCGCCGTGAACCCCAAGCTGCTGAAGGCCAAGAACGTCGTGCTCCTGCCCCACATGGGCTCGGCCACGATCGAGGGCCGCATCGACATGGGCGAGAAGGTGATCATCAACATCAAGACCTTCGCCGACGGCCACAAACCCCCGGACCGGGTTATTCCGGCAATGCTGTAGCGCGCTACCCCAGCGCCGCCTTGAGCACGCCCACCATCTTGTGGAAGGCGCGTTCGGCTTCCGCCTCCTTGTAGATCCCCTCGCGGCCCGGGACGCACCAGCCGTGCAGCGCGTCATAGGTCTCGCTCTCGCCCTTGCCGCGCCAGTCCTTCAGCGCCGCCTCGAACTTCGCGATGGCTTCCGCCGGCATCGAGCGGTCGTTGGTGGCGTGGCCGGCGTAGATGCTTGCCGTGATCTTCGGCAGCAGCCTGTGCGGGCTGTCTGGTTGATCCGTGTACAGCCCACCGCCGTGGAACGAGACCGCCGCCGCGATCTTCTCCGGCGCCGCGCCCGCGGTGCGGACGCTCATCTGGCCGCTGAAGCAATAGCCCACCACGCCCGCCTTGCCGCCCTTCACATTTGGCTGCTTCAGAAGCCATTCGGCATAGGCCGCGCCGTCCGGACCCATCCTGTCGTTGGGCAGCGCATTCCTGAGCTCGCCCATCCGCTTCATGGTGCGCTCGTCGCCCATCTGCGGCACGAAATCGAGCACAGGCAGGCGCGTGGCGCGGTGGAAGATGTTCGGCAGCAGCACGACGAAGCCCTCATCCGCCAGCCGCTGCGCCATTTTGTTGTAGGCGGGCCGGATGCCCATGATGTCGGTCAGATACGCGACGCCCGGCCATGGCCCGCTGCCGCTCGACGGCGTGAACAGGAAGCCTTCCGCCGTACCGTCGGCGGCCCTCACCTCGACCCTGGTCTCGCTCATCCGCTTCTCCTGTTTGGCGCAAGTCTAGAACGGCGCGGAGAAGGCATGAACCGGGCGCGACAACCGTGCCGCACGGGCTTACGGCAGTTCGTAGATCACCGCGTTCCAGTACTTCACACGATGCGATCCGCTCTTGCGGAAACCGCGGCGCCGAAGTTCCCGGCCGATCATCGCATTGAAATAGCCGTGCGCCACCAGCACGGTGCGCCCTTCTTTCGCCGCCCGCTTCATCAGGATGTCGGCTGCGTCACTCGCACGCTGCTTGGCGCGGCGATAGTTCTCGATCTCCGGATGATAGCCGGCGTGCCACAGAATGCGCGCCACCACCGCCCAGGCCGGCACCTTCATCTTCAGCAGCGGGATGCGCGGCGACGCCAGCGGCGCTTCGACAAACAAGGGGTCGGCGATCAGCTCCGCGTGCGGCGCCAGCGCCCGCGCGCTGTCGGTCGAGCGGGGCTTGCCGGAGGTGTAAACCGCGGTCAGTTCCCTGACGAGGTCCTGCAGCTCCTCCGGCGGCACGCTCGTCGGATCCAGCCCCGCCGCCTCGTAGTGGTCGATATAGGTCCGGAACTCGCTGTGCGAGGTGCGCGGATTGGTCGGGATCGCGGGCTTGCCGTGGCGGATCAGCACGATGCGCATCGGCGCGCCCGCATGCGCATGGCGGCGCGTACGGGGCGCGAAATCCGGCATCACGGCGGCAGAGGTGGTAATGGCGGCTCCTTGGCGGCCAGCGGGCCTAAGCTGTAGCATCGCCATAATCCGACATCAAAACGGCACGGGGAAGAGGCTCGATGGCACAGGACGATCTGCGCGGCAGGGTAGCAATTGTCACAGGTTCGGCGACCGGCATCGGCGCCGCCACCGCGCTCGGCCTTGCCCACCGCGGCGCCAACATCGTCGTGAACTACACCAGGAGCGAAGCCGAGGCGAACGGCGTCGCCGCGGCGATTCGCGATATCGGAGCGGGCGCTCGCGTTGTGCAGGGTGACGTCGCCAACGACGAGGACTGCCGCCGCCTCGCCCGTGAGGCGACAAGCGCCTGGGGCCGCATCGACATCCTGGTCAACAACGCCGGCACGACGAAGTTCGTCACCAATCACGCCGACCTCGATGCGCTCAGCGCCGAAGACTTCGCGAAGATCTATGCCGTCAACGTCATCGGTCCGTTGCAGATGATTCGCGCCTGCATCGAAAGCCTGCGCGCGGCAAAGACCGGTGCGGTGGTGAACGTCTCGTCGATCGCGGGGGTCGCAGGCGTGGGCTCGTCTGTCGCCTATGCGGCGTCGAAAGGCGCGCTCAACACCATGACGCTTTCGCTTGCCCGCGCTCTCGCGCCCGACGTGCGCGTCAACGCGGTGTGCCCCGGCTATGTCGACACCAACTGGTTCGTGAAACAGTACGGCCGCGAGCAGGCCGATCGCATCTCGGCCGGCCAGGAGAAGTCGTCGCCGCTCCACATCGTCGCCGACGGCGAAGAGATCGCGAAGACCGTACTGTTCCTAGCGACGCCCGACTCCGCGAACATTACCGGCGAGACGATCCTTTCCGACGGCGGCATGCACCTCTCGATGGCCGGCGCGCGCCGTTAGCGTTTCCGGCGTGCAAATCCTTCCGTAAGCGGAGTAGCCTATTGAGGCAGCGGTCTGCACAAGTGCTGTGCAATCAGTGTTGCAGCGCAACAACGACCTGCCGAATACGCCCAATAGCAGACCGAAATCAACATTTCCGGATGCCGGTTTGTATTGAATTTATATGTCCCGTTTTCGACAGTTAGAGGAGGGTGAGCCGTGTTGCGGCTGCGAAGTATTGAAGAAAGAGGGCACTACAAATGAAGTCATTTGCCAGGAACGCGCTGCTTGGCGCGTGCGCAATTGCGGCCGGTTGCTTTGCCGGCGGGGGCGCGCAGGCCGACGCGTTGGCAACGCCGTCGATGAGCGGTCCGCTCGCGGCGAACGCCAATCCCTTCAGCATCGATCTGCCCGACTGGTTCGGCGACGCCGGCGGCAAGGTCTATGTCGGCGGCGCGGTCACGGGTCTCGCCTATGCGCAAAGCAACGCGACGCACGGCGCGCCCGGCGATGCCGATACCTATATCGATCTCTCGAACGGACAGGTCTTCATCCAGAAGACCGACGGCTGGCTGCAATTCTATGTGCAGGCTGGCGAGTACTCGCTCCCGACCGTCGGCGTGCCGTACATGAAGTCGTCGACCGCGACGACAGCCAATTTCGGCGTCGTGCCCGTCGCCTACCTCAAGCTCCAGGGCGAGGACGACTGGTCGGAATTGTCTCTCCAAGGCGGCAAGCTGCCGACGCTGATCGGCAATGAGTACACCTTCACCTTCGAGAACATGAACATCGAGCGCGGCCTGCTCTGGAACATCGAGCCCGCGGTGAGCACCGGCATCCAGGGCAACTGGACCCACGGGCCGCTGACCGTGTCGCTGTCGTGGAACGACGGCACCTATGCCAAGAAATGGAACTGGCTCTCCGGCCTGATCTCGTATGCCGTCACGACCACCGACACGGTCGTGTTCGCCGGCGGCGGCAATCTCGGCAACCCGAACTTCAGCGCCCTCAACAGCGGCAGCGTCTACAACCTGATCTGGACCCACACCGAGGGCAATTGGGTCATCAGCCCCTACATCCAGTACAACGTCACGCCGAAGGTGCCGTTCACAACGAAGGGCTCCAGCGTCATTGGCGCCGCGCTGCTGGCATCCTATTCCTTCGACGACCACTGGAAGCTTGCCGGTCGCGTCGAATACGAATCGGAGACGGGCACCAAGGGCGTGTTCACGACGCCGGACATTATTGGCTACGGTCCCGGCAGCAACGCGTTCTCCGTCACGCTCACGCCCACCTACCAGTGGAAGCAGCTCTTCGCCCGTGTCGATGCGAGCTATGTGAGCGTCGGCAATCTGTCGGGCGGCGGTTTCGGTCCGCTGGGCACGAAGAGCGACCAGTTCCGCGGCGTGCTTGAATTTGGCGTTCTGTTCTAGGCCGCCGGCGTAGAAGCGAAAGCCCGCGGCCTGCCGCGGGCTTTTTGCTGTCTTGGGGCCGCAAAAGCCAGGTTTTGCGCGGCAAAAGCGCGGGTTGCACCCCCAAAAGCCGCTCTATATAAGGGCGCCTCCCGAAAACGTCGGAGAGTAGCTCAGCCTGGTAGAGCACTAGCTTCGGGAGCTAGGGGCCGGAGGTTCGAATCCTCTCTCTCCGACCATCTTTCGCGCCCGGCGTGAAAGATCGTCGCCGCGCCGAAGCGCAGAGGGCGAAGGCGGGCTGTCTCCGCTCCTGCCACCACCGAACTGTTCGCCGCGCTATAGAGACGCCGCATTCCATCCGGGCGCCCCATGATCCTCGTCGGCCAGTACGATTCCCCTTACGTCCGCCGCGTCGCCATCTCGCTGCGCGTTCTGGGCATCCCTTACCAGCACGATACCCGCTCGGTGTTCGGCGACTTCGACGACATGCGCAAAACCAATCCGCTCGGCCGCATCCCGTCGTTGATCCTCGACAACGGCGAAACCCTGATCGATTCCGCCGCCATCCTCGATCGCATCGACGAGATCGTCGGCCCGTCCCGCGCCCTGGTCCCGCCGCATGGCGCCGAGCGGCGCGCCACGCTCCGCCGCATCGCGCTCGCCACCGGCGTCATCGACAAGGCAGGCGGAGGCGTCGTCTACGAACGACTCGTGCGCCCCTCGCAATACCGCTGGCCCGACTGGATCGAGCGCTGCCGCACCCAGGCCGCCGGCGCGCTCGCCGCGCTAGACCGCGAAGACTGGCCCGCCGGCCGCTTCGCCCAGGCCGAGATCACCGCCGGCGCGATGCTCTATTACCTGAAGATCAATGCCCCGACGTACTGCGCTCCGGCACGTTCACGGCGCTCGACATCCTGCTGTCCCGCTGCGAGGCGCGGCCCGAATTCCAGGCGACAAGCTTCACCGAATACAAGGTTCCGAGAGCACCGTAAGAACTATTCAACGGTTGCATCGTAGTCTTGGCCCATTGGGTGGCGGACGAGATGCAGACCTACGACGTGCAATTCCTGGGGCGGCGCTGGAACGACCCCGATCCGGAAATCCTGCAAAAGGGCTTGCTGAGCGCCGAGGACCCGCATGCCGCCGAAGCCAAGGCCCTGGCGCTGCCGCGCGTGGCCGGCACCATGGCCTGCCGCATCGTCGCCTTCGCGAACGGCCACACCGTGTCGTTCATCCAGATCGACCGGCCGCGCCGCGCGCCCCTCCCGCAATAAACGCCCCTTGCGGCGTGCCAAAACGCCTGCGTTGAAAGCACGGAGCACTTTCCCTATGGTCCCGCGCCTCCCGGCATTGGGGCGTCGCCAAGCGGTAAGGCACCGGATTTTGATTCCGGCATTCGCAGGTTCGATCCCTGCCGCCCCAGCCAACTTTTCCGCGATTTTCTGCACATATGGGCCACGGCTTTCTGTCAACGGAGTGAGAACGGGACCCAAGTTGGACCCAAGGCTATGTCGCCATGGCGCCTAGCTGGCGCCTCACATCCGCTTCTTGGGTGGAAATGCAGCCGATATGTCGTCAGAGCAGATGGTGGATCAAATGCACACCTATTGTCGCATTCACTTTTGCCTGCTTGCGACGCCGAGCCCATTAAACCGGCAGTGGCAAACAGCGGGCAACTTGCCCTAGCGCGTAGTTGAGTTGGCGGAAATACTTCGCTGCTCCAGTCGCAGCCCTGAGTGCTGTGAACTTGAGCTTGCTGAAGTTGGAACAGTGCCTTGTTGGCGCGTGGGCTTAATTATTTTCGCCGCAACAAGATTTCGCGACGTTCGATAAGTAGGCAGACTTGTCGAACACCCAAAATGTGTTCCGTAAGCGGATCAATCACTTGCCGGGGCGCGCGGCGCACCGCGCGCAAGAAAATTTTTTTTGCAGAAAAATTATCCTCCCCCTTGTACCGCGCGGTCGAACACCCCACTTGAGCTAAGTCCCCCAAGGTATGAGCAGGCCGCAGCGCCGTCTTCGGCGCGCGTCGCTCTTCACATCGACAACAAACTGTCATGGCCCGCAACAGCGGGCCATCCAGGTGACGTCTGCGCTTCACTTCAGAGGTCCGCGGCGGCCAACTGGATGGCACGCTGTTGCGGGCCATGACACATGAGAAAGGAGGAACGACCGTGCTCCTACTTCGCGCTCACGCGCCACACCGTGTTGCCGACGTCGTCGGCCACCAGCAGCGCGCCATCCTTCGCGATCACCACACCCACCGGACGCCCCTGCGCCTTGCCGTCGGCATTCAGGAATCCCGTGAGCACTTCGCGCGGCGGCCCGCTCGGCTTGTCGCCGGTGAACGGCACGAAGATAACACGATAGCCGGCGCGCGGATTGCGGTTCCACGAGCCGTGCTGTCCGACGAAGACGCCATGCGCATACGCCGGGCCCAGCTGCGCCTTGTCCGAGAACGTCAGCCCCAGCGACGCCGTATGCGCGCCCAGTGCGTAGTCCGGCACGAGCGCCTTCGCCACCAGGTCCGGCCGCTGCGGCTGAGCCCGCACATCGACGTGCTGCCCGAAATACGAATACGGCCAGCCGTAGAACCCTCCGTCCCGCACGCTGGTCATGTAGTCCGGCACGAGGTCCGACCCGATCTCGTCGCGCTCATTGACAGCGGTCCACAGCGTGTTCGTGCCCGGTACGAAATCCATGCCAACCGGATTGCGGATGCCGGAGGCGAAGATGCGGTGCTTGCCCGTCGCGAGATCGATCTCCCAGATCGCCGCGCGCCCTTCCTCCTTGTCGATGCCGTTCTCGCCGGCATTCGAGTTCGACCCGACCGAGGCATACAGCTTCGTCCCGTCGGGCGAGGCTACGATGTTCTTCGTCCAGTGATGGTTGAGCGTGCCGCCCGGCAGGTCGACCACCTTCACCGGCATCGCCGTGATGTGCGTGTCGCCCGCATGGTACGGCACCTTCACGATGCCGTCCGTGTTGGCCACATAGAGCGTGTCGCCGATCAGCGCCATGCCGAACGGCGAGTTCAGCCCGGTCAGGAAATCGAACGCTTTGTCGGCAACGCCGTCGTTGTCGCTGTCGCGCAGCAGCACAATCTTGTTCGGGCTCGTGCTCTTGGCCCCCGCGGAGCCCATGATCACGCCCGCCACGAAGCCGCGGAAGCCCTTCTCGTCATCGGGATGCGGCGGCGAATTGGTCTCCGCCACCAGCACGTCGCCGTTCGGCAGCACATACAGCCAGCGCGGATGGTCAAGTTGCGTGGCGAAGGCTTCGACCTTCAGTCCCTCGGCAGGCTTCGGCATCGCGCCGCTCGTCCACGGCGCCGTGCCCGCGAAATTGATCGTGGGAATGAACGTCGGATGCGGCGCGGGCAGCGTCGGGTTCGCGCCATAGCCCGCTTCCTGCGGCAGCGTCGCCGTATCGCCTGCGGTGTAGATCACCACGGCGCCCGCGGCGATCAGCAGGACAACCAGAATCCCGATCCATTTCAGAATGCGCATGCCGCCCTCGCTTGCTGTCTGACTGCGCGCGAGCCGGCGCCGTCGGGAGAACGGCACTGTACCGAAAACGCGGCGCGCCGAAAAAGGTTACGCCGTCACACGCGCCTTCCTGGCTTGATGCCGTCAGCTTTGATCTGCATGACTTTCCCCAGCGACCCGGGGCCAATTCCAACCGGCTGTGATCGACGCGTCAAGCTCACACCGCGCGATTGCGATACGCTTTGGCAATATTTGAAAGGAAATTCCGATGAGACCATTGCCTCTCGCCGCTACAGCTCTTTGTATCGCGGCGGCCGCGCCCACCGCCGCCGCCGGCAGCCTCTACGACACAACCTTCGGCAACGCCGGCGATCCCTGCTTCCAGCGCACCTATGACGCTGCGCACCTGAAAGCGCATCCGCGCCAGACCGTCAGCGGCATCTCGCTCCAATTCACCAGCTTCAACGCAGACGCGACGACGAACACCGCCGACATGTTCGAGCTTTCCCTGTCGTTCCGCCTGAAGAGCGGCAATGAATGGTTCGGCGGTCCGGCGTCCTGCAAGACGCAGGGCGATCACTTCTCCTGTGCCCTCGAAGGCGACGGCGGCGTGTTCACGGTGACGCCCATGGCCGGCGCGCTCACACTGGCGGTGATCAACCGCGGCGGCACCGACGCAAAGGCCGACCAGATCAACCTCGAAGGCCGCGACGGCTTCGCCGGCTTCGGCAAACCCGCCGGCGACGACCTCGTCTTCGTGATCCCCAAGGTCGCCAACAGCATCTGCTCCGGCAGCGGGTACTGACGCCAGCTGGCCTGTTCACGCGGAGGCGCGTGACAACTCCATCGCGCTCCTCCCGCCTCATTGCCGAGAAGAATGCTCCGAAGTTGTCGCAAAGTGTTCGCGCTTCTGCTCGGAACTACTTGTAGATGATCGTGATCGTTTCGGCGACGCAGGCGGGACGTTCCTGGCCTTCGATCTCGATCGTCACCTCGTTGGTGAGCTGGAGCCCGCCGCCCTTCGGTTCGGCGCTCAGCAGCTTCTGGCGCGCGCGCAGCTTCGAACCGACCGGCACCATGTTGGTGAAGCGCACCTTGTTCGAACCGTAGTTGATGCCGCGCGTCACGCCCTCGATGCGCAGCATTCCGCCCGTGAGGAACGGGATCAGGGAAAGAGTGAGATACCCGTGCGCGATCGTCTTGCCGCCCGGCATCATCTGCTTCGCCATCTCGACGTTGACGTGGATCCACTGGTGATCGCCCGTCGCGTCGGCGAACTGGTTGATGCGGTCCTGTGTGATCTCCACCCAGTCGGAGACGCCGATCTCCTGGCCGGCGAGCGAGGCGACAGTGTCAAACGTAGCGGACTTCGACATATGAAATGCTCCTGTTCAATTCGGTTCGTTGGCAAGGTGGCGCACCTTCGCCTCCAGGCTGTGCATCGGGCCGTCTTCGATCCCGAGCTCCGCCAGGTGCTTCACGGTGCGGTAAAGATAATCGCGGTTGGTGCCAAGGATGCCCTGCGCCTGCGCGATCCGCGCCGCGCAATCGTCTTCCGGCAAGCTGCCCTCATAGCGCGGGTGATAGCGGTTGATGACGAAGGTCAGCACCTTCGTCTTGCCCTTGCCCTCGATGTCGGCATTGACCCAGCGCGGCTCATAGGCGCCCGACACCATCTCGCCCATCCACAGGATGGAGAGCTCGCTCTCCACCTTCTCCGCCTCGATGCGGTGTGCGACGCCGGTGCAGGAGCCGCCGCGGTCGATGCCCAGCATCAGCCCCGGCTTGTCCGGCATGGCGCGCCCGGCGTGCAGCGTCAGGCAGAACATGCGGTGATAGCCGCGCACATGCGCTTTCCTGCTTTCGGCAATATGGATCGCCGGGTTCCACATCAGCGAGCCGTAGCCGAACACCCAGGCGTCGGTATCCGGCGCCACGCTCTCGCGGATGGATTTCAGCGACGCCCGCCGCGCTTCTTCCGACATGAGCGGCGGCGCGCCGCGCGCCATGGCCGCGTCGGCCAGCCGGCGGATGCGTTCGGGGGTGAAGTCCTCGCGCCTCAAGTCCCGGCCAAGCGGCTGGAATGGCAGGCCGTTCTCTTCCTCAGGCTTCAGTTGTTCGTCAGACAATCCTGGACTCGCGTTTTCCCCAGTAACGATCCCGGATCAACCTCTTGTAGAGCTTTCCGGTCGGGTGACGCGGCAGCTCCGGGTCGAAATCGATCGTGCGCGGACACTTTATCGGTGAAAGCTGCGAACGGCAAAACGCGATGAGTTCCTGGGCGAATTCGGGGGTTGCGTCCCTCATATCCATGGGCTGAACCACCGCCTTCACCTCCTCCCCGAAATCCTCGTTGGGCACGCCGATGACGGCCACGTCGGCGACTTTCGGATGGGTGATCAGCAGGTTCTCCGCCTCCTGCGGATAGATATTCACGCCCCCGGAGATGATCATGAACGCCTTGCGGTCGGTGAGGTACAGGTAGCCCTCCTCGTCCAGCCGCCCGACGTCACCCAGGGTCGACCAGTCGGGATGCTGCGGATGGCGGCTGTCCGCCGTCTTCTTGGGGTCGTTGTGGTAGGTGAACGTCGCGCCGCCCCCGAAATAGATCGTGCCTTCCTGCCCGACCGGCACTTCGTTGCCTTCCTCGTCGCAGATATGGACCGGCGCGGTGAGCGGTTTGCCGACCGTGCCCGGATGCGTCAGCCAGTCGGCCGAGTTCACGTAGCACATGCCGTTGCCTTCGGTGCCCGCGTAGTACTCGTACAGGACCGGGCCCCACCACTCGATCATCCTGCGCTTCACGTCGACCGGGATCGGCGCCGCAGCATGGATCGCCGACCTCATCGAAGACACGTCATACCTCAACCGAACCTCGTCGGGGAGCTTCAGCATGCGTACGAACATCGTCGGCACCCACTGCGACGCCGACGCCTTGTACCTGTCGATCGCCTTCAGCGCCTCCTCGGCATCGAAGTGCTCCATCACCACCACCGGGATACCCAGCCGATGCATGCTCATCGTGTAGTGCAGTGGCGCCGCGTGATAGAGCGGCGCGGGCGACAGATATACCGACTCCGGCGTGATGCCGTAGAGCGCCGTCAGGAAACCGGCAATCGGTGCCGGCGCGTCGATCGCCTGCCCGCTCAGCGGCTGGCGCACGCCCTTCGGCCGGCCCGTGGTGCCCGACGAATAGAGCATCGCGGCGCCGGCGGTTTCATCGGCGATCCGCTCCGCCGGCATCCTGGCGCTTTCGCCTTCGTACGACGTGTAACCGGCAATCGCACCGCCGACCGACAGAAGCTTCACGCCGGGGATGAGCGGCGCGACTTCGGTCGCAACCTTCGCCAGGCCATGGCTGGCGATCAGTACCTTCGCGTTGGCATCCTTGACGATGTACTCGACCTCGCCCGCGGTCAGCCGCGACGAGATCGCGGTGAAGTACAGGCCCGCGCGCTGTGCCGCCCAGCAGATCTCGTGAAAGCGGATGTTGTTCTCCATGAAGATCGCGATGCCGTCGCCGGTCTTCAGACCCAGCGAACGGAACAGCTGCGCCCCCTGGTTGGAGCGATCTTCGAGCTGGCGGAAGGTGATCGTCTCGCCCGTGCTCGCCATGATGACGGCAGGCTTGTCGGGCAGGGTTTGTGCGATGACGGACGGATGCATGGAGCGTTTCCCGGTGTTCTGAATATCGATTGCCTTTTTTGTACGGTGCATAAGGCCGCGCCGTAAAGACGCTGACGTCTCCGTCAGGTTGACAGCCGCAGCCGCACCCCGCCACATCCTGGCAATGAGCAATTTCGTGCGAAAGAAAATGACTCTCGCCGATGGCGAGGTCTCGTATCTCGAATGGGAAGGTAACGGGCCGTTGCTGCACTTCGCGCATGCAACAGGCTTCAACGCCGAGGTGTACGAAAGGTTGTTGACCCCGCTGCAAGGCGGGTTTCACGTCACCGCCGCCGACCAGCGCGGCCACGGCTTCACCACCTTGCAGGCGATGCCTGGCCAGCAGGCCGCCTGGGCGAACTTCGGGACGGATCTGGCAAGGATCCTCGACAGAATCGACCGCGGTCCCGCCGTGCTCGCCGGCCACTCGATGGGTGGAACGGTGAGCATGATGGTCGCCGCCGCCCATCCCGAGCGGGTGCGCGGTCTGGTGCTTGTGGAACCGGTGCTGGTGCCGCGTTACGCGCACCAGATCGCGCGGGTGATGCGCTGGCTCGGCCGTGTTGCGGAGCGCGGCAATGACCTTGCCGCGATGGCCGCCAAGCGGCGCTCGATCTTCCCCTCGTTCGAAGCCGCGCTCGCCTCGTACAAGGGCCGGGGCGCCTTCAAGACCTGGCCGGACGAAACCATCGCCGACTATTTGCGAGGCGGACTGATCCCGACGGGCAACGGCACCGAGATGCGGCTGGCCTGCGATCCGCTGTGGGAATCCTCGGTGTTCCAGAACTCGCCGCCTGGCGGGGCGCGGCTGGCGAGCAGGGTGCGCTGTCCGATCACGGTGATCTATTCGCCGGTGAGCAACACCACCCGCGACCGGGAGGTCGGGGTCATCATGCGGCGTCACCACGACGTGCGCGTGGTGCAGGTGCCGGAAACGACGCACTTCCTGCCGATGGAGCGGCCGGACATCGTGCAGGATGAAATCGCACGGATGCTTAAGGGCTGAAGCGGCCGTCCAGCCGCGCCAGGATTTCGTCCGCCGTGAAGCCCAGCGCCGCGAGCCGTCCGGACCGCGCCAGCATCGCAAGGCCGGTGACGGCAGCCGCAACGAGAACCACGTCGCACTGCTCGTCGCGCGTTGCCGCCCGGTTGCCGGAAGCTTCCGACAGGACCTTGAGCGCCGCGATCATGCGGCCGTTGAACAGCCTTTCGGCCTCGCTCGCACCACCGTTCGCAGGTAGAGCGCCCAGCGCGGCAGCAACGCTCTCCGTCTCGCGCAGGACACCGAGTGCCGCCGACGCCGCAGCCGACAGCTTGCCCGGACCGCCGCCGCGCGTCGCATCGCGCATCGCGCGGGACAGGTGCGAGAGATCGTCGGCCGCCAGCGCCAGCAGCAGTTCGTCCTTGCCGCTGAAATAGCCGTAGAGCGCGGCAGGCGCGAAGCCGGCTTCCGCCGCGACGCCGCGCAGCGACATCTCGCGGCTTCCGTCGCGCGCCGCCACGCGGCGCGCCGCTTCGAGGATGCTGCCGCGTGTGGCGGCATGCGCCAGCGCCCGGCGCTGCGTCTTGAGATCGGCGGCCTTGCTCATCGCCGACAACCATAAGTGATTCGTCCACAGGGACGAAAAGCACGAGGCGGTGTCCCGCCCAAGGACAAAGGGCTGCGCGAACGCAGCCCTTTGCGAAATCCGCACCGACGAAGGATCAGCCCGGATGTGCCTTCTTGTAGTCGCCAACGGCGGTATTGAACTCGGCGCCGACCTTCTCCTTCAGCGACTGGTTCGCCAGGATCTTGGCCTTGGTGTCGGCATCCAGCGCCGGGTCCGGATCCTTCTTCGCCTTGACCGCGGCATCGTTGGCGTCTTTCTCCTCCTTCAGCAGGCAAAGCTGGTAGTCGTCCGACTGCTTGAGGAACGTCATGACGTCGTCGCGCGCCGCATTCATCTGCGCCGTCGTGGCGGTAGCGCCGTTGAGAGCCGCCGGCGCGATGGGTTCCGAGCACGCGCTCGCGGCAAAGGCTGGAATGGCGGAAGCCAGGACAAGCGCCGACGCCAAACCGATAGTCTTGTAAAACATAAGGTACTCCCCTTGGATTCTCGCGACCCCTCGCAGAACTGGGGGATACAAGCATGCCAACGGGTTGAGCGGAAGGGCGGCGGAATTACCCAGTCAGCCCGCCATAGGGCGGCAACGGGTCGTATTCCATGGCGCGCTGCACGGCGCGCGCGAACGGAACATCGTGAATCTGACCGACGAGCCAGAGGGCCATGTCGATCCCCGACGAAACACCCGCCGACGTCACGACATTGCCGTCCTGGACGTAGCGGTATTGCTCCAGCACCTCCGCCGCTTCCTTGCGTCCGCGCAATGTTTCTACGAAGGCCCAGTGGGTCGTCACGCGCTTGCCCTTGGCGGGACCGGCGGCGGTGAGCAGCATCGAACCGGTACACACACTCGTGATCCACGTCGCGGTCTTCGCGACATCGGCGATCCATCCAAGCAGCGCCTTGTTTTCGACCTCGCGCCGCGTGCCCTGCCCGCCGGGGATCAACAGCACGTCGAGCTTGCCGCAGGTTGCGATGCTCGCATGCGGCAGCACTCGCATACCCTTGGCGCAGGTGACGGGCGCTTGGTGCTCGGCGATCAGCAGGATCTCCGCTCCATCGGCCTTCAACTGCCGCGCCATGGTGAAGACCTCGTAAGGTCCCACGAAGTCGAGCTCTTCCGCGTCGTCAAAAATCAGGATGCCGGTGCGAAGTCCCATGAAGCGCCTCCTTCGTCTCGGCAACAGACTAGAGGCGCTGGCGACAGCCGGAAACGACAATCAGGCGGCTTTTTCGGACGCCGGCGTCGGGCGCAACTTGTACAGCAGCGTGCCGGTGAAGCGGACCAGCACCGCGGTGATCAGCAGGAGGAGCGAGATGCCCCACCAGCGGTCCGTCACGTTCGGACCCGCGATGTGGTCCAGCGCCGTCACAGTGAACACCAACCAGAAATAGGTCGTTGCGATGCGCTGCATGGTCCGCCAGACAGGGCCACCCAGGATTTTCTTGGTCGCCGGATGTGCGCTGAACAGCGTCACAAGCAAAATGCCCGCGGTGAGCATTGCGTAGGCAAAAGCCTGGAGCCCCAACTTCTCACCATCCAGCTGCGAGGGCGCCAGGTCGCAGGCCAGCGACACGACCGACACAATCACGAAGGCCAGCACCAGGCTGCCGCGCTCCCGCGCCAACGCTTCCGTAACCTTGGTTGGAAAGATCCGTGACAGCGGCTCGACCACCATGGCGGCGACGAAGACCAGCAGGGAAAAGCGCGACACGTTTTCTGCGGCGTCGCTCCAGGCGAAGTTGTTTTTCATCTCGAACAGCAGGGTACCTGCCGCCAGCAAGGCGGCGCCCAGCAACGCCAGCAGTACGATCGGACCGGCGAAGACAGTTTTTTCGTGAACGTCGCCCGACGGGGCGAGAGCGCTATCGACGGCAACCATGGCGCGGAACGATCCAGTGAGTTTCTAGAACAACGCCGGAGCCATCATTTGGTGCCTGTTTGCATCTTGGATAAAGCCACGGCGAGGCCTTCTACCGGCACGCCGGCTTCGGTGCGTGGCACCGCCGCCACCAGTCCCGCCACGTCCAGGCCCGCCGCCGCCGCAAGCCGCCGCACATAGCCTTCGGAATGCCGCCACCGCCGCTTTGGGCCGAGTTCAAACTCGGCCGCCGAGCTCATTTCAACCGTGAAGAGAAAGAAACCATGTTCTTTCAAGCGCCGGCCGACGCCTCGGAACGTCGCCGCCAGATCGCCGAGATAGACCAGCGTGTCCGCCGCCAGCATCAGATCGTAATCGGCGCCACCTCTCGCGAGCGACGTCTCCATATCCGCCACCTCCAGGCTCCTGTAGAGCCCCCGCGCTCGCGCCTTTGCGATCATTGCCGGGCTGAGATCGACGCCGTCGATTGCAGCAACCATGTCCGCGAACGCCTCCGCCGCGAATCCCGTGCCGCAACCAAGGTCGAGCGCGACAAGATCGTGACGGCCGGGCATCACCATCCCCGCCAGCTCGTGCAGGATTTCCGGCGCCTGGTAGCCAAGCTGCCCGCGCATCCGCGCGTCGTAGTCGGCGGAGAACTGGTCGAACAGGTGCCGCACATAGCCGGCGTCGGAACGCTGCTGAGTCCGCATCGCTTCCGCGCGCGCGATGTGGGCCGCAATGTCCGGAACGTCGCCGGCATCGATTTCGCGGAACTGCGCCAGCGCCCTCTCAGCCTCGCCCGCTTCCGCCCACGCCAGCCCCAAACGCAGCCGCGCCGCCGACGAGGACGGATCCAGTCGCAACGCGCGCTGGAACTCGGCGATGGCGGTGGGCAGATGCGCCGCGGCCATCAGGGCTTCGCCCAGCACAAGGATCGCCTCTGAAATACCAGGATTGAGCAGCGCATTTTCGCGCGCCGCCTCCAGCGCCTCCGCCGGCGCGCCGGCCGCAAGCAGCGCCCGCACCAGCAATATGCGCGTCAGCGCACTGCCCCGACCCTCCGCAACGCGGCCACGAAGAAAATGGGCGGCCTCATCGGGCCGCCCAATCGCAATCAGTTGCCCGGCATGCTCGAGCGGGTCGCCGTCAATTGGCAATCGTGCAGCGTCCATTGTTGAGCACGACCACATCGCGCTCCTTGAGCTTCGAACGATAGGACACGACGTTCCCGTCGACCCACATTTCGGTGACGATCGTCTCGCCAGGAAACACAGGCGAGGAGAACCGCACGTCGAACGAGGTGATCTTCTTGGCGTCGTAGTCGCAGATGCTGGAGATCACCGCGCGGCAGGCCGTGCCGAAAGAGCACAGGCCGTGCAGGATCGGCTTCGGGAAGCCGGCGCGCTTCGCCACTTCCGGATCGCGGTGAAGTGGATTGCGGTCGCCCGACAGCGCATAGATGAACGCCTGGTCGGCGCGCGTATCGCATTCGCGCACGAGATCCGGCTTGCGCGTCGGAAGCTGGTGCGGCTCGGGTGCGCCGTCCTTCGGGCCGCCGAAGCCGCCGTCGCCGCGCGCGAAGGTCGTGCCGACCAGCGTCGCCAGCTTATCGCCCGTCGCCTTCTCCCTGATGATGCGCTCGTTGACGATGATCGCGCCCTTGTCCTTGCCCTTGTCCCACACACCCAGCACGCGGGTGTCGGAGACGACATCGCAGGACGGCGGCAGCGGCTTGTGAATCGTCACGCGCTGTTCGCCGTGAACCACCATCAGGTAGTTGATGCCCGACATCGGATTCGAGCCGGCCGACGCCCCGGCGCGCGGGCGGCCTGTCGGGATGACGGTGGCGAAGGTCGGCACGACCTGGAGCTGGCCGCGCGCTTCGTAGCTGAACGGAAGCTCGCGCTCGTTCATCGGGTCGCGCTGGAAGCCGATGCCAAGGGCGTAGAGCATGACCTCGCGGTCGCCGTAATGCGCCTCGAGCCCTTCGGTCCTCGACTGCATCATCTGTTCGTAGTTGATCGCCATGGCGGTCCCTCACCTTTTCCGTCTGCCGGAAGCTTAGGTTAGCCGCCCGCTTTGCGCCAAGTGGGACCTGTGGTTTGCTCCCGCTGCGACAAAGGGGGGACAATCATGACAGACGCACACGCCACGCCCGGACCTGTACCGCCGCCGCCGCCAGCGCGGCGTCATGGTTGCCTCTACGGCTGCCTGATCGCGGTGGGCATTTTCCTGGTCGCCGGCATCGGCGGCGCCTTCTACTTGTACCACTACATGAACACGGCCCTGAAGGACGCGCCGACGGTCAAGGCAGCGATCGTGCAGCTCAACAACGACCAGGAAGCCCGCGCCCTGCTCGGCGACAACATCGAGGTAACGGGCGCCAGTTCCTTCAACAGCTCCACGGACCTGTCCACCGGTTCGAAGGAGTCCTACACCGTCCACGTGAAGGGCACGAAAGGCGAAGGCGATTACACGATCGAGGCCGACACGCCACGCGGAGGACAATTGCACTTCGACAAGCTCAGTCTGCAGGCCGGCAGCCAGACCGTCGACGTGCTGCACGCCGAACAAAACCCGGGCGCGATCTAGCGCCCGTTCAGGAGAACACGAATGACCTATCGCTGCTTCAACGTCGAGATCGCGAACGACATCGCGCATATTCAGCTCAAGCGCGCGGACGAGCTGAACACGATGGTGCCGGAGTTCTGGACCGAACTCCCCGCCATCGTGAGAGACGTCGACGACAACGCGAAGGCGCGGGTCATCGTGATCTCGTCGACCGGCAAGCACTTCACCGCCGGCATGGACCTCGCGGTGTTCACCGGCGGCAGCTCCGCCGGCACCGCGGCGTCACGCGCGCCGCAGGAGCGCGGCCGCGTCCGCGCCAACCTGCGGCTCTCCGTGCTCGACATCCAGAAGTCGTTCAACGCGCTGGAGGAGGCGCGCGTGCCGGTGCTGATTGCGATTCAGGGCGGCTGCGTCGGCGGCGGCGTGGACATGGCGAGCGCCTGCGACTGCCGCTACGCGACCGAAGACGCATTCTTCGTCATACAGGAGATCAATATCGGCATGACCGCCGATGTCGGCACCTTCCCACGCCTTTGCAGCCTGTTGCCGGCCGGCATGGTGCGCGAGCTCGCCTATTCCGGCCGCCGGCTGACGGCGAAGAAAGCGCTGGAGCTGGGCCTCGTCAACGAGATATTCCCGAGCCAGGAGGCGATGCTCAAACACGTGATGGGTATCGCGAAGGACATCGCGGAGAAGTCGCCGCTCGCGGTCTATGGGTCCAAGGTGATGATCAACTACGCCCGCGACCATTCCATTGCCGACGGCCTCGACTATATCGCGACCTGGCAGGCCGGCATGTACTTCCCCGAGACCGACATGATGGAAGCCTTCAAGGCAAAGGCCGAGAAGCGCCCAGGCAAGTTCGACGAGCTGTTGCCCATCCGACGGCGTGCGCTGTCTTCGGATTAACTATTCGGCGGCCGCGTGGGCGTGGTGCTCGATGGAGACCGCTGGTCCCTCGCTCCACACTTCGGTTAGCGGCACGCCATGCTGCTCAATCACGCGCAGCGCGTGCTCATAGCCTTCCGCGATGCAGCGGTCGAAGGCACGCCAGTCGCGCAGCCCCACGCCGATGAGTGGCGGTTCGAACATGTAGTTCGCCTGCTCCCGCGCGAAGCGGCGCTGCGCTTCGGAGCCGACGGTGCCGGAGCGCGCCAGGATGGATACGATCGACGGCGTGCCCGCCATGCGTTGGAGAATGAGCCACCACCAGGGCCGCTCGCCATAGCGGTCGTCCTTGGCCTTGAGATCGATCTCGCCTGTCACGTCGGAGGCGATGATCGGGCCGCTGGAACGCTCGGCCATGATGTCCACCGGCAGGTTGTTCATGACGCCGCCGTCTACCAGGAGGTGCCCATGATACGTCACGGGCGGAAGGATGCCGGGCAGCGACACCGATGCCCGCAGGGCGCGCCACAAGACGCCCGCACGGTGGACATGCACCTTGCCGGTCGTGAGGTCGGACGACACGCAGAAGAACGGCTTGGGCAGCTCTTCGATGCGCATGTCGGCGTAATTGTGCTGGAGAAGGTTGGAGACCTTTTTGCCGCGCACCAGCGCAATCAGCGGCAGCGTGTAGTCGTTGAGCGGATTGCCATTGACGAACGCTTCGCGCATGCGCTCGGTCAGTTCCTCGATCGACCATTCGCAGGCAAGCCCGGCAGCGATCAGGGCGCCCATCGAGGTGCCGCCGATGTTGTCGAACGGCACACCGGCTTCCATGAGCGCCTTCACGACACCGATATGCGCGAAACCGCGAGCGCCGCCGCCGGCGAGCACCAGTCCAACCGCGCGGCCCGCGATGAACCGCGCCAGACGCTTGATGTCGTCGGGCTGGCCGGTGCGGACATGGTGATGGGACTCGAAGAGTCCGCTGCGAACGGCGAAATGCTCCGGAATGCTCTCGTTTTTCTCCGTCGGATGAACGAGGAGAAGCTGCGGCAGGCCGCTCGCACGCTCCTTGAACGCCGGCATTTCGAGAGACCGCTCGGGCAGCGGCTGGTCGACGCGCGCCAGCAGGAAGATGCGGTCGGCCTGGCGTAGGCATTGGTGCGTCCACGGGCTGTCCGGCGTGTCACCGCGATAGAACACGACGTCGTGCGCTGCTTCGAAATTGTTGAACCATTCACCCGACTGGTCCGCGACGCTTGCGTCCAGCACCGCGGCCTTGGAGCCCATGTTGACCAGAGCGCCCGCGAGGCGGTTGGCAATCGGCGACTGCTCCAGGCCCGGCTGCAACGGCACGATGGCAAAAGATTTGGGCCGGCCGGTGTCCACCGCGTTGCGGGTCGTGTCCTGAAGGCGTTTCACCAGGATGCGCATCAGGTTGAGCATCACGCGCGGATGGCGGCCGATCAGCGAGTCGAAGGCGGTCGGTGGCACGCGCAGCAGCTCGGTATCGCGCAACGCCATGATCTGTGCAGAATGTTCGCTCGAGCCGGAGATCATCGACATCTCGCCGACGGTCTCACCGGCAGGAATGTGCGCCACCAGCCGCCGCTTGCCGCGGTCGTCCTCCGCAAACACGCCCAGACTGCCTGAGACCACCAGGAACACGGCCTGGGCGTTCTCGCCGTCGCGCTTGAGCAGCATGCCACCGGGAAGGCCGAACCAGTTGGCCTCCGCCAGCAGCTTCTTGAGGCCGACATCGCTCACGTCCTCCAGCAGCGCGAAACTGCGCAAGCGCTGGCGCAACGCTTCCGGATAGACGGTGTCCGGGCCGATCTTGAAAGAGGAAAGGAACGCCATGTTCATCGAGTCTAGCTCACCAGGCGGTCCAACCGCCATCGACCGTCAGCGCCTGCCCGGTCATGAACGACGACGCATCCGACGCCAGGAACAGCAGGGGCCCGGCGATCTCATGCGCTTCGCCGAGGCGGCCCAGCATGGTTCGTGCGGCCAGCCGCGCCGCGAATTCGGGATCGATCTGCTGGACTTCGGTGCGCGGGAAAGGCCCCGGCACCAGCGCGTTCACGCGAATGTTCTCGCCGCCCAGCTCGGCAGCCAGATGGCGGGTGAGCTGGATCAGCGCCGCTTTGGCTGGGCCGTAGTGGAAGGGGCTCTGGCCTTCCGGCTTCGCATACAGGCGTCGGTCCGGCGAGACCAATCCATACATGGAAGAAACGTTGACGACGCTGGCACGCCCCGACGCCTTCAGCGCCGGCCGGGCCGCGCGCACCATTTCAAACGCCGCGGTGACGCCGCTTGCATAGGTCGCGGCAAAGTCGGACGGCTGTACCGCATCGAACGACCTGCCTTCCATGTGGATGGCGTTGTTCACGAGAATGTCGAGGCGGTCGCGCCCCGCGAAAAACGATCGCGCTTTGGCGACATCGGCGACGTCGAAAGCGGCGCGCTCGACCGAGAAGCCCTCGCCAAGCAGTCCGGCTTCAAACACAGAGAGCTTTGCATCGTCGCGCGCGTTCACGATCACGTGCGCGCCAGCGGCGCACAATGCGCGGGTTATCGCAGCACCGAGATGTCCGGGCGCGGCAGAGACGAAGGCGACGCGGCCGTCCAGCCCGAATATCGCCTGTGGCGCAGCTTCAACGCGGGTCGCATGCTGCCGACCCATGGGATAGAGCCTCCGTCCGGCAGCGCAATCGACAGATTGCGCACACTACCGAATCCTGCCGTAAGCCTAGGCATACACGGGTAAACGTGACCTTAAGCTGAATGATCCGTTAACGCGGTGTTCAATCGACGCCGAGGATCTTCCAAACGCTCGAAACGCTGAAGATCGGCACGCCGTTGACGGTAAAGTCGCCGCGCAGAAAGATCAGCGACTTGGTGCGTCGGGTCAGGACCGGCGCCACCTCTATCCAGTCACCCTCCCTGGCCGGCGCCAGGAACTGACTTTGCATGTTGAGCGTCACGACGTCGGCGTGGTCGCAGGCGTCCCATGCCGCCTGCCCCATCGCAGCATCGGCAAAGGTCATCAGCATGCCGCCATGGACGATGCCGCGCATGTTGACGTGCCGCTTGTCGACCCGAAAGCCGAGCACCTTTGCGCCCTTCTCGCCACGCTCGAATACCGGACCGACATGAATCTCGAACGGATCGATCAGCCGGGTTTGGGTGAAGCCGGGCGGCGCGGACATCGTCAGACGATCTTCCAGAGCCCGGTCGCCACCGCGACAGCACGACCGCCTGCGGTGATGTCGGCGGAAAGGAACACAAGCGTGCGCGTCTGCCGCGTGATGCGCACGCGGCATTCGAGCGTCTCGCCGGCCCGGCCCGGCCCGACAAAGTCGCAGGTCATCGAGACCGTATTGCAGCCCGGAGCAGCCGTGACCGCCCGCGCCGTCTGGCTCATCGAAATGTCGGCAAAAGTCATGAGCAGGCCGCCGTGCACGTTGCCGCCGCCATTGAGATGCTTGTCGAGCACAGGCAGCGCGAAACACCGCACCGCACCATCATCGGGGAGGCGATAGATCGGACCCGCATGCAGGTTGAAGCCGCCACGCGAAATATTCTCGGCGCCGGGCGGCAGGGTACTGGTTGCGTCGCTCATCAACTGTTCGATAGGCAATTTCTCGCTGCACCGCAATATCGCGGGAACCGACGCATTGGAAACACGCGCCCGTCACACTAAAGTTGCAAACGCAAACAAGATGCGCCATGCGAGGGGTCGCTCAAGCGCACATTCTTCCAAGCCAAGTGAGGACTTCCATGAAAATGCGTTTCGTTCGGGCCGCATTCGTTGCGTGCCTGCTGGGGTCGGCTTCCATCGTGGCGACGACCGTATCGCTGACGCCAGCGCTCGCCAAATCGAGCGGTCCGACGGTCAGCCCCGCTGTCGGCAAATTGCTCCAGCCCGCCCAAACTGCCATGCAGTCGGGCGACTACAACGGCGCGATGACTCTGATCAAGCAGGCGCAAGCGCTGCCCGACCAGACCGCGTTCGACACCTATACAATCAACAACTTCCTCGCGAACGCCGCCATTGCGCTGAAAGACTACGACACCGCGGACACTGCCTATGAGGCGATGGCGGATTCGCCGGCGCTTCCGGACACGGACAAGCCGACTATCCTGCACAACGCGACGCTTCTGGCGGGCCAGGCCAAGCACTGGGACAAGACCGTGAAGTACGGCACGACCTATCTTGCGCTGCCCGGCGTGACACAAGATCCCAGCATCATCAGCGCCGTCGCACAGGGCTACTACTTCACCAATGACTTTACGAACGCAGCGACATGGGCGGACAAGGCGGTCACTGCGACACCGGCTGGCCAGGCACCAAACCGCGGCGCGCTGGAAATCAAGATGGGCGCCGAGATCAAGGGCAAGCAGGCCGATGCGGCCATGGGGACGCTCGAGACAATCCTGACCTACTACGACGATCCCGACGACTGGAGCCAACTGATTGACGTCTCCCTTGGTGTGAAAGGCATCAAGGACATCGAAGCATTGCACATCTATCGCCTGCGCCTCGCCGCGCATGCGAGCGGCCAGCCGGACGGCTATACGGTGCCTGCAGACATCGCACTGTCGCCCAATCTCGCATTTCCGGTGGAAGCCTTGGCCTTTCTGGATGCCGGTGTTGCGGCGGGAAAGGTACAGCGTTCCGACAAGCGCTATACGGAAGCCAGTACCCGTGCGGCGGCCGATCGCAAGACGATCGGGAGTTTTGAGCAATTGGCAGCCAAGGGAAGCGGTGAGCTTGAGCTGAAGCTTGCCGAGACGCTCTATGGCTATGGCCGCTACGCCGACTCAGCCGCATCGGCGCGCCGCGCGCTACAGAAGGGCGGCCCAAAAAACGACCCGAACGAAGCCAACCTCGTGCTTGGCGAAGCACTGCTGATGCAGGGTGACACGGCAGGCGCGGTTGCGGCGTTCAACGCACTCAAGAACCCGACGCCCGGCCAAGCCAAGGCCGCGCATGTGTGGCTGCTCTTTGCCAACCGCAAGACGGCCGCGCCGGCGCCCGCGCCGGCGAAGTAACACGCTAGAGGCCGGAGCCGACCGAAATTCGCTCCGGCCTCATTGTTTGTGGAACCGTCATGAACCTAGTGCTCGGCTTCGTGCCGTTCATCCTGTTTGCCGTGCTGATGCGGCTCAGCACCGACCTGGCACTCTGGATCGCCTTCGCAGCTGCGTTCGTGCTCGGCATGCGCTCCTTTCTGGATACCCGCGTCCTCAAAACACTCGATGCCGGCAACACGGCGTTGTTCGGCCTTCTTGCGCTCTACAAGGGCTTCATTGAGCCCGGGCTCTCTTTCGGTGCACTTCTTCTTGCGGTCGATGGAGGCCTGCTCGCGATCATGGTCGCGTCGCTCGTCCTGCACGAGCCATTCACCATGCAGTATGCCCGGGAGCAGGTGTCGTCCGACCAATGGCAGACCCCGCTGTTCCTGCGAACGAACTACGTGATCACCGGTGTGTGGGTCGCGGCCCTGGCTCTGATGACGGCCGCCGACGCCGCTGCGACGCTGACCTCGTCGATTTCCGTGACTTCAGCCATGGCAGCCGGTCTAGTGGCGCTGGCTATCGCAGTTACGTTCAGCTTGCGCTATCCGGCCTATCTCCGGGAGCGTGATGAGCCGCAGGCTTAGCCTGTTCGGGGGAAGCTCGTGATCTCGAGCGGCGTCATTGCGGGGCTTGCGGTGTCGTGCCTTGTGTAAATCGGCGCGCCTTTTGTGGTCTATTTTGCCTTGCGCCGGCGGATGCGTTTGTCATGGATCAATGTCGGCATCGGGGCTCTGACATTCTTCGTCGCCGCATTGCTGCTTGAGCAGATCCTGCACTTCCTTGTTCTCAAGGCGAACCCCACTGTTGCTGCATGGTTTCACGCAAACACCGCGGCTTATGCCACCTATGGTGTGCTTGCCGCTGGCATGTTTGAAGAGGTAGGACGCTTCGTCGCGATGCGACGGTTCGTGAGGTCGACCGGGAATCCGGGGACCGCGATCGCTTATGGGCTGGGCCATGGTGGCCTCGAAGCCTTGCTTATCGGCGGTCTCGCACAGCTTCAGGCGGTGGCCATCGCCGTCATGTTCAACAACGGAACGTTGTCGCCCACCGCTTCGCCTCTGCTCAAGGTCGCCTATGCGAACCTTCTGGAGCTGACCCTTCCGATGGCGCTGGTCGGCGGCGGCGAGCGGCTCATCGCGCTCGCCTTCCAGATCGTGCTGTCGCTTGTCGTCTGGCGAGCCGTCGAGACGAAACGGACCTGGCTGTTGTTCGCCGCCGTTGCGTTTCACGCCCTGGGCGATCTCGGCGCCGCCCTGTTCCAGACCGGCATTATCCGGTCAGTCTTCGTAGCAGAGGGCGGTGCCGTTGTCGTGATGATGCTGGCCGCCGGCTTCCTGCGACTGCTGCCGCAGCCGGTCGCCAGCTGAGGCTTTGCGTCGATGCGAGCCGCACGATAGGTTCGCCATGCCTCGCGAACCGAGCGGCTCTCCGGAGATCCTGTCACTCTATGCGTCCCGTCATCGCCGCATTCCTGCTGTTGCTGCTCGCGGGGTGCGCCACCACGCAACCACCGGCGCCGCGCCCGCCGCCGCCTGATCCCAGAACGCTGATGAGCGCGCTGGAGCAGCGCATCGCGATTCTGATTGCCGACCAGCGGTCGCGCATCGATCCTGAGGCCAAGCCGCTCATGATCGACCCGGAATTGGTGGACATCGCGCGGCAGCGCTCGTCCGACATGGCGACGAAGCACTACTTCGCCCACGCCGCCCCCAATGGCGACACATCTGCGTCAATCCTGATGGCCGAGGACACACGCTTCCAGGGTCTGCTCGGTGAGAACATCGCGGCGCAGCACTATCGCGCCGAGCTCGGCATCGATGTCGATCAATTCGCGCGCAGCTTCGTCGACATCTGGCTGAAGAGCCCGAAGCACAAGGAAAACCTGGCCTATGCGGAGTACAATCGCACCGGCATCGGCGCGGCGGTCGATGGGGATACCGTCTACGTTACGCAGCTTTTCGCGACGGATCTCGGGCTCGGCCCGCATCTCGACGCCCCAGCCGATCCGGTGACTCCGATACGCGACAACCATGCTATCGTGCCCAAGCCGAAGCCCGAACCGGGCCTGCGCGGACCCAGGTAATGGCCGAGACGACTGGCACCAACCGACCGATCGAAAGCTACGCCGACTTCTGGCTGTACTACCTGCAGGAGCATGCGAAGCCGGCTACGCGGAGGCTGCACTTCCTCGGCACCGGTTTGGCCTTGGCAACGCTCAGTGCGGCCATCGTCAGCGGCCGCGCATGGCTCGGTGGAGCGGCGCTGCTCGCGGGTTACGGTCCCGCGTGGGTCGCCCACTTCTTTATTGAGAAGAACCGGCCGGCGACCTTCACCTATCCGTTCTGGTCGCTGATTTCTGACTTCCGGATGGCATTCACGTGGCTTACCGGGCATCTGGACGAAGAACTCGCAAAGGCCGGCGTCCACCGCTAACCGGCCATTAACGCTGATCGGAGAAGTTAGGCGTCAAGCGACAACCCCGCGGAGGGGTCGCCGCGAATCGGGTGACCAACCATTCTTTACACTACATCTTGACACCAGTACTTATGCTAGTGGGTGCGGTGCTAAGTGAGTCGAAATGCGGCCTGACATTCCTTGGAACGTGGCGGGTATCCCGCCCGAGGCGCGCGAAGCCGCTCGAGCGGCAGCTCGCCGGGAAGGTCTCTCGGTCGGCGAATGGATGACCCGGAAGATTCTCCGCAGCTTTTCCGAGGCGCCTGACGACATGACACCTGCGCGCGAACAATGGACCTCCAACGGAGGCTATAACCCGCAACCCGAACCGCGTCCGCTCTCCCGCCGCGACACCGACGACATGCTGGCTCATGTCGCGCGCAGCGAGAGCGAAAGCGGCGACATCTATCGCCGCATCGAGGAGCAGTTGCGCAACGTTGCGCGTCGCCTCGAATCGACCGAGCGCAACCAATCCGAAAACAACCGCGCGATGAGCAAGGCGGCGTCGGAGATCAACGTTGCCGCCCGTGAGCAAGCACAAGCCTTCGACCAGCTCGGCGGCAGCGTCATGAGCCTCGCCGACCGGCTTGAGCGCCTCGAGCGCAATGCCGCCGGCGACGGCACCCGCGATGCGATCAAGGGTCTGCACCAAGGCCTCTCGCGGCTTGCCGACCAGATCACGACGACCGCCAACCATTCGGCGTCACAGATCGCGACACTTGCCAACAGCCTGGAAGCTCTCGCCGGGCGCCTCGCGCAGGCGCGGCAGGAGGCAGAGCACACGTCGCACCAGCTTGAGCAGCGTATCTCTCAGCTCGATGCGCGCGTGGCGCAGGTTTCGCATATCGACCGCCAGATCAACCAGATCGACAACCAGGTCGCGCAGATCGACCAGCGGTTGAGCCACGTCTCCGCGCTCGACGACCGCCTCCGCTCCGTCGAGCGCGGCATGCAGTCCAACAGCGACGCCGTCAGCCACGCCCTGGAATCCATCGAAGCCCGCAAGGACGAAGAAGCCAACCAGTTGCGCCGCGACGCGGAAACCGCCGGCGCGATCGCGCGGCTCGAGGACAATTTCTCGCGTCTAGAGATGCGCGGACCCGATCCGGCCCTCGACCGCCGCCTGTCCGGCATCGAGCGCAGTCTGAGCGACATCGTCACGCGCTTCGACGCACCCACCCACAACGACGCCGTCGAAGACAACATCAAGCGTCTGGCCCAGCGCATCGAGGCCGCGGAAGCGCGGCAGCGCGAGCAGGTGGCGGAGTTGCGCGCCGCGATGAACGACGCCGCAAGACATGTTGCGGCGGCGGACGCGCTGTCGCACCCGGTAACCGGCGCACAGGCAACACCTTTCCCGCCGGTTGCGAGTTTCGATGCTCCGCCCTTCGCGGAAATTAACACGCCGCCGTCGGCCGAGCTGCATGGATTCCAGGCCGGCGCCGATCCGTTCGCCGCTGCACCGGCCTACACCGCTGCCGCCGCGCCGTTTGCCGCCGCTGAACCGGCGTTCGGAGGGGCCGCATTCGGCGCCGATCCTTTTGCGGCCGAGCCGCCGCCGCCCGCGCCACCGGCCGCCGGCCCCGACTCTTATCTCTCTGCCGCACGCCGTTCAGCCCGTGCGGCTGCCGCACAAGCGGAAGCCGAGCGCGGCTCGCGCATGGGCGGCTTCTCCTGGGGCGCAGCTGCCGCGACCGAGACCGCCGCTGCTGACGCAAAATCGGGCAGCAAGAAGACCTACATCTGGATCGCCGTCGTTGCCGGACTGTCCATCGTGGCGCTTGCGGGGGGTGCGATCCTGAGCCAATCGATCAGTGGCAACTCGACCCACACGATCCAGCGCAGCAGCGATGGCCCCCTGTTCGAGAAGAGCCAGCCAAGCGTCACCGGTCCGGTTGCGACGCGTCCGGCGGCCGATCTCCTGCCGCCCGAGAACGGCGCTAGCGTCACCATCCCGGTTCAAACGCCGCCATTGAGGGGCGCCAAGCCGGCTGCACCGAAACCGCTGCCCACACAGGCCGTCGCGCCGACACCTGTCCGTCCGGTACCCGTGGCACCGGCAACTCCGCCGGCCATGCCGCCGCAGCAAGCCGCGCTCACGCCGCTCGACAAGCTCACGCAGATGGCGAATGCGGGCAACGCGAAGGCCGAGTTGGTCGTCGGCCTCAAATATCTCGACGGCGATGGCGTCACCGCAAGCGACAGCGACGCCGCCAAGTGGCTGGAACGCGCTGCCGAACAGGGCATGGCAGTGGCGCAGTATCGTCTGGGCACGATGTATGAGCGCGGCCGTGGTGTTCCGTCAGACGCCGCCAAGGCCGTGAAGTGGTACCAGCTCGCTGCGCAGGCCGGTAATCGCAAGGCGATGCACAATCTCGCCGTGGCCTACGCCTCGGGCGCGGGCGTTCCGAAGAATCTTCCTGAAGCCGCGCGCTGGTTCTCCAAGGCCGCCGCGTTGGGCCTCGCCGACTCCGAGTTCAATCTTGCGGTCCTGTATGAACGTGGGCTTGGCGTGCCGCAGAGCCTGCTCGATGCGTACAAGTGGTACGCGATCGCGGCCGCCGGCGGCGACACCGAGTCGAAGAATCGCATCGGCGCACTCGCGACGCAGCTCTCCGCAGACGACCGCGCTGCAGCTCAGCATGCAGCGGATGCTTTCCGTCCGGGGGCGCTCGACCCGCGCGCCAATGTGGCGCCATCTCTGAACGAGATCGCCGGCTGATCCAGAAACAAACGGTTGACCCTTAAGAGTCGCGCGCGCACAGTCGCTTGAGGCGCGGGCTATCAGATTCGATAGTCCTTTCAACCCTTTGGCGTATCGGTCGCGCGGATGGAAATCTACCTCCCCATCGCCGAAATGTCGGTCCATTGGCTGATCCTGATCGGCCTAGGCGCAGCAATCGGGTTTCTGTCGGGCCTGTTCGGGGTCGGCGGCGGATTTCTCCTCACGCCGCTGCTGATCTTCTATGGCGTTCCCTCTGCCGTCGCAGTCGCGACGACGTCGAGCCACATCACCGCATCGTCCATCTCCGGCGCCATCGCGCATTGGCGCAAGCGCGCGCTCGATCTGAAGATGGGCGTAGTGATGGCAATCGGCGGCCTTGCCGGCACCGGGCTTGGCGTCTGGCTGTTCACGTACATGCGCCGTCAGGGACAAATGGATCTGCTGGTCTCCACGAGCTACGTCCTGCTGCTCGGCACCGTCGGCGGGCTGATGCTCAACGAGAGTCTTGCTGCGTTGCGGTCTAATCGCGACGGCGCAACGCCGTCGCGCCGGGTGCAACACACCTGGATGCATGGCCTGCCGTTCAAGATGCGCTTCCGGGAGTCGCGCTTGTACATCAGCGTTATCCCGCCGCTCGCGATCGGCCTCTTCGTCGGCATCTTGTCCGCGATCATGGGCGTTGGCGGCGGTTTCGTGATCGTGCCGGCCATGATCTACATGCTGCGCATGCCCACCAATGTCGTCATGGGCACATCGCTGTTCCAGATCATCATCGTGACGGCGGCCACAACGATCCTCCAGGCGACCACCAATTTCTCCGTCGACATCATGCTGGCCGGCCTCCTGATCATCGGCGGCGTGGTGGGCGCGCAGTTCGGCGTGCGGGTCGGCGCCCGGCTACGCGGCGAGCAATTGCGGCTTCTGCTGGCTTTGCTGGTCCTGGCCGTTGGTGTCCGACTCCTGGTGGGCCTGGTGTTGCGGCCGGATGACCTGTTCTCGATCCAGATGGGCGGGCAATGAAGGGCTGGGCGTTCCTCGCAGCCGCTCTGCTGCTGGCGGCGCCGGCGGCGGCCGAAGATCTTGTTTCCGGCCTGTCGCAGGACACGGTGCAGATCACTTCGAACTACACGGGCGCCGACATCGTCGTGTTCGGAGCGATCGAGCATCTGGAAGACACAGGCGTCAATGACGTCGTCGTCGTCGTGCGCGGTCCGGACGCCAACGTGACCGTACACAAGAAAGATAATGTTCTCGGCATCTGGATCGCCCGCGATCAGGCGAAGCTGCTTGCGATACCGGGCTACTACTACCTGTCGAGCACGCGTCCCATCGACCAGATTGCGGCCAAGTTCACGCTCTCGCGCTACGAGATCGGGCTTCAGAACATTGCAGCGCAGAACGTCGTCAGCCATCACGATCCGGAGCCGTTCCGACAGGCGTTGATCCGGCACATGCAGCAAGGCGGCCTGTATGGCGAGCAGCTGGGTGTCGAATTCTCCGGCCCGACACTGTTCCACACGCACGTGCCACTTCCCGCAGAAGTGCCGACCGGACAATACAACGTCGAGGTCTATCTGTTTCGCGACGGCAATGTGATCAGTGCGCAGTCGACGCCACTGTATATCGACCAGGCCGGCCTCGAGCGGCGGCTCTACAACTTCGCGCACCTCTCGCCATTGTCTTACGGCCTGTCGACGGTACTGATGGCCGTTCTGCTCGGGTGGCTGTCGTCATTGATCTTCCGGCGCGCGGATTAGCGCGCCGCTGCGACCCCCACGAATCGCGGCGTGCCGCGCGCCGGAACGGCATAAACGCGGCGTCCGCCCAGCATGTACGCGGCAAAGTCCTGCGCGAACAGAGACGAGATGACCGGATCGTCCACGCCCAATCCGCCGGCATAAGCGCCGAAGGCCGGCATCACCATCCGCGTTCCGTCTGAGGCAAAGCATCGGCGGCGCAGGCTGTGGCCGCGCAGAGTTACGGTAGCGCAAGGATGCAAGTGACCGGCGATCTCGCCGGCCTGCGGTATCGCTGCCGGCTCGTGCCTGAAGACCAGACCGCCGATCGCGATTTCCGCTGTGACCCTACCGCCAAGCCATGTGGGCGGTTGTGGATCGTGGTTGCCCTCAATCCAGACCCAGTTGGTTCCGTTCACGAACGACGCCAGCGTCGCACGCTCGAAGCCATCCAGCCGGTTGGCGGCATCGCGGTCATGAAATGAGTCGCCGAGTGCGATCACCCGCGACGGGGCATAGCGGGCGATCAGTGCGCCCATGCGCTTCAGGGCCGTGCGGGTATCATAAGGTGGGATCAGCGCGCCAAAGCGGGCGAGCGACGAGCCTTTCTCGAAATGGATGTCGGAGAAGACGAGCGTGCGTTCGGCCGGCCACCAGGCCGCGCCGGCGCAGTCGAGCACCAGGCGCTCGCCGTTCACCTCCGCCTGCATCTGGTAGTTGTCAATCGACACGCATCGCTTCCTCGATCAGCGAGGCTTCCACCTCGTGCAGGATGTCCTCATTTGCCTCGCCGGCCACCATCTCCTTGCTGATCTCCAGCAGAGCCGGCACGGCCAGCGGCGAAACGCGATCCAGTTGCCGCGTCACGATCCGATTCCGGACCCGCTTCAACATATCGGTCAAGCGGGCGATGTCGAGCAAGCCCGTTCCGGCGTCTTCGTAAGTTGCCCGAAGGAGAATGTGATCGGGCTCATGTTCCCTCAGCACGTCGTAGATCAGATCGGAGGAAAACGTCACCTGACGCCCGGTCTTCTCCCTGCCGACGCTGCGCCGTTCGATCAGGCCCGAAATGATGGCGCAGTTCCGGAAGGTGCGCTTGTAGAGCGCGGATTCCGCCAGCCAGGCATCGAGGTCGTCGCCCAGCATGTCCTCGGCGAAGAGTTCCGCCATGTCGACGTTGCCCATGTCGCGCAATCCCCAAACGGCGAGAGCGTACTCGTTGGCGACGAATCCGATGGGACGAAGGCGGAGCCGTTCGAGACGGCGCGTGATCAGCATGCCGAGCGTCTGGTGCGCAAGGCGGCCTTCGAACGGGTAGCAAACGAGATAACTCTTGGCCCCGCGCGGGAAGGTTTCGACGAGAAGCTGGCCGGGCTTGGGAATGACCGAGCGCAGTTCCTGGATGCGCAGCCATTCGCCGACCGGATCGGGGAGCAGATCCCAAGTCTCGGGTTTCGACACCATCTCGCGCACGCGCTGGGCCAGAAAGGTGGAGAGCGGAAATTGGCCGCCATTGTAGGACGGGACCTGCGCCTCCGCCTCCTGGGTGCGGGAGACATAGGCGCCGTCTTCCCGGATGCCTTCGAAGCGCAGCACGTTCCCCGAGAAGACAAAGGTGTCGCCGGATGTCAGTTGTTCGATGAAATACTCCTCCATCTGCCCGAGCACGCGGCCGCCGACACCGGTCGGCCGGCCCTTGGCCTGAAGGCGAATCTCGATCATCGGGTCTTCGATGATCACACCGGCGTTGAGGCGGTATTGCTGGGCGAGGCGCGGATGGGCGAGGCGCCACAGACCTTCAGGCGTCTTGCGCAGCTTTGCATATCGGTCGTAACGCTTGAGCGCGTAGCCGCCGGTGGCGACGAAATCGAGAACCTTGTCGAAGTCGTCGCGTGTGATGTGCACATAAGGCGAGGCGGAGCGGACTTCGGAAAACAACGCGGAGGCGTCAAACGGTTTTGAACAGGAAAGGCAGAGGATGTGCTGCGCAAGCACGTCGAGGCTGCCGTGCTTGAGGCGCTCACCGTCGAGCTCGCCGGCCATCACCGCGTCGCGCGCGGCATTGCACTCCAGGACCTCAAAACGGTTCGACGGAACCAGGAGCGCCAGCGACGGCTCGTCAAGGCGATGATTGGCGCGGCCGATGCGCTGCACCAGACGGGCGGCGCCCTTTGGTGCACCGACGCAGATCACCTTGTCGACCGCGCCCCAGTCGATGCCAAGATCGAGGGTCGACGTACAGACGACAGCGCGCAAATCGCCGCGGGTCATCGCGGCTTCGACCTTGCGGCGCTGCGCGGGTGCGAGACTGCCGTGATGCAGCGCGATCGGCAGGTTGTCGCTGTTGACGCGCCAGAGCGCCTGGAAAGTCAGTTCGGCCTGGGCCCGGGTGTTGACGAAGACCAGCGCCGTCTTCGCGGTCCTGATCGCCTCCATGATGTCGCCCATGGCGTGGCGGGCGAGATGGCCCGACCAGGGGACATATTCGTCGGAGGCACTGATCTCGATCTTCGGTTTGGCACCGGCCTGCCCCAGCACCAGGGCCGAGCGCGCCTCACCTTGCATCGGCTGCGGCATCAGATAGCGCTGCAACGCCGCGGGATCGGCCACGGTGGCGGAAAGGCCGACGCGGCGGTGACCTGGCGCGAGCGTTTGCAGACGCGACAAGCCTAGCGCGAGCAGATCGCCGCGCTTGGAGTTGTACATGGCGTGCAACTCGTCGAGCACGACGGTCTTCAGGCTGGCGAACATCAGCGCGGCGCCGGGATTGGAGAGCAGCAGCCCGAGTTGCTCCGGCGTGGTCAGAAGGATGTCGGGCGGCGAATGGCGCTGACGCTGGCGCTTCGAGACCGACGTGTCGCCGGTGCGCGTCTCGGCCTTGATCGCCAGTCCCATTTCGGAGATCGGCGCTTCGAGATTGCGCTGCACGTCGACGGCCAGCGCTTTCAGCGGCGAGATGTAGAGCGTGTGCAAAGCGCTGCGACGGCGCGCAGGAAGGTTGGCCAGGTCGATCAGCGAGGGCAGGAAGCCGGCCAGCGTCTTGCCGCCGCCGGTGGGTGCGACCAACAGGACGGACTCGCCGCGCGCCGCGTGCTCGATCAGCGCCGACTGATGCGAACGTATTTGCCAGCCGCGCGAGCCGAACCAGTCCGCGAAACGCCGCGGCAGCATTCCGATCCTGGGGGCGATGTTCGCTTGAACGTTCACCGCGGCATCTAACAGCATCGCAGAACAAACCGGCAACCCTCTTTTTTTGAGCACCGAGGCATGCGCTACTCGGGCAAACAAAGATCCGGGAGGACAGCATGGAAAACCTGATGTTTCGGGACGGGATCCTGAAGGGCAAGCGCATCCTGGTGACGGGGGGCGGAACGGGCCTCGGCGAGGTGATGAGCGAAGCGTATGCGCAGCTCGGCGCCACCGTTTACATCTGCGGCCGGCGCAAGGGCGTGCTGGACGAGACCGCGAAGAACTTGTCCGACAAGACCAGGGGCACGGTGAAGGCGATTGCCTGCGACATCCGCGTGGCGGAAGCAGTCGACGACATGATCGCGCAGATCTGGGCGGACGGGGGTGCGCTGACGGGCCTCGTCAACAATGCGGCGGGCAACTTCATCTCGCGCACCAAGGACCTGTCGCCGCGCGGCTTCAATGCGATCGCGGACATCGTCTTCCGCGGTTCGTTCTATGTGACGCTGGCCTGCGGCAAGCGCTGGATCGAAGGCAAGAACAAGGCATCGGTCATCTCCATCCTGACCACCTGGATCTGGAATGGCGGACCGTTCACGGTGCCGAGCGCCATGTCGAAGGCGGGTCTCAACGTGATGACGATGTCGCTGGCGCAGGAATGGGGGCCGCATGGTATTCGCCTGAACGCTATCGCGCCCGGACCCTTCCCGACCAAGGGCGCGTGGGAGCGTCTCAATCCCGCCGCGAGCGGCGGCGGTGCAGGCGGCGCCGAAGCGCGCGGCGTGCAGGGCGGCATCGCACGCAACGGCGAAATGTATGAGTTGTGCAACCTTGCCACATTCCTGATGGCCGACGGCTGCGAGTACCTGACCGGCCAGACCATTGCGATCGACGGCGGCATGTCTCTTGTCGGCGGGAATTTCTCGCGCCTCGCATCGTTGGACGATGCCGCGTGGGACGCGATCCGGGGCCAAATTCGTTCAGCAAACGACAAAGATAAAGCGCAACGCAGCGTCTGACTTCGTTCCCGGAACGGGCATGTTTTTCATGTTGACACATCCGTCCCAGAGGCGTTGGATTTCCGACGGCCGCTAAGACGGATGTCACCGCGCGCAAGGGCGCAGAGATCTTCGAACCGATCGGGATCCAGCGGAATCCGCCGAGCGACAAGAAACCCAAGGGAGGTTCCTGCATGGAAGAAACTCCACCGGGCAAGCGACCGGGACTCCGTTGTCACGGAGTCACGACCGGCTGAGGCGAAAAGCCGGCCGCCACCCACAATTGAAACTGCGAAAGCGAGCGTCGCTCGCACTAAAGGGCCTCTTTTGAGGCACAAACCCGGGACGGAGAAACGTCCCGCTGCGCATTGAGCGTACGAAAGTCCCCGCGGGCCAAGGCCGGCGGGGACTTTTCATTCGTCTAAGTCGTTGATTTTGTTGTCGGTATTCGAACCAAAATTTTTTGGGGGGAGGGGGCTACCTGGCCCGCCAGGCGGCTGCGCCAGCGCCATAGCTGGGAAGGTCGAACTGCGGCTGGGCCGGGTCCCCGGCGAAACGGATCGCGGGACCGATGTGCGGATTGCCCTGCCGGTCGTGCAGCAACATTCCCCGTTCCATGCTGTGTCTGTCGTGGAAGCCCTCCTTCAGCGAGCGCACCGCCCCCCAGCAGAGGTCGATCGGTTCGAGGAAGATTTCCCACTCGGCGCGGGTCCTCAAGGCGAAGGTCCGGGTGAAGAAGTCGATCAGCGGTTTCTGGCTGTCGCCGGGTTCGCCGGCGGCGAGGTCGACCAGGTCGGGGCGACCCAGCGCGGTCAGCAGATTCTCGCAGAACTTGCGCTCGTTGCCGGCGAGCACGACGAACCGGCCGTCCGTCGTCTCGTAGATGCGGTTCATTGCCTGGCCGCCGTAGTTGCGCATGAGGCGCGGGACCGGCGCCGCGTCTTCGCCGAAGACGGCACCCGTGATGTTTGGCGTCCAGGCGATCAGGCTGTCGTACATAGCGATGTCGATGTAGTCGCCCCTGCCCGCCTTCTCGCGCGCCAGCAATGCCATCAGGATCGCGGACAGCGCCGTCAGCGATGACGCCATGTCGGCGGCGACGAGGTTGGGCATGTTCGGCTTGTCGTCGGCGAAACCGCGCGAGAGATCGAGCGTGCCGGCCATCGCCTGCACGCCGAGGTCGTGGCTCGGCTTGTCGCGATAGGGGCTGTTCTGACCGAAGGCGCTGATGGAGCAGTAGACGATGCGCGGGTTGCGTGCGGCGACGGCCTCGTAGCCGATGCCGAGGCGCTTCACGACGCCGGGGCGGAAGGCTTCGACGATCACGTCGGCCTCATCTGCCAGCTTCAGGAATGTGTCGAGATCGTCCTTGTTTTTCAGATCGAGCACGACGCTGCGCTTGCCGCGCGCGATATTGCGAAACCAGACGCGCTCGCCGTCTTTCGCCACGGTGCCCATGCGGCGCGTCGGCTCGCCGATGCCGTTCTTCGGCTCGACCATGATCACGTCGGCGCCATGGTCGGCCATTGTCATGGTGAGATGCGGACCCGGCAGAAACTGCGACAGGTCGAGAACGCGGACGCCGGTCAGTTTCATCAGAATGGCTCGAAACAGTCGTAGTTGCGTTGGCGGCGGATGCGGTCGCCTTCGAAATCCAGGAATACCGCAAAGTGGGCTTTCATCGGCTCACCAGGCTTAAGCGAACCAATAGCGATGTTGAAGGTCGCGCTCCAGGCGACTTCCAGGATCACGGTTTCTCCCTGCTCATAGGTCCGCTGCACACCGTAGTTCTGTTGCCCCACCATGCCGCGACCGCGTTCGGCGCGGGCCCTCATCTCGGCGAGATCGGACTTGCCGCCGTTCGGGTTCAGGCGGTTAGGGAATTCGATCTGTTCGATGTCGGGCGTGAAGAAGGCGTCGGGTGAAACGTTGTCCTCCAACGCCTTCAAGTAGGCCCGAGCGATTTCGATGCGCCGGCTCATCAACTGAACGCCTGGATGCCGGTCTGGGCGCGGCCGAGGATCAGGGCATGGACATCGTGCGTGCCTTCGTAGGTGTTCACGGCCTCGAGGTTCAGTACGTGCCGGATAACGCCGTATTCGTCACTGACGCCGTTGCCGCCGTGCATGTCGCGCGCTTCCCGCGCGATGGCGAGCGCCTTGCCGCAATTGTTGCGCTTCATCAGCGAGATCGCAGGCGCACCGGCATCGCCCGAGTCGATCAAGCGTCCCAAGCGCAGCGCGCCCAGCAGGCCCAGGGTGATCTCGGTCTGCATGTCGGCGAGCTTCTTCTGGATGAGCTGGTTGGCGGCGAGCGGGCGGCCGAATTGCTTGCGGTCGAGCGTGTATTGCCGCGCGGCATGCCAGCAGAACTCCGCCGCCCCCATCGCGCCCCAGGCGATGCCGTAGCGGGCGCGATTCAGGCAGCCGAACGGGCCGCCGAGTCCCTTGGCGTTGGGCAGCAGATTCTCTTCGGGCACGAGCACGTCGTCGAGCACGATTTCGCCGGTCACGCTGGCGCGCAGGCTGAACTTGCCTTCGATTTTGGGCGTCGAGAAACCCTTCATGCCGCGTTCGACCACGAAGCCGCGGATCGTGTCGTCCAGCTTCGCCCAAACCACCGCCATGTCGGCAATCGGCGAATTGGTGATCCACATCTTGGCGCCGTTGAGGCGATAGCCGTTCGCCTCTTTGACCGCGCGCGTCACCATGCTGCCGGGATCGGAGCCATGGTCCGGTTCGGTGAGGCCGAAGCAACCGACGAACTCGCCACTCGCAAGCTTGGGCAGGTATTTGCGGCGCGTTTCCTCCGAGCCGTAGGCGTAGATCGGATGCATGACGAGCGAGGACTGCACGCTCATCGCCGAGCGATAGCCGCTGTCGACGCGTTCGACTTCGCGCGCGACGAGCCCATAGCACACATAGTTCAGTCCGGCGCAGCCATATTCCTCCGGCAAGGTCGAGCCGAGCAGGCCGAGCGCGCCCATCTCGGTCATGATGGCGCGGTCGAAAGTCTCGTGCCGGAACCCTTCTTTCACTCGGGACATCAGCTTGTCCTGGCAATACTCGCGGGCGCTGTCGCGCACCATGCGCTCTTCGGACGCGAGCTCGGCGTCAAGCAGCAGCGGGTCTTCCCAGTTGAAAGGGTTGCGATCGATCTTCGAGGACGGCTTGGCCGGCTGATCGTGCGCGGGTGCGACCATGGTGTCCTCGCTCAGTGCGTCGCCGTCGTCGCGGACGCCGGCGCGGCCGCCGCGGGCGCATTGGCGGGCGGCGTCGCTGGCGTGATGTAGATCTTGTCTTCCTTATAGGCGATGTAGATGTGAAAGTGACGCAAGATGTTCATACCCAGCAGCATTGCCTGCTGCGTCTCGTCCGCCCTTCGTCCCGCCAAATGCGAGCCGGTTTCTGGCGTAGCCGCCTCCGTGGCCACCTGCTTGAGGAAGTCCGGCATGATGTCGATGTCAGTGTGACTCACGGCGATACCCTCGACGGCCAGCGTGTCGAAGACGTGATGGTAAGTGGTCGCCGCAGAGCGCGTGGCAAGCGTGCCGGTTGCTGGCGTGTCGGGCGTACCCATCTTCAATCCGAACTCCTGCTCCGCGATCGGCTCCGACAACGTCGTGTTCGATGCGCCCGTATCCAGCATCGCCGTCAGTTGCTTCCCGTTCAGCGTCACCGGCAATAGAATGTGCCCCGACGCCATCACCTTGATCGGCACGACAGCGACCACGTCCGCCTTCCAGTAGATCACCTTGCCTTCGCAATGGTCCTGCGACAGCAGATTGAACTTGCCGGCACCGAAGTCGATATCGACGTCGTAGTTCTTCAGGATGTCCGGCGCGAGCAAGCCGGCTATCTGCGTATCGCCAAAATCCTGGCCGCTGGGCGCAAGCATGAAGATCATGTCCTTGGCCGTGAGCGTCCCGAGCCCGAGATCGGCGTGTACGTACTGGTTCGACACGCGGCCGGAGACGTCAAAGAGCTGGTAGCCGGTCTTCTGCCGCGGCAGAGCCAGTTCATCGGCGACCTCGGGCGACATTTCGGTCATCGCCCCGCCGGTATCGACGAGAAGCTGCTTCTGTTTGCCGTTGAGCGTGACGGGTATCAGGACTGCCCGGTTGTCCTCCACCGGTGTCATGTCGACCGACGTCACCAGTGACAGCGGCTTGGCGCACTCGTCGGCGTGTGCGCCGCCGGCGAGCGCAAGTGCCGCCGCGAACGTCATGGCAAATCGCATAAATCCCCCTTGGCCTTTGTAGCGGCGTCGCCTTCGCGTGCGGTTGTAGAACGCCTTCGGGTGCGCGAAAAGCGCGGCACGGTGACCGGTGCGTCAGGGCGGCGGCAAAGGCAGGCCCGCGCGCATGCGGAAGTTGGCGGGCGTGGCCGGCGGCGGTGCGCCGGCCGTCGGAACGTCGAGAGGCTTCTCGACTGTCGGCGTGATGTAAAGCTTCTCTTCCTTGTAGGCGATGTAGACGTGAAAGTGGCGCAGGATATTCATGCCGATGAGCATGCCGGCATCGGCTTCCAGCTTGCGCGGGTCACGGATGCGCGTGCCAGTCGGCGGTGTCGACGCATCGACCAGCACCTGGTGCAGGAGATCCGGAATGATCTGCACCTGGAGGTTCTTCACCTCGATGTCGCCGAACGCGAGCGTCTGGAAGACGTGGCGATAGGTGGCGGCGCTCTCCTTGCCGAGGAGATTGCCGACGCGCGGTGTGTCCACCGTGCCCAGCTTCAGGCCAAACACGGATTCGGCGAATGGTATGCTCAGCGTCGTGTTGTAGGCGCCGGTATCGAGCGTCGCCATCACGCGCTTGCCGTCGAGCGTCACCGGCACGATGATGTGGCCCGAATGCAGGACGCGCATCGGCACGACGGCGACGCTGTCGGCCTTCCAGTAGATGACCTTGCCCGGACAGTGGTCGGGTTCGAACAACGTCATGGTGTCGGCACCGAAATCGAGATCGACGTCGTAGTTCTTCAGGATGTCGGGCGCCAGCACGCCGGCGATCGCGGTGTCGTCGCCGAAGAGGCGGCGCCCCGGCGCTATGGCAAGTGCGACTGCGTCCGCCTTCAACGGAGTGACCTCCAACGAACCTTCCGCGAAGTGATCGGAGAACTCACCGTACATGTCGTAGAGCCGGAAATTGCCCCGGCGGCGCACCAGGTGCAGCTCGTCGGTGGTTTCGGTTGTGATCTCGGTCATCGCACCGCCGGTATCGAGCAGCATCAGCTTGCGCACGCCCTGGATGCGTGCCGGCACGAACTCCTCGCGGCGGTCCGTGGTCGGCTCCATCTGGAGCGTGGTTATGCGGCTCTGCGGCTTGCAGTCGTCCGCGAGGGCGGACGGGCAGCCGAGCAGTCCGCCGAGAAGCGCAATTGTGGCGGCACGCACTCTCATGCGTCGTCTACGATACCAGAAAGTCGAGGACCGCCCGCTTGTAGATTTTGTCGCCGACAGCGTTCATGTGGTCGCGATTGGGAACGGTAACCGCGCGGCTATCGGCGAAGGCCGCAGCCAGCGGATCGGGCCGGCCGGTGAACGCGTCTTTCTCACCGCACACGACGAGCGCCGGAACCGAAATGCGGCCCAACGCTTCCCGCGAGAGGTTCGGCGTAGCGGCGGACATGCAGGCGGCCAGGGCGTGGCGATCCTTGCCGGGCTGGTCGGCGAAGGCGCGGAAGCCTCGCGCGGTCGCGTTGGCGATCGTGGACGGATCGGCTGCGGTCAGTGCGTCCACGATCTGTCGTCGAACCTTGGGATCGAGCACCGGATCGCGCAGGCTTTCGGGCGGATCGAGATAATTTTCGCCGACACCGGCGACGATGAGCTTCCGCACGCGCTCCGGACGTTGGGCGGCCAGGTGGACGGCGATGTACCCGCCCATCGAATAGCCCATCACGAAGGCGCTCTCGATACCGGCATCGTCCATCACGGCGATCACATCGTTGGCCATTTCATCATGGCCGTAGCCGGGCGTGGTGTGGGGCTTGTCGCTTTCGCCATGGCCGCGGCAGTCCATCGCGATGACCCGGTATCCCGCCATGGTCAGCGTGTCGTACCAGGACGGGTCCTTCCAGTTCTGGCGGCGGCTGGAGCCGAAGCCGTGGACCAGGACGATGGTCTCGGCGCCGTCGCCGACGACCTCGTAGGCTAAGCGGACGCCGTCAGTAGCGGTGGCGACTTGAGTCATTTGTTGACCTTCGCAAAGGGGTGGCGGTCTGTCTATGATGGCCCTGCCGGCCCGGAAGGTTTCCTTATGCCCTTGGACGAATTGAAGAAAGACGTCTGTTCCGCAGTGGACGACATGCGCGCCGAACTGCTGGCGCTGAGCCATGCGATCCACGACGAGCCAGAGCTGGCGCTCGAAGAATTCAAGGCGGCGGAGCGCCTGACCAACGCGGTCGAGAGCCACGGCATCAAGGTGCAGCGCGAGGCGTTCGGACTGAAGACCGGTTATGTCGCCGAGTTCGGCAAGGCGAGCGGGCCGACCATCGCGATCCTGTCGGAATACGACGCCCTGCCCGGCATCGGCCATGCCTGCGGCCACAACATCATCGCGACCTCGGGCTTTGGCGCGGCGATCGCGCTGTCGAAGCTGAACGCGCGGCTGCCCGGGCGCGTGCGCTATCTCGGGACGCCGGCGGAAGAGCGCTATGGCGGCAAGGAGATCATGGCGCGTGAAGGCGCGTTCGAGAAATGCGACGCGGCGATGATGATCCATCCCTCGAACGAGAACCTGGTGACGATGCCCTGCATCGCGATTTCGGAGGTTGAGGCGATCTATCACGGACGCACGGCGCATGCCTCGGCGATGCCGTATCGCGGGCTGAACGCCCTTGATGCGGTGGTGACCGCCTACCAGTCGATCGCGCAGCTGCGCCAGCACATCAAGAACACCGACCGCATCCACGGCATCATCACCGAAGGAGGCCTCGCGCCGAACATCGTGCCCGAGCGCGCGGCGTGCCGGTTCTATGTACGCGCGGCGGATGCGCATGAGCTGGCGCCGCTGAAGGCGCGCGTGCAGGCGTGTTTCGAGGCCGGTGCGCTGGCGACCGGGTGCCGTCTGGAAGTGCATTGGGGCGATACCGACTATCTGGATCTGAAAACCAACTGGCCGATGGCCGAGATGTATGAGAGCAACGCGGTGAAGCTGGCGCGCGAGTTCTTCCCCGTGGCGAACCTGCCGCCGGGCTATGCGGGGTCGACCGACATGGGCAACGTCAGTCACCGCGTGCCGTCGATCCATCCAATGCTGGGCGTCGCGCCGCCAGGCGTCATCATTCACAACCCCGAGTTCACGCGCCATGCGGCGTCGGAGAAGGGCGACCAGGCAGTGATCGACGGCGCCAAGTCGATGGCGATGACGGCGCTCGACCTGATGTGCGATCCGCGCAAGCTGGCGGCGGCGAAGAACGATTTCGATGCGACGGCGGAGCTGTCGCGCGCGGCGATTGCGCGCTCGCGCGAGCCGATGCGGGCTAGACACGATCACAGCCATGGCGGCTGCGGCTGCGCGCGATGAGACTGTGGCTGCTGATCGCGGCGGTGAATGGCTTTCTGGCTGTGGCATCGGGCGCGTTCGCGGCGCACGGGCTTCAGGGACGGCTGGATGCGCACGCGTTCTCGTTGTGGGAGACGGCGGCGCGATATCACATGTATCACGCGCTCGCGATCGGGCTTGCGGCGTTCGCGATACGTGACGCGGCGGCAGGTGCCGCAACTGTGGCGTCTTCATTTTTCCTCGCAGGCATTCTGCTTTTCTGCGGCTCGCTCTATCTTGTAAGCACCATCGGCGTTCGGGCGTTGGCGATAGCCACGCCGGTGGGCGGGGTGTGTTTTCTTATCGGTTGGGCGGCGCTGGCTTTCGCGGCGATACGGTTGAAGGTGTGATGCGGAACGACGAGCACATTCTGGTCGCGGGCAGCGGCATCGCGGGCCTTGGCGCGGCCCTGGCATTCGGCGGCGGCACGCGCCGCGTGACAATCCTGGACCGCGATCCTCCGCCGCCGGCGGGCTCTGCGGAGGAAGCGTTCTATTCGTGGGAACGGCGCGGGGCGACCCAACTGCGCCACAGCCACGCGTTCCTTGGGCGCCTGACCACGCTAATCCGCGAGCGCTATCCCGACCTGATGGCGGAGCTGCTGCACGAAGGCACGCGGCTGTTCGGATTCGAGGATGGACTGACGCCGACGCTCGCCCAGCACTATGTGCCGTCCAAGGGCGACGAGGACCTGAAGCTGCTGTTCAGCCGGCGCACGACGCTGGAGCTGATCCTGCGGCGCTATGCGGCGCGCCAGCCCGGCGTGACATTCATCAACGATGCCGGCGTGCGCGGACCGATCGTGCGGCACGAGGGCGGCAAGCTGTTCGTCGACGGCTTGAAGGTCGAGCGCATCGGTGTCGTCGAGGACATGCGCGCGGACGTGACGGTCGACGCCACGGGGCGCAACACGCTGTTCCCGGACTGGCTGCGCGCGGAAGGGGCGACCATCAAGGAAGATTCCAAGCCGTGCGGCATCCTCTATTACACGCGCCACTACAAACTGCGCGACGGGCAGGAGGAGCCCCAGCGCGACCCGAACGCCGCCGGCGGAGCGGACCTGGGTTACATTAAATATGGCGTGTTCATCGCCGACAACCGCCACTTCTCGGTGACGGTGGCGGTACCAGAAATCGAAAGCATCTTGCGTACGGCGATCGTGAAGCCGGAGAACTTCGATGCGGCCTGCATGGCGATGCCGGGCGCGGCACGCTGGATCGATCCGGTGCGCGCGGAGCCGGTGAGCCGCGTGTTCTCCATGGGTGAGCTGCACAATGTGTGGCGCCATTATGTGGAAGACGGCGTACCGCAGGCGCTGAACTTCTTCGCCATCGGCGACGCGTCAGTGCGCACCAATCCGCTGTACGGCCGCGGCTGTTCGTTGGGCGTGGTCGAGGCGCACCTGCTGCGCGGGGCGCTGGATTCGAGCGACGATCCGGTCGAGCGGGCGCTAACCTATGAGCGCGAAATCACCAAGGCGATGCGGCCCTATTACAACTCCATGGTCGACCTCGACCTCCAGGCGATCCGGCGTGCCGAGCATGAGCGCGATCCGAACTACCAGCCCGGCCTGCGCGCCCGGATCATGAAGAGCTTCACCGAGGAAGGCCTGATGCCGGCGCAGCGCGGCGACGTGGAAGTCAGCCGCGCCATGTCGCGCGTGTTCCACATGCTGGACGAGCCCGCGACGATGCTGCGCAAGCCGCGTGTCCTCTTGGGCGTGCTGGGCATGTGGGCAACCTCGACGGTCGAGAAGAAGCGGCGCGGTCTTTACGCGGCGAAGGCCGGGCCGGAGCGTGCCGACATGTTCAAACTCCTGAATATTGCTGCCTGATCGGAGCGCATGATGGTTGCCTTTCCCGAACCCAAGATGATCAAGACCAACGGCATCGACATGGCGGTGTACGAGGCCGGGCCCAGGGACGGCATCCCGGTCGTGCTGTGCCACGGCTTCCCGGAGCTCGCCTACTCCTGGCGGCACCAGCTGCCGGCGCTGGCGGCGGCCGGCTATCACGTGCTGGCGCCGGACCAGCGCGGCTATGGCCGCACGTCGCGTCCCGACGCGATCACCGACTACGACATGGAGCATCTGACGGGCGATCTTGCCGGGTTGCTGGATGCGTATGGGATCGACCGGGCGATCTTCTGCGGCCATGACTGGGGCGGGCTCGTCGTGTGGCAGATGCCGCTGTTTCATCCGAAGCGCGTGCGCGGCGTCATCGGCGTGAACACGCCGTTCATTCCGCGCGGGCCGATGGATCCGATCGCCGGCATGCGCGCGGCGTTCGGCGAGGACATGTACATCGTCTATTTCCAGAAACCGGGCGTGGCCGATGCCGCGCTGGCGAAAGACGTTGGCAAGTCGATGCGGTTCTTCATGCGCAAGAGCGGCATGAAGGCGGCGGACTATGCCAAGCTGCCGGCCGAGCAGCGCAACCTGGCGCTGGTGCATGCTCTCCAAGCCGACGAATCGATGTGGGGCGGCAAGCCGCTTCTTAACGCGGAGGAAACGAAGTACTTCGTCGACGCGTTCACCAGGACCGGGTTCACCGGCGGCATCAACTGGTACCGCAACTTCACCCGCAACTGGGAGCGGAACGCGAACCTGCCGCAGAAGGTCGACGTTCCCGGCCTGATGATCATGGCGGAGGACGACGTGGTGCTGTCGCCGGCCATGGCGGACGGGATGGAGCAGTATGTCCCGGACCTGGAGAAGGCCCTGATCCATGATTGCGGCCACTGGACCCAGCAGGAACACCCCGACAAGGTCAACACGATCATGATCGACTGGCTGAAGCGGCGGTTTATCTGATTCAAAGGCCATGCCAAAATATCGGGCATGGCTGCCGAATCCACCGCCGACATCGACACCTTTTCGTACGCCGATCCGTCCGATCCGCGGCTGAAGAAGCTGTTCATCCGGATCGTGGAGCGGATGACGGGGCAGCCCTACCTGAAATGGCTGTACGAGGAGAACCGCGCCAACCCGGTGCCCGGCGAGGATTTCTGGGACGCAGCGATCCGCAAGCTGGAGCTGCACCTCAGGTACAACGAGGACGCACTCGCCAAGTGGCCGAGGACCGGGCCGCTGGTGGTGGTCGCGAACCATCCGTTCGGCGTGCTGGACGGGCTTCTGATCTGTCATCTGGTCGCGAAGGTGCGGAAGGATTTCCGCGTGCTGACCAATGCCGTGCTGCTGCGCGCCGAGGAGGTGAAGGAGTTCCTGCTGCCCGTCGATTTCGCGGAGACGGAAGAGGCGCTCCAGACCAACCTGAAGACCCGCGCCGAGGCGAAGAAGCACCTGATGAAGGGCGGCTGTCTTGTCGTGTTTCCTGCGGGCGGCGTGTCGACCACGCCGACGATCTGGCACAAGCGCGCCATCGATGCGGAATGGAAGAATCTCACCGCACGGCTGATCAGCCAGGCCAGGGCGCCGGTGGCCCCGGTGTACTTCGCCGGCCAGAACAGCCGGCTGTTCCAGATTGCGTCGCATATCTCGATGACCTTGCGATTGTCGCTGATCTTCAAGGAGGTGCACGACCGCATCGGCAGCGACGTGTACATCAAGATCGGCGAGCTGCTTCCGTTCGAGCGGGTGGCCGGGATCAACGACCGGCAATCGGTGATGGATACGCTGCGCGACATCACCTACTCGCTGGGTGAGGGCGTGCCGTCGAAGGTGACGAAGGCGCCACGCCGGCCCCGCAGGGCGCCCGGATCGAAGGCGTATCCATGACAGCGAAGCCGCGAGTCGGGCTGTTTGTGACTTGCCTGGTCGATCTTGTGCGGCCGCAGGTCGGGTTTGCGGCGGTGAAACTCCTCGAGCAGGCGGGGTGCCAGGTCGAGGTGCCGGCGGCGCAGACCTGTTGCGGACAGCCGGCGTGGAATGCGGGAGCGGATGCTCACGCCGTCGATATCGCTCGGCAGACGATCGCGGCGTTCGAGGGGTTCGACCATGTCGTGGTGCCGTCTGGATCGTGCGGCGGAATGATCAAGCGGCACTATCCGGAAGTGTTCGAGAAAGACGAGGCGTGGCTGGCGCGCGCGCGGGCGCTCGCGGCGAAGACACATGAGCTGATGTCGTTCCTGGTGAAGGTGCGCGGGATGAGCGGCGTGACCGCTCAGTTCGCGAAGACGGTGTGCGTCCATGATTCCTGTTCCTCGTTGCGGGAAATGGGCGTGAAGGCAGAGCCGCGCGCGTTGCTGGGCTCGGTGAGCGGGTTGACCATCGACGAGCTGAAGGATCAACAGACGTGCTGCGGCTTCGGCGGGCTGTTCAGCGTGAAGTATCCCGAGATTTCGGAGCGCATGGCGGACGACAAGATCGCCGATGCGCTCAGTACCAAGGCGACGGTGCTGACGGGCGGCGATCTCGGCTGCCTGCTGCATCTCAAGGGGCGCATGGCGCGGCAGGGCAAGGCGCTGGAAGTTCGCCATGCGGCGGAGATCCTGGCGGACATGGGCGGCGAGCCCGCGCTGGGCGAGCCGTGAACCTCGATCCGCGGAATTTCCAGCAGGCAGCGCGCGAGGCGCTGAACGATCCGTTGCTGCGGCCCGCGCTGGGGCGGATGAAGACTCATTTCGGCGCGGGACGCGCGGCGGCGGTGGCGCGCTATGGCGACTTCGAGGCGCTGCGCGAGGCGGGCAAGGCGATCCGCGACTATGCGGTGACGCATCTGGATGAATTGCTGACGCAATTCGAAAGGAGCGTCGTCGCGCGCGGCGGCACGGTTCACTGGGCGCGCGATGCGGCGGAGGCGCGCGATCTGATCCTGGGCATCCTGCGCGACGCGGGGGCGAAGACCGTCACCAAGGGCAAGTCCATGGTGACGGAGGAGATCGCGCTCAATCCGTTCCTGGAAGCGAACGGCATCGTGCCGGTCGAGACCGATCTCGGCGAATACATCGTGCAGCTGCGCCACGAGCCGCCAAGCCACATCATCGCGCCGGCGTTCCACCTGTCGAAGGAGCAGGTGGCGGAGACGTTCTTCGCCTCGCACACCGACCTCGATCCCAAGCGGTCGCTGGTGGAGCGCAATGCGCTGGTGCAGGAGGCGCGCGCGGTGCTGCGGCGCTCGTTCGAGAGCGCCGACGCCGGGATCACGGGGGCGAATTTCCTGTCGGCCAAGGAAGGCGCGGCGGTCATCGTCACCAACGAGGGCAATGGCGACCTGACGCGGCTTCTGCCGAAGATGCACATCGTGGTGACGGGGATCGAGAAAGTGGTCGCCGACATGAACGATGTCGCGGTGCTGCTGCGCCTGTTGCCGCGCAGCGCGACGGGGCAGCCGATCTCGACCTATGTGTCAGTGATGGCGGGTCGGCGCGGTGCGGATGAGAGCGACGGGCCGCAGGCGTTTCATGTGGTGCTCGTGGATAACGGGCGGTCGAAGCTGATCGGGACGGAGGCGCAGGACGTTCTGCGCTGCATCCGCTGCTCGGCCTGCATCAACCACTGCCCGATCTATGGCGCGATCGGCGGGCATGCCTATGGCGCGACCTATATGGGGCCGATCGGCGCGGCGCTGAATCCGGGGGTGATGGGGGTGGAGAACGCGGCGCATCATGCGAATGCCTCGACGTTCTGCGGGCGCTGCGCGGAGGTGTGCCCGGTGAAGATTCCGCTGCCCAGGATCATGCGCCACTGGCGCGCAGTCGAGCACAGCAAAGGGCTGGCCCCGCGGTCGATCACCGCGGGTCTGGGCGTGTGGGCGTTCGCGGCGAAGCGGCCGGGCTTGTACCGGCTCGGCGCGTCGGTCATGGCGTGGTTCCTTCGAATGATGGGGCGGCGCGGCACGGTGCATGCGCTGCCGGTGATGCAGGGCTGGTTCGCGGTCAGGGATTTTCCCGTGCCGCAGGGCAGGACGTTCCAGGCGCAGTGGAAGGCGCGGCGCCAAAACGCGGCTGAGCGAATTGGGTTGGAGGGCGGCAATTCGCGAAGCCGCCAACAAAGATGAGCGGCGGACGCGAGGCGATCCTTCAGTCCATTCGGTCGCGGCGGTTGGTGCAGTCACCGAAGCCGCAGCCGTATTCCGCGCCGAAGACGGAGGGCGATCTGGCCGAGGCGTTCGCCCAGCGTCTGTCGTTCTGGCAGACAGATGTGCGGATGCTCGACTCCATGGCGGATGTGCCGGCGGCGGTCGCCGACGTGCTGCGCGGCAAGAACATGGCGCAGCGGGTGCATATCGCGCCGGACAGCGCGCTGGCGCTCGATCTGCCGGGCATCGAGGTGCTGCGCGAACCACCGGGGCAGAACGATGCGGCGGTGACCGAGGTGCCGTTCGCCATCGCGGAGACCGGCACCCTCGCCTATCCCGCCGGCAAAGGACGGCCGGCCTCATGGCATTTCCGCCCCGTGCTGGAGATTGCGGTGCTGCGCGCGTCCGATGTGGTGCCGGAGCTGGAGGACGTGCTGAAGCGGCTCGGCGGCGTGCTGCCGTCGACGCTCAACCTGGTCAGCGGACCCTCGCGCACCGGCGACATCGAGCAGACGATGGAGCTGGGCGCGCACGGACCGAAATCGCTGGCGGTATTGGTCGTGAAGTCATGAATACGAATGCTCCTACGCTTGAGACCGCGCGTCTGCGGCTGCGCGCGCATACGAAGGCGGACTTCGACGCCTGCGCGGCGATGTGGGCGGAGCCTGAAGTTGTGCGGTTTCTGGGCGGGAAGCCGAACACGCGCGAGGAGTGCTGGAACCGGATGATCCGGCAGGCGGGATTCTGGGCTTTCGCGGGCATGGGCAACTGGGTTGTCGAGACGAAGGCGGGCGAGTTCATCGGCGAGATCGGTTTCCTCTGGTTGAAGCGTGACATGGAGCCCCGGATCGAGGGCTTTCCCGAAGTGGGCTGGATCACGAACGCCCGCGCGCACGGCAAGGGCTATGCGAGCGAGGCGGTGTCGGCGGCCCTGGCCTGGGGCGATGCGAACCTTCCGTTCAAGCGGTTCACCTGCATCATCCATCCGGACAATGCGGCATCGCTGAACGTGGCGCGCAAGGCCGGGTTCGTGGAGTACGCGCGCGGCATCTATCACAACGATCCGATCGTGTGCCTGGAGCGCGTGCCGCGCTGACCCTTGTTGTCATGGCCCGCAACGGCGGGCCATCCAGTTGAGGCACCGCGAACCTCGCAAGCACGTGCAAGATGTCACCCCCGCATTCGCGGGCCATGACAATCAGGTTTGTGCCCGGCGCTTTTCAGTGCCGTGCGGTTCGGGTGCACCTTGGGGGATTTGCGTTAGATGGGGTGTTCGACCGCGCGGTACAAGGGGGAGGATAAATTTTCTTCGAAAGAATTTTCTTGCGCGTGATGCGCTACACGCTCGCGGCAAGTGATTGATCCGCTTGCGGAACACATTCTGGATGTTCGATACGTCGGGCGAGTTATCGAACAGCGGGAAATGTTATTGCGGCGGAAATAATTTCTCGCGGCGCATTCGGGCGCTTTTCCTTCCCCGTTTACGGGGAAGGTGGATCGCGACGCGAGAGCGGCGCGAGACGGATGGGGGAAAATCCCGATGGAGCGGGCCTGCACCGTTCGGTGCTGCGTACCCCTTCCACCATCGCTTCGCGATGGTCCCCCTCCCCCGTAAACGGGGGAGGAAAGCGGGCGGTGCCTAGGCGATGCCCAGTTCGCGGCGGGCGAATTCGGTGGCGCTCTTGTAGTCGGCTTTGCCGTTGGGGGCGCGCAGGTTCACGCCGGCGATGAGGACGCGCTTGGGCGTCTTGTAGCCGGCGAGGTGTTCGCGGACGTGGGCGCGGATGGACGCTTCGTCGAAATTCGCGCCGGGGTGAAGCTTCACGACACCGGTGACGGCGCTGCCCCATTGTTCGTCGGGGACGCCCAGCACCAGCGCGTCCTCGACGGCAGCGTGCTTCTTCAGCACTTCCTCGACCTCTTCGGGGAAGACCTTCTCGCCGGCGGTGTTGATGCAGTTTGAGCCACGACCGAGCAGGATGATGCGGCCGTCGGCCTCGACGATCGCGTAGTCGCCGGGCACCGAGAACCGCTTGCCGTTGATGATCCTGAACAGGCGGTTGGTCTTCTCCTCGTCCTTGTAATAGCCGACCGGGAGCACGCCGCCGACGGCGAGGCGGCCGGTCCTGCCGCTGCCGGCTTCGATCGGCTGGTCCTCGTCGTCGATCACGATGGCGTTGGGGCCCTGCATGAAGGCCGCGGTCGGGACGTCGACGCCTTTCTGCGCCACCGACACGCCCATGCCGAGGGCTTCCGTCGAGGAGAAGCTGTCGGTCAGGGTGGTCCCGGCGGGGAGGTGCTCGAGCAGGCCGTGCTTCACCTCCTTCGACCACATCGCGCCGGAGGAGCCGATGCCGATGACCGAGGAGATGTCGTACTTGCCCGGATTCTCGTCGAGCACCTTGAGCAGCGGGCGGCCGAAGGGATCGCCGACGATCGCCATGTTGGTGACGCGGTTCTTCTCGACCGCGGCCCAGATCGCGTCGGCGTCGAGATGGGCGTTGTCGACGGTGACGACGCAGCCGCCGGTCATGATGGTCGACATGGTGCCGAAGAAGCCGGTGCCGTGCATCTGCGGACAGGCGGGAAGGTAGACGGGGTTCATGTCGCCGGCGGCCTTTACGAAGTTGACGACGTCCTCGACCGTGTCCGGCAGCTTGCCGGTGGCGATGAAGATGCGGGCGAGCAGCGTGGTGGAGAGATCGCCCTGCGCGTACATCACGCCCTTGGGCATGCCGGTGGTGCCGCCGGTGTAGACCATCACCTGGTCGTGGGGCGAACGTTCGATGCCGAGCTTCGCACCGTTGCCGGTGGTGGCGAGCTTTTCGTAGGCGGTGGCGAAGGACGCCGGCTGCTCGCCGCCGACCTCGACGAAGACCTTCACCTTGTCGAGCTGGTTGTGGATCTGGGCGACGGCGTCGCGGAATTCGCGGGCGTAGCAGACGACGGTGGCGTCGGAATTGTCGACGATGTAGCGGACTTCCTCCGGCTTGTAGCGGTAGTTGACGTTGACGTGCGTCAGGCGGCCGAGGAAGCAGGCGCCGGTGAGCTCGCCGTACTCGATGCCGTTGCGCATGTAGAACGCGACCTTGTCGCCGGGCTTGACGCCCCTGGCGTGCAGGTTGCGGGCGATGTTGTTCATCCGGCGGGTGGCGTCGCGCCACTTGATGACGCGGTCGCCGTGGACGAAGGCGGGCGCCTCCGGCGGCACGATGGCCGAGACGGCGTCGACAATGTCGCCGAAGTTGAAGCCGGTTTGAGTCGGCGGCAGTTGTTCCGTGAGTTCGCGCATGTCCCAGCCCTGTGTTTTCGACGCGGCGCTTGGTGGCCGCTGTTCCTGGGGCATCTAACCCTAGAGGTGTCATGGCCCGCAACAGCGGGGCGATCCAGGTGACGCTAGGTGAAGGCCGCAGGGGACGTTCCTGCCTCAAACTTCAGCAACGGCGCGCGGACCCAGCAAGGCGCGCGCCAGCGCGCCGATGATTCACGCGGAGGACGCGGAGGTTCGTGCTCCGCTCCGCGACCTCCGCGTGAAATCTGTTGGCGCTGCGCGCCGCTTCTGGGTCCCCGCCTGCGCGGGGATAATAGCGGTGGGGATCGAGCGTTTAGTTCGCCTTGTCGACGGCCTTGATCTTGCTCACCGAGATGTTGTCGGACCAGTGGCTGTGTTCGCGGCGGCGGAAGTGGGCGGGGCGGTCTTTCAGGGCGCGCGTCGAAAGCCAGAGCCGCTTCAGGTGGCGCTTGAAGCCGTTGGCGACGTCGTCCTCGTAGGCCTGGCGGCCGTGCAGGACGTGGTAGTTGTTGATGAACTGCATCTCGCCGGGCGCCAAGTCCATGTAGACGTTGTAGCGCGGGTCGCGCGCCATCTCGCTGACGGTCAGCAGCGCTTCATGCGCGGTGTCAGAGAGTCGCGGCGCGTCCGGATGCTTCTGCGACGCCAGAACGTATTGCGGGATGAAGCGGGTGAAGAGCCGGTTGTCGTGCTCGGTGAAGACCGGGAACAGGTAGTAGGGCTTCTGGCCCTTCGCCTGCTCCTGGCGCGCGTCATAGGGGAGCGGTTCGTAGAGTGCGGCGATGAGGTCGGGACGGCTGGCGACCAGCTCGTTGTAGATCGCGACCACGTTGGCGACGCAGGACAGGCCGCCGGATTTCGCCTTGCGCAGGCACATCAGGCCGATGATGTCGGCCCCGTCGGTGTGGTAGTCGAGGCCGATCTGGCCGATCTCGTTGCCGCGGAGCGTAGGGTCGGTGAGCGCCTTGCCCTGGTCGGTGACGTCGCCCATCACATGGCCGAAATGGTTCTGTGGCCACGGATCGCCGAGATGGATGCCGATGCCCCAGTAGAGCATGGTCAGGTCGTCGTCGGAGTATTTCGTGTGATCGAGCGTGCGGATGCGCACGAAACCGCGCGGGCCGTCGATCAGGTCGGATTCGATCTTCTCGAGCTTCTTCGCGAGGCCATCGAGCGGGAACTGCTTCAGGCCGATGTCGAGCAGGTTGTCGGAGTGCGCCTTGGCGACGGTGAGCGCATGATCGAGTTCGCGCTTGTCGGCATCGGTGAGTTCGACGGTCCATTGCGACTCGTCGGCGACGTCGTCGTGATGCCAGTTGATGTGCGTCTCGAGCGGGCGCGGGTTGAGCTTCACGTCCATTCAAACCTCCCGAAGCGAGTGCCTAAAACTCATTCGTCATCGCCGGGCTTGTCCCGGCGACCCATGAACACTCAACTCGCAGCTAGGTGTTCATGGATGGCCGGCACGAGGCCGGCCATGACGACGGTGTTTATGTCGTTCAAATCGAACCTTCAATTCACCGGAGCCGGTTGCGGGCCGCGGATGAGTTTGCCGGGGAGTGCGCCGGTGTGCTGGCCGTTGCGGTAGATGACCTGGCCGCTGACGATCGTGGCGTCGTAGCCCTTCGCGCCTTGCAGCAGGCGCTTGCCGCCGGCGGGGAGGTCGTAGGCCATGTCGGGCGACTTCACTTCCAGCTTGTCCATGTCGATGACGTTGAGGTCGGCCTTCATGCCGGGCGCGATGACGCCGCGGTCGTGCAGGCCGACGGCACGGGCGGTGTCCTGCGTCTGGCGCTTGACCAGGAAGGAGAGGTCGAACTTGCCGGTCGGGCGGTCGCGGCCCCAGTGCTGGAGCAGGTAGGTCGCGAAGCTGGCGTCGGAGATGATACCGACATGAGCGCCGCCGTCGCCGAGGCCCATCACGCAGTCGGCATGGGCGATCATCTCGCCGCAGCAGTCGAGATTGTAGTCGGCGTAGTTGGCGAAGGGCGAGAACAGGAAGGCGCGGCCTTCATCCTCGAGCAGCAGGTCGTAGGCGATCTCCGCCGCAGTGCGGTTGGAGCGCGCGGCCATGGCGGCGATGGCGTTCTCCTTCGGCGGCTCGTAGTTCGGCGGATTGCCGAGCGGGAACATGCGATCGAAATTCATGATGCCGCGGGCGAGCGGGTGCGCCTTCTCGCGCTCGGCGCTTTCGTGGAGGATCGCGGCGCGGAATTCCGGATCGCGCATCGCCTTCACCTTTTCGGCGAGCGGCTTGTCCTTGATCGCCTGGTAGTGGGCGTGGGTGATGAACGGGTTGATCGTGCCTTGCAGTCCGAGCAGCACGCCGATGGGGCGTGGCGCGACCTGGGCCTTGATCGGCAGGCCGTTGCTGGACGCCTTCTCGATGTTGCGCAGGATGCGCTTCCAGCCGTCGGCGGAGGAGAGGCCCTGCGCCAGGCTGAGCGTCAGCGGGCGGCCGGAGGTTTCGACGATTCGGCGGATCATGCCGAACTCGGTCTCCAGATCGGGCTGGTTGAAGTCGCTGATCAGCTCTATCACGCCGGTGCCGGCGTCCTTGATGCCGAGCGCGATGCCGGTGAGCTCGGCCTCCGTGGCGCGGAGCGAGGGTGTGGGATCGCCCTTGACCGTCTTGTGGTTCAGCGTGCGCGAGGTGGAAAAGCCGAGCGCGCCGGCGCGCATGGCGTCGGCGGTGATGGCGCGCATCTGCGCGATGTCTTCGTCGGTGGCGGCTTCGAGCTTCGCGCCGCGTTCGCCCATCACATAGACGCGCAGCGCGCCATGCGGGAGCTGGGCCGCGACATCGATGTCGTGCGGCTGCTGCTCGACAGCGTCGAGATATTCACCGAAGGATTCCCAGTTCCACTTGAGGCCTTCGTGCAGCGCAGCGCCTGGGATGTCCTCGACGCCTTCCATCAGCTCGACGAGGCGGTTGTGGTCCTGCTTGCGCACCGGCGCGAAGCCGACGCCGCAATTTCCCATCACCACGGTGGTGACGCCGTGCCAGCTCGACGGGTTGAGCTGGGTGTCCCAGGTGGCCTGGCCGTCGTAGTGCGTGTGGATGTCGACGAAGCCGGGGGTAACGAGCTTGCCCGTCGCGTCGATCTCCTGCGCGCCCTTGCCGTCGACCTTTCCGATTGCAGCGATCTTGCCGCCTCTTACCGCGACATCGGCCTTGCGGAGCGGCGCGCCGGTGCCGTCGGCCACCAGGCCATTGCGGATCACGAGATCGAAGTCGGACATGTCGTTTCCCTCGGCGGAGTCGATGTCTTGTTGCCCGGGACGGTTCGCCCCCGCTGACACAAAGTCAATCGGGAACCTTCGGAACTCCAACCTCAGATTCAGCAAATGATTGCACAACCCATGTGACGCCAAGCTAGGATGCCGATGAGGCGGCGTTAGGGCCTCGCTGGTCCGGGGGGCGTTCCAAGAAGCAGGTTGGGCCGGGGATTTTGCACGTGCGAAAAACGTTGGAACGCAGCTGGACAAGTCTGCGGGATCCCTTTTCTTCCGCCGTGCTGGGCACCACCTCGAGCGCCGTCCCGGGCCTTCAAGGCGGGTTGTCGCGCCCTGCCCGGTTGGCTGCGACCGCCGTCAGCCTGGGGCTTGGCCTTGCGGTGGCGGTTGTCGTCGGGCCACCGCCCGGCGTGCTGTTTCTCTTTCCCGCACTGATGATCGCGGGCCTGTTCGGCGGCGTGGAGCTGGGGCTGATCGCGCTGGCGATCTGCATCGCACTGTCGTTGACGGTGCTGCCGGTCCTTCATCCTGCACCGTTCATTGCCGGCGCCACGTTGCAGACTCTGCTGGCGCTCGGACTGCGCGAGCTGTTTCGCGAGAGCCGGCGCTGGGGCGTGCGCTACCGCAAATTGCTGAGCGCGATCTCGTCGGCGGTGACCGTGTCGGACAGCCGGGGGCGTATCGAGCGTCCGCATCCGGAGCTGAGCGCGCTGATCGGCATGCCGTGGCCGGACTACGAGGCGGCCGGCTGGCTGAACGCCGTGCATCCGGACGACCGCAAGCTGTTGGCGCCCGAAGGTCCGGCAAAGGATCTGACGATGCACCGCGCCGAGATGCGGCTCAAGGATCCGCGCACGGGCGAATGGCGCTGGCACCTGATGCGCGCTGTGCCGCTGCTCGATGCCCACGGCAAGGTCGAGGAGTGGGTCGCGATCCTCACCGACGTGCACGAGCGCAAGCTTGCCGGCGAACAACAGGCGCTGGTGATCGGCGAGGCGCGGCACCGGCTGAAGAACCTGATCACCATCATCGAATCGCTGGCGAAGAGTTCGCGTCCGGCGGTGAAGGACCAGGGGGTCGAGACGTTCCTCGGCAAGTTCCTGGGCCGGCTGCATGCGCTGAGCGCGGCGGGCGACCTGGCGCTCGCCGGCAACTACGCCTCGATGCAGACGGAAGAGGTGGTGCGCGCGACGCTGTCGCCGTTCTTCGAGAAGGAGACGGGACGCTTCACCATCGGCGGGCCGAAGCTGGAGCTGAGCGAAGCGACCGGCGGCGCACTGGCGCTCGGGCTGAACGAGCTCGCGACCAACTCCATCAAGTACGGTGCGCTGTCAGAGCCGGGCGGGCGCGTCGCGTTCACCTGGACCGTGACGCCGGAAGCCGGGCATCGCCAGGTCGAAATGACCTGGAAGGAGACGGGAGGACCGCCACCGAAGAAGCCCGACGGCGACGGGTTCGGCAGCCGCGTGATCGGCTTTATCCCTTCGCGCGAGCAGAACGGGTCGGTCACGATGGACTATCCAGCCGACGGTTATGTTTGCCGCATCGGCTTCACCCTGCCCGACCGGCCACGCGTGAAGACGCTCGAGGCGGAGTAGGTCTTGTTTTGCGGGCGGGCAAAGTAGCCGCCACGCCAACCCTGCTTTGCCCGCCCGCGTCTCAGCTGGCCTTCGCCACTTGAGGCCGGGAGGTCCCAAATTCGCCCTATTCGCTGGATATCGTGACCATGGGGAGCGCGTCCGCCGCGCGCTCGAGGGGCCAACAACAGAAGGCGCAATGCCCAAGAGCGGGATCATATTCATTTTGGCCGCGCTGTTCCTCGGCGCAGCTGCCGTCGCAGGACGCGCGCAGGAAAGCCTTGGCGCGCGGCTGATGATGGACCGCGTGGGCGACATCCAGACCGGCTCGTACACGGCCGGCGACAATGTCCGCTTCGCGCTGACGCGCTATGCCGAGAACTACCTGCTGCGGCTGGACGGCGATCCGGAGGTCTACGTGCTGTATGCGGGGCCGGGCTCGCTGGGCGGGCGTACGCTGAAATTCGATTCGGGCGGTACCGCCATCGCGATCTCGGGCTGGGGCGGGATGACGATCTACACCGACGCGCAGCCTGGCGGCCTGCCGACCGACCGGACCGGCGAAGCGCTGCTGCCGGTGCTGCCGCCGGTGCCGCTGACCGCGGTGGAGGAAGCGGCGCGCGACGAGGGCAACCACATCGCCTATGTGCGCGGCATCAAGCTGACCTTCGTTGCGGACTGGCCGGCGCTGGCGGCGGACGCGGCGCTGCGCGCGCTGACCTTCGACGCGATCCAGAACACGGCGCGCGGGATCGACAGGTTCACCGCGAACGCACGGGCGCGGGCCGCGATCGCTGCCAAGATGGACACGGTGCAGATGGTGTCCGGCGGGCGGCCGACCATCGCGCTGCACGGCAAGACGCTGGTCGTAACCTTCGTGCCGGAACACGGGTTCGCGGGACGAGCGTCTTCGCACGGAATCGCGCGGGCGCTGGGACAGATGCTCTCGATCCCGACGCCGGGGTAACCAAAAAAAAATTGTCATGGCCCGCGACTGCGGGCCACCCAGGTGACGTCTTTCTATTTGTTGCAGGCAGGCGTCTTCGCGAACCTTGCGCTGCCCTACCGCTTCAAACCGGGTGGCCCGCAGTCGCGGGCCATGACAGCGAGTAGGTTGATCCCGCTGAGCGAACCTACCTATTTCGGTTCGAAGCCTTCGGGGGCCATTTCGAATTTGTCGAAGGTGAAGCCGGGGGCGACGGTGCAGCCCACCAGCGTGTAGGCGCCGAGCGAGCGGGCGCTTTGCCAGCCATTGGGAGGGACCGCGATCTGCGGGCGTTCGCCCTTCTCGATCCGGTTGCCGAGGATGAAGGTCTCGGCCGGGCCGCGCCGCGGAGCGATGGACAGCTCGAGCGGGCTGCCGCGGTAGAAGTGCCAGACCTCGGCGCTGTCAATGCGATGCCAGCGCGAGAGCTCACCCTTCTTCAGCAGGAAATAGATTCCGGTGGAGTGCGAACGCTTGCCGCCGCCCGGCGGGTTGTCGCGGAACGACTCGCGATAGTGCCCGCCTTCGGGGTGCGGGCGCATGTTCAGCTGTCTTATGAGCTCGTCGGCTTCGTCGCTCACGCGGCGCGCTCGATGGTGACGTGGTTCGGATAGAAGGCGAGGTGATCCCTGATCGCGGCCATCGCGGGGAACGGCGTCTCGTAGGACCACACCGCATTCGGCGCGCCGGGAAGATCAAAATAGCTGGCATCGCCCTTGTAGGGGCAGTGCGTGCTGTGGGTGGAGCGCGTGTAGTGCGCCATCTTCGCGTCGCCGCGCGGGATGTAGAGCACAGGCCTGTAGGTGGCTTCGCGCAGTTCCAGCGCGTGGGTGGTGTCGGCAATCACGGTGCCGCCGGCCTTCACGATGACGCGGCCCGGGGCCGGTTCGATAGTGATCGGATGATCGGGGCCGGGAAGCTTCATGAGGGCCGTTCTAGCAGCCGCAAAGCCTCACAAACAACGAGGGTTTTCAAGGGGATGGCAGCAGTGCGTGGAAACACCTGAGGCAACTGACCGTTATAATTAAGACATTGTTAACGCAGGCGTCGGAGCCTAGGCCGCCTGATTTCCGGAGGCCGTGATGGCCGAGCCCGCAAAGCCGCTTCTCGCCGATATCGCGATCAGCAAGCCCGTCCTCGACAGCGTGACGACCGAAGGGCCGCTGGCAACGCTGGCGCGCATGCATCACGAGGCCGTCGAAACCGCACGGCTCGCCAATCTTCTCGGCCGCTCGCTGCAGGCGGCGATCGGGCTACCGATCCTCGCAGCGCTCGCGGTTTTCACGGCGGGCGGCACCGGCGTTCCGCAAACCACGGCCTGGGCGATCCTGGTCGCGGTGGCATCGCTTTCCATCGCGCGCGCCTATGGGAGCGCCATCAACCAGCCGTTCGAACGCGCAGTGCTGCGCGCCTTCGCGAAGGACATCGACGCATGCGTGCTCTACGCCGGCTTCGCATGGGGCGCGGGCGCGTTCCTTGCGCTCGGCCCGGGCGCGACGCCGCTTACCGTGCTCGCATTCGCCGGCGTGCCCACAACGGGTATCGCGATCCTGTTGCGGGACCGGTTGCCGGTGCTGCTGTTCCTGGCGCCGGTCGCGGCGCTCACCTCGTTCGCCTGCGTGGTACGGTCCTTCGCGGACGGTTCGCTGGCGGCGGGACTCGTGCTCATTCTGAGCGCGATGGTCGCGGCAAGCGTCATCCTGGTGGAACGCCATGCTGCGGCGCGGCGCGAAGCCGATCTTCCGAACGGCTTTCCCGCTTCTTAAATTACACAAATCGCAGGATGTTCCGTAACAAACGCGCGGGATGATCTGCCCGCGCGAAAAATCTGTCTTGTCCCCCGCGCGAGCGTTATACGCCTGACGCATCCTTCGCGCTGTCAAGGAAGGGCTTTTCATGTCCGCTGCCGCCAACACCGACGACGCCGCCCATGTCAGCCGACAAACCGAAGCCGAAGCGCAGGAGCGGCTGGCCGCTGCCGCGAAGCTGGTGCGCGAGCCGGGGCTGAGCAGTTTCTTCGAAGCGCTTTATCGCGGCGCGCCTCCCGACGACGTGAACCGCTACACGCCGGAAGCGCTGGCGGCGCTGGCACGCATGGTGTTCGCGCGGCTGGGCAAGCACGAGGCCGGCGGCTGCGAGGTGTCGCTGTTCACGCCGCGCGACGAAGACAAGGCGTACGGCGAAAACGATTCCGTCCTGGTCGCGATCAACGACGACAAGCCGTTCCTGTTCGACTCGCTGATCGCCGATGTGAGCGCGGGCGGCGGCCGGTTGCGCGCCGTGTTCCATCCGATCGTGCAGCGCGAAGGCAAGACTGTCAGCGCGATCGTGCTGGCGCTGGAGCCGATCCTGAGCGAGGTGCGTCAGGCGGCGCTGGTGCATTCAGCCAAGCGCACCTTCACGCAAGTGAGCGAGGCCGTGCGCGACTGGAAGGCCATGATGGCGCGCCTGTACGAGGCGATCGCGGAATTGAAGGCCCACCCGCCAAAGGTCGACGCGGATGAGATGGCGGAGAGCCTCGCGCTGCTGGAATGGCTGGGCGACAATCACTTCACCTTCCTGGGCGCGCGCGACTACCGCTTCAACCCGCAGGGCGACGGCGCGCTGGAGCCGGACCTCGCGACCGGGCTCGGCGTTCTCTCCGATCACGAGGCGCGGGTGATCCGGCGCGGGCCGGACCGCACGGCGCTGACGCCGCAGGTACGCGCGTTCCTGACGCAGCCCTCGCCGCTGATCATCACCAAGTCGAACGAGCGCAGCATGGTGCACCGGCGCGTGCACATGGACTATGTCGGCATCAAGACCTTCGACAAGGACGGCAAGCTGACGGGCGAGCGGCGCTTTGTCGGGCTGTTCACGTCGGGCGCCTACAGCCGCCGTCCCGGCGACATTCCATTACTCCGCCGCAAGGTGGCGAACGTGCTGGCGCGCGCCGGTCTTCCGCCCGCGAGCCATGACGGCAAGGCGCTGGCGCACATCCTGGACAATTATCCGCGCGACGACATGTTCCAGATCTCGGAAGACGACCTGTTCGCCATCGGGCAGGGAATCCTGAGGCTGGGCGAACGGCCGACGGTGCGGGTGTTCCTCCGCTTCGATCGCTTCGACCGCTTCGTGTCGGCACTCGTGTTCGTGCCGCGCGACCGCTACGACACCACCGCGCGCGAACGCATCCATGCGATCCTTGCCAAGGCGCTGAACGGGCGCATGTCGGCCTCGACGCCGACGATCGACGAAAGCGTGCTGGCGCGGGTGCACTACATCATCGGCCGCAACGAGGGAGCCCGGCCGCATGCGAGCGTGCAGCAGCTGGAAGACCAGATCCGGCACGCGATCCGCACCTGGGACGACGGCTTCGCGGAAGCCATGGAAGAGGTTCATGGCGAGACCGAGGGCATTCGCCTGTTGCAGGAGCGGCAGGCCGTGTTCTCCCCGGGCTATCGCGGCTCGTTCTCGCCAAGGGACGCGGTCAAGGACCTCGACGAACTCGCATCGCTGGCCAGCAGGGAGAGCGGGCTGCGCGTGCACGCCTGCATCTATCGCCGCCATTCGGATGCGCACAACGCGCTGCGGCTGAAACTGTACGTGATGGGCGAGGTGATGCCGCTCTCGGCGTCGCTGCCGATCTTCGAAAATCTCGGGTTGAAGGTCATCGCGGAGGACTCGTTCCCGGTCCAGCTGCGCACCGGGGACGGCTGGACGCACGAGGCCAACGTGCTCGACTTCCTGATGGAGCGTACCGACGAGGGCGCGGCCGATCTCGGCATCGTGAAGGAGCCGCTGGAGGATGCGTTCCACGCGGTGGTGTCGGGCGCTGCCGAGAGCGATGGCTTCAACCGGCTGGTGCTGATGGCCGGGTTGCACTGGCGCGACGTGACCGTGCTGCGCACGGTAGCGAAATTCCTGCGCCAGGCGGGCTTTTCGTTCAGCCAGGACTATGTCGAGCAGGCGCTGGCGCGCAATCCGGACCTGGCGCTGCTGCTGGTCGAGCTGTTCCACGCGCTCAACGATCCGAAGGCGAAAGAGCACATAGAGCACGACGTCGCCACCATCCATCACCGCATCGACGCGGCGATGAACGACGTGCAGAGCCTGGACGACGACCGCATCATCCGGCGCCTGCGAAACGTGATCCAGAACGTGCTGCGCACGAACTTCTACCAGGGCGATGACAAGGGCGAGCCGAAGCCCTATGTCGCGATCAAGCTGAATTCGCAGCATCTGGATGAACTGCCCCTCCCTCGTCCGCTGGTGGAAATCTTCGTCTACGCGCCGGAAGTGGAAGGCGTGCATTTGCGCTTCGGCAAGGTGGCACGCGGCGGCATCCGCTGGTCGGACCGGCGCGAGGACTTCCGCACCGAGATCCTAGGCCTGGTGAAGGCGCAGCAGGTGAAGAACGCCGTGATCGTGCCGGTGGGTTCGAAGGGCGGGTTCTATCCCAAGCAGCTGCCGGTGACCGCGACGCGCGAGGCGGTGCAGGAGGCGGGCATCAGCGCCTACAAGGTGCTGATCAACGCGCTGCTGGACGTGACCGATAATCTGGACGCGGACGGCAAGGTGATCCCGCCGGCGGGTGTCGTGCGTCACGACGGCGACGACCCGTACCTGGTGGTCGCGGCGGACAAGGGGACGGCGACGTTCTCCGACATCGCCAACGGCATCGCGGAGAGCCGCGGCTTCTGGCTGGGCGACGCTTTCGCCTCAGGCGGGTCGCATGGATACGACCACAAGAAGATGGGCATCACGGCACGCGGCGCGTGGGAGGCGGTGAAGCGCCACTTCCGCGAACTCGGCCGTGACATCCAGAGCGAACCGTTCACCTGCATCGGCGTGGGCGACATGTCGGGCGACGTGTTCGGCAACGGGATGCTGCTGTCCAGGCAGACGAAGCTGCTGGCGGCGTTCGACCATCGCCACATCTTCATCGATCCGGCGCCCGATCCGGCGAAGAGCTGGGCGGAGCGGCAGCGGATGTTCGACCTGCCGCGCTCCAGCTGGGCGGACTACAACAAGGCGCTGATCTCGACCGGCGGCGGCGTGTTCCCGCGCACGCTGAAGGAAATTCCGCTGACGGCGGAAATGAAGGCGGTGGCCGGCGTCGAGGCGGACAAACTGTCGCCGCTGGAGCTGATCAAGGCGCTGCTGAAGGCGGACGTCGACCTGATGTTCTTCGGCGGCATCGGGACCTTCATCAAGGCGTCGTCGCAGAGCAATCTGGATGCGGGGGACCGCGCCAACGACGCGGTGCGTATCGACGGCAACGAGGTGCGCGCCAAGGTGGTCGGCGAAGGCGCAAACCTGGGCACGACACAGCTCGGCCGCATCGAATATGCCCGCAGCGGCGGACGCATCAACACGGACGCGATCGACAATTCGGCCGGCGTGGACACTTCGGACCACGAGGTGAACCTCAAGATCCTGCTGGGCTATCCGCAGCGGCGCGGCATCCTGACGTCTGCCGATCGCGACGTGCTGCTGACCGAGATGACCGACGAGGTCGCGGCGCATGTGCTGAAGGACAATTACGACCAGACGCTGGCGCTCTCCGTCGCGCAGGGGCGCGCGGTGAAGGACCTCGATGCGCACGGCCGCTACATGCGCGACCTGGAGCGGCGCGGCCGGCTGGACCGCGCGGTGGAGTTCCTGCCGAACGATGTCGAGCTCCAGAAGATGGAGAACGAGAACCGCGGCCTGACGCGGCCGGAGCTGGCGGTGCTGCTGGCTTACGCGAAGCTCGATCTTGACGCCGAGGTCGTGGCCAGCGAATTGCCGGATGATCCGACCTTCGCCTCGGTGCTGGCCGGATATTTCCCGCCGCAGGCGGTGAAGCGCTTCCCGGCGGCGCTGGAGCAGCATCGCCTGAGGCGCGAGATCATCTCGACTTCGCTGGCGAACCGCATCGTCAATCTCGCGGGACCCGTGTTCGTGGCGCGAATGAAGGAGATGTCGGGCGCCGACGGTGCGCATGTGGCACGCGCGTTCGTGGTGGCCGAAGGTGCGTTCGGACTGGCGGCGCTGAAAGCGCGGATCGACCAGCTCGACGGCAAGGTGAACGCAGCCACGCAGACCGCCATGTACACCGACGTCGCCGAGATCCTGCGGCGGCTCGGGCTGTGGTTCATAACCAATGTGCCGGACAACGCCGAACTCGCCTCGACCATCGCGCTCTATCGTGCGGGCGTGGAGGAATTGCGCGGCACGTTCCACTCGCTGGTCTCGCCGTACGAGGCACGGGATACGGAAGGCGGCATCAAGCGGTTGCAGGATGCCGGTGCGCCGCTGGATGTGGCAGAGGACGTTGCGGTGCTGCCGCTGATGAGCAGCGCGCCGGAAATCGCGCAACTCGCACACTCGAAGGGCCTCGCGATCGACCTTGTGGCCGGCGCCTACTTTGCGATGGGCGCCACCGTGGGCATCGACCGGCTGCGCGGCCTTGCCTGGCGTATCACCGCATCGCAGCACTGGGACCGTCTGGCGATCCGGCGAATCGTGGACGATCTCTATGCCGGCCAGCGGGCGCTGACGGCAGAGGCGCTGGCTTCGGTGACGGACGGCAAGTCCGGTACGCGCGCCGACGGCGCGATCGCGGTCCGGACCTGGGCGGACTCGCGCGGCGAGACGCTGGAGCGGGCGAAGAGCTTCCTGGATGCGCTGGAGCGCTCGGGCGATCTCTCCATCGCGAAGCTGACACTGGCCAACAGCCAGATCCGCGAGCTCGCGGCGCGCTAGACCACGCGCAATCGGCGCTGGCGCAACTCGCGCTGGCTTGCCTGAACTGACGGAGCCCGGCGCCGCCGGCACTTACGCGCGGGCGAAACGCTTGTACTTGATGCGGTGGGGCTGGTCGGCATCGATGCCGAGGCGGCGCTTCTTGTCGGCCTCGCCTAACCTATTTCTCGAGAGCTTCGTCAAATACCAATCCCGCGTCACCCACCCGGCCTCGGACTGTCTGAAGCGAGGGAACCGGTTGACCGCCGACAGTGGCCGGCAGGAAAGTCCACGTCGCGATGTCGGCCAAGACTTCAGCATCCAAATCCTTGATTCCACTCGACCGCGTTAGCGCCAGAGATGCGACATGGCCGTCCGAAGCGATCGCGGCCATCACCGACATTGCGCTTATCGCATCGTGTAAGTGCGCACCGCGGCCATGATGCACCTGATGCATCTCCCCCGGCGCCGGTCGCGGGGGCAGGAACGCGCCTTCAACGCGCTGACCCGCTGTGGTGACATACGCCGCCTCGGTCTGGACCGTGTCGTCTGCGTACACAAAAGTAAGGCGACTGACATCCGCAAACGTCACGGTCCACGGACCGTTGCGTTTGCCCGCCCGGTAGACGCCGTCCACGCGAAAGCCGCCGGTGTAGAGCATTGCCCATGGGCCATCGAGCTGGCCGTTCCGGTAGCTGGCATCCGTCACTGTCCCGGCGGCGTCCACCGTATGCGCCGTTCCCTCCAGGAGGTCGTTCCGGAATTCGCCCTCAAGAACGGAGCCATCGGCGTAGCGCATGCGGCCATGCCCGTTGGGCTGATCCTGATGAAAAACGCCGTCAAACACGTTTCCGTCCGGAAACGTGATCGACTGCGGTCCTTCCGCGACACCGTGCACGAAGAGGGCGTGCATCGTCATGCGATGGGTGTTCGATCTGTCCGCGAGAGTTATCGTGCCCGCGCCATCAGGTAACTTGTCTTTGCAAGCCCCAGTCCATGTCACGACCAGTCCCGGTTGAACCGCGTGCGCGGGGTCGCATTGATCTCTGGCCGACACGATCAAGTATTTCGCGCCAGTGAAAACGGCCGGCGGCTGGCCCGCCGTTCCGCCGCTCTGTCCCTCGCTCTCAGGAGGCGCTTCCGCACGAAACAGAAACAGACAGATGCATGAGACAACCGCGCGAGATTTCATTCTGCCCCCCAGCCGGTGCGAGGTTAGCGCACGACGGGGGACCGCAGCCAGCACGACGTGCGCCTAGGCGCGGGCGAAACGCTTGTACTTGATGCGGTGGGGCTGGTCGGCGTCGATGCCGAGGCGGCGCTTCTTGTCGGCCTCGTAGTCCTGGTAGTTGCCCTCGAACCATTCGACATGGCTGTCGCCTTCGAACGCCATCATGTGGGTGGCGATGCGGTCGAGGAACCAGCGGTCGTGGCTGATGATCATGGCGCAACCGGCGAATTCCTCGAGCGCGGTTTCCAGCGCGCGCAGGGTGTCGACGTCGAGATCGTTGGTCGGTTCGTCGAGCAGCAGAAGGTTGGCGCCGGACTTCAGCATCTTGGCGAGATGGACGCGGTTGCGTTCGCCGCCCGAGAGCTGGCCGACCTTCTTCTGCTGGTCGCCGCCCTTGAAGTTGAATGCGGAGACATAGGCGCGGGAGTTCATGGTGCGCTTGCCGCCGAGCTCCAGCACGTCGAGACCGTCGGAGATTTCCTGCCACACGGTCTTGTTGGGATCGAGCGCGTCGCGGGATTGATCGACATAGCCGAGCTGAACCGTGTCGCCGACGCGGAGCGTGCCGGCGTCGGGCTGCTCCTGGCCGGTCAGCATGCGGAACAGCGTCGTCTTGCCGGCGCCGTTGGGACCGATCACGCCGACGATGCCGCCGGGCGGCAGCTTGAAGTTCACGTTCTCGTACAGAAGGCGGTCGCCATAGCCCTTGGCGAGGCCCTCAGCCTCGATCACCACGCTGCCAAGGCGCTCGGCGACGGGAATGATGATCTGGTTGGTGACGCTGCGCTGTTCGTTGCTCTTCGCGACCAGTTCTTCGTAGGCGTTAATGCGCGCCTTGGACTTGGCCTGGCGGGCGCGCGGGCTGGACGCGATCCATTCGCGCTCGCGGGCGATGGCCCGTTCCTGCGCGGCTTCCTCGGACGCTTCCTGGCGCAGACGCTTCTCCTGCACCACGAGGAAGGACGAGTAGTTTCCTTCGTGCGGGATGCCGCGGCCGCGGTCGAGCTCCAGAATCCAGCCGGTGACGTTGTCGAGGAAGTAGCGGTCGTGGGTGACGAGGATGATGCAGCCCTTGTACTCGCGTAGCGTCTTCTCCAGCCACTCGACGGATTCGGCGTCGAGGTGGTTGGTGGGCTCGTCGAGCAGCATGATGTCGGGCGCGTCGAGCAGGAGGCGGCAAAGCGCAACGCGGCGGCACTCACCGCCGGACAGCGAGGCGACGTCAGCCTCCGGATCGGGGCAGCGCAGCGCGTCCATCGCCTGGTCGACCTGGGCGTCGAGGTCCCACAGGCCCTGGGCCTCGATCTCGTCCTGGAGCTTCGCCATCTCGTCGGCGGTATCGTCGGAGTAGTTGGACGCGAGCTCGTTGTAGCGGTCCACCAGCGCCTTCTTGGCGGCGACGCCTTCCATCACGTTGTCGCGTACGTTCTTGGACGCGTCGAGTTGCGGTTCCTGCGGCAGATAGCCGGTGCGCACGCCCTTGGCGGCCCAGGCCTCGCCGGTGAAATCCTTGTCGAGGCCGGCCATGATCTTCATCAGCGTGGACTTGCCCGCGCCGTTGACGCCGACGATGCCGATCTTCGCGCCGGGATAGAACGACAGCCAGATGTCCTTCAGGACCTGCTTGCCGCCGGGATAGGTCTTGGACAGACCTTTCATGACAAAGACGAATTCGGGGCCGGCCATCGGCAAAATCCTTCAAACGCGTGCGGACGCGCGCTTGTAAAGAAACGCAGTGACACAGGCAACGCCCGTGGGCGCGGAGGGGTCCGGCCCTCCGCGCCCGCATCGGCCCCCTCGTGATCAGAAGTTCGTGCTGAGCGTGACAAAGCCCATGCGCGGCGGCAGCGGAAAGGCCTGGTAGCCGCCAGACGCGCCGGTCACCACCGCGGTCGAGACGCCCGTCGTGTCGGTCAGGTTGTTGGCGTTCACGGCGATCTTCAGCCGGTGCAGATACTGGTTCTGCGGCAGGTCGACCGTGTAGCTCGCGCCGAACCCGAGTTCGAAGGTCGAGGCGACCTTCTGGTCGTTCAGGTAGGAGGTGAAGCGGCGCCCGACCAGATCGCCGACGAGCTGCGCCTCGAAATCGTCCCAGTTGGTGCTGAGGACGAACTTGTTCAGCCAGTTGGGTTGCAGCGGAACCTGCTTGCCGGCAATCGGAACGACGGTCGAAACGCCGCCGGAGACGGTGGTGAAGTTCGAGTCGTAGGTCGAGTTGTTGTAGGAGACCGCGTCGTAGACCTGCCAGTGATCGCCGAAGTGCAACGTCGCGGCGACGTCGATACCGTCCGTGGTCACGCCGCCGACGTTCACGAGGATCGCCGGGTTCGGGTTGATGAAGTTGTACGTCGCCACGTTGAACAGGCGGTTCGAGAAGTTCACGTGGTAGTAGTTCGCCTGGCCTTCGATTCCGCTGAGCCACCAGAAATCGACATCGCGGCGGGTGCGGATACCGGCTTCATATTCCCACGCCGTTTCGGGATGGGCGGTCGCCTTGAAGGTGTCGAACGCGAGCTGGCTGCCCAGCGACCACGGCGAGGCGCCGTAGAAGTTCGAGCCCGCAGCGTAGGGGATGAACTGGCGCATGTTCTTCTGGACGTTGACGAACACCTGTTCGTGCTCGGTTGCGTCCCAGATCGCGCCGACCTGTGGCAGGAACCAGTTGTTCGAGGTGATCGAGCCGGTCGGGAACTGCACCGGCGGGTTGGTCGCCGGGAGGCCGAAGGGATTGCCCGCGAGCAGGTTCTGCTGCTGCGTCAGCACCTTGTTGCCGGCGGTCTGAAGGCTCGCCTTGATGCCGGCTTGAAGCAGCAGGGCCGGGAAGACGCGCCACTGGTCCTGGATGTGGAGCTGCACGTCGTCGGTCTTGAGCCGCACGTCGTACTGCGTGAAGGCCGGATTGCGCGGCACGTCATAGGGCGTGAGGTCGTCGTTGGCGGCGGCGAACGGATACCAGCGGCGGCCGGTGCCCGAGGCGTTGCGCTCGTACCAGACGCCGGCCTCGATCTCGTGATCGCCCCACTGCCAGTCGAAAGTCGAGCGGATGCCGGTGCGGTTGATGCGGTACTCGGTGGTGCGCACCTCGTAACCGGTGCCGCCGAACACGGCGACGATGTTGTCGAGCGAGGCCGTGGTGGTCGGGCTGCCGCCGACGACCAGCGCCGGGAAGTAGATGCCGAAGAGGCCCGGCAGGCCGGCCTGGTTGATCGGACCCGCAACGATGCCGCGGCCGGTGTCGTGGTGGTAGTAGACCTGGTTCGACCAGGTCATGTCGCTGTCGATGTTCCAGTCGTACTGGAGGTAGGTCAGCACGTCTTCGCGCTGCGCGGCGGAATCGTAGTTGGAGAAATTGTTGCCCTGGCTCGCAGGCGGCGTGCCGTGGGTGAGGTTTGCAATCGCGGCGGCGAGGTTCGGGAAGAGGAACGGACGCGTGTAGGGCGTGAAGCTGGCGGCGGCAGCGGTCTGCTGGTTGCCGAAGGCGGTGGCGTCTTCGTTCGGTTCGACCTTGTAGTCGTAGTCGGCGAAGAAGGTCAGCCGGCCGGTCGAATCCTCGTGCACGAATTTGAGGTTGGCCTGGTCGTCCATCTGGTGGCCTTCGAAGTCCCAGGCGCGCGCGTCGTGATGGAGGTATGAGACATACCCCGCGTTGCCGTCACCGAGGTCGCCGGTGTCGAGGCGCGCGAAGGTGCGCGTCGTGTAGAAGCTGCCCAGCGTCTCGCGGACGTCGAGGCCCATCGTGTCGAGCGGATCGGAGGAGAACGTCTCGATCGCACCACCGAGATTCGAGGTCGAGGCGATACCAAGCTGGCCGGCGCCCGACGACAGCGTCACGTGGTCGACGTTCTCCGACGTGACGGCGCGCGACGGGCTCAGGCCGTTGTAGTTGCCGTACTGCTGGTCGCCGAGCGGCACGCCGTCCATGGTGAAGCCGAGCTGCTGCTGCGTGAAGCCGTGGACGAGAAGCGACTCGTTCTGCTCGTTGTTGCCCCAGGGATCGGCGGTCTCATAGGCGACGCCGGGCAGCGTCTGGATCGCCTTGAGCGGGCTGATGCCGGGAAGGACGCGCTGCGCCTGGATGCCGCTGAGCTGCACGGCGGAGCGCGTCGTGCGCTCGGACGTGACGATGACGGTCTCGATGGTGTCGGGACTTGCGGCGTCGGCAGCGTAAGCGGCGCTGACGCCAAGGATCGTGCTGGACAAAGTGCTGGTGACGTACAGCGCGCGTTTCAGCGCGCCGCGCTTCGAAGAGTGCATTGAAGGCCCCACTCAAATATGCGTGCAGCGCGATATGCGCGTTATCGCAATGCTCGTAAGCGGCGGGGGCAAAGGAAGAGTCACGGTTCGATAAAGCTTTTGCAAATCGCGGCGTATGGTCTCGCGGCGTTGCGCGTGTGCCATTCACGCCGTCAACGCATGCACAACGCGTGTGCGATGCGACGCGGCGATCAGCCTTTTGGTTTCAGAACTTGATGCGCGCGCGGCTCAGCAGCGAGACGGCGTTGGCGCCGTTCTGGCCGGCATAGTTCATCTGGTAGCTCGCGTTTGCCTGGAGCGCGACCGAGCCGTCGAGGAAGGTCGTGACGTAGCCGACCTCGATATCCGTCTCCGGCGTGGTGCCGGCAAGGATGTTGTTGCGGGCGAAGAATCGCTGGCCGTCCTGCGCGCTGGTGAGCGTGAAGTCGCTGCCGCCGAGCGCGGGCCGCGAGACGGCAAAGCCCAGCATGTCGTCGCCGAACAGGCCATTCTTGGCGATGGCGATGCCGTAGGACCGCGTGCGCAGCGGATCGGTCGACGCGATCGACGCGATGCTGAGGCCCGGACGCAGATCGAGCTGCGTCACGCCTTCGCTGTAGGTCGCGGTCGTCACCCATCCATTGCCGAAATGCAGGCGCGCCGACACGCCGAGCGCGCTCGTGCTGGCATTCGTGCCGGGCGCAGCCTGGCCGAGAAGACCGTTGCGCTCATCGCTTTGCGAAGCCATGACACCGAGATCGCCCCAGCCGGCAAAGCTCCAGTTCACACCCGCGAGCAGCGAGTTGGACGTGCGCGGTGCATAAGGCGACGGTTCGCCGCCCAGCCGCGCCAGCGCGGTGTAGGCGTCGGACGACGCAGTGGTCGCGCCCTCGAGATTGCCGACGGCGAGCTTCACGTGCAGGTCGTCCGCAACGGCCGCGGCGACGCCGAAGAGGTTGCCGCCATCGGCGAGCGACATGTAGGGCATCGCGGCCGATGCGGAGGACAGGAACAGGCCGTCAAAGGTATGCGCGTTCGACGCGTCGAACGGATCGATGCGGTCGCCGCGGCCGACCTTGTAACCGAGTTCCAGATCCAGACCGGTGATCAGTGAGATACTGGTGGCGACATTCGCCACGGCCAGGCGCCCACTGCCCGGCGGTCCATAGGACGCGGCCGGCAGCGACAGGGACTGGCTGAGGTCGACGGCCGACGCCGAGGTGGCCTCATACGGATAAGCGGTCTGGACAGGCGTAAGCGCGTGCGCGGCGCTTGCAGCAGCAAGCGACGCCGCGACGGCGCATACAGCGCTGCGGAACCAGACCTTCATCGCACTCTCAATCCCACTCTAGCCTTTCGGCCTTCCTGAATTTACCAGCGCCAAGGCGTCAAAGCCATGAACGTCATGGTTTCCCTGGCGTTTTTGCCGGTTTTCGCACGCACTTGTTGCACCTTGGGCACGCTACCACCCATGAAATTCGAGCAATTTCGTAACAAAGCCGCGACAAGCCCGGACCGTTAATTGCCTTCTCCGGGACCATCCGGCCCGTAGACCAGCCCGATCCGAGCCTTTATTGCAGATGGCCATGAGCGAGACGGCGATCAAGGCGGCAATTCTACCTGTCACCCCCTACCAGCAGAATTGCTCGCTGGTGTGGTGCACCCGCACCAGGAAAGCAGCCGTCATCGATCCTGGCGGCGACCTGGACCGGCTGAAAGAAGCCATGCGAGTCGAGGGGGTAATCTTGGAGAAGGTGCTGCTGACCCATGGCCACCTGGACCATGCCTCGGGTGCGACCAAGCTGGCGCGCGAATTCGGGGTGCCGATCGAGGGACCGCACCGGGACGACGCGTTCCTTCTGGACGAGTTGGGGCGCAACGCGAGGCGGTCCGGATTCGGCGACGCGGAGAACTGCACGCCGGACCGGTGGCTGGAGGACGGCGACACGGTAACGGTGGGTGACGCGACATTCGGCGTGCGCCACTGCCCGGGCCACACGCCGGGGCATGTCGTGTTCTATCACGAGGGCGTGCGGGTCGCGTTCGTCGGCGACGTGCTGTTCCAGGGCTCGATCGGGCGCACGGATATTCCCCGCGGGAATTACCAGCAGCTGATCGACTCGATCACGCAGCGGCTGTGGCCGCTCGGGAGCGACATGGCGTTCGTGCCCGGACATGGGCCGATGTCGACCTTCGGGCGCGAGCGCCTCACCAACGGCTACGTCGCCGACGAGGCGCTCGCGATGACAGCGGAGCTTCAGCAGGGCCAGCCGAAGCCCAGGCAATACTCCTGACCCTCGTTATCGGGTAACCGGAGTCGTGGTGGTCACGACCGGCGGGATGCGGCCCCATTCGCGATAGATCTTGTAGAGCGCGGTGAGAATGCAGGCGGCGCCCACGAGCTGGAACGCCATGCGCGCGCCATAGTCGGCTTGCGCGTTCATGAAGATGCTGCCGTAGCTCGCGTGCCAGCCAAGCTGCGTTCCCGCGAGAAGAAACAAGGTGATCTCGATCGTGCGCGTCAGCCGCGTCCAGCGTCCCCTCACCATCGCCATCGCTTCCAGCACGACGAGCATCGGCACGATCGCCGCGAACCACCACATGCGCAGCGGGCTGGCGAAATCGGCGGTGTAGGTCAGCACGCCCTGGTCGACACGGCCACCGGTCAGCAGATGGATCGCCGGGCCCGGCACGAGATAAACGGTCTCGTAAAACACCAGAATGGCGATCAGCGGCAGCTGTTCGATCGCGCGCACCCTGTCGTAGTCGCGAACCTTCGACGGCTTCCACTGGAAGTACTGCGGCCAGCGGCGCGCCGCCCAGCTCTTCAGCGCGAACAGGATCACCAGCACCCCCAGCCACGCGAGAAACCACAGCGCCGCGGTGTTGTGATCGATCGAAAACGGCAGACGCTGGTTGGTGGAGGGGATCAGCAGAGCGCCCGCGATCAGCGCCAGGACGAAATTGTGCGTGTCGACCGGATCGATGACGGCGTAGGGCGTGTGATAGCGCGCCGCCACCTCCGCCGGCCGGCCGAAGGCGCGCAGGCGGGCGAGCGTTTCGTCGGCGGTCGCGCTGGCGCCGATTTCCTCACCGAGCAGCGAGCGGAGTTCGGCGGCGACGTCGGCGCGTTGCCTGCGCGGCAGTTGCGCCGCCACGTCGACGATATAGCTCTCGATGATCTCGCGCGCGTTCATGACGTGCTCTCCTCCATCAGACCTTCGACTGTGCCGACCAGGGCGCGCCACTGCTCGGCCAGGTCGCGATAGATGCGCTCGCCGTCCTTGCTGCGGCGGTAGTAGCGGCGGGGCGGACCGTCCTCGATCTTCCATTCGCTTTGCAGAAGACCCTGTTCTTCCATGCGGCGGAGCAGCGGGTAGAGCGTGCCCTCCTCGATCGGCATGCCCTTGGCGTCGAGCGCGTGGCGCAGGGAGTAGCCGTACTGGTTGTCCTTGAGCTGCGAGAGCACCGCGAGCATCAGGACGCCGCGGCGGAGCTCCTGCTCCAGCTTGGCGGCAAGGTCGGAATGGGCCTTTTGCACGGGTTTCGCCTACTGTCTGTCCCTATATACATAGTTACACACAGTATGTCAATTGGTGCAGAGTGGGAAGCGCGTGCCGCGCAGGCACCTCGATGCGGTTGAAGCGCTGCGCGGCGCGGCCTAGCTTCGGGTCGCTATCTCCGCTGGATCCCGAATGTCCGTGTCATGCCTGACCACCTCGACATTCGCGGCTATCGGGGCCGTTCCGATCTAGCGCTGCTTCTGGCATTTGCCAGCCGATCGCTTGCCGCCCGCTTCTCGCTCCCGTCCTGCTGGCATCCCGGCGATTTCATCTGGCTGCTGAAGCCCGATTACGACCGGCCGCACCGCGTGCGCATGTGGCTGTCATCGCGCGGCGTCGAGGGCGTGATGATGTTCACGGGCGTCGACCAGGTGTGGGTGGAGCTGCTTCCTGACAGCGAACATCTGCTGCCCGAAATCGTGGAGCGCGCGGAGCGAGCGCGTCTGCGCAGCGCCGAGGGTGCTGCGAACTTGTCCCTTCGCGTCTACGAGCGCGACGCCCGGCGCATCGCCGCGCTCGAGCAGCTGGGCTATCTCCGCGGTGAACCGGATCACGTCTGGTTCCGTCGCGATCTCGCCGAACCGTTGCCAGACTTCCCGGTGCCGGCGGGTTTTCGCATACGCGATAGCGTCGGTGTCGACCCGGTGCTGCGCGCCAAGGCGCATCGCGACGCGTGGAACGACCTCTCACAGATCGGCATTCCCGACGCGCGCTCGGGCTTCACGACGGAGGTCTATATCGGACTTCGCGATGCACCGGTCTACGACCCGTCGCTCGATATCCTGGTCGAGGCTGCGAACGGCGAGTTCGTCGCCAGCACGATCTGCTGGGCCGATCCTGTCAGCCGCATCGGCATCTTCGAGCCGGTCGGCGCGCACGCGAAGTACCGCCAGCGCGGCCTGGCCCGCTTTGCCATGCTGGAGGGCATGCGCCGGCTGAAAGCGCGCGGCATGGCATGGGCCGGGGTCGGCACGGCGCATTTCAACGCGCCGGCGATTGCCGCCTATGGTTCCTTCTTCCCGCCGCTCGACAGCTCACGCTGGTGGACCAAGACGCTAAGTCCGGGTTCCTAGCGCGGAGCTGGTTTGAAGCTCGCCGGCATGCCCTGGCTGACCTTGCCGGGGAAGTTCGGTTTGCGCTTTTCGAGGAAGGCGGCGACGCCCTCGCGCACGTCCGGACCCGCGCCGAGTTCGAGGCTGAGCGCGCCGTCGATGCCCATGACGGGGAACGGCGTCGGCTGGCCGGCATACTGCCACAGCATGTGGCGCGTGATGGCAGCGGAGATGGGCGCGGTGTTCTCCGCCATCTCGGTCGCGAGCTCGCGGGCCCGAGTCATGAGCTGGTCGGCCGGGACGACCTCGCTGACGAGGCCGCCGGCGAGCGCTTCATCCGCGCCGAAGACGCGGCCGGTGAGGCACCACTTGAGCGCCTGGGTGAGGCCAACGAGGCGCGGCAGGAACCAGCCGCTGCCGGCCTCGGGCACCCGGCCGCGGCGGGCGAAGACGAAGCCGAAGCGTGCCTCGGTCGAGGCGATCTTGATGTCCATAGGGAGCGCCAGCGTGATGCCGACGCCGACCGCGGGGCCGTTGAAGGCGGCGATGGAGGGCTTCTTGGAATCGTAGATCGTCTGCACGAAGCCGCCGCCGGTGCGCCTGGGCTTTACTCCCTGAAACATCGCAGTGTTGCCGGACTTGGTGTCGAAGGCGCCCGCGCCGCCGGAGATGTCGGCGCCGGCGCAGAAGCCGCGGCCCGCGCCGGTGACGATGATCACGCGGACGTTGTCGTCCTCGTTGGCGGCGATGAAAGCGTCTTCCAGCTCAATGCCCATCGTGGCGGTGTAGGCGTTGAGCTTGTCGGGGCGGTTCAGCGTGATGGTCGCGATGCGGTCCTTCACGTCGTAGAGAATGGTTTCGTAGGACAACGTTTCCTCCCGAGTGTTTGGCGAAACGATAGCCCTGTGGCGCGGGAAGGCCAGACTGACGCCACGGCACACTCTCGAGTTTCCTTCCCCGTTTACGGGGAAAGTGGATCGGCGCGCGTCAGCGCGACGAACGGAAGGGGGAGAATCCCCATGCGCCAAGTCGTGCGCCGTTCAGTGCTGCGTCCCCCCTCCATCCACCACTCCGCTACGCGTCGTGGTCCCCTCCCCAGCAAACGGGGGAGGAAATGTGTGTGCCGCTGCGTCATACCGCTCGTTTGAAAACGACTCGACTTCCCGCCGCCAGCCTGATTTTTTGTGCGCCAGCCAAGCAACAATATGTCGAGGGACGCGCCTATGACGGCCATCAATTCGGTTATGGATTTCTCGAAGGACGGAGACGTCGGCGTCCTGACGCTGAACTCGCCGCCGGTGAACGCGCTGAGCGCCAATGTGCGCGACGGCCTTTATGAGGGCTTCAAGGCGGCGATCGCCGACCCGGCCGTGAAGGCGATCGTTCTGATCTGCGAAGGCCGCACCTTCATCGCGGGCGCGGACATCTCCGAGTTCGGCGGCGCGTCCAAGGGCGCCTCGCTGTTCGACGTGCAGAACATGATGGAAGAGTCGCCGAAGCCGGTGGTGGCGGCGATCCACGGCACGGCGCTGGGCGGCGGCCTGGAAGTGGCGCTGTGCGCGCACTACCGCGTGGCGGTGCCGAGCGCGCGCTGCGGCCTGCCCGAAGTGAACCTGGGGCTCCTGCCCGGCGCGGGCGGCACGCAGCGCCTCCCGCGCATCACCGGCGTCGAGAAGGCGCTGGAAATGGTGACCAGCGGCAGCCATGTGCCGGCGAAGGAATGCCTGGCGATGGGGCTGGTCGACGAGATCGTGCCAGAAGGCGAGCTGAAGGCCGGCGCCATCGCGTTCGCGCGCAAGGTGGTGGCGGACAGGAAGCCGCTGGTGAAGGTGCGCGACAACGACACCAAATTGCAGGCGGCGAAAGGCCATCCGGAGATCTTCGCGAATTTCCGCAAAGCGAACGCGCGCAAGTTCCGCGGCTTCAAAGCGCCGGAAGCGAACATCCAGTGCATCGAGGCGGCGGTGAACCAGCCGTTCGAGGAAGGCCTGAAGACCGAGCGCAGGCTGTTCATGGACGTGATGATGGGGCCGCAGTCGGCGGCGCAGCGCTATTACTTCTTCGCCGAGCGGCTGGCGAACAAGATCCCGGACGTGCCGGACACGACGGCGACGATCCCGATCAAGAAGGTCGGCATCATCGGCGCGGGCACCATGGGCGGCGGCATCGCGATGAACTTCGCCAATGCCGGCATCCCGGTGACCATCGTGGAGGTGAAGCAGGACGCGCTGGACCGCGGCCTGAAGGTGGTGCGCGGCAACTATGAGCGTTCGGCCAAGGGCGGCCGCTTCCCGATGTCGGAAGTCGACAGGCGCATGGGCCTCATCACCGGCTCGCTGGACATGAACGCGCTCGCTGACGTCGACCTCGTGATCGAGGCGGTGTTCGAGCGCATGGACATCAAGAAGGATATCTTCACCAGGCTGGACTCGATCTGCAAGCCGGGCGCGATCCTGGCGACGAACACCTCGGGCCTGAACATCGACGAGATCGCGTCGGTGACGAAGCGGCCGGAAGCGGTGATCGGCCTGCACTTCTTCTCACCCGCCAACGTGATGAAGCTGCTGGAGATCGTGCGCGCGGATCACACGTCGAAGGAGGTGATCAACACCTCGATGAAGCTCGCCAAGACGATCGGCAAGATCGCGGTGCTGGTGGGCGTATGCCCCGGCTTCGTGGGCAACCGCATGCTCGGCCAGCGCGGCCGGGAGGCCCAAAAGATGGTGCTGGAAGGCGCGATGCCGTGGGACGTGGACCGCGTGCTCTACGATTTCGGTTTCCCGATGGGGCCGTTTGCCATGTCGGACCTCGCCGGGCTGGACATCGGCTGGGTAAAGGAGCGGTCGAAGGGCGAGACGATCCGCGACGTGCTGTGCGAGGCGGACCGCCGCGGCCAGAAGACGGGCGCGGGCTATTACGACTACGATCCCGAGACACGCGCGGCAAAGCCGTCGCCGGTGACCGAGAAGATCATCAAGGACTTCGTGACCAAGTCGGGCAAGAACCCGCGCACGATCGGCGACGAGGAGATCCTCGAGCGCTGCATCTATCCGATGATCAACGAGGGCGCGAAGCTCTTGGACGAGAAGAAGGCGATCCGTCCGAGCGACATCGACGTGGTTTGGGTGAACGGCTATGGCTGGCCGGTCTATCGCGGCGGCCCGATGCACTACGCCGACCAAGTCGGCCTCGACAAGGTGCTGGCCAAGATGAAGGAGTTCGAGGCCAAGATGGGCGACGCCTTCAAGCCGGCACCGCTGCTCGAGAAACTGGCCGGCGAAGGGAAGAAGTTCGCGGATTTGCGCTGAGCGCGACCATTCGCTGAAAGTCGAAACGGCGGCAGGTAGCTGCCGCCGTTTAGTATTACCAGATGCTGAACCGAATCACGGCCTCGTGTCCGGGCGAGGCCGACGGAATGCCAGCATGCAGGGCAGGCAAGCTGCGCCATTTGGCGGTGACACAGGCCATTGCGGCATCGTCCAGCCGCTGAAAGCCTGCAGATGTCGTGATGTGCGGATTGAGAATCGCACCGTCCGCGCCAACATCGTAGCCGACCGTGACCTGTCCGCTCTCGTTGGCGCGTCTCGAATCGTCCGGATAGTAGGAGGAGCAGTCACGCGTGCGGCCCATGGCATAGGACGGCAAATTCAAATCCGCGCTGCCGGGAAACGCAGGCACGGCCAGAGCCGCGATCTCGCGAGGCTCGATCGGGGAAACGGCAGAATTCGCTTGGACGCCCGCGACCGTTTGGCTCTGCGTGGTAACGGCGTCCTCGAATTGGTCGACGGCGCGCTCGCGATAGAACGTCCAGTTCGCTATCGCGTTCTCGACGGCTGCTTCGACTGTGGCGTTGGGCGACTGGCCGGCCTGTGCCCATCGCGCCCGCAACAGGGTGAGCGATTCCTTGAGGCACGCGACAAAGGCATCAGATCGCGCTGCAAATGCGATGATATCCGGCCTGCCGGCCTTGAGTGTCTGGGCCGATGGCCGGGGGAAGAAATCCAGCTTGTACCAGGCAGGTGCCGGACAAGTCGGGGGATCGGACGGCAAAGCCATGGCTACGCTCGGCATCGCTGCGAGCACGACGGCCAAGCCCAGTGCGCTTCTGATCAATGTCGCCTCCCCCGGTAGCCAAGGCGTAGCAGAAATTTCCGCGATCGGCGCGTCCATTTGCGGTTTGGGCGCATCCAAGGCTTCGACACAGGAGGATTTGGATGCGCATGGTTTTGGCCGCGGTGGCGGCGGTTCTGGTTTCGGGCTCGGCGGCGTGGCCGGCGGATGATTGTCACGTCGGCAGCTATCGCTTCGCCAATGGCGCGGTGATCGACCTGGCGCCCACAGACGAGGGCACGCTGCGGTGGCGCATGTTCGATGGGACGGTGGGCACATTGCACCCCAAGGACGGCAGTTGGACGAGCACGCTGGGCTGGACGGATCGCCCGGACGGGCACGCGATAGAACTGCCGGACTGCGCGCGGGGCAAAATCTCGTTCGACGGCAGGACGGCAACGCGCATCGCGTTCGACGTGACGGAGACGACATTCATCGGTCGCGACGGCGTGAAGCTGAAGGGGCGGCTGGTGCTGCCCAAGGGCGCGGACAAGGTGGCGATCGTCGTGCTGGTGCACGGGTCGGAGGATTCGTCAGCGGTGCAGACCTATTCGTTGCAGCGGCTGTTGCCGGCGGAGGGCGTCGGCGCGTTCGTCTATGACAAGCGCGGCACCGGCGGATCGGAGGGCAAGTACACGCAGGACTTCGACGTGCTGGCGGACGACGCGGTGGCGGCGATGCGAGAGGCGCGGCGGCTGGCGGGCGCACGGGCCGGACGCGTGGGCTATCAGGGCGGGAGCCAGGGCGGCTGGATCGTGCCGCTGGCGGCGAACCGCGCCCCGGTCGACTTCGCGATCGTGAGCTTCGGGCTGGCGGTGACCGTCCTCCAGGAAGACGAGCAGGAAACGGTGCTGGAGATGAAGCTGAAACATCACTCCGATGCCGAGATCGCCAAGGCGCTGGAGGTCGAGCATGCGGTGGCGGCCATGGTCGCAGACGCGATGGCCGGGACGGGGAGCCTGGACGCGGACTATGCCGCGTTCGACGCCGTGCGGACGAAGTACCGGGGCGAGCCGTGGTTCAAGGACCTGCACGGCAACTTCATGCATTTCGTGCTGCCGTTGAACAAGGAGCAGCTGGAGGCCTTCTCCACGGCGCATGACTGGCACACGCCGATGCACTATGAGCCGGTGCCGACCTTGCAGGCGAGCACCACGCAGCAGCTTTGGATTCTGGGCAGCGACGATCTGGATGCGCCGAGCGCGGAGACTTCGCGCCGGATCAAGACGCTGATCCATGCGGGCGAGGACTTCACGCTGGCGCTCAATCCGCGCGCCGAGCACGGGATGACGGAATATGAGCTGGACGCGAAGGGCGATCGGGTGTCGACGCGGTATTCGCCTGGCTATTTCGCGATGATGCGCGACTTTGCGCGGGACGGCGTGTTGCACGGCAGCTATGGCCGGGCCGAAATCACCCGGCCAAGGGGTTCCTAGGGCAGAACGATGCCGCCGGTTGGCGTAAGACGGAAGCATGGACGTCACGCCCGAGCAGTTGCAGCCAATGCTGCGGTCTCTGGGGCTCGCCGATGCGGCGGGCCTAGTGCCGATGACGGGCGGCAGTGCGCCGGTATTTCGGATCGACTGCGCCGACGGCACGCGGCTGATCCTCAAGGCCTATCCGGACAACCGCCCCTGGAATCCAGAGAAAGATGCGTATGCCGCGGGACTGCTACGCGATCTCGGACTGCCGGTGACGCGGTATTACGCGATCGACCAGACAAAGGCGCGGCTGCCGTTTCGCTTCGCCCTGACGAACTACCTGCCGGGCGTGCCGGCCGAGGAGCTCAGGGACGACCCGGAGATCGCGGACGTGTATCTTCAGATGGGCGCGCTGATCCGGCAGCTGCATGACGTGAAGATGCCCGGCTACGGGCATGTGGGCGCGCAAGGCGTGACGCGGCCGCTCGCGACCAACGTGGAATTCCTCCGCGCAATCATCGCAGAGACGTTCGAGCGGTTCGTGCACTTCGGTGGCGACAAAGCGATGACGCGGGAGCTGCGTCGGATCGCGGACGCGCGTTTCGATGCGGTGGTGCCGTTCAGCAAGGGGCCTGTGTTCGCGCACGACGACGTGCACCCGAACAACGTGCTGGTTGTGCGAGAGGCAGGCGGACGGCTGAAGATCAGCGGGCTGATCGATTTCGGCAATGCCCGCGCAGCGGATGCAGTCTATGACCTTGCAAAATGCATCTTCATCTCGCAGCACCAGGCGCCGGACTGCCGGAGACCGATGCTGGAAGGGTATGGTGCGATAGATCATCCCGATCCGGAAAGTGCGCTCGCCTACTACACGATCGTCCACCGGATGAGCATGTGGTGGTGGCTGCGTCACATCGGCGAGCTCGCGGCGGATGAGCCGCACGAGATCATTGACCGCCTGCGAGAGACCGCGGCGTCCGCCTAGGCCAACTTTTCGCACCCGCTCTGTCGGTTCCGGCCCTGGCCGTTCGTCTATTGGGCAGACGCGGCGAGAGGAGGCCGGAGATGTGGGAATTCCTGATGAATCTGCATGCCGGCGACCACCTCGCCTCCATGCTGGCGGCGCGGGTGGTGGTCTGGGCCGGCGCGGCGGCGCTCAGGCAGTACGAACCGGCCCTGCCGGGCTGGGCGCGGTTCGCGATGCTCGCCTTTCGAACGCGCTAGTAGGCCTGGGTGTCGATCAGGCCCATCTTGTAGAGCCCATGGTGCTGGGTCATCACCATCACCTTCAGCACCGCGTTATAGCGCGCCAGCCGGTTGGCCATGATGTGCACCTCGGGCTGCGGGTCCTGGTGCGCGGCGTCGGACAGCTTCCTGTCGAGCGTGGCGTCGTCGATGCGCCAGCCGTTCCACACCGGCGTGCCGTCGAAATCAACCTCGAGCATCACGGTGGGGATCGGCTTCGGCGGGCCGGGCTGCGGCAGTGTGATCTTCACGGCGTGGGTCTGAAGCGGCAGCGTGATGATGAGCAAGGTGAGCAAAACCAGCATCACATCGATCAGCGGCGTGGTGTTGATGTCGGATAGCACGTCGCCGCTGGCGTTCTGTGCGGTCATTGCCATAGCGGGTCCCTCTTCCCATTCGGCACGACGACGCTGCGCGCCGATTGTGCGCGGATTGCGGCGAAACAATCACAGATGCGTGTAAATGAATGACTTGTAGTCAGAGCGCTCGCATGTGCGAACCTGGGCGACGTGATCGCCCAGCCAGTCGCTGCCGAGACGGCCGGCGCGGGTCGGGCGCGACGCCGGTTGCGATCGCGAAAAGACTCACCGATCAATTTTCCGGGTTGTAGGATTCGGTCCAAAGCGGGAGGGCGGCATGGCGTTCGCGAAGGTCGGCGATCTGGACGTTTATTACGAGCGCGCGGGCGAAGGACCGCGGCTGCTGTTCATTTCGGGCTCGGGCGGCGATCTGCGCAACAAGCCGAACCAGATGGACGGGCCGCTGGTGCGCAATTTCGACGTGCTGTCCTACGACCAGCGTGGGCTGGGGCGGACCAGCAAGCCGGACGTGCCTTACACCATGGCGGACTATGCCGACGATGCAGCGCGGCTGATGGATGTGCTGGGCTGGGAGAATGCGAAGGTGATGGGCGCGTCGTTCGGTGGCATGGTGGCGCAGGAATTCGTGCTGCGGCATCCCAGGAGGGTCGAGCGGCTGGTGCTGGCCTGCACCTCGCCGGGCGGCGTCGGTGGCGCGAGCTATCCGTTCCATTCCATCGAGCACATGGGCGCGGAGGAGCGGGCGCGCCACATGATCCCGATCAACGACACGCGCCGCGACACGGCGTGGCAGAAGGCGAACGCCGAGCAGTACGAGCAGTTCGTCGCGCTGGCGATGAATGACCCCTACAGGGACGAGCCGGGGCGGGCCATGGGCTATCACCGCCAGCTTGCGGCGCGGTCGTGTCACGACACGTATGACCGGCTGGGGCGGATCGACTGTCCCGTGATGATCGCGGCGGGGAAATATGACGGGATCGCCCTGCCTTCGTCGCAGCACAACATGCAGGCGCGGATCAAAGGCGCGGTGCTGCAATTCTTCGAGGGCGGGCATCTGTTCATGATCCAGGACCGCGCCGCGATGCCGGCAATGATCCAGTTCCTGAAAGGTTAGACAGGGCAGGCGTGGGCGGCTAAGCAGCGGCCATGTTCCATCTGTTCCCCACTGCGCTGGCCACGCTGTTCGTCGCCATCGGGCCGGTCGAGGTCGGCTCGATGTTCCTGGCCCTGACGGCCGGGATGCCGAAGACGCAGCGGCGCAATAGTGCGATCGTTTCGGCGGCGGTGGCGACCGGCGTGTTGCTGGCGTTCGCGCTGGGCGGAATCCAGCTGCTGGGCCTGATCGGGGTGGGCCTGCCGGCATTCCGCACGGCGGGCGGGGTCTTGCTGCTGATGGTATCAGCCGACCTTCTGCTGGCGCAGCATTCGGGCGTGTCGGGCATCACGCCGACCGAGGAGGGCGAGGCGCAGCGACATGAGACTGACGTAGCGGTGTTCCCGCTGGCGATCCCGCTGACCGCCGGACCCGGCAGCATGACGGCGGTGGTGTTGCTGATGTCCAAGACGAACGGGCCGATGGACATGGCGGCGGTGCTGGCGGCGCTGGGCGTGGTGATGCTGGGGACCTTCGTCACCATGCTCCTGTCCGACCGCCTGATGGCGCTGCTGCGCAAGACGGGCGCCAACGTGATCGCCCGGGTGTCCGGCGTGCTGCTGGCGGCGCTCGCCATGCAGTTCATCTTCGACGGGCTGGCCCAGAGCGGATTGTTCCGCTAGGGCCGCGTTGACTCGGCTTGGCGTCCTTGGGAACGATGGCGCCCAAGAACACACAACAGTCGGGGAAACGGGAATGGCGGAGCCGGGCACACCGGAAAATCCGATCTCTATCGGCGCGGCGCTGGGCCGGATGGCGGAACTGAAGCCGAACGCGCCGGCGATCACCTGCGAGGACGTCACGCTTTCCTGGGCGGAGCTGCACAGGCGCACCAACCGGATGGCGCGCGGCATGGCGGCACGCGGGGTGAAGCTGGGCGATTTCGTCACCATCGCGCTGCCGAACTCCGTGGCGTTCATCGAGGCTTGTTACGCGGCGTGGAAGCTGGGGGCGATTCCGCAGCCAGTGTCGTCGCGCCTGCCGCTGGCCGAGCTGAACGCCATCGTCGAGCTGGCAGAGACGCCGATCGTGGTGAGCGAGGTGGCGTTCGAGTCGAGCAAGCCGGTCGTGTCGGCGCGGGCATTGCTGGAGGCGTCAAAGGACGAGAGCGATCTGCCGGATGCGGTGTCGCCGTCGTGGAAAGCACCGACGAGCGGCGGATCGACGGGACGGCCGAAGCTGATCGTTTCGGGACAGGCGGGGCTGGTCGACGGGATCGGCGCCGCGTTCTGGCGCATCGGCAAGAACGACGTATGCCTGATGCCGGGGCCGATGTACCACAACGGGCCGTTCGTCACCGTCTTCCCTGCGCTTCAGATCGGCACGCACGTCGTCCTGATGCCGAAGTTCGACGCGGAGGGCGTGCTGCGCGAAGTGGAGAAGCATCGCGCGACCTGGGTCTACCTGGTGCCGACGATGATGGGCCGCATCTGGCGGCTGCCCGAGGAAGTGCGCACGAAGTACGACGTGTCCTCGCTGAAGACGGTGTGGCACCTGGCAGCGCCCTGCCCCGCCTGGCTCAAGGAAGAGTGGATCAGGTGGCTGGGCAGCGAGGTGATCTGGGAGCTGTACGGCGGCACCGAAGGCCTCGCGTCGACCGTGCTGTCGGGGACCGAGTGGCTCGCGCATCGCGGGTCGGTCGGGCGCGTGCAGGCCGGCGGGATCATGAAGGCGTTCGGGCCGGACGGGCGTGAGTTGCCGGTCGGCGAGACCGGCGAAATTTACATGCAGCGCGATGCCGGATTTCCGGCGACCTATCGCTATGTCGGCGCCACGGCGCGCGTGCTGCCGGGCGGATGGGAGTCGATCGGCGATATCGGCTGGTTCGATTCGGACGGGTATCTGTATCTCGCCGACCGGCGCACCGACATGATCCTGGTGGGTGGCGCGAACGTCTATCCTGCGGAGATCGAAGCGGCGCTGGAGGAACATCCGCTGGTCGCCTCATCAGCAGTGATCGGTATTCCGGACGAGGACCTGGGCAACAAGGTGCATGCGATCATCCAGCCGCGGCCGGGTCTCGATCTCGACGAGTTGCAGCGGCACATGGCGGACAAGCTGGTCATCTACAAGCGGCCGCGAACCTACGAGCTGGTGACGGAGAACGTGCGTGACGATGCCGGCAAGGTGCGGCGCACGGCGCTGCGCGACGAGCGCATCGCGAGGCTTCGAGGCTCGGCTTCGCCGAGCACCTCAGCCTGACGGTTTATCATCGTCATCCTGAGGTGCGAGCGAAGCGAGCCTCGAAGGATGACAGCAAAGTAGGAGCGTAGCGATGTCGGGCATGGGATCGTTGGGCGCGCCGCCGGCGGAGTTCGTCTCGATCGGCAAGAACCTCGCGAACAACGCGGCGGCCAAGCCGAACGCGCCGGCGCTGACGGTGAGCGGCAAGACGCTGACCTATGGCGAGCTGCACAGGCGCACCAACCGCGTGGCGCGGTCGCTGCTGGCGCGGGGCGTGAAGCTGGGCGACTTCGTCACCATCTCCATGCCGAACAGCCACGGCTTCATCGAGGCGGAGTTCGCGCTGTGGAAGATCGGCGCCACGCCGCAGCCGGTGTCGTACCGCCTGCCGCCGCACGAGCTGAAGGCCATCATCGAGCTGGCGAATTCACCATTGGTGATCAGCGACAACAAGACAATGGATGTGGGACGCCCCATCGTATCGCCGCAGGAATTGCTGGCGGCGAGCGACGACGACTCCGACCTGCCCGACGCGGTCACGCCGCACTGGAAGGCGCCGACGTCGGGCGGTTCGACGGGGCGGCCGAAGCTGATCGTGGCGGGCAATCCGGGCGTCGTCGCGGTGGGCGGCGGCGAAGCGGCGCTGTGGCGCTACACCGGCGCCGATACGGTGCTGATGCCGGGACCGCTCTATCACAACGCGCCGTTCGGGCTGACGGCAACGGCGCTGCATGCCGGTGCGCATGTGATCCTGACGCCCAAGTTCGACGCGGAGGAGACGCTGCGGCTGGTGCAGGAGCACAAGGTGAACTGGCTCTACCTGGTGCCGACGATGATGAGCCGCATCTGGCGCGTGCCGGGGCGCGAGACCTACGACATGCGTTCACTGCACACGATCTGGCATATGGCGGCACCGTGTCCGCCGTGGCTGAAGGAAGAATGGATCGGCTGGATCGGCGGCGAGAAGATCCTGGAGCTGTATGGCGGCACAGAAGCGCAGACCATCACCGTGATCGACGGAAATGAGTGGATGGCGCACAAGGGATCGGTGGGAAAGCCGCTGGCGCTGGGCGAGATGAAGGCGTTCTCGGCCGACGGCAAGATGCTCGGGCCGCGCGAGACGGGCGAAATCTTCCTGCGCCGCGATCCGTCGCTGCCGCCGTCTTATCACTATGTAGGCGCCACGGCGCGGACGTTGCCGGGCGGTTGGGAGTCACTGGGAGACATCGGCTGGTTCGACGAGGACGGCTATCTCTACCTCGCCGACCGGCGCACGGACATGATCCTGGTGGGCGGGTCGAACGTCTATCCGGCGGAGATCGAGGCGGCGCTGGACGAGCATCCGCTGGTGTCGTCGTCGGCCGTGATCGGGTTGCCGGATGACGACCTGGGCAATGTGCTGCATGCGATCATCCATCCGCGGCCAGGACTGGGCGTCGAGGACCTGCACAAGCATCTGGCGGAACGGCTGGTCACCTACAAGCGGCCGCGAACGTTCGAGATGGTGAGCGAGCCGGTGCGGGACGATGCGGGCAAGGTTCGGCGGACCGCACTGCGCGATGAGCGGGTGAAGAGGAGCTAGTTACTCCGCGGCCACGGCGACCGGGTTCACCGCCGCCTGGAATTCGTAGACGTCCCTGGCGTGGAGGTACGCTTCCGGCTTCGCGATGTTCAGGCGGACGCGTGCGGTTTCGAGCGGCTCGGCGAACAGCTTCTCGACATCTTCGCCGTGCAGCCAGGCGGCTTGCTTGCCGTGCCTGAAGCCTTCGCGCACCGCAATGCGCGCGTACTTGCCGTTCTTTTCCTCGAAGCTCTTGAGCACGCCCATCAGCGCGATGAAGCCCCAGCCGGTGCCGCGCGTCTGCGCATAGGTGAAGGCGACGAGGCAGAGTTCGCCCAGCGGATCGTCGGCCTGGTAGCCGGTCAGGACATGCCAGATGTCGTGCAGGTCGCGCTCGCGCCGGCCGAACCAGGCATAGGGATGCTCGACGCGCGCTGGCGTGCCATGCACTTCGTTGCCGATGTCAGCGAGGCCTTGCGCCGAGTAGCCGGTCTTGTCGAGGAAGGCGCGATAGGCGGCGCCAACGGTGCCGGGCGCGAACTGGTTCAGCCATTCGCGGTTCATCAGGCGATCTATCAACTCGAGCCGCTCATAGGCGAGACGGCCCCCCTGCGCGGTCGTCAGCAGCCGGTCATAGTTCTTCTGCGCCGTGCCGGCATTCAGCGCGCGCATGATCTTGAAGACCTGTGTCGTGTCGTTGGGGTCGGAGAGCAGCTTCCCCATGGCGCGAAAGGCGGTCGTCCAGTCCTTGCGCGGGTTCAGATCGAGCGGGGCTTCCTGGGCGGGGGCAACAGCGTTCATGGACCTTCCGGACAATCTGGAAATCTTGATTGTCAGATAGTCAGAACCTATCCCTTTGTCAAGATGGCATCGGACATTCCCGAGAAGAGGCGCTACGGCGGGGCGAGTTTCGAGGACCGCCAGGCAGACCGGCGCGAGCGCCTGATCGCGGCGGCGATCGAGGTGTTCGGGCGTTGGGGGCGCGAAGGCGCCACAGTGGCCGCCATCTGCGCCGAGGCAGGTCTCACGGCGCGATACTTCTACGAGTCGTTCCCGAACCGCGAGGCGCTGTTTATCGCGGCCTACCAAGCGGTGCAGGCCGAGCTTCTAACCGAGATGGCGAAGGCGAGCGGGCCAGACCCGGTGCGCGCCGCGCTGACCGGGTTCTATGCAGGGCTGGCAGCGCATCCGGGGCTCGCCAAGGTGTTTCTCCTCGATGCGCATGGACGCGAGCCCGACATGCAGGCGGCGGGCGAAGAGACGGCCAAGAGGCTGGCGGAGATGTTCGCGCCGGGCGTCACGTCCATGCTGACGCTGGCCGGGATGCGCGGGGCGGTGATCCAGATCGCGCGGACCTGGATCGCTGGAGGGTTCGCGGACCCGGTGGAAACTGTCGTGGAGACGGCGCTAGCCTATGCCCGGGCTTCGGCAGACGTGCCCAAGGGGAGCACGCGGCCGGCCTGAACGGGGGCCGACATGCGCGCGGTGTTCAATGTGGTGATGCGGATCGTCAGCAGCCTTCTCGGCCTGCTGATGATGCTGGCCGGGACGTTCTGGGCCTTGCAGGGCCTGCACCTCACCGGACCGAACGACCGCTCGTTCATGGTCGGCGACAAGCACTGGGTACTCTATGGCGCGATCTTCGCGATCCTTGGCCTGGGTCAGGTGATCTGGAGCAACACGCGGCAATAGCGAAGCGACGCGCCGGCGGCCGTCAGAACTGCGGCAGGTTCTGCACTTCGGGCCGCCCGTTGCGGATTTCGTTGTTGCGCTTCTGCCGGTACATGCTGCGCAGCGCCGCGTAGTTGTCGATCGAGCTGCGCTCGATGTCGCGCACGTCTTCGTAGGTGCGCGAATGCGCGTCGATGAGCTGCGCCGTGTAGCGGCCGGCTTCCCACCAGGCATGCCCGTTGAAATGGATGTAGTTCACCGGATTCAGGGCGACGTCGGCCGCCATGCCGAAGGCGTCGCGCGGCGGGAGCGGTCCGAGAACCGGGACGACGAGGTACGGCCCTTCGCCCACGCCCCACACGCCGAGCGTCTCCCCGAAATCCTCATCGTGCGGCGGAATATGAAAATGGCTGGCGGCGGGATCGAACATTCCGCCCAGCCCAAACGTGCTGTTTATGACGAGGCGGGCGAAGGTTTCGGCGGCGCGTTTCATTTCGCCTTGCAGGAGGTCATTCGCGAGCGTTGTGGGGGACGAGACGTTGTGGACGACATTGTGAACGATCTGACTGCCGCCGCGCGGCAGGGCGCCGTGATACAAATTGTCGATCGGCGTGAGCAGGAACCTGTCGATCCGGCCGTTGAGCTTCAGCGTCTCGCGGTTCGTGGCTTCGAACGGATCGTTTGCGGCCAGGGCTTCGGCACTCGGGGGCGCCGTGGCGCAGCCACCGGGGAGCACGGCGAAGAGCACGGGCAAAAGTCGTAGAAATGCTCTCATGGCGACAGGCTAAGAAGCGCTGCGCAGAACGACTTGACCTGAGTCAACCGAACCGGCGAGCGCGACGACCTGATGTCAGGCGTATTGTGACGCTTTCGCCGCGATCACCGCGTGGAACTCGGCGACGGTTTCGTCGATCACCTGCTTCACCGGCTTGATCGAGTCGATGCGGCCGGCGACCTGGCCGCTCAGCGCGATGGACACTTCCATGTCGCCGCCGAAATAAAGGTCCGTGGCCTTGCCGAACTCGGCCATGACATTGGGCGGCGGTTCCTTCTCGATGCGGGTGGTCTTTTCGGTGCGGAGCGCGCGCAAAGCGGGACCGGGACCCATGCGGTTGAGGAACACCGTGTCGGTCTCGGCCGCGTTCAGGATCGCGTTCTTCCAGTTCATGTGAACCGGCGATTCCGCCGACGAGACCATGCGGGTGCCCATCTGGATGCCTTCGGCGCCGAGCATGAAGGCGGCCGCCATGGTGCGGCCGTCGACCATGCCGCCGGCGGCGACCACGGGAACGTTCACCTTCTCGCAGACCAGCGGGAGGAGAACCATGGTGGCGACCTCGCGCGGGTTCTTGAAGCCGCCGCCCTCGCCGCCTTCGACCACCAGGCCGTCGACACCGCAATCGACCGCGCGCTGCGCCGCCTTCAGCGATGGCACCACATGGAAAACGGTGAGGCCGGCATCCTTGAGCGGCTTCACGATCTTCTGCGGGTCGCCCGCCGACGTGGTGACGAACTTCACGCCCTGGTCGATGATAAAATTGACGATACCGGGATCGCGCACGAAGGCGAGCGCGACGTTCACGCCGAACGGCTTGGTCGTGAGTTGGCGCATCTTCTGGATTTCGCCCTTCACGGCATCGAGCTCGCCGGACGAGGTCTCTATGATGCCGAGGCCGCCGGCGTTCGAAACTGCGCTCGCAAGCTGCGAACGCGCGATCCAGCCCATCGGCGCCTGGACGATTGGATACTCGACGCCGAGCATCCTGGTGATGCGGTTGACGATCTTCCTCATGGCGAATTCTCCGGGATGGGAAGGGTGTCCGAGAGCTGCGCGGGCGGCATCCTGCGGCGCACCGCCAGCTTGGCCTGGATGTCCGCATAGACCTTGCTGTCGATGCGATAGAACATCGTAAAGACAATGCAGGCCGTGGTCATCGCGCCCGGCACGATACCGTAGACGAGGCCGAGATCGTTGATCGTGGCCAGGGCGATATGCGCGTTGTCGCCGCCCTTGGATGCGAGATCGGCCGGAAAACCGATGGCGCTGAGGGCGAGGCCGGAGATCAGGCCGCCGAGGCCGCTGGCCGCCTTGGTCGAGAACGACAGGCCCGCGAAGTAGAGGCCTTCGCGACGGGCGCCGAACATCAGTTCGTGCTCGTCGGCAGCATCGGCCATCATCGACTGGAAGCCGACCGTGAGGTAGGTGATCGCGATGCCGGCCAGCACGGCGTTGATGCTGAGCGTGAGCACGACGCCATTGGCAGGAAGAATGCCGACGATACGCGCGACCGGCAGACCCGCCTGGGTCAGGACGATGTAAAGGAGGCTCCAGATCACCATGCTTTTCTTTTCCCAGCGCGAGCCGGTAAGCCAGACCGCTGGAAGGCCCAGCAAGACGCCGAACAGGGTCAGCATCCCGATCAGGAGTAGTTGAAGGGTGTCGAGCTTCCAGAAGAATTTGCCGCCGTGCAGGCCGAGGGCACCCGCCGTGCCCTGCGCGATGAAGAAAATCAGCACGCTGGAGAACAGAAGGCGAAAGGACGGGTTGCGGAAGACCTCGATCACTTCGCGGCCGAGGCGCAGCAGCGCGTTGTCCTGGTTGGGCGCGGCCTGGTGCAGGCGGTGGCGGCTGGCGAGCGTACCGAAGGCGCAGATGGTGGCGAAGAAGGTCATGATCGCGGCGCAAGTCCAGCCGAACGGGATATAGGCGGTGTGGTCGTAGATGTTCTTTCCTTTGAGGAACACGACGTAGCCCAGGATCAGCGGCGTCAGCGAGCCGAACACGCCGAAGAAGGTGCGCCATGCGACGATGCTGGAACGTTCGATGTAGTCGTCGGTGAGCTCGGCGCCCTGCGCGATGTAGGGGACGATGAAGCCGGAGAGGCCGATGCGCAGGAAGAGCGCGATGCCGGTGGCGGCGACGAACAGCGGCAAAGACGACCAGCCCTTGGGCAGCGAGAACAGCAGCGCCAGGCCGAAGAACACGATGGCGAGCGAACCGATCATGTAGGGATGGCGGCGGCCCCAGCGCGATTGGGTGTTGTCGGACACCGAGCCCATCAGCGGATCGACGAAGGCGTCGACAACCAGCGCGATGGCAAGCGACAGGCCGGACAACGCGCCGGAGAGTCCGCAGACCTCGTTCAGGTAAAAGAGAAGGAAGGTGCCGATGGCGCCGCTCGAAACGGCATCGACGAACTGCCCTGTGCCATAGAGCGCCTTGGTGGTGAGGGGCAGCTTGGCGGAAACGCGCTCGGTTTGTGACATGCGCTCAGATGACTTCCAGGTGGTCTTTGGACGGTAGCTGCGGGAACGGTGCGGTGGGAAGGGTCTGATACCAGTACGCTACGGAAGCTATGTCGTCCTGTAACGGAAGGTATTGTCGATCCCTGTGGGTGCGCCAGCCGAGCGCCTGGATGGTGACGCGCAGATCCTGTTCGAAGCGCACCGGATCCATGATGTGGAAGCGGTACATGCCAAAGCGCGTCTGCGAACTGTAGAGGCCGTCGGGACGGATCACCTGCGGCAGGCCGGCATAGGGCGTGGTGAATTCCTGGTATTTCGGAACGGCGCTGCGGTCGCCGGTCATGCGCTTGATGGTGCCGGTATCGAAATTGTACGCGCCGCAGAAATAGTCCTCGGTGCCAGTACCGCAGATGGTGGGAAATTCGCCGTCGCCGTCGATGAAGAACTTGATCTCGCCTTCGCCCCACCAGCCGTTGTTGTTTACGCCCCACGCCATGTAGCAGCCGGCGAAGTGGCCCTGACCCTTGATGCCGTCGAGGATTGTGTAGACCTCCTTGTAGGGGAGCGGGTTCACGCGGCGGAACTGCGCGTGGAAATAGGCGCAGTCCTCCGGAACGACGGTGAGCGTGTAGTTGATCTGGTAGTAGACGACGATGTCCTCGTCGCTGAGGTTCTCGATGGTGAAGCGGGCGCGCTTGCGAAAGGGCATCTCCCAGTAGCAGTTGAAGGCGCGGCCGGGGTTGACGCAGACGGGGAGTGCGGAGATCTGCGCGAAGTCTTCCCATCCGACGCAGAAGAAATCGCCGCAGGGCGTCTCGATGCTGGGCTGCTCCTGGTCGTCCCAATAGGCGCGCAAGATGGTGTGGCGCCACTTGCCGCGCGCGAGCGTCATCCAGATCTGCTGGATGGCGCCCTGCCCTTTGACGTCGGCGAGCGTGAACGTGGTGCCGGCCTTGATGACGACATAGGGTGAAACCTTCCAGCCCTGACCCAAGTCTCGCGCAGCGTTCCAGGCGGGGCCTTCTTCCTTCGCCATGCCACCCTTGCCTTTCTCGCCAGTGAAATTCTCGGGCGAAATGGAGCGGGTCTTCGCATGGCTGAGGCGCGAGAGATTGCCCAGGTTCAGGCCGAGGCCGTTGAATTGCGTCACGGAGGGGCTCCTAAACGAGGCCGTAGAAGGTGGCGGCGGTACCGCCGAAGACAAGGGCGCGGGCGGACGCGTCGAGATGCTTGGTGAGTGTCTCGGCGGCAGCGAGCCATTGGGCGTAGTCGCCGGCTTCGAGCAGGACGGGCCAGTCGCTACCCCACATCAGACGCGAGGGCCCGAAGGCCTCGAGCAGGATGTCGACGGTGCGCTTCAGCGTGTCAGCGGACCAGTTCGGGCCGGCTTCGGTAGCGAGGCCGCTGAGCTTGCAGAAGGCGGTCGAGGATTGGGCGATGTGGCGCATGTATTGCGCCCAGAGGTCGACGCCCGCGCGGGCGATGTTCGGCTTGGCGGCGTGGTCGATGACGACGGAGAGATCGGGATAGCGGTCGAGGAATTCGGCGAGCGCGGGAAGATGGCGCGGCCTGACCAGCGCGTCGAAGCAGAGGTCGGCGCGGATCATGGCGTCGATCGGGCGGGCGAGTTCCTTGCGCAGCATCCACTCGTCGTCGGGGAGGTCCTGTATCATGGGGCGCAGGCCGACGAGCTTCTGTTTCGCGGAAAGCCGCGCGATGCGGGAAGCGGCGTCTTCGGCATCGAAATCGATCCAGCCGACTACCCCGGCGATGAAAGGCGTCTGCTCGACGAGCGAGAGCAGGAAGTCGGTTTCGGCTTCGGTCGGGGCGGCCTGGACGAGGATGGTCCTGTCGATATTCGCGGTCTTGAGCAGCGGCTCGAGATCGGCGGAGAGGAAGTCGCGCGCGATCTTCGGGTGATCGGCCTCGGTCAACCAGCCATAGTCGCCGCGACCGATGCGCCAGAAATGCTGATGCGCGTCGATGCGGAGGCTCACGGGCGGATCACGCCCTTCTTGAGGATCAGATTGCCGTAGAGGCGCGTCTCGCCGGTCGCGACGATGGCGCAGGCGGACTTGGCACGTGTGTAGAAGGCATGGCGCTGGATCGGCTCGATGGGGCCGTTGTAGCCGGCATCTTCCAGCACCCGCGCGAACTCGTGCGTGATCGGCGGCACCTCGTCGGGCCTGTCGACCACCGCCATGCGGAAGGCAGCGGCGGGAACGAAGTCGTCGAGCGGCAGGACGGAGACGATGGCCTGCGCCAGGCGCACCGCGTCTGTGCCGTCTGCGCGCAGGATCCGGTCGGGCTGACCGGTCGACATGGCGGGGAAATTGGCGTCCGCGATGACGATCTCGTCGCCATGGCCCATGGAACGCAGCATGCTGAGCAGACCCGGTCCCAACAGGGGATCGATCCCTTTCAACATGCCGCCTCCAGCCCGGTGTATTTGCCGCCTTTTGGCGGTCTCCGCTAGAATGTCAGCACGCCTTGCGACCATGCAAGGGCGAAGGAGATGTTCCTGCCCGAAGTGCTCGCCAACACGCCCGTCACGGTGCGGCTGCACCCATCCGACAATGTCGTCGTGGCGGCACGGCGCGTGCCGGCGGGAACGCGGCTGGCCAGCGAGGGCGTGACGACCAGGGAGAACATCCCATCAGGCCACAAGATCGCGACCGAAGCCGTGGCGGAGGGCGCGCCGGTTCGGAAATACGGCCAGGTGATCGGCGTCGCCACGGCGGACATCGCACCGGGCGCGCATGTACACTTGCAGAACCTGGCGATGAGCGAATTGCGGCAGGACGCGGGTTCGAACGCGGCATGGGTCAAAAAACAGCCCGCAAGGTCGTTCCAGGGATACCGGCGCGCCAGCGGCAAGACCGGCGTGCGCAACTACATCGGCGTGCTCACGAGCGTGAACTGCTCGGCAACCGTGGCGCGGCATATCGCAGACGCCGCAGAACGTTCCGGCTTGCTGCGCGGGTTCGAGAATGTAGACGGCATCGTGCCGATCACGCATGCGAGCGGCTGCGGCATGGCGGGGTCGGGTGAAGGGTTCGAGATCCTGAAGCGCACGTTGTGGGGCACGGCGGCGAACGCGAATTTCGGCGCGGTGCTACTGGTGGGTCTTGGCTGCGAGACGATGCAGATCGACCGGCTGAAGCAGGAATATGGCATCGCGGACGGCGACGCGTTTCAGAGTTACACCATCCAGGATGTGGGCGGTACGCGGAAGGCGATCAACGAGGGTCTGGCACGGCTGAAGGCGATACTGCCGATGGCAAATGCAGCGCGACGCGCGGAAACACCGGCGAGCGAGCTGGTGCTGGGGCTGCAATGCGGCGGATCGGACGCGTGGTCAGGCGTGACGTCAAACCCCGCTTTGGGAAATGTCTCGGACCGGCTGGCAGCGCTGGGCGCGACGGTAATCCTGTCGGAGACGCCGGAGATCTATGGCGCCGAGCACCTGCTCTATGCGCGGGCGCGCGCGCCCGAGGTGTCGGCCAAGCTGCGCGAGCGGCTGGACTGGTGGGAGCACTACACCCGGATCAACGGCGCTGAGATGAACAACAATCCATCGCCGGGCAACAAGGCGGGCGGGTTAACCACTATTCTGGAAAAGTCGCTGGGTGCGGTCGCGAAGAGCGGGACCGCACCGCTCAACGAGGTGGTCGAATATGCCGCGCCGATCCGTGAGCGCGGACTGATCTTCATGGACAGCCCGGGCTTCGATCCGGCCTCAGCCACCGGGCAGGTCGCGTCCGGTGCAACGATGATCGCGTTTACCACAGGGCGCGGCTCGGCCTATGGCTGCAAGCCCTCGCCGTCGATCAAGCTCGCCTCCAACAGCGACATCTACGAGCGCATGAAGGACGACATCGACGTCGATTGCGGTCCGATCGCACGTGGCGACGCTACCGTCGAGGAAAAGGGCGAGGAAATTTTCGACTATCTTTTGGCAGTCGCGTCGGGGAAGCGGAGCAAGAGCGAGGAACTGGGCTATGGCGGTGCCGAGTTTGTGCCGTGGCAAGTCGGCGCCGTGATGTAAGAAACCCCGTTTACCTCAAGCGAGTTTTATTTTGCCCAACCCTTTCATGGACTAGGCGCGAGACCTGCCTGTAAGGTGCCACTATCAATGCCGCGTGGCGCGGCTTGGTCTTGGGGGTCGCGTGAAGCCATTCCGTCTGCTGGCGGTCGCCGCGCTTGGCATGCTGGTTTCGGCATGCGCGTCGAATCCCCAGGACCCCGACGCCAACGATCCGCTGGAGCCCGTCAACCGCGAGGTCTTCCGGTTCAATCATGGCCTGGACGATCAGGTGGCCATTCCGGTCGCCACATTCTATCGCTCCGCGACGCCGGAGCCGTTTCGGCTGCACCTGCACTACTTCCTTGCCAATCTGCACGGCCCGATCACATTCGCAAACGATGTGCTCCAGGGCCATTTCGAGCGCGGCGGCGAGGCTATCGGCCGCTTTGCCGTGAACTCGACGCTGGGCTTCGTCGGGATTTTCGACGTGGCGACCGATTGGGGCATGCCGTATCACAGCGAGGACTTCGGCCAGACCATGGGCTATTACGGCATGCCGGAAGGGCCGTACCTCGTCATACCGTTCGGCGGGCCGACGGTGACGCGCGACCTCGCGGGCACCTATGTCGATCATTTCCTCGATCCCCTGGCCTATGTGCACTGGCGGTACCAGAGTTACTGGTCCTGGACGCGGACGGCATTGTCCTTCGTCGATACCCGCTCCCGCAGCATCGACGACCTGAAAGAGATCCAGCGCTCGTCCATCGACCTTTATGCCACCACGCGCAGCCTCTACCGGCAGTCGCGGAACATCGAAATCCGCAACGGGGAGCCGGACGTAGAGGGTTTGCCCGACTTCTAGGCAGCGGCTACAAGGCCGCATGACCCTTGTCGAACGCATCGTCGCGGCGTGCACCCGCGTGCCCCGTCTTGTCGTCCTTATTGGGGTCGTGCTGGGGCTTTATAGCGCCTGGTACACCGCCAGGCATTTCGACATGGACACGGATTCGACCAAGCTGATCTCGCCGACAGTCGACTGGCGTCAGCGGGAGATCCACTTCGACTCCCTGTTTCCGCAGCAGGTGAACCTCATCGCCGTCGTGGTGGACGGCGCGACGCCGGAGCTTGCCGAAGCCGGGACGGCGGCGCTGACCGACGCACTGATCAGGCAGAAGACCCTGTTCTCGGTGGTGCGGCGACCGGATGGCGGCGACTTCTTCAACAAGAACGGACTGCTGTTCCTTTCCTATGACGACGTGAAGGCGAACACGCAGCAGATGATCCAGGCCGCGCCGTTCCTGGGCCCGATGGCGGCCGACCCGTCGCTGCGCGGAATCATGTCGAGCTTGCAGACCGCCCTGACGGGCGTGGAACGCGGACAGGCCAAACTTTCCGACATCGACCGGCCGATGAAAGCGTTCGGCGCCGTACTGAACCGCGTCGCGAACGGCGAGAAGACGTGGCTGTCGTGGCGGTCGATGGTGACGGGCGCGCCATCGGCAGCGCGCGACACAAGGCACTTCATCGAGGTTCAGCCGCAACTGAACTTCGAGGCGCTTGAGCCGGGTGCCGATGCTACCGACGCGATCCGCGCCGCGGCGCGCGCGCTGAATCTGACGCCGGAGAACGGCGTGCGGGTGCGGCTTACCGGGCCAGTGCCGCTCTCAGACGAGGAGTTCGCGACGCTGGCCGACCGCGCCGTGCTGATGGGCATCGCGATGATGGCGGCGGTGATCCTGACGCTGTGGCTCGCGGTGCGGTCGTTCAAGATCATCGCCTGCATCCTGATCACGCTGGCGGTGGGACTGGTCGCCACGATGGCGGCGGGCCTCTGGATCGCGGGCGTATTCAACATCATCTCGATCGCGTTCGTCGCGCTGTTCGTGGGGTTGGGCGTGGATTTCGGCATCCAGTTCTGCGTGCGCTACCGCCATGAGCGGTACGTGGCGCACGACCTGCGCAAGTCTCTGGTCTGTGCCGGGCGCAGCATGGGCACGCCGCTCGCTTTGGCGGCAGCGGCAACCGCGGCGGGGTTCTTCTCGTTCCTTCCCACGTCCTATGTCGGCGTTGCAGAACTTGGGATGGTGGCCGGCATCGGCATGATCGTGGCGTTCGTGCTGAGCATTACCCTGCTGCCGGCGCTGCTGATGGTACTGCATCCGGAAGGCGAAGAGGGCGAGATCGGCTTTCGGCTTTTCGCGCCGGTGGACCGGTTCATGGTTCAACACCGCCCCTTCGTGCTGATAGCGGCGGGTGCAGTGGCAGTGATCGCACTGACACTGACAGCCTTCGTGAAATTCGACTTCAACCCGCTGGACCTGCGGAGCGCCAAGACAGAGTCGGTCGCGACGATCCTGGACCTGGAGAAGGACCCGCAGACCTCACCCAATACCATCGACGTCCTGGCGCCGAGCCAGAAGGCGGCGGAGGAGCGGGCGGCCGAGCTGATGCGCATTCCGCAGGTCGGCATGGCGATCACCGTCAACGATTTCGTACCCGACGATCAGCAACGCAAGCTGGCGCTGATCCAGGACGCGAACATGCTGCTCGATCCCGTTATCAACCCGTTCAACGTGAAGCCGCCGCCGAGCGACGCCGATGTGGTGGCGAGCCTGAAGACGACGGCGGCCGCGCTGCGCATGGCCGCGAAGGATCAATCGCCAACAGCCGAGGTTGCGCGCGGACTGGCGGAGACGCTGGAGAAGCTGGCGAACGGCCCCAAGACCCTGCGGGACACGGCAGCGACGGCGCTGGTACCGGGACTGAAGACGCTGCTCGCGCAGCTTTCCGCGTCGCTGCAGGCGTCGGAAGTCACCTTTGCCTCGATGCCGCAGGAGATGCAGCGCGACTGGGTGGCCAAGAACGGGACGGCGCGCATCCAGGTGTTTCCGAAGGACACGTCGGGCACGAACGCGGCGCTGAACGAATTCTCCAAGGCGGTGCTGAGCGTGGCGCCGGATGCGACGGGCGCTCCGATCTCCATCCGCCAGTCGGGCACCACCATCGTGACCGCGTTCGAGGAGGCGGGCGCGCTCTCGTTCGTAGCGATCACCGCCCTGCTCTACATCGTGCTGCGGCGCTGGCGCGACGTGCTGTACACCGTGATCCCGCTTCTTCTGACGGGCGCCCTGACCATCGGCACGGCAGCGACAATCGGGCTGGACCTCAACTTCGCCAACGTGATCGCCCTGCCGCTTCTGTTCGGGATCGGCGTGGCCTTCAACATCTATTTTGTGATGGCCTGGCGTACCGGCCACGCCAACCTGCTGCAATCGAGCCTGACGCGCGCGGTCATCTTCAGCGCCGCGACCACGGCGAGCGGATTCGGCAGCCTCTGGCTGTCCAGCCACCCGGGCACGGCCAGTATGGGCGAATTGCTGATGATCTCGCTGGCGTGGACGCTTGCAACGATCCTGTTCTTCATGCCGGCCCTGATGGGCCCGCCGAAGATGTAGCGCGTCAGCCCTTCAGCGCCTTGTCGGACAGGTCGTTGAGCTTCTTGATCAGCGCAGGGGCGCCGCCGGCCTTCATCGTCGCCGCGTAATCGGAGCGGTAGACGTTGAGCTGGCTGATCGAGCCGTCGAGCAGGACGTCGATGATCTTCCAGCGCGAGCCGAACTGGCGCAGGCGGTAGATGAACACGACCGTCTGATCCTTGGTGACCAGCTTGCTCGAAACGTAGTGGTCGGTGCCGCGCACCTGGACGTTCGAATCGACGACGAATTTCTCGCCGTTGAAGCTGTCGAAATTGCCGGCGTACTGCGCCGCCGTCATGCGGGTGAAAGCCTCGGTCAGCGATTTCTGGTCGGCTGGTGAGGCGGTGGCCCAGTCGGGACCGACGGCGAACCTCACCATCGTGTCGACGTCGAAGGCTTGTTCGACCGCGGGCCGCATCTTGTTGTAGCGGCCCTGTGCGCCCAGCGCATTGCCGCCCTTCATCGAGTCGAGAAGACTGTCGTAGAAGCCCTGCACCGTGGCGATGGCCGGGTCGTCGGCGGCCATGGCAGCTTGCGGTGCGGCAAGGGCAAACATGGCGGCAAACAGCATCGAAATGCTGGCGAGCACAGTTTTCATGCGGGAGATCTCCATCGGCGCGTCAAGAATGGCAAAACGCGCGCCGGCAATTCAACCATGACAGCGCGGTTTGGTTCCATCTAGCGGCCTCGGGCTGAACCGGGAATGAACTATTCCGCCGGCGACGAAAGGTGCTTGTCCGACGCGCGCTTAGCGAAGTGCGTCTGCACAACGCGCACGATATCGGCGGCGGCGAGACCGGCGGTCTCATACTGCCTGTCAGGATTGTCATGTTCCTGGAAGAGGTCAGGCAGCGTCATAGTGCGGATGTCCAGGCCGGGACGCAGCAGGCCTCCGTTGGCTATGAAGTGGAGCACCTGCGAGCCAAAGCCGCCGGTCGAACCTTCCTCGATCGTCACCAGCATGCCGTGCGTGCGCACCAGGCGGCGGATGAGATCGGTGTCGATCGGCTTTGCGAAGCGCGCGTCGGCGACGGTTGCCGAGATACCTTTCTCCAAGAGCTGGTCGGCGGCCTTGAGCGCGGCCTGGAGGCGGGTACCGAGCGAGAGGATCGCGACTTCCCGGCCCTCACGCACGATGCGCCCCCTGCCGATCGCAAGCGGCGTGCCGCGTTCGGGTAGCGTCAGGCCGCCGACACCTTCGCCGCGCGGATAGCGCAGCGCGATGGGGCCGCTGTTGTGCGCGGCCGCGGTCGCCACCATGTGCATCAGCTCGACCTCATCGGCCGCGGCCATCACCACGAAGTTCGGCAGGCAGCAGAGATAGGCGAGGTCGAAAGAGCCCGCGTGCGTCGCGCCGTCGGCGCCGACGAGGCCGGCGCGGTCCATCGCGAAGCGGACCGGCAGGTTCTGTATGGCTACGTCGTGCACGACCTGGTCATAGGCGCGTTGCAGGAACGTGGAGTAGATCACGGCGAAGGGCTTGAGGCCCTCCGTCGCAAGCCCCGCGGCGAAGGTAACGGCGTGCTGCTCGGCGATGCCGACGTCGAAGGTGCGGTCGGGGAACGACTTCTCGAACACGTCGAGACCGGTGCCCGACGGCATCGCGGCGGTAATGGCGACGACCTTGTCGTCGGCTTTCGCTTCGGCGATCAGCGCCTTTGCGAAGACGGAGGTGTAGCTCGGCGCCCTGGACGGGCTCTTTTTGAGCGCGCCGGTCGCGACGTCGAAGCCGGTGTTCGCGTGACCCTTGTCCGCCGAGTTCTCCGCAGGGGCATAGCCCTTGCCTTTCTCGGTCCGGATGTGGAGCAGGACCGGCTCCGCCGCGCCGTCGCGGATCTTCGTGAGTACGTCGACCAGCGCATTCACGTCGTGGCCGTCGACGGGACCGACGTGCTTCATGCCGAGCTTCCCGAACAGCGTTTGCTCGGAGGAGTTCTTCGCGGCGAGATCGTTAAGGTGCCTGTTCAATGCACCCGTTGCGGGCGCGATCGACATGTCGTTGTCGTTGAGGATCACCAGGAGCCGCGAGCCGAGATGGCCGGCGTTGTTGATCGCTTCATAGGCCATGCCGGCACTCATCGCGCCGTCACCGATCACGGCGACGACGTGGTTGTCCTTGCCGAGCAGGTCGCGGCCGACCGCCATGCCGAGACCGGCGCTCACCGACGTCGACGAGTGGGCGGCGCCGAACGGGTCATATTTGCTTTCGCTGCGGCGGGTGAAGCCGGAGAGGCCGCCCCCCTTGCGGATGGAGCGGATGCGGTCGCGGCGGCCGGTGATGATCTTGTGCGGATAGGCCTGGTGGCCGACGTCCCAGATGATGCGGTCGTCGGGCGTGTTGAAGACGTAGTGCAGCGCCGTGGTGAGCTCGATCACGCCGAGGCCGGCGCCAAAGTGGCCGCCGCTTTCCGCGACGGCATGGATCAACTCATGGCGCAGTTCGTCGGCGAACTGGCGCAGCTGCGCCTTGTCGAGCGCCCTGAGATCGGACGGGTAGACGACGGTGTCGAGGAGCGGGGTCTTGGACATCAGGACTCCCGGTCCAGCAGAAAAAGCGGTAGTTCGCAAAGTTCAGGCACCGCATTGTGATAGGGCTTAAGTGTCGCGATGGCGCGGCGCGCGAGCTTCTCAGCTTCGGCGCGGGCACCTTCGACGCCCATCAGGGATACCAGCGTCGCCTTGCCGGCGTCCTTATCTTTTCCGACAGCTTTGCCGGTCTTCTCGGCGGTCGAGGTCACGTCGAGCAGGTCGTCCGTGATCTGGAAGACGAGGCCCATGTCGCGTGCGTAGGAGCGCAGACGGTCGCGGTGTTCGCTGCCTGCCTGGCCGAGGATCGCACCGGCTTCGCAGGAGAACTCGAAAAGCTGGCCGGTTTTCAGGCGCTGGAGCAGAACAACCTCATCCGACCCAAAGCTCGATTGCGCGGCCTGCATGTCGATCATCTGGCCGCCGATCATGCCGTTCGATCCGGCGGCCTCCGCCAGGCGCAGGCACAATGCGGCGCGCACCTCGCCCGAGTCGTGCGTCGCCGGGTGCGCGAGTATTTCGAACGCGATGGTTAACAGCGCGTCGCCTGCAAGCACCGCCGTCATCTCGTCGAATGCGATGTGCGTGGTGGGACGGCCGCGGCGCAGGTCGTCGTCGTCCATGCATGGCAAGTCGTCATGGACGAGCGAATAGGTGTGGAGAACTTCGATGGCAGCGCCGACGCGCGCGGCCCGGTCCGGATCGACGTTGAACAGACGGGCGGAGTTCAGGACCAGAAATGGCCGCAGACGCTTGCCACCCGCAAAGGTCGCGTAGCGCATCGCCTCGTGAACGCGGGCATGCAAGCCATGCGGCTTGGGGAGGACCTGTTCCAGGGTCGCGTCCATGATCTTCGACGATGCCGCCAACGCTTGCGGCAAAATCGATGTGGGAAGTTGCGCCGTCACTGGCGCCCCTCCAGCCGAACTCGTCATGAAAACCCCGTGTGACCTGCGGTCTCAATTCCCCCAAGACCGTCAGGGATTTAATCTCTGGCTACCCAAACTAGCACATTTGGTCTCGTAAGACCCGACACCTATATGCAGACCACTGCAATTGCTAGCGGGCCTTCGGTAAGGTTGCCGGTTGCACCGCACACAGCGGGTGGCTATAGCCTGATTTTCAGGCGAGAATGTGCCGCTAGAGGTTTACAGATGCGAGTCATTCTCGCCCAGCCCCGTGGTTTTTGTGCCGGTGTGGTGCGCGCAATCGACATCGTCGAGCGCGCGCTCGAGAAATATCACGAGCCGGTATATGTCCGGCACGAGATTGTGCACAACAAGCATGTTGTCGATGGGCTGAAGGCCAAGGGTGCGGTGTTCGTCGAGGAACTCAACGAAGTCCCGGACGGCGCCGTAACGGTGTTCAGTGCGCACGGCGTGCCGCGCTCGGTCGTGGACACGGCGCAGGCGCGCAGGCTCCCGGTGCTGGACGCGACCTGCCCGCTGGTGTCGAAGGTGCACAACCAGGGCAAACGTTATGTCGCCCATGGACGCCAGCTGATCCTGATCGGCCATGCGGGGCATCCCGAAGTGGAAGGCACGATGGGCCAGGTCGGCGCGCCGGTCACGCTGGTACAGTCGGAAGCCGACGTCGAAACGCTGACCATTCCTGCCGACGAGCCCGTCGCCTACATCACGCAGACGACACTCTCGATCGACGACACCAAGGGCATCATCGCCGCGCTAAAGAAGCGGTTCAGCGACATCGTCGGCCCCGAAACCACCGACATTTGCTATGCGACGCAAAACCGACAGACCGCGGTGCGCCAGCTGGCGCAGGTCGCCGACGTGATACTGGTGGTTGGCGCCAAGAATTCCTCCAACTCCAACCGTCTGGTGGAGATCGGCCGCGAAGTGGGCGTGCCGAGCTATCTGTTGGCCGATGGCAGCGAGCTGAAGCCGGAATGGGTCGAAGGCAAGAACGCAGTAGGCCTGACCGCGGGCGCCTCGGCGCCGGAGCGGCTGGTCGAGGACGTGATCACCGCGCTGCGGCGCATCGCGCACGCACCGGTCAGCGTCGAGACCATGGACGGCAAGAAAGAGCACATCGAGTTCCGCCTTCCCGCGGAGTTGCGCAACGACCGCGCGCCTGCCGCGTAGTAGTTAGTTCTCACGCCCGCGTGCCGCGGGACACTTTCAACCGCGTTACGCGGGGCTAAGGAGATTGAGTTGGGTATTCCTCTGCATCAGGCCGCGAAGATCGGCTCTTACGTGGTCAAGCAGCACCTGACCGGCGTGAAGCGCTATCCGCTGGTGCTGATGCTGGAGCCCCTGTTCCGCTGCAACCTTGCCTGTGCCGGCTGCGGCAAGATCGATTACCCGGACGATATCCTGAATCAGCGCCTGTCGTATGAGCATTGCATGGAGGCGATCGACGAGTGCGGCGCGCCGGCCGTGTCGATCGCGGGCGGCGAGCCGCTGCTGCATCGCGAGATGCCGAAGATCGTCGAAGGCTTCCTGGCCAAGAACAAGTTCGTGATTCTGTGCACCAACGCGCTGCTGATGTCGAAGAAGATCGACCAGTACAAGCCGCATCCGAACTTCAGCTGGTCGATTCATCTCGACGGCGACAAGGCGATGCACGACCATTCGGTCTGCCTCGACGGCGTCTATGAGAAGGCCGTCGATGCGATCAAGCTGGCGAAGTCCAAGGGCTTCCGTACCCAGATCAACTGCACGCTGTTCCAGAACGCGATCCCCGAGCGGGTGGCGAAGTTCTTCGACCTGATGATGGAGATGGGGCTCGACGGCATCACCATCTCGCCCGGCTATGCCTATGAGCGTGCGCCTGACCAGGACAGCTTCCTGAACCGGGAACGCACCAAGCGGCTGTTCCGCGACATCCTCTCCCGCGGCAATGGCGGCAAGAACTGGGAGTTCACGCAGTCGCCGCTGTTCCTGGACTTCCTGGCGGGCAATCAGACCTACGAATGCACGCCGTGGTCGATGCCGCTGCGCTGCGTGTTCGGCTGGCAGAAGCCCTGCTACCTGCTCGGCGAAGGCTATGTGAAGACCTTCAAGGAGCTGATGGAAGACACCGAGTGGGAGAAATACGGCGTCGGCAAGTACGAGAAGTGCAAGGACTGCATGGTCCATTGCGGCTTCGAGGGCACGGCAGTCGTCGACTCGATCCAGCACCCGTACAAGCTGATCCCCCTGGCGGTGCGCGGCGTGAAGACCGAAGGCCCGTTCAAGCCCGACATCGACACGTCCAACCAGCGTCCGGCGGAGTTCGTGTTCTCCAAGCACGTCGAGGAGAAGCTAGCCGAGGTACGGGCAGCCAAGAAAAAGCCCGAGAGCGTTCCGGCTGCGGAGTAGCGCACGGAAGGCACGGCCGGCTTCGCGACCCGTGCGCATCAATTCCGGAATCTGAGACGGATCGGACACCGCCGACGCGATGACCTGCGTCAGCCGCGGCTTGCCGCTCGGCCTGAGCGGCAAGAGCGCCGCGGGCGGCAGGCCCTGGGTCGCCAAATCAGAAATCGTGCGCACCACGACGAAGGGAATCGCGTGTTCCGCGGCGATGCGGGCCGCGACATGTGACTCTGTATCCACCGCATGCGCGCCGGTGAGCGCGAAAAGCCGGCGCTTGCCGTCAACGTGACTGACGATCTGGTCGTGCCCCGCAATCACCACCGAATGCGCGCCCGGCAGATGGGCGCGCAGATGCTCGCTCCATCTGGCATCGGTGCGGTAGTGCTCCTCGCCATGCACGACATGCGTGGCGACAACGACGTCACCGATCTGGAGCAGCGGCGCGAGTGCGCCAGCAATGCCGAAACTCACGATGCCCTTGGCCCCGTTCCTGATAGCCTCGTTCAGGCGCGTTTCGAGCAGTTCCGTGTCGCCCGCCCCCACCACTGGCGTGAGTTTCGCGCGGCGCGCGATGTTCGCCTCGCGCGCGAGGCCGCTCACGGCAATGACCGTCACGCAACGCCCCACACGGTCGTTAAGGGAACTTCACAAGCCAAACGTGACATGCCGCGAGTTGCCGGCCTTCAGATTGCGATAACGCGCGACGGCCCAGAGCGGAAAGAACTTCGGATAGCCGTGATAGCGCAGGTAGAACACACGCGGGAACCCGCCGCCGGTGTAATGATCCTGCGCCCAGAGCCCGTCCGGCCCTTGCGTCGCCTCCAGGTACTGGATGCCGCGGGCGACAGACGGATGATCGACCTGCCCCGCTGCCATCAACCCGAGCAGCGCCCACGCAGTCTGTGACGCAGTGGACGGTGCAGCGTCGTAGCCTCTGTAGTCGAGCTTGTAGGAGTTGCAGTCCTCGCCCCAACCCCCATCGGGGTTCTGCACCTTCACCAGCCAGTCGGCGGCGCGGGTCATCATCGGATCGTCGGGCATCACGTGTGCCGCATTGAGACCGGCGAGCGCGGACCACGTGCCGTAGATATAGTTCACGCCCCAGCGGCCGAACCATGAACCATCCTTCATCTGCGACCGGCGCAGGAAATCCACGCCCTGCTTTACGTGCGGATCGTCCGGCGTGGCGCCAAGCTGCATCAGCATGCCGATGCAGCGGCCGGACACGTCGTCGGTCGGCGGATCGAGCAGCGCGCCGTGATCGGCGAAGGGGATGTTGTTCAGATAGTAATAGGCGTTGTCGGCATCGAACGCGCCCCAGCCGCCGTTCTTCGATTGCAGGCCTTCGACCCATTCGCGGCCGCGGGCAATCTCATTCGTGTATTGCGCGGGCGCGGCACGGTCGAGCGCCATCACCACCACCGCGGTGTCATCAAGGTCGGGATAGTGGGCGTTGTTGTACTGGAAGGCCCAGCCACCGGGCCGAACGTTGGGACGCTCCTCCGCCCAGTCGCCGGCGACATCGAGCACCTGGCGGTGCCTGAGCCATTCGAGCGAGCGCGCAACGGCAGCATCGGCGGCATCAGTCCTGGCCTCCATCAGCGCGTGCGCGGCGAGCCCGGTGTCCCACACGGGCGAGACGCAGGGCTGGCAATAGGCTTCGTCGTCCTTGACGACGAGCAGCAGGTCAACCGCCTTGCGCGCGATGGCGCGGCGCGGGTCTTCAGGGCCGATGCCGAGCGTGTCGTACATCATCACGCTGTTGGCCATCGCCGGATAGATCGCGCCGAGGCCGTCTTCGCCGTTGAGGCGCTCGGTGGTCCAGCGAACGCATTCGTCGATGGCGCGCTGGCGCAGGCCGCGCGGCCACGGCACGATTTTCAGAACCTTGTCGAGAGTGTTGAAGAAAAACGACCAGCCGGCGGACTGGTGCGGCGCGCGCGGGGAGACGACCGGCACACCTTCAACGAACAGCTCGGGCACATGGATATTGCGCGGATTGCGCGCGATGGGCTGCTTCGCGGCGAGCACGAGCAGCGGCACGATCACGGTGCGCGCCCAGTAGCTCATCTTGGACAAATGGATCGGGAACCAGCGCGGCAGCAGGATCAACTCTGGCGGCACCGTCGGGACGTTCTGCCACGAGGTCTCGCCATAGAGCGCGAGCAGGATGCGGGTGAACACGTTGGCCTTGATGGCGCCGCCGCGGGCGCGGATCGCCTCGCGGGCGCGCATCATGTGGGGCGCGTTGATATCGTCGCCGATCATCTTGAGCGCGAAATAGGCCTTCACCGTCGCGGAGATGTCGAAGGCGCCTGCATGGTAAAGCGGCCAGCCGCCATGTTCGGCGCTCTGGATGCGTCGAAGGTAGTTGCCGATCTTGCGTTCGAGCTCGAGGTTCGGCTTCTCGGCCAGATGGTGCACCAGCAGCACGTATTCGGACGGGATGGTGGCGTCGGCTTCCAGCTCGAACACCCAGTGGCCGTCTTCGCGCTGGGATTTCAGCAACGCCTCCGTCGCGGCGCCGAGCATCCCGTCGACGGCGATCGTGTCCTCGCGCTGGATCAGCATCTGGTTCATGGCGGCGATTATACGGACAGCTTCGGAAGAGCCAACGCCGCGGCTTTTTGCCCGGAACGGACGGCGCCTTCTATGGTTGAAGGAAGGCCGGTGTCGGTCCAGTCGCCGGCGAGCAGCAGGTTGGACCAGCGCGTCTGCGGTCGCGAGCGCAACCGCGCCTGTTCAGGGGTGGCAGCGAAGGTTGCGCGACGCTCCTTCACGACCTGCCAGGGCGGCATATCGCAGGAGAGCCGCAGCACTTTTGCCACATCGGCCCAGAATCGTTTGGCGAGGGCCTCGCGGTCGTCGTCGACAATGGCATCGGCGCCCGACACCGTGATGGAAATGCGGTCCGCGAACGGGAATATCCACTGCACCAGGCCGCCGATGACGCCGAGCATCGGCGGCAAGCCCGGCGGCGGCGCAGCCTTGAAATGCGCGTTGACGATGGAGCGGAACTCGGTCGGCGCGACGACCCCGGGCAGCAGCTCCGTCGCCACCCATGGCGGCACCGCGAGGATCGCGAGGTCACCCCCGGCGAGCGCGATCTCCCCGTCCGGCGTCGCCAACGCCGCCAGACGGTCGCCATCGAAGCGAAGCGCGCGCGCCCGCTGGCCAATGCGGATGTCGACGCCGCGGGCGCGCAGAAAGTCCAGCGCCGGATCGACAAACACCGCGGCAAGCGTCGGATGCGCGACCCGGATGCGATACGCATGCCCACCCTTGGCGAAGGTTTCGCGCACCAGCGCGCCAGCGAGCGCGGCCGAGGCAGTCTTAGGCTCGGTGTTGAGCGCACCGATGAAGAAAGGATGCAGCAGCCCTTCCCAGAGCGCACCGCTGGCCGGCAGTACGTCGCCGATCGTCTCGTCGGCGCGCGCAAATAGAAGCTTGAACAGCGGCAGATAATCCAGCGGTCCGGTATCCGGCACGCGGCGCGCGGCATCGAACAGCCAGAACGGAATCGGACCTTCGTCCGGCGCGATGGTCCAGCGGCGGCCGGTCGCCAGGTCGACGAAGGACGTGCGCGATTTCTCAGGTCCGATGAGACCGCCGCGGCTCCCGATGGCCGTCAGGTAGGACATCACCGCATAGTTGCCGGAGAGGACGAAGTGATTGCCGTTGTCGATCACCTGGCCCAACGTCGCGTCGAAATAGGAGCGGCAGCGTCCGCCGGCCTGCGGCGCGCCTTCGATGAGCACGACCTTGCGGCCCTTTTCGGCCAACGCAACGGCCGCCGCGAGGCCAGCGAGGCCTCCGCCAACGACATACGCGGTGTTCATCCGAACAATCCGTGGCGCACGACGATGCCGAGCAGCTTGGGTTTGCTCAGCGAGACGCGGGTGCGCGGCGGCTTCCAGCCAACGACCTCGGTCTGGCGCAGGATCTCTTCATAGACGGCGCCCATCAGGCGCGGCGTGCCGATGCGTCCTTTCGGTTTCTTTGCCAGCACTGCGGCAGCGCCATCATACCAGGCGTGCGCGTCGCGGGCGACGGCCTTGCACACATGGTCGATGCGCGGATCGGCGATCATCGTCCTGGGATCAAGCGACGTGATGCCCGCGTCCTTCAGATACTCGCGCGGAAGATAGACACGGCCAATGCCGGCGTCCTCGTCGATGTCGCGCAGAATGTTGGTGAGCTGGAGCGCGCGGCCAAGATGATGCGCGAGTTCGTCGCCCGGCCCTTCGTCCATGCCGAACACCTTGATGGACAGGCGACCGACGGCGCTGGCGACACGCTCGCAGTAGAGATCGAGCGTCTTCTTGTCGGGCGCGACGATGTCCTCGGCGACGTCCATGTCCATGCCATCGATCACGGTCAGGAAATCAGCCTTGCGCAGGCCATACTTCTTTACGGGCTCGACCAAGAAATGCGCGCGCTCAGACGGGTTGCCCGCGTAGAGCTCGTCCAGCTCGACGCGCCATTTCACCAGCTCGACCTTGCGCTCCTCGCGGGTGCCGATGCCGTCGTCGGCGATGTCGTCGACGATGCGGCAGAAGCCGTAGATCGCAAACATGGCCTCGCGCTCCGCCTTGGGCATCAGCCGCATGGCGGAATAGAACGAGCTGTTCGACGCCTTCTGCTGGGCGGACGCGACGACAGTGGCCTGGGCTTGCGCGAGAGTCATGCGGGCACCTTTTTAGGCCGAAGCCGCGCGAAGGCAAACATGGCCGTGGCGCGGGCCAACAGGCCCGGCATCTCCCATTTCGCATGGTGAACGCGGTCCGCCAGCGGATCGCGGGCCAGCAGCTTGCGGTTCAGGTCGTCGGCCAGGGTCTGGATGACGCTGACCTCGAGACTGAGTCGGCGGTCCCGGATCTGGCCGGCGAAGGGGCGGGCGATTTCGAGCAAGTCGGCATTCTTGCGCGCAAGCTCGCGCAGGAGAGAGCGCAGTGCGGGCGGGGATTTGGGCTGGGTGAGGACCTCGACCCTTAGCCCGTGGCTGCTCAACTCGTCGAGCGGGAGATAGACCCGGTTCAGGTTGCGAAAGTCCTTGGCACAATCCTGGAGGTGGTTGATGACCTGGAGCGCTGCGCACAAGGCATCGTTGGCGGGCCAGGTGGCGCGGCTCTCGCCATGCACGTCGAGCACGAAGCGGCCGACGGGCACTGCCGAATAGCGGCAGTAGTCCATCAACTCGTCCCAGTTCGCGTAGCGCAGCTTGGTGACGTCGCGGCGGAAGGCTTCCAGCAGGTCGAGGCCATGCTGATTGGTGAGGTTGCGCTCGGCCAGCGCCTTGCGCAGTCCGACACCTTCCGGCGAAGCGTCGCTTTCGCCGGTGAGGCTGGCGCGCATCTGTTCGAGCAGCGCGAGCTTCTGGTCCGGCGACGCGCTCTCGCTGTCGGAAACGTCGTCGGCGATGCGGGCAAAGCGGTAGAACGCCATCACCGGCGGACGGTGCTCTTTGGCGATCAGGACCGAGGCGACGGGAAAGTTCTCGTCGGTGTGGCCCTTGCCGGAGGCGAGATCGGCAGCGTTGCTCACGATTGCCCCAGGGCCTGCGCCCTGCCCTTCCACATGCCGCCACGGCCGCGCCAGTGCTGGATCGCGGAGTCGAGCGTGAAGAGGGCGTACACGAAGCCGATCATCGGCAACACGATGCCCCAAAGCGGCGTCACTTTGTAGAAGCGCAGGATCGGCTGGTACGCGATACCCATCGCAAGCCAGGCGAGGATGCCGGAAGATTGCGCCGATGCACTTGCGAGCAACGCGAAGGCCGGTGCGGCGGCGTAGACCACGATCATGCCGAGGAATGTGCCGAACAACGCGAGCGGCGAATAGCCGAGCTGCGCGTAGGCCGAGCGCGCCACCATCCGCCAGATCTCCGCCATGGTGTAGGAGCGGATGGAGTGGGCGCGGTCGGTGAGGCCGAGCCAGATCGGACCCTGCGCCTTCATCGCGCGGCCAAGCGCGCAATCGTCGATGATTTCAGAGCGGATGGTGTCGATGCCGCCGGCACTTTCCAGCGCATCGCGGCGCGCCAGCATGCAGCCGCCGGCTGCTGCCGCGGTCTTGTTGCGCGGATCGTTCACCCAGCGGAACGGAAAGAGCATGTCGAAGAAGAATACGAAGGCGGGGATCAGGTACGCCTCGGACATCGACTTGCAGTGCAGTTTCACCATCAGTGAAGTGAGGACAAGATTGGACTGCGTGGCCCGAGCCATCAGCTTGCGCAGGTTGTCGGGTTCGTGGCGGATGTCGGCGTCGGTGAACCAGATGTAATCGGGCATGCCAGCTTGGGCCGTGCCCTGCTTCATCGCCCACAGCTTGCCGGTCCAGCCCGCCGGACGCGGTGCGCCGGTGAGCACCGTGAGCTTGCCGGCGAGCTTGCGGGCAATGGCGCCGGTGTCGTCAGTGCTTTGGTCGTCGACCAGAACGATGCGAAAGTCACCGGGGTAGTCCTGCTCCAGCAGGCTGCCGATGGAATGCGCGATGACGTCGGCCTCATTGCGCGCGGGAACGACGGCGACGACCGAGGGCCAGTGCGCTGGATCTGGCGGGTTCTCGGCATCGTCACGCTCGCCCATCACCCAGAACATGCCGCGGCCGATCAGCAGGTAGAGCCACACCGCGACGGGAATGAGTGCGAGCAGCGCGAGCGCGGCGTTCACTTGATGTAACCCGCATTACGGAACCAGGTGACGGCGTCCTCGATGGCTTCCTGCCAGGGGCGCGCCGTGTAGCCGAGTTCGTCTTGCGCCTTCTTCGAAGAGAAGAACATGTGATAGCGGCTCATGTTCAGCGCATCGACGGTGAGCATCGGCTCCTTGCCGGTGTAGCGTGCGATCGCTTCACTGCACCAGGCCAGCGGATAGAGCGGCGTGCGCGGCAGGCGGATGCCCGGCGGCTTGCGGCCGGCGAGCGGGCAGATCACCGCCAGCATCTCCTTCAGGCGTACATCATGGCCACCCAGGATGTAGTTCTGGCCGCGGCGGCCTTTTTCGAGCGCCAGCAGATGGCCGTTTGCGACGTCATCGACGTGGACGAGATTGAGGCCGGTGTCGACATAGGCCGGCATGCCGCCGGTCGCGGCCTGCACGATGATGCGGCCGGTGGGCGTGGGCTTGATGTCGCGCGGACCGATGGGGGTCGACGGGCTGACGATCACCGCGGGAAGGCCCTCGCCCGCCATGCGCTCGACCAGGCGCTCCGCGACCAGCTTGGATTTCTTGTAGGCGCCTATGACGGTGTGCTCGGAGTGGCGCGAGGTTTCATCGACCGCTTCGCCGCCATGCAGCGGTTTCAGCGCCGCGACGGACGACGTGTAGACGATACGCTCCACACCCGTGTCGCGGGCAGCTTCCATGACGGCGCGGGTGCCGTGCAGGTTGTTGCGCACGATCTCTTCCGGGTCGCGCGCCCACAGCCGGTAGTCGGCTGCGACGTGGAAGACGTAGCGCACGCCGTCCATCGCCTCGATCATCGAGCGGCGGTCGAGCATGTCGCCTTCGGCGACCTCGAACGACTCGCCCTCGATGTTGTTGCGCGGGCTGGTCGCGCGCATCAGCACGCGTACCTCGTCGCCGCGGCGGCTGAGGGCGCGGGCGACCGCGGAACCGACGAAGCCGGAAGCACCGGTGACGAGGACCTTGTCGCCCATCAGGCCGCATCCGCCGTCAGCGCGCGGCGGCCCTCGAAGAACTGCCAGGCGAGCAGGACGGGGACGCCGATGACGAGGTCGCGGGCGCGCTTGAGCAGCGAGACGGCGAGACCGACTTCCGGGCCGAGGCCGAACAGAGGCATCAGCGCGGCATAGCCCGCTTCCTGCACCCCGATGGCGGCGGGGACGAACACAGTGGCGCTTCGGAGCGCCGCCAGCAGCGCCTCGATCGCGATGCAGGAGAAGAAGTCGAGGTGGTAGCCGATCAGGCGCACGCTCAGCCAGATCAGGCCTGCGGCGGCGATCCAGGACAAGAGATGGATCGTCGACGACAGCGCCAGACGCGCCGGCGAATCGTACATCGCCCGCATCTGCTCGCTGAAGGCAGCAGTGTGCTTGAGGGCGGCGGGCAGGAAGCGCCCGGCGAGACGCTCGGCCAGCGCGCTGCCGCGCTGTTGCAGGATCACGAAAGCGGCGATGCCGGGCACCAGCAGGAGCGTACCGAGGATGAGGCCGTCGACATACGGCGCCGTGGTGGCAGAGGTGCGCAACTGCGTGATGGCGAGGCCGATGCCGATCAGGATGAAGACGATCTGGGCCATCAGCTCCGTGGTGACGTCGGTGATCGTAGAGGCGAAGGCAAGCGGCGGGCTGACGCCGCGCAGGATCACGGCGCGGGCGCCGATCACGATGCCGCCCAATTGGCTGAAGGGCAGGATGTCGCCGGCGCTGTCGCGCGTCTGGCGGCCGATGATGTAGGTGACAAGATCGCGGGGGCTCTTGTGAGGGATCAGCGCGAGCCAGGCACTGCCGAGCAGGCCGACGACGGCGATACCTGCCGCGACGAGGAAGGCGAAGCCGCCGAAGCCGACCTTTGCCACGGCTTCCCACACGGCCTCGATGCCGATGTGGAACAGAAGCCAGACGAACAGCGCCAACCCGACCAGCGCCGCGACGATGACACCAATCTTCATTGCGCGTTACGCCGCGGACGGCGCGGGCTTCGGACCGAAGAAGCGGCGGAAGGTGCGGATCATGAACGGCACGAAGCGCGGACGCTTCAGGCGCTTATCGTAGATGCCGAGACGGCGCGAATCCTCGCGCAGGCAGGTGTCCATCAGCGTGTAGATGTCGATGTCGTCACCGCCGAGCTGGCTGGCGCCGTTGACGGTGAAGTTGTTGTCCTGCTGGCCGTGGCTGACATCGGAGGCGATGCCGATGCGCTCGTAGATCAGGAAGATCCAGACCGCGAGGACCTTCAGCTCGAACCACGGGCGGCGCCACAGCGGCATGTTGCGGCGATGCCAGGCGATCCAGTTCACGAAGAACAGGATGTGGCGGCCTTCTTCCTGGATCACCGGTTCGAAGGTGTCGACCAGATCGGCGGGGAAGAAGCCGGACGACTTCGCGGTCTCGAACAGGCCGAAGGCAAAGAAGCTGTCGATGCACTCGGAATAGCCGGTGACCAGGAACGCCCACTCGGGATCCTTCGGGCGGGGATAGGCGGGCTCGGGCGCAAGCTTGATGCCATAGGCCTCGACAAGGTTCGAGAGCACGTAGCGATGGCGGCGCTCCTCGAAGCCGTTCATCTCGACGGCCTTGCGCAGCAGCGGGTCGGCGATGCCCTCCGCATAGGTGCAGACGTTGAGGCCGGCGCGGTTCTCGGTCTGCACCGCGATGTCCCAGATCGGCAGCGCGGTGATCTTCGCCTGCGTCTCGGCGTTGAGCTTCGGCCAGTCGATCACGGCCGGGCGATAGGGATTGAAGGTGTCGAGCAGCGTCTTGCAAAAGAGACGCTTGTGCTCGTCGGAGCCGAAGCGGATCGCGCCATCGGGCACCGGGGCGCCGGTCGGGGTGATCTCGGGGAAGGTCAGCGCAGTCATGGAACCGATCCTAGCAAACGCAACAAAATTACGGAATGTGCCGGGTTTTCCGGGGCTTAGCAGACGGCTCAAAAATCCGCAAAGCCCCCTCTGAGAATGGCGGAATTCCGGGCGGCTTCGACCACGCGCGGCGCCATGAGCGCGGCGAGCTCCTCTGCATATCGGTAGCCGGGCGCGCTGCCGGCGTACGGACCCGTGGCGGGGTGGAGATAGAGCTCGGTCAGGCCTTCCGGCAGCAGGTCGATCAGGTTGCGGACGCGGACGGTGGTCATGGCGCCGGACCACGCGAGCCCGAAGACCTGATCGGGGACCTTCATGCCGGCGGCACGCAGGCGGGCGCGGCTGAGCATGGCCCAGGGCGCCGTGGCGAGCGCGGACGGGAGTTTGCTGAGCGGCTCGGCGCGGCGGAGCACATGATGCGGCTCCAGCGGGACGCGCATGGCGCGCAGGCCGTGGCGCTTGCCGACGCGCAGGATGGTCGAGGCAATCGTCGGGTGCAGGTGGAAGTGCTTATGAGTGTTGACGTGATCGAGGCTGAGGCCTGTCGCAGCGAAGGCTTCGAACTGCGCCGCGATCTCGGCCTCGAGCTGGTGGCGTACGCGCGGCAGGAAGAACATGTTCACCGCCGACGCCGCCATGTCGGTGCGGAAGCTGCCGCTCGCATCGACAAGATCGGGCACCGCGCCAGCAGGCAGAATAGGCTTTCCTTCCACCAGCACGATGTGCAGGCCGACGCGTAGCCGCGGCAGCATCTTCGCGCGCGCCACCGCATCGGCAGCCGCGGGCGCGGCGACCATCAGGCTCGCGGCGGTCAGTATGCCGTTGGTATGCGCCTGCTCGACCGCGTCGTTGACTTCGACAGCCGCGCCGAAATCGTCGGCGGTGACGACCAGCTTACGAGACAATCATGTCTTCGCGGTTGCGCAGGAAGGAGAAGAACTCCACGCCCTCGCGCAGGCGGCGCACCAGCATGTCGCGGCTGGTCAGCATCTCGCCGACGATCTCCATGATCTTCGACGGGCGGAAGTAGAACTTCTTGTAAAAATCCTCCACCGAATCAAAGATCTCGGTGTGGCCGAGATGCGGATAGTTGAGCGGAGCGATCTGCGTGCCGTCGTCGGTCAGAAGATCAATGTCCGACGCGAACCAGCCGTTCTCCTTCGCCTGCTTGTAGAGGAAGGTGCCCGGATAGGGTGCGGCCAGCGACACCTGCAAGGTGCGCGGGTTCACTTCCTTGGCGAACTCCAGCGTCTCCTGGATGGTCTCGCGGGTCTCGCCTGGGAGGCCCAGGATGAACGTGCCATGCACGATGATGCCGAGATCGTGGCAGTCCTTCGAGAAGCGCTTGGCGACTTCGACCAGGAGGCCCTTCTTGATGTTGTGCAGGATCTTCTGGTTGCCGGATTCGTAGCCGACCAGCAGCAGACGCAGGCCGTTGGCTTTCATCACTTCCAGCGTCTTGCGCGGAACATTCGCCTTGGCGTTGCACGACCAGGTGACCTTGAGAGGGCCAAGCGCGCGGGCCAGCTGCTCCACGCGGTCGTGGTTATCAGTCAGCGTGTCGTCGTCGAAGAATATCTCCCTCACTTCCGGGAAGTTCTCCTTGACGTACTTCACGTCGGCGACGACGCGGTCGATCGACATGAAGCGGTACTTGTGCCCGCCGATCGTCTGCGGCCACAAGCAGAAGGTGCAGCGCGATTTGCAGCCGCGGCCGGTGTACCAGCTCATGTACGGGTGCAGCAGGTAACCGCCGAAATACTTCTTCACGTCAAGCTGCTTGTAGAGCGGCAGCACAGACGGCAGCTTGTCCATGTCGACGAGAATCTCGCGCTCGGGGTTCGAGACGATCTCGCGATTGGCGTTGCGATAGGTCAGGCCCCTGACGGTCGACCAGTCGGCGCCTTCCGCCATTTCCTTGATTGTGAAGTCGTATTCGTTGCGGCAAACGAAATCGAGCGCGGCGCAGGCCTCCATGCTCTCGACCGGCTCCACCGCCACCTTGGCGCCGATGAAGCCGATCTTGGCCGTCGGGTTCAGAGCGCGGATCATGGTCGCCGTCTTGCAATCCGACTTGAAGGACGGCGTGGACGTGTGGATCACGATGAAGTCGTGGGACTTCACATCCGCCTCGATGTCCTTGAACGAGAGGTTGTGGGGCGGCGCGTCGATCAGCTTGGAGCCCGGCACCATGGCGGCGGCCTGCGCCAGCCAAGTCGGGAACCAGAACGACTTCACCTCGCGCTTCATCTGGTAGCGCGCGCCGGCGCCGCCGTCATAGCCGTCGAAGGACGGCGCCTGGAGGAAAAGAGCCTTCATCTCGTGTGCTATCCTTAGATCTGGGACATGGCGCCCGAGGCCCGGACCTCGAAGCGGCTACCGCGCCAGGCGACCTTCTGACCGAAAAACGACGCCATGAAAACCGCTATCGATATAGTGTCGCGCAGCGGCAAGAGCCAGGCAGGGCCGGAACCCGCGGCAAACGCCCGTTCCACCTGCGCTTTTAGTGTCCAGCGGGCCAGCAGGCTCAACGCCAGGACCGCCAATGGAACAATGTGGGCACCCAGCAACGCGAGGCCGGCCAGCGCCAGCGGGAACGGATGGCTGATCACGGCGCCGGCGTGGGACCAGGGACGCAGGACGCGCACGGTGCGGCTCCAGCGCAGCTCGTGACGGAACAGGTCGGCCAGGGTTTGTTCCGTGCAGCGATGGCTGACGGCCATGGGCAGCACGGCGATGCGCTGACCGCGGTGGCGGATCGCTCGGCCGATCTCGTAATCGTCCGCCAGATAGTTCGAGAAGGCATCGAAGCCGCCGATGTTGTCGAGCGTGGTGCGGGTCAGCGCGATGGTGGAGCCGAGGCAGGCGTCGGCGATGCCCCAGAACGTGCCGAAGACCATGTCGGGCAGGAAGTTGTAGGTGGTTCCCATGGCGGCGAGTGTCGACCACGCCCGCGAACCGGCGTGGCCGGTGTAGGGGCAGGTCACGGCGCCGGTGCCCGGCTGGCTGAGCGCACTGACGACCTTGGTCAGGTAATCGCGCGGTACGGCAATGTCGCTGTCGCTGAGCACCAGAATGCCGTGCCTGGCGTGCTCCGCCATGTTGATCAGGTTACAGATCTTGGCGTTGGAGCCGTAGCGGCGCTGGTCGATGACCAGCGCGATATCGATATCCGGATGCCGCGCCTTCAGGTGATTGACGACGGCGATGGCCGGATCGGACGGGTCCTGCACGCCAAAGACGATCTGGATCGGCGACGGGTAGTCCTGGTTCAGGAAGGTATCGAGATCATCCTCGAGACCCGGCGAATCGAAATGCAGCGGCTTCAATAGCGTGACCGGCGGCAGTTCGCCTGCGCCGGGCAGGTGCGCAGCGGCAAAACGGCCGACGATGCCGGCAGAAAGCAGCGTGTACGCCGCACCCATCACCGCCAGGGCGACAAAGATCCAGCCAATGATCTGCACGCCCAAGTGCACCCGATGCGCTCCAAATCGCTTCCCAGCCCCCACCGGGAATAGCGCGCAATATCGCATTCCTGCCCGGGCCGCAAAACCCTTTGATCGAGGACGGTAACCGCGGCGAGGATTACGGAGGCGTCAGGCAGTTGTTCCGGTTCACGATTTTCTGTGGATTGCCGCTCGGCGGCCCGATCGGGCGGGCGGGCGCCGGCGCAACAGTCGAAAGATTAATGCGAACCCTCCCTGCGACGCGGGGAGGGAACCGCGCCTAGACGTCGAACTGGATCACCGACCTCGCCACCTCGCCGCGCTTCAGTTCGGCAAAGGCGTCGTTGATCTGTTCGAGCCTGATGCGCTGGCTGATCATGTCGTCGAGCTTGAGCTTGCCCGCCATGTAGAAGTCGATCAGGCGGGGCATGTCGATCGGGAAGCGGTTGGAGCCCATGATCGAACCCTGGATGCGGCGTTCGCCCAGGAAGGCAAAGCCGTCGAGCTCGATCTTGGTGCCGAGCGGGATCATGCCGATCACGTTCGCCGTGCCGCCGCGCGCCAGCATGCGGAACGCCTGTTCCGCCGTCTGCTTGAGGCCGATCGCCTCGAACGAGTGATGCACGCCGCCCTTGGTCATCTCCAGCACCTGGCCGACCGGATCGCCTTCCTTTGCGTTCACCACATCGGTGGCGCCGAAATGCTTGGCAAGGTTGAGCTTGGTGCCGTTGACGTCGATCGCGATGATGCGGCCGGCACCTGCAATGGCCGCGCCGTTGATCGCAGCGAGACCCACGCCACCGCAGCCGATCACCGCCACCGTCTCGCCGGGACGCACATTCGAGGTGTGGATCACTGCGCCGACGCCGGTGGTGACGCCACAGCCGATCAGCGCCGCGCGGTCGAGCGGCATGTCCTTGCGCACGGCGACCACCGCGTGCTGATGCACCAGCATCTGTTCGGCGAAGGACGACAGATTCAGGAACTGGTTGATCGGCTTGCCGTCCTGCGTGATGCGCGGATCGTCGCCCTGCTGGCGGCGCACCTCCGGGCTCTGGCAGCGCGACATGTGGCCGCCGAGGCAGTGCTCGCAATGGCCGCAGAACACCGACAGGCAGGTGATGACGTGGTCGCCAGGCTTGCAGGTGCGCACCTCGCTGCCGACCGCTTCCACGATACCCGCCGATTCATGGCCGAGCACCACCGGCACCTGGGCGGGATACGAGCCCTCGATGAAGTGCAGGTCGGAATGGCAAACCCCGGCGGCGGCCGTGCGGATCAGCACCTCGTTCGGCCCGGGCTTGTTGATCTGGACGTTCTCGATGACGAGCGGCTTGCCGACCTCACGCAGAACTGCGGCTTTCATGGCGTGTCTTCCCTTCGATGTCTTTCTGGGCGCAGCTTAGCAAGCAGGGCCCGGCCCTCCGCAAGGTGGGCGCGGATTTCCGCGAACAACGCGCGGCGTTCGCAGGAGCGGGCGCCGTGTTTGCGGGCGTTGCGGTTGCCGATCGGCGCACCCCGCCGGGTTGGGGGGAGTGTCGAAAAGCCGACGTTCAATTCCGTCATTTTCGGTGCAAGGCCTTGGGCACGCTCGAGGATCGTCTTGCGCAGGGTGGCGCGGCGGAGCCGGGCGTCACGCCTTATCGCGCAACGGCGCTTCATGTTGCTGCGTTGGGCGGACACGGGTCGCCTCGCGACGGCAATTCGGCACACTGCGGCGCCGGCGCTCCGCAAGTGATAAGGCGGTCCTTCTCAGCATCGCTGACGATCTCTTCCGTGAGGGCACGAAGCTCACGCGCCATAAGGGCCGTCGCGGCGTCGATATCCTGCGCGACCTGGTCGGTGCGCTGGGGACGCGGCTGCTCGACCTTCTCGCTGATGCTGCGGTGGCGGGTCTCGCCGAAGGCAGCGAGCATCAGCGCCTTCGTGATGTCGCCACCGGCCTTCATAAGGCGCACGGCGGCGTTGGCAGCGGTGAACTGGTCGCTGCCCTTGTCGCGCATCACGATCTCGCAGCGCGCGAGCATGGCTTCGGACTTCTCAAGGTAGTTGAGCATGGTCTGTGCGGCCTGTTTGCGCAGGTCGTAGGTCTCGTCGGGCTCGAACGGCACGGGCTCAGCCGCGGCCGCACCCGGCTGGGCGTGATCGGTCATGGTTCTCTCAATGTGTGGGAGGAATCCGCAACATATGTTCTGTCTTTGTTCTTGTCAAGCAGACAGATCGGAGCACGCGCCAGAAGGCGAAAATCGCTGTGATTTTATGGGGTTGGCAGAGAGGCGCGCACGTGAAACGCGGATCTTTCCACCACCATCATCGTCTAACCCAGGGTGGGGCTTGCCGCAAGCCCCTGGGGCCGGTGCATGAGCGTGACCCTCAAAAGAGGAGCAGACGATGACGAACAATGAGACGACGCGGGTCTTCTATCACGGCACGCGCGCCGACCTGGTGGTGGGGGACACGATCGTAGTGGGCTACGCCTCGAACTTCGGCACGCGGAAGCCGCTGTCGTGGGTGTATTTCAGCGCAACGCTGGACGCGGCGATCTGGGGTGCGGAGCTGGCGCAGGGCGACGCGCGGCAGCGAATCTACATCGTCGAGCCGACCGGCGCGTTCGTCGACGACCCGAACCTCACCGACAAGAAATTCCCCGGCAACCCGACGCAATCTTATCGCTCACGCGAGCCGCTGCGGGTGACGGGCGAGGTCTCTGTGTGGGAGGGGCATGCGCCGGAGAAGGTGCGGGCGATGAAGGAGGGTGTCGCGCGGGCGAAGGGGGAGATCATCGATTGAGCCCCACTTGTCATTCCCAGCCGAGCGAAGCGAGGGGAAGGGAATCCATGGCTCACATCGAGCCCAGTCGTGGATCCCCTTCCCTCACACCGCGCACTTGAGCACGCGGTGCTCGCCGGGGATGACAGGCGGAGTCAGATTCCCCCGTCGATGTTGATCTTCTGGCCGTTGGCGTAGGGGTTGGCGTCGGACACCAGCCAGGTCACGGCGGCGGCGACGTCTTCGGGGACGCTGACGCGGCCGAAAGGCGAAGACGCGTCGAGTTTGTGGATGTCGCCGCCGGTGCGGGCCTTGGTGAGGCGGATGCCCATCTCGGTCACGGTCAGGCTGGGCGCCACGATGTTGGTGCGGATGTTGTGTTGGCGCTCTTCCTTGGCCAGTGTGAGCGCGAGCGCTTCCATTGCCGCCTTGCCCATGTTGTAGGGCGCGCCGTTCGGGCCCATGCCCTTGGTCGCGACCGACGAGATCATGATGATGTCGCCGCGCTTCTCCTTGCGCATGTGCGGGATGACGAGCTTGCTCAGATAGTGCGGGCCAAAGGCGTGCACGCGCACCACGCGCTCCATCTCGGCCGGGTCGGTGTCGGCAACGGCGTTGCCACGTGAGGCGATGCCGGCGTTGTTCACCAGGATGGAGATGGAGCCGAAATCCTTCAGCACGCCGGCGACCATGGCGACGTCTTCGTCCCAGTTCTCGACGGACGCGGAATAGGCGCGCGCCTTGTGGCCAAGCTTTTCGATCTCGGCGACGGTTTCCTTGGCGGCGCCTTCGTCGCGGCGGTAGTTCACCGCCACGTCGGCGCCGGCCTCCGCGAGGCTGAGCGCAATGGCCCTGCCGATCCCGCGACTGCCGCCGGTGACGAGCGCGACGCGGCCCTTGAGTGAGACTTGCATGGTGTTTCCTTCTTATGTGTTGGTGTAATTCGGCTTCCGCTTTTCCAGGAAGGCCGCCATGCCTTCTCTCACGTCGCTGGTCTGACTGGTCAGGATCTGGTTGCGGTCTTCCATGTTGATCGCGGCTTCGAGGCTCCCCGCATCGACGCTCATGTTCAGGCATTCCTTGGTGAGGCGCAGGCCGAGCGGCGAGGTGGTGATCATCTCCTCGATGTAGGGTTCGGCGGCCCTGGCAAGGTCAGCGTCGGGGACGACCTCGCTGACCAGGCCGACCTTCAGCGCGCGATCCGCCTTGATGAAGCGGCCGGTGAGCATCAACTCGGACGCGACCGACACGCCGACGAGGCGCGGCAGGAAGTAGGAGACGCCGATATCGCAGGCCGACAGGCCGATGCGGATGAAGGCGGCGTTCATCCGGCAGCTTTCACCAGCGATGCGAATGTCGGACGCCAACGCCAGCGCGAAGCCCCCGCCGCAGGCCGGGCCCTGCACCAGGCTGATGATCGGCTGGCCGCAGCGGCGCATGCGCATCACGATCTCGCTGATACGGCGCTGGCTGTAGAGGCCGGCGTCCGGCCCGCCCTTCGGCGCATTGGGGTTGGGCGTGTTGCGGCGCTGAGTGGATTCCTTGATGTCGAGGCCGGCGCAGAAGGCGCGCCCTGCCCCGCGCAGCACGACGATGCGAACGCTGCGGTCGAAATAAAGCTTCGCGAAATAGTCGAGCAGGTCGTCGACGAGCTGCGTGTTCAGCGTGTTGAGCGCGTCGGGCCGGTTCATTGTGACCCAGTCCACCTGGCCCTTCTTCTCGATCAAAAGCGTTTCGTAGATGGCGGACATGGACGGTCTCCGGGTGCGCGCGATGTGCAACATTACATCGCGAAATCCGTCTGCTTCACGCGGAAATTAGATTGCCTTAAGGCAGCTTTTTTTCGCGGGATGGCGGGTGTAGGAACGACCGCGACACCCCTTCCCGAGAGCAGCTCATGCGCACCATCGGCCATTTCATCAACGGCAAGGCAGTCGAGGGCACATCGGGGCGGTTCGGCGACATCTACAATCCCTCGACCGGCGAGGTGCAGGCCAAGGTGGCGTTCGCGACCAAGGCCGAGATGCGCCACGCCGTAGAGGTGGCGAAGAAGGCGTTCGTGGAATGGCGCGCGGTCAACCCGCAGCGCCGCGCGCGCGTGATGTTCGCCTTCAAGGCGCTGGTCGAGAAGCACATGGACGAGCTGGCCCACATGCTGTCTTCGGAGCACGGCAAGGTGCTGGCGGATTCGCGCGGCGACGTGCAGCGCGGGCTGGAGGTAATCGAGTTCGCCTGCGGCATCCCTCACCTGCAAAAGGGCGAGTACACGGAAGGCGCGGGGCCGTCGATCGACATCTATTCGATGCGCCAGCCGCTGGGCGTGGTGGCCGGCATCACGCCGTTCAACTTCCCGGCGATGATCCCCATGTGGATGTTCGGGGTGGCGATCGCCTGCGGCAACACCTTCATCTGCAAGCCGTCGGAGAAGGACCCGTCGGTGCCGATGAGACTGGCGGAACTGATGATGGAGGCGGGCGCGCCGGCCGGCGTGCTCCAGGTGGTGAACGGCGACAAAGAAGCGGTGGACGCGATCCTCGACGACCACGACATCCAGGCGGTGAGCTTCGTCGGCTCGTCGGCGATCGCGCAGTACGTCTATGCGCGCGGCACGGCGAACGGCAAGCGCGTGCAGGCGATGGGCGGGGCCAAGAACCACGCCATCATCATGCCGGACGCTGATCTTGACCAGGTGACCAACGAGCTGATCGGCGCGGGCTATGGCTCGGCGGGCGAGCGCTGCATGGCGATCTCGGTCGCGGTGCCGGTGGGGAAAAAGACGGCAGATGCGCTGGTGGCGCGGCTGAAGCCAAGGGTGGAGAGCCTGAAGGTCGGCGTGGCGACCGATCCGGATGCGGACTACGGGCCGATGGTCACGGCGCAGCACCGCGACAAGGTGAAAGCCTATATCGACCAGGGCGTGAAGGAGGGCGCCAGGCTGGTGGTCGACGGACGCGGCTTCAAGCTCCAGGGCTACGAGAACGGGTACTACCTCGGCGGCTCGCTGTTCGATCACGTGACGCCGGAGATGGGCACGTACCAGGACGAGATCTTCGGGCCGGTCTTGCAGATCGCGCGGGCGGAGGATTTCGACAGTGCGCTGGCGCTGCCGACCAACCATCAGTACGGCAACGGCGTGGCGATCTTCACCCGCGACGGCGACGCGGCACGCGAATTCGCGAGCCGCGTGCAGGTGGGCATGGTGGGCATCAACGTGCCGATCCCGGTGCCGCTCGCCTATCACACCTTCGGCGGCTGGAAGCGGAGCGCCTTCGGCGACGTGAACCAGCACGGGCCAGAAGGCGTGCGGTTCTGGACGCGGGTCAAGACCGTGACGGCGCGCTGGCCCAAGGGCGGCGTGCGCGAGAACGCAAGCTTCGTCATCCCGACGATGAAGTAGGGTCGTGCGGGGGTGAGCGAGGCGGAAATCCTGTTCGAGAGGCGCGGCGTGGCGGCGATCGTCACGCTCAACCGGCCGCAGGCGCTGAATGCGCTGACGCACGGCATGGCGGTGGCGCTGCATGCCCAGCTGAAGGACTGGGCGGCGGACGACGCGGTGAAATGCGTGCTCGTGGAGGGCGCGGGCGAGCGCGCCTTCTGCGCCGGCGGCGACATCCGCACGCTGTATGACTCGGGCAAGGCGGGCACGCCTTACGCGGTCGAGTTCTATCGCGACGAGTACCTGCTGAACGCGTACATCAAGCACTATCCCAAGCCGTACATCGCGCTGATCCGCGGCATCGTGATGGGCGGCGGCGTGGGCGTGAGCGTGCACGGCAGCCACCGCATCGCGGACGAGAGCACGCTGTTCGCCATGCCGGAGACCGGCATCGGCCTGTTCCCGGACGTGGGCGGGAGCTTCTTCCTGCCGCGCCTGCCCGGCGAGATCGGCATGTACCTGGCGCTGACCGGCGCGCGGCTGAAGACGGCGGATGCCTTGTATGCGGGCGTGGCGACGCACTACGTGCCGGCGAAGCAGCGCGAAACGCTGATCGAGAAGCTGTGCGGCGGCGAGAGCGTGGCGGTGGCGTTGCGCGAGCTGGCGGAAGATGCGCCCGAGGCGCCGATGGCGGCGCATCGCGAGAAGATCGATGTGGCGTTCGCAGCGCATGCGGTGGACGGGGTACTGGAGCGGCTGGAGCGCGACGGCTCGGACTGGGCGCTCGATGCGGCGAAGCAGATCCGCGGCAAATCGCCGACGGCGACGCGGCTCGCGTTCCGGCAGCTGCGCAAGGGCACAAATCTCTCCTTCGACGGTTGCATGCGGATGGAATTCCGCATGGTGAACCGGGTGATCGCGGGCCACGACTTCTACGAAGGCGTGCGCGCCACCATCATCGACAAGGACGGCAAGCCGAAGTGGAAGCCGGCGACACTGGCCGAAGTGCCGGAAGCCGACATCGACCACTACTTCCTGCCGCTGGGCGAAAAGGAGCTTCCGCTATGAGCACCGTGGCCTTCATCGGAGTCGGCAACATGGGCGGGCCGATGGCTCGCAATCTTCTCAAGGCGCAGGAGCAGGTGCTGGCGTTCGACGTGAGCCCAGCGGCGCTGAAGCCGGTCGTCGACGCGGGCGGCAAGGAAGCGGCGACCGCGCTGGAGGCCGTGACGGACGCGGACATCGTCATCACCATGCTTCCGGCGGGGGCGCATGTGCGCTCGGTTTACCTGGAAGACGCGAGCGTGCTGACGGCGGCGCGCAAGGATGCGCTGCTGATCGACTGCTCGACCATCGACATCGACTCGGCGCGCGCGGTGCACGTGGCGGCGCTGAAGGCCGGGTTCGATTTCCTCGATGCGCCGGTGTCGGGCGGCGTCGGCGGCGCGGAAGCGGGCACGCTGGCGTTCATGTGCGGCGGCTCGGACCGCGCGTTCGCGCGGGCGAAGCCGGTGCTGGAGAAGATGGGCAAGCGCATCGTGCACGCGGGTGGCGCGGGCGCGGGCCAGGCGGCTAAGATCTGCAACAACATGCTGCTCGCGATCTCGATGATCGGGACATGCGAGGCATTTGCGCTGGGCGAGAAGCTGGGGCTGGAGCACCAGAAGCTGTTCGACATCATCTCCGCCGCGTCGGGGCAATGCTGGTCGGTCACGACCTACTGTCCGGTGCCGGGACCGGTGCCGGCGGCGCCGTCGAACCGCGACTACACCGGCGGCTTCGCGACGAACCTGATGCTGAAGGACCTGAAGCTGGCACAGGCCGCCGCCGCGGGCGCCGGCGCAACGACGCCGCTGGGCGCAGAAGCGGCGCAGCTCTATTCGCTGTTCGCAGCGAAAGGGAACGGCGGTGTGGATTTCTCCGGCATCATCCGGATGCTGCGGGGTGAGCTGTAAAGTCCGGTCAAGACTCCGACTTCGAAAATTCAGTGTTCGAATAAACGATTAGGTGGTTGACCAAATCGCCGTGCGGGACATTTTCCGCCAACTCTTTTCCGCCCCATCCATGAGTCATCATGTGGACGTGGGTGGTCTTGCCCCGCAGACTTCGTAGCTCGGAGATAAGGGCGTCTATGCCGGCGTCGTCGAGAAACAGCTCGACCGCGCCGTTGAACAATGTCGCTGCGATCATTTTGCCGCCCTTAGTGCGTTGACTGGTTCGGCCCCTGCCCCACGTCGCCGCCGTTGTCGCCGCCGCTTGCGGGCGGCGGTTGAGCGGGATGGGTTGGCGCTGCCGGGTGTTCGGGCGTTGGCTGGTCCGGGTTTGCCGGGGGCTGTGTCGGCGCGGGCTGGGCGGGCGGCGTGTGGCCGGTGCGGCTGGAGCCGGTCTGCTGGCCGTTGCCGGGCGCAGGCTTCGAAGTCGACCAGTAGACGTTCAGCTTGAACGGAACCGGCGACGTGTCGGGCGAACCGTTGTCGGTGGCTTCGGAGATCACCGCGATCTTCACCTTGCCGGGCGTGCCGGCAGGCACCTCGAGCACCGTCAGCGGGCCGTCGGCGACATACACGGTCGTGTCGAGCAGCGAGCCGGGATCGTCGGCGTTGTAGACCACGACGCGGATCGGCTTCTTAGACGGGGTGTAAGCCGTCACGAGATAGCGCGTGTCGGCGGCGAGACCGAAGTCGTAGGTCTCGGCCGAGCGCTTGTCGAACAGCGCATCGGGCGCGCCGGTCTGGCCATCCTTGGAGAAGGAGGTGAGCTTGCCTTCCGTCTCCTCGAACGACTTGGCGTACACCGCGGCGATGGCTTCCGGCGGGCGGCTCCAGCGCGTCAGCGCGTCGGCCCACATGCGCCGGTTGTCGGCAAGATCCGCACTGGCGCGGCCGTTCATCAGCTCGACCAGCAGGTCCACGCGCTGCGCGAAGTTCACCAGCGCCGCGTTCGGGATGCGGCCTTCCTTGGACGTGATGTTGTTGCCACCCGACAGCAGCGCCACGACATTGCCGTTGGCGTCGAAGATCGGGCTGCCACTCGCGCCACCGGCCGAGGGCAGCGAATCCTCGATCAGCTGCGCCGGGCCGCCGTCCGCCGTCAGGAAGAAGTTGCGCAGCGAGGTGATGATGCCGACCTGCGAGGTCGGCGTCGGTGCATTGGTGTCGAAGCTGACCAGGTTCTCCGCCGGATAGCCGATGAAGGCGATGGGCTGGCCCGCATGCAGCGCCTTGAGCGTGACGTCTTTGGCCAGCGGCAGCGGATCGGGGATGCCGTCCTGGCGGTCGGGAATCAGCACCGCGACGTCGTAGGCCGGCGAGAGCTGCACCTCGCGCAGCGCACCGGTGCTCGCCTTCTTGTAGGCGTCGGCCACCGTGGCGTTGAACGCGGCATAGGCAGGGTGAACGAGAGCGTCGGTGATCGTATATTCCGTATAAGGAGCAACAGGCGAGCGCACGACGAGGCGATAGCCCTTGCTGCGCGCTTCGGTCAGCATCTCGCCGACATGCGCGTTGGTGGCGAACGCCCTGGTGCCGTCGGGCATCTGCACCACCCATGCGGTGGCGCCGCTATGCGAGCCGCCGCCGGCGTCGACCTCGTCCACCAGGAACACCGACTTCTGGTACTTCGCAATGATGGCGGAGAAATCGGTGCCCGAACCAGCGCTGGCGTAGATCGGCTGGATGGAATCGCGGAGCGACCAGTAGGCGAACAGCCCGACCAGCAGCAGGAGGGCGACGGCGCCGCCCAGGATGTGCGTCCAGCGTGCGTTGGAACGCGCGACATCGGCTTCGGTGGCGCTGCGCCCCTGCGGCTCGGTCGAGACGTAACCGGCGGCATGCGCGGTCGCCGGTTCGAGCAGAAGGCGCGGGCCTTCCTTGGTACCAAGGCGAACTTCGTTGGCGCCACCGAGTTCCTGCCCGTCGAACACGTCCCTGCCGTAGAGATAGACACGGTGGTGCGGGTTGATCACGAACTTGTACGCACCGGCCTCATGCCGGAGCGCGAAGTGATCGTGGCCGATGATCGCCATCTCCTCGGGGAACGCGACCTCCGAGCCGGGCGTGCGGCCGAAGCGGATGGTCTGCACCGTGTCGTCGAAATCGAGAACCTTGTCGCGATACGGCGGCGACTTGTACGTGACCTTGAGTGTCATGAATCCCCCTGAACGCTCAGCTTATGGTGGTTTGCGGCCGCACGGAATCGCAAAAAACAGTGTCATGGCCCGCGACTGCGGGCCACCCAGCTGACGTCTGCACCCGCGTTCGCGGAAGGATCACCCGTATACAGAACCGAACGGGGGGGCCCGCAGTCGCGGGCCATGACAGTTGAGATTAAAGCGGCTTCAGCCCCATCTGCATCAGCGAGCGATTCGCCTGGGTGCGGGAACCCGCGATGTCGCCCTTGCGCACTTCGAAGCGCAGGAATGCTTTCGTGTAAAGGTCGCGCGCGGACTGTTCCTCGCCGGCCAGCAGGCGCGCTTCCGATTCCGTCACCATGTCGTAGTAGTCGCGCATCGCGTCGACATCGACGCCCGATCTGGCGAGCTGTGCGTTGCGGGCGGCGAAGATCTCGACCAGCCGCTGGGCCAGCGCACGGGCGCGGGTGTCCTGCTGCCACAGCATCAGCGCGGCGGCGTTGACACCGAGATAGAGATTGCGCTCGCGGCTCACCTGCCAGCCCTTGAGATAGAGCTTGAGCGCCTGCGCCAGCGCGGTGGTGGGGCCGCGGCCGCCTTCCCACCACGACTTGAGTGCACCTGCGGTGATGCCGAGCGTCTCTTCGTCTTCGGAGAACTTGCCGGAAAGGGTTTTGAGTCGCTCGATCGCCTCTTCCGGGTGACCGGCCCTGCGCAAGCCGAGTGCAAAGAGCTGGTTGAGGCGGATGTCGTCGGGGACGCAGGCGAGCGCGCGTTGCAAGACCTGCTGCGCCTGGTCGGCGTGGCCGCAGGAAATCAGCTGCTCCGCAACCATCGCCGACAAGGCGGGCAGATGCGCCACGCGGTCATCACAGCAGCCGAGCAGTTCGCCGGAGAGGTCCTTGTCGGTATCCCGGCGCAGCAGGCTGAGCACTTTCGCCACCGTCCCGCCGGACAGCGGGGTGGAGAGGCCGAAGCTTTCATCGGCGGGCTTCGCGTGGGGCCCCCGGAAATAATCCTCCATGTACCAGTTAAGCCAGGGGCCGAGGCACAGCGCGGCGAAATCGGCATCGTGCGGCGAGAGCGGGCGCAGGATGTGGCGCGCGTCGTTGGAGAGGCGCCGCAGCGCGTGGCCGAGATAGAGCGCGGGGCGCGAGATGCAGGAGAGCCGCTCCAGCGTGTCGAGATTGGCGAAGACCTGATTGCCGGGATCGAGGTTGAGAGCGGCGACGGCGCGGGCCGAGGTGACCTCCAGCGCCCGGCCGCAGTAGAAGATCGCAGCCTCCGGCATATCGCTCTTCAGTGCGCGATTGATGGCGCCGAGGTCACGGTCCAGGTCGTAACCGTCGATCATTGCGCGAAGGCCCTCAGCAGCTTTGCGGCCTCTTCGGCAGTCGGGCGATTGGCGCCCTTCGCTTCCGTGAGCGCGCCGGCGAGCTCGTCGGGCGTCTTCGGCGCGGCACGGCTGCTGAAAAAGGACGACTTGTGCGCGGGGCCGAAGGACGAGGTGGGACGCAGGCCGTGCACCCACTCCCACAGGATGATGCCGATGGAGAACATGTCGTCCGAGGGCTGCGGAGGTTCGCCTCGAGCCTGTTCGGGCGAGAAATATTCAGGCGAACCGCGTGAGACCGAACCGGGCTTCTGCGCAATGCCGTTGATGTGGGCGATGCCGAAATCCACGATCACCGGCGAGCCGTCGGCGCGCAGCATGATGTTCTCGGGCTTCAGGTCGCGATGTACGACGCCCTGCCCGTGCAGCGCGGCCAGCGCTTCGGCCACGTCGGCCAATGTCGAACACACAGTCTTCGGGTCTTTCGCGGGTTTGCCGTCGAGGCGCTCACGCAGGTCGCTACCGGCGATGAACTCCACCGACAGGTAGACGTTGCCGCGCGCGTCGCGACCGATGGCGAACACCTTCACCAGGCCCGGATGGCGGGCGCGGTTCGCGGCCTCCATGTCGAGGCGGGCGGAATCGAGCAGGCGTTCGCGCTCGACCTTGCCGTAGCGGGATTCCAGGTCGAGCACCTTGAGTGCGACCTCGCGGGCCCGTTCGACGTCGAAGGCGCGGTAGACCGTGGCGAAGGTACCGCCGCCCAACCGGTTGCGCACGATGTAGCCGTCGACGGCATTGGATGGATTCTCGTCGATCGGCTTGCCGCTTTCCTCGGCGACGCCTTCGGAGAGTTGCAGCCGCTCCATGAACTCGCCGATGCGCACGCGGTAGCGCGGCAGACTGCGCTCGCGGGCGCGCTTGAGCGCGATGAGAGTTTCGCGCTCGGCTTCGGCCTGACGCCTGGCGCCGAGGAGGAGCTCGACACGGGCGAGACGGGCTTCGATCTCGAGCGACGGAATGTCCGCGTCGCGGAAGCCGGTGACGGTTTCGTCCAGCAGCGCGAGGGCGCGCGCCGGGTCGTCGGTGAGGCGCGCATCGATCCAGTTGAGGTAGAGGCGGTCGAACTCCGAGGGCTCGGCGCCAGCCTTCAGGCGCGCGTCTTCCAGCAGGTTGCGGGCCTTGTCCCTGTTCTTTGCGGCGATCTCGGTGATCGCGAGTTCCAGCAGCGTTTCGAATTCGAGCTGGCGCTGGCCGGCCGCGGCTGCCATGTCGTGGGCGCGGCCAATCTGCTCGCGCGCCACGGCGAGATCGCCTTCGGCGCGGGCGAGCCCGGCCAGGTCAACCAGCACGCGGGCCTGGCCGCGCGCGTCACCCAGCTCCTGCGCGATCTGGAAATCGAGGCCCAGAAAGCCGCGTGCATCTTCGGTGCGGCCCAGCGCACCGGCGTAGCGGCCCAGATTGCCGAGCGTGATCGCGGCACCAAAAAGGTCACCAGCCCGCGTCTTGAGCGCCAGCGAACGCGCGTAGGACACCAGCGCGCCGGTCTCGTTGCCGACCACCTGGTGCACCATGCCGAGCGTATCCAGCACCTGCGCCTCGCCGCGCTCATTCATGGCGGTGCGATAGGCCTTCTGCGCCACGGTCAGCGCGTCCAGCGCTTCGCCGACATGCATCTGGCGGAATTCGGCGGCGCCGACAAGGTGATAGGCGCGGGCTGCGAGCACGCCGGTCAGCTTCGGCGCCAGCCCTGCCATGCGCGCGACTACCGCGGCGCAGCTGTCGGGCGTGGTGAGATCGATGAAGCCCATCTCGACCGTCGCGGCACTGGCGAGCGCGGGCTCGGAAAGCGCCACCTCGAACGCGGCACGGGCGTCGCGGGCACGGCCGAGATTGGCGAGTGCAATGCCGCGCGCGAAGGACGTGGGCGGGTCGGTACCTTTCAGCGCGGCGACGGCCGCGAATTTGCCCGCCACCAGATCGGCGGCAAGGGCATCAGGCAGGGAAGCGGTCGCGATCCACATCCGCCGGCGTCAGGCGCGCGCGTTCGCAGCGCGCCAGACCTTCTCCGGTGTCGCGGGCATGTCGAAGGTCTTGATGCCCAGCGCGTCGGTGACCGCGTTCATCACCGCCGCCGGCGCGGCGATGGCGCCGGCCTCGCCGCAACCCTTCACGCCCAGCGGATTGGAGGGGCACGGCGTGATCGTCATGCCAACCTTGAAGTCGGTCACGTCGTCGGCGCGCGGCATCGCGTAGTCGTTGTACGAGCCGGTGAGGAGTTGGCCGGTCTCCCTGTCGTAGATGCCGTGCTCCAGCAACGCCTGGCCGATGCCCTGCGCGATGCCCCCATGGACCTGGCCCTCGACGATCATCGGGTTGATGACGGTGCCGAAATCATCGACAGCGGTGAAGTTCACGATGCGGGTGGCGCCGGTGTCCTTGTCGATCTCGACCTCGCAGATGTGGCAGCCGGCCGGGAAGGTGAAGTTGAGCGGATCGTAGAAGGCGGTTTCCTTGAGGCCCGGTTCGATCTCCTGGGTGTTGAACTTGTGGCCGACATAGGCCGCGAGCGCGACTTCGGCGAACACCATGCGCTTGTTGGAATGGATGCCGGCAAAGACGCCGTCCGCGAACGACACCTCGCCGGGCGGCAGCTCCATCACCACCGCGGCGATGCGTTTGGCCTTGTCGACCACCTTGTCCAGCGCGCGGCTGATGGCAGACATGCCGACGGCTGCGGACCGGGAACCATAGGTGCCCATGCCGAACTGCACCTTGTCCGTGTCGCCGTGCACGATCTCGACGGTTTCGATCGGGACGCCGAGGCGGTCGGCAACGAGCTGGGCGAAGGTGGTTTCGTGGCCCTGGCCGTGGCTGTGGCTGCCGGTCAGCACTTCGACCGAGCCCGTCGGGTTGACGCGCACCTCGGCGGATTCCCACAGGCCCACGCCGGCGCCCAGCGAACCCACGGCCTGCGACGGAGCGATGCCGCAAGCTTCGATATAGGTTGCGTAGCCGAGACCGCGCAGCTTGCCCTTCTTCGCAGCGTCTGCCTTGCGCGCGGCGAAACCGGCCACGTCGGCAACCTTCATCGCCTCCTTCAGCGAGGCGCCATAGTCGCCGATGTCGTAAGCCATGATGACCGGCGTCTGGTGCGGAAAGGTCTGGATGAAGTTGCGGCGGCGAAGCTCCGCTGGATCCATCTTCAACTGGCGCGCAGCCTCTTCGACCAGCCGCTCGACAACATAGGTCGCTTCGGGACGGCCCGCGCCGCGATAGGCGTCGACGGGCGAGGTGTTGGTATAGACCGCGTCGACCTCAGCATAGATCGCCGGGATGTCATACTGGCCCGACAGCAGTGTGGCGTAGAGATAGGTCGGCACCGAGGACGAGAAGGTCGACATATAGGCGCCGAGATTGGCGATGGTGTGGACCTTGAGGCCAGTGATCCTGCCGCTCGCATCCAGCGCCAGCGCGGCCTTGCTGACATGATCGCGGCCATGGGCGTCGGTCAGGAAGCTTTCCGAGCGGTCGGCGGTCCACTTCACCGGGCGGCCGACCTTCTTCGCGGCCCAGATGCAGACCGTCTCTTCTGGATAGATGAAGATCTTGGAGCCGAAGCCGCCGCCCACATCGGGCGCGATGACGCGCAGCTTGTGCTCCGGAGCGATCTGCACGAAGGCGGACAGCACCAGCCGCGCGACATGCGGGTTCTGGCTGGTGGTGGTCAGCGTGAAGGTGCCCGAGCCCTGGTCGTATTCGCCGATCGCGGCGCGCGGCTCCATGGCGTTGGGCACCAGCCGGTTGTTGACGATGTCGAGCTCGACGACGTGCGCGGCAGACGCAAAGGCGGCCTTCGTCTTGGCCTCGTCGCCCAGATGCCAGTTGTAGATGACGTTGTGTGGCGCCTCGTCATGGAGCTGTGCCGGCGATGTTTGCGCATCTTCGGGCGCGAGCACGGCCGGCAGGACCTCGTAATCCACCGCGACCGCTTCCGCACCGGCAGCAGCGGCGGCCATGGTTTCGCCGATAACCACTGCGAGCTGGTCGCCGACATGGCGCACGCGGCTGGAGGCCAGCGCCGGATGGTTGCCCATCCTCATCGGACTGCCATCCTTGGAGTGGATCATCCACCCGCAGATCAGGCCCTTCACGCCATCGGCTTCCAGGTCGGCGCCTGTCAGCACGGCGACCACGCCCGGAACCTTCCGCGCCGGCGCAATGTCCACCGACTTTATACGGGCATGGGCGTGTGGGCTGCGCACGAACGCGGCATAGGTCTGGCCGGGCTTCGTCAGGTCGTCGGTGTAGCGGCCGTTGCCGGTGATGAAGCGGAAATCCTCTTTCCGCTTGACCGATTGCCCTACCAGCGGTGCCGCCATCGCTCCCACGCCCTTCTTGCTGAGGCAACGCAAATCCTAGTCCGGACGTGACGGAACACAAGGATCGGACCGTCATGCGGGAAAATGCTGTGACCCCTTAGAATTGCCGTAACAGTCGATATGCACTATCGACGGGACAAGGGCGGAAAACCGAAAGGGCGTTGCCGGAATGAGCCATACCGTGGCTCTCATCTTGTGGGCGTTGCTGGCGCTGGAGCTGAAGCACTTCCTGTGCGATTTCGTGCTCCAGACCGAATACCAGGTGCGCACCAAGGGCATCTATGGCCATTTCGGCGGCTTCATCCATTCCGGGCTGCACATCATCGGCACGATCCCCGCGCTCATCATTCTGGGCGCCAGCGTCAAGGCGATGGCGATCGTGCTCGCAGCCGAGTTCGTGATCCACTACCACGCCGACTGGATGAAGATCGCGGTCGACAAGCGCACCAAATGGGGCATGGACGACCAGCGCTACTGGATCCTGTTCGGCCTCGACCAGCTGATCCATCAGCTGACCTATATCGGCATCCTGTCCACGATGGCGAGCGGGCTGCTCGCCTGAGCCGCGCCTAGTGCGGCTTGGTATCGTTGCCGATCACGCGGGAGAAGAACTGCTTCATCCGGGCCATCAGATCCTGCTCGACGGCGGCGACCTGGATCACGCGCTGGGCGATGGCAGCGCGTTCCTGCTCGCGCTTGGCCAGCACGTGACTGAAGCGCTGGAGCAGCTCGGGTGATTTCTCGAGCAACTCACCGACCGGGGCCTTGGTGATCTCCAACACGCGCAGGCGGGTGAGCGCGGTGACGGTCGCGTTGCGCGGCGCGCCGGTCATCAGGGACATCTCGCCCACCACATCGCCGGTCGCGAGCACCGCGACTTCGCGCGGATCGTTGTTGGCGCCCAGCACGCTGACGCGCGCGGCGCCCTCCAGGATGATGAACATCGAGGCACCGGGATCGCCCTGCTGCATCAGGTTCGTGCCGCGCGGGAAGTCGACGACCCTGCAGAGGCTCGCGAGCTCCCGCGACTGGCTCTCGTTCAGCACGTTGGCGAAGAGTGTCGCGTGGTGCAGCGCGCTGCGGATTTCCGTTTCGCCGAACACCAGGTCGATGTCCGGCGCCGGCGTGATCTCGATCTGCGTGACCGGCTGCGGCATGCGGTTCTGGATGATCACGTCCTGCAGGGCCGTGAGCACGATGGACTTCGCCGCCGCGGGCTCGATCTGGTCGGGATGGAAGTAGAACCGCACCTCGTAGAACATCGCGTCCGCGGTGAGTTCGGTGAGCACGACGCTGGGCTCCGGCGTGCGGGCGAGACCCGGCCGGCGCGCCGCCTTGAATGCCTCGCCCAGCAGCATGTCGATCACGCGATCGGCCGGCATGCGGGCGTCGATGCCCATACGGATCGACAACCGCTTGGCATCGGCCGGGCGCGAATGGTTCATCACCGGGTTTGCGGTCGCGATGTGGTTGGGGACCATGACGCGGCGGCCGTCGTCCAGCGCAAGGAAGGTCGAGCGCCAGGTCATGTGCGTGACGCGGCCGTAGATCGGCTCCGGCATCTGGTCGGAGTAGATCGTCAGCCAGTCGCCCAGCGAATAGGAACCGTCGAGGTTGATCGACAGGCCGCTGAACAAGTCCTGGATGACCGTCTGCAGCGCGATGCCCAGCACGATCGCCGTCGCGCCGGACGCGGTGATGAACCCTGTGAAGGAGAAGCCTTCCTGCCACCACAGACCGACCGACAGTCCGAGCAGGAACAGCGCGACGGTCAGGATGTCCTGGATCAACGCCGGCGTTTCGCGGTTGAGGCGGCGCTGGAGATAGCGCGTCCAGTAGAAATGGCGGATCAGACCGTCGATCAGCAGGGTGACCGACACGACCGAGCCGATCACCAGCCAGTGGCCTACCTCCGCCGTGTACCAGGGGCCCATCTGGTCCGCGAACGCCGGCACGCCCCAGTAGCGGGCGATGAGCAGCAGCACGAGAGCAAGCGCAGACCAGACGATCATTTTTCGGTCATCTTGATCTTCACGCCCGTCTCGCCTTCGCGCAGGCGCTCGTAGTGGAAGGCAATGAGCGGGTCGTCGGGGAAGTCGGCGGCGAGGCGGGCGAACATTTCCTTGGCGCGCGCGTCGTGATCGCGCACCGCCTCATAGGCGGCTGCATAACGCTTGAGATTTTCCTCCGACACGGCCCCATCCTGCAACGGCTCCCAGACGTCGAGCGCCTCCGTCTTGCCCTTGAGGATCACGGACCCCATGGGACGGAAGGTGATGTCGTGGCATAGCACTTTCGCCGCGTCGCTGACACAGAGCCTTGTGCCGAAGGTCTTGTTCAGCCCCTCCAGGCGCGAGGCGGCGTTCACCGCGTCGCCCGAGGCCGTGAAGCTGAGGCGTACCTTCGAGCCGAAATTGCCCACCGCGGCCGCGCCGGCGTGAACGCCAATACGGGTCATTCCGAGGGGAATCCCTTCCGCATTCATCCGGGCACGGAATTTCTCGGTGAAGGCATCCATGTCGAGGGCGCAGCGTACCGCCTTGGTGCCATAATCCTCGATGTCGACCGGTGCGTTCCACAGTGCGAAGACAGCGTCGCCGATATACTTGTCGACGGTGCCATCGTGCTTCTGCACCGCCGCCGTCATGCCGTCGAGATAGGAATTGAGGACGCGGCCCACGTCCTTCGGGTCGAGCTTCTCGGCCATGGTGGTGAAGCCCTGGATGTCCGTGAACAACAGGCTCATGTCGCGGCGCACGCCGCCCAGATTGTCGAGAAACGCGGGATCGTCCTCGATCTGCTGCACGACCTTGGGCGGCAGATAGAGCGAGAAGCTGTTGCGGATGAAGGTGCGCTGGCGCCGGGCGTCGAGGCCGGTGATGGATTCCACCGCGCCGAAAGAGCCGACGAGCGCGATGGTGGGCGCGATCAGCCCTGCGATGATGCCGAACTGCTCATAGAGCACAAAGACGCCAATGCCCCAGATTGCGGCCACGAGCGAAGTGATCGCGACGGTGCGCAGAATCAGTTGGTAATCGAACAGACCAAGCCACGCGCCGATGCCACCGAACAAGAGAGCAAACAGGAAGTCTTCGAACCAGGTTAGCTCCGGCTGGCTGCGATGATGGATGAACTGCGAGATGCCGTGGGCAAGTATCTGCACGCCGGGAATCGTCGCCCGCGGATCAGTCGGGTCGGTAGCGAACGGCGTGCGGTGTTGGTCGACCAGTGTGAGGTGCGAGCCGATCAGCACGATCTTATCCTTGAAGACTGACTCCGGCAGGATCATCGGCGTCGGCAAGCAAGCGTCAGCCACACACGCAGGCAGCTCGGAAAAGGCTGATTTGTTCTTGCCTTCGTCAGCGTGCCAGACAATCGGCACCTGTTCGTTCGGCGTTTCCACGCCGGCGATCTGCGCCACGCGACGCTGCACGCTAAGAAGCTGGCGGCCGGACGGCGTCTTACGGCCGGGATCGATCCAGCGGGCGGTGTCTGTCTGGTCAGTCCCAAGGTTGGCGCTGGCCCAAAACTTCGACGGTACGAATTTCTCGAGATAGGCGGTCTGCTCCGCGCTATGCGTCGAGCCTGCATCGAAATAGCTTACGACCGTCGGCGTTTTGAGGCCGCGCAGCGCCTGCATCAACGCGGCGTCCTTGGCAGGCTCCGTCGGCTGGTCGAACAGATAGTCGAGAACGATGGCTTTCGGGTGCTTGGCGTCCAGCGCCGTCAGCAGGTTCGCGAGGAAGCCGCGGTCGAAGGGCGAGCGATACGGAAAGTGCTGCATCACCGACTCGTCGACCGCCAGGATCAGAATGTCCGGGTCCTGCGGCTCGGGCGGCGAGCGGAACGCGATTTCCCAATCGCGCACGAAGCGGTCAGCATTGGTAAGGAACGAGATGCGCTCGACCGCGAGCATGGCGAGCAGCGCCATCGCCAGGGCGATCGCGGCGGCAGTTGCGGCGTTGACGGCGGTCTTGTTGCGCCGAAGCGCCGCCAGCCGCGCAAAGAACTGGTTCATTTGCTCGCGCGTTGGAGAAGTGCTTCGGCCTGCGCCTCACACCCCTTCTGCACCATCCAGGCTGCACGCATGGAGTCGTTGGCAAGACTCGCCGGTACTGTGGCGACCGCCAGCGCATAGTCGGTGCCGGCATAGTTCACGACATAGGCGGCGCCGCCGTGCATCGGGACGTCGGTGGTGACGGTGATACGGGTGGCGCCCGCGGCCCAGTCGCCCTTCGACTTCCAGCTGCGGTCGACCGGCATCACGGTCAGTACCACCGCCGACTTCGCGTCGGGTCGCCAGAACACCGGCTGGGTGCCCTCTTGCAGGCAGACATTGCCGCTGCGCGTCACGTCGAACAGCCACGGCTCGGGCAGCTTGTTGGGCGCGCCGCCGCGGGTGACGCCGGCTTCGCCGGTGCGCGCGTTGCGCTCGGTGCCCAGCGCTGCCAGCGTCGCCGCCACGCTCTTGCCGCCGCCGCCGGCCGAAGGCGGCGCGTTGTAGGGTCCGTCGATGGACAGCGTGGCGCCCGTCGTCGAGATCAGCGTCACGTGCTGGCCCTGGGCGAGGGTGAGCGGCTTGGAATCGTCGACCTGGGTGCCGGGCTTGAGCGCGATACCCCGCGCCTCGACCACGATCAGGCTGGCGGCCTGTGCCGTGCCGGCGGCCATGAGGGCCGCGGTGATTGCCAGAAGTGTTTTGCGCATAGTCGTCTCCACTCTCACTCAGCGCGCAGAAGCTGTGCGGGCCACGGTAACACCGGCATCGCCGATGAGGGTAAAGGCCGCCCAGTTGAAAGGATGTGCCGTTGCGGGATTCGCGATCAGGGCCAGCTGCGACTGGCGCAGTGACTCGGCCAGGTCACGCGAGCCGGCATAGCGGCTGAATACCCCGGTCATCAGCTTCTGGGTCGCCGCCGAGGGCACCTCCCAGTGCGAGGCGATTACCGCGCGCGCGCCAGCCGCAAAGAACGAGTCCGCCAGGCCCTCCAGCGCGCCGCCGCCCATCCGGGTGCCGCCGCTGGCCGCGGTGTTGCAGGCCGACAGCACGACGAGGTCGGCGTTGAGCTTGAGCGTCGCGATCTCGCTGGCGGTGAGCAGGCCGTCGGTGGCGGTCGAGGCGGCGCCCGAGCCCGGCGTCAACACGAGGCCCGGCTCCGCCTGGCAGTGCAACTCGCCCGGCAACATGCCGTGGGTCGCGAAATAGAGGACGCGATAGTCGCCGAGATTCGCACCGCGCACCGCGCTTTCGGTCGCGGCGGCGCCGAGCAGGATCGAGCCCGGCTGCGCGCCGAAGCTGGCGCCGACCGCCTGGACCTCGGCCGCGGTCTGCGGCAGGGGCGGCAGCGCGCGCAGCAGCGCGGGATCGACCGGCCCGCCAGAGTTGCACGCCGCGGCAAGGGCCGACAGCGCTTTGCCGGAGGTGGCATCGCCGGTAAAGGCCGGGTTGCCCACGCCGAAGAACGGCCGCGGGGCTTCGGCATGGTTCGCCGCGCGCAGCGAAACATAGGCGCGAGGGCTCGGCACCTGGCTCACCGCCATGCGCTTCACCAGCCAGTCCGCGTTGGCATAGCCGCCCGCTGAGGGGGACGTAACGAGCAGCGCGAGCGGCAGGCTGTCGAGGCTGGCGCCTGGCGCGACGATGATGTGGTTCACCCCCGCGAGCGCAGGCTCGGTCGGTCTCAGGAGCTGCTGATAGAGCGCGTAGGAGTTCTTCAGGCTGAAATCGCCCAGCTTTCCGAGCTTCGGCACGAAGGCGCTGCGCAGCGCCGCAACATCGCCCGCGAGGCCGTCGCTGGTGGCGGTGAGCGGCACGGAAGTCAGCGCGCCGGGCGTCACGACCACCGCGAAACTGCTCTTGGCCCCGACCACGAAGCCGACATAGGCCTCGCCGGGTGCGAGCTGGCGCTGGAAATCGGCGAGCGCGACCGGACCGGGATCGGCCAGCTTGGCGTAGTCCGGATAGGCCTTCGCGACGTTGGCCATGAGCGCGTCGACGTTGGCCTGGCTGGCCTTGAGATCGGCTTCGTATTTGGCGACCGCCGCGCCGTTGCGCTCCTCGTTCGGTTTGGCGTTCTCGGCCACCAGCTCGAGACGGGCGTTGTCGCGCAACGTCTCTGCTGCCTGGAGATCGGCCACCATCTTGGCGAGCGCCGGATCGCCGGCGGCTTCGCGGGCGGCGACGCGGGCAATCGTCTGGTCGGCGATGCCCGAGTTCACGAGCTGCATCGCGCGGAACATGTCGGCGTCGAGCGCCGCCTTCTGCGCCGGGTCCTGCACGCCCAGTGCCGAAGCGGCGGCGAGGAACGGGACGATCTGATCGGACACGACCTCCGTGCGCGCCACCGGGTCCTTGGCCAGGATCGCGATCGCGTCGCGGAAGGACTTCACCGCGGCCGGATAGACCTGCTGTTCCGCATAGAACTGGCCGACGCGAAGCTCCGCACGCGCGGTCGGCGCGGTGTCGCCGAACAGCTTCTGGTCCAGCGCCAGTGCGTCGAGGAAGTCGCGCTCGGCGACCACGACGCGGCCCTGCGCGGTGTTCACCTCGCCCATCAGCGACACCATGTCGGGCTTCCACCAGAGCGGCAGGCCGGGTTCCTCGGTAATGATCCAGAGCGCCTCTTCCGCCGCGGCCTGGGCCGAAGCGTTGTCGCCGAGGCGCAGCGCCATCTCCGCCTCGATGCGCAGCGAATGCGCGAGCTCGCCTTCGAGCGCGACGGGCGCCGTCAGCTCGCCGCTGTTGAGGGCGTCGGCGACCGAGGCGGCTTTCGCGGCGTCGACCTCGGCGCGGCGCTGGGCCGTCGCCTCGCGTGCGAATTTGAGCGCGTCGTCGTACTTGCGCTGGTTAGCGGCATCGAGCGCGCGATAGGACGCGAGCCTTGCCCGCGCAACATTGCTGGGAGAGCCTTCGATGATCGGCGCGGCGCGGTTGAACAGCGCCGCCGCTTCGTCGAAGCGGCCCTGGTTGGAGACCTGGAGCGCGAGCTCCGCCAGCGTCTCGCCGGCAGCAAGCGAATTGTCGCCGAACAGCTTCTGCTCTATCGCAAGCGCCTTGCGGTAGGAGTCCTCGGCGCCCGCATAATTGTCGGCGCCGCCATAGAGCCGCGCCGCCTCAACCTGCGCCTTGTAGGAGGAGAAATCGCCGCTGCCCAGGCTCAGCGCGGCGGGATATTTCGCCTTCACCAGCGCTTCGGCCGCGGCAACGTCGGCGGGCGCGGGCGGCAGCCCGAGCGCGTTCTGGGCCGCGGTATCCAGAACCGGCAGCATGGACGGCAGGCCTTCGGCCGCCACCAGCGTCGATCCGTCCGCACTGACCAGGATGACGCGCGGCCAGTTCGACGCGCGCAGCGTGCAGAGGAAAAGAATTTTGTTCGCACTGTTGCCGACCCACTGGCCGGGATCGCAGGACACGTCGCGGGCCGTCGCGAGGCCCTCCGGCAAGGCTTTCGCAGCGGCCAGGATGGCGGCGCGGCGGGCAGTGGCGTCTGCCGGCAAGACGGCCGAAAGAGTGGAAACGCGCAGCGTTCCCGCCGCCGGGTCGGCGCCGCAGGCGATCTTGCCGCCGCCGAGCGTGCAGGTCTCGCCGGTCAGGGTCTGCCCGAGCGAGGCGCCGCCTGGATCGGCCGCGAAGGCGCTGGCGCCTGCCGCGCAGAGCGCGACGGCCGCGAGGAGAGAAGAGATGCGTTTCGCGCTCACTGCCACAGGGCCTCGTTACCCCAGCTTGAGAAATCCTGGTCCACCGGCGGCACGCCATGCACCGTGCTCGACGCCGATGTCGGGCTGGTCTGCTTCAGCATGCCGTTCAGCAGCGTGGTCGAGCCCGCCTTCCTGGCGCCGTCCAGAGAGTCCGCGAGCACGGTCGTGGCGCTGTCCGACGTGTTGGGCTCGGAACTGTCGCCGCCATTGCTCATCGTTTCGAGTGCACCCGGCGTGGTCGAGGCGCTGGGCGGCGGCACGTTGGTGGCGCCACCCGTCGTGTCCCCGGTCGCCGGCACGACGGTCGTGTTGATCGTGGTGACGTTCGAGTTGTTGCTCTGGTTGGGATTGGTGTTGGCCGTGGTTGTGGTCGTGACGCCGATGACAACGGGATTGGTGTTCACCTGCGAGGGCGGCGTGGCGCCGTCCAACGTGCCCGAAACCGTGCCCGAGCCGGTGAAATTGCCGATCGTCGCGGGCGACGTCGTGGCCTTGCCCTGGGTGTAGGTGATCTGACCGTTGGCGCTGATCACAATATTGCCGCTGACATTGGCCACGGAGTTTTTCGAAGCGTCGCCGTTGCCGATGACGCCAAACTCGTTGCCGGTGCCCTGGCCACCGACCAGCACAAGATCCGTCACAGACAGATTGCCGCCGATGGTCCAGTTCGCCACGGTCGAAGTGGCGCCCGAGTTGGCCGCGTAGCCACCATTGCCGATCATCGCATACGAATTGGCGCCGAGCCCCGCCGTCAGGGTCACCGAGCCGGCCGGACCATTGGGCGCGGTGACGGTGATGTCGCCGCCATCGGTGCCGCCCGCGGCTGCCGACGGGTTCAGGTTGCTCTGTCCGCCGCCATTGCCGATCTGGAGATAGGCATCGGTGCCCGCACCCGCCGAGGCGTTGCCGTTCAGTGCGACGGTATGGGCCGAGATGATCGTGATGGCGCCGCTGTTGGTGGCGGTGCCGCCTGTGATGCCGGCGCCAACCTTGTAGCCGCCCTGGCCGATCTGGACATAGGCCGCCTGGCCCGCACCGGCGCTCAGGATCACATCCTGGCCCCCGAGCGTGATGGTGCCCTGGTTCGAATAGCCGTTCGCGGCGCCGCTGTTCGACTCCGCGCCGCCATTGCCGATCTGGACATAGGCTTCGGTGCCGGCGCCGCTGGTCAACGTGACCGCGCCACTGGCGGTAATGGTGATGTTGCCGCTGTTGTTGCCGCTCGTCTTGAGCCCGCCATTGCCGAGCTGCGCGAACTGGCCCGCACCGCTGCCGCCTGTCATCGTAAGCGCGCCAGCAACGTTCACGAGGATCGCACCGGCGCCGTTGCCGTTGAAGCCGAGCTGGGCGTAGCCGTTCACCGCCGCGATCGTGAGGCTGGCGCCATAGACTGAGGTCTGCCCGCCCGCGCTGCCGACGGCGACGTTGCCGGTCGCAATCGTGCCACCGATCGTGACGCCCTTGCCGTTGTTGCCTGCGACGCCGCTGTTGCCGAAGTTCGCCAGAGTCTTCCCGTCCCAGCCCGCGACCAGAGTGATCGCGCCGGTGCCCGCGTTCTGGATCGAGGCGGGCGCGACCAGATTTCCGGCCGCCAGCACGGTGATGTTGTGACTGCTGCTGTAGGTGAAGCTGGTTCCTGGTCCCTCGTCTTTCATACCTGTGAAGCCGAGCAGAATATCGCCACCCACGATGGCGTTGAGCAGGTAACCCTCGAACTGGTTGGACGTGCTATTCACGTCGGACACGATGACGGTCAAGTTGCCTGTCTCGGTGCCCGAATGCGCGAGGTTGCCGAACTGCTCATTGGCCGTGACGCCCGTGAAGCTCAGGGTGCCGCCCGCGCGCAGGTCGATGTCGCCGGTGATGCTGCCCGTCACATCGGTCGTGAACGAGCCGTTGCCGATCATCGCCGCATTGATGCCGACAGCGTTGATGTTCACATCGCTCAGCGTCCGCACCACAATCGCGCCGCCGCCTGTGCCGTGATAGCCGAGCTGCGCGTTGCCGTTGGCCGCGGCCACCGTCAGGATCTTGCCGAAGAGGGTGGTCGTTCCGGACTTGGAGCCGACCGCTACGCTGCCGGTCGCGCCCGTGCCGCCGATCGCGATCGCGGCGCTGCCGTTGCCGTACACGCCGCTGTTGCCGAAGTTTGCGGCGTTCGTGGTCGTGCCGTCCCAGCCTGCCACCGCGGTGATCGCGCCGGCGTTGGACTGGACGTCCTTCAGGAAGTTGATGTTGCCCGTCGACAGCAGTGTGAGATCGCCGCCCGCGCTGATCGCACCGGCGTTGATCCCCAGCGTGTCGTAGAAACTGACCGCCGCGGGACTGTTGAACGCGACCATGCCGCCGACCGCGTTGGCTGTGTTCGTCAGCGCGATCGCGCCACTGGTTGTCGAGACGACAAGCCCGGTCGCTGCGATGGCGCCGGACTGGGTGATCGCACCACCCGCCGACAGGTTCAGGGCGCCCATGCCGAGCGCCACGGCGCCCAGCGTTGTGCCCGCGGGCGAACCGAGGAAGAAGCTCGCGCCCGCGCCCGCGAGATTCAGCGTTCCCGCGTTGAACAGGAGCCGCGCCGTCGGCGAACCGACGCCGCCGCCCGTTCCGGTCTGCACGATGTTCAGCGTCGCCGCGCGTACCGGGACGGTGCTGGTGGAGAGGATGTTATTGGCGGTCAGCGTGACATTGCCGGAAATGGCCGCGGCCGGACCGCTCGCGAGATCGACCTCGCCGATCGCGGTGCTGGCGCCGTTCAGGTTGATCACGTTGCTCGCGGTCACCGAGACGTTGCCGCTGAGCGTCGCGCCGTTGTCACCCATGTTGCCGACGCGCGCGACCGATGTCGCGTCGCCCTGGGTGTTGAGCAGCACGTTGCCCGCCGTCACCGAAACGGTGCCGGACATCGTGCCGGCCAGGCTGCCATTCATCTCGTTGCCGATCAGGGCGCTGCTGCCGGATTCGAGGCTGAGCACGCGCACGCCGCCGTTCGTCGAGGTGACCGACGTGTTCGTGCTGCTGTTGCCGGCCGTGAGCGTGCCGATGAGCACGGCGCTGTTGGAGCCGGGGCCACCCGTAGTGCCGGAGGTCAAGATGATATCACCCGTCGCGGTCACGCTGACATTGCCGCTTGCCGCACCGCCGGTCTCGATGCGCGAGGTGCCGCCGTTGACGGCGGTCAGCGTGATCGTACCGCCCGACGTGACGGTCAGGTTGCCCGTTGTAAGGCCCTGGAGCGGATTGCCGCTGATAGCATCGATGCCGGCGTACGCGTCGCCGATGCTGACCAAACCCAAGTTGCCGAACGCGCTGAACGCGCCGGTCGTCGCGATCAGGATGTCGCCCGACACCGGACCGGTGCCCAGGTTGCCGACGCGCGCCTGTGCGCTGGCACTTCCGAATGTAGTCGCGCTGAAGGTCGTCGCGTTGATGGTAATGTTGCCGCTAACCGCGCCAGAGTCATTTCCATAGCGGAATGCACCATTGCCGATCTGGCTGTAGCCAGCAGCGCCGTCAAGCGCAACCGCGCCGGCCGTGATGGTGAGGTTGCCCGATGACGTACCGGTGGTGTCGCCATTCGTCCAATTGCCGATTTGGCCGTGCCCTGTGTAGCCGCCGCCGACCGTCAACGTGCCGCCGTGCGTGTTGATCGTGATGTCGCCGCTTTCGGAACCGCCCGCCGTGCTCATGTTACCGATCACGCCGGTGGCATTGGTGCCCTGACCGCCGACCGTCAGGCTGGCCGAGTTTATGGTGATGTTGCCAGTCGCGGCGCCGCCGCCAGCGGAATTGCCTATTTGGGCGGTGCTGTTGTTGGAGCCTTCGGCGACAACTTCGATGTCGCCCATCGCGACCACGTTTATCGCGCCGCCACCATTGCCCTTGTAGCCCAGTATCGCCTGCGTGAATCCGAACTCCGCAACGACATCGACAGTCGCAGCCGCAACCGTGGTTGCGCCGCCGGCGCTGCCAAGCGACGCGGTGCTGTTCGCGCCGGGCGCGAACACAGCTGCCGTCGCGCCATTGTTTCCGTAGACGCCGCTGTCGAGGAAATGCGCCGCATCGAGCGTGTGGCCGTCCCAGCCGGCGAGCAGGTTGATCGCACCGCTGCCCGCATTCTGGATGTTGGCCTCAATCGCGGCATTGCCGGTAAACAGCAGGTTCAACGTGTGCGCGCTGTTGTAGAGGATGTCCTTGTTGATTTCACCCGGGTTCGAGGCGTCGGTCAGGCCGATTGTGACATCGCCGTTGCTGAGGGCGGACACCAGCATTGGGGCAACGCCCGCTGCGTCGTTGAACTTGCCCGTGACCAGCACGGTGTTGCCCGTGTTGTTCGTCGCGGTCGACAGGTTGGAGATCCACGCGTTGTTGGTGCCGGTTCCTGGTTCGAGATCCGTCAGTCCGCCAACGTTAATGCTGATGTTGCCCGTGACCGTGCCGGTCACATCGCCTGTGAGCGAGCCATTGCCGATCATCGCGTAGCCGGAAGCGGCCGCGCCCCCGGTCAGCGTCAGAGCGCCCGTCGCAACGACGCGAATGTCGCCGCCGCCAGTGCCGTGGTAGCCAACCTGCGCCCGGTAGCCCGCCTGCGGCGCGAGGATCAGGTTGCCGGTCAGGATGGTGGTGAGACCGTGCGCGGAGCCGACGTCCGCATTCTCGAACTGCCCGCCGGCGCCAAGGTTTATTGTCGCGCCGTTGAGGCCGAAGGCGTTCGCCGCCTGGATCTGTGCCGCGGTGCCGACGGTGTGGCCATCCCAGCCGGCCACCAGTGTTACTGCACCGCTGCCGCCGTTCTGGATGCCGCCCCGCACGTTCATGCTACCGCCGCCGGCGAATGTGAAGTCGTGCGGCGCGTTGTAGTGCAAACCGCCGATGTAAAGGGGCGTGATCGTCGGATCGGTGAAGCCGACGAAGACGTTGCCGCCCTGGAGGTCGGACTCGACATAGCTGGCGTAGAAGAAGCCGGTTCGCGTCAGGAGCTGCACGTCCCCGGTTTCGCTCGACCCCGTGGCGGCGACGTTGCCAAGCCAGCCGACGCCACTGGCGCCGTCATAGGACTGGAACGAGTCGGTCGTGACCGAGATGTTGCCCGTGACGCTGCCAGTGACGTCGTTGACCAGCGAGCCATTGCCGATCTGTGCGTTGGCGACCGTGTTGCTCGCACCATTTGCCTCGACCGTGACAGAGCCGGTCATCGTGGCCGAAATATTGCCGCCTCCGGCCCCGTGGTAACCCAGCTGGGCGTTGCCGTTCACCGCATAGACCAGCAGATTGGCGCCGTAGACGTTCAGCGCACCCGATGCCGTACCCACCGCGACATTGCTGCGCGCACTCCCGCCGCCCACGGTGATCGTGCCGTTGTTGAGGCCGTAGGTCCCCTTGCCGAAGCCTGAATGCGTCACACCGTCCCAACCGGCGACGAGATTGATGTCGCCGCCGCCGCTCGCCTGGGTGTTCTGGATATTGGCGAAGAGCGAGAGACCGCCCTGGCTGAACAGGCCAAGGGAATGCGCGCTCGCATAGACGACGTCGGAATCGACCTCGATGGAACTCGACGCTTCCAGCCGTACGTTCGTTGTGGCCAACGCACCGATGATCGTGCTTGGCGCGATGACGTCGGTGCCGGTGGGATCGGTGGCGAGCGCGAGATTTCCGTTGCCGTCGAGCGTCGTGTTGGCGCCTTCGCCCGTGCGGACGATGATGATTTTCGGATCGAGCAGCCAGCTACCGGTCTGCCCGCGCGCCGCCGTCGTGTCGGCCTTCGCATCGGGCGAGATCGCGAGGTGCCGGCCCGAGGTTTCGAGGAAGCCGCCGTTCCCGGACAGCGCACCGCCCTTCGCGCTGAACAGCGCGGAGAAGTCGGTGATGCCGTTCGACCAGACGACCAGTGTGCCGCCGTCACCGGTGCGCGTCGCGTCGGCGTTGATCGCCGCGCGGCCGACATGCGTGTTCGCAGCGTTTTGAAGCGGTCCCTGCCCGTGAACATCGCCGCCGATGCGGACGGTGCCGCCACCGGAATCGCCCGAGACGTTGATGTTCGCGCCGTCGGCCACCGTCACGTTGCGCCCCGTGATCGAGACGGAACCGCCGGTCTGGCCGCGGCCCGCGCCGCTGGCGTCGATCGTGCCGCTGTCGGCGACGTCGCCGTCGCCGGCGTCGAGGATCACTTCGCCATTCTGGACCTTGGCGCTGGTGGCCGAGATCATGCCGGTGTTGTTGACCACCGCGTCCTGGACATCGGCCGCAGCGCGCGCGGTCATGATCACGCGTCCACCGGCCGCCTTGATCGTGCCGGAGTTGCTGACTCCGGTCTGGCCGTTGTCGGCCGTGCCCGCGGGCTGCGTGATCGCGTATTTGAGAAGGCCGTCGCCCGTGAAGTCGACCGTGAACGCCGAGGCGCCGCCCAAGACCACCGTGCCAGTGTCGGCCTGGATGAGGCCCTGGTTTTGCACGCTGGCGCCCGACAGCACCACGCCGCCGTTCCGTGTTCGGATCGTGCCCTGGTTGATCACCGATGCGCCGGTGCCGCCGGAGAAGCTGTAATTGCCGGCGGCGAAATTCGTGTCGGAGATGTCTGCGGTGGTCGCGATCAGGCCGCCGACATTGATGGTCGAACCCTGGCCGAACAGGATGCCGTTCTGGTTGATGATCCAGACCTGCCCGTTGGCCAGCAGGTTGCCGTAGATCGAAGAGGACTCGCCGCCCAGCACGCGGTTCAGCGCGATCGCGTTGGCGTTCGGCTGGTTGAACCTGACCGAGCCGCCGGCGCCGATCGAGAAGCTGTTCCAGTTGATGATCGCCTTGCCGGTCTTCTGGTCGATGACCGTGCTGTTCGGCCCCTTGTCGGTGATCGTGGCCGTGCCGAGCACGACCTGGCCGCCGGTCGGCTGCGCGACCGCAACGCCCGCCAGGAAGCCCGCGGCAGACAGACAGCTTGTTCCCAGAAGAAGCGTCCGTACGATCGCGTGGCTCGTTTTGTTCATGACCTGATCCCTAGAACCTGATGGCGAGGTCGAGGAGGAGCTTGGTGGCTTGCTTGCCGGCATCGGAGCCCAGCACGGCATGCGTGGTGTGCGCGGCTTCCAGCGCGCCGGTGATGTTGTAGGGCAGCCAGAAGCGGACTCCGCCGCCGAGCGAGACGATGTTCTGATCGAGCAGGCTCGGGCTGTGGGCAGGTCCGCGCTGGATGTACCAGGTCTGCGCGCCGTCGACGTAAAGATACGGCTCGATCGACGAGAGCCATTCCTCGTTGACGCGGTAGTCGTAGCGCAGCTCCGCCGCCCCGCCGAGGCCGTGGTCGCCGGTGATGGCGCCCGGATCGTAGCCGCGGCCGATCTGCGTGCCGCCGAAGGCGATCTGCTCGCCGGTGATCAGTGGCGCGAACGAGTACTGGCCCTGTCCGCTCAGCACTACGCCGAAGGAACCCTTCAGCGGGATGGACAACCGGGTGAACGCGGTTGCCTTGGTGAAGTCGAGCAGGGCGCCCACGCGCGACGCGTGCGGCGAATGGTTGTCGGTCCCGCCGAGCCCGGGAATGCCCTGCGCGACGTCGAACGTCGTCGACCAGCTGCCGTTGTTCAGGAGCGCGATGTCGTTGAGCTGATAGGTGCCGCCGACGTCGAGCACGCGCCATTTGTCGTGGCTGACGCCGCTGCCCAGCACATAGACGCGCGCGTCCTGTACCGTGAAACCGCCGTCGAGCAGCAGGGTCTCGTCGCGGGTGCGGATGACGGGATAGGTAAGGCGTGGGCCGGCGGCCCAGCTGTCGGTCTGGACGTTGAACGCGGTCAGCGTCGAACCCGGCTGTCCGTGCGTGATCGAGCCGATGATGCTGCCGATCAGCCCGTCGTCGCCGATCGGGTGGCGATAGCGAAGCGAGCCGGCCACTTCCAGCGCGCTGCTGGGCGAGCCGGTGACGCTCAGGCCCAGTTGATCGCCGCCGAAGAGCGAATTGAACTCGACGTCGCCGGCGAACGTCCAGATGCCGGAGAAGCGCGAACCGCGATTGTCCACCGCGGCGCCGCCCGTGATCCAGGGCTGCGAAACGTCCACGACGAGATCGGATGCGCCCGGCGTATCGGGTGAAGGCTTGAGCACGCCTGCCGCGGAGATGCCGGGAAGGTCGTTGGTGAGAAGCAGTCCGCGCTCGATGGTCTCCGACGTCAGCGGCCGCGCGGCGGCAGCGGGCTGAAGATAGTCGCGGATATGGTCGCGCACATCATCGTCGCCACCCTGCACCGTGACGTTGGCGAGGAAGCCTTCGGAGACGTTGATCGTGAACATGCCGTTGGCGACGCGCTGCGGCGGCACATAGGCGCGCACCAGCAGGAAGCCGCGCGCCCGATACGCGGCCTCGATCTGGTCAGCGATGGAGAGGATGTCTGCGAGGGTGATGTCCTTGCCGATCTTGTCCGCCCAGAGCGGCTTGAACGTATCGGGCGGGATCGTGGTCGCACCGGTGATGCGGATGCCGCTGAGCTTGAAGTGCACTTCGTCGACGGCGCGCGGCACCGGCGAGCGATGCGGCGCCACGATCGAGAAATCGAAATCAGGTTGCGACGGGACCGGCGGAAGCGGACGGTCGCGCGCGGGCGGGATTGCACCAGGGACAACCTGCGCGTCCACGGACGTAGAAATACTCAGCGCCAGCGCCAGCGCCAGCGCACCCAGCGTTGCGCCGCTTCCGGAGACGGCAAGCCGCCCAAACCTCACGCCCGTACGCTTCAACAACAGACCCCCGCCCGACCTCGCGCCCCGCCGCCCAAGCCGGGCGAGGCTGTCCACATAAATTGCCCATAAAGATGTGGCGCGAACAATTACTTAGTAAGAAATTATGCAGGGATTTGGCGGAATTTGGGCCGGAACTTTCAGATCTTTCGCAAACGGGTGAATTTCCAGCCCAGTTGGCGATTCCTTTCGGGATCGTGACGAGTCATAATGTTGTTTCCGTCATCACCCGAGCGCTAATATTGTTGCCGAGAGGTAGGGGACTCGGGGGACTCTATACGACGAGTTGCTGGGACAGCACCGCCGCGGCCTGCGCACCCTGGATCATCGTGAAGTGGTTGCCGGGCACGACCGCCGACGACAGCGAGCGGCAATGGTCCCGCCAGATGCGCGCGGGCGACGCCATCTGCGGATCGGCCTCTTCGGGCAGGATCAGGAAAATCTCTCCGGCATATGAACCCGGGCGATAGTTCGCGATCGCCTCGGTGGTGGCGGCGAACACCGCCTGGAGCGCCGCCGGCATGCGTCCGCGCGCGCGCTGCACGGTGCTGGCGGCGGCGAAGCGGCGCAGCACGTGCCCGCGCAGCGACAGCAGGTGCCGCGCCGCATAGCGTGCCGCGTCGCCCAGGCTCTGCCGGCGCATGGCGGCGAGATGGTGCCCGGCGCGGCTCATCAGCAGGTTGACCCACACGCGGAGCGGCCATTGCCGCGCCGTGGTCTGGGTGTCGATCAAGGTCAGCGAGGCCGGCGGCTCGCCTGCCGCCTCCAGACGCCGCGCGATCTCGAATGCGGTGAGCCCGCCGGACGAGTAGCCGGCGAGATGGTATGGCCCCTCCGGAAACACCTTGCGGATTTCGCCGAGATAGTCGTCGGCCATCGCGGCGATGGTGCGATTGGGCGGCTCGCGGCCATCCAGGCCGCGCGCCTGGATCGCGTATACCGGTCCGATGGTGCCAAGCCGGCGGCCCAGCGGGAACAGCTCCATCACGTTGCCGCCGACGCCGTGCACGATGAACAGGGGCGTGCCCATCCCGGGTCGGATCAGCACCAGCGGCGAGAATTCGCCGGTGCTATGGCCGTCGATCGCCGCTGCCAGCTTCGCGACGGTCGGCGCCGCATAGATCATGGTCACCGGCAACTCGATGCCGAGCGCTTCCTCGATCTCGAACATCAGGCTGAGCGTGGAAAGCGAATCGCCGCCGGCATCGAAGAAGTCGTCGTCGCGGCCAATGGCCTCGCGGTCGAGCACGCGCTGCCAGATCGCCGCGATGGTCTCTTCCGTCTTGCCCCGCGGCGGTGCCGACTTCGCCGGCGCCTGCTCGACCTCGCGGCGCTGGAACGCCTCGTCGAGTTCACCCAACGCCTTCATGTCGAGCTTTGCGCTGGCCAGCCGCGGGATCGTGTCCATCGCATGGATGCGCTGCGGCTGGAGCGCCGCTGGAACGGCGTCGCGCAGTGCGATCTTCAGCGCCGCCGTGTCCGCGTCGCCGACGACGTAGGCGATCAGCCACCAGTTCGCGCCGACGCGTCGCGGATAGACAGCCGCGTCGCGGATGCCGGGCATCTTGCGGATGGCGGCTTCGAGCTCGCCGGGCTCCACCCGCACGCCGCGGATCTTGAGCATGCGGTCCTTGCGGCCCACCAGATCGATCAACCCGTCGGCGCGAAGCTTCACGAGGTCGCCGGTGCGCAGGATGCGGCACATCGGGTTGCCCGGGTCGGCCGGGAAATCCGCGCCGTCGCAAGCTCCGCCGGTCCAGCGCCCGAGCGCGACATAGGGACTGCGCACCACCAGCTCGCCCGTTTCGCCCGGGGTCACCGGCTGGCCCTCGTCATCGACGATCGCCAGCGCGTTGCCGGCCAGCGGATAGCCAAGCGGAATGCGCGCGCCTTCGCGCGGGAAGTCGCCCGGCACGAACCACTGCATGATCGGTGCCTCGGTCGAGGAGTAGCCGAGTTCGATGCGGCAGTCCGGCGGCAGCCAGGCGCGCAGCGCGTCGACATCGCTCCACAGGACCGCATCGCCGCCCACACGCACGACGCGCAGCGATGCAGGGGCCGGCTGGCCGAGCTGCATCAGCGCGCGCAACAGGGCCGGTACGGCGTAGATCATGGTGATGCCGGCCTCATTCAGCCGGTTGAGGATCTGGCGCACCCCCTGGCGCTGCACGTCGATCAGATGGAGCGTCGCGCCGGTGAGCAGAGCGGTGAAGCGCTCGCGCAGGCCGGCGATGGTGCACTCGGAAGACAGCGGCAGAAAGCGGTCGCTCGCATTGATATGCGCCGCGCCGACATACTGCTCCACGCGGCGCAGAAGCGCGCGCTGCGAATTGACGATGCCCTTGGGCTTGCCCGTGCTGCCCGAAGTGAACAGCACGAAGGCCGGATCATCCGCACTCACCGGCGCATGCCCTACCGCACCGCCGGCGTGCGCGTTCATGTCGATGCGCTTCACGCCCTGTGGAGCGACCTCCGCCGTCTCCGCATCGTCGAACCGCCCGATCAGTGCGGCGACGCCGGCGTCCTTGATCACGCCATCCAGCCAGGCCCGCGGGTAATGCAGGTCGAGCGGCACGAACAGCCGCCCCGCCGCGAGGCACGCCAGCATCGCGACCGGGAAATCCACCGAGGACGGGAGCAGGATGCCGACCAACTCTCCCGGCGCTGTTTGTTCCGCGACCACCCCCGCAAGGGCGACAACGGCCGCCAGCATCTCGCGATAGAACAGCGTCCGCGCGCCGTCGTCCGCCGCGACGCGGTCAGGATGCGCCTTCGCCACGCACTCGAAATGGGAGAACACCGGGCACGCCAGTTCGGCCGGATCGAACGGCGCGAAGTCGCGCTCCGCGGGACCGTTCCAGTCCAGCGCGAAGTTCGATCCGTCCAGCCAGGGGGCGGTGAAGCGGTGCAGCATTGTTCCACTCGCGAACCCGCGCACCCTAGGCCCACGCGGACAACAAAGTCTGAAATCGGGTTGTGCCGATACGGGACGGGCACGCGCTATGCAGGAAGCCTCACGCAGGAAACATTCCTTGGGGCGGTTGTCCCGTCCCGGCACTCAAGGAGCCTCAAGATGCTTCATATTCGTGCAATGACGCCCGCCCCAGTCCCCGCGAACGACAGCGAACAGCCCACCATTCCCTACATGAAACCGGCCGAGCAGCCGTTCCCCAAGATGATCGGGCTGGAGTTCACCGAGGCGACAACCACCCGCGTGCGCGCCACGCTGGCGGCGCGCCCCGAGCTGTGCCGGTCCGGCAATGCGCTGCATGGCGGTGTGATCATGTCGCTCGCCGACATCGTCGCCTCCTGCGGTGCGTGGCTGAATCTGCCCGAAGGCGCCAACACCACCACCATCGAGAGCAAGACCAACTTCATCGGCGCGGCAAAGGAGGGCGAGCCGCTGTTCGCCGAAAGCGTGCCGCTGCATGTCGGCAAGCGGTCTTCGGTCTGGCAGACCACGATCACCCGCAGCGACGGCAAGCTGGTCGCCATGGTGATCCAGACCCAGATGGTGATCTGACGAATCTGCTTTAAGGTCGGACCGCGTTTCGAACGGGCTGACCATGTCATCTTCCGCGCAAGCCGACCCCTATGCCCGGGCGGCGGCGAAATTCGCGCTATCCTGCAAGCTGGCCTCGATCGAGGCGCTGATCGACTGGGACGCACAGACCAACATGCCCAAGGGCGGAAGCTGGGCGCGCGGCGAACAGCGCGGCGCGCTGGCCGAAGTCATGTCCGACCTCACCGGCACGCCTGAGATCGGCGCCCTGCTCGACGAAGCCCAGGGCTACGCCAATAGACTGGGCCCGGCCGAGCAGGCCAACCTGAAGGAGATGCGCCGGCTGTATGCGCACCGCGCCGCGGTGCCGAGCGCGCTGGTGGTCGAACGCGCCCGCGTCAGTCAGGCTTTGCAGGCGACATGGCTGGAGGCCAGGAAGAACAGCGACTGGGCCGCCTTCGCGCCAGGCTTCAAGAAGCTCATGGTGATCCACAAGGAGGTCGCCGCGGCCAAGGCCGCCGCGCTGGGCTTGGCGCCGTATGACGCGATGATGGACGAACAGGATCCCGGCCTCACCTGCGCGATCATCGACCCGATCTTCGAAGACTTGGCCGCGAGCCTGCCGGGATTGCTGGCCGAGGTGCGCGAGCGGCAGGCGTCGTGGCCGGCGGTGATCGATTTCAGCGGCGACTTCTCAATGGCGAAGCAGGAGAAGCTGGCGCAACGGCTTGCGGTGATCGTCGGCCATTCGCCGGAGACCAGCCGCATCGATACCGCGCCGCATCCGTTCTCGATGCCACATTCGCCGGGCGACGTCCGCTTCACCACGCGCTACAGCGAGGACAAGTTCCGCTACTCGGTGACCGCCACGCTGCACGAAGCGGGTCATTCGATGTACGAGCTGAACCTGCCCCGCGCACAGGCGTTCTCGCCGGCCGGTTTCGCGCGCGGCGCAAGCGCGCACGAAAGCCAGTCGCTGATGCTGGAGATGATGGCGGGGCGATCGAAGGAGTTCCTCTCGTTCCTTGCACCGCTGCTGCACGAATATCTGGGCGGCGATGCAGCATGCTGGTCGCGCAAGAACGTGCTCAACTTCTTTCGCCGCGTCGACGACGACTACATCCGCGTCAATGCGGACGAGATCAGCTATCCGCTGCACGTGATCCTGCGCTACCGGCTGGAGCGCGCCCTGCTGTCCGGCGACCTCGCGGTCGACGACATCCCGGGCGCGTGGAACGAGATGTTCGCGAAGATGTTCGGCCGTACGCCGCCGGATCATGCGCGCGGCTGCTTGCAGGACATCCACTGGGCCGCGGCGCTGTTCGGCTATTTCCCGAACTACGCGCTGGGCGAAGCGCTCGGCGCGCAGCTGTTCGAACGCGCCAATGCCGACGATCCGTCGATCCTGCCCGCGCTGGGACAGGGCGACTTCAAGCCGTATTTCGCCTGGGTGAAGCCGCGCATCCACGAAAAGGCGAGCCTGAAGAGCTTCGACGACATCGTGATCGCGGCAACCGGCCAGCGCCTCTCAGGCGCCGCGCTGAAGCGGCACCTGAAGAAACGGTATCTGGATGAAGCGCTGGACTAAATGCGCCAGTCGGTCCCTTCGGTGAGGGCCTTGTAGAACTCCGGCGTATAGGCCTTCTCCGGCGCGGCGCGGACCTGCTTGTCCAGGAACTCGGCGTCCTTGCCGACCAGGATGCGCCAGCGGTCCGCCTTCACGCCGTCGAGGATGATCTTCGCGGCCTGCTCCGCCGTCGTCGGCGCGTTGTCGCGGAAGGCGTCGCCCTGCGCCTTCACCATCGCGCGGACCTGGTCGTCGCTCATCTGCGAGAGATCGATGCCCTGCGCCTTCAGCGCCTTGCGCACCGCCGGCACGTCGATTCCGCTGCCGGAGAGGATGATGCGCGAGTTGTTCGCGATCTCTGTGCCGATATGGCCCGGCATCACCACCGATGCCTTGATGTGCGGCGCGTTCACCGCGAGGTCGGTCATCAGCGCCTCGGTGAACCCCTTCACCGCAAACTTCGCGGCGCAATAGGCGGTGTGCGGGCGACCCGGACCGATCGAGGCCCAGAAACCGTTCACCGACGAGGTGTTCACGATGTGCGCCTCGCTTGCCTTCATCATCAGCGGCAGGAACGCGCGCACGCCGTGATAGACGCCGCCCCAGCACACGTTGAACGTCTTCTCCCACTGCGCGCGGTCCTGGTTGACGATCGAGCCGCCGCCGCCGATGCCGGCATTGTTGAACAGCAGGTGGATCTTGTCGGTGTCGAGCTCGCGGCGCACGCTTTCAGCCCATCCGAACACCTGGTCCTCGACCGATACGTCGGCGACGTGGGTCACGACCTTGGTACCTTGCGGCGCCACCGCTTCCGCGCGCTTCTTCGTCTCCGCCATGTTCGGCGCGATCACGTCGCACATCGCGACGGTGCAGCCTTCCGCCGCCAGCTGGATCGCCAGCTCGCGCCCCATACCGGTGCCGCCACCCGTGATGACGGCGATCTTGCCTGCAAAATCCTTCATGGTTGTTCCTTCCCGGCATTTTCTCGGGCCGGATTGTCCGCAAAGCAGAACGCGGAGGCCAGCGAAATTCGCCGGCCTCGGCGCTTACGCAAGGGTAAGGATCGCGTCAGTCGAGCTTGTGCGTGAACTTGATGCCGAACGTGCGCGGCTGCCCCGGCACGTCGTAGAGCGTGCCTTCGCAGCTCTGGAACGTGCACTGCGCGTAGCGATAGAGCTGCGAACGCTCGTCGAAGGCATTGGTGATCGAAAAGTCCACCGCCCAGTGATCCGTCTGCGCCCCGAAGGTGAAGTCCGCCGTGGTGAATGCCTTGAGCGGTCCCAGCACCGCGCGAAGCGGTTGGGGCATCGAGAGCTGGCCGTTCACCGGGTTCGGCGCTACGACCCGCAGGTCGGAATAGCTGCTGCTCTGATAGACGAAGCCGCCCTGGACATGTGCCAGGAGGCCATCCATGAGACCGCCGAGCGGAAATTCGTAACGCGCGGTCATGTTGCCCTTGAACTTGGGCTCCGGCAGCGTCGTGCCCTTGGGCGAATTCGGGCCCCACGGGTCAACCGGTCCCGGACACTGCGTGATGATCACGTTGCCGATCACAGGGCCGCAGTAGTCGGTCGTCAGATGCGCATCGATATAGGTGCCGGCGCCCGAGATCGACAGCCCGTCGACAGGCTGCCAGACGAAGTCGCCTTCCGCACCATAGATGCGCGCGTTGCCGGCGTTGTGGATCTCAGTGAACGAGTTGAGGCCAAGGAACGAGAACTGGAAATGGTTCCAGTCCTCGATGAACGCCGCTGCGTTGACGTGCAGCGTGTTGTCGAACCAGCCGGTCTTTGCGCCGATCTCGTAATTGGTCAGCCGGTCGGGCTGATAAGGCGGAATCGTGCCGCGGCGGTTGACACCGCCGGGCCGAAAGCCCGTCGACCAGGTCGCATAGACCATGCGGTCGTCATCGATCCGCCAGGTCGCGTTCAGCCTGTGCGTGAAGCCGCTCTCATACACCGATTTGTTCACGTCGGTGCAGGGTGTCTGCGGCACGATCGGTCCGCCGGTGCAGCCCGCGACGCCGGTATGCGAGGAATAGGCAGCGCTGAAACCAAAGAAGCCCCTCAGCGAGTTGGCCGCATAGAAGACGCGGCCGCCCGCCGTCAGCGTGATATCCGGAGTCACGTCGTACGAGATCTCGCCGAAGGCCGCGAGGTCGTTGTCTTCGCGCTGCTGGTTGGTGAGCCAGAGCGTGCCCGGCCAGCCCGGCACCGACAGCTGCCCGACGCCCGGATCGGCGTTCGCATTGGCGAGGCCGGCGATGGTGTAGTTCTGCAGGATGTTGTGGGTCTGGCGTTCGTAGAACAGACCGCCGACCCAGCGGAAGCGATCACCCTGCGGCGACGATACGCGCAGTTCCTGGCTGATCTTGGTGAAGTGGTCCTTCTCCAGGATGTATTGCTGCGGATCGATGAAGCTGCCGTGGTTGTCGTAGATGTATTTCCCGTAGCCATAGAGCGTGTCGTAGAAATACGAGTAGTCGGTGTAGTCCGACGCGGCGTTGATGTCGCGCACCATGTAGCCGCCGGAATAGACGAGATCGAGGTTGCTGATCTTTCCCTGCACCGTAAGCGCCGCCTGCACCCAGCGGTCATGCGCGAAGTCGGGAAAGAATTGCTGCACCTTGAGGTCGCCGAGATGGGGGTCATAGGCGAACAGGCCGTTGCTGTTGGTCTGCTGCGCGATGACCGTCGGCGAAATCGTCCAGTTGTTGTCGAGGTCGATCTCCACCTCGGCGCGACCGCCCATGACGTCGGAGAAGTTGAAATCGTTGCGCACCACCTTGGCGTTGGTGACCGTGATGCCCGAGGTCGGGAAGGTGCGCGAGCCCGGTATGTTGTCGATGAAGCCGGCATCATGCTCGGCATAGGCGACGAGGCGGACCGCCACCTTGTCGGTCAGCGGCAGGTTGATGAATCCTTCACCGCCGTACCCGATGCCGCCATGATCCACCGTGTTGGCATCGAAATCGTAACCGCCATAGACACCGCTGAAATCCGGCTTGTTGGTGATGATGCGGATGGTGCCCGCCTCGGAGCTTGCGCCGTACAGCGTGCCTTGCGGACCCGACAGCGATTCCACGCGCGCGATGTCGTAGACGTGCACGTCGAGCGCGCCGCCGATGGTGGTGATGGGCTGCTCGTCGAGATAGATGCCCACGGTCGGCAGCGAGCCCGAGTGGTTGCCGTCGCCGCCGCTCGACACGCCGCGCATCGAGACGTTGGCGAAGCCCGGCCCGCCATTGCCCGCCCCCGCACCGCCCACCGTGTAGGTCACGCTCGGCAGATAGCGCACGTAATCGTTGAAGTTGCTGATGTGGAGCTGCTCGAGCTTCTCCGTCGGCAGCGCCTGGATCGAGAGCGGCGTCCGCTGGAGATCCTCGGACCGCTTCTCGGCGGTCACGACCACGGTCTCGATGCCGGTGGGCTTGTCCGCATCCGCGGCGATCGCAGGCGCCGCGACGCCGGTCAGCATGGTGGTTGTCAGAAGTGCCTGCCACAACGCCGGACGGCGCGCGAGCGTGATCCCCATGATATATGTGCCCCCAACACGGGGGGACCGCCTGACTCGCGCGAATCCCCCGTCGCAATAACGTCATAAGTTAAAAGTTGGGTCGCGGAGGCGGTCAATGGCGCAATGCGCGCCATACCTCATTCGCTGTCAGCGGGTGTATTCCTGCAACACCGGCCCCAGGGCGGCCTCGAGCGGGCCCAGCCATGGCGCGAAGTTCTGCCACTGGTCGACGCCATCGCGGAAGATCGGCTGGCGCACCTGTTCTGAGCTCGCCGTGCGCACGGCGCGGTCGTTCTGGTAAAATTGCAGGCACTTCGCCTCGAACGGCAGGCCGCAATAGTCGAGCAGGCGGCGCACCTCGCTCTCCGGATCGTCCACCATCCGCTCGTAAAGCACGCGATGCACCCGCCCCGGAAGCACATCGTCGAAGTGGCGCATGAGTGAAACGTAATCCGCGTAATATCGGCCGACGTCGCCGAGGTCATAGCTGAAGGCTTGGCCCCGCGCGAAGTGCTGCTTGTAGGCCGAGAAGCAGCAGCCCATCGGATGGCGCCGCGCATCGACGATCCTCGAATTCGGCAGGATAAGGTGGATCAATCCGGTGTGCGCGAAATTGTTCGGCATCTTGTCGATGAAGAACGGCCGCCCGAGCTTGCGCTGGATGCGGGTGCGGTCGAGATACTCCTGCCCCAGCGCGTGCAGGTCGTCGCGTGAAAGCTCCACGAGATTCTCCGGATAGGCCGATGCCTGCGCGCGCGTGCGGCGGCCGGAGAGACGCCGCGCGATGGCGATGACGTCCGGTAACTCCATCGTGCCCTCGACCTGACTGTGCGTCGCGAGGATTTGCTCGAGCAGAGTCGAACCGGCCCGCGGCAGGCCGACGATGAAGATCGGGTCGGGCGCCGGATTGCCCCAGCCTTCACGGGCCGAGAAGAACGCACGCGTGAACGTCGCCTTCGAGCGGCGCACATGATCGGACGTTTCTTCCGGATCGTACACGACCGATGCGCGGCGGAGCTTGTTGCCGGCGGCGTAGTGCGCGAACGCGGCGGCGTAGTCACGCGCATCCTCCATCGCCTTGCCGAGTGCGAAGTCCAGATGATAGCGGTCTTCGGCGCCGAGATCGGCGCGCGCAAGACCCGCGCGCATGATGGCGACGTCTTCCGGTGTGAAGCGCACGGTCTTGAGGTTCGCGAGGCTCCACCACGCCTCGCCCAGCGTCGGCAGCAACGTCACCGCCCTGCGGTACGCCGCGACCGAATCCGCCTGCCGTCCCACCGCCTTCAGCGCGTGGCCGTAGCTCATCCAGCTCTTGGGCTGTCTCGGAAACGCCTTCAGCACGCCTTCGTATTCGCTGATGGCGCGGTCGTATTCGCCGATCTGGCCATACGCCGCGCCTTTCAGCGCGCGATAGGCGGGATTGCCCGGATCGCCGCGCTGGAGAGTCTCTATCTGGGCGATGGCTTCTTCAGACTTGTTCTGGCGGTGCAGGACGATCGCAAGGTTGTGCCGCGCCACGGTGAAGCCCGGCGCCAGCTCCAGGCAGAGCGCGAGCAGCACCTCCGCGTCGCCGTAGCGCCCCAGCCGCGCGCCGATCTCTGCCAGCATGCGCAGCGCGGCAACATTGTCGGGATGCGCCCGCAGATATTCGCGCAGCAGCCGCTCGCCCACCGCCAGCTTGTTGTCGAGCAGCGCCTGCGCCGCCGCGATCAGCGCCGGGTCCTTCGCGGCGATGCGCATCTGCTGCGCCGCCGCCCGGCCCGCGGCCACGTCATTGCCGTTGGCGAGCTGCTGTTCGGAAAGCGACGCCCATGCGTCCGCGAAGTCAGGCTTCAGCCGCGTCGCCGTGATCAGCGCGTCGATGGCCGTATCGGTCTCGCTCAGCGCCGCCCGCGCCAGTCCCAACTCGAACCACACCGCGGGCGCCTTCGGCTGCTCCGCCGCCAGCGGTTCGAGCACGTCCCGCGCCGCTGTTGCGTCGCCCATCCGGCGCGCCGCCATGCCGAGATAGAGCCGCGCCTGCGGCTGCCCCGGTACGACGTCGAGAATGGCCCGCGCCTGCTCCCCCGCCTTCGCGGGATCGGCCGCCATCAGCCGCGACGCCTGCGCCAACGCCTGCGCGACCGTGCCTTGTGCTTCGGCTGAGCTCATGCAGGGCACTGAAAGGTTTGCGGCCCGGTGCTGTCAACCGTCACACGCGCCTCAGGGGGCGGTGATTGCCGCTTCCAGCTTCTCCACGAACGCGGCCTTCTGCGCGTCGTCGATCCAGCGCACCACCGCGACCACGTCGTGCTGGTAGTCGATGAACACGATGTTATCGCCGTTGCCGATGAAGGCGACGCTGTCCTCGCGCGCCGCGGGGAACAACTTTTGCCCCGTGTTCAGGAACCAGTTCATGTAGCCGTAGCCGGGGTTTGCGCCGGTCGGCGTTTTCGCCATCCTGATCCATACGTCCGACAGGATCTGGCGGTCGCCCCACTTACCGCTGCGCAGGCCGAGCAGCCCCATCCGCGCCAGGTCGCGGGCCGAGATGAACATGCCACCGCCCCAATGGCCGCCACCCGGCACCGCATGGATGCGCCGCCTGCCGATCACCACCCAGGAATTGTCGTAACCCTCCCAGTGCCACGTGCCGGACGCACCGATTGGCCCCATCACATACTGGCGCAGTACGTCCGGCAGCGGGCGCTTCCACACATAATTCAGCGCCAGCGAGAACGCATTCACCCGCACGTCCGAATATTTCCACTGCGTGCCAACCGGCGGCGGCCCTGCGGCCCATTCGTCCCACGGGTGCGCACCCGGCCGGTCCGCCCACCATGGCTTGCCCCACATCGTGCCGGCCCAGCCGCTGGTCTGCCGCAGCATCTGGTCCCAGGTAATCGGCTGATTGTGCGGCAGCGTGAAGTCGGGTGTCGGCTTCACATAGTCGATCACGCGGTCGTTCACGTCGCGGATCAGGTGCCGATCGAACGCGAGTCCCGCAATCGCAGAAAGAAATGTCTTGGTCACCGAATGCGTCATGTCGACCGCATCGACATCGCCCCAGCTCGCGACGATGTAGCCGTGGCGCAGGATGATGCCGTTCGCCGGCACATGCGGTTTCAGCGGCCCGATCGGATCGGAATACGGCCCCGCGAATTGCAGCGGGATCACGGTGCGCAGATCGCGCGAAGCTTCCAGGCTGGCGCCGGGCGGAAAGCGCGTTTCGCTCGCCACCGCGAAATCGATTGCGATTTGCAGCTTTGCCGGATCGAAGCCTTCACTCGCCGGCGTGTGCGTCGCCCACGACCCCTTCGGCGGCACGTAATCCGCCGCCTGCGCCGCGCTCACGCACAACGCCAACCCCACAACCGCCGAAAGAATCTTCATCGCGCCAGTCTCGCGAACCGGCGTGGGCAGCGTCAATCCAGCCAGAGCCCGCGGGCCCTGTGCCATTCCTCGATGGACTGTTTCGGATAGAGCTGGAATTTCCTGTCCCCCGGCCCGATATCCGGCACCACCCACGGCGCCTTGTATTTCAGCATCAGGTGCACCTTGCTCGGCGGCTTGGGCAACGGTGTGTCGATGCACGATGCGAAGGGATGCGTCAGGTCCGGCCAATCGGGCTCGTAGACCCACAGCGGCGTGCCGCACTTGCCGCAGAACCGCCGCTCGCACGTCGAGACATGACAGCGACCGTCCTCGTCGCGGATTTCCGCGTGGAACATGCGAATGGCGCGGCTGCCCTTCGCCTTCAGCGTGCGCTTGTCGCCGATGAGGTTGATCGCGAATCCGCCGCCGCCATCGGTCTTGCGGCAGATCGAGCAATAGCAGAGCTGGTACGGATACGGCCCCGAGCTTTCGACCGTGAACGACACGGCGCCGCAGCGGCACGATCCTTCCAGCGTCTTGGGCACGATCAGGCCAGCCCCTCTGCCTTCATTGCATTCTTCACGGCCTCGCGCTTCGCCACCGCGTCCTTGAACCTCGCAAGATGCGCGAACCGGGAGATGTCGATCCCAACCTCGTCGCACCAGGTCAGCATCACGAAAAGGTAGGCGTCCGCTACGCTGAACGCCGCGCCCATCAGATACGGATGCGTCGCCAGCTTGTCGTCGACGAATTTAAGGCGCCTGGTGATGTCCTCTTTCGCCTTGGCCTTCGCATCGTCGCCGCCGCCCTTGAACAGCGGCGCGAACGCCTTGTGCAGTTCGCCTGTGATGTAGCCGAGCCATTCCTGCAACCGATAGCGGTCGGATGAATCCGGCGGCGGAGTCAGCCCGTCTTCAGGCTCACGGTCGCCGAGGTATTGCAGGATCGCGACGTTCTCCGTGAGCACCTTGCCGTCGTCCAGCTTCAGCGCCGGCACATAGCCCTTGGGATTGATCGCGAAATAATCGGCCCCTGTCTCGGTCCGGTGCGTCTTGAGGTCGACGCTTTCCAGCACGACGTTGAGACCTTCCTCTTCGGCCACGATGTGCGACGCGAGCGAGCACGCACCGGGTGAATAGTAGAGCTTCATGACGACGTTTTCCTTCTGCCGCCGCTGCGGCCCGTCGCCTTCTTCGGGACCTTCTTGCCTTCCTTGCGGGCTTCGGAAAGTCCGATGGCGATCGCCTGCTGGCGGCTCTTCACCTTGCCGCCCCTGCCGCCTCTGCCGCTCTTCAGCGTGCCCTTGTTGAACTTCTTCATCTCGCGCTCGACATCCTCGCCGGCGCTCTTCGCGTACTTCCTGGCCATGGGTCCTTCCTAAAGTTCCATTTCTGCCCTTTGTTTCAAACGTTCCTTGCGCGTGTTGGTGCCATCCGCCGGCGCCAATGGTCCGTCCCCGGCCAATCACGCACAGTTGCGCACCGCCCGCCCCTCGCAATCGGTTCGTCCTTCGCTAAGGTGCGCCCGCATTCCTCGAGTCCCAGGGCCCCTCATGACCGACGTCAGCCAGGCGATCGCCGAACGGCGCGACCGCGCCTTCCTGGGCCATCCGGTGGGTCTCGGCTGGCTGGGCGGGACGGAGTTCTGGGAACGCTTCTCCTACTACGGCATGCAGGCGCTTCTGGTGCTGTACATGGTGCACCAGCTGTTCACGCCGCAGCACATTGGTCACGTCCTCGGGTTCGACCCATTCCAGCGCTTCGTCGCGATGATCTATGGCCCGGCCACGGGTCAGGCGCTGGCCTCGCACATCTTCGGCCTCTACACCTCGCTGGTGTACCTCACACCCATCGGCGGAGGGCTGATCGCGGACCGCTGGCTGGGCCGCACCGCCTCCATCACCATGGGCGCAATCCTGATGGCGCTCGGTCACTTCCTCATGGCCTTCGACGCGAGCTTCCTGTTCGCGCTGCTGTGCCTGCTGCTCGGCGTCGGCATGTTCAAGGGCAACATCGCGGGCCAGGTCGGCGAGCTTTACAAGCTCGACGATCCGCGCCGCGCCACCGCCTACCAGATGTTCCTGTTGACCGTGCAGGTCGCTGTGGTCGCGTCACCTCTGGTGTGCGGTACGCTGGGCGAGGTGTATGGCTGGCATTACGGCTTCGGTGCCGCCGGCATCGGCATGCTGATCGGTCTCGTCACCTACCTGATCGGCCGCTATGCACTGCCCAAGGACACCGTAAAGAGCGACGTCGGCCAGGCGGTCGAGGCCGGACCGAAACTCCAGCAGGCCGACTGGATCAAGATCGCCGTGCTCGTCTTCCTGCTACCGGTGATGGCGATCTCGCTGGTCGGCAACCAGGAGATCTTCAATGCCTATCTCATCTGGTCGGAAGCGAACTACCAGCTCGTGTTCTTCGGCAAGACGATGCCGATCACCTGGCTGTTGTCGTTCGACGCATTGTTCAGCGCGCTGACCATGATCGCCTCGATGGCGTTCTGGAAATGGTGGAGCACCAGGCGGGCCGAACCCGACGAGATCACCAAGATGACCATCGGTATCACCATTGCCGCTCTGGCACCGCTGATGCTGGCGCTGGCATCCATCGTGGTGGCCCAGACGCACCAGAAGGTCGGGCTGTGGTACGCCGTCGGCTTCCACGTCATCAATGACCTCGGCTTCGCCAACGTGCTGCCGATCGGCATCGCGCTCTATTCGCGCGCCGCGCCCAAGGGCATGAGCGGCGTGATGATCGGCATCTATTACCTGCACCTGTTCATGTCGAACCTGTTCACCGGCTGGCTGGGTGGCCTTTATTCGTCGATGAGCGCACCGTCGTTCTGGTTCCTGCATGTCGCGCTGATGGTCGGCGCGGCGGCGGTGATGCTGATCGTCAAATTCGGCGCCGGCCACATCATCGCGCCCGCTTATCAGAAGGACGTGATGGAGGAAGAAGCCGCAGCCGTCGCCTGACCGAGCGCCTTACACTTTCCCGTTCAGCGGCCGCCACACCCGGCCGTCGCGCGCCAGCAGGGCGTCGGCGGCTTCGGGGCCTTCCGATCCCGCTGCGTATTCCGGCAGCGTCACCTTCCCGGACTCGGCCCAGCAGTCGAGGATCGGCTGCACCACACGCCAGCCGGATTCGATGTTGTCCGCGCGCTGGAACAGCGTGGCATCGCCCAGCATGCAATCGTGCAGCAGCGTCTCGTAGCCGGTCTTCGGCTCCGCTTCGAAATAGTCGGCATAGTTGAAGGTCATGTTGACCTCGCCGAGCTTGAGGCTGGGCCCCGGCTGCTTGGCGCTCAGCTTCAGGCTCGCGCCTTCCTCCGGCTGGATATGCAGCACCAGGTCGTTGGGCGTGAGGTCGGCCGCCGGCACACCGTGGAACAGCGCCAGCGGCGCGCGCTTGAACCGGATCAGCACTTCGCTCCGCCGCTTCGCCAGCGCCTTTCCGGTGCGCAGATAGAAGGGCACGCCGGCCCAGCGCCAGTTCTCGATGCGCAGCTTCATCGCGACATACGTCTCGGTGACGGAGTTGCGCGCCACGCCCACGGACTCGCGATAGCCCGGCATCGCGCGCCCGCCCGCGCTGCCGCCGGTGTACTGCGCCCGCACCACATTGGCGCGCACTTCCTCCTTGCTGAGGTGTACCGCACGCATCGCCTTGGTCTTCTCGGTGCGCAGGTCCTCGGCGTCGAAGCAGTTGGGCGGCTCCATCGCGATCAGCGACAGAAGCTGTGCCAGGTGGTTCGGCACCATGTCGCGCAGCGCGCCAGTCGTGTCGTAGAACTTGCCGCGCGTCTCGACGCCGAGCGTCTCCGCCACCGTGATCTGCACATGGTCGATGTGGTCGCGGTTCCACAACGGCGCGAACAGCCCGTTGGCGAAACGCAGCACCATGATGTTCTGCACCGTCTCTTTGCCGAGATAGTGGTCGATCCGGTAGATCTGCTCTTCCTTGAGCACGCCGAGCAGCTCGCGGTTCAGCGCCTGCGCGGACGGCAGGTCATGGCCGAACGGCTTCTCCACGACCACGCGCCGCCAGCTGCGCTCCTCGCGCGCCAGCCCGGTTTTGCCCAGCGATCTGACGACCGGTCCGAACATGGCCGGCGGCACGGCGAGATAGAACAGCGCGTTGCCACCCGTCCTGTGCGCCTGCTCGACCTCCTTCAACTTCGCGCCGACGTTTTCGTAGGTCTTCGCGTCGTCGAAATCGCCCTGCACATAATACATGCGCTCAGCGAGCCAGGTCTGACCCTCCGCCGTCGCGCCCTTGACGAACCTTGCGAGAGACTCCTTCAGCTCGTCGCGAAAGGCGGCGTCGTTCTTGTCGGCACGCGCCACACCCACGATCGCGAAGCCTTCCGGCAGCAAGCCCGCTTGCTGCAGATTGTAGAACGACGGCAGCAACAGGCGCTGGGTCAGATCGCCGGCCGCGCCGAAGATCACCAGCACGCAGGGGTCGGACGGACGGTCTCCCATGCCCGCGGTCACTCGTGATGGGATTCGACGTGACCGCCGAACTCGTTGCGCATCGCAGACAACAGCTTGTCCGCCACGCCATTCTCGATGCGCGAGCGGAAGCGCGCGTACAGCGCACTGGTCAATACCGGTGCCGGCACGGCTTCGTTCACCGCCGCTTCCACGGTCCATCGCCCCTCGCCGGAATCGTCCACATACCCGCTGAACCCGGCCAGTTTCGGGTCCTTCGCCAGCGCGATCGCGGTGAGATCGAGCAGCCACGAGCCGATCACGGAGCCCCGCCGCCACACCTCCGCGATGTCCGCGAGATCGAAGTCGTACGTCTCGCTCTCGCCCGCCTGTCTGGTCGCCTTCTCCAGGATCTCGAACCCTTCGGCATAGGCCTGCATCAGCCCGTATTCGATGCCGTTGTGCACCATCTTCACGAAGCGGCCGGCGCCCGCAGGGCCGCAATGCACATAGCCCTTCTCCACGCTCGGCCGCCGACCTTCGCGTTTCGGGGTCTTCGGGATGCTGCCTTCGCCGGGGGCCAGCGCTGCGAAGATCGGATCGAGATATTCGACCGTATCCCTCGGCCCACCGATCATCAGGCAATAGCCGCGCTCGAACCCCCACACGCCGCCGGACGTGCCGCAATCGACGAAGCCGATCCCCTTGGCGCCCAGCGCCTTCGAACGCCTGATGTCGTCGCGGAAATACGCGTTGCCGCCGTCGATGACGATATCGCCGCTCTCCAGCAGGCCCGACAGCGCATCCACGGCGCCTTGCGTAATCGGTCCCTGCGGCAGCATCAGCCACACCACGCGCGGCTTGTTCAACTTCCTGACCATGTCCGTTAGATCGTTCGCGACCACGGCACCCGCGTCCGCGAGCGCCTTGCCCGCCGCCGGGTTCTGGTCGAACACCACGCACTGGTGGCCATGCTTCATCAGCCGCCGCGCGATGTTGCCTCCCATGCGGCCCAAACCCACGACACCGATCTGCATGAAGCGAATCCTCGTCCAAATCGCGGGGATAGTACGCCCGTTCGGGAAACGTCCGCATCCCGCGGGCGTTGCGAAACCGACAAGGTTTTCGCCAGCCTAGAGGATCGTCTTGGCGAGCAGAAAGCCGATCAACGCCGCGACCCCGACCGACAGCAGCGGCCTCTCCTGGATGAACGCCTCGATCGTTTCGGGCGTGTCGTCCACATCGTCCAAATCATCGATGACCGGGGCGGTATCGGTTGCATAGGTCATGGTCGGCTCTCCGACAGGCTAATCGGGATTTAACGATGGCGCCGCGTGCTGGTTTCCGCCCCGCGCTTCTCGGCATAGGTTTTCGCGCCGTCCACCACCGCCTTGTGCGCGGCCTCTGCCCCGCGCCAGCCGAGGAAATGCAGCTTCTTTCCGGTTCCCAGCGCCGCCGACAGGAAGAACTGCTCCAGCTGCCGCTTGAGGCGCGCGGTCAGCGCAAGGTCGTCGCGAACCTCTTCAGCGACGATCGGCTGGAACACGAGCCGGTCGTTCCGCCTGGTCTTGCCCTTCTCGGTCTGCCGCACCTCCAGCACGGCAAGTGGCCGGCACCCGATCACAGTGCCGGGAAAGGTCGCCACCTCATGCAGCACCACCGCGTCGACCGGATCGCCGTCGGGCCCGAGCGTCGAGGGAACAAAACCCCAGTCGAATGGATAGACCACGCCGTCCGGCAGCGGCCGCGAAAAGACGATGGCCTCGAGATCCGGTTCGTATTTGAGCTTCACCGCTGAGCCGCGCGGCGATTCCACCACCACATGAATCCGGCCGCCCGCTCCAAAGGTGGGCAGAGCAACAAGACTTGCGGTCATGGAGATGTCCCAAAATAAATCGGCCGCGCTGCGCACCCCAGGGGGGTCGTCCGGCGGCCGATTCTTTTGCAGGTCCCGGGACGGGGGATACCCGGCCGGTGAGTGCAAAGCCCAGAACGCGACTATAGGCAATCGGTTTCACAAAAAACGCGACGTCATCAAAGGTTCACGGGGCGCAACGGGCGGGAACCTGCGGCGTTCGACTCCGCGTGAGACTCGCTGGTATCGTAAAAGTCGCGCTGGATGAACTGCGTATGCAGATGCTGGGCAGCCAGGTGCTGTTCGGCTTCCAGATGCAGGTGGCTTTCCTGCCCGGTTTCGACAAATTGTCATCCACAGCAAAGGCTGCCGAGGCTGTCGCGGCGGTACTGATCGTTGCCGCGATGGGGCTTGTCATTGGCGGCCCTGCGCAGCACCGACTGGTCGAGCGCGGCAACGCCACCAACAGGATCCTACGCGTCAGCTCGTTGCTGGCCGACACGGCACTGGCGCCGCTCGCGATCGTCCTGGGTTGCGACATCTTCGTGGTCGGCGAACGGTTCTGGGGCACAAGGCTCGCACTGGCCGCCAGCGTCACCACAGCCATCCTCGCCGTCCTTCTTTGGTACGGCCTCGGCAATTTCCTTCACCACCCGAAAGACACCGTCATGCCCGACGACAAGACAACCGATCTGCACGACCGCATCGAACAGATGCTCACCGAAGCCCGCGTCGTCCTGCCCGGCGCGCAGGCAATGCTGGGATTTCAGTTCGTTGTCACACTCAGCGAGACGTTCCAGCGCCTGTCTACGACCGACCAGACCGTTCATTTCCTGGCCCTCGGCGCGAGCGCGCTGGCGATCATCGTCCTGATCGCGCCAGCCGCGGTGCATCGCCTGACCTTCAACGGCCAGGACGTCGAACGCTTCCATCGGATCGGTTCGGCGCTGGTGACTATCGCGATGGTGCCGGTGGGGCTCGCTATCGCGGGCGACCTGTTCGTCGTCCTGAATCGCGTGCTGGGCAACGTGACGGCCGCCTTGTCCATTGCGGGCGCGCTGTTACTGGGCCTGCTCGTCCTTTGGTACGTGGTGCCGCTGGCTCTGCGGAAACCCGCGCCCTAGGCCGCTTTTCGCACGTCACAACCCGCTTGCGCTCCCCCGACGCCCTCCCGCAACATACCGCGCAATAGAAAACGACTTTTCGGCAGGGGAAACGATGTCCGACGGGAAGAAGCCGGAACCGGCGATCAACAACCGTCCCGATGGCGTGCTGCGGGACCAGAAGCCGCAGGAATACTACGACGCCATCAAGGCGAAGTTCGCCGAGGAGCGCGATCTGCGCTTCGCCTACCGCCCCGAAGGCACGCAGCAGTACACATCCGACACGTCGCTGTTCGCGAAATACACCGTCGACCCCTACGCGGAGTCGCTGACCGAGAATCCGCGCGCACCCATCGACGACACCGTCGAGGTCCTGTTCATCGGCGGCGGCTTCTCCGCGCTGCTGACCGCAGCACGCCTGCGCGAACGCGGGGTCGAGAGCATCCGCATCGTGGAGCGAGGCGCCGACGTCGGCGGCACCTGGTACTGGAACCGCTATCCCGGCGCCGCCTGCGACGTGCCGAGCTACGACTACCTGCCGCTGCTGGACGAGATGAAGTACATGCCATCGCATCTCTACGCGAAAGGCCCGGAGATCTTCGCCCACTGCCAGAACATCGCGAAGAAGTACGATCTCTACGATCTCGCCGTGTTCCGCACGACCGTCACCTCCACCACGTGGAACGCGAAGGAGAAGCTCTGGGTTGTCGGCACCGACCGCGGCGACACGATGCGCGCCAGGTTCGTGATCTGCGCCAACGGCACGCTCAGCAAGCCCAAGCTGTCGAAGATTGCCGGAATGGAAAATTTCAAGGGCTACGCCTTCCACACCTCGCGCTGGGATTACGAATACACCGGCGAGAACCTGGAGAAACTGCACGACAAGGTCGTCGGCATCATCGGCACCGGCGCCAGCGCCGTGCAGGCGATCCCGCGCCTCGCGAAAGCCGCGAAAGAGCTATTCGTATTCCAGCGCACCCCTTCCGGCATCGACTTCCGCAACGACCGCCCCACCGATCCCGAGTGGGCTGCCACCCGCCGTCCCGGCTGGCAGGAAGCGCGCCGCATGAAGGCGATGCGCGGCCGCGAGGGCGATCCCGAGGTGAAGGCCGAGCTCAATTCCCTCGACCGCGCGGAGAAGATCCGCCGCCAGGAGAACTCGAACATCGAGTACATGATGCGCATCCATCACCGCATCGAGGAAGTGATCACCGACCCGAAGACCGCGGAGTCGCTCAAGCCCTGGTACATGTTCATGTGCAAGCGGCCGTGCTTCGACGACGAATACCTGCCGGCCTTCAACCGCCCCAACGTCCATCTCATCGATACCCACGGCAAGGGCATCAACGAGATCACGGCGGAAGGCCCGGTGTTCGACGGCAAGACCTACCCGCTCGACGTGCTGATCTACGCCACCGGCTTCGAGGTCCAGAAGACCGGCATCTACAACCAGATCACGGGCGCCGCCGGCAAGGAAATCAACAAGACCTACGCCGACGGCATCCGCACCCTGCTCGGCGTGCACACCCACGGCTATCCCAACCTGTTCATCATGGGCGGCTACCAGGCCTCGTTCCAGTTCAACCTCACCTTCATGCTCCAGACGCAGGGCGATCACATCGCCGAGTGCATCAGGCACACGCGCGACAACGGGTATGCCACGATCGACGTGATGCCGGAGACGGAGGAGTGGTGGGTGCAGGAGGTCATCGCCCACCGCGGCAAGACCAACCGCAACGCCGAATGCACGCCGGGCTATTACAATTTTGAAGGCGAGTTCAACCGCCGGCAGGACGGCAACTACAACGGCGGCTTCCGGCAATACTTCGAACACATGACCGGCATCCGCGGCGAATTGGACAAGCACTTCCAGTTCACGCGGTAGCGGCTTCCCCTCCTCTTGCTGTCATGGCCCGCAACAGCGAGCCCTCCAGGCAAAGCCTTTCAAGCCAGCGAGGTTCGCGGCGCACCAACTTGGATGGCCCACTGTTGGGGGCCACGACACTCCTGAGAGCGAGAAAAATATTTTCGCCGCAATAACATTTCGCGGCATTCGATAAGTCGGCTGACTTATCGAACACCCGAAACGTGTTTAGCAGGTGGATCAATCGCTTGGCGCGCAAGCACAACGCACCACGCGCAAGAAAATTTTTTTGAAGAATTTTTAGCCGCGCCCTTGCACCGCGCGGTACTCGACCCCATGTAAGCCAAATCCCCCAAGGTGCGTGCAGGCGTCAGAGCCTGATCTCGAGCGAGCATTTCAGCCCGCCCGGCGCGTAGTCGAACTTCGCTGCGCCCTGCTCGCCGCGCAGCGTGCGTTCGATCATCTGGGTGCCGAAGCCGCGGCGCGTCGGCGCCACCACCGGCGGCCCGCCGCTCTCGCTCCAGAAGAGCTTGAGCCGCCCGTTGGCCATGCACCATTCGACCGCGACCCTGCCGCCGTCCGCGGCGAAGGCGCCGTACTTCACCGCATTGGTGCCAAGCTCGTGGATGATCATCGCGAGCAGGAGCGCCGTCGTCGAGGCGATCTGCAGGTCGCCCCCCGTGAGCGTGAAGCGCTGGCGGTCGCGCTGCTGGAACGGCGCCAGCGCGCGCTGGACCGTCTCGCGCACGCCGACCACCGACCAGTTCTGCTGCGTCAGCAGGTCGTGCGCGTCCGCCAGCGCGTGCAGCCGCGCTACGAACGCGGCGCGTTCCTCCTTGGGCGCACTGCGGAAGGTCTGTGTCGCGATCGCCTGCACCGTACCCAGCGTGTTCTTAACGCGGTGCTTGATCTCGTGCAGCAGGAGCTCTCTGGCCTCCTCTGCCCTTTTGCGCTCGGTGATGTCGCGCGCGATCTTGGAGGCACCGATGATCTTTCCGGAGACGTCGCGGATCGGCGAGACCGTGAGCGAGATGTCGACCAGACTGCCATCCTTGCGCTGGCGCACCGTCTCGTAGTGCTCGATGCGTTCGCCGCGATGGATGCGGCCGAGGATGCCGGGCTCTTCGTCATGCCGGTCGGCCGGGATAAGGGTCAGGACGGATCGGCCGATGATCTCCTCGGCACGCCAGCCGAACAGGCGCTCGGCGCCCTTGTTCCAGCTCGTGATGATGCCGTTCAGGTCCTTGGAGATGATGGCGTCGTCGGACGACTGCACGATCGCAGCGTAATGCAACGCCGCGTCCGGCCCCGGCACAGAAGGGATCGGTGCGGCGGTCGAAGTCCCTGCGGTGTCGGCCAAGCCCATGCGCGCCTTGCTGCTGCGTTGACATTTTTTAGGCAGAAGGAACCCTATGATCTAGCGCCTTATTTTTCGCCTCTGCCGGAACCGGACCGCAAAAGCCGCGTTGACGACTCTTGCGGCATGGCCGTCGGTGAGCGGCGCGTTCGGTCGGTGAGGGGCGCGTTCGTAAGGGGTTCATTCCGTTGGTTGGACATCGCACTCCGCTCCTGGTGCTTGTCGAAGACGAGTGGCTGGTGCGGATGGAGATCGCCGACTCGCTGGCGGACGCAGGCTTCGATGTCGTGGAGTTCAGTAGCGGCGAACGCGCCATCGAATGGCTCGAGTGCGGTGGCAAGCCTGATCTTTTAATATCCGATATACGGCTGACGGGCTCGGCCACGGGCTGGGATGTGGCCGACGCCTACCGCGCCCACCTGCCGCGCATCCCCGTGATCTACGCCTCCGCCAATCCGTGCGACGACGCACGGATGGCGGCGGGCAGCGTCTTTCTGGGCAAGCCGTCGCACACGGAGCTGCTGGTGGCGACGTGCCGCCGTTTGCTGGACGCCTAGGCGCCCAGTTTCTTCTGCAGGCCCTGCGCCTTGGCAAGATGCTCCTTCACCGTCGGCAGGATCTTGTTCGCGAAGTCCCTAAGCTTCGCGTTATCGCCGTTCTTTGCGTAGTCCTCGAGCATGGAGACCATGTCCTGATGACCCTTCACCTGGTCATTGATGTAGGTCTTGTTGAAGTCGTCGTTCGACTTCGAATTCAGGCTGTTGAGCTCGTTGGCGTGATCGGAGTCGAGCAGATCGTTGGCGGCGAACTTGCCGTCAGGGCCGGCGTTCATCTTGCTCCTGATACTCGCCTTGCTGATGCCGCCCAGCGCGATCAGCGCGTTCGTGCTCCTTGTGTGATCGGTGATCATCATGTCGGCGAACATCCGGATATCCGGATCGGTCGCATGCGTCCTGGCGATGCGGCTGGAGAGGATTTCGAACGCGTCGCCGGCGGTCGCCTTGGCGCGGAACTGCGTCGCATCGGGCGTGCCGAAGCCGAGGATCTCCTTGCCCGTCGCCGGGACGGTGAGAACGGTTGCCGCGAGCAGGGCGGCCGCAAACTTCAATTTCATCGGAGGCTCCACATGAGATGGCAACCACAAAAACGTACGGTTTCGGCGGCTCGTTCCGCGCCTTATCCGCGCAATTGCGTAGAAACCCCGTCCTTTGCGGTATCTCAAAGGTTCGTTCATCGGTTCCACCTATCCTTTGATGCAGGAGGGGTAGGTCTTGCATCGGGAACAGCACGCCGTGCCCGCGCTGGAGCGCGTGAAGCAATCGTTGTCGGACGACAGCGTTTCGCTGGGCTGGCTCTGCAACGCGCTCGAGGGCCAGGCGACCTATCTCCTGCTGCTCGTCTTCGCGCTGATCGGGCTGCTGCCCGGTGCCTGCGTCATCGCGGGCATCGCGATGTGCATGCTCTCGGCCGGGCTGATCGCCTCGCCGGGCGCCGCGCGTTTGCCGCAGATCCTGGCCTCGCGCCGGATCACCAGCGGCCAGACGCGCTACGTGCTGGAGCACGCCATCCATGCGCTGCGCTTCGTCGAACCCTTCGCTTCGCGGCCGCGGCTGACCATTCCCGCCTTCCTGCGTCTGCCCATCGGCGCGCTGATGGCGGTCCTGGGCGCGCTGATGCTGATGCCGATTCCGCTCAGCAACCTGCCGCCGGCGCTGGCCGCGGTGGCGCTGTCGCTCGCCCTGATCGAGGACAGCGTGGTCCTGTTGCTGGTGGCCGGCTCCGGCTCGCTCGCCGCGATCGCCTTGTCGGCTCAGATGGGCTTCGCTGTCGCGCACACCATCGCCAGCCTTTGACGCTTGCGCCGCGCGGCGTCCGGCAGAACACTGTCGTGCGCGGCGGACATCGAGATCGACACACCATGAGCCAGACCGATCGCGTCGCCGCGGCGCGCGAGGCATACAGCCAGGCCGTGGCCCTGCACCGCCAGGGCCGGCTGGCCGAAGCCGAGGCGCTTTACCGCCAGGTGCACGCGGCCTTTCCGGATCATCCGGGAGCACTGCACGGCCTCGGCCTCGTGGCGCTCCGCACGGGGCGGCCCGACGAAGCCGCCACGCTGCTCGCGCGTGCCGCGAAAGCGGCACCGGCGAACGGCGCGATCCGGAGCGATCTCGGCACCGCCAATCTGGCGGCCGGCCGGTACGAAGCAGCGGCGCATGCTTTCGAGGAAGCACTGACGCTTCGTCCCGATGCGACCGCCCGCCTGGGTCTCGGTGATGCGCTGAGTGTGCTCGGCCGCCTCGACGAGGCGCGCGCCGCGTTTGAAGCGCTGCTCCCCGCGAACCCCGCGCCCGCGCAGTTCGGCCTTGGGAATATCGCGATGCAATTGGGAGATACGGCCGCCGCGCGCCAACACTTCGAACGCGCCGTCGCGCTGGCGCCCAGGGAAGCCAGATATCACCGCGCCCTCGCCGAAACCGCGCGCTTCACCGCGAACGACCCGCGCCTCGCCGCGCTGGAAGCCCTTGCGCATGAGTCACTGAGCGACGACCAGAAGATCGAACTGCATTTCGCGCTGGCCAAGGCGTATGACGACCTCGCCCGCCATGATGACGCCTTTGGGCATCTCAAGTCCGGAAACGACCTCCAGCGCAAACGCATCGCCTATGACGAACGCTCGGTCGCGGCCTTCTTCGGCGAGATCGCACGCGCGTTCTCGCCGGAGCTCATGCGCCAACGGGCAGGCAATCCATCGGACCTGCCAGTGTTCATCGTCAGCATGCCGCGTTCCGGCTCGACCCTGGTCGAACAGATTCTCGCGAGCCATCCCGACGCGCACGGCGGCGGCGAACCGCTGTTCATGAACGACATCGTCGCGGAGGTACCCGGCTATCCTGCCGGGATCGCGACGTTGCCGGACAAAACGCTGGAGGCGCTGGGCCGCCAATACGTCAGCCGGATACGGCCCCTCGCGCCGAAGGCAAAGCGGATCGTGGACAAGCTGCCCGCGAACTTCCGGCATCTGGGTCTGATTCATCTAACGCTGCCGAACGCGAAGATCGTCCATGTCCGGCGCGACCCGGTGGACACCTGCTTCTCCTGCTATTCGAAGCTGTTCCTCGGCGGGTTGAACTTCGCCTGCGACCTCGGCGAGCTCGGCCGCTACTACCGGATGTACGACGCGCTCATGGCGCACTGGCGCACCATCCTGCCACCATCGGCGTTTCTGGAGGTGCAGTACGAAACCCTCGTCGCCGAGTTCGAGCCGCAGGCGCGCCGCATCGTGGCATTCACCGGCCTGCCCTGGGATCCGCGCTGTCTCGACTTCTCGAAAACCGAGCGCCCAGTGCGTACGCTCAGCCGGTTGCAGGTGCGCCAGCCGCTGTTCACCAGCTCCATCGGCCGCTGGCGGCACTATGAAAAGCACCTGAAGCCGTTGAAAGACGCGCTGACCTAGGCCAGTTCGGCTTTCAGCTTCGCCGCGACAGCATCCGCACTCGGCCCGATGACCAGATGGATGCTGTCGGCCTTGGGCATCGCCAGGCCGCGAACGCCCAGTGCTTTCAGTTTGCCGGCATCGATGTCCTTGCCCGTCACCACGCTGACGCGCAAGCGGCTGGAGCAGGTCTCGACCTTGAGCACGTTCGTCGGACCGCCCAGCGCCAGCAGCAACGCATGCGTATCCGTCACAGCCGGCGCAGCGGCCACGGCCGCAGTGCGCGAGGCAACTGTGGCAGGCGCGGATACAGCCAAGCGGCGCGGCGCCGTCGGCATCGCGGCACGTATTTCGGCGGCGACCTGGTCGGCGATCGGTCCCAGCACGACTTGGAACGCATTGGCCGACGGACGCACGATGCCGCGCGCGCCCAGCGCCTTCAGGACCTTTTCATCCACCGCCTGCCCGTCAGCAAGGACGAGCCGCAGGCGCGTGGTGCAGGCATCGACGGTGACGAGGTTGTGCGTGCCACCCAGCGCCACGACAAACGCCTCGCCGCGCGACGTCGCTGCGGGCTGGACGGCTGCGTCGACATCGGTTTCGGCCTCGCGGCCCGGCGTCTTCAGATCGAAGAGGCGAATCGCGGTGCTGAACAGCCCGTAATACAGCGCGAAATACACTGTACCGACCGGCAACAGCCACAGCGGCCGCGTCGCCTTGCCGAAATTGATGACGTAGTCGAACAGCCCGGCAGAGAAGCCGAAGCCGAGCCGCACGCCCAGCGCATCCATGATCACCATTGCCGCGCCGGTCAGCACCGCGTGGATCGCAAACAGGAGAGGAGCCAGGAACATGAAGCTGAATTCGATCGGTTCGGTGACGCCCGTAAGGAACGCGGTGAGCGCCATCGAGAGGAAAAGACCCGCGACCTCGTTGCGGCGCGACGGCAGCGCCGCGCGATACATGGCAAGGCATGCCGCCGGCAGGCCGAACATCATCACGGGGAAGAACCCGCTCATGAACTTGCCCGCGTCCGGATCGCCGGCGAAGAACCGCTTCAGGTCGCCGGTGGTGCCGTGAAAATCGCCGACGATGAACCACGCGAGGTTGTTGATGATGTGATGCAGTCCCGTGACAATCAGCAGCCGGTTGAGAACGCCGTAAGCAAAAAGCCCGAAGCTGCCGGCGCCCAGAACCGCATGGCTGAGTGCATCCATGCCGCCGCTGATGCTCGCATAGCCGAAGCCAATCACCGCCGCGAGCGCCACGCCCGCCGCGCCCGAGGCGATCGGGATGAACCGCCGCCCGCCGAAGAAGGCGAGGAATTCGGGAAGCTTGATGTCGCGATACTTGTTGTAGAGCCAGCCCGCGATCAGGCCTGACGCGATGCCCGCCGGCACGCTGAGCTTCGCGATCGCAGCGGCCTTGAACGCATCGGCCGCAAGGCCCGTCGTGCCGGGCGGCACGCTATCAACACCTGCGCACCCTTGGTGGCGACCAGGAAGCCAACCGCACCGGCAAGCCCCGCAGCGCCATGATTTTCGCGCGCGAGGCCGATCGCAACGCCGATGGAGAACAGCAGGCCGAGATTGGAGAAGATCGCATCGCCCGCCGCCGCGACGAACGCGATGTTGAGCAGATCCGGTTGACCGAGGCGCAGGAGAAGACCCGCCGCCGGTAGCACGGCAATCGGCAGCATCAGCGCGCGGCCCAGCGGCTGGAGGCGTTCGGCGATGTTCATGGCGTGGCTCCCGCGGGGAGATATTTCGTGGCGACGGCGCGGACGTCCTGTGGCGAAGACTGCTGCAACGCTTCGGTTGCGGCCGCGCGGCACTGTTCGAGCGTCAGCGCCCGCACCGTGCCTTTGACCCGCGCGATGGCGGCCGCGGGCATCGACAACTCGCGCACGCCGAGACCTATCAGCAACGCCGCGGCCAGCGGATCGCCTGCAAGGCCGCCGCACACCGCCACAGGTTTGCCCTGCGCTGCAGCGCCGGACGCTGCCTGTGCAATCAGGGAAAGGACCGCCGGATGAAACGCATCGATCTGCGCAGCGAGTTGCGCATGCCCGCGATCCATCGCCAGCGTGTATTGGGTGAGATCGTTGGTACCGATGGAGAAGAAATCGGCCTCGCGCGCGAGCTGCGCCGCGAGCACGGCAGAAGCCGGCGTCTCGATCATCACGCCAAGCTGAGTCGCGGCGGGTGCGCCGAGTTCGTCAAGCATTACACGCACCGCATGGAGCTCTGCGAGGGACGCCACCATCGGCAGCATGATCCGCGGCGCCGGCGTGACGCGCAGGATGGCGGCAAGCTGCGTCTTCAGCAGGTCGCTCCGCCACAGCGCTGCCCGCACGCCACGCAGGCCCAGCGCCGGATTCTCCTCCGCCGGCAGCGGCAGATAGGGCACCGGCTTGTCGCCGCCGATGTCGAAGGTGCGGACCTTGAACGGCCGGCCGTTCAGCGCCGCGGCAATCGCCTGATAGGCGGCCGCCTGCTCGTCTTCCGACGGCGGCGTCTCGCGATCGAGGAACAGGAATTCCGTGCGCAGCAAGCCGCAACCTTCCGCGCCCGCTGCGACCGCTGCCACGGCTTCGTCTGCGCCGGCGCCGAGGTTGGCCAGAACCTCGATGCGCGTGCCGTCCGCAGTGCGGCACTCTTCCAGCGCGTGTGCGCGGGCCGCGCTTTCGCCGGCCGACCGCCTCGCGATAGCGGCGCGCGCCTGAGTCATTCGATTCGCGTCGGGTTCGATGTGCAGCAGCGCCGCTTCGGTATCGAGGAACAGCGTCGTGCCGTCCGCGATGTCGAGAACCTTCTCGCCGAGGCTGACCAGCGCAGGTACGCTCATTCCCGCGGCCAGGATCGCGACATGCGAGGTTGGTCCACCCGCCGCCGTGGCGAACCCAGCGATGGCGCCGACAGCGGCCAGCTCCGACGGCAAGAGCTCGTCGGCGATGAGGATGGTGTCCGGCGCCAGCGACCGCGCATCGAGTCCTGCGTCGCCGCACAGCGCCGCCATCACCTGCCGTTCGAGATCGACCAGATCGCCGACGCGCTCGCGCATCCGAACATCGTCGATGGCGCGGAACGCAGCGGCGTAGCCGCGGATCGCCTCGCGCCACGCGAAGGCCGCGCTCTTGCCGCTTTCGATTGCCGAATGCACCTGCCGCATCAGTTCTGGATCGTCGAGGAGCGCCAGATGGGCGGACAGAATCTCACGCCGCTGCCGGTTGCCACCCGAGGCAAGCTGGTCGAGGCGCAGACGAACCTGCGTCAGCGCATCATTGAGCGCAGCGGCTTCATGCGTCACGCCCCGCCCGGCTTCGGCCACGGCGAACTCGGTTGCGCGCAATTGCAACGCCTTGCCGATCACCAGTCCCGGCGCGCCGCACACGCCGCGCAGGGTGTTGGATGGCAAGTCCGCGGGAGGCACCGGGACCGGAGCCGGCGGTGGCGGGGCCTCCGGCGCTTCTTCGATCCCGTGATCGATCAGGTCGGCGAGAACGTCGACTGCGTTCACGGCATCGGCGCCGCGCGCGGTGATTGTTACCATCTCGTCCTTGCGCACGCCGAGCGACATCAGCGCTGCGATGCTCTTGGCGTTGACCCTGCGCCCGCGCACCGACAGTTCGACATCGCCACCGAAACGCTTCGCCGCGGCAGAAATCTGTGCTGCGGGCCGGGCATGAATCCCGTGCGCCAGCCGCACGACGACGTCGCGCGTAGCTTCACCGGCGCCGGCCGCAGCAACCGTCTGCTCCGCGAGCGGCCGCAGCTCCATCAGGAACTCGCCGAGGCCTGTCTCTCTATCGGTGCTCCGCCGCACGATCGCGAACGCGTCGCCGTTGGTAACTACAACCGGCGAGATCAGGCTCTTGGCCTTCGTCGCGAGGAAGTCGAGATCGAAGGTGATCAGCGCATCGCCGGTGCGCACGCTCTGACCCTCGCGCACATGGGTGACAAAACCCTGCCCGTGCAACGTCACGGTCTCGAGACCGATATGGATCAGGATCTCCGCACCGTTCGCAGCGCGCAGCGTCACGGCGTGGCGCGCCACCGACGCGACCACCGCATCGCAGGGCGCGTGCACCGTGGCGTCCGTCGGATCGATGGCGAGCCCGTCGCCCAGGATGCGCTCGGCGAAGACGGGATCGGGCACCTCGTCGAGCGGCGCGACCCAGCCCTTGATCGGAGCAACCAGCGTGAGATTGGACATCATTCTTGGCCGAGTTCGATCGTATGCAGCGCCCAATATGGCTCAAGCCGGGGCGTCGTGAACATCAGGCAGAGGTCGTGCGCGCCGCTCGGCGCCGCGATGGGACCTCGCACGGTCACGAGCCCGGCATTGGGCGCGGGATGCGGCATCGCGATGGTGGCGATCTTTTCGCCGTCGCAGGTGTCGATATGTACCTCGAACTCGCCGTCCGGCGTGGCGGCGGGCCGCTTCGCCACCTTCGCAAGATCGGCACCGATCTGGAAGTTGAACGGCAACTGCCCGGCACTCAGCGAAAGCTGCGCCACGCCGTCGAGATCGGCTTTCGGCCAGATCCAGCAAGGATTCATGATGTCATGCAGATAGACAGGACGCTTTCCGGTCAGCGGCGCGGGCCCCTCGATCGACAGCGCAATGGCGTTGCTGCACAGCGTGAGCTCGTGGCTGTCGCGCATGGTGGACGAGGCAGGGTTTGGTGGATCGCCGTCGAGATGCGCGCTGTGCGGCAACCCAAGCGCCGCGTAGCGGTCGAGTTCGGCCGGCATGCGCGCAAGAAAGCCCGCGCGGTCATGCGTCGCGGCCGGGGACCAGCCAAGTTCGGCCAGCGCCGCGGCACGAGGGAACGCGGCATAGGCGACGTTGTCCGGCTCGCGGATGTGCTCGGTCCAGATATTGGCCTGCACACCGATGATGTGCGCGCGTTCCGCGTCGCTCAGCGAGGCCGGCGCGAGATCGAAATCGTAGACGTTGCTGAGCGGAACGACGGCACCGCGGCCGGACGGTTCGCCGGCGCCTTCGACCTGCCGGTTGTCAAGATAGAGCACCGGTGCGGGCGACAGCACCGTATCGTGCCCGTCCTTCGCAGCGGTGATTGCGCCGTCAATGCCGCGCCACGAGGTGATGGTCGCGTCCGGCGGCACGCCGCCTTGCAGAATCTCGTCCCAGCCGATCAAACGGCGGCCATGCGCCTTCAGGAAAGTGCCAATGCGCGCGATGAACCAGCTCTGCAACGCATCTTCATTGGCAAGGCCCAGCGCATGCATCTTCGCCTGTATCGCGGGATTTGCCTTCCACTGGTCCTTCACCGCCTCGTCGCCGCCGACATGGATATAGGCGCCAGGAAACAGCGCCATGGTCTCGGTCAGCACGTCTTCCAGAAAGCGGAACGTCCTGTCGTCGACATTATAAAGGTAGGGGAACACGCCCCAGTCGCTTGACACCTGCGTGGGCGCGTCAGACACGGAGCCGAGCCATGGATAGGCGACGATCGCCGCCTGCGCGTGGCCCGGCATTTCGATCTCGGGAACAATAGTGATGTGGCGGGCGGCGGCATACGCCACGATCTCGCGCACCTGCCCCTGGGTGTAGAACCCGCCGTACAGGCGCGGCTTGCCGGTCTTTGGATCGATGTCGTGCTGCGCCGCTTCGCCGGCCGGTACACGCCACCCGCCAATCTGCGTCAGGCGTGGATACTTCCTGATCTCGAGCCGCCAGCCCTGGTCGTCGGTCAGGTGCCATTGCAGCACGTTGAGCTTTTCGCGCGCCATCGCGTCGAGAAAGGATTGGATGAACGCCACCGACTGGAAGTGCCGAACAGAATCCAGCAGCAGGCCGCGCCATGCGAAGCGCGGCCCATCGATGATGCCAACCGACGGGATCGTGACGCGGTTCGCCTTGCCCGGCGTCTGCGTGGCAAGCTGCCAGAACGTGATGGCGCCGTAGAACATGCCCGCGCTGTCGCTGGCGCGGATCGTGGCGCCGCTGGGCGCGACGTCCAGACGATAGGCTTCCTTGCCGCTGACGGAGGGATCTCGCCGCAACGTGATCGCAGGAGCTCCGTGTCGCTTCGCAAGCGCGATGCCACGTGTCCGGTTGAGCAGATCGCGCAGATAGTTGGCGGCAAATGCATCGCGTTTGTCGAATATCAACGGTGTCGCTGCGTCGAGAACGAATTCACCGGGCTGCGGCACGACCTGCACCGGGACGGGCACCAGCGACGGCACGGCCGCCGCCGCGGACGCGAACAGGACCGCCACGACCGCCAGCACCTTGGACAGAGGACGGAACACCGACATGCCTGCGCTTACCAAAAAAGATGGGCGGAGAGTCCGGCTCTCCGCCCATTCACGTTAGCAGTGCGATCAGGGACACGCATCTGCCTGAAGCACGGACCGGACACCTGGGGAGTAGACCCGGTCCGCATTCCCCTCTCAGAACTTCACCCGCACCGTGGCGTAGAGCTGCGTGCCGTTCGAATAGAACGCGCGCGGCGCAGTCGTGGTGTTGGCGAAATATTTGAGCGTCTGGTTGGTGATGTTCAGCGCGTCGAGGTTGATCGACGCGTAGTCCGTGATGTTCACGCCCACCGACGCATCGAGCGTGCCGTACGACGCCTGATTCTCTGCCGAGCTGCGGTCGAGGCCGACCAGCATCTTGGAGCGGTAGTTGTAGGCAAGGCGCGCCGACAGCCAATCGTTCTCGTAATAGCCGACGAGGTTCGCCGTGTTTTTCGAGTCGCCCACAAGCGGGCCGCCCGAATTGTCCACGCCGTTGGCATAAGTGTAGTTGGTCTGGACGCCGAAGCCGTTCCAGATCGGCTGCTGCCACGACAGTTCGATGCCCTCGTCATGTCCGCTCGAGTTGAACGGCGAGGTGATCGAATAGGTGGAGTACACCGCCGGGCCCTTGCCTGTCAGCGTCATGTTCACGTAGCTGGCGCTCGTCGTGCCGTAGGACACGTAGGACGACAGGTCCATGTAAAACAGGCTGACCGAGAACAGCGACTGCTGGCCGTAGTACCACTCGTAGCTGACGTTGTAGTTGGCCGCCTTCACCGGCTTCAGGTTCGGGTTGCCGCCCGTACCCGTGAGGTTGGTGTCGACCAGCTGCACCGCGCCGCCCAGCGCGCTGTAGTCCGGACGCGACATGACCTCTGCTGCCGCGAAGCGCAGGACCATCTCGTCGTTCAGATCGACGCTGATGTTGGCGCTTGGCAGGATGTCCCAGTAGCTGTGAGAGATCTTGTTGATGCCGTAGGTGCCGAAGTCGCTCTTCAGACCGCCAGGCGCGTTGACGTACTGGTTGATGCCTTCGTGCGTGTTGACCACCCGAACGCCGAAATTGCCCTTCCAGTGATCACCGCCGATGTTGGCCATCGCATAGGCCGCGAAGTCCTGCTCGGTCATGTTCATGCTGGCCGGCCAGTCGAAGCGGCCATTGGCCGGGTTCGAGATCGCGGCCGGCGTCTGCGGATACGGACGCCAGCTCGTGTTGTTGTAGAGCAGCTTCTCGATCAGTGCCGTGTTGCCCATCGGCACATTGGTCAGCATGCCGGGGATCTTGAAGTCATCGGCGAAGTCGGACGGGTAATTCTGAGTGGAGACGTCGCTGCCGATCGATCCGGCATAGGAGACGCCGCCGTTGAACAGGTCGTTCTTGCGGGTGTGCTCTGCATAGCGCACACCGCCCTTGACCGAGTTGATCGGACCGAGAGTCACAACCTGCTCGGCGTCGAGCTTGCCGTACCATTCGGTGTCGACGGCGGTGTCGACCGCCGTCCATGCCCAGTCGTTGACGAGGTTCGAGGCCTTCGAGAGATCGACGCCCGGAACTGCCACGACCGCCACACCCTTGGTGAAGTCGTAGCTCGCGGCCGCACCGGTGCCCGGTGCGATTTCGCCCTCCCACGCGACCTGCGGGTTGGTCTTGCCCACGCCGTGGCTGTAGCCCGCCTCGAAACCGATCGTCAGATCGCTGTTGGGCTTCCAGTCGCCTTGAGCGTTGAAGAAGTAGGTCTCGGCACCGCCACCCGGACGCTGGATGAAATCGGCGACCATCGGCGCTACGCCGGCCTTCGCCGGAAAGGTCGCGGCGGTGATCACGTTGTTCGTGATGGTCCAGGCACTCGGAACGTTCTGGCCGGTGGCGAACTCGTTGGTGCCCCAGAACATGTAGTTGTTGTTCACGTTGCTGGCGGACAGGTGCGAGTAGAAGCCCTGAAACTTGATGTCGAACGCGTCGTTCGGCGAATATTCGAGCGTGACATTTCCGCCCTCGCGCACACGCTGCTGGAGAAACAACGCCGAGCCGATCAGGGTCGGATACATCGCGCCCACCAGTGCCGGATGCGCGATGCCGGCGGCGTCTGTCGCGCCGACCGTCGAATAGCCCAGGAATTCCTGGCCGTCGCGGCGGATGTCGCGCGCTTCGTAGAATCCCTGGATCATGACGCCGAACGTGCCCGCGTCGTTTTTCCAGTTGAGCAGGCCGTTCACCTGCGGCGTGGTCGCGCCGCGCAGCGTGGTGTAGGCGACGCCCGCCGAACCCTCGATGGTGAGATCGTTCTTGAACGAGGTAAGCGGGCTGCGCGTCAGGATGTCGACCACGCCGGCCACGCCGCCTTCCACCAGGTCGGCCTGCTGGCTCTTATAGACCTTGGCCGTGTCGACGATTTCAGACGGAAGCAGCGTGTAGCTCACGCTGCGGCCGATGGTCTGATACTGGTCGAGAATGAACCAGTCGCCGGTGGCGACCGAGTGACCGTCGACGAGCGTCTGGGTCAGCGACGCGTTGGTGCCGCGGATCGAGACGCGGTCGTTCTCATCGAAGCCGCCCTCACCGCTTGCCGCCGAGACGGTTGTCACGCCCGGCACACGCTGGAGCGCGTCGGCGACGTTCTTGTCCGAGAATTTGCCGATGTCTTCCGCCGACACGGCATCGACCAGGCTGGTCGAGTCGCGCTTGATGTCGATCGCGCGGTCCATCGAGGCACGAATGCCGGTGACGATCACGATCTCCGGCGAGTCCGCCGCAAATGCCGGCGCCGCTGCCACCAGCGCTGCCAGGCTCACGGAACAAGCCAAGGCCCCCCGAAATGTCATGTGAATTCCTCCTCCGAAACTGCTGTCCCCGTGACTCGATTGGGCTGCGGTTCTCGACCAGTCAGGAACACCAATCCAAGTCCAATATATAACCATTTCGCGACTGGGCTGTGTAAGTCAAGCCGAAAATTTATCGCGTTTGCGCGGTTGACGTGAACGTCTGTACATGTGGTATTGGATTGGTTATATAGAGAACAGCGAATTCCGCGGGGTGTTGCGCGGAAACCTCAGGAGAGCGACGTGGGGCTGCTCAAGGTCATCGGACAGTTGGACGAAGCCGCGACCCTGCCGCTCTACCAGCAGCTTCAGCGTGGCCTGCGCGCCGCCATCGAGAGCAAGCTTTTGGCACCGGACGACGCGTTGCCGCCGGAGCGTGATCTGGCGGAGGAGTTTTCGGTCTCGCGCATCACCGTGCGCAAGGCGATCGACGGTCTGGTTGCGGAAGGGCTTCTGACGCGCAAGCAGGGCTCCGGCACGTTCGTGGCGGGACGCGTCGAAAAGAATTTCTCCAAGCTTACCTCGTTCACCGAGGACATGATCGCGCGCGGCCGCGTGCCGACCAGCCAATGGCTGCGCAAGAGCCAGGGCACCGTGACGCCGGAAGAATCGCTGACCATGGGCCTGTCGCCCGGCACGCCGGTCTACCGCTTCCACCGCATCCGCTTTGCCGACGGCGCACCGATGTCGATCGAATACTGCTCGGTTCCAGCGTTCTGCCTGCCGTCGATCGATGCCGTCGAGTCTTCGCTGTACGAGGCATTGGCGAAAGCCGGTTATCGCCCGACGCGGGCGCTTCAGCGTCTGCGCGCCGTACTTTTCACGGCTGAGCAGGCGGAACTCCTGCGCGCGAAGCCCGGCGACGCCGGGTTGCTCGTGGAGCGCCGCGGCTTTTTGCCCGACGGACGGGCCATGGAGTTCTCACAATCGTTCTATCGCGGCGATACCTATGACTTCGTGGCGGAGTTGAACGCATCGGAGCTCGAGAAGTGATGGCGGCCGCGCGTGAGCCTTCCCCTCACCCAACCCGGATGTTTCGCGAGGCAAGGGAGGCGCCGGACGTCGTCGCGCGCCAGCTGGCTTCCAACGCCGCGCGGGCAAAGGCCATCGGTGCGCGCCTGCGCAAGATGCAATCGCGCGCCGTCGTCACCGGCGCGCGCGGGAGTTCCGACAACGCGGCGACATTCGCCAAGTACCTGATCGAAACGAAGACCGGCATCATCACCTCGTCCACCGGGTTGTCCATCGCGTCCGTCTATGCCGCGCAGCCAAAGTTCGACAACGTACTGTTCCTGGCGATCTCGCAGTCGGGCAAGAGTCCGGACCTGCTGGCAGCGGCCGAGAGCGCAAAGTCGGGCGGCGCCTATGTCGTGGCGCTCGTCAACGACGATGCAAGCCCGCTGGCCGCGCTCGCCGACGACGTGCTGCCGCTCATGGCCCAGGCCGAAACCAGCATCGCCGCGACCAAGACCTATCTCGCGTCCGTCTGCGCCGTCGCGCACCTTGTCTCCGAATGGAGCGAAGACAGCGAACTGATCGCCGCGCTGCACGAACTGCCGGCTCTAATGCGCGCCGCCTGGAATTGCGACTGGTACGCGGCCGTAGAGCGGCTCGCACCCGTCAGCAATCTCTACACGATCGGCCGCGGCATGGGCTTCGGCGCGGCACAGGAGCTGGCGCTCAAGTTCAAGGAAACCTGCGGCCTGCACGCGGAAGCCTTCAGCTCGGCGGAAGTGCGGCACGGACCGATGGCACTGGTGAGGAAAGGCTTCTCTGCCCTGCTGTTGTCGCAGCGCGATGAAACACGCGCGGGCCTGGAAGAGCTCGCGGCGAAGCTGGCGGCTACCGGGTCGGACGTGATGGTCGCGGGCTTTTCGCTCGACGGCACCATATCGCTGCCGACGGTGCCCGCCCATCCGGCGCTTGAACCGATCCTGATGGTGCAGAGCTTCTATCGGATGGTCGATGCGCTGGCGCAGGCGCGCGGCTTCGATCCCGACTGTCCGCCAAACCTGAACAAGATTACCGAGACGCGCTGACATGCAGACAGCCCTGATCAACGGCCGGGTGTTGACGAGCCGCGGCGCGATTGAAGAATGCGCCGTGCTGGTTGAAGGCGGCCGCATCGCCGATGTCGTCCGCCGTGCGCACGTGCCGGCGGACGCGAAGACGCACGATCTCGGTGGGCGCCTGCTGCTGCCCGGCTTTGTCGACAGTCAGGTCAATGGCGGCGGCGGCATGCTGTTCGGCGACAACCCCACGGTCGAGATCTTGCGGACTATTGCCCAAGCGCACGCCGGCTTCGGCACAACCGGTTTCCTGCCGACCCTGATCAGCGGCGAGCTTAAGCTTGTCCGGGCTGCCATCGCAGCGGTCGATGCGGCCATGGAAGCGGGCGTGCCCGGCATCATCGGCATCCATATCGAAGGACCATTCCTCAATCGCAATCGCAAGGGCATTCACAACGCTGCGAACTTCCGCCCGCTGGACGCGGAGGCGTTCGATGTCGTGACGTCGTTCAAGCGCGGCAGGACGCTACTGACATTGGCGCCCGAGCAGACGACGCCAGAGATGATCGGCAAGCTCGCGGCAGCAGGAGTCATTGTCGCCGCCGGCCACACCGACGCGACCTACGCCCAGGCGCGCGCCGCGCTGGATCACGGTCTGCGCGGGTTCACTCATCTGTTCAATGCCATGTCGCCGCTGCGCGCCCGCGAGCCGGGCGTTGTCGGCGCGGCGCTGGATGACGCTGCAAGCTGGTGCGGCATCATCGCCGACGGCCACCATGTCCACGCGGCCACGCTGCGTATCGCGCTTGCCGCAAAGGGCGCCGCGAAGCTGATGCTGGTGACCGATGCGATGCCGAGCGTCGGCGCGCCGACCAAGTCGTTCGTTCTCCAGGGCCAGATGATCACGGTCAGGGATGGTGTATGCTTCGCGCCGGATGGAACCCTGGCCGGGAGCGACCTCGATATGGCCTCGGCGGTGCGCAACGCGATGAGCCTGATGCACGTTCATCTGGCGGAAGCCGTGAGCATGGCGAGCCGCAACCCGGCTGCCTTTCTGGGGTTGAGCGACGAGATGGGTACGATCGGCCGCGGACAGCGTGCCAACTTTGTCGTCACCGACGACGCCCTCGCGGTCTCGCAAGTCTGGATCGACGGCAGACCCGTATGAGCGAAGCGAGCCGCGCCCTCGTGATTTTCGGCGGGACAGGTGACCTCGCCCAGCGCATGCTGTTCCCCTCACTGTACAACCTCGATGCCGACGGCTTGTTGCCGCGCGATCTGCTGATCGTCGGATGTTCGCGCGGCGCGATGAGCGATGAAGCGTTCGGGGACAAGGTCGGCGACTGGGCGGGAGCGCGGTCCGGCGATCACTTCACGAGTGCGAAATGGTCGGCGCTGCGCGGACGCATTCGCCACGCAGCGATCGATGCCAACGCCCCCGCTTCTTTCGCGAACCTGAAGCGCGTACTTGGCGGGATCGAGGAGACCCTCTTTTATCTTTCGACGTCGCCGAGTCATTACGGCGCTATTTGCGCCAACCTCAAGGCCGCCGGCCTCGCCGGACCGAAGAGTCGCGTTGTGGTCGAAAAGCCCATCGGCCGCGACCTCGGAAGTTGCCGGGAGATCAACGACTCGCTGGCGCGCACCTTCGCAGAAGGGAACATTTTCCGTATCGACCACTATCTTGGCAAGGAAGCGGTACAGAACCTGCTGGCGCTACGCTTTGCCAACACGCTGTTCGAGCCGTTATGGAACAAGGTTTCGATCGCGCAGGTGCAGATCACCGTTGCCGAGACCGTCGGCGTCGAAGACCGCTGGGGCTACTACGACGAATATGGCGCAATCCGCGACATGGTGCAGAACCATCTGCTTCAGTTGCTCTGCCTGGTCGCGATGGAGCCACCGGCCAATCTCGATCCAGATTCCGTGCGCAACGAGAAGGTGAAGGTCTTGCTGTCGCTGCGGCCCGTGAGCGACGTCGCGAAGAAGACCGTGCGCGGCCAGTACAGTGCGGGCTATGCGGAAGGCCACACCGTCGCCGGCTATGCGACTGAACCGGGTGGTCATGCCAGCGATACTGAAACCTTCGTTGCCATCCAGGCGAACATCGACAATTGGCGCTGGGCCGGCGTGCCGTTCTACCTGCGCACCGGCAAGCGGCTGCCGATCCGACGCTCGGAGATCGTGATCCAGTTCCGCGAGGTGCCGCATTCGGTCTTCGCCGGCAACCAGCTCCTCGCCAACCGCCTCACAATCACCTTGCAGCCGGAAGAGGAGATCGCGCTGACGCTCATGAACAAGACGCCGGACCTGGAGCAGATGACACTGCGCCCGCTCGGGCTCAATCTGAGCCTGAGCGACACGTTCAAGAAGGCGCGACGCCGCATTGCCTACGAGCGCCTGCTTCTCGAAGCGCTCCACGGCAAGAGCACGCTGTTCGTCCGCCGCGACGAAGCGGAAGCCGCCTGGCGCTGGATCGACGCCATCGTTTCCGGGTGGAAAAAACAGGGCGCACCGCCCGCCGCGTATGCGGCCGGAAGCTGGGGACCGTCCGCTGCCATCGCCCTGACCGAGCGCAATGGACATTCCTGGAATGAATGAGCAAGTCACCGCCGGACCCCTCCCGGCTTTTCACCGCTTCGTTTCTGCCGACGAGATGAGCCGCGCACTCGCGGTCGACATCGCGGCGCAGCTCACAGCTGGCGTCGCGCGCAACGGGCGGGCCAGTCTTGTCGCTTCGGGCGGCACGACTCCCGGCGACCTCTACGACATCCTGTCGGAGGAGAACGTCCCCTGGGACAAGGTATCGGTGACGCTATCGGATGAGCGCTGGACCGATCCCTTGTCGCCACGCAGCAACGAACACCTGATCCGCACGCGCCTGCTTCAGCGCAAAGCGGCCGCCGCGCGGCTCGTGCCATTCAAGACCGCGGCGCCGCATGCCGACGCGGCCGAAGTAGAGGTCGATGCCGCTGTCTCGCGCTTGCCTCGCCCCTTCGATGTGGTGCTCTTGGGCATGGGGACAGATCTCCACACGGCGTCGCTCATTCCCGGCTCGAAGGGACTGGAACGGGCACTTGATCCCACCGACCCGGCGCTGGTGCGCGCCGTGCATCCGCCAGAGCTGGCGAACATGGGCGAGCGCATGACGCTCACGCTGCGCGCCATCCTCGACGCGCGCTGGATCGTAGTACTGGTTCGCGGCGAAGCGAAGCTCAAGGCCTATGACCGGGCCATGACGGGCGACGACCTGCTGTGCGGGCCGGTCCGTGCCGTCTTGCGCCAAGACAAGGTACCAGTCGCGATCTACTGGTCCGAGTAGGGAATGTAGCAGAGACTCGAGGCCGTCCGACGCCCGGACCGAAGAGGACGAAGCTTCCGCAAAGCCCGAAATGCCCCAACGGCAACGGCGCGCACGCCGCAGACCCATGCGAAGTGTGCGAGGTCACCCCGCTCTATCGCAATTCCGAATCGGGTCTCTGGTGCCGTTTGCGTGCCGTGAGGTCGCAAGTTCGCGACACGACGGCACACAAGGCGTTGAAAGACTGGTGGTGCAGCCAGCCGAACTCGAACCGGTCTCTTGTCCTCTTTGGGCCGGAACAGGGAAAAATTACAGCGAAACGCGAAAAATCGGGCACTGCCCGCGATTGGATCGGGCCGTTAATGCGCTGCACGCAGCAATTTTGGGGCGCGCTATCCCTGAGGAATTAACAGGGAAGACTCAACCCGAAAACAGGGAAGCGTTGTGACCAAATCAGGATTCCAGCCATGTCACCGTGGACGCGCTGGACGGCATGCGCATTCCGCAATTATGGCGATCCGAAGCGCACCTAATACGGACGCGACCGCCGCAACGCGCAGTCGCGGCGGTCATCTGCGCCAGGCCGTCGCTCGCCGTGAGCACCACGAAGCGCTCTGATAGTATGGGGCCGTCGATACAGCGCACTCTCTCGCACGCCAGCACCAAATCGTTAGGCGAGCAATCCGCGTGGCTCTGCAAGTCACGCGGGCCCAGCTCGGTGAACACTATCCGCATAGTGTTTAGTCAGTATACGAATGTATTCGATACAAGCAAACTTCTGTCTTTGTCGATCAAGCGGCCTGCGCTAAGAGCACGATATCGTGGTCCTTGAGTTGCCGCTGCAATGCGATAGTCCTCTTGAATGTCAGCTCTCATTTCTGATGGCCTCACTTTGTGGAATCAAAAATCCCACTGCATCATTTAGCGGTGGAGAATTGGCCATGGACACTGCGGGTCGCGTACAGTTCTTCCGATCGCGTGCCAGAGAGCTGCGGGCAATAGCGCCGGCAAATGACGGCCGAGGGAGTTCGCGTTAGTCTGATCAGTACCGCCTTAGCCTACGATCTGCTCGCCTCCCGCCTGGAAGGGTCGCTGGGCAAGATCGAGAAGTCGGAAGTCTTTAACCAAAGACGCCCGGTGTCAGCGCATAGCTATACATAGCGCCACCCACTCCGGCGTTGACGCGATTTGCGACCGCTACAGCATCGCGCCTCGCGCTCGAGGAAGCGCCCTGCTGGACCGTTATGCGGTTGAAAAACCATAGAGAGTTTCGAATCCTCCGCCATTTGCAGCCGTGCAACGTGCAGAGCCTAGCTGCGCTCGGCGCCATGCTGTTGAAGATAGGTGGCTAGTTCCAGCGCGCAGTCGGCGGCAATCAGCATCTCCCGCTCTTTTGGATCGCCGTCCCCAGCCATTTCCTGCCGCACATCATTGGGAGACGGAAACCGGGTCACCAGCGTTCTGAGCTGCCCTAAGTCCAAGATACCGCGCACGTTCTCGTCGGCCTCCAGCGTGGTTATACGGGCCAGAAGGTCATCGCGCGCATCTGTTAGATCAACAAAGCGGCCCGGGAACGGCACATACTTCTGGTGCCGCGCGCGCACCTTCTCAGGCAGCACATCCTGCATGGCATCCCGGAAAGGACGACGCCGAAATCCGCCGCTCAGGAACAATTCCGACGGAAGCGACAACGCGAATTCGACCACCCGCCGGTCCAGCAAAGGAAAGGCGTAGGCCAGACCGTGCCGCGCTCCGGTTTGCGCCCATGCCTCGGCACGAAGGGCAATATGGGGATGGTTGATCAGCCGCCATCGATTTTCGCGACCGTCACCGGTCATCGAAATGCTGCGCGCGTCTTTCAGCGTTCGTACCATACCGGGTGCAAGTGCGCCCTTGATCAGGCTCCATTGGTCAGGCTTCCGGCCTATTGCGCGATACGCAAGCTGCACCAAGCTGTCGGGAACGAGATCATGGACCAGATAGGACATCACCTCCTGAGAAAGCACGCGCCGCTTTGTCCAGTGCCGCTCGTTTGCCATGGCGACGATCTCGCGTTGCAGGGCGCGCCAGTGTCCGCGCTTCAGCAATTCTGCCAAGGCGCCCCGGCCATTGAAGGTCGCGGCTTCGTCTCCGCCCCAGCCGGACAGGATCAAATCCACGCCCTGCCGCTCTGCCATCGCCGCCACCTGGTTTTCCGGGTTCTCGGGGTCGAGCGAATGCATCGAGTCCGGATCCATGGCGACGCTTTGCCCGGGCTCGAGCGAGGATGGGCGCACCGGCTGCCAATCCATGTCGGATTCCTGCTCCACACACGCCCTGACGTACTCGGTCTCGTCCACGAGTTGGACGTCGTTGCGGGGACGATCGAGAAAAGAGTAGGTGTGCAAGGTACGGCCGTCAGCGCGTAGGGCCCGCGCCGCCAGGACCGCAATCGCGGAGGAATCCAGCCCTCCGCTCAGATGCGAGCCCAGCCGTGCGCCCTTCGGCAACCGTGAACGCACGGCCTGTTCGACGCGACGCCGCAGTTCCGCCGCCGCATCCTCGGGCGTGATGCGGGCCGTCCCCACTCTTGTGCGATCGGGCTGCCAATACCGCCGAAGGGAAATCCCGTTGCGCGAAATCTGTAGCGTATGACCCGGAGGCAGGCGCGCAATTCCTTCGATCAGGCTGTCATCGAAGCGTAACGAGCTTATTGTCCGCCGCAGCAACGCGTTCGTGTTGATCCTTTTCGGGACGATACCACCTCCGTGCAGAGCAGAGGGCAGCGAGGCGAAGGCGAACAATTGCCCGGGCTTGTGGACATAGGAAAATGGCCTGATGCCGAAGATATCGCGGCCACAGGTGAGCTTCTCCGCATCGCCATCCCACGCGGAAAAGGCAAAATCCCCGAGAATGCGCTCCGGTCCCGACACGCCAAACCGCTTCACCACTTCAAGCAACAGCAAGTCCGGTGCTTGCGCACTGACGTTCAAGCTTTGCGCAAGTTCAGCGGGTTCATCTAGCCGCACGTCGGCCGCCATCACGATTGAACCCAAAGTCGGCAACGCGCCAAGTGACGTGGCTGAAAAATCCAGGACCGCCATCGCCACCGGCCCATCGCAGAACGCAGAATGGCCAGGACAGAGCCGCGGCACGTCCAGCTGCGCGACCATTTGGTTCAGAATGGATGGCGACGCGGGCGCGTCATCCAGCCGCATCAGGCCGCAGATCAGACGCATCGATCACACATACTGGCTGACCAGGTGAGAGAATGCCGTCCTTCCCAGAGGCCCGTCGAGCAGCTGATGCGGCAGCGCGCCCCAGCCCGCGTTTGTCTCGAGAAGCAGCGGGCCGCTGGCGGTGAGCGCGATGTCCCAGCCAAGAAACGCAAAACGCGCGAACGCCTGGGCATGGGCCCTGCAAGCCAGGGCTACGCTTTCATCGAAGAACGGAACAGCAAGACCCGCAATGGTCGCCGCGGTATCGGGATGACGATCGACAGTTTCTCCGCCTGGCGAGACCGCTTTGCCTATAAGGCCGCGATCGAGGCCGCACACGATGGCGCCCACCGTCGTGGTGCATTCCCCGTGCGGCAGAAAAAGAACCGTCGCCACCGGTTCAGCCTCTCCGGTCGGGCTCATACCTGTCACCACCCGCAAAACCGCCAACCGGCCATTGCTCAGACGTCCGATAACAGGATGATTATCGAGGAAGGGCTGGACGATTGTGTCCTGTCTCGCGAGTTCGATCCGAAACGCATCCAAGGGCAAGAGACGGCCGGCTTCGTCGCGAACGCCGTTGGCCTCGAGGTGCCATTTCTTGCCGCCGGCCCCGCCTTTGAGGCTGAGCGCCTTGCTCCACAGATATTCCGATTGCGGGACAAACGGATCCGCCGGGAACGTCTGGCGCCCTCGCTCGTACACCGCCAGCGTCTCGACGTGCGGCAGATGGTGTGCGGCGCAAAGCCGGGCGAAGCGACTCTTGTCCTGAACGTCGCGGCTGTCCGCACCCAGCCGCCGCGTGAGGGCCGCCAGCGCGGGCAGATCGTTCCAATAGACGTAGTCGTGCATCAGAGCCCGACGCGCACGATCAGTGAAGCCATAGAGCTTGTATTCCAGCGGTGGAATGCTGTGTGCGAGTGCCAGCCAGTACATGTCCATCAGCACCGGCAACCCGGCGGGCTTGGCCTCGCGGCACAATTCCCTTTGCATTTTCAGTGCTGTAACGAGCGCACCGACAGGCCACGCGACCGCCATGACAATGTGCGCAAGCATCCGCAGTGGAGCCGGATGAGCCGCAGCCCTCTCACGCCGGGCCAGTGCGCGAAAACGACCAACCGGCGTTGCACGGCCCCCAATAGCAAACGGGAAGCCGTACTGGCTATAAGCAATCCAGCGCTCGAAGAAGGGCATCGGCCGGCGGATCAATACGGTCGCAGCTTCGCGGCGATTGTGTCAGGGAGTTCACTGCCATGCGGCGCCGCGTGCTCTATGTCGGGACGCATGTTGAGAACTGCCCGTTAGCAATATTGAATCAGGAACCGGGCCCGGATGTTGTGCCGCCCTCGGTCGGAGTGGACTTGCTCACAGCCGTGTTCCTTGCATCTTCATCCGTGATTGCCGGCTGGTTCCAGGGGCGCTTTCCCGTGGAGACGGTTTTGGTTCCGACGGGCCCATCGGCCTCTGAGCGCTGCATGTATCCCCTCAAATCAAGAACCTCAAAGGCGTTGTGCCGATAGCCGGCCGCGGGATTGAATCCTACTGCACCCCCGCAGACAAAAAAAGAGTGTCGCGGGGCGCAAATTGACATCCGCCAGCTTGGCCGGGACCTTTCGAGCGGTTGAAGAACCTTGTGGGCCCCTCGGATATCCGCTATCGCCTTGATGCTGGGGGCGGCAATGACCGTTACGTTGGACACGATGCTGCGGCGCGATGCAGGCATCTACTACGCCGCGATTGGCAGCGAAGGCGTAATGCTCAACGTCAATGCCGGGCTCTATCATGGCCTGAACGACGTGGGCGTGCGCATCTGGGAATTGCTCGAAACGCCTCAAACGGCTGCCCAGATTCGCGACCGCCTTGTTGACGAATTTGAGGTAGAGCGCCAAGTCTGCCAGGCAGCCGTGCTGGATTTTGTCGGGGAGCTGCTGGAGCGTGGCATCATCCTTGCCGGCCCATAAGCCTTAACAGCGATGTACAACTACCGGGTCAGCGGCCTCTCGGTCATCTCAGAAATGGAATTGCCGGGGGCGATCGGCATTGCGAACGGCGACGCGCCCGATGTCACAGTGCGTTTCGGCCGGGTGCCGCAGCAACTATCCGCGCCCTCCGCGTCCGGCCCGGCCTGGCAACGCGAGGGTGATACCATCTTGCTCTGTGTGCCTCGCCTTGCCCGCTTTCTTATCACTGGCGGCAAGTCCATCGTGGTGGAGCTTGAGGACGCCGCGACGGCCAGAGACGCAAGCGGCTTTGTGCTGGGGTCGTCTCTCGGCATCCTTTTGCATCAGCGTGGAGCACTGGTGTTGCATGGCGCGGCAGTCGCCAGGGACGGCCGCGGCATCGTCATCTGCGGCCACTCCGGCGCCGGAAAGTCCACGCTGGCGGCAGCGTTGTGCCGAATAGGGTGCAGCTTCGTCACCGACGACATCTGCGCCGTCAGCATGAACACCAGTCATGAGCCGATTGTGCTGCCAGACGGGCGGCAGTTGAAGCTCTGGGAACAGTCCATCCGCAGTCTGGAGCTGGGACATCGCCAAGGCGATGCCGTGCGGGAGACTTTCGAGAAATACTTCGTTGCACCCGACATCACAGTCAGCGAGCCGCCGCGGCTCTCGGCGATCTACCTGCTGTCCGAAAGCCAACCGCCTTTCGCTGAAGGAATAGAAGCACTGGCCTTGCCGGACGCCGTGCGGATGCTTGAGCACGAAGCTTATCGGCCGGGGCTTCGGCGCCAGCTGAACTCGACATCGCAGATGCTCGCACAAGTCGCCGCCACGCTCAGATACGTCAGGGTATTCCGTCTCACCCGGCCACTAGGCTTTGAAAGAATCGCGGCGACTGTCGACGCAGTGATGCAACACTGGCAAGAGCTCTGATCCGTGGCAACCGCAGTGGGATTTGTCTGGCTCGCCTCATTTCCAAGATCGGGTAACACATGGTTTCGGATATCTTTGGCTAATCTCGCTGCCGGCAGTCCTGCTGATATCAACGGCCTTGGAGCACACTTCGGTCTTGCCAGCAGCCGCGACGACTTCGAGGCCGCGACCCTGCTGGACTCGGGCCTGCTGTCGCACGACGACATCGATGGTCTTCGCTCGCCGGTGTACGAGCATCGCAAGAGAGAGAGACCGGAGGAATCGGCCTCGAGCCGCAGTTGCGCCAGAAAGCTGTGCGGCTGGAGCGGACGCGTTATGAGCTGGCTGGATCAGGCCGACATCCCCGACCATCTGGTCCCTTATGGGAACCTCAAATCAGGTCCGGTCACCTATTTCACCCGCGCTCTGGCGTTCGCCGGGCGTCAGGCGAGCACCGCCATAGAACAGGCCGTCCGCGATGCCAACTTTTCACAACTGCGACGTCGGGAACGCGAGGTGGGCTTTGCCGAGCGCCAACCCGGTGCCGCGCCCTTCTTCCGTTCTGGGCGCGTCGGAGCCTGGCGCGAGATCCTCAATCCTGAACAACGAACCCGCATCGAAGATGCGCATGCGGCCGTGATGGACAGGCTTGGCTATGCGCCTGGGTGACGGAACGAGAAGACTGAGTGCAATTCTGGCAGTGGCGGGCGTCACCTTGCTACTGGCCGCCGGTTTCTTTTTTCCGCAACTGCGCGCCATGGTCCATCAGGTCAGGCTTGTGGCGCACCTGACGAGCAGCAACGTTGCCGAAAGGCTCTATGCAGCGGTCGAGCTCGGCAGGTCGGGCGACGAACGAGCCCTTCAACCCCTTGTTGCTTACTTGGAGAGGGGCGACGCGGTTGATGCCCGCGCGGAGAGCGAAGTCGTCTCTGCATTGTGCAGGATCGCTGGTCCCAACGCGGTCCGGTTGATGGACGCCGCCTTGCGCGAACCTGCCTCAGACCACACTGCGCTTATCGAGTCACTGGCCTGTATCGACGATGCCGCATCGCGCGCGATCCTGGCAAAAGCTCTCCGGAGCCGGGACCTGAGTCAAGTGGCGGTCTCAATATTGAGCGAGTCGCACGATCAAGGGCTCATACATCTGCTCATCGAGGCAGAGACACAGGAAGCAAACCGGCTTCAGATCATTTTGTCGTTGACCAATCCCACGGGGCATCCTCTCGACGCCCGTTTGACAGAAGTTCTGCTTGCGGCGCTGAAGGACAAGGAAAGCTCGATCCGAACCGCAGCGGCCGAAAGCCTGACCTGGAATTATCTGAACGGGGCCATTCCTGCCGGTGCGCTGGCCGAAGCCGAGAACACCGAAGACGCGGATGTTCGGATGATCCTTACAGACAGACTTTCGTTCTATGGGCCGGCTGCGCCTTACGATTCGAGCCTACGAAATGCCCGGGCGACAAGCACTGCCGGCCAGGGGACGCCAACCCCACGTGCGCTTGATGCGTCGCTCGCCGCTGCCGCAAAGCGTGCATCAGCATTCCTTGCCGCACATCAGGACATGGCCGGATATTGGCTCACATCTCGAACGCTCAACCTCAGCGCGGAGCATCCGTTCAGGGAGAAGAATACGTATCTCACGCCGATGATCGTGGATATGCTTGCGCCGATTGCCGACGCGGCGGGGCTTGGCAGCAACCTGTCCAGAGCGCGCCGGCAAATCGGGAGCGAAATCGAAGATACCGGTCTGGTCCGGTATTATGGGCAGAGTGACCAGGCTTCGGCGCACGGGCGGATCGCCTGCGCGATTTCTCCCGACGCGGACGACACGGCGCTTGCGTGGCGGATTGCGCCCCGTCGGGATATGCGCTTGTTGCGAAGCGCATTGACGGCCTTGCAGCAGTATCGCGCGCCGAATGGATTGTACCGGACCTGGCTTGCGCCGCTGGACAGCTTTCGATGCATTGACCGCGGGAGCGACCCCGATCCCACCGACGTGGGCATCCAGATGCACATGCTGATGTTCCTGGCACAGGCGAGCCCCGTCGATGGCCGGGCGCTCTGCGCAGCGTTGAGGAGGATGATCTCCGACAATCGCATCTGGATCTACTACCGGCTCGAGTCCTTAATCCCCATTGTCCGGCAGCCCGACCTCGCGAGAGCCGGATGCGCCGTGCAATTGCCCGAAGCACGGCTGCGGACGGTAGTCTCCGGTCAAGGCAAATGGATCGCGGCCGGCATGACACTCGCGCGCCTGTTGCAGGCAACCGGAAGCACCGCGAACCTGTCCGAAACGGACGCGCTTCTATACAAGCTCGCGCAAGGCAACTTCCTGGCCATTCGGCGTTCGCCGCCGCTCATCTATCAAAACGACGCTACCGGATCGGCGCCAGGTTTCTATTGGTCGCAGGAGTTCGGTTACGCTCTTTGGCTGCGGTTATATTTCGAGAGCATCCGCGGGAGACAAGATCACTCGGCGCCGGGGGTGGGACCATCACGATGAAACCGGAAGCCAGCGACGACGCAATCGCCACGATCCCATCCGCCGGGTCGCGCAAAAGCGGCGGCTTGCTGCGCCTTCTTTCGAGCGTTCGCTGGCAGGAAGTGATCGTGTTGCAGGGTTCGCCGTTCTTTGGCGCGCTCTTTTCCATCGGCAGGTTGACGGAAGGCAAACTAGCGTCCTTGGCGCTGCTGCTGGCGAGCAGTTTCTGCTTGCTCGCCCATGTCTTCGTGTTCAACGACTGGGCCGGAATCGAAGGCGACCTTCGTGATCCTTACCGCGCATCGAGCGTGTTCCTTATCCGCGGGGTTCGGCGCCGCGAGATCGGCTATCTTTCGACCGCGTTGATGGGGCTCGGTCTTCTTTTGCTCTTGCCGCTGGGCATGCGGGCGCTCGCGATCGGGATCGGCATCATAATCCTCTCTGCGATGTACTCCGCGCCCGTTCTTCACTTTAAGGGAGTTCCGCTGATCAGCTCGGGACTGCATTTCGCCGGTGGCCTGCTGCACTTTCTTCTGGGGTACGCCCTGTTTCGTGCGATAGACGCGCGCGGCCTGGAAATCGGTGCGTTTTTCGCGCTGACCAACGTGGCCGGTCACCTCGCCCATGAGGCGCGCGACTGGGAAGGCGATCAACTGAACGGCATCAGGACCAATGCTGTGAGTTTCGGCCGACGGTCAGGGTTCATCGCAAGCTTTGTCCTTTTTACGATGGCGTACGGCTTGATGACGGCGCTGGCCATTCAAGGAAGCGTCCCGCATCTCATCGTCTGGATCGCCGCCCTCTATCCTCTGCATCTTTACTGGACGCTGCGGACGCTCCGCGCCGGATTGGATTTCGAGCGCGTGGGAAAAATGCAGGAGCGATACCGCGTGCTTTATGCGATGGTCGGAGTGATTATGTTAATCGGGCTGTTTCCATCCATCACCCCATGAACCTGCGCTATTCGTTCAACGTGGCCGGCCTGCAGCCGGCGCTGCTGGTTCTGCTGGCATCGGCGGCACTGCAATTCGCCTGCTATGCCCGATGGCCGGGCAGTCCAATGTATGATGTGGGTTACTCCATATTCGCCGCTCAGAATTTTGTCGCGCACGGGCAATTGAAGTCACTGAACGTGCTGGCGGACTACCACGATGACTTGGCGCAATTCGCTCAGCCGCGATGGATGGTTCACTTTCCGCCGGGCCATTCTGTACTCTACGCAGCCGTGATGAGCTTCGGCCTGTCCCCAGGAGCAGCAACAAAAGCATTGGGTCTTGCCGGCATCCTCCTTGGAGGATTCGGCTGGATTTGCCTGGCCCGCTTTTTGGGCGCCTGTAAAAGCAGCACAACAGTCTTAGCTACGGCTTATCCGTGGCTGCCTTTCATCGGAACCGTATATCAGCTCTACGAAACCGAGCAGGTAGCGATCGCTATCATGCCCTGGTTTTGTCTCTCGCTCTTGCGGATCGATTCCATCGCATCCACACCCTTGTCGAAGCCGCTCGCCGCGGCGCAGTGGCCCAATCTGGTTATCGCGATCTTCCTGGCGCTGCTCTTGGTGATCGTCAAATACTCCCTGGTGCCGGTCTTCTTGGGAGCGGCGCTCTATCTGATTTTGCAGGATGGCGCCCGGTTTGGGGCACGCAGCATTTGGTGGAAAGCCGCGGTCGCCGGGCTTCTTATATTTCCGGGGTTGCTGTTTCTGCTAGTGAACTCCGCCTACGGTCCCCGTGTCCAGGTGGACGACGCACACCATCCTTACTTCGTATTTCAGTTCGCGAGAAATATCCTCAACACTACCATCTCGGGGACGCTCGGATGGCAAACGGTCGTCCCCCGTTTGTTCAATTTCGCGCGTCTGCCCGTACTGCCGGGATTGATCGACATCCTGTCACTGGCGTCTGTGGTCGTCTGGATCCTGCATTTCCGGCGCTTTCCGTTGCCCGAACGAACAAGAGCGTTTGGGCTTCTGCTAATTGTGTCAACGATCGCGCTTTGGCTGTCGCTCGGCGTGTCCACCTACCTTGGCAAACAGGAATGGGATTTTAGTGCGGACGGCCGGCTTTACATGCCGATCACCTTGCTGTGGCTGCTGTGCTGCGTTGCTTCTCTCGGGCAAATGCGCGCGCGCGATGTGATTCGGTCCCCCGCATTCTACGCCCTGGCGCTTCCTATGCTTCTATCGGCTCTTTTCGAGATTAGAGGTGGCGCATTGCTCCCGCCAAGTCCGGCAATGCCGCAAAGCGGTCTCGCGTGGACGCTGTCGCACGATCCCGAGCACGCCACCTTTCTGTCGAGATTTGCGTTGTCCCGTAAAGACAAGCCGGATCTCTTGCTCGCCATGCCCTCGGTCATGAACGAATTGACTGTGCCAAACATCTATAACGGGTTCGCCGTGCCGCCGGGTCATCGCTACTGGAGCAGCAGGAAACTCGAGGTCTGGGCTCTTTTCGCCCCTTCGCAGGAAAAAGTCGTGCTCGCAGAGTTTTCAGCCGCAAGCATGCAGCGCATCGTCACGCCGCCACACTTTCCCTTTGTGTTTTTCATATTCAAGTTTGCGCCAGACCGAGTGATCCACGGTGTCCGGTCCACATAGACGGAGGTCCTCAGACAACGGCCGAATCGCGCGCAAGCGCCGCCACCTCGCTGTTGCCAAGGCGGATACCCAGGCTGCTACGCGTGGTGCACGGCGGTCCCGCAACGGCGGTCGCGATCGGCTTGCTGCGATCCAGCGTGGTGATCGCCGCGTTGTGCAGGATCGTGTCCGGCCCAATCAACGCCGGCAGGTTCAGCGATACGGCGACCGCCGATCTACGCTGGCGTGTGCTGCTGTTTGCGTTCCTTTATCGCAACGCGGTCAAGGTGGTCGATCGCTTCAGCCTGCCGCTCAATCGAGTGGTCGAAGTTGCACGGCAGATCGACGTCTAGGCGCGCTGGTCAACAGTCCGTGCTGACCTTGTGTGAGGGCGCTCGTGCACGACGATGACCTCTCCGCGAGGTGAATCGCCAGGCTGAAACAAAAACGGACCGCATGCCACCCGCGATTTTGCGGGATAAGTGCGGTGCGGCCCATGGGCCAATCGGAACTCTCTAAAGCGCTGGCTCGGGCACTCTCGGCTTGAAAGCACAATAATCTATTGTGATGCGGTGGGCATGGAGGAACGCTCGTTGGTGGATAGGATGTGGAAATGAGGAGCGAAAGTCTTATGTCGCAAATGGGTCATATGGCACGGACAGGCTAGCGGGGCGGTTTAGGAACAACCAAAATGGGGACACATCCGCCGACGATTATCGGCCCCGATCTCGTCATACGGGGCACAGTGCGATCGTCCGGTACTGTTCGAATCGACGGACGGATCGAGGGTGAGGTGAATGCAGCGCTGGTTGTCGTCGGCGAGCACGCCTCGGTGCAGGGCGACATCTCCGCCGAGGATTTGACAGTGCGCGGCGAAGTCCAGGGCACGGTCGTAGCCCACAAAGCGCTCATTGTTGCAGGGGCGCGCGTCGAGGCCACGGTTCGGCACACATCGCTCACAGTGCAATCTGGTGCGCGCATTGATGGTGATTTCCGCAGGATTACTGCGATCACTGCGCATACTGCTCCGGCCGCGGTGTCCCGCGCGGCGATGGCGGGCGGTAGTGGTCAGGAAGCGTACGCTATTTCCTAGCGACGTGCGCCAATGCCGGCACCAGTCGTCCCGAGCGTGAATGATCCACGCTCCATGCTGAGAGTCAGCAACGCTGCTAACAGCCGTCCACGGTTACCGTCTTTACAACCCTTTTGAAATCATCATCGCCGGACACACCATTCCGTCGTGGGCCAGTTGGCCGGGAGCCGGCGCAGCAGCGCTCCTGGGCTTAATGGTACTGATCGAGTCGCGGCGATAGCATGCGCATGAGGGCTTTACCCGCTTCCGCTACGCTCGCAATGCTTTGAACGTCGCACGCACATCGGACACGAAAAGCGCTGGCTGCTCCCACGCCGCAAAGTGCGTACCAATAGGATGACTGCCGTAATAGGCGAGCTTCACGTAGGCCTTCTCGGACCAGCTTCTCGGCGCTTGGTAAATCTCTTCGGCGAACGCACTTACGCCGACCGGAAGCTTGACTCCGCGAACGTCGAAGAAGCCGCCAGGCGGCAAATTATGGGTCGTGTCCCAGTAAAGACGGGCCGAAGAGACCGCCGTGTTCGTAAGCCAATAAAGCGTGATGTTGTCCAGAACATCGTCACGGCTGAGGCCTTCCTGCTTGCCGTCAAAAACGCGCACGATCATCCGGTAGCTGCGAATATCGTGATCGAGAATCCAGCCCGCGAGGCCGACGGGCGAGTCCGCGAGCCCATATAGCGTTTGCGGCCGCAGCGACATCTCGTTCGCATAGCCCAGCCCGTTCTTGTAAAAGTCATCGAGCTGATCCCACGCATGCTTTTCGTCCGGCGAAAGCCCAGCGGGTGGTGGACCCCCTGCAGATAGCGCCTTCGAGACATCAGGTGGCACTGTTGCCGCCATGTTGGTGTGGATGCCGAGCAAGCCGGGCGGCTCCTGCAGCGCCATCACTTCCGAAATCGCGTTACCCCAATCGCCGCCTTGCGCTACGTACTTGGTGTAGCCGAGCTGCTGCATCAGCACCGCCCACGCTTTCGCGATGGTGACGGGATTCCATCCCGGCTTCGTCGGTTTGCCCGAAAAGCCGTAGCCCGGCAACGAAGGGATCACGACATGGAATGCGTCGGCTGCTGTGCCGCCGTGCGCCGTAGGATTGGTCAGCGGCTCGATGACCTTCAATTGTTCAATGATGGAGCCGGGCCATCCGTGGGTGATGATGATGGGCAGCGCGTGTTCGTATTTGGAGCGGACATGGATGAAGTGAATATCGAGGCCATCGATATTGATCAGGAAATTCGGCAGGGCGTTGATCTTTGCCTCGCATTTGCGCCAGTCGTGCTCGGTGGCCCAATAGTGCGCGAGCTTTTGCATAGTCGCGAGCTGAACGCCCTGTGTGTCGCCTGGCACTTGTTCCCGGTCGGGCCATTTGGTCGCCAATACACGCTTCTTCAGGTCGGCGAGTTCGTCTTTCGTGGCCTCGTAGTGGAACGGGCGGATTGCAGCATTGGTCGCGGTCATCTTGCGTTTCCCTTGAGTTGGTTCAGAGGCGTTGGCTGACTTGAGGCCAAGAAAGCCGGCGGCGCCCGCGGCTGCGGTACCGGCGAGTAGTTTGCGTCTGTCAAAAGGTGAAAGTCGTTCGGGCATGATCATTCTCCTGGCCTAAGACCGAGGTGAACTGCTCATTCCAACGCGAAGATAACAGGCGCGCCTTGTAGCCCAATCGAGTGCACCGGCTCAATGCTCGGCGACTACGACTGAACGTCTAATGTTAGGGAACTTCGCGTGCTCAAGAAGCAGGCACGACAGTTATCTCGCGACGCCGCTGGCAAGGAAGCAGTTGATTGTATTTCCGATTGACGCGCTCGCTCGATAGGTGAGCCGTGTCGCAACGTGGAGTCCATGCCAGTGGTGCGGAGCCAGCTTTTTTACAGGGCGCGCGATTATACCCGCGGAAATCACAAGCATCTTGTTCATAGCGTGGTGGGACGCATTTCTGAGGGCCGCTAATTTCGCTCACTCTGTTGGAATTGGCGCCGACCGCGGTGCGACTTTTCGAAAGTTAGGGCCTTAACACGCCGCACCGGATACCGGAGATGAGATCACCGACGTTCACGGTCATGTTCGGGGCGTTGTGCAAAGCACATACTCGATATAGTTGCGCCTGCTCTGCGATATTGCATGGAGTGTCGACCCACTCGGTCAGTACTTGGATAACCAGACTAGGGCACTCGTAGAGATTGCTGGACAGAAATGACACAATTCTGGTCGCGGGTCTCGGCTTGTCACTAGCCGCCATATTCCGCTTCGCTGAAAGCTAGCTCTAGTGGCCGAACGCTTGTCTCTTTCTGATTGCAACAAGCTTCTTCACAAGTGCCTTCGGTAGCGGCTTGTCGATCGGGAACAGCAGGACTCCCTTCGAAGTCTTGTACTTGGAGAGTGCGTCCTCTAGCTCAGGAATAACGGAACCACTGTGGGGCAGATAGCTGAGGTGGTTCTTGAAGGCTGCAAATCCAGCAATTACTTGGCCTTGGACCCTGAAGGCTGGCATTCCGTAGGAGATACACTGCTCCGCTTCGGGGATGAGGTCGAGGATCGTTCGACGTAGCGCCGCAAGCGTGCGGCGTTTCGGCTGCTCCAATGAAGCCAAGTACTTGTCAATTTCTCTCTTGGACATCGGAGCAGCGTACATTAGGGGCCAATGGAACGCCCACCTGCGCTTGTCGCCGCGCCAATGCTATGCTTCGCGCTGTCGACGACGGGAGGGCAACAGCATATGTCGAGCGAGGCCTCTGAACTCGGTGTCGGGGTAGCGCGTGGAAGGGCGACGATCCGGACCCGCGGTAGCTTCTTTTTCATCGCGCACGTGATGCTTCTCATCATCGTTCTCTTAGGTTTCGCACCGAGCTTCTATCTGCGCGCAGCCTTCCACCACACCGGACCGCTTCCTGCTCTGCTTTATGTACACGGCACGGCACTGACCGTCTGGTTCGTGCTCACCGTGGTGCAAGGCTGGTTGATGCGCTCGCACCGAAGTCAATTGCACCAGCAACTCGGATACTATGCGGCGGCCTACGCGGCCGTCGTGATCGTTCTCGGTGTGCTTGCGAATCTGATGTTGATCTCGCAGATCGACTCGCCCGCGGACGGCGAGAACATCGTCGTCTGGGGGAACTTCTTCGCTTTGGCAATCTTCGCGACCTTGGTATCGCTCGCTGTCGTGTTTCGGAAGAAACCAGACGCACACAAACGCCTGATGTTGCTCGCATCGATATCTATTGTGGGTCCAGCCCTGGCACGGTTGCCGCGGTGGCCCATCTTCGCGGGTGGGCTGGAGGCCGGTAGGAACTACGCGATCGGCGGGCTACTCGTCATGTTGGCCTTGCTGCTCATCTATGACGTGATCGTACGAAAGAAGCCTCATCGTGCGACTTGGGGTGGAGCACTCGTGATTCTCGGAACGCTTGTCGGCGCCGTGTTTCTCGGCCTCACTGGCATCGGCTATCACCTCCTACATGGATAGACGCGCTGCCTGGGCGAGGTTCTCGCTGCGAGATTGCGCATCCAGTCGAGAGCGGTGCCGATACTAAAGGCTCAGAGCGTCCTCTAAAGCATGGCATCGATGTCGCCCAAGCAGCGGGGCGCGCTAGGGTACCACGTAGGTTCAGGGGCAGAGCGTGCCAAGCCGTCGGAGGATGCCTCACCTTCTCGTTCGGCATCCGCCAGCAAAATGTTGGCTAATTCGCGAGCCGCGCGTTCGTGCTGTGGCAGCATTCGGTGGGACATGGTCCTTCGCGCGCCTCACTCCCGACACTCGACTGGCAACTGATGGCTGAGGCCGAACGCGAGCGCGATATGATGAAGACGCATGTCGGCTCCTTCTGCCTTCGCCATTTCCGCTTTGCGAACTTGTCGATCAGGATAGGACCTCAGCCTACGCGCCACCCGCCGTTGACCGGGATCACCGCGCCCGTGACGAAGGAGCCGGAGTCTGAAGCGAGCCAGAGGACGGCGCCGGCGATGTCGGCTGGCGTTCCCGGCCGTCCCATCGGGGTCTGGGCGACGATCGCCGAAATCCACTCGTTCGGCCACGCGCCGGTGAAGCCCGTGTCGGCGATGAACCCCGGCGCGATGACGTTCGCCGTGATCCCGCGCGGCGCCAATTCGCGGGCCAGCGCAAACGTCAACCCGTGCAGGCCGGATTTCGCCGCCGCATAGGCGATGGCGCCTGGCCGGCTGCCGCCGGTCTGCGCGCCGATCGACCCGATGTTGATGACCCGGCCGCCGGGGCTGGCGAGCTTCGGCCCAGCGACCTGGGTCGTCAGAAAGCTTCCCTTGAGGTTCGCCTGGATCACGGCGTCCCAGTTCGCTTCCGCATCCGCGGCCGGCGTGGCCAGGCTGACGGGGCGAATAAAGCCCGCCGCGTTGACCAGCACGTCGATGCGGGTGAGTTGAGCCAGCGCCGTCTCGACCTCATCGCGGCGGCCGACATCGGCGCGGCGCCAAGCGGCACCCTGGCCGAGTCGTTGCGTGGCGGCGCGGAGGCGAGCCTCGTCCCGCCCCACGAGGACGACGCGATAGCCGGCGGCCATCATCGCCTCGGCGATACCCAGCCCGATGCCGCTCCCGCCACCTGTAATGATCGCAGTCTTCTGATCGATCGACATTTCGGCTCCCCTTCGTCTGCCTCGTCTTCGCAAAATGCCGCGCCACACTGCCTTGGTCCGCATTTTTGCCGCGGAGGAACCCTAGCAAGGGATCAATTAGAGCTTGATAATCAAAATCAGTGATCTTGATATTGTAGCGATATGGAGCTTCGCCACCTTCGCCATTTTCTCGCTGTCGCCGATGAGCTGCACATGGGACGTGCGGCCCAGCGCCTGGGCATGGCGCAACCCCCGCTCAGCCAGTCGATCGCCCGGCTCGAGGCGGAGCTCGGCGTGCGATTGTTCGATCGCGCCAACCGCCGCCTCACCCTTACCCAGGCCGGCACGGTCTTCATCGACGAGGCGCGCGCGTCGGTGCTGCACGCAGACGTGGCCCTCGCGGCGGCACGGGCCGCGGAGCACGGCGCCGCCGGCGTCGTCAGGATCGGGTTCGATTCTGCCGCTCTCTATGGCCCGCTGCCTGATCGATTGGCGCGGTTGCGGCGTCGGTTGCCAGGCGCCCAGGTCAAGCTCGGCGAGCTTTCGACAAACGATCAACTGAGTGCTCTGACGCGCGGCGGCATCGATATCGGCTTTGCCCATCCGCCGTTCGGGACCGGCGATCGGCTCGACATTTTCGACTTACCGGCGCAGACCACCATCGCCGCCGTGCCGGACGACAGGCGCGATAGCAATGTCGGGCTGGCCGAGATCGCAGCGCTCGGACTGATCTTGTTCCCCGCCGCCCAAGGACCGGTGCTGCACGCGCGCATCCTGGACAGCTTCACCACGGCGGGCGTCGATGTCCCCATCGTCCAGGAAGCCAACCGCGCCTTGACCATGCTGGCGCTCGTGTCGGCAGGCCTCGGCGCGGCGCTGCTGCCGCGATCCGTCCAGCGTCTCACCTTCCAAGGCGTGCGCTACGCCGATATCGCGGGCGCCGACCTCCCCTCCTGGCCCCTGGCTATGATTGCGCGGCGCAGACCCCAAGCGCCCATCGTCGGCCAGGTCTGGCGGATCTTCTGCGAAGGCGAAGGTTGATGGTGTGAGCTTTCGTATCCTGGAGCTTTCAACTTTCGCGATGAAATGCTCGCGCGGCTCGACAAGGCGTGCCCTATCAAGCCCAGGGGCCAGCCGGAAATGGTAGAAACCCGGAATAGGCCAGCGCAATGTGCCATGTGCAGTTCGCATGCAAGCGTGAAACCATTTTCGCGAACATAGATATGGTTTGAGATACTGTGAAGCACGCAATCCAACAATCGCGCACAACCATCATTGGTGGCATCGAGGGTCGATATTCCGGTGCCTATAATTGCCGCGCGCCGGTCATGCGAACGTCCGCAACAGAGTAACGGGGAAGCAGCTGCGGCTCAGAAGCCTTTCGTCAACCGCACTCCGAATTGAAGTGGCGGACCGGCATAGCGGAGGGAAATATTCGCAGCAGCAACGTAGTGCAGGTTTGTGAAGTTGGTGGCGTAGGCCGTAACGTCCCACGAATCCGTCCAGTCGTAGCTGAGCTGCGCGTTCAGGATGTTGCGCGTTGCGCCTCACGGTTCGTTCTGGTGAGGCCAGCCGGTCTCTGGAGGACGCGAACTGCCTGCCACGCAACCATTCATTTCGAACTCGCTCTCCGGTTTCCTACTAGAGCTTGTGCCCCCGCCGGGGCGCGTCCGCAGGGGACGACCGTCTTCATATTCCAGCAATCGTCTCGCAGACTCGAGCCAGTCTCTGCCTCACCCGAACCGGTCTCGTGCGACACGCCTTGTGCCTCCGTGAAAGAGATTTGGCTGAGCGGAGACACACGGCCAATTTGGTGCCGCTCGACCTCCTGGAGAACTCACATCGTGGCTTCAGAGACCGATTGCGCCCGCACCATGCCGCAGAAGTCTGGCGATTTCATCTGTACGCGGAAAATTATTATACCTCAATATCAATAGCTTAGTGTGTGGTGGGCCCGGCAGGACTCGAACCTGCGACCAGACCGTTATGAGCGGTCAGCTCTAACCAACTGAGCTACAGGCCCTCCCATCCGTCCAATAGCAGGAAGCTCGCGCGGTTGTGTAGAGCGGCCTATGATCCGCCTTGGTGCCGCCCCAGTTTCGCCCGGCGCTTCCTGAAACCTCTCGCCGATCTCCGAGGTGCTTTCCATGCGATTCTCTGTTCCCGCAGTCGTTTTGACAGGTCTTCTCGCTTTGGTGCCGGTCGCGTCGCAAGCCGATGCGGCACACACGATCACGGTGTCCGGCAGCGGCGAGGCGCGCGGTGCGCCCGATCAGGCGCAACTGTCCGCCGGCGTGACGACAGTCGCGCCGACCGCGGCGGCGGCGCTCGCCGAGAACGCACGAACCATGACCAATGTGTTCGACACGCTGACGCGGCTGGGCATCCCGGAACGGGCGATCCAAACCTCGAACTTCTCTGTCTCGCCGCAGTATCCGCCATATAACCAGAACGACCGTGGGCTTCAGAAAATCGTCGGCTACCAGATCACCAACCAGGTCAACGTCACACTGGACGACACCCGCAAGCTAGGGCTCGCGCTCGACGCGCTGGTGAATGCGGGCGCCAACCAGATCAATTCGGTCAGCTATTCGATCCGAAATGCGGATGCGCTGGAGGCGAAGGCACAGGAGCAGGCTGTGACTAACGCCCGCGCGCGGGCCGAGACCTATGCCAAGGCGGCTGGCGTCACGCTGGGCGGGGTGGTCTCGATCAGCGAGGTTTCGGTCGAGGCGCCGCGGCCGGTCTACCGCGCGATGGCCGCGCAGCGGGTGCCCGCCACGCCCACCGCGGCGGGTGAGCAGAGCGTAACCGCAAACGTTACCGTCATCTTCGAGATTAAGTAGAGGGTTGCGGGCCGGCGGAGTTTATCCGGCCGGCCCTCACTCCCATCAGTGCGCCTTCGCTTCCAGGGCGTCGATCTGGTCCATGGTGCGGTTCATGCGGGCGATCAGCGCCTGGTAGGGCGCCGGCGTTGCCATATCGAGACCGGCCTTCTTGTAGAGAGTATACGGATACTCGGAGCCACCGGCCTTGAGCAGGTTGATGAAGCGATCCTGCGCCGGCTTGCCCTCGTGCTCGATCGCGTCGGCAAAGATCGCAGCGCCCGACATCGAGGTCGCGTACTGCCAGACATAGAAGCCATAATAGAAGTGCGGGACGAATTCCCACTCGGTGCAGTAGGCGGGATCGATCTTCATGACGCCTTCAGCCTCGCCGTGGTACTTCTTCAGCAGGCTGCAATATATCTCCGACATGCGCTTGCCAGATAGCGCGTGGCCTGCCTCGATCTCTTCGTGCAGTTGCAGCTGAAACTGTGCGAACATGGTTTGGCGGAAGAAGGTGCCGCGCATCAGTTCCAGCGCTTCGCCCAGATAGTAGAGCTTCTCCTGGTCGTTCTGCGCGTGCGCGACCATGTAGTCGTTGAGCAGCATCTCGTTGGTGATCGATGCGGTCTCGGCCGTGAAAGTCGAGTAATTCGAGTTCTCGTAAGGCTGGTTGTCGTGGGTCAGCATGGTGTGCACCGCATGGCCCCACTCGTGCACCAGCGTCGACAGCGCCTCGTAATCGTCGTTGTGGTTCAGGTGCAGATAGGGATGCACGTCGTAGGCCGCCCCCTGCATATACGCGCCGCCCGCCTTGCCCGGACGCGGCAGCACGTCCATCCAGCGGCCGGCGAACCCCTTCTTGAGCAGCGCGACATACTCCGGACCATATTGCGCGGTGACGTCGAGACCGATGCGTTCCGAATCCGCCACCGAGAAATGCAGCGGGTGGTCGAGTTTGAACATCGTCGGATAGATGTCGTAGTAGGCGAGTTCGTCCTGGATGCCGAGTAGCTTCCTGCGCAGTTTCAGGTAGCGATAGAAGGTCGGCAGGCCGGCATTGGCCTGGGCCACAAGCTGGCGATAGACCGCTTCGGGCATGTTGTCCGCGAAGACGGCAGCCGCCAGCGAATTCGGATAGTGGCGCACCTTGGCGTTGAACACCTCGCCCATCACCTGTGCCGTCAGCGTGGCGCCGAGCGTCCCCTCGTACTTCTTCCACATGCCCCAGAAAGCGTCGAACACCGCCTTCCGATCGGCGCGGATCGGTGATTGGCGATATTTGGAATACGTGCCCTGCCCGATCGTAACGGTCTCGCCGGTCGAAAGTCTTACTGTCGGGAACGGCGCCTCGGCATTGGCAAGCACGCTGTAGATGGCGTCGGGCTGTGCCAACACATCGCCGGCGGCGGCGAGAACGCCTTCGGACTCGTTGGACAATGTGTGCGGCGCCTGGCGCAGAATGTCGCCGAGGTAGAAGCCGAAACGGCGCGCGAGCTCGGGCTCCTCGGTTTCGAACCTGTGGACCTTGTCGGCCCCGACCGCGAGAATTTCGGGTGTGACCCATGAGGTTTTCTCGTTGAACTGGGTCTGGAGGGCGGCGGCGAGTTGCTGGCGTTCCTGGTTTTCGGAGATGCGAACGTCTTCGTCCGCCTTGAGGCCAGCATACGCGGCGAGGCGCGCGCCCGCGCGCCGGGCATCGGAGAAGGCGCTCAGCGCGGCGAGCATGTCCTTGGCGCTCTTGCCCAGCGTGCCCCTGTATTTGTCGAAGCCCTCGACTGCAGCTTTCACGCGGTCGTGCTCGGCGGTCCAGGCCTCCGGCGAAGGGTAAAGGTCTGACAGGTCCCACATATAGGCAGGGTCGATCGATGCGGCGACGGCCGGCGCGGGCGCCGGCTCCGCGGGTTTTCCAAGGGCAGCCACGAGGGCTGCGGCACAAACGGTGACGGCAAGGGCAACAATTCGACTCGTCTTCATGGGACTTCCAGCACTTTGCGGGGGTTTCCTAGCACATTGCGGTGCTGGCGCGAGGAAAGGCACGCAGCCGTTACCTGCCGTCGCGCGAACTTGATCACGGCGCGAGGGAGCGGTGAATATGCGGCAACCGCCATCGAAAGCATCGCCATGAACGTCTCCGACGCCCTCGCCACGCGCAAATCGGTTCGTGCCTTCAAATCCGATCCCGTGCCGCGCGCCGTGATCGAAGAGATTCTGCTGAAGGCTGCGCGCGCGCCCTCCGGCGGCAATTTGCAACCCTGGAAAGTGCATGCCCTGATCGGGCCGGCGCGGGACGAACTGGTGCGCCGTGCCAAGGAACAGATGGCAAAGAACCCGCGCGGTGGCGTGCCGGAGTATCACATCTATCCGCCGGAGCTGACCGAACCTTACAAGACACGGCGCTTCGTCGTGGGCGAGCAGATGTATGCGACCATGGGCATACCGCGCGAAGACAGGGCGCGGCGGCTGACGCAGTTCGTGCGCAACTGGGAGTTCTTCGGCGCCCCCGTAGGTCTCATCTTTTCGATGGATCGCCAAATGCAGGAGGGCCAATGGTCAGACCTCGGTGGCTTTCTGCAGTCGATCATGCTCTTGTGTCGCGAGTACGGGCTGCATTCCTGCGCGCAGGAAGCCTGGGCGCCGTTCCACGCTGTGATCCGTGAGTACCTGAAGGTCCCTCAGGAAGAGATGATCTTCTGCGGCATGGCGATCGGCTACGCCGACGAAAGCGCGGCGATCAACTCGCTTGTATCGGAGCGCGCCGCGCTCCAGGAATGGGCCGTCATTCGCGAGACGGCGTGAACACGCGCGGTGTCCCGAAAAAAGAGAAACCCGGGTTGGATTTCTCCAACCCGGGCTCTTGCTTGAAGGTGTGCCCCCTACAGGGAGGGGCTTGCTGCGGGAGAACACCCCAAGCTCTTTCATCAACCCGTTAGAGGCGGATGAAACCGATTAGGGTGGCCGGTGTGAGAGTTCACTTTGACGAAGGCCGCCGCGTCGGCGGCGGGCGCAGCAACGAAGCCACGCGTCAAGGCCGTAGAAGCAGCCGTCAGGATCTTCTTCATCTGCATCTTCGTCTCCCGTCTGAACCCTTGGTTAAGGAACCGAGGTCCCATGGACCGACGTTTCATGGGCCGTAAGATGCGCCGCCGCGTCTGAATGTACTCTGGACGCAGTGTTCATTCCGGGTTCAGGTCCAGGCAACTAAGAAGGCACCATGCGTTCCCGGGTTCTTCTCTTTGCATTGCCACTTCTGCTCGCATTCGCCGAGCCCGCTTTCGCGCGTGGCGGCGGCACCCTGGACAGCATCCTTCCCGAGATCCGCGCGCAGCACCCCGGGCGTCTGTCCGACGCAGAACCATTCACGGCGTCGGACGGCAGCACGCACTACCGCATCAAGTGGATGACGCCGGACGGACGCATTCTCTATTTCGATGCGGACACCCACAGCGGACGCTACTTCAGCGCCGACGGGGATCCCGGTGGCTCACAATGGCGCCGCGACCACGGCGACGACGAGGGTGGCCACAGCTGGCACGATGGCGACGATCGCAACGGTGGCGACGACAATGGCGACCGACACCGGCGCGACTGGAACGGTGCCAACCCATGGACCGGCGGCAGCAATCCGTGGAACGGTAGCGGCGACTGGACGGGTGGTGACGATCATGGCGGCGGGGACTGGCACGGGGGCCAGGGCACTTGGCGCGGTAACAGGGGTGGAGACTGGCGCGGCGGCCACATGGGTGGCGATAATGGCGGCCCGTACCAGCATCACGGTGGCTGACAATGCGTATTCTGCTGGTTGAAGACGACAAGGATCTGCAGCGCTTGCTGAAAAAGGCGCTCAACGATGCCGGCTATGTGGTCGACACGGCGAGCGACGGGGAAGAAGGCCACTTCCTGGGCGACACCGAGCCCTACGACGTGGTGATTCTGGACCTTGGCTTGCCGAAGATGGACGGCGTCCGCGTGCTCGAGAAATGGCGCAAGGACAAGAAGACCATGCCCGTCCTGATACTGACCGCGCGCGACCGCTGGAGCGACAAGGTCGCCGGGTTCGACGCCGGCGCGGACGATTATCTTTCCAAGCCGTTCGTCACCGAGGAGCTGCTGGCACGCGTGCGCGCGTTGCTGCGCCGCGCGGCAGGCCTTGCGACAAGCGAGATCGAGATCGGGCCGCTGCGCATCGACACGCGCGCGAGCCGCGTAACGGTCAACGGCAATCCGGTGAAGCTGACAAGCCTGGAGTACCGCCTGCTCTCCTATCTTGCGCACCACAAGGGCAAGGTCGTCAGCCGTACCGAACTTGTCGAGCATCTGTACGATCAGGACTTCGACCGCGACTCCAATACCATTGAGGTGTTCGTGGGTCGCCTTCGCAAGAAGCTCGACACCGACCTCATCCAGACCGTCAGGGGTCTTGGCTATTGCCTAGACGATGCAGAAACAGACCGCGCCTGAGCACGGCAAAGCATCGGCACGCGGCTTCAGCCGCTTCGGGCCGCGTCTGAACTCGCTTGCCGGGCGCCTGATCGCAGCCGCAGCGGTGTGGACCGTTCTCGCGCTGTTGGGTGGCGGCTTCATTCTTTCGAATGCGTTCCGCACCTCGGTCCAGGACGATTTCGATGCCGAACTACAGTCCGACATGGAGTCGCTGATCGCGGCCGCCGGTCACGACAAGAGCGGGGCTGTCATTCTGGAACAGCGCTATCTCGGCCAGGAATTTCAGCGGGCGTATTCCGGCGCCTATTGGCAGATTGTCCCAGCGGCCGGCGGCGAACCGATCATTTCGCATTCGCTTCTCGATCAGACAATAAAGTTCACCGATCAGGATGCACCGGTTAAGGGCGTGACATGGGGCCATGCCAACGGGCCCGACAACCAGCATCTGCGCGTGCTGTCGCGACGTATCGAGTTCCCGGTGACCGCAACGGCGAAACCAGACGATAGTCGCGCGTACGTCCTGTACGTCGCGGGCGACACGCGTGCGCTCGACGGGCGCGTCGCGGAGTTCAACAGCACGATCATATGGTCGTTCGTTGTACTGGGTCTGGGTCTAATCGTGGCGGTATTCATCCAGGTGCGCGTTGGCCTCCAGCCATTACGCAAGGTGACGCAATCGCTGCATCGCATCCGTGACGGCAGCGCACCGCGACTAGAAGGTCGTTTTCCAGCCGAGATTGAACCCTTGGCAGCTGAGCTCAACAGCCTCATAGAACATTCTGCCGAAGTCGTGGGCCGCGCCCGGTCTTACGTCTCCAATCTTGCGCACTTTCTGAAGACGCCGCTGACGGTATTGTCGAGTGAGGCATCGGCGCAGCCGGGTCCGCTGGCCGACGCGGTAAGCAAGCAAGTCGGCATCATGCGGCGGCAGGTGGATCACTATCTCGCGCGCGCTCGCGCGGCCGGCGCGCTCGATGTACTCGGCAATCGGACACCGGTTCTGCCCGTGCTGGACGATCTCGCACGTACGTTGCGGCGAATTCACCAAGACAAGGGCATATCGATCGAGGTTCACTGTCTGCCCCATCTCTTTTTCCGCGGAGAAAGACAGGATCTGGAGGAGATGTCCGGGAACCTGATCGACAATGCCTGCAAATGGGCGGACAGGAGCGTACGGATAACAACATTATCGAAAGGCAATACATTTCAGCTTCTCGTTGAAGATGACGGCCCCGGCTTAACGGAAGAGGAACGTTCATTGGTTGGTGAACGCGGCGAAAGGCTCGACGAATCCGTGCCGGGAACCGGCCTTGGCCTCGCGATCGTGCGCGATATTGCGAAGCTTTACAGCGGTACACTGGAGCTGGGGCACTCCGACCTTGGCGGACTGCGCGCCCAGTTGACCTTGCCCGCGTTGGCTTCAGTGTAGAAACACCCAGTTAACCGTCTACGGACTAATGTCGATATATGTGTGGCCGCGGTCGACGCGGTTCTGGGGACACGATGCTGACGCCGGAAAGAACCGGAGTATTGAAGACGTTCCTGAGCGGTTTGCCCGAGCAGATCGCCCAGCGTCTTGCGCAGGCGGTTGAAGTCGATCGTCTGATCGACGGCAAGACATTGCCGCACGAGATGATCCTCGAATCGCTGCGACCCGCCCTTCGCCGCGCGCACGGCTCCGATCGCACACCGACCCCGTTGCGCGCCTTTTGCATTCCCTTTGAAGATCTGTTCACGCTCCTGCCACGCAAGGCCAAGCAGAAGGGGCGGATCGCGCGAGGCAGCGTCGCGCCGATCTGGAGCTGGATCAGCCAGACGCTTCTGCCGGACGAGACCAGGACATACGCTGCGAAATTCCGCGCCCTGATCATCGCCAACAAGCACGCCGAGGCGCGCGCGCACGCCGCCGCGTTCTGGCCCGTGGCGGCAGCCGCGATCCAGCATGCGCTCTCAACCGAACAGGGCGTGAAGATGGCGCGGGCGGCGCTTGGCGGCCAACTCGTCGTCGAAGATGCGGCAGAGATGGCGGTGCTGCTTCAGGTCGGTGACGAGACCGGCGAGATCCAGCGCATCCTCCCTAAACCTGTCGCAACGCTGACAGACGAGCTGCTGTGGGCTCTGCGCGCCGTCTACGATAGCCTGGTTCAAAAGTCGCCAGACGCAGTGCCCTATGTCGCCGTTATCGCGATGCATCGCCTTGCCAAGCCCTGGGAGGCTTTGAAACTGCCGCTGATGGTCTCGCGCCAGACGCAGGACACGCTCATCAGCTCCACGGATATGGGTCTGGTCGGCGAGATCATCTTCGGCGACATCGAGACCTACGGAAAGTTCGTGCGCGAAGCGCGCCAGCCCGCCTTCGACCCGGCCGCCCTGATCGAGAACCTCTCCGCCTTCACGACGCGCTCCAGCGGCATCGTCAAGGGCATCGACATGCGCCGCGACGGCAAGTGGGGCCAGCGGCTTCTCAAGGACCGTGCCCAACTCGCGGACGTGATGGACAGCTTCATGGAACGCGCGCCGAAGGAGGCCGCCGCCGCCCTCCCCATGCAGAAGAGCGGCACGTTCACCGGTGGGCCGAAAGTTCCCGACTTTTCAAGGCCGGTCGATCCGGAGAAGACCGAGCGGGGTCTGCGCTACGTCCAGCTGACCGCCGGATGCCGCGCGCTCGCAACCGCGGCTTCGTTCGGTGCGGCACAAAAGAAGGCGGAAGACGACATCTGCCAGATGCTGCGCAGCTACAACGAAGACGTCGTGAAGGAGTTGCGCACCGCGGAAGGCCCGCGGCGGACGGTCGTCGAGAGCCAGTTCGAGGTCGTGTGCCGGATGACCGCGATCCTCTTCAGCGATGAAGAAGCGGAATTCCTGCGGCGCCGCGGCCGCGCGGCCCAACAAGCCGCCGCTGCGGCGTAGATCGATTCAAATCATCTACCCCGACCGAACACCATGCTCACTTTGGTTTGGTCGGCTTTGCGCTGACGAGGTGCAACGCGTCGGCCGGCGTCGCTGGCAAAATCGCACCGGTCAGAGATCATGCGCGCTGGACGGCAGATTTCGTCGCCCACGCCTGTTTGCACTTCTGAACCGCGTCAGACTGCGCCTTCGCTTCTAAGCGCGGCGATCTCCATCGGGCCGAATCCGAGTTCGCGAAGGATCTCGTCGGTATGCTCGCCGAGCGTCGGTGGACGCTGCCGCACGGTGCCGGGCGTTCCGTGCAACTTGACCGGCGTCGCAGCGACTTTTGCGGCACCAATGCCGGGGAATTCCACCTCCGCGAAGAAGTCGCCAGCTTTCACATGCGGGTCGTCAAGCGCCTGACGCGGTCGATAGACAGGTCCCGCCGGCACACGCGCATTTTCGAATGCCGCTATCGCTTCCGCACTGGTGCGCAGCGCCACCCATTCGCCGACACGCCTGGAAATAACCTCACCATTGTCGCCCCGCGCCTTGTCGGAGGCAAAGCGGGGATCCGCGAGCCACTCTGGCGCCCCGATCAGGCGGCACACCCGGCGAAACAGCGGGTCGCCGTTTACCGCGACCGTGATCCAGCCGTCGCTAGCCTTGAAGATGTCGGACGGACCGGCTGTCTGGCTTCGGTTCAGCGACGGAATACGGTTGATCTTCAGCGCGTCTTCTTCGATCAGGGTTGGCGAAAAAAAGGTGAGCGCCGTGCGCAGCAGCGCGCCTTCAACCATCTGTCCCGTCCCCGTCTGCTCGCGAGCGCGCAGCGCGGCGGACACACCGAGCGCCAGGAGCGAAGCCGTGCCGAAATCCACCCAGGGCGCGGCCGCCCGCACCGGCTGCTCTTCGGTGCCGGAGAAATACGCCATGCCGGACATTGCCTGCGCGACACCGTCGAAGCCGACGCGGTTCGAATAGGGTCCCTCGAGCCCGAAGGCAGTTCCCACTGCCAGGATGACGCGTGGATTGAGCTTGCTGACACTGTCCCAGTCGAGGCCCATGGCCTTCAGCGTTTCGCCCGGCAGGTTGGCCACCACCACGTCGGCATCTCTGACCAGGCGGCGGACCACCTCGCGCCCGGCCGCATTCATCGGATCGCACGTCATGGAGCGCTTGTTGCGGTTCATCTGGAGGAACATCGCGCCCTCGCGCGGCGTGCCATCCTCGTTCTCGGCCAGGGGTACGAGGGTGCGGTCCTCCCGTCCCTCCTTCTTCTCAACTCGGATCACATCGGCGCCGAGGTCGCCCAATAGAGCCGCACAGTAGGGGCCGGCGATATAGCGGCCGAAGTCGATGACGCGAATGCCCTCGAATGGTCCCGCCATGGGGGTGCTCCAGTTTGCTTGAGACAACTATAACGGAAATTGCATGGTGTGCGCCGTCGTGCCAAACGGGGACCGTAAATCCGAGGTCCGCCATGCCACCGAAGCGCAATCCGCTGAATCTCAATCCCCTGCAACTCCGCACGCTGACGCTACTGCAGGCGCTCGCGCGGCTTCCGGGCGTCGGGCAGCAGCGGCCGGACGGCAGCGTGGCGATTACCCAGTTTCCGAATGCGCACGGAGACCACTTCCACCTGGGTGATGCCGTCGTGTCGGGAAAGGATGCGACCGGCCTATACAACGAATCCGTCTGGAATGCGCTTGGCCGCAAGGGCGTGGCGAAAGCGGACTATCCACGCGAGATCGCGCTGACGCCGGAGGGACTCAACTACGACACCGGCGAAGCGCAGGGTATCCTGCAGCACGGCGGCGGGCACTGACCAATGTCAGCGAGCCGGGAGCGCCGGCTCTTTCACGCGATACATTCTAAACAGCGGCACGAACAGGCTCGCCGCGCCCGGTGACGACAGCCACTTGTCGACATGTGCCGCATCGGCGGTGATCGATACGCTGTCACCGAAGCGACCTTGCGAGACGGTGCCGGCAATCCGACCTGCCTTCACCTCGGCCGCGACCTTGTTTTCGTCGAACGCGTAGATGGTGAGCACGTTGTCCTCGAGGCGGTAGAGGCCGGAATACCACGCGGCAGGATTCTCCGGATCGGACTTTGGTCTTCCGTCTTCGAATATCTCACGGGCATTGATGAAGCGGTTGCCGCCGAGCGCGACCGTCGTCACCATCAGCACACCCCACCCGCCCGTGTCGTCATTGCTCGCGCCGACGCCGACGACGGTTACGGTGTCACCGGCGTTCAGCAGCACGTGATAGTAGGCGGGATCGCTGTCCTTGTCCGCCTTGCCGTACCAGAGGCCCTGCAGCGCGGGATCGTTCTTGAAGCCGACGCTGGCGCCGATCGGACTTGGCAACGATACGCAAGCCGAGAGCAGAAGGGCGAGGATCAGGACGGTGGTCGTGCGCAGGGCGAGCAACGTCAGTCCGCCCTGTGCAGGACAAAGAGCGGCTTGCTCGAAAACGCAGCGAGCGCTGCGGGCGATTGCATGAACGCATCGAGCGCCCTGGAGTCGGCGGTGATGGCGGCGTCACCCATGTCGCCCTGCCCCACATCACCCTTGATCTTGCCCGCCTTGATCAGCGCCTTGACCACCTTCTCGTCCATCAAGCGCATGGTCAGCGCGCCCTTGGCATCCAGCGTGTAGAGCAGCGGCATCGAGCCAGGTGGCTCGCCGATTTCGGGCTTGCCGTTGCTCGATACAAGACGCGCGTTGAGGAAGTGGTGGCGTGCCAGCGTTGCTGTGGTGCCCGTCACCAGACTCCAATCCTCCGCCTTGTCGCCTGTGGCAACGAGCAGAATGGAGAACGATCCATCGCCCTGCCTCAGGAAATGTACATAGGTGATCTTCCCGTCGTCGCCGGCCCCCTTCCACGTTCCGACCAGCGAGGGATCGGCCTTCAGACCTGCGGTCAGGCCAACGGGATGGCTGGTGGAGGGCGGAAAGCAACCTGCAAGGGCAACAGCAATCAGAGCGGCCAAGGCCACGAGAATGATTTTCATGGCAATTCCCTCAATTGGAAATGATGATCTGCGTCAATTTGGGCGGAAGCAGGGCCCCTATGCATTTGGACCGTGACAATGCGGCCAATATAGTCCCGGCGCTGACGCCACAGAAACCGCCGTGAACGTAAGAAAAAGACGTCGTCTGGCCTTTGCCGTAGCCATTCTCGTGGCGGGCGCGGGTGCGACAGCGCTGGTGCTGTTCGCGCTGAAGGATAACGTCCTCTACTTCTACAGCCCAAGCGACGTGCACACGAAGCAGGTGAGCGCGGGTATCAATTTCCGCATCGGCGGCCTGGTGGCGATGAACTCCATCCACCATGGCAAGGGCGCCGACGTCTCGTTCGCGGTGACCGACGGCAAGGCCGAAGTGCCGGTATTCTTCCACGGCGTTCTGCCGGCATTGTTCCATGAAGGACGCGGTGTCGTCGCGCTCGGTGCATTGAACGATGCAGGCGTGTTCCAGGCGAGCGAAGTGCTGGCCAAGCATGACGAACGCTATATGCCGCCGGAAGTGGTGGATGCGCTGAAGCGCTCCGGCCGCTGGAAGGAAAGCGAATGACCGGGGAGATCGGTCAGCTTGCCCTTTGCCTTGCGCTCGCGCTGTCGCTGCTGACCGCGGGTGCCGGCCTGTCCGGTGCGCGGCCGGCCGCCGGGACGGCGCGCTCGGTGGCATCGGCCGGTGCGCTGGGCATGCTGGTGTTCATCGCACTGGCTTTTGGAACGTTGACCTATGCGTCGGTCGTGTCGGACTTCTCAATCCAGAACGTGCAGCAGAATTCGAACACCCTGAAGCCGCTGATCTACAAGATCACCGGCGTATGGGGAAACCACGAAGGCTCGATGCTGCTGTGGGTGCTGGTGCTCGCGATCTACACCGCGGCAATCGTGTTCGCGCGGCGCACGCATGAACGGATGACCAGTGCCGCACTCGGCGTGCAGGGCCTGCTGGCGGCGGCGTTTCTCGTCTTCATTCTGCTGACATCCAATCCGTTCGTGCGCCTCGATCCGATGCCGTTCGAGGGCGCAGGACTGAATCCGCTGCTGCAGGACTTCGGCCTGGCGGTGCATCCGCCGATCCTCTATTCGGGCTATGTCGGACTGTCGGCGTCGTTCGCGTTCGCCGCGGCGGCGCTGATCACCAAGGAACGCGACTGGGTCCGTGCGGCGCGGCCTTTCATGCTCGTGGCATGGATCGCGCTGACGCTGGGCATCGCGCTTGGTAGCTGGTGGGCCTACTACGAGCTTGGCTGGGGCGGTTTCTGGTTCTGGGATCCGGTCGAGAACGCGTCGCTGATGCCATGGCTGGTCGGGACCGCGCTGTTGCATTCGGCGCTGGCGACGGAGCGCACCGGCGCGTTCCGGTCCTGGACCCTGCTCCTGGCGATCGCGGGGTTCTCGCTGAGCCTGATCGGCACGTTCCTGGTACGGTCGGGAGTGCTGTCATCGGTGCATTCCTTCGCCAGTGATCCGACGCGCGGGCTGTATATCCTTGGCCTCATCTTCGGCGCGATCGGCGGCGCCCTGGCGCTGTTCGCCTGGCGGGCGCCGTCACTCGAAGAAGGGGCGGCGTTCTCGCCGGTCAGCCGCGAAACGGCCCTCCTGCTGAACAATGTGTTTCTGGCCGCAGCGACGGCAACGGTGTTCGTCGGCACGCTCTATCCACTGGCGCTGGACGCGATGACGGGAACGAAAATCTCCGTCGGCCCTCCTTATTTCGCGCTGACTTTCGCGCCCATAGCAGTTGCACTGCTCGTGCTTGTTCCTTTCGGACCGCAGCTGGCATGGAAGCGCGGCGATGCACGCGCGGCGATCCGATTGCTGATACCGGCCTTGGGGCTCGCGGCCGTTGCGGGCGTCGCCCTCCTGGCACTGACGACGCCGCGATCGCTGGCGGGCGCCGGCGCCTTCGCCTTGGCGGCGTGGCTGCTCGCGGCAAGTGCGATCGATCTCTGGAAGCGCAAGGTGCCCAGTGCCGGCGCGATCGCATCCGCGCTTGCACATGCCGGACTCGCGATCACGCTGATCGGCATTGCCGGAACCACACTGTGGCGCAGCGAAGCGCTGGAGGTGCTGGCACCCGGCGAGAGCATGTATGTCGGCGAATATCAGTTGCGCCTTGACGGAGTCGCCGGCGCGTCGGGGCCGAATTACCAGGCCGCGCGGGCGAATATCGCCGTCCTGCGCAACGGGACGGTAATCGCCATGATGCATCCCGAGAAAAGATTCTTCCCTGCCGAAGGACAGGAGACGGTTGAAACGGCCATTCGCACGACAATCTTCAGCGATCTGTATCTTGCGCTCGGCGATCATCGCGACCAGACGCATTGGATCGTGCGCGCCTATGTGAACCCGGTGGCGCCGCTCATCTGGCTGGGTGCGCTCGTCATGGCGATAGGCGGTTTCGCGGCGCTTTGGAGCCGACTGACGCGCCGCGCGACAGCACCGAACGCAATCGCGGCACCGGCGGAATGAAACAGGTTCTGGCGGCACTGTTCCTGCTGCTTGCGACGCTGCCCGCATTCGCGGCACGCGCCCCTGAAAGCCTCGCCGACCCTGCACTGGAAGCCCGTGCGCGTACCTTGCAGAAGGAGTTGCGCTGCATGGTGTGCCAGGGGGAATCGATCGATGAATCCAACGCGCAGCTCGCAGCGGATCTGCGTGCGCTGATCCGCGAGCGCATCAAGGCGGGTGACAGCGACGAGCAGATCAAGCAATTCCTGGTGTCCCGTTATGGTGATTTCATTTTGATGAAGCCGCCGTTCGACGCGTCGACCTACGCCTTATGGCTGACACCTTTTGCGGCGTTGATACTGGCTGCGGGCGTTGCCATTTGGGTGGTTGTCCGGGCCTCTCGAGCACCGCAACGCAAGGCCTGACAGGTTCCCTCATCACATCCGTGCGAGTTTCCGGGCGTGCCAGAATATATTGCTCGCAATTCATGATTGAGAAGGAATTGAGCAAGCTAGAGAGGGTACGGACGGCCTGTCCGGCGTGCCCTGGTTCAAGGAGAGATATCGATGCCCGAGCAAAATCCCAGTCCGATCAAGCGTCATAGCCGCATGATTGCCATGGGAACCGCCGCTGCCGTCGTCCTCATCGGCCTGAGCGCGTTTGCGCTCGTTCCAGGCGTCCGGCCTGTCGACGCAAGCAACACCGAGTCAACGCAGCACGCCATTCCAGCAGCCAATCTCCAGATGGCCGCCGCCACGCCGCCCCGGATGCTGGAGAACGGGGCACCGTTCAGCTTCGCAGACCTCGTGGAGCGCGTGAGCCCGGCGGTCGTGACCATCACCGCCGAGACCGTGGAGACCGGCCCGTCGAACATCGACGAGTTGCCAGCCCCGTTCCGCGACTTCTTCAACCAGTACGGCCAGGGCAACGGGCAGAACCGCGCGCCGCGAAAGGCCATCAGCGCCGGCTCGGGCTTCATCATCGACAAGGCCGGCTTCATCGTGACGAACAACCACGTCATCGAGAACGCCCGCAAGATCACCGTGAAGCTGCCCGACGGCCGCACCTTCGACGCCAAGCTGATCGGCACCGATGCGCTGACCGACGTGGCGCTGCTGAAGGTCAAGAGCGACAGGTCGCTGCCCACCGTCGAGTTCGGCGACGACCGCCAGGTCCGCGTCGGCGACTGGGTGGTCGCTGTCGGCAACCCGTTCGGCCTGTCGAACTCGGTCACTGCCGGCATCGTGTCGTCGCTCGGACGCGACATCGGCAACGGTCCGTACACCGACTTCATCCAGATCGATGCCCCGATCAACCGCGGCAACTCGGGCGGACCGACCTTCGACCTGCGCGGCCAAGTCATCGGCATGAACTCCATGATCTACTCGCCGTCGGGCGGAAGCGTCGGCATCGGCTTCGCGATTCCGGCGTCGACCATCCACGACGTGATCGCGCAACTTCAGGCGCACGGCCATGTCGACCGCGGCTATCTGGGCGTGAACATCCAGTCGATCACGCCAGAGATCGCCGGCACGCTCAACATCACGACACCCAAAGGCGCCATCATCGCCGAGGTCGTGCAGGGTGGGCCTGCGGCGCAGGCCGGATTCCAGCAGGGTGACGTCGTCATCGCGCTGAACGGCAAACCGGTGGACGATTCGCGTGACCTTACCCGGCACATCGCTTCCATCCCCGCGGGCCAGACCGCGACGTTCACGATCATGCGCAACGGCCAGCAAAAGAACCTGACAGCGCGGATCGGCAATCGTCCGGAACAGCGCGTGGCCTCCAACGGCAACGACAGCAACGACAGCGCACAGGGCGGCACCAATGGCGACGAACGCCAGTCGACCTTGCAGGCGATGGGCCTGGGTCTGGCGGCGGTGACGCCGGAGGCGCGGCGCAACTTCAACATAGACGCAGCGATCGACGGCGTGCTGGTGACACGCGTCGATCCGGACAGCGACGCCGGCGACAAGGGCATCCAGCCTGGCGACGTCGTGCTCTCGGTCGCGAACAAGCCCGTGCACAATCCGAAGGACGTGCTGGCCCAGATCGCTGCGGCCCGTTCAGCCGGACATCACACCGTGCTGTTGCTGGTTGCGACGCAGGGCGGGACACGATTCGTCGCGGTGGACGTCGGAGAGAGCTGAGTTTCGTGCGTAACCGGGCGGCGGGGTAACCCGTCTCCCGGCCCCCGCGCCGGTGGTGGCGGCCCCATCCCCCCGTTGCTGCCGCCGGCGCGGACCCATTTGCGACTGCTAGGGCGGAGGCGGTTTTATGCGCATTCTTGTTGTTGAAGACGACCTGGAAGCCCAGCGCTACCTGGTCAACGGCCTGAAAGAGGCGGGGCACGTCGTCGATGACGCAGCCGACGGCGAGACGGGTCTTACACTGGCTCTGTCACGGCCGTATGACGTGGCGATCATCGACCGCATGCTGCCGAAGATGGACGGGCTGAGGGTCGTGGCCGAGATGCGCGAGCATTCGAACGCAACCCCGGTGCTGTTCCTGAGCGCGCTGTCTGAAGTCGACGATCGCGTGAAGGGCCTGAAGGCCGGCGGGGACGATTATCTGACCAAGCCCTACGCCTTCGTCGAACTGCTTGCGCGCATCGATGCACTAATGCGCCGCCGGGCACCGCAGGCGGTGAAGACGCGACTTCAGGTCGGCGATCTGGAACTCGATCTGCTGACGCGTACGGCGAAGCGGGCCGGCGCGGCGATCGATCTACAGCCGCGCGAATTCCGCCTGCTCGAATACCTGATGCGGCATGCGAGCCAGGTGGTGACGCGCACCATGCTGCTGGAAAGCGTTTGGGAATATCACTTCGATCCCCAGACGAACGTGATCGACGTGCACATCTCGCGCCTGCGCGCGAAGATCGACAAGGGCTTCGAGACGCCATTGCTGCATACCGTGCGAGGCGCCGGCTACATGATCCGCGCGCGCGCCGCATAAGGACGTGCGCGCGCCCAGTATTCTACGGACGCAGGCGTATCGTATCGTTCTGGTCTATGTCGCGGTGTTCGCGATCTCAGTGACGGCGCTGCTCGCGTTCACCTATTGGAACACCAAACGCGCACTGGACGCGCAGACAGACGAGATCATCCAAGTCGAGATCACGGGCCTTTCCGAGCAGTACCAGCAACTGGGTTTACGAGGCCTGGCGGATGTGGTGATCAGCCGGTCGGCGCACGGCGGGCCCGGGCTTTATCTTCTCACCAATCATCTCAAGCAACCGATTGTCGGCAATCTTGACGCTTGGCCGACCGACAAGGAGACGCCGGACAGCTTCGTCGATTTCCAGTATCAGCGGCGAGTCGAGAACCAGCTCGAGACGCGCGAGGCGCGCGGGCGTGTATTCAAGCTGCCGGGCGAGTTCTATCTGCTGGTCGCACAGGACGTGCATGAGCGCTATCTGACCGAGCGGCTGTTCACCACCACCCTGCCATGGACCGTAGGTCTCGTGCTGCTGCTCGGCCTCGTGGGCGGTGCGGTGATGAGCCGGAACACACTGGCGCGGCTCGACTCCATCAACCGCACCTCGGCGGAGATCATCGACGGCGATCTTTCGCGGCGCGTGCCGGTGGGCACATCCCATGACGAGTTCGACGCACTGGCCGAGAACCTCAACGCGATGCTCGATCGAATCGAGCGCCTGATGAAGGGTGTGCGCGAGGTGACGGACTCGGTTGCGCACGACCTGCGCACGCCGCTGAACCGATTGCGAAACCGGTTGGAAACGACACAGCGACATCTCGATCCCGCTACCGCGGAGGCGGTGGAGATCGAGGCGGCCGTGGCAGAGACGGACCAGTTGATCGCGACCTTCAACGCACTGCTGCTGATCGCCGAGGCCGACGCCGGCGTGGCACGCGGCGCCATGACGCTGATTGACCTGGCGTCGATTGTGGAGGACATGGCGGAGCTTTACGCACCGCTTGCCGAGGAGAAGGGCGTGACATTGAAGATCACGCCGGCGGGCGCCACGATGATCGAGGGCAATCGCAGCCTGATCAGCCAGGCGCTTGCGAACCTCGTCGACAACGCGATCAAGTACACGCCGGCCGGCGGCTCGGTGACGGTGACGGCGCTCGAGACACCGCAAGGTGTCGAACTGAGGGTTGCCGACACGGGACCCGGGATTCCAGCCGATGAAAGGGCCCGGGTCATCGAGCGATTCGTGCGCCTGGATGCCAGCCGCAGTGCGCCAGGCACCGGATTGGGACTGAGCCTTGTCGCCGCGGTGGCGCGATTGCACGAGGCGCGGCTGTTGCTGGAGGACAATGCGCCCGGACTGCGCGCCGTAATGCGGTTCCCGAGGCCCGCGCCCCGACGCTAAACTGCGCCGATGTATGACTTTGCCGGCGCCCACCCGCCCAAACCGTTTGATCCCGCGCGGGCTCAGCGCTCATTTGAATCCCTTGCTGCCGAAGGCGTGGTGCCAACCGGCGTGATGCGTGCCGTGCTCGACGGCGCGTTCGGCAACAGCCCCTTCCTGGCGCGGTTGGCGATGCGGGAGCGCGCGATGCTCGCGCCGCTTTTCGCGGAAGGTCCGAAGGTCATCGTTGCGGAGGCCAAGGATCTGGCGCTGTCCGCAGCGCAAGCCGAAACGGAAGCCGACGCGATGGTGCGATTGCGTGTGGCCAAGCGCCGGGCCGCACTGGCGATCGCGCTGGCGGACATCGCTGGCATCTGGGCCCTGGATGACGTCACCATCGCGCTGACCGAGTTTGCCGATGCGTGCGTGAAGGGCGCGCTGCGCTTTGTGCTGCGAGCTGCGGCAGCGCGGGCGGAAATGGCGGAGCGTGACGGAGCGGCTCTGGAGGCGACCACCGGCCTTACCGTGCTGGCGATGGGCAAGTATGGCGCGTTCGAGCTGAACTACTCGTCGGACATCGACCTGGTCGTGTTCTACGACCCGCACAGATTCCCGTTCCGCAAGCGCGACGATCCACGCGGCGCCGCGGTCGACCTGGTGCGCGGCGTGGTGAAACTGCTGACCGAGACGACGGTGGACGGGTATGTGTTCCGCGTCGACCTTCGGCTGCGGCCCGATGCAGGCGCGACGCAGGTGGCAATCTCCACCGATGCCGCTGAATCCTACTACGAAGGCATGGGACAGAACTGGGAACGCGCGGCCTTCATCAAGGCTCGGGCCTGTGCCGGAGATCCGGAGACCGGGACACGGTTCATCAAGTCGATGGAACCGTTCATCTGGCGGCGCAACCTGGACTTTGCCGCTATCGAGGATATCCATTCGATCAAACGCCAGATCCACGCACATGGCAAGCACGGCGACATCGCGGTGGCGGGCCACAACATCAAACTCGGCCGGGGCGGCGTCCGCGAGATCGAATTCTTCGCGCAAACGCAGCAGCTCATCCTGGGCGGCCGGGTGCCGACGCTGCGCCAGCAGCGGACAATGGAGGCACTCGATGCACTGTGCGCCCGCGGCCTGGTGACGGAGGAGACGACGGCTGATCTCAAGGCGGCGTATGTGTTCCTGCGTACGCTCGAACATCGGTTGCAGATGATCGAGGACGAGCAGACCCATTCGGTGCCGAAGTCGGTTGAGGGCGTAGCCCATGTGGCGTGCTTCATGGGGTTCGACAGCGCAAACGCGTTTGGCGCGGCGCTGATCGACCACCTGGAAACAGTTCAAGGGCATTACGGACGTCTGTTCGAGCGCGAGCAGGACCTCACCGCGGCCGAGGGCAATCTGGTGTTCACTGGCGTCGAAGAGGACCCCGGCACGATCGAAACGTTGCGCGCCATGGGTTTCAGAAATTCGGCGCATATCTCGGCGGCGATCCGTGGCTGGCATCATGGGCGTATCCGTGCAACGCGCAGCGCACGGGCGCGCGAGCTGTTGACCAAACTCGTGCCGGCCCTGCTGCCGGCGCTGGCGGCGACGGCCGATCCCGATGCGGCGTTCGCACAGTTCGACCGCTTCCTGACAAACCTGCCGGCTGGCGTGCAGCTGTTCTCGCAGTTCCTGGCCCGGCCGGATTTCCTGCGGCTGATCGCGAGCATCGTGGGATCGGCGCCGCGGCTGGCGCAACATCTGGCACGCTCGCCGGCGACGCTCGACGCACTGATCGACGCGGATTTCCTGCGCACCCTACCGTCGCACAAGGCGCTGGACGCGATGTTGGACGAGCAGCTGAAGCGTGCCGGGGACTACGAAGGTGCGCTGGACGCGGCGCGGCGCTTCGCGAAAGAGCAGATCTTCCGTGTGGGTGTGCAGGTGATCGAAGGGACCGCAAAGGCCGACCAGGCAGGGCCGGCGTTTGCAAACATTGCGGAAAGCGTGATTGCCGGACTGTTGCCGGTGGTCGAGGAGGAGTTGGCGGAGAGCGCGGGCCGGGTGCCCTGCGGACAATTCGCCGTCGTCGCGATGGGCAAGCTCGGCGGGCGGGAGATGACGGCGGGGTCCGATCTCGATCTCATCTTTGTCTACGACGCACCGGCGCATGCGGAGGTGAGCGACGGGCCGAAGCCGCAGCCCCTGATCGTGTACTACGCGCGGCTGGCGCAACGGTTCATCTCGGCGCTTACGACGCCGACCGCGGCGGGCACGTTGTACGAGGTGGACATGCGGCTTCGCCCCACCGGCAACAAGGGGCCGGTGGCGGTCGCGCTGCAATCGTTCGAGCGGTATCACGCGGAAGAGTCCTGGACGTGGGAGCGCATGGCGCTGACACGGGCGCGGGTGATCCTGTCACCGCCAGAGTTGAAGGCGAAAGTCGAGGCCGCGATCCGCATCACGCTGACCGCGGCGAGCGACCCGGCGAAGGTGCGGGCGGACGCGCGCGACATGCGCGACAAGCTCGCGGTGCAATTTCCCGGGCGCAACCGCTGGGACCTCAAATTCGCGCCCGGCGGCCTGGTGGACATCGAATTCATCGCACAGACCTTGCAGCTGGTGACCGCTTCACATGCGGACGTGCTGGATACGAATACAATCGAGGCGCTGCGGAAGCTGGCAGCAGCGCAGGTGCTGGCAACCGATCAAGCCACGGCGCTGATTGAAGCGGCGCTGCTTGAACATGCGCTGACACAGGTGCTGCGGATCGCGCTGGATGGCACGCTGGAGCCCGCCGAGGCGACACCGGGGTTAAAGGCGTTGCTGGTGCGAGCGGCTGGGGTCGACGAGTTCGACACGCTGGAAAGGCGGCTCGCCGACCTGCAAGGCGCGGCTCGCGGCACCCTGGACAGTATCCTCAGCTAGAAGCGCGTCGGACGCTTGCGCAACCGCGAAACGCGTTCGGAATCCAGATGAACGGCGTGGTGCGGACCTTCTCCGCTTTCCGCATCGCGCGGCGGAACACTCTTGGCGTCGCCGCGAGGCGACATCTCAATGGCGGGTTTGGGTTCTTCGTCCTTGTGCTTTGCCATGGCGCCATCCTCCAGCCACCAGCCCGGGAACGACGCTACCACGCCGTCGCCAGACCGGGGAGGCCTCTGCGAAGTTCCGCTAATCGCAGGGCAGCAGGACGGCGGCGCCGTCCGCCCAGCTCAGATAGACGGTGTCGCCGGGCGAATGGCCTTTAGCGACGATCTTTTCTGCGTTCTGGCCGGAGACGGCGATCGGTTCTTCGCGGCCGGGAATCGCAACGGTGTAATGGCTGCGCTCACCGAGATAGGCGGTGGCAATTACCTTGCCCCGGATTGCGCCGGGGACGGGGTCGGCAGCAAGGACGATCTTCTCGGGGCGCAGAGCGACGAGCGTCTTGCCGCCGGGCGAATCGGCGGTCGCGGCGTGAACCGTTCCGATCGGGCCGGCATCGACGGTGTCCGGCGCCAGGACTTTGCCGTCGAAGAAGTTGATCGTGCCGATGAAATCGGCGACTTCACGGCAATTCGGTTCCTCATAGAGCAGGCGCGGCGCCGCGACCTGAAGGATCTTGCCGCTGGACATCACCGCGATGCGGTCGGACATTGACAGCGCCTCTTCCTGGTCGTGGGTCACGAACACGAAGGTGATGCCAACGCTCTTCTGAAGCTGGCGCAGCTCGATCTGCATGGACTCGCGCAGACGCTTGTCGAGGGCACCGAGCGGCTCGTCGAGCAGCAGCACCTTGGGGCGGCAAACCAGGGCGCGGGCGAGCGCGACGCGCTGGCGCTGACCACCGCTGAGTTCGTCCACCCGCCGTGCGCCGAAACCTTCAAGCTTGATCATCGCGAGCGCGTCGTTCACGCGGGCCGCGAGTTCTGTCTTCTTCAGGCGGGCGCGGCGCAGGCCATAGGCGATGTTGTCGAACACATCGAGGTGCGGAAAGATCGCATAGGACTGGAACACCATGTTCGACGGCCTGAGATGCGGCGGCGTGTCGGTGATGCGGGCGCCCTCGACATAGAGTTCGCCCTGCGTGGGAAATTCGAAGCCAGCGATCATCCGCAACAGGGTGGTCTTGCCGCAGCCGGAAGGGCCGAGCAGCGAGAAGAACTCCCCGCGGCGGATCGAGAGGTTCGCGTCGTCGACTGCCACGACGTTGCCGAAGCGCTTGGTGACCCGGTCGATGCGGATGAAATCTTCGTCGCTCATGCACCGACCATCTTGTGCCTGTCCTTCATGCCGTGGCTGCGCACCCATTCGGCGATCACGACCAGGATGGTCGACGCGACGAGGATGAGTGCACCGAGCGCCAGCACGGCGGGAAGCTTGTAAGGGAAGCGGAGTTGGCCCCAGATGTAGATCGGCAAGGTCGCATCGCTTCCGGCCAGGAAATAAGCGATCAGGAATTCGTCGAACGAGACGATGAAGGTCAGCAGCAGGCTGGAGATGATGCCCGGCAGCGCCAACGGATAGGTGACACGCCAGAATGTCATCCAGCCATTCTCGCCGAGGTCGAGCGAAGCTTCCTCCAGACTCTTGTCAAAACCGTCGAAGCGGGACATCAGCACGGTGATGGCGAAGGGCACGCAGATCAGGCTGTGGCCGGCAATAACGGTGATCAGTGACAGCGGCACGCCGAGCGTGTTGAGCAGGATCAGGATCGAGATGCCGAGCACGATATCCGGGATGAACAGCGGCAGCGACGTGAAGGCGAGCAGCGCATTGCCCCCCGGTACACGATAACGGGTCAGCGCCTTGGCGGCGAGCAGGCCGAGAATGGTGGAGAGGACGGCGGTGATGGCGCCGACCTCCAGGCTGTTGGCCAGCGCACGCAGCATGGCGCTGTCTTCCAGCATCTGCCGATACCACTGCGTGGTGAAGCCGGCGATCGGGAAGGTGATGAATACTGAGTCGTTGAACGAGAACAGCGGCAGGAACAGCACCGGCACGTAGAGGAAGCCGAGATAGAAGATCGCATAGGCAAGCAGCCCGACACCGCCGCGGCCTGCTCCGGTGCGCATCAGCGGATCCTCGCGGCGGCGGCGCGCATGGCGGCGACAAACAGCAGCGTGACGATGCCGACCGCGGCGATGCTGGCGATCGCCAGCGCGGCGCCGAGCGGCCAGTTGCCGACCTTGTCGAACTGCTCCTCTATTACGTTGGCGATCATCACTCCGCCGGAGCCGCCGACCAGCGACGGCGTGATGTAATCGCCTGTCGTAGGCACGAAGATCAGCACCGCGGCGCCGATCACGCCCGGCATGGACAGCGGCAGGGTGATGCGGAAGAAGCGGCGGATCGGGCCGTCGCCCAGATCGGCGGCGGCTTCGAGCAGCGAGCGGTCGATCTTCTCGAGGCTCACATAGATCGGCAGGATCGCGAAGGCTGCCCAGGCATGCGCCAGCGTCACGACCACGGCGGTGGGATTGTAAAGCAGCAACTCGAGCGGCTGGTGGATGATTCCGAGGCTCATCAAGCCCGAGTTGATCACGCCATTGTAGCCGAGGATGAGCTTCCAGGTGAACACGCGCAGCAGGTAGCTTGTCCAGAACGGAATCGTGAGCAGGATCAGCCAGATGAACTTCTTTTCGGCGCGGAAGGCGACGAAGTAAGCCATCGGGTAAGCAAGCAGCACAGTGATCAGCGTCACCACCGCCGAAATCTCGACCGAGCGGTAAAACAGCTCGCGATACGTCGCGCGGCCGATGCCGGTGGCGTATTGCGCGAGCGTCGGCGTCTTGTCGAGGACGTAACCGTCCTGCGTCCAGAAGCTGTAGAGCGCCAGCAGCGCCAGAGGGGCAGCGAGCGCGGCCAGCATGATCAGCATGGTGGGCGTCAGTAGCACCAGTCCCCGCGCGCCTTCCGAGCGGCGGTAAAAGTGCGCGAGGCGCGCCGTCAGGCCGCCGCCGATGGTGGTGTCCGCCGTGGTCATTGCTGCTCCCACTTTCCTTGTAGCAATGGTGGGCGGCTTCGCACACCGCCTGTGTGCCGCACCGGTTTCGCGCTAAACATAGCGCCATGGTGAATGTGCACGTTCTGGAGGCCGGGAAGATCGTGGAGACGGTGGCGCGGCTGCGCGACCGGATCGGCGAGCGCTTCCCGGACTCCGGCCTGGCGCGTGTGGCGGCCGACCTGACCGGGACGGCCCAGGAGACCGCGGCGAGGGTGCAGGCGCTGAGCCGTCCCTATTTCGGGCTGCGCTTCCTGGCCGCGGTGGTCGTGGCGGCTGGATTGGCGGCGCAGGTGTATGTCGGCGGGCTGGTAGACTGGGCCGCCGTGCTGCGGCGGTCTGACGTCGTGGCGATTTCGCAAGGCTTGGACTCCGCGGTGAATCTGTTGCTGCTGGCGTTTGCGGCGATCTGGTTCGTGCTGACGCTGGAAGCGCGGTGGAAGCGGCGGGCGGTGCTGCGAAGGCTGTATGAGCTGCGGTCCTTCGCGCATGTTGTCGACATGCATCAACTGACCAAGGATCCGACGATCGTGCTGGCCGGCGGGCCGCGGACGGCATCGTCGCCGGAGCGGCGGATGAGCGAGTTCGAGTTGTCGCGCTACCTCGACTATTGCGCCGAGATGCTGGCGCTGATCGCCAAGCTGGCGGCACTGTACGCCGGACGCGTGCAGGACCCGGCGGTAATCAGCGCGGTGAACGAGGTAGAGGCGCTGACCTCCGACCTCGGCCGCAAGATCTGGCAGAAGATCATGATCATCAGCCGCCTTGCCGAGCAGCCCACCCGCTGAATGCGTGCTATGCGCGATGCGCGCTTCCGAAACCGCCATCTGCCCTTAATTTGAGGATATGACATCGCGTTCTGCGCATCTCTCTTTGCCTCACGTCCTGCTGGCCGTCGCCGTGATGGCGGTGTGGGGTTCCAATTTCGTCGTCATCAAGATGGCGTTGGCGCACATGCCGCCATTGCTGTTTGCGGCGATGCGGTTCGCGCTGGCGTTCTTTCCGGCCGCCCTGTTCCTGAAGCGGCCGGCGGTGCCGTGGTCGAGCCTGATCGCCTATGGCGTGCTGATCGGCGGGCAATTCGCCTTCCTGTACATCGCGATGGAGCATTCGATCTCTCCGGGATTGGCGTCGCTGGTGGTGCAGACGCAGGTGTTCTTCACCATCGGGCTGGCGATGGCCGCCAGCCGCGAGCGGGTGGTGTCGTTCCAATGGATGGCGCTGGGCCTAGCAGCGGCCGGCCTGGTGGTGATCGTCGTCAACCGCGGCGGAGACGTGTCGCCGCTCGGGCTGGCATTGGTGCTTGCCGCGGCGCTGAGCTGGGCCGGCGGCAATGTCGTGGGGCGGGCGCATCCGCCGGGCACAAACATGCTGGCCTATGTGGTGTGGGCGAGCCTTTTTGGCGTGCCGCCGTTGCTTCTTCTTTCTTTCGTGTTCGAGGGCTGGCCGGCGATCGAGGCCGGCGTGCGTGACGCGGACTGGCTGACGTGGGGTGCCCTGCTCTACCAGTCATTTGGCAATTCGCTGTTCGGCTACGGCGCCTGGGCGTGGCTGATGGCGCGCTATCCGGCAGCTGTCGTTTCGCCCTTTGCCCTGCTGGTGCCGGTGTTCGGCATGGCGACGTCCGCGGTTGTAATGAGTGAGCCGCTGCAATCATGGAAGCTTTTGGCTGCGGCGCTGGTGATGAGTGGGCTGGCGTTGAACCTCGCGTGGCCGCGGTTGCGGGCGGCACTGGCCTGATTGCGCCGCGCGGCGAAGCACCGGACAATCGCGGTATGTCAGAGATCACTCTCATCGGCGTCGATTGGGGTTCGACCAGCGTGCGGGCTTTTGCGATCGCGCGCGGTGGTGCCGTCGTCAATGTGCGACGCACCGACGACGGGGTGTTCCTGCGCAGTGGAGATTTCGGAGCGCGCTTGGCGGCACTGCTCGGTGATTGGCCTGCCAATGTTCCGATCCTGATGTGCGGCATGATCGGGAGCGATCGCGGCTGGGTGCAGGCACCATATGTGACGGCGCCGGCCGGGCTCGACGATCTGGCGAAGCATCTAGTGCGTGTTCCTTTCGTGCGGCCGGCATTCATCGTGCCCGGCGTTTCGCTGATCGCGGACGAGACATGCGAAGTCATGCGCGGCGAGGAGACCATCGTGATGGGGCTCGATGCGCGGGATGCGCTGGCGTGTCTGCCGGGGACCCATGCGAAGTGGGTCGATGTCGACGATAGGCGCATTGTCGATTTCCGCACCTACATGACCGGCGAGCTGCGCGCGCTGGTGCTCGGCCACGGCGCGTTGGCGACCGGTGTCGCGCAAGAGCATTCCCACGATGCCTTCGCGCAGGGACTTGATGCGGCCAGCAGCGGCGTGACAAGCGGCCTCTTTCAGGCGCGCGCGCGCCGACTGCTCGGACGGCTGGCGGCGGAGCACACGGCAGCGTTCGTCGGCGGCGTATTGATCGGCGAGGAACTGAGGCATGAGGCGCGAGGCGAACGCGTGACAGTGGCGGCACAGGGCGAGATTGCGAGCGCCTATGCCGCGGCACTGGACGGCAGGCCGCACGCAATCGAAGACCCCGAACGGGCCGTCGCAAAGGGCCTATGGCGGATCGCCGAGGCCGCGGGGCTGTGCTGATGATGCACCCGAACCAGATGTCGCCCCTGCCCTGAAGTAGGACCCAAGGGCTTGCTATTCGTTTGCAGGAATCGGGCATTTTTGGGAACGGTTGCTGCCCGGCAACGGTGGCAACTAGAGAAGAGCCAAGGCCGCCAGTTGCGCGAAGTCGTCCCGGGGCGCATGGCGCCGAACGATGCTGATCGGGGCACCGGTAAAGTGCCGCAGCGATGCGGCCGTCTCCGTGGCAGCAGTCGGGCTCTCGGCGCTCTCGTTCAACACGACAACAGCGATATGCAGCCTAGCGCGTTCCAGCGTCTCGATCGCCGTCAGCGTATGACTCAACGTCCCAAGATAGGTGCCCGCAACAAGGATAGCAGGTAACCCGAGGCCCGCCATCCAATCACGTACCGTGTGCCGATCGTTGAGCGGAACCATCACGCCCCCCACACCCTCGATCAGCGTCACTCCGTCGTGCGCGTGGACCGTGTCGCGGCACCAGGCGACAAGCTGCTCAAAGCTTATCGTTCGCCCTTCGCGCGATGCCGCCATGTCGGGCGACAGGGGCGCAGCAAACCGCCAGGGCGAAATGCGATCTGCCATCGCGTGCGGCAGATCCATCGCGTCCAGAAGTGCCTCGGTGTCGCTTCCGGCGATCGTGCCTTCCTGAAACCCGCTCGCGACAGGTTTCAGCGCGAGCACCGAGCGCCCCTCTGTGCGAAGGTGGCGAACCAGATTTGACGTAACGTAGGTTTTTCCGATGTCCGTGCCGGTCCCGGTTATGAAAAACGCGCTCACGCCGACACCTGCATCGGAAGGATCTGACGGCGCACAACGCGCGCAAGGCGTTCGATGTCGTGATGAGAGTGCCCCGCGGTGAAGGCGATCCGCAGTCGGGCAGTTCCGGGAGGGACTGTCGGCGGCCGGATAGCCGTCACCAGAAGCGCCTCCGCTTCGAGAACCTGTTGCGCCCTTAGGGCGAGCACTTCATCCCCCAACACGACGGGTACAATCGGGCTTTCCGCCGCTGGCAGTCCCGCGAGGCTTGCAAAGGCCTGCGCGTTTGCGAGTGGGCGCGCCACGAGCTCCGGCTCCTGGGCAATGATGTCGAGGGCGGAAATCGCGGCCGCGGCGCTCGCGGGCGGAAGACCGGTCGAGTACACGAGCGTTCGCGCCCTCGTCCTCACAAGATCGATCACAGGCTGCGAGGCGCAGAGATAGCCACCGCACGACCCCAGCGCCTTGGAGAGCGTGCCCATCTGCAAATCGATCGGGACGCGCGTGCCGGCGGCATGCGCCGAGCCCTGCCCCGATCCGACCACGCCCAGTCCGTGCGCATCGTCGGACATGAGCCAGGCATCATGCCGCGATGCGAGGGCCGACAGTTCGGCGAGCGGCGCCCGATCCCCGTCCATCGAGAATATGCCGTCCGTAAGGATCAGCGCATGGCCATGGCCGGCGCGCGCCTGGGCCAGCAGCTGTTCGGCGTGTTCCACACTGTTGTGGCGGAACATGAGAACTTTCGCTCGCGAAAGCTGTGCCCCGGCCCACAGGCAGGAATGGGACAATTCATCGGCAAGGATCAGGTCGTCCGGACCGACGAGGACCGGAATGATCCCGGCATTGGCGAGATATCCCGACCCGAACACGCAAGCCGCCTCGGCCCCTTTGAACGCCGCGAGCCGCGCCTCGAGTTCGGAATAGAGCGGATGGTTGCCGGTGACCAGTCGCGAAGCGCCGGCGCCCGCGCCATGCCGGACGATGGCGTCGATCGCCGCCTGTTTGACCGCAGGGTGGTGCGTAAGATTGAGGTAGTCATTGCAGGAAAACGACGTAAATTGCCGCCCGCCCCGCGTGACGTGTACGCCATCTTCCCGGAACGTATCGACCAGTATGCGCCTGATATGCTTCTGCTCCAGCTCCCGGAGCTTGTTCGCGGCAAAACCGTCGAGCGACGTCATGACACCTGCACCAATGCGGCCGTGCACCTATACGTAGCGACCTCACGCCCGACAATCAGAAAGGTCATCGCATGAATGTTTCGAGCTACCCTGACGGCAACGTCAGGCGCGACTGGACACGCGAGGAGATCGCCGGGCTGTTCGCGCTACCGTTCCTGGACCTCGTCATGCGAGCCCAAACGGTCCATCGCGCGTACTTTGCAGCCAATGAAGTGCAGATCTCGCAGCTGCTCTCGATCAAAACCGGTGGATGCCCCGAGGATTGCGGCTACTGCTCGCAAAGCGCCAGCCATGCGACCGGCCTGAAGGCGTCCAAGCTGATGGATGTCGCGGACGTCGTCGCCGACGCCCGGGCCGCGCGCGACGCCGGCGCAACGCGCTACTGCATGGGTGCGGCATGGCGGTCGCCGAAAGATCGCGATGTCGAGGCGGTTTGCGAAATGATCGAGGGCGTGAAGGCGCTGGGCATGGAGACCTGTGTGACGCTCGGCATGCTGAGCGGACCGCAGGCGCAACGGCTCAAGGAGGCGGGGCTCGACTACTACAACCACAACCTCGATACCTCGCCCGAGTACTACACGGAGGTGATCACCACGCGCACCTACCAGGATCGTCTCGATACGCTCGAGAATCTACGCGCGGCCGACATAGCAGTCTGCTGCGGCGGCATCATCGGTATGGGCGAACAGCGCGAGGACCGCGTCGGCCTTCTCCACAGCCTGGCGACATTGCCCGTTCATCCCGAAAGCGTGCCGATCAACAGCCTCGTCCGCGTGGCCGGAACGCGGCTCGGCGACAGTGCGCCGGTGGACGCCATCGAATTCGCGCGCGTCATCGCGGTTGCGCGCATCCTGATGCCGAAATCGATGGTGCGGCTCTCCGCCGGTCGCGGCGAGTTGACCGATGAGGCGCAGGCGCTGTGCTTCCTCGCGGGTGCAAATTCGATCTTCTACGGCGACAAGCTGCTGACCACGCCCAACCCCGAGGAAAGCCGTGACCGCAAACTGATGCGGACACTCGGGCTTGTGCCCATGCAGCCCGCCGCAACGTGAACCGCCCGCCTGACTGGTACAGCCGCGGCCTGCCGCACATCTGGCTGCCTTACAACCAGATGAAGACCACGGCGCCGCCGCTGGCGGTGGCGCGCACCGATGGCACCCGTATTGTGCTGGCTGACGGCCGCGAGTTGGTCGACGGCGTCGCGAGCTGGTGGACGGCCTGCCATGGCTACAACCATCCGCACATCGTCGCTGCGATCCAGGCGCAGGCTGCGCGGATGCCGCATGTCATGCTGGGCGGCCTGGTGCACGAGCAGGTGCTGAACCTGGCGCGCCGCCTCTGCGCGCTCGCGCCCGCGCCGCTCACGCGCGTGTTCTTCTCCGACTCCGGTTCGGTGGCCGTCGAAGTCGCGATGAAGATGGCGGTCCAGTACTGGCTCAACCGCGGGATTCGGGGACGCACGAAGTTCCTGTGTTTCCGGGGCGGCTATCATGGCGACACCTTCGCCACGATGGCGGTGTGCGATCCCGAAGAGGGCATGCATAACCTTTTCACCGGCATCCTGCCCGAGCATTACGTCATCGATCTCCCATCCGCCGGCGACGACGCGTTCGAGCGCTTTGTCGAGCAGCATGCGGACGAGCTTGCCGGAATCCTGGTGGAACCGCTGGTGCAGGGTGCGGGCGGCATGAAGTTCCACGGGCCGGATACCTTGCGCCGGCTCCGCGCGGCCGCTGACAAGCGCGATCTCCTGCTCATCTTCGACGAGATCTTTACGGGCTTCGCACGGACCGGAACAATGTTTGCGTGCGAGGTGGCGGGCGTCGTGCCCGACATCATGACGGTCGGAAAGGCGCTAACCGGCGGCACGATCCCATTGGCGGCAACCATCGCCTCGCAGAAGGTGTTCGATGCTTTCTGGTCCGACGATCCCGCGCACGCCCTGATGCACGGGCCGACCTATATGGGGAACGCGCTCGCCTGCGCCGCCGCCAACGCAACGCTCGATCTGTTTGAAAGCGAGGACCGGCTCGGAGCCGTGCGCGCGATCGAAGACGCGCTTCGGCGCGGACTGGAAGGCTGCCGCGGCCTTTCCGGCGTCGCCCACGTTCGCGTGCGGGGTGCGATCGGCGTGGTGCAATTGCACGCCATCTCGAACCTCGGCGCTCTGAAGAGCCGGTTCGCAGACGCCGGCGTCTGGGTGCGTCCCTTCCGCGACATCGTCTACCTCACGCCGGCTCTTACGATCGGCGAAGCCGATCTGGCAAAGCTGACGAGCACCATTGGCGCGGTTCTCGGTCAATAACATCTGAACTTCTCTTTCATGTCCGTTCTCACGCAGTGCTGCGCGGCGATCCACCGCACATCGCGGCCATGGCTGGCGCTGATATATTGCTGGAACAGGAAGTCGGCTCCGACCGTCGCGCCGTCCAGAAGATTTGCCAGATCGTTGAATTGCGCGCGGTCGTTACACAGCACGACACCGGCGCCGCGCGTGCCCTTTAAGGTTTTGACGACGACCGGGAAGCCCAGTTCGCGCTCGACCAGGTCCACGTCGACGGGAAATTTGCCGAGAATCGTCCTGGGAATGGGCAAGCCTGCTCGGCCGAGTATCTGCAAGGTGTGGAGTTTGTCAGCCACGCTCTCGATGGCTTCGGAGCCGTTGAGTAGGAGTACCATCGCCCGCTTGGTGACCCGGTTGCCGAAAAGCTTGCGAAAATTTAGTTGCGAGCTATAGAAAGAGGCACTGGGATCACATGCTGTCGGCCAAAGCAAAATACGCCTTCAAAGCGATGTTTGCGCTCGCCCGCCTCGGGCCAGGCGAGCTTTTGCAGGCGCGCGACATTTCCGAAAAAGAGAACATCTCCAAGAAGTTCCTGGACCTGATTCTTCTGGAGCTGCGGGGTGCCGGCTTGGTGCGCGCCGAGCGGGGCCAGCACGGCGGCTATGCCCTGGCAAAGCCAGCAGACAAGATCACCCTTGGCCAGATCGTACGTATCATCGACGGGCCGCTGGCGCCGATCGCCTGCGCCAGCGTGTCGTTCTATCACCGCTGTGATGACTGCAAGGATGAGGCGACCTGCCTGGTGCGCCGCAGCATGCGCCAGGTACGTGATGCGGCGTCGGAGATCCTGGACCACACCACCCTGGCCAGCGCTCTCACCATGGACAAGGCGCGCAAGAACGGCCCGCGCAAGGCGAAGCGGACGGCGGCCTAGCCTACCAACCCAGCATCGGGAACAAGGTGTCTGCGATCCAATGCGCCCGTCGAAGGTGCGAGCGGACGATCCGCTGGACGCGCGGCCGATTGGAATAAGGGTTCAAGTGGAAGACCATCCGCGCCAGATCGTCGTCCGTCGCGCCTTCCGATTCGTCGTAGAGCAGGCGCGCATAGGTCGAAATGTGCGCGCGGTCGTAGTCCGACAGCGTCTCGCTCCACGGACAGGCACCCCACAGATGAACGACCGTTGCTTGCTCGCCAAGGCCAGCCGGCGGCGGCGGTAGTGACGCGCCGGACCATGCGAGTTGGACAACTGTGCTCATGGACTTCCCGCCTCAGACCGGCTTACGCGACGGCTGCGAAGTGACAACGCGCGATCGCGCTATTCGGCAGCGATCTTTCCCTCCGTCTTCCCAGGCGCTTTTCGTGCGCAGAATGGCAGTGTCGCCGTCTATTTCGAGGCAGCCGCGGTCATCATCCTGCTCGTCCTTCTGGGGCAGGTTCTGGAGCTTCGCGCACGCGAGCAGACATCCGGCGCTATCCGGGCGCTCCTGAACCTTGCGCCCAAAACGGCACGCAAAGTCACCGACAGCGGAGAGACAGAAGTCCCGCTCGAGGCGATACAAGTCGGCGACAAGGCGCGCGTGCGTCCAGGGGAGAAGATCGCTGTGGACGCCGTCGTGATCGAAGGCCAATCGGCCGTTGACGAGTCGATGGTCACAGGCGAATCCATGCCTGTAAACAAGGAAGTGGGTGCGGCCGTCATCGGCGGCACGCTCAACAAGTCTGGTACCCTTGTCATTCGGGCCGAGAAAGTTGGCAGCGCGTCCATGCTGTCGCGCATCGTGCACATGGTCTCTGAAGCCCAGCGCAGCCGCGCGCCCATCCAGAAGACGGCCGACCGTGTTGCCGCATGGTTTGTACCGGCCGTCATACTCATAGCGGTCTTGGCTTTTTCGGTGTGGATGTTCGTCGGCCCGCAGCCGCGCCTTCCGTTCGCATTGGTGTCGGCCGTGACGGTTCTCATCGTCGCTTGTCCTTGTGCGCTGGGCCTGGCGACGCCAATGTCCATCATGGTTGGCGTCGGGAAGGGTGCACAGGCCGGTGTGCTGATAAAGAACGCAGAAGCCCTGGAAGTACTGGAACGTGTCGATACGCTGGTCGTCGACAAGACAGGCACCTTGACCGAAGGCAAGCCATCGGTCGTAGCGATTGTGCCGGCATCCGGCTTTGACGAAGACGAGATCCTGCGCCTTGCGGCCGGAGTCGAGCGTGGCAGCGAACATCCACTCGCCGCTGCCATCGTACTTGCCGCCGAAGCGCGCAAGATCGCCGTTCCGCAGGTGGCGCAGTTCGATTCACCGTCGGGCAAGGGCGTATCTGGCATCGTCGACGGCAAGAGTGTGCTCCTGGGCAATCTTGCCTTCATGGATGAGCGACGTGTCGTCACGGACGCGTTTGCGATGCGTGCGGAGGCATTGCGGACGGATGGCTCCACCGCCATCTACGCCGCCGTCGATGGAACGATCGCCGGGCTGTTCGCCATCGCGGATCGTGTCAAGGAAACGACGCCCGCCGCGTTGCGGGCACTGCGGGATGACGGCCTCCGAATTGTCATGCTGACTGGGGACAATCGGACGACTGCCATGGCGATCGCGCAAGTCCTGGGCATCGAAGAGGTCGAGGCGGAAGTCTTGCCTGACCAGAAGAGCGCGGTGGTGGTCGGGCTTAAAGCGCGGGGCCGAACGGTCGCGATGGCCGGTGACGGGGTGAACGATGCCCCTGCCCTCGCAAGTGCCGACGTCGGCATCGCCATGGGGCCCGGCACCGACATCGCCATGGAGACTGCCGGCGTGACACTTCTCAAAGGAGACCTCAGAGGCATCGTGCGGGCGCGGCTGTTGTCGCGCGCGACCATGTGGAATATCCGCGAGAATCTGTTCTTCGCGTTTGCCTACAACGCGATCGGTATCCCCATCGCGGCAGGCGTGCTCTACCCGGCCTTCGGTATTCTGCTGTCGCCGATGATCGCAGCGGCGGCAATGGCGCTTTCGTCCGTCAGCGTCGTCGGTAACGCACTGCGGTTGAGGTGGGCGAACATCTAGTTCGTCGCCGCCGCCGATGCGAAGTTCGCTGGCCGCCAATAACCGGGCCGAATGGCAATGAGCGGTTCGAAGCTCGTCGTGCGCGCGGTTATCCCTTCGGTCCGTGGTTTCAAATGCTGATACTGACTGGGCAGCGCCGCAGTGACTGGGCTGAGGCGATGCGCAGCGAACTTAAGCTGGAAAGTGATCTCGAGCAGGAGGACGTGCGCACCGCTGGTGGCGCACGCGATCGCCACATACTGGAAATTCCTGCCAACCGCTACAAATCCGACCGTGCCCATGTCGTGCCACTGGCGCCGGCAGCCTGGCATATCATTACCAATCTGCCCGAATGGCCAGGCAACGACTATGCGCTGTTCAGCGGGCGCGCTGGCACGACACCCATATCAGGGATAAGCAAGGCCAAAGCCCGCCTCGATGCGGCGGCGCTAGAGCTCCTGCGGAAGGAAGATCCCAATGCACAGCTGCCGCCCTATCGCGTTCACGACTTGCGCGTCACATGCCGCACGCGCCTAACGCACTTAGGCATTGCCGATGATATTGCCGAAGCCGTGATCGGCCACGCTCAGGCAGCCTTGGGAAAGATCTACAACAAGCACGACTACATCGCTCAAAAGCGAGACGCACTCACCAAGTATGCTGACTGGCTGATGGCGGTCGTGAAATGAATGGCTGTTCTACCGCGGCCACGAGTCAAATCGCTCGTCCCGACAGGAGCCATCCCACCTCGGGCGACATCCGGCACAAACACAGGCGGGTTTAGACACTGAAACAATTTGCCGGATTTTGTTTCATCTCGCATTTGCGTGAGTGCTAGCTTGCAAGATTTCAGCCACGTAAAACTGAAATTGTGGGTAGTGGTTGGCTATGGGCTGCCAGTTTGCAGAACAAAATTGAGGGAGTGCGCTACGGGGGCCAACATGCCCTGCACCGGCTCGCCGGTCGTCCTTTGGGCAATCACCCCCAGCCGAGGGCAAACTGCGCAGCAAAGAACGCTCCACACGCCATCACGATCATTCCAAAAATCGTTGTGCCGATGATGCCCCAATAGAGCGTTGGGTGCTCTTTCGGTGTCAAAGCTGCTAACCCTGGTCGGCGCGGAATCCGCCGGTCGGAGAGGGCCCTAACTATCAGTGGGATGGACCAACCAACTACCGCAAATCCTCCAACCGCCACAGCCGCCCAATATAGCCGTGCCAAATTCGGCATACTTCCCTCCCAGTGTGAACAGCGGCGCCGAGTAGTCTTCAGATTCGTTAGAGAACTGAGCTATTTGTTACCTTCCGCGCGGTGACAATACCAATTCACCTCCCGTTGATATAACCGTGCCATTGAGCGATGTGACGACGCCGGCTGTCGAAGCAGCATCCATGCCTAAGACATCCAACGCAAATGCGCCTCCTCCGACATATCCCACGCCGGCTGCTGTGCCGCTAGCCAATGCAGATCTGTAGTCTAGCCCGCTGAACGAACCATTGACGGTCGCCTGGCCAGCAAGGTTGGCTGCCGCTGCACCCGGTGCTGTTAACCCTGCGCCAGCGGACACTGCCCATCCGCCCGTGAGTCCAAGACCCGTTACGGCTCCATAAGAGGCGGCACTTACGATACCGCTCCCCAAGGAAGCGACAAGGAGCCCATTTGGATTGGTCATGCCAGTGAGGCGGGCTGAGGTACCGCCGAGCAGTCCTCCCACTCCGGCAACCAGCGCGAGGCCACCGGCCGCAGCACACGGCTCGTCAACAGAGCAGAGAAGCAATCCAATGGTCGCAGCCCCTGTGGCCGCAAGAGCCGAACCGCCCGCTATCGCAATGGCTTGGCCGGAGAGATTGTAGCGCTCGTCCTTTGCATACAACTCACTCTGGAATGTGTTGATACTCACCTCGATACTGTTTTCGTAAGCCTTCGTGTAGTGCACATAGCGCGGGTCTACATACATCGGATTGGTCAAATCCATCGTACTAGAGCTTAGTCCCTGGTGAATCCTCTGACCGTTTACGACGTCAACCTCAATGGTTTGCTCTCCGAGGCCGCCGTTACCCGCTCCGCCCGCGATGCCACGTCCACCCGGACCAGCATCACCACCATAGACGAGCTCGCGATAGCGGTAGGCATCCACGTTAGAGACTTCTGTAGCATCGTTACCGCCAGACGTTTGCAAGCAATGGCCATCCGGGCAACCGTACGCTAGATAGCCGCTTGGATCGGTTGCCGACAGCGGTCCATTCTCGACATAGCTGTAGCGATTGAGTCCCTGCGCACCCCAAGGATTCTGCACGAACGGATCGGGTGTCATGAACCGGCCTACCGTTGGATCATAGACACGCGCGTTGGCATTGATCTCGCAGACGCTGTCGAGCATTTCGTGGCCGGTGTAACCACGCGTCGTCGCGCTGGTAATGGAGCAAGCGCTGTTGTCCGTCCCGTCCGAATTCCGCCGCCGTCCCCAGGCGTCATAACTCAGACGCTGCGAGACCGAGCCGGAACTGTCGGTGAGCACGGCGATCGACCCGAGATGATCCAGCACGAAGTACGACCAAGTGGTCGAGCCACCGACGGTGTAGAAGCGCTCGGCGAGGATGGATGAACCGACCTTGAGGAAGTCATGCCAAGTCGTCGTGCCACCGGCGACGTACTCCTCCACCATGGCACCGGATGCAGGGTCGTTGAGGTAGTAGGTCGTGCTGGTGCCGCAAGAGGAGCCTACACACTGCTTAATGCGCATGTGCCCGGCGTCATAGGTGAGCCCGATTGTGGTCGAGCCCTGGGTGATGGTGGCAGCCATGTTGAAGGCGGTGTAGGTGACCGAACGCCCCGCGCCCGCGGTCATGTTGCCGTTGCTATCGTAGGTGTAGGACGGATTGGTCACGCCATTGACGGTGCCGGTGATCGAGGAGATGGCGTGCGGAAGCGAGCCGGTTCCACCCCCCGAGCTTGGATAGCTGTAAGTGCCGACATCGGACTTGGAGGTGATATTGCCGATGGCGTTGTAGGCGACAGTCTTGGACGTGATCCCGCTGCCCGTCGAGGTGCAGGCAGTAGGCGTGGTGGAGGCAGTCGCTGAATTCGTCAGCCTATTGAGGTTGTCGTAGCAGAACCTCTCATAGACGCCCACGTTGTTGTCGGAGCGGTAGGTCAGGTTGCCCAGGACATCGTAGGTATAGTCGAAGGCGGCCACCGCATCGGAAGTGCCGGCGCGAACGTTGGTCAGCAGACCCGTGTTGGCATCAAAGGTCTGGGTGGTCGAGAACGCACCATTGCCGGCAGTCTGGCTAAGAAGATGCAGCTCCGCATCCCCCGAATTTGCGGTCCAGAGCACGTGGCTGTCGGAGGTGCTGGAGCAGCTGTGCGAGCCGCCATTGTCGGTGATGCGGCAGAGATAGCCGTAGCTGTTGTAGAAGTCCTTGGTGGTTAGGCCAGAGGGACTTGCAACCGTGTCGATCGCGCCGTTGGTGGCATTGTACGTGGTGGTGAAGGTGGAGGTGCTGGAGTCGACCGTAATCGCCGTGGTCGAGGGTCGTGAGGTCGAGTCGTAGGTGAAGACTTTGTTGGTGGTCGGCGAGGAGCACGTGCTGTTGCTCGAAGACGAGGTGCAGGCCTTTTGCAGAAGGCCCACGCCATATGTGGCGCTGTCATAGACCCAGTTGGAGACAAAGGAGCCGGCCTCGTCGCGCTCGGTGGGACGACCCAGGAGGTCGTAGCTCAGCGATGTGGTCTGGCTCTTGGCATCGACCTGGCTCTTGAGCTCGCCCAGCACATCGCTGACGTAGGTCCAGTGCCCCATATCGGGGTCGTAGGAGTCGGTCTTCTTGCCGCGGATGTCGTAGGCGTTGGTGATGACGTTGCTGGAAGGGTCGGTGACGGTCAGGACATGACCGAAGGCGTCATAGGTGTAGGACGTGGCGTTGCTGGCGGCGTCGGTGACCGAGGCCACGAGGCCCTGCGGGTTGAGGGTGGTCGAGGTGGTCTGGTTCTTGCCGCCATAGTCCCGGGTGATCGAGCTTGTGAGACCCGAATAGCTCTGGGTATCGACATGACTGTCGGGATAGGTGCTCTGGGTGACACGACCAAGGTCGTCATAGGTGTTGACGGTCCATTTGGCAGTGCCCCCTGAGGTGAAGTAGGGGCGGCTGGTCTCGTTGATCCGACCTTTTGAGTCGTAGACCGTCGCGACGCGGCTGACGCTGCCGCTATAGGCCTGCATGTCGGAGGCTATGATGCGGTTCAGCGCGTCGAAGTAGGTGCTGACGATCGGGCCGATTTGGGTTGTCCCGTCTGAAGCGAACGCTTCAACCTGGCGGACATAGGCACCGTAGGTCGGGCAACTGGCCGAGCCGCCATTAACCCCTGAGCAATAGGCATAAGAGGTGCTGGTCTTGGTGCCGTCGGGGCGCGTCTCCAGCGACATCCGCCCGAAGTAGTCGTAGCTCCAGCTGGTGCTGTGGCTGTTGAGGTCGCTGTGGCTGGTCGGCAAGCCGAACGCTGCGCTGTAGCCGGTGCCGTCGCTCTGCGACAGTGCGTTCGTGGTCGAAGTGGCGAACTCACCAAGCGTGTCGAACCCGACATAGGAGGTGCGGGTCGTGATGGCGGTCCGGTAGCTGTCGCCAGAACAGCCGGCACCGCTCAACTGTGTTGCCGTTCGGTTGCCGTAGCTGTCCAGGGTGAAGTCGGCCTCGAGCTTCACCTCGCAGTTGGACGGCTCGACGATGCTTTGGGTCATCAGTCCCGTCGTCGCGTTGTAGGCGAACGACATGCTGCGGGTGAGATTGGAAGACCCGACGACACGATTGACCGATGACGCAGTGACGAGTCCCAAGATCCAGTGCGTCGTGTCGTTCGAATAGGTGTTGCTGACGGTAGCCGTCGACGACGTCGAGCCGCCATAGGTCACAGTGGTCGTGATCGTGCCAGGATTGCCGTAGGCGTCGAAGCTTGTGTACGCGGTCGTCGTGCTCGGAAGAGCGGTGCCGTCAAGGTCGTGCTTGGCGACGACACTCTGTGTCAGGCAGACGAAATAGGTGCCGCTCGCCGCCGCGACACCGCAGTTTGTCGAATCGTCGTGGTAGGTGTTGGTGACGGACGAGAGCGTGGTGCTGCTGTGAACAGCTGTCTGCGAGGCGATCAGGCCAGTGTAAGGAAAGGTCTGATTGTAGGTGGTGGTTTCCGTGATGCCTGTCTGCGAGTCGGCAACGGCCAAGCTGCCGAAGCCAAGGAAGCCGCGTCCAGAGAGGTCGACCTGGGCGGTGCCGTAGGTGTAGGTCGTGGTGTAGGTGCCACCGACACCGTTGCTGGAGTCGATCTCCTTGACAACATAGAGCGGGCCATCGAGGTCCTGGATCGGATAGCTGGCGCTAGACCCCTTGGAATAGAACGAGCCGTTCTGATTGATGCGATCGTAGGTGATGGTGGTGGTTGCACCGAGTCCGTTCGAAACGCTGGTCATCAGCTCGGGCACGTAGGCGAAGGTGAAGAGTTCGTCACCGGAGGCGCGCTGGAGCCAGATGTCTTCGGCGCCGTCATTGTTCCAATCGGCAACAATGGCTTTGCTGTTGGTGTCGCTGTTGGAGATGGTGGTAGCCGAGGTGAACCCCGTGCCGGTCGAGAGGTAGATGGTGTGGGTGCCCGATGGCGAGATCAGGGCGATGTCGTCCATGCCATCGCCGTTCCAGTCGCCCACGACAATGGTGTAGCTGCCCCAGCCGCTCGGGACCGAGAAGCTCGTCGCCGTGAACCCATTGCCGGTCGAGAGATAGAGCGTGCCGGTGGACGACGGATAGGTGACTAGGATGTCCGCCATGCCGTCGCCGTTGAAGTCGCCGACCGTAAGAACCGCACCCGCCGAGGTACTTATGCTCGCGGTACTGGTCTTCGGGCTGCAGGAGTAGTCGACCGTCCAGGGCGAGCTGGAGCGCAGAATGTCGGCACACCCATCGCCATCGAAATCACCCGTCAGTAGCGTGAGAGAGCCGCTGTAGGTGGCGCCGCCGCCGAAAGCATTGCCCGGACCGCTGCTGGTGTCGATCTGGTAGCTGCCGGTGGCGCTCAGCCGCGCCAAGACGTCGCTGCGGCCATCGCCGTTGAAGTCCGCGATAGCGATCGGGGTCTGGGAGGCGAAGACGGCCGCGCTGTCTTCGACAAGCACGCCCGTCGTGTTGTTTAGCAACGGGTGAAGATAGAACCCACTCGCACTGTGCTTCTGCTGGATGATGGCATCGCTGAACCCATTGCCGTCGAAGTCGCTGGGAATACGGCCGCCATTGCGGGTGTACGCGGTGCCAAAGCAAGTATCGAGGGCTTCCTGCCAAGAACCTGTGTAGTGCCCCGATTCGACGTCCCAATAGGTATAGTTGGCGGTATAGCTGCTGGCGGAGAACGTGCCCGCGTTGCTGCCAAGCGAGATACCGCAATAGGTTCCGGAGTTGACCATCACATCGGTCAAACCGTCGCCGTTGAAATCGCCGGGCACCAACGAAACGCCTTGCGCGATGCCAATTGAAGTCCCGGTCATGGTGGGCAGCGCCGTGCCGCCCTGCCAGCCGAACGTGGTCGGCGCGAGGCAGTGACTGGAGCCGTCGCATTGGGTGACTGAGATCAGCCGCGAACGCGCGGTTGCGCCGCCGGAGTAGTAGGCCAGCTGATAGTCGAAAACGACGTTCGTGCTCTGGTAGGTCTTGATGTCGGTGAGGCGCACGTCCGGCTGGACGAGCGACCCGGCATGGTACTTCGGGATGATGTCTGGGCGGGTCGCATAGGTGAACTGCACAGAGTTGTAGGGGCTCAGGCTCGTGCCGGCGTTGCCGGTGTAGTCGATACGCAGCGGATAGACCTCGCCATTCGACGTGCGGCTGGTATCCGTGCAAGCGGATGATACCGCGGTGCAATTGTAAGTCACGGTCAGGTAGTTGCCCGCCGAATCCATGATCTTGTTGACCGCCCAGAGGCGCGCAATCGACGTGCCCACCGCCAGGACATGCGAGTCGGTGGTGTTACCGAACTCCATCGTCGTGCCGTTGCGCAGATGGACCTCGAAGTAGTCCGGGCCGTTGCTGCCGCTCGTGTGGGCAATGACCTTGGTGAAGGTGTCGACCTCGGTGCGGTATTGCGAACTATCGGCACCGTAAGCGCCGCTGGTCACGATCAACCGCTGGCCGTCGAGGCAGAACTTGTCGTTGGAATCGTAGTTCACGCCGCCATGCGTGCTGTCCTGGGCGATCGTGCGAGGACACCGCGTGATCTGCGGAAGACCACTGAGTGCCCATCCCAGGCCGACAAAGCCATCGCCACTGCGGCTCGAATAGCTGAGCGCCAGGGATGGAACCATACCAGCGGTTCCGGGCGGCACGATGATCGGAATGGAGTACGTCGCAGCACCGGTGGAGCTCACGGCAAACTTGCCGGGCACGATCATCTGCGGCGCAGTATCGGCACCGGCCCGACCGGCAAGTGCGATGAAAACACCGCTCAAGAAAGCGCAAACAGCCGCAAGCCGGCACGCATGCCGGACCATTACCCGCACCATGGGTTATCCCCCAATGAGCGCGCGAACACGCGCGCTGGCCAAAGAAGACCAACTTCGAACGCAGTTACGCTTTTAGGAGGCCAACCACGCAGACAACGCAGCGCGTACTCAAGAACGCCAACGCACCTGAGCGCTCTAACGCGGAGCAGGTGATTACGTTTTGAACACTAGTTCGGCGAATTCGAATTTTGCAAGATCAAAAGATGCAACGCTGATTACTCATTCGAAAAAATCATCTGCCTATTGAATCGATTTTGTCGGTCTGCTCGTTGTGCAAAGTGCTCGTCGCGATGCGAACATGGCCAAGCATTTTTTCATCCCCCTGAATAGGGGGATAGGACTCCACCGTGCGCTGCGCAGATTGGAAGTGATGAAAGCCGTCGATAGCTTGATGGCCTTGGTGCCCACTCTGAAGAGGAGTGCGTTCGAGTTCGCTTCGATAGCAAAACCTTGGCTGCGGAGCGCTGTCAGAAATGTCTCTTCGCTGCTCCCGGCCTATCGGCGCTCTCTGACCTGGGTCGCCGTGGGTGCTGTGCATGTTGTGTTGTTGGTCCTTGTGCTTTTCGGGTTCACCCGACCGCCAGCGCCGCCTGCAGCCCATGATCTGCAACTCACTATAATCGGAGGGCCGCGTGTTCTGCGGTCGGAACCTATCCAACCCACGCTGGCGACTCCACCACAGGTACCGTTGGTTGTACCGCCAGAAATCGAAGTCGACGACACACCGAGCACTGCAATCACAGTCGCGGCTGCACCTGGTGGACCTGGCGTGACCGTGCCGGCGGAGGCGATCGGCGAAACGCACACCGCACCAACACTCTCAGCTGATTTGACCGATATCGCCCGCAAGTCGACATTGCGGCTCCGGCTGCGCGTGGCCGAGGACGGAAGCATCAAAGACGCCTCCGTTGACGCGTCGACCGGATCGGCGCAACTCGATCGCATCGCGCTGGCCTGGGTGCGGGCGCATTGGCGCTATCGGCCCGCGCTGCGCGACGGAACACCGATCGCAGTGACGACAACGGCGCTTGTGCGGTTCTAAAGTCCCGGTCCTGGCCTGGTAGAAATCCTTTTGCGATCTCCGTGGGTTGGCTGCTAGGGTTTGTCCCATCAATCAGCGTGTGTTCGAGCTCAGCGGGCGTTCTTCCGACTGATACGGTCAAGGGACGAGTATGTCTGGGGCTGTCGCGCGTTCCATCGAGTCGTCGTTGCCTGCCGGCTCCGCCCGCTTGGCGCGGCACTTTCTGAGCACTGGCAAGCTCGGCGAAAGCGCCCTCGAGCGCGCCGCCCAGGTCGCCTCCGAAAGCGAAGCCCCCTTCGAAACAGTGCTTCATCAACTTGGTCTCGTCCCGGAAGACGAGCTGGTCCAGGCCATCGCGGCCGTCGCCTCCGTTGCCATTCTGTCCGATACCGACCTTCCCAAGAGGGCCCTTCTCCAGGGCGAACTGCGTGCGTCCTTTCTGCGCGAGGTGCGTGCACTGCCGGTCGGCATGCATAACGGCCGACCGCAAGTTGCCATGGTCAATCCGCTCGACGAACGTGCCGTAGCGGCTTTGCGATTTGCCATTGAGCGGCCAATCGACCTCATCGCGATCTCGCCCTCCCGCTTCGAGAAATTGTTTGAGAAGCTCTACGGCGCCGCGACTGACGCGCGCTCTACGCAACCGGCCGGCAGCGCGGCTCACATCGCCGACGATGTCGACCGGTTGAGCGATCTTTCAAGCGACGCGCCCGTCATTCGCCTCGTCAATGCGTTGATCGCCGGTGCGGTAGAGGCCGGTGCCTCGGACATCCACATCGAGCCGATGGAAAGCGAACTCTACGTTCGCTACCGCATCGACGGAATTCTGCAGCGGATAGACGCACCGCCGCGATCCCTTGCTGCCGCGATCCTGTCGCGCATCAAAGTCATGGCGAAGCTCAACATCGCCGAACGGCGCCTGGCCCAAGACGGACGCATCGGCGTTGCGGTGCAAGGACGTGACATCGACCTGCGTGTCGCCACCACGCCGACGGTGCATGGCGAGAGCGCTGTGCTGCGCATTCTGGATCGCGGGCAGCGGGTGGTAAGCCTTTCTGCGCTGGGGTTCGACAGCGAACTGGAGGGCCAGGTTCGCAGCCTGACCAACAAGCCACATGGGATCGTCCTGGTCACCGGCCCCACGGGCAGCGGCAAAACCACGACCCTGTATGCCGTGCTCGACGAGCTCAACACGACCGAGCGTAAAATCCTGACCATCGAGGACCCCGTCGAGTACCAGCTCGACGGCGTCAATCAGGTCCAGGTCAAGCCTCAGATCGGGCTGACCTTCGCCAATGCGCTCCGCTCATTCCTGCGCAATGACCCAGACATCATGATGATCGGCGAAATCCGCGATCTTGAGTCCGCGCGCATCGCGGCGCAGGCTGCGCTGACCGGTCACCTCATTCTCGCAACGTTGCACACCAACGATGCGCCCAGCGCTGTCACCCGCCTGATCGACATGGGGCTCGAAGATTACCTTCTCACCGCGACCCTCAACGGCGTGGTCGCGCAACGCCTCGTGCGATCTCTATGTAAGACTTGCCGCCAAAGTTTCGAGCCGGATGCGCAGCTGATCGCGGGGCTCAATTTACTGCAGCTGAGTGGAGGTTCACCGATCCTGCACAGGGCCGTCGGCTGTCCGGATTGCCGCGGCACAGGTTATCGCGGACGTACCGCGATTATCGAAGTGCTCGCACTCACCGACGAGCTCCGCCGCGCCATCACCAAAGACGCGCCGGCGAGCGAGGTGGCGCGACTGGCGCAAGCGTCTGGCATGGAAACGCTCCGCACCCATGGCATCCGTAAGGCTCTCGCCGGTGTGACGACGATCGACGAGGTATTGCGCGTGACGCTCGAGGCTGCGTGATGCCGCTCTATCGCTACCGCGCCGTCGCGACGACTGGCCAGATCGTGACCGGGACACTCGAGGCTCCTACCCGCGCCGGCGCCACGGATGCGTTGCGCCGCCAAGGCCATGTCCCAATCGCAGCCGCGGAAGTCGGCAAAGCCGGCTTTCGCGATGAGCTCCAGGGCCTGCTGACGCTCCCTGCGCGGAAGCCATCCTTTCGGGCGCTCACAACAGCGACTCAAGAACTGGCGGCGCTGTTGGGCGCGGGTCTCGACCTCGACCGGTCGCTCGCCACGCTTGGAGGCCTTCAAGACATCAAATCGCTGCACCCCTCATTTGCGGTGGCGCGCCAACGGGTGCGCGATGGTGCGAGCCTGGCCGACGCCCTTTCGGGCGACGCCGCGTTCAGTCCCTTCTACGTGAACATGGTGCGCGCCGGCGAGCGCGGCGGTTCACTGGATCGCACATTCGCGGTGCTGGCGGATTATCTGGCCCGCACACTGTCTGTGCGCGAGGCGGTTTCCTCCGCGCTGGTTTATCCCGCTGTGCTGGTGGCGACGGCCGGGCTCTCCATCGTCGTGATCCTGGGCTTTGTGCTCCCGGAGTTCGCGCCGCTATTCGCCGAGTCGGGGCGGCAATTGCCTTTTGTGACACGCCTTGCCATGGGCTTGAGCAGCACCTTCCGCGATTTCTGGTGGGCGTTCGCGCTGGGTCTCATCGCTGCAGTCGTCGCTATCC
>JADHVO010000009.1 GCA_016783965.1 Alphaproteobacteria bacterium
CAGCGATCCCGTGATGCAACGGGACGGGTCGCTGCGCTTTCGGGGCTCCGCGCCCCGTCCCGTTGCATCACCGAGCCAGCAAGGCTCAAATGAAGAACGGACTCTCCAGGCGATTGGATGATCTCAGGGGCTCAGGTCAGCTTGTGCACCACTTTCAAAGCTGCGATCAGCGCCAGCAGTGATCAGCATCCGCAAACACCACTATAACGAGATGCATAGCGCCATCGGCACGAACCCGCATCAGCTCAGCAAGAGATGTTGGTTTCTACAAATCGTCATCGCTACATCGAACGGAAACTCCCTCACGTCCAATCGATGTCAAACTCCTGCGTCCAAAGGATCAGGGCAACCCACCGCCATACGAACTTGAAATCGGGATGGGCGGGACCTTCGATTGCACGCCATGCAGCAATGAGGCGCTCCCAATCGAAGATCGAGATTGACCGGGCAGTTTCGGAAGCGAGGATCGAGGATATCTCCTTTCGCTGACTGAATAGCCAACTTCCCTGGGGCACGCCGAGACCAATTTTATCCTTCCTGAGCCGAATTTCGTCAGGCACGATTCCGCGAAGCGCTTCGCGCAACAGCCTCTTGGTCTGTCCATCAGGGCCGATGTGGAATGAAGAAGGCACACTGAAAGCCACATCAGTCACTAATGAACTCAGAAACGGAACCCGACTTTCGACCGAACTGAACATCGAATTGCGATCTTCATACTGCAGCAATTCTGGAAGTATCGTATGCTTAAAGTCCAACTGCAGCCGGTCGGCTAGGACATCCCTTCCGAAGTGATGTGCAAGGATAGCATGCTCAGCTCTAGCATTCGGAGCCCTTTCCTCGAACCACTTGCGATTAAGCCAAGCGGGGACGTGCGACTTTCCTAACAGGTGCCGTCCTAGCGATTGCAATTTCTCGGGAAGAAGATGGTCGAGCGTCCATGCGACCGCCATCGGAGCTCCCAAGCCACTGACATGGCGGCAAGCGTTGAGAAGTTGCAGCCCGGCGTTGATCTCGCCGCGGCGTGCATAGCCCGCAAGGGCTGCGCCGAAATAGAATGGGTAGCCAGCGAACTGCTCATCAGCTCCTTGGCCGTCCAGCATGACAGTCACGCCGGCCTCGTGCGCGGCGTGGAAGATGCCGAGCTGGGCGACCATCCCGCCATATGCAGAGGGACCAAAATACCGCACGGACTTCTGGAGCATTTCCAGCGCCTGCGATGGCTCAACAACAATTTCGTGCGGGACGGCTCGGACGTGCTCGGAGACCAGGCGCGCCCACCGCTGCTCGTTCATCGCACTGTCTTGCGCGCAGTAAGTGAAGGTCTTGAGGTCGGCGTCGGGCTCAAGAACGCGGGACGCGCATACGATCGCGGAAGAATCGATCCCGCCGGACAACGCAAAACCAAGCGGTACGTCACTGCGCAAATGCAATCGCACGGAACTCAGAAAAGCATCCCTCAGCCGTTCTGCGGCCTCCAAGAAAGATAGATCGGAGTCCGGTACTCGATACGCTGGCAGCGGCACCTGATAGGTGTCCAATTGTGTGGGACGACTTTCCCTCAATGACCAGCACTCGACAGCACCTAGGCCGACGGATCGGATGCCATCGATAAGAGTGCTGCCATTGCGCTCAATGTTTCCAAAACGCAAATAACCGTATGCTGCCGAAGCGTTGACCCGCTTTGGACAGTCGGGGAAACGAAGCAAGGCTGCTGCGCTCGACGCGAACCGCAATCCACTCCCCGCTTGCGCAACATATAGCGGCTTGATTCCGTACACATCGCGAGCGAGGTAGAGTAGCTTCTCCCGCGTATCCAGCAGCGCAAAGGCGTACATGCCAATACTTTTTGCCAGTCCGGCAGGCCCGAATTTCTCCCAGAGCTGAAGCAGCACCTCGGTGTCGGATTCGGTGTGGAATTCGCATCCGAGCTGTCGGAGTTCCTCGCGCAGTTCTATGTAGTTGTAGATTTCACCGTTGAAGGTGAGGCAGTAACGCCGGTCGTGCGACCACTTTGGCTGCCTGCCTCCCTCGCTGAGGTCGATGATGGCGAGCCTCAAGTGCAGCAGGAATCCGTCATCGAAGTATTCGACAGCATAGCCGTCTGGACCGCGATAAGATATTTCTTGTCTTATCCCTTCGGCGCACTCCTTCATCTGGCGCTGATCCAGCCCGAAGAAGGCTCCTGCAATTCCGCACATGCATGCACTCCGAGTTTTCGACGCCCATTCCAGCGTCTGCCATCTTGGCAGTCCAGCCCGCGCCGTTGGTTGCGATGAGCGCGACTTCGTGTCACGCCGCTTGCTGGCCCGGATGTCCGTTTCGTATCTGTGTTGACAACCTGCGCCAATTTCGATTGGACGTTGTAGTTCGGATTTCTGTCTGACTGCTGTCGACCTCAACTTGCCATTACACCTCGAAGCAGGCCACTTCATCAGTGACATTGGGGAGCTTCTCGATATGCGGATTGTCAAGATCGCTCGCCGTGCAAAGTCGTATTGGACCCAGCTTTATGCCTCCTGGCCGGGCGCAGTGGATCTCCCATACAAGGAGCAGAAGGCTTGGTTCTGCTCCGACTTCTTCGGACCGGTTGACATCTGGGAGACTTATCTTCGCAAAGCTGGACATGATGCCACGGACATAATCTCGGGAATCGACCCCCTCGACGCGGCCTGGACGCGGGAGCACGGCAGCAATGAAACCGGGTTCGAACTCCTACTGCGGCAGGTCAAGGCGCTTGATCCGGAAGTCGTGGTCCTCGAAGCGATCCAGAGCTTCACCCTGAAGGAAATCGGCACGCTGCGGGACCAGCTGCCTAAGATGCGGGCCCTTATCGGAGTCACGGGCTATGATTTGAGAAACCAGCCGGAATTGGCGGCAGTAGACGTAGTCCTGACGTGCATGCCTAATCAGGTCGAATTTGTAAGGAGTGCGGGCGGAAAGTCGGTTCTGTTCCCTTGGTGGTTTGATCCCCGGATTCTTGAACGATTGCCGCAAGAAAGGACAGTCAATTACAATTTGAGCTTCATTGGCAGTCTGGATCCGGGGCCGCACATTCATGACGACCGGGTAGCATTCTTGAAGCGCCTGTCCGCTGAGGTGGACATGACTATCTTTGCTGCTGTCGAGAAGAGACTTTGGCCTTTGGCTCTGCGTTTTGCTTCCACAAGTTCTGCCTATGGCGCGACTCGGATTCTTAGGGCCGTCGGCGTTGATGTGGAGCAATTCCCCTCAAGCAAAATCCGAAAGGCCGCTCTGTGGTCTCGTGCGCCCAGATTTCCCTATGATCGAAAGCTTTACTCCAGGATTCGACCTTCCTTTTTCGGGATCCGAATGTTCGACCTGTTGCGCCAAAGCCGAACGAACCTCAATTTTCACATTGCCCTTGCCGGCCCATACGCGGCAAACATGAGGCTCTTTGAGGCGACTGGCGTGGGAAGCTGCCTCTTGACCGATTGGAAGGCGAATCTCGTCGAATATTTCTCTGACGACGAGGTTGTTTCATACCGCAGCGTCGACGAGGCGATTGATAGGGCGCGCTGGCTGTCCAACAATCCACGCAGGGCGGAAGAAATCGGAGCCAGGGGCCAGAGGCGCACGTTGGACAGCCACGGATTTGATAAGCGTGTGCCTCTCGTCGAGGAGGCGATCAGGTTGGCACTAGGGTAGTCAGTGAACTCACGCTTTAGGAACGCACGCTCAGGATTTCGGCATAAATTGCGACAGCCTTGGCGGCTGATTTGTCCCAGTCGAACAGCTCCAGGCAACGGGTCCTTCCTGCCGCCCCCTTCAACTTTCGTAAATCGCCACTTGTGATCAACTTGTCGATACCGGCCGCAAGCTCTGTAGGATCCCCTGGCCCAATCAGTTCGCCCGTCTCAGGAGTGACTTCATAGGGAATACCCCCAACGCGCGTTGCAACCACCGGCAAGCCAGCGGTCATCGCTTCCAATATCACGAGCGGAAGCGTATCCGCGTAGGAAGGAAAGGCGAACACATCGGCGGACTGATAAAGAGCCCGAAGCTCCTCCTTGGTGATGAAGTCGGTAAACAGCAGACGAGGATCATCCCTTTGCAGCCGAGCACTCGCCAAAAGAGCGGCGTGCTCACGCTCAGAACGAATGGCTCCGCCGATTACGATCACCGCCTTCGACTTGAGCAGCGGTATTGCGCGCAGCAGGACATCGATGCCCTTGTTAGCCGTGTGATTGCCGACGAAGAATACGATCGGCCTTCCCGGCGGGAGATTGAATCTAGCCGTCAAGGCCAGCCGCTCGCTTTCCTGCGTGGCTTCACCGAAATAGTGATCGACGCCGTTCGTGACGACTTCCAGTCGCGCGCGATCAACCCCCATGGCGAGGAGTATCGACTCTTCTTGAGGGGAAAGCATTAAGACGCGCGCCGCGCTGCGGGCGACCCTGGCCACTGGCTCGGTGACAAAAGAGCGGAAAAGCCTGCGCTGCACAGCCGGCAGGCCTAGGAACCCCCCATTATCGCTGAATTCGACAAACCCGTGGGTTGATATGACATAAGGAATACCGAGAGTACTGCAGTCGGCCGCGGCTCGCGCCAGCGCACCGGGGGGATGCGGATTGTGGAAATGCACGAGAGAGGGACGTTCCGAGAGAAGCCAGCTGCGGAAATCAGCCCGCCACATCGCTGTCACAACTTGCCTCGGTAGAGCCGACGCCATCGGCGCCAAGAGGTTGTGGGCCTTTAGCCGAACAATCCGAAGGCCATCCTCCGTTGCGTCGGACGCTTCATCCGACATGGTAACAAACGACGTCTCGCATAAGCGAGACACTCGGCGCATGAGCTGAATACCGGCAGATATTCCACCACTAGCTTTGAATGAGGGCGGCGTAATCCCGATTGCTGCGATCTTGAAAGCCCTCACCGCAGCTTGTCCTCGGCGCGGGTCGCCCACGCATTCCGCATGCTCGTTTTCAGATCGATCTGCGGCGACCAGCCTGTAAGTCGCCTCAGCCTATCAACCGAGGCCCTCAGCACCGGTCGATCAGCCGCACGAACCCGTCCAGGATCCTGTGAGATCGACACGCCGAGCCCCGATGCATCTGCGATCAACTGGACAACGTCGCCGACTTCATGATCTCGGCCCGTGCCGAGATTGCAGATATTCAAGGAACCGTCATGAGGACTGGAGTTAGCAATCAGTCGAAATCCCTTCGCCGCATCCTCGACGTCGATGTAGTCCCTGCGTGGAAACAGATTACCCAGCCTAAGCTGGGTGTCTCCCGAAGCGAGTTGCTCTATGATCGCCGGCGCCAGGTGGGGATTGGTCTCGCCAGACCCCACTACGTTGAACAAGCGAACGATCGTACCTCGGATAGCGCCACTCTGATGGTAATAGCGGACGAAGTGCTCGCCGTGCAACTTAGTCAGGCCATAGATATCGACGGGCCCGGAGCCGATGTCGTCTTCGCGATGCGCCTCGGCGCTCGGCGAATAGACCGCGGCAGTTGACGCAAAAATGAAACGTGACTTGGCAGGAGCCTTACTCAGGATGTTGATCGTCCCGGCGACATTGACGCTTGCGGCGATTCCGGGCGCCGCCTCGCATGCCGGTATGTAGTGAAGCGCGGCAAGATGGAAGATCACGGTCGGCTCGACCCTTCGCATGACGTCGGCAACTGCCTTGTCGTCGCGAATGTCCGCTTCGTGAAGCGCAAATCGTCCCCTGTCCATCGCCTCAAGCCTGTGGCGGCCGGAGGCGAGGTTATCGAGGACATGCACGTCGAACTCGCCCTCGGCGATTAACTGTCTCACGAGCTCTCGCCCGACATAGCCAACACCGCCAGAAACAAGAACAGGGCTAAGAGACACGGACGCACCTCGCTTCCAAGACACGACCAGTTCCCCGGCCATGGTAGGGTGAACCTCGCATGTTGAGACCCCGCAGTTATCGATGCGTTTGAGATAGCAGCTAAACCTAGCCCCGGGAAGTCATGGACAAATCGCTCCGACAGGGTCAACTTCTTGCCGCGGCGCTAGAGCAAAGAGGCTTGTGGGAGGGGCGCTATCGTCAAGAGACTTGACGAGCAATGTCGGAACTAGCATTCGACCGCAGACAGAGCCATCGAGACCTTGCCCATGACATTTGACTAAGAATCACCGCTCTCTCAGGCGAGCATTGTCGTGGTGATTTGCTGTGTCCGTGCACGGGCCGGTGGCGCTTGACATTCTTCGGTGCAATCAACCAGTAATTCAACGAAAAGTCGTTCTGGCGTCGGGACGCCCGCCCACTTGCAGCTTGCGAATGCGGCGTGAGCCGTCGACGGACTCCGTTAATGGACAGACGTAAGGTTGGGCTCGATACCATGGTTGCCAGCGTTCAATATCTTCTGCGCCGACTCGCAGGGCGGCCGACATGCGTGAAGCAACCAACTACGAGGTTATTGTCGACTGCTCGCATCCTAAATGCGGGAGGGCCATCCAGCAGAATTTCCATCGGGGCATTCACTATCGTGCGCGGCGAGCTGTTCGTTTTCGCGCATGGGGGCGACATTAGAATCGGGGATTGGGGCTATATCGGCGAGGGCTCTCGAATTTGGTCTGGAGGCAGGATCACAATCGGTAACAGAGTCCTCATTGCACACAACGTGAACGTCTTCGACAACTTGACCCACCCAATCTCGCCTGAAGCACGGCATCAACAGTGCAAGAGCATCTATGAACGAGGGCATCCGATCGATATTTCGCTCGGCGAGAAACCCGTTCAAATCGACGACGATTCTTGGATCGGCGCAAACAGCACGGTCCTTTGCGGGGTTCACATCGGCCGAGCGGCGATCATCGGGGCTGGTTCCGTGGTTACTTCAAATGTTCCACCCTACTCGATCGTCGCGGGGAACCCGGCGAAGGTTGTCCGCATGATTTCCGCGGACGAACTGGAACCGTCAGATCGCGCCGCCATGATTGAATATCTGAGCAAAGTGCAAGCCTAGCCTCGCTTGTAAAATTCGGAGACCGGATTGATGTCCGAGGAAAAGTTCGGGAGTTGGGAAGCAGCCGTCGTCTGGTTGCGCGAGCAACCTGAGTTCGAACAGGTGGCTAAGGATGCCTACTATGACGATCCGCTCGCCTCAGCATCCCTCAGATACTGGAGCAGCGAGGAGTGGGCAAGCATTCGGGCCTTGCTTGGCACCCAGCGCGGGCGGGCCCTAGACGTCGGAGCCGGCAGAGGCATTGCGAGCTATGCATTGGCCAAGGATGGGTTCGAGGTAGTAGCACTTGAGCCCGATCCAAGTCCGCTCGTTGGTGCCCAGGCAATTCGATCTCTAGCCCAGACCGAGGAGCTTCCCATTGAGGTTTCCGAGAGCTATTCGGAGAAACTGCCTTTTGCCGACGCCAGTTTCGATCTGGTTTTCGCACGAGCAGTTCTGCATCATACCAAGGACCTAGCATCCGCCTGCGCCGAATACTTTCGCGTCCTAAGACCCAACGGCAGGTTTCTGGCAGTCCGTGAACATGTGATTTCGAAACAGCGCGATCTCCCAGCGTTCCTCGATGCCCACCCTTTGCATAAGCTGTATGGTGGGGAAAATGCTTTCCTGCTTAGCCAATATATTTCGGCCATCCGCGGCGCCGGCTTCAACTCGGTTATCAAGCTGTCACCCTTCGAAAGCCCGATCAATTATGCTCCCCGTACTCGTGGACAGTTGCTACTCGAATTGGAGAAGCGAGCAAATAGGATTCCAGGTGCACGCTTTGTTACTCGGAGCATTTTTCGATCGGGGCCGGGAATTACATTGGTCCTAAAGCTCCTCTCAATCGTCGACAACCGGCCGGGGCGCCTCTACTCTTTTCTCGCCTGCAAACGGTAACAGTCGGTTGCAGCCTTCCACAGCGGGGAGTTGGCAGGGAAGCTGGCAGTGAGGCTGTTTTTCAGGACTTGATCAGGAGATTCTTATGGCACAGCCGGTCGAAACCGCTTCACGGTACAGTGACGGCACCTACCTGCTCCACAATCCCGACTGGCATGCCGAGCATTCCGGCTGGAAGGCAGATCACATAGCACGCCTCATGGTGAAAAACGGGATCAGCCCGACATCTGTTGCCGAAGTCGGGTGCGGAGCGGGGGGGATACTTGAGGCGCTGCAAACCGCATTTCCTACGGCCACATATTTTGGATACGACATTTCCCAACAGGCAAATGAGCTCGCGCGCCCGAAAGCAAACGACAAGCTTACCTTCCATCTCGGTGATATCTTAGCCGCACCTAAGATTTACTTTGACGTGCTACTGGCAATCGACGTGTTCGAGCACGTCGACGACTATATGGACTTCCTCCGCAAGCTTAGGCAACTCGCAAACTACAAGGTTTTCCATATACCCCTTGACCTATCGGTCCTCAGCATCGTTCGTCCGTCGTCACTCATGAACGCGCGCGAGGCGGCGGGCCATCTGCATTACTTCACTAAGGAGACGGCCTTGGCCACGCTCAAGGACTGTGGCTACACCGTCGTCGATCAGTGCTTCACGCGGCGGAGCGTCGAGTTACGCGCGAACAGTCTAGGGGCAAGTCTGATGAAGATTCCCAGAGCCGGTTTGTCATTTATGAGCAACGACTTGGCGGCGCGGTTCCTAGGTGGCTTCTCCTTGCTTGTTCTAGCTAAGTGATTCCTTCCTCTCTAGGATTCCTTATGCGGCTGCTAACGTTCCTGCAGCTTGCGCCGCTGGCCGTGCGATGAGAAGGTAGACGAGTAGCACAACCGTCCAAGTCGACGAATTGTATGGCGTTGCATGAAAGAGCTGATCTCCCTGCACATTTATGAAAAGCAGAACCAAGAAGGCATCGGTTGCGGTCAGTTTTCCCCAGCGAAACCTAAGTACAAGCAGTGAGAGGGGGATGACTGCGGAAATCAATAGGAACAGAAATCCCAACAGGATGCCGCCATCATAAGCCGCTTGCAGGTAGCTGTTGTGTGGGTAGATGCCGCTGCCCGCCATCCGCTCCTGAATGTCGATGCCGTGTCCCCAAAATCCCAAGCGGTCCCAACTGTAGCCGAACAACCGCGAATGCTCGACGGTGGACGTGTCACCGACCAGCGGCCCTGCTGAGACGAAATCGATCGCAGTGAAAATTCGCTTGGAACCGAACTGCACCATAAAGTCCAAGACCTTTGTCCCGAACACCGCAGCAAGAGCGACGGGCGCCGAGCTAACTGCCAGAAGCGGAAGGCCCCAAAACGCGATCCACGACAATAGGTCGCCACGCCGCCCCGGCCGAGGTGCCTCCATTCGGCCACGCAAAAGCAGCAGATATATTGGAATGCAAAGTGCCAGCGACAGCCAGACGCTACGAGTAAACGTCAGAACCGCCACTGCGAGATTGACGACAAATGCGCCAGACGCGAGGATTTTGAGCCAGAAGGTCTTTCCAACGCTCGTCCCAACAATGAGCGCAGCAAGAGCGGCGATCGTCGCGCTGGATGCTAAGCCCAGCACATTGGAGTTCTTGTCAAGTGCAATCCTAGCGACATGCGCCGCTCCGTTGGTGGCGATCTGCAATATCGGAACGAGACTTCCGAACAGTCCGACGACAAGAACGGCAAACGGAAGGTCCCGAAAGCTGCTCTCGTGATGAAGCGCGATGAAGACCCCAATCACGCAGCAAACGATCAGATAGCTGCCGTAAACAATCAAATTGGATGGATCTGTTAACAACACGGAGACGACAAGCGGAGTCAGGGCTAGCAAGAGTGGCGTCGCCAAATGCGATGCATCGACACGAAGACGAGCCCGCAGGAACCAACTCGGCTGAAACAGCAGCACCATGCTAAGCAACGCGGGCATCACCGAAAAGATGACGCCTTCACGCAGTCCCAACATGCTCCGGACCGCCCAGCCTGCAGACTGACCGACCAATAGGATTGCAAGACCCCAGGAACAACGGATGGTGGTCCAACGATCGCTCACAGGAGTTTGTTGGGCGCTCTGCATGCTGCCAATCAAATCCAACGTCGCCAAGTGAACACGAAACTCACGGCACTGCCAGTGCCTCAACCCGGGTCCAACCGACCGGACAACCACATGACCCGCTCAAAGTCATTCCACTTGTTGCACCGGCGGCCCGGAGCCGCGCTCGGACGCCATAAGCCCCCTGAGCGAAGCTCTAAGTCCTACAACTCGAATGCGTCCTCCCACTCTTTGTGGTCCGGTCAGGTTCATATTGTACGCGAGGATGGCGAAAAAGTATGCGACCGAGAATCCTCCGCCCAACCCGATCAGCACGAACACCAATATTCGTTTGCTCTCCCGCTCAGGCGGCAGGGCACTGCCCGACAACCTTTCGGCAGCAAAAGGGAGGTGGGAATTGGTAAGCATTAGTGTCTGTTCCTGCTCACCCAACAGCTTCTCAAAGGAGTCTCTGTACGCCTGCACAGTCACCTCGTTGAGTTTTGTTCGAAGGTACTCTGATTGCGCCTTGCTGCGGGTCGCGGCCTCATCGCGAAGAATCTCATCCGCATCGGAGATGACTTTCTGCAGCATTGCTTGGGCTCGGTCCTTGTCCTCGTCGGTGTAGGAGATTTGAACTAGCCCTGTCTCTTCCGAGCCCCCGTTTTGTGAGACGATCCGCCTCATCGATATCGCGCGGTCGTATATCCGAGACACCGCGTATGCATCCGGCTCCGGCGGCGTGGGATTTCCAAGTATTGCATTGAGCTTTTCCCCAAAACCATCGGGCGACCGCCACATCTTGGTGTTCGGGTCCCAGCGCCCAGGGAAAAGGCGATAGAGAACGTCGCTATGCTGAATCTGCCACTCAGCAAGTTCCGGCGATTGGAGCAGATAGACGAACCTCTCGAATTCGTTTTGTCCACCACCGCCCACTGGAATTCCAATTCCAGCGAGACTAGCCAACCCGGATAGTCGCGCGATCTGGCTGCGTGCTCCGTCGCTTGCGTTGGTGGCGGCTACTACGGCGGTGGCCGTGTATTCCGCGGGCGACAGCACCTTAATGACGAAGACAGCCGCTGCAAACAAGAGAGAAACAGCCAGAATCCAAGACCTGTATGCGACTAAGGGCGAGACAAAGTCAGCCCGCACGTTTTCGCCGGTATCCACCACAGTCTGTCCCAGTCCGTTGTTAAGAGCTCTTTCGTAGCCGGGGCCGACCCCAAGTGGTTGCCCCTGCTCGACAAAAAGCACAAGGCGAGGACCCTCATGCTCGTCTCTTCCAAGCCACCGCCTCCGAAATCAGGATCGACTTAACGGCGCTTGTCAGCCTGCCTCACGATCGCACACCCACAAGACTCGCACAAACAGAAGCACCCGGCAATGCTGTGACTTTGGCATTTCCCGCCAAATTATTCTGCCCTCAGGCGGCATACACCCTCGGTCAACTCATATTGCTCGCCACTTCCAGCGCAGACAGCCAGACCTGCACCCTCCACAGGCAACCCGAGCCTATGCCCGTGGCGGCTCATCCAGCCGATCTGGCGGGCCGGCACTCCAGCCACAAGTGCAAACGGCTTGACGTCGCGATTGACAACTGCACCGGCGGCAACAAACGCGTACTCGCCGATTACAACTCCGCATATGATAGTGCAATTCGCGCCCAACGTAGCCCCTCGGCGAACGATGGTCTTGCGATACTCGTCTTTTCGCGGGATTGCGGCTCGAGGGTTGTAGACATTGGTGAACACCATGCTCGGACCACAAAACACATCGTCCTCTAGCGTAACGGCGTCATAGACACTGACGTTATTCTGAACACGGACATTGTTTCCAATAGAGACGTCATTGCCCACATATGCGCCCTGGCCAAACGAGCTACCTTCTCCGATCTTCGCCGTCGCGCAAATGTGCACCCAGTGCCAAATCCGGGTACCTTTGCCAATCTGGGCCCCGTTGTCCACGATTGCAGTAGGGTGGGCTGTGTAGGCAAGCATCGAGCAACAGACTCCGCACAAAGTCCTTGTTAACTGGTGATCATCTGGAACGAGAGACCATAACAATGGTGGCGGGTGCCTAACCGAAACGTCAAGGCTTGCCGCGTTCCCAACCCCCGCTTTTCTTCCCGAGGAAAAAATGCGAGAAGCGCTGGGCTCGGGCGAGCCTTAGCTGCCGCTAGCAGCGTAGATGGTGAGCCGCTCATCGCGATACTCGCGAAGCGCCTGTTGCGACCGCGATTGGAGCAACACGTTGGGGGGTAAGAGAATGCTGAAATTTGGCCTCGTGGGCTGCGGACGTATCGCCAAGAGGCATGCGGACATTCTGGCCACATCGCAAGTAGCAGGGGCTTGCCTTGCCGCAGTTTGCGATGTGGCGCCCGAGCGCGCGCGCAGGATGGGCGAGAGCGTCGGCGTACCACACTTTGGCAACCTTCATGACATGATGAAGAGTTGCGAACTAGACGTGGTGTCAATTTTGACTCCGAGCGGGACCCATGCCCAAAACGTTCTTGAACTTGCCCCATACGGTAAGCATGTTGTCGTCGAGAAGCCGATGGCACTTACCCTCGCGGACGCCGACGCAATGATCGCGGCATGTCTCAGGAATGGCATCAAACTGTTCGTTGTTAAGCAGAACAGGTTCAACGTCCCCGTTGTAAAGTTACGCGACGCACTTGAGGCTGGTCGGTTCGGCAAGCTTATCCTCGGTACCGTGCGTGTCCGGTGGTGCCGCACTCAGGCCTACTACGACCAGGACTCATGGCGGGGAACGTGGGAGCAAGATGGCGGTGTGCTCGCGAACCAAGCCAGCCATCATGTCGACTTGCTGGAATGGATGATGGGTGATGTCGAAAGCGTCTTTGCAAAGGGAATAACGGCGCTTGCGAGGGTTGAGACAGAGGATACAGCGATCGCGACGCTCAAATTCAGGAGCGGAGCACTTGGCTTAGTCGAGGCCACGACGGCGGTGCGACCGAAAGATCTTGAAGGCTCAATTTCCATTCTTGGCGAGACAGGGTCGGTCGAGATTGGGGGATTTGCCGTCAACGAACTAAAAACGTGGAATTTCGCTGAGCGCTTAGACGAGGATGCTACGATACCGGTAAGATATTCGGTTAACCCGCCGGACGTCTACGGGTTTGGTCACAAGGCCTACTACGATCACGTAGTAGACTGCATTTTGCGGAGCGGGCAAATTTTGGTCGACGGTGTCGAGGGTAGGCGTAGCTTGGAACTGATCACCGCCATTTATGAGTCGATCGAGTCGGGTCGGGAGGTTCACCTGCCCTTCCGGCCTAGCCTTTCGCGGCTCGGGCGCTCTGCATCGGACAAAGGCAACGATAGCATGTTGGAACCCCGAAGGGTGGGCCGGTGATTAAGTTTCTCGACCTTCACAGGCAATACGTTTCCATTAAAGATGAGATCGACACGGCCATCGCTGACGTTATTCGCGATGCGGCCTTCGTTTCCGGCAGGTATGCAGCGAAATTTGAGGGCGAGTTTGCAGCCTATCAAAATGCGGCACATTGTATCGGCTGCGGTAACGGCACAGACGCGATCGAGATTGCGCTTGAGGCGTTGCAGATACCGCCAGGCTCAGAGGTGATCGTTCCGGCAAACACGTTCATAGCGACCTCAGAGGCTGTCACAAGGACCGGCCACAAGGTTGTCTTTTGCGACTGTGATCCGGATGACTACACTATTTCCGTCGCGAGCATGGTTCAGAAGATCACTCATAGGACGCGCGCTGTTGTTGTCGTCCACCTGTACGGTCAGCCTTGCGCCATGGATCAAGTGCTAGAGACCGCGGCAAGTCATGGGCTAAAGGTCGTCGAGGATTGCGCCCAAGCGCACGGTGCAGACTTCATGGGACGCCGAGTTGGCGCCTTAGGCCACATCGGCACCTTCAGCTTCTATCCAGGGAAGAACCTGGGTGCATACGGGGATGCTGGCGCCGTGGTGACCAACGATCCCGAACTTGCACGCAGAGTACGAATGATTGCAAACCATGGCAGGACTGCGAAGTACGACCATGCATTTGAGGGGCGCAACTCCCGACTGGACGGCCTTCAAGCGGCAATTCTGTCGGTCAAACTGCGGCACCTGGACGAGTGGCTCGATCGGCGGATTTCGATTGCCGAATTTTATCACGAGGCTCTGGCGGGTGTTGGCGACCTTGTGCTCCCAACGCGCAGAAACTGGAGCAAACACGCATATCACCTATTTGTGGTGAGAACGGAACGTAGAGACGCCATAAAGAAGTTCCTTGAGGCCCAAGGTATCGAGACGGGAATTCACTATCCGATAGCTTTGCCGAAGCTCGAAGCCTATCGCCACCTCGATCAAGCCAACGAGCCATTCTTCGCCAACCGCAGCGATGCCCGGCTCCTTAGCTTGCCAATTGGCGACCATATGTCAAATGAAGATGCAACCCGTGTGGCGAGTGCCGTGCGGGACTTCTTCCGCCACCACTGACTGTTCGATTGCCGTGGCCCCTGTTCGTCGGATTCGCTTGAGCCGAAAACTCAAGCTTCGGGTGAGCAAGCGTTTGGGAGCGGAGCAACAACCGCCCAACTCTGGAACCACCGGATAAGAGCTCGGGAGGCGCAACGTCACTTGCTAGCGGAATTCCCAGCCTGCCGGAAGGTCCGAACCGCGACGGACGCTATGTTGGTGAGCCCGGATGGGATCGAACCATCGACCCTCTGATTAAAAGTCAGATGCTCTGCCGCTGAGCTACGGGCTCTTGCCGCTTGCAATAGTGTCCGACGCTTAACGCGTCAACATCCGCCTCAGCGCGGCAGGTCCTCGAGGGTGCGGGGTTGCAAAAAAATCGATCGATTGGCTCTTCCAACCAGCGCCATCAATTCGGTCTCAAATCCGCGCAAGATTGCGTCCTTCGCCCATCGGTCCCGAGCCCGCGCAGCGGCCGCAATACCTAGGTCTCGCCGTCGCTGTTCCACACTAAACAAGTCCAAAACGGCCTGTGCCATCGCGTGCGTATCACCCGGCGGCACAACGATGCCGCAGGACTCGATCTCGCGGCTGAGCTGTGTTGCCGTCATAGCGCCTGCAACAACCGGTCTGCCACTGGCTAACATACCCGGCAACTTCGAGGGCATGACCAAATCCGCGACCTCGCGCTTTTGCGGCAAGAGATGAACGTCGGCCATTCCGAGGAACTCGTTGAATTTCTCCGCCGGCTGAAGATCGAAAAACCGGACGTTTGGGCAATTGTGGGCAATTGCAGAAAGGCGTGCGCGGCCTCCCCCATCCCCGCAGATCACCATCATGATGCGGGGCTCCCCAGCCAGCCGCCGAGCAACATCAATCAGATCGTCGACACCTTGCTTCTCTCCTAAATTGCCGGAGTACATCAAGACGAATGCATCGCGAGGGACACCAAATTCGTCTCTTGTCCTAGATGAATCTTCAACTGGAAAGATTGCGTCGGTATCGACCCAGTTTCGAAAGAGCCTTGCTCTTTCCGCTTCCACTCCCTTCGCTTGGAGCCGTGCAAGCATACCGTCTGTGATAGTGCTTACCACATCGAAGCCGCGCATCGCGCGTCGTTCCACGCCCTCCAGAACTCGTCTTAGTCGAGCGGACTGCAAGATGCCGAGCTCAAAGGCCGCATCAATCTCAAAGTCCTGAATGTGCAACCAACTGCGCGCTCCAGCCAGCTTCGCCGACGCGAGCGCTGCAGGCAGACCGGACAGTGGTGGCATAGTCGTCCAGATGACGTCAGGCCGCCATTGCTTTGCCCACCAAAGGACTGGAGAACTCGTCGCGGCGAGGGTGCCGTACTGAAGCATCCTCGCTGCACCGGACTGCCGGGAGGGCACCCAAATCGGGCATCGCAATACGTCGACGCCCCGAACTTGCTCGCGACAATAGCGATGACCCGAATACCCCTCCGCAATCTTCCATTGCGGATAGAACGGCGCTCCAACGACCGCCCTCACTTGGTGCCCTCGGGCGGCTAGCCATTCGGCCATTTCGCCTGTGAACTTACCACCACCTATGGGATCTGGTGTGAAATGACATGCTGAGATTAAGAGCTTCATGAAGCGGCAAACCAGAAATTCGCGGCCACGACTGCTAGGCAGCGCCAGATCCGCGAAGCACGACGCCCACGGTCTTCAGCATAATCACGACGTCTTGGGCGAAACTAAGTTTCTCGACGTATTCGATGTCCAGGGACATCATTCGATCAAACGTCACATCGCTGCGGCCTGAGACTTGCCACAAGCCGGTTATCCCCGGTCGAACAGTCGCCCGCCGGACCAATTGATCAGCCCTCGTCGGAAGGTTCTCGTCAACTTGCGCGCACATCAATGGCCGCGGACCGATGAAACTCATATCGCCCAACAGCACGTTCCAGAATTGCGGCAGTTCGTCGAAGCTATGTTTGCGAAGAAATTCCGCGCCCGGGAATAGACGAGGATCGCGGGTTGCCCCCTGAGCGGCCTTCGCTTCGTTCCAATTCGGATCGCTCTTCTTCCAACCTCCTGCCCGATTGTCGTTATTGTCTTGCACCATGGTCCTGAACTTGACGAGGACGAACGGCTCAAGATTCCGTCCTGCCCTATGCTGTCGATAAATGACAGGCCAGCCATCTTTCAGGGCAACGACCAACGCCGTGATGAGCATTACAGGGGACAGAAAAATCAACGCGAACGAGGCAATCGCGATGTCAAATGCCCGCTTCCCGAAGGCGGCATAGAAGGCGTTGGTTACTCGGGTCGACCTGCCCCTGTCTTCATCGGCATGCGATTGAAGTACATCAAAGCTTCTGCGCCCCTCAGCGGCTTCGTTGAGTTCGACCAAAGACACCCCCCCCGATCACATCGGCCGCACGCGCGGCTCACGAAGCACCTCGCCGGCACCATTGGGTCCATTCTACAAAAGACGATACTCAATGCCAGCGAGCCGGTGATGCCCTCAAGCCACGCACGTTACTTTAATGTCGGAAACCAATTTGTCACAGTCGATTGGTTGGACCCCTCGCTACCTTTCGTGGACTTGCACCGGAATGAGCCTCCGCCGCCCCGCGTGCTAGCGGCTTTTCGTTGACTTTCCTGCGACCGGACCCCATTAAGGATACCCATCGTAGCGCTCAAACTGTCGGCAATCCATGTTGTCTGGCTCCAGGGCGTGGATTGCGCCCGTGCGCGGAAGCGCATGGTTGAAGAAGTAGTTTCTTTGGAGAAGCCGACCATATGACCTCCCACGCGCCGACACCGGAAATCCTCGAAAATCCGGTCATGCAGCTGCCGGCACCATTTGTCGACGATCGCGGCAAAATACAGACCCTAGTTCAAGGCGAGATCACAAGCGTGCAGGTTATCACTTCGAAGAAGGGCTCGCTTCGCGCCAATCACTGGCATCGCGCCGACAGCCACTACATGTATATCGTGAGCGGTGCGATGAACTACTATCATCGCGCCGTGGGGTCCAAAGAAGCTCCATCTCTTTTCAATCTCGTTGCCGGCGATCTGGTTTATACACCCTCTGATGTTGAGCATGCTGCCGAGTTCCCTCAGGATTGCATGTTCCTCAATATCACCACGGGTCCTCGCGATCAGAAATCCTACGAAGCGGACATTGTTCGGGTTGAACTCGTCAAACCGAAGTCTTGAGTGCGTTAATGGAGCACAGCCTCTACCGCCGTAGCGATACTTGCCGACTCTGCCATAGTACGCGCCTCGAAAAGGTTCTGACCCTCAAGCCTACGCCGCCGGCGAACGCCTGCGTGCGGCAGGAACAATTGGGCGACGAACAGCCCACTTTCCCCCTGAACCTTGCGCTATGCGCAAACTGCGGTCACACGCAGCTTATCGACGTTGTAGATCCCGCTTATCTCTTTTCGCATTACGTCTACGCTTCGGGCGCTGCACCCGCCATGGTTCGGCACCTTCATGACTACGGTCGCAGGGTCATAGAACGACTCAGGCCGAGCCAAGGTGACTTGGTGGTCGAGGTAGGTTCAAACGACGGAACCTTTCTTAGGACCTTTCGGGACCACGGGCTGAAAGTCCTCGGCATCGACCCCGCAAAGAACATCGCCGAGCAGGCGAACAAATCTGGCATCGAGACCTTAGTGGAATTCTTCAATGCCGGAATCGCACGCGAGGTGCGCGCTAAGTATGGGGCCGCAAAGATCGTCTGCGCCAACCACGTCTTCGCGCATGTCGCGGATATGCAGGGCTTTGTCGACGGGGCGCGCCATCTGTTGGCAGACGACGGCGTATTCGTGTTCGAAGTAGGCTACCTTGTTGACGTGTACGAAAAGTCGACCTTCGACACCATCTATCATGAGCATCTCGACTATCATCGCGTGGGGCCACTGCGGCGCTTCTTCGAAGCAAATGGATTACTGATGTTTGATGCAGAGCGCACCGACATTCAGGGCGGCTCATTGCGTGGCTATGTCAGTCGTCCGGGCGCACGCCAACAATCACCGAACCTGCGGGTGCTTGAAGACTATGAGCATAAAATCGGCCTCGACGAACCGGTCACCTTTCGGCGCTTTGCTGACCGCATCAACCGGAGTGGCCTTGAGCTGACGACACTTCTCGCTGGACTCAAGGCACAAGGAAAGAAGATCGCCGCCTATGGGCTGCCTGCCAAAGCCACCACGCTGATGTATCACTTCGATCTCGACCAGAGGACCATCGAGTATGTCGTCGACGATGCACCCCTTAAGGTGGGCCTCTTTAGCCCTGGCCTACACGTCCCCATTCTATCAGTTAACACTCTCTACGAGAGACATCCGGATTATGTTGTAGTGCTAGCGTGGAACTTTGCTGACACGATCATTACGCGTCATAAAGCATTTACCGATAAGGGCGGCCGTTTCATTGTGCCGCTGCCTTCCCTTGCAGTGCGCTAGATGACAGCGCTCAACCTGGCCCTCTTGGGCGCCGGGCGGTGGGGCCAGCGCTACATCGAGGCTATCCGCAGCATCGATACGCTGCGCTTGGTTGCTCTCGCGAGTCAGAACCCGGAGAGCGCCGCACGTGTACCGGCCGGATGTCGGATCTTTGCGGATTGGCGAGACGCGGTCACAGCACCGGGCATTGACGCTGTTGTCGTGGCAACGCCACCTCACCTGCACGCTGAAATGGCACTGGCTTCGATCGACGCCCACCGACCAGTGCTGATAGAGAAACCGCTAACCCTCTCATTGGACGAAGCAGCTGCTGTCGAAAAGAGTGCGATACGACGAGGCGTTCTCGCCGTCGTGGGCCACACGCATCTTTATAATCCCGCCTTTCGCGAATTGAAGCGTCGTCGAGAAGACGTTGGCGCTGTGCGCGCGATAAGGTCAGTAGCGGGAAACTGGGGACCTTTCCGTGCGGATGTCAGTCCGCTCTGGGACTGGTCACCGCACGACTTATCGATGTGCCTGGACCTCATTGGTGGGTGTCCAAAGGTCATCGGCGCTGAGCGTACCGCGGAGAGCCGCGCCGAGGCCGGCTTGGCCTCCAACTATCGATTGCAATTGGAATTTGCCGGGCCCATCGACGTTGGCATTGAGGTTGGCAATTTGATGGATGCGAAAAAGCGTCGGTTTGACGTCATCGGCGACGATGGCAGCCTGATTTTCGACGACGTGCTAAGTAGACTCACACTTCACCGTAAGGGCTCGGAAATCGAAATCCCGGTGTGCGGCGAGCGCCCGCTCACTCAACAGATTATTGAGTTTGTGGAAGCCATTCGCGCCGGAAACACGCAAGGTTCAAGCCTTCGGATTGGCTGTAATATCGTTCAGATCATCGCAGAGTGCGAGCGCTTGACGACAACCTGAGGTCCACGCGATAACTTCTGTTGGTACCGGTCTTTGTGCCATCGTCCAAAATGAGTGACGAAGAACCTAGACGCGTGAGACAACTGCCGGAAAGAATCCGTTTCGCCGCACAAGTAAGTTCTTCGTCAGGACACTCACATGAAAAAAATTGTGATCACTGGTGGGGCCGGTTTCATCGGCTCGCATGTCACTGAGCAGATCTGCGAGTCCTTTCCTGACGCACAGGTCGTTGTTCTGGACAAGATGACCTATGCAGCCGATATCGGCTATCTCTTGCCATTGGTGCAGGCGAAGCGGATAGAACTCTCCGTCGGAGATGTCTGCGACTATAAGTTCTGTGTGGAGGTTCTTGCGGGCTGCGATTTGCTTATCCATGCAGCAGCTGAAAGTCACGTCGATCGGTCCTTTCACAGCTCAATGCTCTTTACCCGGACGAATGCGGTGGGAACGCATACGATCTTGGAGGCCGCGCGGACGACACATGTTCCTCGCATTATCCATGTAAGCACCGATGAGGTCTATGGCGAGGTCATGACGAGTGCGCGGGATGAAACCGGCGCGATGAACCCGACCAACCCCTACTCCGCGTCCAAGGCGGCCGCTGAGATGATCGTGCGCGGCTATCTTCACTCTTTCAAGCTTCCGATAATTGTCGTGCGGGCCAATAACGTTTGCGGGATCCGCCAATTTCCCGAGAAACTCATCCCTCGAAGCATCATGGCACTGATCGCCGGTGAGAAAATTCCGCTGCATGGTACCGGCAAGAACACTCGTCACTATCTTTGCGCGACGGACTTCGCATTGGCTTTGGCTCTCCTGGCCAAGAAGGGTAAGGACAACGAGACGTATAACATAGGGTCTCCGGATGAATTTACGAATCGCGCCGTGGCAGAGATGATTTGTGCCTCGTTTGGCTACGATCCTAAGGATCACATTACCTATGTTGCGGACCGGCCATTTAACGATCGCCGGTACCTGATTTCGTGGGACAAAATTGCCCAACTCGGCTGGAAACCACAACGGACCCTTCCTCTCGAGCTTCCTGCGATTGTTGCCTGGTATCGTAAGAACGCGGACAATATGCTTAGCCGCATGTCGCTCGCAAAAACGCACGATCAGGACTAGGTGCGGAGCGACTTACCCGGCAACGGCACTCTCGCAATGACAAAGCCCCGGTTTTCGAGCTATTAGCGAATGTCTATTCGCCAGACTGGAGCTCAATGAAAATGGCGCAATCGAATACCCACAAGGTCGCCCTCATCACTGGCGTGACGGGCCAAGACGGTGCCTATCTCTCGGAGCTCTTGCTTCAGAAGGGCTATGTCGTCCATGGGATCAAGCGCCGTTCGTCATCCTTCAATACCGGCCGTATCGAGCACCTCTACCAGGATCCCCACGTTCGAGACCAGCGGTTTATCCTTCACTATGGTGATATGACCGATGCTACGAATCTCATACGCATTGTTCAGCAGGTCCAGCCGGACGAGGTATACAATCTAGCTGCGCAATCCCATGTGCAGGTCAGTTTTGAAACTTCGGAGTATACGGCTAATGCGGACGGAATTGGTCCGCTACGATTGCTTGAGGCCATTCGCCTTTTGGGCCTGACCAAGAAGACCCGATTCTATCAGGCATCGACGTCGGAACTGTACGGCAAGGTTAAGGAGATTCCCCAACGGGAGACAACGCCGTTTTACCCACGCAGCCCTTACGCAGCGGCGAAGCTCTACGCATATTGGATTGTCGTGAATTATCGCGAAGCTTATGGCATGCACGCTTCGAACGGTATCTTGTTCAACCACGAGAGCCCGCTGCGCGGTGAAACGTTCGTCACGAGAAAGATCACACGCGGCGCGGCGGCTATCAGGCGCGGCATCCAACAAATCCTTTATCTCGGCAACCTCGACTCAAAACGTGATTGGGGTCATGCGCGGGAATATGTCCGTGGCATGTGGCTCATGCTGCAGCAAGAGCAGCCAGACGATTACGTGCTGGCGACAGGCCAGACCACGGTTGTCCGGGACTTCGCGACAAAGGCTTTCCATGAAGTTGGCATCGAGCTCGAATGGAAGGGACGGGGCGTTGATGAGGAAGGCATCTGTAGGAAGACAGGACGGGTGTACGTCAAGGTCGATCCACGATACTTCCGGCCGACCGAAGTTGATTTGTTGATTGGCGATCCTTCCAAAGCCGAAGCGAAGCTAGGATGGAAGCACACTACCACCTGGGAAGAACTTTGCGCCGAAATGGTGCGCGAAGACCTTATTGCGGTCGACAACGAGAAGCGGCGTAGCGATGACTGAGGTTATATTTCCGCTCCGCGGAAAGCGGATTTGGGTCGCCGGTCACAAAGGGATGGTCGGTTCGGCGATTGTTCGGCGGCTCAGGATCGAGGACTGCGAAATCCTGACAGCGGATCGCGCGGCCCTGGATCTCAGGGACCAAGCGTCAACGCGCGCGTGGATCGCCTCGCACAAGCCCGATTCCATCATAGTTGCTGCGGCTAGGGTTGGGGGAATTTTGGCTAATTCCAGCTATCCCGCTGACTTCCTTTTCGACAATTTGATTATTGAATCCAATATCATCGAAGCGGCCTTTCGAAACGAAACGGCTAAGGTGATGTTCTTGGGCTCCAGTTGCATCTATCCGCGGCTTGCTCCGCAGCCAATCGTGGAGGAGTCCTTGCTAACCGGCCCACTAGAGAAGACGAACGAGTGGTACGCCATCGCGAAGATTGCCGGGATCAAGCTGTGCCAAGCCTATCGGGAACAGCACGGGCGCGATTTCATCGCGGCAATGCCGACCAACCTGTATGGCCCTGGCGACAACTACGACCTCAATACCAGTCACGTACTACCAGCTCTGATCCGAAAGGCCCATGAAGCAAAGGTCCAAAACCTTTCCTCGATGGTCATCTGGGGCACAGGGACGCCGCGCCGGGAATTCATGCACGTCGATGATTGTGCGGACGGAGTCGTATTCCTTCTGAAGCATTATTCAGGAGCGATACACATCAACGTTGGTTCTGGGAACGATGTCACTGTTTTGGAATTAGCCAAGCTAGTATGCAAGGTGGTCGGCTTCCACGGCGAAATTGCGAACGATCTCTCCAAGCCTGACGGTACACCACGCAAGCAGATGAGCAGCGAACGGCTCTTTGCGATGGGATGGGCACCGCGAATTGCCTTGGAAGACGGTATACGTTCCGCCTACGAATCGTTCAGGCAGAACCAGCCTGGCTCCCTCTGACATATCGGCGCATACGAGGCGGATGGCCGCGGCGTCGAGCCTTCCGCCGAGGCCCAGTCGCTGCGCTTGTTAGATTCGAGACTTCCGAACACACGATTGCTCGGCCTTGTTCTGCTGTTGCCGCGATTGCACGACGATGCCACACTAAGCGCGCCGCGCTCCAGCACGCCACACACGTCGCCACACCCAGGAGGGCAGCCGGATCACCGGATACAAAAAGAAGAATGGGCGGGGGAGCCGCAGGCGCATAAAATCGGTCCAGCCGATAAGGCGCGTCTCAAACGTCCACCACGCTTGACGCAAATTGCTCGCCAAGAGAAATTGAGACAAGGCGATCTTCAGAGAGCCTTCCATCTCGGTCTCCGGTCCGGTGATCGTGTCAAGCGCGACGGACACGAGCCAGCGCGAAATCCGATCCTGCCCAATGCCATCGGACAATGCGTTGGGCAATTCAAAGCCGAACAATTCTCTGCAAAGCACCAGCGCTTGTTCGGCCGCGCGCTGCGCTCCTACACGTTGTGCGCAACGATACAGGTTCAAGATCTGATCTGGCGTCTTTTGTCCGAGCCAAGCGGCGACATCTGCAAGCCATTTGAGCCGACCCCATGCATGATGTGTTCCGTGCAGGCAAAGGTAGCTGAACAATTGCTCGTCGCTTAGTGTTCGTAGTTTCCGGCCGGGACCTCCGACTTCAACCCATTGGCCGGCGTCACTAAAGCCCGGCGCGATTTCCAGCGCCATGTTATCAGTGAGTCGCCAGTGCAACTCCACCGCAATACTGTACTTCGCGTTTCGAAAGATCGCTTCATGGGCAAACTGGGTCCACACCAGGAACTGAGCTTCGGACAGATCGGAGGGCGGGGACCGACGCTCATAACCCAATTCGTGCAATACGCGGACCGCCCGGCCGACACATTCCGGCGGTACCAAGGTGTCTATGTCCCACGCGTGTTTGATGGCTAGCGATCCGTACGCCAACACCGCGAGGGCCGAACCTTTGAGGTTCAGGTTCGGTATGCCAGCCGCATCGAAAGCCGCTCGGATTCGCAGCGCCTCGGCGCCCATCATTAGAGCTTCTCTCGCAGTATCGCTCGCAGCCGCTGCAATCTGGCTCTTCGCTCTGGCAGGAACGACCAAGCCCGACTGCGATAGCGAGTTGTGTACCAGACCGGCAACGCGATGACGAAAGACCAATCGCAGGACCTCGTCCCAGTTCAGAGGTACAGCACCAACAAGCTTGATCGCTTCGTCGCGTCTCGCGGACGGTTGCCAAATGCAACACGCGGCTACCAGCCGTAACTCGGGAGAGAGATCATCGGTCAACAGAGGCATGCGAACAGACCAGTTTTCCAGAACGAATTCCCAAGGCTCGCTCCCGGTAGGGATGGATCATCCTACTTTCACGCGTTCGAACCTTGGCTTCGATTCCAACGCACTCGTGCGACTTCTAGCCGCTCAGCGCTTTGCAATTTCCACCATGCCCGCTTGCTCCGACCGATGAAGGTAATTCGATGGGCGTCGGCTTCACCCAGCTCCTTGAGTTCGGTCGCCAGGGTCTCGCGGTCCCAGTCCGCCAGCTCGGCTAGCCGATTGTACGCGATGGCCAAGACTCGCTTCTGGGCGTCGTCCAAGTCCGAGGCGGTGACCACCGGACGTACCGCGTTCGATTTCACCGCCCCGCATACACTTGCGGATCATCGGAGTGCATTTGCCGGCGGGCGCCACCCGGTAAGAATTCTCCCGCGCCGTGAGCGGTCCTAAACTTCCGAGTGCCCTCGGGTCGCTGGCGTCAATTGATAGACGTTCACGATACGGCGCTGCGGCCGGAAGAAAATCCGGTGCGTCTGCCGCCGCCATCCTTTAAGAAATCCCCGCGCTGAACTCGAACGCGGGGCAAGAAACTCAAGGGTGGTTGGGACGCACTGCCTGGGCTTCGCCCCGCGAACACCATGGCAGAATTCGAAATGGTGACAACCCCTGAGGCAGCGCGCGCAGGCCTACAACCGATGACAGAGAACGAACGGGGGAGCGATCCCGTCTCTCCCTGCAGCAGCACAGCTTGGGCCACAGATTGGGTAACACGTTTTCCGTGTGGTCTCCTTTGTTAAGTTGTATGCGTAAACATACCCACATGCAGGGGGAAAACAGTAGGGAAGTCTATCTGGGTGTACGCGCACACAGCGCTCCATCACTCTCGTGAGGCTCACAGCCCCGAACTGCGGGTTTGGTGGGGCGCTGTTGCCGAATTTTGGATATCGGCGGCGTTCGCAACCCGGTCTTCAAACTTTGCTTGTTGCCGCCGAGCAGACCAAAGGGCGACCAGCGCAGCGCCTCCCGCGAGCCCTGCTCAGGCCAGCTGGCGATTGTAGATGGCCTGCTGACGGTGGGGGCCTGCTTCTCCCAGGGTCAGGTGGACAGCGGCGCAAGACACACCCAGACGTTATCCTCCCCGCTTGCCCGAAATGCCATTTCCACATGCGCGTTGGCGAGCGCTAATGCTGCCAAATTCTTGTCGTAGGTGGGTCAACGTCTAACGATCATTGGCTAGAGAAAAGTGCGCCTTGTACAATGCCGCGGCGAGCAGCCCCGCTAGCCAGCCGAACAAGGCACCAGCCAAGACATCACTCACAAATTGCCAGTCTCCAACGATCAGCGCCGCACCTGCGACTACGAGTAGGGGCAGAAGCACGGACGCAGTCGCCCTGTGCAGCTGCATCATCGCCGCTGAGAACGACATCGTGAGTGTCATGTGACCGGAGGGGAAGCTTGAGTCGCCTGCCCCCGCGAAAAGGTGAAAGGCATGTCCGGCACCGTCCAAGAGAAGTGGTCGCGGGGACGGCATTCCAAAGAACCATTTGAGGACCGCGTCGTTGGCTGCGTACGCGGAGACGGACGCCAGCGCGGCAACAACGACGGATCGAGCGCGTTTCAAATCTGGACCTGACTAGCCGATTCCAGAAGGCCATGCTGCCGTCGCTGCTCCGCTTGCGCTTCCGCCGCCGGTGGATGAACCGAAGCATCGCGATATCAAAGTGAGATAGCCGCCGTTGCCTCAACCGACCGAAGAGAAGCGTGTTCTCCCTTGACCGGAGGCGAACAGAGACCGTGAGGCGCGCGAGGCCTCGGTGCACAGGGCGCCCGCGCCATGTCAGGCGTCGGCGGCGACCCGGACCTTGAGCATCTTATCCGGCTCGCCGCTGATGGCGCCGTTGTTGTGCTCGCCACCCTTCTTGATGGCGTCGACATGGTCCATGCCGTCGACCACCTGGCCCCAGACCGAATACTGGCGGTCCAGCCACGGTGCGTCGTCGAAGCAGATGAAGAACTGGCTGTTGGCGCTGTTCGGACTGTTCGTTCGCGCCGCCGAAACTGTGCCGCGCTTGTGCTTCTCGTTCGAAAATTCGGCCTTCAGGTCTGGCAGATCCGAACCGCCCGTGCCGGTGCCCGTGGGATCACCTGTCTGGGCCATGAAGCCGGGGATCACGCGATGGAACGGTACGCCGTCATAGAAGCCCTTGCGCGCCAGTTCCTTGATCCGCGCGACATGACCCGGCGCGAGGTCGGGCCGCAGTTCGACGACGACAAGGCCGGTCTTCAGCTCGATGATCAGTGTGTTCTCGGGATCGCGTGCCATTATTTTCCTGCTCGTTCCTTGCAGCGTTTGACCAGTTGGTCCGAAACATTGGGAGTCGTAAACGGTTTCACGTCGCCGCCCAACATCGCAATCTCCTTCACCAGCTTCGACGCGATCACCTGGTTGCGCGGGTCTGCCATCAGGAAAACCGTCTCGATGTCGGGCGCCAGCCGCTGGTTCATGCCCGCGATCTGGAACTCGTATTCGAAGTCCGACATGGCGCGCAGCCCGCGGATTACGATCGCCGCGCCGACCTTGTGCGCCAGGGCCACCTGGAGCTCGTTTTCGAATGGCACGACCTCTATCGTCGCCTGCCCGCCGGTGATGTGCTTGGCTTCGTGCATCCACATCGCGGTGCGTTCTTCCAGCGAGAACAGCGGCGTCTTTCCGGTGCCGGTCGCGAGACCGATCACCAGATGGTCCACCAGCTTGACCGCGCGCTTGGCGATGTCGATGTGCCCGAGCGTGACGGGATCGAAGGTGCCGGGATAAAGGCCAATGCGTCTCTTGCCCGTCTCATTCGTCACGGCTACTCGCTCCCCTCGCCGGACACGTCCGCGATCCGTTCGACGGAGACGACACGTTCGCCTTCATCGACCCGGAACACTGTAACGCCGCCCGTACCCCTGCCCTGGATCGAGATACTAGCGACCGGAACCCGGATCGTCTGCCCCTGGCTCGAGATCAGCATCAAATCATCGCTGTCCTCGACGGGGAAGGCGGCGACGATGGCACTGTTCCTCTTGGTCATGTCCATCGCCCAGGTGCCCTGCGCCCCGCGGCCCATCACGCGGTATTCATACGACGAGGACCGCTTGCCGTAGCCGCTGGAAGATACGGCCAGCACGAACTGCTCACGGGCGTCGAGTTCAGCGTACCGCGCCGGTGCGAGCGCAATCTCTTCCTTGCTCTCCTCTTCGCCCTCGTCGGCCGGCGCTTCGGTTTCCTCTCCTGTTACGGCACGCCGCGCCGCGCGGGACTGTTTGAGGAAAGCCTGCGCCTCCGCGGGCGTGACCTCGGTATGATGAAGCAGGGCAAGGCTGACAACCTCATCGCCTGCTGCCAGCTTGATGCCGCGCACGCCCGTCGAGGCCCGGCTCGCAAACACGCGCAGGTCGGACATCGCGAAGCGGATGCACTTGCCGTTGCGCGTGGTCAGCAGGACGTCGTCCTGGTCGGTGCAAACCTTGACGTCGACGATGCCGTCGCCGTCTGCCAGCTTCATCGCGATCTTTCCGTTGCGGTTGATGCTGGCGAAGTCGCTGAGCTCGTTGCGCCGCACGTCGCCGGACTTGGTGGCGAACAGGATGTTGAGCTTCTCCCACTGCGCCTCGTCCTCCGGCATGGCGAGAATGGTGGTGATGCGCTCGCCCTCCGCGAGCGGCAGCAGGTTCACCATGGCCTTGCCCTTGCCCTGGATGCGGGCCTCGGGCAGGCGCCAGACCTTGAGCCGGTACGCCATGCCGGTGGACGAGAAGAACACCAGCCACGCATGCGTGTTGGCCACGAACAGCGAGGTCACGAAGTCCTCGTCGCGCGTCGCCATGCCGGCACGGCCTTTGCCGCCGCGGCCCTGCACCCGATACTCGTCGAGGGGCGTGCGCTTGATGTAGCCGGCGTGGGTCACCGTGACCGCCATGTCCTCGCGCTCGATCAGCGCCTCGTCTTCCAATTCCACCTCGGCGTCGACCAACTCGGTCTTGCGCGGGGTGGCAAACTCGTCGCGGATGTCCTCCATCTCCTTGCGGATGATCGCCATGACGCGCGGACGCGAGCGCAGGATGTCGAGGTAGCCGGTGATCGCCTCGCCCAGCTTCTTCACCTCATCGCCAATCTCGTCGCGGCCAAGGGCGGTCAGGCGTTGCAGGCGCAGATCGAGAATGGCGCGCGCCTGCTCTTCCGACAAATGGATCGTGCCGTCGTCGGTAATCTTGTGGCGCGGATCGGCGATCAACGCGATCAGCGGCGCAACATCCCTCGCCGCCCAGTCCCGCGCCATCAACTGCTCGCGCGCGGTCGCGGCGTCGGCAGCGCCGCGGATCATCGCGATGACTTCGTCGATATTCGCGACGGCGACAGCGAGTCCGACCAGCACATGGCCGCGGTCGCGTGCCTTGGCCAGCTCGAACCGCGTGCGCCGGGTCACGACCTCCTCGCGGAACGCGACGAAGGAGCCGATCATGGTCTTCAGGTTCATCAGCTCCGGCCGGCCGGCGGCGCTGAGCGCCAGCATGTTCACGCCGAAGGTCGTCTGGAGTTCGGAGAAACGGTAAAGCTGGTTCAACGTCACTTCGGAAGAGGCATCGCGCTTCAGCTCGATCACGACCCGCATGCCGTGGCGGTCGCTCTCGTCGCGGATGTCGGAGATGCCGTCGACGCGCTTGTCGCGCACCAGCTCGCCGATCTTCTCCTGCAACTTGGCCTTGTTCACCTGGTACGGGATCGCCGTGACAATGATCGCCTCGCGATCCTTGCGGATCTCCTCGACATGACACTTCGCCCGCATCAGCAGCGAGCCGCGGCCGCGCGCCAATGCAGCGCGCGCGTTCTGCCTGCCGATCAGAAGCGCGCCGGTCGGAAAGTCCGGCCCCGGCACGATCTCCGTCAATTCGTCGATGCCGATCGAAGGATCGTCGATAAAGGCCAGGCAGGCGTTGATCACCTCGCCCAGATTGTGCGGCGGGATGTTGGTCGCCATGCCGACGGCGATGCCGCCCGCACCATTGATCAGGATGTTCGGGAAGCGTGCCGGAAGAACGGTCGGCTCGCGCTCCGACGCGTCATAATTGTCCTTCCAGTCGATCGTGTCCTTGTCGATATCCTCCGTCAGCGCATGCGCGATCTTGGCGCGGCGCACTTCGGTGTAGCGCATTTGTGCCGGCGGATCGCCGTCGACGGAGCCGAAATTGCCCTGCCCGTCGATCAGCGGCACGCGCATGGAGAAATCCTGCGCCATGCGCACCAGCGCGTCGTAGATCGACTGGTCGCCGTGCGGGTGGTATTTGCCCATCACGTCGCCCACGATCAGAGCGGACTTGCGGTAGGGCTTGTTCCAGTCACGCCCCTCTTCGTGCATCGAATAGAGGATGCGCCGGTGCACGGGCTTCAGCCCGTCTCGCACGTCGGGCAGCGCGCGCTGCACGATCACGCTCATGGCGTAGTCGAGATAGGACTTCTTCAGCTCATCTTCGATGGCGATGGGACTGATCGAGGTGCCACCCGGGGTCGCGCCACTCGGGGGTGGGTTGTCGCTCAAAAACTTAGTTCCTTGATCGATGTACGAAGCCCAATTTCCAGCGTCTGGGTACCACTTTGGCGCCCGACTTGGCTACAAAACTGCGCAAAAATCCACGGAAAATGCGCAAAAAAATCCTATATATTTCAGCCACATACGTCGTTGGTTCCGGCCCCGCGGCCCGCTGTGTTGTGATCGGTCAACGGCAAGGCTAACGAACCGACGCATCGTGGGCTTTTCGCGCCAACAATCAGTGTGCGTCGAAGGCGAATATGGACGCACGTACGCGGCTTCCTGGACCTATCCCAAGCCTTTGGGCCGTCCCTCCGCTGATCTCGACAACAGCGCGCACCGGTTCGGCAGATGCGATGGGCGTAAGGGAAAACGGCGTCGTCCGCGCGGCGATTGTAGAGATTGTCCCGTCGGCGCGTACAAACAGAATATCGAGCGAAAGTGGCGTATCCTTCATCCAGAACGCTGTCATGACCGGTCGCCCGAAGTCGAACAGCATGCCGCCGTCTGCCGGAAGATGCCGCCGCCCCATCAGACCTCGCTCCCGCGAAGCGTCATCGGCCGCAATTTCGACCCGGAAGGAGCGAAGACCCTGCGCAGTTTCGAATGCGATACTGGTGAGGGACGGGCTGGCCTGGCTCCATGACGCCAACATAACCACAACGACCAACACCAAGACCGCCGCCGCGCGCCGTTGGCCGACATCCGAACGCTTCATGGGACCCGCCGCTTGCATCTTTAATCTCATCTCAGCTTGAGGCCCTACCTTCAGCGGCCACGAACCCCATCGCTAGAACGTTGGGCTCGAGGAGCACGAACGGGCTAGTCATGCCACGGCACGAGGAGCTCTTCCTTGGGCCTGTAGGGATAACCAAGTTTTCCCATGCACCGGATAAGGGCGCGATCCGACGCATTTAACCGGTCCTGAAATTCTTCTCCTTCGACCGGCGGCCCATCCGTCAGAATCCTATCGGCAACGACCCGGCAGTTGGGGAATGCGAACTCAAAGTCACCCTGTTGGGCGGCGGTATGGCGAAAATCGTCAGACGTCAGAGGTTTGTTAAGCGTGATGGCACAACCGCCGAGCAGCAGGGTCAAAGCCAGAAATGCCCAGCGCGTCATGAACAAATCTCGTCCGCCACGTCGATCTGGTCCCACGGCCAGATCATGCGTTCTTGCGGGACCTGGTCGGAGCTGGCGTTCTAAGCGCCCACCGGTAGCGTATCGGGGCGCTAGCAAGCCCCCCTACGACAGATCGCGCGCGCCGCATCCCCGACGTTACGACGGCCCAAGCTCCCCCGCAAATCGTGGAGCGTTGATGGAGCCGCATCGGCAAAAAAAGGCCGACAGCGGCTCCGCGCCGGTCGATGGGATGATTGCCAGCAGTTTCAAGGCCGAAGCCCTGAAAGATATTTCTCACCTGCGGTCTTGAAAATCTCCGCGCCACGACCCCGCCGTCGCGCGCCCGACCCAAGAGACCTTCACGCGACGCTGCGACATCGGCTGCATCTTGAAATTGGCCTCGGTGCACCCACCACAATCGCGTTGTGACGCCCCCGAGCAATCGCAGTTCATCGCATCCTGCTCGCTGCAAACGCTAGAAGAGTCCCTCATGGACAAATCAAACTCCCTGTTCTTGAACAGCCGAGAGCGCCCCGGCAACACAAAAAGAGCCGATTTTACTCGACTTGATGGACAAGGACCGCCGATCGTTACGGATAAATTTCTTTGATAATCCCTGTATTCCCCGACAACCTTCAAGACGAAGCTCGGTTCGAGGAACCGGCCGAAACGGTGAGACGGGCGAACCAAAGGGGCACGCGATGAAACGCCGCGCGCAAGAGGGCTACACACTGGTGGAGCTCCTCGTCGTGCTGGCCATTCTCGGCCTGCTCGCCACGATCGCTACCACGCAGGTCCTGCGCTATTTTGCGTCGGCAAAGATGAGCACGGCACATGCCCAGGTCGAGAGCCTTTCGTCGGCCCTGGACCTCTACAAGCTGGATGTCGGCCACTACCCGACAAGCCAGGAAGGTCTCGCCGCCCTCAAGACGAAGCCCGCCACGGCGGGGAACTGGAACGGGCCCTACGTGAAGCCGAACACCAGCCTCGACGATCCGTGGGGACACCCCTACCTCTACGCATCGCCCGGCCGCCACGGAGAGTTCGACCTGTCGAGCAATGGTCCTGACGGCGAGGCAGGCGGCAATGCCGAGCCGCCAGTACGAAACTGGTAGAGCGCACCGGGCCTGTCAACTCGGTACTAACGGCCCGAACAGCCACACACACCAGATTGCCAGAGCGAGCGCCGGGCCGAAGGCGATGCGATCGGCGGCGTACAGTGTGTGACCCACGGCGCGGCGCGCCAGCACGAAGACGAGGCCGATCATCGCCGCGAATAGCACCACGCTGGGCAGGGCCTGCCACCCCAGCCAAGCGCCACCCGCTGCCAGCAGCTTGGCGTCGCCAAGGCCAAGCCCGTCGCGCCCGCGCAGCCAGCGATAGAGCACCGTGACCGCAGCGAATATTACAAATCCCGCTACCGCGCCGATCGCATGGTCCGCCGCCTCGTTTGGACTGGCCAGTGCTGCGAGCCCGATGCCGAGAACAATCAACGGATAGGTCAGGAGGTCGGGCAGGAATCCGGTGCGCGCGTCGATCGCCGCCAGTGCAAGTAGCGCCCAGCCCAGCAGGCAGCTGATGTATAGCACGCCGCCGCCGGGAGTGAGCAGCACGGCGCTCACTGCGACGGCAACGGCACCCAGCTCAACCGCCAAATGCATCCGCGCGATCGGTGCGCCGCAATTTCCGCAGCGGCCGCGCAACGTCAAAAAGCTCGCCACCGGCACCAGCTCAAGGGGTCCAAGTGTGCGGCCGCAAGCGTCGCATCGCGAGCGCCCGAATGCCACGCCGCGCCAGTCGGGATAGCGCAACGCAAGCACGGCAATGAAGCTGCCGATGAATGGCGAGGCGATCAGCACAAGCCAAAGCGAGAGCTCAGGCATCGGCGACGGTCTTGGCGCTGTAGCGGGCGAGAAACGATGCCGCCCACGAGTCTAGAGAACTGCCCGCGATCGCAGCACGCATTCCCGTCATCACATCCTGATAGAAAGTGAGATTGTGCGCCGTCAGCAGCATCGAGGCGATGATTTCGTTCGCCTTCACCACGTGATGCAGATAGGCGCGGCTGAACTGCCGGCAGGCCGTACAGCCGCACGCAGCGTCGATCGGAGCTGGATCGTCGGCATGCTTCGCATTCTTCAGGTTGAGCGTCCCGTCCCGGGTGAACGCCTGCCCGTTGCGGCCCGAGCGCGTCGGCAGCACGCAGTCGAACATGTCGATGCCGCGCAGCACGGCGCCCACAAGGTCGTCCGGTTTGCCCACGCCCATCAGGTAATGCGGCTTGTCCGCCGGCAGATGCGGCACCGTCGCGTCCAGCGTGTCGAACATCTCGTTCTGTGGCTCGCCCACCGCCAGCCCGCCGACCGCATAGCCATCGAACCCGATCTCGCGCAAAGCTTCGGCCGAGCGCTGCCGCAGCCGCGCCACGGTTCCGCCCTGCACGATGCCGAAGCACGCATGCCCCGGCTGCTCGCCGAATGCGGCCTTCGACCGGCGCGCCCAGCGCATCGACAGCTCGAGCGATTTTTCGATCGCCGACTCCGGCGCTGGCAGCTTCGGACACTCATCGAACACCATCTGGATGTCGGAACCCAGCAGCCGCTGGATCTCCATCGACCGCTCCGGCGTGAGAAATTCGGCATGCCCGTCGATGTGCGACTGAAAGCGTACGCCATCCTCGCTGATCTTGCGCAACTGAGCCAGCGACATCACCTGGAAGCCGCCGGAGTCCGTCAGGATCGGCCGCTCCCAGCCCATGAACTTGTGCAAACCGCCCAGCCGCGCGATGCGCTCGGCGCCGGGCCGCAGCATCAGGTGATAGGTATTGCCGAGCACGATGTCCGCCCCGGTCTCCCACACCTGCGCCGGCAGCATCGCCTTCACCGTCGCCGCAGTGCCGACGGGCATGAACGCCGGCGTGCGAATCTCGCCGCGCGGCGTGTGGATCACACCCGTGCGCGCCCGCCCGTCGGTCTTGTGAATCTCGAAGCGGAATTCGGTCATGCCTGACGGAATAGCAGGCAGGCATCGCCATAGGAATAGAACCGATAATGCTCGCGGATCGCCTCAGCGTAGACCGCCCGCGCTTTCTCCAGCCCGATGAATGCGCTCACCAGCATGAACAGGGTCGAGCGCGGTAGGTGGAAGTTGGTCATCAGAATGTCCACCGCGCGGAAGTGATAGCCCGGCGTGATGAAGATGTCCGTCTCCCGCGAGATCGCCGTGAGCGTGCCGTCCACGCCAGCGGCACTCTCCAGAGTTCGCAGCGACGTCGTCCCTACAGCTGTGATGCGCCCGCCCCCCACACGCACCGTATTGAGCCGCGCCGCCGCATCTGCCGTCAGTTCGGTCCACTCCGCGTGCATGCGATGCTGCGCGGTGTCCTTTGCGGTGACGGGCAGGAACGTGCCCGGCCCGACATGCAGCGTGACACTCTCGCGGCCGATTCCTTCTCCACGCAGCCGCGCGAACAACTCCGGAGTCAGATGCAGGCCGGCCGTCGGCGCAGCCACCGATCCGTCGAGCCGCGCAAACGTCGTCTGATAGTCCGCCGCATCCTGCGCGTCAGCCTTGCGCTTGCCGGCGATGTACGGCGGCAAAGGCATCTCCCCCTCTGCCGCCAGCGCCGCGTCGAATGCTGCGCCCTTCAGATCGAACACGACCTCCACCGAGCCGCTGTCCGGCTTCGCGATTACGCGCCCCGTCAGACGCCGCCCCATGCACACGCCGTCCCCGACATCCAGCTTGCGCGCCGGCCGCGCGAACGCCAGGAACCGGCCATCGCCGGTCTTGCGATACAGCAGCAACTCGACCTTCGGTTCAGTCGCCCGTCCCGTCCGCACACCGCGCAACCGCGCCGGGATCACGCGCGTATCGTTCACCACAAGCGCGTCGCCGGCGCGCAGATAGCGCGGCAGATCCCGCACCTGCGCGTGCTCGATGCTGCCGTCCGCTCGCACCACCAGCATGCGCGCGGCGTCGCGCGGCTGCGCCGGGCGCAGCGCGATCAGCTCTTCCGGAAGGTCGAAATCGAACTGTGCGACGTCCATCGCCGCACTCTATCGCAGAGCCGTCAGGCGGCCGCCAGCACGGCGTCGATGATGCGGTCTTGCGTCGCTTCGTCAAGGTACGGATGCATCGGCAGCGCCACCACATTCTGGCAAATGCGCTCGCTGACCGGCGTCGGCGCCGACGGATAGGCCGCGTAGCCCTTCTGCCGCGAGAGCGGGATCGGATAGTACACCGCCGTCGGCACGCCCTTGGCCTTCAACTCGTCCTGCAGCTTCGCTCGGTCCGGCACCTGGATCGTGTACTGCGCCCAGGTCGACAGCGCGCCCTCAATCACCCGCGGCACGCGGATGCGGTTCGATACGCCGAGCTTCGCATTATACCGCGCCGCGATCGCATCGCGCTTCTCGATCTCGTCGGCAAAGATCGTCAGCTTCTCGATCAGGACCGCCGCCTGGATCGTGTCCAGCCGCGAATTGTACCCGATCCGCACATTCTCATAGCGGTCGCTGCCCTGCCCGTGCATGCGCAGGGAGAGCAACAGCTCCTTCAGCCCGTCGTCGTTCGTGAAGATCGCGCCGCCATCGCCATAGCAGCCAAGCGGTTTCGCCGGGAAGAAGCTCGTCGATGCGGCATCGCCGATCGACCCCGTCACCTTTCCGTCCAGCCGCGCACCGAATCCCTGCGCCGTATCGCACAGCATTTTGAGGCCCGCGCGCCGCGCAATCGGCTCGATCGCCCTGTAATCCGCCGGCTGCCCGAACAGATCGACCGGCATCACCGCCTTCGCGTTGAGCTTGCCCTCACGCTTCACCATCGCGATGGCCGCCTCGAGGCTGGCCGGATCCATGTTGTAGGTATCTTCGAGCACGTCGACGAACACCGGCGTCGCGCCCGCCAGCGCCACGACCTCGCCTGACGCCGCGAAGGTGAACGCGGGCACGAACACCGCATCGCCCGGCCCGATATCCCACGCGCGTAGCACCAGCAGCAGCGCGTCCGTGCCGTTGGCGCACGTCACGCAATGCTTAACGCCGGCAAAGTCCGCCAGCTTCCTTTCCAGCTCCGCCACCTGCGGCCCCAGGATCCACTGCCCTCCTTCCACCGCAGCCTGTATGGCGCGGTTGAGCGGCTCGCCAAGGCGGCGGCGCTGGGCCTGAAGGTCGATGAACGGAATCGGCGCGGTCATGGTGTGCTCGCTGGAAGACAACGTCTTCTATGTGCCACAGCCCTGCCCGGACGAGACAACTAATATTGCCGATTGCGTCAGCTTTCCGTGATGCGTTATCCGCCGGGTTCCGCTATCTGATGCGGCGATGGCAGACATTCAGAGCACGCAACAGCCCGTACCTCCGGCCGCGGCGCCGCGCCGCGTGGTTCCGGCGATGCTGTTCGAGCTGGCGCATCGCTATGAGCGCCACTTCTCGGCGATCTCACTCGCCGGCGGCTATGCGTTCGACAGCTACAGCTTCGGGCGCGTCGATCATGCCTCCACGCACATCGTCTTTGTCGCCTATCTGCTGGTCGCCGGTGTCGCAATCGCAACGTCGCACCGCCTCGAGGCGCGGCCGCCTGAACGGCAGCCGTCGGAGCGGACCCGGACGATCCTGACGTCGATCACGCAGTTCGCGCTTGGCTGCCTGCTCAGCGGCTTCTGCGTGTTCTATCTGCGTAGCGCGTCGCTCTGGGCGTCCTGGCCGTACCTTATCATCCTGGCGAGCATCTTCATCGGCAACGAGTTCTTCAAGCGCTACACCACGCGCTTCACGCTTTCGATGATGCTCTACTTCTTCGCGCTGTTCTCCTACCTCATCCTGCTGGTACCCGTGCTGATCGCGATGATCGGCGGCATTCCATTCCTCATCAGCGGCATCGCCACGCTGGCCGTGTTCTGGCTCTATATCGACGTGCTGAGCTGGCTGGGGCGCGAGCGGCTTACCGCAGTGCGGCCCTACATCTACGCCGGCGTGCTGGTGATCTACGCGCTGGTCAACGTGTTCTACTTCTTCAAGATCCTGCCGCCGCTGCCGCTCGCGCTGTCCGACGCCGGCATCTATCACTACGCCAAGCGCAACGGCGCTGTGTACACGGTGACCGAGGAGACGCAGCCTTGGACCACCGAGCTGTTCCACATTCCGCCGGTGGTGCACATCGCGGCCGGGGACAAGCTCTACCTCTATGCCGCGGTCTTCGCGCCGGGCAACATCAAGACCACCGTCGTCCACCACTGGGAATGGTTCGACGGCAATGCGCGCAAGTGGGTGCCACAGAGCCAGGTGCCGATCCGCATACGGGGCGGCCGCGACACGGGCTATCGCGGTTACTCGATCAAGTCGAAGGTGAAACCCGGCGACTGGCGGGTGAACATCACCACCGAGGATGGAAGGCCGCTGGGCCGGATCCGTTTCGCCGTCGCGATCGGAGCACCCGAGCAGCCCCTTGTGCAGAAAACGCTCAACTAGGCGCTGATCGCGGCCACGGCTTCCAACAGCGGTGCAGGCGCCGAGCGGATCTGTGCGCGCAGGCGCATCAAACGTTCGTCGATGCCCCGCAAGACGAGCGCCGCCATCGCGAGCGACAACGCGCCACCGACAAGCGCCAACGGCCAGCCAGCCGAACACACCCACCATCACCGCGCCGAGCGGCCAGTGCACCAGAAACAGCGGATATGACAATCGCGCCTGCAGTGTTTGTCTTTTGATGCATTACGACCTGTTCACGATAATGCCGGATTGCGTCTCGGCACTCGCCTTTCAACCGCCGGCCGGCGCGAACATTGCAAGCTCCTGCCGCACGCGGCTGATCGGATAGGCATACATCAGTCGCCGCCCGTTCGGATCGAGATAGCCGAACGTGATGCCGACAATGCTGCCGGTGGCCGCGTCGACAACCGGACCGCCGCTGAATCCGGGCCCTGCATTGCCCTCGAAGGTGAAGGCCGACTGCACCAGGCACGTGCCGCACCGTGCCTCAACGGGTGCGTTCACGTCGCGCACGATGCCGCGCGCCATGCGTAGTTCTCCGTGCGCGCCCTGCCCATAAGCCACGACCAGCTCGCTGGCGCGCGGTTCAGCCGCAGGCGGCACAATCGACCCCGTCACCCGAAAAAACAACAAATCATAGTTACGAGAGACACCGACCAACGGTGCGCCTCCAACAAGATCGGCATTGTGGGCGTTGGTCACTGCGATCCCCGGGGCGACGACGAACGCCGCGCCACGACCTTCCATGACGACATAGCTGCGACCCTGGAGAGCAATGTAGGCGCTCGCCAACTGCGGCGTGACAAACCCTGTCGCCCGGTTACCGGACGAACCTGTGCATCCCGCCAGCGCGAGCGCCAGCAGAACGGCGGAACAGCGGATCGGTGCGATGGAGGGCGCGATCAGAACGGAATCTCGTCGTCCATTTCGTCGCGCTGGAAGCGGGCGGGGGCATCGGATGCGCCGACGCGGTCACGCCCGCCGCCGCCACCCTCACCGCGCGCATCGAGCATGGTTAGCTCGCCGCGGAAATTCTGGAGTACGACTTCTGTGGTGTAGCGGTCGCGCCCGTCCTTGTCCGTCCATTTGCGGGTTTGAAGCGAGCCTTCGACGTAAACCTTCGAGCCCTTGTGCAGGTACTTCTCGGCGACCTCGGCCAGGTTCTTGTTGAAGATCACGACGTTGTGCCACTCGGTCTTTTCCTTGCGCTCGCCGCTCGACTTGTCGCGCCAGCTTTCGCTGGTCGCCAGCGAGAAACTGACGACGGGCTCTCCGCTTGTCATGCGCCGCACTTCCGGGTCCTTGCCCAGATTGCCGACCAGAATGACCTTGTTGACGCTACCCGCCATGACCTCTTCTCCTTCTCACGCAGCTTCCGTGGCTCTTCCGGCCGCGAACCTAGGCTCCCGTCCATCGAAGGGCCACGGGCCAATGTCCCGCCTCTTGTGGGCGATTTAGTTCATGTTATGTTCCTTTGCAAGTGGACTCGATCTTTGTGCACAGCTGGCGGTCCCAGCTGCTGCCAAATTCCTGTCAGCAGGAGGGCTAGCATCATGCTCGCGCCGTGCAGCCAAAGGGGCATTTTTTGAACGGCGTCAAGACGGGCTTCGCGAGCCGCTTCAATGGGTTGATCGGAATTGAATTCGACTTTTGGAGTTTTTGGGGTGGGGTCGGACATGGAACCCAGCTGTGTTTCGCCCCGGGGCGGAAGCCGGCTTGCGCAACCCGCCGCCAATCCCCAATTGGAACGAGCCGATGCGGCTGCATCGGCGTTCCCAGGGGATCATGACAGTCACGCGGTTGCGGGTGTGGGGCCTGGCGACCAAAGTGCGCGTTTCGCCGACCGGCGGAGAGGCTAGCGACTAGAGACATGCTGAAGAACATTTCCATCCGCGGCGCCCGCGAACACAACCTCAAGAATGTCGATGTCGAGATTCCACGCGACACGCTGACGGTGCTGACTGGTCTCTCCGGTTCCGGCAAATCCTCGCTCGCCTTCGACACGATCTATGCGGAGGGCCAGCGCCGCTATGTGGAGTCGCTATCCGCTTACGCCCGCCAGTTCCTGGAGTTGATGCAGAAGCCCGATGTCGACCATATCGAAGGCCTCTCCCCTGCCATCTCGATCGAGCAGAAGACGACCTCGCGCAACCCGCGCTCGACGGTCGGCACCGTGACCGAGATCTACGACTACCTGCGCCTGCTCTTCGCGCGCGTCGGCGTGCCCTATTCGCCGGCGACCGGCCTGCCGATCGAAAGCCAGACCGTCAGCCAGATGGCCGACCGCATCCTGGCGCTGCCCGAAGGCACGCGGCTCTACCTGCTCGCGCCAATGGTGCGCGGCCGCAAAGGCGAATACCGCAAGGAATTCGCCGAGCTCCAGAAGAAAGGCTTCCAGCGCGTCAAGGTCAACGGCAAGTACTACGAGATCGGCGCCGTGCCCGCGCTGGACAAGAAGCTGAAGCACGACATCGAGGTGGTGGTCGACCGCATCGCGGTGAAGAAGGATCTCGGCAACCGCCTGCCCGACTCCATCGAAACGTCGCTCGGTCTTGCCGACGGCCTGGTGATCGCCGAATTCGCGGATGAGAAGGAGAAGGACGGCTCGCCGAAGCAGCTCCTGATGTCGTCGAAGTTCGCCTGCCCTGTCAGCGGATTCACGATCCCGGAAATCGAGCCACGCCTCTTCTCGTTCAACAACCCGCATGGCGCTTGTCCGGCGTGCGACGGCCTCGGCACCCAGCTCTATTTCGATCCGGCGCTGATCGTGCCGGACGAAACGCTGACTCTGCGCAAAGGCGCCATCGCGCCATGGTCGAAGGGTTCGTCGCCCTACTACAACCAGACGCTCGAGGCGCTGGGCCGCCATTACAAGTTCTCGCTCAACGACGCGTGGGAAGACCTGCCGAAGAAGGCCAGGGACATCATCCTCAATGGCTCGGGCGACGACGAGATCAAGTTCATCTACGATGACGGCCTGCGCCGCTATGAAACCAAGAAGACGTTCGAGGGCGTCATCCCGAACATGCAGCGCCGCTACAAGGAAACCGACTCCTCCTGGGTGCGCGAGGAATTCGAGCGCTTCCAGGACACGTCTCCGTGCGACGCGTGCAAGGGCTACCGCCTGAAACCGGAGGCGCTGGCGGTTAAGATCGGCGGCCAGCACATCAGCCAGGTGTGCGACCAGTCGATCCGCAAGGCCGATGAATGGTTCCGCGACCTCGACAAGAGCCTGACGAAAAAGCAGCAGGAGATCGCCGCGCGCATCCTGAAAGAAATCCGCGCGCGACTGAAATTCCTGAACAATGTCGGTCTCGACTACCTGACCCTGGCACGATCTTCCGGCACGCTGTCCGGCGGCGAGAGCCAGCGTATCCGCCTCGCGTCGCAAATCGGCTCCGGCCTGACCGGCGTGCTCTACGTGCTGGACGAGCCGTCGATCGGCCTGCACCAACGTGACAACGCCAAGCTGCTCGAGTCGCTCAAGGGTTTGCGCGACATGGGCAATACTGTGCTCGTCGTCGAGCATGATGAGGATGCGATCCGCCAGGCTGATCACGTGATCGACATGGGTCCGGGCGCGGGGATCCATGGCGGCCACATCATCGCAGAGGGCACCCCTGAAGACATCATGGCGAGCCCGAAGAGCCTGACCGGAAAGTATCTCGTCGGCATCGAGCAGATCGCCGTGCCCGCCACGCGGCGCAAGGCGGCCAACAGCCGCTGGCTCAAGGTCGTCGGCGCAAAGGGCAACAACCTGAAGAACGTCGCCGTCGACATCCCGCTCGGCACACTTACCTGCGTGACCGGCGTGTCGGGTGGCGGCAAGTCGACCCTCACGATCGAGACGCTCTACAAGGCCGCGTCGCGCAAGCTGAACCAGGGCCGCGAGCATCCGGCGCCGCACGACAGGATCGAGGGCCTCGAATATCTCGACAAAGTCATCGATATCGATCAGTCGCCGATCGGCCGCACGCCGCGATCGAACCCTGCGACCTACACCGGCGCTTTCACGCCGATCCGCGACTGGTACACCGAGCTGCCGGAAGCGAAGGCGCGCGGCTATCAGCCTGGCCGCTTCTCGTTCAACGTGAAGGGCGGACGCTGCGAAGCATGCCAGGGCGACGGCGTCATCAAGATCGAAATGCACTTCCTGCCCGACGTGTACGTGCAGTGCGACGTCTGCAAGGGCAAGCGTTACAACCGCGAGACGCTGGAAGTGAAATTCCGCGATCATTCGATTGCCGACGTGCTCGACATGACTGTGGAAGCCGCCGCCGACCTGTTCAAGGCGGTGCCCTCGATTCGCGAGAAGATGGACACGCTGGCACGCGTCGGCCTTGGCTACATCTCGGTCGGCCAGCAGGCGACGACACTGTCTGGCGGCGAAGCGCAGCGCGTGAAGCTGTCGAAGGAATTGTCGCGCCGCGCCACCGGCCGCACGCTCTACATCCTGGACGAACCAACCACCGGCCTGCACTTCCACGACGTGAAGAAGCTGCTTGAGGTGCTGCACGAGCTGGTCGACAACGGCAACACGGTCGTCGTGATCGAGCACAACCTCGAAGTCATCAAGACCGCCGACTGGATCATCGACCTCGGCCCCGAAGGCGGTGACGGCGGCGGCGAAGTCGTGGCGCAGGGCACGCCGGAGGAGGTCGCGAAAGTCGCGCGATCCTACACCGGCCAGTACCTCAAAAGCTTGCTGAAGAACCGTGCGCCCGAGAAACTGACCGGCAAGAAGTTGAAGGCGGCCGAGTAACTAGGCCGCCTCGCGGTCGTCGTGCCGGTGGTGGTCGTCGTGGTTGTTGTTGTGATGGTCGTGGCCGCCCTCACCATGATCGCCGTTGCTCGCCTGAGCGCCGTCCCCATGTCCTTCATGCGATTCGGTGGCATGGTGGCCGTTGCCGTGCTCGGCGTGATGGTCTTCGTCCGCCGCGCTCAACTCGACCGGCGCGTCTTCGTGGTGGCCATCGCGCGCATGCACTGCGTGGTCGCCATGGCCCCCGTCATGCGCAGCATGATCGCTGTTGTGACCGTTGCCGCTGTGATGATTGTCGCCGTGATGCGGAGCTTCTTCGGTGAGGCCGTGGCTATCGTGATGCTCATGGTGCACTGCTGCTGGCAGTTCCTCGGCCACCGGAGCAACGACGGGCACCGCCGCCACGGTTTCCGGCTCGAGTGCCGCGTCCACCTGTCCGGCATCGTCTTCGCGCTCTGCGCGCTCATGTCCGGAGGTAACGCGATAGGCGTGCGCTGATGCGCCGGCGAGCAACGCGCTGCCAAGCAGCGACAGCACCCCGACCGCGGCGGCGAACACAAAGGCGTGCTCGGCATAGAACGGGGCAAGCGCTGGCGGCGCGCCGGCCTTCTGGGCCTGCATCGCCGCGATCGCATGCGCCCACTGGTCCGGGCCGATCAAGAAGTAAAGGCCGACCACGGCCGCGATGGCCAGCGGGAGGAACGTGCCGATGTACACCACCAGGATGCGAAGCTCCGAACCGCGGGTGAGCGACCAGGCATGTGACAGCCGCGCGTGGTGCTCCGCCGACGCGACGGCGGCGAGCAGGAAGAACAGCCTCAGCATTGCGAGCAAGTACCAGACGAACAGCACGATCGTCAGCAACGCGGCCGCGACCACCGCGGGCGAGAACTCGCCGAGCTTGATCTTCGGTGCGAGGCCGCTGCCATAGTGCTGGGCAACGTACATCGCTCCGACGCTGACGGCGGCAAACGCGACATAGAGCAACAGCGCGACGAAATAGAATCGGACATAGGCGAAGAACAGCCGCAATTCCCTCGGTCCGATCACGAAATGCGCCAGCGTGAAGTCCTTCCTGACTCCCAGCGCTTCCTGCGTCAGCGAAATGCCGATCACGGCGTGAATCACCAGGGTGAAGGCCCATGCGCCTATAAACGTGAAGGCCGTGAGCACGACGGCGGCAAGGTCCTGCCGCTCGATCGGCATCCAGTCGTGCATGTGCTGGAAGAACAGGAAAAAGCCAACGGCATATATGAGCGCCGGCAACCAGGCGGTGCCGATCACATTGGTCAAATTCTGAAGAAAAAATTCATACGCATGCCCAATGCTGCTACCAACCGACACCTTGTGCATTCTGCACCCCTTACCCCAACGTGAGGCGAATCTAACACCACGGTCGTGAACTTCCTAAGACGGAACTACCCGTTCTGGCTGTGGATGGCTGTGCTCCCATTGCCACGCAAGTGCAAGTGCGAGGACGAAGACCGCGGCCGATACAAAGAATGCGGCCCCGGGGATGATGACAGGCGCCGCCGGGCTCACAAAGTATCCGAACAGGCTTGTCCAGATAATCGGCCCGAAGATCGAAGACAGCGCCGTGATGCTCGTGGCCGCGCCCTGCAGAAGCCCCTGCTCGTTCGCAGCGACCTGCCGCGACATCGCGCCCTGCACCGCAGGTTGCGCCACCGTCCAGGCGCACACCGAGAACGGCATGACAACATACATCATCCAGCCCTTGGTGACGGAGCCGTAGCCAACGCACACCACCGCGCTCATGAGAAGGCCGAGCAGGATGGCCGGACGTTCTCCGATCCATCCGATCAGCACTCGCACGAACCACCCCTGCCCCACCACGAAGATGAGGCCGACAACGGCGAGCGACAAACCGGCGTCAAAGGGCGTCCACTGGAAGCGGTAGCTGGTGTACAGCACCCAGGTCATCTCCGACACGCGGTTGCCGAACACGCCCATCACAAAGATCGCGAGCAGGACATACACAGACGGATAGCGGCCGATCTCGCGCAACGCGCCGATCGGATTTGCCTGGCGCACCCGAAAGGAACGACGGTTCTCCGGCGCCAGCGACTCAGGCAATGCGAACCAGGAAAAGGCTAGGTTCGCGACGCAGAGAATTCCCGCCGCCAAGAAAGGCAGATGGAGTTCGACTTCGCCGAGGAGGCCGCCGATCACGGGACCTGTGATGAAACCGAAGCCGAACATCGCGCCGATCAGGCCGAAGCTCTGTGAACGTCTTTCCGGTGGCGTGATGTCGGCGATGTAAGCGCCGGCAGTGGAAGACGAGCCCGCCATCGCGCCTGCGAAAAGGCGGCCCGCGATCAGCACCGTCAGGCTCGGTGCAGCCGCCATCACGAAATAGGAAACCGAGGATCCTGCCAGCGACAACAACAGGACCGGACGGCGGCCAAAACGATCCGACAAGGCGCCAAGCAGCGGCGCCACGAAGAACTGCATCAGCGAAAACGCCGATGCGATCAGGCCGACCGCATAGGACGCGGTCGAAACATCGCCGTGCTGGAAATGCTGCACCAACTTGGGCAGGATCGGGTAAGACAGGCCGACACCCAGCATGTCGATGTAGACGACAGCGAGCACCAGGATCAGCCGGATATTGCGCAAGCCTCGTCTTCCGGATGTGCGGCGACTCAGCCGCGAAACTTTCAACCGTCGTGAGCCTGAATGATCGCCTTGCCAGCAAGAATACGATAGGCGAGCGCCGCTGGCGTGAACAGCAAGCTGTACCCCAGCGGGGCGAGAACAAGGCTTACGCCCATGAGCGCCGGCAGGTGCGGCATCGTCTCGTGAAGCTGATCCGCCCAGATCCGCGCGACGCCCGCCAGGTCGGTCGGCTGTGTCGCGTCGGCGGCGGTTGGCAATGACCCGATGACCAGCGCGGATGCGACGTCGGATATTAGTGCCAGCGGCATCAGCGTCGCGAGCAGGATCGCCACGATGCGCCAGAAATTGCCTTTGGTCAGCTGCCAGCTGCGTGTCAGGCCGAACTGGCCGTCGACGACGACGGACGGGACAAGGAGATAGCCCAGCCGGACAACGGCGTAGATCATAAGGAAGACGCCGACGATGCCCGCGAGCCCAGCGATCCCACCGGCCGCAGAGCCAGCCGCACCGCCCATCATGACCGCGACCGAGCCAACAACCACCATGAGCAACAGCACGAACAGTAACGTCATCAAGTAGACGCCGACGAACCCGGCGAAGGCGCGAAATTCTTCCCCACCCAGTGCGAAGTGAGCGAAAGCGGGTCCTTTGCGAATCCCCAGGACCTGGCGGGTCAATGCGACGCCCACCATGCCCACCATGAACAGGCACAATATTGCGAGCGGAAGGGGCAGGATCGCCTGGCTGTCTGCCGGCGTCGTGGCGCCCGTTCCGAGGCCCTCCAGCGTCACGACATACGCGCGGAACATGAAGTAGGACGCCACGGTGTTGATGACCGTCGGTATCCATGTGAGCCCGATGACGGTGCCAATCTCGGTGAAGGTGAAGACGTAGGCTTCGCGGATGACCTGGCCTACGGGCAATTTGTTCATGCAAAGGTCCTTGCGGCGGTATCGGCGCCGGTCACGAGCTTGTAGGCGACCGCGCTGGCGCCCGCCAGCAGGGCGGAGAGAAGGATGACGTAAAGCAGTTCCACAACCGCGAAATACGGCCCGATCTTGACGAACGCGGCGGCAAGCTTTGCAAAGAAAGCCTGTATCTCTGCCGACGTCGCATTTGGGCGGAGCTCAGCAGGCGCGCCGATAGCCAGCTGCATGATGGCTTGCGTGATCGTGGACACCACGACGCCGAGCGGCAGGAGGACGGCGAGCATGATGCCGACGATTCGCCAGAAATTGCCGCGTCCCAGATGCCAGGCGCGGCGAAGCCCTATGTGGTTCTCTGCCACGACCACAGCCGGAATGAAGAAGCTCACGCGGACCATGGCATAGACCGCAAAAATATAGGCGGCGATGACCAGAAGCACTGTCACCGGCACCTGCGCACTCGGCGCCGACTTCTGGAGCAGGAAGGACAGCGCGGTTATCGCAACAGCCGCGAGCGCGACACCGCCCCAGGCCAGCAGCATTAGCAGCAGATAGGACCCGATGAGCTGCCACACTTGGCTTCCAAGCGAGAAGAATATGAACACCGGGCCGGGGTGCTGTCCCAGGGCCTTGCGCATCAGGCCCACATTGACGATCGCCTGTGCGAATAGGCCAGCAACTGCGACAAGCAGGAACGTGCCGCTTATCTGACCGACGACGGCGCCCAGCCGCGCGGTGTCGATCTGGTTGTTGGTGCCTTCGACGATCAGGCCGTTGAACAGCGGAAACACGGTCATCACGGCACCGGCGAGGACGGCGGCGAACAACAGGAACGGAAACCAGCTAATTCCGATCACAGAGAGGAAGTTCGAAAACACAAACCGGTATGCGCCCGTGATCGTCTGCTCGAACGGAATTTTCACCACAACGCCCCCAAGCCAACCTTCGGCATACTAGGTGCCGGACTTCCGGGCGGCAATCGCCGCCCAAAATGCTGCATTGCCGCGAATGCGCGCGCCCGTGACTCCCGTTAGAACGCTCGGTTAAGGTCAGGAAACAAGGCGGGGTGGGTGCAGCATGGCGTTTAAGGAGTACGCGTCTTACGACGGGCTGGGTTTGGCGGCGCTCGTCGCGAAGAAGAAGATCAAGCCGTCCGAGCTGATGGACGAAGCCATCGCGCGCACCGAAGCCCTCAATCCCAAGCTCAACGCGGTAGTGTTCAAGGATTACGACCGCGCGCGAAAGACGGCAGCGGGCAAGCTAGGCAAGGGACCATTTGCCGGCGTACCTTTTCTGCTCAAAGACATTTTCGGCAACTGCGAAGGCATGCCGACGCGCAACGCCTCCGCGTTCATTCCGTCTGTCCCTATGCCGCACGACGACATCCTCGTGCAGAAGTTCAAAGCTGCCGGTCTGATCCCGTTCGGCAAGACCAACGCGCCCGAGTTCGGGCTTGTCGCGACGACAGAGTCAAAGCTGTACGGCCCCGCGTGCAATCCGTGGAATCTGGAACATTCGACCGGGGGGTCTTCGGGCGGCTCGGGCGCCGCGGTCGCTGCCGGCATCGTGCCATTGGCGCATGCTAATGATGGCGGTGGTTCTATCCGTATCCCTGCATCGGCCAATGGTCTGGTCGGGCTGAAGCCATCGCGTGGGCGGGTCAGTCACGGTCCCGACTTCGGCGAGTCGCTCGATGGCATCGCGAATGATCTGGTCGTGTCCCGCACCGTGCGAGATACCGCCGCCGCGCTGGACGCGGTGCGCGGCTTCGTGCCGGGCGATCCGGTAGCGGAGCCGCCAGGACCGGAGTCGTATCTGGCGGCGATCAAGCGGAAGCCCAAGTCCCTTCGCATCGCGCTGAGCTTGAAACGATTGGATGGTAATCCATTGCATCCTGACAGCGTCGCGGCGACGAAGCATGCGGCGAAGCTGTGCGAGCAAATGGGCCACAAGGTCGAAGAAGCGACGCCGAACCTCGATCTGCGCATGCTGATGGATGCGTTCGTTGGCGCTTTCTGGACAGGCGGCCTGTCGGCTGGCATCGACCAGATAGCGGCGCTGACCGGGCAAACGCCCACGCGGCAGCTGTTCGAAGGCATGACCTGGGCGATGTACCAGGAAGGCAAGAAAGTCACCGCCAGCCAGTATGTCCGCGCCAAGGCGGTCAACAACATCGCCTGCCGCGAGATGGCGCGCTTCCATGAGACCTATGACGTGTGGCTTATGCCGACGCTATCGCGGCCACCGGAGAAGAACGGCGTGTTCAAGCTGGACAGCGAGGACCTGGCCATCTCGTTCATGCCGCAGCTCGACTATGTCCCGTTCACGCCGGTGCAGAACATGACGGGGCAGCCAGCGATTAACGTGCCGCTGTACTGGAACAAGCACGACCTACCCATCGGAACGCAATTCGTCGCGCCATTCGGCGATGAGGAAACGCTGCTGCGGTTGGCAGCGCAGCTCGAAAAGGCACAGCCGTGGTTTCAGCGCTATGCGACGATAATGGTTTGAGATGAGCTTCACGGAATACGCACAATACGACGCGCTTGGCCTGGCCGCACTGATCGCAAAGAAGAAGGTGTCGGCGCGCGAGGTCATGGATGAAGCCATCGCTCGCGCCGAGGCGCTGAATCCCAAGCTCAACGCCATCGTCTTCATGGATGCAGATGGCGGGCGCGCGGCAGCAAGGGGCAAGTTGACAACGGGCGCGTTTGGCGGCGTACCGATGTTGCTGAAGGACATGCGCGCGAATGTTGCCGGTTGGCCGACCCGGTCGGGCTCGCGAATGGTGCCCGCGACAGGCGCGGCGGTTCAGTCCAACACGGTGACCAACTTCAAGGCGGCGGGCCTTATCCCATTCGGCAAGACCAATGTGCCGGAGTTCGGCATCCTGCCGACGACCGAGTGCAAGCTGTACGGGCCGGCGCACAATCCGTGGAATCTGGAGCACTCGCCGGGCGGATCATCGGGCGGATCGGCGGCGGCGGTTGCCGCCGGCATCGTGCCGATTGCGCATGCGACCGATGGCGGCGGGTCGATCCGTATTCCTGCGTCGGCGTGCGGCCTGGTCGGACTCAAGGCGACGCGCGGCCGGGTTAGCCAGGGACCTGAAGCGGCCGACGCCACCAGCGGGTTGTCGATGGACGGCGTCGTTACCAAGTCGGTGCGCGATACCGCGGCGGCGCTGGACGCGCTGGGCCGCGTCGATTACGGCGATCCGTATTGGGCGCCGCCGCCGGAGGGATCGTATCTCGAGGGCATAAGGCGCAAGCCCAAGCGGCTCAGGATCGCGCTCAGCACCAAGATGATGAACGGCACGGCGCACGATCCGGAAGTCACCGCCGCGGTGAAGAAGGCCGCGAAGCTGTGCGAGAGCCTGGGGCATATCGTGGAAGAGCGCGATCCGCCAATCGATGCGAGCGGGCTGGTCAATGCGTTCTCGACCGTCTGGTGCGCCAACGTCGCCTACCAGCTCGACATGCTGGAGCAGCAGACCGGTATCGCGCCGTCGTTGCAGGTGGTCGAGGGCCTGACGCTGGGCCTCTACAAGATGGGCAAGCTGGTCAGCGCTGTTGCACTGACGCAGGCAAGGCAGACGATGATGCGCGAAGGACGCAAGCTTGCAGCGTGGTACGAGACCACCGACGTATGGCTGACCGCGACCCTGGGCCGGCCGCCGATGAAGCTCGGTACTCTCAACGTCGACGAGACCGATGTCCAGAAGGGCTTTGCGCCCAACTTCGGCTATGTGCCGTTCACGTCGATGCAGAATTCCACCGGCACGCCGGGAATCAACCTGCCGCTTTACTGGAGCAAGGACGGGCTGCCGCTGGGCGTGCAGTTCTGTGCGCGCGCCGGCGGCGAGATGACCTTGCTCAAGCTTGCCGCGGAGCTGGAAAAGGCGTCACCTTGGGCGCAGCGCTATTCGCAGGTGAGGATCTGACATGGCATTCGCCGAATACACCGACTACGACGGCCTCGGCCTGGCGCACCTGGTGCGCAAGGGCGAGGTGTCGCCATTGGAGCTTCTCGAAGAAGCAATTGCGCGCAGCGAGAAGAACAATCCGCGGCTGAACGCGATCGTCTACAAGGCCTATGACGAGGCGCGCGCGGTGGCGAAGGGCAAGCTGCCCGACGGGCCGTTCAAGGGCGTGCCGTTCCTGATCAAGGACATCAGCATGGCAGTCGCCAACTGGCCGATGACCAACGGCAGCAAGCTGCTCGAAGGGTATGTCTCCCCGCAGGATGCGGAGCTCACCAAGCGCTATCGCGCATCCGGCATGGTGCTGTACGGCAAGACCAACACGCCGGAGTTCGGCATCCCCGGTACGACGGAAGGGCGCTTCCTGGGCAGCGCGCACAATCCGTGGAATCTCAACCACTCGACGGGCGGATCGTCGGGCGGCGCGGCGGCGGCAGTCGCGGCGGGCATCGTGCCGATGGCGCATGCCTCGGACGGTCTCGGCTCGATCCGCATTCCGGCGGCGCAGTGCGGGTTGTTCGGCATGAAGCCGACGCAGTTCCGGAATCCCGGCGGGCCCGACGATCGCGGGCGGGCGCACGGCATGATCGTGGATCATGTGGTGACGCGCACCGTGCGCGACAGCGCGGCGATGCTGGACTGGACCGGCTATCCGGAAGACGATGCGCCCTATGCGCCGGCGCCGAAGGCGCGGCCGTATATGGACGAGATCGCGACGCTGCCGGGCCGGCTGCGCATCGGGTTCTGCACCGAGACGGTACAGGGCCAGCCGTTGCATCCCGACGTGCAGAAGACGTTCGATGCCACGGTGAAGCTGTGCGAGAGCCTGGGGCACACGATGATTGACGTGCCGACGCTGGGCGTCAGGCTCAGGCGACTCTACAAGGCGCAGGGTTTCGTGTCGGGCGCGGTTGGTATCGTCGGTTACGAAGAATGGGCGGAAAAGATGGGCCGCCCGATCGACGAAAGCACGGTCGAGTGGCTGACGCTGGTCGGCTATCGCGGCGCGAAGGAGACGAGCCCGAAGGACGTCGCCTGGGGTCTTCAAACCATCCGGCAGATCGGGCGGCAGATCCTGGCGCTGTACCGGCAGTTCGACGTCTTGTTGCAGCCCATCCAGATTTCGCCGGCGCCGCCGCTCGGCTTCCTCGACACCATGAAAGTGCGCGCGCGCGAGTTCAACATGCGGCAGGGGCAGATCTATGGTCTCACACCGCTCGCGAACCTGACCGGGCAGCCCGCGATGTCGATGCCGATGGCAATCTCGCCGGAGAACAATTTGCCGGTGTCGATGATGTTCTCGGGCCGGTATGGCGACGAGGCGACATTGTTCCGCCTTGCTGCCCAGATAGAGCAGGCCCAGCCCTGGATCGATCGCAAACCACCGATCTGGAACTGAAATGGTGAAGCGCATTGTTCTCGCGGCGTTGGCCGCGCTTGTTGCTACTGCGGCGTTTGCGGCCGATCCGCCGAAGCCGGCGGGACTGGACGCGGCGCGCAAGACGTTTGTCGCAACCGTGAAGGCGAAGGACTGGGTCAAGCTGGCGGACCAGGTGAACTGGCCGCTCAAGGTCGACAATTACGGCTCGCCACCGACGCTGGCGAAGGCGGCCTATCTCAAGGACCACAAGAAGCTGTCGATCTGGCTGGACGACAGCCTGCTCGGCTGCATTGGCGGCAACGCGGCCGCCTACCAGGGCGACAAGACGCAGTTCGGGTTCGGCAACTGGATCGTCGACTGCAACGGCAACGAATTCCTGTTCGGCGTCGTCGGCGGCAAGGTTCTGTTCACGGCCTACCAGAATATCAACGAGTAGATCGCGGCGGACGCGACAAAGCGGGCGCCGCCGGACCGGTCCCGCTGCACCCACCTTGCTGATCGAAACGGGCTGGCCTCCCGCCGCGCGCACCTGAAGCGCGCCACGGGGCACCCTTTCGATCATCAGCCGGCCTGGCGAGTGGGGCCGTCACACCCTCTACCCTCACCGCGGCGCGCATGGAGCGAACGCCTAATGCCCTGTATTTCCACATGCTTTCCGCTCTACGTCACGGACAGACCCTCGTTGCTTCTGTCGGACAGATAGGGATCATTTTTTAGGTTTCAAGTCCTTTCTTGTGGATAACTTTGATAATATTCTTGCTTCGTGCAGACGGCGCGGGCCGGCCGCCCCCTCCACCGCTTCGCGGTCCCCTCCCCCCGCTATCGCGGGGGAGGATCAAGCTCTATTGAGCGCCCATGAGCGACGAACTTCACATTGTTGGCGGCGGATTGGCGGGGAGCGAGGCGGCGTGGCAGGCGGCGAACGCGGGCGCGCGTGTGGTGCTGCACGAGATGCGGCCGGTGCGCGGGACCGAGGCACATGTCACCGACGGGCTGGCGGAGCTGGTGTGCTCGAACTCGTTCCGCTCCGACGACTGGGAGAACAACGCCGTCGGCCTGCTACATGAGGAGATGCGGCGCGCCGGGTCGCTGATCATGCGCACGGCGGACGCGCATCGCCTGCCGGCCGGCGGCGCGCTGGCGGTGGACCGCGTGCCGTTCTCCGACACCATCACCCGCACGCTGGAGACGCATCCGAACATCCGCATCGCGCGCGGGGAAGTGGCGGGCCTGCCTCCCGACGGGTGGCGTTCGACCATCATCGCGACGGGGCCGCTGACCTCGCCCGCATTGGCGGAGGCGGTGCGCGCGCTGACCGGCGAGGAGTCGCTGTCGTTCTTCGACGCCATCGCGCCGATCGTGAACAGGGAGTCGATCGACTTCGACATCTGCTGGATGCAGTCGCGCTACGACAAGGGAGACGGCGCGGACTACATCAACTGCCCGATGGACAAGGCGCGGTACGAGGCGTTCATCGCCGAACTGCTGGCGGGCGAGAAGACCGATTTCCGCGAGTGGGAGAAGACGACGCCCTATTTCGAGGGCTGTCTGCCGATCGAGGTGATGGCGTCGCGTGGGGTCGAGACGCTGCGCTTCGGGCCGATGAAGCCGGTGGGCCTGCACGATCCCAGGCGCGCAGAGCGGCCCTATGCGGTGGTGCAGCTGCGCCAGGACAACGCGCTGGGCACGCTGTGGAACATGGTGGGCTTCCAGACCAAGCTGAAATACGGCGAGCAGACGCGCATCTTCCGCATGATCCCGGGTTTGCAGAACGCAACGTTTGCGCGGCATGGCGGGCTGCATCGCAACACGTTCATCAACTCGCCGCGGTTGCTCGATGGATCGCTGCGGCTGAAGCTGCGGCCGGCGCTGCGCTTCGCGGGCCAGGTGACGGGCGTCGAGGGCTATGTCGAGAGCGCGGCGATCGGGTTGCTGGCCGGTCGCTTCGCGGCGGACGAGCTAGCGGGCCGCGCCGTGGTGCCGCCGCCGGCGACGACGGCGCTAGGCGCCCTTCTTGGTCACATCACCGGCGGCGCTGACGAGAAGATGTTCCAGCCGATGAACGTGAACTTCGGCCTGTTCCCCGAGCCGCCGCCCAAGACGCGCGGCAAGGAGCGGAAGAAGGCGCAAAGCCACCGCGCACTGCGGGATCTGGATGCGTGGCTTGGTGGGGCGAAGGTGGCGGCGGAGTAGGGCTGCGCGCCATGGGAATGAGCACCAATTCGTACACCATCGCGCAACGTGCGATCTTCTCCCTCCTTGATGAAGCCGGGAGCGAAGATGCCGCCGCTCTCATCAACACGGTCTTCCTTGGCCTTCGCTCGAGAGAAGAGTTCAAGCGAATTGGCGCCGAATTGCTCTCACTCGCCGAGCTTGGGTTGATAGAACTAAGAATGGAGCTTGAGCACTCGCTCGGCGAAGCTCTCGACAAGCAAGAGCAAAGGGATTTGCTTCTGAGCTTAGACAGCAAGTTCCTCTGGTCGGAAGCGGAGCAGCTTTGGAAATGGCAGCTCGAGGAGCGTGCGGTGATCCAGCTTACAGATTTCGGCAAATCCGAAGTTGAGGCGGTTTTGACTGAGCACGGTTGGCAATCACCAATCGGAAATGGATAGAGAGTTGACGCGCCCATCGCGTCGGAAAGATCGCGCTCACACGTCTTGCGCCAACCCAACACTGCGCCCTCGCCCCCACGTAGTGGGGGAGAGGGTTGGGGTGAGGGGGCGGTAAAGCAGCGCGACCTTGTTGGTGTTTGGCATCGGCGGTGATGCAGGGCGGGTGCGGCATTGTCGCCGCCTTGATCGGCGTCAAGTTTGGAGCGCGGCCGTCCGTACATGATGACGTCATCAGCGGCGCGTCCCCCGCCCGCTGAATCTGTCGATGATGGGGCCTTCCCCTCTCCTTCGAAGGCCTCGTTCGTTGCCCCGGCCCGCCCCCAAGCTCGGCCGGGGCTTCTTTTTGCGCCGCGATCAGATGCGCTTGCGCGTGGCGGCAAAGAGAAGACGCACCTGGCGCCGGTGGATGGGGATTTCCGGCACGCGCGTCAGCGGATCGAACGCGCGGCGTGTGACGCGATGCAGGAAAAGCGGCACGAGGCTCGCGGGCAGGACGGCGGGAAGGAGTGCGGGCGGGACTCGCGCGGCCCGGGCCTTGTCGTAGTGCTCGCGGGCCCAGAGCGCCATCTGGCTGACCGCGGCCTTCACCTTCTGGGTGTGACCGCCGTGGAAGAACTCCTGCGGCGTGAGCTTCACCGCGGCGAGCAGGTCGAGCGGCAGCATCAGTTTGTGCCGCGCGGCGTGATGCGGCAGCGAACGCAGGATGCCGGCGAGCGCATACGCGATGCCGGCGTGGCGCGCGGCGGTTTCGTTTTCTCCGCCGAGGATCTGCATGGCGAGGCGCGTGAGGTTGCCAGCGGTCGCGTCGCAATACGCCTCCACCCGGGCGCGGTCGGCGAAGGCTTCCGAGGTGGAGTCGAAGGTGCGGGCGGCAAGCATCGCCTCGAACGGTTCAGGCGGCAGGCGGGTGTCGAGGAACAGGCCGGTGAGGGCCCGCGCGGTGTCGTGGTTGCGCGGTTCGCCCTGGCGCGCGCCGGCCAGGGTCTCGCGCCACCATTCGAGGCGGATCTCACCCATCATCGGCTCGCGCACCGTGTCGGCGACGCGCGCGATCTCGATGTTGAAGGCGTAGAGCGCATGCAGCAGCGGGCGCCTGCCGGCCGGCGCGAACAACGCTGAGAGATAGCGGTCCGGATCGGCGCTGCGGACGAGCTGGGCGACGGGGTCGGCAATGGCCATGGTGGCTTGTAACGAAGAAGCCGCCGGATTGCTCCAGCGGCTTCCAATTCTCCAGCGTGTCGCCCGCGACTTAAGGCATGTGCGAGGCGGCAACCATGCAGAACAGCATCGGGATCGACAGCAGCGTGTTGATGCGGCTGAAGCGGCCCGCGGTGCCGCCGGCGGCGGTCCTGGCCGCAGCGTCGAGGTTGGCATAGGCCGGGTTGAGGCTCAGCGCCTTCTGCTGGTTGGGCCAGATCACGAACCAGACGTTGAACCACATGATGGTGGCGAACCACATGCCGATGCCGATCAGCAGGTAGGACGGCGTGCCGAAGGCCTTGCCCGTCGGGTCGTTGACGATGTCGAGGGTGTAGGCCTGTACGATGTAGCGGTTGATTCCGGCGAGCAGAATGCCGAACACCAGCGTGCTCATCGCGCCCCAGCGGAACCAGAACAGCGCGGCGGGCGTGATGTACTTGCCGAGTGCGGGGCGCAGCTCCGCCGGGATCGACGGCATGGTCGGGGTGGCGACGAAGTTGAAGTACCAGAGCAGGCCGATCCACATCACGCCGCTGATGACGTGCAGCACGCGGATGATGTAGGCCCAGAAGGCCTCGCCCGCAAAGTCCAGTCCGCCGTACGAGAACCGAACGGCGATAACCAGGATCGCGAGCACGAGCCCCGCGATCACCACATTGCGCAGATTTCCCAAAAAGGCCGCCATGGCCGTCCCTCCCGTTTAAGTCCGGGGAGCTTAACCCCGAAAGTCCGGGGTTTCAGCCCTTTTTTGGGCAGGGACTTTGTAAAGCGTGACCTTTAGGAAGCCCGTCAAATGGCAAGGCGCTTGGGACGGCGGATCTGGAGCCAGTAGACCACGATCAGGCGGGTCACCATCACCGCGGTGAAGAACGAGGTCACGATGCCGACGCCCAGCGTGACCGCGAAGCCACGGACCGGGCCGGAACCCAGCTGGAACAGGATCAGCGCGGCGATCAGGTGGGTCGAGTTGGCGTCGATGATGGTCGCCATGGCGCGGCGGAAGCCCTGGTCGATCGAGGCGAGCATGGAGCGGCCGTTCTTCTGCTCCTCCCGCATGCGTTCGTAGATCAGCACGTTGGCGTCGACCGCCATGCCCATGGTCAGCACGATGCCGGCGATGCCGGGCAGCGTGAGGGTGGCGCCGAACAATGTGAGCGCCGCCATCAGCAGGATGACGTTGAGGGTGAGCGCGATGTCGGCGAAGAGGCCAAACAGGCCGTAGCGCGCGATCATGAAGAGGGCGACGAGGATGAGGCCCGCGAGCGCCGAGTACTTGCCGGCGGTCACCGAGTCCGCGCCGAGACCTGCGCCGACAGTGCGGCGCTCGATCACCTTCAACGGCGCGGGCAGCGCGCCGGCGCGCAGCAACGTGGCGAGGTCGTTGGCGCTGTCGGGCGTGAAACTGCCGCTGATCTGGCCCGAACCGCCGAGGATCGGCTCGTTGATCACGGGATCGGTGATCACGACCTTGTCGAGCACGACAGCGAAGCGCTGGGTCTGGGGCGGATAGGCCTTGGTGATGTCGCCGAACTCCTTGGCGCCGACGCTGTCGAAGCGGAACGAGACGATCGGTTCGCCGTGGTTCTGGTCAAAGCCGGCCTGGGCATCGACGAGGCGGTCGCCGCTGATCGCGACGCGGCGCTCGACCACGACATAGCGGACGATAAGGCCGTTCTTGTCCTTGACCGGCAGGACCTCGTCGCCGATGGGCGCGACGGCGTTCGGCGTGTTGTAGCGGCCCGAGCCGTCGGCCGTCATGTCGACCAGCTGGAACGTCATCTTGGCGGTCTTGCCGAGGATGTCGATCAGGTGCTGGGGGTCGGAGAGGCCGGGCACCTCGACCACGATGCGGTCGTCGCCCTGGCGTTCGATGGATGGCTCGCGCGTGCCGAGCTCGTCGATGCGCTTGCGCACGACCTCGATCGACTGGGCGACGATCTCCTGCTGCGTCTGAAGCTTGTACCGGTCGGTCATCTTCAGCGTGAAGGTGCCGTTGCCATCGTCGGTGAAGTCGTAGGCTCTGGTGCCGACGCCGAGGAGCGAGTTGGAGACGCTGGGGTTGAGCGCCTGGATCAGCCCCTTGGCCTCGTCGCGGCGCGTGGGATCGGTGATCTTGACGGCAATGCCGTCGCCCGAGCTGGCTCCAAACTGGTAGCCGATGGAGGGCTTGGCCTTGCGCAGGACGCGCCGGATATCGCCCTGGAGCGACTCGATCTTGTCCTTGTTGACGGCATCGAGACCGACTTCGAGCAACAGATGCGAGCCGCCCTGGAGGTCGAGGCCGAGTGTGACCGTGTTCTTCGGCAGCCAGCGTGGATACTTGTCCAGCACCGGCTGCGGCAGCGCGTTGGGCAGCGCGACGAGAATGCCCGCCAGCACGATGACGGCGACGACGATGCGGACCCAGTTCGAGACTTGCAGCATAGGCGGGTCAGCTCGCCTTGGTTTCGACCGGCTGGCCCTTGGCGCGAACTTCGGTGAGCGTGGCCTTGACCACCTGCACCTGCACGCCGTCGGCGATCTGAACGGTGACCTCGGTGTCTTCCTTGGCGGTCGCCTTGGTGACCTTGCCGACGATGCCGCCGGCGGTCACGACGGTGTCGCCGCGGCGGACATTGTCGATCATCTCGCGAAGCTGCTTCTGGCGCTGCTGTTGCGGACGGATCATCAGAAAATACATGATCGCAAAGATGAAGATCAGCGGCGCGATCTGTATGAGGGTCGACGTATCCATTAATTGTCCGCTTGGTGAGGGATGGTGGGGCGCTGTGGCCACGCCGGAAGGCCGGGAATATAGCCGCGCCGCCCTCCTTTGCAACCGCAGCAAATCAAGGACTTAGATGGTGGCGAAGGGTTCTGTGGACAAGGGGTTGCGTGGGGAGAATGACCTCCTGAAGCGGGTCGCGGAAGCCCTGGAGAGGCTGGCGCCGCCGGCTGTCGCGACGCGGCCGCCTGCCGCAGGCGACGCCTTCGTCTGGGAGCCGGCACACGGCGGGCTGCTGCCCGTCGAACGGGTAGCGGCGGTGCCTCTGTCGCTGCTGAAGGGCGTGGACGCCAACCGCGACACGCTGCTGGAGAACACGCGCCGTTTCGCTGACGGCTTGCCGGCCAACAATGCGCTTTTGTGGGGCGCGCGGGGCATGGGCAAGAGCTCGCTGGTGAAGGCAGTGCATGGCGAGGTGAACCGCGGCCGCAAGGGAGCGGCGCGGCTGGTGCTCGTGGAAATCCACCGCGAGGAGATCGCGAGCCTGCCGGTGCTGCTGCGCGTGCTTCGCGCGGACAAGAGGCGCTACCTGCTCTATTGCGACGACCTGTCCTTCGACCGCGACGACACGTCGTACAAGTCGCTGAAGGCGGCGCTGGAGGGCGGGCTCGAGGGACGGCCAGAGAACGTGCTGTTCTACGCCACATCCAACCGGCGTCACCTGATGCCGCGCGACATGATGGAGAACGAGCGCTCGACCGCGATCAACCCGTCGGAGGCGGTGGAGGAGAAGGTGTCGTTGTCCGACCGCTTCGGCCTGTGGCTCGGCTTCCACAATTGCGGGCAGGACGAATACCTCGCGATGATCGACGGTTACGCATCGCATTACGGGCTGATCGTGGAGAAGAACGAGCTGCACCGCCGCGCGCTGGCGTGGGCGACGGGACGCGGCGGCCGTTCGGGCCGCGTGGCATGGCAGTTCGTGCAGGACCTGGCGGGCGAACTCGGCGTGACCCTCTAGTTTGCGCTCGCCGTGCGCGTCGTCAGCATCGTGCGCGGGTTGACCGGGGTGATGCCCTTGCGGATCTCGAAGTGGAGCTGTGGGCTCGTGACGTCGCCGGTCTGTCCGGAGTAGCCGATCACCTGCCCCCTGGCGACGTAGTCGCCGCGGTTCACGACGATGCGGTCGGCATGGGCATAGGCTGTGACATAGCCGCCATCGTGCTTGATGAGCACGAGGTTGCCGTAGCCGCGCAATTCGTTGCCGGCATAGCTGACCTGGCCGGCACCGGCGGCGTGAATGGGCGTGCCGGTGGCGGCGGCGATATTGATGCCGTCGTTGCGGCCACCAGAAGACGTGGCGCCGAAGTCGGCGATGACGCGGCCCTGGATCGGCCACACGAAGGTCGCGCCGGCATCCCCCGGCGACGGATCAGGCGTATAGGTGGCAGCCTGCGGCGCAGCCGGGCGGGCCGGCGGGGGATTGTTCTGCGTGTACCAGGCGGGATGGTTCTGTCCCGGCGGGCAATCGGCGGACGCGGCCTGCGTTGGCGGCGCGGCGGCGTGCGTGTGGTGATGCGCTGGCCGCGGACGCGGCGTCGGACCGTTGTCAGCGACGCGATGGGCCGGCGGATCGCCTTGCGGGAACCAGTCCAGCGCGGTCTTCGGCGGGTCGGAAACGCACCCGGTCAGGAAGACGGACGACAGAAGGACGGTGGCAAGCAGCGCGGCGACGCGCTGCAACTCGAAGATCCGGACCATGGTGGTTCACACCTCACGGCAGCCCCGACAGCATCGGGACGAACAGAACAGGGATCAGGACCTCTTCCTTCACGCCTGTTTCAGTTCGGATCATCTTCGTCAATCGTTGAGAAAAGCTTTCCGCCGGGGCGCCGTTTGCCTCGGAAATTGTGCCTACTGGAGCGATAAGGGCGCCACCGGGCTTTAACTGTTCGATAAGGATCGGAGGAACAGCGGGCGGCGCGGCGGCCAGCAGAATCCGGTCGAACGGCGCCTGTTCCGGCCAGCCCTTGTAACCGTCGCCATGGCGCGTGGCGACGTTATGAAGACCCAGTGTCCTGAACCTTTCCTCCGCCTGTTTGAGCAGCGGCCGGTGCCGCTCGATCGTATAGACGCGCCGGCAGAGCGGGCTGAGCACCGCGGCCTGGTAGCCGGAACCGGTGCCGATCTCGAGCACGCGATGGTTCGGCTGCACGTCCAGATGCTGCGTCATATAGGCGACGACGAAAGGCTGGCTGATCGTCTGGCCGCAGGCGATGGGCAGCGCGGTGTTGTTCCAGGCGGCGTATTCCAGTGGCTCGTCGACGAAGAGCTGGCGCGGCGTCTTCTCGATCGCGTCGAGCACGCGCGGATCGGTGATCCCCTGCCCGCGCAGTTCCATGATGAGCTGGATCTGGCGGGGGTCGGTCATGCGTTCTTGCTCACTCATTGTCATGGCCCGCAACAGCGGGCCATCCAGATGACGTTGCTCCAATAGCGCGGGAATGGAAACGCGGAAGCGCACCGACTGGATGGCCCGCTGTTGCGGGCCCATGACAAGCAAGGGAAGAGTTGAAAGCGTTAGCCGAGTTTTATGGTGCCCAGCTTTTCGCGCATGGCTTCCAGCACCTTGAACTCGGTGAGATTGAGGTGCAGCGGCGTTACCGAGATGCGCTTGTTGTAGATGGCGTGCAGATCGGTGCCCTGCGGCGGGTTGGAGCGGACACGCTTGAAGCCGATCCAGAAATAGGGATTGCCGCGCGCGTCGATGCGGCGTTCCAGATTGGCAGTCTGCATGTCGCGCTTTCCCTGCGCGCAGATGTCGACGCCCTTGACGTCGCCCGGCTCGGCGTCGGGGAAGTTGACGTTCATGAGCACCGCGTCTGCCGGCCAGCCCTGTGCGATCAGCGCGCGCACGACGGCGGGACCGTGCGTCTCGGCGCATTGCCAGCGTACGCGGTATTCCTCGTTCTCGAAGCCGTAGCTCTGGCTGAGCGCGATGGAGGGGATACCGAGGGCGCAGCCTTCCATCGCGCCGGCGATGGTGCCGGAATAGGTGACGTCATCGGCCATGTTGGAGCCGCGGTTGACACCGGAGACGATCAGGTCCGGCGGGTTGTCCTTCATGATGTGAGCGCAGGCCATCATCACGCAGTCGGTCGGCGTGCCACTGACGGCGAAGCGCTTCTTCTCGACCTCGCGCAGGCGGAGCGGGAGGGTCAGCGTCAGGGAGTGAGAGGCGCCAGATTGTTCGACTTCGGGCGCGACGACCCAGACGTCGTCGGAGAGGGCGCGGGCGATCTTTTCGGCCGAAACCAGGCCGGGGGCATGGATGCCGTCGTCATTGGTGACCAGAATTCGCAACGAACGTGTCTCCGGCTGGCTTGATTCCTAGCCACGGGGATAGCACACTCCACCCATCGTTCACCGCGCCTTGCGGTGGGCCGCGGTAATGCCGCGGTAGATTGGACGTCCCGACCTTGTTGGGGCGCGCAATCTGCCGCGGGGCGCCTCAAAACAGGAGGTAGCCATGCAATCCGCAGTTCTTACCAAATCCGAGATCGACCAGTTCCACTGCGACGGCTTTGTCGTAGTCCGCGGCGCATTTGCACGCGCGGACGCCAACGCCATGGAGGATGCGTGGTGGAAGGAGTTGTCCGACCTTTACGGCATCAAGCGCGACGACCGGTCGACCTGGGTCCAGCCGGCGCGCGATCTGCGCGGCGGGAAGACCAGCCCGATGCAGACGAAGATCCACACCGCGCGCGTGAAGGGCGCGATCGACGACCTGCTCGGCGAAGGCAAGTGGCAGTGGCCGAAGCAGTGGGGGCGCGCGGTCGCGACGTTTCCGCAAGGCGGCACATGGGATGTACCGGAGGACCGCAAGGGCGCCGCGCTCTGGCATTGGGACAGCCCTGTCGCGTGGCATCGCGATGGCATGTGCGCGGTGTTCGCCTTTAGTTTCGTCGGCGCGGTGGCGCCTAGCAGCGGCGGCACGTCGATCGTGTCGGGATCGCATCGCCTGCTGCGGTTGTGGGATGCGCAGATCACCGAAGGGCGGCGCGCCAACGATGGGCCGGCGCAGCGCGAGTGGTTCAGCAAGGCGCATCCGTGGCTCGCGGCACTGACCGGTGCTGCGCCTTCACCGGCAGACCGGCGCCGGGTTTTCATGGAGGACGGCGTCGAGATCGGCGGCATCCATCTGCGTGTCGTGGAGCTGGGTGGCGAACCGGGCGACATGGTACTGTGCCATCCGACAATCGTACACACCGCTTCGCCGAACTGCGGAACGTGGCCGCGTTTCATGCGGATCGGGATGGTTGGCGGCGAACGCCTGGCGCGGCATCTGAAAGGCGGTTGAGCAGCGAGGCCTCCGGTCAGAGCGGAGGCCCACCGGTTTACCGCAGTTTTCGGAACAAATTGACGCGAGATCGCCGCACCATGTTCATGGTGCCGCAACGGATCTGATGTCTGATCGTGCCCGGGCAGTGCGATACGGAGGGGTAGCTTGACCACCGCGAAATTGATTCAGCGGCTGCTGCTCGCCACCGGCGGGGCCGTGCTGGCACCATTCGCCATCGCTTTGCTGATGGGCGTGGCCTAGGCCCGCTCGATCTTCTCGAGGCCGCCCATGTAGAGCTTGAGGGCGTCGGGGATCGCGATCGAGCCGTCGGGGTTCTGGTAGTTCTCCATCACCGCGATCAACGTGCGGCCTATTGCCAGGCCCGAACCGTTCAGCGTGTGCACCGGGCCCTTCACCTTGCCGTCCTGGCCGCGATAGCGCGCGTTCATGCGGCGTGCCTGGAAGTCGCCGCAGTTGCTGCACGAACTGATCTCGCGGAAGCGGTTCTGGCCGGGGAGCCAGACCTCGATGTCGTAGGTCTTGCGCGCGCTGAAGCCCATGTCGCCGGTGCACAGCGTGACGACGCGATGCGCGATGTCGAGGCGTTTCAGGATTTCCTGCGCGGCGTCGGTCATGCGCTCGTGCTCGGCGTTCGACTGCTCGGGCGTGGTGATCGAGACCAGCTCGACCTTGTCGAACTGATGCATACGGATCATGCCGCGCGTATCCTTGCCTGCAGCGCCCGCTTCGGCGCGGAAGCACGGCGTGTAAGCGGTGAAGCGGATGGGAAGCTCGGCTTCGTTCAGGATTTCGTCGGCGACATAATTAGTGAGTGGGACTTCGGCAGTCGGAACGAGACCGAAGCGATTTTTGCGTAGCTTGCGCTGCACCGTAACTGCTGCAGCCTGAATGCCAAATGTATCGGTCGAGTTCTCGAGTTCTCGCATTTCCTCCTGCGAATAGGGGAGAAACTCTTCGCCGCTGAGCGCCCAAAATTGATCGAACTCAAATTTGGGCAATTGGCCGGTACCAAAAAAAGCAGCGTCGCGGGCGAGAAAAGGCGGCACGACTTCTTCGTAGCCAAACTTCGTCGTGTGCGTGTCGAGCATCAGGCTGGCGAGTGCGCGGTTGAGGCGAGCGAGTTGACTCTTCAGATAGACGAAGCGGGCGCCTGAGACTTTGGCGGCGCGTTCGAAGTCCATCATCCTGAGCGCTTCGCCGAGTTCGAAGTGCTCCTTAGGGTTGTTCATGCCGCCGGCAGCGTTGCGTGCCGCCTTGTAGTGGCGCGCCTCGACCGGGACGTTGGCGTTCTCGTCCGCGCCTTGCGGGACGTCGTCGGCCGGGATGTTCGGGATGACCGCGAGCTGGTTGCGCAGATCGGCTTCGAGGTCGCGCTGCTTCTGCTCTCCCTGCTGGATCGCGTCCTTCAGGCCGGCGACTTCGGCCATCAGGGCGTTCGCTTGCGCCTCGTCCTTCCTGGCCTTGGCCTGACCGATCTGCTTCGAGGCCTCGTTGCGGCGCGCCTGTTTCTGCTGCAGGTCGGTGAGCAGCGCGCGCAGCTCGTCATCGGTCTTGCGAATGGAAAGGACCAGCGTGCCGACGTCGAGGTTGCCGCGGCGCTCGAGCGCGGCGGCGAAGGCTTCGGGGTTCTCGCGAATGGCGCGGATGTCGTGCATGGGCTGCTCCTGATGGCCGCGGTAATGGCATGCGCCGGGCGGGGGCGTAAAGCGGGCCCTGGCGAATGGCGGCCCTGCCCGTCAGGTCGCGGGGGCGGCTGCGTCCTTCCTGGCGCGGTCGCGCTCGATCAGCCAGACGATGAAGATCGAGATCACGTAGAGCGCGATCAGGGGGACCGCCAGCGCGAGCATGGAGAAGATGTCGGGCGGGGTCAGGATCGCCGCGACCGCCGTCATGCCGACCACGGCGTAGCGCCAGACCGAGCGGAGCTGCTGCGAGGTGATGATGCCGACGCGGCCGAGCAGCGCCAGCAGCACCGGAAGCTGGAAGCAGAGGCCGAAGGCGAAGATCAGCGTCATCACGAAGTCGAGGTACTCGCTGACGCGCGCCTGGAGCTCGATGCCGAGAGTATCGGGCCCGCCATGGGTGTCGAAGCTGACGAAGAAGCGGATGGCGTTGGGCAGCATCACGTAGAAGACGAACGCGAAGCCCAGGACGAACATGAATGGCGTCGCGGCGATGAACGGCAGGAAGGCGTTGCGCTCATGCCGGTAGAGGCCGGGGGCGATGAACAGCCAGAGCTGCGTGGCGATGACGGGAAAGGCCAGGCAGACGCCGGCAAACATTCCGACTTTCACATAGACGAAGAAGGTCTCGGTCAGCCCGGTCGCGATCATGTGGCGGCTGGGCTCGGATTTGAGCGCGACGGCCAGCGGCTCGGTGAGGAAGCCATAGATCGGCTTGGCGAAATAGAAGCAGACCAGGAAGCAGAGAACGAAGGCCACGAGCGACCAGATGAGCCGGCGGCGCAGCTCGATCAGGTGATCCATCAGCGGCGCCTTGGTGGCGTCGATGGCCGCTTCGTCTTCGGCGGTCGGCTTGTTCATGGGCGGGGCGGCACGTAGCCGTCGGCGGCGACCGGCTCCGGCGGTTCCGGGATCGCGGGATCATCGATATGCGGCGCGGTCTCGATCTCGACCGGGATGGCGGCGGCGGTTTCGCTCGCTACCGGTTCCGGTTCGAGGCTGACGGCCGGCGGCTCCTTCGCCTTCATCAACGGCTGGGACTTGAGGTCGTCTGGAATGATCGACTTGTTCAGCTCCTTCGCGACGTCGTTCAGCGGGTTGTTGTGCTTGAGCTGCTCGATCTCCTTGCGCAGCTCATCGAGCTCGGCCTGGCGTGCCATGTCGTCGAAGCTCTTGCGGAACTCATTGGCCATCGCGCGCGCCTTGCCGGTCCATTGGCCGATAATGCGCATAAGGCGCGGCAGATCTTTCGGCCCGACCACGACGAGCGCGACGATCAGCAGGATGACGATGTGGCTCCAGGATAAGTCGAGCATCGATTACCCGACTTTGGTCGTGTCCTTGTTCGTGGTGGAGGACGCATCGATGGTCTTGGGATCGTCGGGCTCGTTGAGGCCCTGGCGGAAGCTGCGGATGCCCTTGGCGACGTCGCCCATCATGTCGGAGATCTTGCCGCGGCCGCCGAACAGCAGAAGCGCCACGACGGCGAGCAAGATCAGGTGCCAGATGCTAAAGCCACCCATGAAACTCTCCTTTGCCCGTTCAACGGGCTGCGCGCCCCAGCTCCGGCGCCCTCTCTCGCCCCTTAAAGCCCCTTCGGGGCGGCGAAAGCAAGGCGGTCAAGACCTTACCCCAGCCCGGGCATGCCTATTCCCGACAAAATATGGTGACCGGTTCCTGCGGGTTCTAGCCGATCAGGATTTCGCCTTTTCGGCCGAAGGCGGCAGCGAGGGCCCCGAGGCGCTTCTGGACCGGCTCGCCGGCGATGGCCTCCTGGCGGCGCGGAACCTCGAGGATGATCTTCGCCGGCGTCATGCGCAGGCGATAGTTGGGCAGCACGCCGGGGGCCGACGCGGTGAGTGCGAAGGCGAAGCGGCAGGCGAGGCCGATCTGGAGCGCGCGCTCCTCATCGTCCTTGTTCAGCAACTCGGCATTGGCGATGTCGCGCGGGAAGTCCTCGTCGCCGGAATAGCGGTGGTGGACCGAGGTCGCGACGAGCGCGCGGTCGCGATGGCTGGCGGCCGTGAACGGCGCGGACAGCACCTGGCCGAAGGCGCCGATGGCGCGGTCGTCGGGGTGACGGCGCCACGCGATGTCGGAGAACAGGCAGGCGGCGCGGCGAAGGCGGCGCAATTCCGGCGGCTCATTGCCGAAGAGCGGCGACATCCAGTCGAACATCTCGACCGCATGGGCGGCATCGCGGGACAGGCGCTGGTTGGCGCCTTCGGCGAACTCGATCAGCGGGTCCACCGCACGCTCTTCGGGCGACAGGCGTGCATAGAGCAGACCCTCGCGCAGGCCATAGGCGGAGATGACGACGGACTTGAGATCGCAGGCGAGCAGCAGGCGTTCGAGCACGATGGCGCCATAGGGGAGCGACTCGGCACGGCGCCTGGAAACCACCTTCATCTTCTCGACGGACTTCTTCGAGAGGTTCGCAAGCACCTCGCAGAGGCGCAGCGCACGGCGGCGCGGGATCTCGTATTCCTGGAGGACGTGGAGGGGATAGCCGATCTCCTCCATGTCGACGCGGGCGAAGCTGCGCCAGATGCCGCCGACGGCGTAGAGCGCGCGATCCTTGAGCCCGATGAGATGCAGCTTCTGCAACCCCTCGTCCACCAGCTTGCGCGCCTTGTCGGGATCGCCGTGTGCTGCGTCCATCAGGCGCAACGGACCGACCGGCAGCGTGACGGCATCGCCCGTGCGGCCGTTGCGGACGCTCACCATGTCGAGGCTGCCGCCGCCGAGATCGGCGACAAGGCCGTCGGCGTGCGGAATGCCCATGACCACGCCCTCCGCGGCGAGGCGGGCTTCCTCTTCGCCCGAGAGGATGCGCACGGGCGCGCCCCAGGCGGCTTCGGCGCGGCGCACGAAATCGGCGCCATTGGTCGCGTCGCGCGCAGCCGCGGTCGCGACCGCTTCGCGAATTGGCACGTCGATGGCGTCGCACAGCATCTTGAAGCGGGCGAGCGCCTCCAACGCCATCGCACAGCCTTCGGCATGGAGGCGGCCGGTGGTGACCATGTCGCGACCGATGGCGCAGATCGACTTCTCGTTATGAACGGTGGCTGCGACCCGCGACTCCGATTCGTAGACCACGAGACGAACGGAGTTGGACCCGATGTCGACGACCGCAACCGGTCCGCGCGCCTTGGGGCGCGGGCGGAGGGGAGCGGACACTCGCGCGTCCGCTGCCGGGGTGTGCGTGCCGCTCATTCAATCCCGCCGGGCAACGATGGAAACGGGGCGCTGATTCGGGATTTTGAGGGCACGACCTCGGCCAGAGAGGCTGGGATTCGTCATGAAGTAAGTATGCGCCGAAAATGCGTCGGGAGACGAGGCCTCAGGGTCGCGCTCGTAGTTCCCCGTCGCGTCCATGTGCCAAGTCTGCGCCTGGTCCTTAAGCAGCGCGACCATGATCTGGTCGAGAATCTGCTGGTGAACCGTGGGATTTTCGATGGGGACCAGCGCTTCCACGCGCCGGTCCAGATTGCGCGGCATCCAGTCGGCAGACGAGATGTAAACCTTGGCCTGGGGCGACGGCAGTCCGTAGCCGGCGCCGAAACAGACAATGCGGCCATGCTCGAGGAAGCGGCCGACGATGGACTTGACGCGAATATTGTCCGAAAGACCGGAGACGCCGGGGCGCAGGCAGCAGATGCCGCGCACCACCAGATCCACCTTCACGCCGGCCCGGCTCGCCCTGTAAAGCGCGTCGATCATGTGCGGGTCGACGAGGCTGTTGAGCTTGATCCAGATGGCGGCAGGCCGGCCTTCCTTGGCGTGGATGATCTCCTGCTGGATGTCGTCGATCAGACGGCCGCGCAGGCTGATCGGCGACATCGCGATCTTCTCCAGCCCCGACGGCTCGGCATAGCCGGTGACGAAATTGAAGAGCTGCGCCGCATCGCGGCCGAGTGCAGGATCGGCGCTGAACAGCGACAGGTCGGTGTAAACGCGCGCGGTATTCGGGTGGTAATTGCCGGTCCCGAAATGCACATAGGTGTGCAGCGCGCCGGCCTCACGACGGACGACGAGACTGACCTTGGCGTGGGTCTTGAGCTCGATGAAGCCGTAGACGACCTGCACGCCGGCACGCTCAAGGTCGCGCGCCCATTTCATGTTGGCGGCTTCATCAAAGCGGGCCTTGAGTTCGACCAGCGCGGTGACGGACTTGCCGGATTCGGCCGCCTCGATCAGCGCGGCAACGATGGGGCTGTCGGATGACGTGCGGTAGAGCGTCTGCTTGATCGCGACGACCGCTGGATCATGTGCGGCCTGGCGGATGAACTGCACCACCGCATCGAAGCTCTCGAACGGATGGTGGACGACGATGTCCTTCTCGCGGATCGCGGCAAAGCAATCACCGCCATGGTCACGGATGCGCTCCGGGAAGCGGGCGACATAAGGCTTGAACTGGAGATCGCGCCGCTCGTCGAGGATGAGCTTGGTCAGATCGGAAAGACCGAGCATGCGGTCGATGACGACAAGGTCGCACGGATCGAGATCGAGCTGGTCGGTGATGAACTCGCGCAGATCGTGCGGCATCGACGCACTGCACTTCATGTGGATGACGATGCCGCGCCGGCGCTGCTTGAGCAGCGACTCGAAGGACAGCATCAGGTCTTCGGCCTCTTCTTCCAGCTCGACGTCGCTGTCGCGCAGTATGCGGAAGACACCGGCGCCGTTGACCTCATGGCCAGGAAAGAGCCGGGGCAGATACATCTGCACCACCTTCTCCAGCGACAGGAAGCGCACGAGCTTGCCGGTGTCGGGAAGGCGGATGAATCGCTGGAGCTGCGGCGGGATCGGCACCAGCGCGTTGACGGTCTTGGCGTCCTTGCTGCGCATCAGTCGCGCGGCCAGCGTAAAGCCGAGATTGGGGATGAACGGGAACGGGTGCGCCGGATCGATGGCTAGCGGCGTCAGCACCGGAAAGATCTGCGTGCGAAAATGCGCGTCGAGCCACTCGTGGTCGGTATCGGTCACCTCGTCGCATTCGACAACGGCGATGCCTGCATCGCGAAGCTCGTCATAGATGGGTGTCCAGATCGCCTGCTGGTCGGCGATCAGCGACTTGGCCATCGCGTCAACCTCGGCAAGCTGTTCGGCGGGTGTCAGGCCGTCGGCGCTCAGGGTGGCGACGCCTTCCTTCACCATGTCCTTCAGGCCTGCGACGCGGACCATGAAGAACTCGTCGAGGTTGGAGGCGGAGATCGACAGGAAGCGCAGCCGCTCCAAGAGCGGATGGCGCATGTTGCGCGCCTCGGCCAGCACGCGGCGATTGAACATCAGCCAGGAGAGCTCCCGGTTGACGAAGCGCTCCGGCGAGGTGGGATCGATCGGGGCCCGGGAGACGGTCTCGGCTACGCAAGCTTCCTCGCGCGCCGTTTCTTCCTCGAGGTCGACGGTCGAAATCGGGTTTGACATCAGTCAGTTAGCCTAACGGCAGCCCGTAAGGGTACCCCATGTGGATAACTATGTCATGACAGGGTTGCAGGCCCGTGAACGGCCGGAATCAGGCGTCCAGCAGCTCACCGACCAGCTGGACCGTAACAGGACGCTTGCGCGCGAGCGCGTGGGCGTCGGCTTTGGCCACGAAATCACGGACGGCGGCAGGCGAGCGCTCGATGGAGCGCAGGATTCGGTCAATGACAGGCTCCGGCACGGTGAGCTGGCGGTCGGCAAAGAGCTTGCGCGCGAGGCCCGCGAGGAGCGCGTCGTCCGGCTCGCCCAGTTCGCAGGCGGGCAGCGCGTGGAATCGGGAGACCAGGTCGGGGGATGCAGCAGCCCATGCGCGGGGATGTTGCCGGGCCGTGAAAAGGACGAGACGCTGCTGCTGAAAAAGCGCGAAGAGAGCCACTTCGTCGATCGCGTGCGCACCATCGATGTTCTCGATGGCGAGGAAGGTGCCGGGATCGAGGTCGGCAACGAGATCGCGCGTAAGATCGGCGGCTTCAATCACGCGGGCGCCGGCGATGGACGCCCATGCATTCGCGAGGTGCGTCTTGCCCGAGCCGGACGGACCGTAGAGGGCGGCGGCCTGGACAGGCCCCGGACGGAACATATCGATGAACGCAACGGCGGCAGAGTTGGACGGCGCGACGACGAAATCCTCGCGGCGAAGCTGCGGCGATGGTTCAAAGGGAAGCGGGAGCTGCGACGCCAACGATCAAACCGGGCGGCGGCCGAGAATAAAGGCCTTGAGCAGAAGCTGGCCGTATGCGAACCAGCTCATGAATGTGAAGGCGGTGGCGATCACGGCGGCGGTCGTCATCAGCACGGGCTGGGTGTTGTGCAGCGAGAGCATAAGCAGCGCGAGCGCAACGTAGCCGACCTGCACGACGGTCGAGGCCTTCCCGACGGTTAGCGGCTCGATCTTCACCGGCAGGCTCAGCAAGCGCGCGAGGCCGACACCCAGAACGATGGCGACGTCGCGGGCGATCACAATTACGGTGAGCCAGAGCGGCGCCACGCCGATGACGCTGAGTGTGACGAAGCTTGCGAGCATCAACAGCTTGTCAGCCGCGGGATCCAGATACTCGCCAAAGCGCGAGATCAGGCCGAAGCGGCGCGCCAGCCAGCCGTCGAGCGCATCCGAACCGCCCGCCACCGCGAACACCAGCAACGCAGGGAAGAATTCGGCATGAAGCACCAACCAGGCGCAGAACGGCGCCAGCAGAATCCGGATCGCCGTCAGGAAGTTCGGAAGCTGGCGCAGCGGGCCGGTCATTTGTTCTCGTCGCCGCCGCTTGTGGTGCTGGTGTCGTCCTCCGGCTTGCGCGGCACGGCGTATGCCATGGTCCAGCCGGAATCGCCGTCGCGGCTGAGCGCGACGCCCACCGGCGCCAGCGCACTACGCAGCGAATCGGTGTTGCCCTGGTAGGTGAGAGAGATGCGCACCAGGCCGATGTCCATCGCCAGCACCTGCACGTTGCTGACATTGGCGAGACCGGTCATCGCTGCCTGCATCACGCCCCACTGCGGCAGGTCGTCAACATGTACGTCGGCGGTGATTGTGCTCTTTGGCCCGAAGTCGATCGCCGGCTTCTGCGAGAACATCACCTCGATGGCGTGGACCGCGGCGTCGGCGGCGAGCGGATAGGTCTGGGTCGGGTTCTTGATCAGAGGCACGTCGACGGACGTCTTCATCGGCGCTTCGGCGATGCCGATGCGGCGGAGCCATATCTGGACCTTGCCGGTCATCTTGTCGGCGGTCGACGTGCCGCCGGTGACCAGCGGGATCGCTAGCGCCAGTACGGCTTCGCTGGCGTGGATGCGGGCGGCGACCTGCTGCACGTCGGCCCAGGTGGTGCTGTCGAAGTCGAGGCGGCCAAGCGCGACGATGTCGGGCGCGTTGCCGGTGGGAACGGCGAAGGGCACGGCCGAGCCCTGGAAGCGGGGCGCGGCAAAGGCCGACGTCCAGCCAGACTCCGACGAATATTTCGGCGCCATCGGAATCAGCAGAATGCGGCGGCCGGGCGCGGCGAGGCGATAGGAGGTGGAGATTCCCATCATCACCTTGGCGACCGCTTCCGGCGAGAACGTGTAGGTCACGTCGGCGACGTAACGCGTTGTCGAGCGCTTCTCATGCGTGACCGTGTAGCCGCGCATGAGGCGGCGGATGTCCGCAGCGTCGAGCCTGGGCATCTTCTTCTGGTCGCCGGCCTTGGCGATGCGCAGGAACAGGACCGACCACGCCTTCGGACGGCCCTGGTCGATGGCGATGGCCTCGGCGGCGCTGGCGGACGCCGCGGTGGCGTCCACATGGATGCCGCTGACGGTGTAGAGCATGTCGGCCGCGCGCGCGGCGGGCGCGAAGATGAGGACTGCCAGCGCCACGACGGGAACAAGCCGGACAAGAAGGGTGCGCATCGGAAACCTTGCGTGAACGTGGCGGACTATAGTGCCCGGGGCGGGCCTAAGAAAGCAGGCCCGATCACTGGGCAGCGTGGTTGTTTATCGTGGCGTCTCCATAACTTGCGCCATGGTGGACGGGTGCTTAAACGGAGGCAGGTTTCATGCCCTTTGAGTCCGAAACATGACCGCCGACCACCGCAACAGCCTCACCTACAAGGACGCCGGCGTGGATATAGACGCGGGCGAAGCGCTGGTGGCGCGGATCGCGCCTGCGGCGAAGGCTACGCGTCGGCCGGGCGCAGACGCCGACCTGGGCGGATTCGGCGGACTGTTCGACCTGAAGGCAGCGGGGTTCAAGGATCCGGTGCTGGTGGCGTCCACCGACGGGGTGGGGACCAAGCTCAAGATCGCGATCGACACCGGCCTGTTCGGCGGCATTGGGCAAGACCTGGTGGCAATGTGCGTCAACGACCTTGTGGTGCAGGGCGCGGAGCCGCTGTTTTTTCTCGACTACTACGCAACGGGGAAGCTGAACGTCGACGAGGCAGCGGTGGTGATCCAGGGGATCGCGAAGGCGTGCCATGAGTCGGGCTGCGCGCTGATCGGCGGCGAGACGGCGGAGATGCCGGGCCTTTATGCCAAGGGCGATTTCGATCTCGCGGGATTTTCGGTCGGCGCGGTGGAGCGAGGTCATGTGCTGCCGAGAACCGGCGCGATGCACGCGGGCGACGTGGTGATCGGCGTGGCGTCGAGCGGCGTGCACTCGAACGGATACTCGCTGGTACGCCGGGTGGTGGAACAGGCGGGCGCGAAGTACGACGCGCCGGCGCCGTTCGATCCGTCGCGCACGCTGGGCGACACGTTGCTGGCGCCGACGCGGCTGTACATAAGGAGCGGTCTGTCTGCGATCCGTACCGGCGGCGTGAAGGGGCTGGCCCACATCACGGGTGGCGGGATCACCGAGAACCTGCCGCGCGCCCTGCCCGACGGGCTCGATGCCGCGATCGATCTGGACGCATGGACTCCACCGCCGGTGTTCAGCTGGCTGGCGCGGGCTGCGGGGATCGAGGCGGCCGAGATGCTGCGGACGTTCAATTGCGGGCTGGGGTTCATGGCGGTGGTCGCGGCGGACAGCGCGGGGCACGTGATCGATGCCTTCCAGGAGGCGGGCGAGAAGGCCTGGCGCGTCGGCGAGCTCGTGAGGGGCGAAGGCGAGGCGAAGGTGGTTTATCGCGGCAGCCTCAAGCTGTGAGCCCACTTGCGGGCTCGGTCCCCCACCCGGACAATGCTTCGCATTTTCCGACCTCCCCACCAGGGGCAGGTGATTGGGGGTCTGCATGACCACGAAGAAGCGCACGGCAATTCTGATTTCGGGGCGCGGCACCAACATGGCCGCGCTGATCGAGGCGGCTTGGGCGCCCGACTTTCCGGCGAAGATCGTGCTGGTGTTCTCAAACGTGGAGAGCGCGCCGGGGCTGAAGACGGCGCAGGCGGCGGGCATCCGCACGCAGGCGCTGTCGCACAAGGAATTCCCTTCGCGCGAGGCATTCGATGAGGCGATCGACGAGGCGCTGACGGCGCTGGATGTCGACCTCGTGTGCGAGGCGGGGTTCATGCGAATCCATTCGGACGCGTTCGTGCAGAAATGGGAGGGGAAGATGATCAACATCCACCCGTCCCTGCTGCCGGCGTTCAAGGGCGTGAAAGTGCACGAGCAGGCGATCGCGGCGGGCGTGCGCATCTCGGGCTGCACGGTGCATTTCGTGACGCCGGCGCTGGACGGCGGGCCGATCATCGCACAGGCGGCGGTGCCGGTGATGCTGAACGACACGCCGGAGACGCTGGCGGCGCGCATCCTGATCGAAGAGCATCGCATCTACCCCGAGGCCCTGAAGATGGTGGCCGACGGGCATGTGCGCCTGGAGAACGGGCGCGCGGTGTTTCTCTAGCCGACGCCGGAGAGCCGTTTCGAGATGTCCCAGAGCTTCGCGGCTGCCGCATCGTCCTGTGCGGCGAGCGTGGGCTCGTCGATCCTGCACTTGTAGAAGTACTCGCCGCTGATCGTGGCGACGTCAGGCGAGCTCGCCAGATGGATGATGGTCTTGGCGCCCTCCTCCGGCGTGAGGCCGAAGGTCATGATCGTGCGCTGGAGAACCTTGAGGAACACGTTGGTGGCGTTGTTCGAACCGAAGCGCGTGCCCACGAAGCCAGGATGCAGGCAATTGGCCGTGGGGCCGCCGACGCCGAGGCGTTTCGCGAGTTCGCGGGTGAAGAGGATGTTGCAAAGCTTGGAATTGCCGTAGGCGGTGAAGGACGCGTACTTCCGCTTCTCGAATTGCAGATCGTCCAGATCGAGCTTGGCGGATTTGTGCGCGTCGGAGGCCGTAGAGACAATGCGGGCGCCGGGCGTGGCCTTCAGGTTCGGCAGCAGAATGTTCGTCACCACGAAATACGCCATGTGGTTGGTGGCGAACGTCATCTCCAGGCCGTCGACGCTGGTCTGGTGCGAGAGGAAGACGGCGCCGGCGTTGTTGATGAGCACGTCGATCCTGGGTTCGGCCGCGGCCACCTCAGCGGCGACGCGCTTCATTTCCGCGATGGAGGAGAGGTCGGCGAGGTGCGAGCGGTGCTGCGCGGATGGGTTCGCGGCCTTCAGCTTGGCCAGCGTTGCGTCGGTGCGGGCGCGGTCACGTGCGATGAGCACGATGCGGGCGCCGTGTCCTGCCAGCCGCACCGCGGCGACTTCACCGATTCCGGAGGTGCCGCCGGTGACGACGACTGTTTTGTTCTGCATGGCGTCCGGCATCGTTCCCACCCGAAAGACACGGTCGCTACGCTCCGTGTTTTTCGACCTCCCCGCAAGCGGGGAGGTAATGCTTACGGAACGATATCGAGGTCGGAGAAGAAGAACTTGATCTCGTTTGCGGCGGTTTCCGGGGCGTCGGAGCCGTGGACGGAATTGGCCTCGATCGACTCGGCGAAGTCCTTGCGGATGGTGCCGGCGGCAGCGTTGGCCGGATTGGTGGCGCCCATCACTTCGCGGTTCTTGGCGATGGCGTTCTCGCCCTCCAGCACCTGGACTACCACCGGGCCGGAGGTCATGAACGACACCAGGCTGGCGAAGAACGGGCGCTCGCGATGCACGCCATAGAACGCTTCGGCCTGGTGCTGCGAGAGACGGATGCGGCGGGAGGCGATGACGCGCAGGCCCGCCTTCTCGAACCGGTCGACGATCGCGCCCGTCAGGTTCCGGCGCGTGGCGTCCGGCTTGATGATGGAAAGGGTGCGCTCGACGGCCATATCTGTCTCCGAAAATGCGTAAAGTGGGCGCCTTATAGCGAAGGACCGGCAATACGCAAGGCAAGGTTTTGCGGCCCGGTCTTTGTGCTATACGCCGCGTCCCATGCTGGTCATCAACAACGTCCTTGTCCGCATTGCGGGCCGCGAAATCCTGAAAGGCGCGAGCGCCAGCTTGCCCGCGGGACGGCGCGTGGGCCTGGTCGGGCGCAACGGCGCCGGCAAGTCGACCTTGCTGAAGGTGATCCTGGGGCAGTTGCATCCCGACGATGGCGAGGTGTCGTGGCCGAATGCCTGGCGCGTGGGCGCGGTCGCGCAGGAGGCGCCGGGCACGCAGACCTCCCTGATCGACACCGTGCTGGAGGCCGATCCGGAGCGGATGAAGCTGCTTGCCGAGGCCGAGCACGAGACCGACGGGCACAAGCTGGGCGAGATCTATCACCGGCTGGAAGCGATCGACGCTTACACGGCGCCGGCGCGGGCGGCGGAAATTCTGGCCGGCCTGGGCTTCTCAGCCGAGGACCAACTTCGTCCGTGTGCGGAATTCTCAGGCGGATGGCGCATGCGCGTGGCGCTCGCGGCGATCCTGTTCGCCGCGCCGGACCTGCTCTTACTGGACGAACCGACGAACTATCTCGACCTCGAAGGCGTGATGTGGCTGGAGAACTTCCTCCAGCGCTATCGCGGAACCGTGCTGATCGTCAGCCACGACCGCGACCTGCTGAACACCGCGGCTGAGTTCATCCTGCACCTCGAGCACGGGCGGCTGAAGCTTTACACCGGCAACTACGACACCTTCGCCGACACGCGCGCGATGCAGCGGGCGTTGGATGTGGCGACGCAGAAGAAGCAGGACGCGCGGCGGGCGCACCTGCAATCGTTCGTGGACCGCTTCCGTGCCAAGGCGAGCAAGGCGCGCCAGGCGCAAAGCCGCATGAAGATGATCGAGCGCATGGAGCGCATCGAAATCCCGCTCGACGAGCATGTGGCGCCGATCCGCCTGCCGGTCGCCACCGAGGCGACGCCGCCGCTGATTACGCTGGACCGCGCGTCGGTGGGATACGAGCCGGGCAAGCCGATCCTGACCAAACTGTCACTGCGCTTCGATCCGGACGACCGCATCGCGCTCTTGGGCAAGAACGGCAACGGCAAATCGACGCTGGCGAAGCTGCTGGCCGAGAAGCTGGAGCCGATGGGCGGCGACATCGTGCGGGCTCGCAAGCTGGTGGTGGGGTATTTTGCGCAGCACCAGCTGGAAGAGCTGAACGGGCTGATCACGCCGATCGATACGTTGCAGCGTCTGCGGCCCAAGCTGACCTTGCAGGACGTGCGCACGCAGCTCGGCGGGTTCGGATTTTCCGCCGACAAGCAGACGACCCGGGTGGGCAACCTGTCGGGCGGCGAGCGGGCGCGGCTGATGCTGGCGCTGGCGACCCTGGACAAGCCGAACCTGTTGATCCTGGACGAGCCGACCAACCACCTCGACATCGACGCCCGCAGCGAACTGCTGGCGGCGCTGAACGAATTCGACGGCGCGGTGGTGCTGGTGAGCCATGACCGTCGGCTGATCGAGTCGACGGCGGACCGATTGCTGCTGGTGGCGAATGGCGAGGTGAATCCGTTCGAGGGCGACCTCGACGATTACCGCCGCTTCCTGCTCCAGGCGGATGAGCCGCCGGAGGCGGTGAAGGATGCACCGACACCGGTCAAATCGAAGGATGAGCTGCGTCGCGAAGCGGCAGAGAGGCGGCGGCAACTGAAGCCTCTGAAGGACAAGGTCGACGCGGCCGAGCACCAGATCGCAGAGCTGAACGCGGAGCTCGCCAAGTTCGACAAGGCGTTGGCCGACCCGCTGCTGTTTTCTCGGGATCCGCAGAAGGGCAACGCGGTGTCGAAGAAGCGTGCCGACGCGGCCAGGAAGCTGGCGGACGTCGAAGGACGCTGGCTCAAGATGCAAGAAGAGTACGAAGCAGCGCTTGCCTCGGAATAGCCCGCGCGGCTCAGCGCAGGCCGCGGCGGGCGATGTCGCCCCACTCCTTCTGGGCCTTCTGGTAACGGGACGGCGCGCCGTCGAGGGATTTGACGACCTGCTGATAGACCGCGCGGGCTTCGTCGCGCTGGCCCATCTTCTCGAGCAGCTGGCCGAAGCGGGCGCGGGCTTCCTCGCCCGAATAATAGCCGACGAGGCGGCGGTACTCGGCGAGCGCTTCGTTGTTCTTGCCCTGCCCTTCCAATGCGCGGGCATAGAGCAGATGCGCATCGGCGGATGCGAAGTTGGGATCGGCGGCTTGCAGCGCATCGAGGCTTGCTTGGGCGCCCGCCGGATCGCCACTCATGAACTGGGCGCGGGCGAGACCCTGCAACAGGGCGGGATCGTCCCTGAACTGGCCCTGCGCGGCCTCCTGGTAGATCGCGACGGCGCCTGCATAGTTGCCCCGCGCCATGTATTCCTCGGCGAGCGTGCGCTTGGCGTCGACCGAGCCAACCATCTCGGCCGCGCGGTGCGCCTCGCGCAGGCTGCGGCCGGGGTCGGCCATCTGGCGCAGGCCGGCTGCGGCCTGTGCGGCCTGGCGCGTGCGCGTGAGCTCCGGGAGTATCTCCATGAAGAAATAGATCAGGCTGCCGATGCCTGGGAGAAACACGATGATCCATATCCAGGGAAAGACGTTGCCGTGGCGGATCGCGTGCACGATGCACAGCACCATAAGAGCGGTGGGCAGCAGGTAGATGATGAGACTGAGCAAGCTGGCGCGCCCTTTGAAGTTGAAAACGATCTAGAGGCATATGTGGGGGTTGTCATGCGATTTCGCCCGCCCGCTTGCGAAGCGAGCCGATACATGGCTTTAGTGCGTTAACTGGCCCGCGCGAACGGGGGTTTTGGCCCCGATGTTTCTGCTAGGATGGGCGAAGCATCCTGGGATTTTTGAATGACGGACGATCGTTTCTTTGACCGCGCGGGGCCGTTTCCGCTTGGCGAGATCGCGGCCCATGTCGGCGGAGAGATGGACAACCGGTCGGCCGCGGACTTTCTGATCCGCGACGTGTCGAACCTCGACAGCGCCGATCCGGGCGAGATCAGCCTTTATTCCGACGCCAAGTATGCAGCGGCCTTTGCCAAGACGCAGGCGAGCGTGGTGATCACCGACCGCAAGCTGGCGGCGCACGAACACAACGGGACATGGCTGCTGCTGCACGCCAATCCACGGCTGGCCTTCGCGCAGGTTGGGCATCTGTTCTATCCGCCGGCACCGCTGGTGGAAGGGTTGCAGACGCCGGTGCCCGTACATCCGACCGCGACGGTCGGCGCCGGCACGCAGATCGCCCAGGGCGGTGAAATTCGCGCCAACGCCAAGATCGGCACCAACTGCTCCATTGGCACCAACGTGGTGATCGGCAAAGGCGTCGAGATCGGCGACAACTGCACCATCGGGCCGAACTGCACGATCACGCATGCGATCGTCGGCAAGCGCGTGGTGTTCGGACCCGGGGTCTCCATCGGCAATGCGGGCTTCAGCTTTGTGCCGGGTCCAAAGGGCCTTCTGCGCGTACCGCAGCTCGGCCGCGTGACCATCGAGGACGAGGTCGAGTTCGGCGCCAATTGCGTGGTGGATCGCGGCGCGATCGGCGACACGCAGATCGGCCGCGGCTGCCGCTTCGACGGACTCATCCATGTCGGCCACAACGTGAAGATGGGTCAGTTCTGCATCGTGGTGGCGCAGGCGGGCATCGCGGGCTCGACCACCATCGGGCCGGGCGTGATGATCGGCGGCCAGGCCGGCATCGCGGATCATCTGACCATCGGCGCAGGTGCGCGGCTTGCGGCTCGGGCGGGCGTCACACAGGATGTCGCGGCGGGCGAGACGGTGGGCGGCTATCCGGCGCAGCCTGTCAAGCAGTGGCACCGGCAGGTGGTGTGGCTGAAGAAGATGGTTGGGCGAAAGAAGGGCGACGCCTGACGCTGCTCCTTCCTGCCGAAATCACTTGTCGACTCCGACCGTTCCGGCAAACGCGCGATCAGTGATACCATCTCGCAGGCCCCATCCTGGGAGGCATTGGTTTGAGTCTCTTGGACGAATTGCGGGAGCCGCTGGGATCGACCGGACTTCTGGAGGGCGGTGACGTGCCTGACGGCGGCTACCGGTTTGGCAGGCCGTTGGCGATCGCGCGGCCGAAGACGACAAGCGAGGTGTCGGCGATCCTGCGCCTTTGCCACGCGGCGCGGCAGCCGGTCGTGGCGTGGGGCGGGAAGACCGGACTCGTGGCCGGGGCCAACGCCACTGGCGCGATCGCGCTGTCGCTGGAGCGCATGAATCGCATCGAGGAGATCGACGCCGACGCGGCGACCATGATGGTCGAAGCAGGCTGCATCCTCTCCAATGTGTGCGACACCGCCGAGGCGGCGGGACTGTTTTTCCCGCTCGACCTTGGTGCGCGGGGCTCGGCGACCATTGGCGGCAACATTTCGACCAACGCCGGCGGTAACCGCGTCATTCGCTACGGGATGATGCGGGATCTTGTGCTGGGGCTCGAGGCGGTGCTCGCAGACGGCACGATATTGTCTTCGCTCAATCACCTTGTGAAGAACAATGCGGGCTACGATCTCAAGCAACTGTTCATCGGCTCGGAAGGGACACTCGGCGTAGTCACACGCGCGGTGCTGCGGTTGAGGCCAAAGCCGAAGAGTCAGCAGGTGGCACTGCTTGCGGTCGCCTCATTCGCGCAGTTGCCGCGCCTGTTGCGTAGCCTGGAGGCCGGACTCGCCGGCACGCTGTCGGCATTCGAAGTGATGTGGCACGACTTCTACGAACTCGTTACGACACCGCCCGCGCAGGGAAAGAAACCGCTGCCCGCGGGGTATCCGTACTATGTCCTCGTGGAGGCGCTCGGGGGTGACCAAGCGGAGGATGATGCGCGTTTTGAGCGCGTGCTTGGCGCAGAACTTGAAAGCGGCACCGTGGCAGATGCGACCATCGCGAAATCCAGGAGCGAATGCAATCGCATCTGGGCGCTGCGCGATGACGTGTTGCAGGTTGGGCGTAACGCGCCGATTTTCACCTTCGACGTAAGCCTCGGCATCGGCGAGATGGACGCATATATTGCGGACGTAGCAGGTGCGCTGCGCAGCCGATGGCCGAAGATGACGATGATGGTATTTGGCCATCTAGGCGACGGCAATCTGCACGTCATCCCTGGCGTGGGCGACGGCAGCCTGGCGGCGCGGCGCGCGGTCGAAGAAATCGTATACGGTGCATTGCGCGAGCGCGGCGGATCGGTGTCGGCAGAGCACGGGATCGGCCTTGAGAAAAGAGAGTACCTCGACTTCTCGCGCAATCCCACAGAAGTGGCGCTGATGCGGTCGCTGAAGCGTGCGCTGGATCCGGCGGGAATTCTGAATCCCGGGAAGATCTTTGCACCGTGAACAGAGCCGCGAGGCAGCTCGTCGCACACGCGCAAGCACTCCTGCAAAGTCGAAGAAATAGGCCGCCGGCTTGCTACTGCTTTTCGAAGCGGCCGGTGGGCGTTTCCTTCCAGTAGGTCACGTCGTGGCCGGCGGCTTTCGCGTCCTTCCACGCGGTGCGCGCCGAGGCGAGCGCGTCTTCGTCGCGGCCGTCGAACATCAGGATGACGCGGGTCAGATCGCCGACCGCGCTCCATGTCGGCACGGCGCCGCCAATACAGAAGAGCACGTTGGCGTCGTTGGGGTTCTCGTCTTCCACCGTGATCAGCACCGGCTGGCGCTTCGGATTGCCGTCGCCGGATTGCGCATGCGGAAGGAACGTTTGCTCGTTGTAGGTCCAGAGCAGCGTGTCGACGGCGTCGGCACGCTCGGAGGATTCCGCACGGATGACGGCGCGCCAGCCGCGCTCGAGCGTGCGCTCGACAAGACCCGGCAGCACTTCGTCGAGGCTGCGGCGTTCGAGGTGGTAGAACAGTGTCTCGGTCATGCGAAGCCGTTGAAGGCGAAGTGGCTGAAGGTCTTCGTCTCCGGATCGTAGAGCACACCGAAGAAGTCATGGCCACCGTCGCAGACCGTCACCGCCTGATGCGTCGCCTTGTTCCAGACGGCCGGATCCTTGCCGAAGTCATCGCCGAGCACGCCGCGCGGGAAGGCGTTGACGTAGATCAGCTTCTGCCCGTTGATGACATAATCGGCGTATTGGCGGCCATAGCCTCCGCGGACGTCGGGCTGGGCTTGCACCACCGCGCTGGGCAAGCGTGTTTCGAGATCGGCAATCTGTGCGGCCGCCGGTTGCCAGGTGCCTGTGACGCCTTGCGGCGTGTTGCGGCTGCATTGGTGCAGCAGATCGCGCGCGTGGTCCGGCGCCATGATGAAGCCGGTCGCGGGATCGAGCGCTGGAGCAGCAAAGGCTGGAGCCAGTGCGAGGACCGCGAGTGCCACCCCCCACCCCAAAAATCGCTTCGCGATCTTTGGACCTCCCCACAAGGGGAAGGTGATTCCGCGGTCAGTCCTCATAATTCTCCGCGACGAGTTCGTTCAGGATGCGGACGCCCCAGCCGGTGCCCCAGGTGGGCATCAGCGCCTTGTGCTCGCCGTCCTGCCAGGCGACGCCGGCGATATCGAGGTGTGCCCAGGGGCGCTTGTCCTCGACGAAGCGCTGGAGGAACTGTGCGGCGGCGATCGAGCCAGCGTTCGGACCGCCAATGTTCTTCATGTCGGCGATCTTGGAACGCAGCAGCTTGTCGTAGTTGGGACCCATCGGCATGCGCCAGACGGGCTCCGCCACCGCCTTGCCGGCGGCGATGATCCGGTTGGACAGCTTGTCGTCGTTGGAGAAGAGGCCCGCGTGCTCCGGGCCGAGCGCCATGATGATTGCGCCGGTCAGCGTGGCGAGATCGATGACGAAGCGAGGTTTGAACTTGCGCTGGGTGTAGGTGAGCGCGTCGGCCAGTACGAGGCGGCCTTCCGCATCGGTATTAAGCACCTCGATGGTCTGGCCGGACATCGACTTGACCACGTCGTCCGGGCGCTGCGCCTTGCCGTCGGGCATGTTCTCGACCAGGCCGATCACGCCGACGGCATTGACCTTGGCCTTGCGCGCGGCGAGCGCCTGCATGGTACCGATCACCGCGGCGGCGCCACCCATGTCGCCCTTCATGCCCATCATGCCGGGACCGGTCTTCAGCGAGAGACCGCCCGAGTCGAAGCACACGCCCTTTCCGACGAAGGCGATGGGCTCGTTCGATTTCTTGCGGCTGCCGTTCCACTGCATGACGACGAGCTGGCTTTCGCGCTCGCTGCCCTGCCCCACGCCGAGCAGAGAACCCATGCCGAGCTTCTTCATCTCGGCTTCGCCCAAGACTTCGACCTTCACGCCGAGCTTCGACAGGTTCGCCTTCACGCGTTTGCCGCATTCGGCGGGCGAAAGGACGTTTGGCGGCTCGTTGACCAGGTCGCGCGCGAAGAACATGCCGCCCGCGATCGCTTCCAGCTTCGCCCATGCCTTCCGGACATCGCCCAGTTCGCCGGTCGCGATCGTCACCTTCTTGAGCTTGGTCTCGTACTCGTCGAGGTTCTTGGTACGGTAGTGGTTAAAGGTGTAGCTCTTGAGCTGCGCACCCATCGCGAGATGCGCGGCCAGTGCCGGTGGCTTGATCCTGGCGCCCTTGGGCACGTCGATCTCGAACGTCACTTCGGACTCACCGGCGGTGTTCAACCGCCCGTTGATCGAGGCGGCAAGGTTCTCCGCCTTGTTGCCGTCGAACTCAGAACCCTTGCCAAGGCCCACAAGCAAGATGCGCGAGACGCCGAGCGCGGCCGGCGCCAGAATTTCCAGAATCTGTCCGGACTTTCCCGTGAACTTGCTGACCTTGAGGCCGCGGCTGAGCGCGCCACCGGCCGCCTTGTCGGCCTTCTGCGCCGCCGGTGTCAGCACGCTTCCTTCGAGCGCGCCAACGACCCAGGCGCCGGAACCAACCGCATGCGGCGCGGCAAATGACAATTCCATCATTCTCTCCCGAATATCTCTCGCTGAATCGGCTTGGGCGTGCCATTAAGGATTTTGGCGCTAGAGACAAGTCCGGTCTTGGCGGACCGCCGCGCCACAATGTTAGTCTAGGTCGAATCACAGAGGGGGCGAAAGGGCTTAGCGCATCTGCCGGGCCCTCGCCGCGACGGTTTAAGCGTGAGACTGCCGCGTCTGTCCACCTATGTCCTGGGCCAATTGATCGGCCCCACGATGCTGTTCGCCTTCCTTTTGACGGCGGTGATCTGGCTGACGCAGGCGTTGCGCCTTCTCGATCTCGTGATCAACCGCGGCCAGTCGGCGCCGACTTTCGTCTACCTGACCATCCTGATCCTGCCGAGCCTGCTGGTCATCATCCTGCCGATCGCGTTCTTCGCGGGGACTCTGTTCGCGCTTTACAAGCTAAACGCCGACAGCGAACTCGTGGTGATGTCGGCCGCCGGCTTCAGCAAGGTACAGATCGCCGTTCCGGTCTTCCTGGCGGCCACGCTGGTGATGGCGCTGACATGGCTCAACGGGCTCTACCTGATGCCGGCGGGCCAGCGGGCAATGAACGACAAGGTCTATGATATCCGTGCCGACATCGGGAGCGCGTTGCTGAACGAGGGCGAGTTCAACACCCCTGCGCTGGGGTTGACCGTGTTCATACGCGCCATCGATTCCGACGGCACGATTCATGGCGTGCTGGTGCACGACAACCGCGTGCGCACTCATCCGATCACCTATCTCGCAGCCCGCGGACAGTTGGTACAGACGCCGGGCGGCGCGCGGCTGATCATGCTGGACGGAACCGTGGAGGACAGCACCAAGGGCGGCGCACGGCTCTCGGTTCTCAAATTCCAGCAGTACAATTTCGATCTCGACCAGTTCTCGAGTCCGACCCATGCCAGCGACCGCGCGACGTCGGAGCGCTATCTCGGCGAGTTGTTCCATCCAAGTCCGAACCTGCCCGCCAAGATCCAGAACGCATATCTCGCGGAGGGCCACAATCGGCTGAGCCAGCCGCTCTATTGCATCGTCTTTGCGCTGATTGCGATGGCGACGATCCTGACCGGCAAGCGGGCGCGCGGCGCCAACGCGCTTCGCATCTCCGGCGCGGTCGCAGCCTTCGTCGTCGTGCGCGTCGCGGGCTATGGCGTCTCGGGGCTGGCGGTAAATGCGCCCGAAGCCTGGCCTTTGTTCTACCTCGTTCCCCTGTTCGGCGCGGCGGGGGCGCTGGCGGTGCTGGCTGGATTCGAGCCCCTGGCATGGCTGCGGCACCGCGCACCCCAAGCGGAAGCGGCCGCATGAGCTTGTCGTGGACGATCTACCGCTATCTCGCGATCCGGTTCCTTATCGGGATCGGGATCGTGTATGGCGTGTTCCTGCTTCTGGCCTTCTCGATCGATCTCGTGGAGCTGACCAACCGCGCCGCTGGACACGGCGTCTCAACGGCAGTCATCGTCGGCATGGCGTTCCTGCAACTTCCAGATCTCGGACAGAAGATGCTGCCTTTCGCAGTGCTGCTGGGCGGCGTGCTGGCGTTTGCAATGTTGTCGCGCAACCAGGAACTCGTCGCCATCCGGGCTGCGGGCATGGGGGCATGGGATTTCCTTGCGCCGTCGCTGGCCGTGGCATTCGGGCTGGGCGTGTTCTGGGTTCTGCTGTTCACGCCGGTATCCTCGCGCATGCTCGGTCAGTTCTCGGCACTGGAAGCGAAATACATCAAAGGCGAGGCATCGCAGCTTTCGGTCGCCAGGAACGGGCTATGGCTCCGGCAGGTCACAATGACACCTGATGCCGACGGGCCAACCGCCGGCGAGACGCAGCAATCGGTGATCCATGCGTTGCGCGTCGCCGATCAAGGCGTTTACCTGGAAGATGTGGTGGTGTTCCTGTATGGCGCGAACGACCATTTCCTGGGGCGGGTTGACGCGAAGACCGCGCAGCTTTCGCAAGGCACCTGGACGCTAAAGAATGCGTGGGTGAGCGGCCAGGACGGATCGCCGGTCCATCACGACGAATATCACCTCAGCACCACGCTGACGCCTTCGCAGATCCAGGAGAGTTTCGCGCCGCCCGGCACCCTCTCCTTCTGGGAGCTACCGTCTTTCATTCGCGCGGCGCAGAGCGCCGGTTTCTCGGCTGTCCGTTATGAGCTTTATCTCTACAGCCTGCTTGCCATGCCAGCCCTGTTTGCCGCCATGGTATTCATGGCCGCAAGCTTTTCGGTGCGTCTGGGACGGGGCGGTGGCCTGCCCCGCGTCGTACTAACAAGTGCGCTGGCCGGGTTTGGTGTTTACTTCTTCTCCGAGTTCGCGCGGGCGTTGGGGCAGACCGGCATCCTGCCGGTCGCGTTGGCGGCCACCGCGCCGGCAACAGCGTCGATCCTCATCGGTATGACCCTCGTCTTCAATCAAGAGGACGGCTGATGCGGCTGGCCGCGCTACTTGCCTTCGCGCCGCTTCTGATGGCGGTCGGCGCGCATGCCGCGACGACGACGCCCCTCATCCACAGCGACGTTCTGATGCAGGCCGACGAGGTCGACTACGACGTCGATGCGCAGATCGTCACCGCGCGCGGCCATGTCGAGATCGACACCAGCGGGCGCATCCTGCTGGCGGACACCGTGTCCTACGATCAGAAGAACGATCTCATGACAGCGGATGGCCACGTCAGCGTAACGGACGAAAAAGGCAACGTGGCGTTCGCCTCGCACGTCGTGCTGACGGACAAGATGCGCGATGGCGCGCTCAGGAACTTCGCGGCGCTGATCGGCAAGAACGGCAGGATGGTGGCGGCAAGCGCGACGCGAACTCAGGGCCGCTTCACCGAGGCGTTCGATGCGTCCTACACGCCCTGCAAGATATGCAACCAGCCAGGTCAGCGCACACCGGTGTGGAAGGTGCGCGCCGATCATGTGATCTACGACCAGGTGAAGCATCGCATCGTGTTTCGCGGCGCGGCGCTCGAATTTTTCGACGTGCCGCTGTTCTACACGCCGTACCTGCAAGAGCCGGATCCAAGCGTGCGTTATGCCAGCGGCATCCTGACGCCTGATCTCGGCAACTCCACCAACATCGGCTACTTCGTCAAGCTGCCGATCTACATTGCGATCACGCCGTCGCAAGACGCGACGATCACGCCCCTGGTATCGACGCGGGGCGGGGCAGTGCTCGCTGGCGAATACCGCCAGCGTTTGCAGGGCGGCGGCCTGTGGCTACAAGCCAGCGTGGCTGACAATCCGAACGGCGGCATCACCGAGGAACAGAACGAGTTCTATTCCAGCCTGTTTGGATCGGGACGGATTCCGTTCTCAACAAATTGGCGCACCGGCTTCGACCTGCAATTGACCAGCAACGACACGTATCTCAAACGCTACGACTTCTTGCAGCTCGACCGCCTGGTGAACGACCTGTTCGTCGAGGGCACGGGCGGGCGCACGCGTTTTGCGGTAACCGGCTATTTCTTCCAGGGCCTGCGCGCCAGCGACCGATCCGCCATCATTCCGTTTGCATTACCGCTGATCGAGTTCAGCTACATCCCGCTGCACAAGATTCTCGGCGGACAGTTTCGCTTCGACGTGACTTCCATCGCGCTGACGCGCAATGTCGGCGAGGACGATCAGCGCTTTTCGAGCGAGGTGCGGATGAGCTGGCCGACCGTGCTGCCGGGCGGACAGCTGTTCACCGTCGAGATGGATGTGCGCGGAGACCTTTATCATCTGAGCAACGTGCTGACACCTGGTGATGACAAATACATTTCGCGCGGCATACCCTACGCGGCGATCGATTGGCGCTGGCCTTTCATTTCCTCTGCGGGCCAAGGCCGCGCGTTCATCATCGAACCGATTGCGCAGTTCGTATTGCAACCCTATGGCGGCAACCCAGCCGGGATTCCGAACGAGGACAGCGCCGCGTTCGATCTCGACGACAACAACGTGCTCAGCTTCGATCAGATGCCGGGCTATGACCTGGTGGAGAGTGGTCCGCGCGCCAATGTGGGCATGCACGCCCGTGCGGTCTTCCCATCGGGCTCGGTCGACGCGGTATTCGGGGAGACTTTCCGCTTCAAGCCCGATCCGATCTTCGTGAACAGCGCGCCGCAGGACGGGACGGCCTCCGACCTGGTGGGCCGGGTGAGCGTCAAGTTCCTGCCCTTTATCGACCTGACCGACCGCATCGACATCGATCGCGACAACGGCACGGTGCGCCGGCACGAGGTCTATCTGACGGGAACCTGGAACCGGTCGTCCCTGCAGATCAGTTATGTTCAACTGCCGCAGACAACGGTGAGCGTCACACCGACTTTGTCGAGTTCGGCCTGTGAGCTGCCGCTTGATCCCGCGCTGGCCTGCATTCCGGAGCGCCAGGAGCTGACGGCCCAGGCGGACGTCAATTTCTATCAGAACTGGCAGGTGTTTGGCGCGCTTCGGCGCGACCTGCTGGCCGGTGAAATGCTGGATACCGAATTAGGGCTTGGTTACGAAGACGAATGCCTGGGCATATCCGTCGCTTACCGGCGCAAGTTCACGACCGACCGTGACCTGCCGCCTTCGACCTCCATCATCCTGCGATTCAACCTGAAAACCGGGGATCAGCCGATCGAGCCGTTCAGCTTGTTTCCACAAGACGTGTTCTCGCATCCTTGAACCCGTCACATTTTTGCGTATTCTCCCGGCCGGTTCGGGGGCGAGCGCGTAAACCATTGAGATTGCTGCCGAAGGTCCGAACTGTGTTCCTTAGACCCGTGCATTTTGCCCTGATAGGCAGCCTCCTCGCACTTTGGGGAGTGCCTGCCCTTGCGCAAGCTCTGTCCGGCCCATCGAGCACCGCTCCGGCTGGCGCGATGCCGGCCGACGCCGGGCCGAGGCCGGCCGCGAATGCCATTGCTCCCGTCAGCGCGCCAGCGCCAAAGCCGGCAGGCGCACCGGTAACCACGGCGTCCACCACACCGCCGCCCGCCACGACACCGACCAACGACGACGCGGCCGACGCAGTCGCAGCGCTGGTGAACGATGCGCCCATAACCGAATACGATGTGCGCCAGCGCGTCCTTCTGTTCATCGCGACCTCCGGCGGCCTTCAAGCCACGCCCGACGTGATCGCGAAGCTGCGTCCGCAGATCCTCGCGCAGCTGGAAACCGAGCAGCTCCAGATCCAGGAAGCCCGGCGAAAGAACATCACCGTGTCGCCGACCGACGTCGACAAGTCGATCGACCGCATCATCAACGACAACCACCTGACCAAGGAACAGCTCGCCGACCTGCTCAAGAAAGGCGGCGTCGACATGTCGACGCTGCGCGGGCAGATCGCGGTGCAGATCGCCTGGCAGAAGGCGGTGCAGGACGAGTTCTCCGACCGCATCAACATCAAGCCGGAAGACATCGACGACGAATTGGCGCGGCAGATGGAGGGCGCAGACAAGCCGCACTTCCTCGTGTCATCGATCTTCTTTGCGGTCGACAATCCGGACATGGACGCGAAGGTCCTGAAGGACGCACAGGACGTGCTGGCACAGCTCAAGTCCGGCGCGCAGTTTTCCAGCGTGGCGCGTCAGTTCAGCCAGAGCCCCACCGCGGCATCGGGCGGCGATCTCGGCTGGGTGCATCAGGGCCAGTTGCCGAGCGAGCTGGACACCGCTCTGCAGCGCCTTCAGCCGGGCATGGTGTCGGATCCGATCCGTTCCACCGGCGGGTACTACATCCTCGGCCTGCGCGACCGGCAGGAGGGCGTCAACGCGAAGATTCCCGATCCGGCAACGCAAAGGCCGACGGGCCCGCTGACCGTGGAGCGCCTGCTGCTGCCGATCGGTCCGACGCCGAAGAAGGAGCTGCTCGACAACGTGATGAAGATCGCGGCGCAAATTCACGAGCACGTCAACGGCTGCGACATGCTCCCGAAGGTGCAGGAGCAGGTGCATGGCCTGGTGGTGCAGGACATCCAGAAGATGGGCCTGAAGATCACCGATCTCGCGCCGGAGATTCAGGACGCGATCAACAAGGCCGGCCCGGGCGAGTCGACCCCGCCGTTCAAGACGCCGGCTGGCGTCGAGATGATGCAGCGCTGCGACAAGCGCGCGCCGGTGCTGACCAAGTGGACGACGCCGACCCGACAGCAGGTGGAAGAAAACCTGTTCGACGCGCAGATCACGATGCTGTCGCGGCGCTATCTGCGCGATCTGCGGCGCAGCGCCCATGTCGAAATCAAATAGCAAACCCATCCTGATCACCATGGGCGAGCCGGCCGGCATCGGGCCGGAGGTTGCGGTCGCCGCGTACAAAGGGCTGGGTGGACGGATCGGCACGCATCCGCTCAAGCTGGTCGGCGCACCGAACGTGTTCGACGGCTTCGACGGCGAGCTCATTCGCACCAAAGCGCCTGCGGTGCGCGTTCCCGGCAAGCCGGAGCCGAACAACGGGCAGGCCGTCATCCAGGCAATCGAATTGGCCGTCGGCGAAGCCTTGGCCGGCGAAGCTGCGGCTGTCGTCACGGCGCCCATCAACAAGGCCGCGCTCGCACGCGTCGGCTTCGCTTATCCGGGACACACCGAATTCCTGCAAGCCCTCACCAACGCACCCCGCGCCGTCATGATGCTGGCGGGCGAGACTTTGCGCGTCGTTCCGCTTACGGTCCATATGCCAATCGCCGACGTGCCGAAAACCATCACGACCGAAGCCATCGTCGAGACCGGTGAGATCATACTGGCGGCACTGAAGCGCGAGTTCGGGATCGCATCGCCACGTTTGGCCGTCGCGGGACTGAATCCGCATGCGGGCGAGGACGGCGTGCTGGGCGGCGAGGATGGCGCGATCATCGTGCCGGCGATCGGAAAGCTGCGGACAAAGGGGCATGAGGTGCGCGGGCCGTTGTCGGCGGACACGCTGTTCCATGCGGAGGCGCGGGCGCGGTACGACGCGGCGCTGTGCATGTATCACGACCAGGCGCTGATCCCGATCAAGACGCTGTCGTTCTGGGACGGAGTGAACGTGACCTTGGGCCTGCCGATCGTGCGCACGTCTCCCGATCACGGCACCGCGTTGGACATTGCGGGTACCGGCAAGGCGGATGCGCGCAGCATGATCGCCGCGATCAGGATGGCTGCGGCCATGGCCGACGCACGTGCCGGATAATCTGCCGCCACTCCGCGAGGTGATCGCGGCACATGGTTTGGCGGCGAAGCGGTCGCTGGGGCAGAACTTCCTTCTCGATCTGAACCTGACCGGACGCATCGCGCGCGCAGCGGGTGCGGAAGGCGGCGGCATTTTCTACGAAGTCGGGCCTGGGCCGGGCGGATTGACGCGCGCGCTGCTGAGCGAAGGCGCCGCACGTGTCGTGGCGGTGGAGCGCGACGAACGCTGCCTGCCGGCGCTGGCGGAGATCGCGGCGGCATATCCTGGCAGGCTGGAAATCGTGTCCGCGGATGCGATGGGCATCGACGAGGCGGAACTGTTCGCGGGCGAGCGGGTGCGCGTGGCGGCGAACCTGCCGTACAACGTCGGCACGGCGCTCCTGGTGAAGTGGCTGACCGTCAAGACCTGGCCGCCATTCTGGAAAAGCCTAACGCTGATGTTCCAGCGCGAGGTGGCAGAGCGGATCGTCGCCCAGCCGGATACGGAGCATTATGGGCGCCTTTCGGTGCTGACGCAGTGGCGGGCGACGGCCAAGATATTGTTCGACGTCTCGCGCAACGCGTTCGTGCCACCACCGAAGATCACTTCCAGCATCGTGCGGATCGAACCGCTTACGGAACCCGCGGCGCCGGCGCGTCTGCGCGATCTGGAGCGTGTCACCCAGGCTGCGTTCGGGCAACGGCGCAAGATGCTGCGGCAAAGCCTGAAAGGCCTGGCGGCCGATGCCGAAGCGCGGGTCGCGGCAGCGGGGATCGATCCGACGGCGCGGGCCGAGACATTGTCGGTCGGACAGTTCGCCGCGCTGGCGCGGGCGTTTGCGCGCGACTAGCGGCGAAATTTCCTTCCGCAGCGCCACGACCTCTTTGCGCCAAAACGGCGCGGTTGAGACGGCTCCCGTCCCCGTGCCACAGTGACATTCAGTCAGAACAAGCTGTCCAGGGAGACACCCATGAAGAGCCAGGCGATCACGGAATTCGGCAAGCCGTTGCAGGAAATCGAGACGCCCACGCCGACGCCCACCGGCACCGAGGTGCTGCTGAAGGTGCACAACGCCGGGGTGTGCCATTCCGACGTGCACATCCACGACGGCTATTTCGACCTGGGCGGCGGCGGCAAGATGCCGATGGGCAACATGAAGCTGCCGCACACGCTGGGCCATGAGATCGAGGGCGAGGTCGTCGCGGTCGGTCCCGACGTGAAGGGCATCAAGGTCGGCCAGCGCTATGCGGCGTTCCCGTGGATCGGCTGCGGCAAGTGCCCGGCCTGCGAGCGCGGCGAAGAGAACATCTGCGTCGGCGGCCCGCGCCAGCTCGGCTGCTCGTCGGGCGTGGCCGGCGGTTATTCCACGCATGTGATGGTGCCGCATCCGAAGTATCTGATCGACTACGGCAAGGTCGATCCGGCGCTGGGCGCGGCGTATATGTGCTCGGGCCTCACCGCGTTCGCGGCGATGAAGAAGGTCGGCAAGCTCGGCCCCAATGACCAGGTGCTGGTGCTCGGCGTCGGCGGCGTCGGCATGATGGGCGTGCAGTTCGCCAAGGCACTGTTCGGCCCCTCTCACAGCAAAGATTGGGGCCCGCTGGCCGCCGACATCGACGACGGCAAGCTCGAAGCGGCGAAGAAGGCCGGCGCGAGCAAGACCTACAACACCAAGAACCCGGAAGCCGCCAAGCAGCTGATGGGCGACACGGGCGGCGGCGCCTATGCGGTGGTCGACTTCGTGGGTTCGGAGAAGTCGTTTGCGTTCGCGAGCCAGGCGGTGCGCCGCGGCGGCAAGGTGATCATCGTCGGCCTGTTCGGCGGCGCGATGAGCATGCCGCTGCCGATGTTCCCGTTCCGCGCGATCTCGATCAACGGCTCGATGGTGGGCAGCCTCGGCGAGACGCAGGAGATGATGGAACTGGTGCGCGCGGGCAAGGTGGACCCGATCCCGTATACCAAGCGTCCGCTGAGCGCGGCGAGCCAGACGCTGGACGATCTGCGCGAAGGCAAGATCGTCGGCCGCGTGGTGCTGACGCCGTAACAACGATCCCAAAGCGGATCGACTGAACGAGGCCCAGGCGGACGAACCGCCTGGGCTCAATTCCTTAGGAGGAAGACCATGGCCGAACAAATCCTCGAACCCGATCTGCCGATCGTCGATCCGCATCATCACCTTTGGGACCGGCCGCAGGCGATCATTGGGCAGTTGCCGGAGACCGGGCACGGCTTCATCGACATCCTGAAGAACACGCCGCGCTATCTGTTCGATGAGCTGCTCAAGGACCTGAAGAGCGGCCACAACGTCCGCGGCACGGTCTACATGGAGTGCGGCGCGATGTACCGCGCCGACGGACCGGCGGAGCTGAAATGCGTCGGCGAGACCGAGTTCGTGAACGGCGTGGCGGCGATGTCGGCGAGCGGCATCTATGGCGACGTGCGGGCCTGCGCGGCGATCGTGGGGCATGTCGACCTGCGCATCGGCGCCGATCATGTCGAGGACGCGCTGCGCTCGCACATCGCGGCAGGCCACGGACGCTTCCGCGGCATCCGCCAGTCGGCCTCGTTCGACGAGGATCCGAACGTGCTGGGGCCGCTGGCGGGGCGCAATACGGCGGGGCTGTACCGCGATCCGAAATTCCGCGAGGGCTTCGCGGTGCTGCACAAGCTTGGCCTGTCGTTCGACGCCTGGCTGCTGGAGCCGCAGCTGCCGGACCTGATCGACCTGGCGCGGGCGTTCCCGCAGACAACGATCATCCTCGACCATGTCGGCACGCCGCTCGGCATCGGGCGCTACACCGGCAAGCTCAAGGAGCGCTTCGGCGAGTGGAAGAGGAACATCGAGACACTGGCGAAGTGCGAGAACGTAAACGTGAAGGTCGGCGGGCTGCCGATGCCGTTCGCAGGCTGGAAACTGCGCATGCATGAGGCCGATCCTCCTTCCGAAAAGCTGGCCGAGCAGTGGGGGCCGTATATCGAGACGACGGTCGCGGCGTTCGGCCCGGGCCGCTGCATGTTCGAGAGCAACTTCCCAGTCGACCGCTTCGGCTGCGATTACGTGAGCCTGTGGAACGCGTTCAAGCGCGTGGCGAAGAACTATTCGGCAGACGAGAAGACCGCGCTGTTCTCCGGCACAGCGAAGCGCGTGTACCGGGCGGCAATCAATTAGCGGCGCCACCTCCCCTTCATGAGGAGGTGATTCAGTGCGCAAAAGCCGCCCTTGGTGCACTCGGGCGGCTTTTTGCGCGATACAGTGCGTGAGCGACTTCCGGCCGTGCAGCATCCCGCACGCCAACAAACTGCCTTCGCTGTACCCAACGGTCCCTGTTGGACTCACGGAACGCGTTTCGCTCGTGCCCGAGCGGCGTCTGTCCCTCTCCATAGGTGCGCGTGACCCGCACAGGTCCTGGATGCATCACTCGCCACGCTAGATTCGGATCTTCATCGTCCCACTCCCAAGTTGGACGCGGGAGATATGGCGGCATGGAGAGGCGATCAAGGCTGGGTCGCGGAATTGTTCCGTCTACTGATTTAATTTTGTTCGATACGCCGTGCCGCATCCACCGGTAAGCGGCTGGGTTCGCTCACCAACGCGGACGGCGCCCTTCGATAGATGCCGAAAGTTGTTATTTTCTGCACAAAGCCGAAAGAACCTGACGCGTCGGCCTAGTTTGGTAAGCCGTACAACTCCGCCACGTTGTCGTGGCAGATCCAGTTGCGTTCCTGCTCGGAGAGGCCCTTGGTCTGCTCGTCGAGCACGGCCTGGCTGTCGGGCCAGGTTGAATCCGAGTGCGGGAAGTCGCTGGCCCACATCAGGCGGCGCACGTTGACCAGGTCCTTGGTCTGGAACGCCACGTAGTCGTCCTGGAACGTGGTGTAGATGTTCTCGCGGAAGTATTCGCTCGGCAGCTTTTCCAGCGGCGGCGCCTTCATCCAGTAGCGGTGGCGCTTGTAGGCATGGTCCATGCGGTACATGTAGTGCGGCACCCAGCCGGCATCGGCTTCGACGCAGACGATCTTCAGCTTGGGATGCCGGTCGAACACGCCGCCGAAGATCAGCGTGCCCATGATGTCCTGGCAGCCGCGGATGATGGAAAGGAACGAGTTGATGCGCGGGCCGCGCGGCTGCGACAGCCCGCTGCCGCGGGTGGTCAGGATGTGGAACGAGAGCGGCAGGCCGAGTTCAACCGCGGTGGCGAACACCTTGTCGTAGACCGGGCTGTCGTAATCCTCGACCGCGGGATCGCCGGGCATCATCACGCCCTTGAAACCCATCGCCTTCACGGCATGCAGCTCCTTCACGCCGTCCTCCGGCGTGCGCATCGAGACCTGGCCCATGCCGTGGAGGCGGTCGGGCGCAACCGCGCAGTATTCCTGGAGCCAGCGGTTGTAGGCCTCGAAGCACGCCTTCTTGTAATCGAAGTCGGCGTGGTTGCAGATCAGCATGCCGACGGTGGGATAGATGATCTCCGCGCCCACACCGTCCTTCTCCTGGTCGGCGACGCGGTACCTGGCATCCCAGCCGCTGCGCCACAGCTCGTCGAATTTGACGCCGCTCGTTGTGATCTGCGCCGGCTCCTTGCCGGCGGCCGCGACGAGACCGAGCGGCACGTTCGCCTGCATGCCGTCGATCAGGAAGGCGTCGCCGATGCTGGGCAGCGTCGCAACCTTGGGTGCGCGCTCGCGGTATTTGGGATCGATGTAATCGGTGTAGCAGTTCGGCGGCTCGGTGATGTGCGAGTCGGCCGAGATCGGCGTCTTCAGCATGGCGTTTCCCCGGCGGTTCTTGTTGAGGGAATGAGAGCACCGTTTGGGGCGCGCCGCAAACCTCTCCCAGAGGTTGGTCGCGTCAATCCGCCCCGAGATCCTGAACGAAACGGGCGCTTCGCGTAACCTTATCGGGATCGACATTCAGATGCCGGATGACAATCTCCCGAACGCGGAAATAAATCGCGTTGGAGTCCGCAGACCGGCCTCTGCGAACCAGTACAGTCGCGATGTGGTCGACAGCATCGCCAACGGTCGCCATTACCTCAGCGTCACTGTCGCTAATCTCAATATCGAACGCCTCTTCGAACGCCATGACGAGTTCGACGGTGTCGAGGCCCATCGCGGCTAGCGCGTCAGATCGGCGACGAAGTCGCCGACGCCGACCAGTCTGGTGCGGCGGGCGCGTTCGGCTTCAAGGATGGACTTGATCTGGCCAAGCGCACGGTCGATGTCGCGGTTGACGATGACGTAGTCGTATTCGGGCCAATGGCTGATCTCGGATGCGGCCTTGGCCATGCGGCGGGCAACGACGGCGTCGCTGTCCTGGGCGCGGGCTTTGAGGCGGCGCTCCAGCTCGTCATGGCCGGGCGGCAGGATGAAGATGCTGACGAGGTCCTCGCGCGTCTGTTCCTTGAGCTGCTGCGTGCCCTGCCAGTCGATGTCGAACAGCACGTCGCGGCCCGCCTTCAGCGCGTCCACCACCGGCTGCCTGGGCGTGCCGTAGCGGTTGTCGAAGATCTGCGCGTGCTCGAAGAGCTCCCCGCCGGCCGCCATCGTCTCGAACTTCTCCGGCGAGACGAAATAGTAGTCGCGGCCGTCCACCTCGTTCGGGCGGGGACTGCGCGTGGTGGCGGAGATCGACATGAAGATGCCGCTGTCGGCCGAGAGCAGGCCGCGCGCCAGCGTGGTCTTGCCGGCGCCGGACGGCGACGACAGCACGAGCATCAATCCCCGCCGCTTGATCTCGCTCATTCGACGTTTTGGGCCTGTTCCCGAAACTGGTCGATCACGGCCTTGAGCGCGAGGCCGGTGCGCGTGAGCTGGATGTCGGAGGACTTCGAGCACAGCGTGTTGGCTTCGCGGTTGAACTCCTGGCTCAGGAAATCGAGCTTGCGGCCGACCGCTTCGCCGGAGCTGAGCAGGCGGCGCGCCTCGTGCACGTGCGCGGCGAGGCGGTCGAGTTCCTCGCGCACATCGGCCTTCACCGCGAGCAGCGCGACTTCCTGCGTCAGGCGGTCCTCGTTGATCGCGGTGCCCTGGAGCACGTCCTTGATCTGCTGCGAGAGCTTCTGGCGGAGCGCCGCGGGCTGGGTCGCGGCCAGCATCGCGGCTTCGTTGGTCAGCTTCTCGATCTCGTCCATCTGGTCCCTGAGAAGCTGCGCGAGCTTGTGGCCTTCGCCGCCGCGGGCACGGGCGAGCGCGTCGAAGGCGGTGGCGAGCGTTTCGAGGATGCCGGCATCGCGCATGGCGCGCTCGCGGTCGTCCGGCTCGGCCGCGTCTTCCTGCACGATCACGCCCTTGAGCGCGAGGAGGCCGTCGATGCGGGCGGGCGTCATGCCGGTCTCGGCGGCGACTTCCTTGGCGATGCGGATGGCAGAGGCGAGCGCGGCAGGATCGACCTTGAGACCGCGGGCGCCGTCGGCGTTGTCGATGGTCAGCGCCGCCTGGATGGAGCCGCGCCTGAAGCGCTCGGCGGCCAGCGTGCGGGCGGCAAGCTCGATGCTGTCGAAGCCGGGCGGCATCCTCAGGCGCACATCGAGACCGCGGCCGTTGACGCTCTTTACCTCCCAGCGCCAGCGCGCGCCGTCGCGGCTGCCATGCGCTTCGGCGAATCCGGTCATGCTCACGATGGTCATGCGCGAAAGATAGCCTCTAAACGCGGCCTATCGCAAAGGCGGCACGGTCGAGACGGGAACCGGGAGCCTGTTGAGCTTTTCGATTCGCTCGCGCTCGCGCAGCTCGGCGACATGTCTGTTCTGGTCGGCGACGGACGCGGAGAAGACGTGCCCACCCTGCCCGTTGGCGACGAAGTAGAGGTCTTTGGTGTCCATCGGATCGAGCACCGCGGCGATCGCGTCCTTGCCCGGGTTGCAGATGGGTCCGGGCGGCAGGCCGGGGATGATGTAGGTGTTGTAGGGTGTCGCGCGGTGCAGCTCGCTCTCGCGGATGCCGTGGCCGAGCGGATAGCCCTGGGTCAGGCCGTAGATGATGGTCGGGTCCGACTGGATCTGCATGCCGGTGCGCAGGCGGTTGATGAAGACGCCCGCGATATGGCGGCGCTCGCCAGGGAGCGCGGTTTCCTTCTCCACGATGGAGGCGAGCGTGATGGCTTCCTCCTTCGTCTTGAACGGGAGGTTGGGCCGGCGCTCGGCCCAGAGCCTGTCGACCAGTTCCTCCTGGTCCTTCGTCATGCGGGCGATGATCTGCTGCCGCGTATCGCCGCGCTGGAAGAGATAGGTCTCGGGCAGGAGCGTGCCCTCGGCCGGCGTCGCGACGGGCGGGCCTTGCAGCACGGGATCGGCGTTGACGATCTTCGCGATCATGTCGCTGGTGCGGCCCTCGGGCGCCGTCACCTTGTGCTTCACGGTCTTGCCGGACTCCAGGAGCTTCACGATGTCGAATTCGCTGGCGTAAGCGGGGATCAGGTATTCGCCGGCCTTCAGCTTCTCGGTGGTCCGGCGCAGGCGGACGCCCCAGAAGAAGATGTTCGCGTTCCTGATGACACCCGCGACGGCAAGCTGATCGGAAATACCGCGCAGGCCGGTGCCGGATTTGATAATGACCGTGGTGTTCTGCGCCGCGGGACCGGCGCCGTAGTAGCTCGCCTGTTCCCACTCGTACGCGCCTGCCGCGATCAAGCCGAGCAGCACGACCAGGGCGAGGAACCATCTCATCGCGGCGGATTCTTCAGGCGGCTTGCGTCAAAATCAGGGCGGCGTTGGTTCCGCCGAAACCGAAGGAATTGGACATCACGGCGCGGACTTCGCGCTTCTTGGCCCTGAGCGGCACGAGGTCGAGCTGCGTTTCCTGCGCCTGGTTCTCCAGGTTGATGGTGGGCGGCACGATCTGGTCGCGCATGGCGAGCAGGCAGAAGATCGCCTCCACCGCGCCGGCGGCGCCGAGCAGGTGGCCGATCGAGGACTTGGTGGACGACATCGATGCCTTGGCCGCGGCATTGCCGAGGAAGCGCTCCACCGCGCCGGCCTCGATGAAGTCGGCCATGGTCGAGGTGCCGTGGGCGTTGATGTAGTCGATGTCGGACGGGCTGAGCCCCGAGCGCTTCAGGGCCATCTGCATGGCGCGGAAGCCGCCGTCGCCGTCTTCCGACGGGGCGGTGATGTGGAAGGCGTCACCGGAGAGACCGTAGCCCTTCACCTCGCCGTAGATCCTGGCGCCGCGGGCCCTGGCGTGCTCATAGGCCTCGAGCATCACGCAGCCGGCGCCCTCGCCCATCACGAAGCCGTCGCGGTCCTTGTCATAGGGGCGCGAGGCCTTCTCGGGATTGTCGTTGAAGGCGGTGCCGAGCGCCCGGCAGGCGTTGAAGCCGGCAATGCCGAGGCGGCAGATGGCGGCTTCGGCGCCGCCGGCCAGCATCACGTCGGCATCGTCGAACGCGATCAGACGCGCGGCATCGCCGATGGCGTGCGCGCCGGTGGCGCAGGCCGTAACCACGGCGTGGTTCGGGCCCTTGTAGCCGTGCTCGATCGAGGCATAGCCGCTGATCAGGTTGATCAGGCGGCCGGGAATGAAGAACGGCGAGAGGCGGCGCGGGCCCTTGGTCTCGACCAGGACCGCGCCATCCTCGATGCCCGGCAGGCCGCCGATGCCGGAGCCGATAAGCACGCCGGTGCGGCAGCGCTCTTCCTCCGTCTTCGGTACCCAGCCGGAATCGATGACGGCCTGCTTGGCCGCCGCCAGCCCGAAGACGATGAAATCGTCCATGCGCCGCTGTTCCTTGGGGTCGACCCACTGGTCAGCGTTGAAGGTGCCGTTCGAGCCGTCGCCGCGCGGAACCTGGCAGGCGATCTTCGTCGCCAGGTCCTCGGTCTTGAACCTGGTGATCGGGCCCGCGCCGGACTTGCCGGCGAGGAGCCGCGACCACGTCTCTTCAACACCGCAGGCCAGCGGCGTGACGAGGCCCAGACCGGTGACGACGACTCTACGCATGGATGTTTTCTGGCGCGGGGATTAAGCCGCGGCCTTGTCGATGTACTTCACGGCGTCGCCGACGGTCACGATGGATTCCGCCGCGTCGTCCGGGATCTCGATGCCGAATTCCTCTTCGAACGCCATCACCAGCTCGACGGTGTCGAGGGAGTCGGCGCCCAGGTCTTCGATGAAGGACGCGCTCTCGGTGACCTTGTCGGCATCCACGTTCAGATGCTCGACGACGATCTTCTTAACGCGTTCCGCCGTATCGCTCATTGTCTTGTAAGCCTCTCCTTGAATATCGCCTGCCGGGGTTGATGTCGGCCCGCAGGTTGGGCCCTCGTTGGTGTAAAGCTTGAGGGGGTTCCGGGGTTTCGTAACATAAACGATCCGGGCCCGCCATAAGCGGGTTAAGCCATTGAAATGGCTGTTAGATCATCGCCATTCCGCCGTTGATCTGAATCGTTTCGCCGGTCACGTAGGCGGCCTCATTGGAAGCCAGATAGACCACGGCGGCGGCGATCTCCGCCGGTGTTCCCATGCGCCCGGCCGGGATGCGCGTGGAGATCTGTTCCTTCTGCTGGTCGGTCAGGACCTCGGTCATCGCGGTCTGGATGAAGCCCGGGGCGACGGCGTTCACGGTGATGTTCCGCGAGGCGACCTCGGCGGCCAGTGACTTGGTCATGCCGACCAGGCCGGCCTTGGCGGCGGCGTAGTTGCCCTGCCCCGGATTCCCGGTGGCGCCGACCACGGAGGTGATCGAGATGATGCGGCCCCAGCGCTTCTTCATCATGCCACGCAGCACGGCGCGGGAAAGGCGGAAGGCGGCGGTGAGGTTCACGGCGATCACCTGGTCCCACTCGTCGTCCTTCATGCGCATGAAAAGGTTGTCGCGAGTGATGCCGGCGTTGTTAACGAGGATGTCGATCGGCGCGCCGGCGACGGCTTCGGCGGCTTTCACCAGGCCTTCCACCGATTCCTTGTCGCCGAGGTTGCAGGTGGCGACGAAGGCTCTGGAGCCGAGCTCGGCCTTAACCGCCTCGAGCGCTTCGGCGCGGGTGCCAGAGAGGACGACATTGGCGCCCTGCGCGTGCAGCGCCTTCGCAATGGCGCCGCCGATTCCGCCGGAGGCGCCGGTGACGAGTGCGGTCTTGCCGGTGAGATCGAACATATCAGAGGCTCTTCACGAAGGCTTCGATGTCCGCGGGCGTGTCGAGCGTGACCGTCTGGAGGTCCTTGTCGATGCGCTTGACCATGCCGGTGAGCACCTTGTTGCCGCCGAATTCGACAGTCGTCGTCACGCCATAGCCCCTGAACGCCAGCGCGCTCTCGCGCCAGCGCACGCGGCCCGTGATCTGTTCAACGAGAAGGCGGCGGATTGTTTCCGGTTCGGATGTTTCGGTGGCCGTCACATTCGACACGACGGGCGCGGCGAGCGGCCGGATGGTGATGGCGCCGAGCGCCTCGCGCATCCTTTCGGCGGCCGGCGCCATCATCGGCGAATGGAACGGCGCGGAGACGTTGAGCGCCATGGCGCGCTTGATGCCCCTGGCCTTGGCGAGCTCGGGTGCCTTGTCGATCGCGGCCCTGGTGCCGGAGATGACGACCTGTCCCGGCGCATTGTCGTTGGCCACGACACAGACGCCGTTCGTGGCGGCGGCACATTCCTTCGCGAGGTCTTCGGCCTGGTCGATCTCGGCGCCGAGCAGCGCGCTCATGCCGCCTTCGCCGACCGGAACAGCGGACTGCATCGCCTGGCCGCGAGCTTTGAGCAGGCGCGCCGTGTCGGACAGCGTAAAGGCGCCGGCGGCGCAGAGCGCGGTGTACTCGCCGAGCGAATGGCCGGCGACGAGACGCGCGTGCTTCGCGAGATCGAGGCCGCCTTCCTTCTGGAGCGTGCGGACGACCGCGATGGACGCGGCCATGATCGCGGGCTGCGCGTTCTCGGTCAGGACGAGCTCGCTTTCCGGACCTTCCCACATCAACCTGCTGAGCTTTTGTGACAGCGCGTCGTCGACTTCCTGGAAGACGTCGCGGGCGGGGCCGAACGCATCGGCCAGCGCCTTGCCCATGCCGACGGCCTGGGACCCCTGACCTGGAAAGATGAAGGCTCGAGTCATGGGGCGGCGGTTTATAGGGGCGGCGGAGGAGACGCAAGAAGCGGCTAAAGATCATGTCATCCCCGGCCGAGCCCCGTGTCCGCGCTTCGCGCAGCACGAGGATAAACTCCGCGAGGGGGAAGGGGATCCATGGGGAGCCCAGTCGTGGGTCCCCTTCCCTCACATCGCGCGCTGATGCGCGTGATGTTCGCAGGGGATGACAGTTTTTGCGGTTGCTCAGTGCAGCGCAACACCTGCCACGGTGATGCGGTGCATCAGGCGTTCTTCGCCGTGGTAGTCGTTGAGCGCAAAGTGCCAGGTGGCGCGGTTGTCCCAGAACGCGATCGAGCCTGGGCGCCACTGGAAGCGGGACTGAAACTCGGGCTTCATGGCGTGCGCGAAGAGCTTTTGCAGCAGCGGCAGGCTCTGCTCGCGCGTCCGGCCTTCGAACTTGATGGTGAAGCCGGGATTCACATAGAGCGCCTTGCGGCCTGACAGGGGATGCGTGATCACCACTGGATGCACGGCGCTGCCGACCGCGGCATCGTTGGCGAATTCGCGGCGCTCGGGATTGTCGTAATACGCCTTCGAGCCGAAGACGTGGCTGTTGGAATGGATCGCCTTCAGGTCCGCGATCTCGGCCTTCGTTTCGTCGTCGAGCGCCTCGTAGGCCTTGTACATGTCGGCGAACAGGGTATCGCCGCCTTTCGACGGCAGGATGCGTGCGACGAGGATCGAGCCCATCGCGGGGATCTGGTCGTAGGAATGATCGGTGTGCCAGCCGCCGCCGATGTTGGTCTTCTGTTCCTTCTCCTTGCCGACCTTGGCGATCTGCGGATAGCCGTCGATGTGCGGGAAGAACTTGTTGATGTCGATCTCGCCGAAGCGCTGCGCGAACGCGATGTGCTGGTCCTCGGTGAGGGTCTGGTCGCGGAAGAAGATCACCCCGTTGTCGGCATAAGCCTTGCGCAGCACGGCCATGTCGGCGTCGGACAGATCGTTGAGGTTGACGCCCAGCACTTCAGCACCGGCGCCGCCGGGATGCTTACGTACTTCGATGGCGGCCGTCGTTACCTTGTCCATGGCGGACCTCCGGTTCCCTGCGCGGAAGATAGCAGCAGCCGGCGCTGGAGGCGACGGGTGGCAACCGCTAGTGTCCTCACCATGGGGTTTGTCACCCGTCGTGTCGACATCGTGCACCTGGCGTTGCTGTCGACGGCATTGGTCGTCAGCTACGCGCTTCCGTTCGAGCTGTTGCTGCTGTCCTACGCGATCCTTGGACCCGCGCATTACTTCACCGAGATCAACTGGCTCTACGACCGCAAGTTCTTTCTGCCAATGCGCGCGTTGGCGGTCGTGCCGCTGGCGGCGGGCGTCACGTCGATGTTCATAACCGACGGCTATCTGGCCGGCATCATGCTGTGGCTGGTGCTGCTGGCCTGCGCGATCTTCGCGGCGGCGAAGACGACGCGGCAGGCGCTGATGCTGTCGGTCATTGCCCTGGCGGCGACAGTGGCGATGGTGGCGGCGCAGGTGCCTTTCGTGCTGGCCGCTGTCCTGCTGCCGACCTTCATCCATGTCTGCATCTTCACGCTAATCTTCATGACGCTGGGAGCACTGCGCGCGCAGATCGGCGTGCAACTCGGCATCGTAGCGGTCTATCTGATCGCGATTGCGCTGATCCTGGCGATGCCGCCATCGGAGCGAACGGTCATCCCGCCGCTCGCCCGGATCGGGGAGATGTATTTCGGCGGCGTGGCGCCGGCGCTGGGACAGCTGGTCGGCGTGCCCGACCTGCAATTCGGCGGGCGCATCACCGGTCTGCTGTCGTTCGTCTACACCTATCACTACCTCAACTGGTTCATCAAAGCGGACGTGATCAGGTGGGCGGCGATTCCGCGCGGGCGGCTGATCGCGATCGCGGGATTGAGCGCGGCGTCGACGGCGCTCTATTTCTACGACTACGAGATCGGGCTGGCGGTACTGCTGTTCGTCAGCCTCACCCATGTGCTGCTGGAATTTCCACTGAACGGGCTGAGCATGGTCCAGCTTGTCACCTTCCGGCGTTCAGCTGCGTGAAGCGTTCGAGCGCCTGGGCGCGGCCGGCGAAAGTGAGCGTGCGGCCGACGGCAACGACGAGGATGGCGGCCAGCGCCATGCCGGCGGCGAGCACGCCGAGGCCCGCGTTGAAGCCGCCCGTATGCTGCTTGAGCCAGCCCATGATGGCCGGGCCGAAGAAGCCGCCGAGATTGCTGATCGAGTTGATCAGCGCGATGCCGCCGGCCGCCGCGGTGCCGCCGAGGAAGGACGGCGGCAAGGTCCAGAACACCGCCAGCGCCGCGTAGGTGCCGCAGATCGCGACGCCGAGCGATGTCAGGACCGCGATGTGCGAGGTGAACGTGACGGCCCCGACGAGGCCGGCGGCGCCCATCAGCGCGGCAGTCGCGACGTGCCAGACGCGCTCGCGCCGCGCGTCGCTGGAGAGGCCCCAGAGCACCATCACAATGCAGGCGGCGAGGTAAGGCGCGGCAGCGATGAAGCCGGTCTCGACCGTGCCGAAGCCCATCCCCGTGATGATCTGCGGCAGCCACAGGTTCACGCCGTAGAGCGCCAGCACGATGCCGAAATCGGGAATGGCGAGAAGCCAGACGCGCGGGTCGAGGAACATCGGCATCAGCTTTTCGTGGTCGTGCTTCGGTTCGGCGGCGAGTTCAGCCGCGATCACCGCACGCTCGCCATCGGTCAGCCACTTCGCGGTGGCGGGGCTGTCGGGCAGCATTGCCAGCACCGAAAAGCCGAGCAGGACCGACGGCAGACCCTCGATCAGGAAGAGCCATTGCCAGCCGTGCAGGCCATGCCACCCTTCGAGGCCCAGGATGTAGCCCGACGCCGGCGCGCCGACCACATTGGCGAGCGGAACAGCGGCGAGGAACAAGGCGATCAACCGCGCGCGCACGGCGGACGGAAACCAGAAGGTGAGATAGAGGACCATGCCGGGAAAGAAGCCCGCTTCCGCGAGACCAAGAAGGAAGCGCAGGACATAGAAACTGACCGGTCCCCGGGCGAAGGCCGTCGCCATCGAGACCACGCCCCAGGTCAGCATGATGCGGCAGATCCAGATTCGGGCGCCGACTCTCTGGAGAATGACGTTCGACGGAACCTCGAACAGGAAGTAGCCGAAGAAGAAGATGCCGGCGCCGAAACCGAATATCGCATCGTCGAAGCCGAGATCGTGCTTCATGGTGGTGACAGCCGCGAAGCCGACATTCACGCGATCGAGATAGGCGACGACGTAGAGGAGGACCATCAGCGGCACGAGCCGCCAGGTCGCCCTGGCAAAAATCCGATTCGCTTCGGTCACAAAAGCCCCCCGGTTGTCGCGCCCGCCATCATCACTACTGGCATACCGGCTGGGGAGCGCACCACCATTCCCTGCCATATTCCTGTCCAATCGGCTGCAAAATCAGCCGGTTAGGCGGTTCGGCCCGCCGTTCTTGCTCTGTTAGCGCCCTTCCCCTATAAGCCGCGCCTTCAAATGGCGGCTGCGGTCGCTGGAGCCGCCCCTCTTCTGATTGGAGGGGCCGGTCATGCCCAATGGTGGGCGTCCAGACGATCCGAAGCGGTGACGGGTGTCGGCCCCGATCCGTTCCGCAGCCCGGAAAGGACGGACATGGCTCTTTACGAGCATCTCCTGATCGCGCGCCAGGACATCAGCGCGCAGCAGGTCGACGCGCTGGCGCAGCACCTGAAAACCATCGTCGAAGGCGAAGGCGGCAAGGTCGAGAAGCAGGAATATTGGGGCCTGCGCGGTCTGGCGTATCGCATCAAGAAGAATCGCAAGGGGCACTATGTGCTCCTCAACATCAACGCGCCGTCGAAGGCCGTCGTCGAGCTCGAGCGCCAGCTCAAGATCAACGAGGACGTGCTGCGCTACATCACGGTGAGCGTGGACGCGTTCGAGCAGTCCTCGAACAAGAACCGCCGCGACGACCGCCCGGAAGGCGAGCGCAAGGCTGAAGACAACCAGGAGGCCGCATAATGTCGTACGGTGGCGAGCGCCGCGAAGGCGGCCGTGACGGTGGCCGCGAGGGCGGCCGTGGCGAAGGTGGCGGCGGTCAGCGCCGTCCGTTCTTCCGCCGCAAGAAGACCTGCCCGTTCTCCGGCGCCAATGCGCCGAAGATCGACTACAAGGACGTGAAGCTGCTCCAGCGCTTCATCTCCGAGCGCGGCAAGATCGTGCCGTCGCGCATCACGGCGGTGTCGAACAAGAAGCAGCGCCTGCTGGCGAACGCGATCAAGCGCGCGCGCTTCATGGCCCTTCTCCCTTACGTCGTGAACTGAGGGAGACGCGATCATGCAAGTCATTCTGCTCGAACGCGTCGAGAAGCTCGGCCAGATGGGCGACGAGGTGAAGGTCAAGGACGGCTTCGCCCGCAACTACCTTCTGCCGAACAAGAAGGCGTTGCGCGCCAACAAGGCCAACCGGGAGTACTTCGCCAGCCAGAAGGCGCAGCTCGAGGCCCGCAACCTGGAACAGAAGAAGGAAGCCGAGGCCGTCGGCGCCAAGCTGGACGGCAAGACCTTCACGCTGATCCGCCAGGCCGGCGACCGCGGCCAGCTCTACGGCTCGGTCAGCCCGCGCGACATCTCTGACGCGATCACGGCCGGCGGCGTGTCGGTCTCGCGCACCCAGATTCCGCTGGACCAGGCGATCAAGACGATCGGCATGTTCAAGGTCGGCGTGCGCCTGCACCCGGAAGTCCGCGTCAACGTGACGATCAACGTCGCGCGCAGCGAAGACGAAGCCGAGCGCCAGGCCCGCGGCGAGGACGTGCTGGCGGAGCGCACCGAGGCCGAAGAGGCCCGTGCCGGCGCGGAAGCCATGTTCGAGGAAGGCGCCGGCCCGAAGCCGGAAGGCGAAGCGGAAGAGGTCGAGTAGGTCTCGCCTCGCTCAAAGATCGGAAAGGCCGGTGGCGACACCGGCCTTTTTTCCTTGGACCGGCTACCTGGGCGGCCTTCGGAACATCTACTTTTGTTTCACGTGCGCCGCGTGCAATACGTCAGTGTACGGAAAATTCCTCACATTGAGTGCAGACGCTGGTCCCATGCCTGCTTGCCGACGTCGACGAAGGCGGGGTAGTCGCCCTTGTCGATGCCCGTCGGCGGATCGCCGAAGAAGACTTCGACGCATTTGAGCCTGCCGTTCTCGAACGTCAGGTATTCCGCATTGCGGAAGGCGGCACCGTCCTTCGTCTCGCAGTCGTAGAGGACGAAGACATTGTCGCCGCGCGCCATCACGGCGGCGAAGGTGAACTTCCTTAATCGCTCGCTATTGGGCCAGCAGCGTTCGAAATACTCGGCGCGGCCGATATGGTCGTCATAGGGACTGGTGAAGGTGAATCCGTCGGCGAGATGGTCCTCCACGAAGGCGCGGTCCTTCTTTTCGTAGGCGCGATAGTAGCGGCGGGCGAGCGCCCCCAGATCTTTTCCGGCCATGGGCAAAGTTCCGTCCGGTTGCCATGGGTAAACGCGGAAACGATAGGGAATGCCGCGCTTTTCGGCGAAAAGATTGCCATCGTCGGACGGGGCATTTTGCGCTATCTTGGTCGGAACGGGTCAAGGACCCGGCCGTCCACCTGGCCTTCGGTCGTGGACAGGCCAATTCCAAGAACAAAAAGCTCGAGGAACGTCCATGTCCGTTGTCACGACGACGAAGCGCGTCACCGTCCCTGAAATCCGCGCGCACAAGAACCAGAAGCCCATCGTCTGCCTCACCTGCTACCACGCGCACACCGCCAAGCTGCTCGACGAGCATGTCGACCTGATGCTGGTGGGCGACAGCCTGGGCATGGTGATGCACGGCATGGAGACCACGCTGGGCGTCACGCTCGACATGATGATCGCGCACGGCAAGGCCGTGATGCGCGGCAGCAAGCACGCGCTGGTGGTCGTCGACATGCCGTTCGGCTCCTACGAAGAGAGCCCGCAGGTCGCGTTCCGCAATGCCGTGCGCGTCATCCAGGAGACGGGCGCGACGGCGGTAAAGATGGAAGGCGGCGCGCGGCTGGCCGAGACGATCAAGTATCTCGTGCAGCGCGGCATCCCGGTCATGGGCCATATCGGGCTCACGCCGCAGGCGACCAACATCATGGGCGGCTTCAAGACCCAGGGCCGCACCGAGGCGGAATGGCCGGCGATCGAGGCCGATGCTGCCGCCGTGGCCGAGGCGGGCGCCTTCGCGGTGGTGCTGGAAGGCATGGCGGAACCGCTGGCCGCCAAGATCACCCGGCAGATCGCGATCCCGACCGTCGGCATCGGCGCCAGCGCGGAGTGCGACGGCCAGATCCTCGTGATGGAAGATATGCTGGGCCTTAACCCCAACCCGCCCAAGTTCGTGCGGCAGTACGCCAATCTCGGCCCGGAGATCGAAAAGGCCGTGAAAGCCTATGCCGTGGATGTGCGCACGCGCGCCTTCCCAGGGCGCGAAAATGTCTATCAGATGAAACGGGTTAGCTGAGGGCCGGGCTTTCCGGCTTTTCACCCTTGCTCTGTTGCCAGCCCGCGTCACAGCGGCTAAATCATCGCGCGCGGTCAATGGGTTGAGCGCGAGAACCGGCGCTCCCGCCGCGGGGTAGAGGAATTTCAGTTGAGCGACATCTTCCACGAAGTCGAGGAGGAAGTCCGCCGCGAGCGCTTCGAAAAGCTCTGGAAGCAATACGGCGACTACATCATTGCCGGGGTGGCGCTGATCATCATCGCCATCGCCGGCTATGAATTGTGGACGCGATACCAGGAAAGCCAGCGCATCAAGACGTCGGAAAGCCTGATCCTGGCGCAGGAACTCGCGGACAGCGGCAATTTCGTGAAATCGACCGAAACGTTCAACACGCTCGCGAAAGACGCACCGGGCGGCTACGCCGAGATCGCGCGTCTGTCGCGCGCCGGCGTCCTGCTCGCGCAGCGCAAGAACGATGACGCACTGACGATCTACAAGCAGATCGCCGCTGACGATCAGGGACCGCTGGGCGGGCTGGCTACGATCCGCGCGGCCTGGATTCTGGCGGAAACCGCATCGCCGGCCGAAGTGCAGAGCTTCGTGGCACCGCTGCTCAAGCCGGTCGAAATCACGACCTATTCGTGGTGGGTGATTCCGCACACGCGAACCGAACCCAATGCCTGGCGCTTCGCGGCGCAGGAAGTGCTGGCCTATGCCGATTACCACGCCGGCCTGACGCAAAAGGCGCAGGCCGCGTTCGCGGTGCTGGGCGACGACAAGGACGCACCGGAAGGCGCGCGCCGCCGCGCGCAAGCGATGGCGACCTTCCTGAAGAACGGCGGCCTCGCGAATTTCGGCACAGTGCCGCCGCCGGCACCCGAGACACCGCCGGCCACACCAACGCCCGGCGCTCCCGCAATGCCAGCGCCGACCAACGGTACGCCCCCGAAATGAAGCTGATCACTCTTCGCCCTCTCGCCGCCGTGCTGAGCGTTGCGGTCCTGGTTTCCGGATGCGCGGTCGGCAGCATGGTCTCCGACACGGTCGGCGACTGGTTCCAGGGCGGCACGACAAAGTCCAAGCTGCGGGGCGAGCGCATCTCGGTGATGACCATCGACGAGACGCTGCACATCGACGACAGCCTAACGAACGTCCCCGTCGTGCTGCCGGCGCCGTATCGCAACGAGGCGTGGCCGGAGCCGGGCGGATACGCGTCGAACGCGATGTATCACCTCGAGGCACCCGGGCCTCTGCGCCAGGTGTGGGTCGCGGATGCGGGAAAGGCATCGGACAAGGATTCGCGGCTGACAGCGGCGCCGGTGGTCGCGAACGGCACCATCTATGTGCTCGATTCGCAGGCGCATGTGTTCGCGTTCAATGCCTCCACGGGCGCGCCGCTGTGGGACCGCAGCATCGTTCCGCCCGGCAAGGACAACACCTGGCTGTTCGGCATGTTCGGCACCGACACGACGCCGGACGCGAACAAGGGCGCGGGCGGCGGCGTTGCCTATGACGACGGCAAGATCTTCGTCACCAGCGGCTTCGGCGAAGTCGTCGCGCTGGACGCCCGCAACGGCAGGCCGCTGTGGAAGCAGGACCTGGGCGTGCCGATCGTGAACGCGCCGGCGGCAAATGGCGGGCGCGTGTTCGTGTCGACGCAGGAAAACCACTTCTACGCACTGGCCGAGGCCGACGGCCGCAAGCTGTGGGATCACACCGGCATCGCGGAATCCGCCGGCATCCTGCAAAGCACGAGCGCCGCGGTGGCGGGCGAGTATGTGATGGCGCCCTACTCTTCCGGCGAGATCTATGCGCTGCGCGTGCAGAACGGACGGCCGGCGTGGAACGACATGCTGACCCATTCGGGCGCAGCGACCGCGCTGTCGGAACTCGACGACATCGCGGGCCGTCCGGTGGTGGATCGCGACATCGTGTTCGCCGTCAGCCATTCCGGCGTGATGGCAGCGATCAACATCAACAACGGCGAGCGGCTGTGGTCGCGCGACATCGGCGGCATCGAGACGCCGTGGGCAGCCGGCGACTACATCTACGTGCTCTCCAGCGACGAGCAGGTGATCTGCCTCACGCGCAAGGAGGGCAAGGTGAAGTGGATTCACCAGCTCCAGCGCTGGGACGACCCGGACGCAAAGTCGGGCGCGGTCGCTTGGGCCGGGCCGGTGCTGGTGTCGGATCGCCTGGTCATGGTATCGGACCGCGGCATCGCGGCAGCGCTGTCACCCTATACCGGCGACCTGATCGGCAAGATGCAGATCCCGGCCGGGACGCTGATTCCGCCGGTGGTCGCCAACGGCACGCTTTACCTCTACACCAACGAAGCGCAATTGGTGGCGCTGCGGTAGCAGCGCAAGCGGCATGGCCTTCACCTTCGCCATCGTCGGCCGGCCCAATGTCGGCAAGTCCACGCTTTTCAACAAGCTGGTGGGGCGCAAGCTCGCGCTGGTGCACGACACGCCGGGCGTGACGCGCGACCGGCGCGTGGCGGATGCATCGGTGGGCGCGCTGTCGTTCCGGGTGATCGACACGGCAGGGTTCGAGGAAGATGCGCCGGATGCACTGTCTACGCGGATGACGGGGCAGACGGTCACGGCCATTGCCGAAGCCGACGCCTGCCTCTTCGTGGTCGACGGGCGCGTGGGCGTGACGGCAGGCGACGAGATCATCGCCGCGGCGCTGCGCAAGGCGAACAAGCCGGTGATCCTTGTCGCCAACAAGTGCGAGAGCCAGGCGAGCGACATCGGCTATGCCGAGGCGTTCACGTTGGGCTTCGGCGAGCCGGTGGCGATTTCGGCCGAGCATTCGATGGGGTTCGGGGCGCTGGAAGAAGCGCTGGCGCGGTACGTCCGGCCCGACGCGGTTGCGGACGACGAGGGCGTTGCCGAACCGCTCGAGGACGGCGACGAAGACATGGAGGAGGACGTTCCGCTCGACCGTCCCATCCGACTTGCCATCGTCGGCCGGCCGAATGTCGGAAAGTCGTCGCTGTTCAACCAACTGCTGGGCGAGGAGCGCACGCTGACGGGGCCGGAGGCCGGGATCACGCGCGACGCCATCGCGGCGCCGTGGGTGGTAGACGGGCACGAGTTCCTGTTGCACGACACCGCGGGCTTGCGGCGCAAGGCGCGCACCGCGGGACACACGCTGGAAGAAATGTCGGTCGCGAGCACGCTTGAGGCCATCCAGTTCGCCGACTGCGTGCTGGTGATGCTGGACGCGACGCAGGCGTTCGAGAAGCAGGACCTGACCATCGCGGACCTGATCGCGCGCGAGGGGCGCGCCATCGTGTTCGTGGTCAACAAATGGGACCTGGTCGACAACCGCGGCGGGATGATCAGCGAGCTGCGCGAGAAGCTGGACCGGCTGCTGCCGCAGGTCGTGGGCGCGCCGTTGATCGCGATCTCGGCCCAGACCGGCGAAGGGATCGGGCGGATCCTGCCGGCGATCCGGGATGCGGTGGCGGCATGGAACAAGCGCGTGGGAACGGCCGCGCTGAACCGGTTCCTGGAACAGGCACTGCAACGCCACGCGCCGCCGGCGATTTCCGGCCGCCGGGTCAAGGTGCGGTACATGACGCAGGTGAAAGCGCGGCCGCCGACCTTTGCCCTGTTCGGCAACCAGCTGAAGGCGCTGCCGGACGATTATGTCCGCTACCTCACCAACGGGCTGCGCGAGACTTTCGCACTCAAAGGAACGCCGATACGCTTTCTGATGCGCGGCGGGAAAAATCCCTTCGCCGACAAATAACGCGGAGGAAGTCATGGCCAATCCGGATGTCATCGCGACGCGCGTCGAGGGCGGCGTCGGCGTCATCACGCTGGGCAGCGCGAAGCGGATTTTCTTCGATCCGGAGATGGCGGATGCGCTGTTCGAGGCGCTGACGGCCTATGCGGCGGACGACAAGGTGCGCGCGGTGGTGATCACCGGCGGCGCACCGGGGTATTTCGTGCGGCACTACTCGGTGGCGCAGCTGATCGCGCTGGGCGAGCGGCTGAGGGGCACCGAGTGGCCGGAAAACGCGCCGTACCAGGCGGGCAGCTTCGACAAGGCAATGACGCTGGTCGAGAGCATGGACAAGCCCGTTATCGCGGCGATCAGCGGATCGGCGATGGGCGGCGGGTTCGAATTCTGCCTTGCCTGCGACATCCGCATCGCGCAGCAGGGCGACTACCAGATCGGTCTGCCGGAGATAAACGTCGGCATCCTGCCGGGCGGCGGCGGCACGCAGCGGCTGCCGCGCACCGTCGGCACGCCGAATGCCCTGATGCACATTTTGATGGGCGTGACGCTCAATCCGGTCGAGGCGGCGGCGAAGGGCTTCGTGCAGGAATGCGTGAAGGGCAAGGCGCTGGACCGCGCGATGGAGATCGCCAGGCGGATGGCGACGCACACGCCGGAATCGGTGCGTTACATCAAGCGGCTGGTGAAGGGCGCGGTGAACACGCCGCTGGACCAGGGGCTGGCGCTGGAGCGCAACCTGTTCATGAAGCTCTGCATCGGCGAGCCGGCGATCGAGCGCATGAAGGCGTACGAGAACCAGGGCATCACCGCGCCGTCGCAGACTTTGGCTTAGCAGCTACTCTTCGGGGATTGGCTTCGGAGCGGCGCCGGGGATCGAAGCAAACTCGATCGCGGTGGCGCGGCCGGCGTTCATCGTGATGTGCAGCTCGACCAGCGTTGTTGTGTTCGGCGGGCCCGGGATGCCTGGGAAGCCTTTGAGCCCTGCGAGATCGTATTCCATCAATGTCGCGTCTTCTTCGGTCGCGGGACCGAGAGTGGCAACGATCTGGTCGTGCGTGGCGCCGGGCTGGAGCGCGTGGGCGCGTGCGGTGAAGTCCTGATAGGTCAGCGCGGGCTGCGCTGCCGCGGCGGTCGACAGAAGGAAGGCAGCGAGCAGGACAGCGGTGGCGCGCATCATTTTACCCTGAACGAAATCAACTCGCCGTTCTTCTCATTCGATGGCGACAAAAGTTCGACGATCAGCGGCGCGACCGCTTCCGGCGGCGGCAGGGTGTCGGGGTCTTCACCGGGCATCGCCTTGGCGCGCATCGCGGTGCGCATCGCGCCGGGGTTGAGCAGGTTCACCTTGATATTCGTCGTCGCGGCACATTCGGCCGCATAGGTCAGCGCGAGGGATTCGAGCGCGGCCTTCGCCATGCCGTAACCGCCCCAGAACGGCGTGTGCTTGCGCGCCGCGCCCGACGAAACGAACAGCACACGGCCGGCGGGCGAGAGGCGCAGCACGGGGTCGAGCGAGCGGATCAGGCGATAGTTCGCGGTGACGTTCACCTCGATCAGTTCCTGGAAGGTCTTGGGTTCCAGGTGCGAGACCGGCGTCAGCACGCCGAGCGAGCCGGCGTTGCCGAGGAACGCATCGAGGCGGCCCCAGCGCTCGAAGATGGTCTGGCCGAGACGATCGAGCGCGGGGAAGTCGCGGATGTTGAGCGGAACCAGCGAGGCGGATTCGCCGCCGGACTTGCGGATTTCGTCGTCGACCTCTTCGAGGGCTCCGGCGGTGCGGGCAAGTGCGATGACATGGGCGCCTGCAGCACCGAGCGCGATGGCGGCCGCGCGACCAATTCCGCGCGAGGCCCCGGTGACGAGGGCGATCTTGCCGGAAAGAGGTTTGGGCATGGTTGCTCGATCCAATTCGCCGGGACACATATTGGAATGTGCCGCCGCTGTCACCTGCGTACTGCCTCTTCCACGGCTAGTCGAACGTGATGCCGCGGGCCGCGAGGTCGCGGAAGAGGCGTTCGACCATTTGGGCGTGGGCGCGCATGCGATGCGGACGCGCGCCGATGCCGAAGCGACTGTTCTGCGGCAGCACGATGCCGTCATCGCGCTCCCTCAGGACCCCCATCTCGATGAGACCGTTGATCCGGCGGCGCACCGTCTCCGTCGGCAGTCCGGTGGCACGCGCAATGGCTGCGCGGCTGATGCCACGGCGCAACGTATCCGCCTCGATCACGCCCGCGTGCTGCCGGCTGAGCGCGGGATCGCCATCGAAGTGGGAAAGATTGGCGCTGCCGACAGCCGAAGCCAAAAGGTAATCGATGGGATCGAGACCCGACGATTCCGAGTTCGCCATCATGTCGCCGGCGAGGTTGACCAGGAAGCGAACCACCGCCCGCGAGATGATCTTGTCGCGCTCGACCGATCCCAAAGTCTCCGGAGCGGGCGCCAAGCGGGGGGCACCGTCGATCAGCGGGATGATCTGCGCGATATCGGGGGCGTCGACAGCTTCGCCAAGCGAACCGACCCGGCCCTCCGTGTCTGGCGGATTCCAGTCCATGAACCCGATCACAGCGGCCGCCTCCGCATCGGTGCGCCGCGTAGGCAAGAGAAGCGCCTCAAAAAAGTAGTTCCTGCCCGATGCGAGCGTTACATGGTGTGTGGTGTGTGTGACCGCACCGGCGACCGTGCTCGCGTAGCGGCGCATGCGCTCCGCATGGCGGCGCGGCGTTGCGAGTGCAAACGCGTCGCGCCCGACCAGATCGGCGCCGACTGCGCGCGCCAACGCGGCGCCAAAATATGTGATGACCGCACTCTCGTGCGGAACCACAGCCGTGATGAACATGCGGTCGGCAAACGCGCCCAGCGCAGGCAGGTCGAGGTCGCCGACCAGCGGCAACTCACTGCCGTGCCAGCGAGCGAACCAACTGGTGAGTACCGCGCGGCAATTTGCAGAAAATCCTGCGTGATTGAGGACGATGGCGGTGGCGGCCTTGTTGTAGGGCATCGCGCTCGGGACAATGTAGTTGCTGGAAACACCCGCATAACTCGCGGAGGCGCCCATGGATAGGCCTTACATTTGTTAATCCCAAAAGTGTAGCTGGCTGCGCTATTCCGCCGCGTCGGCGAGGAAGGAGAGCTGGCTCGAGCGGCTGGCGCCGGTGATGTCTGTGAGTTCGATGGGATAGGCGCCGGAGAAGCAGGCGTCGCAAAATTGCGGCGCGGCGGCGTTGCGCTTGGCGTGGCCCATCGCCCTGTACATGCCATCCATCGAAATGAAGGCGAGGCTGTCGGCGCCGATCAGGCGGCGCATCTGCTCGACGTCCATCTTGTGCGCCATCAGGTCGTCGGTGTTGGGCGTGTCGACGCCATAGAAGCAGGAATGCGCGGTCGGCGGGCTGGCGACGCGGAAATGGACTTCGGTGGCGCCGGCGTCGCGCACCATCTGCACGATCTTCTTGGACGTCGTGCCGCGCACGATGGAGTCGTCGACGAGGATGACGCGCTTGCCTTCCAGCGTGGCACGGTTGGGATTGTGCTTGCGCTTGACGGAGAAGTTTCGAATGCCGTCGCTGGGCTCGATGAAGGTGCGGCCGACATAGTGATTGCGGATGATGCCGAGCTCGAAGGGCAGCTTCGCCTCGTTGGCGAAACCGATGGCGGCGGGGATCGAGGAGTCCGGCACCGGGATGACCATGTCGGCATCTGCCGGAGCTTCGCGCGCGAGCTCGGCGCCGGTGAGCTTCCGGTGCTCGTACACGTTGCGGCCTTCGACGACGGAGTCGGGGCGCGAGAAGTAAATGTACTCGAAGACGCAGAAGCGGTTCGGCTGCTGCGCAAACGGACGGAAGCTCTCGATGCCTTCCTTCGTGATGACGACCACTTCGCCCGGTTCGATGTCGCGCACGAAATCGGCGCCGATGATGTCGAGGGCGCAGGTCTCCGAAGCAAGGATGTATGAGTTGTCGAGCTTGCCGAGAACCAGTGGCCGCACGCCCCAGGGGTCGCGCACGCCGATCAGCTTTTTCGAGGTGAGAGCAACCAGCGAATAGGCGCCCTTCACCTTCTTGAGCGCGTCGACCAGCTTTTCGACGATCGGGCGATAGAGGCTACGGGCGGCGAGGTGGATGATGACCTCGGTGTCGGAGGTCGACTGGAAGATGCGACCCTCGCCGACCAGCTCTTCACGCAGGGCGCGGGCGTTGGTGAGGTTGCCGTTGTGCGCGAGCGCGAGGCCGCCGCCGATCAGGTCGGCGAACATCGGCTGGATGTTGCGCACCGCGCTGCCGCCGGCGGTCGAGTAGCGGTTGTGGCCGATGGCATAGGCGCCCTTCAGGTTCTTCACGCGGTCGGCGTTGCGGCCGCCGAAAATATCGCCGACGAGGCCGGGATGGCGCTCCGACATGAAATGCCCGTCATCGAAGGTGACGATGCCCGCGGCTTCCTGGCCGCGATGCTGGAGGGCGTGCAGGCCGAGCACGGTCAGTGCGGCGGAATCGGGGTGGCCGAAAATGCCGAAAACGCCGCACTCCTCGTGCAGCTTATCGTCCTGATCTCGTTGAGCTTCCTGGAGGCCCGTCATGGCTTGCCGCTGTCACCGCTGCCGGTCGTCTCGAAGAGACGGTCTAGCTCGCGGCGATCCTTCGCGCCATAGCCCTTTTTACCCGGTCTTGTGTGTTTCACCGGTTTCCCGGGTTTCGGTTCGCCCGAACGGGCGCTGACGGGTGTCGGACCCTCGATCAGGTCACGGATGGATTTGGGCGCCGGGCCGGCCTGGGTTGGAGGACGCTGGCCGTCGAACGTGTGATGATTGGGAACCAGCGCCATAACAACCTCCGCGGAGGTCTGGATCAGCGGCAGGGTGCGCGCGCCGGTCAGCCAGCCGGGCTGGTCGTCGATTTTCACGAACGCGGTGAACATCAGGTAAGCAATGCCGATGATGGCGAGGCCGCGCACGATGCCGAAGGTGGCGCCAAGGATGCGGTCAATGGGGCCGACGGGCGAGCGGCGGACATTGTCGGCGATGCGGTAGGCGGCAAAGGACAGTGGGATGAAGATAACGAGGAAGACCGCGGCGTAACCGACGATCATGCTGATCCAGTAGGTGCCGATCAGCGGATGCAGCATGGTGCCGACCCACTGGCCGAGATAGAGCGCGGCGAAGGCACCGGCGGCCCAGGCGACGATGGAGAGCGTCTCGGCGATGAAGCCCTTCCAGATCGCGTAACCCATCGATCCGAGGACGATGAGCACGACGAGCAGGTCGATGAAGGTGAAGTGCAGGCTCATGCGGGTACTCTACCACGGCGGGGTTGCACGTCGGTCGCGCTTAGAAGCGCGATCAGTTCCGTAACATCCCTTACAGGCGTGAGCGCGATGCCGGCGTCGGCCACCTTGGTGCCGGCGGGCACGACCGCCGTGCGGAAGCCAAGCTTGTGCGCCTCTTTCAGGCGGGGTTCGGCCTGCGGCGCCGGGCGGACGTCGCCGGAAAGGCTGATCTCGCCGAAGAACACCGTCTCGCGCGGGAGCGCGTGGCCGGCGAACGAACTGATCAACGCGGCGGCGGCTGCGAGATCGGCGGCGGGCTCGCCGACCTTCAGGCCGCCGGCGACATTGAGATAGACATCTGAGGCGGAGATGCCGAGGCCACCGCGCGCGTCGAGCACCGCAAGGATCATGGCGAGTCGGCCGGTATCCCAGCCGACCACGGCACGGCGCGGCGTACCGTAACCGGCGGCGGCGACCAGCGCCTGGATCTCGACCAGCAGCGGGCGGGTGCCTTCGAGGCCGGCGAAGACGGCGGTGCCGGGCGACGTCGAGTTGCGGTCGCCGAGGAAGAGCGCAGATGGGTTGGCGACCTCGGCGAGGCCCTTGCCTGTCATCTCGAACACGCCGATCTCGTCAGTGGGGCCGAAGCGGTTCTTCACAGCGCGCAGGACGCGGAAGTGATGGCCGCGCTCGCCTTCGAAATAGAGCACCGCGTCGACGAGATGCTCGACGGCCTTGGGACCGGCGATCTGGCCATCCTTGGTGACATGGCCGACGAGGATGACGGCGGCGCCGGTGGACTTGGCGTAGCGGACGAGATCGAAGCTCGCAGTGCGGACCTGGGCGATGGTGCCGGGCGCAGCTTCCAGCGCGCCGGTCCAGATCGTCTGGATGGAATCGATCACTACGATGTCGGGATGCTTGGCGGTTTCGAGGGTGGCGAGAATGTCTTCGATGTTGGTGGCGGCGCCGAGTGCGACCGGCATGTCGCTGACGCCCATGCGGGCGGCGCGCAGGCGGACCTGGGCCATCGCCTCCTCGCCGGAGATGTACACGGCAGTGCCGCCGCGGCGCACGAAGCTGGCGAGCGCCTGCAGGAGGAGCGTGGACTTGCCGACGCCGGGATCGCCGCCCAGCAATAACGCGGAACCCGGAACGATCCCACCGCCGGTGACGCGGTCGAACTCGGCGACGCCGGTGACGCGGCGGGGCGGGGCCTTGTCCTCGGTCTTGAGGTCTTCGAGCGCGAAGCGGCGCCCTTTGACGCGCTTGGCGGCGCTGGCGCCGATGGGAGGGGCGGCGCCCTCCTCCGTGATCGTGTTCCAGCCGCCGCAGGATTCGCACTTCCCCGCCCATTTGGACGAGGTGGTGCCGCAGGACTGGCAGACAAAGCTGGAGGTGGAGCGCGCCATGATTCGATTATAGCAGGCACGTCAAGCGACGTGCTTCTTGCTGGCCTTCTCAGCACAAAAGCTGTCATCGCCGGGCTTGTCCCGGCGACCCATGAACACCCAGGCGCCAGACAAGGCACGGCGCGTGCCGGAGCTTTGTTCAGCAAGCTTGGGTGTTCATGGGTAGCCGGCACGAGGCCGGCCATGACGACTTTATTTTAGGGTGTGATGTCTATTCCGATATTTGCGGCGATAAGCACCCGATAACCAGCGTTGCGAGACCGAGCAGAATGCCGCTGCCGATCAACACGGCTCGCTTCACGCCTTCACTTCCATCTTGATCGGGCCTTCGGCGCGGCCGTGGATGAACTGGTCGACGTATTCGTTGCCGCTCTTGTCGATGTCGGCCACGGGGCCGTGCCAGATGATCTTGCCCTTGTAGAGCATGGCGATCCTGTGCGCGATCTTGCGGGCGCTGACCATGTCGTGGGTGATCGAGAGCGTGGTGGCGCCGACGTCCTTCACGGTGTTGACGATCAGGCTGTTGATGATGTCGGCCATGATCGGATCGAGGCCGGTGGTCGGCTCGTCGAAGAAGATGATCTCCGGATCGGCGGCGATGGCGCGGGCGAGACCGACGCGCTTCTGCATGCCGCCGGAGAGTTCGGACGGCGAGAGGTTGGCGACCTCCGCGCCGAGGCCGACCTGCGCGAGCTTCTTGATCGCGATCTCACGCGCCGCCTTGCGCCCCACGCCGCGGCCCTGGATCAGGCCGAAGGCGACGTTCTCCCAGACCGGGAGCGAGTCGAACAGCGCGGCGCTCTGGAACAACATGCCGAATTTCTTCAGCACGCGGTCGCGGCCGCGTCCGCTGACGTGCGTGACCTCCTCGCCGTCGACGAAGATCTGGCCAGCATCAGGCCGAAGAATGCCGAGCACGGACTTGATGGTGACAGACTTGCCGGTGCCGGACCCGCCGATGATGACGAGGCTCTCGCCCGGATTGACGACCAGGTCGATGCCGTCGAGCACGACCTTGGGTCCGAACCGCTTCTTGACGCCCCTGAGCTCGATCTTCGGCGTCATTTCGCGAACAGCAGCGAGGTGAGGACGTAGTTGGCGGCGAGGATCAGGATCGAGGAGGATACCACCGCGTTGGTGGTGGCGGCGCCGACACCCTGCGCACCGCCCCTGGAATTGAAGCCGTTGTAACAGCCCATCAGCGCGATGATGAAGCCGAAGGTTGCCGCCTTGTAGAGGCCGGAGACGACGTCTTCCGTCTTCATGAAGTCGACGGTGTTCTTGAGATAGATGCCGCCGGAGAAGCCGAGGGTCTGGGTGGCGACGACATAGCCGCCGAACACGCCAATGGAGTCTGCGATGGCGACCAGGATCGGCATGGAGATCACGGCGGCGACGAGGCGCGGGACGACGAGGTACTTGATCGGGTTGGTGGCGAGGGTGGTGAGCGCGTCGATCTGCTCGGTCACGCGCATGGTGCCGATCTCGGCGGCGATGGCGGCTGACACGCGGCCGGCGACCATCAGGCCGGCGATCACCGGGCCGAGCTCGCGGGTGATGCCCAGCACCACGATCTGCGGCACGATGGCCTCGGCGCCGTAGCGGTTGCCGCCGAGATAGATCTGGAGCGCCAGCGCGCCGCCGGTAAAGAAGGCGGTGAGGCCGACGACGGGCAGCGAGAAATAGCCGATGCGCATCAGCTGCTGGAAAACGGCGTACCAGTAGATCGGCGGGCGCACGATGTGGCTGATAGCCTGCACCGTGAACATGGTCAGGCGGCCGATCTGGGCCAGGAACAGGAAGAAGGCGCGGCCGATGGGAGCGAAGATGTTCATGCGCCCTCGTACACGCGCGGGACACGCGGCGTCAGTGCTGTGAGAATCTCGTAGGGCACGGTGTCGGCGGCCCTGGCGGCTTCGTCGATGGCAATAGTGTCACCGAAGAATTCCGCCATGACGTCGGTCGAAAGCATGGCGGGCGCAATTTCGGTGACATCGAGGGTGGTCAGGTCCATCGAAATGCGGCCGACGACGGGCGCGCGCTTGCCCGCGATGGCGGCCACGCCGCGATTGCCGATGACGCGCATCAAACCGTCCGCATAGCCCAAAGCCACGGTGGCGATCACCGTGGCCCGCTTCGCCCTGAAGGTCGCTCCGTATCCAACGGTGTCTCCCCTGTCAATTCGGCGGAGCTGGAGCACGCGGCCGGCCAGCACGGCGACGGTCTGGAACGGATTCTGGGGCGCGTTCTGCACGTTGCCGCCATAGAGGCCGATGCCGGGTCGCACGAGGTCGAAGGCGTAGTCCTTGCCGAGCAGCACGCCGCCCGAGGACGAGAGGCTGGCCGGTGCGGGCGGCAGCATGGCAAGCGCGGTGCGAAAGCGGTCGAGCTGCACTGCATTCATCTTCGACGCGGGGTCGTCGGCGCAGGCGAGGTGGCTCATCCACAGGACGACGCGGATGCCTTCGAGGCGCTTCTTCCATTCGCGGGCGAGCACGGAGAGCTCCTCGCCGGGGAGGCCGAGACGGCTCATGCCGGTGTCGATGTGGATGGCGGCTTCGAGCTCGGAACTGGTCTCGCGCGCGGCGGCGGACCAGCCGGCGATCTCGGCCAGCGAATTCAGGACCGGCGTGAGGCGATGCGAGAGCAGCGCCGGAATGGTGTCGGGTGCGCCGCCATCGAGGACGAAGATGCGTGCCGTGGGGACGACGGGGCGGAGCGCGATGCCCTCTTCCAGGCGCGCGACGAAATAGGTGTCGCAGCCGGCCGCAGCCAGCGCGCGCGCCACGGGCGCGGCGCCGCAGCCATAGGCGTCGGCCTTGACCACGCCGGCCACCGCGGCGGGGCCGATCTGGCGCTGGCAGAGGCGATAATTGGCCGCGATCGCGCCCAACCGCACCGTCAGGCGTGCCGCCTCGAACTCCGTGTCGCTCATGGCCGGACAATGCCGGGGGGATGCCGAGAGGTCAAAGTGGCGAAAGCGCCCTCGGGCGGAAGAGGCTGTCAGAACGGCTGTGGCGCGCCGCCGAGCGGATCGCCGTGCAGGACCTTGCCGAGGCAAGGCACGTTCTGAAGCACGGGGCAAGGCGGCGCGGTCTGTTGTTCGTGGCGCATGATATCGGCGGCGGTCGGCATCTCGACGGGCTTGGGCGTCGCATCGAGCACGATGGTGCCGTCGGGCCTCTTCACCCACGCCCAGGGCTGGCGGCGGCAGGCTTCGCGCATGTTTGGCGGAAGGTTCTCGTAGGAGCCGGCGCCGCAGGCGAGCGAACGGCCGACGCCTTCGAGGCCCTCGCTGGCGGGCGGAGCCAACGGCGCGGGACGTGTACGCAGCGGCGGCACCGTGATGGGCGCGGTAATGATCGGCTCCGGCATCTGGACTTCGGGATTCTGGAGCTCGGGCCTCGGCGGGTTGGCCGGCTTCTTCGGCATCGGGATCCAGGTGATCGCCTCGGGAATGGTCTCCTGGATGCGCTTGATGATCGGAATCTCGTTGCCGGCGAGAATCAGGATGATCGCAAGGATGTGGACAACGACGACGGCGGCCCAGGCCACACCGCGGCGGACGAGCTGGCGGCGGCGCGCGTCGGCTTCCTCAGCGCGCGCTGTACCGATCCCGGCGAAGTCCGAGGCTGGGCTGGTCGCCGTGCTGTCCGTCAATCCGTTCAACTCGCTCTGACTCGCGTGGGCGTTGCGTTCTCGCCCTACCCGGCTTCCGCTTCGCTAACGTCCAGCCGATCCCGCGCCTTCTTTAGCCTAGCAGAATTCCACAACGCCATGGTGGCATCGAAGCGGCCCGGTAAATCGCCCCGCGCGCCCTGTGCCAGCGCGGTCCCGCCCTGTGAATCTTCCGTCATGGTGGCGCGCGCGATCCCGGCGGGAATCGGACGGCCGAGGAAGGCATCCAGCGCGGCACTGGCGGATCCCGGATTGGCGAGCAGATCTTCTTAGCGAACCAGGTAGACGTTCGTGTTGCGCTTCAGCCAGGCATCAGCGTTGAGCGCAGGCAGGTACCCGTTGACCGTCTTGCCGGGCGCGTTGCGAAAAGCGCGGATGCTGGAACGCGCCCAGGCTTCCAAGCGTCAGGTCATGAAGAGCGCGCGCTTCTCCGCCGTCTGCCTGAGCAAGCGTCGCGCGCGGCAGGATTTTGCCGAGCCTGCTCGCGAGATGGCCGCATCGGTGGGTGTTAACCAGCCGTCCTGATAGCCCGCCCCGACCGTCTGTTTCTGTTCCATAATCGAACGGATGGATAACGCGGCGTTAACGCCGCGAAGAGGCGGACATGCGGGTTCTTCTGGCGTTGACGGGTGCCGCGATTGCGCTCGCGCTCTCGGGCTGCGACATCAACACGAACGGGCAGAAGCAGACGGCCTGCAACTGCGCGGCCACGCCACCGGCGGCCCCCGTCGCGGCGACCACGCCACCCGACATGCGCGGCAGCACGGCGTATATGCCCCCGGAAGAGCCGCGGCCTTATCATCATCGCCACCGCCATGCGGGGCACGGCTACGCCTATAGCGGCCATCACGGCTACTACTGGCGCCGGGAGTATTCGGAGATCTCGGTGGCGACCTACGACTACCACTCCGGCAGCACGAGCCGCTTCTTCGGTTACACCGGCGGCGATGCCTATCATGGCGGCGGCGATTATCACGGCGAACATGACGGCGCCGAGCACGGCTGGATCGATGGATACGGGCGAAGCCACGGCGGATATGCCGGCGGAGCGGTGCGTCGCGAGACCGGCAGCGACGGTCGCGATCGCCCCTGGCATGGCTACGACGCCGATTGCCCCGACGATCCGCACCACCACTAGGGCTCAGCGGCCGAACTGATTTTCCTGCACCAGGTTCGAGAAGCGCGTATAGCGCCCGTCGAATTGGAGCTCGATGCGGTTGGTTGCGCCGTGGCGGTGCTTTTCCACCAGCACTTCGGCCTTGCCCGTGGCGCGGTCGAGCTTCTCGGTCCACTTGACGTGTTCGGGCGAGCCGGCTTCGGGTTCGCGTGACGCGAGATAGTATTCCTCGCGATAGACGAACATCACGACGTCGGCGTCCTGCTCGATGGAGCCGGATTCGCGCAGGTCGGACAGAACCGGGCGCTTGTCGTCACGGCTGTCGACGCTACGCGAAAGCTGCGAGAGCGCGACGACGGGGACGTTGAGGTCCTTGGCCAGCACCTTCAGCGCTTTCGAGATCTCGGTGATCTCCTGCACCCGGTTCTCGGCGCGGCCGGAACCCGCGACGAGCTGGATATGGTCGATCATGATGCAGCCGATCTTCTTTTCGCGCTGCAGGCGGCGCGCGCGGGCGGCGATCTGCGCCACCGAGATGCCGCCGGTGTCGTCGATATAGAGCGGCAGGTTCGACAGCTCCTGCGTGGAGAGGACGAATTTCTCCCATTCCTGTTCGTTGAAGCGGCCGTTGCGGATCTTCCACATCTCGATCTCGGTCTGCTCCGAGAGGATACGGGCGGCGATCTGCTGCGCGGCCATTTCGAGGGAGAAGAACAGGATCGGCGCGCCGGAGGGGACTTCGGCGCCGTTCTCGATGTCGCGCAAATAGGCACGCGCGGCGTGCACCGCCATGTTGGTGGCGAGCGAGGTTTTGCCCATGCCCGGCCGGCCGGCCAGAATGAGAAGGTCCGACGGCTGCAAGCCCCCGAGCAGGTTGTCGATGTCGACGAAACCGGTGGCGAGGCCGGAGATTCGGCCGCCGCGCTGCTGCGCCATCTCGGCGAGCTCGACAGTGCGCTTCAGGCTCTCGGAGAAGTCGATCGGACCGGCGCCGTATTTCGAGCTTTCGGAAATGCGATAGAGCGCCCTCTCGGCCTCTTCAATCTGGTCCTTGGGCGTCTTGTCGTGCGGCGCCTCATAGGCCGTGTTGACGATGTCTTCGCCGATGCCGATTAGTGCGCGGCGCACAGCCAGGTCGTGCAGGATGCGCGCAAGATCGCGCACATTCGGGATCGCGGGCGCTGCCTGGGCGAGACCCGCCAGATAGGCGTGCCCGCCGACCTCCATCAGACCGGGATCGGCCTTCATCAACGCGTGGACGGTGAGCGGCGTCAGCACCATGCTGCCGCGGTCGGCAGCATGGGTCATCACCTCATAGAGGCGCTGATGCAGCGGATCGTAGAAATCCTCCGCCTTGAGCACCGAGGAGATTCGCTCGACCACCTGGTTGTCGACGAAGACCGCGCCAAGCAGCGCCTGCTCGACCTCGATGTCGTAGGGGACGTGACGGTAAGCTTCCTGTTCCATCTTCTTCTTGTTCTGGCGCCGAGTCAGGGCGAAAGGTCGAAAAATCACCATTGCGCATGCGCTTCAAGCGATGCGCAGGTTGTCCACAAATCAATTCGACGGTCGCGTGACAGGTTGTGTTCGGCGCGCCGCATGGCAACGGCAACGTCGAATGCAACGTGCGTTTCCTGTGCGTGGCCTTGTCGTCGCCGGGTGCGCCACGCACCAGATGTAGAGCGGCGCTGCTCAACCCACGTGGCGGACCGGCTCAGCAGTCGCCAGCGCGCGAACACGTTTCAGGTCGCGCACAAACGCCATGTATTCGCGTTCCTTCGAGTCCTCGTCCGTCTGGCGCAGCAGGAAGGACGGATGCACCGTGATGTAGCCGGGCAGAGTGCCGAACTGGAACGCGCCGCGGTTCTTGCCGATCGGCAGCGCCTTGCCTGAAAGCGCGAGCACGGCGGTAGCGCCGAGGGCGACGACGATTCTTGGTTTGACGAATTCCAGTTCCTTCTGGAGCCACCAGCGGTAGTGCTTCACCTCGCCGGCGGTCGGCTTCTCGTGAATGCGACGCTTGCCGCGCTGGATGAACTTGAAGTGCTTCACCGCATTGGTGATGTAGCTCTTGCCACGATCGATACCAGCTTCTTCCATCGCCTTGTTCAGGATCATGCCCGCCGGACCGACGAAGGGCCTGCCCTGCTGGTCTTCCTGATCGCCCGGCTGCTCACCGACGAAAGCTATCGCCGCGTGCATCGGCCCCTCGCCCAGCACCGCGTGCGTCGAACCCGGCATTTCCGCGCGAGAGGCCGCGATCTGGCGATTCAGTTCAGCAAGCGATTTCGGTTCGTGCGCGGACATCGGGACTTCCTCCGGGTCCGGTAACGCCGAGAGCAGGTCGAAAGTATTACCACGACTCATTCGTTCACTATACGTTCTTCCACATTGAAATGCAAGCGGCTACAACCCGCTGCGCTGGAGGGCTGTCATGAAAACACTTGTCATGCAGGGGTCAGAGGCTCCTTCGTTTCGAAGCGATCCGCCGGAAGGTTGGATCAAGGGCGAGAAATTCCGCGGCAATATCGAAGCGCGGCTGGGACAAGCAGTGGAGCTGATGCAGTTCGGCGTCAATCACGTCACGCTGGCGCCGGGCAATTGGTCGTCGCTGCGGCATTGGCACGAAAGCGAAGATGAGTTCGTCTAGTGCTCGACGGCGAGTTGACGTTGGTCGACGAGAACGGCGCGCATGTTCTGCGCACGGGATCATGCGCCGGCTTTCCGGCCGGCGTGGCGAACGCGCACCATCTCCAGAACCGCTCCGACAAGCCGGCAACCTTCCTGGCGGTTGGAACGCGCAAGATGGGACGCGAGGTGCTGCACTATCCTGACGAGACTTTGGCGACGCAAACGGTGGTTCGCGACACGTCGGGCCGACGGATCGCGCCTTCAGGCGAATAGCTTGGCGTAGACCTCGGGCCTTGAAGCCCCTGCCGCTTCGAGCACCAGTCGTCTTTCGACGCCTTTTTTTTCGCTGGGGCATCGATGCGGATCCGTTGGCGGCGCTGGCGAAGACACTGTGACCCACGTCTACGCCGCGATGGCTTCCAGGTAGCGGTCGAAGGAGCGATCCACCGCCGCGCGGCCGTTGCCAATGATGTTGCGGTTCCAGGTGAAGCCGTAGACGTCGGCGAGGGCGCGGCCCGTGAGCAAGGAGCGCATATGGGCGATGTCGCGCGGGTGCATCGGGATCATGTTGGGGTAACTGTACAGAAAGCTGACCCCGGAACGGTCCTGGCGCACTTGCATGGCGTCGCCGGGCAAGAGCGCACCAGCGGGGCGGTTGGCATCGTTCCAATGAAGCGCGGTACTGCCCGGGAAGTGACCGCCGCAGCGCAGAAGCGTGAGACCCGGCGCCAGCACGTGCTCATCGCCGGACCAGAGCTGGATCTTGGGCGACGGCCGCATGATCCAGTCCGCATCGGCTTCGTGCAGCAGGATCGGCACGCCGCCGAGCGCGTCGCTCCATTCCACCATCGCGGAATAGAAATGCGGATGGGATATGGCGATCGCATCGATCGCGCCGCCCTGCTGGATCTGCGCGACGGCCTGCGGTGTGACGAGGCTGGTGCATTCCCACAGGATGCGGGCGCCGCGCGCCGGGACGACGATGGCGCGCTGGTTGATGGCGAAGGACGGCGACAGGCCGATACCGAGGAGGCCGTCATCCTGCTCCATCCGGACGGCGTGACCTGATGCGAGCGCCGCCATCGTGGTCCAGCGCTGGCCGCGCCAGCCGACATACTGCCGCTCATCGGTGCATATCACGCAACGCTCCGGTGTGTGTTCGGACGGCGCGTATTGCGTACCGCAGGTCTCGCACAGCCAGGCAATCATAGTGCACCGAGAGCAGTCGGCGTGAAGCCGTTGGCGTGGCACCAGGCGAGATACTGCGCCTTGAGGCCGGGCGTGTCGGTGAAGCCTGTGACCGCGTCGCTGTTGTCGAGGTACTCGACACGGCCGGACATTGCGATCTGGACGATGCAGGGTTCGTCGCCCTCGCAGCTCCAGCAGTCCTCGTTGTGCGGCGGCTCGTAGACGTAGTCGCCGGGATACGCGACATGGCCGTTGCCCAGACGCCGGCGACCCGAAACGTTGAACGCATGCACGTGGCCGGTGTGGCGGTGGCGGCCGACAGTGACGCCGGGCTCGACCTTCAATTGCAGGGTGCGCTCATCGCCGGCGAAGCGCAGCGGGCGGACGGCGATGCCCGGGCCGAGCGGCATCCAGGGCAAATCGGCGGTCGCCAGCGGCTTTGATGTGCAATCCATCGGGGTCTCCATTTATCTCGACGTCGAGACAATAGAGGCAATGTATCTTGGCGTCAAGATATTTGTTATCGTGGCCCATGACCAAGCGCATCCGCGCCGGCGATCCGGCAACCGATCATGTCGGCCGCGTGCATGCGCAGTGGCGGCGCGAACTGCCGGATGTGGACATGGAGGGCTCGCGCATCATAGGGCGGGCGCGGCGCATCACGCTGTTGTCGCGCGCGAAGATCGAGGCCGTGTTCGCGCGGCACGGTTTGGATACCGGCGAATTTGACGTCGTGGCGACCCTGCGGCGCGCGGGATCGCCCTATGCCCTGCGGCCGACGGAGCTGTATCGCGCGCTGATGATCTCCTCCGGCGGGCTGACCGATCGTCTGGCGCGGCTGGAGGAGCGCGGGCTGGTGCGGCGGCGGCCATCGGACGAAGACAAGCGCAGCCTGCTGGTCGAGTTGACGGCGAAAGGGTGCGTGGTGGCGGAAGCCGCGCTGCGCGAGGACATGCTGGTGGAAAGCGCGATGGTGGCGGCGCTGACCGCGCAGGAGCGCGACCAGCTTGCGGCCCTGTTGCAGAAGCTGGCCATGGCGTTCGAGACTGACGAGGCCTAGGCGAATAGCTTGGCGTAGACCTCCGGGTTGAAGCCGATGGTGATCTTGTTGGCGGCTTCGAGCACCGGGCGCTTGATCATAGAGGGCTGGGCCTGCATCAGGGCGACGGCCTTCTTCTCGTCGAGGTTCTCACGATCGGCGTCGGGCAGCTTGCGGAAGGTGGTGCCCGCGCGGTTGAGCACAGTCTCCCAGCCGGCGTTCTTCACCCAGGATTCGAGATGCGCCTTGTCGATGCCCTGTGCCTTGTAGTCATGGAATGTGTAGGCGACACCGTGCTTGTCCAGCCAGTCGCGCGCCTTCTTCATCGTGTCGCAGTTCTTGATGCCGTAGATCGTGACGGTTTTGGCCATGGCTTCCCTTAGCTGGCGAGCTCGCGGCGCGCGAGATGGATGTGGGTGGTCTTGCCGAGGAGACTGTGGATCAGCACGAAGCCGCTTACGGTCCAGGAGATGGGTTCGACGGCGACAGGCTTCAGGCGAGTGTCGTCGCGCAGCAGCGTGACGTGCGGCTTGAATTCGTCGTTGAGATGCACGGCGCCGCCAAGGCCTGCGCCTTTGAGTGCTGCGCCAAGTGCGGTGCGCAGAGGCGACCAGGGCGATGCGTCCTTGTCGGTCAGCACGAAGGGATAGATACCCGTTCGATTTCGAAAGCTCTCGACCTTGCGGAACACGACGGCGAATGGCGCGGCGAAGGTCTGCGCGGCGGCATCCTTGGCGCGGGCCACGATCTCCTCCGGCAGCGTGATCCAGTCCCCGAGATGGAAGAGCGTGACGTGCAGGTGTTCGGGCAGGATGAGCGTGCCGTCGAGCTTGTGTTCGGCCTTGAGGCGTTCGGCGAGCGCATGGATGCGCGCCGCCGTTGCAGGATCCGGCATCGCGGCGAAGAAGATGCGCTCTTTCTGCGTGGCGCCGAACTTGCGGCGCGGCTTGGGCGGCATGGCCTGAACCCTAGCCGCCGAGCGGCCAGCGGGCGAGGTAATTGTGTTCGCCTTCGCCCTGGATGCTGTCGATCAGCACCAGCTCGCGCGCGGTCCAGGAGATGGGCGCGGGGGGTGGACGTCGTGCCGTTCTTCTTCCCACCACAGCGTGACATGCGGCGCAAAGGTCCTGACCTCCCTCACAAGCATAGGCGAGGCCGTTATGACGCATCGCGGCGGCGATGGCGGCGGAGCGTCAACGCCGGTCCGGTACCGGGTTCGCCGAACAGGACGAACGGATAGTTCTTGCTCTTCATCGCGGCGGGATTGGCAAATGTGGCCGTCTGATCGAAGCCGATCTGGAACGACGCGCCGCGCACGGCCGCACCTACCGCGGTCGCACGCGCACGAAGGTCCTCCGGAACACGGCCGCGCCAGCCATCCACGTAGAACATTGAGACGTGGAGATTTTCGGGCCGGATCAGCGGCGCGTAGGACTGGCGCACATCCTTAAGCAGACGCGCGAGCTTCGCGATTCTTGCGCGCGCCGCATCGTCAGGCAGCAGGGCGAAGAACAGGCGATGACGCTGGCCAGCCGCATTGTCTTCATCGTCGTAGGCGTGACCCATGACAAGAACATAACGGGAACAAAGACCAGCGTCAACGCTGCCCGGATCAACCCTTGATGAACGCCAACAGATCGGCGTTGATCGCGTCGGCATGTGTGGTCGGCATGCCGTGCGGATAGCCTTTATACGTCTTGAGCGTGCTGTGCTTCAGCAGCTTTGCCGACAGCGGACCGGAGTCGGCATACGGCACGATCTGGTCGTCGTCGCCATGCATCACCAGTACTGGCACACTGATCTTCTTCAGATCGTCGGTGAAGTCGGTCTGCGAGAAGGCGACGATGCCGTCGTAGTGCGCCTTGGCGCCACCCATCATGCCCTGCCGCCACCAGTTCCAGATAACCGCCTGGTTCGGCGTCGCGCCCGGGCGGTTGTAGCCATAGAAGGGACCGGCCGGCAGATCGAAGTAGAAGGACGCACGACTGGCGGCGAGCTGCGCTTGCAGGCCGTCGAACACGCTCTTCGGCAGGCCGCCCGGGTTGGCGTCTGTTTTCACCATCAACGGCGGGACAGCGGCAATGATCGCAGCCTTCGCAACGCGGCTTTCGCCATGACGGGCGATGTAGTGTACGACCTCGCCTCCTCCGGTCGAGTGACCGACATGGACGGCGTTCCGGAGATTGAGGTGCTCGGCTAGGGCCGCGAGGTCGTCGGCGTAGTGATCCATGTCGTGGCCATCGGAGACCTGCGTCGAGCGGCCGTGGCCGCGGCGATCATGCGCCACGACACGGAAGCCGTGCCGGACGAAGAACAGCATCTGCGCATCCCAGTCGTCGGACGAGAGCGGCCAGCCGTGACTGAAGACGATCGGCTGACCCGCACCCCAGTCCTTGTAAAAGATCTCGACGCCGTCTCTGGTATTGACTGTAGGCATATGAATTCCTTTCATTGAATGCAGCCGCATTTGCGACCAGCGCCCCTTGGCTCAACCATACCTTGGTAGAGCGACGATTTGAGTAGGGGCTGCGGGCTCAACGGGCAGCGGGTCCAGCAAGACCGCGCGGCGACCAGGGGCTTGACCTTGGCGAGATCGGCATCGTTCTCCACTCATAATTTCGCAAAGGAGGGACTGGTGCGGCGCACATCTTGCGATACCACGGCGCGATGATGCTGGGCGGTCGAGCCCCGGGGAAGGCTCGCCAGCTTTGTGGCGCGCGCGTTGCGCGACTGGTTCCGGCTGAGCAACGGGTAGGCTCACTTTCTACAGAGCAGGCACCGAGGCATAGAAGCCTCTTGTGGCCGGGCACGCATCGAGCGCGCGCGTGTAGCCTTCGCGGGCGGTGGTGCGGTCCATGTAGGCGCGCTCCGCATCGTCCAGGACAATGCCGCCGCGGCGGCGCGCGAGGTTCAGCGTGTAAGTCACCGAGATGTCGGCGGCAGTGAAGCGATCGCCGGCCATGAAAGGGGCGCGCGCGAGCTGGCGCTTCACCAGCTTCATGCGGCTGTGGAACTGGCCCAGCGCCCAGCGGGCGCCCCAGTTGTCGCGCTCGGCTTCTGGCGCGATGAAGTTGCTGACGACGACGGTCTGGATGTTGGCGCCAAGGCCGGCTTCGCCGAGGTGCAGGAATTGCTGGTAGAGCGCGAAGGCGGGATCGTGCGATGCGGGCGCGATGGCGGCCCTGGACTGGTCGCCGTAGCGCGCGATCAGATACTCCATGATCGCGATGGACTCGACCATCGTGACGTCGCCGTCTGTGAGCGCAGGGATGAAGCCGCCGGGATTGATGGCGAGGAATTCCGCATCGTTCTCGACGCCCTTGAGCAGGTCCACGTCGCGCAGGCGGTACGGGAGGCCCATCTCCTCCAGCAGCCAGATGACGCGGAAGCCGCGGCCTTCGCCCCAGACGGTGATCATGATCGGGACTCCTGTTTCTTCAAGCGGGAACGTAGGTCAGCCGCATCGCGTCCTCGCCGATCAGGTCGTGCGCGACGAGCCGGAGAGGCGAGCGGGCGCCGGCGAAGAACGGCTTGCCGCGGCCGAGCACGTAGGGGCGGTAGTACAGCCGGTATTCATCGACCAAGCCGGCATTGCCCAGGCTGTGCGCCAGCGCCGGGCCGGCGACTTCGATCTCGCCGCCGAGCCGCGCCTTCAGGTCATGGGCGATCGCGATTGCATCCGTGACGAGCGTGGCGTTGGGGCCGACCGCCTTCAGCGAGCGTGATGCCACCCATTTCGGCGTGTCCCGCCAAACCGCCGCGAATTCGCGTTCGTTGGCGTCCCAATCGGGCTGGTCGTCATCCCAGTACCGCATCACCTCGTACATGCGTCGGCCGTACACGCCGGCGGTGAAGCCGCGCACCTGCTCGATGAAGTGACGAAAAAGCAGCGGGCGGGGAGCGCCGCCGAACGCGTCGTGGTCGACATAGCCGTCCAGGGACACGTTCAATCCGAAAACGAGCTTCGCCATGGTCCGTCTCCAGATCAGTGGCCGGTTGCGAGATGGTCTTGCAGACGTTCGAGCGATTGCGACCAGCCGGCTTCGAATTGTTCGACGCGATATTTTGCGGACGCCATGCCCTTGTGCGTGACGGTGAGCTTCGTCTGGCCGTTCGCGTCCTCGAGCGTGAGGACGACGATCGAGACGGGGCGGTCCGGCGTGTCGCGTTCACGGCCATCCGCTTCGGAGGCGTGCTGTTGGAGGACCAGCCGTTGGTCCGGAGTGATCTCGCGATAGATCCATTTGAACCAGATCGGCGGATTGCCGGGTTGCGCGATCTCGCACAGCAGGGTGCCGCCGATGCGGAAATCGAGCTTGCAGGTGGGCATGGTGGCGCCGGTCGGCATGCCCCACCAGTGCCGGAGCGCCTCAGCCTGCGTGCAGGCGCGCCAGACCTTCGCGCGCGGCGCATCGAGCAGGCGGACGATGGTGAGTTCGTTCTTCACGTCGGTGGTCATGGCTGGCTCTTCAGATAGGCCTCGAGCTTGTCGAGGCTGCTTTCCCAGATGTCACGATAGCGCTGGATGTGCTTGGCGGCGTCGTTCAGCGGCGCGGGCGCGAATTCCACGACCTGGAGCTTGCCCTCGCGGCGCTTGGTGACGAGGCGGGCCCTCTCCAGCACGATGAGATGCTTCGACACCGCCGCGAGCGAGATGTCGTAGGACGCCGCGATCTCCCCCACCGAAAGCTCCCGCCCCGCGACGCGCCGCAGGATGTCCCGCCGCGTCGTGTCCGCGAGGGAACCGAAGACCATGTCGAGTTCCGCAGAACGTTCAACCATTTGATTGAATGATAGGGCAGCTCGCTTATCGGGTCAACACTGAAAACGACAGACGACCCTGCGTCGGCCCGGCTCACTTGCGCATCGCCAGTCGCTGCACTATATACTGAACCAAATGGTTCAGTATATGACTACCCGCCTTGATGCTTCGTTTGCTGCGCTTTCGGATGCCACGCGGCGTGGCGTTCTGGAGCAGCTCGGGCGCTCGGATGCGTCGATCACGGAGCTGGCCGAGAAGTTTCACATGACCCTCACGGGCATGAAGAAGCATGTCGGTGTGCTGGAAGAGGCGGGGCTGGTCGCGACGCAGAAGGTCGGGCGCGTGCGGACGTGCCGGCTGGGGCCTCGGCGGCTGGCAGAAGAGACCGCTTGGATCGAGGCGTACCGCCAGATGTGGGCCGCGCGCTTCGATGAACTGGACGGGATCGTCGAGGAACTCAAACGGAAGGAGAAGGCCGATGGCCGTAAGAGATGACACCGCGAAGAAGCCTACCGAAGCGGAACGGATATCCGATCGCGAACTGGTCGTCACGCGGACGTTCAATGCGCCCGCGCGCATCGTGTTCAAGGCCTGGACCACGCCCGAGCTGTTCCAGCGCTGGTGGACGCCGAAGTCGTTTGGCATCACCATCCTCTCCTGCGAGATGGATGTCCGCACCGGCGGTACCTATCGGCTCGTGATGCGTCACCCGTCCTTCGAGCAGCCGATGGCGTTCTTCGGGCGCTACATCGAGGTGGTGCCGAACGCCCGCATCGTCTGGACGAATGACGAAGGCGGCGAAGTCGGAGCCGTCACCACGGTGACGTTCGAGGAACGCGGCGGCGAGACGCTGCTCGTCATGCGCGACACGTATCCGTCGAAAAAGGCGCTCGACGAAGCCATCGCGTCCGGAGCCACGAGCGGCGGGCACGACGAGACGTTCAATCAGCTGGACGAAGTGCTCCGCAGCCTGGTGGGCGGGTCATAGGGCGACCAACCACTCCGTCATGGTTTCTCCAAGCAGTAAGAAAGAAGAAATCCGCGGAGTGATCGCACGCTCGCCCGCAATTGCAGATATGGAACTTGTCCGTGTGGCACAGCCATTCTTGTAAAGCGTCCTGCATCGACCGCGTCCTGTAGACCGCACGGGTCTCAGCCGATTCGCCATCCACCATTGACAGGGATTAGCGCCCCGGTGACGAAGGATCCAGCCGCTGACACAAGCCAGAGCACTGCTCCGGCAATATCAGCCGGCGTGCCCGCCCGGCCCATCGGCGTCTCGGCGACGATCGCGGCGATGCGCTCTTCCGGCCAGGCACCGGTAAAGCCGGTGTCGGCGATGAACCCTGGCGCAATAACGTTCGCGGTAATGCCGCGCGGCGCCAAGCCGGCCCTCGTCCGGCCAATAAGGATGACCTCGTAGTCAACACCTGACAACGCTTCCGCAATACCAAAGCCGATGCCGCTGGCTCCGCCTGTTACAACTGCGATCCTTCTGTCTTCGGCCATCATACTGTCTCGCTTCTTGAACGACGCTTGCAAGAGAGACCGCTGGGCGCCCTTCACACCGCACTTTGGCGGTTCAATCGCCCAAGGGTACTATGATCTGTCCAAAATACCGCCCCGGACTTTGCAGGGCTATTGTTGACCGCAAGATGCACTACGATATTTCCGCCGAGACTACGACAAACTCTACTCCCACTCGATCATCTTGAGTGATTGTAACGTGCTGGTTTCTCAGCGCAAATTTCTTCTATGTACGACGAAGCACCGTCTCGGCGATCCGTCAGAAATTTGCGCTCTTGAATTCAAACACGAATTTCGGCGATCCGCGATTTTCTTGCTTTCAGCGACTATCGCCATCGATCGGTCGATTTTTCAAAATATTCGAGGAAGGTACCTTCCTCCCCAGCCTGACAAAAAGACCGTCACGCGCTCCTGCCTCGCAGCCCATCCACGAGCGCTGAAAGCGCGTCGGCGAGTTGCCGCGCGGTCTCCTGTGCCGGCAGCGGCATTTTGAGGCTTGGCACGCCGGTTGCCGGATCGCGTTCGATCCAGGGATGCGCCGGAGCCTTGGGATCGTTGGCGGCCGCCAGAACAGCAACGAACTGCGTTCCCACCTGCGCCAAGGCAAGCCACGGATCGGGCCGGGGATCGCGTCGCGACACCGCAGGCCCATTCGCGCGCGCGATATCGTCGGCGCCGATATCCGCATTCAAAACCGAGCCTTCCAAGGCCCCGGTATCCCCGGCTGCGACAACGCCGTTCCCGACCTCCTCCTCCGGCGTCACGGCTTCGCTTTCGCCCATCCGCCCGGTGACGTTCTCCACCTCCTTTATGAAGCGAGTGAGACGCGAGCCGCCCAACGAAATCTCGCCGCTGCCGCCGTCGAGAATGCCGGCCGACAGCGAGCGCTTGAACGCCAGCACCGAAAGCATTCCTTCCTCGATGGTGCCCTTCGCAACGAAATTAATGACCCGCACGGGCTTTGCCTGACCAATGCGGTGGACGCGTGCGATGCGCTGCTCCAGGACGGCCGGATTCCACGGCAGGTCCATGTTCACGAGCGTCGAGGCATGCTGCAGATTGAGGCCCGTGCTGCCGGCGTCAGTGGACAGGAACACTCGACAGGCGGGATCGTCGCGAAAACGCTCGACGAGGGCCGGCCGCTTCTCCGACGGTACGCCGCCGTGGAAGCTGACATAGCCCAAACCACGCGCTTCGAGGCGCCGGATGACGATGTCGTGGGTCCGTGTCCATTGCGAGAATACCACCACCTTGGCTTTCGGCCCGACGAACAAATCGTCGAGCAGGGCCGCCAATTCATCGGTCTTGACGCCATGGTCTGTCTCTTGATCCAAGAGATAAGTGCTGTTGCACGACATGCGCATGTTCTGCAAGGCACAGGTCAGGCGCCGCTGATCCTTGTCCGACAAGAACCGGGTCTTCCGCCAGCGCTGGACGATTTTCGCCACCACATCGGCATTTTCCTAGTGATGGATCATCTGCATCTCGGTCATCGGCACCAGGAGGTTCTGGTCGAGACGGTTCGGCAGCTGCTTCAGCACTTCGGATTTGCGTCGGCGGATCATGATCGGCGCCAGCGTCTGACCGATCTTCTCGAGTCCCCTATAGCCGGTGACGCGCCCGCCTTCGTCTTTGACCTGATGCTCGTGCAACAGCTTCCAGGTCGGCCCGAGGCGATGCTGATCGACGAACTGAACGATCGAGATCAGCTCTTCGAGCTTGTTCTCCAAAGGCGTGCCGGTCAGCACGATCGCATAAGGACTGTCGATGCGCTTCAGGGCCCGTGCCGCGATGGTATTCCAGTTCTTTACCCGCTGCGCCTCATCGACGACCACGAGATCGGGCGCCCAGGCAGCAATCAGATCGAGGTCAGGCTTGAGCTTCTCATAATTCGTGATCTTGCAGAAATCGTCCAAACGATAGTCGTTCTGACGCTGCGCCCGGCCACCATTGATAACGCGCGCCGTATTTTCGTCCTGGCGGCCGGAGAAACGCAGAATTTCGCTTTGCCACTGGTATTTGAGCGAAGTCGGGCAGACCACCAACACCTTCGAAACGCCGAAATGTCGTGCCAGTATTTCCATGGCGGCGATGGCCTGGACGGTCTTGCCCAGTCCCATATCGTCACCGATCAATGCTCTTCCAGCTCGGACCGCGAACAGCGCGCCCTCGGCCTGATAGGGATAGAGCGGCACTTTCAGAAGGGAACCGAGTTCGGGGTCGGCGGCTCTCCGAGGGAACAGTTTCGCGAGTTTCGAGGCCCGGCGCTCCGCATCGCGCCTGCCCGCGATGAAATCGAGCGCATCGTCATAGGTGCGGAACTCGTGCCCCGACTTCGATGCCATGGCCAAAAAAGATTCGAGTTCGTCATAGCGGTCATCCGGCAGCATCCCGTCATGGCCGACGTCGAACAATGAAGCGGCGGCCTCACGCAATGCTGGCGGGCAGTCCGTTCCCGCCCGGAAATGGATGCGGCGCCTGCCGTCGTTGCGGAGATACAGTTCGGAAAAAGCCGGTCGGTAGCCGCGAGCAAACGCCGTCTTGGCGCCGCGCTTTTTCTCCAGCCGCGCCAGCGTGAACTCGATGTGCTTGCAGGTGCCAAGCTCGCTGGTCGCATAATCGGGGCAGGAGCAGAAATTGCCGCCGGGTCCCTTGCCTCGGATCGCCACGCGGTAGCTCGATTTCGAGGCGGGATTGCTGACCCGGAATTCGGAGAAAAACGGTTCGTCCGTTAGGTTCTCGAGCCCGAAGCCCTGTTCGCGTCCGAACTGGCGGCGCAAGCCTCTTTGCCATTCCACGGGCGACAGATCGGCGGGCGCGTGGGTGCGAGCGAGCTTGGGTTCCTTCTTCGGCTCGGACGTGGAATTCAGGCTTCGGCGCTTGGCTTTCATTGAATCGTATCCTGCGTCATTGTCATTTGAAGAGCGGCGAGATATCGGCCATCGGCCGAAAGAGCTTCATTGGCTGGTCCGGGAACGACAGAAAGCTTTCGCGCTCGTAAAATCGCCGTGCGGCCTCATCCTTTGCATCGACGACCACGGCAAAGGACGCGATCTCGCTACGCACGGCGCGACCGAGCGCATCGGCCAGCAGAAACCGGCCATAGCCTTTGCCTTGGTGTTTCCGGTCCACGGCGAGCCGGCCGAGCAGGACGGCCGGGACAAGAGGGTATCGCGGCAAACGACGCGCCACATTTGCGGGAAGCTCGGTGAGCTTCACCGAAGTTGCGGATAGCGTGTAATAGCCGCCAATCGAGCCGTCGGCGAGGATCAGCACGAACGGTGCTGCGATGTTCTTGCGCGCTTCCTGCCCTGCCTGCGTGCGGAAATACCGATCCAGAGGCTCAGCGCCGCTCGCGAAGAGGCTGCGATCATGGTGCGGGCCGAGAATCTCGACGCGTGCGTCGTCGAGCGGCCCCGCCACGAATCAAACGCCGGCCACCGTGCGATAGCGGCGCACCGTATCGCGCAACCGATCATTGACCGGCCGGGAATTCAACAGCGCTTCGACAAAAGCTTCGCTGTCGCGGATCGAGAGTTCGAGCTGCTGGTGCTCCTCGATCGTGCGACGGGCCGCGTCCTGGACGCTCGTCAGCACGAAATCGGTGATCGTTCGGCCTTGTAGGGCTGCGGCCCGCTCGATCAGATTCTTTTGCTCGGCGGTCACACGAGTCTCAAGCCGCTGCGCGCGGGCCCGGCCATGCTTTGATTTAGAAGCAGTACTTGGCATCGGCGTTTCTCCGCGAAGAGGCGTACGGCCAATACCCGGCCATGTCAAGATCGTTCCCAATGGACCGCTTGGAGGGCCATTTGAAATAATCCATACCCTCGTAGCCAAGCTACGATAACAACAACAATTCCAAATACACGGAAGGGTGCCCAGCGCAAAATTGAGCAAAATGGAACCGGTTACTATCGGCCCCTTTCGATAGGGCTCGGCTGCCGACCGTAGTCTCCATTATCCGTGAGTATCCGTTGGTACGCTACCTCACTCCCACTCGATTCTCTCAACGCATGGTAACGCGCTGATTTTTATACGCAAAATTTTCTGCTGACGGTCTAAACCCGACTGTCAGTCCGTCAAATTTTTTCGCTTTTGATTTCAAAGGGAAATTTGCGCGATTCAAATTTTGCGCGGCTTCGACAACTATCGCTATCGATCGGTCGATTTCCTCGAAGACTCCGGGGAGCAGCGTATGGCCAAGGGGCCTGAGAAAAGACCGTCACTGCTTATAGACCAGCTCGACCGCTTTGTCACAATCGCGATACTGGTGCCGCGCGGCACTAGCCCCAGAAGTCAGCCCGCATGCCGACTTTCTTTACGCCGGCAGCGTGTCCGGGTCATCGCCTGATGTTGGCGGAAGCCCGTGGATCATGACAGCTATTCGTCTTTCCCTCTGCGTGGTCGATCTCGCACCGTCATTCTCGATCGATGATCAAGCGTGCAGCTAACACAAGTCGCTATGACACTTCATCCAAAAGTGCTTTGAGGTTGGTGCCGATCCGGCGACCGACATCGGCTGCTTCCAAATCATGCAGGCTCGCCAAGCCTTCGACCGCGCGCCAAACATCACTGGGCTCGGATGGGCGAGCGCCGGTTCGTGTGAATGGGCCATCGGTCTCTGTAAGGACGCGCCCTAACGGGAACGCGCGGTTCGCGACGGTTCGACTTTCATTCGCGAGCATTTCAGCGTTGATTGAGAAATAACAACCGAGATCTACGGCGCGGCGGATTTCGGACGCCGTCCCAGTGAACCAATGCAACACCACTCGGCCGCGCGGCGGCGGAAGATGCTTCTCGATCATGTCGAGCACGATCTTCGTCGCGCGAACACTGTGGACGGTCAAGATCTTCTCGGATGCTGTGGCGCACGAGGTAAGGACCTCTGCGAAAACCTCCTTCTGCCGGTCGAACGAGCGGTAGAATCTCGGCCCTGCGTCGAGACCGACCTCTCCGACGTAGCGCGTCCGCGGCAGCAATTCCTTCCAGAGCGCAATTTCGTGGCCACGCTCGGCGACGAGCTGCGGATGAAGTCCCAAAGCAGCTCGGACGTGGCGCGTCGCTGCCGCGAGTTCGTGATTGCGTGGCCAAGCCTTCGGCGTCGTTGTCACGGCGAGGGTGAAGACACCTTCGCGCTCACACCGCGCCACCGCTTCGGCATGGTCGGGATAGAGGTCGAGATGGCAATGGAAGTCTACGAGCGGGCGCACTTTATCCGAAGTCACGTTGGAGCCGTCTGAACACCGGTCAAAAGTCGGCCGACCTCCTCTAGCCCCCTACGGTAGACGCCTGCCAGCGCATCGTGTCGGGCGGGATCGTCGTAGAGCGGCCCGGGCTTATGGATCAGCACCTTGGCGAGTTCAGGACGGTCAGCCAGACGCGCGATCGCAATCTGAAACGAGCGCACCTGCTGACCTGCGGCCTGTTTCGTGTCGAGGGGACCGGCGCGGAGATTCGCAAGCGTATACACCGTCGGGTCGTTCGGCTGGAGAGCGGCGCGCCGGATCAAACAGGGCAAACAGAATCCGCAATGACCTTGCGGCTGCTTTGTCCACCGTCCCTTGCTGGGCGACGAACACGACAAGGACGACAGCACGAGCTTCGACAGCACGGCCGGGCTCGCACAGGCGGTGACCATCTCGCCCTTGGTCTTGTCCCAGTACGGATTGTCGATGCGACCTCCGATCCCGAGTGCAGTAAGCATCTCGTTCCAGCGCGCGATATAAAATGGGTGTGTCGTCCGCGTGCTGAGCGCCCCGAGCCTCAGGCGATCGAGCGGCACATTGAGCGCGATCAGACCATTCTCCGGCACCTTCAGCACGAACGGCCTCGCCAAGGATGTTCCGGCCGTCACCCCAAGAGAGAAAAATAGGAAGGATCGGCCGCGTGTCGTATCCTCCGACGCCACATCATCAAATAGACCCGCATCGAAGCTCATCCAGACTCGGAGCCGATTGAATGCGGACCCGGGATATGCGGCCTTAAGGCCGTCGAAGCAGCGCTCTTGCGATTTGCTCACTAACCCTTCGCCTGCATGGCTCACGAGCAGCGGCGTCTCCTTACCTTCAAGGGCATCGATCGCGCCGATCAGGCTGTCGAGGCCGCCTGAAAATAGGCTGACGCCGTCAAACGGGGGCAGCAGCAAACTCGGCGGCGCGGCAGGCACGATCGTCTTGAACGCCTTCGGCCGTTTCCTGAAGCCGACTACCCATCGGTCGCCGGTAAGGAAGTTGAGGGCCCGCACCAGGATCGGAGCGGCCGCTGCCCATCGAACCGGATCACTGACCGGGACGACCAATCGAATCTCACGTGTCCAAGCGTCCTGCGACTCGCTGGAACGGGACAGCCGAGTGTCTGCCGCATGGACATGCGCCGCGACGACAAGCAGGTCCGCGCCGATTTCGCTTGGCGACAGAAACAGCGCCTTCAAGTCGTCCAAGGCCCGCCCAATCCCATGGTCTAAGCGCTTGCCGGCGACGAGTTGAAGGGTTGAAGCGACCTCATCACGCGCTTTGGGCACGCGGGTTTTATCGTCGGCGCCGAAGCGCCCGATCAGGACGTGCCGCCTCATTCGCCCGCCTCCGCATCGCCCATTGTCTGTAGGACCTCGAACGCGGACTGGTAGACCGTCGTGACGAAGCCTGTGACCGCGTCCGACGACAGGGCCTGGATGTTGACGCCGGCCGCGTTAATGGCGTCGCTGACACCGCGTTGAATGAAGTCCCGAAGCTGCGCTTCGACGCGCGCCGCCGCGCGAGGGTCCGCCGGCAACGTGACGACTTTGGTCCCGATGTCGTTGCACAAGCGAGCCTCGATCGCGTGGGTTGCGTAGAGTTCAAACACCGTCTGGATCTGTGTGGGGGTCAGAGAGTCGATGTCGGTGATACCGGCACCCGCGAGGTCTGCGATCGTCTCGATGAACGCGTCGCGCGCGATGCCCTCATCAATCGATCCGCCTTCCGGACAAATATAGTCCGCGAGCCCGGCGAACACCTCTTCGATCGGGCGTCCCGCTAGGCTTTCGAGGTTCAACGCCCGGAGCGCTTCGCGGGCGCCGTTGGCGCTCGCGTCGTTCAGGAAGCGGACAAGCCCCGCTCCTGCCCCACGGGACGAACCCATCCGTTGAGCGGCGCGACGAGCCCCGCCGGCCGAGGTCGAGACGTAGCGAGAGACCGCGCGTCCCAAGTTACGGCTATCGCTACCCCCTGAACCGGCGAAACGCGAGAAGCTGTTACGCGCGGCTCTGAAGCGGTCAGAATCCGCTGCCGCCGGCGCGATTGGTCTCGGCGCCGGCGCGGGAGGGACCGCGGGCGTCGCGCCGTCCGCAGGGGGAAAGCGCGCGCCATCGCCCGGCGGTGCCGCGCCACTTCCTGCGCCGCCGCCATCGCTCTCTAACCAACTCGGGATCAAGGGGGTCCCGCCGCCGGCGCCGCCATATGCGTTCGAGGTTCCCATCAGCGTCGATTCCCGCGCGTGCGCAGCGCCGCCGCTGCCGTCGTCTTCAGGAACGAGCCCTTGGATGTGGACCAAGTCTGCAAGAGCCGCTCGAAGCGGGCCACCGATTCCCCATCCTTGATCACGCCCTCCCAGCCGGACGCCGGCCAGGGACCGCAGCGATCCGCCGGAAGAGCCTCCAGGAGATCGAGGAGATTCGGCTGCAAGGTCGGATGGGCGCGCACCAGCACGGCGACACCATCGATGCCGGGCGGCGCTGTCTCGAAGGCGTCGCTGCCCATGACGCGGCCGCGCAGTTCTTCGAACACCTGGGCCGCTTCCGCGGGCACGAGCTGCTTCAGCTCCCCTTCGAAGGCCTGTACGGCAAGCTTTGACCCGAGCAGCTTTTCGACCACAGCGGCCAGCCGACCCAGGACTGAGGCCGCCCCAAAATAGTCCTTCCGGTCTTTGGTGACGAAGAGGTACGGGCGAAGATCGACCTCGGCCAAGGACGGCGTGAGGCGCGCCCAGGCCCGGATTGCTTCCGCCGCCTTCCATTCCGCCAATACAGCGCTGTCCTTCGCCTCGGCGTCCGATTTGACCTCGTCGTCGACCGCTGTCTTCGAACGGCTGCGTTTGGGTTTCGACGTATCCGCCATGTCGGTGGCGGCCCCTTCGAGGGCCGATAGGTCCGCGCAACGTCCATCGGAACTGCGGGCAGCGGCACTCGCGATCTGGTCGAACAACCGCGACATGAAGCGCTCGGCCAACATGAGCTTGGCCAGGACCGGGAGCTTAACCTCCTCGCCGAACCCACGCGCCAGCGCCGTCTGGTGCCGCAGCATGAGCGTGTTCAAGAATCTCTTGATCTGTCGCGGATTACCCTGAGTGCCGCTGGCGAGGATGGGGCCGATTTGATCGCTCAGTGTGAGCGCGTTCTGAACGTCACTGGCCTTGTCGCCGAGCGCGGTCCTGACGGTCTGCGCATCCAGGCCAGCCGTCGTCCACGGCCGCTTGAGAAGGCTGCGCGCCGCGTCGATCAGTTTCGCATAGTCTGCGTCGTCGTCGGCGAGTTCCGCGCCAATCAGGAGCAGCGTCACGTAGATGCGGGTCTCGGTCTCCCCCAACGCCGGTATGCGGAATGGTATCTGGATCAGCTTCTCGAGGTAGTTCCGAGCGTAGTCGCGGGGACCGGTCGTGTCCGGCAGCTCGGGGAAATGCTTGCGCACCGAATACTCGATCATCGCCTCATCGGCGGCCACGACGAAGGCGGTGCGGTCGGTAAATACAAACAGGCGGACCGCTTCGAGCGTCTCGATGGCAGTGTCGGGAAGGCAGCGATCGAGATCGTCGATCAATACGATCAACTGGTCGACACCGGCCGCCTTCAGGAGGCCCGTGAAAGCCTTCCGGAAGGCCTCGATCTCTTCCGGAACGTTCTTCGACTCGGCCGGCTTCAACAGCCCCTGCACGCCATCAACGGCCTTGTCGTAGTTCTCCTTGGTCGCGAGTTTGGCGGGATCGGCGAAGGCGCCCTTCACGGTGTCGACGACCGCGCCGATTTGGTCGGCTGTTGGAATGCCCGTCATGGCGGTGAACGCCAGACCGCCGCCGTGGCGCGCGATCTTGAGCCAATCGATCCGGCGGAAGATATCTGTGACCGCTGCCCCGGCCTTCGACAGCAACGGACGCTTCTCGATCAAACCGGTGACGATGCCCTCGATCAGCGCGATCTTGGCGTCTTCGAAACCCTGAAACCGCCATCCGTTGAACTTGAGACAGAGGACGCCGTCCTGGTCCGCGAGGCCACCCTCGATCATCTCGAGGATGCTGGACTTCCCCGCGCCCCAATCACCGTGAACGCCAATCGTCACCGGCCGCTCCGGTTTCTCCCGCAGCAACGCGATGATCGTCTTGGCGATCGCTTCGTTGTTAAGGAGATCGACCTTCGTCTCGTTGTCGGTCAATATCACTCTGTTTCCCCCAGCCGACGTTCTCGCACTCTCGCGACGACCAATATTTCTTCACGACCGACATTGCCGTAACGCAGGACTTTCCGATACGCATGTGCTCGCCATGCTACCTGTTCTGAATAATCCCGCGGCCCAGCTTTTATTGACGTCACGCCGCCAATCTCCGAACTACGAAAGCGCGCCGCGGAGCGATTTCAATAACACCTCCGCTTCGTCGATCTTCTTCAAGATATCCGCATCCCCTTTGAGTTCCTGCAGGGTCGAGAAAGGAATCTGTTTCATCGCGTCTACCGCAGCTTCAAGATCGCCGGATAGGCCGCCCTTGACTGGCTTAGGCGCGGGCCCCAGGCGCAGCATTGCCGACTCCAAATCTCCCGCATCGCTCAGAAACTGCGAACGCGCGACTGGATCGGGCAAGATCGTCCGGAGCTTCCGAAGGTCTTTCGAATTGGTAATGCGCTTCTGGTTGACCTTCTTGACCACCGCTTCGATGACAGTCGGCGTAAGTAGTTTCTTGCTAACGCCCATCAGCTCACGTGACCAGGTGATCGCGGCGCTGGGGTCACGAAGACTGGTGAATTTTTCTGAGAGCTCGAACACATCGACTAGCTTGTCCAGCTCACGCACTGTGATGCCGAGGATGTTGGCAGCGCTCGACCGGCCCATCATGTCGACTAGGCGATAGGCCACCATTTCCTTTTCCTTGGCGTCCCATTCCTTCCGCTGGCGATGGATATAAATCCAGACCCGAAGTCGGTCCTCCTCGCTCAAGGTTCGGTCGGTAACCTCGATTGGGATCTGCCGATAATCTTCCTTCCCCTGTTCCACCAGAACCTGCGAATTGGTCCACCGGCGGTCGCCGTCAATAATCCGAAACTTTCCCGGTAAGTCAGGGTGTGGCTCGACAAGTAGGGGTTCGAAGAGGCCGCCATTCGCTTCGATCTGCCGCTGCAGCTCTTCATCGATCTTCGGACCCATGCGGGGCTGCTTTTCGTTCGGCACGATGTCGTCGATATCGGCCTTTGTCCGGTATGTGCGCAGGACGGTACGATCGAGCCGACGCTCCTGAAGATTGATGACATTGTTGCGGTCCGGAATGACCTGCGCGCTCTTCATTGAGGGCTCTCCGGCGCGGATGCTGTGCCGATGATGGAGTCGATCTGGTTGCGCAATTCAGCCTGCACTTTCATGGCCGCGCGGATGGCTAGGCCCTGCTGCTTCCAGACGTTTTCGTGGGCTTTGACCTCCTTCGTCTGAATCTCCAGCAGCGACTCCGCTAGCTCATCCAGCCGCGCGAATGAGTCGGCGCACTGCTGGGAAGTAATGAAGCTGTACAGGGCCGCAGTTTTCTGGGTCCGTTCGGCGTTGCTCATGCGCAGGGTGTGAGATTGAACCAGATGGGCGCGAACGAGCTGGATGAGAGCAACTACCCGCGCCGGGCAAGCGATCACGACGCCGTCCTGAATATGCAACTGCCGGGCGCCGGACGGGAACTTGCTGGACGACAAGACGGCATGGTCGGCCTGCGCACTTAACTGGTCCGACCGCAGTTTGGTCACGAAATCATTCCGCCACGCGTTGTGGTTCTTCGAATCGTAGATGATCGTGCCGCACTCCTGTCCGTTGTGAATAACGGTGTGCAGGATGTCTGCGCCTTGTTGGCCCTTTGTCACGCGCACGATGCGATCACCATCGAACTCAGCCTTCAGCGCTTCAAACAGATTGATTTCGGCGCCTTCGCCGAGCTCTTCGGCGGTCTTCTTCTCGAGGGCGCGTTGCAGTTCTTCCACCTTGTTGGCCAACTTCTGGCGGTCTTCAAACGTGGCCGACTTCTCGGCGTTGACGGCCGCTACCTTGTCGGCCTCGAGGGCCTCACGCTGTTCTTGCAGCCGCTCATTGAGTTGAGCTTCATGGGATTCTTGGAGGCTTTTCGCTGTCGCCTCCGCGGCGGCCGCCTTAGCTTCGGCGTCGGCCTTGGCCTGTTCGGCGGCGCCAATCTGCAGCAGTGCCGCGGCCTCAGCGGCCGCGCCGACTTCAGCACGGACTTCCACTTCACGGGCGGCCGCTTTTGCCTGGGCGTCCGCCAGGGCTTGATCGCTGGTCAGCCTGGCTTGCGTCAGTTCGGCCTTCAGTGCCTCGCCGGCATTTTCGGCGGTCACTTTCTGAGCCTCGACTTCCGCCAGCCGGCTCGCAGCCGCTTCCGTTGCGACGCGCGCCGCCTCTGAGCGGATCGCGTCTTCCTGCGCCGCCGCGTCCGCCTTCACCTTCTCGATCGCGGTGACGGCTTCACGCTGCACCTGTTCGAGTTGGCCCTGAAGCGCAACCTTCGCCGCCTCAGCGTTGGTCTTCTCGGTCGCAGCCTCGACAGTCTTGGCCTGAAGCGCATCCTGGGCTGCAACACGCGCGGCTTCCGCCGCGTCCACCTGCGCCTTCGACTGGAGTTCAGCCGCCAGGCGGGCCTGTTCTCTGGCCTCAATGATTTTTTGGTCAGCTTCTAACCGTGCACGCTCGAGAGCCTCTGCCTTCTCGGTGTCGAACTTCTCCTGCAGCCGCGCGGTGATAGTGGCAGACTGAGCCTTCTCACGCGCCTGCAGCCGCTCAGCGACCTCGTCGGCGCGGTCGTGTGGGATGGCCTGCTCGCAAACCGGACAGACGTCGCCGACCGGATGAAGGTGGTGGATCGGACTGGAACGCACGGTCGACGCTACTGAAGTCTGCGGATTCGCCATCATTGCCTCCAGATTTTTCTAGGTCCTATTTTCTCCTAATTGATCCTGGAGTCAATCCCCTTCAGCCTCGTGGCGGAGCGGATGGGCCGCGGGCCGGCATTGGAGACAAGCGGGGCGGCTGGCATCGATCTCGGACGAGTTCGGCGTCGTGGGGGCCCTCGGGGCGGCGCAACCAGGCGAGCCGACGTGAGAGCCGTCGGCGTTCAGGGCGTCGCCTTAATCGCCCTTCAGCATTGCTCGGGAGTTCCAACCGCTGGCGCAGGATTGTCTCAGTAGGAGTTCGCTCGCCGGAAGTGCTGAGCGATGCGCGCTTAGCATCTTCAGGGCCGATTAGCTGCCGCGCTTAATAGAATGCTTGGTGTAGCAGAGCCGGAATCAGACGAGCCAGCTCGCCCGCGACATCTGATTGACCGACATGGACACCGACGGCCTTCTGTTGGAGTTCATCGAACCAGAGTTGCGCGTCCAGAGACGGCGCGGGCACGACGATCGACTCTAAACCCTTGAGTCCGAGCGTGCGGTTGCGCCCTGCGCCGCCTGGCGAAGCAGCACCGAGACGCTCCGTCCCCTCCAATGTGAGAAAATAATAGAGAAGGAAATTGGACGTTGCGCGCCGAGGGTCGGGAACGCAGGTCAGGAACCTATGGGATCCTAAGCGGCCATGATCGGCCGCGCTCGCCACCGCGACCGCCCCCTCCCAAGCAAAGACAATATTAAAGAGTAGATCGCCCTCGTGAATTTCGAAAAGCCGTTTGCTGCCGACCTCAATGCCCGAGAGTGATGGTTTTCGGAATGTCCCTTTGCCGAACGACCGCACGCCAAGTTCCGGGTAACTTCCGTCTGGATCAACTGCGATCGGTCGCCGCACGAGCGGCGCAATGTCCATCATCGCGACGCGCGGAGCGCCTGCGATCACCTTCCGAAAAGCTGCCTCAATTGTTGCGTTGAGCTCCGCGCGCGCGGCATCGGCGGCCCGACGCATCGTCTTCAGTTGCGACGCCGCGCCGTCGAGCTTCGCAATGATCCGCCGTTGCTGCTCGATCGGAGGAAGGGGGATGGCGTGATCGAGGAGGCGCCTGGGATGCAGCCTCTCTCGGCGGGCGCCGATTCCCTTCCCGTCTGAGGCTAATTGCTGCCAGACTCGGTCCTGTTTGAAGTACCAGCCAAGGAATCCGGGCTCGAGTTGTTCATAATGCAGGTCGAAGGTCGGGAATTCGTTCGAGACGAAATACCCGTCCACCTCTGAAGAAACGATCGCATAAGCGCCTTCAAAAGACTTCAACCGGCTATAGATGAACTGGCCCGCCCGGATTCGAAACAACTGCGTGGCGGCCATCTCGCGTCCAGCGACCGCCGCGCGCTGAATCATCCCGCGACCGAATCCATAGATGCCCGCGATCGGATACTCGCCGTCGGGCTCCACCCCGTGAGGCTCCGGCGCGTAGGTGAGGAGTTCACCCAGTGGGATAAGAGGAAAGCTCGGCATGAACTACTCGCGCTCCGCCACAAGCGCCTTGATCTCGTTCAAGACGGCCAGCACGTGTTGCTCTTTGACGATGGCGCTCTCGACGATCTCCTCCGGCAGTCGGTGATCGATCGCTGCCTTCGCACGCGGATTTCTCAGATCTAAATCAACCGTGACGACGCGCCCCTGTTCATCGCGCTTGATCAAATCGGGACCGAAGACCTTCCAAGCCTGCGATCCTTCCTTTCGGTCAGACCACCAGGCTCGGCAATCGGCGAGCTCCTCATACTGCAGCGGCTGCGTCTTGGAGTATTTCCGCCGGCCTTCCGGAAGCGGTTGCTCCCAGTACCAGATGTCGCGCGTCGGACCGGACGTATCGAAGAAGATGATGTTGATCGGGATGTCCGTGTATGGCGCAAACGTGCCGTCGGGCAACCGGACGACGGTGTGAACATTGAACTGTTCCAGAAGGTCGGCCTTGATCCGCGCGGCAATGCCGTCGCCGAAGAGGATTCCGTGCGGCACGACTACGCCGGCGCGCCCGAGTCCGCCGCGCTTGAGCCGCCGCATGATGAGCTGCAGAAACAGCAGTGCGGTCTCAGCAGTGCGGCGATCATCCGGAAAATTCGTGAGGATGCCGGCTTCTTCCTCACCGCCGAACGGCGGATTGGTCAGAATGACTTCGACCCGATCCCGCTCGCCGATCTCGGTCAGCTTGAATCGCAGCGCGTTGCCGAATTCGATGTCGGGCGCTTCGATCCCGTGCAGCAGCAGGTTCATCTGCGCTAGCAGGAACGGAAGCGAGGAATCCTCGCCGCCGCGCAAGGTCTTGCGCTGAAGGATTTCGCGTTTTTCGACCGTGCTGGCTTGCGGCTTCATATGGTCAAAGGCAGCGGCCAGAAACCCGCCCGTGCCGCAGGCAGGATCGAGCACGACTTCGCCGAGCTTGGGATCGATCGCCTCGACCATGAAACGCACGACGGGACGCGGCGTATAGAACTCTCCGTTCTGACCCGCGGCATCGCGCATCTCGCGTAACAGAGTCTCATACATCCGGCCGAGGGTCTGGATGTCCTCGGTGCTGTCGAAATGGATGCCGTTGATCAAGTTGATGACGTCCCGCAGCACATACCCGCTGGTCGCGTAATTCCGGAGATCGCGAAACACTGCGGAGACCACATCGCGACGCTGGCGGCCGGCGCCATTGCCGCGCAGACCTCGTAGGAAAGCGAACAGGCCCGGACCCTGCGTGCCGTCCGCACGAACGGACTGCTCGCCGTTGATGAACGAAAGCAGGTCCGGCCCGGTGATGCCCGCCGGATCGGCCGCCCAGTCTCGCCAGCGGTAAGGCGCATCGATCAGAAGACGATACGGTTCGACGGCGAGCACAGCCTCGTCCTCGTGGACGCGCTCCATGTCGTCGACGAATTTCAGGAACATCAGCCAGGTAAGGGTGGGCAGCCGCGTGAGGTCCGTCTTTAGCTCCCGGTCCTTGCGCATCTTGTTGCGTGCGGACTTGATGAGGCTGTCGAGCCTCTGCGCCGTGGTTTTCGGCGTATTGATCTTCTTCTCACGGGGCATTCACAGGTCTTTCCTAAGCGGCGTACAACAGGCCGGACATTTCGTTGACGGCGTCGCGAAGCTTGTCCGGGCCGCCGAAGCGGCGAGCGATCTCGCTCGGATTGCCGAACCCGGCCAGCGGCGGCACCTTCAAGATACCCGGCAGGACGAACTGTGCGGCGCCGTGCTCGGCGTATTTCTCGAGTAGCGCCTCCAGCACGGTCCGGGCATCGCCGCCATACCGGTCGAAGAAATCCGTTCGATCTCGCTTGAGACGTTCGGCGCGTTCACGTCGCGTGCGGAGCGGCGCGTTCCAGGCGAGATGGCAAAGGAGATCGAACGGATCGTCCTCCGGCCGCCCGGCTTCTTCGGCCAGGCTCTCCAGGTCGATGCCCCGTTCAGCGAGCGCCTCGACGATCGCGTGGCGCTTGTCCGCTCGCACCCAGTCGGCGCGGAAGCTTGCAGCGGTCGGATAGAGCGTGCGGACCTTCTCACCGGTCCAGTCCGTCAGCTTCTTGCAGGTCAGTCGTTTGCCGTCCGTATCAAGTTCGTAGACCAGATGCGCCACCACTTCGACCGTGCCGCCATCGACGTAGAGTTTACGCGGTTCTCCGGGCTCCTCGTCGGGGGGAAGACCACCCTCGGTTTCCGTCTCGATCTCGTCCGGCGCCTCCGGCGCTGGATTTTCCTCTTCTTGGGTGGTGACGATCTCGCCCTCGGCGTCGATTTCCGTGATCGTCTCTACGGTCGGCTCACCATCGAAGTCCGGATCAGCGAATTTTTCAGTCGCGGTGCCGGTGTAGTCGAGGATGTTGAAGAACAGCTTGCCGTAGTCTTCACGCAGCCGGGTCCCGCGGCCGATAATCTGCTTGAACTCCGTCATTGAGCCGACCACGCGCGCCAGCACGACGTTCTTGCAGGTCGGCGCGTCGACACCCGTGGTGAGAAGCTGAGATGTCGTCAGGATCACCGGAACCTTCGTCTCGACGTCCTGGAAACGGCTGAGTTTGCCCTTGCCGATATCACCCTCATCGGCCGTCACGCGGCAGGCATAGTCCGGATAATCCGCAACGAGATCGGCACTGAGATTGGCAAGGGCGCGACGCATCTCGCTTGCATGCTCTTGGTCCACGCAGAAAACGATCGTCTTCGCGAAACGATCGGTCTGCGCGAGGAAATGCGTGAGGTGGCGCGCGATCGCCTCGGTGCGAGCGCGCAGCGCGACGACGCGCTCGAAATCCCTCGTGTGGTACTCATCGTCGGGAATCTCGCGCCCGAAGCGGTCCAGTTCGCCCTTGGTTGGTCTCCATCCCGCGGCATCATAGTCCGTGACGACACGATGTACGCGATAGGGTGCCAGGAAGCCGTCCGCGATACCTTGCGCCAGAGAGTAGGTATAAAGCGGCGCACCGAAATAGGCGTAGGTGTCCCGGTTGTCTTCCCTTAGTGGTGTCGCCGTCATGCCGAGTTGATAGGCCGGTTCGAAATACTCCAGGATTTCGCGCCAGCTGCTGTCGTCGCGCGCGCTGCCGCGATGGCACTCATCGATGATGATCAGGTCGAAGAAATCCGGCGCATATTCCCGATACAGACCCGGCCGTCGTTCGTCGCTGGCGATGGCTTGGTAGATCGCGAAATAGATGTCGCGACCATGGCTGATCTCGCCATTCTCGATCTTGAAACGCGCGTCGCCGAAGGGCGCAAAGGTCTTGGCCATCGGGTCGTCGACGAGAATGTTGCGATCGGCGAGGAACAGGATTTTGGGTTTGCGGAAGTCCCCGCGCTTGTTCCAACCGGCGGTCCACAGCCGCCAGGCGATCTGGAATGCCACCGCGGTCTTGCCGGCGCCGGTGCACAGCGTGAGCAGCGCGCGCCGCTGGCCGGTGAGAACCGCCTGAAGCGCGCGATTGACGGCGATCTCTTGATAGTAGCGCAGCGGCTTGGCGGGATCGGGAAACCCGGGCGCGAGCAGGCGCTCGGCGGCCGTGTCATCAGTCAGACCGACACCGACCCGTTGGCGCCCCCACAGCTCAGCGGGTGTCGGAAAATCGTGCCGTAGGGCTTCGCGTCCGGTGAGAAAGTCGAATTCGAGAATCTCCGCGCCGTTGGTCGCGTACGCGAATTTCAATCCAAGAATCTCGGCGTAGTCCTTGGCTTGCTGCAGACCGTCGGCGGCAGATTTGTAGGCAGCCTTCGCCTCGACGACCGCGATCGGGTAGTCGGCGCGGTAGCGCAGGATGTAGTCGGCACGTTTTTGCCGGCCGCGCTTCGCCTTACCACCGATGAAGATCACCCGGCCATCGGTGAAGGTCCGTTGTTCGTTGATAGAGTGAGGCGCGCCTTCCCAACCTGCCGTCTGCAGGCGCGGAACAACGGATTTCCGACAGGTATCCGCTTCAGTATTCACATGGTCTCTCCACGTGGCCGCCTTGCTCGTCGCGTGCGTGGGGCCAGCGACTTGTCGCCAGATTTCCATGCTTTGACGTTCTGTGCTTTCCACCGCAGAGCCGGACTGGCTTCTATCGAGGCGCGCACGTTCTCCGGCGCCTCCAGAGCCGACGCGTCGATCTCGCCCCGGTCCAGCACGGCATCGAGAAATGCCCTCTCCCCCGCCGTGAACCGAAACAGCGACGCGAGCTTGTCCCGGCACTCGGCCGTGACGCTCTCGATCCAGGCTGCGGGACCACCGAAGGCGTCGAAATACCGGTCGTGCAGGCACATGGTCAGCTTGCCGGTGATGTCGCCGACCTCGCATCCGATCTCGTTTGGCGAGGCCGTGCGCCAGTCGAAGCTCTTGGCGCTCGCGCCGATCATCAAGGTGCCCGCCTTGATCTTCACCCAGTCGAGACCCGGCATGGCGACGATCCGGTGCGCATCGAACAGATCACGCGCCGTGCGTCGCGTGACCAGCGCGACCATCTTGCCGGCGACGATTTCATGGATGTCGAGAACCGGCACGTTCGTGGCTCGGTAGGATCCGATTGTCGCCGAGGACATGCGGTCCACACCGTAGAGAGGGCCGCGGTAGAGATAGTTGATATCGATCTCGATGGTCCCCGCCCCACCTAGCGCGGAGGCATAACGGTAGATCCATTTGCCGCCGGCATGTTCGGACGGCTCACGCCGCGCGGCATAGCCTTTCGATTCCATCAAGCGCTCGATCCGGTCTTCCAATCCCGGCCGATCCGCATCCATCTGCTCCTTCTTGAGCGCCCCGACATAGTTGACGTCGATATCGACCGAGAGGCGGTCCAGATCGGAGTGGAAGACGTTGAGCGCCGTGCCACCCTTCAAAGCGATCCGCGGCCCGATCAGCGTGTCGGCACCGAACGCATCGAGAATGTCAATCAGCCGGATCACCCGTTCGAGCGTCGCGGGTTGAAGCTGCCGCTCGGCCGCAAGATCGTGAAGCGTTTCCCGCGACGCGACCATCACACGCCCTCAAAAGCAGCGTCGACAGCCTGCCGCGGCAGAAGCACACGCCACGCCTCGACGAGCACTGCGTGACCAGGTTCGGCGCCCAGCGCGTAATGCTTTGATCGTGGAAGACGGCGCTGCAAGCGCGTCAGGACGTCGTCGGTGACACCGAGCGCCGAACGTCGCCTCTCAAGCCACCAACCGGAAACGGAAGCGAGCGACCGGTTGTCCAGCAGTTCGACATAGTCAGCGACTTTCACCGGATCGAGATAGCGCACCAGGTCTAGCGACTGCAGAACCTCCTCGACGCCGCCAGCGAGTTCCGGCCGGTGCAAGGCATCAACAACCGTGCGTTCAACAGCCGTCACACGGACTGCCACGCCCTGCCGATCCATAGTCATGGTCAGGTAGTCGGCCTTGCCGGCCGCAACCAAAGCCTTCGGCGGCGTGACGAAACGGCAAGCGCCAAATGGCAAATCCACGCGTTCGGTTCGCCCGGCGCTGATGAGCTGAACCTCGTTGAACTCGGAATAGGCTATGCCATGCAGCTCAAGGGCTGAGTGAAACCCCAAGACGCCATCGGGGCGCAGCTTGCTCGCCGCGGTGAAGCGGTCGATCACCATCCGCTCCGCCGGCAGATGGGCGGGTACCGCGGCAAACACCTCGCGACTGACGCGCTTGATGTTGCCGGCCCGCAGATGATGCCGGAGCAGGCTCGTAACATTGGCCCCGCCCGCGGGGTGGCCGAAGGCCGCCGCGAACTCAGCCCGGGTGAACACCGGATGAGCCGACAGGAAACTGGCCGTTTTGTGTTGGCGAGGTTGCATAGTGGATCTGTGATTCTGCGTCAAAGTGGGCAGTAAATAGCCATTCTGACGCATATTTGTCAACAAAGTCCTCTCGGCGGACGAACCGCCGGTACCGTCCTATCAGTCGCGAAAAAAGTGCCGCACAGGGTATAAAATGCCCCTTCCAACGCATTTTCAAGAACAAAGCGACCCTACGCGTCATCGAACCCGTGGCCTCGACATAGGCCCCCGAATACGCAAGTCTGAGGGGAAGGCCTTCCCCTGCGGCCGAGCCTAGGGTCTCGGCCGACCCCTTCTGCGGGGAAACCCCGCAACGCCCCGAGAGTCAGAGTGCGGACGGGGTTTCCGTGACGGGTTGAGGGTCGAGAGAGAGGCTCCCGGCCGGCTCGTCATGGAGATTTTGCCATGACCCAGACAAGCATTCTCGCCGAGCAAGACGCCTTCGGCGCCCCGCCGGTTTCGGCCGGTTATAAAGTCGACATCTCGCGCGGCGAACGGATCGGGCGGGTGTCGTCCGAATGGTTCTCGCGGCCCGACGACGAGCGCTATCTGTCGCTCAGCGCCCTCTACGCCGCCGTTCGCGCACGCGCCGACCGTGCCACCGCCCGCACCGTCGAGACCCGGACCCTTCGCGTCGAGGCGAGTCGTGATAACGCCGAACGCCTGGCCCTGATCGTGCCCGGTCGCGAGGAGCCCATCGCTCCAACGCACTGGTCATTCGGCCAGATGTGCAGCCTGGTCGGCGCGCCCGCCGGCTATATGCGGCAGCTCCCCGCGCCGCTTGCCGGCATCAACATGCAGCACGGGCTGCTTTCGCATCGGGCCGAGCTGGTGAAGACGCTGGAGGCGGACGACGGGCGGATCGAACTGCGCGCCGTCACCGGCCCCGACTATGGCCGCATCTGGGACCATGAGCTAGTCGCTGCGGTTGTGAAGATCGCCGGCGAAGGCACGGGTGATACGCGCTGGAAGGTGCCGGGCCTGCTCGATTGGTCGACCATGACCCACAACCCGTTCGTCGAGGTGACCAAGGATACGACCACCCTCTATGCCTCCGATCGCGATGTCTTCCTCTTTCTGGTCGACGACGCCCACCCGATCGAAGCCGGCCGCCTCCCCAACGGCGATCCCGACCTCTACTTCCGGGGCTTCTATTGCTGGAACAGCGAGGTGGGTTCCAAGACGCTCGGCATGGCGTCTTTCTATCTCCGCGCCGTCTGCATGAATCGCAATATCTGGGGCGCCGAGGGCTTCGAGGAGATCTCGATCCGTCACAGCAAGTTTGCCAGCCATCGCTTTGCGCATCAGGCGGCGCCGGCGCTGGAACGCTTCGCCACATCGTCACCGGCGCCGTTTCTGGCGGGGATCAGGGCGGCTCGCGAGCAGATTGTCGCCCGCAAGGACGAGGATCGCGAGAGCTTCTTGCGCAAGCGCGGCTTCTCGCGTCCCGAGACGGAGAAGATCATCGCCACCGTGCTGGAGGAGGAAGGGCGACCGCCGGAGTCGATCTTCGATTTCGTCCAGGGAATCACGGCGCTCGCCCGCGCCAAGCCGCATCAGGATGCTCGGCTGGAGCTGGAGGGCAAGGCCGCGAAACTCCTTTCCAGCGTCCGGTAATACCGGGGGAGATGTGGAGCCGGATCCACGGCTCCACGCCTTTACGCTTCTGCGCGGCCCCAGCCTCCTAGAGGAAGAGGGCTGCGCCTGCTTCGTGACGGGTTGGAGGCCGAGAGAGAGGCTTTCGGCCGCCCGTCGCGGAGTACATCCGATGGCTACTGCTGTTAAGAAGATCATCCTGTCCTCGTCGCGGGACATCCCGTTCAATAAGCTGGTGCTGAGCCAGTCCAACGTCCGACGGATCAAGGCCGGCGTCTCGATCGAAGAGCTGGCCGAGGACATCGCGCGACGCACGCTCTTGCAGAGCATCACCGTGCGGCCGGTCTGCGACGCCGACGGTGTCGAGACCGGCATGTTCGAGGTGCCGGCCGGCGGCCGCCGCTTCCGCGCGCTCGAACTTCTGGTCAAGCAAAAGCGCTTGGCCAAGACCGCGCCCGTGCCCTGCGTCGTGCGCGAGGACGGCATTCCCGAGGAAGACAGCCTCGCCGAGAACGTCCAGCGCGCGCCGCTGCATCCGCTCGACCAGTTCCGGGCGTTCCTGGCGCTGCGCGAGAAGGGCCAGTCCGAGGAGGACATCGCCGCGGCGTTCTTCGTCGCCGTGCCGATCGTCAAGCAGCGCCTGCGCCTTGCCTCAGTCTCGCCTAAGCTGCTCGACGTTTATGCCGACGACGGCATGACCCTCGACCAGCTGATGGCGTTCACCGTCAACGGCGACCACGAGCGTCAGGAGCAGGTGTTCGAGCGCCTGAGCCAGTCCTACTCCAAGGAGCCGCATGTCATCCGCCGGATGCTCACCGAGGGCGCCGTGCGGGCATCGGACAAGCGCGCGCAGTTCGTCGGGCTCGACGCCTACATCGAGGCCGGCGGCGTGATCCTGCGCGATCTCTTCCAGGGCGACGACGGCGGCTGGCTGCAGGATGCCGGTCTCCTCGACATGCTGGTGGTCGAGAAGCTGCGCGAGCAGTCCGAGGCGATCCGCGCCGAGGGCTGGAAGTGGATCGATGTCGCGCCCGAGTTCGCCTATGGCCACACCTACGGCCTGCGGCAGCTGCGCGGCGAGCAGCGTCCGCTCACCGGCGAGGAGCAGGCGGCGCGCGATGCGCTGCAGGCCGAGATGGACGGTCTGGAGGAGACCTACGCCGAGGCCGACGAGCTGCCAGAGGAAGTCGATCAGCGGCTCGGCGAGATCGAGACGGCGCTCGACCAGCTCGACGATCGCCCGCAGGTCTTCGACCCCGAGGAGATCGCGCGCGCTGGCGCCTTCGTCAGCATCGACGGCTCGGGCGGCTTGCGGGTCGAACGCGGCTATGTCCGTCCCGAGGACGAGCGTCCGGTCGACCCGGAGCCCGATGTCGAGACCGATCCAGCAGACGAGCCGACGATCGCGGCGCGAGCCGACTATGACGGCACGAGCGTGATCGCCGGTGCGGAGTCTCCTGCGGATGAGCCCGAGGAAGACGACGGCATCAGGCCGATCCCCGACCGGCTGATGACCGAGCTGACCGCTCATCGGACCCTCGCCCTTCGCCATGCGCTGGGCGAGAATCCCGACATCGCGTTCGTCGCCGCGCTTCACGCCCTCTGCCTCAAGGTGTTCTACCGCTACGGGCAGGACACCTGTTTGGAGCTCGACCTGAAGAGCGCCGGTTTCAGCGCTCAGGCGCCGGGCCTCGCGGACAGCACGCTCGCTGTCGCTTTCGACGCCCGGCATCAGGCCTGGCTCGCCGCGCTGCCCAAGGAGCCGGCCGAGCTCTGGGACGCGCTGATCGCGTTCGACAGCGACAGCCGCCAGGCGCTCTTCGCGCACTGCGTCTCGCTGTCGGTCAACGCGATCTACGAGGCCTACAATCGCAAGCCCCGCGCGCTGGCCCATGCCGACCGCATCGCCCAGGCCGTCGATCTCGACATGGTCGCGGCCGGCTGGACGCCGACGATCGGCAACTATCTCGGCCGGGTGACCAAGGCCCGCATCCTCGCAGCAGTACGGGAGGCGAAAGGTGCGCGGGCGGGCGACCGCATCGAGCACCTGAAGAAGGCCGAGATGGCGGAGCAAGCGGAAACGCTGCTCGCCGGGTCGGGATGGCTTCCGGAGCCGTTGCGCACCCCCGACCGCGGTGTGCCGAACGCCGCTGAGGCCGGCGCCATCGACGCTGCGCAAGCAGGCGCCGATGCGGCGGGCGAAGAAACGGCGGCCGACGGCGGCGAAACGGCCGTGGTGGAAGATGAGGAAGTGGCCGAGGATGACTCGGTCGCGCTCGAAGCCCACGCGACCGCGGCCGAATAACGAAGAAGCCAACGGCACTGCCAGGGGCCCGCCAGCGATGGCGGGCCCTTTTTCGTCTTGGAGAACACGATGTCGGACAATGCATCCGATCTTGCGCGCCGATTGGCCGGACAGGCTGAGGCGATCTGCCGTCATTATCTTTCCAACGGCCGCCGTGAAGGACGCTACTGGCTGGTCGGCGATGCCCGCAACACGCCGGGACGGTCCATGTTCGTCCGCCTGAAGGGCGCCGAATCCGGCAAGGGCGCCGCGGGCAAATGGACCGACGCCGCGACTGGCGAACACGGCGATCTGCTCGACGTCATTCGCGAGAGCCGCGGCCTTGTCAACTTCAAGGACGTCGCCGACGAGGCCCGGACCTTCCTCAGTCTCCCGCATCCCGAGCCTGAGCGGCAATCAAGTCCGCGGCACGCGCCAGCCCCGACCGGCTCGCCGGAGGCCGCATGCCGGCTCTTCACCATGTCGGAACCGATACCGGGCACGGTCGTGGAAACGTACTTACGCCAACGCGGCATCGCGGCTTTGCACGAAACCGGATCGCTGCGCTTTCACCCGCGATGCTACTACCGGCGGGATGAGCATAGCCCGACCGAGAGCTGGCCGGCGATGATCGCATCCGTCACCGATCTTGGCGGCCGGATCACCGGCGCGCATCGCACATGGCTCGCACCCGACGGCAGCGGCAAGGCGCCGGTCGACACGCCAAGGCGGGCGATGGGCGACCTCCTCGGCCACGCGGTCCGGTTCGGTGTGGCGCATGACATAATGGCGGCCGGCGAAGGCATCGAAACCATTCTGTCGCTGCGATTGGCGGCGCCCCGCATGCCGATGGTCGCCGCTCTATCAGCCGCGCACCTCGCAGTCATCCTGTTCCCGGCGACGCTCCGCCGACTCTATATCGTGCGTGACGACGATCCGGCCGGCGATGGTGCGCGCGACAGCCTGATCGAACGGGCGAACGCCGTCGGGATCGAGGCGATTGTCCTGTCGCCGACGCTCGGGGATTTCAACGAGGATCTCAGGCTGATTGGCATCGTTGCGCTCCGGTCCAACGTCCGTGTCCAGCTCGCCCCGGAAGATGTCGCACGCTTCATGGCGGCAGAAGCGATGTAGTCGGGGACGGGAGGGATAGCGGCAGCGCTGTCAGCGCGACCGCTCTGGCTGCTTCCCATCTCGCCGGAGAGACCGCGACCCGGCCTTCAAGAGGGCGATCGGCCGTCAAACGGTCCGGCGCCGCAATGGCTGCGCCCGGTTCTTTTCCGCCGGCCCTCCGGGCCTTTGCATCGCGAAGCAAAACAACCGGCTTCGCCATCCTCCGCTGACGCTTCGGCCCTGCGCTTCGCTCCGGGTGCTGGTCCGGCCCGCCCGACGGCTTTCGTCGCCAGAAGGCCGCGAAGGTCGCGGTCAGACCGACGAAGGAGCATCCCATGACGAGCGATCGCGACGACTTCGAGCCCCATCACGCTTCATCGCCTACCGACCACGTTCTCACCGAACTCCAGCTTTACGGCTTCCGTCCCTTTCAGGACGAGCTCGACCCGAGGCCGCTTCCCGAGGGGAACGCCGTTGCCGGCGCCATCGCCGACATCTTCGATGCGCTGATTGTCGCCTTGCAGGACACCCGCCTCGAGCCCGACCTCGACGATCTGCTCTGGTCGACCGTCAATCTCTTCCATCGCGCCACCGGCCGGATCGAACGCGAACTCGACGACAACGAGCAGGCGCAGCGGCGGAGCCAGCGGGAACAGGACTGCTCCGAGGTGAAGTCCGTCGAGCTGGAGCGGCTTACCGCTGAGGGCCAGACGCTGATCGAACGCCGTGACGCCTTCGAATTGATGCGCGACCAGGCCGCCGAGCACTTCGAGCGCCATGCCGGATCATCCTGGCGGCCGCACAGCGGATCGATGGTCAACCACCGCACCATGACCTCGGCCATGATCGACAGCCGTGATTTTCTCGCCGCCAAGCGCCGCGCAGAAACCGAAGTGATGCTGCCGGCCGGTCCGAAGATCGCCTTCACCGGCGGTCTTGACTTCAACGACCACCGGCTGATCTGGGCCAAGCTCGATCAGGTGCACGCCAAGCATCCGGACATGGTGCTGCTGCATGGCGGATCGCCCAAGGGCGCCGAGCGCATCGCCGCCCGCTGGGCCGACCATCGCAAGGTTCCGCAGGTCGCCTTCAAACCCGACTGGACGAAACACGCCAAGGCCGCACCGTTCAAGCGCAACGATCAGATACTCGAAGTCCTGCCCATTGGCGCCATGGTATTTCCGGGAACCGGCATCCAGGGCAACCTTGCGGACAAGGCTCGTAAGCTCGGCATCCCAGTTTGGAAGTTCGGCGGCGCGTGAGCGCCTTCCAACGCAACCTGCTCGCGGGAGCGGAAGTCCAGCCGGATTTCCACTCCCGTTTTCGCTCAATTTCAGCTATGCTCAGGTCGCGCCATGGTGGTGGTGGAAGGCGACCGTCAGACCTTTTCTCACGGGAGACCATCGCCATGATCTTCATTGGCATCCTCGCCAGCATCGCAGCCATCGGCACGCTCTGCTGGCTCTTGTTCACACTCGCCGTATTTGCGCTCCCGGTCTTTGCCGGCGCCACCGCTGGCGCTTGGGCTTATCAGACCGGCGCAGGCTGGACTGGCGGGATCATCGTCGGCTTTGTCGCCGCCGCGCTGACGCTCGGCATCGGTCAGTTCATACTCGTCTTCGCGCGGCCGCTCTGGCTGCGCCTCGCGGTCGCGATGGTCTTTGTCGCGCCCGCCGCTCTCGCCGGCTATCACGCCACCCATGGTATCGTGAAGCACACGATGCCTTCCGACACGTGGCAGATCGTCTTTTCCGTCATCGGCGCAATTGCGGTCGGCATCACGGCGTTCGTCCGGGTGACGGCTATGGCAGCGCCCGAACCGTCCGGGCGGGGCTTAGCGCGCGCCTGACGCCATCAGCAGCAAAGGCGGGACCAGCGGCTGACCTCCGCAGCGCCGCTCTCGTCATCGAAACCATTGGATGGCGGTCAGCGCTGCTTCGACCTTAGCTTCGGCCACCCCGTGTCGCGTCATCGCAGTGTCCTGCTGGAGCAGTGTGACGCCATTGGGTCGCGCGATCAAAACATCGGTGCGCTGGCTTTCTTGCCAGAGCGGTGTCGGCATCGAGATGCGTCAGGCCTGGACGGTCGCGTGGAATCGCCGGCCGCGTTATTGCCGGGATCGCGACGGCAGCGCGCGCTCGGCCACGTTCTCCTTGATCAATCTCTGTCTAACCGACCGCTCCAAAACGGCCTCTTCAATGGGCTGATCTGGCCGAAGGCCGGCTGCGCCTCGATCGCCTATACGGCAATGGCGCCGATCGACTTTCTTCCCCTGCCGGCTGCGCCGTCATTCCTCGCGAAACAACAAAGTCGCCTGGCTGCCATCCTCCGCTGCGCTGCGGTCGCAAGCGATGCCGCGTCGATCGCCTTCGGCCTGCCGATCGCCATCGAGGCCGCAATGGTGCGGGCTCGGAACAGAGTTCAAGGAGAACTACCATGGCGACCATCGGCACCTTCAAGAAGACCGGCACCAACGAATACGTCGGCGAAATCGTCACCCTCTCGGTCCAGGCCAGAAACGTCCGCATCGTCCCGGAGAGCAACCGCTCAACCGAGAACGCTCCCAGCCACCGCGTCTTCGTCGGCCGCGCCGAGATCGGCGCAGCCTGGTCCAAGCGCTCGAACGAAGGCCGTGACTATCTGGGCCTCAAGCTCGACGATCCGAGCTTCACCGCCCCGATCTTCGCCAACCTCTTCGACGACGAAGGCGGCGAGGGCTACAGCCTCATCTGGTCCCGCCCGAGCCGCCGCAACGCGGATTGACGCCTGGCTCAGGACTTGCCCCGCCCGATCGTCGGGCGGGGCAAGTCCCCCTCAGGGTGCTCGTTGTTTTGCGAATTGCCGGCTTTACGTGGTGGCGGCTCGACCGCTCTGCAGGTTTCCGCCGATCCGGCCGTATAGACCGTGCGCGCAAGTTGGGTCCGACCGCGACTCACCGAGACTCATGTCTCAGTGTCCTCCACCGCCTCATCGAGAAGGTCGGCAGGTCTCACGCCCAACGCTTCCGACAAATGCCACATCGTCAACAGCGTGACGTTCTGCTGGCCCCGCTCCATGCCGCTCACATAGGCGCGGTCCACACCCATTTTCACGGCGACCGCCTCCTGGCTCAGACCGGCCGCGACGCGATACCTCCTGACGTTGGCTCCAAAAGTTCTGCGAATGTCCATCCGCAGGATAGGAGGCAATCGTGCATTATAGCGCTACGTGTTATAATACACGGCCGCGAAGCCAGCGTGCGATGCCGCCAGTGGGACCGCGCGATGCTTGAAAAGCATCGGGAAAATTTCAGCTATCGGTCTGGTTTGCATTGGCGATGCGGATACGATCAATTAACCAAAGAAGATGGGCGCATCGATGACCGTCATTGCTTTCCAGGACCGCCCGCCCGAAGGCGACCACCTGACGGGCTACGACGAAAGCCATCTTGCTCTCTATATTCGGCTCCTGGACGCTGCCGCCGAGGGTGCCGACTGGCGTGAGGCGGTGCGGATTCTTTTCGGGCTCGATCCCGATCGCGATCCCGGCCGCGCCCGGATGGTTCATGACAGCCATCTCGCCCGCGCCCGCTGGATGACCACCACGGGCTATCGCGAGCTCCTCCGCCCCCGCGTGTCATAAAACAGGACACTCCTCCCGGTTGTGCGAGGCATCACGCCGCGCGGTTTTGGGGGCTTCCGCCGCGCCTTGTCGGCGGCAAGGCTTCGCGTAGGGGGCTACTCAAAGCGCGGACGAGGAGACGCGTATGGCCGAGCCGCCGGATTGGCGATTGCAGACAACCGAACGCGCGCTGAACCGACTGGAGCGGCAAGGGTTCGCATGGGAGTTTCTGCGGCGGAATCCCGACTATCGCAGCGACTATGACCGCCTGCACAGTACGCCGCCGAGTCGGCGAGACGTTTCGTTGCTGAGGAGCGCTCCTCCGCAATGGGGGTTACGCTTTCCTGCTCAACCCCGACCTCTCCGCTCATGAGACCGCGATTTATTGGCGGCCCGAACTAATCCCCAGCGTACTGTTGCTTGAAGCTGCGCCGGCAGTGTTTCGATCGGCGCGACGGCTCGAACAACTCGACCTGACCCACGCCATGCTGCACGCGCAGCCCGGCAGTGGACCAGCGATCCTACTGGCCGATCCCGACGGTGATCATCATCTGGTCGCCAGCGCCATCGACTCCGCCCAGCCGCTCGCCGTGTTGCTGCCGCTCGACGACGACTTCCACATCCGCGCCGAAGCGGCGTTGCGATTCCAGCGCCGTCTGTTCGGACGCGCCGCCGGCCCGCTGCCGCGCGCGCTCGCGCTCACGCCGCGTCACCGTCAACGGCTGGTGCGGATGGTGCGCGCGCTGGACGGCAGATCCTCAGGCGCCACCTACCGCGAAATCGCCGGCGTGCTGTTCGAGTCGCACCAGCAGACCGCCACCGAATGGAAAACGTCGTCCATCCGCGCCCAGACGATCCGCTTGGTCAAGGACGGGCAGACGATGATGCACGGCGGCTATCTCCGCCTGCTTGCAGGCCGCTGACCCGCATTCCCTGGGGTACGCGCACAGAGGGGTCTCACTCCGTCATCCACCCGGACGCCGGTGGTTCGCCATCGTGATCGCTGCTTCGCCATCGCACGCCGACGGCGCGGCCGCAGCTCCGGAGGAGACCATGTCAGCAGCGCGACTCGACCCACCGCCACGCTATCTGCGCACGCCCGAGGCAGCGCGCTTCCTCGGCCTGTCGGGTCGCACGCTCGAGAAACATCGCACCTATGGCACCGGACCGGTGTATCGCAAGCTCGGCGGCCGTATCGTCTACGCCCTCGACGATCTGCAGGCCTGGGCCGATCGCGGCACAAGGCAGTCGACGTCTGATCCGGGCCACGGCGTTGTCCACCCTGCAAAACGGCAGGCGACTCCCGCCGGGGGAATGCCCGTGCGACGCGGCGGCGCGTCATGATCGTCGCGCTCCTCAATCAGAAGGGCGGCGTCGGCAAGACGACGCTCGCGCTGCATCTCGCCGGTGAATGGGCTCGGCGAGGGAAGCGCGTCGTTCTCATCGACGCCGATCCCCAAGGCTCGGCGCTCGACTGGTCGCAGCAGCGAGGGCGCGAAGGCCTGCCGCGCCTGTTTGGTGTCGTCGGTCTGGCGCGAGATACGCTTCATAGCGAAGCGCCGGAACTGGCGCGCGGCGCCGATCATGTGGTGATCGACGGGCCACCGCGCGTCGCCAGCCTGATGCGGTCCGCGCTGCTTGCCGCCGACCTGGTGCTGGTTCCGGTGCAGCCATCGCCTTTCGATGGCTGGGCCTCGGCGGAGATGCTCTCGCTGCTCGGCGAGGCGCGGATCTACCGCCCCCAGCTCGCCGCCCGCTTCGTGCTGAATCGGTGTGGAGCACGCACGGTCATTGCCCGCGAGACGGCCGAGACGCTCGCCGATCACGATCCGCCCGTACTCACCAGCACCGTCGGCCAGCGCGTCACCTTCGCCGACGCGGCGCGCTCCGGCCGGCTGGTCTCCGAAATCAACGGACGCAGCCCCGCCGCGCGCGAAATCGTCGCGCTCTGCGCCGAGATCGGAAGGATCGCGCCATGACGGAGCGATCCCAGAAACGTGCCTTCACTGCACGTCCAGCCGATCCTGAGAGCTGGGTGAAAGCCCCCGATCCGCGCCCTGCGCGCGGCGGCGAAGCCGCCAATTTCACCGCACGCCTCACTATCGACGTCACGCCCGGCATGCGCGGTCAGATCAAAATCGTCGCGTTCCAGCGCGGCGTCACCGTCGCCGACATGCTGCGCGAACTGCTCGCCCGCGAATTTCCCCCAGCCGACGGAGACACGCCATGAACGGCGCTCCTCATTTGCGCCGCGTGCCGCCGGCGCTCCTCTTCGACGGTCTGACCCGCGTCGAGCTGACCTGGATTGAGAAGAAGATCGAATACTGGGTCAGGTTCGGCCAGGACGTCCACGAACAGATTCTTGACCGCCGCCGACGCGTGGTCAGCTTCCCGCCCCATAGCGTCTTCGCCTTTGTCCGCTGGGCGGCCAACGACTTCGGCACGATCATCTCACGCATCGACATCGTGCGCGCGATCTCGCCGGGCGAACCCTATCAGACGCTCCCCTTCGTGCGCCCCGGCGGCGACATTCTGCTGCGGATGGACGGCTGGCCGAAGGTCGAGCGCGTTCTGCAGATCGTCGACGCCATCGAGGCGATCGGCATCAATCCCGCCGAGGTCTCGCCGCATCATTGGCGGCACGTTCACAATCGTCTCGCTGCCGGCCAGGAGCCACGCAGCTACACGGTCGAGCAGCATCGCGCCATCCTTCTGCGCCGCGGGGTCGAGCCATGACCCGCTTTGGCTACGTCATGACGACGTACTTCACCGTGATGCTGATCGGTGGCCTCTCCTTCACCCACATCACGCCCAGGCTGATCTGGAACGCGTCCGCCAGCACCCCGATCGGACTCTATTCGCTCGAGCGGTTGCCACGCCTTGAAGTGACCGATCTCGTCGCCGTAGACGCCCCGGAGCCGCTCGCATCGTTCCTCGCCGAACGTGGCTACGTGCCGCGCGGCGTCCCCCTCATGAAACGTGTCGCCGCTCTTCCCGGGCAGCAGGTCTGCCGTACCGGCGCACACGTCACCGTCGATGGCATCGCGATGGGCGAAGCGCTGACGCACGATCGTCTCGGCCGCGATCTTCCCGTTTGGCAGGGCTGCCAGCGCATCGCCGACGGCGAGATTCTCCTCATGAACTGGTCCGTCGAGGACAGCCTCGACGGTCGCTACTTCGGTCCGATTTCCACCCGCTCGATCATCGGCCGCGCAACACCCGTGTGGACCGATGAAGACGGTAGCGGCCGCTTCGAATGGCGCGCCGCGACGCGGTGAACGACGCGCTTACCCGACCTCACCGCATAGCAAAGGAGTCTTCTCATGCCGCAGATCGGCGAATTCAAGCGCACAAAGAATGGCTACGCCGGCCACATCCGCACGCTCTCGCTCGACGCCGAGATCGTGCTCATCCCCGCTGAGCACACCGACGCCGAGAATGCGCCGGACTATCGTGTTCACCACGGCAGTGATGATGGGCCTGAGATCGGCGCCGGATGGAAGCGGACCGGTGAAAAGGCAGGCGATTATGTCTCCCTGCAGATCGATGATCCCACGTTGGCCCAGCCGATCCGCGCGAACCTGTTCCAATCGACCGAGGACAAATCCGCGTGGAACCTACACTGGAATCGTCCGCCCAAGCGCGGCGAGCGGGACTGAACGGTGTCTGGCCCGCGCCACCAAACTGTCGTCGGGCGGCCAAACGCCGTCCGACTGACAGCCTTCCTTCTCCTTTCCGGCCTGCTCCTCGCCGTGCCGCTCAGCGCCACAGCGAACGCGCAGAATGCACCGGCCACGCGCACGGCGCCGGCCCATCCGTTCGCGGCCTACATTGAGGAGGCCGCACAGCGTTTCGGCATCCCGGCCGCTTGGATTCGCGCCGTCATGCACGCGGAAAGCGCTGGTGATGTACGTGCGGTCTCCTCTGCAGGCGCGATGGGCCTGATGCAGATCATGCCGGATACCTGGGCGGAGCTGCGCGTCCGCCATAGGCTCGGGCGTAATCCTTACGATCCGCGGGACAACATCCTGGCCGGTGCGGCGTACTTGCGCGAGATGTATGATCGCTACGGTTCGCCGGGTTTTCTTGCAGCCTATAACGCGGGACCAGGGCGCTACGAAGAATATCTCGCGGGCCGCCCGTTGCCGGCTGAGACCCGCGCCTATGTGGCCGCATTGGTCCCTTCCTTCGGCGGCGGTGACCTGCCCGGTGCAATCACCGTCGCCGCGGCTGATCCTCGCGCCTGGACTGGCGCGCCGTTGTTCATCACGCGGGCTGACGGCATCACCGCTGTCGATCCAGCGCAGACGGGAAGCCCTCCGGACGAGGCTCCGGCAGCAACTCCGGTGCGCGAGACTTCCGTGATGGCCCCGCAATCTTCGGGCCTGTTCGTGGCGCGTTCGGATGGTGGAGGCCCGCGATGACGGCGCTTCGCACGGATCGCGGTTTGGCGGGCTCCAGCGCATCACGGAGTGCGTGGAGGGGGAAGCAGGGCAACACAACCGCACGATGGCAGGATAAAGGGGCGCGATGTGCGCCTCGGTTCGGTTGTGCTTTTTCAAGGACTTACGCAGCGATTTCGCGAGGTGCGCCTGACCGGCGCAGCCTGCGGCTTCGGCCATTTCATAAGCAAATCAGCGCCATCGCGCGATGTGCGGTCTTGCCGCTATGAGCGACGAGATCGATTTCCGCATCCGGCCAGGCCGCATCCGCTCCAGCCGCGTGCAGCGCGCCAGACCGTTCATCGCGCAAGCACTCGCCGCAGCCCAGCGGGCTGGCGGATCGGTCTCCCGCAAGGGGACGATCGGGCCGGGCCACCGCTCCCGGTTCGGTCGGGGTCAGCGGGCGTCGGTGCAGGCCAACCGGCTCATCACGTCCCGTTCGCGCGGCGCTGTCGTCAAGGCGCGCGTCGTCCGTCACGCCGGACGCGGCGCGCCGCTCGCCACCCATCTCAATTATCTGCGCCGCGAGGGCGTCACCCGGGACGGAGAGAAAGCTAGGCTGTTCGGCCCCGGTGCCGATGACTCTGATCCGAAGGCGTTCGCCGAGCGCTGCGAGGATGACCGGCATCATTTTCGGTTCATCGTATCGCCTGACGACGCGGTGGAGATGACGGATCTCAAGACCTTCGCGCGCGATCTCGTCGGGCAGATGGAGAAAGACCTCGGCACCGAGCTCGATTGGGTCGCCGTCGACCATTGGAACACCGAGCATCCCCACGTCCACCTGATCGTTCGCGGGGTGCGCGAGGATGGCGAGAACCTCGTCATCTCCCGCGACTACATCAAGGAGGGGATGCGGGATCGGGCGCGGGATCTGATCACCCAAGAACTCGGACCGCGCACCGATCATGAAATCCGTCGCACCCTTGAACGCCAGGTCGACGCCGAGCGCTGGACCAACCTTGATCGCCAGCTCGCGCGCGATGGCTATCGCACCGGCGTCATCGACCTCGCGCCGCACCCCAACCGACAGCCCGACGAATTCCACGCCCTCAAGGTCGGGCGCCTTCGCAAGCTGGAATCGCTCGGGCTCGCCGACCAGGTCGGCCCCGGCCAGTGGACTGTGTCGGAGAGTGCCGAGGCGACGTTGCGTGATCTCGGCGAACGCGGCGACATCATCAAGCGCATCCATCGCGGTCTTGCCGAACGCGGCATCGAGCGCGGCGCGGCCGGCTACGTACTAGCCGGCGAAAGCCTTGACGATCCTGTCGTCGGCCGTCTCATGGCTCGCGGCCTCGACGACGAGTTGAAAGGCACGGCTTATGCCGTGGTCGACGGAGTGGACGGGCGGACCCACCACATCAAGCTGCCCGATCTCGACGCCGCCGGTGACAGCGCGCCGGGCTCGATCGTCGAGCTTCGCAGGTTCGACGACGCGAAGGGGCAGCGCCGCGTAGCACTGGCAGTCCGGTCTGACCTCACGATCGATCAGCAGATCACCGCGACGGGAGCTACTTGGCTTGACCGGCAGGCCATTGCCCGCGAGCCGGTTGCGCTCGGCGGCGGAGGCTTCGGTGCCGAGGTGCGCGAGGCCATGGATCACCGTGCCGAGCACTTGATCGGACAAGGCTTGGCCGAGCGTCAGAACCGCGGCGTCAGCTTCAGCCGCAACCTGATCGAGATGCTGCGCCGGCAGGAGCTGGATGCCGTCGGCGCCAAGCTCGCCGCTGAGATCGGCCGCCCATTCAATAAGTCTGGGACTGGTGAGTATGTCGCTGGCGCCTACCAGCGGCGCATCGCGCTCGCCTCCGGTCGCTTCGCGATGATCGACGACGGCATTGGCTTCCAGCTCGTGCCCTGGTCCCCCTCGCTCGAAAAGCAGCTCGGCCGCCATGTCTCCGGCCTCGCCCGGAGCGATGGTGGAATCGATTGGAGCTTCGGCCGCAAGCGGGGGCTGGGCCTGTGAACAGCGCACCTCATCAAGAAAGGACTCCGCTATGTCAGCCACCAAAATCCTCTGGGGCCAAATCCTTGTCGTCTCCCTAATTGTGCTCGCCACCAACTGGGCCGCGACGCAGTGGACGGCATGGCAGCTCGGCTTCCAGCCGCAGCTCGGCCGGCCATGGTTCGAGTTGTTCGGCTGGCCGGTCTATTATCCGCCCGCCTTCTTCTGGTGGTGGTACTTCTACGATGCCTATGCGCCGCACGTTTTCGTCAAGGGCGCCTATATCGCGGCATCGGGCGGCTTTATCGCCATCGCGGTCGCCATCGGCATGTCGGTCTGGCGCGCGCGCGAGGCCAAGAATGTCGAGACCTATGGCTCGGCGCGGTGGGCGCGAGCCGATGAAGTCCAGGCGGCCGGCCTGCTCGGACCCGATGGCGTGGTGCTCGGCAGGTTTGATGGCGCCTATCTTCGTCATGACGGACCTGAGCATGTGCTGTGCTTCGCCCCGACCCGCTCCGGCAAGGGCGTCGGCCTGGTGGTGCCGTCGCTGCTGACCTGGCCCGGCTCCGCCATTGTTCACGACATCAAAGGAGAGAACTGGCAGCTCACCGCCGGCTTCCGCGCGAAGCACGGCCGCGTGCTGCTGTTCGATCCGACCAATGCGAAGTCCTCCGCTTATAACCCGTTGCTCGAAGTCCGGCGCGGCGAATGGGAAGTCCGCGACGTCCAGAACATCGCCGATATCCTGGTCGATCCCGAAGGGAGCCTGGAAAAGCGGAACCATTGGGAAAAGACAAGCCATGCGCTGCTGGTCGGCGCAATCCTGCACGTCCTATATGCCGAGACCGACAAGACGCTCGCCGGCGTCGCCGCCTTCCTGTCCGATCCCAGGCGGCCGATCGAGTCGACGCTCGCCGCCATGATGAAGACCGCCCATCTCGGCGAAGCCGGGCCGCACCCGGTCATCGCATCGGCTGCGCGCGAACTGCTCAACAAATCGGACAATGAGCGATCGGGCGTGCTGTCCACCGCCATGTCGTTCCTCGGGCTCTACCGCGATCCGGTGGTGGCCGAAGTGACTTGCCGCTGCGATTGGCGCATCACCGACATTGCCGGCGGGACGCGACCATCGACCCTCTATCTCGTTGTCCCCCCGTCCGACATCGCGCGCACCAAGCCGCTGATCCGGCTCATCCTCAACCAGATCGGGCGCCGGCTGACCGAGGACCTGCAGGCGAAAGGCGGCCGGCACCGCCTGCTCCTCATGCTCGACGAATTTCCGGCGCTCGGGCGGCTCGACTTCTTCGAATCCGCATTGGCCTTTATGGCTGGCTATGGCCTGAAGAGCTTCCTGATCGCCCAATCGCTGAATCAGATTGAGAAAGCCTACGGGCCGAACAATTCGATTCTCGACAACTGCCATGTCCGCGTCAGCTTCGCCACCAACGACGAACGGACGGCCAAGCGCGTGTCCGATGCGCTGGGAACCGCGACCGAGATGCGCGCGATGCGCAACTATGCCGGACACCGGCTCAGCCCATGGCTTGGCCATTTGATGGTGTCGCGATCGGAGACCGCGCGTCCGCTGCTGACGCCAGGCGAGGTGATGCAGCTCCCGCCCGCCGACGAGATCGTTATGGTCGCCGGCACGCCGCCGATCCGAGCGAAGAAGGCGCGCTACTTCGAGGATCGCCGTTTTCAGGAGCGCGTGCTGCCGTCGCCGGCGCTTGCGAAGCCAGCCGCGGGAAAGCCGGACGATTGGAGCGTCTTGCCATTGCCGTCGCGGCCGCAACTCGATGCAGCCGCGCAGCAGGACGGTACCGGCGACGAGGACTCGACTGGCTCCGAACGGCGTCAGCAACCGGAGCTGACTGCGGTGAAGCCTGTCGAGAGGAAGGCGCCGATCGACAACGAGTTCGACCTCGATGGTCCCGACGACGCCGATGACGACGCTGCGCGCGCAGGTAGGCTGAACCAGGTCATGCAGGGCGTCGCGCGGCAGGTGTCGCTCGATCCCAATGACGGGATGGACCTCTGAGCGAGGCGGTCATGAAGATTCTGAAGAAGCAGCGCCTCTCGGTCTATCTCGATCCGGACATCATGAAGGCGCTCGCCGTTTATGCTGCGCGTCGCGATCAATCGCGATCCCTGGTCGCGGAAGCGGCGATCGCATCCTTCCTGTCGCCCGACGCCGCCGAGCGCCAGGAAGCCGCGACCACCAAGCGATTGGACCAGCTTGACCGGCGCATGACGCGCATGGAACGCGACCTCGGCATTTCCGTGGAAATGCTGGCGGTTTTCGTCCGCCACTGGCTCACCACCAATCCGCCGTTACCGGAGCCAGCCCAGGCAGCCGCACGCGCACAGGCGGGCGAGCGGTACGAAGCCTTCGTCGCAGCACTCGGGCGGCGACTCGCGAAGGGACCGAAAGTGCGTGAGGAGATTTCCGAAGACATCGCAGGTGTCCCCGGCGCGGAATAATCGTCGCTCCGCATCGCAAGAGTTTGTCAGTTCCGCCGTCGCCCTGTCTTTGTACGCCAGAGCACTACGACCCCATCCTGCTTGTTGTCATGACCTGATTTCTGCCTCTTCTACTGATCCCCGATCCAGGGCCGCGTGTTTGCGGTCCCGCGCAGAACGGGGACGACATGGCGGTTTCTCACCAGCAATCAGAGGCGATCCTTCGAGGCGCGCGCATGTTGCGCACGGCCCTCGGCCCCGCCATCGCCGGATTCCTGGAAGACCCGTCGATCGTCGAGGTGATGCTCAATCCCGACGGGCGGCTCTGGATCGACCGGCTGTCCGATGGACTTTCTGATACCGGAGCGCGCCTGTCGCCCGCGGACGGCGAGCGCATCGTCCGCCTCGTGGCGCATCATGTCGGCGCAGAAGTTCATTCCGGTTCACCGCGCGTGTCGGCGGAGCTTCCCGAGACGGGGGAGCGGTTCGAGGGCTTGCTGCCTCCGGTCGTGGCGGCCCCGGCGTTCGCAATCCGCAAGCCTGCCGTCGCCGTCTTCACACTCGCTGACTACGTCGCCGCCGAGATCATGTCGGCCGGACAGGCTGAGATCCTCAGCCGCGCCGTCGCGGACCGGCGCAACATCCTCGTCGCCGGGGGCACCTCCACCGGCAAAACCACGCTCATCAACGCCTTGCTCGCCGAAGTGTCAAAGACCTGCGACCGCGTCGTGCTGATCGAGGACACGCGCGAGCTGCAATGCGCCGCGCCCAACCTAGTCGCCATGCGCACGAAGGATGGCGTCGCATCGCTCTCCGATCTCGTCCGCTCCTCGCTTCGCTTGCGCCCCGATCGCATTCCGATCGGAGAGGTGCGCGGCGCCGAGGCGCTGGATTTGCTCAAGGCCTGGGGGACGGGCCACCCGGGCGGCATCGGCACGATCCACGCCGGCACCGCGCTCGGCGCGCTGCGCCGCCTCGAGCAGCTCATTCAGGAAGCCGTCATCACCGTCCCGCGCGCGCTGATCGCCGAGACCATCGATCTCGTCGCCGTGCTCAGCGGCCGCGGCTCGACCCGTCGCCTCGCCGAACTCGCCCGCGTCAAGGGCCTCCAGTCTGACGGCGACTACCGCGTCATCCCCGCAACCCAACCTGCTTCAGGAGATTCCGCATGATCCTCTATGCCTTACGTATTCGCCGTCAAATCGTGACCGCCGCGTCCGTCGCCGTCGTCAGCATGATGCTGGCCCCAGCAGCCCATGCCTCCGGCTCTTCGATGCCGTGGGAAGCGCCGCTGCAGTCCATTCTCGAATCCATCGAGGGACCTGTGGCCAAGATCATCGCCGTGATGATCATCATCATCACAGGTCTGACACTTGCCTTCGGCGACACATCAGGCGGCGCGCGGAAGCTGATCCAGATCGTCTTCGGGCTCAGCATCGCTTTCGCCGCGTCAAGCTTCTTCCTGTCGTTCTTCTCATTCGGCGGCGGAGCGCTCGTCTGATGGCGAGCCTGATCGACAGCGCTGGCGACGTGCCAGGCTATGCCGTCCCGGTCCATCGCGCCCTCACCGAGCACATCCTGCTCGGCGGCGCGCCGCGCTCGATCGCTATCCTTAACGGCACGCTGGCGGCGGCGCTCGGCCTTGGCCTGCGCCTCTGGCTGGTCGGCCTCGGGCTCTGGGCGATCGGGCATTTCGCGGCGGTGTGGGCGGCCAAACGCGATCCGCAGTTCGTCGACGTGGTGCGCCGCCACCTGCGCATCCCCGGCTTCTTAGGCGCGTGAGGTCCCAATGATGAACCTCGCCGAATATCGCCGGACCTCAACCCGCCTCGCCGATTTCCTGCCCTGGGCTGCGCTCGCGGGCGAGGGCATCGTCCTCAATAAGGACGGCAGCTTCCAGCGCACCGCCAGGTTTCGTGGTCCCGACCTGGATTCCGCGGTGCCGGCCGAACTCGTGGCCGTCGCCGGCCGGCTCAACAACGCCTTCCGCCGCCTTGGGTCGGGCTGGGCGATTTTCGTCGAAGCACAGCGCCATGGCGCCGGCGCCTATCCGCTGAGCCGCTTTCCCGAGGCGGCGTCGGCGCTGGTCGACGCCGAGCGCAAGGCCGACTTCGAGGAAGAGGCGTCGCACTTCGAGTCCAGCTACTTCCTGACCTTCGTCTACCTGCCGCCGGCCGAAGACGCCGCCCGCGCCGAGAGCTGGCTCTATGAAGGCAAAGCGGACAACAGTCTCGACCCGCATGAGGTACTGCGCGGCTTCGCCGATCGTACCGACCGCGTGCTCCAGCTCATCGAGACCTTCATGCCGGAATGCGCCTGGCTCGATGACGGCGAGACGCTGACTTATCTGCATTCGACCGTCTCGACCAAGCGCCACCGCGTGCGGGTGCCCGAGACGCCGATGTATCTCGACGCGCTGCTAGCCGACCAGCCGCTCACGGGCGGGCTTGAGCCGCGCCTGGGCGACGCGCATCTGCGCATCCTGACCATCGTCGGCTTTCCGACCGCGACTACGCCCGGGCTGCTCGACGATTTAAACCGGCTCGCCTTTCCGTATCGCTGGTCGACGCGCGCGATCCTGCTCGACAAGACCGACGCCACCAGGCTGCTCACCAGGATCCGCCGGCAATGGTTCGCCAAGCGCAAGAGCATCATGGCGATCCTGAAGGAGGTGATGACCAACGAGGCGTCGGTGCTCGTCGACACCGATGCGGCGAACAAGGCGGCCGATGCCGACCTCGCGCTGCAGGAGCTCGGCGCCGACTATGCCGGTCAGGCCTATGTCACCGCGACGGTCGCCGTCTGGGACGCCGACCCTCGCATCGCGGCCGAGAAGCTGCGCCTGGTCGAGAAGATCGTTCAGGGCCGCGACTTCACCGCGATGGCCGAGACGATCAACGCCGCCGACGCCTGGCTTGGCTCGCTGCCGGGCCATGTCTACGCCAACGTCCGGCAGCCGCCGATCTCGACGCTCAATCTCGCCCACATGATTCCGCTGTCGGCGGTGTGGGCGGGGCCGGAACGGGACGAGCATTTTGGTGAGCCCCCCTTGCTTTACGGCAGGACCGAAGGCTCGACCCCGTTCCGGTTTTCCCTTCATGTCGGCGATGTCGGCCACACGCTTGTCGTCGGACCGACCGGCGCCGGAAAATCCGTGCTCCTGGCGCTGATGGCGCTGCAGTTCCGGCGCTATCCCGGTTCACAGGTCTTCGCCTTCGACTTCGGGGGAAGCATCCGCGCGGCGGCGCTCGCCATGGGCGGAGACTGGCACGATCTCGGCGGCGGCCTGACCGAAGGCGCAACTGACAGCGTTTCGCTGCAGCCGCTCGCCGGCATCCACCACGTGCCGGAACGCGCGTGGGCCGCGGATTGGATCGTCGCGATCCTGCAGCGCGAGGGCGTGACGATCGCGCCGGAGGTGAAGGAATATATCTGGACGGCGCTGACCTCGCTGGCAAGCGCGCCCGTCGGCGAGCGCACCCTGACCGGACTCGCCGTCCTCCTTCAATCGAACGATCTCAAACAGGCGCTGCGGCCCTATTGCGTCGGGGGCGCCTATGGCCGGCTGCTCGACGCTGAGAGCGAGCATCTTGGCGAAGCCGTTGTGCAGGCGTTCGAGACCGAGGGCCTGATCGGCACCGCCGCCACGCCCGCTGTCCTCGCTTATCTCTTCCACCGCATCGAGGACCGCCTCGACGGCAGCCCAACGCTGCTCATCGTCGACGAAGGCTGGCTGGCGCTCGATGACGAGGATTTCGCCGGCCAGCTCCGCGAGTGGCTGAAGACGCTCCGCAAGAAGAACGCGTCCGTCGTCTTCGCCACCCAATCGCTCTCCGACATCGACAGTTCCGCTATTGCGCCGGCCATTGTCGAGAGCTGCCAGACGCGGCTGCTGTTACCGAACGAGCGCGCGATCGAACCGCAGATCACCGCGATCTACCGCCGCTTCGGGCTCAACGATCGCCAGATCGAGATCCTCGCCCGCGCGATGCCGAAGCGCGACTACTACTGCAAATCCCGCCGGGGCAACCGACTCTTCGAACTCGGTCTGTCCGACGTGGCGTTGGCACTCTGCGCCGCCTCCTCAAAAGCCGATCAGGCCGCGATCGAGCGCGTCATCGCAGAGCACGGCCGCGAAGGTTTCCTGCCGGCCTGGCTGCGTCTGCGCGGCGTCGCCTGGGCCGCCGACCTCATCCCCAACCTCAATAACCTGGAGACCCAGCCATGATCTTCCGTCGCTCACGCGCGGCGCTTCTTGCCGCGTCGATCCTTTCCGTCCCCGTGGCGATGTCGCCCCTGATGGTCCAGCCCGCGTCCGCGCAATGGATCGTCTACGACCCGACGAACTACGTGCAGAATGTTCTCTCCGCCGCTCGTGCCCTGGAGCAGATCAACAACCAGATCACCTCGCTTCAGAATGAAGCGACGATGCTGATCAACCAGGCGCGAAACCTCGCGAGCCTGCCTTACTCTTCGCTTCAACGCCTGCAACAGTCCGTGCAGCGGACGCAGCAACTCCTCGGCCAGGCGCAGCGCATCGCCTACGACGTCCAGCAGATCGACCAGGCCTTCACCTCCACCTACGGCAATGCGTCGATGTCTGCCTCCGATCAGCAGCTCGTCGCGCAGGCGCGCGAGCGCTGGCAGAACACGGTCGGCGGCTTGCAGGACGCTATGCGGGTGCAGGCCGGCGTCGTCGGCAACATCGACACCAATCGCGCCGAGATGTCGGCGCTCGTCGGCCAAAGCCAGGGAGCGACCGGCGCCTTGCAGGCGGCGCAGGCCGGAAATCAGCTTCTCGCGCTTCAGGCCCAGCAGCTCGCCGACCTCACGGCCGTCGTCGCTGCGAACGGACGGGCGCAAGCGCTGACCGAAGCGGATCGTGCGGCGGCTGCCGAGCAGGGTCGCGAGCAACGCCGCCGCTTCCTGACGCCCGGCGTCGGCTATCAGCCGGGCAACGCCCGCATGTTTCCGAATGACAACTAAGGCCCCTGAAGAGGATCGTGTCATGGACGGCAAGCTCATGGCGCGCCTTGGCGCCGTCGTCTTCGTCGCCGTCGCCATCGCTGCGACGGCGATCGAGATGACCCGGAAAGAGGAAGAACCGCCCGCCCAGGCGTCGCGACCAAGCGAAGACACGCCGGTGGATCCTCTGCGCGAAGCGCAGCGGCGGTGCCAACTGCTTGGCGAGGCCGCCGTGCGCGATGCCGAATGCCTGCGAACCTGGGCCGAAACACGCGACCGATTCCTCGGCATTGCGCCCGCACCAACGCGGACGCCGCCGCAGCATGACGACGGGCGGTGATCCATGGGCGGCACCGGCGTCATCGACCAATTCCTAGAGGTCTTCACCCGCTACATCGACAGCGGTTTCGGCCTGCTCGGCGGCGAGGTGGCGTTCATAGCCACGACGCTGATCGTCATCGACGTGACGTTGGCCGCCCTGTTTTGGAGCTGGGGCGCCGACGACGACATCATGGCGCGACTGGTCAAGAAGACGCTGTTCGTCGGCGTCTTCGCCTACATCATCGGCAACTGGAACAATCTTGCACGCATCGTCTTTGAGAGCTTCGCCGGGCTCGGCCTGAAAGCTTCGGGCACGGGGTTCACCGTCGAAGATCTCATGCGCCCCGGCCGTGTTGCGCAGACCGGGCTCGACGCCGGTCGGCCGCTGCTCGATTCCATCTCGAATCTGATGGGCTGGATCGCCTTCTTCGAGAATTTCATCCAGATCGTCTGCCTGCTGTTCGCCTGGGTTCTGGTGCTGCTTGCCTTCTTCATTCTCGCCGTCCAGCTCTTCGTTACCCTGATCGAGTTCAAGCTGACGACGCTCGCCGGCTTCGTGCTGATCCCGTTCGGGCTGTTCGGCAAATCGGCGTTCATGGCCGAACGCGTTCTCGGCAACGTCATCTCAAGCGGCATCAAGGTGCTGGTCCTCGCCGTCATCATCGGCATCGGCTCAACCTTGTTCTCCCAGTTCACCGCCGGCTTCGGCACTGAGGCGCCGACGATCGATCAGGCGATGGCGATCGTGCTCGCCGCGCTCTCGCTGCTCGGACTCGGGATCTTCGGCCCTGGCATCGCCAACGGCCTCGTCTCCGGCGGTCCGCAGCTCGGCGCCGGCGCGGCGGTCGGAACCGGGCTCGCCGCGGGCGGGGCTCTGGTCGCGGCCGGCGCGGCTGGTGGAATGGCCCTGCGCGGCGGCGCCGCTGCGCTTTCCGGAACTGCCGCTGCCGCTCGAGGGGGAGCGGCCCTGGCCGGTGGCGCCTCGACGGCCTACAGCCTCGGCGCTGCCGGCCAGTCGGGCGCGTCCGCCGTCGGGTCCGGACTCGGTGGCGTTGCTCGCGCCGCTGGCGCGGCCGCCACCTCACCGCTGCGCCGCACGGCCTCCAAGGCAGCAGACAGCATGAAGTCGAGCTTCTCAGAAGGCGCCAAATCCGCGTTCGCGGCGACCGGCGGCACATCGACCATGGGTTCGGTCGGCGCGAGCGCGTCCGAGGCTGCGCCGTCCGCGGCGGCTGACGGGCCGCCGGCGTGGGCCCAGCGGATGAAGCGCTCTCAGGCCTTGAGCCACGGTGTGACCGCGGCCGCCCATGCCGTGCGCAGCGGCGACAGCCACGGCGGCGGCTCTTCCATCAATCTCTCCGGAGGCGACCGCTGATGTTCAAACGACCTTCTACTCACTACGGCAAAGCGCCAGAACCCGAGACACCTTATCAGCGCGCCGCCCAGGTCTGGGACGAGCGCATCGGCACCGCGCGCGTCCAGGCGAAGAACTGGCGCTTCATGGCGTTCGGTTCGCTGCTTCTGTCCGCCAGCTTCGCGGCGGCGCTGGTCTGGCAATCGGCCCGCGGCACGATCGTGCCCTGGGTCGTGCAGGTCGACAAGCTCGGCCAGGCGCAGGCCGTGGCGCCAGCGGTCGCCGATTATCGCCCGACCGATCCCCAGATCGCCTTTCATCTCGCGCGCTTCATCGAGCAGGTCCGCTCGATTCCGTCCGACGCCATCATCGTCCGGCAGAATTGGCTACGCGCATACGATTTCACGACCGATCGCGGCGCGATGGCGCTCAACGACTACGCGCGGTCGAACGACCCTTTCGCCAAGGTCGGTCGACAGCAGATCGCTGTCGACGTCTCCAGCGTTATCCGGGCGTCGCCCGACAGCTTCCGCGTCGCCTGGGTCGAACGCCGCTACGAGAACGGCCAGCTCGCCGAGACGACCCGTTGGACCGCCATCCTCACCATCGTCGTGCAGGTGCCTCGCAACGCCGATCGGCTGCGCGCCAACCCGCTCGGAATCTACGTCAATGCCATCAACTGGTCACGGGAGCTTGGGCAATGAAGCCGTCTATCCGTAAAGCTGGAAACCCGGCTTCTCGCACTTCCGCATTTGCGGTTCTCCTCCTGTGGACATCGGCGCTCGCCGGCTGCGCCACAGCGAACAGGCCGCCGGAGATCTCTTATGATGATGCGGTGCCGGCGGCCCTGAGCGCCGATCCTCCTGCTCCCGTGCGGGTGGTCGAGCTGCCGCGACCTCTGCCGCTTCCTGGTCAGATGAAGCCTGTCGAACCATCCCGCGGCACACCCGAACCCACCGATCCGACCGCGCGCGTCAATCAGGCCAACGCCGCCGCGCGCGTGCAGCCGGTCCGCGACGGCTTCATCAACGCCATGCAGGTGTATCCCTATACGGGCGGCGCGCTCTATCAGGTCTACACCGCGGTCGGCCAGATCACCGACATCGCGCTTCAGCCGGGCGAGCAACTGGTCGGCTCCGGGCCGGTCGCTGCCGGCGACACTGTTCGCTGGATTATCGGCGACACGGTGAGCGGCTCGGGCGCGACCAGCCAAGTCCACATCCTGGTGAAGCCGACCCGCGCCGAGCTGATGACCAATCTCATCATCAACACCAATCTGCGCACCTACCACATGGAGCTGCGCTCGACCGAACGCACCTATATGGCGTCGGTGTCCTGGCAGTATCCGCAGGACCAGCTCATCGCCCTGCGGCGCCAGAACGCACAAGCCGAGGCCGCCAGCCCGGTCGCCACCGGCATCGACCTCGCCAACATCAACTTCCGATATGCGATCGAAGGCGACCGTGCGCCGTGGCGACCACTGCGCGCCTACGATGACGGCCGGCAGGTCTTCATCGAGTTCCCACGCGGGATCGGCCAGGGCGAGATGCCGCCGCTGTTCGTCGTCGGTCCAGAGGGCAACACCTCCGAGCTCGTGAATTACCGCGTCCGCGCCAACTACATGATCGTCGACCGGCTGTTCGCCGCCGCCGAGCTGCGCTTCGGCGCCGGCGACCGCCAGAAGCGCGTCCGGATCGTCCGCACCGATGGGAGGCCGGCGTCGTGAGTGAGCCCGAACCCCGGAAAGAGGAAGACGAGGCACCGCTGACCGGGTCGGCCAGCGATGCGGCCGCCCCGATGCGGCTGCGTGCCGAAGCGCCGCGCGTTACGCGGCTCTCACGCAAGGTGCTGGCCGGCATCGGTCTCGTCGCGAGCGTGGGCATTGGCGGCGCGCTCATCTATGCGCTCCAATCACGCGACGGCGGCAAGTCCGCCGAAGAACTCTATTCGACCGACAATCGCTCGACCGCTGACGGCCTTGCCGGATTGCCGCGCGATTACAGCAGTGTTCCCCAATTGGGTCCGCCGCTTCCCGGCGACCTTGGGCGACCCATCCTAGGCGCACAAAATCGTGGCCAGCCGTTGCCGAACCAGCCCAATCCCGGCCTCAGCGCGGAGGAGCAACGGCGCCTGCAGGAGATCGAAACGGCCCGCGTCAGCAGGCTTTTCAGCGGTACCGAGAATCGGCCTATGGCTTCGACGAGCCCCGGCGGCGCGACGATCGCGCCGCCACCGGCGCCGGACCTCACTGGCCTCGGCCTCGCGCCGCCACCCGCCACGCCATCGGCCCAGGATCGGCAGCTCGCATTCCTCAATGCGGCCGCCGATCGGCGCACAGTCGCGCCGGATCGCGTCGCCGCGCCCGCGTCGCCTTACATCCTTCAGGCAGGCGCCGTGATCGCAGCGGCGCTCATCACGGGCATCCACTCGGATCTTCCAGGCCAGATCACGGCGCAGGTGACGGAGAATATCTACGACAGCCCAACGGGCCGCGTTCTTCTGGTGCCCCAAGGCACACGCGTGATCGGTCAATACAACAACAGCGTTCAGTTCGGTCAGAGCCGCGTACTCTTGGTCTGGAACCGGCTGATCTTCCCGAACGGACGCTCCGTTGTGCTCGAGCGTCAGCCGGGCGCAGACGTCGAGGGCTATGCGGGCCTTAAAGATGGCGTCGATTACCATTGGTGGGATCTCGCGAAGGCGGCGGGCCTCTCGACACTGCTGAGCGTCGGCGCCGAGCTTGCCACCAATGACGACAACCGCCTGATCCAAGCGATCCGAAACGGCGGGCAGGACACCATTAATGATGCGGGCCAGCAGATCGTGCGCCGCCAGCTCAACGTCGCGCCGACGCTCACGATCCGGCCGGGCTTCCTCGTGCGCGTGATCGTTACGCGTGACCTGGTGCTCGAACCCTATGGAGGCTAACCGATGGGCAAGCTAAAGCTCGGACCGCTCGAAGACGACAAGCCCGTAAAGATTTCGGTGGAGCTGCCCGCTGCTCTCCACCGCGATCTCCTTGCCTATGCGGAGATCCTGGGCCGCGAGACTGGGCAAGATGTTGAGCCCGCCAAACTGGTCGCGCCGATGGTCGCGCGCTTCATGGCGACGGATCGCGGGTTTGCGAAGATGCGCCAGGGTTCCCGCCCGCGACCGGCGGGCAGCGTTCCTCCAAAAGGCGAATGAAGTTTCGGAGCGCCGGATTCTCGTTGCCGTCTCGCCAATAGGCGCGATAGCCGATCCGGGTCGAGCCGTTGCCGTCGCGCGCTTCGCGGTAGACGACCCCGGCATAGCTGGCGCCCATGCAGGCCTCACACATCAAGCTGACGCCGCGACCGGTGCCGACCAGGCTCTTGATATTCTCGGGACTGACATCATGCCGAACGACGTCAGGCAGGTCGCCGGGCGAAGACAGCTTTGCCACGAGTATGTCTTGGATCTCCGGGCCGGGATCGCGCTCGCTCAGCAAGAAGCGTTCGCGTTTCAGGTCCGTCCAATAGATAATCTCGTTCGCGGCCAGCGGATGGTCCTCGGGTAAAGCGACGATGACGCGCTCACTCCACAAGACCATCGAACGATTGCAATCCGAGGCGGGCTCCCCTGTGACGACAGCAATATCAATGGTGCCAATCTGAATTCCATCAAACAAGCGCGAACGTGATCCTTCGATTGTGCTTATCTCGACCTGAGGAAAGCGGCGCCCGTACTCGATGAGACTCGCCCTGAGATTGCCGGCCGAGAGAGAGGTGTAGAAGCCGACTGTTAGATATCCGGCCTCGCCGCGGCCGACGGCCTTGGTTCCATCAATTACAATCTGCAATTCATCGAGAACCCGCCTAACACCGCAAAGAAAATCCCGGCCTGCCGCGGTCGGCTCCACTCCGCCATTGGTCCGCTCGAACAACTTGATCCCAAGTTGCTCCTCCAGATGCTTGACCCTTCGACTGAGATTCGACTGTTTGAGGCCGAGCAAATCCGCCGCTTTGCGAAAGCTGCCACAGCGTTCTGCCGTTTCGGCATAACGGAGATGCTTGAACTCAATAGCCATAGTTACCGCGCGCACCGGTTAAGCGCCGAACTGACAATTGGCGTCTTGTTGAGATTTCCGCCTGGACATGAAGCATGATCAAAACGGACGTCGAGGATTGCGCAGCGCCTGGTCGATGACTGCTTGCGATCTCGCTCTTAAGAGCAAACCTAGGATCTCCAGATCATTCAGAAGGTGCACCGGGTCCTGATGTAGGGCCGTCCGCAACGCGCCCTTAAGCCACCCGCTCATGCCTGGGTGCGCCAATACCCATTCGATCTGTCGCTCAGCCTCGCTCAGCTCATCACCGGACAGCTCGGATATGCCCATTCGAACCTCCTTTCCCCGGTCCATGCGTCACGGGTTGCAGTCGCTGCATTGCCCAGGATCCGCGGTTGTTGGTGGCACCAAATTCTCGATCCGGTGGCCACAGGCCGAGCACGACAGCACCTCCGCCCTGATCGCCAAGGTCGGCCCGCCGCACCATGAACAAGGCAGACCGGCGAGGCGTTCGGTCACGGCGAACCCGGGCGCTGCGCAAACTGGACACGGGCTGCGGAACCGGCGGACCAGATCGAGGGTCGCGCGCTTGATGGCGCGCATGCGCGTCGGATTACGATGCGCGCGCATGTCGGTCTCGACAAAAGCGGCGCCGCACATCCCGATGACCTTCGTCACGGCGTATTCGAGGTCTTCCGTGTTCCGGATATCCTTGATCAGGGCGCGGGCCGGCGCCGGCTGGCCGTCGATGACGCCCATGACGATCACGCCGTGCTCAGGGAACTGCGCGCGCTCCGCGAAAGCGCGTGCCGCACCCACGTCCGACACAACCGCATGGCTGAAGTTCGTGGTCGGACTCGCATGATGCCCGATCAGTTCGAGGCCGGAGGCGCGGTCGGCGAGAACGACGATTTCACGGGCAAGCGGGAGGAATGGAATATACGGGTGCGGACCGAAAGTGCCTTCGCTGGCCAACGCCACCTGGGCATCGGGCGTGTCCGCGAACGCTGCCGCGATCTTGGCCCGCGCCGCATCGAGCTGCGAGCCGGTCCGCTCGACGTCCCGGCTGAAGGTGCCGAAGCGGTCGGTATCGATGCCATTGCTCACCCTGACCCGCAGGCCAAGCGCGCGCTCCAGCAACGGCGCGATCACCCGCTCCTTGGCGTGCATCGTCGCGAGCACCGCCAGTTCGTGGTCGTAGGGGCGTGGAGCAGCCGACATGGCTAGAAATACCCCTCGCGCTTTTTCTGTTCGAGCGAGCCGCCGTCCTCGCCGTCGCTGATCCGGCCCTGCCGTTCCGACCCGGTCGCCGCCATCGTCTCCTGCACGACGGAGCGGAGGTCCGCCGCTTCGGATTCGACCGCAGCCGTTACCGGCCAGCAGCCAAGCGTCCGAAAACGCACAGTCTTGGTTTGGACGGTTTCGCCGGCCAGCAGCCGGATGCGGGGTTCGTCATCGACGACGATCAGCCCGCCGCCCCTCTCGACAACCGGCCGGGGCGCGGCGAAATACAGCGGCGCCAGCGCGATGTCATGGACGAGCGCATAGGTCCAGACGTCCGTCTCGGTCCAGTTCGACAGCGGGAATACCCGCGCCGACTGATCCTTGCCGAGCCGGGTGTTGTAGAGATTCCAGAGCTCGGGCCGCTGTTGGCGCGGATCCCAGACATGGCCGGCGCTCCGAACTGAAAATACCCGCTCCTTGGCCCGCGACTTCTCTTCGTCGCGGCGCGCCCCGCCGAAGATAAAGTCATAGCCGCCCTGGTCGAGCGCGGCTTTGAGCGGCTCGGTGCGCATCTCCAGCGTATAGCGGTCGCCATGATCGAAGGGGTTGAGGCCGGCGGCGCGACCCGCCTCGTTGGCATGGACGATCAGCACGAACCCATGCTCGCGCGCGAAGCCGTCGCGGAAGTCGAGCAGCGACCGGAACTCCCAGGTGGAGTCGATGTGGAGCAGCGGGAACGGAGGCCTTCCTGGGAAGAACGCGCGCAAGGCGAGGTGGGCGAGCACGGTCGAGTCCTTGCCGGCCGAGAACAGCATCACCGGCTTGCGCGCTTCGGCGACGGCTTCTCGCAGGATGTGGATCGCCTCCGATTCCAGTCGAGCGAGGTGGGACAGCCTTGCGGTCATGCGGCGGCTTCCCATTGAAGACCGCCGACGTAGCGGCGGATCATCCGGCCTTCGTCGGCAAGAACGAAGAGGTGAACCCAGCCGTTATCGACGAGATGACGAACGCTCGCGTGCTTCTCGATGACGCCGTTGATCGCGTCCTCGGGGGCTGCGATGAAGACGTTGAGCCGCAGCGGCTCGTGCACGAAGCGCTCACCGTCGTGAACCGACTGCCACGGCAATCCCACCTTGAGGTCGCCGGAATTGCCCTCCAGCACCCCCAGCTGCCCGACCACATTGTGCAGCACCTTGTTGCCGCTGCCGAAGGCGCGGTTGTTCACCGTCGAGCCGTAATATTGCAGGTTGATCCAGCTCGCGACGACCATCGGCGCGGTCATGATCAGCTCGAGCACGCCGAACCCGTCGTCCTTGCGCCAGTCATAGTCGTGCAGGAAGGCGCGACCGCCGAGATCGAGCCCGCGCGTCCGTGACCGCGGCGCGGCGATGAAGGCGGCGTTGCCCGCGAGCCCCCATTCGGGACGGACCTGCGCCCAGTCGCGGCTACGCGCCTTCACCGCACGATCAACGTCCCTGGTCTTGT
>JADHVO010000010.1 GCA_016783965.1 Alphaproteobacteria bacterium
CCGTCTTCATCCCGGCCTCGTGCTCGCGCAAAACACCGATGATCTGCTCTTCCGTGAACCTCGTTCGCTTCATCGTCCGTACCCCTTCCAAGGTGCCGGACTCTACCCAGTTTTGGTGGAGGTTCAGGGGCTCAGGTCACCCTCCACGTCGGTAATCTTCTGAAACTCGACAAGGAATTCCTGATGATGTTGAGCAAGGTGCCGGACGACGCGCGCATTGCGAAGCAGTTTCGTCAAGTAGCCCTTGGCCAAAACTAGATCGAGATGATCGGTGCCGTAGTTCTGCTCGGCAATCTTGAATTCCCGTTCCAGACTCGCCGACTCGCGCTCCATTAGCGACATCTGTTCGTCCGTAAGCCCTCTTATCGCCTTGCGCTTACGAGAGACGACCAGTTGGTCCTGTGGGGTTGCCGCCAGCAGAGCTCTAGCGTAGGTGCCACTGTACTTATTCATTGCAATCATGAGCTCTGCAGCCTCAATCTGCCGCAGTGCCGTCATCCTTCGGATCGACCAGAAAGCATGCCCGGCGACGTGCTTGTCCTTTAGCATATCGGCTGCCTCGGGACAGACTCCGTCAAGTAGGCGAATCTTGTGCCGTAGGGTGCTGACATCGATGTTGAGGGCGCTCGCCACTCGCGCTTCCGGCACGCCTCGTTCAATCGCCTTCAGGATCATCTTATGCTCCTGAATGATCGCCAGCCGGTTGATGCGGCGGTTATAGGTAAAGCCTTCGTCGTCGGTCGAAACCAGACAGAGGACGTCCGTCTTCCCAAGCGCCTTCAGTATCTCAACTCGAATGTGTCCATCCAGAAGAAGGAATCCCCCTTTGGCCTGCTTCGCCACAACCGGCGGCTCGATAATTCCGATCTCCTGGATGGAGCTGCGAATCTGCGCGTACTTTCGAGACTTCCTGATCCCTTCGGAGACAGTTCGAAGAAGCTTCAGGCTCACGATGGGTAGCAGAACGGTGTTGCGTTCGAAGCCCATCTCGACCGCACCTGATGACGCCTTGATCTTGCCCCCCTTCATCAATGCGTTGTCCCAACCAAACGGCTCGCAATGTTGCTAGGCACGGTCTCGAGTCCCTCAGCTCTCAACAAGGTCCGAAAGTGCTCATCAGCGAGTAGTTTCTTCAAGGCCTCGATCACAAAGACCAGCTTGCCGCGCGTGATATCGGCCTTACGCACCATTGCCTGCTTCCGCTCGGCATCATCCCGATAAGTGCGGAGAAGACGCTCAACCGACAGGGGACGACGATGGCTGGTGGTGTCCAGGCCTTTGCCACGACGCTGGCGCTGCGCGATTATGCGCTTCACGATGGCGAGCTTGTTGCCTCTGAGCAGCTTCCTTTCATACGCCTCGTGCAGCACATGTTGCACTTCGCCATCGGCAGAATTTGCGATCTCGACCGCGACACTGATGGGGATATGCCCTGATTCAACTGCCCGCAGCAGCCGGTGCTCGCCCGTCTCGAGCAAGCGCACCACGCCGCGGACATATTCGACCGTGAGCCCAGTCTTAGCAGCGATGTCGAGTTCGTCATAGCCGCGCTGCTTCAAGCCGTGAATGTCACGCAGAAGGTCGATCGCACGGTGCTGCCTCCTCGCTAGGTTCTCGACCAGGCTCATCACCATGCAATCTTCAGAATTTGCATCGACTATGATCGCGGGAATCGATACCTGCTTGAGCACACGGTAAGCTTCGAGGCGACCCTGCCCACAAACCAGCTCGTACTTCGGAGAACCGTTTCCGGCCTTTCGCGAGACGGTGATAGGCCGTTTCAGGCCAAGCTGGGCAATGTTGTCAACAATTTCCTTGAAGACCCTCTGATTGCGCACGCGCGGATTGACCACGTTGATCGCGTCAAGCGGGATCTGTTCGACGACAGGTGGCATACCATTCGTCATCAAGCCACCTCGGATATGTCGGTCCGCGCTGCAAGTTCAAAGAAATACTCGAGCGAGTCGAACCGATAGCAATCTATCGACGCGCCGTTCGCTTCCGCGAGGCGCAATCGCCCTATCGTCATGTCGAGCCGCGGCAGCAGATAGTAGTCGAGCACTGCCTCGTTCGCCCGGTCGAGCCGCGCGACGATAGTGATGTCAGGTAGGAGGCCTGTATCCATACGAACGAACCAGCGCAGGGACCCTGGAACGGTGGTGGCACAACGGGCAATAACCACGGAAGTGGTGATCTCGTTGTTCACTAGGAGGAGCCCGTCAGACAGAAGCGCAACCTCGCCGCCCGCTGCCTCGATGCCGGCTACCGCATCGGAAACCAGTGAAGGGTGACGCTGGCGGATGGCCCGGTTGATCTCGACATAGCTAAAGTCTCTGTCCGGCGTGTATCCAATCAGGGTGTAGGCGCGAAGCAGACTTCCGAATCTGCCGCGATAACTGCTGCTCGACGGGACATTGTCTGCCTCGTCGATGAGAATCCCGGAAAGATAGCCTTGCGTCTCTAGGAGACTGCGCAGAGCTTGCAGCATCTCGTCATCGGGCATGCGGTAGGATCGCTCTTCAATAATCGCCCTGGCGGCATTAAAGAGCTGACGGTCGACAATCGGCTCAAACACTCCGTCGGATCGAATCCACATTTCCGGACTGTTCTGGACGTGCTTCCTTTTCAGCTTGAAGGAGGTCCGGTTCCAGACGTTGTTGCCAATGTACTTCTCATTGATGAGAACCTGATGGACCGTACCGCGCGTCCAGGGTCGACCGCGGTCGCTGAGCACATCGCCGACATTTAGATCAGTGGCAATCTCCGCCTCCGATTTCCCGTCATGAACGAATGCGCGATAGATCCACCGTACCTTTTCGATCTCATCGGCCGGACCGGGCACGAGAATGACCCGATCGGTCTGAATGCTTTTGTGCTCGCTCGGGGCCAGCTCAGCCTTTGGCGCGCCGGCTTGGTCTACCAAATGCCTCCGAAGGCCGAATCCAGCCGGCCCGCCCTGCCGAAATCCAAGTTCGATCAGCCGGCACTGACCGGCGAACACTTTGGCGGACAGCTCTCGGCTGTACTCGCCGGCCATGGCGCGTTTCACGCCCTTTACAATCGTTGATACCGGGCTGCCGTCGTTTTCAAACTGCTCGGCGCAATATTGCACGGTTATTCCAGCCCGTTTGCAGAGATATTCGTAGTACGCGCTCTCGTCCGCGTCCTGAAATCTGCCCCAACGGCTGACGTCGTAGACAAGGATCGTTTCAAAGTCTGCGTCACCATTTTCAACATCGGCGATGAGGCGCTTTAGTGCGTCACGTCCATCGAGCCTTAGGCCGCTTTTTCCTTCGTCAGCGTATGTCTTGACGATTTGAATTCCACGCCGCGCTGCGTACGACCGAATTGCGTCAGCCTGGTTCTCCGTGGAATAGCGCTGATGCTCCGTGGACATTCGAACATATTCGGCGCCACGCTTAAGCTTCGATTGCTCAACGCGTAGGCCAATTCCTTCAACGCTGCTTCCAAGCACAGTGCTATTCCGCTTTCCCGTGACAACATCGCCGACTCTCAAAGAGTCGAGATGTTCGACAGACAAATTTGTGTTCCGCGATCCTACTGGAGGCGGGCCACATGCGGACTCGAAACAGGGGCAAAAGACTTCCCAAGAGGGGCAAACCATTGCCCCTCGAACTCGCGGCGGATGCGAGGACCTATGAGGTCATGGTGGCTGGCGCATTGCGGAACGAGCTTGGCGGCTCGCATAAAGCGATCAAAACCTTGATGAGATGGACAGGTGCGAGCGCCAGAACCGCAAAGAACTGGCTCGCAGGTACCTGCGGCCCCAGCGGTGCCCACTTCGTTTATCTAATGAAGCACTCCGACGTCCTCTTCAATGAAGTGCTTGCTGCGGCTGGTCGGCGGCGCGCAAGCTCGGCTGAAGCGGTAGGCACCGCGCGCATCTTGCTTGCTGAGGCCCTCGCCCTGCTGAACTGATCGCGACCCAACGCACTTTCCCTTGTCTGCATGCGGAATTGCCGTACCCCTCTGACCGTAGACCCGTTTTGGTCCCTTGCTGGCGCGGCGGGCCTAGCTTGGTGAGCTATTAGATTGGTCCCGACTCATCTTATGGTCTTGTGCAGCGCACAAATTGGGCCGATTCTGTGAGCGAATGGCCAGAAAACCAAGAAGCCCCGGGAATCGGCGTAAGCTGCCACGATCAATGAGTGTCGCATCGGACAACGACCGTACTGCTCCGCCACGGCGCCGTCGCTATGTAGCGCCGACGGAGGTATTTCGCCTTCACTTGCAACAGATCATTCGCAGGCCCGGACACAAGATCGTTGCGGACAAGCAGCTTGACCTACTACGCACGGGCAACGACCGCGACATCAACGTTTATCTAGCTGGGGATAGATCGCTGCTGGATCGCCATGGCGTCGCGATTGTTGGAGCCCGAGAGGTGTCCAAAGAAGGCGCAAATCGTGCCTACAATTTGGCGCGGCAGCTATCAGAAGCCGGAATTGTTGTCGTCAGCGGATTGGCAAAAGGCGTGGACACTGCGGCGCATTGCGGTGCGATGCAAAGCGGTGGGCGGACGATAGGGGTAATCGGGACCCCTCTTGCCAAGGCATATCCGGCTGAAAACGCCGACTTGCAGGAAGAGATTTACGCACGCCACCTCCTCGTTTCACCGTTTGCTCCCGGCGACGTAGTCTTTAAGGGAAATTTCCCGAAGCGAAATCGGGTGATGGCCCTTCTTACGGATGCCACCGTGATCGTGGAGGCGTCCGACACTTCAGGCTCCCTTCATCAAGCGGCTGAGTGCCTACGAAGCGACCGCTGGCTATTCATAATGAAAACAGTCGCGGAGAATCCTGCACTCACATGGCCCGCAAAGTTTCTTGGTAATCCCAAGGTGTGCGTGTTGTCCAACGTCAACGAAATCATCTCGCGGATACGATGATTGTCTACTACATGTGCACCTACTACTCGCAATGGGCGCACAACAACATCGCTCCGAGATCACAAGACCAGTGGTATTCATTCAAGTTCTGCCGCGCCGTAAAGAGCCGTCTTATCAACGGCACTCTGACATTCCCGTGGAACACAGGACCAGAGGTCATCAATTCTCAGTCGGTTGGCCGCGCGCGGTGGATTTTTGGCCTCTTCATCCAGAGGACACTTGCCAATCTCCATCTTCCGAATCCGATATTGGTGCCTGTGCCGTCGAAAGATGGATTGTTGAACGCGCAGACATTTCGGTCTTTGGAAATGGTTCAAGAGGCGATCGCCACTCACGGAAACTGGATCATTGCGCCCGTACTTCGCTTCTCACAAGCGCTGCAGCCTGCAAATGCCGGCGGTCCGCGAGGTCGTGAAGCGCTGCGTCCCTACATGCGTGTGCTTTGCGACGCCCCGCCTGGCCAGATTGTCCTAGTGGACGACATCATCACGAGCGGCGGCTCTCTCTTAGCATCATATGACGCGCTTGCTGCGATTGGCCGTCCTCCAATTGCAGCAATCGTATGTGGCCACACCGTGTCTGACTCGTTGCTTTCAGCATTTGGTTTGCATCAGAAGAACGTCGATACCGCACCGCAAGCGGTTCAGTTCTGATTTGGAACCCATTCATTTCTCACACTATCCTAGTGCGTTGTCCGGCCGTCGCATTCGGCCCTATAAGTTTGCGCGCCTTACAGCCTGGGTTGCCTGTGACGGGTCCTTGACCAAAGCGTTCTCAACGATCTTGCGCGCAATTTCCGGAGCCAGCGCAATGACTTTCTGCGGGTCGACTTCGCTCATCGCTGCGAGCCCGAGCGAGCACCCGGTTATGTTGGCGGTCAGGGAGCGCTTCCGCTCCTCTAGCAGAATGTGCCCCGCTCTTTCGGGCGCAAACTGCGAAGGCTGCGCGATAGTTGCATCCTGAATTCCTCCTGCAACGGCTTCCCAAAGAGGATGCAGGCGTTCATGCGCCAGCGAATTGGTGCGGCAAGGAAGGTCTTGGACGTAACGGACCTTCCGTGTTGCGTCGACCAAAAGTGGTTGAAGCCTCTCTCCTAGCGTCCGAAAATCGCGCACCTTTTTGTGGCGCTTGAGTGTGTCGCCAGCCCAGCGAAATTCAACGCGAAACAGCCCGGTGTCGGACGCTTCCATCAAGCCGTATGCTTCCAAGAGGACTAGGTTTCGCCTTGCCCGGCATTCCGCGAGTTTGTCGTAGATGATCGATTGGACGCTGGTGCCAATCTTTCCGACCATGAACGTTGCAATTTCGGCACCGCGCAATATCACGCGATCGTCGGGATCGTCATTCCAATGAAATAGGGGATGGTCGCGCCCGAACGGAACGCTTATGTACGGAACGCACCGAGATCGATTGGGGCGAACCAGGCGTTCCCCTTCGAGCTTGAAATCACCAGGGCACAAGACGTCAAGCCGATAATCGATGCGACCTAGGCTGTAGCCGCGCACGGAGAGACCAAGACCTGAGACGCGTTGGAACATCGTATCTAGTGCCTCCGGCAACCCGAGACAGAGGAGCGTAAGAGCCCGAAGCTTAACTGTGACGCCCCACTCGTCCCCCTTCTGGTCAGTCTTGATGAAATACAGCTCTCCAAATTCCCCCGTCGAAAACATGGCGTCGCCACCGCCTCCGCCGTGGCTAAGCACCTCGCCTTTGACGCAGCGGGGGCCTAATTCCACGGGCTCCGGTCGACGGTTCCTCTTCGCCAGAGCCTGGGCCTCTTTGACGGCAGCTGCCAGCGTGTCTGGTATTCGCGTTTGGAAGCTGAGCTGAATCGTATCAAAGCCCTGTCCGAGAAGTTTGAAGGCTGTTGTCATTTGCGCCCCCCTCACGTCATGCGGGGGGTGTTACGAACACCCCCCGCATAGAAAGCAAAACCCTTCAGTCCGCGCTCCCCGAGTCCGGGATTGACTGGCGCGGCCTTGACCACACCAACGTCCAGTGCTGATCAGGTCCCGAAGAGCCCGGCGAGAACGCCGTCAAGTTGATCGGCGCGAGCCAGTCTGGGTCATCAAGCGCGAGGCTGATGAAATCCCCGTTCCGGCCCGACTTGATCCAGCCCGCACCCACGGGGCGCTCCTGTCCCGACAAGGGTTTGTACGCGATCGTATAGTCGGGATGATCGTCAGAACTTCCGGCGCGCGCATGCTTGCGCAAAATCAGCGTGCCGTTTAGTCGCGCACCTAGCTGTATCCGGCCCTCGAATTCGACTCCGTCTTTCTTGATCGAGGCGAGAGAGCCACAGTCGATCTTACTCATCGTTGATCTCCTTTCATCGATGCTCACATGAATCGTTGGCGACCGAAGAGTGGCGCCTCAATTGCGATCACTCCCGTTAGCAGCATGGTTTCGCCGCGACGGAACATGATCAGAAAGTCGCCGCCACGGTGCTCGTCGCGTAGGAAGTCAAAGAAGTCATCAAACGGACGTCCCTTATAGACCGCGGGCTTTACAGGCTTCTCTCCGTTTAGTCGGTACGCATAGAGCCGGTCACGATCGTTCGTGGACGCGAGCAGTTCAAAGAGGCGCGCACTTAGCCGGTCGTTTGCGATGAGATCTTGCACTAGCGCCGCCCCATATGGCCTGTGTTCATACCTGTGTTGGCGTCTGTGTACGGCCTGTGTATCCAGGCTGTGTTGCGCGCTCCGCGCCGGCACCGCCCTCGGTTTCGGGGTGAGCCGAGATCGGCCCGGCAACGCGTGCTGCCGGGCGTCACCCCGAAACACCGAAAGGCGCGGTGAGCTCCTTGCGGCGAAAGACCGGGGGAAGCGGGCCGACCGCGCTCTGGCGTCGGCCGCGCCCCCGTCACCAGACGGCCCAGTGAGCTCGCGTCTGGTACGATTGAATTCGAGAGTGTGGCTACGCTCCGCATCACGACACCTGACGTCCGACGGCGCGCGTTTGATCGCGCTGCGCCACACGTTCGGCCTGCCAGGCGTCGATTTCAGCTTTGAGCCAGGCAACGTTCCGCGACCCGACGCGAATAGGCGCCGGAAACTCGCCTCGGCGAATGCGACGACCCAACGTGACGCGATTGCTTACATAGCCAAGCGTTACGAGGGTTTCGAATGTGAGAAGTTGCTGCATGAGGTCTCGCTATCGATGACGGCGAGAATTGTTTGCAGCGGGCAACGAGGCAATAGGCGGAGGCGCCGAGTTTGGCAGCGTGAGGCTTACGTTGCCAGCTTTCGAGCTCTCGACAGTATGTCTCGGATGGTGCGCTCACTCACCTTGTTGTGCAGAAAATTGTCTTTCTTGACGATCAGCTTGGCAACCGCGCTGTCGTTGTCAGCCAGCGTTGAGTTCTTTCTCCGGATGTTAGCGGCCGCCTCGAGGATCTCTTCGTCGCGCTGGAGCAACTTCTTACTCCTGCCTCGCCGACTTCCCCTTTTTGTCACATGATCAAGCACCGGACGTGCCACGACCGCGAGATGCCCATGAGCCGAGGTGCCAGCGGAGAGTGCGTGCCGTGCCGCCGTAACAAAGTCGCCTTGCAGGACAGCGGCCAGGGCGAGTGCGCACGCGTCGATGCAGCACTGGTCTTCGTGATCTCTTTTCCACTTGTTGTATTTTTGACCTTCGCCGGCGCCGGAAGGAGGCGCGAAAAATCGACGTTCCCGGGTCGTGAACGGAGAATCTTGGAGACGATTGTTTGCTGCACTAGCATATTGGTTTAGCTCGAGTGCCAAACTAAAAATCGACTGTTTGTCCGTCTCAGGCAAGCTTTCGAAGCTAGGTACGCGTATCGACAGCTGCGCCCACAGCTTTTGCGAGAAGATGCTAGTTGCATCCCCCTCCTCGCGCTCAAATAGCGCTTGAAGTGTTGGTGGCCACTCGCTCAACGTTTTGCACCGCGCAGGGAAACCACATTTGCGCCGGGTTCGGCAGGGTCCACGAAGCTCTGAAGGTGCTGCGCCCAGGCCTCAAGCGCGCGCCGGCGTTCTTCCACATAGGGATGTCGCTGATAGACGCCTGCGATCCCGGATCTGAATCCCGACATGTGGTTGAGCACCGTTTCGATGATGTGTGGCGCAACGCCGATCCGGGCCATCCCGGTCGCGCAGCTACGGCGCAGATCGTGCAACGTCCACGCCGGCATGGGCTTGACCTTCGACGTGGCAGTACCGCTCGCGGTTGCCAAGTCGATGCGAGCCTTCAACATGTCTGCTTCAAGCCGCGCTTTGGCCCGCGAGAACCCGCTAACGCCGGTCTCGCCGTTGGTCGTGAAGATGGGACGTGCGCGCAGGTCGTCTGGCGCGTCATCGTCCGCGAATTGTGGCGCCTTGGCAAATATCTCCATCATCGGCTTGGAAAGCGGGACGAGATGTTCGTGACCGTTCTTGGTGCGCGCAGCAGGAACCATCCATTGCCGTTCGTCGAGGTTCACTTCGCCCCAGGTCATGCCAGCAAGTTCGGACCGATGCTGTCCGGTCAGGATGAGCGCCCGAAAATACGGGCCGAACGGCCAACCAAAATCGGCGCAAGCATTCCACACCTCCCGCAGCTCGTTATCGTCGAGGACGCGGGAGCGACTTTGCTCCTTGGACGGCTTGCGAACATTCGCAGCCGGATTGGTGGGCAGGAGCTGCCGTTCCACGCACCAGCGGAAAAACCGGCGAAGAACGCTGTAGGTGCGATTGGCAGCAACCGGCGTGCCGGCGTCGCCAATCTCGTCGAGCAGATCGAGGATTTCGCGCGGACCAATGGCGCTGAGAGGTAAGGTGCCCCAGCGAACAAAGAGCTTGCGCAAAGGGCGAATGATTTCGACTTGCGTGCGCGGGCGCCGGTTCTTTTCGACCTCGCGCTTGATGTAGGTCTCGACCGCCCCTTCGAAGCTGTCTTTGCGAAGGCCGGACGCAGTCACCTGGGCAGGCTTGCCCTGGCGTGGGTCTATCCCCCGGGCCATGTCTTTGAGCGCGGCTTGGGCGCGCTCGCGGGCGTCGGCAAGCCCAACGGCGGGATACTCGCCGAGCGTAAGCTTGATCATGCGGCCATTGACGCGCCGCTGCACCAGGAAGCTCTTGTGGCCTTTATCGGTGACGCGCAGCCCCAACGACGGCACGACGCCATCCCACAGGATGTAGCGCGCCCCTGCTGGCGCATTTCTGGCCTTGTCGATTTGCTTGTCCGTGAGAAGGTGACGTGCGCCCATGCATGACCCCCAGTCCGGCACCAGTCGGAAGGCCGAAACGGCCTTCCGGGGTAACGGGGGGTAACAAAAGTGGGTGTGCTACAGCGTTACCCCGTGCAGCCTCTTGTTGCATGGAAAGTACAAAAATGCCAGTAGAACCGGGCCAAAATGCACACGTGATGTCCAGTCTTGTGTTCTCGTCTTGTCTCGTTGTGACAGTCTGGGGGACTGGGGGTCGTGGGTTCAAATCCCGCCGCTCCGACCAATCACTTCAACAACTTAACCTGCTGGTCGGCGTTACACCCTCGTCCGTTCGCAAGTCCGGTTTGCGACTTTGCTGAAGGGCCGGACGATGTGCGCGGCTCGGCGCACACTCTATCAAGCGTCAGTAGACCGCCCAACTTCGGCGCAATCCCTCCCCCTGGTTGGGGGATTGCGAGCTGACGGCGACGGACTGCACAGTTGCGCGTCGAGGGATTGCCGAATGACCAACCGCCTATCTTGCGCTGTCGTGCTGGCTTTCCTTTTTGCGTCTCCGGCAGCGGCAGACATTTGCAAGCTACCCCGCCTCGCGCACGCAGACTTCGTGGCTCAGCCAGACGGCACACTATTGCTCCCGGTGTCGATCAACGGACAAACCGAGTACTTCACGCTCGGCGGTGGCGCACACAGCTTCGTCTATGAGGATGATGCTGACCGGCTGGACTTTGGACATCATCACTACGACTACGATGATGGGCTCTACTTCGGTGAGGATCCGGTAAAGGTCCGCCGCACCGCAGACCTCATCATCGGCAAAGTACGCTGGCGTGCGCTTGAGTTCTACCCAATGCACATCCCACACCCGCCCGGAGTGGTAGCTATTGGCTCGCTCGGCATGAACTTTCTCGCGAGTTCGCAAATGGAGGTCGAGATCAACACCGGAGCACGCTCGATCAATTTCATTCTGGCCGGCGCCTGCTCGCGCCCTCCTTGGGCTCTAAGCGGCGATGGTGCCTCCCTTGCACCAATGAATGGTGACACCTCCTTACCGGTTTTGTTGGACGGGCGTCGCTTCTCGGGGATATTCGGCACAGGCACATTGACATCGTCGATGGACGTGCAGGCGTTCGCTCAGGTGTTTGAACGCCTGCCAGAGAGCGGGCTCCCTCGAGAACTCGACACGTTGACCATCGACGAGACGCTAATCCAGCATCCCGTGATCCAAATGTTCACCTACGATGACCAAAAGGCGCGAGAGGCGTTGGCGTATGTGGAGCGCCGGGCCAGGGCGCTGAACCCTGGCTTCATGGGCAAGCCACCCGTCTCCCACAGCAGCGCCGATGGTGTCGTCTGGCTCGGCTTGTCTGAGTTGAACCGGATGCGCATTTATCTGATGTTCGGGCAGCACAAGGTCTTCGTGACGCCTGTTCCGAACGCGCCAAACACCGGCATAGCACCGCCCGCGCCCGATCCCGGCCCAGAAGTTACCGAGCAGTCGCACTGAGAGTGATCGAGACTGTCGCCCGCGATCTTCGACGTCGGCCAATCGTATTTCTGCTGCGAGGCGATCCCGCGCGTGAGCAGGATGCCGCCGATCAGATAGCCCTCGACCTCGCCGGTGAAATCATCTGGCCTTTGCGGACGACTTGAATCGAGGAATACGCGCATGCTCTCGCGCGAGGCCGCGAGGCGTTCGGTGTGATGCAGCGTCCCGGTCGTGAACAACGACGACTCGATGCGCTAGCCCCGGTGGCGTGCCAACCGCGCATGCAAGTTCGGCAGTGTACGGTTTTCCCCCTCGTACAAGCTTAACCGAAATCTGTTGGCGTCGCCTGCAAATCGGGAACTTCTGGTGCAACGCCTTGGGCTAGTAGAGAACACCGCGTCGCCGATGGGCGTTCGAGAGGTCGGCGACATAGGCCTGCGCGGCACTATCGCAAGGCGTGACGTCCGACGCGTGCGCGGCAAGGCACGCCTTGTACGCCGCCAACGCCTCGTCCCGGTCCACGTTCGCTTCCATGGCTTCTGTAAGCCCGCATCCGCCAACCCCGAAGGCCAGTAGCGCAACAGCGCCACCAACTCGGATTACGCGCAGGTTACGCAAATCGGATTTCATGAGACCCCCACGCAATTTTCCCGAGTGTAGGCACATGTGTCCGGTGGAAACAATTCTCTTATGTTTGGAGCCAAGCGCTCATTAGCGCTTTGGTCGCGCCGAGACCCTTCCTTGCAGGCTAGTGCTTGTGGGTCTTGTCCTGATCCCAGGCCAAGTGCGACTGCTGAAGCACATAGGCGCGTATGGCCGCCACATCGCTCTTGGACAGCACGTCCTTGAACGATGCCATGCCGCCGTCCTGCAGTGCCCCGTTCAACACGATGTTCTCGTACTGGCCCCAGATCTCCGGCGGCGCGAGCCGAAGGTCGGGTACCTCGCCCTCAGACTGCGCAAAGAACCCGTGGCAGACGAGGCAATTGCGGTGATAGAGCGCGAAGCCCTTCTGCGTCAGGGCGGCGTCCGCCTTGGTCAGCGGCGGCGGTTCGACCGGCGGCGTTCCTTCGGCCGCGAGAGGCTGCACCGATTGGCGGCCGCCGAGCCTGAACACGAACAGCCGGCCCTGGTTGGTCTGGAAGCGCGACAGCGCCGTCTTCGGATCGCGGAATGCCGCCAGGCCGCCTGCTCCGCCCCAACCAGCGAGCAGCGCAACATATTGCTGCCCATCGATCATGTAGGTCATGGCCGGCGCGAGGATGCCGGTCTTGAGATCCATCGACCACAGCCTTTGACCCGTCCTTGCGTCATAGGCGCTGAAATCGCCATAGGCGTCGCCGCCGAACAGCAATCCTCCCGCCGTCGACAGCAGTCCGCTGTTCCACGAGCCGCCCATCGAAACCTGCCAGGCTTCCTTCTGCGTGACGGGATTCCAGGCCTTGATGAATCCGACGCCGGGTGGTGGCGGCTTTCCGGACGCGATCATCTTCTGTACCGCGTCGGAGATCGCCGCGAAGTCGATACCCAGATTCCACGCGTGCGGGTGATAGTCGATCGTCGTGGTGCCGACGAAGGGTTGCGCCGCATCCATTGCGGGGATGTAAACGAGGCCGGTTTGCGGATCGTAGGTCATCGGCTGCCAGTTGTGCGCGCCGGTCGCGGACGGAAACACAATCGTCAGCTTGTCCTTATAGCGCGCGTCGGGGTTCTCGATCGGCTTGCCGGTCGTCAGGTCGATTCCCTTCGCCCAATTCACGACGCCGAACTTCTGCGCGCTGATCAGCTTTCCGGTGGCACGGTCGATAACGTAGAAGAAGCCGTTCTTGGGCGCGTGCATCAGAACGTGACGAAGCTGCCCGCCGATCTTGAGATCGGCGAGAACGACGTCGGCAGTCGAGTCGAAATCCCAGGTGTCGCCTGGCGTCGTCTGGTAGGCCCAGGCGAACTCGCCGGTCTTCGCATGCAGCGCGACGACGGACGAGAGATAAAGATTGTCACCGCCCTTCGGCGAGCGGAGATCCCGGTTCCAGGGATTGCCGTTGCCCGTGCCGAAATAGACGAGGTCGAGCTGCGGGTCATAGGCCATCGAGTTCCACGGCGCGCCGCCGCCGCCGATCTGCCAGAACTTGTACTTGCCGGTCGTGTCCCAGGTTCCGAGCGCGCGTTCGAGCGCGGCGTTCTCCTGCGGCCTGGACGGATCACCGGGCACGACATGGAAGCGCCATACAAGCTTGCCGGTGCCGGCATCGAACGCAGAGACGTAACCGCGTGAATCGTACTCGGCGCCGCCATTGCCGATCATGACGAGGCCGTTGGCGACGCGCGGCGCGCCGGTGATCGTGTAGGTGTGCTTGTGGTTCTCGACCGTGTCGATGGTCCAGATCGCCTTGCCTGTCTTCGCGTCGAGCTTGACGAGGCGGCCGTCCAGCGTGCCGACGAACACAGCACCCTTCCACAGCGCCACGCCGCGGTTGACGACATCGCAGCAGGCATAGCGGCCGGTCTGGCCAGGCACCTTGGGATCGTAGGTCCACAGCTCCTTCCCGCTTTTCGCGTCCAACGCGATGACCTTGCTCCAGGCGAGCGTGATGAACATCATGCCGTCGGCGACGAGGGGCGTGGCCTCCAGCCCTCGCACGGAATAGGTGCGATATTCCCAGGCGACGCCGAGCGACATAACGTTGGTCGTGTTGATCTTGTCGAGCGGTGAGAAGCGTTGCTCGGAATAGGTGCGGCCATGGCTCAGCCAGTCGCCTGCGTGGGTGTCGGCATTCGCGATCGCGGCGCCGTCGACATCACCGAGGCGAAGCGGCGCCTCGCCCGATTGTGAAACGGCAGCCGACAAACCTGCCGCAATGATCGCAGCAGCCGCACAAACCCATTGGCGCACAGTCACGAGAAGCCCCCCTGTTTATCCCGAGTGCTTTGCCGCACCGCTTGGGCGCACGATAGGGGAGGAATTTTGGGAGTGATAGCCCCGACATAGGGCCAAATCCTCCCGTAGCGTCAGATGCGCCCAGAGGTCAGGAGACTAATCCAGCGCCTCGGCCAGCGGGCCGCCAGCGCTGCCGCTCCGAGTGCTGATTGATCCGGTCGGACGCTAGTAACCGCCGAAGTCGTAACCCAGCCAAGGACCCGGTTGGATGTGTGCGCGTTTGGGGCGATCGCGTCGCGGTGGCGCGGCAAATGTCACGAGGAGGCGTCTGTAGTCGGAACCGCGCCAGCAACCATCGCCCTGCCAGTCGCAGCTCTGCACGGAAGGTGCATTGCTTGTGCGCGCATCGCTATTGATATGAGAAAGGCTCGGCAGTGCGCCCAGCGCCACGCCCGTGGTCAGCGCGAGCACCGTGAGTGATGAAGCGATCAATCGGGTGCGCATACCAAATTCCTCCTGGCATACACCGCCCCCATAATAGGGATCACGCGTTAAACCCGTGTTACTGGTATCGTTAAATCCCGTTACAGGTATCGTGGTTCCGCGAAAAACGACTAAGCCGCATCCAACAGCAGATCGCCCGCCGCGATGCGATCGTAAAGCTCGCGCTTCAGCACCTTTCCCGAGGCGTTGCGCGGCGGAACAGAAATGTAACAGACAAATTTCGGCTTTTTGTAGCTCGCAATTTGCTCCTTGGAGAAGGCGCCGATCCCGCCCGCCGTCACCGTCCGGCCTTCGCGCAAGACCAGCGCGGCCACGACGACGACGTCGTGATGCACGACGCCGGCGAGCGCGATTTCGACAAGTACCGCGTCGACCCCACCTGCGACCTAGGCGCCGGCGATTACATGATCCCCGACACGATGCCGCTTCCGCCCGGCGTCAGCCTGAAGGCCGTGCGTTAAGGGCGGACCGCGAGCCGACGTCCGCCGCCTGCGGATGATCTAAGGACGCCACTCCATCTCGGTGTTCTGCAGGTCGCCGTGGATGGGACGGAAGCCGAGCCGGAGATAGAGCTGCCTCGCGCGATGGTTGGTCGACGCAACCATCAACCGCATGGGAAGGTTCCGGGCGGCCGCCTTGTCCATCCAATAGCGCATCACCGCGGTCCCAAAGCCGTGGCTGCGCTCCTGCGGGACGATGGCCTGATCGACGAGGCGGACGGCACTTGCGGTGATGTCGATGACGATGCGGCCGATCGGCCTTTTGTCGTGCTCGATGATGTCGAAGCGGGCGTGCTCGAATTGGCTGCGGTAGCCGACAGTCTGCGCATGGAATTGCTGCCGCATCAGGATCTCGCGCATGGGCCCCAGCACCATTGCCGACCATTCGGAAGGCCGCGAATCGCAGAACAGTTGGTAGCGGAAATCGCTATCCGCCGGCGTCTCCGGGCGCAAGGTCAGCGGCCCTTTGGGTGATGGTACCAGAAGAACGGTCACGACACCGGAGCGTCCACGATCAACGCGCGTTAGTCTATTGGTGTGCTGCGATGGCCGCCACCGAAGGCCTTCCCCAAGAGAAACGGCCCGCGAGTCCATCGCGGGCCGTACACATCTGCATCGGCTCGCGTCAATTGCGAGACGGGAAGATGCCTTGCAGTGCGATGATGAAGTTCACGCACAGATAGGGTTGGATGTTGTCATGGGGTATGTTGCTGCCCGCAAGCTCGGTCGCCGCGCCCGTCCCGAAGGCGATGACACCCTTATTCAAGGCAACGCTGCTGGACGTCGAACCGTGTATATAGATGTTGGAGCTCGCCAGGAACGCGCCGTTCGGCGTTGAGGTACCCGGAGCATCCGGCTTGGCATCGAGGAAGGCCTTCGCGTTTGCCTGAGTAAGCCCGTGATTGTGGCTGGGCAGGTTCGACGTGAGCAGCGACACACTCTCTGTACCCGCGCTTTGTCCCAGGACATACGAAGACAGCCCCTGGCCCTGCCCCTGATGGATCGGAACCCGGCTTTGCATGTTTGGCAGGGCAAAATTCGTTGTGCCGTTACCGCCATAAGTCGTGCCAAGTAGGGAGAACCGTGCCGCTGGCGTTCACGGTTATTGTGCCGATGTTGTCGCCCAGCCCTCCGCTCAAGCCGTTGCCGACGCGATAGCCGCCCTCGCCGATCTGCGCGTAGCTCGCGGTCCCCGTGCCGCCCGTCAGCACAAGGTTCACGGCGCTGATCGTGACCACGCCGGTATTGCTGTAGCCGGAGGTATCGTTGTTGGACTCCGCGCCACCCTGACCGATCTGCACAAAGCTCTCGCTCCCCGTGCCGCCGGTCATCACAAGATTGCCGCCGGCCGTGATCGTGATGTCGCCGCTGTTGTTGCCCGTGGTCAGAAGTCCGCCATTCCCGATCTGAGCGAACTGACCGTTGCCTGCGCCGCCGGCGACCGAGACATTGCCCGTGACGTTCACCAGGACCGCGCCACTGCCATTGCCGTGCGCGCCGATCTGCGCGTAACCGTGGACCGCGGCCACGGTCAGGCTCGCACCGTATATGCTCGTCGTCCCGCTCGCCGTGCCAAGCGAGGCGTTTCCGGCGGCTCCAGCACCGCCGATGGTCACGCCCTTGCCGTTGTTGCCGAACACGCCGGCCGTGCCGAAATTCGCCGGTGCGAGCGTGTGCTTGTCCCAGCCAGCCACCAGGTTGATCGCACCCGTCGTGCTCTGCACCGCGGTCACGACGCCAATATTGCCGGCCGACAGCAGCGTCAGGTTCGCACCGACGGCCGCCGACGCGACGGTCAGGTCGATGCTGTCCGCCAGTGTCGCGCTGTCTGTGCCGTGGGTGAGGAGTGTCAGGGTGCCGAAGGCGTTGGCAGCGTTGGTCAGCGTGATCGCGCCGCTGCTCGTCGAGACATTGAGCGCTGCGGCCTGGATGGCGCCCGTCTGGCTCACTGCGCCTCCGGCGGCGAGCGTCAGCGTACCGCCCACCGTCGCGCCGGTGATCGACATAGCGGTAGAGTCGGTGATCGTGGCGCTGTCCGAGCTGTGCGTCAGCAACGTCAGCGCGCCGAAGACATTGGTGGCGTTGGTCAGCGTGATCGCACCCGTAGAGGTCGAGACATTCAGGGCCGCAGCCTGGATCGCGCCGGTCTGGCTCACGGCGCCACCAGTCACCAGCGTCAGCTTTCCGCCCACGATCGCGCTCGCAATTGACACGCCGGTGCTGTCGGTCAGGCTCGCATCGTCGGAGCCGTGTGTCAGGAGCGTCAGCGTTTCGAACACGTTGCTCCCATTGTTCAGGGTGATGGCACCGGAGGATGTCGAGACATTCAGCGCCGACGCGTTGATCGCCCCGCTCTGTGTCACCGCACCGCCGGTTGTCAGCGTCAGCGTGCCACCCACCGTCGCACTGGCAACCGATACACCGGTCGAGTCCGTGATCATGGCGTTGTCCGAGCCCTGGGTCAGCAGGGTCAGCATGCTGAACACATTGCCGGCGTTGGTCAGCGTGATGCCACCTGTGGACGTCGAGACGTTGAGCGCCGCGGCCTGGATGGCGCCGGTCTCGCTCACCGCACCGCCGGCGGCGAGCGTCAGCGTGCCGCCCACCGTCGCACCCGCGAACGAGACCCCGGTGGAATCGGTCAGCGTCGCATTGTCCGAACCGTGCGTCAGCAACGTCAGAGTGCCGAAGGCGTTGGCGGCGTTGGTCAACGTGACCGCGCCCGTAGATGTCGACACGTTCAGCGCAGCGGCCTGGATGGCGCCGCTCTGTGTCACCGCGCCGCCGGTTGCCAGGGTCAGCGTGCCGCCCACCGTCGCGCTGGCAACCGATACACCGGTCGAGCCCGTGATCGTGGCGTTGTCTGACCCATGGGTCAGCAGGGTCAGCGTGCTGAAGACGTTGCCGGGGTTGGTCAGGGTGATCGCGCCGGAGGATGTCAAGACACTAAGCGCCGACGCGTTGATCGCCCCGCTCTGTGTCACCGCGCCACCGGTTGCCAGGGCGAGCGTGCCGCCCACCGTCGCCCCGGCAATCGACACACCAGTGGAATCGGTCAGCGTCACATTGTCCGAGCCGTGCGTCAGCAACGTCAAAGTGCTGAAGACGTTGCCGGCGTTGGTCAGCGTGATGCCGCTTGTGGACGTCGACACGTTCAGCGCCGCGGCCTGGATGGCGCCGCTCTGTGTCACCGCGCCGCCGGCGGCGAGGGTCAGCGTGCCCCCCACTGTCGTACCCGCGAACGAGACCCCGGTCGAGTCCGCCATCGTCACGCTGTCGGTGCCATGGGTCAGCAGGGTCAGCGTCCCGAACACATTGCCGGCATTCGTCAGCGTGATCGCGCCGTTGCCCGTCGACACGTTGAGCGCTGCCGCCTGGATTGCCCCCGTCTGGCTCACCGCCCCATCCGTCGCGAGGGTCAGCTTCCCGCCGACCGTCGCGCTGGCCACAGTGACGCCGGTACTGTCCACAAACGACGCGTTGTCCGCACCGTGCGTCAGCGCCGTCAGAGTCCCGAACACGTTCGCAGCATTGGTCAGGGTAATCGCACCACTCGTAGTCGAGATGCTGAGCGCCGCGGCATTGATCGCTCCGGTCTGTCTCACCGCCCCGCCGGCCACCAGCGCCAGCGTACCGCCCACTACCGCGCCCGCTATCGACACACCGGTCGAGTCCGTGATCGTCGCGCTGTCCGCCCCATGCGTCAGCAAGTTTAGCGTGCCGAAGGCGTTGCCAGCATTGGTGAGCGTGATCGCACCGCTCGTAGTCGCGATGTTAAGTGCCGCCGTCTGGATCGCGCCGGTCTGCGAGATCGCCCCGCCCGCTGCCAGAGTGAAGGTACCACCACCCGACGCACTGGCGACGGTCACAGCGCTGGAGTCGGTGACGGTCGCGCTGTCTGTGCCATGGGTGAGGAGGGTCAGGGTGCCGAAGGCGTTGGCGGCGTTGGTGAGCGTCATCGCGCCGTTGCTCGTCGACACGTTGAGCGCCGCCGCCTGGATCGCCCCCGTCTGGCTCACCGCCCCACCCGTGGCGAGGTTCAGCGTCCCGCCGACCGTCGCGCTGGCCACGGTGACGCCGGTACTGTCCACAAACGACGCGTTGTCCGCACCGTGCGTCAGCGCCGTCAGTGTCCCAAACACGTTCGCGGCATTCGTAAGCGTGATGCCGCCGCTCGTAGTTGAGATGTTGAGCGCCGCGGCATTGATCGCTCCGGTCTGGCCCACCGCTCCGCCGGCCACCAGCGCCAGCGTACCAGCCACTGTCGCGCCCGCGACCGTCACGCCCGCTGAATCGGTGAACGTCGCGTTGTCGGATCCATGCGTCTGCACGGTGAGCGCGGCGAACTCATTGCCCGCGCTGGCGAGCGTGATCGCACCCGTGGATGTCGCAACGTTCAGCGCAGCGGCCTTGATCGCGCCGGATTGCGTCACCGGTCCGCCGGCCACCAGCGCGAGCGTCCCCCCGACGGTGGCGCCGGCAATGTTGACGCCGGTGCTGTCGCTGAAGCTCGCGTTGGCGGTTCCATGGGTCAGCGTAGTCAGCGTGGCGAACGCGTTGCCAGCATTGGTGAGCGTGATCGCACCGCTCGTAGTCGAGATATTAATCGCCGCCGTCTGGATTGCGCCGGTCTGCGAGATCGCCCCGCCCGCTGCCAGAGTGAAGGTACCGCCAACCGACGCGCTGGCGATGGTCATAGCGCTGGAGTCAGTGATGGTTGCGCTGTCTGTGCCGTGGGTGAGGAGGGTCAGGGTGCCGAAGGCGTTAGCGGCGTTGGTCAGCGTGATCGCGCCGGTCGACGTCGACACGTTCAGCGCCGCAGCCTGGATAGCGCCCGTCTGCGTCACCGCCCCGCCGGCCGACAGCGTCAGCGTGCCGCCCACCGTCGCACCGGCCATCGACACCCCGGTTGAGTCCGTGATCGTGACATTGTCCGAACCATGCGTCAGCAGCGCCAACGTGCCGAACGCGTTGGCAGCATTGGTGAGCGTGATCGCGCCCGTGGACGTCGCCACATTGAGCGCCGCAGCCTGGATGGTTCCCGTCTGCGTCACCGCCCCGCCTGTCACCAGCGTCAGCTTGCCGCCGGCGACTGCACTCGCGATCGACACACCTGTGCTGTCGGTCAGGCTCGCATCGTCGGAACCGTGCATCAGAAGTGTCAGCGTCCCGAACGCATTGCCTGCATTGTTCAGCGTGATGCTTCCGGTCGAGGTGGAGACATTGAGCGCCGCGGCCTGGATCGCCCCACTCTGCGTCACAGCTCCGCCGGCCGCCAGCGCGAGGGTTCCACCTACCGTCGCTCCGGCAATCGACACCCCGGTCGAGTCGGTGATCGTCGCGCTGTCCGAACCATGCGCCAGCAAGGTCAGCGCGCTGAACACATTGCCACCGTTCGTCAGCGTGATCGCACCCGTCGTGGTCAACACATCGAGTGCCGACGACTGCACCGCGCCCGTCTGCGTCACCGCTCCGCCCGCCGCAAGTTTCAGCGTGCCGCCCACCGTGGCACCCGAGAACGAAACGCCGGTCAAGTCGGTGATCATGGCGTTGTCGGTGCCGTGCGTGAGCAGCGCCAGCGTGCCGAATGTGTTGCCCGCATTGGTGAGCGTGACTGCCCCGGTCGACGTCGAGACGCTGAGCACCGACGTTGCGATCGCTCCGGTCTGCGTCACGGCGCCGCCGGTCGACAGCGCGAGCGTGCCGCCCACCGTGGCGCCCGCTACCGTCACACCCGTAGAGACCGTGAACGTTGCATTGTCGGATGCGTGCGTCAGCGCCGTCAGCGTGGCGAATGTGTTGCCCGTGCTTGTGAGCGTGATCGCGCCGCTCGATGTCGAGACGTTGAGTGCCGCCGTCTGCACCGCACCGGTCTGCGAGATCGCCCCGCCCGCTGCCAGCGTGAAGGTACCACCAACCGACGCGCCGGCGATGGTCACAGCGCTGGAGTCAGTGATGGTTGCGCTGTCTGTGCCGTGGGTGAGGAGTGTCAGTGTGCCGAAGGCGTTGGCGGAGTTGGTCAGCGTGATCGCTCCCGACGCCGTAGAGACGTTAAGCTCTGAGGCACTGATCGCTCCGATCTGGCTCACCGCGCCTCTGGTTGCAAGGGTGAGCGTCCCGCCGACCGTCGCCCCAGCAATCGACACACCAGCGGAATCGGTCAGAGTCGCATTGTCCGAGCCATGGGTCAGCAGGGTCAGGGTGCCGAACACATTGCCGGCATTGGTCAGCGTGATCGCACCCGACACCGTGCTGATGTTGAGCAGTGGCGCATTGATCGCTCCGGTCTGGCTCACTGCGCCGCCGGCGGCCAGCGTCAGCGTGCCACCGACCGTTGCGCCGGTGAACGATACCCCGGTCGAATCTGTGATCGTCGCGCCGTCCGCCCCACGCGTCGCCAGGGTCAGCGTCCCGAACGCATTGCTGGCTTTCGTCAGCGTGATCGCGCCGCTGCTCGTCGATACGTTGAGCGCCGCCGCCTGGATTGCTCCGGTCTGGCTCACGGCGCCGCCGGTTGCCAAGTTTAATGTCCCGCCGACCGTCGCGCTGGCCACGGTGACGCCGGTACTGTCCACAAACGACGCGTTGTCCGCACCGTGCGTCAGCGCCGTCAGCGTCCCGAACACGTTCCCCGCATTCGTAAGAGTGATCGCACCGCCCGTGGTTGAGACATCCAGCGCAGCAGCCTGGATCGCCCCGCTCTGCGTGATCGCGCCGTCCGCAACCAGCAACAGCGTCCCGCCTACTGTCGCACTGGCAACTATCAGCCCGGGGTCGTCGACGAGCCGCGCGTCGTCGGACCCGTGCGTCAGCACCGTGAGTGTCCCGAAAACGTTGCCGCTGTTCTCCAGGTCGATTGACCCGCTGACGGTGGACAGGTTGAGCGCCGCCGCGACGATCGCGTCGCCGGCCGTTCCGCCCTGGCTCATCGCGCCCGCACTGTTCAGCGAGAATGTACCGGTCAGCGCGACGCCGTCGATCTCCACGGCCTTCGCATCGTGCAGCGAGGCATCCGTTCCGGTGCCGATGGTCAGCAGGTCGAAGGTGTTGCCTGCGTGGCCCAGCATAATCGCGCCACCCGCCGACACGATGAGCGTATGCGTCGCGATGGCATCGCCGGCGGCGCTGCCCTGGCTGATGGCGCCTGTACTGGTCAGGCCCAGAGTGTTGGTTACCGCAGTGCCGTCGATCTCGACCGCGCCGCCGTCGTACAGCATCGCGTTCGTGGCGCCGCCGATACTGAGCGTACCGAAGACGTTGCCGTGGTCGGTGAGCGTGATCGCGCCGCCCGACGTCAGGTTGAGGGCCGCAGCATGGACGGCTGCACTCTGACCGATCGCCCCACCGGCCGAGATGCTCAGCGTCCCGCCCACCGTGGCCCCGGCGATCGTCACACCGGTTGAGTCGACGAACGACACGTTGTCCGATCCATGCGTCAGCACGGTCAGCGTAGCGAACGCATTGCCCGCATTGTTCAGCGTAATCGCACCGCTGCTGGTCGTCAGGTTCAACCCGCTGGCCTGTATCGCGTTGCCGGCACCAGCACCCTCGCTGATCGCTCCGTTGCCGGTCAGCGTCAACGTGCCCGTCACTGCGACGCCGTCGATCTCGACTCCGCTGTGGTCGAACAGCGACGCACTGGTGCCACCGCCGATCGTCAGCTTGCCGAACACGTTGGCAGTGTTTCCGAACGAGATCGCGCCGTTCGCCGAGACGTTCAGTGCGCTCGCGCTGATGAAGTCCGCGGCACCGGTGCCCTGGGTGATCGACCCGCCGCTGCTCGCCGCGAGCGTCCCGCTCACCGTGGCGCCATCGATCTCCAGACTGCCGGTATCGGCAATCGTCGCGCCGGCGCCGTTGGCGATCGTCAGCGCACCGAACGCATTGCTCGCGTTGCCCAGCGTGATGGCGCCGCCGGCCGAAAGGTTCACGCCTGCGGCGGAGATCGCATCGGCCCCGACGCTGCCCTGGCTGATCGAGCCGAGGCTGGTGAGCGTCAGGGCGCCCGTCAGCCCCACGCCATCGACCTCGACGCCGGTCGAGTCGAACAGCGTCGCGCTTGGCGCACCGTTGATCGTCAGTTTTCCGAACGCGTTAGCTGTGTTGGCAAGGTTGATTGCGCCGGTTACCGAGACATTCAACGCGGCCGAGCTGATCGCGTCGCCCGCAGAACTTCCCTGGGTGATTGCTCCGCCGCTCGTAAGCGCCAGTGCTCCTGCGACCGTTGCGCCGTCGACCTCGACGCCGCTGGAGTCATACAGCGTGGCCGCCGATCCGCCGCCGACCGTCACCTTGCCGAACGTGTTCGCCGTGTTGCCGAGTGTGATCGTGCCCGCGGTCGAAATGCTCAGCGAGCCGGCGCTGATCGCGTTGCCCGCGCCCTGGCTGATGGCGCCGCCGCCTGTCAACGCCAGCGTTCCGGTGACCGTGGCGCCATCGATCTCGAGGGGACCGGTGTCCTTGAGCGTGGCGCCTGTTCCGCTCCCGATCGTCAGGTGGGCAAACGCATTGGATGCGTTGTCCAACGTGATCGCTCCCGTGGCCGAGACGTTCAAGAGCCCGGCGCTGATGAGGTTCGTGCCGCCCGTGCCCTGGGTGATCGTGCTGCTGCCGCTGACGGCGAGCGTCCCTGTCACCGTGGCGCCATCGATTTCGAGATTGCCCGCCAGATCGCCTTTGTCCACGATCGTGGCGCCAGCTCCGCCGCTGATCGTCAGCTTGCCGAAAGTGTTCGCGGCGTTGGTCAGCGTGATCGCGCCGCTCGCCGAAACGTTCACCAAGCCGGCGCTGATGGAATTTGCCCCGCCCGAACCTTGGCTGAGCGTGTTGGCACCGCTCACCGCGAGCGTACCGGTCACGGTAGCGCGGTCGATCTCGAGGTTGCCGGTGTCGACGATGGTCGCGCCGGCGCCGCCGCCAATCGTCAGGTGGCCGAACGCGTTGGCGGCATTATCGAGCGTGATCGCGCCGCTCGCCGAGACGTTCACCAGCCCGGCGGTGATGGAATTTGCCCCACCCGCGCCCTGGCTGAGCGTGTTGACGCCGCTGACCGCGAGCGTACCGGTCACAGTGACGCCATCGATCTCCAGTTTGCCTGTGTCTACGATGGTCGCGCCGCTGCCGCCACCGACCGACAGGTGGCCGAACGCGTTGGCGGCGTTACCCAGCGCAATGGCACCGCTCGCCGAGAGGTTCACCAGGCTCGCGCTGATGTAGTCCGTACCACTGCTGCCCTCGCTGATCGCGCTGACGCCGCTCATCGCGAACGTGCCGCTCACTGTGGCGCCGTCGATCTCCAGGTTACCGGTATCGACGATGGTGGCACCCGTTCCGCCGCCGATCTTCAGCCTAGCGAAGGAATTGGCGACGTTGTCGAGCGTGATCGCGCCGCTCGCCGAGGCCGTCAGCATGTTCGCGCTGATGAAATCGGAGACGCCAGCGCCCTGGCTGATCGTCGTGCTGCCGCTCAGCGTCAGAGTCCCGGTTACCACGCCGTCGATCTCGACATTGCCCGAGACGTCGCCGGTGTCGACAATGACGGAGTCGGTGCCGGCGCCGATCGCCAGCTTGCCGAAGGTATTGTCGGTGTTGTTCAGCGTGATCGTGCCTGCAGACGAAACGTTCACACTGCCCGCACTGATCAGGTCGCCCGCGCTGCTGCCCTGCCCGATCGATGCCGTGTTGGCCAGCATCAACGCCCCGGTCACCGTTACGCCGTCGATCTCGAGCGGTGCCGTATCCTTCAGCGACGCGCTCGCTGCGCTACCGATGATGAGATGGGAGAACGAGTTGGCGGCATTATTGAGCGTGATCGCGCCGCTCGCCGAGAGGTTCAGCGTATCGGCGCTGATGAAGTCCGTGTTGCCCGCACCCTGACTGATCGTCGTGCTGCCACTGATCGTGAGCGTGCCGGACACCGTGGCGCCGTAGATCTTGAGGCGGCCCGTATGGTCGCCGGCATCGACGATCGTGGCATCGGTTCCACCGCCGATCGACAGGTGGCCGAAAGCATTGGCCGTGTTGCCTAGCGTGATCGCGCCCGCTGCCGCCACCGCGACCAGACCCGCACTAATGGCGTTCGTACCGCCTGCGCCCTGGGTGATCGTGTCGCTGCCGAACAGGATGAACTGCCCGCTCACCGTCGCGCCGTCGATCTCGACGTTGCCGGCGAGGTCACCGGTGTCGACGATGAGCGCGTTCGTGCTGCCGACCGTCAGCTTCCCTAACGTATTGCCCGGGTTGTCGAGCACGATCGAACTGGCCGCCGATACCGTCAGCGTGTTCGCGCTGATGAGGTCCGTGAAGCCGGCCCCCTGGCTGATCGTGGTGCTGCCGCTGACGTTGAGTGTGGCCGATACGGCGGCCCCGTCGATCTCGAGGTTGCCCGCAAGGTCGCCGGTGTCGACGATGGTGGCGTCGGTCCCGTTGCCGATCGTCAGATAGCCGAACGCGTTAGCTGCGTTGCTGAGTGTGATCGCGCCGGTCGCCGAGACCGCCAGCGCACCGGCACTGATGAAGTCCGTGCCGCCCGTCCCCTGGCTGACGGTGGCGCTGCCGCTGATCGTCAGCGTACCCGTGACCGCCGCACCGTCGATCTCGAGGTTGCCCGCATGGCCGCCGGCGTCGACGATCGTCGCGTCGGTCCCGCCGCCGATCGCGAGCTTGCCGAAGGCATTGCCGGCGTTGTTCAGCGTGATGCTTCCGCTCGCCGAGACCGTCAGCAGCCTCGCGCTGATGAAGTCAGAGCCACCCGCACCCTGGCTGACCCTCGTGCTGCCGCTCAGCGTCAGCGTGTCGGCGACCACACCATCCACCTTGACATTGCCTGAGACGTCGCCCGTGTCGGCGATAACGGCGTCGGTTGCGCCGCCGATCGTCAACTGGCCGAAGGCATTGGCCGCGTTGCCCAGCGTGATCGCGCCGCTGGTGGAGACGTTCAGCAGCGCCGCACGGATTGCGTTGCCTGCGCCAGCGCCTTGCGTGACCGCGCCAGTCGTGGTCAGGGCGAGCGCGCCGGCCACCGATACGCCATCGATCTCGATTGCGACGCTGTCCCGGATTCTGGCGGTGGATGCGTTGTCGATCGTGAGCGTGCCGAACGCATTGGCGGCATTGTCGAGCGTGATCGAGCCGCCCGCCGAGACGTTCAGAATCGCTGCGCTGATGGCGTTGCCCGCGCCCGCACCCTGCGTGATCGCGCCCGTCGTCGTCAGCGCCAGCGTCCCTGCGACGGCGACGCCATCGATCTCGACCGTGCTGGTGTCCCGGATGGTCGCAGCAGACCCGTTGCCGACCATCAGGTTCGTGAACGCGTTCGCAGGGTTGTCGAGCGTGATGGCGCCACTGGTCGAAACGTTCAGCGTCGTCGCGCTGATCGCGTTGCCCGCGCCGGCGCTTTGCGTGATGGCGCCGGTCGTTGTCAGCGCCAGCGTCCCTGCGACGGCGACGCCATCGATCTCGACCGCGCCGGTGTCTCGGATGGTCGCAGCAGACCCGTTGCCGATCGTCAGGTTCGTGAACGCGTTCGCAGGGTTGTCGAGCGTGATCGCGCCACTGGTCGAAACGTTCAGCGTCGTCGCGCTGATCGCACGGCCCGCCCCGGCCCCTTGCGTGATCGCAGCGGTGGTCGTGAGTGCGAACGTCCCAGTAACCGTCACGCCGTCGACTTCAACGGCTCCTGTGTCCTGAATCACCGCGCTTGCGCCGTTGCCGATCGTCAGCGCCGAGAAGGCATTGGCGGCGTTGCCCAGCGTGATCGCGCCACTGGTCGAAACGTTCAACGTCGTTGCGCTGATGGCATTGGCGGCGCCGCTGCCCTGGGTGATCGTGCCAGTGCTGGTCAGCGCTAGCGTTCCCGTCACTGTCGCGCCATCGAGTTCGACCGCGCCCGTGTCCGTGATCGTCGCCGCGGTCCCGTTGACGATCGACAGAGTGCCGAACGCGTTCCCGGCGTTGCCCAGCGTGATCCCACCGCTGGTCGAGAGCGTCAGACCCGCAGCGGTGATATGATTGGCATTTCCGCTGCCCTGGGCGATGTCCCCCGTGGTCGTCAGCGAGAAGCCGTTGCTTACTGATGCGCCATCGATCTCCACCGCGCCCCTGTCGGTGATCGTCGCCGCGGAAGCGTTGACGATCGACAGAGTGCCGAACGCGTTGCCGGCGTTGGCCAGCGTGATCGCGCCACTGGTCGAAACGTTCAAGGTTGTTGCGCTGATCGCATTGGCGGCGCCGGTGCCCTGGGTGATTGCGCCAGTGCTGGTCAGCGCTAGCGTTCCCGTCACTGTCGCGCCATCGATCTCCACCGCGGCTGTGTCCGTGATCGTCGCGGCGGACGCGTTGACGATCGACAAAGTGCCGAACGCGTTGCCGCTGCCCAGCAGGGAGACGGTGTCGCTCGCGGTGATGTTGAGCGTGCCGGCGACGATGTTGTTGCCGGAGTTGTTGAAACCGATGCCGGTGACCGAGTTGAGCGTGACGGTGCTGGCTGTCACCGCACCGCTGCCACCGGCGGTTATGGAGTTGCCGCCCAGCGTGACGGAACCGCTGCCCGTGTTGGTGACGGCCGCGTCGACGGTGAGCGTGGCCCCCGACTCCAGGGTCAGGTTATGGGCGCTTGAATAGCTTGCGCCGATCGCAGAGGCGACCGACAAATCGCTACCGGTGATGTTGAGCAGCACATCGCCACCGGCCAGCGCCGCGTGAATGCTGTCGCTCAACGGAGTGCCTGTCTGGGAAAGGGTCCCGGCAACGACGGTAAGGTTGCCGGTCTCGGTGCTACCGCCTGCGGCGCGGTTGCCGAGGATGACGGAGCCTGAGGTCTCGTTGAGATTCAGGTTTCCGCCGACGGTGATGCCGATATTTCCGGTGACACTGCCTGCGGTAACTCCGTCGCCATTGCCGATCTGCACCGTACCGCCGCTATGCATCGAGGCGTTCAGATCGTGCTTGGTCAGAACATTGATGCTGCCGCCACCGATACCGTAGTAGCCGATCTGCGCCGAGCCATAGGTGCCCAGAGTGATACTGTCGGCCGCCAGCGTCGTCGTACCGCCGGCACCGCCGATCGCAACGCTGCCGCTGTTCTCGATGAATCCGCCGCCGTTACCGTAGACGCCCGCGTTCGTGAGATTGGCCAGGATGGTCGTTATCCCGTCCCAACCAGCAATCAGATTTATCGCGCCGGTGCCGCTGTTCTGGATGTCATTGCCCACGACGAGGTCGGTCCGGGAAGCGATGCTCAGCGTATGGGCGCTGGCGTAGTCCAAATTGCTCGTCGGCGTGTAACCCTGGTTGGTGCCGACGAAGACGTCGCCTTGAAGGATATCGGTGGCGACGCTGGTCGTGAGCGACGTGGCACCCAGTGCACCGTATGCCGTGAGCAGCAGGTTGCCGCTGGCGGTATGCCCGGCGGTCGCGCGGTTGCCCAGATACACGGCACCGCCCGTCGTCGTCATCGCGAGGTAGCCGTCGATGGCTCCCGCGCCCTGGTTCGCGTGGATTGCGACGTCGCCGGTGATCTCGCCGGCTATCGCATCGGTGACCGAACCGTTGCCGAGCATCGCGGCGCTCGTCCGGTTTTCGAGCACGACGTCGTGCAGCGCATACACCGCGATCGAGCCGCCGCCGGCGCCGTGATAACCGACCTGTGCAAACGAGCCTTGTCCGGAGATGACGACGCGGCTGCCCGCCAGGACAGTCGGCCCGCCTGCGCTGCCGATGAAGACATTGGCGGCGTTCGCAATAACCGAAACGACGCCGGAATTGTTGCCGTAGACGCCAGCGGCGGTGAAATTCGCGGGATTGGTTTCGGTGAGGTTCCAGCCGCCCACCAGGTATACGCCGCCGGTGCCGGCGTTCTGGACGGATGCGGACGCGTTGATGTTGTGTCCGGCCAGCAAACTCAGATTGTGCGTGCTGCTATAGATGACGTCAGCACCGATGTTGATATCGTTGCTGGCCTGAAGCATCACATCGGTGGTGCCGAGTTGGCCCGTGATGGTCGAGGCATTGATCGTGTCATCGGCGCCCGCGTCTGTGCCGACGGCCAACGTGCCGTTGACGTCCAGGCTCGCGCCGCCTCCGCTCGAAACGATGCCAATGTTCTTGGGGTCCAGCAGCCACAGACCGGTTTGCCCGTTGGGTGCCGTCGTATCGACCTTCGCGTCGTCGCCGACATGCAGATCGTGGCCCGAGGTTTCCAGGAAGCCGCCATTGCCGGACAGCGTCCCACCCCTGGCGCTGAACAGCGCGGAGAAATCCGTGATGCCGTTCGACCACACGACCAGCGAGCCGCCATTGCCGCTGCGGGTCGCGTTGGCGGTGATCGCGGCGCGGCCGATATGCGTGTTCGCAGCGTTTTGAAACGGGCCTTGCCCGTGCATGTCGCCGCCGATGCGGACGGTGCCGCCACCGGAGTCACCCGACACGTCGATCCGCGCGCCGTCGGCGACCGCGATGTTGCGGCCCGTAATTGCGACCGAGCCACCGGTCTGGCCACGCGCCGCGCCGCTCGCGTCGATCGCGCCACTGTCGGCGACGTCGCCGTCGCCCGCGTCCAGGATGACCTCGCCGTTCTGCACTCGTGCGCTGGTCGCGGAGATCATGCCGGTGTTGTTGACCACCGCGTCCTGCACGTCAGCCGCAGCGCGCGCGGTCATCACCACCCGCCCGCCCGGCGCGTTGATCGTCCCGGAGTTCGACACCCCGGGCTGACCGTTGTCGGCTTTCTGTGCCGGCTGCGTGATGGCGTACTTGATCAGGCCGTCGCCGACGAAGTCGACGGTGAAGGCCGACGCGCCACCGAGCACCACCGTGCCTGCATCGGCTTCGATCAGGCCCTGGTTCTGCACGCTCGCGCCGGAGAGGACGACGCCGCCATTCTTCGCGCGGATCGTTCCCTGGTTGACAACCGACGCGCCCGTGCCGCCGGAGAACCTGTAATTGCCGGCCGCGAAATCGGTATCGGAGATGTCGGCGGTCGTGGCGAGAATTCCGCCAACGTTGAACGTCGCGCCCTGGCCGAACAGGATGCCATTCTGGTTGATGATCCAGACTTGCCCGTTGGCCAGCAGCTTGCCGTAGAACGACGAGGCCTCGCCGCCCAGCACGCGGTTCAGCGCGATGGCGCTCGCATTGGGCTGATTGAACTGAACCGAGCCGCCGGCACCGATCGAGAAACTGTTCCAGTTGATGACGGCCTTGCCCGTCTTCTGGTCGATGATGGTGGAGTTTGGATTGGGATTGGTGATCGTGGCGGAGCCCAGGACTACCTGGCCACCCACCGGCTGCGCGCGAGCCGGCAACTGGCCGATGGCCGAAAGACAACTCGTGCCCAGCAGGATGGCGCGGAGGATGGTGGCGCTGGTCCTGCTCACGGCCGGCCACCACGCACGGATGCGCGCAGGTCAACGACGCGCCAGCGCAGTTCAGGCGCGTCGCGGCGGCCAGCCGGGCGCAGAAAGACTCTTAAATACTTCACGCGCCTTGCCCAACGCCCCCGGCGGCATGCCCGTCGGCACAATCACTTAAAAGTGTAGGTGACTTTGCCTAGTTTCGTCCCTGACAACAATGCAGCAGGGCCAGCGCGTAAACCTTAATTCAGTAATTTTCATGCGCGTTGGACCTCCTGACCCACTGCCCGCGGCTCGGAAGGATCAGGAGCCCGCCATTACGTCCCGGTCGGCACGCTCTGCAACTGCCGCGGCGTGCTCGTCACCGACGCCGGCTTCGCGCCGCTCTTGCCGAATTCGGGCTTCAGGTGCCCGTCGATGAACGCCCCGGACTCGATCTTGATGTCCTGGTGCACGACGTCGCCCGTCATCCGAGCGGTGCCGTTCAGGATCACCTTCTTGGCTTCGATCTTGCCGTCGATCGTGCCCGCCAGTTCGACTTCGTCGCCGTACACGGTGCCTTTCACCTTGGCGTTGCTGCCGATCTTCACGCCCACCCCGCGCACATCGCCGTCGATCTCGCCGTCGATCTGGATGTCCTCGGTGCTTTCGAGCTGACCGGTGATCTTGAGCGCCTTGCTGATGACTGAGGCCATGGGTACTCCTGTCCTTGCTGGGGGTGTCACGGGTGAAAGCGGCTGCGCAGTCGCCACGGGCCGGGGCGACTCCGGCACGGGCGCAGGTGTCGCCGCGGGCTTCGCGGGTTCCGGCTTAGGGTCGTTGCTTTTGAAGATCGCCATCGTTCAAGCCTCCGGGAGATGATCGAGATTTTCGAAGAAGTTCAGCGGGCGCCACGGCGTGCGCCCATCGACACGCGCGCCGCGCATCACTTCGATGGTGTGGTGAAAGAGCTTGCCGGCAACCTGCGCGGTGATCTCGACCAGCACGGTAGGCGCGTACACGCGGCCCTCCAGTTTTCCGCCGATCACGACCTCGCGCGCCACGATGTCTCCCTCCACGAACCCGTCCGGCGTGATCGTCACCTTCAGCGCGGCGATCTGTCCGAAGACCTGTCCGGACACGACGAGCTCACCCTCGATCTCGAGGATGCCGCGAACTTTCACGCCCTTGCCTAGTCTGGAGACCGGGGAACCGGCGCTTTCGCGCCCGGACGCCTTCCTGTCAGGCGCTTTCCTGGTATCGGGCCGGCGGGTCAACGCGAACATGAACATCCCTGTTCAAGGCAGAACCCCCGCTCCGACCGGATGCGATCATGCCAGACTGAGAGCAGGCGGCAAGCGGTTATGCGTTTGTCTGCGCACATTCGTTCAGGGAACTGACGTTTCGATGACAGAATGCCGCAAAACAATTCGAGACGAATTGTTCAGGCCGTCATCACCATCTTCAGCGCGCCGTCCTTGCGTGCGTCGAACAAGCGATAGGCATCTGCACCTTCGCTGAGCGGCATCGTGTGCGAGACGAACTTTTCGGGATGCAGCCGCCCCTGCCGGATCAGAGGCACAAGCGCACGCCAGGTGTCCTGCACCGAGCAGGTTCCGATGCGGAACGTAAGGCCCTTGAAGAACGCCATGCCCATCGGGAAGCTGAACTGGCGCGTCTGGTTCACACCGATCACCGACACCGCGCCGCTCCGCCCGACGAGGCCCATCGCGAGATTGATCGTCGCGTCGGCGCCGACGCACTCGACCGCGCAATCCGCCATCCGGCCCTTGGTCGCCTCCGCAATGGCGGCCATCGTCTGATCGGGATGCAGCGCTGTCGCGCCCAGTGTCTCCGCCCGCGCCCGCCGCTCCGCGACCAGATCGACCGCGAATACCCTGCTTGCGCCCATCACATAGGCACCCTCGACCGCCATCAGCCCGATCGGCCCGAGGCCCACGACCACAACCGTCTTGCCCGGCGCGATCTCCGCGCCCTGAAGTCCGAACCATGCCGTCGGCAGGTTGTCGGTCAGCATCAGCGCCTGGTCCGGCGTCAGGCCCTCCGGAATCGGATGCGCATTGAAGTCCGCAGCTGGCACGCGGATTGCTTCGGCCTGGCATCCCTGCAAATTCGCTGACAATCCATAGCATTGCATCTGATTGTTCAGACACCGGGTGATGTGCCCGGCCAGGCACATCTCGCATGACCCGCAGCCCACGGCAGCCGACAACATCACCCTGTCGCCGGGCTTCAGCTTGCGCACGCCGCGCCCGGCCTCGACCACCTCGCCGATCGCCTCGTGCCCGACGCAGAAGCCGAGATCGGGGCTGAACCCCTCGCCGTGATAGATATGCAGGTCGCTGCCGCAGATACCGCAGCGCTCCATCTTCACGATGGCGTCGCGGTCGTCCTTGAAGGCCGGGTCGGCGACCGATCCGTACCGGATGTCGCGCGGACCATGATAGAGGAGTGCTTTCATCCCGCCTTGAGCCGCGCCTTCATCTGCAACAACTCGCCGAGCAGGACTTCGAGCTTGACGCGATTGGCCTCGCTGAGCCCCTGCTTGGTGGCGACTGCTTCAGCCTCCTGAAGCTCGCAGGCAGCTGCTTCGATCTCGCTCTCGATACCCGGTTCTTCGGTGGCCGCCTCAGCTACGGGTTCTTCGGCAATCGGCTCGCTCACAGCCTCGGCCAACCGCTCCATCGGGATCACGTTCGACGGACGCGAGAACAGATCGTCGCCGGGGTCGCGCGCTACGCGCTCCGGCTTCGGACGATTCGGGCCCGTCGGGATGATCGGCATGGTCTCACCACGCCCGAGTTCTATGACGTGGCGATGACCACGCTCCTTCAGGATCTTCTGCACGCCCTTGATCGTGAAACCTTCACGATAAAGAAGCATGCGGATGCCCCGCAGCAGGTCGACGTCTTCAGGCCGGTAGTAGCGGCGTCCGCCGGCGCGCTTCACCGGCTTGATCTGCGCGAAGCGGCCTTCCCAGAAGCGCAGCACATGCTGCGGCATGTCGAGTTCGGTGGCCACCTCACTGATGGTGCGGAAGGCCTCCGGTGATTTGCGGCGGACGGCGGCGTTCGCCAGCACGTCTTAGTCCTTCTTGTCGGGGTCGGGCGTCTGACCGTTGATCACAGCCTTCAGTACATGACTCGGGCGGAACACAAGAACGCGGCGCGGCGCGATTGGAACTTCGTCCCCAGTCTTCGGATTGCGCCCCATGCGCTGACTCTTTTGCCGGACCGCAAAAGTTCCAAAGGACGAGAGCTTCACCGTCTCGCCTTTCGACAGCGCCGTGCAAATCTCTTCGAGCAGATCCTCGACCATCTGCGCCGATTCATTGCGCGACAGGCCCACCGCCTGGAAAACCGCCTCGGTCAAGTCGGCCCGGGTCAGGGTGTTGGTGGTCATCAGCGACTCTCCCTCTGCCGATTAAGGTTAGGAGTCGCCGGATTATCCGTCAACGTCAAAGGGTTGGAAGGTTCCCTTCAACCGGGAGATCACCACCGGATCAGGCTGGCGCCCCAGGTGAAGCCGCCGCCCATGGCCTCAAGAAGAATGAGTTGTCCCTTCTTGATGCGGCCATCTGCGACCGCCGTCGCCAGCGCGAGCGGTACCGACGCCGCCGAGGTGTTGCCGTGCTGCGCGACAGTCGAGACTACCTTGGCAGAATCAATCCCCAACTTTCTTGCTGTGCCGTCGAGGATGCGCTGGTTGGCCTGGTGCGGCACGAACCAGTCGATCTCCGACACCGGGATGCCCGCCTCATTCGCCGACGCGACGATCGAGGCCGAGATGTTGGTCACCGCATGACGGAAGACTTCCTTGCCTTCCATGCGCAGGTGACCGGTCGTTCCCGTGGTCGATGGGCCGCCATCGACATAAAGCAGATGGCTCAGCCGCCCGTCCGAATAGATCTTGGTGTTGAGCACGCCACGGTCGTGGTTGGTCCCGTCGCCCTCGGCTGCCTGCAACACAACGGCGCCCGCGCCGTCGCCGAACAGTACGCAGGTCGTGCGGTCGTTCCAGTCCAACAGCCGGCTCATCGTCTCGGCGCCGACCAACAGCACCGTCTTGGCCATGCCGGTCTTGATGAAGTTGTCCGCCACCGCCATGCCGTAGATGAAGCCGGAGCACACCGCCTGCACATCGAACGCTGCGCCACGGATCATGCCCAGCCGCGCCTGGATGGCGGTCGCCGTCGCCGGGAACGTCTGGTCGGGCGTCGTGGTGGCGCACACGATCAGGTCGAGTTCGCCCGCGTCGATCCCCGATGCAAGCAGCGCCCGGCGCGAGGCCTCGACCGCGAGGTCCGACGTCCGCTCTCCTTCCTTCGCGATATGCCGCTGGCGGATGCCGGTGCGCTCGCGAATCCACTCGTCCGAAGTGTCGACCTTCTTGGCGAGTTCTGCGTTGGTGACGACGTTGTCCGGCAGGTAGGCGCCGACACCGGCAATAACAGAGCGGATCACGAGGCGGCGGCCTCCGCTACGGCGAGATGAACGCCCCGCCTGTCGTTTATGATGCGTGCGACCACGCCGGCCTTCGCCATGTCGATCGCCATATCCAGCGCACTCGCGAAACCCAAGGCATCGGCGCCGCCATGGCTCTTCACCACGACGCCGTCGAGGCCGAGGAAGATGCCGCCATTGGCTGCACGCGGGTCGAGCTTGCGGCGCAGCGCGCGCAGCGCCCCGCTTGCCATGAACGCGCCGATGCGCCCGAAGAAGGAGCGCATCAGCGCGCTGCGCAGGAAATGCGTGACGGTCTTGGCGGTGCCTTCCGCCGTCTTGAGCGCGATGTTGCCGGTGAACCCATCGGTCACCACAACGTCGACCGTGCCTTCGCCGATATCATCGCCTTCCACGAAGCCGCAGAACTCCATCGGCAGGGTCGGATTGCTTCGCAGGATATGCGCGGCGTCCTTCACTGCATCATTGCCCTTCGCGTCTTCCGTGCCGATGTTGAGGATGCCGACCGTCGGCCGCTCCAGGCCGAGGATGCCCCGCGCGAACGCCTCGCCCATCACCGCGAAATCGACCAGCTGCTCGGCGCTCACCACCACGTTGGCGCCGACGTCGAGCACCACGCTCTGTCCGCGCTTTGTCGGCCACAGCGCTGCGATCGCCGGCCGCGAGATCCCTTCGAGCGTGCCGAGATTGAACATCGACATCGCCATCAGTGCGCCGGTGTTGCCGGCGCTGACCGCGACCTGCGCTTCCTTGTTCTTGACCGCCTCGAGCGCACGCCACATCGAGGAGTTGCGACCCCGGCGCAGCGCCAGGCTCGGCTTCTCCTCCATGCGCACGCGGTCGGGCGCATGACGGATGGTCGCGCGCTCGAGCAAGGCCTGCCGCTTCTCGAACAGCGGCTTCAGCTCGGCCTCGTCGCCATGCAGGATGAATTTCACCCCCGGATGGCGCAACACCGAGCGCGCGAGCGCAGCCACGACGACGCTGGGGCCCTCGTCGCCTCCCATGGCATCAATCGAGACGGTCAGTTCGCCGGCCAAGCGTGCCTCGCTGCCGTTGGGCGACCGCGATTACGCTTCGGTCTTGGTGACTTCGCGGCCGTCGTAGTGGCCGCAGGCGCCGCAGACGTGATGCGGGCGCTTCTGCTCACCGCAGTTCGGGCACTCATTGTGGGCCGGGGTGGCCAGGCGATGGTGCGCCCGTCGCATGTTGCGCTTGCTGGGCGAGGTTTTTCTTTTGGGCACCGCCATGGCGGGTCAACTCCTTTAGCTGCCTTCTGCGGAATCATATGGCATGGCGCGTTGGACGCGCTGGCCTTCCGGCAGGGCGGGCAAATCGAGCGGGGGAAGTAACAGGAATCCCCTCGCGGTTTCAAGCCGGATTTCCGTGAACTTTCAGGGGCCTTAAGGCCGGTTTTTCAAACCTTTCAGCACCGCGAAGGGGTTCTCGCGGGCAGGTTCCGCCTCGCCCAAGGCAGCAGGTGCAGCAAATTCCACACCCGGCGCCCGTGGATAAGGGTCCAGCGCCAGCGTGAATTCCTCCAGCAGCGGTCCGGCAACGTCGTATTCCAGACTGACGATTTCCTCCGGCACCTCGTCGTCGCCGGCTCCCGCCCCCAGCGGAATCACCTCGTTCGGCTTGAGCCTTGTGTGATGGGCCACGTGCAGCTCGCGGTGAACGTGCCTCTCGATCCGGCTCTTCACCGGTTCCAGCGTCACCACGCAGTCCTGCACCACGTCCGCCACCAGGTCTGCATCGAGCGCGAACCGGTTCGCCGAGTGCTTGCGCAGGTGCACCTTGGCGCCGAACGACTCTACCGCCGGCACTTCGGCCCACGCAGCAATACGCGCCCGATCCTCGGCATCTGCCTCGAGCGTGATTTCCGTGCCGTTCCGGCCGAGATCGCCGAGGTCGTATTCGTATTCGAAGGGCTTGTCGTCGCGGTTCATGGTCAGGCCGATGTGGGGTTCAGTGTCCCGAAATCAAGCGTGCCGTTCGCAGGATTGGAGAGCTTCAGGGATTCGCGTGCCGAAAGCGCGTATCTGGCGAGGATTTTCGCATTGCGGGCCATGTCCTTGCGTCCGCGATAGACGTTGCGCAGGATGGCCTCGGCGAGCTCGCCCTCGCTTTTCGCCGCTTCATAGGCGTGCATGCGGCCGTTGAAGGCGAGCCCCAGCTTCTTCATGCGCGGCCCCATGCCCATGTCGCCATTGCCGAGATCGCGCAGCGCCTCGTCGAAACCTGTGAAGATCGTGTCCGTCAGCTTGCGCGCCACCGCGCCCATGCCCGCGGCGTTCAACCGTCCGAGAGCCAGCCAGGCGTGCAGCGCCAGCACATCGAACCGCCCGTCCACAGTGTCGTCGACCCCGAGCGCCTGGAAAAACACCGGCCGGCGGGCGGCGGCGTTGATCTCTTCATAAAGCGTCCGCGCCAGCCGGGCGTCCGGTGACTGGCGGCGCAGGATATTCAGCATGGCGGAACTCTTAACCCTGGATGACTTGCCAAAAGGGCCGCAGCAAGGCTAGCACGTGCGCCCGGGCGGGATGTATCGTTTCGAAGGACAAAGTGCATGCGAAAAACGGTTCTGGTGCTGGCGGCACTGGCGGTCATCGGCTGCACGCCGGTGGTCAACAACCGCGGCTACCTGCCCGATCCCGACGCCGAGAAGAAGATCACGGTCGGGAAGGACACCAAGACCAGCATCCAGCAGGCACTCGGCGATCCCTCGACCCAGGCGACGTTCGTCCAGGCCGGCGACGCCTGGTACTACATCACCAGCATCGAGAAGCAGGTCGCGTTCTTCGATCCCACCGTTACCTCGCGCGCCATCCTCGCGGTCTATTTCGACAAGGACGGCAAGGTCACCGACCTCAAGCACTACTCGCTGCGCGACGGCCATATCGTCGCCTTCGAAACCCGCGAGACGCCGACCAAGGGCAAGGAACTCACCTTCCTCCAGCAGCTCTTCAATGCGACGCCGGGCGTGCCGCTCGGCGGGGGCCAGGGCAACCAGAACCCCGGCGGCGGCAACGGCCCGCCCAGTGGCGGCGGCGGCATTCCGTAATGATCTACAAACAAAGACGCCCGGGACTTTTGTCCCGGGCGTTTTCGTTCGTGTTCGGATCAGATCAGCCGAGATGGGCCAGCGTCGCCAGCAGCAGCAGGGCCACGATGTTGGTGATCTTGATCATCGGGTTCACGGCCGGACCGGCGGTATCCTTGTAGGGATCGCCGACGGTGTCGCCGGTCACCGCCGCCTTGTGGGCGTCGGAGCCTTTGCCGCCGAAATGGCCGTCCTCGATGTACTTCTTCGCGTTGTCCCACGCGCCACCGCCCGAGGTCATCGAGATGGCGACGAACAGGCCCGTGACGATCACGCCCATGAGCATGGCGCCCAGCGCGTCGAACGCCGCGGTCTTGCCGGCGACCCAGTCCACCAGGAAGAACAGCACGATCGGCGAGAACACCGGCAGCATCGACGGGATCACCATCTCGCGGATGGCGGCCCGCGTCAGCAGGTCGACCGCGCGCGCATAGTTCGGCTTCTGCGTGCCCTGCATGATGCCGGGCATTTCCTTGAACTGCTTGCGCACTTCCTCGACCACTGCAGAGGCCGCACGGCCGACCGCGGTCATCGCGATGCCGCCGAACAGGTACGGTAGCATGCCGCCAAAGAAGAGGCCGACCACGACCCACGGGTTCGCGAGGCTGAAGGTCGGCTGCTCGACGCCGGCGAAGAAGCCGGTGCCCGAGGCCGAGAAGTACTTCAGGTCCTGCGTGTAGGCCGCGAACAGCACCAGAGCGCCCAGACCGGCCGAGCCGATCGCGTAACCCTTGGTAACGGCCTTGGTCGTGTTGCCGACCGCGTCGAGCGCATCTGTCGTCTTGCGCACGTCGCCTTCCAGGCCCGACATCTCGGCGATGCCGCCGGCGTTGTCGGTGACCGGACCGAACGCATCGAGCGCCACGACCATGCCGGCGAGCGACAGCATCGTGGAGACCGCGATCGCGATGCCGAACAGGCCCGCCATCAGGTAGGTCACGATGATGCCGGCGCAGATCACGAGCGCCGGCGCAGCCGTCGCTTCCATCGAGACCGCGAGGCCGCGGATCACGTTGGTGCCATGGCCGGTTACGGAGGCTTCCGCGATCGCCTTCACGGGCGTGAAGTTCGTGCCGGTGTAGTACTCGGTGATCACGATGATCATCGCGGTGACCGCGAGACCCACCACGCCGCACCAGAACAGCGTCATGCCGGTGAAGCTGGTGTCGCCGATCGTCAGCGTGTTGTCCATGCCGACGAGGTAGTTCGTCAGCGGCCACAGGCCGATGAGCGAGAGCACCATCGTCGCCGCGACTCCCTTGTACATCGCGCCCATGATGTTCTTCGACGCACCGAGACGCACGAAGAACGTGCCGATGATCGACGTCACGATCGACATGCCGGCGATCGCCAGCGGATAGAGCATCAGCGCGCTCTTCTGCTCGCCCTGGAAGTAGATCGAGGCCAGCACCATCGTGGCGACCGTCGTCACCGCGAAGGTCTCGAACAGGTCGGCCGCCATGCCGGCGCAGTCGCCGACATTGTCGCCCACGTTGTCGGCGATGGTCGCCGGGTTGCGCGGATCGTCTTCCGGGATACCGGCTTCAACCTTGCCGACCATGTCGCCGCCGACGTCCGCACCCTTGGTGAAGATGCCGCCGCCGAGACGGGCGAAGATCGAGATCAGCGAGGCGCCGAAGCCGAGGCCGACGAGGCTGTCGACAACGGTGCGGCTCTGCTCCGGATCGTCCAGCGACAGGCCGAGGCCGAAGCGCAGGAAGGTGTAATAGCCGGCGACGGCGAGCAGGCCGAGGCCCACCACCAGCATGCCGGTCACCGCGCCCGAGCGGAACGCGACCGAGAGGCCGGTCGCCAGGCCCTGGCGCGAGGCTTCCGCGGTGCGGACGTTGGCGCGCACCGACACATACATGCCGATATAGCCCGCAGCGCCCGACAGCGCCGCGCCGATCAGGAAGCCGACGGCCACCTGCCAGCCCAGCGCGAACAAGGCGACGATGAAGATGACGACGCCGACCATGGCGATCGTCATGTACTGGCGGTTGAGATAGGCGCCGGCGCCCTCCTGGACGGCAGCGGCGATTTCCTGCATGCGCGCGGTGCCCGCGCTCAGCGACAGGACGGAGCGGATGGTCCAGGCGCCGTACAGCAGCGCCAGAACACCCGCCACAAGGACGAGTTCTAGGTCTAAGCCCATTTGATTGATCCCTACGTTGTTTGGCTCTTCGGACGGCGCGTTACCGCCCGTCCCCATGGCCGGCGGAAGGACCTAACCGCTTCAAGGGCGCGCGAGGTATGCCAAAAGGCGCTTGTCCGCGCAACCGCGTGTTTGACACGTTGGCGGGGCCGGAATCGGCAGGATTCCCGGCTTTTCGGCCCTACTGTTGCGGATGTGCGGCAGGTTTCGCCGGCCGGGTCGCGCCCCCCGTTTCGGCCACCTGCTCCGGGGGCATCGGGGCCTGGGTCGCATGCAGGGGCGAGAACTGGACGCCCGTATCTTTTGCGCCGTCGCCGAAGATGATCTGCGCGACCTTGGCCTCTCCGACGATGCGCTTGGCGTCGTCCAGCAGGCGCGCGCCCAGCAATTTCGCGTCCACCTTGGTCGGATCCGCCGCGAGCGCCACAGGCGCGGCGTTCACGTCGCGGACGAAGGCATCCTGGATGAACGCCATCTTCTCGCGGATATCCAGCGCCGCACTGGTGCTCGACGCCACGAGGTGGGACGAGATGTAGGAGTAGCCCAGCAGCTTGCCGTTCTTCGTCATCGGTGCAATGAGGAACGGCATCTCCACATTTGTGCCTGGATCGCCGGCCTTCTCGGCAAAAGCCGCCGTGCCGCCAAGAGCGGCAAGCGACAGCATGAGGACAAGGGAACGGATCGCACGCATGGCGCGATTGTCGCCGCCGGCCGGTTAACGCCGGTTTACCAGCGTGGCTTGAGCGCTCAGAAGTGCTCCCACCCCTTCTTCACCACCGGCATCACCCGGCCGTCTTGCCCGAGCAGGGCGACCCCCCTGCCCTTCGCGACAAACCCGATCTCGCTCACCCGCACCCCAGCCGCTTTCGCCGCCGCCATCACCTGCGTACGCTTCCCGCGCGGCGCCGTGAACGCGATCTCGTAGTCGTCGCCTGCCGTCACCGCCCGCACCACGTCCCCGTCGAACCGCCTGAGTGCCTGCGATAGGGGCACGCGTTCCGCGATCACCGCGACGTGCACGTTCGAGACGTCCGCGATGTGCCCGAGGTCCGCGAGCAGCCCGTCCGACACGTCCAGCGCAGCGCTGGCAATCCCGCGCAATCTCAGCCCAAGCGCCACCCGCGGCTCCGGCACGCGATAGCGCGCGATCAGCGCCGCCTCGCGCTTCTTCGCCTTGAGCGCCCGCAAACCGGCGCCGCTGTCGCCGATCGTCCCGGTGACGAACACCAGATCGCCGGGCCCGGCGCCGCGCCGCAGGATCGCCCGGCCCTTCGGCACCCACCCGAACGCCGTCACCGAGACACTGAGCGGACCCGGGGTCGAGGACATGTCCCCGCCCAGCAGCGACACCCCGAACGCCTTCTGGTCCGCCGCCAGCCCGCTCGCGAACCTCCGCAGCCACCCCTCGCGCACCGGCTTCGGCAGCGACAAGGTCAGCAAATAGCCAAACGGCTCCGCCCCCTTGGCCGCCAGGTCCGACAAATTCACCCGCAGCGCCCGCCTGGCGACCACGTCGGCGGCCTCGTTGGGAAAGAAGTCGACGCCCGCGACGATCGCGTCCGTCGTCGCCACAAGCTCGCGCCCGGCGCGCGGGGCAATCAGCGCAACGTCGTCCGTCAGCCCCAGCGCACCCTTTCCGGCCAGCGGCGCGAACAGCTCTGCGATCAGTTCGAATTCGGATTTGGGCATAAATGAGGAGTTCCTGCGCCCCTCAGGTTTAGCACCGCGACAGTGAAGGTGTCGCGGTTGTAACGCCGGTCGATGTGGCCACTGTCCTAGGATCGCGCCATGGACGATCCCGCCTCGCGCGCCCAGCAACGTGTTCTGCTTCTCGCCGTCGTGCTTGCGGCGGCGCTGATGGGGATTCTCTTCGCCGCGAGCCAATTGTATCCGGGAATCGTGAGCCCCGACTCGCGCGTCTGGATTTCCTTCACCGCCATCTCCGGCGCGGCGATCCTCTTCGCCGTCGTAAGACTGCGCAATCCGCGCCGCTAGAACTGCAGCTCGTCGTCCGGCGGCGTTTCACCGAACTCGGCGGCGCGTTTCCTGTGCGCCAGCCGGTCCAGCGCCGCGTTCACGAATTTCGGCTCGTCGCCGGAGAAGAACGCGTGCGTCAGCTCGACATATTCGTCGATCACCGCCTTCGCCGGCACGTCGTGCCGCGCGATCAGCTCGAACGCCGCCGCGCGAAGGATGGCGCGCAGGATCGAGTCCACCCGCTCCAGCTTCCAGTCCCTGGACAGTACCCTGGCGATCGAGCGATCGATCTCGACCTGATGATGCGGCACGCCGCGCACGATGCTTCCGAAGAACTCCTCGTCTGCTTCGCCGCCGCTGATCTCCGGCTCGCGGCCCAGCCGGTGATCGATGAACTCCGCCGCGACCGTCTCCGCGTCCTCGCCGGCCAACTCCATCTGATAGAGCGCCTGCACCGCCCCCAGCCGCGCCGCCCGACGCGGCTCGAACAGGCTCGTCATCGGTTGAGGCCAAGGCGATGCTTCGCAGCGATCAGCGCCAGCGCCGCGCGCGCCGCATCGCCACCCTTGTCCCCGTCCTCGGGCGAGGCGCGTTCCAGCGCCTGGCGCTCGTTCTCGCAGGTCAGGATGCCATTGCCGACGCACAGGCCGTGCTCGATGCCGAGGTGCAACAGGCCGCGTGCCGATTCATTCGATACGATCTCGAAATGGTAGGTCTCGCCGCGGATCACGCAGCCCAGCGCGACATAGCCATCATAGTACTTCCCGCCGTGCTCCCCCGCACGCGACGCCAGTGCGATGGTCGTGGGGATCTCGAGCGCGCCGGGCACCGTGATGCGGTCGAAATAGGCACCGCCCTTCTCCAGCGCCGCCGTCGCGCCATCGAGCAGCATGTCGGAGATGTGCGAATAGAATCGTGCCTCGACGATCAGGATATTGGGCTTGTCGGGGTTCATGCGCCGTCCTTCTGCTTGCCGCGGATCGCATGCGTTCCGACGATGTTGAGATCATAACCTTCCAGCGCCACGACCTTCTTCTCCGGTGTGTCGGTGAGCAGGATCATGTCCTTGATACCCAGGTCCAGCAGGATCTGCGCGCCGACGCCGTACTCCTTCACCCGCCGCCGGTCGACCTCGTCCGCTGTGCGCCGCATGATCACGTCGGAGACAAAGGTCGGCCGCGTTGCGCGCAGCAGCACCACGACCCCGCGGCCTTCCTTGGCGATGATCCGCATGGACTCGCCCAGCACGTCGCGCTCATACGGTTTCCAGTCCAGCATGTCGGAGAAGATGTTCACCGCGTGCATGCGCACCAGCACCGGCTCCGGTGTCGAGATATCGCCCTTCACCAGCGCGATGTGCTCGGCATATTCCAGCTCGTTCACATAGACGATCATCGTCCACTCGCCGCCATTGTGGCTCTCGAACGGCGTCTCGACCTTGCGCTTGACGAAGTGATCGTATTTGCGGCGGTAGTGGATCAGATCCGCGATGGTCCCGATCTTCAGCCCGTGCAGCTGCGCGAACGGCACCAAGTCCGGCAGGCGGGCCATGGTGCCGTCGTCGTTCATGATCTCGCAGATCACGCCCGCCGGGTTCAGTCCCGCGAGCCGCGCGATGTCGACCGACGCTTCCGTATGTCCCGCGCGCACCAGCGCCCCGCCATGCCGCGCGACCAATGGGAACACATGGCCCGGAGAGGTGATGTCCTTGGCGCTCTTCGTCGGATCGATCGCCACCGAAATCGTATGCGCGCGGTCATGCGCGGAGATGCCCGTCGAAATGCCCTCCTTGGCCTCGATCGACACCGTGAACGCCGTCTGGTTCGGCGTGCCGTTCACCGCCGTCATCATCGGGATGTTCAGCGCGTCGGCGCGATCCTGCGTCAGCGCCAGGCAGATCAGGCCGCGGCCGTACTTGGCCATGAAGTTCACCGCTGCCGGTGTCGCCATCTGCGCCGGGATCACGAGGTCGCCCTCATTCTCGCGGTCGTCGGCGTCCATCAGAATGAACATCTTGCCGTTGCGCGCATCCTCGATGACGTCTTCGATGTTCGCGATGTAGTCGTGATAGACGTTGACGGTCATTTGCCCAGTATCCTCGCGACGTAGCGCGCCAGCAGATCGATTTCCAAATTCACTTTCGATCCTGGCTTGGCCTTGCCGAACGTAGTCACCTTGAAAGTGTGCGGGATGATGTTCACGCCGAAGCGCGTGCTGTCCACTTCGTTCACGGTCAGCGACACGCCGTCCAGCGCCACCGAACCTTTGGGCGCGATGAACCTGGCCAGCGCCACCGGCACCTCGAACATCATGCGCGTGCTCTCGCCTTCCGGCGCCACCAGCTTCACCTCGGCCACGCCGTCGACGTGACCGGAGACGATGTGCCCCCCGAACTCGTCGCCCACGCGCATCGGCCGCTCCAGGTTCACCGGATCGTTCATCTTCCAGCTTCCCAGCGTCGTCTTCGACAGCGTCTCGCCGGACACGGTCACCGCGAACCAGTTGTCCTTGCCGGTGCCCTTGTCGACCACGGTCAGGCACGCGCCGCTGCACGCGATCGACGCGCCCATCGGCACGTTGGAAAGATCCAGCGCCGTCGAGATCACGATATGCGTGTCGCCGCGCTTCTCGATGTGGCGCACCCGTCCGACGTCGGTGACAATACCTGTGAACATGGATTGGTTTTAAGCCTTGCGCCGGTAGCTTTCCAGAACGTCGGGGCCAAATTTCCGCACCAACGTGCGGGTAAACTTGGGTGCCTCGCCGACGGTCAGCGCCGCCAGCGCGTCGATGGCGCTATGCCCCGAAGCCCCTAGGGTTATCGGCGCGGTGAAAACCTCCAGCGCATCTGCGTAACCGCGGTCCAGGAACGCCGCGTGCACGGTGGCGCCGCCCTCCACCAGCAGCCGCGATATGCCAAGCCCGGCGAGATCGTTCAGGACCGCGCCGAGGTCGGGTCTGCCCCGCGCATCGCGCGCAACGCGCACGATCTCGACGCCCGCCGCCCGAAGCGAATCGCCGCCCTTCTCCGCCGCGGCAAACACCACCGTCGGCTGCCTCTTCGCCGTGGCGACCAGCTTCGAACCCGGCCGCGTGCGCAGCCGCGTGTCCAGCACGACCCGGAGCGGCGACAGCCCCTCCTGTCCCGGCAGGCGGCAGGTCAGCTCAGGATCGTCCGCCAACGCCGTCTCGACGCCGACCAGGATCGCATCGTTCCGTGCACGGAGCAGATGCCCGAAGGCCCGTGCGCGGCCACTCGTGATCCATTTGCTGTCGCCCGTCGCCGACGCCGTCCTGCCGTCCAGGCTCTGCGCAATCTTGAGCGTGACGAATGGCCGGTTCTCCGCGAGCCGCATCAGAAAGCCCGCATGCGTCTCGCGCGCCTCGGCCTCCAGCACGCCGGTCACGACCTCGATCCCCGCCGCTCGCATCTTCGCAAAGCCGGCGCCGGCCGTCCGCGCATCCGGATCCTGCATCGCCGCAACGACGCGCTTCATGCCGGCGCCGATCAGTGTCTCCGAACACGCCGGAGTGTCCGTCACCGTCGCGCACGGCTCCAGCGTCACATACGCCGTCGCGCCGCGCGCCCGCGCACCCGCCTCTTTCAAAGCCACCGCTTCCGCATGCGGCCGCCCGCCGTCCTGCGTGCGCCCGCGCCCGACCACCACGCCATCCGCCACGATCACGCAGCCGACCGACGGATTGCGCCCTGTGCGTCCAACGCCGCGACGCCCAAGCATCAGCGCATGCCGCATATGGTCGACGTCGCTCACGGCCAGATCACCGACAGGATCGTCGCCGTCAGGTTGAATGCGGCGTGCATCGCGAACGAAGTGCGCAGCGATCTCGTGCGCACCACCCACAACCCCAGCACCGCACCGATGACCGCGAGTTCCACGGTCAGCAGCAGACCCTGCGCACCGGGATGCTGGAAAAACTGGCCGTGGATCACGCCGAACACACAGCCGCTCACTGCGACCGCACCCACCGCACGCGAAAAGGGCAGCAGCCAGCGCATCAGTAGCCCGCGGAACACGAACTCCTCCACCACCGGCGCCAGCAGCGTGACAGCAAAGATCGACACCGCGAATTGCACGAGTGTGTGCGGCACCATCGCCTGCTCGGTCGCGGTGTCAGTAAAGTGCACCCAGCCCGCGCTGTCGATCAACTGGTTAAGGCCGTTCACGGCCAGCGACAGCACGACACCCACAGCCGCGGCGGTGAGCACGGCCCGCATCGGCACGGCGGGAAAGTATGCCGCCAGCGGCGACGCCGTCCGCCGCCGCACCAGCCACCAGCCCAGAGCGAGGATAGTGGCGTCGCTCAGCACGATGCTGCCCATGATCCCCATGAAGTTGGTGGTCAGCAGCGCCGTGGCGTCCGACAGGGGCATGCCGCGCACGATCGCGCCGAGCAGTGTCGCCGTGGCGATCGCGACCGCAATCGCATTGCCGCCGGCGAATGCCACGACCGGCTCCCACCAGCGAACGCTGATGTCGTCGGCCCTCACCGCGGCAGATGTCTCAGCCAAGGACTAGTCCTTGTCGACCTTTTCGTCGCCTTCCAGCTCGCCCAGCAGGATCTCGAAATCCCTGGTCTCGCGGAAATTCTTGTAGACCGACGCGAACCGGACATAGGCGACCTTATCGAGGCTCTGAAGCGCCTGCATGATCAGCTCGCCGATCACCGGCGACGGGATCTCGTTCTCGCCCATGCTCTCCAGGCGCCGCACGATGCCGGTGATCGTGCGCTCGACGCGCTCGCGTTCCACCGGCCGCTTGCGCAGGGCGTGGTTCATCGCCCGCTCGATCTTCTCGCGCTCGAACGGTTCGCGCCTCCCGTTCTTCTTGACCACCACCAGCTCGCGCAGCTGCACGCGCTCGAAGGTCGTGAACCGCCCGCCGCATTCCGGGCAATGGCGCCGCCGCCGGATCGCCGAGTTGTCCTCGCTCGGGCGGCTGTCCTTCACCTGGGTATCGTCATGTCCGCAAAACGGGCAGCGCATCGAAGTGGAGTCCTATTGGTAGATCGGAAAACGCTCGCACAAATCTGCGACGCGGGCCGCAACCGAAGCCTCGACCGCCGGATCGCCCGCATCGCCGTTCTTGGCGACCGCGTCGATCACCTCGACGATCAGCTTGCCGATAGCGCGGAACTCCGCCGGCCCGAAGCCGCGCGTGGTGCCTGCGGGCGAGCCCAGGCGGATGCCCGATGTGATCGCCGGCTTTTCGGTGTCGAACGGCACCGCATTCTTGTTTGTCGTGATGGAGGCGCGGTCCAGGGCGCGTTCCGTCGGCCGGCCGGTCGCCTTCTTGGGCCGCAGGTCCACCAGCATCAGGTGCGTGTCGGTGCCGCCCGACACGATGTCGAGCCCTTCCGCCTCCAGCGTCTGCGCCAGCACCTTCGCGTTCTCGACCACGTTCTTCGCATAGGTCTTGAACTCGGGCTTAAGCGCCTCGCCGAACGCGACCGCCTTGGCCGCGATCACATGCATCAGCGGTCCACCCTGCAAGCCCGGGAACACCGAGGAGTTGATCTTCTTCCCGAGATCCGCGTCGTTCGAGAGGATCATGCCGCCGCGCGGCCCGCGCAGCGTCTTGTGCGTCGTGGTCGTCACCACATGCGCGTAGTGCAGCGGATTGGGATGCACGCCTCCCGCGACCAGTCCGGCGAAATGCGCCATGTCGACCATCAGGTATGCGTCGACCGAGTCCGCGATGTGGCGGAAGCGCTCGAAATCGAAGACGCGCGAATAGGCCGAACCGCCGGCCACGATCACCTTCGGGTGATGCTTGCGCGCCAACGCCTCGACCTCGTCCATGTCGATGCGCTGGTCCTGCCGCCGCACCGTGTACGACACGGGCTTGAACCACTTGCCCGACTGGTTCGCGGGCGAGCCGTGCGTCAGGTGTCCGCCCGCTGCGAGGTCGAGTCCCATGAACGTGTCGCCAGGCTGCATCAGCGCGAAGAACACCGCCTGGTTCGCCTGCGCCCCGGAATGGGGTTGCACATTGGCGAACGCGCAGCCGAAGAGCCGTTTGGCGCGGTCGATTGCGAGTTCTTCCGCAATATCAACGTATTCGCAGCCGCCATAGTAACGGCGGCCCGGATATCCTTCCGCATACTTGTTGGTCAGCACCGAGCCCTGGGCTTCCAGCACCGCGCGCGAAACAATATTTTCCGATGCGATCAGTTCTATCTTGTCGCGCTGGCGTCCCAGTTCGAGACCAACTGCTCGTGCGATATCCGGGTCCGCTTCCGCCAGTCCTTTCGAAAAGAAACCCGACGCGTGATTGCCGCCAGCGACAGCGCTCATGCCGAAAAACTCCAGATATTGTGATCCCGGCTACGACCTCCCGGGCCACTACCCCTATCCCTTTACCAGATGTAGCGCCAGAGAAGCTTTGCCGCGCCAGTTCTGTGAAGTCGGGGGATATCTTGGGGGCATCGAGCGAGCGCGGCAGGTGCCCTCCGGACCAAATGCACGCTCCGCTACTGCGGAATGTCTTGCCTGTCGTTGGACAAGCACAATCCAGAAGCGGTGCTGTCAAAATCACGGCGCAATAATCGGAACTCGCACTCTCACAACTTGCGGTTACCGTTGCTTAGCCATCACGGAGAATCACTTGAGTTGGGGACAATTGCTCTTGACCGAAGTGCTACTCGCGGACCATACCCATCTTGTGTTGTTTCCATCAACCCGTGAGTAGAGGGTCCCTGAATGAGTAATCCCGAAGTCTCCGTCGGGCGTACCGACGAGCTTCTCAAGCTGGCAAGCGACATTGTCGCAGCGTATGTCAGCAACAACGCAATCTCCGTCGGAGACTTGCCCGGCATGATCAAGAGCGTGCATTCGACTTTGGGCGGACTTGCCGGTGTTGCCGGCGCCACCGCGCAGACCGATCGCGCACCTGCGGTTCCGATCAAGAAGTCGATGACGCCCGATTATCTGATCTGCCTGGAAGACGGCAAGAAGCTGAAGATGCTGAAGCGCTACCTGCGCTCGCGCTACAACCTCACGCCCGACCAGTACCGCATGAAGTGGGGCCTGCCCGCCGACTATCCGATGGTCGCGTCGAACTACGCCGCGCGCCGCAGCGAGTTCGCCAAGAAGATCGGCCTCGGCCGAACTGCCGCCCCGAAGGGGCGCAAGAAGAAGTAGGCGTCCGGGGCAGCGTGTTCAGGCGCCGCCGCCCTTCTTTTGCAGGACGTATTTGAGCTTGCGGACGGCGGCCTCGGCCAGCGCATGCTGCTGCGCGGCGCCAGCTGGGCCCATCGTGCTCGCCTCCGTGCCCGTGACGGGATCGATCGCCGTCGCCTTGCAATAGACGCCCTGCACGTGGAATTCGACGTAGATCTCGCGACCGCCAGGTGAACCGGCGGAGGGCATCACGCGGCCCGCTGAAGCTTGTGCGCCGTCCACACCTGGTCGAGCGAACGGACAAGGTGGTCCATCATCTCGTCGGTGTGATGCGGCGACGGCGTGAAGCGCAGGCGTTCCTTGCCGCGCGGCACTGTGGGGAAGTTGATCGGCTGCACATAGATCGCGTGGTCTCGCAAAAGCGCATCCGACACCGACTTGCACAGTGCTGCATCGCCCACGAACACCGGCACGATGTGGCTGGGCGAATCCATCACCGGCAGTCCCGCTTCGGCGAACAGCCGCTTCAGCCGCGCCGCACGCTCGTGCAGCTTCTCGCGCTCGACATTGCTCACCTTGAGGTGCCGGATGCTCGCCAGCACACCCGCCGCGATCGACGGCGCCAGCGAGGTCGTAAAGATGAAACCGGGCGCGAAGGAGCGGATACAGTCCACCAGTTCGGTCGACGCCGCGATATAGCCGCCCATTACGCCGAACGCCTTGGCCAGCGTGCCCTCTATGATGTCGACGCGGTCCATCACGCCGTCGCGCGCCGCGACGCCCGCACCGCGCGGCCCGTACAGGCCAACGCCGTGCACTTCATCGAGATAGGTGATCGCGCCGTACCTGTCGGCCAGGTCGCAGAAATCCCCGATGCGCCCGAAATCTCCGTCCATCGAATAGACGCTCTCGAACGCGATCAGCTTCGGCGCCGACGGCTCGGCCTCCTGCAGCAGCGACTCCAGGTGCTGGGTGTCGTTGTGGCGGAAGATGTGCTTCCGGCAGCCCGAATGCTTGATGCCCTCGATCATCGAGGCGTGGTTCAGCTCGTCGGTGTAGATGATCAGTCCCGGCAGGATCTTGCCCAGCGTCGCCAGCGTCGTGTCGTTCGACACATAGCCCGAGGTGAACAGCAGCGCGGCGTCCTTGCCGTGGAGGTCGGCGAGCTCGCGCTCGAGTTCCACGTGGTAGTGCGTCGTGCCCGAGATGTTGCGCGTGCCGCCTGCGCCGGCGCCTGTCGCATCGATCGCTTCGTGCATCGCCGCGGTGACCACCGGGTGCTGGCCCATGCAGAGATAGTCGTTGGAGCACCACACAGTGATCGGCCGCTTGTCGGCGTCGTCCGTGTAGAAGGCGGCGCTCGGATAGGCGCCACGCTCCCGCACGATGTCCGCAAACACGCGGTAACGCCCTTCGCGGCGCAGACCCGCGAGCGCATCTCGGAAGCGGTTGAGGTAGGGAAACGCCATGAATCCAGTCTCTTGCAACCTGATCTGGTGCTTGGCCCAGCCGGTTTCAACCGAACGCGAAGATACCCCAACCACTTCCGCGCCTCCTATGCCATTTGTCACATGAGGTATCCTTATTGATAACGATTCTCAATTTGCAACGACCACCAGCGACCATAGGCGCGGGCCACGGACGCATGTTGATCGCGCTCAACGCCAGCCGAAGCACCTATCTATTCGTTCCGGCGCGCTAGGCTCATCCCAAGATCGAACCGTCATGCCCGGGCTTGTCCCGGCCGCCCATGAACACCAGCGATGCTGGAAGCGCGCTCTGCACGCGCAGAGCCTGTGCCTTCAACGTCGGGCGTTCTTGCATCGCCGGCACGGGGCCGGCGATGACGGTTGGAATCTGGGTGCGAAAACGGCAGCAAAGAAAAGGGCGGCGCCGTTCAGGCGTCGCCCCCGAGGATCCGCCCGAGCAGGGGGAGCTAGAGGCGGAAACGGACCTGGTCGATCCAGAATCGCTCGAGGCGCTTCAGCGACACGTTCAGATGGTCGAGGTCGCTTGCGGACACGTTGCCCACCGCGTTCAGCGAGCCCAGATGACGCTCGAACAGCTCGCGCAGCATGTCGCGCACCGCCTCGCCCTTGCGCGTCAGGCGCACCAGCACGGAGCGGCGATCGGCTTCGGAACGTTCGTGATGGATGTAGCCGCTCTCGACCAGCTTCTTGAGATTGTAGGAGACGTTGGAGCCCAGATAGTGGCCGCGCGTGCGCAATTCGCCGGCCGTCAGTTCCTGGTCGCCCACGTTGAACAGAAGCAGCGCCTGGACGCTGTTGATCTCGCGCTCGTCGCGGCGATCCAGCTCGTCCTTGATGACGTCGAGGAGTTGGCGATGCAGGCGCTCAACAAGGTTGAGCGTCTCGAGATAGAACTTGGCTTCGACCCGCGTGCTCTCGAGCACCGCGGTCTGCGGTTTCGCAAAAGCTGTCATTACCCTTTTCCCCGCGTTTTGCAGGGCCCACCTGTTGTTATGGTTGCAGGGTAGGCGCGCTTTCTTAAAAGGCGGTAAAATTGGTTCCGCGTTGATAGCCTTGGTTTCGGAACCGTTGCCAAGTTCGCTTAAATCATATGCAGCGGCGGCACTGCATCGCCCGACAGGAAGGATGCGAGATAGATTTTGCCAGCCAAATGAACGCGCGCGGACAAGGTCATAGTGTGCATCGGCATCGCCAGGAATTGCGTGACGTCGGGCGCGTTCAGATCTTGGTCCGGCGCAGAACGCGGCCGGGTTGCGGACGCACTTAGCAGGACGCCGGCATAGTAAAGGCGCGTCAGCGCACGAACGACCTTGAGGCGTTGAAGCACTTCCGGGCGCGGCGCCCGGCCCAGCCATGCGCGCAGCATGTCCTCCTCGAGGCCCGGCTCGATCGCGAAATTGTCGAGCGCGATCGCCACGTCCACCAGCGGATCATTGCGATACGCCGACTCCCAGTCGATCAGCCATAACCGCTCGCCGTCGAACAGCACGTTGCGCGCATTGAGGTCGTTGTGCGCCGACACCGCCTGCGCCGGATCGGCCGGGTCGCTTTCCTGCAGCCGCGCCAGCCGCTCCGCATGCGCCTCCAGCAGGCCATCGGCAAACAGTCCGGTGCGCCGCACATGTGCGAACAGCCGCGACACAAGAGCGGAATAGTCGGTGAAGTCCGGAAAGGCGGGCGCCGCCTGAACGCGGCGGATCATCTCCGCCACCGCCCGCGCAAGCGCACCCTGCCCGCCCGGATAATCCGCCAACGGCCGCTGCACCACGAAATCGGTCACGACGACGCCGGCCGCGTCGTCGAGATAGAGCAGCTTCGGCGCGATGCCGGCATCTGAAGCGATCTGCATCGACAAATACTGGTGCGGATTGCGCAGCGGGCTTGGCGTCCCCTCGGCGCGCAGCATGTAAGGCGTGCCACCCCCATCGACGCGAAACACCATCGCGCCCGACGCACCGCCCGACAGCGGCGTCACCGCATCCACGGTGCGCGAACCGAACGTGCCCCTAAGCGCCGCGGCAACAGCCTCGCGGCGCGCGGCGGGAACCGCTCTCAACGCCTCGTGCCGCATCGCGCCGTCTCATCTATTGCCGTGAAAGCTCGCGCGCCACGATCACGCGCATGATCTCGTTGGTGCCTTCCAGGATCTGGTGCACGCGCAGGTCGCGTACATGCCGCTCGGCCGGGAAGTCCTTCAGATAACCATAGCCGCCGTGCAGTTGCAGCGCGTCGTTGGCGATCTTGAAGCCGATATCAGTGGCGAAGCGCTTCGCCATCGCGCACAGCATGGTGGCGCGCGGATCGCGCCGGTCCAGCGCCGCCGCCGCCGAGCGGATCATCAGTCGCGACGCTTCGAGTTCGGTGGCCATGTCCGCGAGCTTGAACTGCGATGCCTGGAATTCGCCCACCGGCCGTCCGAACTGCTTGCGGTCCCTGGCGTATTGCATCGCCTCTTCGAGCGCCGCCCGCGCGGTGCCCACCGAGCACGCGCCGATATTGATGCGACCGCCGTCCAGCCCCGCCATCGCGATGCGGAACCCCTCGCCCTCCGCGCCGATGCGGTTCGCCGCGGGGACGCGGCAATTGTCGAACAGAACCTGTGCCGTGGGCTGGCTGTTCCAGCCCATCTTCCTTTCCTTCTTGCCGAACGAAAGTCCCGGCATGCCCTTCTCGACCACAAGGCAGGAGATGCCCTTGGGCCCCTCCTCGCCCGTGCGCACCATGCAGACATAGACGTCCGAGACGCCTGCGCCCGAGATGAACGCCTTGCCGCCGTTCAGCACATAGTGGTCGCCGTCCTTGACCGCCCTGGTCTTCAGTGACGCCGCGTCCGAGCCCGATCCCGGCTCCGTCAGGCAGTACGACGCGATCTTCTCCATCGTCGTCATTTTCGGCAGCATGCGCCGGCGCTGCTCGTCGCTGCCGAAGCGGTCGATCATCCAGGACGCCATGTTGTGGATCGAGATGAATGCCGCAGTCGAGGTGCAACCCGCCGACAGCTCTTCCATGATGATTGCCGCATCCAGCCGGCCCATCTCTGACCCGCCTACATCGCTCTTCACATAGATGCCCGCGAAGCCGAGCGCCGCGGCCTCGCGCAAGGCGTCGACGGGGAAATGCTCCGTCGCATCCCACTCCGCCGCGAACGGCGCCAGACGCTCCTTGGCGAAACGCCGCGCCGCGTCCTCGATGGCGCGCTGGTCCTCGTTCAGCTCAAAGTCCATGGCTCACTGTCCAAGCATGATGTCATGCAGAACCTTGCGCAGCCGGATGATCTCCGCCGCCCATGGCCTGATGAAGGCGACGTTCGCCTTCGCAACCGCATCTTCCTTCTTCCACAGCGCGAGCTGCGCCGGCGTCGGATGAGCGACGCCGCAGTCGTTCCCGCCGCAGCTTGCGACCGCGCCGGAATAAGCCGCAATCGCGGCCTCGATCGGGCTGCGCACCGCGTCGTACTGCTGCTCGACATGATGCAGGCGCGCGACCTCGTCATCGTAGGACGCGAGCTGCGCGGCGCGCGTCATGTACCTGTTCGGCAGCGCGATCTTGGCCTGGTAGTCGGCCATGGCCTTTTGCATCGCCGCCAATTCCGCCGGGCTCGGCGCATGGTCCGGCATCTTTGGCGGATCGGGGAACTTGGGGCTGCCGTGGTTCTGGCGCATGTAAGCGATTGCGGCGCGGTCGTCCGCGTTCGGGCTCTGCACATAGGCCGCCGCCGGCCGCAGGATCGACAGATAGAAATCGACGTCCGCCTTGCTCAGCGGCGTGAGGTCGTAGCGCGACGGCGGCGCCTCGGCCAGCGCCGGCGCGGCAAGCAACAGCACCGCCAAGGCGGCAGCAAGTCCACGCATTTTCGTCCTCCCGGTACCTGAGAATTAGCCCGCTTTTTCAGGCTCGCCTAGGCTCTGCCTTGCGCGCGCCGCCCCGGCTTGGCATGACACGGCCATGACCGACGCCCGCTTTCCCGCCATCCGCATGCGCCGCTTGCGCCGCCACGACTGGTCGCGAAAGCTTGTTGCCGAGAACACGCTCTCGCCGAGCGATTTCATCTGGCCGATCTTCCTCGTCGACGGAATCAATGTCCGTCAGCCGGTAGCGTCCATGCCCGGTGTGGACCGCATCTCCATCGATCTCGTGGCGGCCGAAGCCGAAACCGCCGCGAAGCTCGGCATCCCGGTCGTCGCGCTGTTTCCCTACACCGACCCGTCGCTCAAGACGCCCGACGGTGCGGAGTCCCTCAATCCGAACAACCTCGTCTGCCGCGCCACCTTCGCGCTCAAGAGCGCGGTGCCCGAGATCGGTGTGCTATGCGATGTCGCGCTTGATCCATACACGTCCCACGGCCACGACGGCGTGTTCGATGCCGCAAACCGGCACATCGCCAACGATGAGACCGTCGACCTTCTCGTGCGCCAGGCCCTGCTCCAGGCACAGGCCGGCTGCGATATCATCGCGCCGTCGGACATGATGGACGGCCGGATCGGCGCCATCCGCGTCGCGCTCGAGCGAAACGGCTTCAAGGACACGATGATCATGGCCTACGCGGCCAAGTACGCGTCGGCGTTCTACGGCCCGTTCCGCGACGCGGTCGGCTCGGCCAAGGCGCTGATCGGCGACAAGCGCACCTACCAGATGGATCCGGCCAACGGAGAGGAAGCGTTGCGCGAAGTCGCGCTGGACATCGCGGAGGGCGCCGACATGGTGATGGTGAAGCCCGGCATGCCCTATCTCGACCTGGTGCGGCGCGTGAAGGAGGAATTCCGCATGCCGACCTTCGCCTACCAGGTGTCGGGTGAATACGCGATGCTGATGGGCGCGATCGAGCGCGGCTGGTTCGACCGGGACCAGGTGATTCTCGAGAGCCTGATGAGCTTCAAGCGCGCGGGTGCCAGCGGCATCCTTACATATTTCGCACGCGACGCGGCCCGGCTGCTCAGAGCGTGACCGCCGCCGGCACAGAGTGCCCCTTCTCGGTCATGCAGAAGCGATAGCGCTGCTCATATGCCACCTTCTTCGCGTCGCTCGACATCGTGATACTCGCGAGTTCCTCTGAGAGCTGCTCGGAGACCGCCGAGCGGCAAAGTTCGCTGTCCCGCGCCATGCTGGCGACGTCCGATGATTCCAAGTCAGGAATGTCGGCACAGGCGGACAACAGCAATGTCGAAATCACGCAAACTATGATCTTGTGCATGTGGCTCACATAGCGCCTCGCGCGTGAGGGCGTCGAGGCTTTACTTGTCAAATGTCGGGTCCCAGCGCCGGCCACAACGCGCGCTGGTTCAGAAAAGCTTGTCGGGTCTGTACGATTACTTAGATCATTTAGTCTGATTTGTTGAAAACAGACTACGCAAGATAATCTCTGCCCGCGATGGCAGCACGTCAAGACCGCTCTTGCGCTGCCCCAGATCGATAACGTTCCGCAGGATCAACATCGCAAGTCCATGCACGGCCGCCCACACGGCGAGCCCGAGCGCGGAATCGTGCAGCGCTGTCCCGATCTCGTTGCCGACGGCGTCCGCGGCGATGCCCAGTGAGGGGAACGCGTCGCGGTTTGGAAGCTGCGGTCCGAACATCAGGCTCGCCACCTCGGGCCGCCGCGCCACGAAGCGCATATAGGCGGCGCCGATCTTGGCGATGCGGTCCGACTCGGCATCGCCCGCCAAATTTGTGGCAGCCGTCGCGATCTCGTTCTTGAGTTCGCTGAATCCTTCCGTGGCGATCTCAACCAGCAACGCTTCGTGATTCGGGAAATGCCGGTACGGCGCGGCGTGACTGACACCCGCGCGGCGGGCGACCGCACGCAGGCTCAAATTCGCGAGCGATTCTTCCTCCAGTATCTTCCGTGCCGCTTCCAGCAGCGCATTGCGCAAATCGCCGTGGTGATAGGCGCGCCCGCGCGTGGCGCCGCCGGCGGTGTGATCATTCATTATGTCTCTGTCCGCACCGCTTCCTGGCGCGCGAAGAGACTCGATGTGTCCCAGCGCTTTCCGCCCATTTTCTCCACCTCTGCATAGAACTGGTCTACCAGGGATGTAACGGGCAGCGTCGCACCATTCCGTCTCGCCTCATCCAGGCAGATCGCAAGATCCTTGCGCATCCACTCTACGGCGAAACCATGTCGAAAGTGTCCCGAGAGCATCGTCTTGTGACGGTTCTCCATCTGCCACGACTGCGCCGCGCCCTTTGAGATGACGTCCACCACGGCCAGCGGGTCCAGTCCCGCCGCACGCGCGAAGCTGAGGCCTTCGGACAGGGCCTGCACCAGTCCCGCGATGCAGATCTGGTTGACCATTTTCGTCAGCTGCCCGGCGCCCGCCTCACCCATCAGCCGGCACTGCCGCGCATAGGCCGCCATCACCGGTTCTGCCTTTTTGTAGGCGGCCGCCGAGCCGCCGCACATGATGGTCAATTGCCCGCTCCTGGCGCCCTGCTCGCCGCCGCTGACCGGAGCGTCCACGAAATGCATCCCGCGCCGTTGCGCCTCCTCCGCGAGTTCCTGCGCCAGACCGGCCGAGGCCGTCGTGTGATCGACGAACACCGCGTCACGCTTCATCGTGATGAAGGCGCCGTGCCGCCCGGTCGCAACCTCGCGCACGTCGTCGTCGCGCCCGACGCAGGCGAGCACCACGTCTGCATTCGCAGCTGCTTCGGCCGGGGACGGCGCGGCCTCGCCGCCATGCTCGGCGACCCAGGCGTCGGCTTTGCTCCGTGTACGGTTATATACGACGAGATCGTGCCTAGCGCGCTGGAGGTGACCCGCCATCGGGTACCCCATGACGCCCAGACCCAGAAAGGCAACGCGCATCGGCTTGGCTCCTCAGAGCATTCCAAAGCGGTGCCGTGCCGCCTATTCCATCGCTTCCATCTCGGGCTTCGGCGCGCCCGCGGCGAATGTCGGCCGCTTCATCATCCAGATCACGAGAAGCGCCGGCAAACTCACATAGACCATGAACAGGAAGTCGTTCTGGAACGCAATCACCTGCGCGCGGTATTCGATCAGGCCGTTCAGCGACTGCAATCCGAACGGGATCTGCGGGTTCATGAACATCGCCGGCGCGTTGACGGTGAGCGCGCGGTTGAAGGTCGTGGCGTGCCCGATCAGGATCGCATGGGCGGTCTGCGCAGCGCCGCTCAAGACCGCGGTCGTGACGCTGACGCCGATCGCGCTGCCGATGTTGCGCATCAGGTTGGTCATCGCCGTGCCGTCGGTGCGGTACTGGCCCGGCAGCGTCGCGAACGCCGTCAGGTTCATCGGCACGAACACGAAGCCCATGCCTATGCCCTGGATGAAGGTGACGGTGATCAGCCAGCCGTCGCTGATCTGGGGCGTCCAGCCCGACATGTCCCACATCGACCACAGAAGCGCCGAGCAGCCGATCGTCATCAGCACGCGCGGATCGAACCTAAGGGCCATGCGTCCCGCGAACATCATCGCAAACATGGTGCCGAAGCCGCGCGGCGCCATCAGCAGGCCGGTGTCGAACACGCTGAGCCCCGCGAGGTTCTGCAGGAACGGCGGCAGGAGCGCTGAGCTCGCCAGCAGCACCGCGCCGATCACGAACATCAGCACCAGGCCGCCGACGAAATTGCGGTCCTCGAACATCTGCATCTGGATGAACGGGTTCTTGCCCAGGATGATGTGCACCAGAAACAGGTAGATGCCGACACCCGCGACGATCGCTTCGATGATGATCTCCGGCGAACCGAACCAGCCCTGCCCCGAGCCGCGGTCCAGCATCAGCTGGAACGCCGCCAGGCCGACCGCCAGCGCCATGAAGCCGAACCAGTCGAACTTCATGCCCGCCTGCTTGCCGCTGTCCTTGAAGAACAGCCAGATGCCGGCCACGGCCGCTATGCCGAAGGGCACGTTCACGTAGAACACCCAGCGCCAGCTATAGGCGTCGGTCAGATAGCCGCCCAGCGTCGGCCCCAGGATCGGGCCGAGCATCACGCCCATGCCCCAGATCGCCATGATGTTTCCGCGCTTGTGCGGCGGATAGAGGTCGAGCATCACCGCCTGCGACAGGGGCGAAAGCGCCGCGCCGAAACAGCCTTGCAGCAGCCGGAACAGGATCATCTGCTCCAGCGACTGAGCCGCGCCGCACAGCATCGAGGTGAAGGTGAAACCTGCCAGAGACACCAGCAGGAAATTGCGTTTGCCGAAGCGCGACGCGATCCAGCCGACCGGCGCGGTCATGATCGCCGCCGCCACGATATACGACGTCAGCACCCAGGTGATCTGGTCGCGCGATGCCGACAGTTCGCCCTGCATGTAGGGCAGCGCCACGTTGGCGATCGTCGAGTCGAGCGCCTGCATCAGCGTGCCGGCCATCGACGCGGCCAGCACGATGTAGAGCTCGAGCTTGTTCTCGTACGAGTCGGCGGTGTGTATGGCGGGTGCGGCGTGGGCCGACATGCCCTAGTTCCTCAGAACCAGTCGTTCATCATTCGCGACCAGCGGCGATGCCCGGTGTCGATCGACACATAGGCGCTCATGCCGACGCTGAGATTCGTCGTCGGGCAATTGCCGCCGGTAATGCGGATGCGCGTCGGAATGCGCTGAACGACCTTCACCCAGTTGCCGCTGCCGTTCTCCGATGGAAGCGGCGAGAACGAGCTGTCGGACGCCGCCGAGACCGCATCGACCTTGCCCTGCCATGCGCAGCCCGGGAACGTGTCGACGGTGATGTCGACCGGATTGCCCTGGTGCACATAGGTCAGGTCGGTTTCCTTCATGTTCGCGCCGATCCAGGTATCGTTGGTCGCGACCAGTCCGACCGCGCTGGTGGTCGAGAATGCGCTCATCGCCGAGATCACGAGCGTGCCGGGCTGGAGTGAATCCACTGCCGTCACGGTACCGTCGAACGGCGCGCGGACCACCGTGTGGTTAAGCTGACGCTGCGCTTCCGCCACTGCCGCCTGTGCCCGTAGATAGGCCGGCGACTGCTCGACCGGCATGTCGGGATTGCCGCCCAGCTGCGCCAGCACCTGGCGCGCCTGGTTCTGGAGCGAGGCCACCATCGCGTTCGCACTCGCGACGTTGCTGCGCGCCTGGTCGACCTGCGTTCCGGCAATCGCGTTCTGCCGCGCCAGCGCGGTGTAACGGCCAAACGTCTGGCCCGCGAACACGGCTTGCGCCTGCTGCGAGGCGATCTGGCCGAGGATCGAGTGGTATTGCGCCTTCGTACCTTCGACGTCGAGCCTGGTCTGGAGCAACGCAGCCTGCGCATTCTGCAGCGCGATCTCGAACGGCTTGCGGTCTAGGGTGAACAGCACGTCGCCCTTCCTGACCGTCTCGCCTTCCTTGACGTTCACGGTCGCAACGAGGCCCGACACATCGGTCGAGACCATCAGCTGCGCGGCATGCACATAGGCATCGTCGGTCGTCACAAAACGCCCGCCGGTCAGATACATCGTCGCCGCGATCACCGCGACAAGGCCGACACCCCAGTACATCAGGATGCGGCGCAGGCGCGCGCGGTCGCTCACGATCCCGCTGAACCAGTCGCGAATCCCCGGACGGCGCGGCGCATAATCGACGGTATCGGTTCGCATGGCATTCATGGCGGTGCTTATTCTCCTGCCTCTGCCAGCGCGTCGCCGGTCAGGGGTTCATTGGCCAAATTCTCTTTGATCCGCAGCAACGCGTCGACGAGACCGTCATAGGTCTTCTGGTCGAGCAGCGCGATCAGCCGCGCGTTCATGTCTTCGCGCGACTTGGTGATGATCTCGACGATCGGCTTCGCGGCCGGGAGCAGATAGAGCCGCCGGATGCGGCGGTCGTTCGGATCGGCGCGCCGCTCGACCATGCCGCGCGACTCGAGGCGGTCGACCAGCCGCGCAACGGTGATCGGCTCGACCTCGCAGATCGCCGCCATCTCGTTCTGCGACATGCCCGGCTGGCGTTCCAGGCGGGCCAGGATGATCCACTGCGCGCGCGTCATCGCGTAGGTGCTGCGCGCCAACTGGTCGAAGCGGGTGCGCATGTTGCGTGCCACATCGTTCAGGACGATCAGAAGGTCACGGTCGAGGTTTTGCTGCATCTGCGAAATTCCTAAGTCCTGATAACATAAGCAGCGTTATATTATCATACAAGATCATAAGGCGGCTTCCGATTCTGCATGGCTGCGAAGACCATGGGATTCTCCTCTATCCCATTGGAATAACTGGTTGAAGCTTGTTGCGACACCATCGATGCCCATTGCCGGGGCCCAGAAATGAAGAAGGGGCGGATTTGCATCCGCCCCTGCCCCGCCTCCGCGATGGGAGAGATCTTACATGCCCGAGCCCTGGATGTTGTGCCAGGAAGCCTCGATGGCCTTCACGGCCACGTCCGGCAGCGGGACGTAGTCGAGGCCCAGAGCAAGCTGGCCGCCATTGGCGTAGGCCCACTTGAAGAACTTCAGCACCTCGGCCGTCGCCGCCGGATCAGCCGGCTGCTTGTAGACGAGGATGTAGGTCGTCGCCGTGATCGGCCACGATGCATCGCCCGGCTGGTCGACCAGGATGATGAAGAAGCCGTTGTTGGCGGCACCGACCCAGTCGGCGTTCGCGGCGGCGGCGCGGAACGCGTCGACCGTCGGCGAAACCGTCTTGCCGGCCTTGTTGATCATCTTGGCGTAGGTCAGATGGTTCTGCTTGGCATAGGCGTACTCGACGTAACCGATCGAGCCAGCCGTCTGCGCCACGTTGCCGGCGACGCCTTCGTTACCCTTGGCGCCGATGCCGACCGGCCAGTCGACCGAAGTCGCCGCGCCGACGCTGCCCTTCCAGCTCGCGGAAACGCGCGACAGGAAGGTCGTGAAGATGAAGGTCGTGCCCGAGCCGTCCGAGCGGTGGACGACGGCGATCGCCTGACCCGGCAGGTTCACGCCCGGGTTCAGCTTCTTGATCGCCGGATCGTCCCAGCGCGCGATCTTGCCGGCATAGATGTCGGCCAGCGTCGCACCGTCCAGCACAAGCTGGCCGGCGGCGACGCCGCGGAGGTTCACGACCGGCACGACGCCGCCGATCACGGTCGGGAACTGGGCCAGGCCGAACTGGTCAAGCTGGGCCTTGGTCATCGGCGCATCGGACGCACCGAAGGTAACCGTCTTCGCCTTGATCTGCGCGATGCCGCCGCCCGAGCCGATCGACTGATAGTTCAACCCGACGCCGGACGAGCCCTTATAGGTCGCCGCCCACTTGGCGTAGATCGGATACGGAAAGGTCGCGCCGGCACCCGAAATGTCCGCCGCCATCGCTGCTGTCGCCGCGATCGCGACGCCCACCAGCGCTCCTGCGATGCTCTTAAAAGAAATTCTCATAATTTCCTCTTCTCAGTTGGGGGGCGCATCGCCCCCCGGTTTTGCCCCAAACCTAGCTGATAGCCTTAGTTTGCGAACTGAAAGCGAATGCCGACGATGTTCAGGTCCTGGTCATCGCGATGCAGGTTGCCGATGACGCCCTTGTTCACGTGAACAATGTTGTCGTCGAGCATGACGCGGATGTTACGGTTCAGGTACCAGTTCAAGGCAATCGCCACGATCGCCTCGCGGCCACCGGCAATACCGGCAAGCTGCGTCGGCGACGCAACCGTCGTGTCATGCCAGTTCAGGTCCGTGTCGGAGTAGCGCACCGCCAACTCCCAGGCGCCCCACGAGTCGCCCGAGAACGAGAACGGACGCGACGGGATCGGGCCGTTGAAGCCGCCCACTTCGTTGTTGAGCGCGCTCGGCGAGTACTGCTTGGTCTCGCCCGTGATGATCCACGAACCTTCGATGTAGTAGCCCGAGAAGCTCGGGTGGTCGAAAACCGAAGTCGATGTCACGCACTGCGGGTTGAGTACCGGGCTCAGCGCGCCGCACTGGCGGTCGGCAGTAAACTGCGCCCACTCGCCACCCAGGAAGAAGTTCTCCCAGTTGCCCTCGGCGTCGAAGGCGAACATGGTACCTGTCTTGGCCGCGATGCCGCCCGTCGAGATCAGGCGCGTGCCGTCGACGCGGATTTCCGGGCGATCCTGGAAGTTGAGGGTCTGCGAACCGCCATTGGTGTTGCCGTTGGAGCCCGAGTACAGCACCGCCGCGCCGCTCGCGCCGATCTGGACGTTCGAGATGCCGTCCGTCCACAGGCGCTCCGAAACGCGACCCAGAATCTGGGTGTTTTCGTCGCTGTTGCCCGCGAGGCCCGCAAGGCTGCCGTGGTTGGCCGCCGAACCGGTCTTGCCGCCCGTGAACGCCACGGTGCCGGCGAGGTTGTCGCCCGCCCACAGCGTGTCGGTCTTCGACCAGCCGAGTTCGATACCGCGGCGGCTGTCGCCGGCGCCGAACGAGTCCGCTGCGATGTTGTCGATTTCCGGACGCTCGAGGAAGATCAGCGAGGCCGAGGACGTCGTGCCTTCGAACATGAGAGCCGGCTCGATCACGCCGACGTTGAAGTGCACGTTGGTGATGCCGGTGTAGGTGATCACCGCCTTGTTGACGAGCGGATCGCCTTCGCCAGCGGTCACGCCGCCCGAGGAGCCGTTGGAGCCGCCGTTCGAGCCGCCGCCGTTGAAGCGAAGCTCGTAGAAGAAGTCGGTGAACGCCCTGCCCTCGACGCCGAAATAGGCGCGGCGCACGACAGCGCCCGAACCAAGGTCACCCGGGCCCGCGAAGCCGGCCGGATGGGTCGAATCCTGCATGAAGCCCGCGAAGTCGCTCTGGAAGCGGACGCGGAACGCCATCGAGAAGCGGCCGTCGCCGGACTTCACCGTTGGACGGGCGTTGTCGAACGACCAGACGGTGTCGTTGAAGTTCTGCTCCAGGGCCGAGAGGCGGCCGTGGTCCGCCATGCGGCGGTCCTGCTCGGCGGCCAGTTCGGCTTCGAGCGTGTCGATGCGCGCCGAGAGTTCCGCGTTGCTCGGACCGGCGCTAACCGGCGTCGACGGCGACGAATAGGACGGCGCGGGCGGCGGCGTTGTGTGTTTCTTTTTGGCCAGAGCCGCGTCGGTCGACGCAACCAGCGCGATGACCGCAACACCGGTCATCAACAAAGACTTCCCCTGCATGTATTCCCCTCTCACAAAATGGTCAGGGAGAGGGTTCGCCCTACGCCGGTCGCGCCCTTCACCCGCGGGAGGGTTTGAAGGGGCCGCACGAAGGCTCAGTGACAGATATGTGAAGGTACGATGACACTGTCTAACTCTTGGACTGTGCGCGATTTTTGCCACTGTGGCGGCTTCGCACACGCGGAAAAAACGGACTTTTCAGACGCAAGAATCAGGCGTCGGGAACGGCGCTAAGGACCGGTCGCTCCGGGCTCCGAAATGCTGAACAGATCGCGCTGTCCGAGGTCCGCATTGCGCCGCCGTTCGAGCTCCTGGCTATAGCGCCGAAGCGCATAGGCCTCGGTCATGTACCCGACGACTTCGCGGCTCGCGATCGACGCCAGCACGGGGAGAGACTCCGACAGCGACTCCTCGAACCGCGACAGCGCCACCCGGACGTTCTGCCCGGGCAGCAGGAAGGCGTCGCCGTCCCTGGCGGCCTCACCGGCCGTCACGCTATCGAGCCGGGCGTCGTTCTTCTTGTCGTGCAGCGCCATGATGTCGATCGCCCCGACATAGCTTGTGCCGCGCACCACGAACACGCGCTTCGGCCCGCCTAGCGGAAACTGGCTGCGCAATGAACCGAGCGTAATGTTGGCAGGCACGATCTTGGGATCGGCGCGCATCAGCTTGGCCACCGTCAGGTCTGCCAGCCACCCGATGTCGTGCGGGCTGCGGATGCCGAGGCCGCGCTGGTGGAAGCGCCAGGTCGAGAACGAATAGCCAAAGGTCAGCCGCACGATGGTCGAGGCGATCACCACGCCCGTCATCACGCCCACCGTCATCGGGAAATCGCCGGTGCCCTCCAGCACCAGGAACACCATGGTCAGCGGCGCACCGATCACCGCTGCCGCGACCGATCCCATGCCCACCATCATCAGCGCCGCGTGCTGCTCGCCGAGCCGCGGCAGGATCATCGCCGCCACGTCTGCGAACACCGCGCCGAACAGGCAGCCCAGCAGCAGCGACGAGCTGAACATCCCGCCGCGGAATCCCGAACCGATCGACAGCGCCGACGCCAGCAGCTTGGCGATCAGCACCACGATCAGCGCCGTCAGCGTCCAGTTGTTGTCGAAGTGGAACTGGATCGCGCCATGCCCGCTGCCGAGCACCTGCGGCACATACAGGGCGATCACCGTCAGCAGCAGCCCGCCCATGCCGGGTCTCAGCCACTGCGGCAGCGGCAGCAGCCGCATGTAGCGCTCCGCCCACGCCACTGCCTGCATCGCCAGCACGCTGAACCCGGCCGACAGCAGCCCGAGCAGGGCGAACAGCAGGTACACCGACTGCTTGAAGTGGAAGGCCTGGCTCACCGCGAACAGCGGCACGGGATCGATCAGCGCCCGCTCCGTCATCACGCTCGCCAGCGACGCCGCCGCGATCGGGGCCAGCGCCCGCACCGAGTAATTCCCGAGGATCAGCTCATAGGCATAAAACGCGCCCGCCAGCGGCGCGTTGAACGCAGCCGCGATCGCCGCCGCCGCGCCCGACGCCACGAAGGTCCGCTGGTCCGCGCGGCGCAGCTTGAGCCACTGCCCCAGCGAAGCGAACACACTCGATCCGAACTGGCTGTATCCCGCCTCCATGCCGACCGAGGCGCCCACCGCATTCGACACGATAGTCGCGATCACCAGCCGCAAACTGTCGATCATCGACATGCGCCCGCCATGCAGCGCATTGGCTTCGATCGGGTCCGCGATGTCCGACGAGCGGAAGCGCCGCACGATCAGCGCCCCGAGCCCGATCAGCAAGCCGCCGATCAACGGCAAGAACAGGATGCGCGGAACGCTGACGCCGATCCCGGTCGACAGCGCCGCGCCTTCCGGCAGATCGAACGCCACCGTGTGCAGCCACTCGATGCCGCGATGCAGCCCCGACACCAGCGCGCCGACGGCCGAACCCGCCGCGGCGCAGAAGAACACCTGGCTGAGTTCGCTGGAACGCGCCTCGCGCTGCACCGTCGCGGCCCAGATGCGCGTCAGGCGCTCGCCGAGATGTCTGGGAAAGGCGCTGCTTTGTGAAGACATGCTTGCGTTGGATACCCGCCAAACGTGGCGATAGACCCCGCGCCAACGCGAGGAAAGTTACGATTCCTCCAGATTGCGGCGCCGATGCGGCAGCGCGCGTCAGCCCTGCGAAAGCGAGCCGTACCGGCCGCGGTAGTAGACCAGGGGCGCATTCTCCTCGTGCCGCGAGAACCGCACCACGCGCCCGATCAGGATGGCGTGATCGCCCGCGTCATGCACCGCCTCCGCCTCGCACTCGAACACCGCATGGGCGTCCTGGAGCGACGGCGGCCCGAGCGCCGTCGGCGCCAAGGCGATTCCGTCCAGCGAATGGCTCCCCTGCTTAGCCAGCCGCGAAGACACCTCCTGATGCTCCGTACCCAGAATGCTGACGGTGTAACTCGTCGCCTTGGTAAACGCCTGGTAACGATCCGACTTCTTGTCCATGCACCACAGGACCAGCGGCGGCTCCAGCGACACGCTGGTAAACGAATTGACGGTAATCCCCAGGTGATGCTCCGCGCTGGCGCTGGTTGTGATCACCGCGACGCCGGTCGGAAAGGAGCCCAGCGCGTTCCGGAAGGCGCGCGTATCGAAAGTCATCCCGTTTCACGCTCGGTTAAGAGGGGCCAAGGCATTCTGTGCGCCACGTTAGGCGAGGCATGGGGCGGCGAAAAGACTGCTTCACCACACCTGACTTAGGGTAATCGGGTTAAGGTGGGTTGGCAGAATGGCCAGCGACGGCGCCATTGTAATCAAGAAGATCAAGAAGGGCGGTCACGGCGGCCATCACGGCGGCGCGTGGAAAGTGGCCTATGCGGACTTCGTGACCGCGATGATGGCCTTCTTCCTGCTGATGTGGCTGATCAACACCACGACGCCCGAGCAGAAGCGCGGCATCGCCGATTACTTCGCGCCGCAATCCATCGCCGAAACCGTCAGCGGTGCCGGCGGCGTGCTGGGCGGCCGGGTGATGGGCGAGGACAGCGCCAAGGCGGGCGGCGCGGCCTCCGTCTTCCAGAAGAACGCCCCGAACTCCCCGGTCACCGCCAAGCCGACGACACAGAACGGCCAGAGTCATGGCGGCGCGACCAGTGCGGACGCCTCTGGCGCCAACGGTAGCGCAGATAGCCATGCCAATGCCTCGGTGCAGGACGGTGACTTCGCCGCCGCCGCCGAAGCGATTCACCAGGCCGTCCAGGACAACCCCGACATCGCGGTGCTGTCCAAGCAGGTGATGATCGAGAACGCGCCCGAGGGCTTGCGCATCCAGCTTGTCGACCAGGACGGCCGCCCGATGTTCCAGCAGGGCACCGCCGAGCCGATGCCCTATACGAAGACCCTGCTCGCCGCGATCGCGCGGATCGTTGACCGGCTGCCGAACCGCGTCTCGATCAGCGGCCACACCGACGGCGCCGCGTTCGAGGGCCCGAACGGCACGAGCAACTGGGAACTCTCCTCGGCCCGCGCCAATGTCGCACGCACCCTGCTGACCGGTGGCGGGCTGGCGCAGGACCGCATCTACGAGGTCGCCGGCAAGGCGGGTTCCGAGCCGCTGCTTCCGGAAGACCCGAACGCCTCGGCCAATCGCCGCCTCAGCATCGTGCTATTGCGTGAAGCGCCGCCCGCACCGCCGGGCCATACTCTGTAAGGCGCATATCCGGTTCACCAGCAATCGCCTTAACACTGGCGTGCCAGCGCGAAACATTGTCATAGTTGCCGCCAGAATTCGGGCCTGACCGTGACCGAGCAGCACAACACGCGCGTACCGCAGTTTTTCCTGACGCCGGGGGGGCCATGCCCGTATCTTCCCGGCCACATTGAACGCAAGGTCTTTGCCCGCCTCACCGGCAGCTACGCACAACCTTTAAGCGAAGCGCTCACCCATTCCGGCTTCCGCCGCAGCCAGTCGATCGCTTACCGCCCGGCCTGCGAGGGCTGCAACGCCTGCGTCAGCGTCCGTATCCTGGTAAGAGAGTTCGAAGCCTCGCGCACCTTCAAGCGCGTGATCCGCCGCAACGAGGATCTGGTGCGCACCGAGGTCGTCGCCGAGGCCACCCGCGAGCAGTTTGCCCTGCTGCGCACCTATCTCGACTCCCGCCATGCCGGCGGCGGCATGTCCGACATGGGCCTGTTCGATTACGTCGCCATGGTCGAGGAGACACCTGTCGACACCCAGATCATCGAATACCGACGCCCGAGCACCGACGGCAAGCCCGGTCCGCTGGTCGCCTGCGCCCTCACCGACGTGCTGCGCGACGGTGTGTCGATGGTCTACAGCTTCTTCCATCCGGGCGAGGACGCACGCAGCCTCGGCACCCACATGATCCTCGACCACATCCGCGACGCGAAGAGCCGCGGCCTGCCGCATGTCTATCTCGGCTACTGGGTCGAGGGCAGCGAGAAGATGGCCTACAAGACCCGCTTCAAGCCAATGGAAGCGCTCACCCGCGACGGCTGGTCCCGGCTTTAGTCGAGCCCCATGCTGTCATCCCGGCCAAGCGGCGCGTCAGCGTCGCGCAGAGCCGGACCCATTGTGCAGCTTCTCGATGGGTCCCGGATCGCGCTGCGCGCCTCCGGGGTGACACCCTTTGCCACGTCTTCGCGAACAGGTGCGCGATGGCCGATGCCGGCCCTTGCAGCGCCTGCTCGTTCTACGCCGTACCCGAACCGCATCGTTGCTGTACTCGCCTGTCACATGCGCCACGCTCTCTATTGCGACGCCCACGTCCGTTTGCAGCGCACTGGGCCCGCTGTTGGCTCTGTCACCTTTGAGGCTCTAGGCGCAAACTCCGACGCATGCGTTCCAATCTCGCCCTGCCCGGTATCCCGCTTGCCATCGCATCCGCCATTCTGTTTGGCGCGAGCACGCCGTTTGCCAAGCTCCTGCTGGGAGCCGGCGCGAGCCCCTGGCTGCTTGCGGGCATCCTCTATCTGGGGTCGGGCATCGGCCTCGGCTTGGTTCGCCTGACCCGGGCCTTGCTCGGCGTCCGAACCGCCGAAGCCCGGTTGTCGCGCGCCGACCTTCCATGGCTCGCGCTGGTGGCGCTGTCTGGCGGCATCGTCGGTCCGGTTCTCCTGATGATCGGCCTGTCCACGACGCCCGCGTCGGCGGCCTCGCTTCTCCTCAATCTCGAAGGCCTCGCAACAATGGCCATCGCCTGGATCGTGTTTCACGAGAACGTGGACCGGCGCCTGCTGCTGGGCGCGGTGGCCATTCTGCTGGGCGGCGTGCTGTTGTCCTGGACCGGCGGAGCCGGCGCCGTAGGTCTGGGTGCCCTCGCCATCGCAGGCGCCTGCCTCGCATGGGGCATCGACAACAATCTCACCCGCAGGCTGAGTGCTTCGGATCCCGTCCAGATCGCCATGATCAAGGGCTTGTTCGCAGGGCTCACCAATCTTGTTCTCGCGCTCTTTGCCGGCGCGCATCTTCCCGCTCTTGCGGTCGTGGCAGGCGGAGCCGTTCTCGGCTTCTTCGGCTACGGCCTGAGTCTGGTCCTGTTCGTGCTCGGTCTCAGGTACCTGGGAGCCGCACGCACCGGCGCATACTTTTCGCTGGCGCCGTTCATCGGCGCCGCACTCGCCATCATCGTGCTCGGCGAAGCGGTCACCGTTCGTCTGTTGGTGGCTGGCGTGCTGATGGCCTTCGGGCTTTATCTGCACCTGACGGAGTCGCATATCCACGAGCATGTTCACGACGAACACGATCACGAACATCGCCACGTTCACGATGCGCATCATCAGCATGCGCACGATCCGGACGATCCTCCGGGCGAGCCCCACACGCACCGGCACCACCATGCGCCGCTCAGCCACAAGCACCCGCACTATCCGGATATCCACCACCGCCACGGCCACGCGCAACGGCCGCGGAGCACAAACAAGAAGAACCTCCCTCTCCCCCTTTTGAGGGGGATATAGGCAAGGGCGGAACAATTGACACTATCTGCCACCAGCCCGCACGTCGTTCGCCATTCGCGTATGGACCAGCGAGGCGCTGAGCTGGGATTTTGTCGAGAGTGATCTGATCAGCTATTCGCGGTCACGTAACGAATAAATTGCTGTTTGTGTTCGTGAGAATTTCTTAGAGGCATTCCCCTGGCGAGAAGCTGGAGCTCTACGCGACACAGGCGCCGACAAACGCGAAGTCGCTGGGCGGGGTAATTGATACACCGGCGTGGCGCAGCAAGCCGTCGTGGTACATTGTGGCCACCGGGGACCGCGCCATTTCCCCGGCGCTTGAGGTGACCATGGCTAAGACCATAGGTGCGACCGTTACAGCGGTGAACGGCAGTCACTTGATCATGCTTTCAAAAGCGCCGGCCGTAGCGGCGGTAATCGAACAAGCTGCCAATCACTAATGCCCTAGCCTTTCCGGGCGCGGCTGCCACACTTCGGCCGCGCCTGTGTTCCCTCTTTTCAATAGCGTCTTCCAGATTTCCACGAGCGCCGTGCGAGAAGAGCGCCCTCTTGTTTCTATTTCGGTATTTGGCTAAATACCGAACATGAACCTCGTCTTCCGCGCTCTCGCCGATCCGACGCGCCGCGAGATCCTCCGGCTCCTGCGCGAGCGCCGCATGACCGCGGGCGAGATCGCGGAACACTTCGATCTCTCCAAGCCCACCCTCTCCGGCCATTTTGCCATCCTGCGGGACGCGGATCTCGTCACGTCCGACAAGGCGGGCACCACGATCACCTATCGCCTCAACATCTCGGTGCTGGAGGACGCCCTGCTCGGCTTTGCCGACATCTTTGGCCTCGGCCAGCCGAAAGCCCGCCGCGCCAAACCAGCCAAAGGAACCACATGATCGTCCGCCCGACCGCCACACACGCCGTCGCGCTGGCCGCGGCGATCACCGCCACCACCTGTCTGAGCGTGAGCTGGGCCTTGGGTCTGGCGACGCCGAGGTTGAACCTGCTCTTCACCGTGCTCGGCGCGCTGATGATCGTGACCGGAAATATCGCCGGCAAGCTCCCGCACGGTCATGCGATGGGCTTTCGCTCGCCCTGGGCATTAGACGATGCCGAGGTGTGGGACAAGACCCAGCGCTTCGGCGGATGGGTCTTGGTGATTGCAGGTCTTTTGGTGCTCAACGCGTCGCTGCTTTTCGGCCTCGCCGCCTTGAACTGGATCACGCTGATCGCCACTTGTAGCGCCAGCCTGCTGGTCATCAACGCTTCCTCCTATTTCGCACGCCGGAAAAGAAAAGCCCGCGACGCCGCGTGGCGGGAGCTCGCGCGATGATCGCCCGTCTGCACGCCACCGCCGCTGCGGTCGTCATCCTCTGCATGTTTGCCGCCACGGCTTTCATCATCGCGCGCCATCCGAACGCGCCACTGATCGTCGTGCCGATCATGGCCACCTTGGTCTGGATACTGTTTGCAGTCGCGCCGTTCGTCACGCCGCGTGGCCGCAACCTCCTCGGCGCGCAATCGGTCTACGGCACGATCTGGCTCGGCGCGACGTCGGTGCTCGCGGTCACGTTTGCCGTCGTGGCGGCGCGCGCGCTCGGCGAACACCTCCCGCGGGCCGTCGACAGCAGCGCCATGGGTACTTTCCTGATCGTCGCGGGCAATATCTGCGGCAAGCTCCCACCCAATTACATCGCCGGCATCCGCACGCCCTGGGCGCTCGCCGATGACGAGATCTGGGACAAGACCCAGCGGTTCGGCGGCTGGTGCCTCGTCATCGCGGGCTTCATCACGATCAACGCCGCGCTCCTGCTCGAGCCCCAGACCGCGCGGCATGTGATGCTCGGCCTCCTTCTGGTCGTCCTTGCGATCGTGACGTTCGCCTCGTGGAATTGGGCTCGCCTGAAGAGCCGGTCGGCGCCGGGAAAATAAATTCGCCGCAACAGGATTTCCGTACCGCATCGCTTATTCAACGTCCTCCGGAGTCGAACCGAGATGCATCAAGACGTTAGTGCCCATCGCGCCGCGCGCTATCGAACGCAAATTATTTTGGATAGCCCCTTGTACCGCGCGGTCGAAACACTATTTCTCGTAAATCCCCCAAGGTGCATCCACTCGGCAGCGGCGCTCGAAAGAGCGGCGCCGTTTTGGCATGCGCAACTTCGCGCACACCGCGTCATCTTTGGAGCCGATAATGAAAGCACGCTGACCCGAGAACAAGCCGATGCGATCGAGGTCGCTCGACCGTCAAGATCGTGTACCGAAAACGAATGCGATCCCGGTCCACGCCCGGACTCCGTCCGAACCGCGCGGAGGAACGCGCAATCGATGCAAAACGAAAATTACGAAATGGAGCAAATCAATGATCAAGCGCTTCTGCTTCGCCGCCCTCGCCCTACCATTGCTGGTGACCGCCGTGTCCGCCGCTGAAACTGAAGTCACGCTCGATCGCAACGGCACGCTGAGAGGCACTTTACTATCGCCCGGCAGCGGCCCCGCCGCGCCGGCAGCGCTCATCATCGCCGGCTCCGGCCCGACCGATCGCAACGGCAACAGCCCGCTCGGTGTGCAGGCCAACAGCTACGCGCTGCTGGCGCAGGCCCTGGCGGCCCAGGGCATCACCACATTGCGCTTCGACAAGCGCGGCATCGCCGCGAGTGCCGCTGCGATGGTTGCCGAGAGCGACCTGCGCATCCAGACCTACAGCGACGACGCCAAGGCCTGGGCGGAGTCATTGCACGCCGACGCCCATACCGATTGCGTCTGGCTGATCGGCCACAGCGAGGGAGCGCTGCTCGCCGAGATGGTGGCGCAGGATAATCCGCACGTCTGCGGCGTCGCGCTGGTCTCCGGCGCGGGCCGCAAGGCCGGCGACCTGCTGCGCGACCAGCTCGCCCACGCCCTGCCCGACGCGCTCAAGCAACCTGCCTTGGACGGCATCGCGAGGCTCGAACAGGGTCAGACCGTCGATAATCCGCCGCCCGCGCTGATGAGCCTGTTCCGCCCCAGCGTGCAGCCCTACATGATCTCGTGGCTGGCGCTCGATCCCGCCGCGCTGATAGCGAAGCTCCGCCAGCCCGTGCTGATCCTCCAGGGCGACAACGACATCCAGATCGCTGTGGACGATGCGCGGAAACTGACAGCAGCGCGCCCCAATGCGAGGCTCGTCATCTTGCCCGGGGTCAATCACGTCCTCAAGATCGCGCCGGCGGACCGCCCGGGGAACCTGGCAACTTATGCCAACCCCGCGCTGCCCCTCGCCCCCGGCATCGCCGACGCCATCGCCGGGTTCATGAAAGAGCACAAATGAAAATAGCCTCCTGGAACGTCAACTCCATCCGCACCCGCCTCGACAACGTCACGCAATGGCTGAGCGAAGCCCAGCCCGACGTCGTGTGCCTCCAGGAACTGAAATGCACCGAAGAGCAGTTCCCGCGCGAGGCGCTGGAGGGGTTTGGCTACAACTGCGCCGTACACGGACAAAAGAGCTACAACGGCGTCGCCATCCTGTCGAAGCGGCCGATGGAGGACGTCACCCCGCGCCTTCCCGGCGACGACGAAGACAACCATTCGCGCTACATGGAAGCCGTGATCCCCGGCGACAAGGGCACGGTCCGCGTCGCCTCGCTCTATGCGCCGAACGGCAACCCGGTCGCGTCCGACAAGTTTCCCTACAAGCTCGCCTGGCACGAGCGGCTGCAAAAGCGCGCCGAGGAACTGCTGCTGAACGAAGAACCCTGCGCGCTCATGGGCGACTACAACATCATTCCCGAGGTTAAGGACTGCAAGGACCCGAAGAACTGGGCGAAGGACGCGCTGTGGCAGCCGGAGTCCCGCGCTGCCTTCCGCACGCTCGCCAACAGCGGCTACACCGACGCCTTCCGCGCCTGCAACACCGCGCCGGAGCAATACACCTTTTGGGATTACTTCGTCGGCACCTGGGAGAAGAACAACGGCATCCGCATCGACCACATCATGCTGAGCCCCCAGGCCGCCGATCACCTGAAAGCCTGCGCCATCGACAAGTTCGTGCGCCAGCGCGAGAAACCCTCCGACCACGTCCCCATCTGGGCGGAGCTGGATATATGAGCGGCGCCATCGAGGGCGGTTGCCACTGCGGTGCGCTGCGCTATCGCGTCGATGAACCGCTGCAACATGCCAGCTACTGCCACTGCCGCATCTGCCAGCGCACCATGGGCTCGCCCGCCGGCATCTTTGCCGGAGTGAGCAAACCCGAAGCCTTCCACTACACGGCCGGCGAACCGAGGATCTTCGCAAGCTCGGAGAAGGCGCAACGGGAATTCTGCGGTACCTGTGGTTGCCATCTCGTCTTCCGCCGCCGCGATGGCTCGCGCCTCAGCATCAACGTGGTGACCCTCGACGATCCCTCGATCATCGAACCCACCCTCCATATCTGGACCGAAAGCAGCCTGTCGTGGTTCGACACCAGGGACGATCACCCGCGGCGACTGCAAAGCAAGGCCTGACCTACACGGACAGCCTATTTCAGCTCCTCCGTCGCATTGCGCTCGAACAGCGCTTCCAGCGAGGTGAGGTTCATTCCGTGCTTGAGCCAGTTGTAGGGCGTGAGGTTCACCGCCTTGATCATCGTGCGCAGGACTTCGCCATCCTCGCGCAAATCAAAGTCCAGCATGTTGATGCAGCCTGTGTCCTGCTCGAACGCGCCCGTCGCGTTGACGCCGGCGCCGCAGGCCCAGCTCAGGATCAAACGATTGATGCCTTCATGCGCCACCACCAGCGCCGTGTGCCACTCCGGCGCCCGCAGCAGCCGCCGGATCGCCGCCACAGCGCGTTCCTGCGCGACCTCGGCCGCCTCGCCGCCTTCGCCCCGCTCGCCCGGCTGCGGCACGCCGGCTTCGGTGTAGCGCCCGCGCATCGCCTCGATCAGCTCTTCGCGGCTCTTCACCGGCGGGATCGTGCCGGCCGCGCGCTCGACCAGGCCCTCGTCGATCTCCAGCACCGGCGGGTTCTTCTGCGCCGCCAGCACATGCGACGCCGTCTGGTGTGTGCGCGGATAGCCGGAGCACACTGCCTTGTCGATCTTCACATGGCTGAGCGCCACGCCCGCCGCTTCCGCCTGCAAACGCCCGCGGTTGGTCAGCGGCACGATATTGATGCCGCCCGTCGCCACCACATGGCGTGCGAGATAGTCCACATGCCCGTGCCGCATGAGATAAACACGGCGCCGCGACTTGGTGCCCGGAAGATAGGTCATGTCCTCGTCATCCTGAGGTGCGAGTGGAGCGAGCCCCGAAGGATGCCTTTAGATCGCGCCTGCCGCCGTCAGCTTCGCGATGTCGTCCGCCGAGAAGCCCCAGCCCTTGAGCGAATCCGCGCCCGAACCTTCCGGCGGTCCCTGTACTTCCGGCACGGTGCGCGAGAAGCGCGGCGCCGGCGCCGGCTGCGTCACACCGCCGACCTCGACGAACGTCTTGCGCGCCACATTGTGCGGATGCTTCGGTGCCTCACTCAGCGACAGCACCGGCGCATAGCACACGTCGCTGCCCAGCATGATCGCGTCCCATTCGTCGCGCGTCTTGGTCCTGATCACCGCTTCGAGCTTCTTCTTCAGGTCGGGCCACGCATTGCGGTCCATCTGCGCATGGAACGCCGTGTCGCCGATCCCGGCCTTCTCGAGCAGCTCCTTGTAGAACTGCGGCTCGATCGAACCGAGCGCGATGTACTTGCCGTCCTTCGTTTCATAGGTGTCATAGAAATGCGCCCCGCTATCCAGCAGGTTCACGCCGCGCTCGTCCTTCCACGCGCCCATGGCGTTCATGCCGTAGAACATCGCCATCAGCGACGCCGCGCCGTCGGTCATCGCCACATCGACCACCTGGCCCTTGCCCGACTTCTGGGCCTCCAGGATGCCGCACACCAGGCCGAACGCCATATAGAGCGCCCCACCGCCGAAATCGCCGACCAGGTTGAGCGGCGGCACCGGCTTGCGCCCCGCATTGCCCATGCCGTGCAGCGCGCCCGTCAGCGCGATGTAGTTGATGTCGTGGCCCGCCGCCATCGCCAACGGCCCGAACTGGCCCCAGCCCGTCATGCGGCCGTACACCAGCTTCGGGTTGCGCTTCAGGCAGACGTCGGGACCTACGCCGTTGCGCTCCATCACGCCTGGGCGGAAGCCCTCGATCAGCGCGTCGGCCTTCTCGATCAGCTTCAGGGCCGCTTCGACACCTTCCGGTTTCTTCATGTCGAGCGCGATGGCGGGCCGGCCGCGATAGGTAACCTCGCCCTTGCCAGGCGAGCGGCCGCCCTTGCGGTCGATGCGGATGATCTCCGCCCCCATGTCCGACAGAAGCATTGCTGCGAACGGCCCCGGCCCGATACCCGCGAACTCCACGATCCGAATGCCATGAAGGGGACCCATGATGTATCCTCAACCCGATTTGTGCCGCATTTCCCTCTTAGCTGCCCCAAGAGGGCGGGACAACATGAAGGGTTGCACCTTGCGCCGATCCTATTTTGCGCCTGCGATATTGGCCCTGGCGGCAGCTACGGCAACCGGCGCGCAGGCCGAGCCGAAGCTCATCTACAAGATCGACAAGGTCACCGCCGCCATCATCAAGAACCGGCTGGTGGTGAGTGCGTCTGGTGCGGTGAACAGCGGCGGCTGGACAGCGCCGCGCCTGCACCTTCTGCCGCACAAGCCCGAGGACAACACCGAGACCATCGAGTTCCAGGCGCAGCCGCCGATCGACCAGGCTGTCGTGATCCAGGCGCTGCTGCCGATCCAGACGACAGCGGTCTTTCCGCTGCCGCACTACGGCGTGACCCAGATCACGGTGGTGGGCGACACCAACGCCGTTACGGCGCCGCTCCAGATGCCTCCGGCTGCTGCTGGCGCGCCTGCATCGCGCGGTCGATGATCCTGGCCAGGATCTCCGGCTCGCGCGCACCCGAGATCATGAACCGGCTGTCGAAGATGAAGGTCGGCACGCCCGAGATGCCCATCTGGTTCGCCATCCCCGCCTCGCGCTCGACCACCGCAAGATCGGCATCCTTCGCGAGCAACTCGCCGACCAGTTCGAAATCCATCCCCGCTTCGCGCGCGACGTCCGCCAGAACACCGGCGTCGCCGATGTCGCGTCCCTCGAGGAAGTAAGCAGAGAACAACCGCTCAACCACGCCGTCCTGCACGCCCTGCCCGCCGGCCCAGCGGATCAGGCGGTGCGAGTCGAGCGTGTTGGGAGTCTTCGCGATCCTGTCGAATGCGAATGCGATACCTTCCGCTGCGCCCTCGCTGCGCAGGGCGTCGCCCATCGCCGAGTTGCGCGGCCCGTCGCCGAACTTGGCCTTGAGGTAGGCCTTCCGGTCCACGCCTTCCTTTGGGATGGAGGGATCGAGCCGATACGGCCGCCAGAACACCTGGGCGTCGACCTCAGGCCGCATCGCCAGCGCGCGGTCCAGCCGCCGCTTGCCGATAAAGCACCACGGACACACAGTGTCGGAGACGACATCGATCTGCATGGCTCACTCCGAAGAAAAAAACACCTCGATTCGAGCAAACGAATAGCAAGATGTTGTGCTCGGCGCCTATCGAACACCTGAAACTGGATCACCGCAATGACGACCCCTTATGACCTCACCGGCCGCGTGGCCTTCATCACCGGCGCCACCAGCGGCCTCGGCCGCCACTTCGCGAAAGTGCTTTCCGCCGCAGGAGCAGTGGTCGCCCTCGCCGGCCGCCGGATCGACCGCCTGGACGAGGTAAAGGCCGAGATCGAAGCCGCCGGAGGCAAAGCCGCCGCGGCCCCGCTCGATGTCACCGACGCCGGAGCCATCGGTCCCGCGTTCGACAAGGTCCAGGCCGATCTCGGCGTCGCCGACATCCTCATCAACAACGCGGGCCTCAGCCGATTCGGCCTTTCGCTCGAACTCACCGCCAACGATTTCGACACGGTGATCGCCACCAACCTGCGCGCGCCGTTCCTGCTCGCAACCGAATTCGCGCGTCGGGTCATCCCTGCAAAGAAGGAAGCCAGGATCGTCAACATCGCGAGCATCGGCGCCTTCAAGGTGCTTCCCGGTGTGACGCCCTACTGCACCTCCAAAGCCGGCCTCGCGATGCTGACCCAATGCCTCGCCCGCGAATGGGCGAACAAGGGCATCAACGTCAACGCGCTGTGCCCCGGCTACGTCGAGACCGAACTGAACGACGACTGGTTCAAGAGCGACAAGGGCCAGAAACAGATCGCCGGCTTCCCGAGGAAACGCCTCGCGAAAGAATCCGACCTCGACGGCATGCTCCTGCTGCTGTGCTCCGACGCCGCCCGCACCATCACCGGTTCGCTGCTCACAGTCGATGATGGACAATCGCTCTGATGGCACTCTGGCCTTTCAGCCGCAGCAGGACGTTCCTCGATCCCGACGATGAGGATTGGCAGCTCGCGACATGGGCTTGGCTGCTGGCTCGCCTCGGCACCGACAACCTCAAGCGAGCGCCGCTCGTGACGACCAAACGCGAGTTCTTTCCGCCAAGCGATACAACCGGCCACGCCCGCGCAGAGCACATCCTGCGCAGTGTTCAGAGACTCGCCGGCATGAGTGATTGGCCGTGCAAGCTTGTTGCATTGCCGGAGCGACCGCGCACCCGCGTCTCGGAACTCGGCATGGTGAAGATCGACAAGGGGCACATGCCGCTCGGCACCTTCTCGCAGAGCGGTAATAGCGCGATCATCGCCTACGACCCCGGAACCGTCAGTTCGCCGGCGATCTTGGTGGCCACGCTCGCCCACGAACTCGCGCACTACTTGCTGCACTCCATTGCCGACCTGCCGCCGGGCCAGGAATTGATGGAGGAGTTCGCGACCGACCTCACCACGGTTTATCTTGGATTTGGCCTGTTCGGAGCCAACCAGGCGTTCAACTTCAGCCAGTTCCGCGACATCTACTCGCAAGGCTGGCAGACATCAGGCGCTGGCTATTTGCGCGAGCGTGACTGGGCTTTGGCTCTCGCTATCTTCTGCGCCTTGCGCGGCGAAGATGCCGCCGCCCTGAAGCCGTGGCTCAAGGACTACCTGTTCAAGGACGTCCAGAGCGCGGCGCGCTATCTGTCGAAGAACCCACAGGTTCTGGCGAAGATCGAAGAGCATCGGCAGCACTACGCCGCGAACACCAACCTGGCGCGCCCCGTCTAGAGCTTGCGCAGCACGATGCTGCCGATCGTATAGCCACCACCATAAGAACACAGCAGGCCGAGGTCGCCGGCGGCGAGATCGGCGTTGTGTTGGTGGAATGCGATCATCGAACCCGCTGACGCGGTGTTGCCGTAGTCGGACAGGATGCACGGCGCTTCCGCCGGCAGCGGCGCACGGCCCAGAACGCGGCGCGCGATCTGGTCGTTCATGTGCCCGTTCGCCTGATGCAGCCACAGCCGCTTGAGCTGATCCGCACGCAAATCGAGAGACTTCAGATGCTCGACCATGAACGCCGACGCCATCGGCACCACGTCGCGGAATACCTTGCGCCCGCGCTGCGTGATCAGTTTGTCGGGTGCGCCCATGGTCTCCGGGTGGAAGCGGTTCAGCGGTCCAAAATTGTTGCGGATGTTGCTCGAAAACTGCGACTTCATCCGCGCGTCGACGATTTCCCACCCGGTCCGCGCAACCGCCGCCGCTTCGACGATACAGGCCGTCGCCGCGTCGCCGAAGATGAAGTGCGTCTCGCGGTCCTTGAGATTCAGATGGCTGGTGCAGATCTCAGGGTTGATGCAAAGGATCGCCCGCGCCTGCCCGGCCACGATCATCGCAACGGCCGTCTGTATCGCAAACGTCGCCGACGAGCAGGCCGCCAGCATGTCGAACCCGAAGCCGGTAATGCCGAGTTCCTGCTGAATCTCGATTGCGATCTGCGGATAGGGTCGCTCCATGGTAGAGGCCGACACGATCACGCCGTCGATGTCGCGTGCGGTCCGCCCCGCTGCCTCCAGCGCCTGGCGCGCCGCAGCGACGCCCATCTCGGCCGAATAGGACAGTGCTTCCTCGCCGCGCTCCGGGAGGCGGGGACACATAACCTCGGGATCGAGCATGCCGTCGCGCGTAACGACGTGCCGCCTCCTAATGCCCGACGCCTTGGCGATGAATTCCTCGCTCGATGGCAGCAATGCCTGGCGGGTCCCTGCCGCGATGCAACGGGCATTGCGCGCGTTCTCGCCCTGCACGAAGGCGTTGAACGCCGCCACAAGTTCTGCATTCGATATGCTGGCTGACGGCAGGAATAAGCCCGTGCCGCTGATCGCCGTACGCCCCATCATGGGGACAGCCTAGGCAGGTTTACCGATATCCGAAAGGGGCTTAGGCGGCCTGCGCCGTAACCACCCGATTCCGCCCGTTCCGCTTGGCACTGTAGAGCGCTTGGTCGGCGCGGTGCAGCAGCGCCTCGGCATTGTCGCCGGGACCCATCGTGGCCGCGATCCCGATGGAGATCGTGATGTTCAGCCGGTTCGGAGCGCGGCTGATGACGATGGCCGTGGTCTCGATGCTCTTGCGCAGGCGTTCGGCAATCGAAAATGCCAGCGACATGTCGGTGTCCGGCATCACGACCACGAACTCCTCGCCGCCGTAGCGGCAGGCCAAGTCGATGCCGCGGACGTTCGCGGAGATGCGGTTGGCGAATTCCTTCAGCACCTCGTCGCCGATGTCGTGGCCGTACGTGTCGTTGACCGACTTGAAGTAGTCGATGTCGAGGATGAGGAACGAGAGCGGCTTGCCGGTGCGGGTCGACTGCGCGACCAGGTTGTCCAGATGCCGCGCCATATAGCGGCGATTGTGCAGGCCCGTGAGCTGGTCGGTGATCGCCATCTCGAGGCTGAGCTGCACGTTGTGCCGCAGGCGGTCCTGATAGCGCTTCTTGCGCAGTTGCGTGCGCACGCGCGCCACCAGCTCGTTCTTGTCGACAGGACGGGTCAGATAGTCGTTGACGCCCATCTCGAGCGCCTGGTTCAGCTTGCGGCGGTCGCCATCGGTCACGATCACCAGGATCGGTACGTTGCGCCCTTCGGGCAGCGAGCGAAGCTGCGAGCAGAGCCGCAACCCGTCGAAGCCGCGCATGCCAAGCGACACCACGATCAGGTCGTAGTCGCCGCCGCGAACGCGCACCAGCGCTTCTTCGAACGTGTCGACGGAGGCGACCTCATGACCGCCCGGCTGCAACGCCTGCGCGAACCACGCGACCGATTCCGGCCGGTCCTCGATGATCAGCATGCGGCCCGTCGGGTTCGCATCCGTCAGCGTGGTCGCGGGATCGATCAGGCCCATGCTCTGGCCGGTCGTCTCGCGCATGCGCAATTCGTCGGTCATCATCTTGAGCCGCACCAGCGACCGTACGCGCGCGAACAGCGCGGCGTCGTCGACAGGCTTGGTCAGGAAATCGTCGGCGCCGGCTTCCAGGCCCGCGACGCGGTCGGACGGCTGGTCCAGCGCAGTCACCATCACCACCGGGACGTGGGCGGTCTTGGGATTGTTCTTGACGCGGCGGCAGACCTCGAAACCATCCATGCCGGGCATCATCACGTCGAGCAGCACGATGTCCGGAGGCGCCTCTTCCATCTTCTTCAGGCACTCGAGGCCGTTGAACGCACTCACGACCTCGAAATACTCGGCCGTCAGCTTCGCTTCGAGAAGTTTCACGTTGGAGAGGATGTCATCAACGACGAGGACGCGCGCCGTCATGGCGGTGGTGCCTTATCCGATGAAGCGACGGACGGTGTCGAGGAAGCTGGTCACCGAGATCGGCTTGGAGATGTACGCCTCGCAGCCACCCTGGCGGATTACCTCTTCATCGCCCTTCATGGCAAAGGCGGTGACGGCAACGACCGGGATCGACTTCAGCGAGTCGTCTTCCTTGAGCCACTTGGTGACTTCCAGGCCGGAGACTTCCGGGAGCTGGATGTCCATGAGGATCAGGTCGGGGCGGTGTTCGCGCGCAATGTCGAGCGCTTCCATGCCGTCCTTGGTCTGGAGGATCGAATAGCCATGGGCGTCGAGCAGATCGTGGAAGAGCTTCATGTTGAGCTCGTTATCCTCGACGATCAACACGGTCTTGGTCTTGGCGTCCATGAAACTCTCCGAAACGCGCACGCCTAAGGCGATGCCGTCCCCTTAACGGCTCTTACCCGAGGCCCTACGTTGGTTAGTATTAGAGGCCAACCCTTAACGCTCCCTTGACGATGGCCCTTCGTATGTCCCCCGACCAGGCCCAGACGCTGGCGCTCAAGGCGTTGGCCTTTCTGGTAAATTCCGAAGGGGCTTTGCAGCGGCTGATGGATCAATCGGGTCTCGATGTGGGAAGTCTTAAGGCGCGTGTTGGCGATGTCGACATGCAGGTCAGCTTGCTGGATTTCCTCCTGTCGGATGAGGAGCTTCTGACCGGATTTTGCGACGCGGACTCAACCGATCCGAAGGCAGTTCATATGGCACGGTACGTGTTGGGTGGTTCCCATGAGTGATCTCGGCAGCGCCATCGCCCGCCTCACGCCGGGGCGCCCGATCCTGATCGTGGATGCCGATGAGGTGGTCCTGCGATTCGTCGACGGCTTCGACAAGTTCCTGCGCGCCAATGCTCTGTTCCTGGATCTCACCAGCTATCGCCTCCACGGCAACGTGAAGCGCCTCGACAACCGGACGCCGATTCTGGACGTGGAGGTCACCGCCCTCCTCGACGATTTCCGGCGTGACCTCGATTCGCTGGAGGCGGTCGAGGGAGCCGTAGAAACCCTTAATGCGCTCAGGCCGCGACTCGACATCGTGATGCTCACCAACATCGTGCCCGAGCAGGCCCCGCCGCGGCTGCGCAATCTCACCGCGATCGGCCTCGACTTGCCGCTGGTGGCCAATAGCGGCCTCAAGGGGCCGGCGATCAAGGCGCTGGTCGCCCGTGCCGGCCGGCCGGCCTTCTTTATCGACGACATTCCGCAGAACATCGCTTCTTCCGTGGAGTCCGCGCCGGACGTCTACGCCATCCATATGATAGGGGACGAGCGGCTGAAGCCGTTGCTCCCGCCGGCGGCCAAGGCGCACCTTCGCGCCGAACACTGGCACGACGCTCGCGCCTTCATCGAACAAAAGCTCTCGGACGCGGGGTTGTAATGCGTTTCGGCATCGACCTCGGCGGCACCAAGATCGAAATCCTCGCGCTCGACGGCAGCAGGGAAGTGCTGCGCGAGCGCGTCGCGACACCGCAAAGCAACTACGATCACATCGTCGTCGCCATCGCGGATCTTGTCGCCGAAGCCGAAAGGAAGATCGGCCGCAGAGGAACCGTGGGCATCGCCATTCCCGGCACGATCAGTACCAGGACCGGCCTGGTGAAGAATGCCAACTCCACGAAGCTCATCGGCCATCCGCTGGACAAGGACGTCGCCAAAGCCATCGGCCGCGCGGTGCGCGTCGCCAACGACGCCAACTGCTTTACCCTTTCCGAAGCCAGCGATGGGGCAGGTGCAGGCAAGGATGTGGTTTTCGGTGTGATTGTCGGCACCGGCTGTGGCGGCGGCGTCAGCGTTGGAGGGCGTGTGCTGAACGGTGCCCACGGCATCACCGGCGAATGGGGCCACAATCCCTTGCCCGCGCCCACGCGCGAGGAGCTGAGGCTTGCACCCGATTGTTACTGCGGCCGCGCCAGCTGCATCGAGGCGTGGATCAGCGGCACCGGCCTCGCCAATGATTTCAAGCGCCGTGCAGGGCGCGACCTGAAAGGCCACGAGATCGACCTTGCTGCCCGATCCGGCGACGCCCTGGCCAAGGCAGTAATGGAGGATTTCTACGACCGCTTCGCGCGCTCGTTGGCCGGTATCGTCAACGTGCTGGACCCCAACGCCATCGTGCTCGGCGGCGGCCTGTCGAATATCGACTCAATCTACCGCGAGCTCCCGGCCCGGGTTGAGCGCTATTCCTTCTTCCCCGAAGGTCCGCCGGCTATCCTGAAGAATGTCCACGGCGACTCTAGCGGCGTCCGCGGCGCTGCCTGGCTGTGGACCGAGGACGAGGCGGCCAGGGTTAAATGAGCGCCTTCTGCCGTGACTGCTTCAGCGACGCGGCGCCCGGCGCCAGGCGCTGCAAGCATTGCGGCGGCCACCGGATCCTGGCGCATGACGAGCTCGGTACGCTTTCCATCGCCCACCTCGACTGCGACGCCTTCTACGCCGCCATCGAGAAGCGCGACAATCCGGAGCTGCGCGATAAGCCGGTCATCGTCGGCGGACGCTCCCGCCGCGGCGTGGTCTCGACCTGCTGCTACATCGCGCGCATCAACGGCGTGCGCTCCGCCATGCCGATGTTCAAGGCCCTGGAACTATGCCCGCACGCCGTCTGCATCCCGCCAGATTTCACGAAATACACGAAGGCTGCCCGCCAGATCCGCCAGATGATGCAAGAGCTGACGCCCGCGGTCGAACCGCTGTCGCTGGACGAAGCCTATATGGATCTGTCCGGGACCTACCGTTTGCATGGTCACAGTCCGGCGCAGTCGCTGGCGCGGCTGGCCAAACGCATTGAAGCCGACGTTGGCATCACCGTCTCCATCGGCCTCAGCCACAACAAGTTCCTGGCCAAGCTCGCCAGCGAGATCGACAAGCCCCGCGGCTTCGCGGTGATCGGCGTCGCTGAAGCGCTCACGTTCTTGCGCGACAAGCCGGTCAGCTACATCCGCGGCGCCGGCAATGTGTTGCAGTCTCGCCTCATCGAGGACGGCATCACTCATATCGGCCAGCTCCAGGACATGTCGGAGAAGGAGCTCGCCAAGCGCTACGGCAACACCGGCCTGTGGCTGCACCGGCTTGCGCATGCCCGCGATACCCGCGAAGTCGTCGCGGACGGCGAGATGAAGAGCATCTCGTCGGAAACCACTTTCGAAAACCACATCAGCGACTACAAGGAACTCGAAGCCATCCTGTGGCGTCAGGCCGAGCGGGTCAGCGAGCGCGCCAAGCACTCCGGCCTGGGCGGCCGCACCATCGTGCTCAAGCTCAAGACCGCGGGCTTCAAGATCAGGACCCGCAGCGTCTCGCTGGACGCTCCTACGCAACTCGCCGACAGGATCTTCCCTACCGCGCGCGAGGCGTTGCGCCGTGAAGCCTCCGGCACTGCTTATCGATTGCTCGGCGTCGGCATCAGCCAGCTCGCAGACGGGTCCGCGTGCGATCCCACCGATCTGGTGGATGAAGGCGCATCCAAACGCGCCGCGGCCGAGCGCGCCATGGACAAGGTGCGCGCGAAATTCGGTGGCGACGCCCTAGGGAAAGGCCGAGGCCGTCGTGGTGGCAGTGCAATTCGCGGCGGCCGGTAGCTTCTCGAGCTTTACAAGGTCCGCCTTCATCGTGAAGTTCGGATAGATCAGCGTCATCGAGGCAATCACGCCGTTCGCATACAGGCGATAGGCGATCTCGTAATCCGCGCGCTCGCCGTCGCCTTCGTGCGGGAAATAGCTGACGAGAGTGGGCCACGCCGTCATCCCGTTCAGCAGGCCGGCGGTGTCGGCGATCCTGTCCTCATCATGCTGTTTCTTGCCGACCGGCTTTCCGATCACCGTGGCGGTGTCATAGAGGTCACTCGAGTCTCCACCCTGGAACACCGTCTCGTGGAACCCGGAACGTCCCGCCATTGCGGCGCGCAGTACCGCCAGGGTGTGCTGCGTCGGAAGCAGCGTCCCGCCCGGCAGCATGAAATGCTGTCCCGCGGGCGACGTCAGTCGCACCACACCGCCCGCTGCCGCCAGAGTGCCTGTGCCTTCGAATCGCTGCGTTGTCTTGCCGTTGACGAGGTTCTTGATCTTGAAACGGATGATCTTGCCGTCCTTGTCCTCCGTGGAAGACACGATGAAGTCGGAATGCACGTCGCTGCCCTTCGCATCGGACATGTCGGAGATGAACCGCTGGGTCGTCGTCCAGCCGGTGCAGGCGTCGCGGAACTCGAGCACGGTACGGCCGTGCATCGCGACCACACCGCCCGGCCGCGTGCTCGCCAATGTCACGTCATACTGTGCGCGATGCGAAAGGAGATTGATCGGCGCCGCCTGGGCCACCGATGTGCCAGCCATGACCACGGCCGCTGCCAACGCCGTTGCACGCTTCATCAAACTGCCCTTCCGTCATGGCCGCCGATCGGCCCGTAGAGTTCCGGGCGGCGGTCGCGGAAAATGCCCCACGACGCGCGCGCCTTCTGTATTTCATCCAGATCGAATGAAGCGGTGGTTACCCCTTCATGATCTCTGTCGAGTTCCGCAACGATCGCCCCCTGGTGGTCCGCGACGAACGAGGAACCGTAGAACGTTATCTCACTGCCCTGTTGTCCCTTCTCCGTGCCGATCCGGTTCGACGCAATCAGGGGCATGACATTGGCGCCGGCGTGGCCTTGCATCACACGGCGCCAGTGATCGCGACTGTCGACCGGCGCCGCCGGTGGCGGCTCGGTCCCGATCGCGGTCGGATAGAACAGCGCTTCCGCGCCCGTCAACGCCATGGCGCGTGCACTTTCCGGGAACCATTGATCCCAACAAATCCCGGCGCCGAACATGCCGAAGCGCGTCCTGAAAACCTTGAAGCCCGTATCGCCCGGCGTGAAGTAGTACTTCTCCTGATAACCCGGCCCGTCCGGGATATGGGATTTGCGATAGAGGCCAAGAACAGAACCGTCCGCATCGATCATCGCCAGCGAGTTGAAGTGCGCCTGACCGGCCTTTTCGAAGAAGCTTATCGGCAGGACCACGCGAAGCTCGGATGCGAGTTCCGCCATCGTCGCGATGAGGGGATTGCCCTCGAACGGTGCCGCCAGCCCGAAATGGTCGACACACTGATCCTGACAGAAATAGGGAGTCTCAAACAACTCCTGAATCAGGATTGCATTGGCCCCTTTGGCCGCAGCTTGGCGCACGAGTTCCTTGGCCTTGGCGATATTCGCTTCGCGGTTCCACGAACACGCGAACTGGATAGCCGCAAATGTAACCTTTCTCATGCCGGTTCCTGTTGCGTGATGCAGTGGATGCCGCCGCCGCCTAGTACGATGTCAGTGGCGTCGATTTGCAGGATGTCGCGCTCGGGAAAGCAGTGCGCGAGCGCCTCCCGCGCCTTCTCGTCATGGGGATCATCGAAGCCCGGCATCACAACGCCGCCGTTCGCCAGATAGAAATTCACATAGCTCTTTTGAAGGGGCCGGCCGCGATGATCGCTGCCGATCTTCCGCGGCTGCTCCAGTTCCACGATTTCGAATTTCCGTCCTTCGGCATCGCGCGCCGAGCTGAGCCGCCGGAGTACTTCCATCACCGGCTCAAAGTCGGGATGGGACTTCGACGCCGGCACACCCACCAGCACGCGCCCCGGCGCCATGAAGCAAGCAACGTTATCGATATGCCCGTCTGTTTCGTCATCCGAAAAACCGTCACCGAGCCACAGCACGCGGCGCGCCCCTGTGAAGAGGGCCAAGCGCTCCTCAACCTGCTGCTGGGTGAGTTCCGGGTTGCGGTTGGGATTAAGCAGGCATTGTTCGGTAGTGATCACCGTGCCCTCCCCGTCGGTGTGAATCGCACCGCCCTCGCACACCATCGGCGCGGCATAGACCGGCACGTCGGCGCGCTGCGCCGCCCGCATCGCGAACTGCGCATCCTCCGCCCACGGATGATATTTGTTTCCCCAGGCGTTGAACTGCCACTGCACGGCTGCGCGCGAACCGTGAGCGCCCGTCACGAAAGTCGGCCCCATGTCCCGTGCCCAGGAGTCGTCCAGCGGAACCTCGAATACCTCCACCTTGCCGGCGGTGGCCAGCTTCGCTTCCGCGGCGTCTTCCGGCCGCGCCGCCATGATCACCGGCTCGAAGGTCGAGATTGCCCGCGCTACGCGTGCATAGGCCTGCTTCGCGCGCAGCAGCCCGTCCGGCCCACCCCACGTTTCAAGCCGCACCGGCCAGCACATCCAGGTGCGCGCATGCGGTACCCATTCGGCCGGCATCGCATAGCCGTCGCGCGCGGGACAGGGATCGTCTGCATCCAGCCGTTTCGTCATGTTTGGCTTATAGCGTGCCCTTCCGGCGCACGATAATCTTTGCCGAGAACCACAGGAACACCTATGCGCATCGACTCCCGCCTGAAAGAACTCAACATCACCCTGCCCACGCCGCCCGCCCCGGTCGCCAGCTATGTCCCCTATGTGATCAGCGGCAATCAGGTGTTCATCTCGGGACAGGTCACACTCGGCCCCAACGGCCTCGAATATGTCGGCACGGTCGGCAAGGAACTGACGCTGGAACAAGGCAAGGCGGCCGCGCGGCTATGCGCCATCAATATTGTTGCCCAGCTCAAGGCGGCCTGCGGTGGCGACCTCGATCGCGTGAAGCGGGTCGTGAAGGTTACCTGCTTCGTCAACGCCATTCCCGGCTACGCCCAGCATCCGGAGATTGCCAACGGCGCCTCCGATCTGTTCGTCGAGGTGTTCGGCGACGCCGGCAAGCATGCTCGCGCGGCGGTCGGCGCCGGGTCGCTTCCGCGCAACGTCGCCACCGAAGTGGAAGCGGTGATCGAGATCGCGTGACGGCGGATATCACAGCCCGCATCGGATCCAGCGCCGCCGATATCGGCCAGGCCGCCTGGAACGCTTGCGCCAATCCCGCGCGAGAGCCCGAGCCCTACCCCTTCTCCCGCTACGAGTTCTTCGCCGCCTGTGAAGAGTCCGGCTCCGCCACCGCCCGCACGGGCTGGCGCCCGACGCATCTCACCATCGAGCGCGCCGGCCAGATCATTGGCCTGATGCCGATGTATCTGAAGAACCACAGTCAGGGCGAATACGTCTTCGACCATGCCTGGGCCGATGCGCTGGAGCGCGCGGGTGGTGACTATTATCCAAAGCTCCAGGCCTCGGTGCCCTTCACGCCCGCCACCGGCCCACGCCTCCACGTCGCTCCCGGCACCGATGTCGACGCGGTGCGGGAGGCCCTGTTCGCCACCGGCGCGAGCGCGGTGAAGCAGCTCGGCGCCTCGTCGCTGCACATCACCTTCATGACGGAGGATGAATGGAGCGCAGCCGGTGCGAGCGGATACCTCCGCCGCAACGACCAGCAGTTCCATTGGGAGAACCACGGCTACAAGAGCTTCGACGATTTCCTCACCGAACTCTCATCCTCCAAGCGCAAGAACATTCGTAAGGAGCGCGCGGCTGTTCGCGAGGCGGGCGTCGAGTTCGACTGGCTGACCGGTAACGACCTGACGGAGAAACACTGGGACACCTTCTTCCGCTTCTATATGGACACCGGCGGCCGCAAATGGGGCCGACCGTATCTCACCCGCGACTTCTTCAGCCGTGTCACCGCATCGATGGCCGACCAGATCCTGCTGATCCTCGCCCGACGCAACGGCCGCCACATCGCGGGCGCGCTGAACTTCTTTGGCGGCGGCGTGCTCTACGGCCGCAACTGGGGCTGTACCGAGTACATCAACTTTCTGCACTTCGAAACCTGCTACTACCAGGCGATCGACTGGGCCATTCAGCGCGGCTACCGAAAGGTTGAAGCGGGAGCCCAAGGCGCACACAAGCTGCTTCGCGGTTACATGCCCGCGCCCACCTACAGCGCCCATTACATCGCGCACGAGGGCCTGCGCCGCGCCGTCGACCAGTTCCTGGTACGAGAACGCGAAGCAGTGGCCGAACACATCGAAGAACTGGCCGACCGAGGGCCTTTCCGCAAAGGCGAAGGCCGCGAAGAGGACGACATCTAGCTTCACAACCACCGGAACTTTCGCAAAGCTCCGCACTCAGCATCGAGGGACGACCCCATGGCCTATGACAAGAACAACGTCTTTGCGCGCATCCTGCGCGGCGAGCTGCCCAAGGTGGCCGTCTACGAAGACCAACACACCCTCGCCTTCATGGACATCATGCCCGCAACCAAAGGGCACACGCTGGTGATCCCGAAGGAGCCTTGCGAGACCATTTTCGACTGTTCACCCGATGGCGCCGCCGCGACGATCCGCACCACACAGAAGGTGGCCGCCGCGGTGAAGAAGGCGCTCGGCGTGCCGGGCGTCATGCTGGTGCAACTCAATGGTACCGCTGCCGGTCAGAGCGTCCCGCACCTGCACTTCCACATCCTGCCCCGTGCCGAGGGCCTCGATATGAAGTTGCATGGCCGCACCATGGTCGATCCCAAGACACTGGTGCCAATCGCCGAGAAGATAAGGGCCGCGCTGTGATCCTCGAACACGCCATCCTGAACATCAAACGCGGCCAGTCCGCCGCGTTCGAGGCCGCCCTGGCGAAGGCCAAATACCTGATCGAAGAGACGCCCGGCTTTCAAAAGATGGAGGTCCGTCCCTGCGTCGAGACCAAGGACCGCTACCTGCTGCTGGTGTGGTGGGGCAGCGTTGAGGCGCATACCCACGGCTTCCGCCAGTCGGACCGCTACGGCCCGTGGCGGGAGGCATTGCACGGCTTTTACGAGCCGTTTCCGACCGTGCAGCACTACGGCAAGCCCTTGTAGGGCGTGAGAAAGGCCCTACATACCCCGCATGATCTACCTGCTCGCGATCTTCATCTCGCCTTTGGCGTTGCTGCTGGAAGGCCGCCCGATCTCGGCGATTTTTAACGCCGGGATCTGGCTGTTGTCGGTGATCTGCTGGATCACGATCATTTTCCATCACGCCGGATTTGTGCTGTGGGCCGTGGCGTTCATCCACGCCGTGCTGGTTATCAACAGCGCGCGGCAGGACCGTCGCGCCCGCTGGATCGCGAACGCGTACGACCGCCGCTAGGGTGCAAAGCTGGAGCGGCACTTCACGCCCCAGTGCCCATTTTCATATGTGATCACGTAGATCGAATCGAAGCCACCGATCACGCTTCCGTCCTTGCGGTAACGAATGAAGCGCGTGTCGATGTGGACCTTATCGGCGCCGGCATGGATTACCACCCGCCGCTCCCAGGCCGAATGATCCCATTCTGCCAGAGCGCCAGTGGTGAACCGTTCCGGTTTCATGTCGCCCTTGTTGAGGATCACCATCGTGTTCGACGCGAAGCGGACGGACGGAAAGTTGAAGGTCTCCTCGAACGCCGGGATGTCGCGCGCGTTGAAGGCTGCCATGAAAGCGTCGAGCACCTTCTGCGCGGCGTCGATAGAGGATTGATGCGGATGGTTCATGCGAACTCCCGTCGGCGGACGCCGGCACGCTAGTTCAACCGGGCATCTTCTCAAAGACCTTGAGGCCGGGCGGCAGCGGCGCCCATTCGGGTCGCTGGCTGTTGAAGATCGCGATGGTCGGCTTGAAGTGCGACGGATCGTCGAGCGAACCGGCGTAGACGGTGTGCTGGTCGGCCTTGCCGCGTACGCCGCCAAAGACGAGACCACCGCAGGACGGGCAGAAATTGCGCTCCGATCTGCGGCCGTCGTCCTGGATCATCGTATGGACGATGGACTCGCCGCTGAACGCAAGCGTACCTGCCGGGAAGGCCATGAACCCGATGAAGCCGCCACCGGACGCTTTACGGCAATCCTTGCAGAAGCAGTATCCGGCGTATTGTGGGGGCGCGCTTGCCTCATAGCGAAGCGCGCCGCACAAGCAGCCGCCGGCTATCGTCACGCCGTCTCTTCTTCTTCCGCCCGCGGTTTCTTCGGCGGGGGCAGGGCCTTCGGCTTCTTGTCCGTGATGAACTCGAACGCGAGCTTGTCGTTCTCACGATCGAGCAGCACGCGCACCGTTCCGCCGTCCTTCAGCTTGCCGAACAGGATCTCGTCGGCCAGCGGCTTCTTCAAATGGTCCTGAATGACACGCGCCAGTGGACGGGCGCCGAACGCGTCGTCGTAACCCTTCTCGCCCAGCCAGCGGGTCGCCTCGGGCGTCAGCTCGAAGGTAACGTCGCGGTCGACCAACTGCGCCTCGAGCTCGAGCACGAATTTGGTGACGACGTGGTCGATGGTCTCGCGCGACAGGGCCGCGAAGGTGATCGTTGCGTCGAGACGGTTGCGGAACTCGGGCGTGAACAGCTTCTTGATCGCTTCCTCGTCCTCGCCTTCGCGCTTGCCGCGGCCGAAGCCGATGGCGTCCTTTGCGGCGTCAGACGCACCAGCGTTCGTGGTCATGATCAGCACCACGTTACGGAAGTCGATCTTCTTGCCGTTGTGGTCGGTCAGCTTGCCGTGGTCCATCACCTGCAACAGGATGTTGAACAAGTCCGGATGCGCCTTCTCGACTTCGTCAAGCAACAGGACGCAATGCGGATGCTGGTCGACGCCGTCGGTCAGGAGACCGCCCTGGTCGAAGCCGACATAGCCCGGCGGCGCGCCGATCAGGCGGCTGACGGTGTGGCGCTCGATGTATTCCGACATGTCGAAGCGCAGGAGCTCGACACCCAGCGTCTTGGCGAGCTGTTTGGCCGCTTCGGTCTTGCCGACGCCGGTCGGGCCGCTGAACAGATAGCAGCCGATCGGCTTCTCCGGCTGGCGCAAGCCAGCGCGAGCGAGCTTGATCGCCGATGCCAGCGCATGCAGGGCTTTGTCCTGGCCGAACACGGAGCGCTTGAGATCGTCTTCCAGCGTGCGCAGGGCCTCGGTGTCGTCCTTCGACACGGTCTTGGGAGGAATACGCGCCATGGTGGCGATCACGTCCTCGACCTCTTTCACGCCAATGACCTTCTTCCGCTTGCTTTCGGGCAGCAGCATCTGGGAGGCGCCGACTTCGTCGATCACATCGATCGCTTTGTCGGGCAGCTTGCGGTCGTTGATGTACTTGGCCGACAGCTCCACAGCCGCCTTGATGGCGTCGGAGGTGTAACGGACTTTGTGGAACTCCTCGTAGTATGGCTTGATACCCATCATGATCTTGATCGAGTCCGGGATGGTCGGTTCGACCACGTCGATCTTCTGGAAGCGGCGGACCAGCGCCCGGTCCTTCTCGAAGTACTGCCGATACTCCTTGTAGGTCGTGGAGCCGATGCAACGGAGCGTACCCGCCTGGAGCGCGGGCTTCAGGAGGTTCGACGCGTCCATCGCGCCGCCGGACGTCGCGCCGGCGCCAATCACCGTGTGGATCTCGTCGATGAAAAGGATCGCGCCCTTCAGGCCTTCCAGCTCCTTCACCACCGACTTCAGGCGTTCCTCGAAGTCGCCGCGGTAGCGCGTGCCCGCGATCAGCGAGCCCATGTCGAGCGCGTAAATCACGTTCCCCTTCAGGACGTCCGGTACCTCGCCCTTGATGATCTTGCGCGCCAGGCCCTCGGCGATGGCGGTCTTGCCAACGCCGGGATCGCCGACGAACAGCGGGTTGTTCTTCTGGCGGCGACACAGAATCTGGATAGTGCGATCGACTTCCGCCAGGCGGCCGATCAGTGGATCGACGCGACCTGCCTTCGCCTTCTCGTTCAGGTTCACGCAATAGGCTTCGAGCGCCTCGGTGCCCTGCTTGTTCTTGGGCTCGCCCTCTTCGCCTTCTTCCTCGGCGCCGCGGGCCGCCTTCTGCTGGCTCATGCCCGGGCGCTTGGCGATGCCGTGGCTCATGTAGCTCACCGCATCGAGCCGCGTCATATTCTGCTCTTGCAGGAAATAGACGGCATGGCTCTCGCGCTCAGTGAACAGAGCGACGAGAACGTTCGCGCCGGTGACTTCCTCGCGGCCCGAATTCTGGACGTGAAGGACCGCACGCTGCACGACACGCTGGAAGCCGGTTGTGGGCTTGGCGTCTTCGCCGTCTTCGATGACCAGCGTCATCAGCTCTTCGTCGATGTATTTCTGCACGGTCTTGCGCAGCGCATCCATGTCGACGTTGCAGGCCTTCATCACCTGCGCCGCGTCCACGTCGTCCATCAGCGCGAGAAGGAGATGCTCCGGCGTCGCGTATTCATGGTGACGGTCGCTCGCGAGCTTGATCGCGCGGTGCAACGCTTGTTCGAGGCTTCGCGAGAGTGAGGGCATCTATGGATCAGTCCTTTTCCATGGTGCACTGCAAAGGATGCGAGTGCCGCCGCGCAAACTCAATGACCTGCGCGACTTTAGTCTCGGCGACATCGTAGGTGAAAACGCCGCAGATGCCGACCCCGTGGCGGTGAACATGGAGCATGATCTCCACCGCTGCCTCGCGGTTTTTGTTGAAGATCTTCTCCAGAATGTGGACGACAAACTCCATCGGCGTGTAGTCGTCGTTAAGAAGGAGCACCTTGTACATGCTCGGCTTCTTGGTCTTCGGCTTCGTCTTGGTGACGATACCCGTTCCGGTGTTGCCCTCACCGTCCCGAGTTCCCTGACCGCCGCCGCGTCCGTCCCGTCCGTCTCTCATTTTTTTTGTTCAATCGTAGAAATAGGTATTGTGTATCCTAATCCAAAGGGGGCGGGCGCAAAGCCCCTTCAATCACGTAGTCGCGGTGCGGTTTTCCTGGCGAATCAAAGCAAAAGGCCCGGCGCAAGCGCCGGGCCTTCGTCATGAACTCGCGGTTGGCTTTAGGGGGAGGGATTAAGCCGCGCGCGCGCTCTGAACCACTTCGACCCAAGCCTGGACGCGGCCCTGGATCGGCTCGAACGTTTCCTTCGACGTCGCGACGAACAGTTCGCCGAGCTTCGTCAGCTCGCCGACATAGGCTTCGAACGCGGTCTTCGCGAAGCCGGTCTGGAGCTCGAACGCCTCGTGGGCGGACTTGCTGGCCATCACAGCCTTGCCATGCGCGATCGAGTCTTCGATCGACTGCTTGGAAAACGCGTAGATTTCATTGTGCAGCGTCTCGGCACCCTTGCCGGCGACGTTGGCGGCCTTCACATAGGCCTCGACCGTGTCCTTCTGGAAGCCCAGGAACTGGTCGTAGTTCTTCACGGCCTTCTCGAAATTGGCCTTGAGCGTTTCTGTGCCGTTCTTGAAAGCGGTTTCAAAAGTTTCCGTAGCGCCGTTGATCTTCTCGCCGGCCGTCTTTGCCTTCGCCATCATGGTTACTCCTCGTAAATGGCGCACCGTCTTTCGGCCAGCGGCCATGTTGCGGTGCAACAGGACCTATATGCGTTGCAGCACGCCAGATGTCAAGTCCCGATGTTGCAGCGCACAAAAATGGACTCACCTGCTGACAAATGAGGTATTCTGGCAGCGTTAAGACTTCGTAAATGCCGGATTTCTATGATGGATTTCCAATTGGCTTGCAGCGCGTCCGGCATTTTGGTTCTGTAACCAGAGCGGGGCGCAAAAAAACAGGAATTGGGCTGGATGCTTGGTCAGCCGCGCGCCTCTTTCGGCGTGCTCACACGGGCGTTGTGTGTACTTGCCGTCGCCGCAGTGGCCCTCGTGGCCGCCCAAGACGCCGCTCTTGGCAGAGGCCGCCACTATGGGTGGAGCCGCCCAGCCCCTGCGGGGGGCCGTCATCATCGGCACCGCTACTACGCGCCCATACCAAGCGGCCCCACCGATCCACTCAAGGACGCCGCCCTGATCGCCGACGGGCAGACGGGCCGGGTTCTTTATTCGCGTAACGCGAGCCAGCTGCGTCATCCCGCGTCACTGACCAAGATGATGACGCTCTACCTGCTGTTCGAAGCGCTAAAACGCGGCGACGTAACGATGCAGACCATGCTTCCGATCTCGGAGCATGCCGCCAGCCAAAGGCCAACCAACTTGCACCTCTACGCGGGCGACATGATTCCGGTCGACACGGCGATCAAGGCGATCGTGATCCGGTCGGCGAACGACGTCGCGGTTGCCATCGCGGAAGGCCTGGGCGGGACCGAAGGTCATTTCGCCGAGATGATGACCGACAAGGCGCGAGCCCTTGGCATGCGCGACACTTTCTATCACAACGCGTCCGGTCTTCCGGACGAACTCCAGATCACCACGGCCAACGATCTCCTGATCCTGGCGCGGCATCTGGCCTACGATTTCCCGCAATACTTTCCGTATTTCGCGACACCGTCCTTCGAGTTCCGCGGTACGACCTATTTCACACACGATAACCTGATCGGCCGATACATGGGCGCCGACGGCATCAAGACGGGCTACACCAGCTCGTCGGGCTTCAATCTCGTCTCCTCCATCGTTCGCAACGGTACGCATGTGATAGGCGTCGTGATGGGCGGCCGCACGGCGGCGCGCCGCGATACGGAGATGATGCGGCTGCTCGACGAACAGTTCGCACGGATCGCCGTCGCGCCCAACCTCGTCGCGCACAACGGCGTCCCGTGGCGCAATATCACCACGGCCACGCCGACTATGGTCGCGAGCGCCGACGTTGCGCCGGAAGCCGGCGACGACGAAGACGCTGCCGAGTCGGCTGCTTCCGACACCGAAGCGCTCGGCAACGATCAGAACGTGATCGCCGCTCCGACGCCGCCGCGGCCAAACGTCGGTGTGCAGGTGGCAGCCGTCCCGCCGCAGCAGCCGCCGCAGGTGGATTACCACCCGGCGCCCGTCGTGGCGTACCAGCCCCCGCCGGCACAGCCGCAGCCGCATCCGGCATTGGTTGCGCCGCCGCCCAAGCCGGTACCCGCACCGCCGCCGCGCATCGCCGCCGCACCTGCGGTGACCTACTCGCCCTATGCGCCGCTTTCGGACGTGCCGCTGCCGAGGGCGAAACCTGAAGCGCCAGGCATGATGGTCGCTGCCGCCGACATGCCAAAAATCACGCCACTTGCGAAACCCGGCGCGCCGGCGACGCCGCAGCGGCCGGTTCAGGTTGCGATGGCGTCTCCGCCGAAGCCGACGCCCAAACCCGGCCTGCGCAACGATGTCGGCGAAGGCGACATCGGCGAGGCCGCGCCCCTTGCCGCGGTTGGCCCTAAGGCGTGGACGATCCAGATCGGCGCTTTCGCCGACATGACGCAAGCGCGCACGCAACTCGCCGCCTATGCCGAGAAGTCGATGGACGTGCTGGGCCAGGCCGCGCGCATCATCATCCCGTTCACGGCGGTTGACGGCCACACGCTCTACCGTGCGCGGTTTGGCCCGTTTGTCGAGCGTGAGGCCCGCGAGGTGTGCTCGCGCCTTACCGAGCGCGGCCAGACCTGCTTCACGGTTCTCGCCTCGTCGCGATAGTCAGTCGCCGAGCAGAAAGTCCTTCGCCTCGTTGATCTTCGAGGCGAGGTAGTCCGAACCGCCCTTGTCGGGATGGTATTGCTGCATCAGACGGCGATGCGCAGCACGGATCTGCTCGTCCGTAGCGCCCTCCTCCAATCCCAGCACGCTGAGCGCCTCGCGCCGTGTCATGCCGGTGGCGCCGCGCGGCGGTGGCTCTTCTTTGTGCTTCTCTTTCGGCCGCCAGTCGGGTCCGAAGCGACGTTCGAGATAGGCTTCGAGCAGACGTCGCGTTTCGGCATCGTCGGCTTCTTCGTAGAACGAAATCAGGGTGTCATGATCGAGGTCGGTGAGGCGGCCGCCGTTGTGCGCACCTTGCAGGATGGTGCCGTTCATCTCGCCGCTCTCGTGATCCAGTTCCATCTCCAGCCAGGCGGTTCGGACGTTCGAGGTCTGGCCGGACGTCGATGACCCCGTGCTCCAACGGCGGCCCAAAGAGCCGTAGTGCGGCCAGCCACCCGGCCAAAGATGGCCGCGGGTGAAAAAGCCCCACGCCATGCTGGCGACGAAGGCCCCGGCGGCGGGCCGTTCGGTGAGAAACAACGCAATAGCGACGCCGGCCAGGCCGACTGCGCCCGCGTAGCGCAGCACCGTGACGAGCGCCTTGGGACTGGCGCCGACGAATCCGCGCAGCAGAAAGATGAGCAGGACCAGGGCGACGATGCCGAGGAGAATTTCTCCCATTTATTTGCCGCTCATGCGGTTGGCGAGGCGCAGAACATCGCCACCCTTCTTTTGCGCGTGCTCGCGCAGGGCGACCGCCCCACCCGTGGCGTAGATCGCGGCGGCGGTGAGCAGGTCGCGCAATTGTTTCGCGGCGCCAGAGTCGAAGCGGGCGTAGACGCCTTTTGTCAGGCGCGCGATTTCCTGAAACACGGCAGCCGCGTTCGGGTCCTCACCTTCGTGGAACATGAATGCAGGCACACCAAGCAAGGCGAGGCGACCGGCTTCGCCCGTGGCCTGATCCGCGCTCTCCTCGAACGCGTCACCGACATAGACCAGCGCGCCGACTTTCGTATGGCTGGCCTCCTGCGCGGCGTGTGCGAGCACCCGGTTGAGCTGCGTGAAGCCGGCGCGGCAGGTGACGTCGCGCATGCGTCTGCCGAGCACGCTGGCCGATGCCGTCCAGTCACTGGCATGGAACTCTCCGGCGCCGCGAAAGAAGACGAGCTGGACGGCGAGACCGCCGATGCTTTGCGCGACGGCGAACATGTGGGTCTGGATCTCGGTGGCGCGATTCCAGGTCGGCTGGCGACTCATGGTGGCGTCAATGGCGAAGATCAGACGACCCTTCGCTTGCGCCAGAGTCGGTACTTTCGCGGCCTTGTTCAGGAACGCGTCGATGTCGTGCGCGGAAGACGGCTTGGCCGGCAGATTGTCCTTGGGCATTGGCGACCCCGAACCGATGCGCCTCCTATGTCGGTATTGGACGCCCGGAATTCCAGTCTAACCGGAAGCCAGGAGCGCCGCATTGCCGCCGGCGGCGGCGGTGTTGACCGTGTAGGTGCGTTCCAGGGCGAACCGCAAGAGATAGTGCGGGCCGCCGGCCTTGGGACCAGTCCCTGAGAGACCTTCCCCCCCGAAAGGCTGGACGCCGACCACCGCGCCGATCTGATTGCGGTTCACGTAAACATTTCCGGCGTGGACATGCCGGCGGACGAAGGCAGCTGTTTCCTCGATCCTGCTGTGCACGCCAAGGGTCAAGCCGTAGCCGGTGGCATTGATCGCCTCACACACCTTGCCGAGGCTGTCGGCGGAATAGCGCACGACATGCAGCACCGGGCCGAACACCTCGCGGGTGAGCTTGGACAGGCTGTCGAGCTCGAAGGCGTGGGGTGAGAAGAACATGCCGTTAGACAGCTCCGCAGGGATCGGCAGTTTGCGCAGCAATTTCGCCTCATGGGTCATGCGTTCAGCGTGACGGGCGAGCATGTCGCGCGCCGCCTCGTCGATCACCGGGCCTACATCGGTGTCGAGGCGCATCGGGTCGCCAATCTTCAGTTCGTCCATCGCGCCCAGGATGATCTTGAGCATCTTGTCGGCCACGTCGTCCTGCACGAACAGCACGCGAAGTGCTGAGCAGCGCTGGCCGGCGGAGTCGAAGGCGGACGACAGGGCGTCCTTGGCGACCTGCTCTGGCAGCGCGGTCGAATCGACGATCATCGCGTTCTGACCGCCGGTCTCGGCGATCAGGGTGGCGATGGGACCGGTGCGGCCGGCGAGCGCGCGGTTGATGGCGGTCGCGGCCTCCGTCGAACCGGTGAAGGCGCAGCCGATCAGACGGGGATCGGCGAAGAGCGCGTTGCCGATCGTAGGGCCGTCGCCGGGTAGCAGGTGGAGGACATCCGCAGGCACGCCGGCATCGTGGAATACCTTCACAGCGGCGGCGGCGATCAGCGGCGTCTGCTCGGCGGGCTTGGCGAGCACGCTGTTGCCGGCGGCGAGGGCGCCGGCGACCTGACCAGCAAAGATCGAAAGCGGGAAATTCCATGGACTGATGCAGGCGAAGGCGCCTTTGCCGTGGAGGCTGAGTTCGTTGGACTCACCCGTCGGACCGGGAAGCTTGATCGAGGTTTCGAACAGCTGTGCGGCGCGGGTGGCGTAGTAGCGCAGGAAATCGACGGCCTCACGCACTTCACCCAGAGCATTGGGTAGCGTCTTGCCGGCCTCGCGAACGGCGAGTGCCATCAGGAGAGCCTGGTTCTTCTCGAACAGGTCGGCGGCGCGATAAAGGATGCCGGCGCGCATCTTGCCGCCGAGCCTGTCCCAATCCGGCTGGGCTTCGTGCGCGCTGCCGAGCGCTTCGACAGCTTGTGCCGGTGTGGCGTCGGTTACGCTGCCGACGGCGCGGCGGCGGTCGGCGGGATCGAGGATCGGCGTCGATGCGCCGGGGCGGGCCTCGCCATCGATCAGCGGCGCCGCCATGTGCGGCCTGGACAGGATGCCGTCTATTTCCAGCATCAGCGGATCCGCAACCTTCGGATCGCTCCAGACGAAGCCCGCGGAATTCTTGCGGTCGCCCAAGATGTCCTTCGGTAATGGGATCACCGGATTGCGATGCGGCTGAGTGGCAGCCATCTGCACCACCGGATCGGCGATGATATCGGCGACCGGCGCGTCGTCGTCGGCCAGGCGGTTCACGAAGGACGTGTTAGCGCCGTTTTCCAGCAGGCGGCGCACCAGATAGGCGAGCAGGTCTTCGTGGCTGCCGACCGGCGCATAGATGCGCGTAGGCACACCGCCGAGCTCACGATGAATCTCGTGCAGCGCCTCGCCCATGCCGTGCAGCCGCTGGAACTCGAAATCGCGGCGCGATCCAGCGATGGAGTCGATGGCGGCCAACGTGTGGGCGTTGTGGGTGGCGAATTGAGGAAACAGTGCATCGCCGGCGCCGAGCATCACGCGGGCGCAGGCGAGATAAGACGTGTCGGTCGCGGCCTTGCGCGTGAACACCGGGTACTCGATGAGGCCCTGCTCCTGGGCGCGCTTCACCTCGGTGTCCCAGTACGCGCCTTTCACCAGGCGCACGGGGATGCGACGGCTCTGGCGGCGGGCGAGATCGATCAGCCAGGCGATCACCGGCATGGCGCGCTTCTGGTAACCCTGCACCGCGAGGCCGAGGCCGCTCCACCCATTGAGCGCGGCGCCATAGGCCTCGAACACGTCGAGCATCAGGTCCAGGCGGTCGGCCTCTTCCGCGTCGACGGTCAACGCAATGTCGGTGGCACGGGCGCGCTCGCCGAGTGCGACCAGCACGGGCAGCAGCTCGCTGAACACGCGCTGGCGGTTCACCCACTCGTAGCGCGGGTGCAGCGCGGACAATTTGATCGAGATGCTGGGCCGCTCGAAGATCGAGCGGCTGTCTTTCGGATTGTTCGTGGCGACGACTTCCAGCGCGTCACGATAGGACGCGGCGTAGCGCGCGGCGTCAGCTTTTGTGTAAGCGGCCTCGCCCAGCATGTCGAAGGAGTAGCGATAGCCCTTGTCGACCATCGGCTTTGCTTCCTTGAGCGCCTCGGCGATCGTGCGGCCGAGAACGAACTGGCGGCCGAGGATGCGCATGGCGTAGCTCACGGCCTGGCGGATCACCGGCTCGCCGGTGCGCGAAACGAGCCGCTTGAAGATGCCATCGAAGTCCCACTTCGCGGTGTCGTCGAGACGCACGATGCGACCGGTCAGCATGAGGGCCCAAGTCGAGGCGTTTACGAAGAACGAGTCCGACTTGGTCTCGTGCTTGTCCCAGGCAACGCCGCCAATCTTGTCGCGGATCAGCTTGTCGGCGGTCTCAGCATCGGGTACGCGCAACAGCGCTTCGGCGAGGCACATCAGCGCCACGCCTTCTTCGCTCGACAATGCGTATTCGCGCATGAAGGCATCGACACCGCCGCTGGCGCTCGCATCCTTGCGGATGCTGGCCACGAGTTCCGTAGCCATCTTCTGCGTAGCAGCCGCTTCCGTCGGCGAGAGCGTCGCCTGCGCGATGCGCTGGTCGACGATGCTGTCTTCGGCGGCGAGATAGACGGAGGAAATTGCGTCGCGCAGCGGCGAGGATGTCATGGCGATGACGGTTTGGATGGCGCGCGCATTCTAGCTATGTTCACGGCATGAAAACACCAGAGATCGTTCACTCCATCGCCAACCTGCACGCGCGCGTCGGCGCTTGGCGCAAGAACGGCGCGCGCGTCGGGATGGTGCCGACGATGGGCGCCTTGCACGAGGGCCACCTGTCGCTGGTGCGGGAGACACAAAGCCGTGCGGACAAGGTTGTGGCGAGCATCTTTGTGAACCCGGCGCAGTTCGCGCCGCACGAAGATTTCGACCGCTATCCGCGCACGTTGGAGACGGACGCCGAGAAACTGGCGGGCGTCGGGCTCGACCTTATCTTCGCGCCGTCGGTAGCAGAGATGTACCCGGCTGGGTTTGCGACCAAGATCGACGTCGGCGGGCCCAGCTTGGGGCTGGAGACGGACTTCCGGCCGCACTTCTTTGGCGGTGTCGCGACGGTAGTGACGAAGCTGTTGACGGCCACTCTGCCCGATGTCGCGGTATTTGGGGAGAAGGATTATCAGCAACTGATGGTGATCAAGCGTTTGACGGTCGACTTGAACCTGCCGGTCGAGATCGTTGGGGCACCGATCATTCGCGAAGCCGATGGTTTGGCGATGTCGTCGCGCAACGCGTATCTCAAGCCGGACGAGCGGGCCGTCGCTGGGCGGATGAACGTCGTGCTCAACGATGCGGTCGCGCGGTTAAAGCATGGCGATGCGGTCGATCAGGTCGAGGCGTTCGGCAAGAGCGATCTGCTGGAGGCCGGGTTCAACTCCGTCGATTACGTTGCTGTACGCGATGCGGCGACACTGGAGCGGATCGCCCGCCTGGACCGGCCTGCCCGCATCCTGGCAGCGGCGAAGATCGGCGGGACGCGGCTGATAGACAACATGGCGGCCTAGATCAGCCCCAGTTCCACGAGTTCGGCTTGCAGCTTCTCCGGCAGTTTTTCGAGGCCCTTGGTGCCGCGGGCGTCGGGCGGTGCATCCTTTGGGTCCAGGTAGCGCCAGCCCTGGAAGGCACGGTGGGCGCGCCGCTGCACGGGGACCAGCTTGCTGTCGTAAACGAGGCCGCAATGCGGCGTGCCATTCTTGGTCACTGGGCGCAGGTCGAGCAACTTCTGGCGCACGGCGATCTGGCCCTTGATCACCCAGTAGAGCGAACCGCCGTCGAGCACCTCGTCCCTGCGCTTTGGCGTCATGCGCGTGACGTGGACGAGTTCGGGCTTCTTCACCTTGCGCTTCCTCTGGTCCTTGATGCGCTGCGCCTGCCAGTTGGCGAGGTCCTCGATGGATTCGCATCCCACGCACAGCTTGATGATGTGAAGCGTCATGCTGCTTTCTGTTCTTGTTGTTTGAAACGAACGACGACGGTACCGTCGGGAACCTGATCGCCCGGCTGCACCTCTACGGTCGAAACATCCGCGTCGGACGGCGCGGCAAGCGTGTGCTCCATCTTCATGGCTTCCAGCACCGCGAGTGCCTGACCCTTCTTGACGGTCTCGCCGGGTTTCACCAGCACCTGGATGATCTTGCCGGGCATGGGCGTCGCAACGCGGTCGGCGGTATCGCCGGCGGCCTCGGCAGCCTCGAACGGATCGTAGGGGCGGACCAGCCAGGTCTCCCCGTCCTCCATCACCGCGACATCGCCGTTGGCGAGCTGCTGCACCTCGGCGTTGCGGCGCACCTGGATGCCGGGGAGCGCGACGCCCTTTCGCTTGCCGTCGACCAGGAAGTCGAAGGATTGCGCGGCTTGGCCGCTGTTGCGGAAGCCATCGTAGACGGCCCATGGGTCGTTCTGTTTTGGCACGGCCATGCGGGTCAACGCCGCAGCAGCCATGCGGTAAGCGTCTGCGGGCGCGGCGGTGTGCGGGATCAGGTCGTGCCCGTGGCGCGCGATGAAGCCCGTGTCGACCTCGCCGCTCAGGAAATCCTTATGGCGCAGGGCGCGGATGAGGAAGGCGTTGTTGGTCTTCACGCCGGCGACGAAGGTGTGCGCCAGCGCATCGGACAGTTTCGCTGCGGTTGCCTCGCGGGAATCGGCGTGGGCGATCACCTTGGCGATCATCGGATCGTAGAACGGTGTGACCATGTCGCACTCGCGCACGCCGGTGTCGACGCGGACCTTGTCGTCCGGGATGGAGAAGCGTTCCAGCTTGCCGATCGACGGCAGGAAGCCGGTGTCCGGGTCCTCCGCATACAGACGGACTTCGATGGCGCGGCCGTGGATGACGAGGTCGTCCTGCATTTTCGGCAGCCGTTCGCCCGAGGCGACGCGGAGCTGCCATTCGACGAGGTCGGTGCCAGTGATTGCCTCGGTTACCGGATGCTCCACCTGGAGGCGCGTGTTCATTTCCATGAACCATACTCGGTCGGAGCGCAGGCCTTCCGACGCATCGGCGATGAATTCGATCGTGCCGGCGCCGACATAGTTCACGGCCTTGGCGGCCTTCACCGCCGCCTCACCGATGCTCTTGCGCATCGCTTCGCTCATGCCCGGCGCGGGGGCTTCCTCGATCACCTTCTGGTGGCGGCGCTGGAGCGAGCAGTCGCGCTCGAACAGATGGACCGCGTTGCCGTGCGTGTCGGCGAAAACCTGCACCTCGATGTGGCGCGGCCGACTGACGTATTTCTCCAGCAGCACCTTGTCGTCGTTGAAGGCCGACTTGGCCTCGCGTTTGGCGCCTTCGAGCGCGGCGGCGAAATCCGGAGCCGCCTCGACCTTGCGCATGCCCTTGCCGCCGCCGCCGGCCACCGCCTTTATCAGGACAGGGTACCCGATCTTGGCGGCCTCTGCGGCCAAATGATCCGTAGACTGATCATCACCGAGATAGCCGGGCACCACGGGCACGCCGGACCTGGCCATCAGCGCCTTCGCGCGGTCCTTGAGCCCCATGGCGCGGATAGCACCCGCCGGCGGGCCGACGAAGGCGATGCCGGCCCTGGCGCACGCTTCGGCGAATTCCGCGTTCTCCGACAGGAAGCCGTAGCCGGGATGGATCGCGTCGGCGCCTGTTCCCTTCGCAGCGTCGAGCACGGCACCGATGTTCAGATACGACTCGCGCGGCGGCGGCGGGCCGAGACGCACGGCGGCGTCGGCCATCTGCACGTGCAGTGCCCGCGCGTCGGCATCGGAGTAGACGGCGACCGTCCTGATGCCCATCCGACGGGCAGTGCGCATAACGCGGCAGGCGATCTCGCCACGGTTTGCTATGAGAAGGGTCTTCAACATCTGGCGGGTCGTCCGGTCAAAACCGCAAGCACGTGATCTTTGTTTTTACGGAATCGCACTTTTGTATTCCGGGGCCGTATCGGCGATGCACTATAGCTTCGGCAATAAAATTGTGCGGCTGAAAACTGACTGTCGTTCTCTGGCGCCCGGCGGACCATCCGCGGGGCGGTACCGCGAAATGGGTATGCGGCAAACAAACATCAAGTTCGCGCTCGATTTTATTTTGGGGATAACAATTCTGCCGCTTCGCAGGTGCAACCATGTTGTCAGGAAGTCGTTGCTCAATCCGGTCAGCAACTGGGGACATGGACAGCATGAACCGGCTCTATGGGCGGCAGTACGTCATCGAATGGGATGACGAGGTCGGTCGCTATCATGTGACCCTGGGACAGGACAGCATCGGCTTCCATCGCACGCCAGACGGCGCGCAGGCCCTGGCAGCGACTCATGCACGGCGCGTGTCGCTTTTTTGCGACCAGACCTATGGCGTGACGGTTCGCGTGCGCGCCTCTTCGGCCGCAGCCGCGCGCTAGTGATGGGCCGCGGGCGCAGCGGCCTTTGTCAGGACATTGGACTTCACGAAGAACAGCGCGGCGATCGCAACGACATAACCGACATAGAGCGCGGCGGTGTCGCGCCAGAACGCCAGATCGAGCAGCGGCGGCAGGTGGAACGGCGCGTTGTGATCGATCATCGGCACCAGCACGAGTGCGACGGTGTGGATGACGGTGGCACCAAGCGCCGAGGCCCAGATCTGTTGCCACTTGCCCATCTGGTAGGTCGCGAAGAGCGCGATCAGCAGCCCCAGCATCGCGTTGACATGCGCAAAGCCGAGCCGAAAGAACTCCATGATCTCGTTGAGATAGTGCGTTGCCTGCGCCATGCGTATCCCCCTGAACGATGATTAACCAATATGAGGGAGAAACGTGGCAGGTGCGTGGCGGTTCCCTCTTGCGGAACTTTTCTGTGATCGCCGTCAGAGGCGCCGTTTCAGCAGCGAAACCGTCTTGCCGTGCGACTCCATGCGGCCGAACTCGCGGAAGCCGCGCTTGTGGTGGAAGCGGAGCGAGCTCTCGTTGGTGAGATAGACTTCGCAAAGCAGCGCCGGGATGCGCTCGGCGCGGGCGGCGGCGGCGAGATCTTCGTACAGCTCCGATGCCAGGCCGCGGCCGCGGGCGCGTTCATGGACCGCAACGCGGTCGAGGTAGATGAAATCGCCGGCATGCGATTGCAGCGCCTGAAACACGGCGCCGCGATAGCCCGAGCCCTTGCGGAACGCGAGCAGGAACGCCAGCACCTCGCCGTGCTCGACGACGACGCGCAGATAGCACGCCTGCGACGCGTAGAGCGCGAGGCGGTCTTCATCCATCGGACTGAGCTGCTCGACCGACGCGAGGTTCAGCGCGACGATCGCGGGCCAGTCGGACCAGGTGGCGTTGCGGAGAGTCATGACGTGACGCTAGCGGCTTCATGATAGTATTTGCACGATTTCTCGATGGATGCGGCCATGCGCGTGCTGAAGTGGCGCGATGATCTCGCGGTCAAGCTGCCAAAGGAATTGGTTGAGACGCTCGGTTTGAAAGAAGGCGACGAAATTGACCTAATGATCGCGCGCGTTGCGCCAGCCGCGACGGAGCAGGAACGCCGCGAGGCGTTGGAGAGACTGAGGGAATTCAGTTGGAATTTGCCGGCGGATTTCAAATTCGACCGCGAAGACGCTCATAAGCGAGGCGATTGAAAACTCCCATCGTCATTGCCCGGCTTGTCCGGGCAACCCAATTTCGGTGCGGCAACTAAATTGGGTCGCCCGCATGAGGCGGGCGATGACGGGTCGCGGGTAGGCACGGAAACGGTAGCCGGCGACGATGGTCAGCGAACTATTCAGCACTGTTCCTACTAGAATGATAATCCGAGTGCGGCACAAGGTTAGGAAATTCGACGGCCACAAAAAATGCACCTCCAACAACAAGAAATCCGGCGGCGCAGGAAACATGAAAGGCTATCGCCCACGGCAACATCCTAGCGCGGAAATAGCGCCCTTCGTCGCTAAGCGTTGCATCAGCCAGGAACCACATAGGATTCAATCGAACGGAGTCGGTCGCAGCGTCTGTGCGGTTGGCATTCATCGAACGCCAGAAGCCGACCCACCGAAACCAGGAGATCACGGCCAATATCCAGCACAACAGGAAAGAAGCGAATGCGCTCCAAAAGATGACGTGCCAAGCCATCGCGGTCAGTCTCACATCCTGAACACGCCGAACTTGGTCGGTTCGATCGGGGCGTTGAGGCAGGCGCTGAAGGCTAGTGCGAGGACTCGGCGGGTGTCGGCTGGGGCGATGATGCCGTCGTCCCAGAGGCGGGCGGTGGCGTAGTAGGGGTTGCCTTCGGCTTCGAAACGTTCGCGGATCGGTTTCTTGAAGGCTTCGGCCTGTTCGGGCGTCCATTTGTCGGCATCGCGGTTGACGGTGGCGAGGACCGACGCAGCCTGTTCTCCGCCCATGACCGAGATGCGCGAGTTCGGCCAGCTGAACATGAAGCGCGGCGAGTAGGCGCGGCCGCACATGCCGTAATTGCCGGCGCCGTAGCTGCCGCCGATCACCAGCGTGATCTTGGGCACCTGGGCGCAGGCGACGGCGGTCACCATTTTTGCTCCGTCCTTGGCGATGCCCCCGGCCTCGTATTTCTGGCCGACCATGAAGCCCGCGATGTTCTGGAGGAACAGGAGCGGGATGCGGCGCTGGCAGCACAGCTCGATGAAGTGCGCCGCCTTCAGCGCGCTTTCGCTGAACAGGATGCCGTTGTTGGCGATAATCCCGACGGGGATGCCTTCGAGCCTCGCGAAGCCGGTGACGATGGTGGTGCCGTAGAGTTTCTTGAACTCGTCGAACTCGCTGCCATCGACCAGGCGGGCGATGACCTCGCGCACGTCGTATTGCGTGGCGAGGCTGGGCGGGACGATGCCGTTGAGTTCGGCCGTGTCGAACGCGGGCGGGCGCGCCTCGCCGAGCGGAATGTCGGGCTGCTTCTTCGTGTTCAGGCCAGCGACGATGTGGCGGACGATCGCGAGCGCGTGCAGGTCGTCGTTCGCCATGTGGTCGGCGACGCCGGAGTGGCGCGTGTGGACGTCGGCGCCGCCGAGGTCCTCGGCGCTGACGACTTCACCGGTCGCCGCCTTCACCAGCGGCGGGCCGCCGAGGAAGATGGTGCCCTGCCCTTTGACGATGATGGTCTCGTCGCTCATCGCCGGGACGTAGGCGCCGCCCGCGGTGCAGGAGCCCATCACGCTCGCGATCTGCGCGATGCCGGCGGCCGACATGTTCGCCTGGTTGAAGAAGATGCGGCCGAAGTGCTCGCGGTCGGGGAATATTTCGGCCTGATTCGGCAGGTTCGCGCCGCCGGAGTCGACGAGATAGATGCACGGCAGGCGGTTCTGCTGCGCGATCTCCTGCGCGCGCAGGTGCTTCTTCACGGTGACGGGATAGTAGGTGCCGCCCTTGATCGTCGCGTCGTTGCAGACAATGACGCATTCGCGCCCGCTGACGCGGCCGATGCCGGTGATGATGCCGGCGGCGTGGATGTCGCCGTCATACATGCCGAAGGCGGCGAGCGGCGATAGTTCGAGGAAGGGCGAGCCGGGATCGAGCAGGCGCTCGACCCGCTCGCGCGGGAGCAGCTTGCCACGTTCGGTGTGACGCTTGCGGGAACGCTCGTCGCCGCCGAGGGAGGCGGTTGCCTGGCGGGCGCGCAACTCATCGACCAGCGCGGCCATGCCGGCGGCGTTTGCCTTGAACGTGGCGCTGGCGGGCGACAGCGCAGATTTGAGGACGGTCATGGACCGCGCATATCGGCCAAATGGGCCGGCGGCAAGCGAACTGCCGGCTAGAAAATACATCAAATAGAATTGACTCATCGAATTGGATTGATGCATTGTCCCTGTATGAGTTCTACGAGCCTGCCCGTCTCGCCGCCGGAATTCCTGCAACTGGCAGGGCATCCGTTGCGCTGGCAGCTGTTGAGCGAGTTGGCGCGGAGCGATCGCGTCGTCAGCGAGCTGACCGATCTGGTCGGCGAAACGCAGAACCTCGTGTCGTATCACCTCGGCAAGCTGCGCGACGCGCGGCTGGTGTCGGCGCGGCGCAGCTCGGCGGACCGGCGCGACACCTACTATGCGCTGGACCTGATGCGCATCGGCAGCTTGTTGTCGGACACCGGGACGGCGCTGCATCCCGGATTGCGCCTTGCGCCGGTCGCGGATCGCGGAGGACCAAAGAAGCCGGTGCGAGTGCTGTTCCTTTGCACCGGCAACAGTGCGCGCTCGCAGATGGCCGAGGTACTGGCCAAGACGTTGTCGGGCGGCGCGATCGAAGCGTTCAGCGCGGGCAGCGAGCCCAAACCTCTGCATCCCAACGCGGTGCGGGCAATGCGCGAAGGATATGACCTCGACCTGAGCGGGCGGGCTTCCCAGCATTTCGACGTATTTGCGAGCGAGCGGTTCGACTGGGTGATCAGCCTGTGCGATCGCGTGCGCGAGGTGTGCCCGGAATTTCCCGGTCATCCCGAAGTCGTGCACTGGAGCATCGCCAACCCGGTCACCGGCGAGCCCGACGACGTGACGTATCCGCTTTTTCGGCAAGTGTCGGCAGAGCTGGCGACCCGCATCGGGTTCCTGCTCGCGCTGCTCAACGATCGAATCTCACAGGGAGAGCCCCATGGCAGACAATGAGATGGTCAGCGTCCGCTACATCGTCGACGACGTGCCGAAGGCGCTCGAGTTCTACACCAGGTTGCTCGGCTTCGAGGTGCTGACAAATTTCGGGACCGCCTTCGCAGATGTCGCGCGCGGCAGGCTGCGGCTGCTGCTGAGCGGGCCGCAAAGCTCCGCCGCGCGTCCGATGCCGGACGGTGCGAAGCCCGTGCCCGGCGGCTGGAACCGCATCCACCTGATCGTCGACGACATCGAAGCCGAGGTCGCACGGCTGCGCGCTGCCGGAGCGCCGTTCCGGAACGACATTCTCTCTGGACCGGGCGGCAAGCAGGTTCTCATTCAGGACCCATCCGGCAACATGGTCGAGCTGTTCCAGCCGGCTGCGACGCTCGGCACGCCGTAGGAGGCGAAGATGAGCAAAGCGCCGGTCCTGGACCACATTGCCTTCACCGTGCCCGATCTCGATGCACTGATCGAGCGGCTGACGAATGCGTTCGGCATGGTGGTTGAAACCCACGCGGGCAATTTCACCGTCGTTGTCGATACGGCGTCGGGATTGAAGTTCGAGCTGGGCAAGTCGGGTGACGCCGGAGTTCACTTTCGTCACCTGGGCTTTCGTGCCGACGAGCTGGACAGCGCGCACGCGTCGCTGGCCGATGCGGGCATGCAGGTGAGCCAGCCGCCACACCGCCGCGACTTCGCTCGCATGCACACGTCGTTCCTGAAGCAGAGCGACGGTTTCGAGATCCAGCTCGTCAAGTACGACTGAACACGCTCGGAGAACACCATGGCCATTCATTTGGACCAACCCGTCGCTTCGCGTGAATCCGGGCCGTGGTGGAGGGTCGTCACGATCGTCCTCGTCGCCGCCATTTTCATGCAGGCGGTCTTCGCCGGCGCGATGCTGTCGGGTTTCGATTGGGCCCGCGCGGCGCATGCGGCGAACGGAGGGCTCGTGGTTGTGGCCACGGCCGCGGCGGCGCTTGGAGCTTTCGTCACGCTACGGCGCGTTCCGAACGGCTGGAGATTTGCGCTGGTTTTGCTCGGACTGGCGGTCGCGGTCTTTGCGCAGTTTGCACTGGGCAGGATGGCGGCGAAGGGCGAGAACCTCATGTGGGTTCATGTTCCGCTCGGCGTGATGCTGGTTGGCCTTGCTGGACAGGCCGTGGCGGGCGCGCGCAAACTCGGCGGGGAAAGGTGAGCGGTAGTGCGCGCGAGGTCTTTGCCGCGTTCCTGAAGCTTGGGCTGACGTCGTTCGGGGGACCGATCGCGCATCTTGGCTATTTTCGCGAGGCGTTCGTGGTGCGCCGCCGGTGGCTGGACGAGTCCGCGTTTGCGGAGCTGGTGAGCCTGTGTCAGTTCCTGCCGGGACCGTCTTCGAGCCAGGTCGGGTTTGCGATCGGTTGGCTGCGCGCCGGGCCGTTCGGCGCGCTGGCAGCGTGGACGGCGTTCACCCTGCCCTCTGCCCTCTTGATGACGGCGATTGCCCTGAGCGCGACGGCGCTGCATGGCGGCGTCACCGGTGGACTCGTGCATGGGCTGAAGCTCGTTGCGGTTGCGGTGGTGGCGCAGGCCGTGTTCGGTATGGCGCGGACGCTGACGCCGGATGCGCGGCGCGCAGGTATCGCGCTGCTTGCCGCCGGCATCGTTGTCTTCGCGGGCGCGTTTGCCGGGCAGATTGCAGCCATCGCGATAGGTGTCGCGCTGGGCCTCCTGCTTTGCCGTGAGCAGAGCGCTGCGCCATCGCCCGCGGCGGTGCTGAACATCTCGCGGCGCGCCGGATTGGTCGCGGGCGTCGTATTCGTGGCGGTGCTAGCGGGAGGGCCGCTGCTGGCTGTCGCGGCAGGCGATCCGGCGCTGGCGCATTTCAATGCGTTCTACCGCTCCGGCGCGCTGGTGTTCGGCGGCGGCCACGTCGTGCTTCCGTTGCTGCAACAGGCCGTGGTCGCGCCGGGATGGATCAGCCAGGACTCGTTTCTCGCGGGCTATGGTGCGGCGCAGGCGTTACCGGGTCCGCTCTTCACCTTCGCGGCCTATCTCGGCGCGGCGCTGCAGCAGCCGCCGAACGGCGTCGCCGGCGCCGCGCTGGCCCTTGCCGCCATATTCCTGCCGGGGATTCTGGCATTGATCGCGGTCCTGCCGTTCTGGAACTGGCTGCGCGCGCATCCGGCCGCGCAGGCGGCGATCGCGGGGGCGAATGCGGCCGTCGTCGGCATCCTCGGGGCGGCGCTGTACGATCCGATCTGGACAAGTGCCGTGCACAGCAAGCGCGATGCCCTTGGCGCTGCTATCGGATTCACGCTGCTCACGGCTTTCCGCGCACCGCCGGTCGTCGTGGTCGCGCTCGGCGCAGCGTATGGCTTGCTATTGAGTTACTGAACCGGAGCCAGCTGAGCGTTGGCGTTGTTACGCAGGCGGCGTGGACCAGGCAGCATCAACCAGGCGGACGATCCGTCCAAGAAATAGTTAGAAGCGTTCGACTGCATCGGCGGTGCCTTCGCCGCCGTCGCTGCAAACGCGGCGATACCGCGGGTCTTGCTGCGGTTTGCCCGGTGGGAAGTGCTACGACCGCGGCCGGATCCCATGCGGTTTGCGCCGCCTGGGCTTCGTGCCGGTGTCGGCCTTCGGCCCGGCGTGGAGAAGCACCTTGATCTTCGCGGCGTCGGCATCGGTGATCGGCGTATAGACGCAAAAGCCGAGGTCGGGACGGCCGTCCACCGCGAAGGACGACAACTCCAGCGCGATCTCGCCGACGATAGGGTGGTGCATTACCTTTCCGCCATCGCCCGAACGACCTACCTCGTTGTCGTTCCAAATCGCGGCGAACTCCGGACTTGTGCGAGACAACTCGTCCACCAGCGTGCGCACTTCCTGCGTGGCGCCGGAGCGTGCGGCATCCATGCGGAACGCGGCGACCACGAAGCGTGCCATCTTCACCCAACCCGGTTTTCCTTTGTGCGGTTGTGACGGATGAAACATCATGCGCAGGATGTTGCGCTGCTCCTGCGGCAATCGGCCATAATCGGTGAGCACGCAGGCGGCGGCCTTGTTCCACGCGACAACGTCCCATGTCGGCGTCTTGATGAACGCAGGATAGATTTCGAGCGCGTCGAGGATGCGCTGCAAGCGCGGTGTGACGCCTTCCGGCGCGCGATACTTCACATCGGGCGGTCGGCCGAGGCCCAGCAGGAAGATGTGCTCTCGCTCGACATCGGTGAGCATCATCGCGCGCGCGATGCGGTCCAGCACATCGGCAGACGGCGCGCCGCCACGGCCTTGCTCCAGCCAAGTGTACCACGTGGCGCTGACATGCGCGCGCTGGGCCACTTCCTCGCGGCGCAAACCCGGCGTGCGGCGCCGCGAAAGCGGAAAGCCGAACGCGGCTGGATCCAGCTTGGCGCGGCGATCCCTGAGATAAGCGCCCAGCGCGCTTTCGATGGCGACCATAGTTTCACCCAGTTAGAAATTATACCAGTATAAACTTACATCTTTACCAGCATAACATGCTGCGCGAAAAAACCCATCTCTTCGAACGGAGCTTCGCGATGTCTCTTCGGAATGAAAACGTGCTGGTGATCGGCGGCGGGTCTGGTATCGGCTTCGGCATCGCGCAGGGTGCGGCGGCCGAGGGCGCGAATGTGATGATCGCTTCGCGGAATGCCGAGAAGATAGCAGAAAAGGCGAAGAGCATCGGTGGAACATCCGCTGTCCTCGATGTGAGCGAGGAAGCGAACATCGCCGCATTCTTCAAGCAGCACACCAAGTTCGATCACATCGCGTTCACCGCGGGCGATACGGACGGCCTCGGTATGGGTCTGCTCAGCGATCTGGATCTCAAGCAGGCGGCACAAAGATTCAATACGCGCTTTTGGGGCGCGGTTGCCGTTGCCAAGCACGGCGCGATGCATCTACCGGCGGGCGGTTCGTACACCTTCACCAACGGCATGCTGGCGCACCGGCCGCTGAAAGGCATGCCCATCGTTTCGGCCAGCGCGATGGCGGCGGAAGGTCTGGCGCTTGGTCTCGCCGTCGATCTGGCACCTGTGCGCGTAAACTGCGTCTGCCCCGGCCTGATCGAAACCGAATTGTTTAGCCGGTACGGCGAGGCTCGCCATGAAATGCTGAAGGCGATGACACTGAAGCAGTTGATCCAGCGTCCGGGCACGCCAGCCGAGGCTGCAGAAACCTATCTCACTTGCATGCGCAACACCTTCATGACCGGGCAAATTCTCAAGGTCGAAGGTGGCATCGCGCTCGCCAACTAATCGTTGTCCTAACGAGAAGGAGACTTAACATGCGAGTATTCGTGACGGGTGCAAGCGGCTTCATCGGCTCCGCTTGCGTGAAGGAATTGCGGGGCGCGGGGCACACGGTGCTCGGTCTGGCGCGTTCGGACGCCGCGGCCAAGATCGCGGAGCACGCGGGGGCGCAGGTACTGCGAGGCGAACTGACCGATCTCGATGTGCTGCGCAAGGGCGCGCGCGAGGCGGACGGCGTGATCCACACCGCGTTCATCCACGATTTCTCGAAGTTCGCGGAGAACGGCCAGGTCGACAAGCGCGCCATCGAGGCGATGGGAGACGCGATGGCGGGGACGAACAAGCCGATGGTGGTGAGTTCTGGCACCGCCCTGCTCTCGCCTGGGCACGTCGCGACCGAGGACATCAAGCCGTCGGGCGAAGGCTTGCCGCGCGTGTCGGAGCAGACTGCTTTCGCTCTGGCCGGCAAGGGCGTGCGCGGGATGGCGATTCGGCTCGCGCCCAGCACACACGGCATCAGCGACCAGGGGTTCAAGGCCGGGTTCGTATCGTATGCGGCGCAGGTCGCGCGCGAGAAGGGCGTCTCGGCCTATATCGGTGACGGGAAGAATCGCTGGTCGCAGGGGCATCGGCTGGACGCGGCGAGAGTGTACCGGCTGGCGCTCGAGAAGGGACGCGCCGGCGCGGCGTACCATCCGATCGGCGAGGAAGGCGTGGCGCTGAAGGACATCGCGGAGATGATCGGCAAGAAGCTGAAACTACCCGTGGAATCGATCAGCCAGGAGAAGGCCCTGGAGCACTTCGGCTTCCTCGGCATGTTCCTGGGGTTGGACATTCCGACATCGAGCGCGAAGACGCAGGCCGAACTGGGGTGGCACCCGACTGGCCCGGGCCTGCTCGCGGACATGGAAGCGCACGAGCTCTAAGGGAGACCGAGACCAGCTCTGTCTGGCCAAGGGCCTCTACCGCAGGATGCCGCGTCTCGCGAGTTGTGTGCCGTACCAACTGATAGCGAGCTGAATGCCGGTGCTCGCCTAGCTTCAACCGCTGAGATCACAGCCGCTCCACCGCCACGGCGGTTGCTTCGCCGCCGCCGATGCAGAGCGCTGCGACACCGCGGGTCTTGCCGCGCTTTTCGAGCGCGTTGAGCAGCGTGACGATGATGCGGGCACCGGAGGCTCCGATGGGATGGCCGAGCGCGCAGGCGCCGCCGTTCACGTTGACCTTGTCGTGCGGCAGGCCGAGGTCGCGCATCGCGATCATGGCGACGACCGCGAAGGCCTCGTTGATCTCGAACAGGTCGACGTCGTCCTTGGACCAGCCGGCCTGTTTTAGCACCTTCTCGATGGCACCGACGGGGGCGCGGGTGAACCACCGCGGCTCTTCGGCGTTGCTCGCCTGTGCGACGATGCGGGCTATGGGCTTCAGACCCCGCTTCCTCGCTTCCTCTGCGCTGGCGACGATCAGCGCGGCAGCGCCGTCGCTGATCGAAGATGAGTTGGCGGCGGTGACGGTGCCGTCCTTCGCGAAGGCGGGCTTCAAGGTCGGGATCTTGGAGGCGTCGGCCTTGGCGGGCTGTTCGTCGGATTTCACTTCGATGTCGCCTTTCTTCGCGGCGACCTTCACAGCAACGATCTCGGCGGTGAACGCGCCGGTTTCCTGGGCGCGCTTGGCGCGGTTGAGCGACTCGGTGGCGTAGGCGTCCTGCTCGGCGCGGGTGAACTGGTAGTGGCGCGCGGCGTCTTCGGCGTAGGTGCCCATCAGGCGATGCTCATAGGCGTCCTCGAGGCCGTCGAGGAACATGGAGTCCTTCACCTCGCCATGGCCCAGCCGCATGCCGCCGCGGGCCTTGGGAAGCAGATATGGCGCGTTGGTCATGCTCTCCATGCCGCCGGCGATCGCAATGCTGGCGCGGCCGGCGGCGATCTGATCGGAGACCATCATCACCGCCTTCATGCCCGAGCCGCACATCTTGTTGATGGTGGTGGCGGGCACGTCGAAAGGGATGCCAGCATAGACCGCCGCCTGGCGCGCGGGCGCCTGGCCGAGGCCGTGCGGCAGGACGCAGCCCATCACGGTCTCGTCGATATCCCTGGCTTCGATGCCGGCACGCTTCACGGCTTCGCCGATCGCGGCGGCGCCGAGCTCAGGCGCCGTCTTGGCGGCAAGATCGCCCTGGAAACCGCCCATCGGCGTGCGTGCTCCGGCGAGAATGACGACATCTGTTGCGGCCATGACGCAAGTTCCTTTGGTTAAGACGCGGGTGCTAGCGGTGACCCGTGGAATGAGCTCAGTTATCATTAAACGCGAAGGCCGGCCAATGTGGTTGAAGTTGGGGCCGGAGGGGAATGGGGGCGATGAGAAGGATCGCGGTTGCCGCGACCGTCGGGACACTGGCCGGCGTGCTGCTGGCCAGCGCCTATCTCTTTGCGCCCCGTGCGGGGATTTCGCTTTCGCCCGCCCTGATCATGGTCATCGCAGCAGCGACCGCATTCGGGTCGGCCGTGAGCGTGATGCTGCTGAGCTTCGGCAGGGCGGCGGAGAAGACCGGACCCGCCGGCATCATGACGATGCAGCTGAAGCGCGCGGCGAGTCTGGTGGAGAAATTTCCCGGCCGCGACGGTGCGCTGGATCTGACTGTCCGCGCCGACCAGAAGATCGACCAGCTCGAGGTCGTAAAGAACCCCGACAGCTACAAGGCCAAGGACATCACGGTGCGGCTGAAGGGCGGCGGCAGCGGCAAGTTCAATCCGATCGACCTGGTGCAGCTGTTCCGCTCGCTGAACCAGCAGCCGGGGTTCATCCACCTACTGCTGCTCGACAAGAACGACGAGTACATCGGCTACCTGCCCGGTTTCGCCGCCAAACGCGAGTTCACCACCGGCAACGCGGAGAGCGCCGTCGCGAAGTACCTGGTCAGGGTGTTCGAGGACGACAGCCAGAGCGCGATGCTGCCGCTGATCGACGGCGCCGGGAAGTTCGACATCATCAGCGACGAAGCGAAGGTCAGCGACGTGCTGGCCAAGATGGCGGGCGGCTTTCGGCGGCTCGTCGTGCTCAAGAACGGCTACCACCGCCGTCCGGTGGGACTGGTTAACTTCAACGACCTGATGATGGGCACGATCAAGGGCGTGGCGCCGGCATCGCTCGATCAGCCGACCGGTTCCCTCCCGATCGGCGCGTACCGCTAGTTGCCGCTTTCCTCGAACAACTCGCGGCCGATAAGCCAGCGGCGGATTTCGCTTGTGCCGGCGCCGATCTCGTAGAGCTTTGCGTCACGCAAAAGGCGGCCGGTCGGATAATCGTTGATGTAGCCGTTGCCGCCCAGGCACTGGATCGCCTGAAGCGCCATCCACGTGCCCTTCTCCGCTGCGTAGAGGATCGCGCCGGCAGCATCCTTGCGCGTCGTCTGGCCGCGATCGCAGGCGCGCGCCACCGCATAGACGTAGGAGCGGACGGCGTTCAGCGCGACGTACATGTCGGCGAGCTTGCCCTGCATGAGCTGGAAATTTCCAATGCTTTCACCGAACTGCTTGCGCTCGTGCACGTAAGGGATCACGGCGTCCATGCAGGCTTGCATGATGCCGAGCGAGCCAGCGGAGAGCACTGCGCGCTCGTAGTCCAGACCGCTCATCAGGATGTTAACGCCCTTGCCGACGCCACCCATGACGTTCTCTTCGGGAACCTCGCAGTCCTCGAACACGAGCTCCGCGGTGTCGCTGCCGCGCATGCCGAGCTTGTCGAGCTTCTGCGCCACGCCAAAGCCCTTGAACCCCTTCTCGACGAGGAAGGTGGTGATGCCACGCGGTCCGGCATGCGGGTCGGTCTTGGCGTAGATCACCAGCGTATCGGCGTTCGGTGCGTTGGTGATCCACATCTTGGTGCCGTTGAGGATATAGCGATCGCCCTTCCTGTCGGCCCGCAATTTCATGGAGACCACGTCGGAGCCGGCGCCGGCCTCGCTCATCGCGAGCGAGCCGACATGCTCGCCGGAGATGAGCTTCGGCAGGTATCTGCGCTTCTGCGCCTGGGTCGCGTTGCGGCGTATCTGGTTGATGCAGAGATTGGAATGGGCGCCGTAGGAAAGACCAACGGACGCCGAGGCGCGGCTGATCTCCTCCATCGCGACGACGTGCTCGAGATAGCCGAGACCCAAGCCGCCGAACTCCTCCTCCACCGTGATGCCGTGCAGACCGAGCTCGCCCATCTGCGGCCACAGATCGCGCGGGAACTGGTTACTGCCGTCGATCTCCTCGGCACGCGGAGCGATCTTCTCCGACGCAAAGGCGTGGGTGGTGTCGCGGATCATGTCGGCGGTCTCGCCGAGGGCATGATCGAGCGAGCGATAGGCGTTGGAGATTGTCATCTGCGAGTGCCGGGTCCTGCGCGCCCAATCTAGCGAAGGCGTCCCGGCCGGGTCCACGATTGAGATAGCGTCGAGAGCACCGGAACCCCGCAAGATCGTGACCGTCAATTCACCCGCCTCGCAATTCCGTGAATAAGGACCGCCTCGATCTGGTCGATCTTGGCGCTCCAGCACTCCGCTGGCGCCCGCGAGCCTCGCAGTCCATCATCGCTATGATGTCGAATCCGGCCCCCTCTCCTGTCTTGCGCGGCTGCGATGGCTGCACCATGTGCTGCAAGGTGATGCGGATACCCGAGTTGGCGAAAGAGCCGAACTTATGGTGCATGCACTGCGTCCGCGGCCAGGGATGCGAGAGGTATGAAACACGCCCGGGGTCGTGCCGCGAATTCCAGTGCATGTACACGACGAGTCCCACGCTGACGCCCGCGTGGAAGCCGTCGGAGTGCAAGTTCGTCATGCAGTGGGAGCCGGGCGGCGGCGGCCGGCTTTCGATCCATGTGGACACGCAGCGACCCGACGCGTGGAAAAAGGAACCGTTCCTGTCTACCTTTCATCAGTGGGCGGCGGATGGTGTCGCTCAAAACATGCAGGTCTGCGTGTTCGTGGGACGGCGGGTCTATGTCGTGATGCCGGATCGCATGGTCGATCTTGGCGAGGTCGGACCGGACGAAGTGATCATGACCAGGGCGACGCAGACACCGCGCGGCCTGGTCCTGGAGCCTTTCAAGGTGTCGAAAGACGACCCGCGTGCGCGGGCCGCGATGGATGCGCAAGCGGCTCATGGAACACCCTGATTGGTGTCCAGATTGGCGGGATGCCATCGTTCCTGGGTGAACTCGCTTTGGCCAGTGGAACGATTCCGACCGTGATGGTCCGCATCACAAACGCGGTGGAAGCGTATCGTCCACCACGCGACGAGTTGGAAAATGGTGCGGTCGAGAAGACTCGAACTTCCACGCCTCGCGGCGCTACCACCTCAAGGTAGTGCGTCTACCAATTCCGCCACGACCGCACGTCGGTAAGGAAATTGCCGGTAGGCCGCGGGGTGTAGCAAAGCCAGGCGGGCTTGGGAAGCGGTCTTTCTATTAGGAAATTCGGGGATTTAGCCTCTAGCGCGGCACACAGGCGCGGGAGGAGCGCGGCGCCGCCCACCCGCAACGCTCCCTTCCGCTTGACGCCATGCGTTTCGACAAGTGCCAGAAACCCTCTGGCAACAACATCTGCACCGGACAGGCTCGTCCGGGCCCGGTCAGATGTGGTCGGCGCGAGGGACTAGAATTTCGCCCCCATCGAGGCGGCGGCAATCGCGTTGCTTACATCCTGGAGCGGACCCAGCGGCTGGCGAACATTGTGGACGTCCGCGATATACGGCCTGCCAGACATGATCTTGTAGACGACGTGGTGGTCGCGCACGAGGAACACGATGTCGGCCGACCAACCGATATCGGTCGTGACCCGGTTGAAGCCGAAAAAGTCCATGAAGAAGTCGCCCGAGCGGGTGTGCGACAGCCGCGATGGATGGAACACGAACGCCTGGCAATGGTCCTGCGCCTCGATGCAGTCGCGGACCGGACCGGGCAAGCTGTCATAGCGGATGGAATCGCGCGGCACGAAACGCTCGATCACGCCGAGATAGGACAGCATCTCGGCGTTGGAGGACTTCTCGGGATCGAACCCCAGATTGCACAAGTTCGTTTCCGACATTCCCGGCGCGATCTGATCGTAGGCGGCCTTGACCGCGCTGTAGCTGTCAAAACCGCCGCCAGCCTCGACCTGGCTCGGCAGGAGCTCAGTCGACTCCGGAATCCAGGCGGCACAGCCGCCGACAGCGAGCGTAGCCAGCAGGCTCGCCGCCATCATGAACCACTTGCTTGAATTTCCCATTTCCCCCATCGCCCATCGCGCGACGGGCGACAACATGCACGGATTTCGGCCAAACCAGTACTAACGATTTATGAATGGGTAAAACGCCCGGTTTTCCGCCTTTCAGCGGGCCAGAATGCGGCGGGAGGCTATCAAATGCCGTCGCCATCCACGCCGTGGATGCCGCATTCGTCCTTGTCGAGGCCAGACCAGCGGCCAGCGCGGTAGTCCTCGCCTGCCTGGACGCGGCGGGTGCAGGGCATGCAGCCGATGGAGGGATAGCCGTCCTCCACCAGCGGATGGCGCGGCAGGCAGTGCTTGTTCATGTAGGCTTCCAGATCGTTCAGCGACCAGTCGGCCAGGGGATTGAAGCGGAAGCGGCCTTCGAAGAACTCGACCGGTTGCATCTCGGCGCGCTCGCGGGTCTGGAAGCGCTTGCGGCCGGTGATCTGCGCCGTGAACGACTCCAGCGCGCGCTTGAGCGGGACCACCTTGCGGAAGTTGCAGCAGGCGTCGGTGTCCTTCGACCACAACACGCCATCCGGATCGAGACGCACGCGCTCGGCCACATTGGGTGCGAGCGAGCGGATGTCACCGAGACCCAGATGCTCCTGAAGGCGATCGCGGTAACGCATCGTCTCGCCAAACAGCTTGCCGGTGTTGAGAAACAGGACCGGTGTGTTGGGATCGACGTCGGCGACGAGGTGCAGCAGCACAGCGGATTCCGAACCGAAGGACGAGACAACGGCGGTCTTGGCCTTGAACTCGCCGGTGAGCGCGAGCTCGAGGATGCCGTGCGCATCCTTCCCCTTCGCAGCGTCCTGAAGCTGCGTGAGCTTCGCGGCGAACTGCGGGTCCGCGACACCACTGCCCGCGCGGTCGAAGGCGCGCGGGGTGATGCCGCGGGTGGTGTCGATGACGGTGCGGGCGGCGGCGCTCATTGCAGCCAGCCTTTCTCGCTTACGAGCGCGCGTGTGCGGCGGGAGACTTCGCCTGGCGGCAGGCCGCCGGCGCGCCAGCTGGCGCGGGCGGCGCTGACCTCTTCCATGTGAAGCTTCCACTCGGGGCCGAAACGGCCCTCGAGCCACTCGCGCAGGCGGCGGGCAAGGCCGGGCGCCTGCCCCCCGGTTGAGGCAGTCAGGACAAGGTCGCCACGGCGGACGATGGCGGGTACGTGGAAATCGCAGAGCTCGGGGACGTCTTCGACATTAACCAGGATGCCGGCGCTGCGCGCCTTTGCGGCAAGCGCCGCTGCAGCGACCTCGTCGAGCCCGGCGATGAACAAGACTCCGATCTTGGGTAGCGGCCCTTCGGAGCTCACGGGGACGGGGCTCATACCCGCTTCGGCCAGCAGCGCAGCCCGGCGCGCGAAGCCATCGCCGCTTCCGGCGAGGCCTGTGGCCGTAAACTCGTCGCTGAGGACAATGGGGAGCAAAGGGACGCCTCCGGCCGGTCCAACCTGAACCGGTCCCGCAGACGTACGCATCGAAGTCCTAAAATGCAAGAACGAGGTGGGGTATAAAATAATTCACAAGATGGCCATGTGAATTTATCAATAGCCCTTCAGGATTTCGGCTACGGAGACGCCTATCTTGTCCCCGTGGATCACGATCTCGCCCTTCGCCACCGGCTTGTTGTTGGCCAAGATCAGAACCGGATCGTCCTGCTTGGAATTGAGCTCGATCACGGCGCCGCGGCCCATGCGCAAGAGCTGGTGCATCGGGATCGTCGAGCTGCCGAGGACAACCGAGATTTCGACTTTGACGCTGCCGATGTTCGAGGACATGTAAGGCCCTATGAAAGAGAGCCTGCATCCTCCGTCAAACATGCTTAGCGAGGCGTTAACGCGCCCGGCCGTTGAGTGGCGCGTGGCCGACGGGCTGACCCCCTACCCCGAGGCTGTGGCGTTCATGGAAGAGCGGGTGGCGCAGATCGCCGACGCGCGGCGGCCGGAGCTGGTGTGGCTGGTCGAGCATCCGGCGATCTACACCGCCGGCACCAGTGCCAAGGATGCCGATCTGCTGGATGCGCGGTTTCCCGTGTTCAAGACGGGACGCGGGGGCCAATACACCTATCACGGCCCGGGACAGCGCGTGGGCTATGTGATGATGGATCTGCACCGGCGCGGCGGCGACGTGCGGGCCTTCGTCCACGACCTGGAAGAGTGGCTGATCCGCACACTGGCGGCGTTCAACGTCAAAGGCGAGCGGCGCGACGGGCGCGTCGGCATCTGGGTGGCGCGCGGCAAGCGCGAGGACAAGATCGCGGCCATCGGCGTGCGCGTGCGGCGCTGGGTGACGTTCCACGGCGTGAGTCTGAACGTCGACCCGGACCTGACGCATTTCGGCGGGATCGTGCCCTGTGGAATCTCGGGGCATGGCGTCACCAGCCTGCACGATCTTGGCGTGCTCGTCTCGATGGCCGATGTGGACGTCGCGATGCGGCAGGCCTTTGACGACGTGTTCTTCCCCTAGCCGACCATTTTTGACCGTCGCGGTTCGTTCGCTTTCCTCGGCCGGGGGATTGGTTAGAGCGGTACACTAGAGCGTCGGGCGTTTGTTGAAGCCGGGCTGGTTCGCAGGCTCGGCGCGGTGGAGTTCGTAGCTGGCGACCCGCGCGCCCCTGGGGCCGAGCGTCATCTGGCCTATCAGCCGTTCGACGTCATTGTTCTTGCCCGAGACCAGCGCTTCGACGGTTCCATCCGACCTGTTGCGCACCCAACCCTGGACACCCATGCGAGTCGCCATCTCGACCACAAAGTCGCGATAACCGACGCCCTGGACCTGGCCTTCGACGCGGACGCGGAGGTGGGTGTATTCGTCGTCTTCGGTGCTCATGGAATTGTCCTGACAGCGGTCCTTCGGAAACACAATTGCGCGACATACCGGTCACGGCGCCCTTCACCTATTCGTTATGTAGGCCGCGTTAGCAAGGGCGCTATGCATTTTGCGCGCATTGTCCGATTAGAAACGCAACATCCAGTTTAATCCAACAAATACAGCGCATTGGGGACTTCGTGCAGATTCGTTTTCTGGCCGTCACCACGGTCGCGGCGTTGCTTTTTGTATCCGGTCGGGCGGTCTACGCGCAGGACGCGTCCGCGCCGCCGTCGGGCTTACTCGTCTATGACGAGGCCTATTTCGCCGATGCGCGGCCCAACACCGCCATGGACATGATCCGGCGCCTGCCTGGGTTTGCGTTCGACAACGGGCAAAGCGCGCGCGGCTTCGCCGGCACGGCCGCCAACGTGCTGATCGATGGGCAGCGGCCGACCTCGAAAACCGACGATGTGCAGTCCATCCTGAACCGCATGCCGGCATCGAGTGTGGCGCGGATCGAGGTGATCCGCGGCGGGGCGCCCGGCATCGACATGCAGGGCTTGCCGGTCATTGCGAATGTCATCCGCAAGACCGCGGCGTCGACCACTATCGTGCTCGACTTCAACGACAACATCTGGATGGACGGCCATACGGTGCCGTCGCTGAGCGTGGATTACTCGCGGCACTCCGGCGGCTCGATCTACGAGCTGTCGTTGCAGCGCTTCGGCGGCTATGACGACTCTGTCGGCCTCGGCCACCGCATCTTCACCGATTCCAACGGCAATATCTTTCAGGTCGATCGCGAGGATCGTCAGGCGACCGGGTTCGGCGAGGGGCTGAACAGCGCGATCACGATGCCGTTGTGGGGCGGGACGTTCAAAACGAACCTGACCCTGCAGGACTCGCCTTTCCATTCTGACCTTGCGTTCACGCACCCCGGATACCGTTCAGACATCATCAGCCACACCGGCAACCAGAACGGCGAGCTGGGCGTGCACTGGAACGGCAACATCGGTGCGTTCGAGACGGAGTTTCTCGGCTTGCAGCGGGCGGGCCGCGCGACGAACTACAACGTGTTCCGCGATCCCTCGACCGACCAGCGCTTCCTGTCGGTCGATCTGACGAGCGAGACCATCGTGCGCGCCACCGCGCGCTATCACGAGTCCGCGGCGCTAGTCTTCGAGGGCGGCGGCGAGATCGCCTACAACTGGCTGAACGGCAAGAGCAGCTTCACACTGGATGGCGCCCCGGTTGCCGTTCCGGACGCCAACGCCACGGTCAGCGAAAAGCGCGGCGAGGTATTCGGCCAGGGGACCTGGAAGATCGATCCGGAGCTGACCCTTGAGGTCGGCGCGCGATTCGAGTTCTCCACCATCAGCGAGAGCGGCGATACGCGGAAGCAACGCTCTTTCTTTTATCCCAAGCCGCGGGCGTTGCTGACCTGGGCGCTGGACGACAAGACGCAGATCCGCGCGCGGTTCGAAAAGGTGCTGGACCAGATCGACTTCGGCAACTTCATCGCCACCAGCGACCTGGGAGGCAGCGGCGTGAGCGCGGGCAATTCCGACCTCAAGCCCCAGCAGCGCGACCAGTACGAGCTCGCGTTCGAGTGGCACTTCTGGGACAAGGGCGCGATCACCGCGACGCTGCTGCACGAGGAGATCACCGACGTGTCGGACCTGATCGTGGTCACCGACAGCATGGGCAACTCCTTCGCTGCGCCGGGCAACATCGGCTACGGCATCAACAACCAGCTCGACATCGAGGCGACGCTGCCGCTGGATTTCCTCGGCATCGAGAACGGGCTTCTGAAGAGCACGACGATCTGGCGCTCCAGCCGCGTGCACGATCCGGTGACGGGCCAGATCCGCGTCATCACGGCGCAGCGACCGAACGACATCGAGTTCGCGTTCACGCAGGACATCAACAGCCTGAAATCAACCTGGGGCATCAACTGGTTCAACGGCTGGCGCGAACGGTATTACCGCCTGCAGGAGCTCCGCGACCGCAAGATACCGCCTGGGCTTCTGAGCGTGTTCTGGGAGTACAAGCCGACGCCGGCCTGGAGTCTGCATTTCGAGTTCGACAACATCGACCCGTTCATCTACGACGACAAGCACTACGACTATTCTCCGTCGCGCGCCTTCCCGCCACCGGTGACGCTGGAAGAACGCACGGTGCGGTCGCAGCCGCGTTTCTATTTCGAGATCCGAAAGACGTTCAACTGACCTCCCCGTCTTGCGCGAGTGGGATATGATCAGCGTTCTTTCCTAAAGGCTCAGTGCCGCCTGGCCCCTCGGGACTCTTGCCGGAAAGGGCGTAACGCCACTCGTGCGGTCCTGGGGAGCCGGGATCGACGGAAGGCCCTTAGCCCGTTGGCTCTCAGCGCCCGCTGGCTAAACTCACCTGGCGGCGAGCCATGTCGGCGGTCCTTCCTTCTGCCAACCATAAACCAAGCGAGATTGTCATGAGCGTGCAGGCTACCCGCCCAACCGGCCACCGCCCCCCCAAGGGCGCCAGCGTTTCGCAACTCCAGGCGTTGGGAACCTGCACGCCCGACGAGACCATCGCCAAGCTCGACTGCACGCGCAGCGGACTTACCCAAGAACAGGTGGCTGAACGGCGTCAGCGCTTCGGATTGAACGAAGTTACCCAGGAGAAGCCGCCGAGCTGGTATGTCCAGCTCTTTCGCGCCTTCATCACGCCGTTCAACGGAGTGCTGTTCGCGGTAAGCTGCGTGTCGCTCTTCACCGACGTAATCCTCGCTGCGCCGGAAGACCGTTCGTTTCGGACGATCATCGTCCTCATGACCATGGTGCTGCTCAGCACCCTGATCCGATTCTGGCAGGAGTTCCGCTCCAATCGGGCCGCTGAAGAGCTGAAGGCGATGGTGCGCTCGACCACCGCGGTATTGCGCGCAGGCATGGAGCGGCCCCAAGAGGTGCCGATTGCCGACCTTGTGCCGGGCGACATCGTTCAACTCGCCGCCGGCGACATGGTTCCAGCCGACGTTCGGGTGCTGAACGCAAAGGACCTCTTCGTCAGCCAGGCCATGCTTACCGGCGAATCGATGCCCGTCGAGAAGCATGCGAGTCCGCCCACGGATCATGCGACGGGGGGCGAACTCCTCGATCTGCCCACGGTCTGCTTCATGGGTTCGAACGTCGTGAGCGGCTCGGCAACGGTGGCCGTGGCGGCAACGGGTGACACGACCTACTTCGGCGCCGTGGCAAAGGACATCGCCGGGGCTCGCCCGCTCACCAGCTTCGATATCGGGATCAGCCGGGTCAGCTGGCTTCTCGTCCGATTTATCCTGGCCATGACACCGGTCGTCTTCTTCATCAACGGGTTCACCAAAGGCGACTGGTTGCAATCGCTGCTGTTCGCAGTTTCGGTTGCCGTGGGTCTGACGCCGGAGATGCTTCCGATGATCGTGACCACGAACCTCGCCAAGGGTGCGGTCGCGATGGCGAAGCGCAAGACCATCGTGAAGCGGCTGAATGCCATCCAGAACTTCGGTGCAATGGACATCCTTTGCACCGACAAGACGGGAACGCTCACGCAGAACAAGGTGATCCTCGAGAAGCACCTGGACATTCACGGGCGCGAGGACAGCCAGGTGCTGGAGTTCGCGTGGCTCAACAGCTTCCATCAGACGGGCCTGCGCAACCTGCTCGACGAGGCGGTGCTTCAATATGCACAGACCAGCGCGGACATCGAGAAGCTGAAGCACTTTCAGAAGATCGACGAGATGCCGTTCGACTTCGTGCGCCGGCGCATGTCGGTCATCGTTCGCAACGGCGGCAACCGCAATCTCCTGATCTGCAAGGGTGCTATCGAGGAACTCCTTCCGCTCTGCACCAAGGCCGACGACAACGGCGCTGCGCCAGACGGCGAAGTACCGTTCGACGACGCCAAGCGGGACGAAGTCCGCAAGCTCACTCGCGCGTTGAACGAAGACGGGTTACGTGCGCTTGCCGTCGCCTATCGCTGGTTCCCGCCAGAGGACCGCACCTACACCGTCGCCGACGAGTCCGACCTGACACTCGCGGGCTACGTCGCGTTCCTCGACCCGCCAAAAGAAACCGCACGCGACGCCATTGCCGCGCTCAAGGAGTACGGCGTCCGCATCAAGATCATCACAGGCGACAACGAGGTTGTCACGCGGAAGGTCTGTCGCGAAGTCAGCCTCGACATCGAAAACGTGGTGCTCGGCAAGGACATGGATGGCCTGTCCGATGCCGATCTCGCCGAGCTGGCCGACCGCACGACCGTGTTCGCAAAAACCTCGCCGTTGCAGAAGTCACGCATCATCCGCGCGCTTATGAGCCGGGGACATACGGTCGGCTATATGGGCGACGGCATCAACGATGCCGCCGCCCTCAAGGACGCGGACGTGGGCATATCGGTGGACGGCGCGGTCGATATCGCAAAGGAGTCGGCCGACATCATCCTTCTCGAACGCAGCCTGATGGTGCTGGAGGAGGCTGTCATCGAGGGCCGGCGAACCTTCGCCAACATCAACAAATACATCAAGATGACCGCCAGCTCGAACTTCGGCAACGTGTTCAGTGTGCTCATCGCCAGCGTCTTCCTGCCGTTCCTGCCGATGTTGCCGATCCAGCTGCTGACGCAGAACCTGCTCTACGATATCTCGCAGATATCGATTCCGTGGGACGACGTGGACACGGATTACCTGAAAGTCCCGCGCAAGTGGGATGCGAGCGGGCTGGCCCGCTTCATGGTCTATATCGGTCCGACCAGTTCTATCTTCGACGTGGTGACGTTCCTCGTCATGTGGCACGTCTTTGGTGCCAACTCAGTCGCGCGACAGGAACTCTTCCAGTCGGGCTGGTTCATCGAAGGACTGCTCTCCCAGACCCTCATCGTGCACATGATCCGCACCCAGTACATTCCCTTTATCCAGAGCCGCGCGGCCTGGCCCGTCATCCTGCTTACGGCCTCGATCATGGCTTTCGGGATGTTCCTCCCGTTCTCGGTCATCGGGGAGCATCTCGGCATGGTGCACCTGCCATCGTCGTATTTCCTGTGGCTGGCCGGGATACTTCTTGGCTACTGCACCCTGACCCAGATCGTTAAGCGCTTTTACATCCGGCGCTTTCACCAGTGGCTCTAGGAAATTCCGTGGCAAGAGCATGGTCCCTGGCAATCGCGCTCGCATGCGGGTTGGCACCCGTCCAGGCGGCCCTGGCCGACGACACCGCATCGACGTGGTCGTTGCATGTCCAGGCGACGTTTGCGGACGTGTACCACCCTGCGTTCAGATCGCCCTATCGCGGCGCCAATAGTCTCGATCCCGGAAGCAGGGGCAATGAGACCTTCGATGCGACGTTGTTTGCGGGTACCCGCGTCTGGGAAGGCGGCGAGATCTATGCAAATCCCGAAATCGACCAGGGTTTTGGGCTGAGCAACACGCTCGGTGTTGCCGGCTTTCCAAGCGGCGAGGACTACAAGGTCGGCAGCGCCGCTCCGTACTTCCGCCTGCACAGACTGTTCTTTCGTCAGACCATCGACCTCGGGGGTGAGACCGAGCGCGTCGATGACGACGCCAATCAGATCGCCGGGCGCCGAACGCACGATCACGTGACGATCACCGCCGGAAAAATGTCCGTTACCGACATCTTCGACGCCAACCAGTACGCCCACGACCCGAAGGGCGACTTTCTGAACTGGGCCGTGATCGATTCCGGCGCGTACGACTATGCCGCCGACGCGTGGGGCTATAGCTACGGCATTGCGGGCGAGTGGACCCAGGACTCGTGGACCTTCCGGGCGGGCTGGTTCGACCTGTCGCGTGTTCCAAACACAACAGCGCTTGTACGCGGCTTTGGCCAGTACGAGTTGGTGGTTGAGGCGGAGGAACGCCACTCGCTCTATGGCGAACCCGGCAAGGTCAAACTGCTGGGATATTTCAATCGCGGGCGCATGGGCTCCTACAACGACGCCGTCGCGCTTGCCCTAGCTACGGGCGCGCCCCCGGACATGTCCCTCGTTCGCCATCCGGCGACGCGCCCAGGCGTCGCTCTCAATGCGGAGCAGCAAATCGACGAGACGCTGGGAGCGTTCGCGCGCCTGAGCTGGAATGACGGGAGCAAGGAAGCCTACGAGTTCACCGAGATCAACCGGTCGCTCGCGATCGGCCTGTCGCTGAAGGGGGCCGCGTGGGGAAGGCCGAACGATACCGTGGGCATCGCCGGGGTGGTGAACGAGTTGTCAGACGCGGCGCGGCGCTACTTCGCGGCCGGTGGAATGGGCATCCTCATCGGCGACGGCCGCCTCCCGCATTATGGAAGCGAGGACATCGCCGAGCTGTATTACTCGGCACCCGTCAACGATTGGCTTTCAGCCGGCGCCGATTGTCAGTTCATCAAAAACCCCGCATACAATCGCGATCGTGGCCCGGTTTCGATATTTGGGATGCGCCTTCACGTATTCTTTTGAGGGCCCATTCGTTCCGTTGGCGTGGTCGGCTCACGCGAATTCCATGATCACTTCATCGACGGCGAGGCTGTCGCCCTTGGTCGCGTTGATCTTCTTGACCGTGCCATCGGCCTGGGCGGTGAGGACGTTTTCCATCTTCATGGCCTCGACCACCGCGAGCGCCTCGCCGGCCTTCACTTCCTGACCTTCCTTGACGTTGATCGAGACGACCAGGCCCGGCATCGGGCAGAGCAGCATCTTAGACGTATCGGGCGCCACCTTCTCGGGCATCAGCGCGGCGAGGCTGGCGCCCAGCGGCGAGCGCACGATGGCAGTAACGGTGCGGCCGCCCTGCCCCAGCTTGTAGCCACCCTGGCAGCGGCTGATCTGGATCGCGTGTTCGCCATCGCTGGTGCCGTTGAGGTACATGATCGGCTGGCCCGGCAGCCAGTCAGTGACGGCGCTGTAGGGCTTGCCGTCGATGTTCAGATGCAGATTGCCTGCCGCGAGGTTGGCGTTGGTCACCTGGAAGGCACGACCGTCGAGCGAGACGACGAAGTCTCTTCCTATCCGGTACGCTCCGTTCATGGTGCCCGAAATGCCGGAGGCGCGGAGCGCGCGCACGAGGCGCGCGGCGGACGCGGCAGCGACGAAACGGCTTCGGTCGGTATCGTCCATTGGAAGGCCGTGGAAGCCGTCGGGAAATTCCTCGGCAATGAACGCAGTGGTGATCTTGCCCGACCGGAACTTCGCGTTGTGCATGATCGCGGTCAGGAAGTTGATGTTGTGGCTGATGCCCTCGATCCGGAACTGGTCGAGCGCGGTCGCCATGGCGTCGATCGCGTCGGTGCGCGTGGGTGCGTGCGTGCAGAGCTTGGCGATCATCGGATCGTAGAACATCGAGATTTCGCCGCCCTCGTACACGCCGGTGTCGTTGCGGATTGTGATGCCGGTCCTGCTGGCGCGTTCCGCCGGCGGACGATAGCGCACCAGGCGGCCGGTGGAGGGGAGGAAGCCGCGGTACGGGTCCTCGGCGTAGACGCGCGCCTCGACGGCCCAGCCGTTGATGCCGACATCGGACTGCTTGATCGGCAATTTTTCGCCGAAGGCGGAGCGGATCATCAGCTCCACAAGATCGAGGCCGGTGATCAGCTCGGTGACCGGGTGCTCCACCTGGAGGCGGGTGTTCATCTCCAGGAAGTAGAACTTGCGGTCCTTGTCGACGATGAACTCGACCGTGCCGGCGCTGTCGTAGCCGACGGCCTTGGCTAGCATCACAGCCTGCTCGCCCATCGCCTTGCGGGTGGCCGCGTCGAGGAAGGGCGACGGCGCCTCTTCGATGACCTTCTGGTTGCGGCGCTGGATCGAGCACTCGCGCTCGTTCAGGTAGACGACGTTGCCGTGCTTGTCGCCCATCACCTGGATCTCGATATGGCGGGGCTCGGTGACGAATTTCTCGATGAACAGGCGGTCGTCGCCGAAGCTGGCCTTCGCTTCGTGCTGCGAGGATTTGATCGCCTGGACCAGTTCGTCTTCCTTGTGGACGATGCGGAGGCCCTTGCCGCCGCCGCCGGCGGACGCCTTCACCATCACCGGATAGCCGATCTCCTTCGCGATACGGCGCGCGTGGTTGTCGTCGGTGATCTCACCGATGAAGCCGGGGACCGTGTTGACCTTGGCCGCCTGCGCCAGCTTCTTCGATTCGATCTTGTCGCCCATCGCGGCGATGGCCCTGACGTTCGGGCCGATGAAGACGATGCCGTGCCTGGCGAGCGCCTCGGCAAAGGCCTCGCGCTCGGAGAGGAAACCGTAGCCGGGATGTACGGCCTCGGCGCCGGTGTCGCGGCAGGCCTGCACGATGCGGTCGATGACGAGATAGGACTGGGCCGAGGGCGGCGGGCCGATATGAACGGCCTCATCCGCCATCTCGACGTGCAGTGCGTCCTTGTCGGCGTCGGAATAGACGGCGACGGTCTTGATGCCCATCTTGCGGGCGGTCTTGATGACGCGGCAGGCGATCTCGCCGCGATTGGCAATCAGAATCTTCTTGAACACGTCAGGTACAGCCATCTTTGCGATTGACAGGGAAATCCTTGGGCAGCGGCGTGCCGAACTGATGGGAGAACGCCACTTCAGAGTTGCAGAACCGGCCGCGCGAGGCGACCTTCTCGATCAGCGTGAACCGGTCCGGAGTCTCTACGCCGTCTTCGGGGCGGATCAATTCATAGACTTCAAACGTCGTGATTGCCGGTTCAGGGATGGACTTCGTCCAGTTCCGGGTCGCCGTCATCAGCAGCGTCTGCGGCTTGCCGTCTAAAAGGGCGTGCGCGAAGTGCACGCTGCGAACGTAGTCCTCGCCCGTGTGCGGCGCATCGGACTCAACATCGTCGAAGTTGTACTTGGGTGGACCACGATCAACGCCGACCACGTTCCAGTCGCCTTCCACTTCCCCGCCCGGCATCACGATCAGGAAGATGTTGAAGCTATGCGCATTGCCGTTGCCGCGCCATGCCACGACGATCCGCGCCGGACGGCCATCGATCGCGAAATGCGGGATGCGATTTTCGCCAAGGCGAACATCGATGAGCCGCAGATTGGTGAGACGGTGATGGTCGAGGCCGCCGGATGCCTGTGCGCCTGCCGTTGCGGCGAGCGCCAGCGCCACACCGCAAAGCACGGACCAAAGGCCCGGCATCGTGCCGCTTCTGGCAAACTGCTTGCGCAAGGCGTCCCCGTACAGCCCGATTGGCCTGTTCTGCCAAGGTTTTAGGGGCATTAGTGCTTGCCGTAAACCGGCTGCGTCGTTTACGCAGGGGCGTTATGGCCTCCCTCTCCCGCTTCTTCACGCCCCTCCTCTACCGGCCGCATCTGGAGAATGGTTTCTCCGCTGCGTTCGGCGTGACGCTGGTCGGGCTGGCGGTTGGGCTTTGGCTGGGCCTCGCGGCCGGGATCGCAGCGGCGACCGGGGCGCTGTGCGTCTCCATCGCCGACCAGCCCGATCCCCTTAGCGAAAAGCCGCAAGCGATCGCGGCAGCCGTAGCGATGGCGGTAACCGCCACGGGACTGACCCTGCTCGCCAAGCCGCACATGTGGTCGCTGTTCCTTGCGATCGCGGGAATGGGCATGTGGGCCGGGTTGATCTCGGCCTACGGAAAGCGCGCTGTCGGCCTGGGCGTGGTGACGGTGCTGGCCAGCGTGCTGGCGCTGGGCGCGGACATCGATAGCCGCGACGCGATCATCTTGCACGTGGAACTGTTCAGCGCGGGCGCGGTGCTCTACGGCATCTACGCCGTGGGCGGTGCATGGCTGTTCGAGAACCGGGTGCGGCGACTCCTGATGGCGGAAGCGTTGCGCTCGTTCGGGGCTTATCTGCGCACCAAGGCGCAGGTGTTCGACCCCGATACGGACAATGCCAAGACCTTCGCGGCAATGATCGAGGCGCATGCGTCGGCGGTCGAGCGGATGCAGATCGCGCGCAACGCGATCTACGCGCATACCAAGCGCGACTGGCAGCAGCGGCAGGCACGTTCGCTGGTGGCGTTGCTGGACGCGTTCGAGACGATCCTTTCGAGCGACGCGGACCTCGAGATCCTGCAGGCGTCGCAGCACCGGCACCTGATGCGGCGGCTTCGGGCCTTGACCCTGCTGCTGGCGGACGACGTGGAGCGGCTGGCGCTGGAGCCGGCGGCGGTCGTCGAAATCGAACCGCACCGCGCCGAACGCGAGGCGATCGCCAAGGAGATCGCCCGCATCATGCCGCAGGCCGCCGGCAACGATGAGGAACGGCAGGCAATCGCGGCCTTCCGGTCCACGGCGGACAAGCTGGGGCAATCGGCGGTGCGCATCGCCTCGATCGGCGCGCGGAAGCAGGAGCCACCCCGCAGTGATCTCGCGCTGTTCCGCGCGGTGAATCCCACCGGGTGGAGTCATCTCAGAGCGCAGATCGGGTTTGGCGTGCCCGCGTTCCGTTATGCCATCCGCCTGACGCTTGCGATGACGACGGGACTGGCCCTGACCGTCTTCTTCCCGCGCTTCGCGCATGTGAGCTGGATCCTGCTGACCACCGCGCTGATCATGCGCGCGAATTACAGCGTGACCCGGCAGCGGCGGTGGGACCGCATCATCGGGACGCTGGCCGGATGCGTGCTGGCAGCGGCGTTGCAGACCTTCGTGCCCATCGGCTACCTGCTGGCGCTCGTGGCGATCTGCACCGGGGTGAGCCATGCGTTCGGAGCGGTGAACTATCGCGTGACGGCTGCCTCGGCTTCGGTGTCGGCGCTGCTGCTGCTGCACTTCCTGCAACCGCATGCGCAGCATGTGCTGAGCGAGCGCGTGATCGACACGCTGATCGGCGCGGCGCTCTCCTATGTGTTCGGCTTCCTGCTGCCGACATGGGAGCGGCATGATCTGCCGAAGACGATCCAAACCCTGCTGAAGGCCGACCGCGAGTTCGCGGCAGAAGCGATGACGCGACAGCGGGTGGAGCAGGCCTACCGGCTGGCGCGCAAGCGGCTGTTTGACGCCGTGGCCGCGTTCTCGGGGGCGATCCGCCGGATTGCCGATGAGCCGGGGACGCCGAAGGACGTGCTGGCGCGGCTGAATGCGCTGCTGGCGGCGAACTACCTGCTGCTATCCGACCTGACGTCGATGCAGGTGCTGTATCACATGCGCGGGGCGGAGCTGGACAAGGTGGCGAACGCCGATGCGCTGGCGGGCGAGATGCGGACGCGCGTGGTGACGATTCTCACGCCGGACGGGCCGCCGGACAAGGCGCCGCCGCGGTTGAGCAAAGGCGGGATGGACGACCTGTTCCAGCCGAACGCGTCGTCAACGCTGAAGCGGCGGCTGGTGCACATCGAACACGCCGCGCGGCGCGTGGTCCATCTGGCCAGCGCCGCGCGGACGTAGCCGCTACTTTCCGCCCGCCATCGACTTGTCGCGGATGGCGCGGAATTCGTTGTCCTTGTACCAGTTGGGCCAGCGGTCCGAGTTCGCGAGCTTGTCGCCGAGCGCGTAGAGCGCCTGGAGATCGTCGATCACGCCGGAGATGTCCCAGTTCGGATCGAACTCGTCCGAGGGCTGATGGTAGTGGTTGGTGCGGTAGTCGTCGCGGATGCGCGTCGCCGCCTCCTTGCCGCCGATCACGAGATCGGACGAGCCGGCTGGGTCGAGCATCGGCACGCCGACACGGCTGAGCGAGATGTGGTCGGAGCGGTAGAAGCCGCCCTTCTCCGGCTCGGGATCGGGCGAGATCACCCGGTTCTGGGTCTTGAGGATGTCGGCCAGCATGTCCTCGAGCTCGGACGCGCCGCTGCCGATCAGCACGAGGTCCTTGCCGTGGCCGTGCGGCAGGCCGCCGTCGAGGTTCACGCCACCGACGATCTTGTTCAGCGGCCATACCGGATGTTCAGCGAAGTACTGCGAGCCGAGCAGTCCCTGCTCTTCCAGCGTCCAGTTGATGATCGCGATGGTGCGCTCGGCCGGATGGGCGGCGAACTTCTCGCCGATCTCCAGCACACTGGCGCTGCCCATGCCGTTGTCGATGGCGCCGTTGTAGATCTTGTCGGGGCCGGGAACGTCGGGCTTCACGCCGAGATGATCCCAGTGGCCGGTGTAGAGGAACACCTCATCGGGATGCTTGGTGCCCGGCACGATGCCGATCACGTTGCGGGTGTTCAGCGTCTCGAAGGCCGAGTGGGCGTGCACGTCAAGCGTCTCGCCCGTCATCGCGACGGCCTTGAAGCCGGGTTTGTTGGCGGCGGCCTTGAGCTGGTCATAGTCGAGATTGGCGCGCTTGAAGAGATCGCGCGCGGTGTCGAGCGTGATCCAGCCCTGGATCGGCACCATCGACAGGTTCTTGTCGCCGGTCTGGAGCCACAGCTTGTTGCCGGAGTTCGAATTGCGCACGACCTGCCAGCCATAGGCGGTGGGCTTGGTTTCGTGCACGATGATCGCGGCGGCGGCGCCCTGGCGCGCGGCCTCTTCGTACTTGTAGGTCCAGCGGCCGTAATAGGTCATCGCCTTGCCCTTGAAAAACGCCGGATCGGGGTTGGCATCCTCGTTGCCGGGATCGTTGATGAGGATCACGACCGTCTTCCCCTTCACGTCGACGCCGGCGTAGTCGTTCCAGTGATATTCCGGTGCGACGACGCCGTAGCCGACGAACACCAGCGGCGACTTCTTCACGTCGACGTCGGCGGTGGCGTATTGCGGCGTCCAGTAGACGGCGGCTTCCGGGAAGTTGGGCGTGACGGCGCCGGACGCGGTGTTGAAGATCAGCGACGACTTCGCGGCATCGAGCGCGATGTTCACAGATGGGACGTTCTGGAAGTAGCTGCCGTGATTACCCGGCTTGAGGCCGATGCGCTTCATCTCGTCGGCCAGCCACTGCGCGGCGGCTTCGCCTGCGACGGTGCCGGGGCCGCGGCCCTGGAAGCGGTCGTCGGCCAGCGCCTGGTCGCGCGCCATCACGTCGGCGGCGACGATCTCAGGCACGGTGTGGGGATGGCCGGGATACTGGGATGCGGCGGCCCAGACTGCCAGCGGCACGGCGGTGGCCAAGAGTGCCAGCGCGGACAAACGGCGCAGATGCATATGCATTCCTCTGATGGTGTGCCGGCGAGAACAGCGCGGGCGAAGCGGCGGGACGGCGGCTATATTAAGGGTGGACACGCGTTCGTCACGCACATCTTCGCTGAGGGATTCTCGCCATGACAGATTTTATCAATTCGGATGCGTTCAAAGCAGCGAACTTGCCGTTCAGCCAGGCGGTGCGAATTGGCGATACGGTGTATCTCTCCGGCTGCATCGGCAACGTCGCCGGCAGGATGGAGCTCGCGCCAGGCGGCATCGAGGCGGAGAGCCGCCAGATGATGGAGAACATCGGCGTGGTGCTGAAGGAAGCCGGGCTGGGCTTCGAACACATCGTGAAGTGCACGGTGTACCTGGCCGACATGGCCGAATGGGGCTCGTTCAACAAGGTTTACGTGCCCTACTTCAAGGCCGGCCGCTTCCCGGCGCGCACGGCGATCGGGGCGCATCAGCTGATCCTGGGCGCGCGGGTGGAGCTGGAGTGCATCGCGGCGCACTAGGTGCCGTTGTCGGACCAGTGGGGTTCGTCTGAGAGCAGCTTGATCACGCCGAAGGTGGCGCCGACGGCGATCAGGTCGGGGTTCATCCCGGTGCGCGGGGTGCTGGCGATGGTGCGGCGCAGGCCGTTGAAGTCAGTCAGCGTCAGGCTGCCCGTCCATTCGATGCTCATGTCAATGGCCCGGCGCTGGGTGTGCAGCGTGGTGAGCGAGGGTTCGACCTTGAGCGCGTAACCTTCGACCATCGCGGCTGCGGCGGCGCGCGAGGCGCCGAGATCGGAAGCTCCCGAGGCGGTTTGGTGCACCCAGATGATCGGCACGTCGGGGCGCATGGGGACGTTGCCGGGCGGGAAGCCCTCCCGCGCGATCATCCAGCACCAGTGCATGAGATAGGCGCGCTCGGGCGGGCGATACGTGGCGGAGATGCGGACCGAGGCGCCGCCATCTTCCATCTGCGAGATGAAGGCGCGCACGACATCGCGGAAATCCGGCGTCAGGTCGGCGACCGACACGCTGCCGGGATACCGCGAACACCACTGCGGGCCGGAAAATTCGGCCATCGAGTCCCCCTGCGCTTACGATGCGCGCGAGCACCCGCGCAACGCAAGTGTCTGTGAGGGCTCAGAGCGGGATGTTGTCGTGTTTTTTCCAGATGTGGGGGACTTGCTTGTTCTTCAGCATGCGCAGCGCTCGGGCGACGCGCCAGCGGGTCGAGTGGGGACGGATGACGTCGTCGATGTAGCCGCGTGAGGCGGCGACGAACGGATTTAAGAAGCGGTCTTCGTATTCCTTGGTGCGCTCGGCGATGGCTTCGGGGTTGCCGCGTTCGTTGCGGAAGATGATCTCGACCGCGCCCTTGGCGCCCATCACCGCGATCTGCGCGGACGGCCAGGCGTAGTTCACGTCGGCGCGCATGTGCTTGGAGGCCATGACGTCGTAGGCGCCGCCGTAGGCCTTGCGGGTGATGACCGTCACCTTCGGCACCGTCGCCTCGGTGAAGGCGAACAGCAGCTTGGCGCCATGCTTGATGATGCCATTGTGCTCCTGCGCCAGGCCGGGGAGGAAGCCCGGCACGTCGACGAACGTCACCAGCGGGATGTTGAAGCAATCGCAGAAGCGCACGAAGCGCGCGGCCTTGCGGCTGGCGTCGTTGTCGAGCACGCCGGCCAGCACCATCGGCTGGTTGGCGACGAAGCCGACGGTCGAACCCTCGATGCGGCCGAAGCCGGTGATGATGTTCCTGGCAAAATTCTCGCCGATCTCGAAGAAGTCGCCCTCGTCCGCGACCTTCAGGATCAGCTCTTTCATGTCGTAGGGCTTGTTGGGGTTCTCGGGGATCAGGGTGTCGAGGCTCATCTCCTCGCGGCGCGGATCGTCCTGCGTCGGCCAGTGCGGCGGCTTCTCGCGGTTGTTGAGCGGCAGGAAGTCGTAGAGGCGGCGCATTTCCTCAAGGCAAATGACGTCGTTGTCGTAGGCGCCGTCGGCGACGGAGGACTTGGTGGAATGGACCTTGGCGCCTCCGAGCTGTTCGGGCGTCACGTCCTCATGCGTCACCGTCTTCACCACGTCGGGGCCGGTGATGAACATGTAGGAGGTATCGCGCACCATGAAGATGAAGTCGGTCATCGCGGGCGAGTAGACGTCGCCGCCGGCGCAGGGGCCCATGATGACGCTGAGCTGCGGCACGACGCCGGAGGCGAGCACGTTGCGCTTGAACACCTCGCCGTAAGCGGCGAGCGAACCGACGCCTTCCTGGATGCGGGCGCCGCCGGAATCGAACAGGCCGATGCACGGCGCGCCGTTCTGCATCGCCATGTCCTGGATCTTGCAGATCTTCTGCGCGTGCCATTCCGAGGTGGAGCCGCCGAGCACCGTGAAGTCCTTGGCGAAGACATAGACCATGCGGCCGTTGATGGTGCCCCAGCCGGTGACGACGCCGTCGCCCGGGAAGCGATTCTTGTCGGTGTCGAAATCGGTGTTGCGGTGCTCGACGAACATGTCGAACTCCTCGAAGGAATTGGCGTCCAGCAGGAGCTCCACGCGCTCGCGGGCGGTGAGCTTGCCTCGGGCGTGCTGGGCCTCGATGCGGGCCTTGCCGCCGCCGAGGCGGGCCTTCTCGCGGCGGGCTTCGAGTTCCTGGACGATGTGCTTCATAGGTGGCCCCTGGTGTTCTTTGGGCGGAGACTGTGGGCGGGGGCGACCGGGGTCAAGCCCTTGCCAATGCGATGAATTTGGCCGCGATTTCGATCTCGGCGGCGAGGTTTTCGGCGCGCTCCCGGGCCTCGTCGTCCACGCCCCATTTCTCGGCCTGAAAGTCCTCGTCGACGCGGGAGAGCACGAAGCCCTGTGCCGGGGTGAGGCGGCCTGCCGCCACAGCGAGGGCAAGGACCAGAGAGCCGGTGATGGTGACCAGCGGCTGGAGGCCGGCGAGCGTCCAGTCGTCGAGGGCTTCGACCGCCTTCGCCAGGGCGGTCTGGGAGCCAGGCGTTTGCGGGACGTGGATGACGCCGCTGGCGGTGGTGAGGCGGGCGCCGTGGGTCTCGTGCGCCCAGTCGAGGATGGCGTCCCAGTGCGCCGCCTGGCGGATGGCGAGCGGCTCGTCTTCGGCGCGATAGCAGAGGAGATCGTTGCCGCCATAGCTCGCGAGCTCCGCGGCAACGGCGGCGCGGTTCCGGGCGATGCCGTCCAGCGTGGTGTTGGCGAACTTGGTGAGGGGCATGGAAGCGGGGACGACGGTATCGCCCTGCTCTTTCCACTCCTGCGCGATGGCATCGGCGAGCGCTCGGGTGGGAAGCGCGAGGCGGTTGCCGGCGGGCGTCCTCACCGGGCGGTTGTCCAGCAGGATGGCGGCGTCGTCGCCGACGGTAACCGACTTGTAGAAACGCTTCATTTCTTCCTGAGCGGCTTGAGCTTCATCGCGGCGCGGTTCGCGGTGATCGCGTTCTTGCGCGCCGCCTTGGGCAGGCGGGCGCGCATCGCATCAGGCAGGCCGTCATGCGGGCCAAGCTTCGGCCTCGGGTGATCGTGCCAGAACTCCGCCCCGGTTTCCTTGTCGCGGTGCGGGTGGAGCGGATACCAGAACTGGTTGCCAGCGCGCGGGGCCTCGGCGCCGACCAGCAGCCAGGCATCCTTGCCACTGTTGTTGATGTTCACGTGGGTGATGTCGGTGTTGGATTCGTAGCCGACGAAATCGCCCTCGGTCATCTTGTGGATGTGGCCGTTGATCCAGAGGTCCAGTTCGCCCTTCACGAGGTAGACGAATTCCTGCTCGTCTCGTTCGGCGTGCGGGAAGGAGGTGCGGCGGCCGGTGGGCAGCACCTCGAAATGGATGCCGAGGCGGGAGAAGCGCGCGCGGCGGCCGTAGAGCGAGTCGATGCCGTGCTTCTCAGTGGAATTGGGATAGCCGCCCTCGTCGTCGCCAAGGATATCGAGCCAGTGCGCGACGTAGTCGGGGCGGCCGCGTTTCCTGCCGGAGGTGTCGCCGGCCCTGGCGGTGTTGGGGCCGAGTTTGCGCTTCGGCGGATTCTCCCAGAGCTTCCCCATGCCCTTGAGGAATTCGTTGCTCTTCGCGTCGGCTTCCAGCGGCATGAAGAACTGGGAGCGCATGCGGGTGGCTTCGCCCAGCACGAAGAGCCGCACGTCCCGGTCGGCGTTATTGATCAGGGTATGCGCGATGCCAGTGTTGTCGTTGAAGGCGATGCCGTCGCCTTCCTTCAGCGGATGGAGATAGCCGTCGATCCACAGATCGGGGGCGCCTTCGAGGACGAAGAAGAACTCCTCCTCGTCGCGATAGGCGCCGGGGATGTTGGAGCGGGTGCCGGGCGGCAGGCGAAGGTGCATGATCTTGAGGCGCGACAGGCCGGAGGCGGCCGCAAAGTCCGCCGGTGCTCCCATGGCCTCGCCCTGGGACGATGTCGCGGGCGGCGCTTCGATCTCGCGCCAGTTCTTCAGGAAGGGCGGGCGGGTCTTCATCGCTTGGCCTTCTGTTTGCGTTCGAAGGGATTGCCTTTCAGCTCCGGATCGAAGCCGAGCAACTCCCACGACTTTAGCATGTGCGGCGGCAGGGGCGCGTCAGCATGAAGGCGGCCGCCGTCCGGCCGGGCGATGTCGATCGACCGGGCGTGCAGGTGCAGGCGGTTCTCGATCTCGCCCTTCCCGCGCACGTCGGTACCGCCGTACTTGAAGTCCCCGACGATGGGCGTGCCGATGCTGGCGAGATGGACGCGGATCTGGTGGGTGCGGCCGGTCAGCGGCTTGACCGCGAGCCAGGCGAATTCCTCGCCGGCGGTGTCGATGACAGCAAAATCGGTGACGGCGTCCTTGGCGCCCTCGTCCGCGGCGTCAACGGTGGTCATACGCTCGTTGCCGCGCACGCCTTCCTTGGCGAGCGCTGCCTTGATGGTGCCGCGGCGCGTGCTGGGCACGCCCTTGACGAGGGCCCAGTAGATCTTCTGCGCGTCGCGCGTGGCGAGCGCGCGGGAGAGCTCGGCGGCGGCAGGGACGGTGCGGGCGACGACGAGGACGCCGGAGGTGTCCTTGTCGAGGCGGTGGACGAGACGCGGGCGCTGGTTCTTCTCGAAGGCGAGGCTGTCGAGCATGCCGTCGACATGGGCGGTGAGACCGCTGCCGCCCTGCGTGGCGAGACCCGACGGCTTGTTCAGGACGATGACGTTCTTGTCCATGTAGATGATCTGGTCTTCCAGGCTGCCCTTCACCCGCTGCGGAGGCGCCTGCCTGGTGCGCGGCGCTTCCTCGAGATTGCCATGCACGATCTGCGGCGGCAGGCGCATGGTCTGGCCGGCGGCGACGCGATCGGCAGCCTTGACGCGCTTCCCGTCGACGCGAATCTCACCCTTGCGCAGAAGCTTCTCCAGGCGGCCGTGGGTCAGCGCGGGGTAGTGGCGCTTGAACCAGCGGTCGACGCGGATGCCGTCGTCGTCATGGGCGATGTAAGCGGTTTCGGGCATCGGTTGACGGGTCTGGGTCTCTACCCTAGCGTTTGCGCAGGGGATGGGGTTCCCCTTTAACCGCCGGTTGGCCCGAAAGCCAGAAGGCTGATGACTCCCACCGCAAAATCACCGCGGCAGGAGTCCGTCTTCCCGCCGCCTCGCAAGAGGACAAGGCCATGTCTTTCGTCACAATGCTCTACGTCATGATCGGCGGCGCGCTGGGGTCGCTGGCGCGGTACCTCCTGTCGCTGGTGATGCTGCCCGTCAGCCGCGATCTGCCCTGGGGCACGATCACGATCAACATCCTGGGGTCGTTCGTCATCGGTTTCTTCGGAACGCTGACCCTGGCACAGGGGCGGTTTCCGGTGTCGGAGAACTGGCGGCTGTTCGTGATGGTCGGCATTTGCGGCGGGTTTACGACGTTCTCGTCGTTCAGCTTGCAAACGCTGGACCTGATGCGCAGCGGGGCGATGGTGCGGGCCGGATTGAACATCGTGCTATCGGTGGCGTTGTGCGTGGCGGCCGTGGCGCTCGGACATTTCGTGGCAGCACAGCTCAATCAGCACGCACCGCAGGTGGCACAGATTCCGATCGAGGAAGAAGCGGACGTCGTCGACGGCTAGGGCTGGCGCTTTGCGCGAAGCTTGGACCAGAATTCGAGACGCTTGGCGATTTCGCGTTCGAAGCCGGTTTCCCTGGGCTGGTAGAGCGGCAAGCGCTCCATCCCGTCGGGGAAGTAGTTCTGGCCGGAGAAGCCCTCCTCCGCCTCGTGGTCGTATTCATAGCCTTCGCCGTAACCGAGGTTCTTCATCAGCTTGGTTGGCGCGTTGAGAATATGCGCGGGCGGCATCAGCGAGCCGTGCTCGTGCGCTGCCGCCTTGGCGGCGCCAAGCGCGGTGTAAACGGCGTTCGATTTGGGCGCGGAAGCGAGATAGATCACGGTCTGCGCCAGCGCGATCTCGCCTTCGGGCGAGCCCAGGAAGTCATACACGTCCTTGGCGGCAAGCGCCTGCACCACGGCCTGCGGATCGGCGAGGCCGATGTCCTCCACCGCGGCGCGGACGAGACGGCGGGCGATGTAGAGCGGCTGCTCTCCACCGACCAGCATGCGCGCCAGCCAGTAGAGCGCCGCGTCGGGATCGCTGCCGCGGATCGACTTATGCAGCGCGGAGATGATGTTGTAGTGCTCTTCGCGGCTCTTGTCGTAGAGCGGCGCGCGTTTCTGCACGGCCTTGACCAGAGCGGCGGGATCGAGCGGCTTGACGGTGCGGACGGTCGACAGCTCTTCGACCAGGTTCAGCAGGTAGCGGCCGTCGCCGTCCGCCATGGCACGCAGGCTGGCGCGGGCGTCTTCGGTCAGCTTGAGCGGCTCGCCGAAATGGGCTTCGGCGCGCCCGAGCAGTTCTTCAAGCGCGGCGTCGTCGAGACGGCGCAGCACCAGCACCTGCGCGCGGGAGAGAAGCGCGCCGTTGAGTTCGAAGGACGGGTTCTCCGTCGTAGCACCGACGAGGACGACCGTGCCGTCCTCGACCACGGGCAGGAATGAGTCCTGCTGACTGCGGTTGAAGCGATGGATCTCGTCAATGAAGAGCAGAGTACCCTGCCCCATGCGGCGGCGCTGACGTGCGGCCTCGAACGTCTTTTTCAGGTCGGCGACGCCGGAGAAGACGGCGGAGAGCTGCTCGAAGTGCAGCTTGAACGCGGTCGAGAGCAAGCGCGCGATCGTCGTCTTGCCGGTGCCGGGCGGACCCCACAGGATGATCGAGTGCGGCCGGCCCAGCGCGATCATCCGGCCGATCGCGCCGTCGGGGCCGATGATGTGATCCTGGCCGACCACTTCGGTCAGGGTCTTCGGCCGCAGGCGGTCCGCAAGCGGACGCGGTGCATCCTCTTCCAGACCGCCGGCTTCGAACAAGTCGCTCATGGGCGCCAGTATAGCGCCCATGGATTTAGAGGGCGAGTTTCACGCCGAACGACAGGTTGTTGGACGTGTTGCCGACGTTTGCGAACGTTCCGGCGTTCGCGTTGTGCGCGTTCAGGTAGCGATACTCTGCGAAAAGCGATGTGTTCGACATGAGAGTGTAGTCGACGCCGCCGATGAGCTGCCAACCAAGCACCGTGCCGCTGCCCGAGGCCGCGGGCGCGTCGACGGCCGTGCGCACCGCGCCGATGCCCGCGCCGCCGTAGACGCCAAACGGCGTCTGCTCGAAATTGAAATGATAGAGCGCGTTGCCCATGAAGCTGAGCGACGAGAAGTCGGAGGACGTGCCCTGGAAGTGTCCCTGGTTGTAGAAGGTATCCACGGCGAGGGTGAGGCCCGGGAAGCCGTAATCGTCGCCGACGTCGTAGCCGAGCCGGCCGCCAACATTGAAACCGCTATCGACGCCGTTGTGCGTGCCGTTGATGGACAGCGCCGGATAGAACGATGGTCCGCCGAGAATCGACACGTTCCAGCCTTGCGCGCTGGCGCTCGTCGCCGTCAGGGCGGCAATACCGGCGATCATCAGTAAACGGAACTTCATGTGGGGCCTCTTCCTTATCCAACTGTTTTGTTCCCCCACTCGATTGCGTAACGCCGCAAGCCACGATTTCGCCTCAACCCGCCGTCGTGACTCGCGTACACGGAACATGCGTGCGCATCGTTGCATGCACATGAGCGACGCATGAACGTTGGAACCAACATTGTCGCGCGATGTGTCCGCAGCGACGATCAGCGCAAAGCTGCGATCCACGGATGACCGGGATGCGCGATCGCGAGCGCGCCGATCAACCACGCGCGCTGTGCGGGCTGTAACAATGGCGCGACAAGTGTGAAGTCCTTCACATCCTTCTCACGCATGCCCTTCGCCTTGAACAGGAGGACAGCTTCCGGCGCGAGATAGCAAATGTTGTCCGCCGTGCGGTGAACAATGTTCGCGCGCGGCCCGGCGACACATTCGTCGCGACGGTAACGCCATGTGGTGGCATCACCGGGTTCCTGCATGACATCGAGGCGCCAGACTTTCGCGTGCCCGTCGAGCACCCAGCACTGGTGCCTGTCTTTCGGATACGGAGCGCCAGGCGCGAGACGACGCAGCGTTCCGCTGCCGACAGCGTAAAGCGCATAGTCCTCCTGCAGGCGCCCTCGGATGGCGGTGAAACCTTCGCGCGTGGTCGCGATCTCGATGTCTTGGTGATGCCGCGTGCTGCGGCCCAGATGCAAATCGATGGCGTAGCCGCCGACCATCCACCACGGTGCGTCGACGCCGGCAAGCAGATCCGCGATTTGCCGTGGGCTCCAGGGCTGCCACGCGTCGAACGGTGGCAGCTTTGGATAACTCTCGGTCACCCCTGCACGTTCAGCGCCAGGCGCTGGCCGCCGCGGTCCACCACGAGCGACCACGCGTTGGCGCCGTTCAGGGCCCGGACGAGCTGGCCGACATTGGTGATCTCGACACCATTGACGCCGCGCACGATGTCGCCCGGCTGGAAGCCGTAGCCGCCGGACGGTGTGCCGTCGGCAACGCTCATGATCACGACACCCCTGGCCATCAGCGGCATCTGGAGCTCGGTGGCGACGGCAGGAGAAAGGTTCGCGACCTTGGCGCCGGTCAGCGGATTGCGGCCGGCGATCGTCTGCGCCTGGCGCGGCGGGTTCTCCGGCGGCAACGCCAGGGTCACCTTGATGTCGGCAGCATCCCTGCCGAGATGGACATGCATCGCCACGACATCACCCGCCTTGTGCGTGGCGATGCGGTAGTTGAGCGATTGCATGTCGTTGGTCGGCTGGCCGTCGACGGAGAAGATCACGTCGCCGACATGGAGGCCGGCGTTCGCCGCCGGGCCGCCGGGGTAGACGCTCTTCAGCAGCACGCCATTCGGCACCGCAATGCCGAGGCTGGCCGCAATGTCGGCGGTGACAGACTGGCCGTCGACACCGACCCAGGCGAGCTTCACCCCGCCGCCCATCGCACCCTCCACCACGCGGCGCGCGAGGTTGGACGGAATCGCGAAGCCGATGCCAATGGAGCCGCCGCTGCGCGAATAGATCGCGGTGTTGATGCCGGCGAGCTTGCCGTCGGTCGTCACCAGCGCGCCGCCCGAGTTGCCGGGATTGATGGCGGCGTCGGTCTGGATGAAGAACTGGTAGTCGGAGGCGCTGACCTGCGTACGGGCGAGCGCGGAGACAATGCCCATGGTCACCGTCTGACCGACGCCGAAGGGATCGCCGACGGCGAGCACCAGATCGCCAACCTGCACCTTGTCGCTGTCGCCGAAAGGCACGGTGGGCATGGTCTCGCCCTTGGTGTCGATCTTTAGCACGGCGAGATCGGTGCGCGGATCTGCGAGCAGGACCTTGGCCTTGAACTCGCGCTTGTCGCTGAGCGCCACGACGATGTCGGTGCCGCCCTGCACCACATGGTTGTTGGTCAGGATCACGCCGTCGCCGCGCACGATGACGCCCGAGCCCAGCGACTGCTGCACGCGCTGTCGCATCCCGGGATTGCCGCCGAACAGCTGCGAGAACAGCGGATCGGAGAAGAACGGGTTCATCGGCGCCTGTACGATGGAGCGGGCGTAGACGTTCACCACGGCGGGTGCGATGCGCTTCACGACCGGCGCGAAGGTGAGCTGCACCTGCGGCATCGAATTCGGCACCGCCTTGGGCGGATCGGCGAGCGCGGGTGTCGCGAGAAGGGCTAGCGAGAGAGCGGCGAGCAGTTTGCGCATGATGTCTCCCGGAACGAAAAGGGGCAGCCGGAGCTGCCCCAAATCTAGATCAAAGCGTGGCGAAAGTGAGGGCTACTCCTCGGCGTGGTCCTCGTGGACTTCGACAGGGCCGGAGTCCAGGCCCTTGGCGTCGACGTCGCGGTCCACGAATTCGATGAAGGCCATGGCGGCGTTGTCGCCGTGGCGGAAGCCGGCTTTGAGCACGCGGGTGTAGCCGCCCGGGCGCTTGGCGTAGCGCGGGCCCAGCACCTCGAACAGCTTCCTGACCTGGTCCTCGTCCCGGATCGTGGACAGGGCCTGGCGGCGGGCGTGCAGGTTGTTCTTGCGCGAGAGCGTGACCAGCTTTTCCACCACCGGGCGAAGCTCCTTCGCCTTGGGGAGCGTGGTCTTGATCTGCTCGTGCTTGATCAGCGCCGCCGCCATGTTCGCGAACATGGCGGTGCGGTGCGACGTGGTGATGTTGAGCTTACGCCCCTGGTTGCGATGGCGCATGGCCCTCTACCTTCTTGTCCTAGTACTGGTCTTCGTAACGCTTCGCGAGATCTTCGATGTTCTCCGGCGGCCAGCCCGGCACTTCCATGCCGAGATGCAGGCCCATCTCCGCAAGAACGGCCTTGATCTCGTTCAGCGACTTGCGGCCGAAGTTCGGGGTGCGGAGCATTTCCGCTTCCGTCTTCTGGATCAGGTCGCCGATGTAGACGATGTTGTCGTTCTTCAGGCAGTTGGCCGAACGGACCGACAGCTCGAGCTCGTCGACCTTCTTGAGCAGCACCGGGTTGAACGCGAGGTCCGGCTTCGCCTCTTCGGCGACGCGCTCGCGCGGCTCCTCGAAGTTGATGAAGACCTGGAGCTGGTCCTGGAGAATGCGCGCGGCATAGGCCACGGCATTGTCCGGCGTGACCGCGCCGTTGGTCTCGATCGACAGCGTCAGCTTGTCGTAGTCGAGGATCTGGCCCTCACGGGTGTTCTCGACCTTGTAGGAGACCTTCTTCACCGGGCTGAACAGCGAGTCGACCGGGATGAGACCGATCGGCGCGTCTTCCGGGCGGTTGCGGTCGGCCGGGACGTAGCCCTTGCCGGTGGTGACCGTCAGCTCCATGCGCAGCTCGACCTTCTCGTCGATGGTGCAGAGCACGAGTTCGGGGTTCAGGATCTCGACGTCGGAGGTGCCGGTGATCATGCCGGCGGTGACTTCGACCGGGCCCTGCGCCTTGAGCGACAGGCGCTTCGGGCCTTCGGCGTGCATGCGCAGCGCGAGCTGCTTCACGTTCAGCACGATGTCCGTCACGTCCTCGCGGACGCCGGGGATCGAGGAGAATTCGTGCAGCACACCCTCGATCTGGATCGAGGTCACGGCAGCGCCCTGAAGGGACGACAGCAGCACGCGGCGCAGCGCGTTGCCGAGCGTCAGGCCGAAGCCACGCTCGAGCGGCTCGGCCGTGATGGAAGCGGAGCGACCCGGCTCGTGGCCGGCTTCAATCTTCAACTTCCCCGGCTTGATCAGTTCTTGCCAGTTCTTCTGAAACATATTTTTTCCTCATCGTGTCCCGAACGCGGAGAGCAGCGCGTTCATTCGTACGACAGAGGGGTTGCGTACAGCTCTCGAAACTCAGACGCGCCGGCGCTTCGGCGGACGGCAGCCATTGTGCGGGATCGGCGTCACGTCGCGGATCGACGTCACGACGAGACCGACGGCCTGGAGCGCGCGGAGAGCGGACTCACGGCCCGAACCCGGACCGGAGACTTCCACTTCCAGCGAGCGCATGCCGTGCTCGACCGCCTTCTTGCCGGCGTCCTCGGCCGCGACCTGCGCAGCGTACGGCGTCGACTTGCGCGAACCCTTGAACCCCATCATGCCCGCCGACGACCAGGACACGGCGTTGCCCTGCGTGTCGGTGATCGTGACGATCGTGTTGTTGAAGGTCGCGGCGACATGCGCCACGCCGACCACGACGTTCTTCTTTTCTTTCTTGCGGGCGCGGCCTGGAGCGGCCTTCTTCTCTGCAACGGCCATGGAATTACTTGGTCACTTTCTTCTTGCCGGCGATGGCCTTCGCGGGGCCCTTGCGCGTGCGTGCGTTGGTGTGGGTGCGCTGGCCGCGGACCGGCAGGCCCTTGCGGTGACGCAGGCCGCGGTAGCAGCCCAAGTCCATCAGGCGCTTGATGTTCATCGCCACTTCGCGGCGCAGATCGCCTTCCACGAGGTAGTCGCGGTCGATCACTTCGCGGATCTGGATGATTTCCGACTCGGTCAGGTCGCTGACACGGCGTTCCGGCGAGATGCCGACCTTCTCCATGATCTCGTGCGCCTTGGCGGGGCCGATTCCATGGATGTAGCGCAAGCCGATTTCGACCCGCTTCTGGGTGGGAATATTGACGCCGGCGATACGTGCCACGAAGCTCTCCGCATTGTTGTAAGCCGCTGCCCGGCTTACCGAAAATCGATATGCGCCAAAACGCCCGCCAAGCCAGAAGCGCGCCCTATCCGGATAGGGCGTCAAGCCGCTGAATTGGACAGGATTTTCTGTCGCGAGGGCGCGGAGTATATGAATACACCCCCCTCAGTCAACGGCTGATTTTAAGAATCTTGCGCGACCAAAGCCTTTGATTTCATAGGCCTTTTTAGAGGCCATCGAACACCGGCTTAGTGGTTCGGCAGTGTCCTGTACAGCCGTGCGCCAATATCCGCGGGCGCGCTGCTGCCGCCATTGCTGAGGATGATGACGGTGCGGCCGATTCCGGGCTGGACGATGATCGCGGCCTCGGCGGAACTCGTTTGCCACGTATCGTCACCCGGCGCTCCCGGCACCTTATCCCAAGTCTTGAGCAGCATCCTGCGGCCCTCCGCCGAGACGAGATCGCCACCGAAGAAGGCGTTGGTCCAGCGCAGCAGATCGCGGGTGGTGGAATAGGCCACGACCGCCTGCGGCGGGCCGCGATAGTCCTGCGCGACAGAGTGGCTGGCGCCGCCGGTGTCGACCGCGCTGGCTGTCATCCAGAGGCTGGAGAACATGTCGCCGAGCGCATCCGGAAGGCTTGCATGAGCGGCACCGGCAAGGACACGGCCGAGCACCAGCGTGGCAGGGTCGTCGGTGCGCTTCAGGAGATCGCCGATCAGGATCGGTCCGGCGCCGTCCGCGAACTGTTCGGCCGTGTTGTCGAGCGCGAGTTTGTGCTTCTCGGCAAGTGCGACAATCTGGGTCGTGATGTAGAGGCGTGTCAGCGAGCCGATGCGGAAAGCCGTCGTGGTGCGGTTGGGAAGTGCGGCATCGCGGTCGGCGAGGCCGTACGCCCTGTCGAAGACGACGGCGCCCCGGTCGATTACCAGAACCACACCGGAGAAGTCCTGTGCGGCCATGACCGCGTCCATCGCGGGCGCGCCGAAAGCGGCAACGGCAGAAGAGCAAAGCGCGACCAGTGCGAGGGCCGCGCGGAGCATCAGCGGTGCTTGTCGAGGGCCGCGGCGATGGCGCGGGTCACGTCATCGATCGGCGCCATGCCGTTGACCGTGATCACCTTGCCCTGCTTGCCGTAGTAATCGAGCAGCGGCGCGGTCTGGTTGCGGTAGACACCCAGGCGGTTCTTGACGGTCACCGGGTTGTCGTCGGCGCGGGCCGTACCTTCCTTGATGCGCTGTTCCACGCGGCCAAGCAGGATCGCTTCGTCGACCTTGAGTTCGATCACGACGTCGATCTTCTTGACGCGCTTGGCGAGCATGGCATCGAGCGCTTCGGCCTGCGCGATGGTTCGCGGGAAGCCGTCGAACACCGCGCCCTTGGCGCAGTCCGGGCGGTCGTAGCGGTTGGCGATGATGTCGATCACCGTCGCGTCCGGAACCAGGTCACCCTTGGCGAGAATTCCTTCGACCTTCTGGCCGAGCGGCGAACCGGCGGCGATCTCCGCCCGCAGCATGTCACCGGTGGAGAGCTGCGGCAGGCCGCGCTTCTCCGTCAGGACCTTGGCCTGGGTGCCCTTGCCGGCACCAGGCGGTCCAAACAGAACAATATTCAACGACGCGCCCCCCGCAGTTTGGCCTTCTTGATGAGGCCCTCATATTGCTGCGCGATCAGATGACTCTGGATCTGCGCAACGGTGTCCATGGTGACACTGACGACGATCAGGATCGAGGTGCCGCCGAGATAGAACGGTACGTTGTAGTAGCTGGTGACGATCTCCGGAATGAGGCAGACAACCGCGAGATAGAGCGCGCCGATCACCGTGATGCGGGTGAGCACGTAGTCGATGTGCTCGGCCGTCTTCTTGCCGGGACGGATGCCGGGAATGAAGCCGCCATACTTCTTGAGGTTCTCCGCCGTCTCTTCGGGGTTGAAGACGATGGAGGTGTAGAAGAACGAGAAGAAGAGGATCATCAGCGCATACAGCACGAGGTACAGCGGCTGACCGTGGCTGAGATAGGTCACGACGGTCTGGAGCCAGTCCGGGATGTTCTGCGCGTTGAAGCCGGCAATCGTGGTCGGCATCAGGAGGATCGAGGACGCGAAGATCGGCGGGATCACGCCAGAGACGTTCAGCTTGAGCGGCAGGTGCGAGGATTCACCACCCGACATGCGGCCGCCGCTGACCTGCCGCTTGGGATACTGCACAAGGAGACGCCGTTGCGCGCGCTCCATGAACACGATGCCGGTCACCAGCACGACGACGAACGCAGCGCCGAGGATCAGCGTCACCGGGCCGATGGCGCCGGTGCGCGCGGATTCGAAGGCCTGGCCGATGTACTGCGGGAAGCGGGCCACGATGCCGGCGAAGATGATGAGCGAGATGCCGTTGCCGACGCCGCGCGACGTGATCTGCTCGCCGATCCACATGAGCAGGATCGTGCCGCCGGTGAGCGTGATAACCGCGGATATGCGGAAGAAGAAGCCCGGCGAGATGACGACATGACCCCAGTGTTCGAGGCCGATCGCGATGCCGTAGGCCTGGATCGCGGCGAGCGCGACGGTGCCGTAGCGGGTGTACTGGTTGATGATCTTGCGCCCCGCCTCGCCTTCCTTCTTCAGCTCTTCGAGCCGGGGGAAAACGGTCGTCATCAGCTGGATGATGATCGAGGCCGAGATGTACGGCATGATGCCGAGCGAGAAGATCGCCATGCGGCTGACGGCGCCGCCGGCCAGCACATTGAAGACGTCCAGCAGGCCGCCCGATTGCTGCGTCAGCTGGCGCGCAACCTCGGCCGGGTCGATGCCGGGCATCGGGATATAGGTTCCGAGACGGGCGACGATCAGGGCGCCCAGCGTGAAGAAAATGCGCTGGCGCAGCTCGGTCGCCTTGCCGAGGTTCTGAAAACTGAAATTGGCGGCCAGTTGTTCGGCTGCTGAGGCCATTTCCTACTCCCGAGTCGGGCCGACTTTATATCGGGACGGCCCTGCCCCGCGACAAGCGCGGGGCGCGCCTTATTATATTGTCAGCCGTTGCGGGCAGCGCGCTTTTCCGCGGCCTAGGCCCGGCGCTGCTTCCTTTTGCCCGGCTCGCCCTTCTTGTTCATGTAGTTGGGCTTCTTGTGGGTCACGGTGATCGTGCCGCCGGCCTTCTCGACCGCTTCCTTTGCGGAAGCGGAGGCGCCGGCCACTTCGATGTCCAGCCTGGCGGTCAGCTCGCCAGTGCCCAGGAGCCGCACGCCGTGCTCGGACTTGTGCACCACGTTGGCAGCACGGAGCGTCTCGCCAGTGATCTTCTGCGAAATGTCGATCTTCTTCTCGTCGATCGCCTTCTGGAGGCGGCCGATGTTCAGCTCGGCGAAGTCGTTGCCGAAGATGTTGCGGAAGCCGCGCTTGGGCATGCGCATGTGCAGCGGCATCTGGCCACCTTCGAAACCGTGCACCTGGTTGCCGGTACGCGCCTTCGCGCCCTTTACGCCGCGGCCCGAGGTCTTGCCGAGACCCGAGGACGAGCCACGGCCGACCTTGTCCTTGCGCTTGTGCGCACCGGGATTGTTGCGGATTTCGTTGAGCTTCATTGTCTTGCTCTCCGGGACTCGGCTTTGCCTGGCGCCCCAACAGGAGTGGTTACTTCTTCTCTTCGACGATCTCGACGAGATGCGGGATCGACTCGATCATGCCGCGCACAGCCGGAGTATCCTCGAGCTCGCGCACGCGGTGCATCTTGCCGAGGCCGAGGCCCTTGAGCGTCGCCAGCTGGACCGCCGGGCGGCGCGCGGGGCTGCGGACCTGCTTGACCTTGAGTGTCTTCTTCTCAGCCATCGTTCTGTTCCTTAGGCGCTCGCCTGCTCGCCCTTCTGGCCTTCGCGGCGGGCGATGATCTCAGTCACGGAGCGGCCGCGGCGCTGGGCGACCATGCGCGGCGACTGCTGGTTCTCGAGCGCGTTGAACACGGCGCGGACCAGGTTGTACGGGTTGGAGGTGCCGAGCGACTTCGACACGACGTCGCCGACGCCGAGCGCCTCGAACACCGCGCGGGCCGGGCCGCCGGCGATCACGCCGGTACCAGCCGGGGCCGGACGCACGATCACCTTGCCGGCGCCGTGATGGCCGCGAACCTCGTGATGGATCGTGCGACCGTCCTTGAGCGGGACGCGGATCATCGACTTCTTGGCCTCGTCGGTCGCCTTGCGGATGGCTTCCGGCACTTCGCGCGCCTTGCCGTGGCCGTAGCCGACGCGGCCGCGCTGGTCACCGACCACCACGAGCGCGGCAAAGCCGAAGCGGCGTCCGCCCTTCACGACCTTCGCGACGCGGTTGATGTGGACCAGCTTGTCTATGAACTCGTTGTCGCGATCCTCCCGCTCCTCGCGGCGCTCACGGCGACCCCGGCGTTCACGACCGCCGCTCTCGTTGCTGCCTTCTTCGCGTGCCATGTCTTATGTCCTCAGAATTCCAGGCCGCCTTCGCGGGCGGCGTCGGCGAGCGCCTTGATGCGCCCGTGATAGATGTAGCCGCCACGGTCGAACACGACCTGCTTCACGCCCTTGGCGATGGCGCGTTCAGCGATCTTCTTGCCGACGGTCGAAGCAGCCCCGACGTTGTAGGTCTTGGCGAGCTTGCCTTCCTTCTCGTTGGTCGAGGCGGCAGCAAGTGTTTCCTTCGCGCGGTCGTCGATGATCTGCGCGTAGATGTGCTTGCCCGAGCGGAACACGCTGAGGCGCGGACGGCCGTAGGCGTGCGACGTAAGCTTGAAGCGGGTGCGCTTCCGGCGGCGCTTGAACAGCGGGCTGGTCATTTCTTCTTGCCTTCCTTGCGGCGGACATACTCGCCCTCGTACCGCACGCCCTTGCCCTTGTACGGCTCGGGCTTGCGGTAGTTGCGGATCTCGGCCGCAACCTGACCGACGAGCTGCTTGTCGATGCCGGCGACGGTGAGAAGCGTCGGCTTCTCCGCCGTGATGGTGATGCCGGCCGGGATCGGATAGGCCACGTCGTGGCTGAAACCGAGCTGAAGGTTCAGGTTCTTGCCCTGGACCGCGGCGCGGTAACCGACACCCTGGATTTCCAGCTTGGTCTGGAAGCCCTGCGTCACGCCGGTAACGAGGTTGTTCACGAGCGTGCGGGACATGCCCCACATGGCGCCCGCGCGCTCCATATCCTTGCGCGGCGTGATGGTGACGCCAGCGGCGCCCACGGATGCGTCGACCTCCGGAACCAGAGTGACCTTGAGCTCGCCCTTCGGCCCCTTCACGGAGACGACCTTGCCGTTCACCGAGGCGGTGACGCCCTTGGGCAGCGGGACCGGCTTTTTGCCGATACGTGACATAACTTCTGCTCCTTAGAACACGTGGCAGAGAACTTCGCCGCCCACATTCGCTTCGCGCGCATGGGTGTCGGTCATCACGCCTTTCGGCGTGGAGACGATCGACACGCCAAGGCCCTGGCGGTGCGGCTTCAGTTCCTTGACCGACGTGTAAACGCGGCGGCCGGGAGTCGAAACGCGCTTCAGTTCGCGGATGACCGGCTGGCCTTCATGGTACTTGAGCTCGATCTCGAGCGTGCGGGCGCCGGTCTTCGCTTCCACTTCCGTGTAGGAGCGGATGAAGCCCTCTTCCTGGAGCACGTCCAGGACGCTGGCGCGCAAGCGCGAGTTGGGCGAGCTGATCTTCGCGAGGCCGCGCAGCTGACCGTTGCGGATGCGCGCCAGGAGATCGCCGATGGGATCGTTGACTGCCATATCCTGAACTCTCCTTACCAGCTGGCCTTGGTCATGCCAGGGATCTGGCCGAAATTCGCGAGATCGCGCAGGGCGATACGCGAGAGCTTGAGCTTGCGGTAGTAACCCTTCGGACGGCCCGACAGATCGCAGCGATGATGGATGCGCACCTTGGACGAGTTGCGCGGAAGCTTCGCGAGCTTGAGCTGCGCGGCAAACCGCTCTTCCGGTGCGGCCTTCGGGTCCTTCGACAGGGCCTTCAGCGCGGCGCGCCTGGCGGCGTACTGCGCGACAAGCTTCTCGCGCTTCTTGTTGCGGTTGATCTGGCTCGTTTTCGCCATTGGATCGTCCTTACTTCACAAACGGGAACTGGAAACCTTCGAGAAGCGCGCGCGCCTCTTCGTCGGTCTTCGCAGTCGTGTTGACGATGATGTCCATGCCCCACACGGTCTCGGTCTTGTCGTAGTCGATCTCGAGGAACACGATGTGCTCCTTGAGGCCCATCGCGTAGTTGCCGTTGCCGTCGAAGCTCTTCGGGTTGATGCCGCGGAAGTCGCGCACGCGCGGCAGCGCCATCGTGACCAGGCGGTCCATGAACTCGTACATCTCGTCGCGGCGCAGCGTGACCTTCACGCCGACCGGACGGCCCGCGGTGATCTTGAAGGTCGAGATCGCCTTCTTGGCGCGGGTGATAACGGCCTTCTGGCCCGCGATCGCGGTCAGGTCGTTCTGGGCGGCCTGGATCTTCTTGGTGTCCTGCGAGCCTTCGCCGGCGCCGATGTTCAGCACGATCTTGCTGACCCGCGGAACCTGCATGACGTTCGTGTAGCCGAACTTCTTCATGAGGTCGTTCTTGATGACCTCGTTGTAGCGCTTCTTGAAGCGCGGGACGTAGTTCTTGTCGGTGGCGCGCGCTCCGACGTCGACCTTCGTGCCGGCGTTCAGCTCGCGCTTGCCGCCTTCCTTCTTGGCGCCCTTGGCGGCCTTCGCGTCAGCGCGCGCGGCCTCTTTGGGGTTCTTGCTGCCTGCTTCAGACATCGATGACCTCACCGGACTTCTTGGCGAAACGCACCGTCCGTCCGTCGTTCAGTTTCTTGAAACCGATCCGGGTGGCCGAGCCATCCTTGGGATCGGCATGCGCCACGTTCGAGATGTGGACCGGGGCTTCCTTCGACACGATGCCGCCCTGGTCGCGCTGGGTCTGGCGCTGGTGGCGCTTGACGACGTTCACGCCGGAGACCAGCACGCGGTTCTCCTCGCCGAACACCTTCAGCACTTCGCCCTTCTTGCCCTTGTCGCGGCCGGTGGTGACGACGACGCGGTCGCCCTTCTTGATCTTGGCGGGCATCACAGCACCTCCGGAGCGAGCGAGATGATCTTCATCTGGTTCTTGGAGCGCAGCTCGCGCGTGACCGGTCCGAAGATGCGGGTGCCGATCGGCTCACCCTGGGCGTTGATCAGCACCGCGGCGTTGCCGTCGAAACGGATCAGCGAGCCGTCGGGACGGCGCACGCCATGCGCGGTGCGCACGACGACGGCCTTCAGCACCTCGCCCTTCTTCACGCGGCCGCGCGGGATGGCCTCCTTGACCGACACGACGATGATGTCGCCGACGTCGGCGTACCGGCGGTGCGAACCGCCGAGCACCTTGATGCACATGACGCGACGGGCGCCGGAATTGTCGGCGACGTCAAGCTCCGTTTGCATCTGAATCATTGTGTTCTACTCCGAATATCTGGCGGGGCGGTTACTTCGACACCCGCTCGAACGCTTCCCAGGTCTTCAACTTGGAAAGCGGCCGGCACTCGCGGATGCGGACGGTGTCGCCCATCTTGTATTCGCCCTTCTCGTCATGGGCGTGGTACTTCTTCGAACGGCGGACGGTCTTGCCGAGCACCGGGTGGGTGAAGCGGCGTTCGACCTTCACCACGACGGTCTTGGCGTTCTTGTCGCTGACCACGACGCCTTGCAGCACGCGCTTTGGCATACGTCTCTTCCCTTAACCGGCGGCAGCGGCCTTGCGGCGCTGCTCCGTCAAAATCGTCTCGATGCGGGCGATGGTCCGGCGGACCTGGCGCACGCGGTTGGTCTTCTCGAGCTGGCCGTTGGCGCGCTGGAAGCGGAGGTTGAACGACTCCTTCTTCAGCTTCGTCAGCTCTGTGCCCAGCTCGTCCGGCGTCTTGCCGCGGAATTCGTCGGCCTTGGACGAGGTCTTCGCCGTATTCTTCACGGCCTTGGTCTTCTTCTTCGTAGCCATGGCTCAGCCTCCCAGACGCGCGATGAACTTGGTCGCGATCGAGAGCTTCGCCGCGCCCAGACGCATCGCCTCCTTCGCGGTGGCCTCGTCGACGCCGTCGACCTCAAAGAGGATACGGCCCGGCTTGATCTTCGCCACCCAGTATTCCGGCGCGCCCTTGCCCGAGCCCATGCGGACTTCGGCGGGCTTCTTCGACACCGGCACGTCCGGGAACACGCGGATCCAGACACGGCCAGCGCGCTTCATCTGACGCGTGATCGCGCGGCGGGCCGCCTCGATCTCACGCGCGGTAATGCGCTCGGGCTCCAGGGCCTTGAGGCCGTAGGCGCCGAAGTTGAGCGCGGTGCCGCCCTTGGCGGCACCGTGGATGCGCCCCTTGAACTGCTTGCGGAATTTTGTGCGCTTCGGTTGCTGCATGATCGTCTCTTACTGCGCTGGCGCCGGACGCGGCTCACGCTCGCCGCGCGGCTCACGCGGTTCGCGATCACGCGGCGGACGGCCACCGCCCTGCTCGGCCTCGGCGGCGCGCTTATCCTGCGCCATCGGGTCGTGTTCCATGATCTCGCCCTTGAAGATCCAGACCTTCACACCGCAGGTGCCGTACGTCGTCTTCGCGGTGGCGATGCCGTAGTCGATGTCCGCGCGCAGCGTGTGCAGCGGAACGCGGCCCTCATGGTACCACTCGACGCGGGCGATTTCGGCGCCGCCCAGGCGGCCGCCGCACTTGATGCGGATCCCGAGCGCGCCCAGGCGCTGCGCCGACTGCACCGCGCGCTTCATCACGCGGCGGAACGCCACGCGGCGTTCGAGCTGCTGCGCGATGTTCTCGGCCACCAGCTTGGCGTCGATCTCGGGCTTGCGGATCTCGACGATGTTCAGGTGCACTTCGTCCGAAGTGAACTTCTGCACGTCGCTCTTCAGCTTCTCGATGTCGGCGCCCTTCTTGCCGATCACCACGCCCGGACGGGCCGAGTGGATCGTGATGCGGCACTTCTTGTGCGGACGCTCGATGACGATGCGCGACACGCCGGCCTGCTTGAGCTTCTCCGACAGGTGCTCGCGGATCTTGATGTCTTCCTGGAGGAGCTTTCCGTACTCCTTCTTGCCGGCGTACCAGCGGGAATCCCACGTCCGGTTGACGCCGAGGCGAAGACCGATCGGATTAACTTTCTGACCCATTATGCGGTCTCCTGCGCCGGCTCGGCGGCGGCTTTCTTGGCGGGCGCGGCCTTCTTCTTGGCGCCACCCTTCTTGCCCTTGGTCTTCTTGTCTTCGGCTTCCTCGCGCTTCTCCTGGACCACGATGGTGATCTGGGCGAAGGGCTTCTCGATGGCGGCGCCGCGGCCACGCGCGCGGGCGTGGAACCGCTTCATCACCAGGTTCTTGCCGACCGACGCTTCCGATACGACGAGATCGTCGACATCGAGGTCGTGGTTGTTTTCCGCGTTGGCGATCGCCGACTGAAGAACCTTCTTTACGACCTTCGCGACGCGTTTGGGCGAGAAGGTGAGCTCGTTCAGCGCGGCGCCGGCCTTCTTGCCGCGGATCGACTGCGCGACGAGGTTCAGCTTCCGCGGCGAGGTGCGGATCATGGTCCCGATCGCCTTGGCGTGCGTGTCGGGAAGGACGCGTGCGCGTGCTTGCTTGCCCATCAGGCCCTCTTCGCCTTCTTGTCGCCGCCGCCGGCGTGGCCGGAGAAGGTGCGGGTCGGCGAGAACTCGCCGAGCTTGTGGCCGACCATGTCTTCCGTCACGAGCACGGGGATGTGCTTCTTGCCGTTGTAGACGCCGAACGTCACGCCGACGAACTGCGGCAGGATCGTGGAGCGGCGCGACCAGGTCTTGATCACGTCCTTGCGGCCGGAATTGCGCGCGGCTTCTGCCTTCTTCAGCAGATAGCCGTCGACGAACGGGCCTTTCCAAACAGAGCGGGTCATCGGTTAGCCTTGTGCCTTGCCTTTGCGGGTGCGCACGATGAACTTCGTGGTGCGCTTGTTCTTGCGGGTCTTCGCGCCCTTGGTCGGCTTGCCCCACGGGGTCACCGGATGACGGCCGCCCTTGGTGCGGCCTTCGCCGCCGCCGTGCGGATGGTCGATCGGGTTCATCGCGGTGCCGCGCACGTGCGGGCGCCAGCCCTTCCACACATTGCGGCCGGCCTTGCCGATGATCTCGTTCATGTGGTCGGGGTTCGACACCGCGCCCACGGTCGCCATGCAGGTCAGCATCACCTTGCGCACCTCGCCCGAGTTCAGGCGGAGCAGCGCGTAGCCGGCGTCGCGTCCGAGATATTGCGCATAGGTGCCGGCGGAGCGCGCGATCTGGCCGCCCTTGCCCGGTTTCATCTCGATGTTGTGCACGATGGTGCCGACCGGCATCGCCGACAACGGCATCGCGTTGCCCGGCTTCACGTCCACCTTGTCGCCCGACACAACGGTGTCGCCGACGGCCAGGCGCTGCGGCGCCAGGATGTAGGCCTGCTCACCGTCCTTGTAGGTGATGAGCGCGATGAACGAGGTGCGGTTCGGATCGTACTCCAGGCGGTCCACCGTGGCGGGCGCGTCGAACTTGCGTCGCTTGAAGTCCACCAGACGGTAGCGCCGCTTGTGACCGCCGCCCTGGTAGCGGACGACGATGCGGCCGGTGTTGTTGCGGCCGCCCTTGGAGTGCTTGCCCTCGGTGAGCGACTTCACCGGGCCGCCCTTGTGCAGGCCGGAACGGTCGATCAGCACCAGCTGGCGCTGACCGGGAGTCGTCGGGCGATATTGCTTCAACGCCATGACCTAGAGTCCCGTCGTGATGTCGATCTGCTCACCCTCGGCGAGGGTGACGATCGCTTTCTTGAAATCGCTGCGCTTGTACGGCTTGCCGCGGGCGAGCTTGTTCTTGCCCTTGACCGTGACCGTATTCACCGCCTTGACCTTGACCTTGAACAGCTCGGCGACCGCGGCGGCGATCTTCGGCTTGGTCGCGGTCAGCGGAACGCGGAACACGACCTGGTTGGTCTCGGTCAGCTTGGTCGACTTTTCCGTGATCACCGGCGAGAGGATCACGTCGTGATGGTAGCTGCTCATGCGAGCCTCTCTTCGATCGCGGCGACCGCGGCCTTGGTGAGGACCAGCTTCTCGCTGCGCATGATGTCATAGACGTTGAGGCCCTTGGCCGGCAGCAGCGACACGTGGTTGATGTTGCGCGCGCTCATCTCGAAGTTCTTGTCGAACTCGCCGTCGACGACGAGCGCCCTGGTGACGCCGAGGCCGCCGAACTGCTTGGCCAGCGCCGCGGTCTTGATCGCGGCCGACTTGGCCTCTTCGATCACGAGGATGTTGCCTGCCTTGGCCTTGGACGACAGGGCGTGCCTGAGGCCGAGCGCGCGGACCTTCTTCGGCAGGTCGAACTCATGGCTGTGCACGACCGGACCCATCGCCTTGCCGCCGCCGACGAACTGCGGAGCTGAGCGGGCGCCGTGACGGGCCACGCCGCCGCCCTTCTGCTTGCCGAGCTTGTGCTTGGTGCGGTCGATCTCGGCGCGGGTCAGCGTCTTGTGCTGGCCCGAGCGGCGCTTGGCGAGCTGCCAGACGACGACACGCTGAATGAGATCGGCGCGCGGCTCCAGACCGTAGATGTCGTCCTTGAGGTCGACTTCGCCGGCCGCCTTGTTGTCGAGGTTGAGAACCTTCGTCTTCATCTTCTTAGGCCTCCGCCTTGGCAGCGACGGCTTCGCGTTTCTTGACGGAGCCCGGCGACGGCACCTTGTCGTTCGGACGCTTGACGGCGTCGCGAACCATGACCCAGCCGCCCTTCGACCCCGGGACGGCGCCCTTGATCATGATGAGGCCGCGCTCGACGTCGACCTTGGCGACTTCGAGGTTCTGGGTCGTGACGTTGTCCACGCCGTAGTGGCCGTGCATCTTCTTGTTCTTGAAGGTCTTGCCCGGATCCTGGCGGCCGCCCGTACCACCGAGCGAGCGGTGCGAGATCGACACGCCGTGGCTGGCTTCCAGACCGCGAAAGTTCCAGCGCTTCATGGCGCCGGTGAAGCCACGGCCGATGGTGACGCCCGAGACGTCCACCTTCTGGCCGGCCACGAAGTGGTCCGCCTGGATGACGTCGCCGATCTCGAGCATGTTCTTCGCATCGACGCGGAATTCCGCGACCTTGCGCTTGGGCTCGACCTCGGCCTTGGCGAAGTTGCCACGATCGGCCTTCGTCAGGTTCTTGGCCTTGGCAAAACCGGAGCCCAGCTGAACCGCGGTGTAGCCGTCTTTCTCTTCCGTCCGCGTGGAGACGACCTGGCAGCCGTCCAGCTTGAGGACCGTGACCGGAACGTGCCGGCCGTCCTCAAGGAACAGTCTGGTCATGCCGACCTTCTGCGTGATGACGCCTGTGCGCATCGCTCGTCTTCCTTAGAGCTTGATCTCGACGTCGACACCGGCCGCGAGGTCGAGCTTCATCAGAGCGTCGACGGTCTGGGGCGTGGGGTCGATGATGTCGAGGAGACGCTTGTGGGTTCGGATCTCGAACTGCTCGCGGCTCTTCTTGTCGATGTGGGGCGAGCGGTTCACGGTGAAGCGCTCGATGCCGGTCGGCAGCGGGATCGGGCCCCGAACCTGCGCGCCGGTGCGCTTCGCGGTGTTCACGATCTCCCGCGTGGAGTTGTCGAGAATCCGGTGATCGAAGGCCTTCAGCCTGATGCGGATATTCTGGTTCTGCATTATGACCTCGTCATGGCCGGGCAGCGAGCGAAGCGAAGCGCGTCCCGGCCACCCATTTTCTTTTCAATCACCACAGTCACTTCTCTTCTCTCCAGATCCCCTTCCCTCGGCCCGCTTGCGCGTGCCTCGCCGGGGATGACCTGCCTATCGGCAGGTCACTTGATAATCTTTGCGACGACGCCGGATCCGACGGTGCGGCCGCCTTCGCGGATCGAGAAGCGCAGCTTCTCCTCCATCGCGATCGGAGAGATCAGCTCGACCTGGATCGA
>JADHVO010000011.1 GCA_016783965.1 Alphaproteobacteria bacterium
AGCCATCTGAGCGGCTGCAGGGCAGACGCTTTCGCGATTGCCTTCGTGACTAGTGAATGGTCTCCGGTCTTTTCCGCAATCACGCTGGCGAGCAGGAAAAGCCAGGCGATCAATGGCCACGGCTCTTTGAGGAAGAAGTAGAAGCTCGCGCTTACGACGAGGAGCGCGGCGTCGAGCAGCTCCGGCTCAAACCCTTTTGCCGGCCGCGCTGCCCCGTAGGCATAATAGGAGAGGATGCCAAGGGCAAAATAGAAGAACATATTGGGAAGGAACGCCACGCCGCCGTAGCCGAGGCGGCCGACGGCCGTCACGGCCGCCAGCGTCAAGATCAGAAGCAAAAGGCGGCGCGTGCGCAAGAGGAAGAAGAGCAGTGGCGCCAGTAGATAGAACTGCCACTCGAGCGAGATGCTCCAGCTTTGGCTCAGGATGGTGTAGGTCGACTCGAACAGGAGCTTGTCGGAGAAAAGCCCCTGCAGAAGCAACAAATGCGCCGCAAAATGAGGCCAAAAATTCGCGATGGCCTCGGCATGGATCTTGATGTCGTCGAGGATCTCGCCGCTGCGCCAGGGCAGGGCCTCGAGGACGCGAAGCTGGAAGGAAAGCAGGCTAGCGGACAGGAGCAAGAGGGCAAGATAGAGCGGCGCGAGACGAAATAGTCTCCGGGCGAGAAACACGCCGAGCGGCTCATCGCCGCGATCAAGCAGCAGGAAAATCACAAACCCGCTCAACATCATGAACACGTAGACGGGCAGCATCGGCTCAAGCGCCGCGCGAAGATGCCAGCGTAAGAGTTCGTCGTCGGTCAGCACGCGCCGGCCGACATGGCCGACGACAACCCAGAGCGCGAGGAGCCCGCGCACGGATTCGAGCGGCGCGATCCTCGGGGTCTCGAAGGCACCGCGATGCGCTAGCGAAGCGGCGGCGTCTCGATCCTCCTCCGCCATCGTCCTCTTTCAGAGCCGAAGGGCGCGAAGGCGCAAGGCGTTGGCAATCACCGAAACGGAGCTCAGCGCCATCGCCGCCGCAGCGATGATGGGCGAAAGCAAGACGCCGAAGAAGGGATAAAGAATTCCGGCCGCGACGGGCACGCCGGCGGCGTTGTAAATAAATGCGAAAAAGAGGTTCTGCCTGATATTGCGCATGGTGGCGGCTGACAGCCGTCGCGCCGCTGCGATGCCACCCAGATCGCCCTTGAGCAGCGTGACGCCCGCGCTTTCCATCGCGATGTCGGTCCCCGTGCCCATGGCGATACCGACATCGGCGGCGGCGAGGGCAGGCGCATCGTTGACGCCGTCTCCTGCCATGGCGACAACACGGCCGGCCTGTCGCAAGGCGGCGACCACTGCGCTCTTGCGATCCGGCAGGACATCCGCTTCGACGTTCTTGATGCCGAGCTTGCGCGCCACCGCTTCCGCCGTGGTGCGGTTGTCGCCGGTCAGCATCACCACTTTGACGCCTGCGTCTGCGAGCGCCTTGAGCGCAGGCTCAGTCGATGGTTTGACGGGGTCGGCAATGCCGAGGGCCGCAACCACGCGGCCCTCGACAGCGACGAAGATGGCGGTGGCGCCGTCCTGCCGCATCTCTTCGGCGGCGGTCTCGAGCGCGTTCGTCTCTACAGACTGTTCTTTCAGAAATGCGGCGTTCCCGAGCAAGACCCTGCGGCCCTCGACCGTGCCCACGGCGCCTTTGCCGGTCGGCGAGTCAAAATCTGACACCTGAAGCGCTGCGATGCCGCGACCTTTGGCGGCTTCAACTATAGCACGGGCAAGCGGATGTTCACTCAGCGCCTCAACACTGGCCGCATGGCGAAGCGCAAATTCTTCCGAGATCCCGCTCGCGGTCTTGACCGCGATCAGCTTCGGCTTGCCTTCGGTCAACGTGCCTGTCTTGTCGATCACGATCGTGTCGACCTTTTCCATCTGCTCGAGCGCTTCGGCGTCCTTGATGAGCACGCCGGCGCCGGCGCCGCGGCCAACCCCGACCATAATCGCCATCGGCGTCGCGAGCCCGAGCGCGCAAGGGCAGGCAATGATGAGAACCGTCACGGCGGCGACAAAGCCATAGGCAAGGCGCGGCTCCGGCCCGAACGCGGCCCAGGCGCCGAAGGCGATCAGCGCCACCACGATCACGGCAGGTACGAACCAGCCCGCGACCTGATCGGCGAGCCGCTGGATCGGCGCGCGCGAGCGCTGCGCTTTCGCGACCATCTGGACGATCTGCGCGAGCAGCGTGTCGTTACCGATCTTGTCGGCGCGCATGAGGAAACTTCCGGTCTGGTTCACCGTGCCGCCGATCAGCCGGTCGCCGGTCGCTTTCGCAATCGGCATCGACTCGCCGGTGACCATCGACTCGTCGAAGTTCGAGCGGCCTTCGATCAGCTCGCCATCGACCGGCACCTTTTCACCAGGGCGCACGCGAAGGCGATCGCCGATTTGCACCTGGTCGAGCGGCACGTCTTCCTCGCTGGCGTCCGCCTTGACGCGCCGCGCCGTCTTCGGCGCCAGATTGAGCAGGGCCCTTATCGCGCCGGAGGTATGTTCGCGCGCCCGCAACTCAAGCACCTGGCCGAGTAACACCAGCACCGTGATGACGGATGCCGCCTCGAAATAGACGGCGACGCTGCCTTCCATGCGGAAGGCCGGCGGAAAAAGGCCGGGTGCCAGCATGGCGACAAGGCTGTAGAGATAGGCAGCGCCAGTGCCGAGCGCGATGAGCGTGAACATATTGAGGCTGCGGTTCTGGAGAGACTGCCAGCCCCGAACGAAAAATGGCCAGCCTGCCCACAATACGACCGGCGTCGCGAGCACGAGCTGCAACCAGCCGGAAAGGCTTGCGCTGATGGGAAGGTGAAACAAATGCCCGCCCATCTCGAGCCCGACAACCGGCAGCGTGAGCGCAAGCCCGATCCAGAAGCGCCAAGTCATCTCGATCAGCTCGGGATTGGGCCCCATATCCGCGGTGACAGTCTCGGGCTCAAGCGCCATGCCGCAGATCGGGCAGCTGCCCGGGCCCTTCTGTCTGATCTGCGGATGCATGGGGCAGGTGTAGATGACGTCGCTCGCACCCGGCGTCTGGGATGCAGGCGACACGTACTTCGTCAGATACTTGTCGGGGTCGGCGGTGAACTTCGTCTTGCATCCGCCCGAACAGAAATAATAGTCAGTGCCACCGTGAGCGGTGCGATGCGCGGTCGTGTGGGGATTGACCTTCATGGCGCAGACAGGATCGGTCGCCGTCTTCGCGGGATCCGGTTGCGTGCTTTTGGGATCGAGTTTTGCGTGCCCTGCGTGCGACATGTCTATGGCTCTTGCCTCAGGTAGCCTCGCCAGGACCCTCCCGATGCGCGCGGTCTTGTTCCTTCACGGACGAGAGGAGCCTCAACGACAAGGTTGTACCGCATCGCTAATTGCTCCGGGCGGCGCGCGAGGACCAGTGGATATGAAGGATTTTCCAAGACGGACCTGAGCGAGTCAGGACAACGGTCTCGGTCGTGAAGCGATCGAAAGGTTTGCCGCTGACGGTGCCGGTCATTTCTCCTTGCGTTGCTACCCAGGCGATGTTGCCGTCAAAGCCGCTATTGCGCCCAAGAACACGCTCCTTCATTTGGGCGAGGAAGGCTATGTCCTCGGGAAGATGATGCGACGCGTAGTCGGCTCTCGAAAGCTCAGCCGCCCCTTCCTCGTAGATCATGGCCTTGTCGTCGAGCAGGTCGACCACAACGGCCTGATCCCCACGACTAAGCGCTGCGTGAAATTCCTCGACAACCGCAACCGGATCGACCGCGGGCAACTCAGCCGCGCTCGACCCGGTCACGCTTGCGGCGAGGGATGCGAGCGCCGCAAGCGAAAGGAACGGTTTCTTCAACACAAGCCTAGCCCCTCCAGGCATGGAAGCGCTTACGGCTTCGTGAAGGAGAGGTGCAACGTGATATGATCGCCAGCCTTGACGCCGCTGAGCGCCGCCGGCGGGAAATGCACTTTGAGGGCCATGCCGCCGGCATTGGCATCGACCATGCCCGTCTTGGCATCAACCGTCGTGACGGTCACGGCCATATCGTGCATGCCCAGCATATCGTCCATCTTCATGCCGGGCATGTTGCTCATATTGCCCATGGTGCCGGCGTCGTGAGCGACCGCGGGGACGGCCGCAAGCGCGAGAAGAGAGGCAAAAGTGAGGGTACGAAGTGCTTTCATTCTAAGTCTCCTTGGGGTTGAGGGGCAGGGTCGTCAGTGAGTGGTCGGCGAGGGCATCGCGCCGTCCATGTTCATGCCTTTCATCGCGTCGTCGTGATCAGGCGCCAATTTCGAGAGACGTTCATATTCTGCCGGCGTGAGGCTTGGGAGCTTCCGGAGGAAGGCAACCATGTCCCAGATCAGCTTGTCGTTGTGCGTGACGCCCCATGCGGGCATCGCGCTCATCTTGATGCCGTGTTTGATCACCCAGAACTGTTGTTCCGCAGAGAGTTTGCTGTCGCGAAGGGCGGGGGCGGGCGGATAGAGCCCCTGGCTCAGTTCGGTTTTCTCTGTGCCGGGCGCCAAATGGCAAGCTGTGCACATTTCTTTGTAAAGGGCGGCGCCAGACGCGACGCGCGGCTCCAAGCCGAGATCCGTCGGTACGGGAATGTCGGCGGAACGCACAAGGATTGACCGCTCGCGAACCGTCTTGAGAAGCCAGTAGACCGGGCCGGTGTGCGGCGCATCGGCCGCAATATTGTAGGCGCCGGCATAGATAATGATCCACGCGGCGCCGAGGACGGCGACAAGGCCGCCGCCGATAACAGCGCCGATGAGACGGTTACGCGTCATATTTTTGATGGACCAAGCCATAGGGTTGACGATTCCGGCGCTTTCAGACTGATACGCAGGCCGGTTCGGTATCCCTCCCTCTGAAGACCATTGAGGAATGGCGCACCGATTGCGACGCGCCTAGGCTTCGGAAATCTTGCCCGGGAGGGCTGGCACCGGGGCGCGCGTAAGGGCAGGGGGACTGGAGGCTTGCATGATTGACAAGGATTTGGCGCGTCTGATCGCGCGCGACGAGCGAGCGGATTTGCGGCGACTCGAACGCGACGTCTGGCACCGGGAAGCCGCGCTTCAATCGCTTGCGCGCGCGAGCCGCCGTCTTGCTTCCTGGCAGGGCCTCGTGCTGGCGGTTGCGATTCTGACGAGTGCGACCATCGGTATGTCGTCTGGGATGGCTTTGGCGCAGCATGCGAACGCGTCGCCCTTTACGACCGGAGAGAAGCTCGCGCCTTCAACCCTGCTTTTCGGCGGCGGCACACGATGATGAGCCGCACCTTTCTTTTTATGCTCCTGCTTACGATCCTAGCCGCCGGCCTCGCCGGTTGGGCGGGTGTGCAGTATGGGTTGAGCCGCTCTGCCGATAGCACCGATCTCGACACGGTGCTGCATCGCGACCTTGCTCTGAGCGCGGAACAAGAGCGCCGCATCGGTCAGCTCGAAGAAAAATTCGGGACCGAGCGCGGCGTCCTGCAAGAGGAGATGCGGGCTGCCAATGATGATTTGGCGCGCGCGATCACAGAAGAGCGCATCTATGGCCCCAAAGCACAGCGCGCAATCGGCCGATTCCATTCAGCGATGGCCGCTCTTCAAGAAAAGACGGTACGTCACATTCTCGCGATGCGCGCGGTGCTGACGCCGGATCAGGCGCGCCGCTTCGACACAACAATAACCAAGGCGCTCGGCTCCGGGGCGCCGTGAGCAGCGGCGGCGCAGAGTCGGACGAGAGCATTGCAGCGCGCGCGAAAGACGGCGATCGGGGCGCGTTCGATCTTCTGGTCAAGCGCCATAAAGATGGCATCTATCGCTTCATCCGGCGCTACGTCGGCCAGGCGGACGATGCGTATGACGTTCTGCAAAACTGCTTCGTCGCGGCTTGGTCCGGACTTGGGCGCTACGATGCTGCGCGGCCCTTCTTGCCTTGGCTTCGGACGATCGCCCTGAACAAGTGTCGCGACTTCGGCCGGCGCCAGACCGTTCGGCGCTTCGTTCTGAGCGCGTTCGCCACCGAACGCGGCGAACCTTCGACGGAACTCCTGGAAGAGCAACGGAGCGAGGATCGCGCCGAGACGGAACGGCTCGCAGAGCTGGATCGCGTGATCGCCGCACTTCCGGCTTTCTATAAGGAGCCGCTTCTGTTGACGACCGTCAGCGGCCTCTCGCACCAGGAGGCCGCAGCGTTGCTCGAGACAACCCCGAAAGCGGTCGAAATGCGTATTTACCGGGCCAGGCGGAAGGTCATTGCCGCCCTAGGGAGAAAAGGGGAGGGATGAAAAGGGTCCCTGCGTATCCATAACCAGTAGCACCCTCCTGCCCCGAGTTCCCATGACTGATGCCGCGGCTGTGCCGCCTCAATTCTCGCTAGGCCGCAGGCGCTTCGTGCAAGGGCTCACGCTCGCCGCAAGTGCCGCCGCTCTCGGCTGGCCGTTTCGCGCGCTGGGTAGGGCGATGGGGCCGCAGGTTCTGTCCGGGAAGAATTTCGATATCACCGTCGGCGAAATGCCGGTCAACATCACGGGTCGACCACGAATCGCAACGGTGGCGAACAACTCCCTCCCGTCGCCGATCTTGCGCATGCGCGAAGGCGACAACGTCACGATCAATGTCACGAACCGGCTCCGGGAGCCGACCTCAATTCACTGGCACGGCATCAAGCTTCCGAACGCGATGGACGGCGTTCCCGGCCTCACTTTCAAGGGCATCATGCCGGGCGAGACCTTCACCTACCGCTTCCCGATCATCCAAAGCGGTACCTACTGGTATCACAGCCACAGCGGCATGCAGGAACAGACCGGCTTTTATGGGCCGCTGATTTTCGAGCCGCTCAAGCGCGAACCCTACACCTATGATCGCGACTACGTCGTGATGCTCTCGGATTGGACCGACGAAGACCCGATGGCGATCGTCGCCAACCTCAAGCAGCAAGGCGCCTATTACAATTACGGCCAGCGCACGCTCGGCACCTTCATCGCCGACGCGCAGCGCGCCGGGCTCGGTCCGACGATCAAGGATCGGTTGATGTGGGGCAGAATGCGCATGAGCCCCACCGATATAATGGACGTGACGGGCGCCACTTATACGTTCCTCATCAATGGGCTTCCGCCCGCCGCCAACTGGACAGGGCTTTTCAATCGTGGCGAGCGTATTCGTCTGCGTTTCATCAACGGCTCGTCCATGAGCACGTTCGATGTGCGCATTCCCGGCCTTATGATGAAAGTCGTCCAGGCGGATGGCACCGACATCCAGCCAGTCGATGTCGAAGAATTTCGGATCGCTGTCGCGGAAACCTACGACGTCATCGTCGCGCCAGAGGCCGATGCTTACACGATCTTTGCCCAAGCAGAGGACCGCAGCGGATATGCACGCGCCACCCTCGCGCTGCGAGAAGGCCAGGCCGCGGCTATTCCTCCCATGGATCCGCGCCCGATGCGGACCATGACCGACATGGGGATGGGCAACATGGCCGGGATGTCGGGCATGAACGGTATGTCCGGCATGGACATGTCGGGAAGCGCACATGGCGAGATGTCCGGGATGAGCATGCCGGGGATGAACATGAGCGGGTCACCCGCGCCGGCGCCGAGCGCCACTTCAATGCCCGGCATGGATATGGGCGATCACAGAATGACCGAGATGCCCGGAATGAAACCCGGCCAGTCGATGCCCGGCATGGCGATGCCGGAAAATGGGCCGATCCCGACAACGAACGCCGATGGCGTCGATCCGACGACGCTTGAGGGCAAGCCGAGCGTCGACAATGTGGCGATGGATCCGAAGAACCGCCTCGCCGAGGCGGGAGACGGGCTCGACGGCAACGGCAGAAAGGTTCTCACCTATGCCGATCTTGAAGCGCTCGAGGTGTCACATGACGGGCCGCCGACGCGCGAGATTGAATTTCATCTCACGGGCAACATGGAGCGCTGGACTTGGGGTTTTGACGGCAAGCGCTTCTCCGAAGCAGGACCGATCCCGGTGACGTTGAACGAGCGCGTCCGCTTTACGCTCATCAACGACACGATGATGGAGCATCCCATTCATCTGCACGGATTTCTCTTCCAGATCGAGAATGGCAAGGCTAATGCGCCTTTCAAGCATACGATCAACGTGAAGCCCGGTGAAAAAATGAGTTTCATCTTCACCGCGGACGAGCCGGGCTACTGGGCCTTCCACTGCCATCTCCTCTATCACATGGAGATGGGCATGTTCCGCACGGTCGTGGTATCATGACGCGGCTCCTCCTTGTCGGCGCTTGTCTTGGGGCGTTGGTCTCCTTTTCGACACCCGCACGAGCCGAGATGTCGGGCATGGATATGGGCGGAGCAACCGAGGCGGCACCTTTCGGCGCGCCCGTGGATGATCAGCACGTCTTTTCGCATGTGATGCTCAATCAGTTTGAAGGCCGGCTCGGGCGCGATACGAGCTTCCGCTGGGAGGGGGAGGCTTGGGCCGGCACCGATAGCGATCGCGTTCTGCTCCGCAGTGAAGGTGAAGTCTCGAACGGCAATGTTGAGGAGGGACAACAAGAGCTCTTCTACAGTCGACCGATCAGCACCTATTTCAATGCCCAAGGCGGGCTGCGCTATGATCTCGACAGTCGGCCCGGCCGTGGATGGTTGGCCTTCGGGATTGAAGGCCTCGCACCGCTTTTCTTTCATGTCGCCGCAACGGGCTACGCCAGTGATAAAGGTCATTATGGCGCCAAGCTGGAAGGGAGCTACGACCAGCTCCTCACGCAGAGGTTGGTCCTGCAGCCGCAGGTCGAGATGAATTTTTACTCAAAGGACGATCCGGCTCGGCTAACGGGGACCGGCCTCTCGGACATCGATATGGGCCTGCGGCTTCGCTATGAGTTCTCTCGCAAGTTCGCACCTTATATTGGTGTCACCTACGTCTCGAAGTTCGGAGGCACGGCCGATTTTGTGCGGGCAGCCGGCGAGTCGGTCAATGACGTGCGTTTCACCGCCGGGCTGCGCGTCTGGTTCTAGAGATTATGACGCCCCGACAGACTCACGCGGCGGGGGTCAAGGAAACGCTCCCACGCAAGGTGCGCGAGAGCGTTCGGCGCCTCGTCGAACCGACTTGCGACGCGCCTCATCGGTCCATGCACCCGACGGTATCGCCGCTTGAGGCCTCGATATGTATCGTTTGTCTTCCGTCAAAACGCCAAAGCGTCCAGATCCCATCTTCAAACTGAATATGCCAGGGACCTGTGCGCATGCCGTAGGTTTTGCAAAGGCGGTTGGCGATCAACATGGCCGCCTTGCCTGAAGGAACAGTCGCACTCTCCGGCGGTTTGGCGGCGCACCCCGTGAGGCAAAATGACAGCAAGACCGAGACCGCCACCACATCAAGCCGACGAGCCCTCTGGCAGAATGCGGGAAAGAAGCGTCTGCCTCTACGCCTCATATTGAGCGGCATCCTTCTGTCCTCCTGCTGGGGCGTCTTCATCGGCATCTCCTTTAGGTTGAGGGTCGAGACTCGGCGCGCGTCGAATCGAACGTATCGGGTAGTTGCGAGCCGACGACTGTCTGTTCACGCGGAACCCGATGAAACATCCGATACAGCGCCGGGAGAACGAAGAGCGACAGGAGCGTCGCCGAGATGATACCCCCGATGACCACCGTCGCGAGCGGCCGCTGAACCTCGGCGCCTGTGCTGGTATTGAGGGCCATCGGCAAGAAGCCAAGCGAGGCGACGAGGCCGATCATGAGGATCGGCCGGAGCCGCGTCAGCGCACCTTTGATGATGGCCTCTTCGATCGGCAGCCCGTCCCGCACCAGATCGCGGATGTAGGAGACCATGACAACCCCGGTCAGCACCGAGACACCGCAGAGCGTAATGAAGCCGACGCCCGCTGTGATCGAAAGCGGAATTCCCCGCAGGAGCAACGCAAGGATCCCGCCCGTGAGCGATAGCGGCACACCCGAGAAGACCAGAAGGGCGTCCTTGATCGAGCCGAAGGTAATGACGAGAAGGCCAAGGATCATCAGGAGCGCGAGCGGGACAAGGAGTGTGAGCCGCTCGGTTGCCGACTGAAGCTGCTCAAATGTGCCGCCATACTCGACATAGTAGCCCGGCGGCATTTGCAGCTTCGCGCCGATCTGCGCCTGCGCGTCCTTGACGAAGCCGGCGAGATCGCGGCCGCGCACATTTGCCATGACGACGGTGAAGCGCTTGCCGTTGGCCCGCGAGACCTGGTTCGGTCCTTCGCTGAACCTGATATCGGCGACCTCCTCAAGCGGCACATACCCGCCGCCCGGCCGCGCCAGAGGCAAACGACGGAGCTGGTCGATGTCGGTCCGCAGATTCTCAGGCAGCCGCACTTCCAATGGATAGCGCGCGTCGCCCTCGTAGATGAGGCCCGTTTCCTTGCCGCCCAAAGCCGCCGCAACCACGTCCTGGACGTTGGATACGCTGAGGCCGTAACGGGCGAGTTCGGTCCGCTTTGGATCGACCGTGAGTAGGGGAAGACCGGAGACCTGCTCCATTTTGACGTCTTCGGCACCTGCAATGCCGGAAAGAATGCGCTGGCTGGCTGTGGCAAGTCTCACGAGCTCGTCGAGGTCATCGCCATAGATCTTCAGCGCAACGTCGCTTCGGACGCCGGATATCAGCTCGTTAAATCGCAGCTGGATCGGCTGGCTGAAGCCATAGACGGTGCCCAGCACGCTGCGCGCAGCCGCCTCGACCTCGGCCACCAGCTTCGCCTTGGGTTTGTCAGGATCGGGCCATTCCTCATGCGGCTTCAGCATTACATAGGTATCGGAACGCCCCGGCGGCATAAGATCCGTCGCGACTTCGGCGGTGCCGTTGCGGGCGAAGACGGTTTTCACTTCCGGAATGGCCCGAAGCGCGCGATTAAGCTGCAGCTGCATCGCCACGGCCGTGTCAATGCCCGTCGAAACCGGCCGCACGGTTTCTATCGCGATGTCGCCTTCGTCGAGATTCGGAATGAACTCGGCACCCAGTTGCGTCGCAATGACGCCGCAGACCACCACCAGGGCCAGCGCCGCGCCGACCACGACAAGCCTAAGCTGGAGAACGCGATAGAGCAGGGGCTCGTAGGCACGCTTCGCCCAAGCGACGAGGAAATTATCCTTCTCCTTGATCTTTCCCGTAAGAAGAAGCGCGCAAGCGGCAGGCACAAATGTTATCGACAGCACCAGCGCGCCGATCAAAGCGGCAACGACCGCGAATGCCATGGGGTGGAACATTTTGCCCTCGACCCCGGAGAGCGCAAAGATCGGGAGATTGACGAGTACAATGACGATGACGCTGACGAGGCTCGGCTTGAACACTTCGCGTGTCGCGTTGAAGACGGTCTCATAGCGTTCGCCCGAGGTGAGCAAACGTCCGTGATGATGCTGGGCCTCGGCAAGCCGCAGCATGCAGTTCTCAACGATGATAAGCGCGCCATCGACAATGAGGCCGAAGTCGAGCGCGCCGAGGCTCATCAGATTGCCGCTGACGCCGCCCTGAACCATGCCGGTAAAGGTCGCGAAGAGCGCAAGCGGAATGACGGCGGCCGACAGGAGCGCGGCGCGCAAATTGCCAAGAAAGAGGAACAGCACGATGATAACAAGCGCTGCGCCTTCGATGAGGTTCTTCTGCACCGTGGCAATGGTCTTGTTGACGAGAACCGTGCGGTTGTAGACGGGCTTCGTGGTCACGCCGGCCGGGAGACGCTTGTTGATTTCCTTGAGGCGCGCATCGACGCGCTCGCTGATGATGCGGCTGTTTTCGCCGATCAGCATCATCGCGGTCCCAATCACCGTCTCGTGATCGTCCTGCGTCGCTGCGCCGGTGCGAAGCTCGTGCCCGACACCAACCTCGGCGACGTCGCCGACCGTGATGGGAACGTTGTCGCGGGTAGTGATGACGGCGCGGCGAATGGCCTCCTCGTCGGCAAGCTGGCCCGGCACGCGCACGAGATATTGCTCGCCATTCCGCTCGATATACCCGGCGCCGACATTGACGTTGTTGGCCTGAAGCGCCGCGATGAGGTCCGAAAGGCTGAGCTTGAAAGAAAGGAGCCGGGCGGGATCGGGGGCGACCTGAAACTGTTTTGCGTAGCCGCCAATCGAGTTGACCTCCGAAACGCCCGGGACCTGGCGCAGCTGCGGCCGGATGATCCAGTCCTGGATCGCACGCAGATCTGTTGCGGTGTACGGTTTGCCGTCCGGTTTGCGCGCATCGCGCTCCGCGTTCACGGTATAAAGATAGATTTCGCCCAAGCCAGTCGATACCGGCCCCATTTCCGGCTCGACGCCCGAGGGCAGCTGTGCCTTCACTTCCTGAAGACGCTCATTTACGAGCTGGCGGGCCATATAGATATCGGTGCCGTCCTCGAAAACGACCGTGACCTGCGAAAGCGCGTAGGCCGATGTGGAGCGCGTGTTCTTTAGGTGCGGGATACCGGCCATCGCCGTCTCCACGAGGAAGGTGACGCGCTGCTCGACTTCGAGCGGCGAGTAACCGGGCGCCTGGGTATTGATTTGCACCTGGACGTTGGTGATGTCCGGCACCGCATCGATCGGCAATTTCTGATACTGGGTGACGCCGAAGACGACAAAGCCTAGCACCGCAACCATGACGAGCCAGCGGTTGCGAATAGCGATGTCGATGATCCGGTCGATCATGATGCCGCCCTCGCATCACGCACGCGGATGACATCGCCAAGATCGGAGATCGTCACAAGACCGTCGCCGGCCCGTCCTGTGTGGGCGGCCTTTGCGATCAGTTCGGCGATATAGCGGGCTTCCTTGTCCTCGCAAACGATCATCAGTGCCCGCCGCTTGTGATAGACGAGGCCTTCATCGGCGTCATAGACGAAGTGACCTCCAGATCCTTTACCGCGACCCTGCCCATGGGCGTCAACGATCGTGAACCCGGGAAACCGCGGCAGTTCATGGAGCGCAAGCACGACATGCCTGAGCCGATGCGGCTGAATGATCGCGTCGATGCGTTTCATTAGTCCTCCTCAGCCTCGCCCTTCGAAAGATCGGCCTTGATCAGATAGCTATTTGTCGCGGCGTAGCTCTCGCCGGCAGCGATGCCCTCAAGGATCTCGACCGCCGTACGAGAACGCTGACCGACCTTCACTTCACGCGGCTCGAAGCCCGTATCGGTTACGACAAACACGACCTGCTTGCCGCCGATGACCTGGATGGCGGCGGGTGCGACTGCGACTGCCGCTTCGACCTGCGAGATCACGACGTCCGCGGTCGCGAATTGCCCTGCTATCCATTGCGCCGCGGAATTGTCGAGGACGGCGCGCGCGACGACGCTTTGGCTATCTGTGCTGCCGGATGGCGCCACATAGGTGAGCGTGGTGTCGAGCGCCGCGCTGCTATCCGAGCCATTGATGTGGACGGCCTGGCCGGGCCGCACGCGCGCCAGATCGCGCGCGAAGACCGCGAATTCGGCCCAGACTGTCTTCAGATCCACGATCTTCATGAGGATCGTGTCGCTGCCGACCGACTCGCCCGGGTTGGCGGACCGCTCGAGCACCCGGCCTGCAATCGGCGAGCGAATGCCATAGGTTTGAAGGCTTTCGTTGGCTTCGACCGTGACAAGCGTCTCGCCCGCCGAAACCGGGTCGCCGGCGCGTTTCGAGACCAGGCGAACAATCCCCGGATACCGTGCGCGCAGCTCCTGCTCGCGCTCGGCGTTCGGCTTGATCGAGCCATAAAGCGTAACGGTCGTCTCGATCGTCGCGGGCCCTGCGACCTGCGTGGTGATGCCGGCCGCACGCGCGGCATCGGGGGTGATGGCAATCCCGCTAGAGGGAAGGGGAGCGGGGCGCGCGGCAGACGTTGCGCTGGTCTCGTCGCCACCAAACAAGGTGAACAGAAGAAGGAGAAGGAGAACGACGCCGGCGAAGGCAGCTGGCACCCACACGCGGGGCAAGAGGAGGGCAGGCGGAATCGAGACTCTCATGGCGCACCATTGGCATCGGCGAGTTGAAGGGCATGGCCGGTCAGACGTTCGACACGGGCGCGCGCCTCCTGAAGGCGCACCAGCGCAGCGAGAAGCGCCCCGCGCGTTTCGAAAAACGCGCGCTGGGCGTCGAGCACGTCGAGATAGCGAAAGCCGCCCTGGCGAAAACCTGCGAGCGCGAGATTGAACGCGCGTTCGGCCTGCGGCAGCGCCTCGGCCCGCAGTTTCTGGATTTCGATCCAGGCGCTTTTCCATTCAGTCCAGGCATCGACAAGTTGCTGCGAGCGCTCAAGCTGCGCCGCGCGCAATTCGCTGGCCATGCGCCGCACCTCGGCGCTGGCGCGCGCTATTTCGCCCTGATTTTGATTCCAGACGGGAATGGGAAGGGAGATGCCGGCGACGACTGCCGTATCGTTGCTGCCGGGAAACTGCCGTACGCCGACATTGGCGCGAAGGTCGGGGACGTTGGCCGCTTCCGCCAGCGCGAGATCGGCCTGACGCGCTTCGCGCAGGCGCTCAAAGCGCACGATGTCCGGTGTCTTCGTTAGCCGCGTCTCATAAACCGGCAGGGCCGCAGGAGCATCAGCCGCAAAGAGCGTGTCGCTCGCGAGCTCTTCGGTCACCGTCGTCGCGTTCCAGTACCGCGCGAGCCGCTCGCGGCCGCCGCGCAGTGCCTCTTCGGCACGCTGACGTGCAATGGTCGCCGTTGTCAGTGCGACTTCCGCGCGGCTCTTTTGAAAGAGCGGATCCTTGGCCGCGGCGACGCGCCGCGAGACATCCTCAAGAACCTTTTGCGCGGTGGCTTCAAGGTCTCGCGCGAGTCGCAGGTTCTGCTCGGCAGCGACGACCGCGGCATAAGCCATCGTGACGTCGCGGATCAGGTCAAGCTTCGCCGCGTCGAGATCGGTTTCCGCGGCGCGGCGCTCGGCAGCGGCCGCTGCCTGACGTGCCTCGCGTTTACCGCCTAGCTCGATGAATTGTGAAATGCCGTAGGTTAGTTCGGCATTGGCGATGCCGCCGTAAGGACCCGTTCCCGCGATATTTTCGGCACCGAGCGACACTTCAGGGTTGGGAAACAGATGTGCCTGGCGCTCCGTGCCCGCGGCCGCGGCGACGGTCGAGCGTGACGCGTCGAGCCGCGGCGACGCGGCAACGGCACGGCCAATGGCCTCCTCGAGCGTGAGAATTGGCGCGTTCGGAGATGGCGCAACGGTCTCTGCCCGCGACGGGAGTGCGAAAAGGACCAGTAAGGTCGTGAGAAGCGGACCGGCAAGACCGCGGAATCGTAACGTCATAAGGCTCACCAACTCCCCGGCGGCGCCGAAGCGCCCGACCGGCATGCAATCATGAAAGGACCCGCGCGCCGGGGCGCGCAGGTGGGTCAATCGGGATTGCGGGAGTTAAATGAGAAGGACGGTGACGCTGCGATGCGCGAGCGCGGTGTTGCGCGCATTGGCGGCAACGAAAGCGCGGCCACCTTCGCTCTTCTTGAAAAGCAGCGATGGCAGCGCGCGGGAATCGGCGATCGATGCGAGCGCAACGAACTCGCCGTTGCCGGCCCCGCTCGCCGCGCCATCGATGTGGGCGCTGTTTCGGGAGGCCAGCGCCTGCGTGTCGCCAAGGACGGTTCGCGCGATCCGCGCGGTAAGGTGATCGTCGTGGCAAGGCGGGCGAAATTTGCAATTGGCAATATGCACCGCAAAGAACAGCGTCAGAACTGCCACGAACATCGTGGTGCCTGTGCGGAAGATGTGCTTCGCGCGCGCCGTCAGAGAAGGGTGATTTGCCGGTTGCATGACACGCAGACCTAAACCCTAAAGCCCCTATAGGGTCAACACGAAAGTTTTCTTGCCCATAAACAACGGCTTTTCTATGAGTATGAGAGGGTGGGCTTAACGATGACGCTTCAATTTTTCTCGATCGGCGATCTCGCGCAACGCTCGATGACGAACGCGCAGACCATCCGCTATTACGAACAGCAAGCTCTGATGCCGGCGCCTGGTCGCACCAGCGGTGGCCAGCGGCGCTATACAAAGCGTCATGCCGACCGTCTCGCTTTTATCCGGCACGCGCGTGAATTGGGATTCGGTCTTGAAGCAGTGCGGGAGTTGCTTCGTCTGGTCGACGAGCGCGCGCCGTCTTGTGCACGGGTTGACGGTGTCGCGCAGGAGGTACTCACGGATGTCGAGACGAAGATCACGCGGCTTGAGGCTTTGCGTGCCGAACTCCAGCGCATGATCCGTCAATGCCGCCGCGGCCGGGTCGAACAATGCCGCGTCGTCGAGGTGCTGGCGGACCACACGCACTCCCAGTGCCTGACGAGCGATCATGGGGCCGCGGGTCTGCGTCAAACGCCCGCTCCGAGAAAGAGGCGGGCATGAGCCACGCGCACGATCACGGGAGCGAGCCCGCCGGCCATAGCCATGGTCACACCCATGCACCGCCCAAGGATTTCTCGGCGGCTTTCAAGATCGGGATCGGGCTCAGCCTGACGATTGTCGTTCTACAGGCGGTGTTCGGCTATGTCGCCAACTCCATGGCGCTGATGGCGGACGCCGGACATAATCTGAGCGATGTTCTCAGCCTCGTTGTTGCCTGGGGCGCCGCCAATCTTGCACGGCGGCCGGCGACTGAGCGCTACACCTACGGCCTTCGCGGCTCCTCGATCATTGCAGCGCTCTTCAATGCCGTTTTTCTTCTCGTTGTGATGGGCGGTATTTCCTGGGAAGCCATCCGGCGCTTTTATGAGCCGGCCGTCGTCGAAGGCCGTATCGTCATGGCGGTCGCGGCCGCTGGGATCGTCATAAGCGGCTTCAGCGCTTATCTCTTCGCGTCGGGACGCGATCGCGATCTCAACTTGCGCGGCGCCTTTCTTCACATGCTCTCGGACGCTCTCGTTTCTGTCGGCGTGGTCGTTGCCGGCGGCCTGATCGCACTTACGGGGTGGCATTGGCTTGATCCCGCCGTCACTCTCGTGATCGTCGCCGTCATCGTCTATGGGACATGGGGGCTTCTCAGAGAGTCGGTCGGCATGGCCTTGGCTGGCGTTCCCGCCGGCATTGATGCGGGCAAGGTCGCCACCTATCTGTCGGGGCTGCCGGGCGTTTCCCGAATCCACGATCTCCATATTTGGCCGATGAGCACGACTGAAGTCGCGCTGACCTGCCATCTCGTCATGCCGGGCGGCCATCCCGGCGACGGCTTTACCATGGACGCTGCCAAGGCCTTGCATGACACGTTTGCGATCGAGCATACGACGCTGCAGATCGAGCTGTCGGAAGATGCGGACTGCGCCTTAGAGCAGGGCCATGCCACACCGGCTTAGATTGGAAAGCGGAGCGCGACCAGGGCCGCGAAGGCCGCGACGACGAGGCTCGGAACCGTGCCGACAATGAAGCCGCGGAAGTGACGATTATGGTCGATCGCATGCGGAAGCGTCTCGGCGCCGGGCATCAGAGCCCAGCGGGGTTGAATGCGGCCGAGCCATAATTCGTCGAGGATCAGCCAGTCGGTGACATTGAAAACTGTGGCGACAGCGAAGCCATGCAGGAAAAAGCCTATGAAGCCGGAGGTGTGCACGGCCTGATAGTGCCGGATGGACAGATAGACGCCCGTCCAGAGAATCGTGAACAGGCCGAAGCCGAGAAAGGCGATCGCAAATCTCTCGACACGCGTGTTGGGCGCCACGGCGTTGCGGATGAGATCAGGATACTGGCGCAGAAAAAGCCGCGGATTGAGCCTGAGCAGACCCATAACATAAAAGGCCAAAACGGCGGCAAGGATGCCGCCATCGCGCAGGATCAAAGCGTAGTCGAGTGTGGGCAGGGCGGCGCGCCTCATCGTCCGCCGGTTTTCTGCACCCTATAGCGACTTCAGGTTCAAGTGCTCAGGCAGGCGTCCCAATCGCGTTGTGTTGCTTCCGCCGGAGTCGGGCCGAATTGTTGGAGGCCCAGCGGACGGCAGCATTTCGGGCGGCGCCGGTGGATCCGTCTGGTCGGAGCTGCCGAGGCTGCCGGGAGACCGCTACGGTTGGAAAGCGCCGCGCCCTTGCCGTACGGGCTTTTCGCGGGCCTGATCACCGAATTATAGTGCACCATAAAGGACGTTATGTTACACTAAACGGATGATCGGACTTTGGGTAGCAAACCTCATTATCCCCGGCGCGCCGGACAAGATGACCCTGAACGCTCCCCAGGGCGGCTGGGAGTTACATAAGGCGCACGACTACAGCGTCGCCGCGGCGGCTATCGCTGCCGGCAAATCCGCAAATACCTACGCGCTCGAAAATCCGGTCTCCATGAGAGCCGGTGGAGCCGCCGCCTGCGACGCCGCCACAGACGAACTGACGCCGCTGCTCCTTGGCGCCTCATTTCTCACGGGTCGAGCCGTGACCTCTATTGCGAGCACCATGGCAAGCGAGATGCAGATCGTTCAGCCGAGTTCGCATTGGCCTCGCGACCGCGCCATGGACACAGCGGCCCCGGTCGTAAGCACGGAAACGGAGTTTAGCGACCGGCTCAGCAAGTTCGTGGCCTCCTGGCCGGGGGCCGGCCAGCAAGAGAAAGCCCTCCTCCTCGTTCACCACTGGCTGGACGCGCTGTCCTGCTGGTCGCTCGAAGACCTCTATCTGAGCTCCTCTACGCTTCTTCAAATCATCGTTGCTACAGAGGAAGCCCTCACTGGGAAAAGCCATTCTTACTTTGATGGTGCGACCGCGGCGGCAGGACGCGTCGGCATCTCTCCCTTGAGCCGGGACTTCAAGGACAAGCGCAACAACCTCATCCATGAGGGCCATCTGCTTGGCCCGAAATTCGCTGGCAGATCGAAAGATGATTGCGCACAGGTCGCCGCCGACCTCCTGAATTGGTTTGACGAATATCTTCACGCGGCCCTCGCGCTTGGGACCGTCGTCCGCCAGCGATTTTCAAAGAGTGACTTCCTGACACTAAACGCTTATTCGCTGCCCTAGATGACAAAAGCGCTCGTTGTCATCACGTCGAGTTCCGCCGCTGTTCTGCCGGCACTGATCGCCGACGCCGGCGATCAGACCGCGAAGCACTTTCTTGAATTCTTTGCAGCGACCATCCGCAACAAGAACACGCGTGAAGCCTACTACCGCGCTTGCTGCCGCTTCTTCGCCTGGTGCGAAGACCCGCGAACCGGCATCGCTTCGCTCGCAGACATCGAGCCGATCCATGTCGCCGCGCATGTCGAAGCGCTCATGAAGGATTACGAGAAGCCGACGGTAAAGCAGCACCTTGCTGCCATCCGCATGTGCTTCGACTATCTCGTGACAAAAGGCGCGATCGCGACCAATCCAGCGCATGCGGTCCGCGGGCCGAAGCACAGCGTCAAGCGCGGCAAGACTCCTGTTCTCTCGAGCGGCGATGCGCGCGACGTGCTCGATAGTATCGACACGTCGACCTTGATAGGACTACGCGACCGAGCGCTTATCGCGGTGATGACCTACACCTTTGCGCGCGTAAGCGCCGTCATCAAGATGAAGGGCGAGGATTACTTTCATTCCGACGATCAGTGGCGGCTTCGCCTTCACGAAAAAGGCGGAAAGCTCCACGAGGTGCCAGCTCATCTGAAGCTGAAACAGTATCTCGACGAATACATTGCCGCCGCCGGCATCGCCCGGGATAAAAAGAGCCCCCTCTTCCGCTCGGCCCGTGGCAAGACCGGTGAGCTCACATCGAAAGCCATGGCCCGCCAGGACGTCTTCCGCATGATCGGCAGGCGTGCGCCCGAGCTGCGAAAGCGCTCCAAGATCGGTTGCCATACCTTCCGGGCGACCGGCCTAACGGCCTTTCTGAACAATGGCGGTCGGCTTGAGGATGCCCAGGCGATCGCCGCGCATGAAAGCCTGCGGACAACCCAGCTTTATGATCGCCGCGACGACGAGATCACGCTTGCGCAAGTCTCCAAGATCAAGATCTGAGGCCCGACATGGGAACGCCCATCGACGTCGGATCGCTTGTGACCAGTAAAGTCCGCATGTTCGCCGGCAAGGCCGAGATGGGCCTCGCAACGGGCTTCTTCGTCGAGCACAAGGGCCAGCTCTATCTGGTCACCAATTGGCATGTTGTGACTGGCCGGCACTTCCAAACCGGCAAGGTCATCGACGAGCAGAACGCCGCGATCCCGGACCGCATTCGGTTCCTGGCACCCTGCAAGGGCGCGGTCGGCGAATGGATGGAGGTCGACTGGCTCCTCTATTCCGATGCCAATGAGACGCGCACGCCGATGAAACCTGTCTGGCTCGAGCACGGCGTGCACCATCATAAAATTGATGTCGTCGCCATCCCGATCAAGCTGCCAGAAGGCGCTACGGCGCACACCATTGATAAGGTCAACACTGTTCCGAAAATGCTCCTCACCGTCTCTCGTGACGTCTTTGTTCTCGGTTATCCGAGGGGCATCGATGGCGGCCGTGGATTTCCGATCTGGAAACGCGGCAGCATCGCATCCGAGCCTGATATCCAGTTGGACAGATGTCGGGGCCGGTGTCCCGCTCCGTCTTCGTCAGCTCCGACCGCGGCCTCACGTTCTTGCCGGCCTCGAGCAGGCTGACCGTGAGGTACATCTCCCAAAAATGCTCATCGGGTTTGCGGGCGAGCTTCGCCGCGAAGTCCTTGTCGGCGTAGGGCTCGTACTTCGCCCACAGCGCCTCAAGCGCGGCGTTGATCGCCTGCTCGTCCTTATGCTTTTGCGCCCGGAGGTTCATGTAACCGAGGTCTGCGTCAGGGGGCGCGGCAGCGAATAGCGACATGGCGCGTCCCCTTCCTAAGACCGCATCCCGGTCAGAACCTGGCTCTGGAAGCCGGTACGCGGATTGGCGTCAAAATTCCGCGCGGTCATGCCGTCGATCTCGGCGCCGACGGCCGATTGGTCGATCTCGATGCCTGAATTCTCGATCACCTCGCCGCCGACCCGGGCGACTGCCTCGCGGGTCCCGTAGCGGCGCGAGACCTTACGCTCGTCGTTCGAGATGTCGTATTTGGTCCAGCGATAGACGGTGACGCGGCTCACGGCTTCCGCCACTTGTCGCGGCGGCCGACATTCGTGTTGCGGACACGCTCGACGAGGATCGTGGCGTTGGGGTTGAGCGCGCGGGCGCGCTCGATCGCTTCCTTTTGCGTCTCTTCGACGGCACTGGCGCGGTCGGCGCCGCCGCGGCGAACTGCAAAATCGCCCTGATCGCGTTGTTCGATGTAGAGGCGGTCGTTATTGTCGTTCGGCACTTTGAAATATCCTTTCGTGATGCGGCAGAAAATGCAGACCCCTCGCCCCGCAAATGGTGATCCGCCGCAATCGTTTCAAGGTGCTCTGGCGATCTTCGAGATCACGCCTGAGCCAATGGGCTGACCGCAGCCAGGGGGACCGCGTTGCCTCGGATCGCCTGCGTTTCAAGAATCGACGAGTTCGGCGACCCAGCGCCCGACATTGCGGTCTTTCCGGAATATACGAGCGAAGCGGGCGTGATGCTCGCCGCCCGGCTCTATCCCGACACCGTTATCGTCGCCGCAATTCGGCAAGGCCGCTTCAATAGAGGCTTCCTCCTTCACAGAGGGCGCAACCTGGTCAACTACCGGAAGGCTGATAGCGACGGCACGACGGACGGCGCCGGGATTCCAGCCGAGATTCCCTTCGCACAGATCGGCGATTTCGCCGTCGCCATGCTGATTTGCAAAGACGTCGACGTGAGCGACTTTTTGAATGCAACTGTCGCCCGACTACGGGCGGCTAACGCCCTATATAAGGTGCTGTGCATCCCGGCCTACATGGGCTCCTGGTGGTTTCAGGGGATGGATAACCCCCTGCCCCAGTTCGCCGGCGTCACGACGGCTCTCTGCAACCACCCGGATCGCGAAGGACGCGCCCGAAGTTTCATCCGCGATTCCGGCTGGCGTCCGCTGGCGCTTCAGGCCGACCGCGAACCGATCGTCGCTACTGTTTGACCAAGCCGTGGGCCAGCTGGCGCTCCTGCCGCGCATGTTCCGACGCTAGATCTGTGGCCGGGCAGTTCAAGCTTTGAGCCCGTTAGGCGCGGACGCCTTACAAAGTGCGACGGTCGTCGCCGCCGCCGTCGCTAACGCACGTACGGGCTCGATCTGAAGCGGTTCCTTGAGGTCGAAGCGATGTGATGTGCTGGACGAAACCGACAGAACTCCCCAGACGGCATCCTGCACCGTGATTGGAAATGCCATGACTGACGCCCATTTCGGTCGTTCCTGCCGTTGTCCCGCGAACAGTTCACGCCAAAAAGGGTCCTTCCTCGCGCCTGCAATAGCATTCTCGTAGAGAGGCAGATCAAGGTACGGGACGATGATGTCCTGTTTTAGCCGATAGGAAGCGCCGACAACGCCCTCGCCCTCGCGCCAGCTGGGAAGCGCGCCCGCATCTCCGCCATCGCTTCTTGCTATCGCGTGCAGCCGATCGTCACTCGATCCGATCTCCCCTTCCCTTGCATAAAACGCGATCGACCATACCTCGCCCTTCTCAAAGCCAAGCGCTATCGCGATCGATCGCTCAACGGAGCGCAAGAGTTTCTGTAACCCGTCCGCTACGGAGGATGGCGGATTTGCCATAAGCGCCTGCAGAGCCATTTGGCTGTCGGTGGCGATGCGATAAGCGGTGACCGCCCGCTCGACACCTTTCTCCAATGCGGTAACGTCCGCTGCTGAACCAGTGGCAGGTGTCGCATGAGCAATAGTCTCGCGCGCCAGATTTTCGATTGGCGGCATCGCTCCGAAGTGTTGTTTGACGAGACCCTTCAATTCTTCGAGGTCGGCTGCGTGCCGCTTCTGGTATTCCAGAATCTTGTCGTCGGCGCGCCAGCTGAGTCGGCCACGTAACTCTGCGCAGGCATCCAGCGCCGCCGGCACCGCCATACCGAAGACCTCACGGGCGATGTCGCGCGCGGCGCCCTCATCAGAAAAGGGCGGACCGAGCCTCTCGACGATCGCATCCCGAAGACGTTCGACCAGCTGCCCCTCGCCAAAGAGCGCCACAGCCCAATCGAGTGAGTCCGTCTGCCAGACATCAACCTTTTGCTCCAGGAGGCGTATCGTTTTGCGCAGCACTACGTCGTCGTACTCGCCGGACTTCAGGGCCGTCTTTCCGGTCGCCGCAATGACACGTCGTAGCGCAGCTGTCGATGCCGCGTCCTTCTTGAGAAACTGGCCCAGTGTCAAAGACGTAATGAGCGCCCCGATACCGAGGCTCCCCGAGAGCATCATGCCTTCGCCGGACGGTAGTGCCACCGTGGAGCCAATGATGGCACCAAGCGCAATGGTGCTGATCTTCTCAATGCTGGTTGTCGTCACGACATCAGCAACTGTGACTTTGCCCATCTTCACGGTCCTTCCGCGCCTGAGAAGCGTAACGCGGACAGATTTCCGTGGTCTAGCAAAGTGGACAAGAAAAAGGCCCGGTTTTCACCGGGCCTTTCCCTCAAGAGGCGGGTCGGAGGAGACGCCGCCCCTCCCCTAGAGCTTCTTGATGAGTTTTCCCGCTTCCTTAGCGGTTTCGGCGAGACCCGAGCGGCCCTTGCCGTAGGGCACGAACGGAAACGCCATCCAGCCGGGCAACCAACGCTCCGCCTTCTTGCGACCGTTCTTGCCGCCGAGGCTGTCGATAAGCACCTGCTTCATGATCGCGGTCTTGGCGTTCGCATTGCCCTTCGCCACGTCCTTGCCAGCGACTTCCGCGATCATGGCGGAAAGCGTCGCCTTCTCGCGAATGAGCGAGAAGAAGGTCTCGTCGGGCGTCCAGTGCTTGCCGCCATCGACGCCAAGCGCAAGCCCCGCCGTCTCGATGCTTTCGGAACCGACCGCCAGTGTGTCGGCCATAATGAAGGCGGCGATGCGCTGCACTTGCGCCTCCTTGAGAGCCATAAGGCGCACGAACACCTTCGCGGTGTTCGCGCTCTCGTTCACGGTGAGATCGAGAAGGGTTCCCACTTTCTCGCGCTCGGCTTCGAAAAGCTTCTGCGCTTCCGACTTCTCGATGCTGGCCTTCACATCGTTGGACGCACTGCGCTGCCCTTCTTGCCGCACACTCCAATTGCCGCTTGAGGCAATCGCGTGCGCGATCAGAAGCGGCAAGGCGGTCGCCGGTGCCTCGATCAAAGCGAGACGCACGGCGGCGTGACGGTGGAGTTCGAGATAATTTTCCATCACGTTCGTCATGGCGGGACGATCTGCGGGATCGGGCTTTCCGGCCTTAGCCCTCTCCTCTTGTTTCTTCGCCTTCTCAAGATGGGCACGGCTGATCCAGCCCTCGAAAAACTCGACTTGGCCGTTCCCTGAGACGGTAACGAACACCTTGCCGCCCTTGGTCTTGGGAAGCCGCTCATGCTCCCACTGCTGGAAGCGTTCACCGTCCGTCAGGACGATCACCTCCTCCCAGCCGTTTTCGAGATAAGCCTGCTTCCGCCACTCGATGGCGGCGCGTTGCAGTTCCCAGAAGGTCGCGGCATCGGCGAAAAACTGCTGCTCGCCGAACAGGTCGGTCTTGATCTCGCCCTTGTAGGTCTCGACCGGAAAGAGGGCGACCTTGGTCTCGACGGCGGCACCGCCCATGAGCCAATGCTTGACGTCGCTGCCGTGCGGCGCTTCGCCTTCGTCCTTAAGCCGCAGCCATTCCTTCTGCTGCGCCTTGGTCGCCATGGTGAGGTATTCGATGGTGTCGTCCTCGACCTCCTCCGAGCCGTAAAGCTCCCGGAGCTTCGGATGGAGGTTCGCCAGCGCGAGGCGCTGCTCGACCTGTCGCTTCGGAAGGCCGAAGGTGATGGCGATCTGCTCGGGCGTCCGGCCTTCCTTGATGAGACGGTAGAAGGTCTCGAACTGCTTCATGGGCGAGGGATCGAGGCGCGCCGCATTCTCGATGAGTGAGGCTTCAAGGGCCGCCGCATCATCGCCCTGCTCCATGACGGCGCAGGGAACATCGTCAAACGCGCCCCGCTCCTCCGCGACTTTCTTAGCCGAGAAGTAGCGCCTGCGGCCTGCGATGATCTCGAAGCCCTCGGCGTTCTTCCGGACCAGAAGCGGCTGCAAGATGCCGCGCTCCCGGACGCTTGGAAGAATATCGTCGATGAAAGGAGCTTTCTTCTCGTGCCGCATATTGAGAGCCGAGATGTGAAGGTCTTTGAGAGGGATGTGTTTCAACTCCATTGTTTGTCTCCTAACTGTCCCCTTCCGCTCCGGTGAAGTCCGGGTTCGGTCGCGCACCACGCGCTCCCCAACACCGCGCATTCCCCGGAAGCAGGGTGGGCGGCGAGAAGCGGACAGAGAGACCTTTCGATTGAGGCGGGCTGCACCGCCCGCAGCTCTGCTGCCGGATGGCGGCCGGAACGAAGTGGAGGAGTTCGCGAAGCGAACTTGCGGCGCGCCGCGAAAGGTCTATCGGGACGCGACGCCCACCCTGCCCCTCCGGGAATTGCCAAATCGAATGAGGCGCCGCGCAGCGGCGACCTTATATCTGCGTCAGGGATCGAAGCCCGAAGGGCCGAGACACGGCGAGACGGGGCTCGGCACGCGAGAGCCCGGCCGCGAGGCGGGACGCCTGACGCCTATCCCGTATCAAAAGGTGTCAAATTCCCGGCGGGCTTCACTTATAAAGCGCGGTCTCTCAGGGGGGCATGCATGACAGCCATCAAAGATGCCGTCGGTGCAGACGGCCGGCCGTTTCGCAGGGTCTGGATCAAGGCATTCTGGGGTTTTGATCCCGAAAACGAAGGCTTCCTCGGCTTCACGCGCGAGGGCGACAGAAAGCGGCTCTTCGACCAATATCGAGCCGGCGACTTAATCCTCATCTACGGGACGAAAGGCGGCCGCACCGAACGGGAGGATCGCGGCAAAGCCCTCGGATTTCTTGAGGTGGTCCCTGATGCGATCGACTGGCGCACGCGCATTTCGGAAGAAGCACTCAACTGGAAACGCAAGCAAGGCGCTCTCGAAAAGTGGAATTTCGCTATGCCCGTGCGCCGCGCCTGGCGCGTCACGCCTGGCCAGGCGCTTCTCGATATCGAAAAGCTCGCGCCCCAGACCTATGAACGATCGAATGTCCAGAACATTGCAACGCGCGGCAAGCTGCTGACGGACGCCGAAGCCCGCGCCGCACTCCGCCTTGAAGTTGCAGAGACCGCGGTCTTTGCCTCGCCCGATGCGCCGGATGTGGAAAAACCGCTTGCCGAAGACGGCTATCGCCCCTCGCGCGGCCTCGTTGGAGCGCCGGGCGAGCGCACGGTGGTCGTCGAAGACGGGCCCTGCAAGATCTATCTCATGCGCTGGCAGGGAGAAGCTGCGCACCTTCTCGGCACGCGTTTCGGTGACGTTCGCATGCTGACCGTCCTCAAGGTCGGCATGTCGAGCGATCCGGCCCGGCGCTGTCTTGGCCTCAACAGCAGCCTGCCCCCTGCAGGGGTGGCGCGGTGGACGGTCGTCGCCGAGTCGAACTTCTATCCGAACATCGACGCCGCCAAGAAGAGAGAAGACCGCCTGAAGTCCCTCTTCGATCAGCATTTCAAAAGCCTCGGCGGAGAGTATTTCCTGGCGCCCTTGCAAGAAGCAGGTAAGCGCTTCCTGGCGCTCGCCGAAACCGGATAGCGGCAAGGGCGATCGAAGCGTAGAGCATTCCTCAGGGTCATCGCGGCCAGCGGGCCGCTCTTAAGGCGCATCCAACGGGATCGGAGTGCCTGCACGGAGAATGCCATGCCGACCAGAATGAGCCGATACCGGTTCGACGCACTCGCAGACTGGTGCCGCGTGCCGGGAACGCGTCACCTGTTACCGACCGTCGCTGCGTTCTCGACGATGGACGAGAAAGCGCTCGGCGTCGTGTTCTATGACAAGACTCTAGGCAAAGGGCTCGGCGAAGCGGGACTCTTCGGCTACGTGCTGCTCGGCCGCGACGCTTTCAGCCGCTATCAGATATTTGACCGGCGCGGCCCCTACATCACGGCGCGGGCTGCGAACAAGGCGGTCCTAGCCCGGCTTGGCGAATTCGAAGGCAAGGCGCCGGCCGTGCCGATGAGCCCCAAGGCTAAGCGCGGTGTCGACCTCTTCTCGCTTATCAAGGGCGTTAAGAACCTCGATGAAAAATTCATCAACCTCCGCGACAGCGTGACCTCGTCTGCCGCCCGCGAGCTTCTCACGGAGATCTCGTACTGGTTTGTCGACCGCGACGGCAATTTCGCGAAGGATTTCCAAACGACCGGGTTCGACGGGCGCTTGTGGGAGCTTTATCTCTTCGCCACGTTCACGGCGATGGATTTTGAATTCAACGGCTCAAGCGCTGTTCCGGACTTTTGCCTCGCAAGAGACGGAAAGAAGGTTTTCGTTGAAGCGACAACCGCGAACGCAACGGCAAACGTCAAGCCGTCTATCAAGGGCGCGCCACCGCCACCGCCGGACGATTTGCGAGGATACAATGAGAAGGAGATGGTTCTGAAGTTTGGCTCTCCGCTCGAATCCAAGGTGAAGAAGGCCTACTGGGACCTCCCCAACGTCAAAGGCCATCCCTTCGTCATCGCGATTGCGGACTTCCATGCGCCGGCGTCGATGGTCTGGTCGCAGTCGGCACTCCAGATTTATCTCTACGGCTTTGGCGTCGAGCAGTACGAAGAAGGCGGTAAAATCCGCTGGCGCGAAAAGAGGCTAGACAGCCACGTCGTCGGCGCCAAGACCATCCCGAGCAACTTTTTCGGGCAGGAGCGCCACAAGCATATCTCGGCGATCCTCTCTTCCAATGCCGGCACGCACGCCAAGTTCAACCGGATGGGTGTCCAGGCCGGCTTCGGCAACGATGCCGTTCAGCTCGTCCGTGCGGGCGGACTCCACGTTCCAGGTGACTTTGCCTATGAGCCGGAGCCGTTCCGGATCAATGTCGAAGACCCGGACTACTCGGAAGACTGGGACGACGAGCTTTGCGTCTTTCACAATCCCAATGCCGTCACGCCGCTTGGTGATGAGATGTTTCGCACCGCCGCCAACTATCGGCTCATCGACGGCGAAGTTCTGTGGACGTCGCCAAAGCGTCCCGTCTTGTTCTCGAGCACGCGTTCGCTCGCTTTTCCTGGGGGCGGCGTCGACGATATCCAACCCGCGAAGAAACCGAAGGCCGCGGAGGGCAAGACGGCGAAGAAGCAGAAGCGAACCATCAAGAAGGCGCGATGACGCCTTTCCGTGGCGTACCCTGCGCGGCGTTCGAAGTGCGCGCCCAAGCCCTCCAGAGCTTGATCCGTCTCAAATAGGCCTTGCGCGCGGCGGGGAGAACGGCCGGGCCGAGCGCGAAACGGAGCGGCGGTTTCTCGGCATCGACGATGGCGAGGATTGCGGCCGCGGTCGCCTCGGGATCGCCTTGCTCCAAGCCCGCCAGCCGCCTTTGCGAATTGGTGCGCAGCTCCTGATAGGCCGGAAGATTGGGAACGGGATCGCGCGGCACCCTGCCCGCGAACCCAGTCGCAAAATTTCCCGGCTCGATCAGCGTCACTCTGACGCCAAATGGCTCGACCTCCAGCGCAAGGCTCTCATGCAATGCTTCGATCGCAAATTTCGTGGCGCTGTAAGCACCCAAGAGAGGTTTTGCCACAATCCCGAGTCCACTTGAGACGCCAAGAATGTGACCCCCACCCTGCTCTCGCAGCAGCGGCAGCACCGCTTGGATCACCCGGAGCGGACCGAAATAATTGATATCGAAAAGGGCGCGCACCTGATCCTCGCGGCACTCTTCGATCGCACCGATCAGGGTGTCGCCAGCGTTATTCACCACCACGTCAAGCCGCCCGAACTTGGATCGCGCGCAACCGACTGCCTCAATGACCTCGTCCGGCCTGGTCACGTCCAGCGGGATCAGCAGAACTCTGTCGCCGAATTGCTTCGAAAGCCCCTCCACACTTGCCAGATTGCGCGCGGTAGCCACAACCCTATCTCCACGCCGGAGTGCGGCCTCGGTCCAGATCCGGCCGAGGCCGCGGGATGCGCCGGTGATAAACCAGACCTTGCTCATCCATCCTCCTCCTCAAGTACACAGAGGAACATCATAGCGGAGTTCACTGAGGCGAGCGCCTAGCCGCGCTGCGGAGCCGTTTTTGGCCTAGCGGTCGATCCGCAAAAGGCGCGATCGGATGGCGATCAATGCCCAACTTCCACCAAGCATCCAGCCAGCAAGGACATCGCTTGGCCAATGGGCACCCAGATAGATGCGGCTCAAGCCAATGAGAAGGCAGAGTGTCGCCGCGATCGCAAAGACAGTCGCGTTCGCGTGTCGGCTATGCTGTGAGCGGGACAACAGAGCAGCTATCACCAGATAGGTCGTCGTAGACACGCTGGTATGCCCGCTCGGAAAACTGTTCGACAAGACGTCGATGCCGGCAATCGCGAAGTCAGGACGTGGCCTCCCATAGAGATACTTGAAGAGGCTAGCCCTTAGGCGGGGCGCGTGTTTTCTTCGATAGCAAGAACTGCTCGAAGGATGGCCGAAAGGAAGAACATCGCGGCGGACATCGCAAATCGCCAAAGAAAGGCAGGATCATCTGTCATGGCAGGCGACCGAAGCGCATCCGCAAGGACGTCAACGACAATGCCGAAACCGCCACCAATCATGCCGGAATATGAGAGATAGACGAGCCACCGAAATTTTTTCCCCATCACGCATCACCGGCCTTGAAGCGAAGTCTTTGGCGCTCGATTTGCTCGGCAAGAAGAGCGCCGATGATCACGACAGAACCAATCGCGATCGCGATACCGGCGCCACCATAACTATCCACCGAAAGCCTCAGATAGAGGGGCATCGCGTCCGTGTTGGGCGTCATAAAGCCGGTGCGCAGGAAATTCACGCCAAACGGGGCGAGCACCACCACGGCAATGCCATGAATGACGCGCATGACGTTGGCATTGAAAAGCCATTTGATCATCGCGCTTGCAAGGCCGAGCGGGACGACCACTCCTACGAGAATGAGCCACGGCAAGAGATAGAGGAGAATGATGTCCGAAAGTGCCACGACCGCCTCCTATACGTTGTCTTGCTGCTCAAGCCATTCGCGGCGCAGTGAGATTTTGTCGCTCCAAAGCGCGAAGTGCAGCGCCGTGGCGAGCCCAATCGGGAGCAACCAAAGGCCCCATTTGGTGATCCCGGTATCGGCTTGTGTATCCATCAGCACGACGGCAAGCGTCACGCTCGGCAAGAGCACCCGCCACAGATGCCGAAGGCCGAAATAGATGATGCGCTCATGCAGGCGAAACTCGATCCGCGTCACGGCGAGATAGGCAATCCCGAGTCCTGCAAGCCCCGCGGCTACAAGGCCAACCCAGTTAAAATAGAGCCAGTGCTGATCGAAGAGAAAAATCGGCGACGGGTCGTGCCAGATCACGCCGATACCCGCTGAGAAAATGACCGTGAGCAGAAACACGCCCAGAAGAACGGCCACGGTCGCGAGCGGATAAAGAGCAATGAATGCGAATATACCGGCCGCCGCAACGGCCGCCGCCAGGGCGGCTACCAGGATAAGGAGGCCGCCTGCAGCACTCCCCCCGGCCGAGGAGGAGTTTGAATTTGTGGCTTGCCCGTGAACAAAGCCGCTCCAATAGTCATCCGCCATGGCTAGCTCCCTTCGTCGACCTAGTCGGCCGTTCCTGCCGAGTGGTCGCACTCTAGCGCAATATCGGATTATCCAATATCGGATTTTTCAATATCGGAACATCCGATATAGCTGATTTGCCCGCGGCTCTTTCCGCGGGAGAATCCTTGGTGTGGTTCACACCCAAAGACCACAAGGCGCTGGGCGCGCACTTAGCAGAGGTGCGCACCAAGGCCGGTGTCAGCCAGGATGAGCTGGCCAAGCGGCTGAAAAAGCCCCAGAGCTTTATCTCATCCTATGAGGGCGGCCAGCGGCGGCTAGATCTCCTTGAGCTCATCAAGGTGATCGGTGCCATCGGCGCCGATGCCAAGAAGGTCGTGCGAGATCTCGTGGACGTCGCCGCCCGCTTAGACCGCTAGAGCGTACGCGCACTAGGAACAATAAGGCGGCGAAGACCTCGGATTTGGGCAGCGATGTGGCCTATCGCTGCTGGCACCCTATCGCCGAGCGACTGCTGCGGTGGTTCTGGTAGGTCGTCTTGTACACGCCGCTGCATCACCTGAAAACCAGCAAGTCTGAAGATCGGATGGTCGCTCCGACGGGTGCCGCTCTGCGCGGCCGGGAAAGTCGGGAAACGGGCTACAACACTATTTTGGCAGCGAAACCGCGTGAGTGGTCGATAGACGCGGTCGCCGTCAGCCTTCAGTGCGATAAACACTTCATACCGGCGCAAAACAACGTCGCCGGAGAAGCCGCGCTCACGGCGAAGCAATTCCGCCTGATAAAGATCAAAGTACTCGTGCGTCTCTGGACAACGGTGATAGCCCCAGCGCGGCACACCCACGATTTGGCCTTGCATGAACGGCTGATGGGTGAGGTGTTCGTAGCGCAGCATAAGGCTCCTGAGATGCAGGAGCCATGATATCAGCTGGAGATGAAAGTATTTAGCGGAATCCGCCGTATACGGACTAACCCCCTGCCCTCTATGGACTAATGGCGTAGTTTCCGACGCCATATTCGTCAAATTCTTCAAGAAAGTATTGGTCAACTGTTTGCGGGTGCCCATCCCTTCGAGGTGGGATCGGACGTGGCGATTCAAACAGAACACGGATGTGGTAGGGGGCCTCTCCCTTAGCCCCCGAAAGGCTCGCTACGCGGACAAAGAGCCCCTTAGGATCACCCTGGAAATACTCGCCGATAATGTTGGTGTGGCACTTTTCGTACTTTGCCCGCCCACCGTTCGACGTTGGGTCCGTTTTGTCCCGGAGCGCTTCTCGAAGTTGTTCATCCGAAATCTCGCTGCATAAGGCGATGAAGGCGTACGCGCGATCTATCACTTGATAAAAACCGGGGTTTTCGGTGAGCCCGAGGGCAGCAGCGCGCCGATGGACGTCGTCTGCAAAACGATTCTGCAAGTCACTGAGCCTGAGGCGGACCGGCTGGTTGTAGGCGCGCGCCGCCAATTCAGCCTCCACTTGCGCGCGCGGAGCGATGTCAGCCACTGGAATGGCGCCAGCGTGTCTAGGATTCTCGAAGACGACGTCACACCGTGTTCCTGACACGGGGTGGTCAGTCGATACCGTCATCGAGTCCCCGACATCAGCGATTTCTGGCTGCGATGCGCCGGCCAAATGAAAATAGGTCGGCCATCGCGCTGCAACTTCGGCGCCCGGGCGACAGCCAGCCGCCGCCCCCATAGCTTCCTGCGCTGCGCTGGTTGGCTGATGTTTTGGAAAAATCAGAGGCGGATCCGAAGACGCCGGCGCGATGGGTGGAGTTAAGGGCTTTTCTTCCACAGGCTGCGGCGACGGCGTCACTGACGGCTCAGACACCGGGGCGGGGATAGCCGTCGGAGAAGCTGGCGGCCGCGGTGCTTGCCCATAAGCTCTCCCCTCAAACAAGTCGATCAACGCGATAAGAGGTGCGGAATGACCACCGTCTTTAGCCCAGATGCGCGTTTGCTCGGCGCGGACATGCGCGTCCCAGAAATGGATTGCAAGCCAAAGCAACCCGAGGCCTGACAATACGAGAACGTAGTCACGCGTTCTTGGCAGCCGCCACATGAATGCGCCGAATTTGCTTCAGTCTAACGATAACGAAGACCGCGAACTCAGCAAAGCATCGCGAACTTCTTGACTTTGGCAGGGTTGCTCTGATGCTCTATACGCTTCGAAGGACCAGTCATGGAAGAGGCAGAACTTCGACCTATCTTTTGGGTGGGACCTGACGGGATCGCAGGCTCTTATCAGAAAATGATGGAGCTCATGAAGCCGGCGACGATGCCGCTCATTTGGACCGGGCTCCTTTGGTACTATTGGCTCGCATGGCCATTCGCTTGGAAGCTTCCAACGATCGTCATATCCGAGCACATCACTCTAACGGGTCTCATTACCTTTGCCCTGATCGTTTTGACTGCTGTTGAGCTTCATCCCTTCTACGTCGCCCGGCGCTACCTGGGCCATTGGTTATCGCTCGAACGGCTTGGATTTAGATGGGCAAAACAAGACGGTTATCACGGTCGCATTATCCGAGAATTCTCGAACGGACGTATCGAGATCGACCGCTCTACAGGAGAATGGCTCGCGCGAGAGGAAGAGAGCGTTCTCGACAAGCGTGGTTGGGACTTGCGTCAGATCGACATCCGCATCGCGAAAGGTCTCCTTGGGCTGATCCTCGTGCCGCTTGTCTTCACGTATTTGTTCGACCTCTTGGGTCCACAGGCGAGAGCCCTTCTGCAATTCGTCGATGCTGAAGGTTGGCTCCAGTTTGCGATTATTTGGATTTTAATCGTACCGGAGGTAGTGGATGGCACGTGGCTTTTTGCGGATCAGCTCGCGTATGAACTGAACTGTCAATTCATCCCCGGAGCGAAAAACCTGCAAGCTGTTCCTGAGATCGTCCGCCTGGAAGACATGACGCCTGGCGAAACCTATGGTCCAGCGGATCAAATCGAGCCCAGCTACGGCGCGCGGCAACTGTCGAGTTAGAGCATTGGCCAAGGACGAGCGGTGGCGCAGAAACGGCGGGATTTATTTCGGATATGGCACCGACCGTTCGGAAGGATCAGAGCCCCCGGGGGCCCCCAATCGCCTCCTCCGCTATGCCGACGACCGCCATATCATCACAATCGGGCCGAATGGGTCGGGCAAAAGTCGTCGACTCTTGCTTCCCAACCTCGCCGCACTGACAGAGTGGTCGATCTTGGTTGTTGACCCGAAAGGCGATCTAGCCGCGATGACGCGAGAACATCGCGAGAAAGCAGGTAGCAAGGTCATCGTGCTCAATCCGTTCGGTGTTTTCGGAATAAGAAGCGATGGTTTCAATCCATTGTCTGTGCTCAATCCTGAAGCCGAGGATGAAGAGTTTGCCGACGATGCGATGGGCCTTGCTGAGTCGCTTATACGAGTTGAGGGCCGCGAACCGCATTTTAGCCAGTCAGCTCAGGAGCTGGTCTGCGCGCTGATTATGTATGCCAAGCTGATACTTGAGGATCAGGCCTCGCTGGTGGACGTAAGGACAATGCTGGCGCAGAAGAGCACATCGCTGCGGGACATGGTCACCGACAAATATGTCGAATTTGAAGGGCATAAGGTTCTCGGCATGATCGAGGCGGGAGAGAAGCACGACTGTCCCGAACTGGTGGCTAAGGCATCACGGTTTGCCGATATAGGTCCCGAGAACCGCGAACTCTCAAGCGTCATCTCCACAGCACTGACGCAAACCCGATGGCTCGACAGCCGGCCCATCAAGAAGGACATCGCACGATCCGAACACGATTTCGGAAAGATGAAAGAGGAGCCCTGGACGGTCTATCTTATTCTGCCGGCCAGGCGGGTAGTGACACACAGTACCTGGCTGCGGTTGATGATCACGTCGGTCATGCAGCCCCTCATGAAGGACACACGCAAAGCCAAGGTGCCGGTGCTCCTCATGCTGGATGAGTTTGCGCAGCTTGGCCATTTGCCGGCGATCGAGCAAAATATTGGTCTGATGCGTCAGTATGGATTGAAGCTATGGGCCGTACTTCAGGATCTTTCGCAGGCGAAGCACATCTATGAAGAAAGGTGGGAAAGCTTCCTGGCGAACGCTGGCGTAATTCACAGTTTTGCGCCTCAGGACGTGTTCACGGCCAATCATATATCGCAGTTGGCGAACGGCACGATCGCGCCCGCCACGTTAAGACATATGGATGACGGTTTCGGCATCGTGATGTCGCACAAGCTCAAAGGGCGGCTCTTCAGCTACTCGCCCTATCCCGATGATGTGCCGGAGCTCAAGGACATTATGGCTCTCGATCCAGCAGAGGCCCTAGTATGAGACGCCCTGCGACCGGGAAAGATTGCGAGGTTTGGGTGCGCTCGCCATCGCTATCTCTTCCCTCGATCCTGCCTTTTCTTCTCGCTCCGCAGTTCGGTCCGTGCGTTCAGGTAGTTCAGCTGTCGCCGAAGTCCCGCTATCGCGTTCAGTCGAGCTAGCTGAGTCCTCGCTGATTGTTTGGCCGGTCTGAACCTGAAGATCATAGCCTCGGCGCGCCTCTTCAGCAGCGCCCTGATCGTCTGCCGCATGACCGCGTGTTACCGATCCATCGCGGCCATAGGTTTGCTTGTAGTTCTCGCGCAGCTGCTCTGCACGATCGGAGAAGACGGCAGCCCGCTCGCGATAAGCTTCGGCCTCCGCTGCGAACTCGCTCCCCCAGATGACCTCTGCGTTATGAGCAATGCGAGAATTCGTGAGAGCAAGATATTCGGCAGCAACGATTTGCTTCTCGTCTTCGAGCGCAAGGCGTTTCACAACATCCTGCTCAGTTCCGATTCTGTTGTTTAGATCTTTGATATCCTCGGCGAACCCAATGTACTCTTGAGTCGCGGCACGACCGATCGTCCGTTGTGGGTCTTTTTCTTTGAAGCACTGTTCGTGGGCGGCCTCGTACCGATCGCCCGCCTCCGTAATGTGCGAGTCAGCGATCGTCCGTTCCCCTCGGGATTTTGCGGCATCGACTGCGTCCTGCGCAGGATTTTGGTTCAACGCCTCCAGTCGAGGTTGGTGGGCGGCGAGCGTCTTCGACTGAGCGATCAATTTTTTGGTGTTGTCGTCCGCCAGCTCCATGATCTGGCGATCCGAAAGAAACCGGGCAGTTTCGGGCACGCTATTAGCTTCTCTGACTGAACTAGATTCGAGCTCTCTCCCAAGACTCTGGGTCGCGAAGTGCTCCGCTGTTTGCTTTTTCTCAGCTGCTGAAGGCTGTTCCTGGGTGTTTAGGGCGACAAGCTGCTCGTTGTCGAATTGTCGAATGAGGTAGACGGCTTGGTGCCGCGTTATTCTCCCGTTAGCGAGGAGCCCGCCAACCTTCCGCGCGTTGAGCTCTGCTTCCGCATCGAGGTCGTGTGCCGTGCCTTCTTGTTGCGCGGTCTCGGAATCTAGCGAGAGGTCATTTTGGCGCCGCCGCTTGCGCGCTTCATCACTGTCGTCATAGACGCCGCCCATGGCAAGCGCCTCCGGAAGGACGATCTATTCTCACTCGTCTCGAAGCGCTTTGGCAATCCAAAAGTCGTCTGGAGGATCGGACAGTCTTGCGCGCTTCCGGGCATCAAGATGAATCGTGTCACGTCCATCGTCCTTCAGGATGCCGTAAACCTGCCGTTCGCAGTCGGCCGCCTCTGGAAAAATAGCGGGTCTAAGCACGCTGAGAATCTCAGCGTGATACCTGACAATGCCTTTTAACTCGTCGATGCGACGATGAAACATGTCTTCCAGTTGTCGGGTCCGCTCTCTTTCCTTATCCAACTCGTTTTTCAAAGCGCTAATACGACATTGCAGTTCAAGCGCCTGCGCCGCACTCGTGGATGCGAGCGGATCGCGCGAGCGAGCCTGAGGGCTTGGTACATTCTGTTCAAAACAGTGCAACGCGAGGTATTTCATACCCGCATTATACCGTGTACGGATGATATTTACCAGGCCTACCTTTCGAAGCCGGTTGAGCGACCGCCGTCCCGCTCGCGCCGTTTGAAGATTCCTGCCGGGGTTACATCTTCGGGACTCAGATACCGGATTTCTGCTGCGTCCGACGAGTAATCAGATGTGACATCCTTGGACCGCTCTCGGGACAGCATGCGATCCATGTGAGCGTCAGATTTAAAACTGTCTCCCGCATACACGACATCAACAGACTTTCTGTGCCGCGACAAAGCTACATAGGTAAGATGTCGGTCGAAGGCGTCAGTCACTAGAACGAAGCTGCGATCAACCGTAATGCCTTGGGCCTTGTGAATAGTCACTGCGTAGCCATGGTCTATGTCGCGATAACGCCCCGTGTCGATCGAGACCGCCCGACCGTCATCGGTCTCCACAGTCAGAACGCCACCCTTCACCTTGGAGAGGGTCCCAAGTGTGCCGTTTCTGACGTTCATCTCGCGATCGTTGCGGAGGAAAACGAGACGGTCGCCCTCAGCAAACGATCTCTCACCCCGCCCGGTTTGAATCTGGAAGTCTCGCCCCAGCTTTCCTCGCTCGCGTTCGTCTTCGCGTGCGAGTAGATTGAGCGCCTCGACGTCGGCGCGCGTGTGCGCAAGCATGATGCGAGAACCAATTAGGTCGGCTTTTTCCTCGGTCCGCCATTTCTCAATGAGGAGTTGATGGGCCGCATTCTGGTCTATCGCGCTCTCGATATGCCCTTCACTTCGATATCGTCCGAGCGCCTTCTTTGTTTCACCCGTTGCTAACTCGCGCGTTGCTTCTCTCTGCCACCCCGTTTCTTGCCGCCTGATCTGAGTGAGTTCGGCAGCACCTGTTCTCTCCTGAATTGCCCGGAACGAAGCCCCCGCTTCGATCGCTTGCAGCTGCTCGGGGTCGCCAACCAGAATAACCTTGGCCGAAGCCCGCTGCGCGCGGTCGAGCACCTCAGCCATCTGCCGGCTGCCAATCATGCCCGCCTCGTCGATGATCAGGATATCCTTCTTCCCGAGCAGATCGCGACCATCGGACCAGGCATAGGACCAGCTCGCCAAAGTACGCGCCGCTATACCGCTTCCCTGCTCTAGGTTCTCCGCCGCTATGCCGGAGAGTGCGGCACCGTGAACGCGATACCCGTCCTTTTCGTACAACTGCCGAACCTCACCGAGCATTGTCGATTTTCCCGCGCCGGCATAGCCAACCAGACAGGATAAATCGCCGTCAGATACGATTTGGACCGCAGCGAGGCGCTGTTCCTCGGAGAGATCCGATTTCGTGAAGGCTCTATCGGCCAGGCGCGGGTCAATATAGTGATTGAGCCTCTTCTCCATCACTGAGGCCGTTTCCATCATCTGCCCTTCGAGGACGATCATGTCCTGCGTTGAAAAATGGAGTTGCCCACGATCATCTTTGCCAAGCGCAATCGCCTGGGCTCGTGCCCCCGCGACAATCTCTGCATATTGTTCGTCAACGCAGTGCTTATGAACCCAGCGGGCGAGGTCTTGCTCAGTAAACGTCGATTGCCGGTTTGTGAGGGCCAAAAGCGCGATGGACGGATCGGCAAGCAGCCGCTCGCCATTCCGGCGCATCGTGGCCAGCACTTCCTCGGTGCGCTCCGACGTCCCGTACTCTCGCTTCATGCGGGCTGCGGCCCCGCCGATCTTCGGCTGACCCTCGATATCAACCCCACGGTCGATATAGGAGCGGTGATCCCAGTCGGGCCCGAGATCAATACCGAGCTCAGCAGCCCTCGCCCGCGAAAACTCGCACCAATCGACACGAAGCGCTGAGACTGTGTCCGTCCTGCCAAAGAAATTGCGCCAATCAACAGCTGAGTGCTTTTCGGCGAAGGTGCCATCCCGGAACACCCGTAGGGGCATCATGATATGCGCATGAGGGTGGTCGCCACCGTCCGTCGCCCTGCCCTTATGAAAAGCGATGTCACAAATTCGGCCGTCACTAACCAGGCGGCTCTTGGCGAAGTCCGTGACCAGCCGCCAATTCTCTTCGTCTGAGAATTCCCGCGGTAGGTTGATCTCGAACTCTTGTGCCAGCTGAGCGTCGCGCCTGTTCTCCCGCGCTTCAACGGCGTTCCAGAGGCGTTCGCGATCAAAAAGCCACAATGGCGATCCTTCCGGAGCCAGAATGTCCGCGCGAACCACATCATTCTTCCGGGTGTAATTTTCTGTCTTGCCTGCCCTCTCGTCGAAAAGCTTGGAGCCAGAGCGATAGGCCGCTGAACGCACAGCGCTTTGGCCCGCCGAGCGTTTGAGGATCTTTGCAGTGAAATGAAACGCGCCCATGATCGCCCTGGATGCGCCGCGATGTTCGGCACGAACATATAAGCGCGCGTTCCGACAAAATGCTAGCCACCTACCAAAATTTGGTTAGACTATCGCCGACTTGTCGATCATGATTCGGGGCGCAATGAGCTGGGCCGAAGCACGAGCAATGACAGCAAGAAAGAAAACGTCGGGTGCACCACCACGGCGGCGCAGCGTTGACGAGCTCTTAGACGCGGCGAGAGAAAATGAGGCCCGGGCGCTCGCCCGGTTTCATCGAAAGAATGCGACGGTCCAAAAATACGAGACGCTCAAAAAGAGCCGCGACCGGAAGCTCGATACAAGGCGCAAGATCATTGCGGGCGCCCTCGCCCTTGAGCACATGAAGTACGACGCGAGTTTTGCTTCATCCTTCACTGCCATCCTTGATCGCTATGTCGAGAAGAGTCCCGAGCGCCTCCTTTTTGGGCTCTCAGCGAAGGGGCGTCGGGTCGCCAACCCGTAGTCCGAGAACAGGTTTCCAGACGCAAAAAATCCCTCTCCGAGCCGCGGCCGATGCTGTGAAGCAGCGACAACGCCCCAAGCGATTCAACTACGTAATAAGACGATCGGGGCGGGCCGAAGCCCGCCCCTGTGCCGTCAGCGGCTCCAGAGCAGCGACTGCTCTTGATCCTCAAGATTGACGAGGCGGCAGAAGATGGCCGCCGCAAAGCTCGGATCGTCAAGCTTCACCGAGACGTAGGCATTCTTAGCCTTGCTCTCCTTCGACCAGCCCGCGCCGATCTCGACGTTGCCGGCGAAAACGCGGAAGTCGGGGGCGTTGTCCCCACCGGTCTTGTTCTCGACCGCGCGGATGGTCGCCTTCGTCTTGACGGTCAGCGTGGCGATCGTGCCGGTGTAGCCGTTTCCTTCTTTGGTGAAAGTGCCGATTGTGCTCATGGTAGTCTCCTTTGTTGTGAGGCTGCGATATGCGGCCTCGGATGCGCACCGATCGGAGACGCCGGACGTCCGGGTCACCCCGCACGGGGTTCACGGGAATTTTGCAGCGTTGCGACCGCGAGGAGCGCCGAAGGCGCGGGGAAAATTCCCGTTGACCCGATGACGGCCAAGTCTCCAAGGTTGCGCTTCTTTCCGAGGCCGCCCGCGGCACCACGCAAAGGGGCTAGTGTGAGTGCCGACAACGGTGCTTTCGCCTAAGAGGAAAAATCCTGGCGTTACACCGAGCTGGCCTGTCGCCCGCGACCGGAGACGAAGCGGCTTCCGCAGACAAGCGCCCTGAACTTCTGTGTTGTTTTGGGCAACTGTCGACATCGGCTGGCCGCCGGCTGATGCAGACAATGGCTGGGGGCACACTCGGTAAGCCTAATGAGACCGCTTTCCGTTCGCCGTCAGCTTGCACTGGCCGGAGTCTTCGAAGCCGAGACAGCGCCCTCTGCAGCATGACTAGGGGGAAGGGCTGGGCTTGCGCGCGAACCGATTGCGTCGTGGCCCAGACCGATGGGTATGGCTTTACCGGCGTCGCTCGGCGTGATTGGATTTCGGAGGGCGTGTAGGCGTCGAAGCCCAATCAACACAATTTGGGGGTTGGGATGGCTGTCACCAAGCGGCGTGCGAGCGCGCTCGCCTTGTCAGCGCTGGCGCTGTTGGCGGGATGCACTGCCGATTTGAAAGTTAGGAAGATCTCGGAAGACGAATTCAGTGTCCCGGGCAGCACAACCCCCAGTCATACGTATGGACCTATTTCAGGCGCCTTCACTTACTTCCTCCCGCAGACCTCCATCAATGTCGCTGTTGCCGTATCACTGATGCAATGTGACGGGCGTAGTGCAGCTCCGCCAACCAACAAGCATCTCGATCCGTTTGACATAAAAGTAAAAGTAGTCGCGACGCCCGTGCCGGTCAGCGAGCCGGACCCTAAACATGAATATGCGATCGACTACGAGAAGGCCCGCACTTGGCTGAAGGAAACAAACTTTACCGTCAACACGGCGCCAAACCGTACCTTTCAGGGTTTCAACGGATCGATCAACGATCAAAGCGGTCCCATTGCAGTCGCAGCTCTACAAGCGACAGTGCAAATAGTCGGGGCGGCGCTGCTACCTGGTGTCCCGCGGGTGGGTCTACGACCACAAGCCCTGGTCGCCGATAACTCACCGGAGCATTGCAACGGCGACGCGCAAAAGGCCTTGGAGGCTGTCCAGAAAAGCCAAGAAACCTTGGCTGCCCTGCGGCAAAAGCTTGCCGACTATCGCGCTAACACGCTTACCGGCGACTACACGCCGGGCAAAGATGACCCAACCGCTGTTTGGGCCAATGCGATCGCCGCGGTTCAAAGCGACATCGCCGATACAATTGCAAAGAAGCTAACTCGGACAACGGTCATCAAGTGGACGCCTGAGCCCGACCAACTAAAACTCCAGGATGATTTTTACGTTGTTTGGAAGCAGTTTCCCATTAGTAGCCTCGTTCAGAAATTCCTGTCAGATGCGGGGCGCACTTGGTACGGGAAACCTAACGACCCAACCTGTGACAAAGACTGCCAAAGCGTCTGGCGAGCAGTGCACATGCCCGCGGCGCTGCTCATTGCTGTCGATCCGCGGACGTTTTTCGACAGCACTCAATACAACCAGCGCAATCCAGATTCGTTAACTCCCGATCCCATGGGCCACACCGTGGAAGAGGGCTTGGTCTTGCGCGACCCAGCAACCGGCTTTGTGCAGGTATGCACGGTTGACTCGGCAATCGAACCAGTTCGAGGTCCCAATGACTGGACAGTTCCAGAGGACAAGGTGCCTTGCCCAATCCCGAACGCGAACGCGGCCGACACATCGCCGAACAGTGACGACAGTTCGAGGATGGCCCTTAATCTGCCGCAGCTGGGCAGACCGCGCATCTACACGGCGCATAGCGGCGTTTTTGAAAATAATACCCTAGGCATTACTCTCGCGGCCGACGGCACTCTACAAACGGCGTCGACGAGAGATCAGAGCACCGCGGCAGCCGGGCTTGCGGGCCTAACATCTGCCGCGTCCGCGGCGGCAAGCGCCGAAACCGCGCGCAATACGGCAGCCAGTGCGGCAAATACTGGCGTGATCAATCAGATCCAGTTCCCAGCGACCGTCAACAAAGCGCTTGCCGATTGTCACACCCAAGCGGTCTCTGCGATCGCCGGAGGGCTGACGCCGCTGCCCTGCATCAGCCCGCAGCTTTAGCATCGTCGTCACGCGCTTCCCTCGACCGAGTGATCCGTCTTTGTGCGCGGGCGTCCTGCCGTCCGCAATCCCCAGATCGTGCGGTCGAGATTAAGCTGGCCCTTCTTCGCGCGCTGGACCATACCGTGGAAGTAATGGCCCGCTGTTCGCGTGAAGTGAGCCGGATCCTTGGTCGAGACGATCGCGACCGCGATCGCCGCCAACTCGCGGCCCATGGCGACGCAGGCCTCAGCCCAGAGCGGCTTCGAGATGTCGAGCTCGTGGCGCATCGCGTAAGCGGCATCGACGATATCGGACCAGCGCGGCTCAAAGGTCCGCAGGTAATGCTGGAGCCGCGGCGCCAGCAGCACGAGCTCGTCCGGTCGGATGTTGCCTACCCTGCCCCTTTCTTCTTTCTCCGTTGGACTCTGAGGTCCGGCCGTGGGCACAGGAGGAGCAGAAATCTCGCTACTACTTCCTTCGGAAGCAATTACCGTATCTGATTCAGATTTTAAGGGTGGTTTGTAGGTATATATGTGAGGACCGCTATCGGACCCCTCGCGGTCTTTTTCTTGTTCCTTCTTCTTGATGTTGAGTTGCTCTTCGAGGCGCTGGCGCGCTTCCGCGTGGCGTCGCTCGAGGCTTTGAACGCCGATTTCCATCTCCTCGATCCGCGTCACACGGCGAAGGGCTGAGCTCAGTACGCCTGCTTCATCGAAGAGCTGACGCCAGGCAGTATCCGAAAGCTTCGCCTCCTGGGCAGCCTCCTCGATCTGAGCGAGGCCCTTCCGCGCGATCGTCGCCCGCCGGCGCAGCATGCCCATTCGAGCGCGGATCGCCCTGCCCTCTTCCGCGACACGCGTGAACTCGTCGAGGCGCTGGGCGAGTGGTGAGAGATCGAAGCCGTAGGCTTCGACGATCTTCCCGTGGGTGTCGCGGCGGCCGTAACGCTTGCCGTTGGGGCTGTCCTTTGCCGTGATGAGCCCAAGCTCGATCAGCATCCGGTTGAGCGCCTTGGTGCGCGTCGGCGAGAGGCCGAGATCTTCCTGCTGCATGCGCGCGGATGGCCATACGATCGGCCGTGAGCCATAGAGCCAGTCCTGGGGCGATGAGAATCGAAACAGCCAGTCGATCGCATGCACGACCTTGCTGCCGTAGCCAAGAAACGGCGCCGCAGCCTTGAAGGCGGACAGGATCGCGCCCTTCGTCGGCGCGTTTTCGCCAAAGCCATTGAAGTCGGCCGCCAGATCTTCGCTCTCAAGTAAGGCTGTGCTGAGCCGCCTAAAGCCGGTGGGGCGGCCGGCGCGATGCCCCTCATGCATGGCAGAGCCATGGGTCTCCGTCGTCATAGGACCCTCCTTCGGGTTGGTTGGGTCGCGACGGGCAAAGCAAGAGCGTGAGCGGAATCAGGGATTTCGCTTGCGCCTTGAGTCTTGAGCGGCTAGATTCGGGTTGTCTGATTACCGAACCGGGCCGCCAAGCCCATCACGAGATTTCGCAAAGCCACCGCGCCAACGGTGGCTTTTGCATTTCAGGCACGTTTCTTCGTCTCGAACCTCATCATCACGGGTTGGTCTTCTGGGCGGCCGTGAGGCCACACAAAGCCAGGCGAGCAGGACCGCTCGCCGGCATGGGGACGCGCCGTCTCAAGCGCCGTGGGCGCGAGAAGGCCGCAGAAACTCATTTTGATCGTCAAACAATACACGGCACGCCTCACTCCAATGAGCCGTGCGACAGGCAATGAATCACCGTTGCGAAAACTTGCGTTTTCGCTTGCGGGACTTTGGCTTGCGCCCTAATTTCGGAGGTGCTGATTCGCCGAAGACGGACGCCAACCCGTCGCAGGTAACTTGCTCCAGCCCGCTCGCCAAAGCGGGCTTTTGCATTTCAAGAACTCAACTCGATCGCCGCATTCCCTCCTCCGGCCGCATTGCGACCAGGTCTCGGCGCGTCGCGCGAAGACTTCTGGTCGTTACGGTACGATTGAATGACCTAGCGACGATTCTCCGATTCTGTCGAGAAGATCCCGACAGCGTTCGCTGTTCTGTATACGGGGCGATGTACGACGGACTGCGCGCGCCGGAATCGCGAGTGCAGCGCGACATTTGGGAGCGGGCGTGGTGCGCCGGTGATCTCATCCGGTGCCCCCCTGCTCTGCTTTCAGCTTTTCGTATTCGGCGTAGAGGTCTTTGAGTTTGGTCATCACGAACTCGGCAAAGCCCGGCGCCTGCCTACGATCAATCGCGACCGAAACGCGCTCTGAGCTACTGACAACGCGTGCAAGTGGTTTGCCTGCGTGGGACCAAGTCTCCGTCTTCGCCTTGGGCGGCGCGCGTCTTACGGCGGCCAGCACGGCCTTGAAGCGCTCGTCAGTGTCCACGGTGGCCATCTCGGCGGTCTTCAAGGCTGTCTTCGCAACCTCAAGGAGACGAGGGCTCTTGAGAAGTTCGGCGAGCTCGATCCAGCCACGCCTGCCGACCTTCGGTGCGGGGCCGATTGCGTCTGAGACCTCGTCGGGAATGCGCCGCGCGACGGTCAGCATGTTGGAGAGATCGGATTTATAGACCGACATCGCCTCCATGATCGTCTCACGCGAAAAGCGATCATCGAGGCGCTGCGCGAAGCGCGCTTTCTCGATGTAGGTCAGATCCTTGCGGGCATGGTTTTCCTGGCCCTGCGCGATCACCATTTCCTCGTCCGAAAGATTGCGGACGATCGCGCGGACTGGGATGCCGAGCGCCTTCGTCGCCAGAATGCGGCGATGGCCGAAGGCTGTCTGGTAACGCCCAACTTTCTCAGGATGGGGCCGCACCATCACAGGGCTGAGCTGCGTATTGGTGCGGATAGCGTCGATTAGATCATCAAGCGCGTCCCCTGTGAGCGGCATGCGATCGGTGACGAAAGATGGATCGATGAGAGCAGTGTCGAGTTCGACAACTGTCGTGCCGGCAGCGAGCTTTTTTTCAATGTCTACCGCGTTTTTATTGCGCTCGCTAAGCTCGCTGAGGCTCGAGCTTATGGCCCCGACTGGCGCCGCTTTCGGCGCGCCCGGCAAGGTTTCAAGCCCCATCAAAGGCCGTATGCGCAAGGGGTCAGTGCGCGGTGCAGGAGCGGCAGTGGCCGCGGCGGTATCCGTCCCCTGCCCGGCTGACTTGGCCTCCGGCGTGATCGGTCCGAAAATCTTCCGGCTCATGACGCCCTGCCCCAGGCGCCCTTCATGAGCGTCTCGATCTCGGCGCTAACGTTGTTGACCGACTCGAGCGCCCGGTCATAGGTCGATTTCGTAAACTGACGCCGGTCAACCTCGAAGATCGTCTGATTGGTAAGCCCCGCATCTGAGATTGCTGTGCTTTTGAGCATCGGATGAACGAGTACGCTTTCGCCCAAGATTGAGCGCAGGAATGCGACCATCTGATTCTGCGGGCCGTCACCTGGCTCGAAACGAGTGATGAGATATTTCATCCAGTCGTAATTCGTTTGCGCGCCAGCTTTGGCCACTGTGGCGAGGAGATCGCCTGTCATCTGTAGAAACTGGCTCATCGACATCACATCCAGCTTTTGCGGATGGATCGTGATGAGAACGGCCGTTGCGGCCGTCAGCGCCGAAAGCGTGAGATAGCCGAGCTGCGGCGGACAATCGATGATGACGACGTCATAGTGGCCCTGCGCTTCCGAAAGTGCCTCGCCGATGCGGGCGAAGAACATTGTCTCGCCTGGCGCCTTGTTGATGAGCGCGCGCGGTGTGTCGAATTCAAATTCCTGCAGCTCGATATTGCCTGGGACGATGTGAAGTCCCGGCATGTAAGTCTCGCGCACGACTTGCGTTATTGAACGGCGCTGATCGTCATACCTGATCGCACCATAAAGCGTTTCGTTGGCGCCGACGTCGAGTTCGGGCTGGAGACCGAAAAGCGTAGAAAGCGAAGCTTGCGGGTCGAGGTCGATCACGAGGGTTCGGTATCCATGGAGAGCGAGCCACTGCGCGAGGTGCGCAGACGTTGTCGTCTTGGCGCTACCGCCCTTGAAATTCATAACGGAGATGACTTGGAGCTTTTCCTGCTCGCGGCGATGCGGGAGATAGCGTCGCGCGCCGCGCGCCCCCTGCTCCAGCACTTTGCGCAGCTCCGCAATGTCCTCGACCGAGTAAGATCGCCGGCCACCTTTTGTTGGAGCGGGCTGTTCCCTCTCGCTGACGATCTGCCTGAGATACCCTTCAGCGATTCCGAGCAGTTGCGCTGCTTCCGCAGGAGCAAAGTTGCGAATCGTCTTCTGCGCATCTGGTGGGAACATGGACATGTGATGCGCCTGCAATTCAGAGCGAAGGCGGGTGCCTTGCCTCTGAATCAGCGTCATCAGTTCTTCCTGCTGCGCTGGTATGGGCTGTTTCTGCGCCATTGGAATTATCCACTATCAGTCTAATCTGCGGAGATTTTCGCATTCTGCGCGAATTTTCGCAGGAAACCTCTGCGCCGATTCCACCAGCTTGGCAAGGTTTTTTTGGTTAACGAAACGTTAACATGGCAGGGAATCTGTAATAGATACTGAGACTTATAGCGACCGTTCCCAGTTAGCCATGGCTAACTGCACCTCCAAATAGACGTCCGCTTGAGTGGCGATCGATCGCGAGCCTCCCACTGCTAGACGCGAGAGTTAGCCAAGGCTAACCGCCATTCAATGTTGGATCTGGTAGGCGAATCCGTGGACGGGTAGCGATTGCTCGGCAGGTTCCACACGACTCGAGAGGTTTCGGGATGATCCAAGTCCATTTGGAGAGTAGGGACCTCGACAAGCATGTGGGTCGTCGGGTGCGCGCCTCGAGCGCTGGACGCTGGTGCGGTATCAAAGCGCTAACGGTGGCGGAAGGCGTTCGCCTCGGCTAACAACCAAGCCGAAGGGGACGGTGGGAGGGCGGCCCGCAATGTCTAAGCGTGGGCCCCCATGTGGCCAAGCGTAACTGTTCTTTATTTGTTCTTTGCTGCGCTGCACCATAGGCGTGGCGGCCATGCGACGCAGAGGGTTGGAACCGTCAGATATCCGCCCCAATTCCTGGGAACACTCGCACGCTCGGAGGGCGGAAAGGTTGGCTTCTTGTGGGTTTAGGCGCGAAACTTTGTCGGAGGGCGGAACGGCGCCGGCGCCCCGCCGTTGCCGACACGGCTGAGGCGGCCCGGAGGAAGGACCGCTCTCGAATGACGCCTATCTCGGCCTCCGTAGACCAGAGCGGGTATTGCCCAAACATCACACGCGCTCGGAATCTTAGGCACCTGCGACCTTTTGCCCGAAATATTCAGGTTTCTTTTGCCGATTTGTGGCAATTTCCGGGCAAATCAACGTCGGAACTCAGCGCGTTCCTGACTGGCCCTGTGCGGAGCTCGCGTGAAAGCCACCAGACTGACTTGCGCCCATCGGCCGCCCCGCGCGCCGATCCCAGCTCGCTTGACGCCTGCGGTCGCGCGGTCGCGACGCGCGCGGCTAGCTGAGCGGAGGGCCTGATCGTGGTCTACCCGCTCACCGTCAACCGGCTTATGGGCCTTTGCGCATTTGAATCGACGGGGCGGAAGAGGGCGGGCACCACAGCACCAGATCCCCAAGTGGTCGCCGACAGATTCTTCGAACAGATGGAGCTCATCTCGAGGGAAGACCTTGGTCCTATTTATTGCAAAGTGCACGACAAGGCAAAGGCACTTGGAATTGCGTTCGACGACGCAACGGACTTCGACGACCTCCCAGTTTCTATCGTCCAGAAGCCCGAAATGTTCGACGATGAGGACCAGACGCGCCTGTTCCCTGCGAGCGCATATTCCGCCGATCTCTCCAAACAACCTCGCAATGAGCCGACAGTGGGCTTGTTCGGCTCAAAACGAGTACGCGCGAAGATCGGCGACGCGCATTGGGATATCCGCATCCGCCCATCGGTAACGGCTTGCGTTCTCGAGGGCCAAAACCGTCGCTCGAAAATCTGGTGGACCATTGAAGGCGTGCCTGTCGACAAGCAGAACTCGCCGACAGCGGCAGACTCCGTGACCTTCATCAAGAAGACCACAAAAGTCGCAGAATTGGCTCTCCAAGAGTTGCGGGCGGCCTATATCAAGGCGCTAAAGCAGGTTGATGAAAAAGAACGAGGACCCGAACGGTTCGGAGACGCTCAGCTTCGTGTCAGCTTTGCTGACAATACCGATTCGGACTTTTTGCACCTGGTTGACGCAATGACGCTAACGCGTCTTACCTTTAACGACGCGCTTACAGGGTCAGCCGCAAAAGCGGTCCGTGCCGGCGCGGGAGAGGTCGAGCGATTTATTCGCAAAACCGCAGCCATGCCGGACCCGCTTAACGTCAAGCTGAAAGTCGGCAATGGCGGGACGGCAGCCGTATTCTCTGAGGCAATGCTTGATGTTTCGGCGCCCCCCAACATCAATCGCTGGGTGATTTCCGGTCTGGCGAGTTCGATCGGAATGGTCTCAAGCAATCTTCCAACAGATCCGCGATGGATGCGTTTCGCCGCTATGCCGGACCTTGCGCGCTCGGTCTCGGCTGCACGGCCGCTCAGTGCACGTATCGCCGACAATGGCGCCCGGCAGCTTGAAATCGTCCGAGCGCCGCAGCCCGCGGCCTAGGTCCTGGACGGGAAGTCTATTGTCAGCGCTCGGAACCTGACGTTACACTTTTGTGTCTCGCAACCATAAATAACCGGTGCGAGCGCGTACGCGTAACTCGGCGGGGCAAAAGCACCAAGACACAGGGCAGGGACCGCATCGAGCGGGCGAGGAATCGTGTCACCAAAGAAAAACGCCGTCGACGAAATCTTTCGCGACGATCCACTGCTCCTTAAGGCCGAAAGCCAAGCGGCCTACGGCAAGGAACTGCTTGAGAATGTGCTTCTCATGCGGACGTCGAAATTCGGACTGCCTCGCATCGTTGACCTTCATGATCCGGCAACTTACCTGCCTTCGCCAAACCCGGAGCAACCACCGCAACCGACACCCGACCTCGCCAAAAGGTATTTGCAGAGCATCATTTTGCGCGAAAAACTCAATCTAACTCAGGAAGAGGAAGATGCGCTCAAGCGTGTGACCGTCATGTCCCGAGGCGAACGCACGACTCGACGCCTCCCCCCGGAGAAAAAGAAGGACCCAAAGGCTAAACCGAAGTTTCAGACCCACGAAAAAGCAAAAGCGGCCCTTAAGAAAAAAAACATCGACATCGACAGCCGACTTCGCATAGCTGCCGTGGGCACACGGGTTCGGATCAGCAAGCTCATCGATAAAGCCTATCTCGACGAGGATCTTTGCCTCGCAAAACCGCTCGATGCCGGCCAAGCCATAGAAGGAATGCCTGATAGGGCAGGTATTCCCGAACTCGGACGCACTCGACGCCTTCAAAGTCCGGAGAGCGATGCTCGCTGGAAGCGCTGGAAAGACACAGTTTGCAGCCACATTAAGACCGCGGCCGCCAGCGGATGCCAAATCATCGCCTTGCCCGAATTCGGACTCCCTCCGGAGGTGGACGGCGATCACATCGAAAACCAGATCCGCGATTGCTGTTTCCCCGGAGGCGACGGACAGCACTTTTCTCATTTCATATTTGCCGGGTCGCGCCACGAAGGGGGATCAAATCGAGGGCTTGTCATCTACCATAAGCAGGGTGAGAAGCCTCATCGGCAGGAGTGGCACTACAAACTCGCCTCGGCGAGGGCGCTGAGCGAGAATATCCTCGGCCCACGCAGCGACAAATACATTACCTACAAAGTCGACGTGAAGGGATCGGATGGCAAGTCATTTCCTATTCATGTCACACCGGCGATCTGCTTCGACACATTCGACCCCTCGACCTTTCTGTCGCTCGTGCGTCAGTCAGCAACCATCTTGGCGACGCAGACATCGCACATCATTCTGGTCCCGTCTTTCAATCCGTCCGACGACTTCGTCGAGCTCTTGCGCGATCTTAGCTTCTTAACCGGTGCCGTGGTCGTTTATGTCAACAGCCTGCATGGCGACGCACGCGTGTTTATCGCGGGATGCGCGGTCGGCGCAGTCCTCGACGGCGGTGGAGCAACGCTGCTGGCGAAAATGGAAGAGCATCTCGACACTATGCAAGCGGTCAGGAAGGCCGCGCCAGAGGATATCGATAGAGCAAGGAAGAGCGGAGATCGTCATCTGGCGGAACAGCTCCGAAAGCGCTCGACGCTATACCGCGACCTCACGCCGGTTCTTAAGGATCTACGAAGTAGCCTGAAGGACGTGATCGATCGCGGAGGGCTCGATCATATAATCACTGTCGAGTTCTGTCAGGAGTGCAAGGATAAGTCGCATACGGACGATTATGGCTGCAATGCGGACATCCTGTATTACAACCTCGATGCTGAGCTGCTCGACATTTTGAAGCTTTGGCGCCACACCTACATAACGTTGGACGAGTCCTTTATTCCCGCGCCGTTCCATTACAAGCGCCTTCTCCAAGCGATCGATGAAGACGAGGAGCGGAACGTAAGACGCGACAGCAATTAGGCTCGTGTCGTTTAAGCCGTGCGCACAGCCTGGTCTTATGTTTGGCGGGACTAGGTGGGTTGAGGCGATTTGGCAGCAGCCCTGTGCTGAGGACTCCGTTAGCCATATCCGCGTAAGGTGTTGATGTCACAAGGGTATTTTTATACTTGGCTTCTGTCAGAAATTATACTATATTTCTGACACGGAGATGCACATGATGAACTCGCTGACCGAGAAAGTTTTGAGCTATGTGGAAACGCAGCCAGAGGGTACGCCTCTGACAGCGAAGGGGCTACTGCATCTGTCCAACCGCGCGGCCATTGATCAAACACTCTCTCGGCTCGCGAGAAACGGCCGCGTCTTGCGCGTTGGACGCGGTCTCTATGTTCGGCCCGTAGCAACGAAATTTGGTCCCAGAGCTCCATTTCCGGAGAAGCTGATCGAAGGAATTGCACGCACGAGCGGAGAAACGATTGTGTCGAGTGGAGCTACGGCAGCAAACGAACTTGGCCTGACGACACAAGTACCGGTTAGGACCGTCTATCTAACTTCGGGCCGCAGTCGCAGGCTATCGCTCGGCAAGCAGTCCATCGAACTTCGGCATGCAAGTTCGCGAAGCCTTGCGAAGCCAACCGAGAGAGCAGGGCAGGCAGCCCGGGCCCTTACTTGGCTTGGGCCGCGGGAAGCGAGGCGCGCCCTATCGGTGCTAACCCATCGGTTGGAGCCGCGAGAATTGGAAGAGTTGCAGGCTATGCGCCCCGTTTTGCCTGGATGGCTAGCCCAAACCGTGAGCACACTAGTGCCAACGAATGGCTGAGAGCTATTTTACGCTCTCCGCCCAGGAAAAACAGGATGCGCTAGCTGTCGCACAGACTGCACTCGGGCGTCCGCTCCACCTTCTTGAGAAAGACATCTGGGTGGTGTGGACGCTCGAGCAGCTCTTTGCCTCGCCCTTCGCTGAGCACATGGTCTTCAAAGGAGGAACATCGCTCTCAAAGGCCTATCACGCGATCGATCGCTTCTCGGAAGACATCGATATCACCTACGACATCCGTACCATTGCAGGCGACCTCACCAAGCAAACCACGGACGGATGGCCGAAGTCTCGAAGCCAACAGGAACGATGGACTGATGAGATCAGAAAGCGCCTCGCTGATTGGGTGAAATCCACAGCGCTTCCCTATTTCGAAGCCAAGCTCTTGGAGATCGATCCGGAAGCAAAAGTCACCGCCGAAAACGACACGCTCGTCATCACCTATATCGCGGTTGGAACCGGAACTGGATATGTGGCCCCGCGAGTCAAAATCGAATTTGGCGCTCGCTCGACCGGGGAACCGTCTGAGTTGCGTGAGATCGTGGCCGACGCCGCGATCCTGCTGAAAGAGATCGATTTTCCACGGTGCAATGCGCGCACAATGCGCGCGGAACGAACCTTCTGGGAAAAAGCGACGGCCGTGCACGTCTTTTGCCTTCAAGGCAAACTCGGCGGCGACCGCTATTCCCGTCATTGGTACGATTTGGTCCAACTGGATCGGGCAGGCGTCGCCACCAAAGCCATCGGCGCTCCCGATCTCGCAAGGAACGTCGCTGACCACAAAGCCATCTTTTTTCGGGAGAAAGATGCCGAGGGCAATGTCATCGACTATCTCGCGGCGGTCACGGGACAGCTGAAGCTCGTGCCCTCGGGAGAGGGCAGGGCAATCCTCGAAGCGGACTACGGAAAGATGCTTGAGGACGGCCTTCTTCCCGACGGAGCCACGCCATTTGCCGTGCTCATGGACGCCTGCGCCGATCTTGAAAAACGAGCGAATGCTCCCGCCACCGGAGAAAAAGAGAAAATATCGAAGTAAACTATTGGCGATCGCCGCTTTCATCACGAAGCTGAAACGGGTCGACAAGGAACACTGGGTGAAGGGGGAGACTTGGAGCCCACTGCGCGCCGCACAATCGTCGTCGAGGGACCGCTGGCCTATCACAGGCGTCGGCTTGCGGCTGCGCGCAAGAGCGAGGCCGGGGTTCAAATTCTCGCAATGCCCCACATCGCGGCACGGCTTGCCGGCGGATTTCAGCGTCCCGCGCGGGGCCAGGATCTCGACGCGGCAATTCGCAACGCGCTCAGGGTAGGGACCTTCGAAGATATCGGCCGCATGCAGGAATTGCCGGGGATGCCCCGTGCGATTGCACGCGCGCTGACCAAGCTGTGGCTGGCAGACGCCGATATCAGCGAAGCGGCAAAGCGCCATGGTCGATTGCGCGACCTCCTAATTGTCGAACGGCTGGTGCGCGAGACGTTGCCTGCTGGCGCCCTGACCATTCGTGATCTACGCGATGCGGCGCTGGCGCGTGTTGTCCATGCGCGCACTGTGCTCGGTGACATTGAGCTTGACCTGCGAGGCGATGTCGCGCCGCTCTGGCGGCAACTGATACTCGGCCTCACGAGAAACGTCGGCGTGACTTGGCGCGAGCTTTCGACGGCCGCGAGCTGGTTTCCCGGTGAGACGGTCGACGCAGAGCCCACAGCAGCCCCGCCGCCATCCGTGCGCGTTTCATGCGCAAATCCACGATCAGAAGCGATTGAAGCGCTGCGCTGGATGCGCGAACTCCTAGCAAAGGGTGTGCCCCCAGCCGAGATCGCCATTTCCGCAACAAGTACGGAAACGTGGGACGAGCATTTCGATGCTCTCTCTATGGAGTCGGCGCTTCCGCTTCACTTCTCTCACGGTCGCGGCGGCCTCGCGACCTATGACGGCCAAACATGCGCGGCCCTTGCCGATGTGCTGATCCAGGGCCTCAATCAACGGCGCGTCCGGCGTTTATTTCGTTACGCGCGGCGAAGTAAAGGTCTCGAAGGCTTGCTTCCGAGCTGGAGCCGGCCGCTCAGAAGAGATGCGGCACTCCTGAGCGTGCAACATTGGCAGCATGCACTCGATCAAATTTCTCTCGGCGAGGGTGAGATCGATCCACGCCCTATTGTCATGCCGATCATCACACTGCTCGCGCGCGGCCCTGAAGTGGCCGAAGAAGCCGGTGCGCTTCTCCTTGAGAAGAGAGCGCGAGCGCTCTGGACAGACGCTCTGCGGCGGGCGCCCGCAAGCGCGTTGCTCCTATCCCTTGAAGAGTTGCGTCTTCCGGATCGGCGCGACCCCGGTGCATCTGTCGTCTGGTGCCCGGCCCATCATCTTGCGGAGGCGCCTCGAGCATATGTTCGCCTGCTTGGCCTCAACGCACGTAGCTGGCCGCGGCGCGGGAGCGAGGACCCAATCCTCCCAAGCCATATGGTCAGTGGCGGCATGCTTGATCCAACATGGATCACGCAGCAGGATCGCGAGCATTTCCGGATCATCCTCGGGCGCGCGAGCAAGGCATTGATCCTGTCGCGGAGCCGGCGCGATGCGCAGGGCAAGACCTTGCCGCCGAGCTCGCTCGTCGCGCAGAGCAGCGGAGCCGAGCTTGAACTGAAGCGGACAAGAAGTCCCTCTCACGCCTTCGGCGAGGGCGACAGGCTCCTCGCAAGGCCCGAAGAAGCCGCGACGTTGCCGCAAATCAATTCGGCAAGTCTCTGCTGGCAGAACCGGCAGAGCAGGGCGGTCACGGCCCATGACGGCCAGGTGAGAGAAGATCATCCGCTTGTGTTGCGCGCCCTCGGCCGCGTGCAATCGGCGACGTCTCTTAAGGCGCTCCTTCGAGATCCGCTCGGATTTGTCTGGCGTTATGGTCTTCGCTGGTCAGCCCCGGCCCTTGATAACCAGCCGCTGCGCCTTGAGCCGCGGGTCTACGGCGAACTCGTCCACGACATTCTGAAACACGCGGTTCTCGCGCTTGAGCCAGCGCCCGGATTTCGCCAGGCGGACCCACAGCAAATCCAGGCAGCCATTGAGGAAGCCCGCGTCCTCATCCGACAGAAGTGGCCGCTGGAAAAACCGGTTCCACCCGGGATGCTTTGGGATCATACGCTCGCGCGGGCAGCCGATCTGGCCAATATGGCGCTTGGGCTCGATCCACGTATTACGGCCGGATCGCAAAGCTGGCCTGAGGCCCTCTTCGGGCAAGCAGAGGCTTCAGGCGCGCACACAGACCTGCCTTGGCCCGTCGATGTCCCTGTGCCCATCCCCGGCACCGACGTAACCGTCAACGGCAAGATCGATCGCCTCGATATTCGCATCGACGATACTCGTCGCGCAGCGCAGGTCACCGACTATAAGACCGGCAAGCCGGCGGCGGCAGGCATAATCCTCAACGGTGGCCGCGAACTACAGAGGGTCACCTATGTTCTGGCGGTTAGACATCTGCGGCCCGACATCACCGCGTGGCAGGCACGGCTCGTCTATCTTACCGATGAGGGCCCGAGCACGGACAGGCTCGTAAATATCGATGGCGCTATAGGCACCCTAACGCAGAACGTTACCGCAGCGAGTGCACTGGTCAGGCGCGGCATAACACTGCCTGGAGAGGATGCGGAAGACGACACCTATGATTTGCGTCTTGCGCATCCCGCGTCGCGACGTGTGTATTTCGAGGCTAAGCGAAACGCGATAGGGCGCGTTCTTGGCGCAACTTTTGTGGAGTCGTGGGCATGCCCCTAGACGACCTCCGCGACGCCCCGGCAAGGATCAGAGCTCTCACCGACCACACGTCGACCTTGTTGGTCGAGGCGGGCGCCGGTACGGGCAAGACAGCGCTTATGGCCGGTCGCATTGTGATGCTTCTCGCAGCGGGCGCCGATCCGCGAGAAATTGCAGCGATAACTTTTACAGAGCTGGCGGCAAGCGCGCTCGATGCTCGCGTTCACCGCTATATTACCTGGCTGCGAGCAGGTCGAATTCCGGAGACGCTTCGCCTCGCACTGCCAGATGGGGCGCTTTCCGATCCCCAGAAATCGGCACTCGCCAAAGTCGCACCTCATCTCGATCAACTGACCATCGCAACCATCCACTCTTTCTGCCAAACCCTCATTTCAAGTTACGCCGTGGAAGCGAGCATCGATCCCGGCGCTCGGATGCTGGATGCCGATCAGGCAGGCACGTTCTTCGACAACGTGTTTGACACCTGGATCAAAGGCCGCTTCAGCCGCACTCCTCAGCCCGACGACCCGATAGCGGCACTCTCACGCGATGACCCGCGCCGCGTCGTCGATAGGCTCAGGCAATTTGCGGAGTTCAGAAGGCGTCATCGCGAGGCGCGTACTTTCGATGATGATCTCGAAGGACGGCCTGACATTGAATTGAACGAGGCGATCGCGGCGTTCCGGCGATGGGCGAACAGCCTTCCGCGGGCGCCGCAAAAGACAACCCGGCTCCTTACCGATCTCGAAAAGCTCGCGCCGTTCTTCAAAGACAGCTTCGCCACCAAGCCGGACTTCGCCCGCCTTTGGCACCTCGCACACGAAGTGCCGGTGATTGAATGCATGGGATACCAAGGCGCATGGAAACAGGCCGAGCTTGAGTGGCCTCCGCAGGAGGCCGAATGGTCGATGGCTTCCCGCACCGACGGCGCGAGGCTTCACGCTGAAGCCAAAGCGCTTTTTGATGCTGTCGATCAGTGTTACCGCAGCATCATGGGCCGGATTGCGACCGCGACCATGGCGCGGCTTGCTCGTGATCTTGACGAAATCATTGCGGCCTATGACCACGCGAAGCGCGCCGCGGCCGTGCTCGACTTCGACGATCTCCTCATCAAGGCACGGGCGCTCGTACGCGGACACGAAGCTGTTCGGCAGGCGCTTGCGCGCCGCTACAGATATCTCTTTGTGGACGAGTTTCAGGATACCGATCAAATTCAGGCCGAAGTGATCTTTGCGATCGGCGCCGAGAGCCTCGGCGCAGGCTGGCACCAAAACCGGTTGCGGGAAGGCGCGCTGTTCCTCGTTGGCGATCCGAAGCAGTCGATTTACAGATTTCGCGGTGCTGATCTTGGTTGCTATTGCAAGGCGCGCGACGCCATCAATGGCGCTCATCCCGGAAACGTTCTCAAGATCAGCGAGAACTTCCGCTCCAGGGAAGACATCCTGACCTTCGTCAACGATCGATTCGGCCCGCTCTTTCGCGGAACCGGTCTGGACTATGAGGATCTGACCTCGACGCGCGTGCCCCCCGTCCACAACCTGCCGGTCGTCTCAAGGTTGCCCATCAATGCTGACGGAAGGAAGAAGGAGAGCCTCCGGCGTGCGGAGGCGGAAGCCGTTGCCGATCTCTGTGCGCGCCTTATCGGCAATATCGAAGTCCGTGAGGGCGAAGGCACGCGCCCGCTGAAACCAGGCGATATTGCCCTTCTCTCGCCGGGCTGGACCGACCTCTGGCGATATGAGCACGCCCTTGAAAGCAGGGGGCTCCCGATCGCGACGCAAGCAGGAAAAGGCTTCTTTGGCAGGCAAGAGGTCCAGGACCTGCTTTCCCTCGCGCGCACGCTTGCCGATCCGCGCGATTACCTCGCCTTTGGCGCTCTGATGAGAGGACCTCTGATTGGCCTCAAAGATGAGGAATTATTGGATATCGTCGAGCGGTTGCCGCCGTCGCTGGACGAGCCGGGGGCCATCCCGCGATTTTCCCTGATGACTCCGACCGAAGAGGTCGCGGATCACGCGCTTGCGCAAGCGACGCTCGAAATCCTGAAATCGCTCCAGCGCAAAGCTATGAGCACGACCCCCGGGCTCCTGCTCACCGAGGCCATTGAGCGTCTCAACATAAGGGCGATCGTGACGGCCCGCGATACGCGCGACAGCGGACGCGCCGTCGCCAACCTTGAATTGTTTCTCGAGCGGGCGCGCGGTTATCGCGTCCGCGGTCTCGGCCAGTTTGTCCAGGACGTCACCCGCGAGTGGTCGGAGAGAAACAACGCGCAAGTCGAAGGCCAAATTGATGCCGACGGCAGCGCGATCAATCTGATCACGATCCACAGCGCCAAGGGCCTCGAGTGGCCGGTCGTCATTCCGGTCAACATGTGCTCGGGTTTCGGCCAGAGACCGAGGCTGCTGCATCGTCCGGCCGACGATACGCTGCACTGGGTCATTGATGACGTTGCGCCGCCATCGGTGTTTGACGCCCGCCGCTCGATCGAGGCGGAGAATGAGTGCGAGCGCCAGCGGATGTGGTACGTGACCTGCACGCGCGCCGAGGAATTGCTCATCGTCCCTGACATCCCGCGACTCCGCTATCAGTCATGGTCCGGTCTGGTCGAGCTGAATGTTGGGGCTTTGCCGTCCTTTCCGCTCGAGTCTCTCCCGACGCAGCCGCGATTAGCTATCGATGAGCCTACCAATCATCAGACCAAGGAGACGTTTGACAGAGAGTTCGCCGCTATCGCTGCGAAATCCGTCGAAACGAATTGGGTGCAGCCAAGCTCCCATGACGAAGATCGCGCCGAACTGGTCGAAGCTCTTCTCATGGCTCCGGAAGAAGCCGTCGATGCGCTCGAACCAGTGGGCGGCGGCAAGATTAGGGGCCTTGCCCTTCACAAGATGATGGAAGAGATCCTGACCGGCGAGGTGCAGGACGAGGAAACCGCCTTGGCCACCCGGGCACGGGTGTTACTTGGGGAACTGGGCAGCGAAGCAGAGGAGGGGGCTGAATTACCTGAACCGGCTGAGCTCGCCGCGACGGTACGCCGAACACTTCTTTTGCCCGAAATTAAGCGCCTCCGGCCCCGGCTGATCCCGGAATACCCGGTTTATGGAGCGCCCGATAAGTGGACGGCTGTTTCAGGCCGCATCGATGCGATCGCACCTGAAGATGAAGGCGCTGTTGTTGTCGACTGGAAGAGCGACATCGCCCCTTCTGAGGGCGACATCCAGGAACATCTCAGACAAACCAAGGACTATTGCGAAATGGTTGGCGCCCGGACGGGCCTCGTCGTTTACATGTCCACCGGCAAGATATTCCGCTTCGATACCGGCGAGGCTCCTTAGAGGACTGAAGCCGCCTTCGCGCGCCTTTAGCTTGCTTGGCCGAACACGTTCAGGAGCCGGATGTTCATGGCCTGCAGGCTCACCTTATAGCGCTTGGCGAGATCCGCGACGGCATCGGCATCTTCGATATCGATGAAACGGTCCGCGACGTCGCGCTCAAGGAATTTGCGTGGCATCAAGATCGAAGAACCAAAGTAATTGGCTTCGACTTCCTCGGTGTCCGTTCCTGTCGATGAGAGCGAGGAGCGCAGGTCCATCCGAAACGACTTGTCGTAATGCACGGGTTGGCCTTCGTGCAGCAGGAAATGCCCGAATTCATGGGCCAGGGTAAAGCGCTGGCGGTTCTCGGCCTGGGTACTGTTAACGCCTATGAGGACTGAGTCTCCATCCCGCACGATCATCCCCGAGATGTCCTTCAGGTCGATCTTCCGGATGGTAACGCCTTTGGCTTTAATCATCTTATCGATCGGGACCGGCGCGTCCTTGACGGCATGATCCGTCAGAAGTTCATCGATGATCTTGTCGATCCGGGCGTATCGCGGGCGAAGCGGTGTCATGGACGCGCCCTCTTCGGCCCGGCCTTGCGCAGCTCAGCTACGAGCTTCTGCACTTCCGGCGGAACGACCTGAGCCGGCTCAGCATGCGCCGCGCTGGCGGCTGCAAGCCCTTCCAGCAGTTCGCCACTGTTCGTTTTCAGAGCCGCAGCAAAGTCGAGCAGCTGGTGAACCAGCATCTGCTGACGGCCGCGTTCGACATTGGTGATCGACGTGCGCGAGAGGCCCACCAGATTCGCAAGCTTGTCCTGCGTGAGCCCAACGCGCTCACGGCGCGCGCGAATGTTCTTTCCAAGTTTGACGTAGATCGGCTGGGCCATTTGGGATCGCGGGTGCGGGTGGCGGATGAGAACAAGTCATAAACAAAATATATGTCGACGTCAACAATACAAACATTGCGCCCGCCTGCCATCCCGCCAGCGTATGTCATCAATACTGACAGTATATTCTTATGTTCGCATTTCTTGACACGCGGGCCGGTCTCCTGTAGTTAGATGCTGCGCCGTTCTTGGTGGCGCGCATCTCAAGGCCGGTTCCGTCCGGCGAACTGGTCAAGGAGACCGAACAATGAGTGAGAACAAGGAAGTCCAGCCCGAGGGCGAAAAGCCGCTCTGCGTCGAGCTGAAGGAAGCGCGTCACGAACTGGAGGAGGGCATCGCCGAAGAGCGCCGCGGCGAGACCCGCATCGAGGCGGCGGAGCATCGCATCGAGCAGATCGTCGAGGAGCTCGAGAAGGAGTCGCGCATCAAGGTCAACGGGCGCACCCGCACGATCGAGGGCCATGTCGCCTGCTTCGATCAGGTCGTGAAGTTCGCCTACCCGAACGGCCCGACCAAGCCCAACACGAAGTTCACCGTCACCTACCGCGACGCAGCGGAGGTGCCGCCGACCGGTGAGCTCGACCAGAACCAGTGCGTGCGCGTGAAGAAGGGTTGCGACCCCATGGAGGAGACGAGCTTCAATGTCACCGAAACTGTTCTCTCGTAACCCCGACCTTCAGCGTCTCCGCGACGACGGCTACTTCGTGCAGATCGTTGACGACGACAAGTTCCTCGTGATGCGCGAGGTTCCCTACGTCAACGATCGGCGCGAAGTGAAGCTCGGCACGCTCGTCACGGCGCTCGAACTTGCCGGCGACATCACGAAGAAGCCCGTGCCGACGCACGTCGTGATGTTCGATGGCGATTACCCCTGCGACGCGAACGGCAAGGTCATGAATCTCGGCGGTCCGGGCGACCGCCGAGAGGTCGCTCCCGGCCTCTTCGTGCGTCACAGCTTCTCGCAGAAGCCGGACGGCGGCTATGCCGACTACTACGCGAAGATGACCACCTACCACGCCATGCTTGCGGCGCCTGCGCGCGTGGTTGACCCCGAGATCAAGCCGCGGCAGTTCGCGGCGCCGGCCGACAGCGATCCGGAGTCGATCTTCGAATATCCCGACACGGCCTCGGGCCGCACCGGCACGGCGGCGTTGGCGGCGCTGTTCAAGAGCGAGATCATCGCGCTCATCGGTCTCGGCGGGACGGGAGCCTACATTCTCGACAAGGTGGCGAAGACGCCGGTTCGTGAGATCCGCCTCTTCGACGCCGACGAGTTCCTGAACCACAACGCGTTCCGCGCGCCGGGGGCGGCTTCGCTGGAGGAACTCCGCCTGGCACCCCTGAAGGTCGACTATTTCAAGGCGATCTACTCGCGCATGCATCGCGGCATCACGGCCCATCCGGTGATGCAGGGACCGAAGCACGTCCATCTGCTCGACGGCGTGACCTTCGCGTTCATCGCCATGGATGACGGGCCGGAGAAGGAGGCTGTGATCAACAAGCTCGAAGCCATCGGCGCGTCCTTCATCGACGTCGGAATGGGCCTCTCGCTTGATGAACTGTCGCTTGGCGGCATCCTGCGGGTCACGGCCTCGACGCCCGCGCACCGCGAGGTCGTTCGGCGCCATGTCTCCTTCGCCGAGAAGGGGGAGGGCGGCGTCTACGAGTCGAACATCCAGGTCGCCGATCTCAACAGCCTCAACGCCGACTTCGCCGTCATCAAGTGGAAGAAGATGCGCGGCTACTACCGCGACCTCGAGAAGGAGCTGCACAGCACCTACACGACCGACGGCAACTTCATCGTCAACCGTGACCGGGACCGCGGATGATCCAGGTCAAGCAGCTCACCCACCGTTTCGTCGAAGACATGCCGGAGGTGCTCGACCCCGGCGTGCTCTACGTCTCGATGCGCTATGCCCTTGCCCTGCACCTGTGCTGCTGCGGCTGCGGCCGCGAGGTCTCGACGCCGTTCTCGCCGGCGCAATGGAAGCTGTTGTTCGACGGCGACACGGTCTCGCTGTCGCCGTCTGTCGGGAACTGGAACCTGCCGTGCCGGTCGCACTATTTCCATGATCGCGGCAAGGTCATCGAGTCGTATTCCTGGTCCGAGAAGGACGTCGTCCGCGGCCAGAAGCGCGATCGCCGCGCGCGCGACAGCTACTATGGCAAGGACATGGCCCCGGACGTCCACGCCGCCCCATCAAGCAAGCCTGACCATCGCACCTGGCGGACCTGGATTGCGGGGCTGTTCGACTGACGAGCCGTAGGGCGTCAGTCATTGCATGCGCAGCCGATGCACGTGGCGCGCTACTGACTCTATATAGTGTCGAGCTTCTCGGACCGGAAATTAATGCCTCAAATCAGTGTGATACCGATTTTAGGAGATTGATCAGTTCCTACATGCTAGGCATGGTGCGACCATGCTGAAGGCCATTCTCCGCCGGCTCGCTGTAGCCATTCTGGGTGTTGCGGTTTTGACCGCGACCACGCCGTCGTTTGCGGCGATGGAATGCTGCGATCACATGAAGCGGGGGGCGATGTCGGAGACGCAAGTGTCCGACATGCAAGCCATGCCCGACATGACAAGCATGAACGGCATGACGCACCAGTCGGACGCCGACCAGGGCAACGAGATGCCGTGCAAGATGCCCGCCAGCGCCTGCGTCTCGGCCTGTGCGCCGATGATGGCCGCATCTATGACCGGCATCGCGTTTCCTTCCTCCGAGATTGCCGGGAAGCTTAGCCCCGGTATTGCCGCGCCGCTCAGCGGCATTGCAAGGCCGCCGGACCTAGAGCCTCCGATTCTCTCCGCCTGATACGCGCTAACGCGGCTGCATCGCGGCCCTGCGCATGAATCTGTCTGCACTGTGACCGTTGCACGGGCGCTCTGACGCGTCCGCAGTCCGGCATCACATCCGCGGCAGTTTCTCAAAAATCAACGCGAACAATGAGCCGCGCCGCCATCGGCGCGGCAGGAGAGAACCATATGAAGACTTTCACGAAACTGCTCTTTGCAGGCGGCGCAGCGCTTTTGCTCACCGCATGCCAGAGCGTCGCGGCGCCGGACGACTACAAGTTCGAACGCGTTGCCGGCACCGGCCCCCTGTCGGTGCGGCTCGTCCGCGCCGACGAAACCCCCGTCGCCGGAGCGAAGCTCTTTCTCGAGCGCCGCGGCTTCACCGGGCCCAAGAGCCAGAACCTTGTGCAAGAGGTGCCGCTCTCCGTGGCTGGCGACGGCACGTTCGAGATCGACGGCGACCACGCCGGGGAACGGCTGAATCTCGCCGCGCATTTACCCGACGGCTCGGTCATCCACGGCCACATCAATGTGCCGTGACGCTCAGCCTCAACCCGACACCCACCAACCAACCCAAGGAGATCATCATGCGTAACACAACCCGAGCCATCGTCTTCACAGCCATCCTCTCCACCTTTCCGACAGCGCTCTTTGCGGCGGATCCGATGGCGGGCATGCCGATGGGCACGGCACCCATGGCGGCCATGCAGACCTACCGCTTTGAGCTGGCGTCACCCATTGAAGCGAAGGACGGCAAGAGCATCGTCTCAATCCGCCTCGTCCATGTCGCCGACAAGAAGCCTGTTACCGGCGCGCTCATCATCCAGAGCCGCGCCGACATGGGCCCGATCGGCATGGCGGCAATGACGGCGCCGATCAAGGCGCTGCCCGCAACGGTACCGGGCGTGTACCCGTTCGAGATTGCGAACGGCGGCGTCTGGAACAAGTCAGCGAAATGGGCCCTGACCTTCGCCGCAAAAGTGCAAGGGGAGGCTGCGACGGTGCGCGGAAGCGTCATCGTCGAGCTGACACCATGACGGGACACATGCAAAAGGACGGCGGCGCTCTGCGCCGCCGTTTCCCGCTTTTTCTCTCGGTCGCCGTCGCAGGTGTGATGCTGTCCGCAAATCTCTTTGCAGCGGAAACGGCACCCCCACCACCCGGCGCGACGCTTGAGAGCCTCTTGGAGGTCGCCCACCGCCTGAGCCCCACGCTCAAGGCGGCTGCACTTGAGACGAGTGCTGCGGCCGCGCGGGCCGACCGGGCCGATGCGCTTGATGATCCGACCCTTAGCCTGCAAACGATGCAGGTGCCCGGACATATGGCCGGCATGGATCAGACGACGATCCTTCTGCAACAGGAATTCCCGCTCTGGGGAAAGCGCGACCTGCGCAAGTCCGCTGCGCTTGCCATGCTCGACGCCGCTCGTGGCGATGAGAAGGCGACAGCTGCCGAGCTCGACGAGAAAATCGCGCTCGCCTTTGCGGCCTACTGGAAGGCGACACGCGGGCTCGCGATCAATGTCGAGGCGACGCAAGTCGCCGCTGACATGGTGAAGATCACGCGCACGCGCTTCAGCCAGGGTGTCGCGACCTCGGCTGATCTGCTCTCAACAGAGGCGGACGCAACGCGTGCCGCGCTAGAGCGCGTGCGGTTCGAGCGTGAACGTCGCACAGCCATTGCTCAGATCAATCTCCTCCTTGCGCGGCCGGCATCGGCAACGCTTTCAGAGCCTCGGGGGCTACAGCCGCTGCCAACGCCTCTCCCCATGATCGAGGCGCTCATGGATCGGGCCAGAACGACCAATCCGGTCCTCCTTGCTGGGGCGGCGCGGGTGCGCAGCGCCGAGGCAGAAGAAGAGCTTGCGCGGAAGAGCTGGTATCCCGACCTCACGGTAGGTGCCGGTCCCCAGACCAATTTCGGAGCATGGGGCTACGCCGCATCGATCGGGATCAAGATTCCACTCCAGCGCGGCGCCAAGGAGTCCGGTGAAGCGGAGGCGGCAGCCAGCCTGGGCGCAGCCCGCGCGCGCCTCGCCGCTTCGGAAGCCGAGCTCGAGGGCGACCTCACCTCTGCGCTGGCTGCGCTCGAGGCGGCCGAAGCGATGGATACGGCGCGGCGCGGAACACTTGCGCCGGAGGCCACGGCGTTCTACCGCGCGGCTTTGGCCGAATACGCAAGCGGGCGCGGCGATCTCATCTCGACGCTCGATGCGGTGCACCGGCTGCATCAGAGCGAGCTCGAGCTGCTCGATACCGAAATGGAAGGCCAGGCGGCTCTGGCGCGCATCGAACGGCTTCTGGGAGCACGGCTATGAATATCACACGCAACGGGGTCATCGCCCTTGTCATCGTCGCCGCCTTGTTTGGCGCCACCGGATACTTCCTCGGCCACGGCACGACAGCGTCTTCTTCGCCGGCACCAATGGCCTCTGCGCCACAGCCGGCAGCGACGGGAGGCAAGGGCCGCGTCCTCTACTACCGTAACCCGATGGGGCTTCCCGATACCTCGCCCGCGCCAAAGAAGGACGCGATGGGGATGGACTACGTCCCCGTCTATGAGAACGAGGCCGGCGGCGATGCGGGCGTTGTGACAGTCGATCCGGCACGCGTGCAGATGCTCGGCGTCCGGACGGAAACCGTAACGCCGCGCCAGGCGATCAACAGGTCTGTTCGCGCCGCCGGGACGGTCGCGTTTGACGAGCGACGCCTCGCTGCGGTGACGACGAAAGTCGCGGGCTGGATAGAGAAACTCAACGTCGCTGCAACCGGCGAGGCGGTGCGACAGGGACAACCTCTTCTCGAGATTTACTCGCCCGAGATCGTCGCTGCCGAGCAGGAATATCTCGTCGTCGCCTCGACACATCTCGGGGGCAAGGATGACGCCTTGATGTTGGATGCGGCTCTTAGTCGGTTGCGCGTGCTCGACGTGCCGGCCGGCGAGATTGCCCGACTGCAAAGGACGGGCAGGGCAACAAGACGCATTGCGGTCCTCGCACCCGCGAACGGGGTTGTTACTGAGAAGACCGCTGTCCTTGGAGCCCATGTCGACGCGGGGGCGCCGCTCTATAAGACCGCCGATCTGTCGACGGTCTGGCTGATCGCCGAGGTACAGGAGCAGGATCTAGGTCTCGTCCGCGTGGGGCAGAAGGCGGCCGCAAATTTCGTCGCCTTCCCGGGACGAAGCTTCGAAGGGCGGGTGGATTTCATTTATCCGGTTCTCTCAAGCGACACCAGGACGGCAAAGGTCCGCATCACCATGCCGAATACCGATCTCCTGCTGCGCTCAGAGATGTACGCAAGTGTGGCGATCGAAGCGCCCGCCAGCACTAGCACTGTGTCTGTCTTGTCCGTGTCGGACTCGGCGATCATCGACAGCGGCGCGCGGCAGATCGTGCTGGTGGCGAAGGGGCAGGGGCGCTTTGAGCCGCGCGTCGTCAAGCTTGGCGCCCGCGGCGAGGGCTACACCGAGGTCCTTAGCGGCCTGCAGGCCGGCGAGAGCGTCGTTACGAGTGCCAATTTCCTCATCGATGCGGAAAGCAATTTGCGCGCGGCGCTGCAAGCCTTCACCTCGGGACAAGGAGTAAAGCCGTGATCGCTCGCATCATTGCGCTCTCGGCGCGCAACACCCTCTTTGTGCTACTGGCAACGGCGCTCATCGTCGTCGCTGGGCTCTACGCCGTTCTTGCGACCCCGCTTGACGCCATTCCCGACCTCTCCGACCCGCAAGTCATCGTCTTTACGGAAGTCCCGGGCCAGGCTCCCCAAGTAGTCGAGGATCAGGTCACCTATCCGCTGACGACAGCGCTTCTCGCTGTGCCGAAGTCGAAGGTCGTGCGCGGCTTCTCTTTTTTCGGCGTGTCCTTCGTCTACGTCGTGTTCGAGGACGGCACGGACATCTATTGGGCGCGGAGCCGCGTGCTTGAATACCTGAACTTTGCCCAGAAACGCTTGCCGGCGGGTGTAACGCCGTCACTGGGCCCCGATGCCACTGGTGTCGGCTGGGTTTATGAGTATGTCGTGATCGGCGCGCAGAAGACGCTCGCCGAGCTGCGCTCCATCCAGGATTGGTTCATCCGCTACCAACTGACCAAGGCGGGCGGCGTTGCGGAGGTCGCGAGCGTCGGCGGGTTCGTGAAGCAATATCAGGTCGTCGTCGACCCGGTGAAGCTGCGGGCCTACGGGATTTCTCTTCAGAAGATCACCGACGCTATTCGCGCGAGCAATGCCGATGTGGGCGGCAGTTCCATCGAGCTCACCGAGCGCGAATACATGGTGCGCGGCCGCGGCTATCTGAAGGGTGCCGGCGATCTTGAAAAGGTCGTCCTCAAGGCAAACGGGGGAACACCCGTTCTTCTCTCCGATGTTGCCCGTATCGAGATCGGCCCTGACGAACGGCGCGGGCTCACGGAACTCAATGGCCAGGGCGAAGTCGCGGCTGGCATTGTGCTGCAACGCGATGGCGAGAACGCGCTCTCCGTCATCAAGAACGTCAAGGAGAAGATCGCTGAGCTCGCAGCCGGGCTGCCGCAAGGTGTCTCGATTCTGCCGGTCTACGATCGCTCGAACCTGATCCTGCGGGCGATCGATACGCTGAAGCACACTCTTGTCGAAGAAAGCATCATCATCGGGTTCGTTTGCCTCATTTTTCTCCTTCATGCGCGCAGTGCGCTGGTCGCGATCATGATGCTGCCCGTCGGCGTCCTGATCGCCTTCCTCATCATGCATGCGCTCGGCATCAGCTCGAACATCATGAGCCTTGGCGGCATCGCGATCGCGATCGGCGCCATGGTCGATGCAGCGATTGTCATGATCGAGAACGCCCATAAGCGATTAGAGAAGGCGGGACTAGGTGAAAGCCGGGTCGATGTGCTCGTGAAGGCCGCGACGGAAGTGGGTCCTGCGCTGTTCTTCAGCCTCCTCGTCATCACGGTCTCATTCTTGCCGGTGTTCACGCTGGAAGCGCAGGAGGGCCGACTCTTCAAGCCGTTGGTCTACACATACACCTTCTCGCTCGCTGCGGCGGCGCTGCTGTCCGTCACGCTGGTGCCGGTCCTCATGACGCTCTTCGTTCGCGGGCGCATTATGCCGGAGCAGAAAAATCCGGTGAACCGCGCGCTGATCTGGGCCTACCGGCCTGTCATTGACGCGGTTCTGCACTACCGGAAGCTCACGATCTCGCTGGCGCTCGCCATTCTTGCCATATCGATCTACCCAGTCTTGCGGATCGGCAGCGAGTTCATGCCGACCCTCAACGAAGGCACGTTGCTCTATATGCCTGTGAGCCTGCCCAGCATGTCGATCACGAAAGCCAGCGAGCTCATCCAGATCCAGGACAAGATCATCAAGAGCTTCCCGGAGGTCGAGAGCGTCTTCGGCAAAGCCGGCCGCGCCAATAGCGCAACCGACCCCGCGCCCGTCGAGATGTTCGAGACGGTCATCAACCTCAAGCCGGAGGAGAGCTGGCCTGTCGGTATGACGATCGACAAGTTGATCTCCGACATGAATGCCGCTCTACAGTTCCCCGGTGTGAGCAATGCCTGGACCATGCCGATCAAGGCGCGCATCGACATGCTCTCGACCGGCATCCGCACGCCGGTCGGGGTCAAACTCTACGGCAACGATCTCAAAGAGCTCGACCGGCTTTCGGGGCAGATCGAAGCGGTAATCCGGAAGGTTCCGGGCACGACCAGCGCTTTCGCGGAACGTGTGCTCGGCGGCTATTACGTCAACATCGAGCCCGATCGCGCGGCGCTCGCCCGCTACGGTCTCAGCGTCGACGATGTGCAGAACACCGTGCGGACGGCCCTTGGCGGCGAAATGGTGACGGAAACCGTCGAAGGGCGTGAGCGCTACAGCGTCAATGTCCGCTATCCGCGCGACCTGCGTTCCGACCCGCGTGCGATCGCAAGCGAGGTATTGGTGAGCGCCATGGACGGCGCCTCGATTCCGCTCGGTCAGCTGGCCTCCATCGCGGTCACTCAAGGCCCGCCATCAATTCGGACCGAGAATGCCCAACTGGTCGACTATATCTATGTCGATCTGCAGGGCCGGGACCTGGGCGGATATGTCAGCGACGCGCGCAAGGCGGTTGCCGACCAAGTGCGGCTGCCTCCGGGCTACCATGTCGAATGGAGCGGGCAGTTCGAATATCTTGAGCGCGCCTCGGCAAAGCTCAAGACCGTCATTCCGGCCACGCTCTTTCTTATATTCCTCTTGCTCTACCTGAACTTCCGGCGTCTGACGGAGACGCTCATCGTCATGCTCTCGGTGCCGTTCGCACTGACGGGCGGCTTCTGGCTGATGTATATCATGGGCTTCAACATGAGCGTCGCCGTTGCGGTCGGTTTCATTGCCTTGGCAGGTGTCGCGGCCGAGACCGGCGTCGTTATGCTCATTTATCTGGACAATGCCCTTACAACGGTTATCGCCGAGGTGCAGTCGGCGGGTAAAGCCCTGACGGCTTCCGACCTCTACCACGCCATCATCGAAGGCGCGGTCGAGCGCGTGCGACCGAAAATGATGACGGTCGCTGCGATCATGGCGGGGCTTCTGCCGATTCTGTTCAGCACAGGCACAGGCTCCGAGGTGATGCGGCGCATCGCGGTGCCACTGGTCGGCGGCATGATCTCGTCGACGCTGCTAACGCTGATCGTCATTCCTGCGATCTACGCACTCGTGAAGGCGCGGCAGCTCAAATTACCGTCCAAGTAGAGGGCTCATGCAGCGCTAAGGGATCTCAACGAATCCAGTTGGTCAACGCGCCCACGGTGAGGAGGAGGCCAAAGGCAGCGCGATAGGCTATGAGCGGCCAGGTCGACATGCGCTCCAGAAAGCGCATCAGGCCCCAGATCGCCAGAAAGGCGGACGCGCTCGAGACGCCTAGGCCGACGGCAAGGACGATCCAAGCATCACGCGATAGTCCAAGATGCGCGAGCAGCCAAAGCTCCCGCAGGCCGGCCAAAGCGATCGCAGGTACGCCGAGCAGAAACGAGACCCGGGCGGCGTCTTCGCGCTTGAAGCCAAGGAACAGCGCTCCGGTGAAAGTCGATCCCGAGCGCGAGACGCCGGGGATGAGCGCACCGATCTGTGCTAGTCCAATCACGATCGCGTCGCGATAGGTCAAGGTTTCTATCGAGCGATCGTGCCGCGCAAGACGCTCCGCCGCCGCCATAAGGGCTGCCATCACAAGGCACGCGATGCCGATCACCAGGGGAGATCTGAGCGGCGATCCGCATGCATTCAGGACGCGGGAAAGAAGGGCGCCGGCAGCCATGATCGGCACGGTCGCGAGCACGACGCCAAGCGCGAGCGTAACGTCCCGGGCGCGCCAATGGCCGCCGCGCAGGGATACAGCCGCACCTCTCGTGATGGTGACAATATCCGAGCGAAAATACGCGACAACCGCCAGGAGCGCGGCGAGCTGCATAGCCGCAGAAAAGGCGCTTCCCGGGTCGGGCCAGCCGAGCAGGGCCGGGACAACGCGCATATGCGCTGTCGAGGAGACCGGCAACAGCTCGGTGATCCCTTGAACCACGCCGAGAAGCGCGACCTTCGCCGGCCCCAGCGCAACGAAACCCGTGTCAATGTTGCCCTGGCAGTAGGAAGGGTGGTTCATGGGACGGAACCCGTGGGCTGTGCGGCAAACGTACGCTCTATCGCATCATCGGGGACGCAGGCCGCTTGCCTCGCGCGCGCGTCGCGCCGAGCCCAAAATCTCAAACGCCTCCTTGATGACATAGAGACCGATGCCGGCACCGACGATCAGGTCAATAAACCAATAGCCGCCAAGCCAGACCAGAGCGCCGGCAAGAATGACGGCCAGGTTGGCGATCACGTCGACCTTCGTGAATATCCATGTCGCATTCAGGTGCACGCCGTCTTCCCGCATCTGCCCGAGGAGATACAAGACGACAGAGTTGACGAGCAGGGAAACCGTCGCGACTGCCATCATGATAGCGCTGTCCGGAGCACTTCCCAACATGCCGCGGCGCGCGGCATCGAAAAGCACACCCATGCCGAGCACAAGCAACACCGTCCCGCTCGCCCACGCCGCACGCGCCTTGAACTGGTCGTCGCGGCCGATGGCCGACAAGGCAATTGCGTAAGCGCAGGCATCGGCGAGCATGTCGAGAGAATCGGCCACAAGCCCGGACGATTGCGCAATCACGCCTGCAATCATTCCGACGACAAACATGGTCCCGTTCAGCGCCAGCGCGACCGTGAGCGTGCGTCTTTGCGCCGCTGTTTTCGCAGCCGTTGCCTCGCATCCGCACCCGGTCATGTCTCACCTCCCTCGCTGGTCATCTGCCGAAATCCGGCACGCGACGCTCAGGGCCACACAGTCGTGCGGCCCGAACCTCGATTCGATGGACGAAAACAAATCTACATCCTACAGTTACTGTAGGAGCAAGGGGAAAATGGGAACAACCCAGATCAAGACCTTCACGATTGGCGAACTCTCCAGCTATGGCAGCGTGAAGATCACGACAATTCGGCACTATGAACGCATAGGTCTCATGCCGGAACCTCCGCGGACCCTGGGCGGTCGTCGCCTCTACGACGCGCGCCATATTGGACGGCTGAATTTCATCCGCCACGCGCGGGAGCTCGGCTTCACCGTCGAAGAAGTTCGGGCACTCTTGAGACTGACGGATGCCCCCGAGCTCCCCTGCAAGAGCGTGGACACGATCGCGCGCCAACGCCTTCGGGCGGTTGATGACAAAATGGTGGGCCTCAAGCGGCTTCGCGCGGAGCTCTCGCGGATGATCGCCCAATGCGAAGGAGGGCGTGTCGCCCAATGCCGCATCATCGAAACACTTTCCCGAAAATCATTCGCCCGCGCGTAGGCCGTCGAGCCGACAATGCCTTTCGCTACTCATGTCGCAGCTTATCAAGGCGGCTCCCACGCACCGGCTTGAACTCTTCGCTTCGAAAAGCATTCGTGATCGGATACCGCCGGTCGCGGCCGAAGTTGCGGGCGCTGATCTTCACGCCGGGCGGGGCCTGGCGGCGTTTGTATTCGCTCACATAGAGAAGCTGTTCGATGCGTTTGACCGTCGCGGGGTGGTAGCCCTTGGCGCAAGTGTCTTCGAACGTCATCTCGTTCTCGACCAGGCATTCGAGGATGCCGTCGAGGATTTCGTAGGGCGGGAGGCTGTCCTCATCCTTCTGGTTCTCGCGCAGCTCAGCGCTCGGCGGCTTGGTGATGATGCGTTCGGGGATCACGCGGCCCTCGGGGCCGAGTGCACCGCGCGGCTTGTGTTCGTTGCGCCAGCGGCAGAGGCGGAAGACCTCCATCTTGTAAACGTCTTTCAGAACATTGTAGCCGCCGCACATGTCGCCATAGAGCGTGGCATACCCGACGCTCATCTCGGACTTGTTGCCAGTGGTCAGCACCATCGGGCCGAACTTGTTGGAGATCGCCATCAGGATGACGCCGCGGGCGCGGCTCTGGATGTTCTCTTCCGTGGTGTCCACGCGCTTGTTCGAGAACGTCGGCGCGAGCGCGTTGCCGAACGCTTCGACCACGGCCTCGATGGCGACCGTGTCGTAGCTGACGCCGAGCGCCTTGCTGCATTCGGCGGCGTCATCGAGGCTGTCTTGCGAGGTGTATTTGCTCGGCAGCATCACGCAGCGCACGCGATCGGCGCCCAGCGCATCGACTGCGACGGCGGCACTGAGCGCACTGTCGATGCCGCCGGACATGCCGAGCACCACGCCGGGGAAGCGGTTCTTGTTCACGTAGTCGCGCAGGCCCAGCATCATTGCGTGGTAGATCGACTGCGACAGCTCATCCGACGGCGCACGCTCGCCGGGCGTGCAGACCCAGGTGCCGAGCGTCTTGGTCCATTCGGTGACGACAAGCTTTTCCTCCCACGCGGGCAGCGCCCAGGCGATGGAACGGTCGGCGTTGGCAACCACCGAAGCGCCGTCGAACACCAGTTCGTCCTGGCCGCCGATCTGGTTGAGATAGATGAGCGGCAGCTTGGCTTCCGTCACGCGCGCGGCGATCAAGTTGAGGCGGACATGTTGCTTCCCGACTTCAAAAGGTGAGCCGTTGGGACTTAGGAGAATTTCGGCGCCCATGGCGGCCAGGTGTGTCGTGATTTCGGGCGTCCAAATATCCTGACAGATTGGTACGCCGACGCGCACGCCGCGGATGTTGAACGGACCCGGCATCGGGCCCGGCGCGAAGACGCGCTTTTCGTCGAACACGCCGTAGTTCGGCAAATCGACCTTGAAGGTCTTGCCCGCGATCTTGCCGCCGTCGAGATAGAGGCAGGCGTTGTAGAGCTTGTCGTGCTCGACCCAGGGCGCGCCGATCAGAACGGCGGGGCCGCCATCGGCGGTTTCTTTCGCGAGCTTTTCGACGGCTTCCATCGCGTCGGTCTGAAGCGCGGGCTTCAGCACCAGGTCTTCGGGCGGATAGCCGACGATGAAGAGCTCGGGGAACAGGATGAGATCGGCCTTCGCGGCGGCCGCCTCGGCGCGCGCTTGGCGGGCACGAGTCAGATTGCCGTGGACGTCGCCCATGATGGGATTGAGCTGGGCGAGGACGATGCGAAAGACGTTTGTCATCTGTAAGTCAATAGCGCGCTCCCCAAGACAGCGAAAGTGCGAACCCTGTGTCCATCAAAATTGCTAGGCAATAGCATCACTCGCGCTCGAGGATGCGCTTCATTTGGTCGATCTCGTGCTGTTGGCCTCTGATGATCCCGCTGCAAAGCGACTTGATCTCCGGATCGGAAATGGACGCGTTGCGGCACATCAGGATGGCGCTTGCGTGGTGCGGGATCATCGAGCGCAGGAATTGCGCATCGCCCACCGCCGTTTGGGCCCGGATGAAGAGGAAGAATGCAATGCCCACAACGAGTGCTGCGGCACCGATCGCCATGTTGAGCCGCCGGTCCTGATACACTGCGCGCATCACGACGAGCTCGATCAGGACCATCGGTGCCGTCATGAGGCCCGCCATATAGACCTCGTTGAAACTCGAATAGACATTCGCAAGGCGATCGACCATCGCGTACATCAGGAAATACATTGCGACGAAGGAAAGGGCCGTCATGATCGCGAGCTGGATGTAGTGCAGTCGCGACTGTTTATGTGTCATTTCCATCTGGGTGTTTTCTCCCTTTGGGCGTCAACCGCGAGTGCACTCCTGGCAGTAAGAAAGCGAAACGGAACTGCCGCTATTCCGCAAGAACCATGTTAAGGCGCAGCGTTGTCACGGCGCATCGGTGTCGTCCGCGCGCAATAGCTCGAGGCGCGGTCGCTGGGCGCGACCCGTCAGCCGTTTGCCGAGCGCCATGCCGGGCTTCTCGATAAAGCGGTAGGTGACCGCGGCAGCGGCGATGGTCGCACCTATTGTGGAGGCCAGCGTTAGGGCGAGGTAACCGCCGCGGCCAATATTCGGGAGAAGCGGCAGAGCAAAGTAGAAGACGGCATAGAGGATGGGAATATGGACAAGATAGATCGAATAGGAGACCTTGCCGAGCCATCTGAGCGGCTGCAGGGCAGACGCTTTCGCGATTGCCTTCGTGACTAGTGAATGGTCTCCGGTCTTTTCCGCAATCACGCTGGCGAGCAGGAAAAGCCAGGCGATCAATGGCCACGGCTCTTTGAGGAAGAAGT
>JADHVO010000012.1 GCA_016783965.1 Alphaproteobacteria bacterium
TCCAGCAGGGACCGTTGGTTACAGCGAAGGCAGTTTGTTGGCGCGCGGGATGCTGCGCGGCCGCAAGTCGCTCATGCACTGTATCGCGCCGAAGCCGCCCGACGTGCACCGAGGGCGGCTTTTGCGCATCTATATGGGCGCTGCGCCGGCGGCCGAACGAAGTGGCTTGGCGGGCGGCACCTCGTGAGGCCGCCACCAAAGGGCCTAGACGCCGTAGTGCTGATACGGGTAGCAGCGCTCGCGCGTCAGATTGAGGGCGAAATGTTGGCCCAGCGCGGCGATCGCCTCCGCGTGTGTCCCGAACGGGTCGCCGTTCGACGGTCCGACGATGATCGTGCGGAACGCACCGCTTTCCTTGCCGCAGGGTGGCAGCATTGCGGTCGCCAAGGCCGCGCCGTGCTTGTCGCGAAGGGTCAGGAACAGAGGCATGGTCTTCTGCACATGCGTATTCAGTCCGATGTCGCGTTCGATGAACGCGCCGTCGTTCGGGCGATAGGATTGGCGCGCCGCTTCATGCTCGCGGCGGAAATATTTCTCCACCGCGTGCCGCATCTCTTCGGATTCGATCTGGGCCTCGCCCTCGGTCTCGATCCGAAACCAGGCGGCACGATTGGGAGCGTCACAAACGAATTGCATGGCAGCGCGACTCACTGGGCCCATGGAAATGATAACGCCGAATCCCGGATTGGCGCTGCTTGGGGGTTTCCCGTAGGATCGCGGCATGCCTGTCGAAATGCTCGAGCACTACACGGTCCGCTGCGAAAGCCTGGAGCGCACGCGGGATTTCTACCGGGACGTGCTGGGCTTGACAGACGGCGACCGCCCCAACTTCCCTTTCAAGGGCTACTGGATGTATCTGGGCGGCGTACCCGTCGTGCATCTGGTCGACGCTCAGGAATCGGTGGAGCGGGACGGCCCGCAGGTCGGCGTGGACACGGCCGCGCTGGACCACATCGCCTTCCGCGGCAAGGACATTGAGGCGACCCGTGCCACCTTCAAGGCGCGCAACCTGAAGTTCCGCGAAAACGCCGTCCCCGGCGGTCGCATCCACCAGATCTTCGTCCGCGACCCCGACGGCATCCTGATCGAGCTGAATTTCCGGAAAGGCTGATCCCGTCAGGACAGCACGGACCCGACGGCCATGGTCGCGCTCGAGAGCAGCAGCACCACGATCCAGATCGGCAATTTTCCAAGCGACACAGGCGTCTCCTGTCACCAGCCGTCCCTGCAAACGCGCACAGGCGGCGGCGGTTGCAGTAGTCGGATTCGATGACGGTCGCATGACCAGCCCAGCCAACGGCCAGGGCCCGAGCCGCCAAACTATCAGATTTCCCAGTCCGAACTGGGGTTTCTTGGCCCTACGCCAGCTTTGCCGCCCCCGCGCCGATGTGATTTTATGTCAGTGGATTTTGCGGAAAACCGGTAAGCGGCGACCGCCTGCCTTCAAACAACCAAAGGGAGTTCAAGGGATGCAGGAACGGCTTCAATTCTACATCGACGGCAAATGGGTGAACCCCACCACGCCGAAGACCCTCGACGTCATCAACCCCGCGACCGAAGAACCCTTCGCGCGCATCTCGATGGGCTCCAAGGCCGACGTCGACAAGGCGGTCGCCGCCGCCCGCAAGGCGTTCGAGACCTGGTCGCGTACCACGCGCGAACAGCGCCTCGCGATCCTCCAGAAGGTGATGGGCGTCTACCAGACCAAGTACGAAGAGATCGCCAAGGCCATCTCGATGGAGATGGGCGCGCCGATGTGGCTGTCGAAGGCCGCGCAGGCCGCTACCGGCATGGGTCATCTCGCCGAGATCGTGAAGATCCTCAAGGACTACAAGTTCGAGGAAAAGCTTGGCACGACCAACATCGTGAAGGAGCCAGTCGGCGTCTGTGGTCTCATCACGCCGTGGAACTGGCCGATCAACCAGATCGTCTGCAAGGTCGCGCCCGCGCTCGCCGCCGGCTGCACCGTCGTGCTGAAGCCGTCGGAAGTCGCGCCGATGAACGCGATGCTGTTTGCCGACGTGCTGCACGAAGCCGGCGTCCCACCGGGCGTGTTCAACCTCGTCAACGGCGATGGCCCGACCGTCGGTGAGGCGATGTCCCATCATCCGGGCATCGACATGATGTCCTTCACGGGCTCGACCCGCGCCGGCATCGCGGTGGCCAAGGCGGCCGCCGAAACGGTCAAGCGCGTCGCGCAGGAACTCGGCGGCAAGTCGCCGAACATCGTGCTTGAAGATGCCGACCTGACGAAGGCGGTCTCGGGTGGCGTGATGCAGATGATGACCAACTCGGGTCAGTCCTGTAACGCGCCCTCGCGCATGTTCGTGCCGAAGGCGAAGAACGACCAGGCCATCGCGATCGCCAAGGCGACCGCCGACAAGGTCAAGGTCGCTCCGCCGGATTCGCCGGAATCGGTCCCGGGCGTGATCGGCCCGGTCGTCTCTGAAGTGCAGTTCAACAAGATCCAGGCCCTGATCCAGAAGGGCATCGACGAGGGCGCCACGCTGGTGTCCGGCGGCGTCGGTCGTCCGGATGGCCTGAACCGCGGCTACTACGTCAAGCCGACGGTCTTCGCGAACGTCACCAACGACATGACCATCGCGCGCGAAGAGATCTTCGGGCCGGTGCTCTGCATGCTGGCCTATGACACGGAGGAAGACGCCATCCGTATGGCGAACGACACCGTCTACGGCCTCTCAGGCTACGTTCAGTCGGGTGATATTGAGCACGCCCGCAAGGTCGCCTCGCGCATCCGCGCCGGCAACGTGCACATCAATGGCGCCGGCGCCGATTTCAGCTCGCCGTTCGGCGGCTACAAGCAGTCCGGCAACGGCCGCGAATGGGGCGAGCACGGCTTCGAGGAGTTCCTAGAGACCAAGGCCGTCCTCGGCAGCGAACCCAAGGCGGCGTAAGCGACGTCATGGCCGGGCTTGACCCGGCCACCCATCAAAACAAAAGGCCGTCGCGCGAGCGGCGGCCTTTTTTGTTTCAGCGCTTCTCGAACTTCGCCCGCACACCCTCGCGATAGCCGCGGCTCATCCGCAGCTCGGTGCCGTCGTCCAACGTGACTGTGGCGTCGCCGCTTGGCAACGACGCTATCATCCTGATCCGCTCCAGTGCCACGATCGTCTGACGGTGAATTCGGACGAACCTTGACGGATCAAGCGACGCCTCGAACTTCACCGACGTCTCGCGGATCAGATGCGTAGCGGCACCGGCATGCAGCGCAAGGTAATTGCCCTGTGTCTCGATCCATCCAACCTCGGCCAGGTCGAGCACCGTCACCCGCCCACGCTCCTTCACCGGCAAGGTCGTCAGATAACCTCCGCGCGCCGCGACGGGAGCATCCAGCGCATCCTGCGCGCGCCGGAAGAAGAACTGGGCCTGCGCGATCGCATCCAGCACCGCGACCGAGAAGAACAGCAGCAATCCATCGGCCCCGAATTGCTCGACCAGCGCGGTGCCCAGTGGCCGTCCATCGATCCCGGCAATCCATGCCAGCACACCGGCGACCGCGATCAGTCCCGCGGCGATCCCGGACGCCGCCAGCAGATGCACTCCACCGCGCCCCCATCGCGCCGTGCCCTCGACGGGTAGCCGCCGCGCCAGCGCGAACACCAAGGGCGTCACCGACGCCCCCAGCAACCCGGCGCACACCAGCCGCAGCACCTCGCGTCCGACCGGTAGCGCCCCGTCGGCCCGCATGATGTTGCCCGGCTCCAGCACCACCACCAGCGCCAGCCAATACACGAAGCCGATCAGGAACTCCCGCTGCCAGTCCGGCAAGCGCGGAGTCGGTCGGGGCAGGGCGGCATCGCTCATGCCCAAGCATATGGCGGTTGCCTCCTGGTTCGTCCAGCGCCCGGAAATCCTGGATTTTGTGACCAGCCGTTGGCCCGCCGGGACGAGCCGCGGAGTCTCCCTCTGTCACCATCCGGTCCGCGCGCCCACCTTCCGAACAGCCAGCAACCGGAAAATCCGATGCCCGTCCCCGTGCCCGAAGCCACCGCGTCCGCGGTTGCCTATACCCACACACTCGAGTTTCTCTGGGCCGCGTCGCAGCTCGCGGGACTTGTCCTGCCGGGGATACTGCTCTTCACCGGCTGGGGCGCTCGTCTCCGTTCTGCTTGTGCAAGGCTCGCCCGCAACAACCGCTTCTTCACGCTGGTCCTGTTCGCCGCTGTCTATCTCGTCCTTGCCGCGCTGGTCGTCGCTCCGATCCACTATGTGCGCGATTTCGTCGCCGGCCCGCTGTCCGGCGCGAGCGGGAAGTCTGCCGCAAGCCTATCGCTTGCCGACTGGATCGTCGGCGAGATCGTTCCGGCGTTCGCCCAGGCCCTGGCAGCCGCACTGTTCCTCTGGATTCCGTACTGGCTGATCCGCCGCTTCCCGCGCTGGTGGTGGGCCATTGGCGCCGCCGCACTGGTGCCGGTCGCCTTCCTTGTGCTCGTCGCGTTACCGGTCGTCATCGACCCGCTGACTGCGCATTATGAACCGCTGAAAGACAAAGCCCTTGCCACCCGGATCGAAGAGCTCGCCGCGCGATGCGGCGTGCACGACATCCCGGTCTTCGTGGGCGGCGATGACGACACAGTGGTCGGCCTCGGCCCGACCAAGCGCATCTTCCTCCAGGAAGACATCGCCACCGCCGAGACCCCCGAGCAGATCGTCGGCACCGTCAGCCACGAACTCAAGCATTACGTCCTGGGCGACAACTACAAGGCCCTCGCCATCATCGCCGGGCTCATGTTTTCCGGTTTCCTGCTGGTGCAGATCCTCGGCCGCTGCGCCATCCGCCGCTGGCAAGCGCGCTTCGGGATCGGCGATCTCGCCGATCCCGCGTCCCTGCCGCTCATCGTTCTGGTCCTCTCCGCGTTCTGGCTGCTGGTGCTGCCCGCCTTCAACTGGGAAGCCCGCTCCATCGAGCGCGAAGCCGACCGCTTCGGCCTCGAACTAACGCACACCAACCACGCGAATGCCGAACTCTACGCAAGCTGGGCGACGACCTTCCCTGCTGAATACGATTGGTTCTTCTACACATTCCGCGCCACGCATCCATCACTCGGCGACCGCATCCGCTTCGCCAACACCTATCGCCCGTGGGAAACCGGGCAGCCGTTGGTCTACGCCGATGTGTGCAAGCCTACCGGTGCAATGCCCACACGGTGAACGCGTCGTCGCTCGCATGTTTGCGCAGCTTCAGCGCGCCCGCGAGCTTCGCCACTGGCACCGTCCGCTGCCCGACGAGGAATACCTCGCCGCCCGTCGCCAGGTAGTCCGGCGCCGTCGCCAGGAAATCGCGCAACGCGGCAAACGACTGTTCCACGCCTTGATGGATCGGCGGATTGGAGACGATGGCGTCGAATTTGTCCGCCGGCAGGTCGCGCAACCGTGCGATCTGGTATGCCGGTACGCCCGGCACATTCTCCTTCGCCGCCACCAGAGACACTGCATCGATGTCGGACAGCGTGAACCGGACATCTCCGTGCCGCCGGGTGAGCACCTCGGCGATTGGTCCGCTGCCACAGGCGAAGTCGAGCACCTTTCCACCCACCGCCGGCACGGTCTCCAGCAGGAACCGCGTACCCTCGTCCAGCCGCCCGCTGGCGAACACGCCGGGATAGGTCACATGCGAGAAGTTCGCCTCGCCGACGTGAAATCCGAACGTGGACCGCCAATCGCTCAATGCTGCCTTCAGACGCGCCCTCGGCCCACGCGCCGCGAACACTCGCGAATGGAACTTGGTCTGCACGGTCTCGACGGCCGCGAACACCTCGCCGAGCCGGCGCCCCGCCGACACGATGCCCTCGCCGTTGCCGCCGAACAGGTACAGCGTCCCGCCGGGCTTCAAGGCGCCGGCGGCCGCATCGGCCATCATCTGAAATTCGTCGCGCGCCTTGGAAAGGCGCAACGCGATCGTGCCGAACGATCCCTCGGGCCAGAACGGCAGCCCAGGCGTCCGGCGGTCCACAGACCGCGGCCAGAAATCCGCCCCGATCAGCAGGCTGTCGTCATCCGGCGCCACGCACGTCTGAAGCGCCCGCGCCGGATCGTCCATCAGTCCTTCGCGCGCTCGACATAGGAGCCGTCGGCCGTCATCACCACCACGCGCGTGCCCGTCGTGATGTGGGTCGGCACCATGGTCTTCACGCCGTTCGACAGCACCGCCGGCTTGAACGAACCACTCGCCGTCTGGCCCTTCACCACCGGCTCCGTGTCGACGATCTCGAACGTCGCGCGCTGCGGGATTTCCATCGAGATCGGATTGCCCTCATAGAGCTGGAACTGCACTTCCATATTCTCGACAAGGTATGGCGCCATGTCGCCCACCACGTCGGCGCCGACATGGACCTGGTCGAAGGTTGTCGGCTGCATGAATACCCAGTGGTCGCCGTCCTGGTAGAGGTACTGGAAGGTCTGCGACTCCACGAACGCCTTCTCGACGCTGTCTGTGGTTCGCAGGCGCTCGACCGTCTTCAGCCCGTCGGGGATGCGGCGCATTTCGAGGTGGGTGACCGGCGTGCCCTTGCCGGGATGGATGTTCTCGGCGGTGATGACGACATACAGCTTGCCGTCCTTCTCAAGGACGTTGCCTTTGCGCACGCTGCTGGCGATGACGGAAACCACGTTTGGACCTCGGAAAATGGCTGGGAAGCGGGGGCTATAGCAGTCCCGCTCGCGCCCGCCAAGCCGGGTCTAACGCCAGCCTCGCGGCAGGGCGTACTCGGGCGGCCGGATCTCCAACTGAGGTCCCGTCGGAGCGCCGTCGAAGTCGGTCCAGCACATCCGCTCGAAGTCGAACAGCTTGCAGGACGAAACGATCTTCCGGTATTCGGCCAGCGTCAGCAGGTATTCCTTGCTGTCGCCCGCGACCCGCGCCTTCAGCGCCGCCTGCTCGGCCGGAAGCTCATAGACCGGCGTCGTGACATGGGTGTGGTGCGCCGGATGGTGCATCACGTCCGAATAGAGCGGGAAGATGTCGATCGGCAGCTTCACATGGGCCGTGCCGAGCACATTGGCGTTGTAGGAACTCCAGACCTTCTCGTCGTTGAACCACGGGATCTCCGGATGGGTGTGGTTCAGATAGACGGTGATCGCCGCCAGCCAGCTCCACGCCGCGAACGGAATCACGCAGCCGAGCGCCAGCGTCAGCCACACCGGACGCTCCGGCGCCACGACCTGCCCCAGGGCTACGATGGCCGCGATGGTCGCTGTGAAGCCGGCCAGCACGAACAACGTGTCGGGCAGATGCTTCTTCCACGCGATCCGCGTGTCTGCCGACAGCGGCAGCACCATCAGCGGCAGCCAGATGTCGACGTGATAGTAGAACAGCGGCCCCCACGCGCTGCGCAGCCCGCGCTCAAACCAGCGTCGCACCGGCGATGCCGCGCGGTATTCCGCCAGGCTCATCGGTGCCCACACCGGGTCGACGCCCTTCAGGTTGGTGCGGCCGTGATGATGCTGGTTGTGTGCCACGCGCCACAGACTCACCGAATGCACGACCGGGATGAACGCCAGCCGCCCCAGCCACAGATTCCACCGCCGCCCCGGCACCAGCGCGTTGTGGCAGCAATCGTGGCCTATGATGAACAGCATCGCGATGCAGATGCCGTTGCCGATCGCGGCGCCGATATTGATGACAAGCGGGAACGGCGCGACCGCATCGATCAGGGTGAAGAGATACAGTCCCGAATAGACCGCGAAGATCGAAAGGCCCTTGGCCAGGGACCGGCGATCGGCGGTGGGCACAACCCGCTCGGCGGTGCCATCTATGGTGCTGCTGTTGAGTTCGACCGCATCCATTCCCGCTGCATCCCCCGGGGCCCATGATGCGCGGAGTGTCGGACGCGAACGCCTAAGGAAGGGTTCGCCGATAGCAGCGCAAATTCAGGCTTCGATTAACCAGCCTGCGCGGCAGTCCTAGGGATTTCCGGGGCTTGTGGTCGGCTGATAGTTGAAATCGCACCAGCAGTCGCGCACGGAATCGTAGAGTTTGCAGTCGCGCGTCAACCGCCGGTGGTAGGCCGGTGTCCAGCGGATGCTGATCACGTCTTCGCCGTAGCCGCTTTCCAGGTGCGCCTGGGCCTTTTTCAGCGAATAGAGCGGGATAATTGGATTCAAATGATGCGCGCTGTGCTGCATCAGGCGGTGAAACGCCAGATCGAAGATCTCCGGAAAGCGGATGCGCACGGTGCCGTGCATCTTCTGGTATGTCGTCGACGGGCGGCCCGTCGGCATCGACCACTTCACGTCCGGTCCCGTGTGCTGGATCACGGTCACGAAGGAGATCAGCAGATTCCACAGCAGGAACGGAATGAGCAATCCGTACACGGCGGCATTGATGAACGATCCTCCCCAGGTCTGCGTAGTCCCAAAGGTATGCGAGGCCCACGCCAGCGCGCTCACCATTGCCGGAATCCAGACATACACCAGCGCGAGATCGGCCCAGTCGCTCCACTTGAACGTGGCGCGCTCTTTGGCGCGCGGGGCAAAGATGTCCCGCGCCCAGATGTCCGTCAGATAGAACATCGGCTGGCCCCACAAGCTGCGGGTGAAGCGGTACTTCGCCTGCTGCGCCGGCGTCGCCGCGCGATACTGCTCCACGCTCATGGGCGAATAGGCATTGTCCACGCCGATCTGCGCCGTATAGCGGTGATGCACCTGGTTGTGATGATACGCCCAGCGGCTCAGCGGATGCAGTGCGGGCAGGAACCCGATTGTCCCGATCAGCCGGTTCAGCCAGTTGTAGCGCGTGCCGCCGCGATGGGCGCAGTCATGCCCGATGATCGCCAGCGTCGAGGTCAGGGCGCCCGCCACGAACGTGCAGCCCAGCTTTGCCCAGATCGAGGTGAACAGCACCGCGCCCGTCACCGCCGCGACATACAGGGCGAACTCGACCACCAGGAACGCGATCGGACGCACCAGATGGCGCGTCGCGAACGGCGCCATGTCCAGTTCTGGACGCCACTTCTCGTCTGCAACCGCGATGGTCATTGCGCGCCGGGCCGGCTCGGGGTCCGCTGTTAACGAAGTATTTACTCTACCCGAAGTGGCGGAGTCTCGCTATGCACCGCGATAGGTCTTTGTCCTGATTGTTAATTTCGGCACGCGGCAAGTTCCCGGTGCCTTCCAATCCTTGCTCGGCTAGGAAAGCCGCCATGAGCCCATTCCCCTGGTGGTCCGCCAGCCGCCACGCCGACCGGCGCCCGCTTCTGCTCCGCCGCAACGCCATCAAGGCCGCCCTGCGCGCACATTTCGAGGCGCAGGGCTTCACCGAGGTTGAATGCGGCGCCCTCGCCGTCTCTCCCGGTAACGAGGCACACCTGCATGCCTTTCGCACCGAGGCCGTGTCCACCGCAGCCGAGCACCAGACGCGTTATCTCCACACTTCGCCCGAGTTCGCCGCCAAGAAGCTGCTCGCCGCCGGTGAGACCCGCATCTTCGATTTCGCGCGGGTCTTCCGGAACCGCGAGCGCGGCGACCGCCATGCACCCGAATTCACGATGCTCGAATGGTACCGCGCCAACGAACCCTGCGAGACGATCCAGGGCGATTGCCTTGCCACCCTGCATATCGTCGCCGACGTTGCCGAAGCCAAGACGTTCCGCTACCGCGACAAGACCTGCGACCCGTGTGCCGAAGTCCAGCGCCTGACCGTCGCGCAGGCATTCACCTTTCACGCCGGCATCGACTTGCTCGCCACGCTGAATGCAGCAGGTGAGGGCGACCGCGACACCTTCGCGGTAAAGGCCCGCCGCGCCGGCTTCGCCGTCACCGATGCGGACAACTGGTCCGACATCTTCTCCAAGGTTCTGACCGCCGCCATCGAACCGCGTCTCGGTATCAACCAGCCGACTCTGCTCACCGAATACCCGCGCTGCGAGGCTGCGCTCGCCCGCGCCACGCCGCACGATCCGCGCGTCGCCGAACGCTTCGAGCTCTATGCCTGCGGCGTCGAGCTCGCCAATGGCTTCGGCGAGCTCACCGATCCGGTCGAACAGCGTGCACGCTTCGAAGCCGAGATGGACGAGAAACAGCGGATCTATGGCGAGCGCTATCCTATTGACGAGGATTTCCTCGCCGCGCTCGAACACATGCCCAGCGCCAGCGGTGTCGCCCTCGGCTTCGATCGCCTCGTCATGCTTGCCACCGGCGCGCCGCGGATCGACGACGTCCTTTGGACACCGGCACCGTAACTGCAGATGCAGGTTCCATAGGTGAAATCGGCAATTCCGCGAACCCGCCCGCTCCGCTAGAAGTGCCGCAAATGAAGCCCCCTTATCGCACCCCCAGGGAACTCGCCGACGGCGGCTGGATGCATCCGGCGCGCGTTCCCATGCTCGATGCTGTTGCCGAGCGCTTTGCTGTATCGGTTTCGCCCGAGATGGCCGGTTTGCTGCGCCATGAGTCCATCGCGCGCCAGTTCCTGCCCAGCGAAGCCGAGCTTACCTCACGCGCCGAAGACCTTGCCGATCCCATCGGCGATGGTGCCCATTCGCCTGTGAAGGGTATTGTTCATCGCCATCCCGATCGCGTGCTGTTCAAGGCGGTTGCGGTCTGCGCGGTCTATTGCCGCTTCTGCTTCCGGCGCGAGATGGTTGGCTCCAACGCGCCCGGCGTGCTGGCGCCCGACGAAATGGAAGCCGCCTACGATTATATCGCGGCGCATCCGGAAATCTGGGAAGTCATCGTTACCGGCGGCGACCCGTTCGTCCTGTCGCCGCGCCGCGTGCAGGCGATCACCGAACGCCTCGCCGCCATCGGTCACGTGAAGATCGTGCGCTGGCACACCCGCGTGCCCGTTGTCGACCCGGCGAGCATCACCGACGACTTTGTCGCGGCGCTGATCGCGCCGGGCGTCGCGAGCTGGATCGCGCTGCACGCCAACGCGGCCGAGGAGTTCTCGCCTGCCGCGCGCCGCGCCATCGCGCGCCTGGTCGATGCCGGCATCCAGATGGTCAGCCAGTCGGTACTGCTGAAAGGCGTCAACGACAGCGTTGAACAGCTCGAAGCCCTGATGCGCATCTTCGTCGAGAACCGCATTAAGCCGTACTACCTGCACCATCCCGACCGCGCGCCGGGCACCTCGCACTTCCGGATGAAGATCGCGCAAGGCCGCGCACTCGTGCGCGCGCTACGCGGCCGCCTCTCCGGCATCGCGGTGCCGACCTACGTGCTAGACATCCCCGGTGGCCACGCCAAGGTGCCGCTCTTGTCAGAAGACGTCGTGGAAGTCGCTCCCGACCACTGGCGCATCCGCGACCACGCAGGCAACTGGCACGACTATCGCGATTAGTGGCCCCACCAGGGCAGGAAGAAGATCGCGAGGTTCACCGCGAACCCCGCATTCCAGATCAGCGTCCGCGTCCAGGGGTAGTTGAGCAGGTACGCCGCGATGAACAGCAGTCGCAGCACGATGAACGCGACGGCCAGCCAGTCGATCCAGTGCTGCGGCGCATGCCGAAATTCCGCCAGCAGTATCGCCGCCGCGAAGAACGGAAACGTCTCGATCCCGTTGATGTGTGCGCCCTGTGCCCGCGCTCGCAGCGGTTCGGCCCAGAAGGCGGGGTTGCGCGGCTTGGCATTGTCGAACTCGCGATAGCCAAGCGGTTTGAACGGCGCGATGGTCAGCAGATAGAGCAGTACCGCCGCAAGCAACATCCACTCGGCGACCGTCACGGCATTACCGCCCGCGCAGGCTCTTGAAGAAGGCGCTGACCTTGTGGCGGGTCTGCTCCCACCACACCACGCGTCCGTTGGTCACCCAGTTGAGCTGGATCACCCGGCGCGGTCCGTCGAACGCCTCGAAGCCATGCCAGGCGTTCGGCTTGTTCTCGAACACCAGCAGGGTACCCTCGTCCGGCGGCACCTCGGCGATCACGTCGTTGAGGTTGTCCGGCGAGCGCAGCAGGCGCAGCCGTCCGCCCGGCGCTTCCCATTTGCCGTTCATGTAGATCAGTACGGTGACCAGCTTGGTCACGCTGTCGGTGTGGATCTGCCCGTCGCGCGGCGCCGAGATGCCGCGCACCGTCACCATGGTCGGCCGCACCGTCAGGTCCAGGCCGAGCCTCTCGCCGACGGCGGCAGTGAACTCGGGCCCCTGGATCGACTCCATGAACGCTTTGAACGCAGGGCCGTAGCTCAGGGTCGGCAGCGGAAAACTGCCGGCATGCGTCACCGCGGGGAAGTCGGCATTGATCGCGTCCAGCGCCTCGCGCTTCACGAAGCCCGGCACCATAAAATAGGGGAACGGCTCGCGTGTGACCGCGGCGGCCTTCACCGCGTCCACATCGATGGGAAGGGCAGTCATCGTTATCTGTATTCTGCGTTGAGGTCGGCGAGCTTGGCCGAGCCGGGGCACAGCGCGTCCTCGCCCAGCCGGTTCAGCGGCTTCGCCACGGTGCCCAGCGCGTCGTGGAGATCGTCGGTCTGCTCCTCGACGAACAGAAGTCCCGTCAGCACTTCGCCCTTGGAATGATGATGCTGGATATAGGCCAGCGCCGAGGCACGGTCGGTCGGGTTGTAGTCCTCATGCAGCTTCGACAGCTTCAGGTACGACCCGTCATGCTGCTGCACCATCGTCGTGCTGCCGGCGTCATAGTCCGCCGTGATCGGCGCCTTCGGCTCGATGAAGTCGATGCGGTTTACCGCCTCGTTGTGCTCGCGCACGAAGTCATAGGACTTGGTCGACTGGGGATTGTTGTTGAACTGCACGCAGGGGCTGATCACGTCGATGATCGCCGAGCCCTTGTGCGAGATCGCAGCCTTGAGCAGCGGCACCAGCTGCTTCTTGTCGCCCGAGAAGCCCCGCGCCACGAAGGTCGCGCCCAGCACCAGCGCGAGCGACACCAGGTCGATCGGGCTGTCGGAATTTACTGCCGTCTTGGAGCGCGAACCCTTGTCCGCGGTGGCGGAGAACTGGCCCTTGGTCAGGCCGTACACGCCGTTGTTCTCGCAGATATAGACCATGTTCACGCCGCGGCGGACGCAGTGCGCGAACTGGCCCAGGCCGATCGAGGCGCTGTCGCCGTCGCCCGACACGCCCAGATAGATCAGGTCGCGGTTGGCGAGGTTGGCGCCGGTCAGCACGCTGGGCATGCGCCCGTGCACCGAGTTGAACCCATGCGCCGGCCCCAGGAAGTAGTCCGGCGTCTTGGACGAACAGCCGATGCCCGACAGTTTCGCCACCTTGTACGGCTCGATGTCGAGCTCGTAGCAGGCCTGGATCAGCGCGGCGGAGATCGAGTCGTGCCCGCAGCCGGCGCACAGCGTCGAGATCGAGCCTTCGTAGTCGCGATGGGTGAAGCCGACCTTGTTCGGTACAAGACCCGGATGGTGCAGCTTCGGCTTGGCGATATAGGTCATGGCTACCTCATTACCTCCCACTTGTGGGAAGGTCGAAACGCGCGGCGTTTCCGGTGGGGGTGAAGCGGTGTGCGGTCACTCCGCGGCCTCTTTCCGTGTGGCGCGCATCCGCTCGGCGATGGCGCCGGAGATGAAGCGCGCCGTGATCGGCGTGCCGTCGTAGTGCAGGATGGAGATGAAGCGCGCCGGGTCGATGGTACACTCGTTGACGATCAGCTTCTGGAGCTGCGCATCGCGGTTCTGCTCCACCACGAACACCTGGTCGTGCGCGTTGATGAAGTCCACGACTTCCTCGCTGAACGGGAAGGCGCGGACGCGCAGAGTGTTCAGATGAAGGCCCTGCCTCTCCAGCGTAGCCAGCGCCTCGTCCATCGCGGGCGAGGTTGAGCCGAAATAGATCGCGCCGTACCTGGTGTCCTTCTTGGCCTTGCGCCGCACCGGCGCCGGCACCAGGCCCTTGGCGGTCTCGAACTTGCGCAGCAGGCGCTGCATGTTGTCGACATAGACCGCGCCTTCTTCCGAGTACTTGGCGAAGCGGTCGCGCGAGGAGCCGCGCGTGAAGTACGAACCCTTGCTCGGATGCGTCGCGGGCAGGGTGCGGTAGGGGATCGCGTCGCCGTCGACGTCCAGATAACGGCCGAACAGCTTGCCAGCGTCCAGCATCTCCGCCGTCATGATCTTGCCGCGGTCGTATCTGCGCTTGTCGTCCCATTGAAGGGGCTTGCACAGCCAGTCGTTCATGCCGATGTCGAGGTCGAGCATCACGAACACCGGCGTCTGGAGCCGCTCGGCCAGGTCGAACGCCTTCGCCGCGAACTCGAACGCCTCGCGGGGGTCTTCCGGGAACAGCAGCGGATGCTTGGTGTCGCCGTGGCTCGCATAGGCCGCGAGCAGGATGTCCGACTGCTGCGTGCGCGTCGGCATGCCTGTGGACGGGCCGCCGCGCTGGATGTCGAACACCACGGCCGGCACTTCCGCGAAATACGCGAGCCCGAAGAACTCCTGCATCAGGCTGATGCCGGGGCCCGACGTCGCGGTGAACGAGCGCGCGCCGTTCCAGCCCGCGCCGATCACCATGCCGATAGCCGCGATCTCATCCTCTGCTTGCACGATGGCGAAGTTGTTCTTCTTGGTCACCGGATCGACACGGTACTTCTTGCAGTGCGCCGTGAACGCTTCGGCCAGCGAGGTCGAGGGCGTGATCGGATACCACGCGCACACCGTCGCGCCGCCATAGACCGCGCCCAGGCCCGCCGCATCGTTGCCCTGGATGAAGATGCGGTCGCCGACCTTGTCGGCCTTCTCCACCTTCAGCCTGCACTTGCCGGCCAGGTTCGCTGCGGCATAGTCCGCGCCCAGCCGCATCGCCTTGTAGTTCAGTTTGATCAGCTTGTCCTTGCCGGCGAACTGGTCCGCGATCAGCCCCTCGACCACCTCCCGCGGCATCGACAGCAGCTGCGCCACCGCGCCCAGATAGATCACGTTCTTCAGAAGCTGCCGCTCGCGCGGGATCGTGCCCTCCAGCGTGTTCGAAAGCTGCATCAGCGGCACGCCCAGCAGGTTCACGTCGGCACGCAGCTTCTGCGAGGTCAGCGGCTTGGTCGAATCGTAGAGGAGGTACCCGCCCGGCTCGATGCTGTCGACGTCCTTGTTCCAGGTCTGCGGGTTCATCGCGACCATCAGATCCACGGTGTCGCCGCGGCGCCCCAGCCAGCCTTCGCCCGACACGCGCACCTCGTACCACGTCGGCAGCCCCTGGATGTTCGACGGGAAGATGTTGCGCGAGCACACCGGCACGCCCATCCGCAGGATGGAGCGCGCGAACAGTTCGTTGGCCGACGCCGAGCCCGACCCGTTCACGTTCGCGAACTTGACGACGAAGTCGTTGGTGGCGGCTATCGGCTGCACGGAAGGCTGCGCCATTACTTGTGACATGAACCCGCCTTCGCCGTTTCCAGATAGAATTTCTTCATGTCCCACGCGCCGGTCGGGCAGCGCTCCGCGCACAGCCCGCAGTGCACGCACACATCCTCGTCCTTCACCATCACGCGGTTGGTCTTGAGGTCGTGGGACACGTACAGGTCCTGGCTCAGGTTCGCCGCCGGTGCCTGGAGGTGCGTGCGCAGCACCGGCTCCGGGTCGTTCGGCGTGAAGGTGATGCAGTCCACCGGGCAGATGTCGGCGCAGGCATCGCACTCGATGCACAGGTTCTCCGCGAACACAGTCTCGACGTCGCAGTTGAGGCAGCGCTGCGCCTCCTTGAAGCCCAGCTCCCGGTTGAAGCCGAGCTCGACTTCCATGCTCACGTCCTTGAGCGTCAGCTCCTTGGGCGCGTGCGGCACCTTGAACCTGAGATCGAGCGAAACGTCGTTGTCGTAGGACCACTCATGGATGCCCATCTTCTGGCTGGTGAGGTTCACCAGCGGCGACGGGCGCACCTTCACGTCCTCGCCGTTGCACAGAAGGTCGATCGACACCGCAGCCTCGTGGCCATGCGCCACCGCCCAGATGATGTTCTTGGGCCCGAACGCCGCGTCGCCGCCGAAGAACACCTTCGGGTTGGTCGACTGCATGGTGACCTGGTCGACCACCGGCATGTCCCACTTGTCGAATTCGATGCCCACGTCGCGCTCGATCCACGGGAAGGCGTTCTCCTGGCCCACCGCCACCAGCACGTCGTCGCATTCAAACAGGACGTCCGGCTCGCCGGTCGGCACCAGGTTGCGGCGGCCCTTGGCGTCGCGCTCCGCCTTCACCTTCTCGAACACCACGCCGGTCAGCTTGCCGCCAACGTGCTTGAACTCCTTCGGCACGAGGAAATTGTGGATCGGGATGTCCTCGTGCATCGCGTCTTCCTTCTCCCAGGGAGACGCCTTCATCTCCTCGAAGCCGGAGCGCACCACCACGTCCACCTTCTCGCCGCCCAGGCGGCGCGAGGTGCGGCAGCAGTCCATCGCGGTGTTGCCGCCGCCCAGCACGACCACGCGCTTGCCGATGCTCGTCGTATGGCCGAACGAAACCGACGACAGCCAGTCGATGCCGATATGGATGTTCGCCCGTGCTTCCTCGCGGCCTGGAATCTCAAGATCGCGCCCGCGCGGCGCGCCGCATCCGACGAAGATCGCATCGTAGTTCTGCGCCAGCAGCGACTTCAGGCTGGTGATCTTCTCGCCGAACTTCGTCTCGGGCTTCAGGTCGAGGATGTAGTTGCACTCCTCGTCCAGTACCGTCTCCGGCAGGCGGAACTTCGGGATCTGCGTCCGCATCATGCCGCCCGCGAACGGGTCCTGGTCATAGATGGTGACGTGATAGCCGAGCGGCAGAAGATCGCGCGCCACCGTCATCGAAGCCGGCCCCGCGCCGATCAGCGCGATGCGCTTGCCGTTCTGCTTCTCCGCCGGCTTCGGCATGCGTCCCGCGACATTCGCCATGTCCTTGCTGTCGGCCGCGACGCGCTTCAGGCGGCAGATCGCGACCGGCTCTTCCTCCACGCGCCCGCGCCGGCACGCCGGTTCGCAGGGGCGGTCGCAGGTGCGGCCCAGCACGCCCGGAAACACGTTGGACTGCCAGTTGATCATGTACGCGTCGGAGTACTTCCCCTCCGCGATCAGCCGGATGTACTCCGGCACCGGTGTGTGCGCCGGACACGCCCACTGGCAGTCGACCACTTTGTGGAAGTAGTTCGGATTGGAAACGTCGGTCGGCGCCATCCCCGGGCGACGCGCGGGCGCGGGCACCGTGCGCCCATCAGCCGTGACACTCATCTTTTGCTATTGATCTCCAAGACAGCGCGGTGCCCACCGGTGCAACTAAAAGCGGCGCACTTATACGCGCGTCGGCCAGGCATTTCCCCTTTATTTGTCAGTTTAGTCAGAGAGATAGGTCGCGCAACACCCCTGATTTCGCCGCATGGGCTTGTGGTAAGAATCGCAAACCGTTGAAAGCCTTGGCTGAACCGGGTTCCTTCGCTGCTAATCCCCTGCCACGATAAGGGCCATGGACATCACGTTATCGCCGGATCATCGCGCCATCGCTGAGAACGTCTCGCGCATTACAGCGTGCTTCGGCGACGACTACTGGACCGACGTCGACCAGACCCCGCGCTTCCCCGTCGAATTCCACAAGGCGATGGCCGACGCCGGCTGGCTCGGCATCACCATGCCGGTCGAACTGGGCGGCGCCGGCCTCGGCGTCACCGAAGCCGCGATCCTGATGCATGCGGTCGCGCGCGGCGGTGGTGGCTACGCGGCGGCGAGCTCCATCCATCTCAACATTTTCGGCCCGCACGCGATCGTCGTGCACGGCACCGCCGAGCAGAAACAGCGCATGCTGGTGCCGCTGATCAGGGGCGAGCAGAAGGCATGCTTCGGCGTCACCGAACCCAATGCCGGCCTCGACACCACCAGCATCGAAACCTTCGCGCGGCGCACCAACGACGGCTACATCGTGAAGGGCCGCAAGATCTGGACGACCACCGCGCAGGAAGCCGACAAGATCCTGCTCCTCACCCGCACCGCGAAGAAGGAAGACGGCCGGAAGCCGACCGACGGCATGACGCTGTTCTACACCACGCTGGATCGCACGAAGGTCGAGGTGCGCCGCATCCCGAAGATGGGCCGTTCGGGCGTCGACTCCAACACCGTCTTCATCGATGACCTGTTCGTGCCCGACGAGGACCGCATCGGCGAGGAAGGCAAGGGCTTCCGCTACCTGCTCGACAGCCTGAACCCCGAACGCATCCTGATCGCTGCCGAAGCAATTGGCCTGGGCCAGGACGCGCTCGACCGCGGCGCGAAGTACGCGCGCGAACGCAAGGTGTTCGGCCGCCTGATCGGCCAGAACCAGGGCGTGCAGCATCCGCTCGCCGAATGCTGGGCCTATCTAGAAAGCGCGTGGTGGATGACGCTGCGGGCCGCTGCGCTCTACGACGCGAAGCAACCCTGCGGTGCCGAGGCCAACGCGAGCAAGCTGCTCGGCGCCCGCGCCGCTTTCAACGCCTGCAAGACCTCGATCATGACCCACGGCGGCATGGGCTACGCCCGGGAATACCAGGTCGAACGCTTGTTCCGCGAAAGCATGATCCCGGTGTTGGCGCCGGTCAGCGAGCAAATGATCCTGTCATTTATCGGTGAGAATGTTCTTGGCCTGCCGAAGTCGTACTGAAGGGCTTTTGGCGCCGTAATCCCAACTGTCATCCCCGCCTTCGCGGGGATGACGTTAAGAGCAACCACGCCCGTGTCGTGCCAGCGAAGACGGCGACGCGTTTTCGCTCGACGGACCGGCGCAGACATAGTACCGAACCCGCATGCAACGCCTCATCGACGGATACCGCAGGTTCAAGTCCGGCCGCTGGCCCGAAGAACGCGCGCATTACGAAGAACTCGCGACCAAGGGCCAGTCGCCCGAATATCTCGTGATCGCGTGCAGCGACAGCCGCGCCGATCCCGCCACCATCTTCAGCGCCAGCCCCGGCGAGCTGTTCGTCGTGCGCAACGTCGCCGGCATCGTGCCGCCCTGCGAATCCGACAACGGTCATCGCGGCACTTCGGCGGCGCTCGCCTTCGCGGTGGTGCAGCTCAACGTGCGGGAGATCGTCGTCCTCGGCCACGCCCAGTGCGGCGGCATCGCGGCGGCACTGGACAGCAAGCTGGTCGCCGACGTGCCCTTCATCGGCCAGTGGATCGGTCTGCTCGAACCCGCCATCGAACACTCCGCTCACATCGAAGATCACCGCATGCGCCATGTGATGATGGAGCGCGACTGCATCCGCCTGTCGCTCAGGAACCTGATGACCTTCGGCTTCGTCGCCGACCGCGTGAAGGCCGGCAAGCTCAGGCTCTCCGGCGCCCGCTTCGGCATCGCCGACGGCAAGCTCGAAGTGCTCGACACGACACGGGACGAGTTCGTTTCGGTGGAGTAGAACCAACTGCTGGACCGGCAATAGCGTCTGTCTCTTTCAATGGAGTTTGTATGACGGAAAGCGCCGCGAACGTCTCGTCCCCCAACGCGTCATTGCGCGTGGACCTGGACAAGAAGGTCGAGGACTTTCGCGCGTACGAACCCGCTCCTGAACGCGTTCACACGTTCTACCGGCTCAATCACGCACACCAGACCCGCGCTTTTGTGCAGGCGAAAAAGCAGCAATATCTCGGGCTTGACCACCGGCGCATGGGTATCTGGCCGGCTCTTGAGTATTTGAACACGTTGGTCGACGACAGCGATCCCGACACCGAACTCAGCCAGATTGACCACTGCCTTCAAACCGCAGAAGCAATTCGGCGTGACGGACATCCGGATTGGTTTCAGCTGGCCGGTCTCGTTCACGATCTCGGCAAAGTGTTGTGCCTTTGGGGCGAGCCGCAATGGGCGGTGGTGGGCGACACATTTCCCACGGGGTGCGCGTACTCGCCGAAGATCGTTCTGTCGGAGTACTTAAAAGACAATCCCGACAACGGCGATCCTCGGTACCAGACAAGACTGGGGGTCTATGAGGAGAATTGCGGCTTCGACAAAGTCGATCTCTCGTGGGGACACGACGAGTATATGTACCATGTAGCCCGGCCCTATCTTCCCGAACCCGCGCTCTACATGTTGCGATATCATTCATTTTACGCGGCCCATCGCGAGGACGAATACGCCTATCTGATGGATGATCGCGATCGCGAGATGTTCGCCTGGGTGAAGCTCTTCAACCAGTACGACCTCTATTCCAAAGACCATGCAAAACCCGATGCGACGGCGCTCAGGCCGTACTACGAAGCTTTGATCGAGAAATATTTCCCCGCTCAGGTGCGGTTTTAGAAGGGGATCTAACCCTTAAGCCACTCATACCCCTTCGGCGCCCGCATCTGTAGCGCCAGCAGATGCTTGTCCGGGTCCTCGAAGAATGCCATCCACAGATCGTAGGCCGGCATCTGAGCAATGCGGTGCGGTTTGTGCACGAACGACACGCCGCGACTCTCCATCTCGTGCACGCACAGCGCGAGATCTGGCACATCGAAATAGAGAACCGAGCCGACTCGGATGTCATCCGGCTTCTGCGACTTCTCCACCAGCAGGTATTGTCCGGCGCAGTCGAAGAACACCATGCCCGGATGCGGCCGTAGCGCGATCCGAAGGCCCATCACCTCGGTATAGAACTTGACCGATGCTTCGATGTCCGCCGCGCCCATCGCGATCTGGCCGATCCGGCCTAGCCCCAAATCCATGGCGATCTCCTCTGTTCGCGAGGCGACCCTAACGCGGCCCCGTCCGGTCCGCATTGCCCGGAATTGCGAATTTCACCCGGCGCGGTATGCCGCCGGCGTCGCGCCCGTGTGCCGCCGGAAAGCGCGTAGAAAAGCGCTGTCGCTTTCGTAGCCGATCGCTTCGGCAATCGCGGCCGCCGTGAGCGCGCTGTTCTTCAACATCACCTTCGCCCGTTCCATCCGCTGTGCCGTCGCATAGCCCGACGGCGTCATCCCGTGCACGGCCTTGAACAGCCGGAGCAGATGGAATTTCGATAGCCCCGCCTCGCGCGCCAGCGCGTCGAGCGAAACATCGCCCTTCTGGTGCAGGATCTCGCGCGCCCGCTCCAGCCGCGCCAGCAGCAGCTTGCGCGTGCTCGCCTTCAGCGCGCCCGTCCGCTCTGCCGCGCCGGCATGCCCGCGCGCCGACGCCACCACCGCCTGCAACAGCGCGAGCAACTGCTCCTCGCTTGCCTGCGCCGACGGATCGTCGGCCTCGAAGAAGCCGTGCAGCCGCTCCAGCTCCTGCGCGATCACTTCGTCGGGCCGGAACACGACATCCGGAAATTCCGGCAACCCGTCCGGCGCTTCGTCCTCGTCCAGCCGCATCATCGCGGCGCGCAACAGATCGTCGGAATAGAACACGCACAGCGTCTGCGTCCCGAACGTCTCGGGGAACTCCAGTTCATAAGGCTGCTTCGCGTTCAGGATAACGGTGCGCGCGTCGGAAAGATGATGGCTTGCGCCGCCCACGCGATAGACCGCCCGCCCGCGCGGCACCCATTTGATCGAGAACGTGCCGTCGGGATCGCGCAGGCCGCCGCCGATCGCGTGCCCGTTCAGCACCATGATCTCGCCGCCGCCATCGCCGATCTCGCGCGACCACACCTCGCGCCAGCCCGGACCGCCCAGCATGGTCGGTCCGCCTTGCAGGAAGGTGAGCGCTGTCAGGGTCGGCCTCCGCCGTCTTTCGGCGCAACAATAGCCCGGCTTTCAAGGTGGCCGCGCATAAGAACAAATAGTGATAAATTGTCAGAAATAAATTCCTTAAATTTGAACTTTATGCCTTGAATCGAATATGTCGTTCATTATCTACCTCTTGAGGTAACAACAAGGGGTGCGCCAATGAAGCGCTGGGAAATCAGGGGCTTGCCCTAACAGGCGAGCTCTCACACGAGTACAGACAAGCCAGGGCGCCAGCTCGTGTCGCCCTCGGACCGTCTTTGAGACACCTGCGAGCCCTCTAACCGGGCATGGCCGTCGCCTTTGGCGGCGTGAGCTAACCCGGTGGGCCAAGTCTATGAAGGGGACGGAGAACCGAAATGGCTGGGGAGATTTGGGAAGGAGACGTCCGCTGAGGGCGCGCTTGAGTGCGCCCCTCGGGTGAGCGGTCTCGCCCATGTCCGGCAAGGGTCGTCTCGCGTGCACGCGGGCGGCCTTTGTCGTAACTAGAAGCGCATATCGGAGCACATCATGGCCGGTCTCTATTTCGAGCAGTTTTCCGTCGGCCAGAAATTCGACCACGCGATCCGCCGCACCGTGACCGAGGCCGACAACGTCCTCTTCACCGCGATGACCCACAACCCCGCGGCGCTTCATCTCGACGAGGAGTACGGCAAGTCGACGGAATTCGGCCAGCGCATCGTCAATTCACTGTTCACGCTGGGCCTGATGATCGGCATCTCGGTGCACGAAACGACGCTCGGCACCACCGTCGCCAATCTCGGCATGACCGACGTGACGTTTCCCAAGCCGGTGTTCCACGGCGACACGCTGCGCGTCGAAACCACGGTGCTTGAGATCCGCGAAAGCAAATCGCGCCCGACCCAGGGCATCGTCCTGTTCGAGCACAAGGCCGTCAACCAGCGCGGCGAGATCGTCGCCCAATGCAAACGCAATGCGCTGATGCACAAGAAACCGAAATGATCCTGCGCTCACTCCTCTTCGTCCCCGCCGACAGCGAGAAGAAGCTCGCGAAGTCGAAATCGTCGCCCGCCGACGCGCTGATCCTCGATCTGGAAGACTCCGTTTCAGCGGACAACCGGCCGAAAGCCCGCGCCCTCGCGCGCGAGTTCTTGAAAGACCAGAACCGCCAATCGATCTGGGTCCGCATCAATCCCTTCGGCTCACGCGACTTCGTCGCCGACATGCAAGCCGTGGTCGCCGCGAAGCCCGCCGGCCTGATCGTACCCAAGCCCGACGGCCCGCAGGATTTGCTGACGCTTGACGCGCACCTGATCACGCTCGAAACCCAGGCCGGCCTGCCGCATGGCACGATCAAACTCCTGCCTGTCGCGACCGAAACACCAACCGCCGTTCTGTCATTGCAAGACTACCGTTCCCCACCACCGCGCCTCGCCGCGATGAGCTGGGGCGCTGAAGACCTCTCCGCCGCGCTCGGCGCCGCCACCAACCGCGACGAGCACGGCGAGTTCCTGTTCATTCACAAGATGGTCCGCGCCATGGTGCTGATCGCCGCCAAGGCCGCTGGCGTCGATGCCATCGAAACGCTGCACGCCGATTTCCGGGACCGCGCCGGCCTCGAACGCGCCGCACGTCTTGCCCAGCGCGAAGGCTTCACCGGCATGCTCGCGATCCATCCCGATCAGGTCGAGCCGATCAATGCAGCCTTCACGCCTTCCGTCGCCGATGTTGAACATGCCCGCAAGGTCGTCGCCGCCTTCGCGGTTGGAACCGGCGTCGCGTCCCTTGACGGCAAAATGCTCGACCAGCCGCATCTCAAACAGGCAAAGCATGTGCTCGCGCTGGCTGCGGCCTTCAAGTAGTGGCGGCGTTGCGCCGTAGCATCCATCCGTACAGCCCAGCGACCAGCGTCACGAACAACACGATCGCAATCGGATTGGCCCACGCGAAATCCGCCGGCACGATCGCCAGCGGCGCATCCTTCGATGTCGCGACGATCAGGCCTGACAGAACCACACCGAACAGGCTCTCGCCGACGATCATGCCAGATGCGACCAGCGTTCCCAGCCGCTCCGCCCGCTGCGGGTTCCGTGCTCGCTTCGCTCTGCGATTATACCAGGAGCCGACAATCGCACCGATGGTCAGCGGCAGCGTTGCCGACATCGGGAGGTAGATGCCGATCGCGATGGCCAGCGGCGGCAGGCGCAAGCGCTTCATCGCGCCAAGCATCTCGTCCAGCACCACCATGCCTATGCCGGCCAGCACACCGATACCGATCATCTTCCAGTTCAGGCTGTGCCCTATCACGCCCTGCGCCAGCGCGCTGATCAGCGTTGCTTGCGGCGCCGCCAGCGCCTTCGCCGTCGCATGCGGCGCACCTGCGAAGCCGTAAGCCTGACCCAGCAGGTTGAGCACGAGAGGGATTACGGCCGCGCCCGCAACGACGCCGATCAGTAGCGCCACCTGCTGACGCCACGGCGCCGCGCCGACCAGCTGGCCGGTCTTCAGATCCTGCAAGTTATCGTTCGAAATCGTCGCGACGGCGAACACCACCGCCGTCACGATCAGCGCAAACGCGACAAGCGGTGCTGTTGGCCCCGCGGCGACCACGAGCACCAGTGCCGAGCATGACACAATCGTCAGAATGCCGACGCTGCTGATCGGACTATTCGACGAACCGATCAGCCCCGCCATGTAACCGCAGACCGCTGCGATCAGGAAACCCACAACCAGCACGAACGGCAAGGACGCCACAGTCAGCACAATTGCTTGTCGACCCAGCCCGGCACCAATCGCGAATTTCCAGAGCACGACCGCAGCCAGCACCAGGCACGCTACTGTCAGTCCGACGACCCAGCCGCTGCTCAGATCGCGGTCCTTCCTATCGTCGCTGACGCCGATCTTGGCGCGAGCAGATGCCAGGGTGCTCACCAGTCCGCTCACTACGGGGCGTGCCAGCTTGATCAGCGTCCAGATGGCGGCCACCGCGATGGCCCCTGCACCGATGAATCGCACCTGGTTCTTCCAGATATCGATAACGTGCACATCCAGCGCCTGCGACTGGTTGGGCATTGCCTGCGTCAGCCAGGGCACGGCCACGCCCCAGCCGATGATGATGCCAAGCAATCCCGCCAACCCGACCGACAGACCCACCAGGTGGCCTGCACCCATCAGCGCCAGCGAGAACGAGAAGTCGAACGTTGTTCCGCCGTTCTTGCTGGTGTGGAAGAAACGCTGGAACTCTCCAACTGCAACCTGCGTCGCCGCCACGGCGACCATTGCCAGCGAAGCGATTGACCCCGCCACGACCGCCAGCAGGCCCTCACGCGCTTCGGACGGGTCGGCCTCGGTGCCGTCATCACGTTGGCCCGCACCGACTTTCAGCACCTCCGCCGCAGCGACGCCTTCGGGGTAGGGCAGATCGGAATGGGTCACCAGTGCGCGTCGCAGCGGAATAGTGAACAGCACGCCCAGCACGCCGCCCGCGACGCAGACCAGAAACGAGGTCCAGAACGGAAACCCGGTCCACCAACCCACGATCACCAGTCCGGGCAGTACGAAGATGATCGATGACAACGTGCCGGCCGCCGACGCGACGGTCTGCACGATGTTGTTCTCGAGGATGGACGAGCCGCGGAACACCGACAGCGCGGCCATCGATATCACCGCCGCGGGAATGGAGGAGGCGAAAGTCAGTCCGACCTTCAGACCCAGGTAGACGTTGGCGGCCGTGAACACGAACGTGATGAGCACGCCCAGGAACAGCCCGCGAAAGGTCAGTTCCGCGACGCCGCGCGACAATGGTTCGGTCATGTGTTCGGGAAGGATGTTGCGGCTGAGAGCCTACACAACGGCCACCTCTGTGCAACGCGGCATACGTAGTCCGCCGGCACAAAAAAAGAGGGAGAGCAACTCAGCTCTCCCTCTTCCAGTGGCGCCGCCGTTTTGCCCCCGGCGGCGTCACGCGGAACCTGGTTTTCCTTACTGAACCGGTTGGCCGTTGTCGGTGTAGTGAACGATCTGGGCGTTGTTGCCGATCGCCGAACCCGTCACCTGGACACTGCCGCCGACGTTGCGGATGGTGGCGTTGGCGGTGCCGAACACCTGCGAGGTGTTGACCTGGTGCAGCGTCGTCGGCGCGCTGAGCGCATTGGTGTCCTCGGTGTAGTTGTTGCCGAAGGCGCTCGATGCGATCGAGACATCGCCACCCACATTGGCGACATGTGCGTTCACTTCCGAGCCCGGGTCCTGGGCGTTGCAGATCTGGTTCGATTTGACGACGGTGTAGGCCGGATCGGTCGACACATCGGTCGAGTTGCAGACCGCGGTGCCCTGGATCGAGACGCTGCCGTACACGTTCGAGACGCCGGCATTCACCGTCGAGCCGATATTGGTGCTGTCGGCCTCCTGCGTGCTGTCGACATTAGTGTTGTTGAACGTCGTTAGGCTGAGCACGTTGCCGGCGCCCTGGCTCTGCACGACCACATCGCCGCCCACGTTATGGGCGGTGGTGTTCACCGTCGACCACTGGGCGCCGAACGTGATCTGACCGTTCAGGACGTTGGTCGAATTGCCGCCGTCACGGTGGGAACCGTCGTTACTCGCTCCCGCGCAGGCCAGCGTTGGGATCAGAAGAGTTGTAGAAGCGATAAGGATCGTTGCGAGACGTGTCAGCATTATAGTGGTCCTCATTCCGAGCAGTGACGGGAGCGTTGGAGGCGGTGGCAGGCGGAGCCGGACGGTGATCGTCATCGGCGCCCGCGAGCGGGTCCGAACCGGCGGCGCAGGAGCCGTTGGTGTGGTAGAGGCGGCTGGTCATCTCCAGCACCGCGCGTTCGATGGTCGAACGGACCGCGAGTTGGATCGGCTCGAGGGCGCTTTCACCGACCGAGGCGTCGAAGAAGTTCGCGCCGAGGAAGTCGAACACGCCGGCCGAGATCTGACGGCCAATGATCTGCTTCTGGTAGGAGATCACATCGACGACCTGAAGCGTCTTGGTGTCCACCAGGCGAAGATCGAGGCCCACATTCATCACGTACATGGAAAGACCGATCTGGCCCTTCACGCCGTTGGTCGCCGTGCCGCCGCCGTCACCATTGGCGCCTTCGGAGCGGATGTTGAAATTCAGCTCGGTGATGCCGCCGACGAGGTAGTAATCGGAGCCCGGGATCGAGCCGGCCATGATCTGGCGATAGTCCGGGCCGCCGGACTGATCGGCGCCGATCAGGCGGTTGTTGGCGTATTTCAATTCCATCTCGGCGACCGAGGTGTCGAAGCGCTCGACCAGCTGGACGCCGGCCTTGGAGAGAGCGCTCATCGCCATCAGGGCGGCGCCCTGGGTGATCTTGCGGCCAGAGTTGTCGCTCTCGCTCTTGCCCGTGTAGTCCGCGATCTGGCCGACTGCGATCCGGATCGGATGCTGACCGGTGTAGCCGGCCATGCAGCGCAGGGCAGCGGAGTAGGGCGTCTCGTTGGAAATCACCGGCGAGCCGCCGATCGGCGCCGTGTAGCGGCCGATGCTGTCGGGGGATGGGCTGATGCAACCTTCGAGAGCGAACGCCACGGCCAGGAGGGCCAAAGGCTTCAGCAGGTGTTTTCTTCCGCGGCGTGTCATGGGATGGGGCTTCCCTTGGCTTTCTTCGTTTGGACTCAGTGACCGTTGACGGTCGTTATGGCTGTCTGGTTTCCGCTGTTGGTCTGCGTTGCGTTGACGACGACCGTGTTGTTGTTTCCGACGGTCACGACGTTCAGCGAATTGCCGATTGCCGTTGCGCCACCGAAAGCCGTACCTGCACCGCTTGTGCCAACGCCGGCATGTGCCGTCGCGAGACTTTGCGCGCCGGTGGTCACGCCGAAATTCGCCGATGTGATCTGGCCGTTGACCGCGGTGAGGTTGCCATTGGCGTCGCGCAGCGACGGATTGATGGCCTGGTTTTCCTGGCCGGCCTGCATGCCAAACGGCGCGTTGTAGGAGCTGGCATTGGAGTAGTCCTGGGCGTCCGCAGAACCCGCGAACGCGACACCAGCGACAAGCGCGGCGGTGAGGGCGATGGTGTTATGCTTGGCCATGGTGTCTTCCGGTGCTCGAAGATGTCTTGCACCCGAAGTGAGCAACCCCCATGCCAGCGAATGCTAGCTTCTTTGGCTGTTGCGGCGCGGTTCGTGTTCCAATCCGGTACGGCCCTGCGCTAATTTGGGCCGTCCACGAAGGAGAATGCCTTGGCCACGCTGGAATTCTTCTTCGACTGTTCTTCGCCCTGGACCTATCTGGCCTTCACCCGCGTGCAGGCCGTGCTCGGGCGCACCGGCGCCAATATCGTCTGGAAGCCGATCCTCGTGGGTGGTGTGTTCAATGCCGTGAATCAGGACGTCTACGAGCGCCGCGCCAATCCCGACGCTCGCAAGGGCCGCTATAGCGCCAAGGATCTCCAGGACTGGGCCAGGTTGACGGGCCTCAGGATAAAGATGCCGCCGTCGATCTTTCCGGTACGGGCCACGCTTGCGATGCGCAGCGCGCTGGCGGCGCAGGATGAAGGAAAGTTGATCGAGTTCTCGAAAGCCTGCTTCGAGGCCTATTGGTCCCACGATCGCGACATCGCCGCGCCGCAGGTCATCAAGGATGTCTGCGGAGCAGCAGACCTGAACGGCGATCATATTCTGGAGAAGGCGCAAACCAATCCGATCAAGGATCGCCTGCGCGCCAATACTGACGAAGTCATCGCTCGCGGCGGCTTCGGTTCCCCGACAATGTTCGTTAACGGCGACGACATGTATTTCGGCAACGACCGCATGGAACTGGTCGAAGCTGCCCTGACGCGCTGAACGTCACCCACAATAGTTGGATACAATAGAATGGGCCTGCAGGAAGACCATTCGGTGCGCCAGCCAGCCCTGCGCGCACCGGCCGTTGTCATTGGACTGATCGCGCTGCTGGCCATCCTGCACGCTGCGCGCGTCTGGGCACCCGCACCCTGGCCGGATCAGATTGCGAGTGACTATGCGTTGACGCCGCTTGCCTATCTTCCCGGCGGCGATTGGTTTCATCGTCTCGTTCCACCCTTCAGCCACATGCTGCTGCACGGCAGCTGGACTCACCTTGTGATCAATTGCGTCTGGCTTCTGGCGTTTGGGCCTGCCGTCGCGCGCCGGTTTGGTAACATCGCCTTCGTACTCTTTTTTGTGTTGTGCGGGCTCGCTGGAGCCTTTCTCTTTGTCGCGATGGAGTGGGGCGTTGCAGTGGGCGCGGTTGGGGCGTCGGGGGCGATCTCCGGACTTATGGGTGCGGCGATCCGGATGATGGATATCCGCAATCCGTATTTGAATCCGCTGGATATGCCCCTCCAGCCGCTGTTCTCACGCCAGGTTCTGATGTTCAGCGTTGCTTTCCTTCTCCTCAACCTGCTGTCTGGAGCGTTCGGGTTCCTCTTCGTCGGACCGGGCACGGAAATCGCCTGGCAAGCCCATGTCGGCGGGTATCTCGCCGGGGTTCTGTTGGCTGGCCCATTCGACCGCACTCTTGGAACTATCCACCGGTTCACTTGAATGCGAGCGTATCGTGCCTACTTAACTTTGCGAACCGAGCCCAGCGGAGATGGATCATGTCCGACCCGGCAAGCCCCACCGCCGGTATGCCGCCTCCGGGACAGACACCGCCGGTCGCACTGCCACATCACCCGCCTTTCCCGGTTGCGCGTGTGCTGTATGCATTCGGTTTTGGAGTCGTCGCCTGGTTTGTCCTGCACATCCTGTTCTTCCTTGCTGTGGTCCAGGTCGCGCTGATTGCGATCAACGGGCACCCGAACGATGAGCTCAAGCGCTTCTGCGCTTCGATGATCCAGTACGAGGGCGAATTGTTCGCCTACGTCACATTCGCCAGCGACGCGCAGCCCTTCCCGCTTGGCCCGTTTCCGAACCGCTCATAGCGCTCAATCACCGATCTGAGTTCATTCATCGTTGAGTGAATGAATGTGTGCGCTTGCGAAGTTAATGGAGCGCGCTGTCTGTGACATTATGGGTACAAAGCCGTTGATTTTTCACGGCGTAACTCAGTGCTTCACGACAATGTTCTTGCTCGTCTGAAACGCTTGCTCATATCGTTCCAACGTCAACTGCGTCGGTCTGGGTCCACTTGGGAAGCGAGTGGGGCGCGTTGGCATAATGGCTCGCATTGATCGCGGAGCCACAACGGGGAGTTCAAAAATGCCTGCACTGCGTTCAGTCGGGGCCACTCGGTCCGCTACGTTCATCTCTGCGCTTCTGGTATCCACGGCGTTTACGGCACCTGCCTTTGCGCAGATCGAAACGGTGGTCGTCACCGCCGAACGCAAAGCGGAAGACATCCAAACCGTACCGATCGCCGTCACCGCGCTGACGGGAACAGACCTCAAGGCGAAGCAGGTCTATAGCTTCCGCGATCTGCAATTCCACGTTCCCTCCGTCACCTACACGAAGTCCAACTTCGGCGGCGCCCAGTTCCAGATCCGCGGCATCACCACCCAATTCGGCCTCGGCGCGGCGATCGCGCAGAACGAAAACGACATCTATCTCGAAGCGCCTCAGTTGGTAACGGGCCAATACTTCGATGTGGATCGCGTCGAAGTGGCCCGCGGCCCGCAGTCGACCTCGTACGGCCGTGCGGCCACCGGCGGTGCGGTGAACATCATCACCACCAAGCCGAATCTCGATGACTTCCAGGCGCGTGCGTCGTTCGACTACGGCTCGTACAACACGATGAAGCCGGAGGTGATGGTCAACATCCCGTTGATCGACGGCGAGCTCGGTGTGCGCTTCGCCGCGCTGGGCGTGTTCCACGACGGTTACGAGAAGAACTTCTACAGCGGCCCGGCCATCTATCCGGGTAACCTAGACAAGCGCATCAATGGGCAGGGCACCGCGTCGGGCCGCTTCTCGGTCCGCTGGCAGCCCAGTTCGGACACCACGATCGATCTCGTCGCCGAAGGCGGTTACGAGAACGACAACCGCGTGCGCGGCGACAAGCAGCTCTGCCACCGCGACCCCTCGGGCGTGATCGGCTGCCTGCCCGACGCGCTCGGCACCCAGCCTCTCAACGTTCTCTCGACCTTGGGCGCCACTCTCGGCTCGAAGCAGGGTATTACGGCGCTGCTCAACCTGAGCTTCACCTTCCCGTATGCTGTGGCGCAGACGTTGGGCAACACGCTTGGTCTGTTCAACCTTGCTGGTAACGGCGGTCCTGGTGATCCGGGCAGCGCGATAACGGCTGCGACGATCCGCGGATTCTCGATAACCCCGAATCCGTTCACAACGACGATCGCCCCTGGCGTCTACAGCGTTAATCCCGCCTTGGTGAATGGTGTTGGGTCGGGCGCCGGCGGCACCGTACATCCGGATCTGCTCTCGGCGGATACCGCATACTCGCCGAAGTACAAGACCTCCAACCAGACGTACATGCTGAATTGGTCGCAGACGCTTACGAGCTGGCTTAAGGCGACGCTCGATGCAGGCTACGCAACCAGCTACCAGTTCACGCAGCAGAACTACAATGACGCTTCGCCCGAGAATATCTCCCCGCTGATTTCGGCCGGCGTGGCGGGCTTCCACACATTGTTCGACGCGGGCGCCAACGTCTCGGGCGCGTATAACACATACTTCTCAGTGCCCGGCGCGTTGCCGATCTCGAATACCTACTACAATGGCAAGTTTGGGTCGTATGCGGGGTCGATCGATCCGGCGCATGGCATCTTGACGCGCAACTCCTATTTCTCAGCCTACGACGAGGATCAATTCTCGCAGCGGGAGTGGACGGGCGAGTTGCGTTTCCAGACGGCCTTCGACGGTCGGTTCCAAATGTCGGGCGGCTTGTTCTGGATGTCATATGACAGCCGTAACCAGTACTGGGTTGCAGCAAACGGCCTCGACTGGGAGTCGATGGTGATCGGCGCTTCGTTTGGCACCTTCATTGCGCCTCTGCCCCCACCGATCGGTCTGGGCACATCTGGCCTGCCGCTGATGCTCGCGTCGACGAGCTATGACGGCGAATATCGCCGCGGCGCGGTGCAATCGCGTTCGGCATTCCTTGAGGGGACCTACGATCTCATTCCAGATACCCTCAAGCTGATCGCCGGTGCGCGCTTTAACGACGATAGATCGAGTGCCCAGGTGACGCCGGTTGCCGTCGGCGGCCTCCTGCTCGCCAACGGTTTCGCGCCGGTCGGCACGCCGAGTTGCACGGCCAATGGCGGTATCGCTGCGCCGGGCTGCATCGGCTTCCCGGGAACGTTTCGTCTGCCTACCGGCATCACCGGCAAGCTGAACAACACGACCGACAAGTGGACCGGCCGTTTGAGCTTGAACTGGACGCCAAAACTCAGCTGGACGGATCAGACCTTTGTCTACGCAACCTTGTCGCGCGGCGAGCTCGCGGGCGGCGTGAACAAGGCGCAGGGGACCGCGGCACTGGTGGTGCCGACGACCTACCAGCCAGCGACTGTCGATGCGGTCGAAGTGGGCGCCAAGAACACGCTCCTTGATGGCACGCTGCAGGCCAACCTGACGGCCTGGTACTACAACTATGAGAACTACCAGGTCGGCATCATCTCCAACCGCGCGGCGCTCACCCTGAACGTTCCGGCCCATCTCTACGGCCTGGAAGGTGAGTTTGTGTGGCAGCCGGATGAAGACCTGGCCTTCAACGCAACGCTGAGCCTCACGCGTTCGCAGGCCGGCAATGCCTACTTCACCGACCAGCGCAATCCGACCAACAACGTGCCGAACTCGATCCTGATCAAGGATATGACCAACGGTTCGCTGTGCGTGATCCAGCCGATCACCGCCGCTGCCGCGGGCCATACCCCCGGCGAGTCAAACGCCGCGTTCCACGTCAACAACTTCTACCTGCCGAACGGCGGTAACGCTGCCATCGATGCGCCGTACGGCATTCCGCTGGTCAACTACGGCATCTGCAATGCCGCGCTCCAGCCGCTTCTCAATGCGTTTGGCTTCGGCTACACGCAGGAGACCAACCCGCGGACCGGTGCGCCGATCGCGGGCGTCTTCAACGGCACCGGCTTCGCGCGGAACATCCACGGCAACAAGCTGCCGCAGGTGCCAAACGCGCAGGTCGGTGTGGGCGGCCAGTACACCTACCACTGGGACGACTACACGATCGTGCCGCGCGTCGACTACTACTGGCAGTCGAGCATGCAGGCCCGCATCATGAACGACCCGGGTTCGGACTACATCGGCGCCTGGGACACAATGAATGCCCAGATCCAGCTTAATGCGCCGGACAGCAAGTGGTACGCCAAGGTGTTTGTGACGAACGTCTTCGACAAGCACAACCCGACCGGCGTCTACCTGACGGACCCGACCTCGGCGCTGTTCACCAACGTGTTCGCGGAGGACCCGCGCGTGGTGGGCGTCTCGATCGGCGCGACCTGGTAAACCGAAGCCGCAGACCAACGAAAAAGGGCGCCGGAAACGGCGCCCTTTTTTGTTGCGCCGACCAGCGCCGTTGTCGCTGCCGCCCTGGGCGCGTTCCGCCCCGGACCGCGATGGTCTAGCGTTGCCGCCCGTCCGGTAGGAGGAATGGCCATGGAAAAGCGCAAGCTCGGCAAGTCCGGCATCGAAGTCTCCGTCATCGGTCTCGGCTGCAATAATTTCGGCGCCATGAAGGTGGACGCTTCGCGGCGTGTGATCGACGCCGCGATCGCCCACGGCATCACCCTGTTCGACACGGCCGATGTCTATGGCAACCGAGGCGGCTCCGAGGAGCAGCTCGGCGAGGTTTTGGGCCTGCGCCGCAAGGATATCGTTCTTGCCACCAAGTTCGCCATGCCGATGGACGACAGCGGCACCAAATCCGGCGCTTCCGCGGCCTACATCAAGGAAGCCTGCGAGGCGTCCCTCAGGCGTCTCAAGACCGACTGGATCGATCTCTACCAGCTGCACCGACCCGATCCGAAGACGCCGATCGAGGAGACGCTGCGCGCGCTCGACGACCTGGTGAAGCAGGGCAAGGTGCGCGCCATCGGCTGCTCGAACATGCCGTCGGACCAGCTTGCCGCCGCGCATGACATTTCGCGCCGGACAAACCTTGCGCATTATGTGACGGCGCAGGATCAGTACAGCCTGCTCGTGCGCGGCATCGAGACCGCACTGGTTCCCGAAGTCGAGAGGGAAGGCATGGGCGTACTTCCCTACTTCCCGCTCGCCAGCGGTCTTCTCAGCGGCAAGTACGAACAGGGCAAGGATATCCCCGCAGGTACGCGCTTCGCACGGATGGGCCGCTTCGGCGATGCTTACATGACGGCAGAGAATTGGACCATCGTGGGCAAGCTTACCGACTTCGCGAAGTCGAAGGGCCACACCATCCTCGATCTCGCCTTTGCATGGCTGCTCGCCCATCCCTGGCTGCCCAGCGTCATCGCCGGCGCCACCCGGCCGGAACAAGTCGAACAGAACGCAAGAGCGGCAAGCTGGAAGCTCACGCCCGCGGACGTCGCCGAGGTGAACGGCATCACGGCGAAGGCGCCGGCCTGACCGCTACTCGGCCGGCTGGCGATACGTTTGCCGGCCACCGAACAGGTCGCGCCAGCGGAAGTGCCCGACGCGTTCGCCCAGCCGGTCGAGGTAGCTGTAGATCACCGGCGTGATATAGAGCGTCAGCAGCTGCGACACCAACAGGCCGCCCACCACGGCGAGCCCCAGCGGGCGCCGCGATTCCGATCCCGCGCCGAAGCCGATCGCCACCGGCAGCGTGCCCATCAGGGCAGCCATGGTCGTCATCATGATCGGACGGAAGCGTATCAGCGCCGCCTCGACAATCGCCTTCTCGGGTGGCACCTGTTCGCCGCGCTGCCGCGTCAGCGCGAAGTCGATCATCATGATCGCGTTTTTCTTCACGATGCCGATGAGCATGATCACGCCGACAAACGCGTAGATGGACAGCGGCGTGTCCGAGCCGGTGGCGCCCATGATGAACAGCTGGTGGAACAACCACAGCGTGATCAGCGCGCCGACAGCCGCCGACGGCAGACCGGACAGGATGGTCAGCGGATGGATGAAGCTCTCATACAGGATGCCAAGGATGATGTAGACTGTGATCAGCGCAATGACCAGCAGCACACCCATCGAACTCAGGGAGTCCTGGAATGCCTGCGCCGTACCGGCCGCCGCGCCGGTGATGGTGTCGGGCAGATTGAGCCGCGCCTTGGCGCGGTCGATCGCCGTCAGCGCATCGCCAAGCGAATAACCCTTGTCCAGATTGAACGAGATCGTGACCGCCGGAAGCTGGCCCTGATGGTTCACGGTCAGGGCCATCGTGCCCGGTGTCATCTTCACCACTGACGTCAGCGGTACCAGCGTGGTGTTGTCCGCACCCGGGCCGGACAGGTAGATGCGCGACAGGTCGGCCAGCCTGTATTGATACTGCGGCAGCAGCTCCATGATCACGAAGTACTGGTCGGCGGAGCCGTAGATCGTCGATACCTGCTGTGTGCCGAAGGCGGCGCCGAGCGCCGTTTCGATCTTTGCAGGCGTGATGCCGAGCGTTGCCGCCTTGTTGCGATCGATCGCGACATTGACGGCCGGTGCCGACAGGTCGAGATCCGTGGTCACATCCTGGAAGCCCGGGGTCGCCGCAAGAGCGTCCATCAGCTTGAGCGCCGCGTCCTGGAGCGCCTTCTGATCGAGCCCCTGAATCGTATACTGGTACATCGACTTCGATTGACGGCCGCCGATCTGGATCGCCGGTGGGTTCTGCATATAGGCGTTGATCCCCGGGATCGTCGCGAGCTTGGGCCGCAGCTTGCGGATGATCTCATCGGCCGAGGGGCGATTGCCGTCCTTCAGCGTCAGCAGCAGGGTGCCGGTGTTGGTGCCGGTGCGAGAACCGCCGCCACCGACGAATGACATCACGGTCTTTATGCCCGGCTCACGCGCCGCGATGGCCGCAACGCGCTGCTGGTACTGCGCCATCTTGAGGAACGAAGTGCGGTCGGAGCCTTCGGTCTGGGCGCGGATCATCCCCTGGTCCTCGGTCGGGATGAAGTCCTGTGGCACGACGTAGAACATGCCCACCGTGGCGGCGAGGCTGAGGAAGAAGATCACCAGAATTGTACGCCGGTGCTCCATGCTCCAGTTGAGCGAGCTTTCGTAGCGCTCCTGCATCCAGGTGAATGCCCGCTCGCTGCGCTCGTAGATGCCGCCCGGCCTGTGCGTGCCGGTAGGCTTGAGGAAGCGGCTGCTCAGCATCGGCGTCAGGGTAACCGACACGACGCCCGACACGAGGATCGCGAGCACGATCGTCACCGCGAATTCATGCAACAGGCGGCCCACAATGCCGCCCATGAACACCAGCGGGATAAACACCGCCGCCAGCGACACTGTCATCGAAAGAATGGTGAAGGCGATTTCTCTTGCGCCCTTGAGCGCGGCATCGTGCGGTTTCTCGCCCTGTTCAATGTGGCGCACGATGTTCTCGAGCATCACGATCGCGTCGTCGACCACGAAGCCGACGGACAGGGTCAGCGCCATCAAGGAGAGGTTGTCGAGGTTGTAGCCCATCAGCGACATGCCGGCGAAGGTGCCGATCACGGCGATGGGCAGCGCCAGCGAAGGAATGATCGTTGCCGACAGGTTGCGCAGGAACAGGAAGATCACCATCACGACCAGCGCGGCGGCGATCAGCAGGGTCGTCTGCACATCGGAGACGGAAGAGCGGATCAGCTGGCTGCGGTCGTAGATGATGTCGAGCGACAGTGACGCGGGCAGCTGCTTGTCGAAATTTGGCAGGATGCGCCTGATCTCGTCGACTACGGCGATGGTGTTCGAGCCGGGCTGGCGCTGGACCGCCAGCACGATGGCGCGCTCGCCGTTGAACCAGCTTGCCGCCAGATTGTTCTGCACACTGTCGAGGGCACGGCCGACGTCGCGCACCCGCACCGGTGCGCCGTTGCGGTAGGCAATGATCTGGTTGTTGAACGCGTCAGCCGTCATCAACTGGCCGCTGGTGTGGATCAGCGTTGCCTGACTTGGGCCGTTGAGCTGTCCGGTCGGCTGGTTGACGTTGGCGCTCGCCAGCGCGCTGGCAACCGTGTCTATACCGATGCCGCGTGCGGCCAGCTGAGACGGGTCCACCTGCACGCGCACGGCGTATTTCTGCGAGCCGTAGACGTTGACCTGCGCCACACCGCTCAGGGTCGAAATCTGCCGGGCCAGCAGCGTTTCGGCATACTTGTCGACTTCCGACATCGGTAGCGCGGGCGAATGCAGTGCGATGAAGATGACCGGCTGGTCCGACGGGTTCACTTTGCGCAGCGTGGGCGGCGTCGGCATGTTGGTGGGAAGCTGTCGGCTGGCCGCGGAAATGGCGGCCTGCACGTCCTGCGCCGCCGCGTCGATATTGCGATCCAAGTCGAACTGCAGCGTGATGTTTGTCGTGCCCGCAGCGCTCGACGACGTCATGGCGCTGACGCCGGCGATCGTGGAGAACTGGTTCTCCAGCGGCGTTGCGACAGCCGACGCCATGGTATCCGGGTCGGCGCCGGGTAGGTTCGCCGACACGGTGATGGTCGGGAAGTCGACGTTGGGCAGCTCGCTGATCGGCAGGCTGGCGTAGCCGAACAGGCCGAAGATCACGAGCGCTACCATCAGCAGCGTCGTCATCACCGGCTTTTCGATGAACTGAGCCGAAATGTTCATGCGAAGGCTACGCCTTCTGGGGCTTGGAGATGGTCACGGGCTTGCCCGGCACGACGCGCAGCTGGCCATCGGTGATCACGCTGTCGCCGACCTTCACGTTGCCGTCGATCGCCGCAGTCGTTCCGTCGTCATGTAGCACTTTCACGGGAACCATCACCGCCTTACCGTCTCTCACGACGTAGACGAAGTTCTTCTCCGGTCCCTGGTTGATCGCGTCGTGCGGCACCACGGTCACGTGCTTCAGCGTGTCCAGCACTACGCCGACATCGACCACCTGGCCTGGCACCAAGGTGTAGTTCTCGTTGCCAAAAGTGGCACGCAGCTCGATCGTGCCGGTCTGGTCGTTAACCTGGTTGCCGACGAAATCGACCTTGGCGCTCAGCGGTGGCACGTCCGGCGCATTCTGTTGCATCAGCGCCACCGTCATGCCGCCGCCGGCGAAGCGCTTCTGGATGCGCGGCAGGTCCGCCTGCGGCAAAGCGAAGGAGATCTTGATCGGTGTCAGTTGCGTCAGCACGACCAGTGCACTGTTGCCCGTCACGGTCGTGCTGACGCCCATGCTGCTGCTGCCGTTGGCCGTGATCTGGTTGCCGGGCTGGATCAGGATTGGTCCGGTCTTGCCGTCGATCGGCGAGCGTATCTGCGTGTATTCGAGGTTGAGCCGCGCCGCGTCGGCGTTGGCGATCGCCTGCCGATAGGCTGCGCGCGCGTCGTCGGCATCCTGCGGCGCCACTGCATTCAGCGCCAGCAGCCGGGCATAGCGTTCGGCTTTCGCCTTGGTGGACGCGAGCGTCGCTGTGGCGCTGTCGTAGGCGGCCTTATAAGGGCGCGGATCGATCTGAAAGAGCAGGTCCCCCTTTTTCACCATCTGGCCTTCGGTGAAGAAGGCGTTGAGGATCTGGCCCTGCACCCGGGCGGTAACCTGCACGGTCGCATTGGATACCACGGTGCCGATCGTGTGTTCCGAGACCGTAAGGTCCTGCATAGCGACCTTCTGGACGATCACCGGCGGCGGGGGCGGGGTCTTCGGCCTGGAACCGCCGAAGATTGAATAGGCGACAAATGCCAGGACGACGGCAGCCACCACGCCGAGGATGAGCCAGGTCCAGATGCTCAGCCCGCGGGTGCGCTCGCGTGCGGCGGCCAGATTGCCGGAAGGAACCGTCTCAAGGTTGGAGGGGTAGCGGATGTTCATGCACTCGAATCCAAAGGCCCAGCCGAACCAAACCGGGCCTTCGGCAAAGACCCTTCACCGGCGTCGATGTTAACGCCGGACAGCGCTCCGCGACTTGTCCTAGCATGGCCGGAGGCAATTTCCAGGCCGTGCCTGTCGTAAACTGTCGTCGGGTCGCGAAGCCGGCTAACTCCGTCATCTAACTGTCTTTTTTTCAATCAAGCGGGTTCAAATCCAGGTGTGTCTTGTTGCGGTGCGTCCATGTGTTGCCGCGGTGCGGGACGGCCTATATAAGCCCCGGCTTCCGCCCCGAGCCCCGAATCCATGGACATCAGAAACATCGCGATCATCGCGCACGTCGACCACGGCAAGACCACGCTGGTCGACCAGTTGCTGAAGCAGTCCGGTTCCGTGCGCGAGAACCAGCACATGGACGAGCGCGCCATGGACTCCAACGACCTGGAGCGCGAGCGCGGCATTACCATCCTGGCCAAGTGCACCTCAGTCGACTGGCACGGCACCCGCATCAACATCGTGGACACCCCGGGCCATGCCGACTTCGGCGGTGAGGTGGAGCGCATCCTGTCAATGGTGGACGGCGTGGTGCTGCTGGTGGACGCGGCGGAGTCCGTGATGCCGCAGACCAAGTTCGTGCTGTCCAAGGCGCTGAAACTGGGGCTGAAGCCCATCGTGGTGATCAACAAGATCGACCGTTCCGACGCGCAGCCCAAGGAGACGCTGGAATCGATCTTCGACCTGTTCCTGGCGCTGGAAGCGAACGACGACCAGCTCAACTTCCACTATCTCTACGCCTCGGGCCGCAACGGCTGGGCGGTCAATGAGCTGAGCGAGATCGGGAACGAGAAGAAGAACCTCGATCCCTTGTTCCAGCGCATCGTTGAAGACGTGCCCTTGCCCAAGCCGCTGAAGCTCGCGGGCGACGAGCATCCGTTCAAGATGCTGGTGACCACGCTGGAAGCCGATCCCTATCTCGGCCGCGTGCTGACGGGCCGCGTCGAATCCGGTGCGATCACCGTCAACCGCCAGATCAAGGCGCTGAACTCGAAGGGTGAAACCGTCGAACGGGCGCGCGCCACGAAGCTGCTGTCGTTCCGCGGCCTGGCGCGGGTGCCGGTCGAGCGCGTGGAAGCGGGCGACATGGTCGCCATCGCCGGCCTGACCGATGCCACGGTGGCCGACACGCTCTGCGACATCACGGTCGAGGAACCGCTGCATGCGCAGCCGATCGATCCGCCGACACTGGCGATGACCGTGTCGGTCAACGACTCTCCGCTCGCCGGCCGCGAAGGCGACAAGGTGCAGAGCCGCGTCATCCGCGACCGGCTGCTGCGCGAGGCCGAGGGCAATGTCGCGATCAAGGTCAAGGAGACGGGCGAAGGTTCGTTCGAGGTCGCGGGACGCGGCGAACTCCAGCTCGGCGTGCTGATCGAGAACATGCGCCGCGAGGGCTTCGAGGTCTCGATCAGCCGGCCGCGCGTCCTGTTCAAGCAGGGCGACAAGGGCGAGCGGCTGGAGCCGATCGAGGAAGTGACGGTCGACGTCGACGATCCCTATACCGGTGTCGTCATCGACAAGATCAGCCAGCGCAAGGGCGAGATGCAGGACATGCGTCCGACCGGCGCCGGAAAGACGCGCATTCTGTTCCTCGCGCCGTCGCGCGGTCTGATTGGCTATCATGGTGAGTTCCTTACGGATACGCGGGGCACCGGTGTGATGAACCGCATGTTCAAGGAATACGCGCCGCACAAGGGGCCGGTGCAGGGCCGCATCAACGGTGTGCTGATCTCGACCGGCGACGGCGAGGCGGTGGCCTATGCGCTCTGGTACCTGGAAGAGCGCGGCAAGCTGTTCGTCGTGCCAGGCACCAAGGTCTACCAGGGCATGGTCATCGGCCAGAACGCCAAGGACAACGACCTGGAGGTGAACCCGCTGCGCGCCAAGCAGCTCACCAACATCCGCACCACGTCCAAGGACGAGGCGGTGCGGCTGACGCCCATCGTTCCGATGACGCTGGAACAGGCCATCGCCTATATCGAGGACGACGAGCTGGTCGAGGTGACGCCGCAGTCGATCCGCATCCGCAAGCGCGAGCTGTCGCCGCACGACCGCAAGCGCACCGCGCGGGCGGAAGTGGATTAGGTGGTCACTGCGGGGTCAGGACCTCAAGGATGGTCCCGATCCCGACAAGCTTTGTGCCTTCCTGGATGCGCCACTCGCGGCCTGGATAGAGCGCGCCTTCGAGACTCGGCCAATTCCAGAATGTGATTTGAACTTCGATATCCTCGCCGGGCTGAACCTCCCGCCCTTCCGGCAGCTCGATGAAGCCAATCGTCATGTTCCGATCGTCAGGCCCAAAGAAGTTATGGTTCGGACGATAGCTACCTTTGATGGGAGCCGTGCGACCGCTTTGCGAGGTAGGCAGTAATCGGATATTTGCCCTGACTAAGATGCCGCCGGCGGCGGTCATGGCGCCTTCCGCTTCAATCCCAACTGACCGGCGATGATGTTGTCGACGGTGCGTTTGGGGAGGTTGAGCATCAGGAAGTTCTGAAGCGGCTCGGGTGTCACCGTGTAACGGGTCTTCGGCTTGGCGGTCGTCAGCGCGGTGTGCACGGCTTCGCCCAGCTTCTCGGGCGGGAAGCCCTTCCTGCCGCTGGCGATCATGTAGTCGCGGACCTTGTTCAGCGACTCCGCATAGGGCGTGTTGGCGTAAGGCGTAACGTCGAGCTGTTCGGCCTTGTCCCAGATCGGCGTCGCCACCGCGCCGGGGCCGACCACGATCACGTCGATGCCGAACAGCATCAGCTCGCGGCGGAGCGACTCGGACATGCCCTCGAGCCCGAACTTCGAGGCGTTGTAGGGGCCGAGGAACGGGTTGGCGTTCTTGCCGCCGACCGAGGAGATCATGACGATCCGGCCCGGTTCGCCCTTGCGCGAACGGTCGACGCCGAGCAGCGGCGCGAAGGCCTGGGTGACGATGAGCTGGCCGGTGAGGTTGACCTCGATCTGCTGCTTGAACTCGTCGATCTTCATGTAGAGCAGGGGGCCGGCCACCGCGATGCCGGCGTTGTTCACGAGGCCCGCCAGCGTCTCGCCACCCAGAGCGGCCGCGACCTGTTCGGCGCCGCGCGCCACGGCACCGGCGTCGGTCACGTCGAACGGGACGGGCATGAAATTCGGGCCGAATTCCTTCTCCAGGCGCTCGCCGTCGGCGGCTTTGCGGACGCTGCCGAAGACGCGGAAACCCTTCTGGATCAGGACTTTCGCGATGCCCCAGCCGATGCCGGTGGACGATCCCGTGACGACGACCGATTTCATGTGCTGCCCCTCGTTCCTGCTGTGCAATATAGGGGTTGAATCAGGATTTGCTCATGGCCGTCAGCGACGAACTCATCGCCTTTGCCCACCGTCTTGCGGACGCGGCCGGCCAGATGATCCTCCCCTATTTCCGCCAGCGCATCGCGGTCGCCAACAAGCCCATGATTATCGAGGGGCGGGAGGTGTTCGATCCCGTCACGGAGGCCGACAGGCAAGCCGAGAAGGCGATCCGCGCAATCATCGAACGCGAGCGGCCGGAGGACGGAATCCTGGGCGAGGAGTTCGGCGAGAGGGACGGGCGGAACGCGTATCGATGGGTGCTCGATCCGGTCGACGGGACGCGAGCCTTCATCAACGGACGGCACGAGTGGGGTTCGCTGATCTCGCTGGAGGAGAACGGGCGGCCGGTGATGGGCATCCTCGATCAGCCGTCGATCGGCGAGCGGTTCATCGGCGTGAACGGGAAGGCGACGCTGCACTTCCGGGGCGCCGAGGTGCCGTTGCATGTGCGGCAGTGCGAAAAGCTTTCCGACGCGGTCCTCTGCGCCACGCATCCCGACGGGTATTTCAGCAAGGGCGAGCGTGATGCGTTTCGGCGCGTGCAGCGCGCGGTGAAGATGAGCCGCTGGGGCGGTGATTGCTACATCTTCGGGACGATGGCCCTCGGCTTCACCGACTTGATCATCGAGTCTGCGTTCAAGCGCTGGGACGTGGCCGCATTGATCCCATTGGTCGAAGGCGCGGGCGGCGTTATCACCAACTGGCAGGGCGGCGATTGCTCCGGCGGCGGCCAGTGCATCGCAGCGGGCGACAGGCGGATTCATGCTGCGGCGCTCGAGTTGCTCAACGCGTGACCCGGGCTTCGCTCGCTGCGCGAGCTACGTCGCGGCAGGCGCACCTTGGGCGTGAACCGAATCGGCATTTTTGTTTTCCTTGTTTTGACCCGCGAATGCAGCGACGCGCACGACCGATAGATCGGTCGTGGCGGTTCAGATGCACCTTTGGGGATCTAGCTTAGATGGGGTGTTCGACCGCGCGGTACAAGGGGGAGGATATTTTTTCGCGAGAAAAATTTTCTGTCGCGTGTTGCGATGCACGCGCCCGCCAAGCGATTGATCCGCTTACGGAACACATTTCGGGTGTTCGATAAGTCGGCCGACTTATCGAATGGTGGGTAATCTTCTTGCGGCGAAAATAATTTCAGGCCTGCCAAACGATGTCGTCCCGGCCGAGCGAAACGAGGGGAAGCGGAGCAGGAAACCTTTCGCCTCCACCCAGTCATGGGATGACAGAAAGGTGTGTGGGCGGGGCGTTTAGATGTTGTTCGAGGCGGTGAAGGCGTCGAATTCCTTCCAGAAGCGGGTGCGGATGGAGTCGTTCTCCATCAGGATCTCGTGCTCGGAATCCCCGAGCTCGACATATTTGCCGCGCGGCAGGCGCTTGGCGAATTCGCGCTCCGCCTCGGTCATCACGATGCGGTCCCTGCCGGCGCCACAGATCAGCACCGGCGTTTCGATCGCCTCGGGATAGCCGCGGCTCATTACCCGTGCCATCGACGCGCTGGCTGCCTTCAGCCACATCCAGGTCGGGCCCGCGAGACGGATGTCGGGGTTCTTTGCCAGAAGATCCTGGCAGCGCTGCCAGCGCGCGCGGTCCGACGTCACGATGTTGTCCTCGAACCGCATCTTCAGCGGATCGCGGCCCTCCATGCCCAGCACCCAGTCCTCGCCACGGCCGCTCGTGTTCATTACGGCCGTGATCAGCGCCGCGAACCAGCGCGGATAGCCGCGCGTCGATGCCATCAACATGGGCGCGCTCAAAGCCACGGCACCAAAGGTGCGCGGCCGGTCGTGCAGCGTTCGCAGCAAAATGTGCGCGCCCATGGAATGGGCAAGGCCGAGAGGCGCACCGGCGCCGATCGGCTTGACCACCTGCTCCAGGAATGTCGCAAGGTCTTCGTCATATTCGCGGAAATCGCGGATGTGCGCCTTGCGCGTGTCGGTGAGCGCGCGGCCCGATCCGCCCTGGCCGCGCCAGTCGAAGGTGGCGACGGCGTAGTTGCGCGCCTGGAGTTCGCCGATCACCTCGCCGTATTTTTCGATGAATTCCGTCTGGCCGTGCAGCAGGACGCACACGCCGCGCCGCGGTGTGTCGGCGGGCGCCCCGAAAACAGCCGTGCGCAGGCGCGCGCCACTGGGTGTCGTGATGAAGCGCGGCGTCAAAACGAGATCAGTCATTCGATCGCGGAATGAAGCAGTCCTTCGGCAAGCTCAGGACTCAGCCGCGGGCCTTTTGCAGCACGGGGCCAATCTTCATCGCGAGGCCCATGTCGCCCGCGACGCGCAGCTTGCCCTGCATGAAGGCGGAGGTGCCGTCGAGCTCGCCCTTCACCATCTTCTCGAAATCGTCGAGGCTGACGGAGATCGTGGTGTCGGCACTCTTGCCGGCGCCGTCGGTCACGGTGTTGGGGCTGGACTTGCCGTCGACATAGACGCTGCCGGCCGCGCCAAAATCGAATTTCAGCGTACCGCCCAAACCGGAATTGCCGCCGAGCGTGCTGCCCATCTGGGCGATGATCTGCTGAACCGCTGGCGAGCTCATGTGTGTCCCTCGTGAGCCGGATACAGGCGAACATTCGCATTTGCAGCGGGCTTTCTCAATGTTCGGCTGCATTTGCATTGGCAACACAAAGGGCAGAACCTTCCGGAAGCGGAAGGTAGGAGCGCACGATGTCGGTCAAGGATCGCGAAAATCTCGCCATGCTGCTCCGCGGCGAGAACCAGCCGCTGACGGCGCCGGGTTGGGCAGAGCAGCGCGCCGGCCTTGATGGCATGGCGGCGGCGCTGCCGCCCACCGAGGGCATCGAGGCGGTGCCGGCCGTGGTTGGCGGCATCAACGGTGAGTGGGTGCGCGGCAAGCACGTGAAGCGCAACGATGCGGCGGTGCTCTATCTGCATGGTGGCGGCTATGTGATCGGCTCGCCGAAGTCCCACCGTCATTTGTGCGGACTGCTCAGCATCGAGAGCGGGCTGCCGGTGTTTTCCGCCGACTATCGGCTGGCGCCGGAGAGTCCGTTTCCCGCTGCGGTCGACGACGGCGTGGCGGCTTACAAGGGCCTGCTCGACAGCGGCATCGCGCCCGGCCATCTCGCGATCTCGGGCGACAGCGCGGGCGGCGGACTGACGGTTGCCACGCTGCTGGCGGCGCGCGACAAGGGTTTGCCCATGCCGGCCTGCGCCCTGCCGATCTCGCCCTGGGTGGATCTGAGCCAGGGCGGTGAATCGCATCGGGCGCGAGCGGCGCGCGATCCGATCGTGAAGAAGGAAGGCGTGGACGCGATGGCGGCGGCCTATCTCGCCGGGCGCGACGCGAAGACGCCGCTGGCCTCGCCGCTGTTCGCGGATTTGAAGGGCCTGCCGCCGATGCTGATCCAGGTCGGCAGCGAGGAAGCGCTGCACAGCGATTCCGTTGCGCTGGCGCAGAAGCTGGAAGCGGCTGGTGTCGAGGTGTCGCTCGAAAGCTGGGGCGGCATGGTGCATGTGTGGCACATCTTCCATCCGATCCTGTCCGAAGGGCGCGACGCCATCGCGCGCATGGGCACGTATCTCAAGCGGCGCATTCCGTGAGTCTTGCACACGACGATGACAAGCCTCCCGCGCTGGCGTCGGTATTGCCGAGCGAAGTGGCGGAGAAGCGCGATGCGTTGGGGAACTTCTGCTTCTACCTGCACTTCGCGGTGATGATCACCATCGTGCTCGGCTGGCTGGCGCCGGTGCACGCGCTGCTGGTTTTCTATGTCTACTTCTTGCCGGCCGTCGCGACCTCATGGCTGTTCAACAGGAATTCCTGCGTGCTGAACAACGCGGAGTCGCTGATCCGTTATGGAAGGTGGCGCGATCCGAACAACAAGGAGGAAGGGGCCTGGCTTCTCGGCATCGCGACCCGCCTCTTCGGCTACCCGTTCAAGGCCTGGCACATCGACGCCCTCACCTATGCCGTGCTGGCGGCTGTTTGGGCCGCCGGCCTGAGCCATCTTCTCTGGTGGTAGCGAACTTGTCTGTCATGCCCGCAAGCGGGCGTGACATTCGGGTTTGGGGCGAGGCCAAGTTCCCATTTCCCTCCCCTTGAAGGGGTTGGCACTCGAACCTACCTAGTGCTTGCCGGGTGGCCAGAGGGTGTCCGGCATCGCAATGGCTTTGGTCCATGGTGGACAAGGCATTGAAAACGCAACGCTTTCAGGAGGTTGTTCCATGCGTGATTTTTCCCCTTTCTTCCGTTCGACCGTCGGTTTCGACCAGCTCTTCAATCGCCTTGAGCAGGCCGTCGACGCGGGCAACGGCTATCCCCCGTACAACATCGAACGCACCGATGAGACGCACTACGTGATCTCGGTCGCGGTCGCCGGCTTTGGCGAAAAAGATCTCAACGTCGAGGTCAAGGACGGCGTTCTGACCGTCACCGGCAAGCGCGAGGAAACGGAGCCGAAGCAGGGCTATCTCTACCAGGGCATCGCCGGCCGTGCGTTCGAGCGCCGCTTCCAGCTCGCCGAGCATGTGGAAGTCCGCGCCGCGAAGCTCGAGAACGGGCTGCTCCACATCGACCTGGAGCGCGTGATCCCCGAGGAGAAGAAGCCGCGCCGCATTGCCATCAATGCGCCGTCGGTCACCACCATCGAGGGCCAGGCGAAGGCGGCTTAATCTCCCCCTTCGCAGCTGACGCTGCTACGGGGCAGCTCCCCGCTTAATGCGCTACGCGCATGCAGGGTCAGGGACAACAAATGACGAAGGCCGGGCAGCGAGAGCTGTTCGGCTTTCGCCGTTCATGGAACTCGCGTTAACCGCGTCATGCGCAACGGATGACACGCACCCGCCGTTGGGCGTAGGAAAGCACCGCATTCACGGCATCCCCCATGTCATGACCAGCGGGCAAGGCTCCTTTGTCGATCGCATTCTCAGCCGCGGCAAACCCGTGACCGCCGAGACCGACATCGCAGAACTTCGCAGCCGCTACGCGCAGTTCTGCGCGCGCTTCGGCGCGCCGCCCTCCGACGCGAAATTCGAACCGGCGCAGATCGGCCCGATGAAGGGCGAGTGGGTCCGCATGCCGAATTCCTGGCCGGGTCGCGTTGTTCTCTATTTTCACGGCGGCAATTACATCGCCGGCTCGCCCGAAACGCATCGCACGCTGGTCGCGCGTCTCGCGCAGGCGAGCGAGGCGACGGTGTTCACGCTCGACTATCGGCTGGCGCCGGAGTTCGCGTTTCCGGCCGCCGTGCGCGACGGGATCGATACCTACCGCCACATGATCGCCAAGACCGCGGCCGCGCAACAGATCGTGTTTGCCGGCGACGGCTCGGGCGGCGGACTTGCCTTCGCCGTACTGCATGCGGCACGCAATGCGAACCTGCCGATGCCCGCCGGCTGCGCGGCGATGTCACCCTGGGCGGACCTGTCGCTGTCCGGCTGGTCGGTGATGCAGAACGCCAAGACCGACGCCGTGATGAGCTGGGAACTCCTGTTCGTGAGCGCCCGTCACTACCTCAAGAAGACCAACCCGGCCGACCCCTATGCCTCGCCGGTGTTCGCAAACTTCAAGGACTTCCCGCCGATCATGGTCCACGCCGGCAGCCTGGAGGTGCTGAAGGACGATGCGTCGCGCCTAGGCGACCGCGCCGCGGATGCAAATGTGCCGGTGAGCATCGAGATCTATGACGGCATGCAGCACGTCTTCCAGGGAAGCCGCAGCATTCCCGACGCGAAGGCGAGCCTCCAGCGGCTCGGCCAGTTCATCCGTACCCGCACGACCCAGCAGGCCAACGCGGCGCAATGATCAGCGCGCGGCCCTGAGCACGGCCGTCGGCACCGCTTCCGCGAACACCATCGTCAGTTTCGCCCCGGTCAGATCGGCTTCCGTCGTGTCGGCGTCGCGCAGGTCTGCATCGGTGAGATTGGCGTAGCCGAGATCGGCACCGACAAAGCGCACGCGCCGGAGATCTGCGCCGCGGAAATCGGCATAGCGCGCCGCCGCGCGATCCATCCGCGCCGGCAGGAGGCGCGCATCCGAAATCAGCAGGGGCCCGATGCGAGCGTCGCGGAAATCGCAATGTCCGAGCTTGGCGCCGGAGAAGTTCACGCCGCGCAGGTCGGCGCCGCACAGCCGCGCCGAGCGCAGATCGGCGCCGGCGAGGTTGCTGCCCTGAAGCGAGGCGCCTTCGAGATTGAGGCCGTAGAGCGAGGCGCCCGGTGCGATCAGAGCCGTGAGCGGACGCTGCGCAAGCGTCGTTACCGCGCGCAGGTCCATGCCGGAAAGATCGGCAGGCTTGCCTTCGCGGCCGTCGGTCTCGACCCAGCGCGCGTGCTGGTCCAGCAGGTCGTCGATGGGCACGGTAAGTTCGCCCGGAAGCTTGCCCATCGCCTGTTCGGTCAGCGTCTCCGTGAAATCCGCGCCCTGCGTGACCGCGAAGTCGAGGCGGCAGCCAACCAGGATCGCGCCGTTCAGGTCGGCGCCTGTCAGGTTGCAGCCGGAGAGATCGGCGTTCTCGAGATTGGCACCCGACAGCTTCGCCTGGCGCAGGTTGGCTTTCACCAGCCGGCAGCCCTTCATAATCGCGTCGGTGAAGTCGGCCTGGATGGCGATCGCGCCCGACATCTTGGCGCGCTCGAGATTGGCCGACTGCATCAAAGCGGTCGGCATCTCCGACGGACCGACGTCGTGCTGGAGCACGCGCAGATCTCCGTACCTGTCCTTCTCCGCGATGGTGCCTTCGCGCAGATCGGCTTCGAACAGATCCGCGCTGATGAGGTTTGCGCCCTTCAGGCACGCGCCCCGCAGATCGGCGCGCCGCATCGAGGCATTGGCGAGGTTCACGCGCCGGAGGTCGGCGCCGAAGAAACTCGACGAATCGAGGCGGGCCCCCGCGAGATTGGTCTCTTCGAGAATCGCGCCGGTGAAGTCGGCGTCGGCCAGGTTGCGCCCCGACAGATCCAAACCTGACAAGTCGGTAAACGCGAACACCGCCCTGGCGCCGCCCATGCGGCCGGAATAAAGCATCTCGTGCCGTGCGGCGGCGGCGGACGCTTCCTTCTGGGAAAGCTTAGCAAAGCTGGTGCGATTCAAGGTTGCCATCGCCCCGTCGGTCGCGCGTTAAGGTTGGCTTCGCGCTACCATCCTGCTTCCGGCCTAACACCTGATTAAGAAGCGGAAATTTGCGTTTGCGGGTGCCAGCGGCTAGGTGACTGTCTCGAAATTGGTTATGGTCGTGCCTGCCGCGCCGGTCCCGGGGGTAGGGCGTGCGGCGCAAGGACGAGGGTGATACGAAGGCAGGGCCCCGGGCTAGCCCCCTTCGGTTTCCATTTTGGCCATAGTTTGCAAGAGGTTCGACTTGAACAGGCGTGTTCTTATGCTTTCGGCTGCGGTTGCCGCGTTGCTGGCAGCCCCGGCTCTGGCCGACACGACGCTTACCAAGGTGGAAACCACCACCCAGAAGACCAGCGCCACAGGAAACCTGACGATCAATTCCGGCGCGGGCGTGTCGTTCAAGTCCGCCACCGTGCCCCTGATCGAGATCGACTCGAGCAAAACCGTGAACAATGGCGGCGCGCTGACCGCGGCCGACCAGACCACTGCGACCGCGGTGCAGATCGACGCGAACGGCCTGACCGGCTCGTTCGTGTCCAATGGCGCGATCAGCCTCACCGGCACCGGCACCGGCAAGACGGCCATCTACATCAAGGGCACCGGGGCGTTCACCGGCAACATCTCGCTGGACTCCAACTCGACCGTCGCCATTGCCGGCGACCAGTCCACCGGCATCAACATGGACACGACCGCGACGCTGAACGGCGACGTGCTGCTCGCCGGCACGTTCGCGATGGCGCCCACCGCCGCGAACTCCAGCACGGCGACGGGCCTTACCATCGCCAACCTGGCGGGCACCATCAACGGCAATGTCATCGTATCGGCGGCATCGTCCTATAGCGCCATCGGCAACGGCGCGCAGGGCTTCGTTATCGGCATCGGCGGCATTCACGCCTGCAATACGACAGCGACACCAGGTTGCACGGAGATCGGTACCTTCTCGAACTCCGGAACGATCGCCGTCGGCGGCGTGTCGGTGCGCAAGCCCAACGCCAAGAACGTCGAGTCCGGCTCGGCGCTGGTGATCAACGGCTCGATCAGCGGCGGCATCCTGAACAACGGTCCGGCAAGCACGAGCGACGCGACGGCCGCGGCCAGCATCACCGGCAACGGCGTTTCGCCCGTCGTGTCGATTGCCGGCGGCGCCGTTCCCATAAATATCGGCGTCGACACCGTGGACACAGCCAATGGCAATTCCTGCTCCAACGGCACCGCAGCGATCGGGTGCTCCTTCATCAACCGCGGCTCCATCCTCGCCGTGCCGGTCGATCCGAACGAGAACTCGCGCGGCATCGTCATCAGCGGCTCCGCGGCTGCGCCGATCACATTCGCCGGCGGGTTCTTCAACTCCGGCACCATCTCCGCGTCGGCCACCTCCATCACGCCGGGGACGGCGGTCAGCGTCAGGGCGATGGAGATCGACTCCAATGTCACCCTGCCGGAGATCCACGTCTCCGGACAGACCATCTCGACCACAACCGGGACCGGAGGTTCAATCCTGGCTTCGGTCACCGGGCCGCAGGGCGGCTCGGCAATCGGCCTCATCCTCACCTCGACCACCGGTACGAGCGTTCCGGTCCTCACCGTCGAGCGTGGCGGCCGCATCGCGAGCAGCTCCGTCGTGACCAACCCGGCGACAGCGGGCGTCAACGAGGTGTCGATCGCGGTCGAGGACGATTCCGGATCGCTCAAGCTCATCAACAACGCCGGCACGATTTCCGCCACCGCCACGACGCTCACCAATGGAAACACGGCGCAGACGACGGCGCTGTTCCTGGCGACCAACACGACCGGGGTCACGATCAACAACACCGGCGCGATCGTCGGTGACGTGATCCTGGGCTCCGGCGGCGACACCTACAACATCGTCGGCAGTGCGACGACCGGCACGGCCTCCCAGACCGGCGGCACAATCGATTTCGGGCGCTCGCTCGGTGGGGCGGTCGATGTGCTGCATGTCGGCCAGCTCGCCAATGTCGCCGGCACCATCAAGTCGGAAGGCACGCTCGACGTGACGGTCGACGGCACGGGCGTGTTGACGGTCCAGAATGTCGGTTCGACCATGGCAACGCGCAATTTGATGGTCGCGGGCGGCAATTCCTCCACCGCCGGCACGCTCAACATCACGGTTTCGCAGACGGCCAACGTGCCGGTCATCACGTCGTCCGGCACTGTCACGTTCAAACCGGGCGCGCTGATGAATGTCGACTACGGCAGCTTCATCACCCAGGGCGGCTCGTTCATCCTGATCCAGGCACCGACCGGCGGGCTGGGTATTTCTGCTACGGATATCACACGCTACAGCGCCCAGGTGGGCTGCACGACGGGCTGCCCAAGCAACGTCGCCACCCTGCCGTTCCTGTTCCAGTCCGCGAGCATCGCGAAGGCATCCGACAATGCCGGACACGACAACCTCGTCTTGTCGGTCGTTCCCAAGACGGCGGCGCAACTCGGCCTGACGGGCTACGCCAAGGCGCTCTTCCCGTTCGCCAACACGGCGCTTTCCAACGACTCGCTACTCGGCGCGGCTTTCGTTGCGGGCGTCAACTCGCCGGCGGATGCGCAGAAGGCTTACGGCGCCTTCGCGCCGGACCTCTCCGGCGGCGTGCGCGCCATCGCGATCTCGCTGACCGACCAGGGCACCGGCGTCGTCGCGGCGCGCCAGCGCACGCTGCGGTTGTTCGCCAAGGAGCAGGGCGACCTCACGCTCTGGGGCAACGAGTTCGGGCAGTACATCACCAACAAGGGCGGCACCGTGAAGGCCGATCCCAACCCGGCGTCCTCGACCGCCTATCTCAATTCCGGCGCCGCGACGGGCTTCAAGGATCACGGTTTCGGCTTCGCGCTCGGTCTCGACACCGGTTCGGCGGCCGACGGCTGGTACGGCGCGGCGTTCAGCTTCTATTCGGGCGACGTCTCGGAGGGTGGCCCCAAAGACGCCCGTGACGCCCGCGAGCAGACGCTCTGGTACATGCTGACGGGCTACACCGACTGGCGCGGCCGCGGGCTGTTCTTCGACTCCCAGCTCAACATCGGCTACGGCGACGTGAAGGGCAAACGCTTCATCAACCTCGTCAACCCGACGACGAACTCGACGTTCACGCGCGAGGCGGACAGCAAGCGTGCGACGCTGCTTGCCTCGATCGGCTTCACAGCCGGCGCGCAGATGCATTACGGCGGTCTTTTCATGACGCCGCAGGTCTCGCTCGACGGCCTGACGATGCGCGAGGAAGGCTACACGGAGACCGGAGGGGGAACCGCCTTCAACCTGACGGTCAAGCCCAGCTATGCCGACTCGCTGCGAGTCTTCCTGGGCACCGATTTCCGCGGCAACATCAACCTGGGGGACTTCCTGCTCCAGCCGTCGGCGCGTCTCGGCTATCGCTACGACCTGCTGAACAATCCGACCAAGCTCAGGGCCCAGTTCGCGGACCTCAACCCGGCGCTCAGCGGCAACCAGCCGGGCGCGCTGTTCATCCTGCGGGGCCCCGATCCCAGCCGCGGCAACGTGGTGGCGGGCGGCGGTCTGAACGCGACGACCGAAAACTGGACCATAGGGGTCAACTTCGACTACGTCCGCGGCTCGCACAACGAGACGGAAGAAGTCGGCACGCTGTCGTTGCTCGGTAGAATCTAGCCCCCTCCGCCTTCGCGCCTGACGGCGCTACGGCACCTCCCCCGCCAACGCGCTGCGCGCGCGCGGGAGGAGGAGGGCTTTCCGGGACCGCTGACAGCTACTTCGCCGCTTCGATCAGTTTCGCGACGGCTTCGTCCGGGGTGGCGAAGCTCAGCATCAGGCGCGCCAGCACGCGGCCGCCTTTCGGTGCGCCCCAGTCGTAGAATTTGGCTCCGGCGTCGCGCAGTTTCTGCGCCCTCGCCGCGCTCATCGACGCGAACACCGCGTTGGCGCTCACGGGGTGGGCGATTTCGATGCCGTCCACCTGCGCGAGACCCTGCGCCAGGCGCTGCGCCAGTCCGTTGGCGCGCCGTGCATTCGCGAGCCAGTGGTCGTTGGCCAGGTAGGCTTCAAGCTGCGCGGAGACGAACCGCATCTTCGAGATCAGATGGCCCGACTTCTTGCGCCGGTACTCGAAGTCGCGCGCGTCGGCCGGATCGAAGAAGATCACCGCTTCGGCCGCAAGCGCTCCGTTCTTGGTTGCCCCGAACGAGAGCACGTCGACGCCGCTCTTCCAGGTCATCTCGGCCGGCGTGCAGCCGAGGCCGATGAGCGCGTTGGCGAAGCGTGCGCCATCCATGTGTACTTTCATGCCGTGATGCCGCGCCACGCCGCAGATCGCCTCGAGCTCCGCCGGCGTGTAGGCCGTGCCGAGCTCGGTCGCCTGGGTCAGGCTGATCGCGGCCGGCTGCGCGTGATGCACGAAGCCCTTCTGGAAATGTCTGAGCGACTGCTCGATCGCGGCCGGCGCGATCTTGCCGTCGGCGCCTTCGATGGGGACCAGCTTGGCGCCGTGGGTAAAGAACTCGGGCGCACCGCATTCGTCGACAGCGATATGTGCCTCGGCATGGCAGAGGATCGCGCCATGCGGCGGCACCAGCGTCGCGAGCGAAAGACTGTTGGCCGTCGTGCCGTTGATGACGGGATAGGCCGCGACATCGCGTTCGAAAATGTCGCAAAGCCTGGCGCGCACGCGCCGGGTCACGGCGTCATCGCCGTAGGCGGCATCCGGCGCCGCGCCGATGGCGCTCAAGGCGCCCAGGATTTCGGCAGAGGCACCGTAGTGATTGTCGCTGGCGAAATTCATCCGCTTACCACTGGCCCACATTGGGCATCGATTTCCACGGCTCCTGTGGCGGCAGCGCACCACCGTCCTGAAGCAGCTCGATGGAAATGCCGTCCGGCGAACGCACGAAGGCCATGTGGCCGTCGCGCGGCGGGCGGTTGATTGTGACGCCGCCGTCCATCAGGCGCTGACAAACGGCGTAAATGTCGCCGACGCGATAGGCGAGGTGCCCAAAGTTCCGTCCGCCGGAATATTCTTTCTCGTCCCAGTTGTAGGTCAGCTCGACCATCGGCACCTGGTCGCCCTGGCCCTTTGCGGCGTCTTCCGGCGTCGCAAGAAAGACAAGCGTGAAGCGCCCCATCTTGTTCTCGACGCGCCGCAGCTCCTTGAGCCCCAGCTTTGCGCAATAGAAATCGAGCGCTGCGTCGAGGTCGCCGACGCGAACCATGGTGTGCAGGTAGTGCATGCGAACCTCATCACGCGAAGATGATCAAACCGACAGACTGTCAGCGCCGCGCCTGCGAGCCAGTTCTAATTGCTTATCCTATCAACAGAAATCATTCGCATGAATCTCACGCGTGCATGCCCATGCGCTGAGCATCTTGCTGCGCTGCGAGAGGCATATTTCCGCCGTCTTGCAAGGACATCGTGTGCGTATCGAACCGGTGGAACGATTAGCCGCATCCGGTCGCTTCACCGGTCAGAAATGACGGACGTTTCATATGCGTCAGCCGGTTTTGCGCGGTTGTGTTCGGAATCCGCAGGTCGTCATGCCCCTGTCGCGCGGAATCTGCAGGCTTGAAGCCGCGGTGTCCGTCCGGCCGCCGTCCTCTTCGTCCGCGCGCACTGGATTTACCAGCACCATCACGATGTTGCGTTTACCAACCTGAGAGACTAGACCCCCCTTGCGCACTGTGATTACGTTCGCTTTAAGAAAAAACGCACCTGACGCAAACGGGTGCCGGGAGGGGGACGCGTACTTGGCCCAAATCCGCCAATCCCGGTGCCATTGCGCCGGGATTAGTTTTGTGTAGGCGAAAGACCCATGGATCAACCACAACACGACCTTCGAGCACACGCCCCGACAGTGATGGAAACCTCCGGCCAGAGAGGCGTCAGCCTGCTGGTGGTCGTCGGCATTCACATCGGCCTGGCGTTCGCGCTCATCGCGGGCCTGAAGTCGGGAATGCTCGACAAGCTTCCGGAAGAACTCAAGGCTGAAGTCGTTCAGCCGAAGGACGAAGTGAAGCCGCCGCCGCCGCCGCCGCCGGATCTGGCGAAGCCGCCGCCGCCCTTCGTGCCGCCGCCGGAAATCAACATCGCGAGCGATGCGCCGGTGACCAATGCGATCACCGCCGTGCAGGCCGTTGCGCCCACACCGCCGACGCCGGCTCCGCCTGCGCCGACAGTAACGCCGTCGAAGGCGGTTGGCCGCACGCATGACTGCACCAACTTCTATCCCGACCTGTCCCGTCGCCTGAACGAATCCGGCGACGTGCTGATTGGCTACGACGTCGGCGTCGACGGCTCGATCAGCAACGTGCACATCGCCAAGGGCAGCGGTTCCGATCGTCTGGACCAAGCAGCCGTCTCGTGCGTTTCCTCCAAGTGGCGCAATACCCCCGCCATGCAGGGTGACACCCCGGTCGCCTCGCCAAATCACCAGGCAATCGTTCGTTTCAGTCTTCACTAAATCGGCGACATCCTCGTCATTGAGAATACACGGAGTAGTAGGAACATGATCTCGAAGAACCTGACGATTGCAGCCGCATTCGTCCTTTTCACGGGCCTCGGCTTCGGTCCGGCTCTCGCCCAGACCACGCCGCCGCCCGCGCCAACCATGGCTGCACCGTCCAGCACGGCAGCACCTGCGCCGGCTCCGGCCCCTGCGCCGGCCGTAACCGCCCCGGCGCCGGCCGCCCCGACCGCGTCGTCGGACAACCCGTACGGCCTGGAAGATATCGTCAAGAAGGGCAACCCGGTGTCGCTGACCGTTCTGGCGCTGCTGGCCGTCATGTCGGCCGGCACCTGGTACATCTTCTTCATGAAGTTCTTCGAGCAGTCGCGCATCCTCACGCAGGCGCGCACGGTCGAGAAGCGCTTCTGGACCTCGGGCACGCTGGCCGAAGGCGTGGACAAGCTCCCGAAGAACTCGATGTTCCGCTCGGTCGCCGATGCCGGCATCCGCGCCTCGCAGGGCGGCACCTCGCTGGTCGGCCTGAACGACTGGATCGCGATGTCGCTCAGCCGGCAGCTCGAGGACGCCAATGGCCGTCTCCAGAGCTCGATTGCGTTCCTTGCCTCGGTCGGTTCGACGGCGCCGTTCGTCGGTCTGTTCGGTACGGTGTGGGGCATTCTGCAAGCGCTGATCGCGATCGGCGTTGCCGGTCAGGCCTCGATCGACAAGGTCGCGGGTCCGGTCGGTGAAGCGCTGATCATGACCGCCATCGGTCTGATGGTCGCGGTGCCGGCGGTGTTGATCTACAACTACCTGGTGCGCCGCAACAAGGTCATCAACGAGAAGCTTCGCGGCTTTGCGGGCGACCTGCAGACCTACCTCATCACCAAGAGCGCGAAGTAGCCGAGGAGCGCGCTCTTACGGCGCGGAGAATCATCCATGGCTATGAACGTTCAAGACTCCGATCACGGCGATGATCCGGATCTGAACACGACCATCAACACCACGCCTCTCGTGGACGTGATGCTCGTGCTGCTTATCATCTTCCTGGTCACCATCCCGGTGATCGTGAAGACGGTGCCGGTGACGTTGCCGAATTTCCGCAACATCGCCACGCAGACCAAGCCGGAGAACATCGTCGTCGCGGTCGATAAGGACGAAAACGTCTATTACAACAATGCCCCGATCGACACCTCGGAACTGAAGGGACGGCTGGAGGAGGCGCTCACCCGCGCCGTCAACTCCGGTGCGCCCCTTCCCGAGGTGCACATCCGGGCCGACCGCAACGTCCGCTTCCAGGCCGTCGGCCGCGTCGTGTTCGCCTGTCAGCTTGCCGGCATCCAGAAAGTCGGCTTCCTGACGGAACCGCGCAACGACCAGCCGTAGTTAGGCTCGAGTAAAGGTATCGCCAAATGGCAATGAACGTAGGCAACGAGTCCGGCGAAGGCGAAGTGATGGTGGAGATGAACACCACGCCGCTTATCGACGTGATGCTCGTGCTGCTCACCCTTCTCATCATCACGCTGCCAATTCAGACTCATGCCGTGAAGCTGGACATGCCGCGTCCGAACCAGAAGCCGCCGCCGACCCCGCCGGTCGTGGTGACGCTGGAAGTGGACTTCGACGGCACGGTCCTTTGGAACGGCACGCCGGTCGACCGCCCGACGCTGGATTCCTATCTCCAGTCGGCGTCGACCGACGATCCGCAGCCGGAAATCCACCTGCAGCCCAATCGTCTCGCGAAATACGACCGCGTCGCGATGGTGCTGGCGGATGCCCAGCGTATCGGTGTGACTCACATCGGGTTCACCGGCATCGAGAATATGCAGTAACAGTGAGGGGCGACCGTGGTTGACGAGCATGCGGTCGCCGCATGTAATCCGAGACCGCGCCTTGAAGTAGAGGTCTCGTAGTCATGCTTTTCAAGACGTTCCGTGCCGCCGTAGCGGCTCTCCTCGTGGGCCTTGCCACGGTCGCCGTTACGACAGTGGCCGTGACCACGACAGCAGAAGCGGCCGCGCGCAAAGAGGTCGCCGCCAAGCTCAATACGGCCATTTCGCAAGCGAGGGCGAACAACCTCTCGGCAGCGCGCGCCACGCTCTCGGCGGTCGAAGGGATGTCCGGTCTGACGCCCGGCGACCAGGCGGCGATTGCGCAGGTTCGCCAGTACATCGCGGCGCAGGGTGGTTCCGGTGGCGGCAGCGGGTGCGCCGCGCTCTACCTGAAGAACGACTACCGTGGCGTGATCGCGACGCATCCGAAGGATGCCCAGTGCACGCAGCTCACCGCGCAGGCCTATTACCTTACGCACGACTTCGCGAGCTGCACGCGCTTCATCAAGCAGAACTATGGCGACGGCGCCGGTGAGCAGATTCTGGCGCTTGAGATGAGCTGCGCCTTCCAGTCCGGCGACAACGAAACGACGCGCACGACGCTGGAGCAGCTGGTCGCCCGCACCAACAAGCCGGAGTACTGGAGCCGCCTGCTCGATACCGCCGCAGGCGCCAAAGGCATCTCCGACCACAGCACGCTCGACGTCTATCGCATCAAGCTGCTGACCGGGAACATCACCAAGAAGGACGACTACCTGCTCCTGGCGCAGCTCGCGCTCCAGTTCGGTTTCGCGGCCGAATCTGCGAACGTTACGCAGAAGGGCGTCGATGCCAAGCTGTTGACCGACGACCGCAGCATGCGCCTGCTCAATCTTGCAAAGCAGCAGGCGGCCGCCAACGCGGCCAACTTCGCCAAGCAGCAGGCGACGGCCAACGGCGACACGCTGGTCAAGCTGGGTGAGGACATGTGGGGCCAGGGCAAGTACGCCGATGCGCTGAAGCTGATCCAGGCCGGCATCGCCAAGGGCGTGACCGACAAGGACAACGCCCAGATCCGCCTCGGCATGGCGCTCCTGAACAATGGCCAGAAGGAGGCCGCGATCAGGGCGTTCAACAAGGTCACCGATCCCAAGCAGCAGGTCGGTGCCCATCTCTGGGCGGTTTACGCGCGCACGCATTAGCTCTGCGTGTCGTGGGATGAAAGGGCCGGGCCGCAAGGTCCGGCCTTTTTCATTGCGCCACTTGCTGCGGCCGCACGCGGTTCTTCATCGTCCAGAGAAAGGCCCGGACGTCGGTGTCCGGCGCCGCCGCCACACCGGTGCCGGGCGCGTGCGATGTGAGATCGCCCAGCGAAAAGCCCATCTGCTCGTCATAGGCCCGCTCGAGCTGGTTGCGCAGGTTCTGCTCGGCCGCGTACCAGGCGCGCTTGTCGGCGCCGTCGCGGCAGGTTGCGAGCTCCTTCGGATCGGTGGCGCCCCAGCGCCGCTCGACGCAGTGATACGGATCGAACGACATCGCGAACAGGCGGCGCCGCGCCTCCTCAAAGCTCAGCGAGACTTTCGACCCGTCGCTACGCGCATAGCCGAGAACGCACTGCGCCGCTGTCCTGTCGTAGGCGGTCAGCAGGTCGACCGCGAGGTTCGCGCCCCTGTATTTGAGCCGCGGGTCGTTCGCCAGATAGAACGCCATGAAGCGCCCGACGGCGTCGCGAACCTCCCTGAACGCGGTCTTCAGCCGCGCGTCGCGCGACGGCGTGGAATAGACCTCCCAGTCGCCGTCGGTGCCGTAGATGTTGGGCGGAAGGTGCCCCGGCTGGTCCCGGTTCTGCATGCCGGCGTTCAGCGCCAGGACCACGGCATCGGCCCGGTAGTGCAGGTCGGCGCAGTTCGACTGCACCATGTCCTGGATCTCGCGCACCGGATCGAATTCGAGCTTGCCGCCGGCCAGCCGTGCGCGAACAAAGTCGTAGTAGTCCATCGGCTGCTTGTTCAGCGTGAAGGTCCCGCTCTTCCAGTCGTCGTCGGCCGGGCGCGGGCCGGTACCGAAGAACTGTTCGACGGAGAAGTCCGGGATCGCGCCGTTGGACGACGCGACGGCGTGGCCGCCGGTCAGCGTGCCGTCGCGCTCGCGGCGATAGCCCACCAGCACGACCGGCCGCCAGTTCTTGAACCCGGCGCCCACCGCGGGCCAGGCCCGCACGAAGCGCTGGTCGAAAAAGCCGCGGGTCAGGGCGTTGTCCGGATGGGCGTCGAGGTAACGCACGCGTCCGTCGTCCTCGACCTTGTACACGGTCGCCACATGGCCGTTCGGGTCGTAGATGACGGTGCCAGGCCGGATCGATTTGGGCGCGATGGCCGGCGAGTAGAAGTCCGGCTCCAGCGGTGTCTCGAGATCGGGATGGATGCGGAAGGTGGCGGTCGAGACCGCATCCCTGATCGTCTCCATCAGACCGTAGCCATTGTCGTGGCCGCTGTCGGCCGTCACGCGCTCGGCGACGGCATTGCCGGCGCGGGCGTAGCGCATGTCGCGCGTCCAGCCGCGCGGCTGGACCACGCTGACATAGGCGAAGGGCAGGCCACGCTTCCACGCGTAGTAGAAGCGCAGGACGTAGGGCAGGTCGGCGCAGTCGGACTCGAAATAGGCGTCCGGCGGGTCGGTGGCCCGGAACGGGTTGGCCGGATCGTGCAGGCACCGGTTGACGGTGTTGCACGCGGACACGCCGATGGCGGTGATGAACTCCCCGTAGCCGCGCTCGTCGGCCTCGGTCCAATGGTCGTAGCGGATGTAGTAGATCGCATGCGGATCGACCGCAGGGGAGACCGAGACCTTAGGCGGAGCGTCATCGCCCGCCATGGCAGGCATGGCGAACAGCAACGCCAGAATGATGCCCCAACGCCGCTTCATGCCTGTCCCCCCGCCGGCCAGCGTAGAGGACGCGGCCGGGGCCTCCAAGCATGGCCTCGCGGAATCGGCGGCGATATAACCGGCACATGGACGCCTTCCTGACGCCCGATGAAGGCGAAGCCCTGCTGCTGTCGCTGCGCATTTCGTTCGTGGCGGTGTTCGCGGCGCTTCCCTTCGCCTTCTGCGCCGCCCTGCTGCTGGCGCGCACGCGGTTCTTCGGCAAGACCCTGGTCGACGGCTTGATCCACGTGCCGCTGGTGCTGCCGCCGGTAGCCATCGGCTTCCTGCTGCTGGTCGTGTTCGGCACCCGCCACGGCGCCGGGGCGTGGCTGTTCCAGACCTTCGGCATCCGTTTCGTCTTTTCCTGGACCGGCGCCGCCCTTGCCTCGGCGATCATCACCTTCCCGTTCCAGGTGCGGGCCATCCGGCTGTCGCTGGAGGCGGCGGACGCCGGGCTGGGCGCAGCCGCCGAGACGCTGGGCGCCGGCTGGTGGGACCGCCTGCTGAACATCACGCTGCCGCTGGCGCTTCCGGGCATCGCGGCAGGCATCGTGACGGCGTTCGCCGCCAGCCTGGGCGAGTTCGGCGCCATCATCACCTTCGTCTCGAACATCCCCGGCGAGACGCGCACGCTGCCGCTGGCGATCTACACGGCGTTGCAGCAGCCGGGCGGCGAGGTGGAGGCCGCGCGGCTGTCGGCGCTGTCGATCGTGCTGGCCCTGATCTTCATGACGCTGGCCGAGATCGCGCAGCGCCGCGCGCGGGAGCGCGGATGAGCGTCGAAGTCTTCCTGCGCCACGACTTCCCCGGTTTCAGGCTCGACGTTTCCTTCGCGTTGCAGAAGTCCGGCGTCACCGCGCTGTTCGGCGCGTCGGGCGCCGGCAAGACCACCATCGTGAACGCCATCGCCGGCACGTTCCGGCCGCGCGAAGGCCGCATCGTTATCGGCGGCCGCGTCGTGCTGGATACGCGGGCGGGCGTGTTTGTGCCGGCGTCGGCTCGCCGCACAGGCTACGTCTTCCAGGACGCGCGGCTGTTCCCGCACATGAGCGTCGCCGACAACATCCGCTTCGGCTGGCGCCGCGCGGCGGACAAGGCGAGCCAAGCGGAGATCGAACGAGTCATCGCTCTGCTAGGCCTGGAGCACCTGCTGGATCGCCGGCCGCGCGCCCTGTCCGGGGGCGAGAAGGGCCGCGTGGCGCTGGCCCGTGCATTGCTCTCCTCCCCAACGCTGCTGCTGCTCGACGAACCGCTGGCAGCGCTGGATGCCCAGCGGCGCGCCGAAGTGATGCCTTATCTGGAGCGGTTGCGCGACGAAGCACGGCTGCCGATGCTCTATGTCAGCCATTCGCTGGAGGAGGTCGCGCGGCTCGCCGACGGCATCGTGATTGTGCGCGACGGCCGGGTCGTGCGGCAGGGATCCGTTTTCGACGTGCTGACAGGCCTGGACCTGACGTCGCTCGCCGGGTCGCCCCCCATGGGCGCGGTGGTCGCCGTGACGATCGCGGAACACCGCGCCGACGGCCTTACCGTACTAGCCTTCGACGGGGGCCAATTGCTGGCGCCGCGCCTGAAGGGCGCCGCCGGCGAGCGCCTGCGCGTTCGCGTCCGTGCGGAAGAGATCATGCTGGCGCTGGAAGAACCGCGCGCCATCAGCGCGAACAATGTGCTGCCGGCAAGCGTTGCCGGGATTGACGCCGACGCAAGGCATGCCGACGTCCAGCTCGCCTGCGGCAACACCCGTTTCGTGGCGCGGATCACGCCGGCGTCCTGCGCCCGCCTCGATCTCAGGCCGGGCAAGCCGGTGTTCGCCATCGTCAAATCGATGACCGTGGACGCCGCGCCGCCGGCGGATTGAGCGTCACTTCGGCCGGAAGACGAACCGCTTCGAGAGCGTGAAGTTGAAGATCAGCCCCACGCCCACCCCGATCGCGGTGGCGAGCAGGGGATTGGACAGCGGCGCGGGCGCGAACCGGACAAGCACGGTGAACGTTCCGTAGTTCACAACGGCGCCCAGCGCATTGGCGAGCACGAACTTGAACCACTCGCCCAGGATCGCGCCGGCGCTCTCGTTCGCGGCGTGCTCGGCGAAGGTGAAGATGCGGTTGCCCCACCAGGTGAAGGTCATGGCGCACAGGATCGAGATCGCGCGGGCGACGAGCGGGTCGAGGCCGAGGCCGTAATGGCCGAGCGTGAGGATCGCCTCGTCAACGACGAAACCGGCGCCACCGACCATGCCGAAGCGAATGAACGGCGGCAGCGCGGCGATGCGCTCGGCCAAGGTCACGGCGTCCGTCTCACTGCGACCGGCTCTGCGGGCCGCCCAGCGCCAGATAGGCCATGCGCTTGGACTCCCAGCGGCCGCGCGTGACCGTGTCGAGGATCAACCCGGTCATCAGGGACAGGAACGCTATGATGACAAGTCCAGTGGCGAGCAGCGCGGTCGGCAGCCGCGGCACGAGCCCGGTGTCGATGAACTCGACCAGCAGCGACCCGCCGAACGCAAGCGCTATGGCGGTCAGCAGCGCGGCGATCACGCCGAAGAACAGGAAAGGCCGCTCCTCGCGCACGAGTTGGAGGATCGTGAACAGGATGCGGAAGCCGTCGCGATAGGTGTTGAGCTTGCTGGCCGAGCCGGCGGGGCGCTCCTTGTACTTCGTGTCGACCTCGGCCATCGGCATCATCAGGCGGACGGCGTGCACGGTGAGCTCGGTCTCGATGCCGAAGCCGGCGGCTGTGAACGGGAAGGACTTTACAAAGCGCCGCGACATCACGCGATAGCCGCTCAGCATGTCGAGCAGGCGCACGCGAAACATCAGCGAGGTGAGCCCGGTGAGCATCCTGTTGCCAAGGACGTGGCCCGCGCGATAGGCGGCGGCTTCGGTGTGGATGCGGCGGCCGGTGACGAGATCGAGGCCCTCGTCCTCCAGCTTGGCGATCATCGCCGGCGCGGCAGACGCGTCATAGGTGTCGTCGCCGTCGGCCAGCACATATATGTCGGCCTCGACGTCCGCGAACATGCGGCGCATGACGTTGCCTTTGCCCTGGCGGATCTCGGTGCGCACGATGGCGCCCGCGCCGCGCGCCACCTCGGCCGTGCGGTCCTTCGAGTTGTTGTCGTAGACGTAGATCTGCGCCTGCGGCAGGGCCTCGCGGAAGGCGCGCACGGTGTTCGCGATCGCGGCTTCCTCGTTGTAGCAGGGCAGGATGACGGCGATTTCACTCATTCGCGCGGCCATTTGAACGTCGGGCAGAATTCATAGATGCCGATGATGTTCGTGTCGAACACCTTGCACTTCAGCCAGTCGATGCGCAGATGATACTCGGTCAGCGCGTCGCGCGCGCGGCCCATGTTGTTGGCATCGGCCAGCACGTAGATGTTGCGCTTTTTGCTCATGTACTCGAAGACGCGGCCCTTCATCATGGCCGTCAGCTTGGTACCGTCCTGCGGCTGCACCATCCAGCCGTCGATCCGAAGCAGGGGGATGCGCCTGTCGAAGGAGGGCGCCAGGAAGCCGAGCGGGTCCTCACCCGTCAGCAGCACCATCGATTTCTGCGGGTCCTTGATCTTGGGCACGTCGGCCTGGACGAAGGGGTCGCTGATCGGCGAGCGCTCGATGTAGTCGACCCGGGTCGTGGCGGCGGTCAGGATGAACAGCGCGGCCAGGCCGACGAGCTGGATGCGGCGGGACAGCGGCAGAAGCCCGATCGCGATGGCGAGCAGCAACGGCCCGAGCATCTCGAGGCCGACGATGTAGCGATAGATTGCGAACATCTTGAGCCAGACGAGATAGGAGCCGGCGGCGAAGGCCAGGATGGGCCGCGCCGCCTCGGGGAAGACCATCGGGTCCTTCGAGCGGCGTCCGACCAGCCAGAAGACAATCGCGACTATGCCGAAGACATACGCCAGCATGAAGCGGATATCGACGAACGGGATGTCGTCGGCGATGTGCCAGTTGAGCACCCACAGGATCGGGAAGGCGGCCGCGATCCAGAAATGCGTGGGCAGGAAACGCATGTCGCGATAGGGCGCGGGCAGTGCCAGGGGCGATTTCCAATACTCGTTGAAATAGGGGAACAAGGGATTGCCGGTGGTCGCGAGCATGTGCTCGGTCCAGTAGCCCATCATCGCCCACACGCCGATCAACCCGGCGAGGCCACCGGCCAACAGGCGCACACCCTGGTGCTTCCAGTCGCCGCCCAGGAACAGCAGGGAGACGGCAAAGCCGATGGCGAAGGGGAATTCCGGGAGCTTGAGGCCGACCGTCAGTCCTACCAGCAAGCCCGCGCCCGCGGTGATGGCAGCCGTCAGCCACAGCGGGCTCTCGTTCAGGCGTTTGCGGTTCACGACCAGGATCGCGATCGCCGACAGGATGAGGATGCTCATCGTGTTGTCGTGATAGGTCGTGCCGAACATGTTGAGCCCTAGCCCGCCGGTCTGTCCCAGCAGCGCCAGCGCCGCGGCGCTCAGCTTGTATTCCTCGATACGCAGCGTCTGGCGGCCGAGGATGTAGAGCGGCACGACGTTGCCGCCCTGGACGCAGCCCAGCGTGAAGAGCGAGAACCAGGCCGGCGTGTGCGTGGCCAGCAGATAGAATGGGATGTCCTGGAACGGGTTGTAGTAGGTCGCCTGGTGCGCCACGAGCATGTCGATGTGCTCGCGCCCGTCCAGGAAGGCGTAGGGGATGTACCAGTGGTAATTTCGGAAGTCCCAGGACGTGTCCTTGCCCAGCCACAGGACGTAGCAGCCCCAGAAGACGATGGCCGCCGCGAGGAACAGCCATTCCTGGCGTGTGAGCCGGAGCGCACGCGTCTCTACGCTGTCTGCGGACATGGGATGGGGACGTGTGCTCTCTAGAAACGGAAGGTTCTAACCTACCACGCCCAAAGGATAAATCAGGCTTCCTGCGGCTGTTCGACCTGCAAATTGTCGAGGAATTGCCGGGTCGAGGCGGCTGCCGAATGGTTGTTAACGAACGGCCGCGCCGCGTCGCGGGGGCGGTGGAGGGCCTCGCGGCAGGCGCGCCCCAGATCCTCATCCAGCACCGCGGCTCGGCAATTGCCGACCACGTCCAGCATGACCTCGCGCGGGAAGGTCGCGACCGGCGTCCCGCAGGCGAGCGACTCCAGCATCACCAGGCCGAAGGTGTCGGTCAGGCTGGGGAAGACGGTGACGTCGCTGGCCGCGTAAGCGCGCACCAGGTCCTCGCCGGACTTGGGGCCGAGGAATTTCACGTCAGGGTACCTGGCTGCGAGCGAACCGGTGGCGGGGCCTGGCCCGACCACGACCTTGGTGCCGGGCAGGTCGAGCTTGAGGAAGGCCTCGATGTTCTTCTCGACCGAGACGCGGCCGACATAGAGGAAGATGGGCTTCGGATAGGGCAACGAGGCGTCTGCGACCGGGCGGAAGCGGCTCATGTCCACGCCGCCTTCCCACAGGCGGATGTTCCTGAAGCCGTGCGATTCCAGCTCGCGCTTCATCGCGGGCGTGCGCGCCATCACGGCGACGCCGGCGCTGTGGAACCAGCGCTCGAGCGACCAGATCCAGCGCTCGGGGATGAAGGGGAAGCGGGCGTGAACGTATTCAGGATAGCGCGTGTGGAAGGCGGTGGTGAACTGGATGCCATGCTTGATGCAGATCGCGCGCGCCGAGAGACCCATTGTGCCTTCGGTCGCGATGTGCACCGCGTCGGGCGCGAATTCGCGGATGATCTTCTCCAGCCCCTGGCGCGGGAAGATGGCGAGGCGGATCTCGGGATAGGTCGGAAGCGGCACGCTGAAGCGGCCCTGCGGCGTGGCGTACCGCACCTCGTGGCCCAGCGCGGTCAGCTCCTGGCCCAGCAGCTCGAGCGTCGTCACGACGCCGTTCACCTGGGGCTTCCAGGCGTCCGTGACGATGAGGACCTTCAGGTGCTCCTGACCGGGCACGGGAAATCGACCGGCGGGCATCAGTCCGCCGGGAAGAGGGCGACGCACTCTACGCGGGTACAGGCGCCGCCTGGCCGATGCTTCGGTCGTAGGCTGGTGTGGCTGTGGGAGCGGCCCAACGAACGATCTCCAGATGTCCGCGGGCATCTTCGACAAGGGCCGTGCAGCTTTCAACCCAGTCTCCGTCATTGAGGTAGAGGACGTTTCCGATCTGGCGAATCGCGGCCTGGTGGATATGGCCGCAGACGACGCCGTCGAGGCCGCGCGATTCAGCGGCGTGCGCCACGGCTTCCTCGAAGCGGCAGACATATTCGACCGCGTTCTTGACCGCGTGCTTGAGGTAGTTCGACAGCGACCAGTAGGGCAGGCCGAGGGCGCGGCGGATGCCGTGCAGGATCTCGTTGATCTGAAGGGCGCGGTCATAGGCCCAGGCGCCGAGATGGGCGAGCCAGCGGGCGAACTCGATCACGCCGTCGAACTGGTCGCCGTGGATGACCAGCAGGCGCTTGCCGTCTGCGGTCTCGTGGATGTATTCGCGCACCACGTCGATGCCGGAATAGTTGCGGCCGCAGAAGCCCCGGGCGAACTCGTCATGGTTGCCGGGGACGAAGACCACCTGCGTGCCTTCGTCGACCTTGCGCAGGATCTCGAGCACGACGCGGTTGTGGGCCTCCGGCCAGAACCAGCGGCGCTTCAGCGCCCAGCCGTCGACGATATCGCCGACGAGGTAGAGCGTGTGGCAGCTGTTCGTCTGGAGGAAGTCCAGCAGCATGTCCGCCTTGCAGCCCCGCATGCCAAGGTGGACGTCGGAGATGAAGATCGTGCGGTGGAATTTGGTGGCGCGGGGCTGTGGTGGGGCCGTATTGCGGCGGGAAACCAAGGCCGTCACAGGCGGCGATACCAGCCAGGAGATACGAGCCATCCGGTGCGCTCCTCGGGCGGTGCTTGGCGAATCAGCACCTTCTTCCTCGCGGGCCTGCGTATCCTTCGCGCAAGAATCTTTTTTTGCGATGCAGCGACATCTCTGTGACCCGTTAGGGTTTCGTTAATAAATTCAGGCCTGTTCCGCGCCGATAGCGATGCATATTCCGCAGCGCAGCATTGTGGGGCGCTTGCCGCGAAATGAGGCGAAATGGCGCGGAAATACTGGATTTTTGTGACGAAATGCCAAATTATTGGGCTTGCAAGGGCGGGGGTTGAGGTCCATATTGTTGCAGCGCGGCATGACCCGTTGGTTATGTCGCCTGCCCTTCCTGGGCGTTTCCTCCCTGAACTTGGCCGCTCCTTCGGGAGCGGCCATTCTTTTTCTGGCGGAGCGGGTGCTAAGCCCTATTCGGCCGCGAGGCTGTGGCGGCGGGTGCGGATCAGGGCCGCGGGCTCGATCGTCACCAGGCGGGCGATCGCTTCGTTGAGCCGGGCGTGAACCTGCTCGAACTGCGGTCCGCGCGCGATACGCTCCTCGTCGAGGTACAGCGCCCGGTTGATCTCCACCTGGAGGGCGTGGGTGTCGCGGTCGCGGCGACCGTGGGTATGGGTGGTGTAGCCGCCGGCATAGGGCGCGTTGCGCGCGTGGCTGAAACCTTGCGCCTCGAACGCCAGTTCGGCCGCGCGGGTGACGGTCGGCGCGGCTGCCATGCCATAGCGGTCACCGAACACGACATCGGGGATGGCGGCCGCAGATGGCATCGAGTGACAATCGATCACAACCGCCACGCCGAACAGCGCGCGGGTCTCGTCGATCAGCCGGGCCAGCGCCGCGTGATAGGGGCGGTGCAGCCTGCTCAGCCGTTCTTCGGCGTCGCCAGGTTTGAGCTTTGTGCGATAGATGTCGGCACCGTCGCGTACGATGCGCGGAATTACGCCGAGACCGGCAGTCACACGGGGGCTCGGCGCGTCGACCACGATATCCAGCGCGCCGTCGAACATCGCAGTATCGATCTCGGCCGGCGAGCGGTTCACGTCGAGAAAGGCGCGTGGAAAGCGGGCCGCAATCATTGGTGCACCCATGGCGACGGCACCGCAGAACAACTCGTCGACGAACGCGTCTTCGGAGCGTCGCAGGCTCACCGCGTTCAGGCGGCTTGCCGCAACGAAGCTTTGCGGATAGGCGCGGCCGGAATGCGGGGACGCGAAGACGAAGGGCACGGTCTGCCGGAAGGGGCGGAATATCCGGAACGGTTCGACATAAAGTGCGGCGAGGCTGAGGTCTTCGCCCCCGCTTCCGTCCGATTGTCCCTTGCCGTGCTGCGCCATTGCCGATTCGCACCTTGAAACGCCAGTGGACCATTAACGCTTGGGCCCAAGCAAGCGCTCTTGAGTCGCCCACCTCCGCCGCCGATGCGGCCTCCCGCGCCGGCGCACATTGCGCGCGCGGGGAAAGCGGGCCTTTTGGTTTGGAATGCGGCGCCTTGGGTGGAACTGCCGAGGCTTGGCATTAACCAGCATTTACGGCATGGCCGATATACGCTTTATATTGCGACGCAAGGGCGGGTCGATGGCGCATATCCTTCTGGCGGAAGACGACGAGAGCTTGCGCAAATTCCTGGCGCAGGCACTGGTCAAGGCCGGCCATGACGTCACCGATTTCGGCGACGGCGGCGACGCCTATGAGTGCCTGAAGGGCTTCCGCTTCGACCTGCTGCTGACCGATATCGTGATGCCGGGCATGGATGGCATCGAGCTCGCCAAGCGGGCCGCCGAACTGAACGAGAAGCTCAAGATCATGTTCATCACCGGCTTCGCCGCCGTGGCGCTGCATCCCTCGTCGAACGCACCCAAGCAGGCGAAGGTGTTGTCGAAGCCGTTTCACCTGCGCGAGATCGTTGCCGAAGTCGATCGGATGATCGCCGCCTGACACGCGCATTGCGCGAACCTCAATAGCGTTCCCTGTCTCGCTAAATCGTGACTGACCGCATTAAGGCGCGGGCCGTCACATTCGCGCCCGCACGCCGCCGGATTTCCGCGTTACCACAATGCGGTCCGGCGAAGTCCGAGACGACTCCCGCCGGGCCGCCTTCGCGCTCATGCGAAGGCGAGAAGCGGGAGGAAAGAATGCTCAAGCCAACACACGACATGCTGAGCGTCCGGGCGAACGGGATGTCGCCCAGGCGCACCGCTACCATCGGCACGGTGGCCGCGATCCATGCACTCGCGATCTATGCGCTCGTCAGCGGCATGGGGACCACGGTGATCAGAGAGGTGGAGCACGAGATTCAGCTTCAGCCGGTTGCGGACAAGACGCTGCCCACGACGCAGCCGGCACCGATGCAGCCGACGCTGGTTCAGCCGACGCAGATGGTGGAAACCACGGTGCCCCCGCCGGTGATCGACATGGCGCCCGATCCGCAGGCCACGTCCATCACCGTTGCGCCGACGCCGACGAACACGGCGCCGCCGGTCGATACCGCCGCGGCGGGTGTGCTGAACACGCATACGACACCGCCTTATCCGGTGGCGGCGCGCACCGCGGGTCATCAGGGTGCGGTGACGCTTCAGATCACCGTCGGTCCCAATGGCGAGGTTGCCAACGCGACAGTGGTGCAGTCGAGCGGCTTCCCCGAGCTCGACCAGGCTGCGGTCGAGTGGGTCACCAATCACTGGAAATACAAGCCCGCCGTGCAGGGCGGCGTTGCCGTCACCTCGACCACGCGGGCTGCGGTTAAGTTCGACCTCCAGCAGGCGCGCCGCTGAACCTCTGGGGCGACGAGCCATGGCTAACCCCGCGACGCCGCTGCGTCGCGGGGTTCCGTCTTGCGTCCAAAAAATGCCGCACGCGTTTCGTACCAAGAAGGAGCCGGCAACGGCGAGTTGGAGGGCCGCTGTACTTGTCCGGCAGAACCGGAGCAGGATCGTGCAACGCCCCAGACACCTCATCAGCAACACCGCAAATCGTTCCACGAGCCACGAAGCAGCCATCGTTGGCGGCGTGGTCGTGCTGCACGCGTTTCTCGCCTACGCGCTCGCCACCGGTCTCGCGCAGCGGATCGTGCTGGAAGCGCCGCACCTTCTGACGGCGGAAGTGGTGCCGCAGAAGCAGGAGGAGCAACCGCCTCCTCCGCCGGCCAAGCCCGAGATGGTGCAGCCGACCGTGCCGACGGTTCCGGTGCCCGTCATCCAAATTCAACCCGCGCAGCCGCCGGTGCACGCCGTCACCGTCGTGCAGGGCCCGCGCGTTCCCGTGACGCCTGCTCCGCAGCCCGTCGTGGCGCCGCCATCGCCCGCGCCGCCCGCACCCGTGGCACCGACGGCGGCGCGTGCCGTCGCCGGCACGCACACGATCCCGCCCTATCCGGATACGGCGCGCCGCCTCGGCCAGTCGGGCACGGTCCAGCTTGTGATTGCGCTGGACGCGAACGGCGCGGTCCAGAGCGTGACGGTGCAGAGTTCGAGCGGCACCATATCCCTGGATGAAGCCGCGGTCGCCTGGGTCAGGGAGCACTGGCGCTATCAACCCGCCACCAGGGACGGCAAGCCGGTCGCGTCCACGGTAACGGCGGCGGTGCGATTCGACCTGACGAAGGCGGGTTACCTTACCCGGTAGGCGCGCGTTCTAGGGAAATGCTCGCTTGCTCCCAGTGGCCCCCCGGGGCTATAGGAGCCCTCCCGTATACCGATTCCGGGCGCGTAGCTCAGCGGGAGAGCACTACCTTGACATGGTAGGGGTCACAGGTTCGATCCCTGTCGCGCCCACCATTAAATCAATGGGTTAGCAGCCGCGTAAGGCGCGAATGACTCGCAAGTGCCTTACTTCGCAAGGCGAATTTTGCGGCTGCAAGTCACTACCTAAATCACTACCTAATCGCTACGTGAGCGGCGGCAATCCGATGGCAAATAGATCGTCGTTCATGCCCGGATATGTCTGGTGGGCAGTCCACAACGGAAGCGCGATGGCGATCACCCATGTCGCCTTCCAGAAAAACTCGAATAAGAGGATGGGCAACATCTGAAGCGGATACCGCAGGCCAACTGCTGCCATCTCACCCAGAACGCGATGCAGAATTGCACGACACTGTATTCGCCGAAATTCGTATTTTGTCCCGACGGAAGATTTTGCCGGGCCAAGCAACAGTCGTGTTGTACAAAGCAGCCAAGGCGAGTCTTTGTTCTTCGCGCATCGGCGCCTCGGGCGCCCACAACTCGCAATTCGCGGCAGATTTTGCGCCGATTTGCGCGGCACCGGGCTGCCTGGCATGCCGTCGCGGCCAAGCACGAGACCTCGCGTTGAGCAAGCGGCCTTCCCCACAGATGAATGGGTTAAGGCGCTGGCAAGCGCAATTGTGCGAAATTCGTACGGCGTCGGGGAGGGCGGCACTCAGGCATGGCGTTGGGGTTGGACATTCGTGCAGCGGCAGCGCCGGCCTTCATCGGGCGAGGTTCGGTCAATGCGATCGGATTGGAAGCCATCCGCCTTCGCATCGGCGCGCGCTGGGAAAAAGGTCACTTTGGGTGCTGGTCCAATTGCGCTGCTGCAAATCGCTCGACTACCTGCGACAACCTCGTTGAGCCGGAGCAACGCCCGCCCGTTACCCACTCGTGATTGAACCGCCTATGAGTTAGCTTTCCTTACGTGAACCTGACATGAGACGGGCGGCGGCGGAATGACGAGGATGTGGTGGCGCGGCTTCTGATCGTGGAGGACAACGAGGAGTTCGCCCGTCTCCTGGCCGGCCGGCTGCGCGCAGCTGGTCACACCGTCAGCAGCGCCGCGCTGATGACCGAGGCCCGGCACTGGCTGGACGGGGGACAATTCGATGCCGTCATCCTGGACCTTGCCCTCCCTGACGGGGACGGCCTGACCCTGTTGCGCTCGCTTCGCGATACCGGAAACCCGACACCCGTGCTCGCCCTGACCGCGCGGAACACGATCCGCGAGCGCGTGGAGGGCCTTTCGGCCGGCGCCGACGACTATCTTGGAAAGCCGTTCGACTTCGACGAGCTGCAGGCGCGTCTGCTTGCCATCCTGCGCCGCCCCAACGTCTTTGTCGGGCGAACGATCAGCGTGGGGAACATCGTCTACGACACCGTTGCGCGACAGGTCCTCGTGAACGGCAAGGCACAGGTGCTGTCGGCCCGTGAAGTCACCGTCCTGGAATTGCTCATGCGCCGGGCAGGCCGCGTCGTCCTCAAGAGCACGGTCGAGGAAACGCTTTACGGCGATCTCGGCGACGTGACACCGAACGCCGTCGAAGTCTGCGTGCACCGGCTTCGCAAACAACTGAGCCGCGCAGAAGCGACAGCAAATGTCCATGCGGTACGAAACCTGGGCTATCTGATCCGCGAACTTCCTTCATGACGATGTGGGCAGGTTCGCTTCGTCTCCGCATCATCATCCTGCACGTGGTCGCGTTGTGTCTGGCGGCCGTCGCTGTGCCGCTCGCCTCGCAATTCCTGCTGGATTCAAGCGCCGCTCATATCGAATATCGCACGCTGCGGGCGCATGCGGGCGATATTGCGAAGTTTGTGACGTCGGGCGCCGACGGCAAGCCAGAGCTGGCGCTTCCGGTCGACCTGCGCGCGTTCTACTCGCATGGCTTCGGTGGATTCTCCTTCGCGGTGCGGGACGCAAAGGGCCGGTTGCTTTCGTCCCTGCCGGCGGGCGCTCTCATTCCAGAGCTGACGGCGGCAAACGAAGCGCCGCGCGCGACGCAGGCACAGGGCGTGGCTGGGCCATTGACCTACTACGCGGTGCAAACCTCCCGGAAGGTGGCAGATCAAACCGTCTTCGTCGAAGTTGTTCAGAACCTGCAGCATCCCGACGTCATCTTCGACGACGTGATCGCCGACTTTCTCCGGCGCATGGCCGTCTTCATGGTGCCGGCGC
>JADHVO010000013.1 GCA_016783965.1 Alphaproteobacteria bacterium
AGGGCAAAGCCCGCAGCCCATCCACGCACGACAGCACGGACCAACCAACGGGGTTCGCGGCATCGCAAAATCGTCCAGCCGTAATCCCTTCCAGCCTCCGGGTCGGAGGAGGGTTGGATGTTCGGGGCGGGCTCTACTTCTTGCCAATTCGGAAACGGGTTTTGATGGCCGAGGCTCGACAGGAACGCCGCGAGGCCCTCTTCTCCGAGGCGCTCCAGCGAGCGTAGGTCGAATTCGTCCGCGCCCGTCTCGAATTGCGAGGCCAGCCGCTGTGCGGTTGCCCACCGCTCACGGCTGCCTTCGTCGATGGCGCGTGACGCCGCCGCTCTGAAACTCTCACTCTTCATCGACTGTCTCCGTCGTCTTGAAGGCACGGTCGAGTTCTGCGAATAGCGCCACCAGCCACTGGGCAACGTCACCGCGTGCGATCTTGGCTTCCGCGCGTGGCAGGCCGCTCAATTGCATGGCTGCCGGCGTTTCGAGGTCCACGACATCGATGAACCGGGAGCCGGCCGCCTCGAAATACCGCCATGAGCCGCCGGGAATGGCGCCCATCACTATGAGCGTATTTCTCTCCGCAGCAGGCTTGAGCTTATCGGCCCACTCCTGCCAGGCAGAGGAGGCCGGATGCAGATCGGCGATGCGGCCATCGCGCTGGTTTTCGGCAAGGATGATGTCCGCGCGAGGGATGGCCGTCGTCAGGCGTTCGACCGTCCAATGCGCCTGTCGCATCGATTCTGCCTCGGCCGTGAATGGTATGAAGACGACCGGATGGAAACCGAATTCGCCAAATTCTTCGTCCAGGTCGACCAGAGCCGCCCATTCGGAGAACCGGCCAACCTCGCCGGCGCCAATGTCGACGAGGATCGGAGCGGCCGTCTCCGCTTGCGTGACGGCGTCCAGCACCGGGCTGAACCGCGCCAGCTCCTTGCCGGGATCCGCACGCGCCGCCTTGGGATCGGATGCAATCGTGATGACGTCCTGGCCCAGCGCCGCCGACAACCGCTTTTGACGGTCGATTTGAATAACGACCGGCGAGTATCCCGCGATCGTCAGTTTGTCAGTGATGGCCAGCGCCAGCGTCGATTTGCCAACCCCGCCTTTTTCGTTGGCGACAACGATGGCCCAGCGCCTCTTGTCTGTCTCTGTCATGGCTTGTTCCTTCGTCCCGGTTGATCGCGGGGCGAAGGAAGAAGCCATGGAATCGAACAGGCCGGACGGATTCTGAGTCGGCTTCCGGAAAAAATTCAACGCGCGAGGTACGCCGCGCACTGATCTTCATAATTCTTGTACGCGTAAAGCAGGAATTCCCGCCCGCTCATCAATTCGGGGTGCCGACGTTCGCTAAACATCTCGGGCTGCTCTTCAAGATGCTGCCGGCTGCGTTCGATCCGTTCGATGAACTGCGCAGGAGACAACGGTGCGGATTGCCTGCGAGCGATCCTCCCAATGTCCCGGACGAATTCAAAGCCCTTCAAACTCGCCAGCCGATGGAACATCAGCTTTGGATCGAAATCCCCGGCATAGACCGCGGGAAAGATCGCCCCGGCATCGATCGGGTGGTTGAAACCTGCGGCCACCGCCGCTTGCTTCGGATCGAGAAACCCATCTCCGTCCGGCTCCCGCCGGATGCTCTCACTGATTTCGCTTTCAATAAAGCGAAACTCCTTCGCCCGCTCGCGGCACATGTTGAGCGCGACAAACTGAGTCTTCTGAAAACGGATTTCCTCCTCGATCACATCCTGGCGCTGGCCGCGAAAGCCCTCCGCCCAGGCGGCGATCTCCCGGCGCAGCCGTTTGCTCGGGTACAGGCATCGCAGGAACTTCTGACGCTGCCCGTTGCGCCAGGCCGTATCGATGAGGCGACGGCGGCGCTTCCCGGTGGTGCGATGATCGCGCTCGGGCCAGGGAAGCGGCAGTAACTCCTTGTCGAAGATGAAGTTCTGCGCCGCCTCCTGATCCGCCCAGTTACGGACATTCTTCCCATCGCGCAGCGGCACAAGATACCGAAGGCGCTCGAAGATCACGAAGACGTTGACAGCGAAGGCGTCCTTGATCTGCTTCTCGATATCGTCGGCAACCTGGCCGCCGCTTGACCGCTCAGGCCGCATGCCGACCATATTTGCTCGAACCAGCAGCGGCTCACCCCGGTCAAACCGTTCCCGTTCCTCGGGCGTTGCCTGGATCGGGAGGGGATCGTCGAGGCTATCGACAATCATCCCTTGCAGACTTTGAGCCGGCCAGCCAGCCGCTATCTTCATCTTCAGCGGAACCTGCGGCGGATAAGCGGCCCTTCCCTCGCGTATGGCCTCCCCGCTCACCGCGACGACCGGCCGGCTGAAGTCGAGATACCGTTGGAACGGTGTGTCCGAAAGCAACAGCTTGCGCAGCTTGTTCCTTTCGATGTCCGAAGTCGGCAGGTCTGCCGCCATGCTTGTTTCCTTGGTCATCGGCGCCGCAAAGGCTAACAAGCTCATCGGCAAGAAGATGGATTCTGAGTATCCGGCTGGTAACGTTCCTGTGAGCTGCGACCTTGAGCCTATCCGCCTCGCAACTTAGCCACACGCGAAAGCTTGTCCTGGATCGAACGCGAACCAGCCGTCGGCTGGTCTGATTTCGGCACGGCGACCGGTTTGACGGTAACCGTTCTCCCGGCCCGGGGCTCGGCTGTTTCACCGGTCATGGATCGGGATGACGCCGTTTCCTCTCGTGCGGCAGTCCGCTGGCGCGTGCTGTCTTCCACAGGCCGGCCTGTTGACGCGGACGCATTCCCCTTGATCTGCCGCGATACCGCACCGCGCAGACGATCGGCCGAGAAAGAACTCCCATCGGCACGCCGTATGCCGGCCGCAGCAAGCGCACGCGCGATCTGTGACCAAGTGAATCCCTCATCCCGGAATTCCTCGAACAGGCCGCGATGCCGCCGCACCGCACGATCGAGCGGTATAGGGCCGAGCGGTCCCTTGAAATTGTCAACGAGCGCCTTCAGCCGTCGCTGCAAGTTAGAGTTCATCGCGTTACCCGAAGCAAAATGAATCCAGACGAATTTTGGAAGCTCATGCAGGATCAAGTGCAACCACGGGCGATCTTCGAGCCGTTTTCCGCCCTCTGAGCTTGGCTGTTTTGCCGATTTGGGGCGTAGAACGCGTCCGGCCCACCGAGACCGCCGTTCGCTGTGGCGCACGATCTTTCTTCGGCGGGTCTTGTAGCACGGACGCTTTTTCCCGCATCTGGCGCGACACCGTCCCACGCAGGTGATCAACTGAAACCATCTCCCCGTCGGCGCGCCTGACCCCGGCCGCCGCTAGGGCCCGCGCCAGCTGCGACCATGTACATCCCTCGCGTCGCAACTCCTCGAACAGATCGAGATGTCTTCGCAAGACCCGATCGAGCGGAATGCGTCCGAGTGGTCCCCGCAGATCGTGAGCAACCGCATTTAGCCGTCGTCGCAGGTTCGAGTTCATGATGGTTTCCGACGCGTTCCTTGAACCCCGAGGCTAGCAAGCCCTCCAGGGAGCAGATGGATTCTGAGTATTCGCGCGTAACGTTCCTGTGAGCCAGGTCCCCAGGAATCCCGCGCCTGACCGCTACGCAGACGATCGGCCGAGAAGGCCCCCATCGGCGCGCCGTATGCCGACCGCAGCAAAGGGATGCGCGATCCGTGACCACGTGAATCCCTCATTCCGGAATTCCTGGACAGGCCCGAGATGCCGGCGCACCGCACGATCGAGCCGTAGGGGATCGACCGGCTCCTTCAGACTTCGAGTTCGTCGGCAAGTGCTCTCAAACACCGCCGCAGGCTCGAGTCCGCGGGTTCCGACGCAAACTGAACCAAGACGAACCAAGATCACCCGATGAGAAGCGCGTCAAATTGCTTCAAAATGATCTCTTCACACCTGTGCATCTGTGGATGACACCCACATGGCAAGAACTTTTTTGATGGGACGGCTCTCCGGAGAACGATAACGCTAAAATGGATGATGAAATCGGGCTAACGCCCCGGCGGTCGTGGTCTTCAAGGAGACATGATGATCGCGGCCAAGGAGATCATCACAAGGGTTGGATAGCGGCGTGGCACTTGATAGTCGACTCGCTTCACTTCCTGCTACTGGGTGCCATCGGCATCGTCGGCCGATCCGAGGCCTCGCGAAGTCTATAGAACTGGAGCGCGGTCTGAGCTGTCTTCACCCGCATTCGGGAATAGCTGGCAAAATACTGATCCGCTTCCGGCTGGGCAACGGCCTGCCCACACGCCTGGAACCTGATCAGGGCCAGGGTTGTGTTCCAGGACAGTCCGGCGGCTCTCGCAAACAGCAGGATTTGCTCATGGCGGCCTTGTGCGAGCGCGCGTTCGACCGTGCCTATCGGAAGGTCGCACATCAGCGACAGTGCCGCGGCGACTCCGTCGAAATTCTCCTCCCTCACGAGTTCATCGAGGACGCTCTCGTCGAGATTGTCGCTGGAATGGAGGTCTTTGAGATAACCGCTCAGAAGACGGAAGTCGGAGGACCCGGCCCGGGCAACCGCCTGCACGTGTTCCGAGGCGAGAGTGATGGCTGCACGGATCGAGCCGACCTGCAAAGGATTTGCAGCCTCGAGCTGCAATCTCAGGCCTTCGGACGCCTGTCGGAATAGCCTGACCATCTGCTGGCGCGGAATATCCCGGCGAGCCCAAATGGAGAGCGCAAGGGTATCGTCCGATCCGGCCTTTTCGACGAGGCTGGAGACACCAACTGGAGAGAACCGGCTGCCGGAATTGGTTGCGGTACTGACCAGCACCGCCCGATTGCCGCGCGTGATGAGAACGTCCGTCAAGCCCTCTTTCAGCTCGCGACGTTTCGAGATCGCGAGCAGATGGTCCTGGCTCATTGTCTCGGCGTTTCTGATCAGGTCTTCGTCGCTGAGGCGCTCCGATCGGGAAAGAACGGGGCCGGCGACTTCGATCGCCCTATCGAAAGCCAGCAGGCGCATGACGTTGCCCGGGGCATCGGCTGCGTCGGCCAGCCGGTTGCCAAACTGAGCCCGGGCCGCGACCTCGACGCTGTCGACCAGCCTGGTCATGACCTCATCGAAGAGGTCTATCTCCGCCGGGGAGTGCGTCCCGGAACTGCAAAGAAACAGATCGGTCACGCGCTTGAGCATGTCGGCTCGCCGCGCAAGGCTCTTGCCTGACACGGCATCTTCGAGCTGGTCTATCAGACTTTCCTGGGACTTCATGCCAAACTAACCGGTCCTTCCGACAAGGCGCTCAGGCAACGATTTCGGCATGCGACTGGCGGCCCTCGCTCAGGAAATCGCCAAGGGGCATCGGTCGGCCGATGAGATAGCCCTGCGCAAGATCTGCTCCGGCAAGCGACAGCTGATGCAGCTGCTCATGTGTCTCGACGCCTTCGGCCGTTACCGAGATGCCCAGACCTCGCGCCAGAGCAATCGTTGAGGCGACAATCGCCGAGCTTTCGCGTTGGCTGGTCATGCCATGCACGAAGGACTTGTCGATCTTGATCCTGTCAACCGCTTCAAGCATCAGCTGGCGGGTCGCAGAATGCCCGGTCGCGAAATCATCCAGCACGATCGAGACCCCGATGTTTTTCAGCTGGCGCAACGTCTGGAGATATTCGGGCCGATTGTCCAGCAATACGAATTCAGTGATCTCCAATTCGAGCCGCCAGGGGCTAAGCCCGGATTCCACCAACGCACAGAGCACCAGGTCGAACAGGTTGCCACAGTTGAACTGATGGGCCGACAGATTGATCGCAACCCTCAGGTTCTCGGGCCAGGCCGCAGCATCCCTGCAGCCTTGCTGCAAGACCCATTCCCCGAGCGTAACGATCAAGCCCGTTTCTTCGGCCAGCGGTATGAACTGATCCGGCGAGAGCATGCCGCGCTCGGGATGATTCCAGCGAATGAGCGCCTCGGCCCCGGTCACCCTGCGAGTCTTCAGGTCGAGAACGGGCTGGTAATAGAGCTCGAACTCCTCCCGCTCGATTGCACGAGTTAGTTCGCTCTCGAGCAGCTTCTGATGCTCGACCACCTCCGTCATTTCGGCGTCGTAGATCCGGAAGTTGTTTCGTCCCCCTTCCTTGACCGCGTAGAGGGCCAGATCCGCCTTCTTTATCAGCTCCGTTCCGTCGCGGCCCTGCTCGGGACACAGCGCTATGCCGATGCTCGTTCCGACACTTGCGATATGGCCGTCGAGTTCAAATGGCCTGCCGATAACGTCGATGATCCGCAGGGCGAGCGAGATCACCGGCTCATGGACTGCAGCGTCGAGGTTCTGGATGATCGCGAATTCATCGCCGCCGAGGCGCGCAACGAGGTCGTGTTCGCGAATTTCGGAGCTGAGACGGCTCGCCACCTCCTTGAGCAATTGGTCCCCTGCCGCATGGCCAAGCGTATCGTTGACCGCCTTGAAGCGATCGAGATCGAGCAGGAAGACGGCGGTATTCCCGATTGCGCCGGACTCGGCAGTGACCCGCTCGAGCTCGCTGACGAAACAGGCGCGGTTCGGCAGGCCGGTGAGCGGATCGTGGGTGGCAAGGTAGGCCACCTTCCTCTCGTTCTGCCGTCGCTGGGTGATGTCTTCGTGAGAGGTGAGCCAGCCACCGTCCGACAGAACGCTGCGCGAAATCGACACCGTGCGGCCATCGGCCAGATCCAGGATTTCATGGACCTTCTTGATGTTGACGGCGCGGTAGACGTCGGTCGCAATCGCGAAATTCGTCCCCTGCCTTTTTCGGCTCTCGAGAATCTCCTGCAGCGTGGTGCCGGGCTTGATCTCCTCGGGTGTGAGTTTGTAGATTTCTCCATAACGGGCATTGGCCACGATGACCCGCTGGTTGGCATCGAACAGGCAAATGCCCTGGGGTACGTTTTCGACGGCGCTCTCAAAGCGCTCGTTGGCGCGTCGAAGCTCCGCTACCTGCTCGGAAACTTCTTCCGTCCGTTCCTTGATTCGGTGTTCAAGTGTTTCGTTTGCATCCCATAGCTGATGCTTTGCGAGCTCCAGCTCGTGGATGTTGTTCGACATCGTCCGGAAAACGAAAAGATACAGGAAGGGAAAGACGATGACGACCAGAGACGAGGCGTCGACCATGGCCTCGATAAGCCGATTGTCGACGTGAACGAATTGGAGGCCGAACATGATGGTCAACTCACCGACAAACACGGTGAGTATCAGCATCCAGAGTAGTCGAAAGGCGGTCATTGGCGTCTCAACTTAGTGCAGGAGGGGCGGAATCGCGTCCCGATTATTAGAAATCGCCTAGCCGTTGATGCCCGTTGAACGGCGGTTCAGGCCGCTGAAAAAGCCGAAGGAGATATCTGCCCTCGCACACTTCTGTGACGGTGGCGGTAAACGCGGCGGCGGGCATGGGGCCGTTTCCTTCTTATCGCTCTTCGGTGCGCGCTTTCTCCGCGCTCGCCGTTAATAGCTATCGGCCATGCACTTATGTTCGGCTAACAACCGTAGTTAACTCTTGTTTAATCAAGGCGCTCGGCAACGAATGACTTACGAAATACAGGAGAGGTTTGCCAAAATGTTCGTCCCAACCCCCGTCATCAAGGTACTGCACGACCCGGAAAGGCCCAGCACACCAGCGAGCAATTCCAGCGCTTGATTGTGAACAGGCGTCTAAGATTGACCCCTCTGCCGCTCAATAGATCAATAGATTAGCTCGCCGATCGGCGTCGGGACCCCACGCCGATTGACAGCCTGGCCGGCAAACTACGTATCAGCCGCGCTCGCGCCGTCTCCGCAACCCTGACCAGCTCCGACGGCGCGAGCGCTACCGTCGTGCCGTTCGGAAAGTTTAAAAGGTGATTGACAACAATCCGCAATTAAAGGGCCGAATGACATCCGTGGCCGTGATCGCGTCGCATGGGCCTTTACCTTTGCTGCCGCCGCCTACAATCTGGTTCGGCTGCCAAAGCTGATGGCAGCGGCCGGCTGATGGCCAAAGTGCCCGGCCGCGCGAAGACCCTCGGCCATCGTCGCGATCGACAGAGACCGAAACGCCTAATTTGCAACCTCGGCCGAGTTCTTCAACAGCCTGCTAGATGCGCGACACTTCAGAGAGTCACAATTGAAGGGCTACTTGCAGATAATCGCCCCGAGTGAGCTATGGGCGAAAGTTGGTGACGGCATAAAGGGGTAAGGCGGCGTATCGTGGGGGTGCTTGACGCCTCCACTTTCCATCGAAGGAAGATACGCCGTGACCGACACTAACGTTTTTCAATTTTCTCAGCCAGGAAGTTTCGCGGACCCGCTGACCGAGGTTTTGCGCAACGGCGCGCGAGCGCTGCTGACGCAGGCCGTGGAGGCCGAAGTGGCGGCTTTGCTCGGCAGGCACGCCGATAAGGTTACCGATGATGGCCGCCAACGGCTGGTGCGCCACGGCCATCTGCCCGAGCGCGAGGTCATGACCGGCATCGGCCCGGTCGCGGTGCGCTGCCCGCGGGTGCGCGACCGTGTCGGCGAGGGCTCGGAGCGCATCCGCTTTTCGTCGGCGATTCTGCCTCCCTACGCGCGCCGGTCGAAGAGTCTCGAAGTGCTGATCCCGATCCTCTACCTCAAGGGCGTTTCCACCGGCGACTTCGAGGAGGCGCTCGTTGCGTTGCTCGGCAAGGATGCCGGCGGGCTCTCGGCCTCGACCGTCGGGCGGCTCAAGGAGGCCTGGTCGGAGGAGCACGCGCGCTGGAGCAAGCGCGATCTGTCAGCCAAACGCTACGTCTACTTCTGGGTCGACGGCATCCATGTCCAGGCCCGGCTCGAGGACGAGGCGCAATGCCTGCTGGTCATCATCGGGGCCACGCCCGAGGGCAAGAAGGAGCTCGTCGGCCTCATCGACGGCGTGCGCGAGAGTGCCCAATCCTGGAGGGAGCTGCTCCTCGATCTGAAGCGGCGCGGGCTTGCGACGGCGCCCGAGCTCGCGGTTGCCGACGGCGCGCTCGGCTTCTGGCAGGCGGTCGAGGAGGTGTGGCCGAAGACGCGCGGCCAGCGCTGCTGGGTGCACAAGACCGCAAACGTCCTCAACAAGCTGCCGAAGAGCCAGCAACCGAAAGCCAAGCGGGCGCTGCAGGAGATCTGGATGGCCGAGACCAAGAAGGATGCGCTGGCAGCCTTCGACGCCTTCGTCGAAACCTGGGGCGTCAAATACGACAAGGCAGTCGAGTGTTTGACCAAGGATCGCGACGCGCTGCTCGCCTTCTACGACTTCCCGGCCGAGCATTGGAAGCATCTGCGCACCACCAACGTCATCGAAAGCGCGTTCGCGACCGTGCGCCACCGCACCGTGCGCGCCAAGGGATGTCTGTCGAACAAGACTGCGCTCGCTATGATCTTCAAGCTCGCCGAGGCCGCCGAGAAAAGCTGGCGTCGTCTCGATGGTCACAACCAGTTGCCGAAACTCATCCTCGGTGTAAACTTCGCCGACGGAATCGAAGTCGTCAGATCGCAAGCTCAATCCGCTGCCGCCTGACCCCGTCCGTCACCAAGATTCGGCGATAGCTCGCCCCGAGTCGTTTCAAACCATTGCCGTTGTCGTATGTTCCGGCGGAACGAGGTCCGGAAATGGAGGCGAACCCAACCGGACCTCGTAATCGACGCCCTGTGTTGGGAGAACAGGCCGCGATCCCGATCAAAGTAGAACGCCTTATGTTGATAACAAGTATACGTGGATTCGCCTACACACCCGCGTGGCTCAGAAACCTTACAGGAAGCTTACAAGCACCGGTTTATCATTGATGGCCTAGACCGCCAGCCCTTGCCGAAGTGTCGCGGCTTGGCGATTCGAGCGATGGTGATTAGGGCAATAAAGGGACCGTACGAGCTTAGTCATTACAGGGAGCGTAGTAGCGCTTCATCAGCCGATGACCGGCGCCGAATGCGACAAATTCCTCGTGAAGGCAGCTATCACGTCGTTTGAATCTCTGCTCGCCATCGCACCGCAGGTTCTCAAAATGGAGCCGAACCGTCCGCGCATGGTCGAGATAGGTTGCGAAGTAGTGCGCGGCCTGGATACGTCCGCGACAGCTATGGAGTAACACGTTTCGAACGTCGGGAGGTAGCCGGTCGATATGATCCGGATTCCATGGCTCGTCGTGTGAACTTGAGCTTCCGAGAGCCACCGCGAGGCCTTGAAAGAAGGCTACTTCAATCAACAGGCAGGTTGCGAGCAAGAAGAGCAGGTGTGGCTTTCGTTTGCGCATTGGAGCACCGTAGGGCCACTGATTTGAACGGGGCGAATGCTATCAAACATTGCGGCATCAGTTGAGAAGAAAAATCAGAATTGTGCATGCAGGCGCGTGGCGACGATCGAGACTGGCCCGCGGTCACGGTTATAGGCCGGATTGGCGATGAACTGATAGTCGAAGCTCAGCATCCAGGTAGCGATCGGAAGCGTGTAGTATACTTCCAGGATCTTCTCCGCGCCCGGATGCGGAAGCCGCCCATCGCCGATCAATGCGCTGTATCCACCGACCGCGAAATAGGCCTGGTGCACCGCGGAGATCATGTTGCGAATTCCGGCGATTCCGAGCGTATCGTTCGGCCTGTTCCAGAATTTTCCGGAGATCGAGGCGCCGCCGGCGAGCGTGGCGTCGGCGTCGGTGAACGCGTAGGCCTCGAGCCTGCCGGGCGTGTAGCCGGCCCGCGCGAACAGGCCCACGCCGGGAATGACCTGCTGCTCGACATTGCCGGCAACGCCGAGCTTGCTCGTGTAGCTGCGCACGAGCGAGAGGTCCGGCGGCGCGCCCGTGAGGTTGGCGAGGTTGACGGCGTCCTGGAAGTTGCCCATCCGCGCACGGGTCAGATAGCCGGTCACAGCGATCTTGCCGGGCTGGTTCAACAGGCTGTAGCGGCGCTCGATCTCGCCGACCATCTGGAATTGTCCGAAGGCCGGATCCAGATCCGTGCTGTTCGGAACCGCGGGGCCGTCGAATGCGCCGGCGCGGAACGTCCACGCCCCGGTGTACCATTCGGCTGCGACGCCATATGTGAAGGCCCACGCATCGGCCGCGTAGTCGAATGCACCCGTGGTGACCAGCGTCCAGTTGAGGAAGTCGCCGCGGGGGTCGTGGGCGTACTTGTTGGAATCGAAGATATCGACGACGCTGAACTTGCCGACCGTGAGTACGAGACGATCGCTGGTCTGCGAGCCCGCGAATTGCGTGAGCCCGGACTCGACTTTCTGCGCCTCGCCGCCGAGATCGATCGTCTGCCGCAGAAACGCGCGCGGGATCCTCGCATAGGGATAGGTGGCCCCGACCTTGTAAGCCTCCGCGCTGGGGAAGCCGGCCACGCCGAACGTGCCGTTGAGGCCGAAGCCCTGGTCGATCTCCGGGTTGATCCAGATTTCGGCGCCGTCCCAGGGGCGGAAGCCGACATAGAGGTCCGCGTCGAAGGTCTCGCGCACCTGATTGGGGGAGAGGCTGTTCTGTCCGGCATAGGGCGCGCGAAACGACAGCGCGTACTGGGTGACGATCGTCGTCTGTCCATGGACGGCGAAGTTGTCCGTCTCGGCAGGTGAAATGCCCTTGACCGCGATATCGGTGCGCGCGGGGTCGGGCCCGAGCTGATAGTTCAGCCCGACCTGGACCCGCTGCACCGAGAGATTGGAGTTGAGCGACTCCGCCGATGCGGCGAGGCCCTTGCGATGATCCCCGAATTCCGAGGCGAGATATTCGACCTTGGCCGTCCAGTGCGGTGCGATCGGCACCTCGGCCCCGATGCCGGCGGCCCAGCCAAGACGCCATGTCAACGCCGTATCGACGGTGCCGATGCCGGCGTTGCCGACCAGCGGCGTACCGGTAAGCTGCGTGCGCTCCAGCCGGTCGTAGGACCAGGCAAAGCCCGCGGTCGCATAAAGCAGCCAATGATCGAAGGCGTAGCCGAGCCTGCCGCGTGCCGTTCCCATGCCGAGGACCGTGTCGCGATAGCTGGCCGTGCCGCCGGAGGCGGACGTCACCGTTCGCTCACCGGCAATCGTGTTGGGGGCCGAGAAATCCGTCTCGACGCCGAGCACCACGCGCGACGGCAACATGACATTGTAGCCGGCCTGCAGGCCGAACAGATAGCTGCCGGTGCCCTTGAAGGCGTCATACGAGTTGAACAGGCGGGTCGATCCACTCGCCGTCGACAGGGCGTCGCTTGCGCTCCAGCCTGACCAGCCGTACGCGTATCCGAAGTGTCCGCCCAGATAAAGGCCGGTCCACTCCGCAACATCAGGCTTCGGCGCCTTGGTCGGATAGGACTCGGCCGCGCCGGCCGCAACGGGCATGGCAAGGGCGAGTCCCGCGACTGCGCTGGTCAGACATATCCGCTTCATTTCGCTCAAGAGCCTTATCCAAGGTCGTGCTTTAACCAGCGGAGAAACCTCTCGCCGCTTCCTGCATTCGCGCGTGACAAAGTTGCAACTATGGCTTCATCGAATCTGTCGAAGACGGCTCATCGATCGTGGTCGAACCTAGAAGTTGGAATTGAAGCGCAGCTTCAAATCCGATGATGACAACGGCCCCTCGGTCTGATCAAGAGCCAGCCGAGCCGCCAGACCCCGCCGCTTAAGCGGTAGGCGCGCTTCGCGCCCGCCAGATCGATCAAACCGGCGAGATACAGTTGCTGAGAACTCAGCAGTATGCCGCGAGCGAGGCGGATCAAGGCGCTTGCGGCATAGCGCGTGACGCGATCTCCGATGCGCTCCCAAACGTGGCCGGTTCGCATGATCCCTCCCTACAGCCATTGATCGAAGCGGCGGATGTAGAGCCGCTTGATCAATTGTGTGAGCAGGCAGTAACTCAGCAGGATTGCGACCAGGATCGGGAAATATGCCTCCGGCAACGGCAACATTCCGACGTGTGCACCGAGCGGCGAGAACGGCAAGTAGATGCCGATCGCCATGATGCTGGCGGTGAGCAGAATCACCGGCGTGGCGGCCCGGCTCTGGATGAACGGGATGTGTTGGGTCCGGATCATGTGCACGATCAGCGTCTGCGTCAGCAGGCCAACCACGAACCAGCCGGATTGAAACAGCGATTGCTTCTCGATCGAGTCGGCTCCGAACACATGCCACATGACGATGAAGGTCGCGATATCGAAGACAGAGCTGATAGGACCGATGAACATCATGAAGCGCGCAATTCCGCTGGAGTCCCATTTCCGGGGTTGCTTGAGATAGTCCTCGTCCACGTCGTCCCACGGAATCGAAACCTGCGAGATGTCGTAGAGCAGGTTTTGGATCAGCAGTTGGATAGGCAGCATCGGCAGGAACGGCAGGAAGATGCTCGCAACCAGCACGCTGAAGACGTTGCCGAAATTCGAACTCGCCGTCATCTTGATGTACTTGATGATGTTGGCGAACGTCTTACGTCCCTCGATGACCGCCTCTTCGAGCACGAGGAGGCTCTTTTCCAGCAGGATGATGTCGGCCGATTCCTTCGCGATGTCGACGGCGGTGTCGACCGAAATTCCGACGTCGGCGTCCTTCAGGGCCGCGGCATCGTTGATGCCGTCGCCGAGGTAGCCGACGGTGTGGCCCTTGCTCTGAAGAGCACGGATGACGCGCGACTTTTCCATCGGAGACATCTTGGTGAAGATAGTGGTGCGCTCCGCGGTATCGGCGAGCTCGGCATCGGACATGGCGGCCACGTCCTTACCCGTCACGGCCTTGTCGACGGCAAGTCCGACCTCCTTGCAGATCTTGCGTGTCACTACCTCATTGTCGCCGGTAATGATCTTGGTATCGACACCGTGCTCTCTGAGCGCGGCGATCGCTTCGCGTGCCGTCTCCTTGGGAGGATCGAGAAACGCCACGTAACCCGCGAGGACGAGGTCTTGCTCGTCAGAGGACGGTGTAGGTGCGATCTTCGGGTGGCAACGCCTTGTAGGCGACCGCCAAGGCCCGCAAGCCATCCTCGTTCAGGTCCCGGGTGATGGCGCGCACCTCTCGCCGCATCTCGCTGGTGAAGGGCACTATTCCGTCAGGAGTTGCTGCGTTATCATCGGCGGAGGTGCATAGCGCGAGCACTTCCTCGATCGCCCCCTTGCACACCAGAAGATTCTTGTTTCCGTTGCGGACGATGACCGACATGCGGCGGCGCACGAAATCGAACGGGATTTCGTCGACCTTCCGATAGTGCTGAAGCTTGCCGACCAATTCGTCTTGCTCAGCGTATTCGAGGACGGCCACGTCGAGCAGATTCTTCAGTCCGGTCTGATGGAAGCTGTTCAGCCAGGCGAGCTCCAGCACCTGGCTGTCCTCGTTGCCGTGAATGTCGAGGTGCCGCTCGAGGATCACCTTGTTTTGGGTCAGTGTGCCGGTCTTGTCCGTGCACAGAATGTCCATCGCACCGAAGTTCTGGATGGCGTTGAGCTTCTTCACGATGCTTTTGCGGCGCGCCATCATCACCGCACCCTTGGCGAGGTTGGCGGTCACGATCATCGGGAGCATTTCCGGGGTCAGGCCGACCGCAACGGAGACCGCAAACAGTAGCGATTCCAGCCACGCGCCCTTACCGAGCCCGTTGATGAGAAATACTAGCGGGGTCATCACCAGCAGAAAACGGATCAGCATCCATGAGACTCTGTTGATGCCAATATCGAAGCTGGTGAGGGGACGGCCGCCGACTATGTCCCGTGCCATCACACCGAAGTAGGTGGCATCGCCCGTTGCCACGACGACGGCCGTCGCTGTGCCGCTGACAACATTCGTACCCATGAAGCAGGCGGTCTCCAGCTCCAAAGCGGCTCGACCCGAGCTTGCGGGCTTGGCGGCTGGGGGAACGGAATATTTCTCCAGCGGGATGGATTCCCCCGTCAGCATCGCCTGGCTGACGAACAGGTCCTTCGCGGTCAGCAGTCGCACATCCGCCGGCACCATGTCGCCTGCCGACAGATAGACGATGTCGCCGGGGACCAATTCGGAAATCGGCATCTCTTGCGGGCGCGACATGCCGGCACGCAGCACCGCGGTCGTCGAGCTTACCATGGCTTTGAGCTCTTCGGCCGCCTTGTTCGATCGGAATTCCTGCCAGAAGCGCAAGAGCGTGCTGAGCAGCACCATGGAGATCAGGACGATGATCGTTCTGAACGAGCGATCCTCCGGCGCGGCGAAGATCACGTCGGAGAACACCGATACGATGCTGACCGTGAACAGTACGCCATTGAACGGCGTCAGGAACGCGTGGAAGAGTTGCTGATACCAGGTCGGCGGCCTCTCATGCGTGACCTCATTGGGGCCGTACTGCTCCTGCCGCGCCTCGACTTGGTCCTCAGGCAGGCCGCTGCGTGTAGTGTTCAGCTGCGTGAGGGCGTCCTCAGGCGCGCACTCGGCGAGCCCCGTCAGCAGGGTGGACGAGACGTGCTTGTTGCGGCGCGGATCGCGGCCGGTCAGGACATGCTTTGCTTCGATATTCATGGCAGATGACTCGTCGTTTCGAGCGATAGTCCGGATGCTGGCTCGCAGACGCGGCAAGGCGTCCCCGCCGCGTGCGGCTTAGCGCGGCGGCAGATTTCGGGATTAAGATATTGGGAAAGAGGCGGGCTAGGCGGCGCGACGCAAGGTATCGCTGCAACTGACGCCCTCGTCAGTTGCGGCGCTGCGGTCCATCACCCAGCGACATTCCGGCCGATTGCTCACTGGGTTGGTATGCCAAATCATGATCGGCACCACGCGATTGGCCGCCCGCGGTGCGTCGGCGCAGCGGTGATGTTCAGCCCGGCGATCCTGGATGACGATGTTCGCCTGACCCATGTGGAGTGCGGGCGCGGCAACATTGCCGCGAAGAAAGACGATATTGTTGATACTCATGGCTCACCTCCGGACCGGCCCAACGGTCCCGGAAGGCGAGCAGACAGGACGCTAGGCCCGGCGCGTGCTCGCCCGGCGGGCAACGCCGGGAGCAGTCCCAGTTGACTTGCTTAGTGTCCGACGGAGCCGCCTCGGCCCCACCGGACAGCGACTAGGGTAGCTGTCCATCTCTCGTTTCGGTTGGTTTGAAATGAGCTCGGAAGTCCGAGGTCATGTGGTCCGAATGCTCCCACACCACGCGGCTGTCAAGCAAAAATCGCCAATTTGCAAATCAGGAAACCAGGCCATTCCGCTCGGGGCCACCGAGCTTATCTCGCGTTTTACCTGACGTGTAGCGGCATCTGAACTCGACGTCAGCGTATCAGCGCTTGACCGTGGGAAGCCGTTTGGCTTGCGGCGGAGCCCGACTACCTTTCGGTAGAGCAACGACTGGATTTGCTGGCGGGACGGGGCCGCCCAACGAGGTCTGCCTAGCCGGACCGCCAACATGGGATTGCGCCGTGGATGATCCTGTCCACGCCCCAATGGCTCCGCATAGCAGAAGAAAAGCAGTAGCAGCTCTCATTCTCACACCTCAACCAGCAATGTGATCTCTTAAATGGTCGATACCCTTCATCGCTTCATCACCGCAATAGCGATCCCGATGATCACTGCAGCAAGCACCCAGCCCCGAACCGGCAAGCCCAAACGACGGTGTCTCGAACCAACCACTCGCCCGTGCCACAGGCTCTACTCCGGTCGGCTGGCGCCAACCTTGACGAAGATGCGAGCGCCAGTTCCTCACATTGATTACCGAGCCCGCCTTGCAGATGAAACCGCTACCAAGAGCACTTAGCCATTGATACGTGCATCGCCAACCAACTTTTGAAGCGACACGTCCGTTCGCGACGGAAAGGCGCGCAGCGCGGAGACTATTCCAACTCGAACACAACCCCGAGTCGTCGCTCAACACGCCATGCGACGCGACAGGTCCGACGAAGGCCTTCGCTCCCGACGATCAGCGTAAACCTATCGGGAAACCATAACGGGGAATTAATCTCTATGGCTGCTCCGGTTTGAGAGATATTCCTCACCGTGCATGGCAGGGCGTCGCCGGAGAACTCAATGATCCCCGATTTGAACACCCGACGTCTCGATGAAGATCGATGCTCGTCCATGTAGCGCAACAGTCCCCCTGTGCTAAGCGCCGCCGAGGCGGACTATGGATTATGCTCTCTGACGCGCAGGATATGGCTTCTTGGCGCGCTCAATTTCGGCCATCACCGCTTGCCGATTGGCAATGCCTGGGAGAATAACCTCCGGCTGTGCGACTTGCGACAAGGTCGGGCAAAATTCTGGCTTGTCCACCCAGCGCGTTCCGGCCAGTTTGGGGCAGGCGCCGTTTATGATCGTCCAAGCCACGCCATCCGGCGTCCTCACGATCGAGCTGCAGTTTGGGCAGCGTGTCTGCATTTCTACTCCCGCGGCTTAAGTTTTCGTCGGGCTGGTGCCGGCGTCGCCTGCATCATCCTTTATCGGCCATCACAACTGAGTTCGCCTACCTAGATGCTTTTTCGATGATCTGTGCAATCGCCGACACCAGCGCAGCGAGTGCGGCGACGGCAGCCCATCTGGATTGCCTGGACAGCTCGGAGGCCAAGAAAAGGCCTCCCACCTGATAGGCCAGTCCCAGGCTGAATGCGACAAGCAGCGCGAGGGCGCTGGCGAGAAACGCTGACAGAAAAGCAACCCAAAAGGCAAAGCGTCTGTTCATCGTCGTGCTCATGGGCCGGAAGCCCCGCGAGGCTAAGCGCAGATTGCGCGCAAGTACAAAGGATTTGTGATCTCGATGCCGACTGATCGGCAACATTTTTGCCCCGCCTCGAGTGCGACTTCATCTTTGTAAGGTTCGTGTAAGCTAGTCGTCATTCCGCGCTTGAAATCGAGGCGCGCGGGGAGACTCCCCGCTTGCCCGCTACCGGACAAACAACTATTCAGGGGCTGCCTTGCATTGGCTGATGCAACACTGCGAATTGCTGATCGACCTCGCACCAGCCTCAGGACACCTAAGTGACGACCCTGGCACGAAGCTTGCGATGAATATGCTGAAACGATCGGTCGCGACCAAGATTGTCCTGACGACCTTGGCGGGGACTGTCCTGACCGTTCTCGTCTGGACAAAATTTATCCTCGCGCCCGGCTCGCCGGAAGTCCCGGCACCGAAACGAACCGTGGGACGCGCGGCGCCGACATCCACCGGCGAAGATGTCGTCGTTGAGCTCTCCGACAAGCAGGCTGCCGCGCTGCAACTGGGCACGGTCGCTTCGCGCGAGTTCGTGCTACTCAAGACCTCGGTCGGCACGATCGGCTTTAACGAGAACATGCTGGTCCAGGTGTTTTCGCAATACTCCGGCAAGATCATTAAGGCGTCGTTCAATATCGGCGACGACGTCAAGCAGGGCGACATCCTCTTTACGATCGACAGCCCAGACCTCTTGCAAGCTGAGTCGACTTTGTTGGCAAGTGCCGGCGTGCTTGAGCTGCAGAAACGCAATCTTGCGCGCGCCTCCAATCTCTTGAAGTCCGGAGGCAGTGCGCAAAAGGACGTCGATCAGGCGACGTCGGACGAGCAAACCGCTGAGGGTAACTACAAGGCTGCAAGGAACGTGGTTCTTATCTTTGGCAAGACCGATGAAGAGATCGATCGAATCCTAAATACCCGAATGGTCGATTCTACTTTGCTGGTGCCAAGCCCGATCTCAGGACGGATTGTGGCGCGTAGCGCGGCTCCCGGCTTGCTGACGCAGCCGGGCGGCGCGCCGCCACCCTATCAAATTGCCGACATCTCGACGATGTGGATGGTTGCCAACGTGATCGAAACGGACGCGCCTTCTTACAAGCTCGGCCAGGAGGTCGAAGTTCGGGTGCCGGCCTATCCGACCCGGGTCTTCAAGGGTAAGGTGACTGCGCTGGGTTCGACCATCGATCCGAGTACGCATCGTCAACTTGTGCGCTCGGAGATAGCAGATCCGGAGTACCTGCTGCGATCCGGCATGTTTGCGAGCTTCGTCATTCGTGTCGGAGATCCAACGCGCTCAGTCGCGGTGCCGGCAACTTGCGTCGTTCGCGAGGGCGACGGCACCATGACCGTCTGGGTTACGAACGAGGGGCGCCGATTCGTCAAGCGGACGGTCAAGATCGGACTGCAGCAGGATGGATGGACCCAGATAATGGAAGGTCTTCAGGTTGGCGAAACGGTCGTTACGGAGGGGGCCATTTACCTTAGCAACAAGCTCCTGCTGGGAGACGCCGGATAGTCTGGCGCGATTTGCGTAATCGGGACCAACAAGGCGGGGTGGCGTGATTAAATCTGTTTTGGCGTTCGGACTGACGCGGAGCGCGATCATTGTGCTCGGCGTGGTGGTGTTCTGCGCCGCTGGTCTCGTCGCGTTTACGAAACTCAACATCGAAGCTTATCCCAACCCGGCGCCGGTGATCCTGGAGATCACCGCCCAGGCCCCTGGCCTCTCCGCCGAGGAGATGGAGAAATACTACACGATTCCTATGGAGGTCGGCCTTTACCCCACGCCTGGTGTCGCCAATATTCGCTCCACGTCCTTCTATGGTCTGTCGTTTGTTCGTGTCACCTTCAAATATGGCATCGACTACTTCTTCGCTCTGACCCAGGCCGCAAACAGCCTACAGCAGAACGTTAACCTGCCCGGTAATCTGGTTCCCACGATCCAGGCGTCGAGCCTGGTAGGCGAAATCTATCGCTATCAGCTGGTCGGCCCGGCTCACTTTGGACTGACAAACCTACGAACGCTGCAGGACTATGTCGTGACGCGGCGTCTCCTTACGGTGCCAGGCGTCGCGCAAATCAATAGCTGGGGCGGCACCACCAAGCAGTTCAGCGTCGAAGCCGATCTCGATAAGCTTGAAGCCTACAACATCACGGTACCACAGCTGATCAGCGCGCTCGGTAACGCGAACATCAATGTCGGCGGACGCGAGATATCCATCGGTCAGCAATCGGTCAATATCCGCGGCATCGGTCTCGTGGATTCCGGCGGGGCGGATGACGTCACCAGGGGATATCGCGTGCGGGACATCGAAAACGTTGTCCTCACCCAGTCGGGCGGTCTTCCCATTCAAGTCAAGAACGTCGCCAGAGTCGAGGTTGGCTATGTGCCGCGGCTTGGGATCGCGGGGCGCGATCACCAGGATGACGTCATCGCCGCCATTGTGGTGATGCGGCGGACGGAGCATACCAACGATGTCATTCCCCGCGTCGAAGCCGAGGTGGAGAAGCTCAATCGAGACGGCAGCCTGCCACCCGGGGTGAAGATCGTTCCCTACTATGACCGCAGCTCACTCGTTGGCGTCACCACCCATACCGTCTTGCACAACTTGATCTTCGGCTGCTTGCTCGTCTTCCTGATCCAATGGATCTTCCTCGGCGACTTGCGCAGCGCCATCATCGTGAGCGCCAACATTCCGCTGGCGCTGTTCTTTGCCATTATCATCCTCGTCATTCAGGGTGAGGACGCCAATCTGCTCTCACTCGGCGCCGTCGACTTCGGCATCATTGTCGACTCGGCCGTGATCATGATGGAAAACATCTACCGCAATTTCCAATCTTCCTCTGAGCATCGCCGAACTCTGCTTCAGCAGCTGTCAGAAGGCTATTGGGGATCGGATCCGACATCCGCAAGACCGGGATCCACGCGGCCTTGGCCGGAGCGTTTGCGAATCATTTTCGCGAGCGCCCTACAGGTCGACAAGGCGGTGTTCTTTACGGCCGCGATCACCGTAACCGCCTTCGTGCCGCTGTTCACCATGCAGGGTGTGGAAGGCCAGATCTTCGGCCCGATGGCGCGGACCTATGGCTATGCGCTCGCCGGCGCCCTGTTGTCGACCTTCACAGTGACCCCTGTTCTTGCAGCGCTTCTGTTGCCAAGACATGTCGAGGAGGTCGAGACGCGCATCGTGCGCGCCCTGCGCCGGACCTACACCCCTGTGCTCAGGTGGGCGCTCGGCAGCCTTAGGACGGCAATCTTGGTGGGCGTCGTTTTCCTTGGCGTGAGCCTGCTCGCGGCCTCACGGCTGGGAAGCGAATTCCTGCCTGCGCTGGAAGAGGGCAATTTCTGGATCCGCGCCTCGCTGCCGCCGACAATCTCTCTTGAGGCAGGCACCTCAGCAACGCGGAAGATGCGGGAAATCCTGATGCGCCACCCGGAGGTCATCACGGTGGTGTCGCAGCATGGACGACCAGACAATGGCAGCGATGCCTCGCCATTCTCCAACGTCGAGCTGTTCGCGCCTCTGAAACCGTTCGAGGAGTGGCCTGCCAACGTTACGAAGGAAAAGCTAACGGAAGTGCTTCAGAAGGAATTTGCTGATGAACTGCCCGGCATCAACTTCAACTTCTCCCAATATATTCAGGATAACGTTGAGGAAGCACTGTCCGGGGTGAAAGGAGCGAACTCGGTCAAGATTGTTGGACAGAATCTTGACGTCCTGGAGCAGTTGGCGAGCCAGGTCATGGCTGAGATGACGAACGTTCGGGGTGTCGCTGACCTCGGCATTTTCCATCTCCAGGGTCAGCCCAACCTCAACATCAAGATCGACCGAGAAAAGACCGCGCGATACGGCCTGAACACTGGTGATGTCAACGCGGTCGTTCAGGCGGCCCTCGGTGGGACAAATGCGACGACCGTCCTGGAGGGGGATCGTCAGTTTGCCCTGGCGGTCAGGCTTGAGCCGAAATATCGCAGCAGCATCGATGCGATCAAATCGGTGAAGATCGCCTATCAGACGCCGTCCGGGACCAACGCCTACATCCCGCTGAGCGAATTGGCCGACATATCGCTCGATACTGGGGCTTCATTCATCTACCGAGAGCGCAGCCAGCGCTATATCCCAATCAAGTTCAGTGTCAGAGGACGCGATCTCGGGAGCACGGTGACTGAGGCCCAAGAACGGGTCGCAAAAGCGATCAAGCTGCCGAACGGCTATCAGATCTTGTGGGCTGGAGAGTTTGAAGACCTGCAGAACGCCAAAGAGCGCCTCATTATCGTGATCCCGATCACGCTACTCTTGATCCTGGTGTTGCTGTACGGCCTGTTCAACTCGCTGCGGGATAGCTTGCTTGCGCTCGCCGGCATTCCGTTTGCCATCGGCGGTGGAATTATCGCCCTTTATCTTTCCGACCTCAATTTCAGTGTTTCGGCGGCGATTGGATTCATATCGTTGTTCGGCGTAGCCGTGATGGACGGTATTCTCAACATCACCTATTTCCGCGAACTGAAGGCACAGGGCATGACCGTCGCGGAAGCGGTGTTCCGCGGCGCCGAGCAGCGCATGCGGCCGATGCTGATGACGGCCTTGTCTGCAGGCGTCGGCTTGTTTCCCGCGGCGATTTCCCACGGTATTGGGAGTCAGGTTCAGCGTCCATTGGCCACCGTGGTGGTGGGCGGCATGTTCATTGGCCCGGTGCTGCTGCTGGTGGTTGCTCCGGCCTTGCGCCAGATCTTCCTCTCGAGGGAGCACGGGCCCGCGACAGATGAGGACGATTTGTCTCTGCCTGATCCGGAACCTGGCCACGGGGCCTCATGAGTGTCATTGGGGGCATGTAGCGTGAAGGTGCGCGTTAGCGGTCGATCGCTGAGCAGAAGTCGGGGCTTGGTCTGCGGCACCCTCGCGCTGGCGCTTTCCGCTTGCGCGGTAGGCCCGAACTTCACCCCTCCGGCAGCTCCCGAGGTCGCCGGATATCTGCCTGGCAAGCTTGCCTCGCCCGGACCGAAGCCGAGCAGCCCCCAAGTGCCGGGCCAGCACTTTGTGACCGGCGCGGAGGTCTCAGCCCGGTGGTGGGCCGCATTCAAATCAAAGCCGCTCAATTCGCTCATCAAGCAATCCGTCGATCACAATCCGAACTTGCAGGCCGCCGAGTCGGCGATCAAGGCTGCCTACTACAACGCTCTGGCGCAGCGCGGGTTGTGGTTTCCGCAGGTTTCCGGCAACTCGACATCATCTGAAATTTTGCAGTCCAACGCGGGAAGCGTGTTCGGAGCACCTCTCGATTCCGCTCCGCAGACCGGCTATTCGCTCGTGACCCATCAACTTACCATCACGTTCGTACCTGACGTCTGGGGTGGGAATGCGCGCGCCGTCGAAAATCTCGATGCTGTCACCGAGCAGCAAATGTTCCAGCTAGAGGCCGCATATCTGACGCTGACCAGCAATGTCGCCACGGCGGCCATCCTGGAAGCATCGCTGCGAGGGCAGATCGCCGCTACGGAGCGCATCATTGCGATTGAACGTCGTCTGCTGGGTATTCTCCAGCGACAGAATAGCCTTGGACAGGTGGCCCGCGCTGACGTTCTCGCCCAGGAGGCCGCACTTGCGCAGGCCGAGCAGTTGCTGCCACCGCTGAAGCGGCAATTGGCCCAGCAGCGCAATCTCCTGACGGCATTGGCGGGCGAGTTGTCGGCCAACGAAATTGCTCAGGCGTTTGAATTGGCGCAATTCAGGCTGCCGGCAAACCTTCCGATCAGCTTGCCCAGCAAGCTCGTCGATCAGCGGCCCGATGTGCGTGCTGCCGAAGCCAACATGCACGCCGCGAGCGCGCAAGTCGGCGTCGCGATTGCCGCCCGTTTGCCGAACATTCAACTTTCGGCCAACGGCGGCTCCAGCGCGTATAATCTGGCGCAGAGTTTTGCACCAGGAACCGGCTTTTATACGCTCGCGGCGGGCGTTACAGCACCGATCTTTGACGGCTTCACCCTCTATAACAAGCAGAAGGCTGCTGAAGCTGCCTTGGAACAAGCGGAAGCTCAGTATCGCTCGACCGTCATTACAGCCTTTCAAAATGTTGCCGATGCCTTGCGCGCCCTGCAAACCGATGCGCAGGCAATGCAGGCTGCCGTGCATGGCGAGGAGACCGCGAAAGCCAGTCTTGACGTGGTGGAGCAGCAGCTCAACGCAGGGCAGGTCAATCAACTCGCAGTTCTCAATGCACAGCAGACTTATCTCACGGCCTCCATCGCTCGGGTGCAGGCCGAGGCCAATCGTCTTACAGATACGGTTGCGCTTTTCATGGCCCTCGGCGGCGGCTGGCCGGCCAATTGCACGACCCGTGTGTGGCGGGAATGCGCCATGGGACAAGGCGGGACGACTCTGGTCCAAGAAGTCGGGAGTCCAAAACCATGAGGCATTGTGGAGCCGCAATTGCGCTTACGGTCGCCCTCGCAACTAGCGCATGGGCGCGTCCTTCCGGAACGGGCGGGCCAAACGGCGCTTCCGCTCCCCGTCAGCCATCCTGCCTGATCGAGGTGCTCGCCTCCGAGGAATTGCCTGGAGCCCCAATCTTTCAAACGCTGGTCCGCGCGCGATTGCGGATCACGCCGCAAGGTCAGCCGCCTTTTGAAAGGACCGTCGAGCGATTCATATCCTGGCAGGAGCCGCCGCCTCGGCGTGGCCATAGGCTGACGGTTTCGTGCGATCCCGCAAGCATAGGCGCTCTCGTTCCCTATTGAGGGAGCTCGATTGCCCGTCGGACGGATGTCACCCTACCAGACCACGTAAGCGCAGAGGAGAGCCAAGGGTAGAATGATCACGCCAAGTCTCGCCCAGGTGCGATACCCGCCGCGGTCCTTTGGCACGATGAAGAGGTGAACAGCCAGCCAGACGCATACAACTCCGCCGAGCACCACGCGAGCAACATCGCTCGGCGTTTCATAAAGCGACCAGATATGTTCGACCTGCGGGCTGGCGACGCGGGCCGTTACAACGATCAGGATACCGATAAACAATGTCCGCACCGCCAGACCCGCGAACCAAACGAACTTAGGTAGCCGGGCTACCGAAAACTTGCCGTCTGGAACTTTGTCATTCGCCGTGGTCACAGGCCTAACCCACCATGCATAATCAGGATATCGCTGGCGCGGCACGGGGGCAAGCAGGCCCGCACCGATTTCGGTTATAGAAACAAGGAATGGATTGGTTCTGCGATCTAGGCAGCCGATGCGGTCTGCTGCGCGGTGGGACGGACCGAAAGAAATCGCATCTTGAATACCGCGCCGCCCTCGGGCCCATTCTCGACGAGCAATTCTGCCTCGTGCGCATCCACGATCTTGCGCACGATGGAAAGGCCTAACCCAGCGCCTTCGGACTTCGATCGTTCGCGCCGCCAGAATCGCTGAAAGATCAGCTCGCGCTCCTCAGACGCAATACCCGGCCCCTGGTCGCTGATGCGAACCGTACCTTCGTCATCTACGCTGACCTCGACTGTCGTGCCTGGCGGCGTATGACGGATGGCGTTTTCGACGAGATTCCTGAGGGCCCTGTAAAGCATCTCGGGATGGCCGTTGATCCACGCCGGATCGGCGCCACCACTCCAGGAAAGCTGGCGCTTCATTCGGATTGCGAGAGGCGCCATGTCGCCGACGAGCTTCTTGGCGAGACTCTTGATATCGAGCCGCTCCTTCTGTCTGCCGCCAAGGCTGTCAAGCTCCGCGATCTCGAGAAGCTGGCCCACAATCCGACTCATGAGATCGATATCCGCTTGCAGTTGCCGCCGTAGGCGCGGATCGATCACATCTTCGAGGCGCGCACGCAGGATTGCGAGCGGGGTGCGCAGTTCATGTGCGGCATCCGCTGTAAATTCGCGCTGGACGCGGAAACCGCTATCCAGACGGTCAAGCGCCTGATTGATGGCCTCTACTAGTGGCTGAATATCGCTGGGAATTCCCCGAGTCGTAAGTCGGATATCGGTCCTGCTGGGGCCAATCTCCTGCGCCTCTCTCGACGCGCGTCGCAGAGGGCGAAGGGCCCGCCCGAAGATTACGATATCGACCGTAAGAAGCAAGAGCAGGATTGGGATGCTGATCCAGCTGACGCGCAAAAAGAAGTTTGCGACAATATCATCGGTCAGGACGTCGCGGTGACCGAGATCTTCTCCGACCTGAACCGTAAAAAGCTTTCCGGCGACATTCTCTCGAATGCTCACTCCTTCGATCCTGCTGTCCCCGATCTCGACGTCCAGCTCGCCGTCGCCGCTGGGGGCGCCGATGGGGAAAAGTGGCGCTCCGATAGAAGAAGCAACCAGTCCGCCCTCCTGGTCGACAATTGCGTAAAAGTAGCGTCCGTATTGACGGGAGAATTGCGCCTGCAACGAACCAGGTAGTGCCAGTGTCGCCGATCCCGTAGGCGAAATTTTCAAATACCGGGCGATCGCCGAGGCTTGCTCCGCCATCGATCTCTGATGCAGGCTTTTCGTTTCTTGACTTAGCAGCCAGAACAGCACCAACGGCATGAAGATCGCGGTGAGGGCAATCGCCACCACATGCAGAAAAACAATGCGAGACGTCGTTGAACTAAGCGAGATCTTCACTGCGGCTCTCCGTCAAAAGATAGCCAACCCCACGGATCGTGTGGATCTGAACCCGTGCTCCCTTCTCTGCGAGCAATTTCCGAAGCCGTGATACGTAGACCTCAACGGCGTTCGAGGAAATGTCGGCCGAAAGGCCAAAAATGTGGTCTTCGACGGCTTTCTTTGGAACCATAGTGCCTTGGCGGCGGAGCAGCAGCTCCAGGACGGCGAGCTCGCGCGCAGAAAACATTTCCGGCCGTTTGTTGATGAACACCTGCTTGCTCTCCGTATCGAAGACGATATTCGCGAGCGTGAGGGAGCTTCCAAGCAACTGCCCGGGACGCCTTAGCAGCGCCTTGAGACGCGCCACCAATTCCTCGAAGGCGAACGGCTTCACGAGGTAGTCATCTGCACCAACCTGCAATCCGTGAACTCGATCCTGAATACTGTCCCGCGCTGTGAGCACGAGCGCGGGCAAGGGATCTCTGGCTTCTCGAAGCTCACGCAGAATGCTCAGTCCGTCTGCATCCGGTAATCCCAGATCCAGGACAACGGCGGCGTAGCGAATTCGAGCGAGAGCTTCGCGGGCGGCAGTCGCGGTACCGACCGGGTCCACATCAAATCCGAATTTCGATAACCCCGTCACGAGCAGCTCTGCGAGCTCGGGACTATCTTCGACAACGAGAAGCCTCATCTTGGACTCAGGAGGTAAAATCAGTTGTTTCTCTAGACCAAGGCTGCCTTTGCCGCGAGTCGTTTACGATGTCTGGTGCACCATGTTGTAAGGTTCGTGTAAGGTTAAGGCCTTGAGAACCAGGAGTTCTCCGTATCTTTTCGGACATGCCAGGATGAGCTTGAGCATGTTACGGTATGGGGCTCGCCGTTCATTCCGTCGGCGACGAGATCGGCCATGAGATTTCCCGCGCCGCCACAGAACAAGCACATGCTCGTCGCCCGCTGGTCTTTGCAGGGATTTCTGCTGAGTGCCGTGATGGTGGCTATCTCCGGGCTTGCTCAGTTTGTGCTGGTTGCTCTCGGCGCCCAGCTCTATTTTCTAGGCTTTCTGCCCGCCGTATTTCTTGCCGGGTTATTCGCGGGATGGCCCGCGGAGGAGTTGTCGCGTTGTTGAGCTTACCGCTTGTCTGGTGGGCATTCATGCCCCCTCATTTCGAGTTTGGGCCTCTGACCCACGCGGACTATGAGGCTATGAAGGTATTCATTCTGTGCAGTGCGCTCCTTGCGATGTTGTCGGACCTCGGCCAGCAGATGCTTGCCGCAGAGATTGACCCGACCGAAGGCCCGGATACTTGATCCCTTTCTGAGATTGCCCCAGAACAGGCCCTACCTGGAACTCTGTTCTTCCCGGGAGAACGGGCAAGCGCCAAGGCTTTTGGTTTGGATGCCAAGGTTTGGATCAGGGATACGTTCCATGTTTGACTTCTATGCTTGACTTGTCGTTTTCGGAAATGGCCGCTCGGTCCGACCGGGCTCCTGCGCCTTGGCGTCGCCCGCTCATTCGATGGCTCGACAGTACGGAGACGGGATGGACAATTCCGACGCTTCTGGCCGCCTTTGTGACGGTCTGGACTGTCTATTTGATGGTCGCTTATCTGGGGACGGACCTGCATCCCGACGTGCTGGAGACATGGACGCTCGGCCGAACCTTTGAATGGGGAAACCCAAAGCACCCGCCGCTCATGGGTTGGATGGCCCGGATTTGGACAGAGGTCTTTCCCCTGACCAACTGGTCGATGCAGCTGATGGCCATGGTCAATGCGGCTGCCGGCCTTTGGGTCGTCGATCTAATCGCGCGACGATTTGTAACCGGCGACAAGCGAATCTTCATTCTGCTCTTGCTGATGCTCACACCCGCTTATCAGTTTCACGCGCAGCGGTTCAACGCTAATGCGGTGCTCCTGTCCCTATGGCCGCTGGCAACATATTGTTTTCTGCGTTCGGTCCAAACACGCGCGCCTTTCTGGGCGGCCGCCGCCGGGATAACTGCAGCGCTTGCCATGCTGGGAAAGTATTACTCGGTATTCCTGCTTGCGGCCTTCGTCTTTGCGACACTCTTGCATCGCTCGGGGCGTTCTTACTTGACCTCGTCTACCCCGTGGGTTTCCGCGGCAGCAGGCTTGCTTACGTTGGGTCCACACTTGCTTTGGCTGGCGGAAACCGGAGCGCCGACATTCGATTATGCCATTTCTCACGCCTTGGCCGACCGTCTAACATCTCTGCACGACGCGCTCAACTTCATCCTCGGTCTGATGGCTGCGATGAGTGTTGCTGCGTTGACCTGGGTTCTTACCGCCGGGCGCCGATTGCAACGTGCGAGGGATGACTTCGCAAAACTGGATGAGGGGCTGATGCTGCTCCTGCTCATTGCGGCGGGCACCATCCTCTTCCCGGTGCTTACATGCCTAATTGTAGGAACGGACCTGCCTTCCTTGTGGGCCCTTCAAGGCCTATTTCTATTCGTGGTGCCGGTCGTCGCCAGCACCAGTTTCGCCATTGAACGGTTTTATACCGTGAATGAACTTGTGCTCGTGGCGATGATCGCGTCTCTCGCGGTCACTGTTGGCGCGCCGATTCATGCCATCTACCGTAACAAGCACGGGTACGAAGAGGGCAGAAATTTCTACAGCCAGGCTGCGATCGAACTCACAAGACAGTGGCGCGAGATAACCAACACGCCACTCAGCGCCGTGAGTGGGGATGACAACTTAGCTTTTGCCGCGGCATTCTATAGCCCGGATCACCCGCACTATTCACGTCCGTTCGCCTATCAGTACAGCTGGCGCCTCCCCCGGAAAACAGCTCTCGACCACGGATGGGCCGCGCTTTGCTTTGCTGATCAGGTTGACTGCCTGGCCTGGATGCAATCGACATCGGCCAGGGCGGAAAATGCTATCCAGCGTAGATTCGAAGTGCATGCCAGCCTGCTGGGTGTCCCTGGTGTGAGCCGGGCTGTGGTTTCTCTACTCGTGCCACCCAATGTGCCGCAGCCCTATGAAGATCTGAGCTCGATCGACCGCATTGAGGCGATGCTCTAACACGGTTCTGAAAATTGTCGCTTGAGCCCAGGTCGTATTCGGCCGAGCGTAGGCCCCAATCGGCATTATAAGTCGTTTGATCGACCTCAATAGCCCAAGGAGCAATAGCAGAAGTCTATTTACATAGCAATTTCAATGATATACGAGTTCGTAGTTTTATTCTGAGTGGCGCGCCACTTCGCACAGACGTGTCAGCCCTCATGACAGCACCCGGCAAGTCAGCATGACTCGCGGCGAAACGATCGCAAGATTCGATCGAACTTTCCTGTTTCAGCGCGTCTGAAGTTTCTGATCGCGATCGGCGATGCTTGATGCTGGTTGGTCGAACGAGAATGCGCCGAGGTTCGTC
>JADHVO010000002.1 GCA_016783965.1 Alphaproteobacteria bacterium
GATCGTATCCACGCCAATCATCCCCTGTCCTTCCCGCCCGCAAAGGGCCAAAGGAAGGACGCTGACACATCACGTCACAGGGGTCGGAATTGGACGCGAAAATCACCCCTCAGGGGTCGTTATTGCAAGCGAATTCACAGCTAAAGCGCGCGGGACTGACCTACAGCCAGCTTGCAGAGCGGCTTGGCAAGCATGGCCTGAAGGGCGAGACGGAGAACAGCATCAAGGCCAAGCTGTCTCGAGGATCGTTCGCAGCGACGTTTCTATTGGCTGCTATTGCGGCTTTGGAACGGGAGGGGATACGGCTGGCAGACCTTTAAGGCTATTCGAATTTCGAAGTATCAAAGCCATTTGCGTTCGCCCAATTGATGGCTTCGGCCTTGTTCATAACTGTGTCGCCATGGGGCGCGATCTCGTACCGGTCGCCCGTGTAATTCTCCCGGTACTCGATGACGTATTTGAGCGTTTTGAGTTTCATGGCTTCCAGAATCAGCAGCAACGCATCTCCCGACTTCACAGGCGTCTCGGTATCGGAGCGTCCAGCGGCGGCTAGCAACTCGCTCAGTTCAAAGACTGTGTAGGTCTGTCGCCGTTTCCATAAACTGAAATTGAAAGCGGGTGCTGCCGGTCGGAGTGGTGGCATTGCGACTGGTACCGGCGCCGCGACTGGCGGTCGTTTGAACGCCTCTTGCGCCGCCTCATAGGCGAGAACACTAGGCGCAAGCCACAAGTGCCAGATGAACACAGCAAACAGGATCAAGCCTGCCGGAGCCAGCGTGAACGCAACAATGAGGGCAAGCTCGTTCATCGTGTCGGCCCTGCCGACGAACAGGTAAGCGCATCCAGCACCCAGGATGAGGGCGATAGCGCCGATAATGAGATCGCGGCGCGTGTAGCCCAAGAAAGTGGCCGTGTCTTTGACCGCACGGCCAAAGACCAACCCAGAGAATGACGGCCCCTCAGATTTTCCCTCGCCCATCCCCGGCTCCTACCGTGAGTCCGGTTGTGGGCGGAGTCCCGCCACAATCTGGGTAATCTGAATCGCACAACACCCTCCTCTAGGTGCTGGCGGCCTCTGGCGCTTGGTCACTGTCCCTCGCTTTGCGGTCCTTAAGACCGCCCGCGATCAGATCAGTGGCGTTTGCGCCATAATACCGATCGCCCGGCTGTTCACGCTAGACTACATGGTCTGGTTCAACGCACTCCTGCCCGGTTTGGACCGGTTACGCGTGCCCATGCCGCTCGGCGGCACGTCCAATCACTTCCGCACGTCGGTGCTGCGTCAGCTCGGCGGCTGGGATCCCTACAATGTGACAGAGGATGCGGACCTCGGCATCCGCATCGCGCAACTCGGCAAGCGCGTGACGATGCTGGACTCAACGACATTTGAGGAGGCTCCGACGCGGGTCAGCGCATGGATCAAACAGAGATCGCGCTGGCTCAAGGGGTATATGCAGACGTGGCTGGTTCACACGCGCAATCCGTTCGGCTTGTGGCGCAATGTCGGGTGGCGGGGCTTCTTCGCCTTCCATCTCTTTATCGGCGGCGCGGTCATGTCCGCATTGCTCAATCCTTTCTTGTGGCTGTTCTGCTGCCTATCCCTGTTTCTTGACTGGCCCATGTTCCACCACCCACTCGGACAACGGCTGCTGATCATCTCTGGCGGAAGCCTGATCGGTGGGCATGCGATCCTGACCGGGCTTGCCGTCAGCGGCCCACTCAGGCGCGGCCTGGGTAGTCTCGCGCCCTATGCTTTCACTGTCACGCTGTACTGGCTGCTGATCTCGGTGGCGGCCTATCGCGCACTCCAGCAGCTCATCGTCAATCCGTTCCACTGGGACAAGACAGAGCATGGCCTTAGCAGGAGCAACACGCCATGAGATGCGCGTTGCCCTCTTTGCTAGCTGCCGCGCTGTCCGCGTCTCCCGCGTTCGGCGGCGCGTGGACACTGACCCGAGATCACTGGCAAAGCTTCTCAACGGCAACAGCCAGCCAGGCGGACTGGAGCTTCGCGCCGAACGGCGATGCGACCATTCCGACAAGGTTCAACAAGATACTGCTCCAGAACACGTTTGAGTACGGGCCAACCGGGTATCTGACGTTGTTCGCGACGCCTGCCTATGTTGTCGCCAACGTGACGACACCGACACGCCAGCTCAGCCATGTGCAGAACACGTCGATCGAAGCCGGCGCCCGCGTCATGCTGACCGCACATCGTTTCGGCAAGCTGTCGATCCAGGGATCCTACAAGACGGCAGGATCGTTCGATCTCTCGGTCTCGGCGCACAACGACTCCGGCCGCCAGATCGAGCTACGCGTTCTGTACGGGACCGGTTTTGAAGTGTTCGGCCGCGACGCGTTCATCGATTTTCAGATCGCCCAGCGCTGGATTTCGCACCCCCGGCCCAATGAAACACCAATCGACGTCACGGCGGGACTTTGGCTAACACGCGACACGATGGTCATGGCGCAGAACTTCAACATCATCAGCGCTGGAGATGCCTCGCCGCCTTACAGCTACTATCGCAGCCACAAGCTTGAGTTCTCCGTCGTTCAACGGCTGTCGCAGCACTGGTCGCTGCAAAGCGGCGTCTTCTTCTCGCCCGCCGGCCAGAACGCCTTGGTGGAACGCGGCGTCAGCATCGCGCTTTGGACGCAGGTGTGACTATTCGGCAGCCTGGCGGAATTCCAGCCTGTCGAAGCTCGCCGCCAGCGCCGCGCCGTTCGGCTTGACCTTAAGGCGTCCGATGATCGCTTCGCGCGACTGCTCGCGGCCGAAATTGGCCTGTGTCACCGCATGCCATTCAATCATCTGGTTCCACACTGGGTCGATGATCGTGGCACCGGGGATTATCTTTCCGTCGACAGTCTTGATCGTGAGGCCGTGTAATTCCGAGATAACGGTCGCCAGATAGGCGACATGGATCGCTTCGTCGGTGCGAATGCGCTCAACAAGATCGGCCGCGTGATTTGCGGCGGCGCGCCGGTCCGCGAAATTCTCCGGATCGCGCATGACGCTCTGGCAGAAGGAAAAGAAGCTCTCCGCCTTCACTTCGATCATGAGCACGTTCATCAGCAGCAATATCCACTGCTCGTACTTCTCGGGGACCTCGGGGATGCGCCGGCCGGTTTCGGGCCGTGAGATGCTTGCCGGCACCTCGGGGATGGGATAGGCGTTTTTGCCAAACAGCGCATCGCGGACCGCGAACCACATATCGTCATGGCCGCCGATACCAAGCGCCTTCTGGCCGCCCTCATCATAGCCGTGCGCCGCCAGCAGACCCTTGTTGAGATGGCCGAGGCATGTCTCGGCGATGTCTTCAACAACGATCTTCTGGAAATCAGGAGCGTCCGCCTGCGCCAGCATCGCGCCCCGTGCCTCTATGATTCCCGTGACAGTCAAGGAATTCCACAACGTCTCATCGAAGCCGTGGCCGAGAAGGAATTTCTGCTGATCTGCGGTCGGGTACGGCCCGCGCTTCAAGAGACGGCGCGACGCATCGATGATCGTTCCGCCGCGCGCCTTCAGCGCCTCCTGCCAAGCCTCAACTGCCGGCCAGCGGTTCAGCGTGCGCGGTGAAATGTAATTACCTTTGCCATCGAACCCGCCATGCAGGCGGTACCCGTCCTCGATCTGGGGGCTCGCGTAGTCATGATCCGCCAAGATCTCGTCGCGCGTGTAAGACAGCTTGGCCATGGATCCTCCGTACACGCACTTTCGGCGCTTGCCTATACGGACAGCTTATCAGTTCCCGGGGACTGTCAACGCCATTGGTGCACTGGAGGCCCGTGATCCGACAACAAAAACCTAATGATTTTAATGCCTTGCCAGACAGATGTCTTGGCTAGGGCTTCAACGCCTTCACAAGAAAGCGCGTGAGGTTGTCCAGCACCTCTTCGCGGCCGCGCTGCGACCGCGCGCCTTCGCTTGCCGTCTGGTGGATGGCGCCGAGGATCGCCTGCCCAACGATTTCGGGATTGTAGCTGTCGCACGCCTGGCCGCTGCGCATGGCTTCGCGGACAATGTCGCCCCAGTCGAATCCCCACCGCACCAGCAGCGGAGTCGCTTGCGCACCTTCCGCATCGATCACGAGTTCGTCCGTCATGGCAGCGGCCAACACGCCGGGATGTTCCGCCGAATACTCGTAGATTGCTTTCAGATTGGCTGCGATCGTCGCTTCCAGCGTCTTTTCGGCCGGCTGCCGGGCGATCATGTACTCGTGGAGCTCATCGCGCGCCTCATCCACGAAAGCCAGAAAGCACGCCTTCTTGTCCGGATAATGAAGATAGAACGTGCCATGGCCCAGTCCCGCCTCGCGTGCGATATCCTGCGGCCGCGTGGCGTGGTAGCCGCGTTCCACGAACAGCTTGCGTGCAGCGCGTTTCAGTTTGGACAGGGACTCGGGCTTGCGCCGTATCGGGCGAATGTCGGCCGTTTTGGCTAGTGCTGATTGCTCCATCTGCGGAGATTCAACTGTGTTTACGCCCTAAGTCAACGGCACAGCCTTTTGCCGCATCGGGCAGCGAGCTAGAATTGACAAACTGATGGAGGCTTCACATGCGCGCGCTCTTATCTGCACTCCTCTTTTCATGCGCGTTGGTCGCTATGACGACGCCGTCATTTTCGATGGGCGGTGGAGGCGCGAGCGGCAGCATGGGCGGCTCGATGGGCTATGGCGGAACGACCATGCCGGAAGCCGACGATTACAGGGTCGCTCTGCGCCTCATCAAGCACGAACAATATCAGGACGCGATCCCGCATCTGCTTATCGCACACGCGAACCGGCCCCAGGATGCGGATATCCTGAACTATCTCGGCTATACCAATCGCATGACGGGCCACTTCGACTCGTCGCTGAACTACTACAAGCAGGCGCTCGCGATCGATCCGAACCATAAGGGCGTGCACGAGTATCTCGGCGAGCTGTATCTCCAGATGCACGATCAAACATCGGCGCAGCATGAACTCGACACGATGACGACGCTCTGCCCGTCGGGCTGCGACGAGCGCGACGTGCTCACCAAGGCGATGGCGGCTTACGTTCCACCAGCCGGCGCGACACCGGCGGCAACGACCACGCCGCCCGCTACGACACCATCGTCAGGCGGTGCCTCGAATTAGGCGGCCGCCGTCCTGTTCTGGAGTACCCGCCAGATGCGCTCAGGTGTGGCCGGCATATCGACATGCAGAACACCGAGAGCGTCCGCAATGGCGCTCATCACCGCGGGCAATGCGCCGACCGTCCCGGCTTCGCCGCACCCCTTCGCTCCCAACGGATTGGTCACGCACGGAATCTCTTCATACTTGAAGTCGATGTCTGGCATGTCGGAAGCGCGAGGCATCGCGTAATCCGTGAAGCTCGCGGTCAACAACTGGCCTGAACCTTCATCGTAGACGATGTTCTCCAACAGCGCCTGTCCCAGACCCTGCACCACACCACCGTGCACCTGACCCGCGACAAGCATCGGATTGATGATGCGGCCGAAGTCGTCGACGCAGCTATAAGCGACGATCTGCGTGTGCCCAGTCTCCGGGTCGACCTCGACCTCACAGACGTGACAGCCGTTCGGGAAAGTCGACGCCTGGCCCTGATACATGCCATCGCTATCGAGCCCGTTCTCAAAACCCGGGAGCTTGTCGCGCTTGAGCGTCACGGCGAGTTCGCCAAGTGAAATTGCGCGGCCCTCACCGGCGATGGCAAACGTGCCGACCCCTTCGACAATCTCGAAGCCGACGTCCTTGCTGCCGGCCTGGAGCACCTGTCCGGCAGCCTGCTTGCCCTTCCTGATAACCTCGTCGGACGATACTAGCAGCGCGCCGCCGGACATGTTCAACGAACGCGAACCACCAGTGCCGCCGCCGTTCACCCAGTTGGTGTCACCCTGCTTCACCGTGATGGAATCGAACGGTACGCCGAGTTTCTCGGCAACCAGCTGGGCAAAGGATGTCTCGTGGCCCTGCCCGTTCGACTGGGTGCCGCACCACAACTCGATGCCGCCATTCTCGGTGAACTTGATCGCAGCGGGTTCCTGGCCCGCCGCACCCGTGATCTCGACGTAATAACCGAAGCCAAAACCACGCAACTTGCCGCGCTTGGCGCTTTCCGCTTTGCGCGCCGCGAAGCCGGCCTGATTGGCGCGCTTCAGGCCTTCCGCCAATAGACGCGGATAGTCACCCGAGTCGTATTTGAGGCCCCAGGCATTCTCCATCGGCAGTTCGGCGGGCGACGGCAGATTGCGCAACCGGACTTCTTCGCGGCTCAAACCTGTCTTGGCGGCCGCAGCGTCCATCAACCGGTCCATCAGGTATGCACCTTCCGGACGGCCGGCGCCGCGATACGCATCGACAGGTGCGGAGTTCGAAAAGTAGCCCTTCACGTTGGCGTATGCTTTCGGCACGCGATAGACACCGCCAAAAATGCGCGAGCCCGCCAGCGTCGGGATAAACGGCGCATAGACAGACAGATAGCCGCCCATATTGGCGATGCCGGTGATGCGCAGCGCGGTGATCTTGCCGTCCTTGTCCAGAGCAAGTTCACCGGTCGTGATCATGTCGCGACCGTGGTCATCCGCAAGGAATGACTCCGTCCGTTCCGCACTCCAGCGCACCGGACGGCCGACCTTCTTCGCAGCGATCAGCACCGCTGGCTGTTCGGGATAAAGGAAACCCTTCATGCCAAAACCGCCGCCGACATCTTTCGTAATGACGCGCAGCTTCTCCTGCGGGATGTTCAGAATCGCTCTCGCGAGCCCTCCGCGGATGTTTCCGGCACCCTGCGAAGTAACATGGATAATGAAGCTGTCGTCGGACGGATCGTAGGTGCCGATCGCGTTGCGCGTTTCCATGGGCATGGCGCTCACGCGATTCTGCACGACTTGCAGCTTGACCGTGTGTGTCGCGCTCGCGAACGCAGCATCCACGCCGGACCTGTCGCCATCCTCCCAGTCGAAGCTCAGGTTGTTGTCGGCGCCTTCCCAGATCGTCGGCCCGTTCGGCGCTGCTGACAGGGTACCGACGGCGTCCAGTGGCTCGTAGTCCACCATGACCAGTTCGGCCGCATCCTTGGCTTGGGCGTAGGTCTCTGCGATCACCATCGCGACCGCCTCGCCAATGAACGTCACACGATCTTTGGCGAGTATTTCCTTGGGCGAGGTCTTGGTGGACGTGCCGTCGCGGCTCCGCACCGCAGCCATCAGCGGCATCGGGCCTGCCCCAAAGGCCTTGATGTCGTCATAGGTGAGCACATCGACCACGCCTGGCGCTTCTTTCGCCGCCATGACGTCAACCGAGTTGATGCGTGCGTGTCCGTGAGGACTGCGCACGAAGTACGCGAACGTCTCGTCGTCGAAATGCAGATCGTCCGTGTACTGACCCTGCCCCGTGACAAAGCGAATATCCTCAGTCCGCTTGACGGACTGACCGACGCCAAATTTCATGATGCTATCCCGTCAATTCTTGTAGCTCGGATCGACGCGGTCGCACTTGCGGCGGAGCGCCGGCCATGCCAATGCGCCGACCATGCCGTTGAACGCGCCCTTACCCTGCATTGCGGTCTTCTCCGGCACACCCTGGTTCGGCCAGTTGGGCGCAGCGCCCCCGGCCAAAGCCCGCACCTGCATGGAACAGGCGCGCTCCAGATAGAACATGCGCAGGAAGGCATCGGCGCAATTCTTGCCCAACGCCAAAGTGCCGTGATTCCGCAACAGCATCGCATTCTTGTCACCGAGGTCGGCAACAAGCCGATCGCGCTCATCCAGGTCAAGCGCCACGCCTTCGTAGTCGTGATACGCCATCTCGCCGGAGATCATCATGGCATGCTGATCCAGCGGCAGCAGGCCGTCCTTCTGCGCCGACACCGCCACGCCGTCGGTCGTATGAAGGTGGATGACACAACCCGCATCTTCGCGGTTCATGTGGAGAGCCGAGTGGATCGTGAAGCCCGCGGCGTTCACCGGGAAAGGAGATTCCATCACCTTGTTGCCCTCGACGTCGATCTTCACCAGCGACGACGCTGTGATCTCCTCGAACAAGAGACCATAGGGATTGATCAGGAAATGATGCTCTGGACCCGGTACGCGGGCGGAGATGTGGGTGAAGATCATATCGTCCCAGCCGTGCATCGCGACCAGGCGGTAAGTGGCGGCCAAGTCTTCCCGGATTGCCCATTCGTCGGCGCTCACTTTGTCCTTCACGCACATGACGGAATCGGGTGTCGGCATCTTGCGGGCGGCTGCGCTCATGGCGGTTTCCTCGGCTCAAGCAATGGCAGACGGCAAGATTGGACCCGACCGGCCTGCCCGTCAAACTCAACGAACCCGCGCGACCGCCGTCTTCCAGCCTTCATAAAGACTGTTGCGGCGTGTGGATTTCATTTGCGGCATGAACCGCCGGTCCAGCGCCCATCGGGCAGCAATGTCCTTAGTGTCCTTGAACAGCCCTGCCGCAAGCCCCGCAAGATATGCGGCACCCAGGGCCGTGGTTTCCGTTACCTGCGGACGATCAACGGGCAAGCCCGTCAGATCGGCGAGTCGCTGGCAGAACCAGTCGTTGCGCACCATACCGCCGTCGACCTTCAAAGCGCGAGGTGGCCGCAAGCCCGAGCGCTTCATGTCTTTCGCCATCGCCTCCAGAAGATCGCGCGTCTGAAAGCAGACTGCGTCCAGAGCCGACCGCGCGATTTCAGCGCCGCCCATGTCACGGGTCAGGCCAACGATCGCCCCCCGTGCGTCAGGATCCCAATATGGCGCGCCGAGACCGGTGAAGGCCGGAACGAAGTAGAGGCCGTCGGCTTCCTTGGCCGTACGCGCCAGCGCTTCGATCTCTTCCGACGTGCGGATCAGACCGATAGCATCGCGCAACCACTGCACGACGGCGCCAGCTATGAAGATCGACCCCTCGATGGCGTAAGCGGTGCCCTTGCCGATGCGATAGCTGCTGGTTGCCAGCAGACGGTTTCTGGACGTCGGCACTTTTGGCCCGGTATTCACGAGCGCGAAGCAGCCGGTACCATAAGTCGATTTCACATCTCCGAGATTGAAGCAGGCCTGTCCGAACGCGGCCGCCTGCTGGTCACCGGCAACTCCCAAGATTGGAATGGCAGCGCCGAGTAGCGCTTCGTCAGTGCTGCCGAAGTCGCCCGCGCAGTCCCGCACCTCGGGCAATGCTTTGCGCGGCACCCCAAACAGCCTGAGCAGTTCAGTGTCCCAGTCGAGGGTCTTCAGGTTCAGCAACATCGTGCGCGACGCATTGGTCACATCGGTCGCGTGCACCCGCCCGCCGGTCAATTTGAAAATCAACCATGCATCGATAGTGCCCAGCGCAATGTCGCCGGCCTCTGCCTGCCGGCGCGAACCGGGCAAGCGATCGAGCAACCACTCCATCTTGGTCCCTGAGAAATACGGATCGAGCAGCAGACCGGTCTTGGCAGCGATCTTCGGCTCGAGCTTTTCCGCTTTCAGCGCGCGACAACGGTCGGCTGTGCGGCGGTCCTGCCACACGATTGCGTTGTGAAGTGGCGCACCCGTTCGCCGATCCCAGATGACGGTAGTTTCACGCTGGTTGGTGATACCTATGGCCGCGACGTCAACTGCCGGCACGCCTTTCAAAGCGGCGCGGCAGCAGGCCAGTGTCGCAAGCCATATCTCGTTGGCATCGTGCTCAACCCAGCCATTTGCCGGATAGATCTGACGAAGTTCGATCGAATGCGATGCCATCGGCCTTGCGTTGGCGTCGAACAGGATAGCCCGGGTCGAGGTCGTACCCTGATCAATAGCCAGGATATAGGGCGCTTCGGTGTCGGTCATGTGTGGATTCGGGACAGGTCAAATCGGGTCAGGTTCTTTAGCTTAACACGCCGTTAACGCTCCTTTGCTACTGGTGTCATCCGGTCAGATAAGGCCGGTGCAGAAAGCATTTTGGGGCAGAACGTTGGGTCTCACCGCGCATGACATGAGCGACATGGGCCGCCTGGCTCAGCTCGCCGTCCATCCGCAGGGTACGAGCCGCGAGGAAATCTACCTCGCCGTCGCCTCACTGTACCGTATCCAGGGAAACAGCCTGAACCGGCGCGAGCGCACGCTGATGCACGATATCCTGCGCCGGCTCACCCGCGACGTGGAAATGGCGATCCGCATCGCCCTGGCCGAGCGACTGGCGGACGACACCTCCGCCCCGCTGGAACTGATCCTGCTGCTGGCCGACGATGCAATCGAGGTGGCCCGCCCGCTCCTGATGCGCAGCCCGCTCCTCGGCGACGAGGACATCCTGAATCTGATCGCCGAAGCAAGCCACGACCACCACGAGGTCGTGGCCGGCAGGCCGCATATCGGCGAGCCCGTCACGGACTTGCTCGCTAGGAGCGAGAAAGAAACCGTCCTCTTGGCATTGGTGCGCAATGCCACCGCAAAACTCTCCTCAGTTGCATATGAGCGCCTCGTCGAGAAATCGCGGACCATCGCAATGCTGCAGGAGCCATTGGCACAACGGCACGACCTGCCACCGGCACTGGCCACCCGGATGTGTGACTGGGTTTCAGATGCCCTAAAGTCTTATATCGGCAAACACTACACAATCGCGCCAGAAAGACTTTCGAACGCGATGAGCGCAGCGGCACGCGTCGTCAGAAGCGAGCCTGCGACGCCTCGCGACGCACCGGCAGAGAGCGCGCAAAAGCTGATCGAGAAGCTGGCTATATCCGGCCAGCTAAAGGCCGGATTCCTCCTGCGGGTATTGCATCAAGGGCAAATGGACCTGTTCGACCTGGCGTTGGCCAAGCTCGTCAACGTGCCCCTGCCCGAACTGCGGGTGAAGTTCTATGAAGGCGGGCCTCGTGCCGTCGCGCTGGCGTGCCGCGGCGTCGGGATCGACCGATGCGTATTTAACACCGTCTACAACCTCTCGCGCCAGGCGCGCAATCTGCCGACGACGCTGACCGCTGCCGACCAGGCGGAAGTCGAGCGCGACTTCGCCACGGTCTCAAAGACCGACGCATTGCGCCTGCTGGCCAGTCTCGAGTTCAATTAGGCGAAAAGACCGCTATATTGAGCGGATGATCGATCCGTTCGGCCGTCAAATCTCCTATGTGCGCATATCGGTGACGGACCGCTGCGATTTCCGCTGCGTCTATTGCATGCCGGAACACATGACTTTCCTGCCAAAGGCTGACGTGCTGACGCTCGAGGAGCTCGAACGTCTGAGCATGGCGTTCGTGCACAAGGGCGTGGAGCGTCTGCGCATCACCGGCGGCGAGCCTTTGGTGCGCCGGGACGTTATGAAGCTGTTCAACGCGCTGGGGAGCCAGATCGGCAAGTCGAATCTGAAAGAAGTTACGCTCACGACCAACGGCAGCCAGCTGGAACGATTTGCACGCGACTTGGCATCGGCGGGCGTAAAGCGGGTGAATGTCTCGCTCGACACCCGCGATGAGGAGACGTTCCGGGCCATCACTCGCTGGGGCGACCTCAACAAGGTGCTGGATGGCATCGATGCGGCCGACGCTGCTGGCCTGGCGATCAAGATCAATACCGTAGCGCTCAAGGGCGTAAACGAGGACGAGATTGAAGATCTGATGCTCTGGGCGCATTCAAGAGGCTTCGATCACACCCTGATAGAAACAATGCCGTTGGGCGAAATTGACGGGGACCGCATCGACCAGTACCTACCGCTTTCGATCGTGCGCGCGCACCTATCACGCAAATACTCTCTTCACGAGAGCGCGCATCGAACCGGTGGCCCCGCCCGCTACGTGAGCGTAGCGGAGACGAGCGGGCGCCTCGGTTTCATTACGCCGCTGACTCACAATTTCTGTGAAAGCTGCAATCGGGTTCGCCTCACCTGCACCGGAACGCTTTACATGTGTCTCGGCCAGAATGACTCGACCGACCTTCGCAAGGCGTTGCGCTCCTCGCCTAACGACGCATTGCTGGATAACGCTATCGACGAAGCCATCCTGCGCAAGCCCAAGGGCCATGATTTCATCATCGATCGGCGTCACAACTCGCCGGCGCTCACTCGCCCCATGTCGGTGACCGGCGGCTGAGATGCGGATCCACTTCGTCGCAGCGAACGTCACCGAAGCCCAGGCCGCACTAAGGATCATGCGACAGAGATACGAGGACTTGGGTGCCGACAAGGCGGATGTCGTGGTCGCCCTCGGCGGCGACGGATTCATGCTGCAGACACTGCACAATTTCCTGAGCCGCAAGAAGCCGATCTACGGCATGAATCTCGGCTCCGTTGGATTCCTCATGAACGAATACCGCGAGGAAAACCTGGTGCAGCGGTTGGCTGCCGCCGAGTCAGCCGTGATCCACCCCTTGCGCATGAGCGCCGAACGCGCGGACGGAAAGACCGACGCGCTTGCCTTCAACGAAGTTTCGCTCCTGCGGCAGACGCGGCAAGCGGCCAAGGTCCGCATCCTGGTGGACGAAAAGGTCCGCACCGCCGAACTCATCTGTGACGGTGTACTCGTGTCGACGCCGGCAGGCAGCACGGCCTACAACCTGTCGGCACACGGGCCCATCCTGCCCATAGATGCGGACCTGCTGGCGCTGACGCCGATCAGCGCGTTCCGGCCACGGCGCTGGCGCGGCGCCCTGCTCTCACATCGCGCTCGCGTGCGATTTGAGATTCTCGAAGCGGAAAAACGGCCGGTCAGTGCCGTCGCTGACGATCTCGAGGTTCGGAACATAACCGCCGTCGATGTCGCGGAAGACCGCACGATCAGTATGACCATGCTGTTCGACGCCGGTCACAGTCTCGATGAACGCATTCTTGCCGAGCAGTTCGTCGATTAACCTCTTGCCAATTTTACGGGCCGTTAACGCGCGGCACGTAATTGTTCGGAGTGGGCAACGCCCATTCGAGTCGGGTGGGTAATGAGTGGATACCGCTTCGAACGTTTGCGCGTGTTGGTCGTGGATGACAATCCGCATATGCGGAAGCTCGTCATCACGATCCTTCAGGCGTTTGGCGTGGTTCATATCTTCGAGGCCTGTGACGGCGACAAGGCATGGTCTGCCGTGCGCGAGGCAAATCCTGATGTCGTGATTCTCGATTGGATGATGGCGGGTCTGAACGGTCTCGAGGTCGCTCAGTTGATCCGCACCTCTCCCCAGACCCCCAATCCTTTTGTCCCTGTAATCATGCTCACCGGTTACACTACCGTGGACAAGGTGCGCGCCGCTCGCGACGCCGGAATCAATGAATTTCTCGCCAAGCCGGTTTCCGTGAAGGCAGTGATGTCACGTCTCGCGGCCGTGATCGAGCAGCCGCGGCCCTATGTTCGAACCAAGTCCTACTTTGGGCCCTGCCGCCGGCGCCGCGGGCAGGACGAATACAAGGGACCGGAGCGCCGCGTCCTCGCAGCCGAACCGTCAACCGTGGGGGCGGCCGCGAACTAGCGGCCGGTGATGCGTGGCAAGACAACCGCCCATCGAGATATTCATGCCGCCAAATATCCTGAAGGCCAAGGTCGGTAGCGTTGCGGGCGGCATCGACATGGGGGCGATTAAGCGCGCCGAAGCAGCCATGGAGACACTAAAGGCCGAATTCAACGACTGGCTGGCCGACGATATCGCCCGACTGGCAATGATCCGCGGCGGGTTTGCGAACACGCCGACGAAGGCGATGCGCTCCGAATTGTTTCGCGCCGCACATGATCTCAAGGGACAGGCCGATACCTATGGCTATCCGATGGTCGCACGTGTCGCGTCTTCGCTGGCGAATCTGCTCGATGAGGCGAACGTCAACCCGGTCATTCCCCTAGCACTGGTCGATGCGCATGTCGCGGCGATCCAGGTCGCATTCCGCGATAAGGTCAACGTCGCCAACGACGCCGTAGCAGCAGCACTGGCCAAGGAGTTGGAAGCGCGCGTCATCGAAGAGCTGGCCGGCTAGCCCGCCCCGCGCATGCTCTCGGACGTCTGCTCGTAGCCTGCATCGTCACGAATGCGCAGCACCTGACCGTCGGGGCCGTTCTCGATCCATGGGAGGACAGGCAGCACCTTGCTCGCTTTCGCGGCCGCCAGGGCTCCTGCAACCGTGTTCGATTTGCCGAGCTTCACGAGGTTGAGCCGCGTCGGGAAGATGATGCTCCAACGCTTGCGATCAGCCATCGCAGCATGGGCGGTGGTCCAGACCGAATCCACGGACTCGCGTCCATCGTGGCTCCCCGAATGCCCAATGGGTGAAACGGCCAAGAAGAAGTGCGTGTCGAAGCGCTTGGGCATGTTCGCCGGCGTGATCCAGTGCGCGAAGTGCACAAGCTGGTCAAGCGCCAGTCGGAGCTTTTCCTTCTCGAGCATGTCGTCCAGCGAGACTTCGCGCTTGTCGAGCTTGGGACGATAGTGCTGAAGACGTTCCAACCGCTCCGCCGAGACGAAGTCGCCGGTCGTCGCGTCCCGCGCCAGCAGGATGCCGGACTCCTCGAAGGCCTCGCGGATCGCAGCGGCACCAAGAGCTCGCATCTCCGGCGTCCAGTCCGACCCGCCGTCAAAATACCGCTCGAGCGCAGCGTCGCTGTCACCCTTCTCCAGCTTGCCGCCGGGAAACACGAGCGCCCCCGCAACGAAATCGATCTGGTGGTGGCGCTTCACCATGAACACCTCGAGCCCGTCGGCGCCGTCGCGCAACAGCATGATCGTGGCGGCGGGCACCGGAACGGCAGCCGGCTTGGCGGTCTCGGGCATGTTTCCTCGCGGTTGTTTCAGGAAGTCTAACGAGTGGCCGCCGCTGCCGCCAAGCTCAACGCTGACGCGGCGGCGAGTACCGCATAGTACCCACCAGAACCCATCGCAGTGATGATCCCGCCGACCAGCAGCGGACCGAAAATCGAGCCCAGCCCGAACAACAGAACCAAGCCTGCCGCTGCGGCAACCCGGTTCTGCGGCGCGATGGCATCGTTCGTGTGCGCACACGAGATCGCATACATCGGGAAGATCAGGCCGCCGGCCAAACCCGTCGCCGCAAACTTCCAGAATGGCTCTTGCCCATCGGCCCAGTAGCCCAAGACCGAAACCGCAATGCCGCCTGCCGACATCAGCGCGATGGCCGGCCTGCGTCCGGCGTGATCCGACAGCCAGCCCATTGGAAACTGCACGATCGCGCCGCCGACCATTGCCAGCGCCATGAAGATGCTGACCTGCTGGAGATCGAAGCCGCTCTTCTTTGCGTAGACCGGGCCGAAGGTAAACACGATCGCCCACGTCAAACCGGCGAGCACGGTCGCGATAGCGCCGAGCGGCGAGGCAAGAAAGAGCTTCCACAGGTCGAACGGCTCGGGCGGCGCGCGATGCGGTGCGGAGGCGCGCGCGCACAACGGCGGCAGCGCGCCGATGACAAATATGCCCGCCGCCAGCAGGAACGGTATCGCTGTGCGCGGATCGCCAACGGCGAGCAGGAGCTGCGCGACGGTCATCGCTACCATCTGGACGACCATGTAGATCGAGAACACGCGACCGCGCTGGTGGTTCTCGACGCGGGCATGAATCCAACTCTCGGCAGCGACATGGGCGCTCGACAACACGAAGCCGGAAGCCACGCGGAGCGCAGCCCAGGCCACCGGCGCAACCAGCAGCGCATGCAGAGCGATCACCACGCCTGCCAGCAGCACACCAATAAACATGACGTTCCCATGACCGGCGCGACCGATGACGAAGCGGCTGGCCAGTGGCGCGGCGGTATAGCCGACGTAGTAACACGCCATGATGACGCCGATAGTCCAGGCCGGGAACACTTCCAGCACCGCGCGTACGCTCAGGACGCTGGTCTGAAGCCCGTTGGCAATCTGGACGAAGAAGATCGCAATGATGACGGCCGAGACCGACACGACGGCGGCGCGCATGAATTCCCCTTGTGCGAGGCTGTGCTTAGCGCGGGTCGCAGAGAACGGAAAGCGCTACGACTTGTCGCCGGTGTCCGGGACGGCCTGCGTCGATTGCAGGACATCCATGATGGACGACGACAGCATGCCGGACGACGGCGCGGATGTGTTGCCGTCGGAAGTATCGTTCGAAAAGAAGCCGTGGGTCGGGCGCCACGAGGCAATGCTCATGAGCAGTGCATCGGTGTTGGTGGCGGCCCCATTGTCCACCTGCTCGACGAACCGCGGTGGCGTGGGATCAGCAGCCGGCTTCGCGGGGGCCGCGCCTGGCAGCACGGCCGAGGCGTTCGGCGCGCGGAGCGCCCAGTCGTAGACTTCCTTCACCGTCTTGGCCGTGCCGTCCGAATGGTAGAACACAGGCCGGTTAGCGCTGGCAGCAGCGGGGAACGCTACTGCGGCGTTTGCCGTGGGCTGGGTCTCGGCCATCCGGATCATGCGGCAGGCTTCGTTCTCCCCTAGGAAGTGCGCCATGTAGAGCTCCCCGCCGCAGACGTCGCGGCCGAGCGAGTTCTGAAGCGTGGCACGCGAGTACTGCACGTACTCGCCCTCCATCATCGCGGCCACGGTCGGGTCGTTGCGGAGGGCAAGAATTGCCGAACGGTCGGCGGAATTGGCCGTGTGATACCGGCCGTCCGAGCTGCGGGTGATCGCATTGGCGAGAGATCCGAGACCGTGCTTGGCGCCGAACTGCTTCACCACGGCCAGCCAGGATTGGTCAATAAACTGGAACAGGCCGGAGGCGCTGGAAGTACCTGCTTTTGCTGACGGTTTCAGCCCGGACTCGCGGGTCGCGATATCGAGCATGTAGTTGAAATCCGCACCCGTCGCCTGGGCGGCGCGTTGTAGCGCGCCAATGATGGCGGCCTTGTCGGACGTGGCGTTTGCGGCTTCTGCCTGCATAGCGTCGGGTTCTCCCGCGTGATCCGGAGCAACGGGCGTGCCAGTCGGGTTAATGCGCATTTAGGAATTCCCGGATGAAAGCATCGCGCGCCGGCCTTTCGTACGGAACCGCGGATGAGTGACCCCAGACCGGTCCCGGCCAGGCCGGATCTCTTGGCGAACGCGCCACGACATGCACATGGAGTTGCGGTACCAGATTGCCTAGAGCACCGACATTGATCTTTGTCGCCACGGCCAGCCGCTTGAGGCGCTCGGACGATTTGACGATCTCGTCCAGCAGGACGGCGCGGTCAGGTTGAGTCAGATCGTGGAGCTCGACGGCATTTGCGACGCGCGGCACAAGCACTATCCAGCGGTAGCGCGCGTCGTCCATCAGCAGTACGCGCGAGACCGCCCAGTCCGCGACGAACGCCGTGTCGGCGGCAAGGCGTGGATGCAAATCAAACACGAATCAATCTTAGCCGATCGAAGCGGCGTGGAGACAATCGTCTTTGCGCTTTGGCAATTCCCGCTCGGACTTTGGCTGTAGGCTTAAAAGCGGCGAGGATCGAAGGCAGCAATCTCCACACCACCGCCAAGCACCATCTGGGAGACAGCCGTGGCGACGGCCGGGGCAAACAGAATCCCGTTGCGGAACTGGCCGGACGCGACGAACAGGCCCTCGACCTTTGTGCGACCGAGCACCGGTACACCATCCGGCGCTGCGGGGCGAAGACCGGCCCACCGCTCGACCACCTCCCAGGTCGTCAGAGACGGCACCAGGCCGATCGCGCGAGACGAGAGCCAGTTGGCGGCCTCGGTGCTGACGCTGGTATCGAATCCCGCCTCGGTCATCGTGGCGCCGATGATCAGGCGATCGCCGCGCGGAACGAGGTAGACGTTGTTGCCCCAAACGACTTGTCGCGGCAAAGCTTTGGGCGACTTGGGCTGGATCGCAATGAGTTCGCCTTTCACAGGACGAATAGTTGGGAGCGCGCCCTCCGGCACGCCACCGAACGAACCCGACCATGCGCCGGCGGCGACGATGAAAGCGTCCGCCTCATAGCGACGAAAGGGGGTGTACAGGGCGATGGAACGATTGTCGCGGACCTCAAATCGGATGGCAGCTTCGTTGACACTCAAGATGCCTCCCGCGCGGACGAAGGCGGTGGCGAGCGCTGCGCCGAGGGCACGTGTGTCGACCTGGGCTTCGTCGGGAGCCCAGAGCGCCCCGGCGATATCGGTGGCCAGCAGGGGTTCTCGCGCGCGGGCGGTGGCGCGATCGAGATGTTCGACGCCAGTCCAATTCTTGAAGCCAGCGAGGTCGGCGGCGGTCCGGGCGACAAACAACGCGCCGCTCTGACGATAGCCGATCTGCTGGCCCGAGGCGGCCTCGATCTCGCTGGCGAAGCCGGGCCAGAGGCTGGCAGAGCGGTGGCCAAACTCGGCCATGGGTGTCTGGGCGGCTCCCATCTCGCCCGCCGCAGCGATCATCCCGGCAGCGGCCCAGGTGGCGGCCTGGGCAGGCTGGGCGCGTTCCAGGACCGTTACCTTTGCGCCAGCCTGGCGCAACCGCCATCCGATCGAGAGCCCCGCGACACCCGCACCGACAATGACAACATTCACGAGAAGACCGCCTGTGCCAAGCGCCTACCGGCACCTACAAAACAAAGCACGCCAATGACATACGCGACAATGCTGAACCGGTCAGGGAAGATGCAGCCTAGCGCGAACGCGATGAGCAGTTCCGTCTTGCCGACCACTTCTTCGGCGACTACGTCGGTCGATCCAGCACGGACGACCAAACCAAGGAGCAGGAACATCGCCGCGAGTGCCCGATCAGGCATGGCAAGGGCGAAGGCGAACGGGACGGCAGCGCTCAGGACGAGATCGAGGGTACGGTCCAACGCTGCCTCTGCCGCTGTCGGGGGCTTAGCGCGGGCAATGGCACCAGCGAGCACGTCCAGGATGGCTCGCAATACCAGAAGGCCAAGCGCCAGCCAGTACTTGCGAAAGCCGATAGCTGGGAGCGCGGCCGCACCGCTGACGAAGGCAGCCACCGTCGCCACTGTCGTGGAGATGCTCGATGACAGGCGTGCGCCGGCCGGAGCCAGGTAAGGGGCGGCAGCGCGGGAGAGGACGGCGTCAAGCATGAGTGGCTTATGGGGGCGGGCGATGGCCCCGTCAAACCATTCGACCGTGTCGGATGTACGGCGTAAGCCCGAAAATCTGGCGGCGCCCCCTTGTCTTGGGTCGGGCAATTTGCCCGTCTTGCGCTCGCGGGACGTGCGGCGGATCACCATGAAATTCTCTCGGGCTTTCGCAGGAGTGTTAGCAATCATGGCAGTGGGGCTTGTTTCGAACACCGCGTTCGGCGATCTGGGACGCGGCGACCGCTATTCCGGGGCACAGTGGGCGACACGTTCGCCGGTGCTAGGGCAGCATGGCATGGCGGCGACGGCCGTCCCGCTCGCGACCCAAGTCGCGATCGACATCCTTAAGAAGGGTGGCAGCGCGGTGGATGCGGCCATCGCAGCCAACGCGACCCTCGGCCTGATGGAGCCGGTGTCGAACGGCATCGGCGGCGATCTGTTCGCCATCGTCTGGGATCCGAAGACCAGGAAGCTTTACGGATACAACAGCTCGGGCCGGGCGCCGAAAGGACGCTCGCTGGAGCAGATGGTCGACAAGATCAAGGCGCTCGATGCCAAGCTGGGGGTGCCCTATCAACCGCACATCCCCAAGTATGGCTCGCTTGCCATCACCGTGCCGGGCACGGTCGACGGTTGGGGCGCGCTGCACGACAAGTTCGGCAAATTGCCGCTCAAGGACGATCTCGCGCCGGCCATCGCTTACGCCCAGAACGGCTTTCCAGTCACACAGCTCATCGCGATGTACTGGAAGGCCAACATGGCGACCTTCGATCGCGCGGGAGCGATGATCGAAGAGCACGACAACGCCCGCCACACCTACCTGGTGAACGGCAAGACCCCGACCGAAGGCGAGATCTTCCGCAATCCGGACCTGGCGCACGCGCTGGGCCTGATCGCGAAGGGCGGGCGCGACGTCTATTACAAAGGCGACATCGCGCACAGGATCGACGCCTACTTCAAGCGCATCGGCGGCGACCTGCGTTACGAAGACTTTGCGGCACATCATGGCGAATGGGTCGATCCGCTGGGTGTGAACTACCGTGGCTACGACGTGTATGAGCTGCCGCCGAATTCGCAGGGTGCAGCGGTGTTGCAGATGCTGCAGATCCTGAAGGGTTACGACCTGAAGAAGATGGGCGCCGGCACGGCGGACACACTGACCGCGATGCTGGAGGCCAAGCGCCTTACTTTCGAGGACCTGGCAAAGTGGTACGCCGATCCGGCTTTCGCGCATGTGCCCATGAAGGAGCTGCTATCGGACAGATACGCCGACATGCGGCGCAAGCTGATCGACCTCGCCAAGGCGAATCCCAATGTCGGCCCGGGCGATCCGAGGCTGGGTCAGGGCGACACGACCTATTTCTGCACGGCCGACAAGGACGGGATGATGGTTTCGATCATCCAGTCGAACTATCGCGGCATGGGTTCAGGGCTTGTGGCCGACGGCCTGGGCTTCATGTTCCAGGACCGCGGTGAGCTCTACTCGCTCGATCCCAAGGCGGCGAATGTCTATGCGCCGGGCAAGCGGCCGTTCCAGACCATCATCCCGGGCTTCGTGATGAAGGACGGCCAGCCCTTCATGGCGTTCGGCCTGATGGGCGGGGACATGCAGCCCCAGGGCCATGTGCAGGTACTGACCGACATCATCGACTTCGGCATGAACGTGCAGGAAGCCGGCGACGCAGCGCGCTGGTACCATCACGGCGGCAGCGAAGTCACCGGTGAACCGCCCACGGCCAACATCGTAGAGATGGAGAGCGGCTTCGATTCCGCGGTGAGGGCCGAACTGGAACGGCGCGGCTATACCGTAAAGCCGGGCACCGGCGCGTTCGGCGGCTACCAGGCGATCCAATGGGACGCAAAGAGCCGCGTGTACTGGGGCGGCTCCGAGATGCGCAAGGACGGAATGGCGATCGGGTATTAAGCTATCTCTGAGCGTCCACGCCGGGAATATCGCTCAGGTTCATGGCAAACGGCGCGGCCGAGCCGCACCAGATCATTCGCCTTGGCGGAAGCTCGTCGCGTTCGCGGATCGAGCCCCAGCGCAAGGAAACGGTCGGCGGCTTGTCGGGGTTGGCGGCGTAGATCGGGGAGCCGCATTCTGGACAGAACGTTTGGGCGCGCTTCGTGCCGCTGTCGCCGGTCTTGACGTAGGTCTTCAGCATGCCGCGGGTCAGATGGAAGTTTTGCGTCGGCGTCGGCAGCGTGACGCGATAGGGGGAGCCGCTGAGCTGCTGGCAATCAGTGCAGTGGCAGATGCCGACATTGGCGGGATCGACCTCCGCCTCATACGCCACCGCACCGCAGTGGCAGCCGCCCTCGATCTTCATCGAGCCCCCTGCCCGCGCGCATTGACGACGTGGAAGGTGACGTCGCTCGTCGTGCCATTGCCGAACGTGAGCGTGATCTTCATCGTACCGCCTGCACGCAGCCGGGGCGACGCGGCCATGCACATCAGGTGATAGCCGCCCGGCGCGAATACGACGCGCTGGCCACGCGCGATCGTCACGGACGATACGTCGTCCATGCGCGCCATACCGCCTGCCGTCGAACTCCGGTGCATCATGATCATGCCGCAGTCCGAGGACTGCGCGCCCGTCAGCACCAGCGGGTCGTGGCCAACGTTCGTGATGTTGAAGTACCCGGCCGCCGGAACGCCGGGGATGAGCCGCAGATAGGGCTGCGAGACGGCGGCGCTTGGCGAGGCCGCACCGCAAAGCAAACTGCCAGCCAAAAGCGCCGCCACAGCTTCAAACAGCCTCTTGTGCATGCTCCGCCCGCTCCTCGTTCACCCGCATGGTCCACAACACGGCGATCATAGCAGCAAAGCTGGTGAGTGTGCCGGGCAGCCAGATGATCAGGCCGCCATAGTGCTGATCGTTCATCGCCGTCATTGGCAGAAGGCGGCCGCAAATCGTGTAGACCGGATACCAGTCGGTGGTCGACAGCGAGAGCAGCGCGCCCAGCAGCATCTGCGGCAACTCGATGATCAGGATTATGGCGGCACGCATCAGGTGCGACAGGCGCGCGGGCGGCCTAGGGCGCGGGTCGAGCACCAGCGACCAGAACATCGCGCCGTTGATCGCCATGGTGCAGTTCATGAGGTCATAGAGATCGGTGTCCAGCATCACACGGGTGTGAATCGACGGTAGCAACCAGAAATACAAAAGGCCGACGAACAGCAGCGGCGCGACGGCCGGATGCTGAAGGAAATCCACAATGCGCCGAACCGGCTTCGCATCAGTGAAGAGCGTGAGGAATCCCGGCATGCCGGCACGGAGCACCGGACCGGCGGCGGCAAGGCCGATCAGGAAGGCGCCGGCATGATGCAGCACGAAATGCGCCAAGCGATGGACGAAGAACATATGCTGCGCCCAGTAGTCGACGTGGGTCTGGAGCACGACATAGAACGACAGGGCGCCGAGCAGGAAGCTGGCCGCGCGCCACCGCGCGATACGAACGCCGCTCTGCCAGCCGCGCCAGAACCATAGAAGGCTGAGTGCGGTCGCCAGGTAGACCGTCCAGGAAAACTCCCACGGCATCCAGAACGGAAGCTGCGCCGGATAGAGGCGGCAAGCGACGTCGATGGCGAAGCCGAAGGCGAAGATACCGAGATAGATCGGGCCGTCGAAGCGCGCGGTTGCGATGGAGGCTGCAGGCATCGCGGTCTTATACGGCGGCAGTCGCGCGGTTTGCGAGGCGATTGGTCACAGCAATCCCCTCCCCCCTTCGCATGGTACGTCGTCGGCATGAAACTCCGGGCTGTCGCCGTTCTCGTCGCCGTGCTGCTTGCCGCGTGCAGCAAGCAGAGCGGTTGGCATGCAACCGACATCACTGGCGCGATGCCGCCGCTGGTGTTCACAATGACCCGCGCCAGCGATGGCGAGATCGTGAGCGAGGCCGATTATCGCGGCAAGATCGTCGTGCTCTATTTCGGTTACACGCATTGTCCAGACATCTGCCCGACAACCTTGGCCAACCTGGCAGAGGCGCTGGGCAAGCTAGGCGCGAAGGCGGATGGCGTACGCGTGCTATTCGTTACCGTCGATCCCAACCGCGACACGCCGGATCTGATGAAAGGTTACGTGAATTCGTTCGCGCCGCAGGTGAACGGCTTGCGCGGGACGGACGATCAGCTTGCGGCGCTGGCGCGGCGCTATCGCGTTGCCTACACGGTCACGCCGGGGCCGAATTACGAGGTGATGCACTCCAATGCCGTGTTCTTCTTTGGCCGCGACGGGCGTGCACACCTGGTATCGACCGACACCAAGGATATCGGGGCACTGACCGAGGACCTGAACCACCTCCTAGATATGTAGCGCCTTCTTGTCGGCATCCAGCACCGCTTCGTGCAGCATCTCGGACAGGGTCGGGTGCGGGAAGATGGTATGCTGGAGCTCGGCGTCTGTCAGTTCGCCGGTCTTGGCGACGGTGTAGGAGTTGATGAGTTCGGTGACTTCCGCACCGATCATGTGCGCGCCCAGCATCTCGCCGGTGTCGGCGTCGAACACCGTCTTGATCATGCCCTCCGCTTCGCCTAAGGCGATGGCCTTGCCGTTGCCAATGAAGGGAAACCGACCAACCTTGATCTTTCGGCCGGTGGCTTTCGCCTTCGCTTCGGTCAGGCCCACACTGGCGACCTGCGGCCAGCAATAGGTGCAGCCCGGAACGTTGGCCGTGTTGAGCGGGTGCACGCCCTTCGCGCCGGCGATGCGCTCCGCGACAATCACACCCTCATGCATCGCCTTGTGCGCGAGCCAGGGCCCGCCACAGAGGTCGCCGATGGCCCAGATGCCCGGGACGCCGGTCTCGCCCCACTCGCTGATCACGACATGGGTACGATCGACCTTCACGCCGGCTGCTTCGAGCCCGATGTTCTCCACATTGCCGACGATTCCTACGGCCAGGATCACGCGATCGACAGTCAGGGTTTCGGTTTTGCCGTCCTTGGTCTTCAGCGTCGCAGTGACATTGTCGGCGCCCTTCTCGAGCTGCTCGACCGTCGTCCCGACCTTGATCTTCATGCCCTGTTTGGCGAAGGCCTTAGCGGCCATGGCCGAGATTTCTTCATCCTCCACCGGCAGGACGCGGTCTAGCACCTCGACCACCATCACCTCGGCGCCGAGCGTGCGGTAGAAGCTCGCAAACTCGATGCCGATGGCGCCGGAGCCGACGATCAGCAGCGACTTCGGGAAAGAGGGCGGCACCATCGCTTCGCGATAAGTCCAGATCAGCTTGCCGTCCGGCTCCATGCCCGGGAAGGTGCGCGCGCGGGCGCCCGTTGCGAGCACGACGTTCTTTGCGGTGACCTCTTCCGTCTTGCCGTCCTTGGTGACCGTGAGCTTGCCCTTACCCGCGAGCTTCGCCTCACCGGCAATCACGGCAATCTTGTGTTTCTTCATGAGGAAAGCGACGCCATTGGAGAGTTGTTGTGCCACCTTGCGCGAGCGTTCGACGATCCTGGCGATGTCAAACTTCATGTTGTCAGCACTGAAACCGAACTCGTTCAACCGGTGCATCAGGTGCCATATCTCCGACGACCGAAGCAGCGCCTTGGTCGGGATGCAGCCCCAGTTGAGGCAGATGCCGCCCAGGCGATCGCGCTCCACGATCGCTGTCTTGAGGCCGAGCTGTGCGGCGCGAATAGCACAGACGTAACCGCCCGGGCCTGCTCCGATGACAACTACGTCATAGGTATCAGCCAAGATTGCCTCCAAAAACACTGAGCGCGAGCACGCCGACCATGGCGGGCAGCAGGAAGAAGATGCAGTAGACGGCCGAGACGCCGAGGAACTTGATCGCGGTCATCACCCAGCCCTGTGCGTAGAACCGTTTCATGGCGAGCAGGATGTAAACCGACATCCCCACGAAGAATATCCAGGAGACCGTGTCGCCCGTCATGATCTGAGCGAGACCGACGCACACCATTAGTATCACAAAAACGAAGGCGTGAATGTTGAGCGAAAACACCAGATGGTCGACGAGGAAGAAGTCCTTGCGTCTTCGGATGTGAAACAGCGCCAACAGAAGCGCGTAAAGCGGCAGCAGCAGGAACATCACCCTCGGCAGCCAGGTGGTCAGCGGGCCATTCAGCGCCGCCGGATCGGCGGCAAGCTGGTTCAGAGTGCCGTACACGTTGCGCTCGACCCAATCCGCTTCCTTCTTACCGGGGCCGGTAACCTCCACTACGCCGGCGTCCTTGAGACGATCACGCGCTGCCGCCGGGAGACTTGAACGATAAGCGCCGATCCGGGTGAAAAAGTGCGCCTGCTCGGAATAGTTGAAGAGACCGCCAGGCCGCAGCGCCTTTGCCCTTTTGATCGGGATCAGCGGCTTGATGGTCTTTCTTGCGTCCGGATCGTCGTCGTTCTTGTCGTAAGCCGGATTGGCGATGAAGGGCTGGCCGTTCTGCCATATGACCTTTTGTGGCGTCGCCTTTATCTCGAACTGAACGATCGCGATGTTCGTGACGCTGAGCAGGGCGAAGAACACCAGCGAGACGAACAGATAGAGCCGGATCGCGGGCGAATAGGGCTGCGTCTGGCCTCGGCGGAAGGCAGCGGGCAGCTCGCCAGGCTGGAGCAGCAGCGCGCGGGCGGTGCGCACCATGCGGCTGTCCATATTGGCGAAGTCAGTCACGAGATCGTGGATCAGGATGCCAACCGAGCGGCGGTGGGTCTTGCTCGGCTGACCGCACACGGCGCAATAGGGACCAACCAGGGGCTTCGTGCAGTTTGCGCAGGCGCCTGGCGTGTGGCCGCGCTCTGCCATTGCAGAGGCTGCGAGTTCGATCGCCGCGACGCTGCCGGTTTCCAGAATGGCTTCGATGTCCCCTGCCATGCACCCTCACAAGAGCATTGCGGCCGGTTCTTCGATGAACTGCTTGAACGCCTGAAGGAAGCGTGCGCCGGTGGCGCCATCGATAACGCGGTGGTCGCAGGACAGCGTGACCGTCATGATCTGTTGGATCTCGATCTTGTCGCCGACCACAACAGGCCGCTTCTCACCGGCCCCGACGGCGAGGATGGCGGCCTGGGGTGGGTTGATGACGGCGGTGAAGTCCTTGATGCCGAACATGCCAAGGTTGGAGACCGAGAAGCCGCCGCCTTCGAATTCACTGGGCTTCAATTTCTTGTTGCGGGCGCGCTCGGCAAGTGACTTCACCTCGTTGGAGATGGCGGCCAGGCCTTTCTCTTCCGCGCGGAAGACGATGGGCGTGATCAGGCCGAAGTCCAGCGCGACCGCCACACCGACGTCGGCGTGCTTATGGCGCAGCATCGCCGTGTCGGTCCAGCTCGCGTTCACCTCGGGGACGCGCATGAGAGAAAGCGCGCAAGCTTTCACCACGAAGTCGTTGACCGAGAGCTTGAAGCCGTTTTCTTTCGGCGATGCCGCGTTCAGCCGTGCGCGGGTATCCATCAGGTTGTCAATGCGCGTGTTGATGGTCAGGTAGAAATGCGGGATCAGCGTCTTGGCCGAGGTCAGGCGGCGCGCGATGGTCTTACGCATCTGATCGTGCGGGATTTCGTCGTAGTCCTCCGACTTGAAAAATGCGCGGGCGTCGGGCAGCGGGGCGATGCCGGCGATGGGCTGGCCGGCGGGCACAGGTGCGACGGCGGGAGACTTCGCGGCAGGCGCGACACCGGGCTTGGCACCTTCAACGTCGGCCTTCACGATGCGGCCGCGCGGGCCGGAGCCATGGACGGTGGACAGTTCGACGCCCTTCTGTGCGGCAATCTTGCGGGCCAAGGGCGAGGCGAAGATGCGCTCCGCATCGGGCTTTGCGGCGGGTGCAGCTGTCGGCTTCGCGGCAGCGGGAGTCGGTGCGGCTTGGGCGGGCGTGGACGCTGCCGGTGCAGCTTTCGGTGTAGGCTTCTGCGGAGCGGCTTCTTGGACGGCGGATTTGATCGAATCCATTGCGGATGAGATGTCGACCGTCGCGCCCGGCTTTTCGCCTTCCGCAAGCAGCGTGGCGATCGGGGCGTTGACCTTCACGCCTTCGGTGCCCTCAGCCACTAGCAGTTTACCGATCTTGCCTTCATCGACGGCCTCGAACTCCATCGTGGCCTTGTCGGTCTCGATCTCGGCGAGGATGTCGCCCGACTTCACGGTGTCGCCTTCCTTCACCAGCCACTTGGCGAGCTTGCCCTCTTCCATCGTGGGCGAAAGCGCAGGCATGAGGATTTGCGTTGCCACTAGCGAGCCTCCAGTGGTGCCAGATCGCCGGCGTTTTTTTCCCATTCCTTGCCGTCGAACTCCGTCGTCACGACCGAGTGGAAGGCCTTCGGATCATCGAGACAGCGGAAGTTGATGCTGTAGCCGTTGGGGTGCGAACGCGGCACGTAGAACGATTTGATGCCGCAAACCGAGCAGAAGAAATGCTTCGCGACACCGGTGTTGAAAACGTACTTGGTGAGCTTGGTCTTGCCCTTGGTGATCCGGAAATTGTCCTTCGACACCACGAGGTGCAGATAGCCGGTGCGGTGACACATCGAGCAGTTGCAGTCGATCAGCTCGACATCCGCGGGCATCGCCGCTTCGAAGCGCACCGCACCGCAGTGGCATCCGCCGGCATGCCAGGAGAGTTTCGGCTTCTTGGCCATGCTCAATCCCGATAGCAGACGGCCTTGGCCGCGGCGATGACGTCTTCGACGTGCGGCAGCGCGAGCTTCTCGAGGTTCGCAGCGTAGGGCATCGGCACGTCCTTGCCGGTGACCTTGGTCGGCGGGGCGTCGAGATAATCGAAGGCCTCGAGCGCGACGACCGACGCGATCTCCGAGCCGATCGAACAGATCGGCCAGCCCTGCTCCACTGTCACGATGCGGTTGGTCTTGCGGACCGATTGCAACACCGTCGCGGTGTCAAGCGGGCGCAGGGTGCGCAAGTCGATCAGTTCCGCATTGATGCCCTCGGTAGCGAGCTTCTCGGCCGCTTCGAGGATCAGACCGACGCAGATGGAGTGCGCAACCAGTGTGACATCCTTGCCGGTTTTCACGACGCGCGCCTTGCCGATAGGGAGCACGAAATCGTCGAGCTTCGGTACCGGGAAGGATCGGCCGTAGCAGATCTCGTTCTCGAGGAAGATCACGGGGTTCGGATCGCGGATCGCTGCCTTGAGCAGGCCCTTGGCGTCGGAGGCGAAATACGGGGCGATCACCTTGATGCCGGGAACATGCGCGTACCACGACGAGTAATCCTGGCTGTGCTGCGCACCGACGCGCGCGGCAGGGCCATTGGGGCCGCGGAACACGATGGGGCTGCTCATCTGGCCGCCGGACATGTAGCGCGTCTTGCCGGCGGAGTTGATGATCTGATCGATCGCCTGCATGGCGAAGTTCCACGTCATGAATTCGACGATCGGACGAAGGCCCGCGAACGCAGCGCCCACGCCAAGGCCGGCAAAGCCGTGCTCCGTGATCGGCGTGTCGATCACGCGGCGCGCGCCGAACTCTTCCAGCAAGCCCTGGCTGACCTTGTAGGCGCCCTGGTACTGCGCGACCTCCTCTCCCATCAGGAACACTGTGTCGTCGCGGCGCATCTCTTCCGCCATAGCGTCACGCAAGGCTTCGCGGACGGTCATTGTCACCATCTCGGTGCCTTCCGGGATTTCCGGATCGCTTAGCGCGGCTGCGACTTCGACTTTCGGCACCTTTGGCGCGGGCTTGGCTTCGACGGCCTTCTGCGCGTCGCGCTTGGGCGCGGCCGGCGCCTCAGCAGACTTTTGCGTGGCCGCCGGCGAAGACTTGTCTTCACTGTCACCGACCATCGTTGCGATGGGCTGGTTGACCCTCACGCCTTCGGTGCCCTCGGCGACGAGCAGCTTGCCGATTTTGCCTTCGTCGACGGCCTCGAACTCCATCGTGGCCTTGTCGGTCTCGATCTCGGCGAGGATGTCGCCCGACTTCACCGTATCGCCTTCCTTCACCAGCCACTTGGCAAGCTTGCCCTCTTCCATCGTGGGCGAAAGCGCGGGCATGAGAATCTCAATGGACATCGGTTACGCCATGACATCGGTGTAGAGCTCGGCCTCGGCAGGCTCGGGACTCTCTGTGGCGAATTCCGCGGCGGCGTTCACAACCTGGCGGATGTCCCTGTCGATCGCCTTCAGATCATCCTCGCTCGCGAGCTTCTCGGCGATAAGCTTCTGGCCAAGGTGATCGATCGGATCGCGCTTCTCGCGCACGGCGGTGACTTCCTCGCGCGTGCGGTACTTCGCAGGATCGGACATCGAGTGACCGCGATAGCGATAGGTTTTCATCTCCAGAATGATCGGGCCCTTGCCGGAGCGGCACCAGCCGATAGCCTTCAGGCCGGCCTCGCGCACAGCATCGACGTCCATGCCATCGACCTGTTCGCCCGGAATGTTGAAGGAAGAGCCGCGCTTGTAGAAGTGCGTTTCGGCGCTGGAGCGCTCGACGCTGGTGCCCATTGCGTACTGGTTGTTCTCGATTACGTAGACAACGGGCAGCTTCCAGAGCTCGGCCATGTTGAACGCTTCGTAGACCTGGCCCTGGTTTGACGCGCCATCGCCGAAGTAGGTGATGCTGACCCGGCCGTTGTTCCGGTACTGGTTGGCGAAGGCGAGGCCGGTGCCGAGCGGTACCTGCGCGCCGACGATCCCGTGGCCGCCGTAGAACTCCTTCTCCGCACTGAACATGTGCATCGAGCCGCCCTTGCCCTTGGAATAGCCGGTCTGGCGGCCGGTGAGCTCAGCCATCACGAATTTGGGATCCATGCCGCAAGCGAGCATGTGCCCGTGATCGCGGTAGGCGGTGATGACCTGGTCGCCCGGCTTCTGCGCCGCGTTCATGCCGACCACGACGGCTTCCTGGCCGATGTAGAGGTGGCAAAAGCCGCCGATCAGTCCCATCCCATAGAGCTGCCCTGCCTTCTCCTCGAAACGGCGGATCAGCAGCATGTCGTGATAGAGCGTCTTCAGCGAGACGGAATTGTCGCCTGCCGCGGCGGGCTTGGCACCGGTGTCCGGGGCTGTTTTTGCCTCAGCCATAGGGGCTTATCTCCGCGAACTGCTTGGAACATTGGGGCAAGGGCGTTGTGGCAAGGTAGGTCCTTTTTGGCAAGCATCCTGCGGCGTTCCATGGGTAACGCACGGATGGCCGCGCAAGATTGCGCGCAATCTGCGACGGTTGCCGCACGATCCGAACCGGCCTTCGCAGATGCGAACTATTCGTGCCTGTCGCGCGGCATGGCGACCTGGTTGGGCGCGCCGATAATGAGCTGCTTGCGCGCCAGTTCCTCGACCAGGTCGGTATCGCCGGAGCGCATCAGGGAGATGCGGTGTTCCAAACGGAGACGGGCGTCTTTTGCGTCTGCCAGCGCCTTCTCCTCGACGCCAAGGCGGGCCTTGACATCGGCCAGCGCCATCATCCCGCGCTCGCCATAGATCGCGTAATAGCCGAAGTAGGCCACCACGGCGCAGGTAATGGCCGGTAGGATCGAGTAGCTGAAGAAACGCGTGACGCTGCGCCTGATTCGCATACCCCCGACCGAATCACGAACTGATTCGGCCCGTCAAGCAGTTAACGCGCCGGTTCTGCGATTAATTCTTCAGGACACTCCGGCCCGCGTAGATCGCCTGATCGCCGAGCTGTTCCTCGATGCGCAGGAGCTGGTTGTACTTCGACAACCGGTCGGAGCGCGCAAGCGAACCCGTCTTGATCTGACCGCAGTTCGTCGCGACCGCGAGATCGGCGATGGTGTTGTCCTCGGTCTCACCGGAGCGGTGGGACATCACGGCGCGATAGGCCGCGCGATGCGCGGTGTCGACGGCGTCCAGCGTCTCGGTCAGCGAGCCGATCTGGTTGACCTTCACCAGGACGGCGTTGGCGACGCCCTTCCTGATGCCTTCCACCAAGCGCCTGGTGTTGGTGACGAAGAGATCGTCGCCGACGAGTTGCACCTTCTTGCCGATCTCTTTCGTGATGGCAGCCCAGCCGTCCCAGTCGTCCTCCGCCATGCCGTCTTCGATCGAGATGATCGGATAGCGGGCGCAGAGGTCGACATAGACCTTGACCATCTGGTCGGGCGTGAGCGACTTGCCCTCACCTTCCAGCTCGTACTTGCCGTTCTTGAAGAACTCGGTCGAGGCCGGATCGAGTGCGAAGTAGATGTCCTCGCCCAGCTTGTAGCCGGCCTTCTCCACCGACCTGGCGATGAAGCTCAGCGCTTCGTCCGGACTCTTGAGGTTTGGCGCGAAGCCGCCCTCGTCGCCGACATTGGTATTGTGGCCGGCGTCGTGCAGCGCCTTCTTGAGCGTGTGGAAGACTTCGGCGCCCATCCGGAGTCCTTCACGAAATGTCGGCGCGCCCACCGGCATGATCATGAACTCCTGGAAGTCGATCGGATTATCCGCATGCACGCCGCCATTGATGATGTTCATCATTGGCACAGGCAGCGTTTGCGCCTTCGCACCACCAACGTATTTGTAGAGCGGCAGGTTCGCCGAGATCGCGGCTGCCTTGGCGATGGCAAGCGAAACACCAAGGATCGCGTTGGCGCCGAGGCGCGACTTATTGGGCGTGCCATCAAGCTGGATCATCAGCTTGTCGAGGCGGATCTGATCCTCGGCCTCCATGCCACAAAGTGCGTCGAAGATTTCGCCATTCGCCGCAGCGACAGCCTTTTCGACACCTTTGCCACTATAGCGCTTACCACCGTCGCGCAGTTCCACCGCTTCGTGCGCGCCCGTCGAGGCACCTGACGGAACCGCGGCCCGGCCGAACGATCCGTCTTCGAGACGGACATCGACCTCGACGGTCGGATTGCCGCGGCTGTCCAAAATTTCACGTCCGGTGATGTCGATAATGGCGGTCACGTCAGGTCCCCGTCATGGATTGCCAAGTTGCGTGTGCTCTTACGGGATCGGTTGAGCGCCAGCAAGCGTGCGACGGAGAGCGGCATCTCTCGCGTTGAACCCACGTCCCCAGGAGTAGTTCTATGTCTTTCACTCGTATCCTTTTGGCCGCCAGCACGATCGCGCTTCTTGCCGGTGGTGCGGCGTACACGGCCGAGCCGGCTGCTGCCCCCGCACCGACGCAGAATGACGGCCGCGGCATGATGCGCGGCATGTTCACGCCGGAAGAGCGCATGATGCTGTTCGTCGACGGCCAGAGGGCGACGGCCGGCATGACCGACGACCAGCGCCACGACTATCGCCACCAGCAGCGTGAGCGCATCATGGCGATGTCGGACGCCGACCGCGCCAAGTTCAAGGCGGACCTCGACAAGCGCTGGGCCGCGCTGACCCCGGCCGAACAGGCCGACATCAAGGCCAAGATGGATGCGTTCCGCGCCGCCCGCGATGCCAATAGCGGCGGCTACGGCCACTAAGCCTTGTCAGCGTTCCCGATCGCTCGGTGGACCGCACGCGCCTGTGCGGTCCCCGAGAGATAGGCGCCACCGCAGGTCGCGAACAGGCCGTCCTGCGCCGCCGCTTCGCCAGCGAACCAGATACGGTCCTGCACCGGCAGGCGTATCGTATCGCGCGCCGGCGAGTGTCCCGGCACCGCAGCCGCGTAGGCGCCATGGGTCAGCGGGTTGCGGCCCCACGGCGTGACCAGGCTCTTCGTCACCTTGCGCTTGATGTCGTTGCCGTAGATCTGTGCGAGGTTCGCGACGGTCACATCGATGACCTCGGCATCGGGCCGCCCCGCGAGCTCCCACGCGTAGCTGCCGCCGACGAAGCCCACCATCAGGTCGGAATCCCACGGCCAGGCGAGATAGTAGAAATTGCCGTCGGCTTCCTGGCAGGGTGGCGAGCCCGGCTTCGGCGGCACGAGGTTCATCACGTTCTCGCCGGGATTGATCTCATGGCTGTCGTGACTGACGCCGGGGATCAGCAGCGGGATCTTCGTAAGAAGGCCCATCGGCAGGCTGTGGATGGCCTCATCCGTTTCGACCGGCAAGCGCGGCTCGAAGCGTATGGCATCTTTCTGGAGCACGCCGGTCGAGGCCGTGACGATGACCTTCTTTGCGCGGATCGTGCCCTTGTTGGTCTCGATGGCGACACCGGAGCGCTCGCTGCGGATCGCTGTAGCCGCCGTGGACAGTGACACCGAGATACCCTTGGCGACGTCGACGACGAGGGCGCCGAACCCTTCGCGCACGAGGTAGTTCGGATCGTAATCTGCGCTCTCCTCGTCCCTGAGATCGAATGTGGATTCCTGAGAGAAGTCGACCGCGGAATCCATTGGCCCCATGAAGGTTGCGGCGGCCGCCATCGGTGGTTCGCAGGACGGCATGATGCTCGCGAGCGGGACATCCCTGCCGTGGCGCGCGTCATCCTGGGCGATCTTGATGATCGTCTCCTCGGAATCTGCCACGGCCTTCACGGCGGCTTCGCCCTTCCACTCGCCGGAGTAGAAGAGTTCGTGGAGCGTATCGACGTCGTGCTTCTTGATGTGATAGCCGCGCTCAAGCGCGAATGCGTAATACGGGTTGGTCATACCGGCATGAATCCAGGCGCAACCGATGTCGAACGGCATCGGAAACGTCGTCGAGTCCGTGAAGGCACGGCCGCCGACGCGATTTGCAGCCTCGATCACCAGACAGCTGCGGCCCAGGGCCTGGAGCGTTCGCGACGCGCCGATGCCCGCTGAACCCGCACCGATGACAACGACGTCGTAATGGCTGGAGCGTCTGAGCGGCGCCGCGGATGCCGCCGTCAGAGCTGCCATGCCGACCAGCATGCCGCGACGCGTCAATGCCAGAGGCGAGTCGGCCTTACCCATTTTGCCCCCAATCAGAAGCGGCCCGAGACTAGGTTGGATCAGCAAAAATGCAATCGAAGACGCGTGTCCAGCTTCTGTCGATGCTATAAGTTACGACTATGGCCTCGCGTGCTTTGCGCGGAGTCTTCGAAGGGGAAACGCCATGCCAGCCGATATTCTGAGCGCAGCGGTCGCTGTGCTCGCTGTTCTGTTCATCTTCTATACCGGGATCAACGTCGCGAGGATGCGCGGCAAGCACAAGGTCGACGCGCCGGCGACGACGGGACCGCTAGAGTTCGAGAGCGCCGTGCGCGTGCAGATGAACACGCTGGAGCAGTCGGTGCTGTTCTTCCCGCTGCTCTATGTGGCAACGGCGTACTTCAACACCCTGGCGTGGCTGCCGGCGGCATTCGGGCTTGTGTGGATCATCGGCCGCATCGTCTATCTGCAAGGCTACATGGCGGCCCCGAACAAGCGCAGCACCGGCTTCCTGATCACGTCGCTGGCAACGGCCGGCCTGCTGATTTTGTCGGTCTGGGGCCTCGTCGCATCGTGGATGGCGACACACGCCAGCTAATTTGTCCGGCCCCAATTGCTTTCAATTGCGATGTGGGCGCTTGGCGATGCGGTCGATCTCGACCAGGTCGCCAAGCAGGTCCGGGACATCTTTCAGCCAGAGCATGTTGGCGGCATCGGAGATGCCGCGCCTTGCAGCGCCTTCCGGATCGTTGTGCGTCTCGATGAACACCGCGGCGACACCCGCGGCGACGGCGGCGCGCGCGATGTAGGGCGCCATCTCGCGCTCGCCGCCGGAGCGGTCACCCTGCCCGCCCGGCGTTTGCACGGCGTGCGTGGCGTCCATCACAACCGGAACACCCAGCCTCGCCATCTTGGGCAGCGATGTCATGTCGACGACCAGCGTGTTGTATCCGAAGCTCGCGCCGCGCTCGGTGACGAGCACGTTTGGGTTGCCAACTTCGGTCACCTTGGCAATGGCGTTCTTCATGTCCCAGGGTGCGAGGAACTGGCCCTTCTTCACGTTGATGACCTTGCCGGTCTGTGCCGCGGCCACAATCAAGTCTGTCTGGCGCGATAGGAAGGCTGGAATTTGAAGGATGTCGACCACCGGCGCCATGATTGCGCACTGCTCGCGTTCATGGATGTCGGTGAGGATCGGCAGGCCGAGCTCAGAACGGATGTCGGCGAAGATCTGGAGCGATTTCTCGAGGCCAATGCCGCGCTTGCCCGCTGTGCTCGAGCGGTTCGCCTTGTCGAAGCTCGTCTTGTAGACGAGGCCGAGGCCCGCATGCGCGGCCATCTCCTTCAGTGCGCTCGCCATTTCGAAAGCGTGTTCGCGGCTTTCGAGCTGGCAGGGCCCGGCGATGAGCGCGAGTTTCTTGGCATTGCCGATCTCGACATTGCCGACCTTGACGACGGCATTGGGGCTAACAGCGGTCATGCAGCGATCCTATGGGCCATTGCCCCGGCCAACACAACAGGTGTGCTTGCAGGGTCTTACGGGACCACGTAGCGCAAAGCGGCGACACCCGCGAGCGGCGCCAGGACATCCAGGACATCCCAGAACGGCGTCGAATCCACACGGATCGTATCACCCGGCGAGATCGCCGTTCCGTCGGTTGCCGAAAGCTTGTGCTCCGTGCTCTCGCCAAGATGGCGGATGTAGATCGTGCTGGTCACGGCCTTGGACGTAAACCCGCCGGCGACGGACACCGCCGTTTGCGCGGTCATACCGTTGGCGAACGGATATTCGCCGGGCTTCTGGACTTCGCCGACGATGTAGAAGGGACGATAGGTCGTGATCTCGACCGCCACGCGCGGGTCGTTGAGATAGCCGTCGGCGAGCGCAGTGCGGATGTTGGTCTCGACGTCGTGTGCAGTCAGGCCACCCGCCTTCACCTGCCCGATCATGGGCATGCGGATGAAGCCGAGTGCGTCGACCTGGAAGTCGCCTCCCAAATCGGCCTCGCCGAACACAGTCACCTTCACTTTGTCACCGGAGCCCAGACGGTAGTCGGCGGCGGCGGTGTAAGCGGGCGCAGGCGCGTATTCGGTGGCCGCCGCGGGAACGGCGAGCAGCATCCCGCACAGAATCAGCCAGATGGATTGCGCCCACTTCGACATGCACGGAGCCTAGGCGACCAAGCGGCCGAAATCCCTCGGCTTTTAGAGGTGCAGTAAACCGGTGCTTAACGACGAAGGTGGATGTTTTAGAATGATGAACTTCCGCAGGTCGAATGCATCCATTTTCGGCCCTGCCGCATCTGAAACGGCAAACCGATCGCAGGGACCGATCCGATGCTGAAACTTTCCGAAGCCGCCAAGCCGATCCTGACCGCCCTCCTCTCCACCGGAGCCTCGGCCGTCGCTTTCGCATTGTTGCGCGGGGGCGGCGCGGGCCCCGACGTTAGCCTTCTGTCGAGCATGATTTTGGCTGGTATCCTGAATGTCCGGCGGCTGGCATTATTGAACTGCGAGGCGCTCCCGCCTACATGCCAGCCAGCAGTCGGGGAGCTATGAGCATGAGCCTGGCCGAAGGTGTCGCCACACCGTTTCTGGTCGGCACGAAGCCGCCGCCCGAGAAGCAGCTGGGTCTGCTCCAGATGCTGTTCAACCGGCCGTCGAACGAGTTCGAGACCATCCCCCGCATCGCCTACGAGAAGCCCGTCTGGGTGTGGAAGAGCATCTTCGGAACCAACGTCATCGTCAGCGATCCGGCGGGCGCAAAGCGGGTGCTGCTCGACAACGTCGCGAACTACCCCAAGACTGACATGGAGCGGAAGATGCTCGGCGCCATCGTCGGCGAAGGGCTGCTGGTTTCGGATGGCGACAAGTGGCGGTCGCACCGGCGCCTGATGGCACCGAGCTTCGACTTCCGGTCGATCGTTTCGTACGCGCCGGCAATGGTCGCTTCGGCGGATCAGTTCTGCGAGCAGTGGGCGGCGAAGGGCATGGGCGCCGTCATCGATGTTGCAGAGGAGATGACTCATCTCACGCTGAAGGTGATCTCGGAGACGATGTTCTCCAGCGACGGCGAGATGCTAGGGCAACTGATCGATCGGTCGCTGAACAAGTTGACCGATGCGATCGATTTCGGCGTCGCCGATCTTCTGCCGCTCATCGGGCCACCGCGCATGAAGAAGAAGATGGAGCGCATCCATCAGAACTTCACCGAAATGGACGCGACGATGAAGAATCTGATCGCGGCGCGCCAGAAGATGGAGGGTTCCGCACCGCGCGACCTTCTCGACCGGTTGATCGCCGCGCGCGACGGCGAAGCGAACACGCAGTTGAGCAACGACGAGGTGCGCGATGAACTCGTCATCATCTTCCTCGCCGGTCACGACACGACGGCGCTGGCGCTGACCTACACCTGGTACTTGCTCTCGCAGCACCCCGAGGTGGAAGCCAAGATGCACGAGGAACTCCAGCGCGTGCTGGGTGGCCGCAACCCGGTGCACGACGACCTGGTCAACCTGCCCTACACGAAGATGGTGCTCGAGGAGTCGATGCGGCTCTATCCACCAGCGCCGGGGCTTTCCAACCGTGCCGTGCTGGAAGACGACGAGATCTGCGGCGTGAAGGTGCCAAAGGGGGCGCAGGTCGGAGTAATTCCGTGGGTCATCCATCGTCACCGCCTGCTATGGGACAATCCCGAGAAATTCGATCCCGAGCGGTTCTCGCCGGAGCGCAGCCAGGGGCGCCACCGGTTTGCCTATCTTCCGTTCGGCGGTGGGCCGCGGGTGTGCATCGGCATGGCGCTTGCCATGGCAGAGGCGCATCTGATCCTCGCCGCGATGGCGCAGCGGTTCCGGCTCAAGCTGGTGTCAGGCCAGGACATCGTGCTCCAGCACCGTATCACCATGCGGCCGCGCGACGGGATCAAAATGATCCTGTCTCCTCGGGGCGCCTGAGCCAGCCTGCCAAATCTGGTGGGTCGGCTCAGCCTCGGCACCACTGGCTGCTATTCGTTTTCACGAATCGCGCTTATTTCTTTGGCCTATCGCTTCGCTACTTGAGGCCTGTCAGCGGCCAAGGCGGGGATTCCGATCGCCGGCGTGAGTTCCGCCAGGCGAGACGACGCCAGAGAACGCGATGCCAACCGCGTCGGGCGAATAGGCGCGCGCCGCATCTGCCAGCGACAGGATGCCGACCAAGCGCTTGTCCCTGCTCATGACGGGCAGACGGCGGATCTGGAGGTCCGCCATATTGTCCATCACCTCGTCTATATCCTCGTTCTCGAAGCAGTATTTGACGTCCTTCGTCATCGCGTCGCGGACGCGCGAGGTGCCGTCTTTTCCCTGCGCGATACAGCGGGTGACGATGTCGCGATCGGTGATCATGCCGATCAGCCGGTCGTTCTCCTCCACCGGCAGGAACCCGACGTCTTCCCGGGCCATCATCTGCGCCGCCGTTTTCAGGGTTTCGTTGGCATTGATGGTCTTGGCGCTGCGGCACATCACTTCGGCGACTTTCATGGGGGCTCTCCTTCTTCATTCTTGCGAAGGGAATGACAGCGCGTGCCGAGCGTTCCGCATACGCACATCACTTTCGCCGGTTCCGGACGAAAATGAGGGAGCTGTCTGCTAAATCTGGCCGGCAGGGATCGGTCAGAGCGCTAGCGCTTGATCATTGTCTTCGGGAATGGGCACTTTTTGTTTTGGCGTCAGACCAAACGGCTCTTCTGGACCGCGGCGGCGACGAAGCTGGTGAAGAGCGGGTGCGGTTCCAGCGGGCGGGACTTGAGCTCGGGGTGGTACTGTACGCCGATGAACCACGGGTGGTCGGGGATCTCCATGATCTCGGGCAGCAGGCCGTCGGGCGACCAGCCGGATACTTCGAATCCGTGCTTGCCCAGCATCCTGGCGTATTCGGTGTTCACCTCGTATCGGTGGCGGTGTCGCTCGCTGATCTGAGTAACGCCGTACACTTCAGCGACGCGGCTCCCCGGCGTGAGCACAGCCGTGTAGGCGCCAAGGCGCATCGTGCCGCCCAGATCGCCGTCGGCGCTGCGAACTTCCTTCTGGTTGCCCTTGGTCCATTCGGTCATCAGGCCGATGACGGGATGCTTCGGATGACCGATCTCGGTCGTGCCGGCGCCTTCGAGGCCCGCGAGATCGCGTGCGGCTTCGATCACCGCCATATGCAGGCCGTAGCAGATGCCGAAGAACGGCACCTTGCGTTCGCGGGCGAACTTTACCGCGTCGATCTTGCCTTCGGTGCCCCGCTCGCCAAATCCGCCCGGAACCAGGATGCCGCTCACGTTCTCGAGGAAGGCGGCGGCGTCGGAACGCTCGAATATCTCGCTGTCGATCCAGTCGAGATGGACCTTCACGTTGTTGGCGATGCCGCCATGAACCAGCGCTTCGGACAGCGACTTGTAACTGTCCTTCACCTGCATGTACTTGCCGACGACGGCGATGCGGACCTCGCCCTCCGGGTTCTTCACGCGGTCGACGACGGTCTGCCAGCGTGAGAGGTCCGGCGGCGGCGCGTCCTGGATGTCGAACACTTTCAGCAATTGGGTATCGAGGCCGGCGGCGTGATAGGCCATCGGCACGCGATAGATCGTATCGAGGTCGAGCGCCGGGATGACCCGCTCGGCCGGGACGTTACAGAACAGGCCGATCTTGCGGCGCTCGTCGTCCGGGATCGGATGGCTGGCGCGGCAGAGCAGGATGTCCGGCTGGATGCCGATGGCACGCAGTTCCTTGACCGAGTGCTGGGTCGGCTTGGTCTTCAGTTCGCCGGCGGCCTCGATATAGGGCACCAGCGTCAGGTGGACGAAGGCGCTCTTGCCGCGCGGCAGCTCGTTGTGGAGCTGGCGGATGGCTTCGAAGAACGGTAGGCCCTCGATGTCGCCGACGGTGCCGCCGATCTCGACTAGCAGGAAGTCGAGGCCGTCGCTTCCCGCCATGACGAACTCCTTGATCATGTCAGTGACGTGCGGGATCACCTGCACGGTGCGGCCGAGGTAACCGCCCTTGCGCTCCTTTTCGAGCACCTGCTGATAGATCCGGCCGGACGTGACGTTGTCGGACTTCAACGCGGAAACGCCGGTGAAGCGTTCGTAGTGGCCGAGGTCGAGGTCGGTCTCCGCCCCGTCATCGGTCACGTACACTTCGCCGTGCTGCGACGGCGACATGGTCCCCGGATCCACGTTGAGATAGGGGTCCAGTTTCCGCAAACGGACTTTGTACCCGCGAGCCTGAAGCAAAGCTCCGAGTGCGGCGGACGCGAGCCCTTTTCCCAAGGAGGAGACCACGCCGCCGGTGATGAAGATCAACCGCGCCATGGAAGTCCCTTATGGTCAAAGTACGGCGCGCACTCAAGCGCGAAATGCAGCGACGTGGTTTGTACACAGTGAACGGCTACATCCCGGCAATCGCTGGAGAAATCGCGGGCCTCATGACCCCCGACGGAAAATGGGCTTAGCTATCTGTGATCGGGTGGGGACGTTTTCGTGGCGAATCGGTCCGGCAGGCACCGGCATTTGATGCTCTGGGTGGCGCTGCTTCTTGTTGCGTTGCTGCCCCGCCCTGCGGCGGCCGATGCCCTGTATGTGATCCGCGCCGACCATTGGTCGGCGGAGGACGAGCGCGGCTATCGCGAGTTCGTCCAGGCGCTGGGCGAGGCGAATTGCCACGCGGTCAACGAATGCCTGCATGATCCGGCCAACAAATTCCGCGCAAGCGATCCGCCGGGCGCGGTGTTCGACGCCGACTGCGCCGATTTCGCCTACCTTCTCAGGTTCTACTATGCCTGGAAACGCGGCCTGCCATTTTCCTATGCGGATGGCGTGGCAGCACGTGGGGCGACGACTGACATCCGCTACAGCCCCGACGGCAACCGGGTCACATCACGCCGGCAGCTGACGAGCGGAACGCAAAACGCACTCGACATCATCAGCAGCATGCGCGACGCGGTGTCGTCGGCGACCTACCGTATCCATCCGGACCTCGACGGGCCGCTGGCGCCAGACCTCTATTCGGCCGCGATCGACCTGAGGTCGATCGGGCCAGGCACGTTGATCTATGACCCGAACGGGCATGTCGCCGTCGTCTATCGGGTCGACCCCGACGGGCGGATACGGTTCTTCGACTCGCATACCGACTACTCCCTCGCACGAAGCATCTACGACCCGCGCTTTACGCGGGTTGCGCCGGCAGCCGGCGCTGGGTTCAAGAACTGGCGTCCACAGACGTTGGTTGGAGCGTCCCCGGCCGCCGACGGGACGCTACACGGCGGTCATATCGAACTCGCACCCAATGCGAAGATCGCCGGTTTCTCGACCGAGCAGTTCTTCGGCAACGGGCCCCGGCCGGCCGATGCGGCCTGGGCCAACGGCGCGTTCACGCTTAACGGTGAGAAGCTCGACTACTACGACTATGTGCGCGCCAAGCTTTCGGTGAGCGGCGAACTGCAATTCGATCCGGTCAAGGAAGTCCACGAGCTCGCAATATCGAACTGCGCCGATCTCCAATACCGCATGCAGGCCGTCGACATCGCAACCGCCGCGGGCATCCAGAACCGGCCGGAACCGGACCGCCTGCCTTCGAACATCTACGGCACCGACGGCGACTGGGAGACATTCTCCACCCCTTCACGCGATGCGCGGCTCAAGACCGCATTCAAGTCGCTGCGCGACGCCGCCGAACGCTTCGTCATCATGTATGTGCGCGGCGGCGATCCGCATCTGCACTACCTGGGCGACGACATGGTCGGCGACATGCTGGCGACCTATCAGCGAGACACGCAGGCCTGCGCGGTGCACTACACCCGCAGCGACGGCAGCGTCGTGACGCTGACCTATGAGGATGCGGTGAAACGCATGTTCGCGCTGTCGTTCGATCCCTATCAGTGCGTTGAGCGGCGCTGGGGCGCGTTGGACGCCGCCGAGTTGTCGACCTGCCGCGACGGGCCGGTGAAGCAGGCGTGGTACGCCGCAGAACAAAGACTGCGCAATCAGCTCGACCGCACCTATGACACGCGGATGGACTTCACGCTCGCCGAACTCAAAACGCCGGGCGATGGCAAGGGCGTCGAGACGGCGCCGGACATCGACGTGCTTGCGTTCCTCAATCGCGTGCGCGATGCACGTCCGGGGCGGTCGGCGGGTTTCTAACCGCTAATGCGGCGTCGGGATCGCCGGCGCGGACGGCGCCGGTGTTGCGGGCTTGGCGGGAATGGTCGGCGCGGGTCCCCCCTGGTCGAGGAACGACTTCTCGTTGCGGCCGTGCAGCGCGAGCAGGTTCAACCCAAGGCAGGTCAGGAAGAACAGCGCGGCCAGGATCGACGTCGTGCGGGTCAGCGTGTCGGCAGCACCGCGGGGGGAAAACAACCCACCCAGGCCCGAACCGCCGCCGCCCATGCCGAGCGCCCCGCCTTCGGAACGTTGCAGCAGCACGGATACGATCAGCGCCACGGCGACGATCAGTTCGACGGCAATCAGGATGGCCTGCACGGATACGCTCCTTCGGGCGCACGGCCCGATTTCAGGGGGCGCTCAATAGACCATTGCAGCCCCCGACGGAAGGGCGGGCAAAAATCCCTCCCGATCGGGCTTTTTTGCGCCTAGCTGGCGGCAGCCGAGGTGGCTTCGGCGAGGCTGCGGGCGCGGATGATGGCCACGGTGGCGTCAACCTCGGTCAATATCTCGACCGTCGACTTCTCGCTATGGAACACGTGGTTCAGGCTGAGCGCCGCATGTCCCAGAAGGTGCATCGCGGCATTACGGTCTACGCCGGCCTGAAGGCCTTCGACGGCAGCCAACACGGATTCGCACCATTCGATCGCTGTCTCGAAGTCCGTGTCCTGGCAGCGGCGGGTGATGCCCTTGGCCAAGTGGCCGATCTTGGCGAGTTCCTCGTTATAGGCGCCGGGCACACGCTCCTGCATCAGACGCCAGAGGATCGAGATCTGGAAGGCGTCGCGTTTTAGCTTCTCGTTGTTCAGCTTCTCGCGCGCACCGCGCAGTTCGCCGTCGAGCCGCATGGCGGTCTCTTCGACGGAGAGACGATCCTTCGCCTTCATCTTGAGCGAGTTCGGCGGTTCGAACATCTCAATGTTGGAGGGACGCGTCAGGTCCTTGCGACGGTCGGGACCGACATAGTCGGTGGTGACGACGAAGCCCTTGCGGCGCTCGACATGCGTCTCGATGCGCTGGCCGAGCAAGGTGGTCGAGAACGGACGGAGCAACAGGTCGTCGGCGCCGGAATTCACCACGCGGCTCACGAGAGCGCCGGACTTCTCCCATGCCGTCACGATGATGACGATGAACGGATTGAAGCCCTGCCCGCCCTGACGCAGGTCCTGGATGGTCTTGCACAGCGCGGTATCGCTGCCCTGCGCCTCGCACAGTGCGAGATCCGGCGGGCGGCGGCGGATCGCTTCGACGAATGTGTCGAGCGTCGCCACCGTCTCGATCTTGCGGAAGCCGAGCGTGAACAAGGCGGCGCGGGTCGCCGTGCGGTTCGCAGCCACAGGATCGTAGACGAGGGTCTCAGTCGTGTCGAAAAAAAGACGGCCCATTTGCGCGCCGTTGCATCCCACCAATTCGGGTAAGGAGTGCCACGACGCGTCTTAAGAAAGGGTCAGAAAGCGCGGTTAAGGCGAGCGGTTGCAAGCATCTACAATTTGAATGAAGTCTGATGCTTTCAAGCTGGCACCGCCGACCAGTGCGCCGCCTACATCCGGCAGAGCGAGTATTTCCTTGGCGTTCGAGGGCTTCACCGAGCCGCCGTACAGAATGCGCAGCGGGGCGCCGAGACCGGCGCGGATATGAGCGTGCATCGCGGCGATCTCGGGCGAGGTCGGCGTCCTGCCCGTTCCGATGGCCCAGACGGGTTCGTAGGCGATCGCCGTGTTCTGCGGCGTCGCGCCGGGCGGAACGCTGCCTTCGATCTGCGACCTGCAAACGCCGTGCGCGTGGCCCGCGTCGCGCTGCGGCTCGGTTTCGCCGATGCAGATGATGGAGATGAGGCCGGCACGCCACGCGGCCCTCGCCTTGGCCTGCACGATGGCGTCGGTCTCGCCGTGAAACTGACGGCGTTCGGAATGGCCGACGATGACCGCGGTGGCGCCGGCGTCGCGCAGCATCTCGGCGCTGACGTCGCCGGTGAAGGCGCCCGAGGCTTCGGCATGGCAGTCCTGACCGCCGACGGCGAACCGGTCCTTCGCGTGCCGGGCGGCTCGCTCGATCAGAGTAGCAGAGGGGCAGATCAGAACGTCGCAGGCAGGCCTCGTCGTCTCGACGTGCTTTGCCAATGCGCCGAGTTCGGCCATCGCCGTGGCGCCCAGGCCGTTCATTTTCCAGTTTCCGGCGATCAACTGACGCATGTCTTCCCCGCACTGCTTGCCTGCGTTGTCCCCCCTCCCTATCATCCGCCGCCTTTCGCCCCAAATCGGGAAATTCATGCTTCAGTCGCTGCGCAAGTACACACAAACCTGGATCGCCCCCCTGTTCATGGGCGCGCTGGCACTGAGCTTCGTCGTGTGGGGCATCGCGGACGTGTTCCGCACCTCGTCTGTCGACACCACGGCGTTCACTGTCGGCCCGGTCGATGTGCAGATCGACCAGTTTCAGCGCGACTTCCGCAACGCGGCGCGCGGTGCTGGTCAAGTGCTCACGCCGGAGCAGAACAAGCTGCTCGCCGATGAGGTGCGCGACAACATGATGATGCGCGTCGCGTTGGACAATCTCGTCCAGCGGCTGGGCCTGACAGCCGGCGATGCGCGGGTGCGGGCGGACATCCAGAGCAACCAGGCGTTCCGCGGACCGCTGGGCAGCTTCGATCACAACCAGTTCCTTTCGGTGATCGGCCGCGCCAACTACAGCGAGGACGAGTTCGTCGCGGTGTCGCGCAAGGACAATGCGCGCGGCCAGATGCTGCGCGCGACGCAGGGCGGCTTCATGATGCCGCTCGACTATGCACGGGCGATCTTCGCCTATGTGAACGAGACGCGGGCGGCAGAATATGTCCTCGTAAACGACAGCGCGGTCGGCACCATCGCGCCGCCAGCGGACAGCGTTCTGGAAGCCTATGTGAAGGCGCATCCCGATACCTTCAGCACACCAGAATATCGCACGGTAAGCATCGCCTATATCGGGGTCGACGACATGGCGCCTTCGATCTCCGTCACGGAAAAGCAGATCGATGAAGAGCTGGCGGCGAACCACGCCGACTATGTGACGCCGGAGAAGCGCGAAATCGAGCAGATCACGTTCCCGAACGAAGCGGACGCGCGTGCGGCAAAGGCGGCGCTGGACAGCGGCAAGACGTTCGATCAACTCGCGGCGGACCGCAAGCTCAAGGATGTCGACTACAAGCTCGGCGAGAAGACGCAGGCCGACCTCTCGTCCGATCCGGACGGCGCCAAGGCGGTGTTCGCGCTGGCGCTGGGCGCGACCAGCGCCCCGGTGAAGGGCGTGTTCGGTTATGAGCTGTTCCATGTCACCAGGATCACGCCGGGCGTTTCCAAGAGCCGCGACGAGATCAAGGCCGCGCTACAAAAGAAGCTCGCCGTCGCGAAGATGACAGACATGGCCAACGCCTATACGGACGCGCTGGGCGGCGGCGCCGGCGTGGCGGACGCGGCGCGCAAGGCGGGCATGAAATACGTCCATGCCGCGGCGATCGACGCCAAGGGGCTTGACCCGAGCGGTACCAAGGTTGCGGGCGCGGACAATCCCGATCTGCTGGCGGCGATCTTCAAGGCGGAAGTCGGCGAGGATGGAGATCCGTTCCCGTCCGGCGACCAGACGCACTACTTCGCGATCAAGGTCGACGGTGTGATGCCCCCCAAGGTGCGGCCGCTCGATCAGGTGCGTGCGGATGCGCTGGCGCGCTGGACCGCGGAGCAGAAGCTGATCCAGCTCAAGGCCAAGGCGGCGGCGCTGGCAGCGCGCGCCAATGCGGAGCATTCGCTGGCGGGCGTCGCAGCGTCGCTGGGCGCGCCGGTGCAGACCACCTCAGCGCTCAATCGTGGCAGCGCAACGGCGCTGCTTACTGCGCCCGTGGTGAGGGCGATCTACGGCGCGGCACCCGGCGCGACCATCTTCACGCCCGTCGAGGGCGGCTACCTTCTGGCGCGTGCATCAGGTGTGGCGCATCCGACGCCGCCGCAGAACGACATGACCTACTATCAGGGCGTGCGGAGTCTTTCGGGCGAGATCGCGCAGGACACGACGGTCGGGCTGGCGAAGGCGAGCGAGCAGCATGACGGCACCACCATCAACCAGAAGCTGATCGACCAGACGGTCTCGGGCTCGGGTGGATCGTGAGCGACCGATGGCGACCCTTCCCGAATTCTCCGCCTTCGCGCGCAGCTATGACGCGGGCGCGCCGCAGGTTCTTTACACCAAGCTGATCGCCGACCTTGAGACGCCGGTCTCGGCGTTCCTGAAACTGGGCGAAGGACGCGAGAACGCGTTCCTGTTCGAGAGCGTGCAGGGCGGGGAAACGCGTGGACGCTATTCGATCATCGGGCTGAAGCCGGACCTGATCTGGCGCTGCCGCGATGGCAAGGCGGAGATCAACCGCACGGCGCGTGCAGCGGGCGGCGGCAGGTTCGAACCCGCCGTGCATGCGGACATGCCGTTGCTGAGCCTGCGGGCTTTGCTCGCCGAGTGCCGGATGGAATTGCCTGCGGCGGTGCCGCCGAGCGCGGTCGGGATCTACGGCTATCTCGGCTACGACATGGTGCGGTTGATCGAGAAGCTGCCGAACGTCCCTGCCGATACGCTGGGGCTGCCGGATGCGATCCTGATCCGCCCGACCATCGTCGCCATTTTCGACAATGTGCGCGACGAGATCCTGATCGTCACGCCGGTGTGGCCGGAGCGCGGGGTCGATGCGCGTGCGGCCTATGCGCGGGCAAGCGAGCGGTTGCAGGATGCAATCGACGACCTAGAGCGCCCTGCCCCGGCGGCGCCGGCGGCGCCAGAGAACCTGCCGGCGTTCACGGAGATCGAATCCAATACTACACATGCGGACTATCTGAAGACCGTCGAGCGCGCAAAGGAGTACATCCGCGCCGGCGACGTGTTCCAGGTGGTGCCGAGCCAGCGCTTCCGGCGCAAGTTCAGCCTGCCGCCCTTCTCGCTCTATCGCGCGCTCAGGCGGCTCAACCCGTCGCCGTTCCTCTACAACCTCGCCTTCCCGGGATTCTCCATCGTGGGATCGAGCCCGGAAATCCTCGTCAGGCTTCGCGACGGCATCGTCACCATCCGTCCGATCGCGGGTACGCGGCCGCGCGGCGAGACGGCGGCCGAAGACAACGCGCTGGCCGAAGCACTGATGAACGACCCCAAGGAGCGGGCCGAGCACCTGATGCTGGTCGACCTCGGGCGCAACGATGTGGGGCGCGTGGCGCAGACGGGCGCCGTGACGGTCACGGACAGTTTCTTCATCGAGCGCTACTCGCATGTGATGCACCTCGTTTCGAATGTGGAAGGGAAGATTCGCGGCGGACTGGACGCGATCGACGCCCTGGCCGCAGGATTGCCGGCCGGCACACTGTCGGGCGCGCCCAAAATCCGCGCGATGGAAATCATCGACGAGTTCGAAAAGGAAAAGCGCGGCGCTGTCTATGCAGGCGCCGTCGGATACTTCGCGGCAGACGGATCTATGGACACCTGCATCGTGCTGCGCACCGCGGTGGTAAAGGACGGCACGATGTATGTTCAGGCCGGCGGCGGTGTGGTGGCGGATTCGGTCCCCGAGGCCGAGTACCAGGAAACCGTCAACAAGGCGGCAGCACTGATGCGCGCGGCAGAGGAAGCGGTGCGCTTTGCCACCGCAAGCAAGCGCGGGCAGTAGTTAACGCGCACGTCGTGCAGGCTCAGCGTTTCTCCCATTGGACCCAGGGCCAATCGAAAGCTCCGGGGAGTTGCGGGCGCCACTGCTATTGCCGCATCAATGTCTGATTACTTGTTGCTTAGGCGGCGCCCGTTAACCGCTCGGAAACCGCATGCTGACAGTGTCAGCAGGCTTCCGGGTCTCGCGTATCCACCACTGCTACAACTTTGGAAGCCCCCGCTATGGCCGCGCCCCAGACTGCTACCCGGTGATCTGGTGGCGCGGGCGGGTGATCGAACCTCCCGCTTCCTCGTGGACTCGCAGGATTCGCTTCGTCAACACCGCCGACTAACGAGCGCTCGCCAGGGTAGCGCGGGCTTCGCGTTCGGTCTTGAGGCGGATGGCTTCGGCGAGCGGGATAAGGACGAAGCCGCGGGAGGCGGCGCGGGCCGTCCAGGCTTGCAGCGCGACGAGCGTTACGTCGTGCGGGTGGCCGATGGCAATGGCGACACCGGTGGTACGGGCCCTGGTTTCGAGCTCCATGAGCTCGGCGCCCACGGCGTCGGCGGACTGTTCGTCGTCGAGGAAGACGTCCCGGCCGGCGCTGGCAACGCCGAATGCGCGCGACACGGGCACGACCTGTGTATCCGCGGTGGTGCGCGAGTCGAAGAAGAAGAGATGGCGGGCGGCGAGCTCCTCGGCGACGGGGATCAGCGCGTCGCGATCGGCGGTGAAGCGGCTGCCCATATGGTTGTTGATGCCGGTCGCGTCGGGCACGCGGGCAAGCGCAGCGATGAGGCGAGCGCGGATGTCGTCCTGTGTGAGCTGGGTGGTGAGCGCGAAGGGACCGGGGTTGTGGTCGCCCTCCGCCTCCATGGGCATGTGGACGAGGATGGGATGACCGGCGCGCGCGGCTTCGCCGGAGAGAAACGGTGTCGCCTCTGCGAAGGGCAGGAAGGAGAGCGTGACGGGCTTGGGCAGTGCGATGGCGCGATCGGTTCGCGCGAGATCGCCGCCGAGATCGTCGATCACAATCGCTATCTTGGGATGCGTCGCGGGCGCGGCGGGTTCGGGCGCCGACGCCGTGAGCCATGCGGGGAAAGCGTGGGTGGTGACGGGATAGAGCACCTGCGGCACGAAGCGGCTGGCCGTGGGCGGCGGCGCGACCAGGAGGTCGATGATGGACTCCTGCGGCGACGTGCTGGCGTTCGCGGCGACAATGCCGGGCGGGAGAATGGTCGCGAGCAGGTTTGGGATGCCGGCGACCGCTTGAGTGCCGCCGAGGCCGACGGCAAGGAGAAGGATCGCGCAGAAAGCGGCGTTCGCAGCGTCGACGAGCGCGCGCGGCGGCTTCGGCGTCTTGCGGCGGCGAATCGGTTTGAGCCGATACATGTGCCTGTGTAGGCGCGCGGCGGGGGGAGTCAACGCTTCGGCTCAACGAGGACCAGCGAAGAGTCACGCGGAGGCGCCGAGACGCGGAGGTCCTGCTCAACTCCGCGCGAACATTGACGCTTCGCGCCGAGTCTGCGCAGTGGTGTTGACTTGACACCATTGTGGTGTCACAATGACACCATGAATTTGGACCTGCTGGCGGAGCGTTTTCGGGCCGATCTGAGCCGGACTGCCGGGATCGGCGGGGCGGAGATTGCGGCTGCAGCGGAGCGGTTGCTGCTGGCGGTCGATCCGGCCTTGCGGATGACGTTGCTCGAGGCGCTATCACAGGCGGCGCAGGAGATCGCGCATGCCCTGCCCGGCACGCAGATCGGCGTGCGCGTCGAAGGGCGCGAGCCGGTGTTCGTGGTGGAGCAACCTGCGGCCGCGGCTCAACCCGATGCTTCGGACAAGGACGATGGCGACACTATCCGCATCACGCTGCGGCTGCCCGAGGCGCTGAAGGCGCGCGCGGAAACGCTGGCGGCCAAGCGCGGACAGTCGCTGAATACCTGGCTGGTCGGCGCGGCGCGCGCGGCGGCCGATGGCGAACATCCACCTTCGGGCGGCAGGCCCGGCAAACGCATCAGAGGCTGGCAACGATGAGCGACCGCAGCGAGATTTTCGAAACGCCCTCTCCCGTGAAGCTTCGCGTGGAGGTGCCGGCCGGGCGCGTCTTCGTCACGGCCGAAGCCACCGAGCAAACACACATTGAGCTGACGGCGCTGAGCTCCGCCGCGCGGAAGTGGGTCGCCGACGCCGAGATTTCCAAGAACGGCGAAGAGATCGTCGTGTTCATCCGCCAGCCGTCGATCTTCTCCTGGGGCTTCAACCGCGGCGTGGACATGAACATCCATGTGCCGCTAGAAAGCTGGGCGGCGCTGACAACCGGATCGGGCCACATCGATACAGCGGGCAAGCTCGGCAAGGTTCGCGCGACCAGCGGCTCCGGCAAGATCCGGCTGGACGATTGCGGCGAGGTCTATGCACGCACGGGCTCGGGCGAGATCACGGTGCGGCTGTGCGCGGGATCGGTCGATGCCAAGACAGGCAGCGGGCATGTGACTGTGGGCAAGGTGGGCGCGGACGCGCGCATCGAGACGGCGTCCGGCGGCGCGGAGATCGACGAAGTCGGCGGCAATGCCCGTATCCAGTGCGCGTCGGGCCATATCGAGGTCGGCCAGTCCGGCGACACCCTGGACGCGCATGCCGCGTCGGGCAGTATCCGCGTACGGCGTACCGATCATGGGCGCGTGCGGGCAAGGACCTATTCCGGCAGCGTGAAAGTCGGCGTGGCGAACGGAACGGCGGCGCTTCTCGACGTCAGCACGATGAGCGGGCGGGTGGACTCGGAGCTTCGGCCCTCCGACGTGCCGGGCGCTGAGGAGAAGCGCGTCGAACTGATCCTCAGCACGATGAGCGGGAACGTGACCGTGGCGCGGGTATAACCGTCGTCACAGGAATGCCCTAATCCGCAACGGAACAGGCGGTTCCACCGGCCGTTATCTGCGCATGGTTTATGTGGATCATGCGCCGCATCACCTGCACGACCTGGAAGACTGGGCCTCGCGCCACAGCGTTCCGCTCGTTGTCGGTGGGTGCGCGGTGTTCTGGACGGTGGTCGGGTTCGCTATTTCGGCGCTTTAGCGGTTAGCGAAGTCCGACACGATACGGACGAAATCGTCCGTGGCCTCGACCGACGGGATGTGGCCGACGTTGTTCAGTACGACTAGTTTCGAATTCGGAATGAGCGTCGCGGCGTCCTGACCGCATTCGAGCGGGATGAGTTCGTCGTGGTCACCCCATAGCAGCAGTGTGGGGACAGCGATGCTCTTCAGCTCGTCGCGGGTGGGCTCGTTCTTCGTGAGACCGCTGTCACGGACGATGGCCATGCGGGTTGGGTCGTTGACGGTGCGGCGCTCCGCCGGCTGGGCGTCGGCGGCCGCCTGCCATTCGGGATCGACGAAGCCCTTCGCATCGGGTCCGGGAAACCTGCGCACGCAGACGGCGCCGGCGATCAGCGCGAGCTTCGCGATGGGCGGCTGGTTGAGCCTGGCGGCGTGCACGGCATAGGCGGCGACGTGCCAGCCACCGAAGGATTCGCCGACCAGTGTAATGTTGGTGAGGTTGAGGGCGCGCATGAACTCGCCGAGGTGCTCGCACAGCGCATCGGTTGTGTAGAGCATGTGCGGCTGTTCGGACGGATCGAAGCCGATCACCTGGAGTGCGATGACGCGGTTGCGCTTTGCGAGGCTGGGGATGACGGGCGCCCATTCGAACGGGGCGGAGCCGGAGAAACCGTGCACGAGGACGATCGGGTCACCCCTTCCCTGCCCCCAATAACGGATGCGATGGCCGAGGACGTTGATGTCCTTCGGTGGCGGCATGTCGAGGATGAGGGCCTTCGGCATCAGGCGGCGTCCTGGAGCCGGCCGGCATGCATGACTGCCTGCAAGTACTTCACATCGCGCTTCGGCGGCGCACCGAACATGCGGGCATATTCGCGGCTGAACTGCGACGGGCTTTCGTATCCGACCTCGAACGCGGTGCGCTCGACATGGTAGGCGCAGGAGACCAGCAGGCGGCGCGCCTCCAGCAGGCGAAGCTGCTTCTGGTATTGCAGCGGCGTCAGCGCGGTCAGCGTCTTGAACTGGCGGTGGAAGGCGGACGGGCTCATGCGCGCAATGGACGCGAGCTCGTCGATGCGCACGGTTTCGCGGAAGCGGTCGCGCAGGCTGTGCAGCGCTGCTATGACATTCTGCGACGGGCTGCTGGCGAGCGCGATGCGCGCGACGTCGCCACCATGCGGGCCAGTGAGCAGCCAGTAGCAGATCTCGCGCATGATGACGGGATAGAGCGCAGGGATCGCCTTCGGGGTGTCGAGCAAGCGCACGAGGCGAAGCGCGCAATCGGCCAGCGGGCCCTGGAAGTCGGTGACGAAGACGCCGTGGCCGGGCTCGCCGCTCATCTGCGGCGGTTGTTCGAGCTCTTCCGCAACACTGCGCATGATGACGAGATCGAGTTCGAAGGCGAGGACGAGGCAGGGCTCGCCGGGGCTCGCTTCGACGACGCGGCCGATCGACGGCGTCTCGACACCGATCAGCAGGGCCTGGCCGGCGCGATATTCGAGGCGGTCGCCACCGATGGTCGCCCACTTGGTGCCCTGCGCGACGACACACAGCGCCGGACGCAGGATCATGTGCGTGGGCGGCTTCGGCTGATCGGAGCGCATGACAACCATGCTGTCGATCGGCGTGGCGAACGGGCTCTCGCCGGATTGGCGCCGAGTGTAACGCAACAGGGCTTCGGTCAGTTCGTTTGACATAGCATGAGAATAGCCTAGACGAGCAGGAATAGGCAAGAAATCGGTTGGTTTCGGCATTCTTCTGGCAGGGGGGCGATATCATGTTCGCAATGGGTTCATCGGGGCGCGGCGACGTGCACCCCAAAGAGAAAGATGAGATATGTCAGATACTAAGATTGCGATCGTAACGGGCGGCAGCCGCGGGATTGGCCGCGCCTCAGTCCTGGCGCTCGCCAAGCGGGGCGTGGCTTCGCTCCTCACCTACAACTCCAATCGGGCAGAAGCGGACAAGGTCGCGGCGCTGACCGAAGCGGCCGGCGCGAAGGCGGTCGCATTGCAGCTCGATGTGGGGAACGCGGGCGCGTTCGACGGGTTCGTGGCGAAGGTGAAGGACGCTCTACCCCGGCTGGGCGCGACAACGTTCGACTATCTCGTGAACAATGCGGGTACGGCATCGTCTTCGGGACTGACGACCATCACCGAGACGGAGATGGACGCGCTCTACAATGTGCACTTCAAGGCGCCGCTGTTCCTGACGCAGAAGCTGTTGCCGTTGATGAACGACGGCGGGCGGATCGTGAACATCTCGTCGGGGCTGGCGCGCTTCACGGCACTGAACCGGATCGGCTATGGCTCGATCAAGGCAGGCGTCGAGTCCCTGACGCGATACATGGCATTGGAGCTGGGACCGCGACGCATCGCGGTCAACACGGTCGCGCCGGGTCCGATTGCGACAGACTTCAGTGGCGGCGTGGTGCGCGACAATCCGGGTGTGAACCAGATGCTCGCCAGCAACACGGCACTGGGTCGCGTCGGCGGGCCGGAAGATGTCGGGCCGGTGATCGCGGCGCTGCTGCCGGACGAGATGGGCTGGGTGAACGCGCAGCGGATCGAGGTTGCCGGCGGCATTCATATCTAGGTGGCAGGCATGGCGAACAAACCGGCGTACATCATCACCGGTCCTACGTCGGGCATCGGACGCCTGACGGCACTCGAGTTGGCAAAGCGCGGAACGGTCGTCCTGGTTGGGCGCAATCGCATGAAGCTGGCGGACGTCTGCAAGACCATCGAGCGGCGTGGCGGACGCGCCGTCTCGGTCGAATGCGACCTCTCGGACATCACAAGCGTGCGCCACGCGGCGGCAAAGATCGTGGCGCTTCCTCTTCCTATCGCCGGCCTGCTCAACAATGCAGGCATCCGGCAGATCCGGCCGACGAAGAGCGCGCAAGGCTGGGACATGACGTTCGCCACGAACCACCTTGGACCGTTCGCGCTGACCGAGGCGCTTGTGCCGCATCTCGTTGACGGGACGGAGGTCGTGTTCGTTGTTTCGGCGGTGGAAGACCCGGAGCGCAAGCTGGCAGCCAGCGCCGGGTTTCGCGGCGGGCGCTATATCTCCGCTGAGGCAAGCGCGCGCGGCGAATGGGAAGCCGGAGGCAGCGCACAGCCAGGGTTCGACTCCTATGCCACGTCGAAGCAGGCGGCGCTCGCGGCAGCACTGGCGCTGGCGCGCGAGACGCCGCGCCTGCGCATCAATGCTCTCGAGCCGGGTTTCACGCCCAACACGGGCCTGGGGCGCGATGCGCCGGCGGCGCTGCGGTTCGTGGCGAACCATGTGCTGCCGCTGGTCGCGCCGTTCATTCCGCAGTGGAGCACGCCGATCCGGGCGGCCCGCCTTGCGGCCAAGCTGGTCACCGACACCTCGCCGCGAACGGGCGCTTACTATGACGAGCGTGGCCGGCCAATGCAGGGTTCCAAGCGCGTGCGGGATCACGCGTTCCAGGACCGTGTCGTAGAGGAGACGCGCGCCCTGCTGGCAAAGGTCAGCGCACCATGAGGACTTCGATCTCCAGCCGCGGTTTGCGGTTGGGGACTTCTATGATCTCGCCTTCGCGGGCGCCCAAGAGGGCATCGGCGATGGGGCTCACATAGGAGATGCGGCCCTTGCTGGGATCGGCCTCGTCTTCGCCCACGATTTCCCACGTCTCGGGCGGACCGTCGTGGCGGCGGATGGTGACCTCTGAGCCGAAGCCCACCTCGCTGTCGCGTTCGTTGTGCTCGACCAGGCGGGCACTGGCGCGGCGCTGGGTCCAGTAGCGCAGGTCGCGCAGAAGGCGCGCCTTCTCTTCCTCGTTCGGATCGGCGGCGAGGCCTTCGCTGAGCTCGAACAGCTTCTGCTCGATCAGGCGCAGGCCGCGCGGCGTGACGAGGTTGGGATGCTCGCTGACGACAAGTTCCGGCGACGCGGCGGGCATGAAGACGTCCTGCTCTTGGACAAAGGCGCGGCTCATGGCGGGTTCCTGATGGGTGCGAGATCAGGTAACCGCCGATGCGCCCCTTCGTTCCGCGCGTTGTCGGTCGTTACGCGATGGCTTCGCGCAGGAGTTCCAGCGCCGCCCTGGTGAAGGCGATCATGTTGGCAACGCGATCGGACTGTGCCGTTTCGATCGTGATGGCGAATTTGAGCGGACCGTCGAGCGCGATGCAGGTGTGGCCGGCGGCGTCGCCGTAGGGGTTGCCGGTCGGGCCGGCGGCACCAGTTTCGGAAAGACCCCAGGTGGTCGAGAAGCGCTCGCGCGCGGTGCGGGCGAGGAGCCGGGCATAAGGCTCGCTGGAGGAACGCATGCCGGCCACGGCTTCGCGCGGCAGGTCCATCAGCAACACGCGCGCCTTGGCGGTGTAGACGACGGCGCCGCCGAGGAAATAGGCCGACGCGCCTGGGACCGCGAGCAGCATGGCGGAGAGAAGTCCACCCGAGGAGGACTCGGCGACGGAGATCGTTTCCTTGCGGTCCTTGAGACGCTGGCCGACCTGTTCGGCGAGCGGGAGAAGTTCGTGCATTTTGTTTCCCCGGATGTTCACAGAGGCAGCATAGGGCGGCCGGTTAGAACGGCAATGCGTATGGGAGCACGGCAAGCGCGAGCGGAACGGCGAAGACGAGGCCCATCTCCCGGAAGCCTCGGCCCGCGGCATTGGCCGGCACAGCGACGGGCGCAACAGGCGGGGCGATGCACCGCCGGTTCCATAGGGACGGCTCATAGAGTTGCACTTGGATTCCGGCCTCCTTGCGGTCACGATACAAGGGCATAGGGCGCGGGCCTTTCGGTCGGCTGGGACCATTTGAAGACGGCAAGAACATCGGTACGGGAACAGCGCAGACCCGTGCGCGCCGAAACGCTGGTGCTGCGGCAGCCGGCGTTGACGTCGCTGCCGCTGACGCTGGAAGATGCGTTGGCAGCGGTGGGTGTGGCACCGCGGACGCGCAGTGCTGTTCGCGCGCGGCGCGGATTGCTTTGGCACTGGTTTGCTTACGAGGCCACTTGGCTGGCGTGCATCAATACTCTGCTGAGCGTGCCGGTGCTGCTGGCGGCGATGACGATGACGGCGGCGGGGATGTCGTTCGCGGTCGCTGCAGGTCTTGCGCCGGCCGTCTATCGGGTGCTGAACGACGGGCTACCGTGGGCCGCGCTTGCACTGCTGGTGGCGGCGATGCTGAAGGCGGGGCACGTGTGGGTGGATCGCAAGGCGCTCGGCTCGACGCGGCTGTTCGGGTACGCGCTGGCGATTGTGCTGGGCACAGCCGGTCTCTGGATGGCGGTCATGCTCGGTTATGCGAGCGTGGTGCCGATGATGTTCAAGCCGGTGCTGCGGCTGGCGGGCGGCGACGCGACGGCGCAGGTGGCGGCCGCAAACGCGGCGATGCTTGGCTATTTCGAGCCGGCGGTGATCGGTGGCGCGGCGTTGCTGCTGTCGGCGAAGAGTGCGAAGACCAGCGCGATGCGGCGGGCGCCGTTGCTGCGGCGGCGGATCGCGTTCGGCGGAATGGTGCTGAGCCTGATCGCGGTGCTGTTGAGCGCGTGGGCCGCGGACCGGCACTCGACGGGCGCGGATGCGCGGGACGGGATGACGTTCGCGATCGGCGGCGACACGCTGAGCGGGCGCGACGGGGCCTACGGTTCGCTGTTCGCGCCGGGCGTGCCGTGTCATGTCTCGAGCCTGTTTGGGTGGCGCACCGATCCGGTGCTGAAGGACCAGACCAAGCTGCATCAGGGCGTCGACGTGGCGGTGAGACAGGGGACGCCGATCCATGCCATGGCGGACGGGCGCGTGATGTTCGTGGATTTCGACGAGGGGCTGGGGAATTTCGTGGCGCTGCGCACGGACAAGCTCACGATCATCAACGGACATATGGAGAGCGTTGCGGTGCATGCGGGCGATGTCGTGCACAAGGGCGACGTGATCGGGTTTGTGGGGAGCACAGGCAAGTCGACGGGGCCGCATGTGCATCTCCAGCTTTGCCCCGGCGGACACATGGACAAGGGGCACCTGATCTGCGGCGGCGCAACCAATCCGTACGAGAACTGGCCGACCCTGTCGGCGCTGGCGCAGATGTCCTGCGTGGACGGGCCACGGACGTTCTAACTCCCATCACCATGGCCGGCCTCCGAGTTGGAGCATTGGTGCTTGCCTTCCCTAGGGGCGGATCAGCACACTCGCGCCCAGTTGCGAGGAGCAAGCGATGGATCTCAGCTGGAGCGATACGGATCTTCGGTTTCGCGATGAGGTGCATGCGTTTCTCGATGCCGAGCTGACGCCCGATCTGCGCAAGGCGGGGAAGTCGCTGACGTCGGTCTATGCGGACTACGACGTCACGATGGAGTGGCACCGCATCCTTTACAAGAAGGGCTGGGTCGCGCCGGCGTGGCCGAAGGAATTCGGCGGCACGGGATGGAACGTCGTGCAGCGCTTCATCTGGGCGAGCGAGACGGCTTCGGCAGGCGCGCCTCCCTTGTCGCCGATGGGGCTCGGCATGTGCGGGCCGGTGATCATCGGGCACGGAACGCCGGCGCAGAAGGCGCATTACTTGCCGCGCATGCTGTCGGGCGAAGATTTCTGGTGCCAGGGCTATTCGGAGCCGGGGTCGGGGTCGGACCTCGCGTCGCTCCAGATGAGCGCGAAGGATGCGGGCGCTCACTTCGTCTGCAACGGGCACAAGATCTGGACCACGCATGCGCACCTGGCGAACTGGATCTTCTGCCTAGTGCGGACGTCGAAGGAGGACATCCCGCAGCGGGGCATCACGTTCCTGCTGATCGACATGAAGTCGCCGGGTGTGACCGTGAAGCCGATCGTATTCGCGAGCGGCGAAGCGGTGCAGAACGAGGTGTTCTTCACCGACGTGAAGGTGCCAAAGGCGAACGTGGTGGGCCGCGTGGGCGATGGCTGGACGGTCGCGAAATACCTGATGCTGTTCGAGCGCGGCGGCGGGACGAGCGCGCCGTCGCATCGCGTGCGGCTGTCGCGCATCCGGGAGATCGCGCGCGCGGAAGGCAATGACGATCCGGAGTTCGCCGCGAAGGTGGCGGACGCGGCGATCCAGGTGGAGGCGATGGGCGCGATGGAACTGCGCACCATGTCGGCGCTGAGTTCGGGCCAGGCGCCGGGACCGGAGAGCTCGATGCTGAAGATGGTGTCGACGGACCTGTCGCAGCGGCTCACGGAACTGGCGCTGGAGGCGGTGGGATATTACGCGATGCCGTTCCAGCCGTTCACGGTCGCGACCGGCGGGCCGACGCCGGGCTTTCATCGCCTGTCCAACCAGGAGCCCGTGGGGCCGGAATATTCCTGGCCGGTGATGGCGAAGTACCTGAACGACCGCGCGGGCTCGATCTACGCGGGGACAAACGAGGTGCAGCGGAATATCCTCGCGAAGGCCGTGTTGGGGTTGTGAGATGGATTTGGGACTGCGCGACAAGGTCGTGTTCATCGCAGGGGGGAGCCGTGGGATCGGGCTGGGAATCGTCGAGACGCTGCTGAAGGAAGGCGCGAAGGTCGCGATGACCGCGCGCGGCGCGGAGGCGTTGAAAACGACGCATGGGCGGTTGGCGGCGGCGCATGGCGCCGACCGCGTGTGGTCGATACCGGGCGACATGCGCGACACGGCGACGATCGAGTCGGCGCTGAACGCGGTGGAGCGGGACTTCGGGCCATTGTGGGGCGCGGTGGCGAACGTCGGCATCTTCGCCTCGCCGCTGGGCTTCGAGGTTGACGATGCGAACTGGGATGCGGCGCTGACGCAGAATCTGGACTCGGCGTTCCGGCTGGCGCGCGCGGCCTTGCGTCGGATGACGCCGCGCAAGGAAGGGTCATTCGTGTTCATTTCGTCCATCGCGGGATTGGGCGCGATGGGATCGTCGCTCACCTATGGCACGTCGAAGGCAGCGATGAACCATCTGTCGAAGGAACTGGCGAAGCTGGTGGGCGCAAGCGGGGTGCGGGTGAACACCGTCGCGCCGGGCAACATCATCTTCCCGGGCGGGACGTGGGAGGCGAACTCCACCGGACCGCGCAAAGATTCTTGGGCGCGGTGGATCAAGCGCGAGGTGCCGTTGCAGCGCTATGGCAAGCCGGGGGAGATCGGCGCGGCAGTGGCATTCCTCCTGAGCCCGCAGGCGAGCTTCATCACCGGCGCGGTGCTGCCGGTGGATGGCGGGCAGACGCGGTGAAGGCGCGGGCGAAGGCCGTCGCGGGTGCCTATAGCGCGAGGGTGGTCGCGCTGGAGGCGTTTCTGACCGGCAAGCTGGGCGCGAGCGAGGTGAAGGCCAGCGTGAACGCCTCCATGTACAAAGTCGCGGACAAGGTCTTCGCGATCCTGTCGAAAAAGACGGGATACGTGGTGCTGAAGTCTCCGCCGGAGTCGGTGCCGATGTTGAAGGAGGTGTACGCCGGAGTCGGGCACAAGACGCATCTCGACCGGCGGCGCTGGATCGCGGTGGAGCTGGACGCGGACGTGCCGATGAAGGAGGTACAACGGCTGGCGACGGTGTCGTACGACCTGGTGCGCGCTAGTGCGGAGAAGCCGGCGAAGCGCAAGGCTAAGAAGGTTGTTACGCGGGCGCGGTAGCTTTCCGGCCGTTCCACGCATCCACCACCACGCAGGCGACCGAGTTGCCGACGATGTTGGTGCCACTGCGCCCCATGTCGAGGAGATGGTCGACGGCGAGGACGAGCAGCAGGCCGGCTTCGGGGAGGTGGAAGTACGGAAGGGCGGCGGCGATGACGACCAGGGAGGCTCTGGGAACGCCGGCCATGCCTTTCGACGTCACCATCATCAGAAGCAGCAGCGTGATCTGCTGGCCCCAGGTGAGGTCGATGCCGTAGGCCTGCGCGATGAAGAGCGTCGCGAAGGTGCAGTACATCATCGAGCCGTCGAGGTTGAACGAATAGCCGAGCGGCAAAACGAAGCTGACGACCTGCTTCGGCAGGCCGATGGATTGCAGGTTCTCGAGCAGCTTCGGGTAGGCGGCCTCGGAGCTGGCGGTGGAGAAGGCGAGCAGGACGGGTTCGCGTACCGCTTTCAGCAGGTCGCCGATACGGCCGCGGATCAGCGCGGCGACGGCGAGCAGCAGCACCCACAGTACCAGCATCGCGAAGTAAAAGCCGCCGACGAACCTGGCGTAGGTGACGAGGATGCCGGCACCCTGTGTCGCAACGGTAGAGGTGAGCGCTGCGAACACCACCAGTGGCGCGAGATACATCACGTAGCCGGTGATCTTGAGCATCACGGTGACGACCTGCTCCATCACCGCCAAGATCGCGGGCGCGCGGTTCTCAGTGGCGGCGATCGCGGTCCCGACGAAGCACGAGAAGACGACGATCTGGAGGATCTCGTTGTTCGCCATCGCCTCGACGATGGATTTGGGGACGAGGTGCTCGACGAAATCCTTGATATTGAGCGCGGCGGCGGCCGGCGCGGTGCCTTCGGTGCCCGCCGGAAGCGCGAGGCCGAGGCCGGGCTGGAAGAGATGGACGAAGAGAAGGCCCAGGCCGAGCGAGAGCAGCGAGGCGAGGACAAACCAGGCGATGGAGCGGGCGCCGACGCGGCCGATCGTGGCGGCGTCCTCCATATGCGCGATGCCGACGACCAGCGTTGAGAAGACCAGGGGCGCGATGATCATCTTGATCAGGCGCAGGAAGACGGTGGTGATGAGGCCGAGCGCGTCGGCGAGGGATCTGAGCTGGTCGGCGGCGAGCGCGCTGTGCGCGGCGAGGCCCGCACCGATGCCGAGCAGCATGGCGAGGACGAGGAAGATCGTGAATGTGCGGTTCAAAGAGCGCCCCTGCCCCGGTGTGTGCGGAGTTCTGTAGCATCTTCTCCATCGTCATGCCCGGCCTTGTGCCGGGCACCCATGAACACGGATGATTCAAGGTGAAGCACGGCGCGTGCCGCGCTCTTGCCTGCACCTTGAATGTTCATGGGTCGCCGGGACGAGCCCGGCCATGACGAATCTATTTTGAAATCTTCGACAGCGCGCGCGTGAACAGGTTGACTGTGCTGGCGTGCAGCATGTCGCCGGTTTCTTTGGGGGCTCGGCCGGCACAGGCTCTCGCATAGGTGCCTTCGAGGATCGCGCCGAGCTTGTAGCAGGCGAGGACCTCGTACCAGTCGGCATGCGAGACGTCGCGGCCGGTCTTCTTCGCGTAGCGGGCGATGATTTCGGCGCGGGTGGGAAAACCCTCCCACGAGCCAAAGACCGGGCCGGTCTTGGCGCTATCTTCGGGCCAGGACGACAGCAGCCAGCCGAGGTCGATCATGGGGTCGCCGAGCGTGGTCAACTCCCAGTCGACCATCGCTGTCATCCTCGGCGAGTGGCGATCGAACAGGACGTTTCCGAAGTGGAAGTCACCGTGGATGATGCCGGGTTTGAAGGCGGGCGGACGGTGGGCGTTGAGCCAGGCGCCGACCTCGTCGACACCGGGGATGCCGCTCATTCCGGGCCAGCCGGCGAACTCGGCGTAGGACTCGAGCTGCGATTTCCAGCGGCCGACCTGGCGTTCCAGGAAGTTGTCGAGTTTGCCCAGCGTCTGGAGTCCCTTGGCGGCGTAGTCGACCTTCGACAGTGCGGCGATGGCGTCGACCATCTCGAAGCCCATCATGCGACGCGCGGCCGGATCGTTGGCGTAGAGCGGCGGCATCTCCTCGCGCGGGGTGAAGCCTTCGATCGGCTCCATCAGGTAGAACGCGGCGCCGAGCACGGTTTCATCGGGACAGGCGGCGATGAGATCGGGATGCGGGACGGGCTCGCCCTTGAGTGCGGCGAGGACGCGGGCTTCGCGGCGCATGGTTTCGTTGGAGTTGGCGCGCAGGTGCTTCGGCGGGCGGCGCAGCACGTAAGTGCGGCCCGCGCGGATGAATTTCAGCAGGATGTTCTGGGTGCCGCCGCCCAGCAGATGCGCGTCCTCGATCGGGCCGTGACCGAGGGATTGCGTATCCATCCAGGCACCGAGGGCGTCGATGGAAAGGAAATTCTGCCAGTCTGTGTCACCGCGCGCGGCGTAGGTGTTTTGTTCGGCCATGCACGGATGCTGGCAGGTTGTTATGCTCCGTCAACCTGCCGTGGCGGCACGATGGCGCCGGAATTTTTGCGGTGGCAGAATTGGCGCATGGACTTCGACACGCTTCGCAAGACATACCGGGATGACGGCGTCGTGCTGTTGCGCGGTGCGCTGGACAAGGCGGCGCTGGCCGATGCGCTTGCTGCATATGAGTGGAGCCTCGCCAATCCGGGGCCGGCGGCGAGCCGCATCCGGCAGCATGGCGACGCGCTGTTCTATCAGGACCTCTACAACCGGGCTGCAATGCGGCGTACAAGCCGATGCTGGAGCGGTCGCCGCTGACGAAGATGATCGCCGACATCTGGCAGACGCCGGATGTGTGGTTCATGTACGAGCAGGTATTCCTGAAGGAGGGCGGCGAGAGCCGGCGCACGCCGTGGCACCAGGACTCGTCTTATTTGGCCGTCGATGGCGATGACCTGGCAGTGGCGTGGATCACGTTCGACCCAGTGAGCGCCGAGGATTCGTTGGAATTCGTGCGCGGGTCGCATCGCGGCGTCTTGTACAACGGATCGAGCTTTGCGCTGGACGACGACACGGCGCCGCTGCATGCCGGCGATGCGCTGCCCCGGCTGCCGGACATCGAGGGCAGCCGCGACCGGTTCGACATCGTGTCGTTCGGCGTGGAGCCGGGCGACGTGGTGCTGTTTCATCCCAAGATGCTGCATGGCGGCGCGCCGACCCATCCAGGCGGGCGGCGGCGCACGCTCACGCTGCGCTATTTCGGGCGCGATTGCCGGTATGACCTGCGGCCGGGTCGGGCAGGGCCGCGGTTGTCTCAGGGGCACGGGCTGAAGCACGGCGACCTGCTGCGAGATCCGGGGTTCTTGAAACTGGCTTAGTTGCCGAAGCGCGTCGCTAAAGCATTTTCTCGGCGAGGCTGCGAAACGCGTCGGGAACCGAGCGCGCGGCATTGGCGGCGACGGAGGTATAGTTAACCGCGTCGCGCCCAAAGCGCTTGCGGATCGCGTCCATGGCGCGATCGGCCTTGGCTCGGGCCACATCTTTGCGGCGACTTCGCGCGTCGCCGAGCCCCAACGGCAACTCCAGCTGCATGATGGGAGCAGGATCACCGAGGTGGGACACGGAGATGCCGAGCAGCGAGATCGACTTTTCGTTCGGATGATCGGCCAGTACGCCGCGCACCAGCTCCGTTGCGAGATCGGCGATGGCGAGTGTCGTGGACAACGGCGACGGCACGGTAAGAGCACGCGTTACCGAGCGCAGATCGGCAAAGCGCACGCGCACCGTGACGGTGCGGCCGGGCCGCGATTTTTCCCGGAGCCGCGTCGCGATGCGGTCCGCGAGCTGCAGGAGGACGGGGCGGAAGACGCGCTCTGCCGCAGGCTTGCGGCCGAGCGCCGATTGCGCGCCGGCGGAATGCGCGCGCCGGTGTGTCTGGATCTGGCGCGGGTCCTGGTTCCAGGCGAGCGCGAACAGCTTCGTTCCTGCGGCCGGGCCGAGCAGCCGGTCCAAAGCCCGAGGCCGGCTGTTTGCCAGTTGTCCGATCGTGGTGATGCCCTGCGAAGCGAGCCTTGCCTTCGTCGCCGGGCCGACGCCCCAGATCAACTCGACCGGCAAAGCGTGAAGAAATTGAAGCTCGGTGGCCGGATCGACGACGACCAAGCCGTCGGGCTTGGCGACCTGTGAGGCGACCTTCGCGAGATGCTTGGTGCGCGCCACGCCGATCGAGATCGCAAGGCCGAGTTCTGCGCGGACACGCGTCCGGATCGCGGCGGCAATCGCAGCAGGCGAACCGAAGAGATGCGTACAGCCGGTGACGTCGGCGAAGGCCTCATCGATCGAGATGCGTTCGACGGCGGGCGTGAAATCGCCGATCACCGTGATCGCCGCGTCGCCGAGGCGCTGGTACTCGCTGAAATGGCCGTCTACGAAGATGAGCTGCGGGCACAGCTCGCGCGCGCGCCGTCCCGGCATGCCGCTCGTGATGCCGAACGCCTTCGCTTCATAGGACGCGGCGAGGACCACGCCGCCACCCACCGCCACGGGCTTGCCGCGCAGGTTGGGCTCAAGCATCTGTTCGACCGAGGCGTAGAAGGCGTCGAGGTCCGCATGCAGGATCGCTGCGGCCTGACTCATGGTGGCATCCCCGGATCAATCTCCGGAACATACCATGAACATTTGCTCAACGGTAGAGGATTTCCAGCGCCTGCTCTGCCGTCGCGGCGGTGCCGTTTACGGCGGGGCGGTCGCTGGGGGTGACGCCGGCCAGCGCGCGGCGGTAGACGCCTTGGCCGATGCTGGCGAGGCGGAAGACGCCGAAGGCGACGTAAAAATTCCAGTTGTCGATGTGATCGCGGCCGGTGCGGCGACAATAGGCGTCGCGGTACTCTGCTTCCGTGGGGATGCCGCTGGTCCTGAAGTCGACGCCGTCGAGCGTGCCCCAGCTCTCGCCATGCGAATGCCACATGAAACCGTTGTAGCCGATGTCGGCGAGCGGATGGCCGATGGTGCAGAGCTCCCAGTCGAGCACCGCGATCAGGCGTGGCTCGGTCGGGTGGAACATGGTGTTCTCGAGGCGATAGTCGCCGTGCGCGATGCTGACGGACTGATCGGCGGGGATCATCCCGGGCAGAACCTCGATCAGCTTCTCCATCGCGGGGATGTGTTCGCTTTCGGCACCGCGGTACTGCTTGGTCCAGCGGGCGACCTGGCGTTCGAAGTAGCCGCCGGGACGGCCGAAATCGCCCAGACCCACGGCTTGATAGTCGACCATGTGCAGCTTGGCGAGCGCGGCATTGAGTTCGTCATAGACGGCGGCGCGTTCCTTTGGCGTCAAGCCCGGCAGGCGGGCGTCGCGGAAGATGCGGCCTTCGAGGAAGTCCATCACGTAGAACGGGGTGCCGATGATGGAGTCGTCGGTTTCGAGCAGGCGCATGCGCGGGACAGGGACGCCGGTGTTCTCCAGCGCCTTCATCACGCGGTGTTCGCGATCGACCTGGTGCGCGCTGGCGAGGAGCTGGCCCGGCGGCTTCTTGCGCAGCACGTAGCTGAGCGGACCGTTCGGACCCTGCGTGGTGAGCTTATAGGTGGGGTTGGAGGCGCCGCCCTTGATCTGCTGCACGATCATATCGCGGCCGAAGCCGTCGATGTGCTTTTCGAGATGCGCCTTCAGCCTCGCTTCGTCAAAACGGAGCGCGGGCACGACGTCGCCGATGATGCCATCACTCATGGCTGCTGCTTCTTGAGTTGTTCGTCGAGCTGCATGAACAGGCTGCCGCTTGCCATGCTGTCGCGCGTCGCTTCAGGCGTCAGCGTGGCGGCCTTGTCGAGTTCGAAGATCTCCGGCGGAACGTACCAGTGCAGCTTGTCAGAGTGGTAGGCCTCCCACACGACCTTGGCGACCTCGATCGGCGGGATGGCGCGGAACATGCCTTCCTTGGGCGCGGCAGCGGCGACGCCCGGCGGCAGGATGGGCGTGTCGATCAGGCCGGGCAGCACGTCGGCGGCCTTGATGCCGAGCATCTTGAACTCGACGGCGAGCGCCTCGGTCAGGCCCTTCACCGCGTGCTTGGTGGCGGAATAGACGGCGATGCCGGGGATGCCGTAGGTGGCCGACGACGACGAGGTTGTGAAGCACATCGAGCCGGGCGTGGCCTTCAGGTACTTCACGCCTTCGTGGATGCCGATCAGGACGCCGACGAAGTTGACATTCACCACCGCCATCACATCCTCGAAGGACTGGTCGGCGAACATGCCGCCGCGGCCGATGCCGGCGTTGTTGTAGAGAATATCCAGCTTGCCGTCGGTGTCGGCCGTGAACTCGGCCAGTGCCTTCGCGTACTTCTCGCGCATTGTGACGTCGAGCACGCCAGTCCGGCAGTTGTCGTGGCCGACTTCCTGTTCCAGCGTCTTGAGCCCGTCGGCGTTCACGTCATAGCCGCCGACATACCAACCCTTGCCTGCGAACAGCCTGGCGGTTTCGCGACCCATGCCGCTGGCGGCGCCGGTGATGAAAATGGATTTGCGTCCGTTGGCCTTGCCCATGGCGTGCTCCGATGTGAAGGCGCCAAGGGTATGCGAGGGCGTACGCGGGTCAACTGTGACGCTGCGTCAGCGCACGCTTTCGTAGCCGCCGCGCAGGCCGTTCGGCGACAGCACGAACTGGCCGACGCTGATGTGGCGGCAGCGGAAGGCGGCGGCGTTCTGAAGCAGGTAGTATTCCCACATCCGGCAGAAGCGGTTGCCGTGGCGCTGTTCCATCTCGTCGCGGCGGCGCTGGAAGTTGGCGTTCCAGGCCATGAGCGTGTTGTCGTAGTACGCGCCGAAATTGTGGACGTCCTCGACGACGAAAAGGCCCTCGACGGCGCTGGTGATCTCGCCCATCGAGGGGAGATCGCCGTTGGGGAAGATGTACTTGTCCTGCCAGGCGTCGATGACGGGATGGCGCTCGTTCTCCCAGATGGTGTGGAGCAGGAAGAGGCCGTCATCCTTGAGCGCGCGGCGGGCGGCTTCGAAATAGGTGCGGTAGTTCTTGGCGCCGACATGCTCGAACATGCCGACGGAGACGACGCGGTCGACCTTCGGGCCGTCGAATTTTCGGTAGTCCATCAGCAACGGGGTGATGGGGAGACCGGCGTAGCGCTTCTTGATGTAGGCGACCTGTTCGGAGGAGACGGTGACGCCGGTCGAATGCGCGCCGTATTTCTCGGCGGCGAAACCGACGAACGAGCCCCAACCGCAGCCGATGTCCCAGATCGTGTGATGCGGTTGCAGGCCGATCTTGCGGCAGATGAGGTCAAGCTTGTTCTCCTGCGCCTGGTCGAGGTTGGCGGCGTCCTTCCAATAAGCGCAGCTTGCGGTGAGGCGGCGGTCGTAGGTGGCTTCGTGGATGTCGGTAGGAAGATTGTAGTGCGTGTCAGCGACTTGGCTCGCGCGGGCGACGGATTGGCGGTTCTTGAGGCGGGCGGCGAGCATAAGCGTCGCCATGGGGAGCGTGAGGCCGATCTTGTCGCTGAGATGGGCGGAGATCACGCGGTCGAAGAACTGGTCGAGTGCAGGGCAATCCCAGTCGCCGTCCATGTAGGCCTCGCCGAGGCCGAGCGAACCGCCTGCGAGCAGGCGGTTGAAGACGCGCTCGTCGTTGACGCACATGTCCCATGGGTTGGGGCCGTCGACCATGATGCCCGCGAGCGCGAAGAAATCGGTGAAGGCGCGGCGCGCGCTGTAGCGGTTGGCGAGGCCGGTACGTTGCCAGAGCGAGGTGCCGCGAAATTCGTGTGCAGATTCAAGCGTAGACAGTGCCATCGCGCTGTTCCGAGCTAGCTTCTGCCTCGGGGAACGCGGAAGTGGCCGGCGTGGTGCCCGACTTGCATTTGATAGTTCAACCGAGCGCCTGGTCCAAGTCGGCGATGAGGTCGTCGGCATCTTCGATGCCGACGCTGAGGCGCACCAGCGAGTCCGAGATGCCGATGCGGGCGCGCTGGTCTTCGGGGATGGAGGCGTGGGTCATGATGGCGGGGTGTTCGATCAGGCTTTCGACGCCGCCAAGGCTTTCCGCAAGAGTGAAGAGCCGGGTTCGTTCGAGGAAGCGCCGGGCGGCGGAGAGGTCGCCCTTGAGCATGACGGTGACGATGCCTCCGAAGCCGGCCATCTGCTTCTTCGCCAGCGCATGCTGCGGGTGGCTTTCTAAGCCGGGATAGATCACGCGGGCGATCTTCGAGTGCGCTTCCAGCCAGCGGGCGATCTTCAGCGCGTTGGCGCAGTGGCGTTCCATGCGCAAGGCGAGGGTCTTCAGGCCGCGCAGGGCGAGGAAGCTGTCGAACGGTCCGGCGATGCTGCCGACCGCGTTGTGCAGGAAGCGCAGGCGCTCAACCAGGTTCGGGTTGTTGGTCACCACCGCACCACCGACGATGTCGGAATGGCCGTTGAGATACTTGGTGGTCGAATGCATCACGATGTCGATGCCGTGCTCCAGCGGGCGCTGGACGTATGGGCTCGCAAAGGTGTTGTCGGCGACGGTGAGGATGCCGCGCTTCTTCGCCAAGGCCGCGATGGCTTCGAGGTCGGCGAGCTTGAGCAGAGGGTTGGTGGGCGTCTCGACCCAGATCATTTTCGTGTCGGGGCGGATGGCGCCTTCGACGGCGGCGAGGTTGGAAAGGTCGACCAGCGTGAGCTGAAGGCCTGCGGTGCGCTTGCGGACCTTGTCGAACAGGCGGAAAGAGCCGCCGTAGAGATCGTCGCTCGAGATGATGTGCGCGCCGTGGTCGTTGAGTTCGAGGATGGTGGCGATCGCCGAGAGACCGGAGGCGAAGGCCATGCCGTCACTGCCGCTTTCGAGATCGGCGATGCAGCGCTCGAACGCCATCCGCGTAGGGTTCTGGCTGCGCGAGTATTCGTAGCCCTTGTGCACGCCGGGGCTTTCCTGCGCGTAGGTGCTGGTGGCGTAGATCGGGACCATCACGGCGCCGGTGGAGGGATCGTGCTGCTGGCCCGCGTGGATGGTGCGGGTGGAGAATGCGAGGCGGTTCTTGTGGTCGGTCATGTCCGGAGCCGGATGTGGTTGATCAGGTCGATGCGGGTGATCAGGCCGATGAAGGTATCACCGTCGCAGACCAGCGCCACTTCGTTGTTCTCGAACACCGGCAGCAGGTTCTTGAGCGGCGATTTCACGCCCAGGGTCTTGGGTCCGGCGGTCATCGCGTCCTTCACGAGCGAGGCGAAGCGGGCGTTGGCGCTGTTCAGACCGTCGCGGTCGATGGTGTTGAGAATGTCGCTCTCGTCGATAATGCCGACCAGCTTGCGGCCAACCAGCACGGGGAGCTGGGAGACGTCAGCAGAGCGCATGCGGTTGTAGGCGGTCAGCAGCGTGTCGTCAGGGCCAACGGTGACGGTGGCGCCCGTGTCGAAGCGGCGGGAGATCAAGTCGGTGAGGTCGCCCCGGAGCTCAGTCTGGTCGAGCCCCTGCTCCGCTACCCAATGGTCGTTGAAGCCCTTGGAGAGATATTTGTTGCCGCTGTCGGGGACGAGCGTGACGACGCGCTTCGGCACGATTTGCTCGCGGCAGTACTTGAGCGCGGCAGCAAGCAGGGTGCCGGACGACGAGCCGGCGAGGATACCTTCCTTCGACAGCAGCGCACGGACGGCGGCGACGCTTTCCTTGTCGGTGATCGTGTAGGCGCGTTTGACGAGTGTGAGGTCGGCATTGTCGGGGACGAAATCCTCGCCGATGCCTTCGACGATCCATGAACCGGGCTTGATCGTTTCGCCGGTATTGATGAGCGGGGCAAGGATCGAGCCCTTCGGGTCGGCCAGCACCATCTCGGTCTTCGGTGAGATGCGGGCGAAGAAGCGGCCGAGGCCGGTGAGCGTGCCGCCGGAGCCGACGCCGCAGACGACGGCGTCGACGTCGTGGTCCATCTGCTCCCAGATCTCGGGACCGGTGGTGCTTTCGTGCGCGTGCGGGTTGGCGGGGTTGGCGAACTGGTTGATGTAATGCGCCTGGTGATCGCGCGCGATGCTTTCGGCGAGGTCCTGGTAGTACTCGGAGTGGCCCTTGCCGACGTCGGAGCGGGTGAGGCGCACATCGGCGCCGAGCGCGCGCAGGTGCTGGATCTTCTCGCGGGACATCTTATCGGGGACCACGAGGATCAGCTTGTAGCCCTTGGCCGCCGCGACCTGGGCGAGGCCCAGGCCGGTGTTGCCGGCCGTGGCTTCCACGATGGTGCCGCCAGGCTTGAGGATTCCGGACTTCTCCGCAGCCTCGATCATCGAGAGGCCGATGCGGTCCTTGATGGAGCCCCCGGGGTTCTGGCTCTCGAGCTTGGCGAAGAGGCGACAGGGGCCGATGTTGAAGTGCGTCAATTCGACAAGCGGCGTGTTGCCGATGAGGTCGAGAGACGAGCGGACGGCTTTGGGAAGGGGCATGGCCGAGTCACCGCATGTTGCCTCGGCAAGGTACCGCGGCCCGCGCGACGGCGGCGCGAAATCTGCGGGCAGAAACAAACTGGCGGAGAGCGTCGGCTCTCCGCCAGTTTTGTGCCACGGGAGTTAGCGGGGCGGTGCTTATATTAGGCGTCAGCCGGCAGGCGGAATCGTCCGCTGGCGCGTTTCCGGACCACGGTACTTGCCGCTCTTGTTGCGAGCGTAGTCGGCGTCGCTGGTCTGCACATCGGCGAGATCCCTGTCCTTTGGCGGACTGAGGATGTCGTCTATCTTTTTCCTGATTTTCGATCGCGGTTTGCCCGGGGTGCGTGGCGTGGCGTTCTGAGAAGCTCTCAACGGGAACGTGGGAACCCGCTATCAGTTCACCCGACGAGTCTTGCCGGCCCAGAACGGTTCGCGCAGCTCGCGGCGTAGAATCTTGCCGGACGCGTTGCGCGGGAGGGCGTCGATGAAGTCCACGCTCTTGGGCGCCTTGAAGCTGGCGATGCGGGTGCGGGCGAAAGCGATGATGTCATCCTGCAACGGCGTCTTGCCGGGCTTGCGCACCACCATGGCCTTCACGGCCTCGCCCCATTTCTCGTCGGGGACGCCGATCACGGCGACGTCGGCGACATCCGGGTGGCCGTAGATCGCGCTTTCGACCTCCGCCGGATAGATATTTTCGCCGCCGGAGATGATCATGTCCTTCACGCGATCGTGGATGTAGACGTAGCCGTCTTCGTCGATGTAGCCGGCGTCGCCGGTGCGCAGCCAGCCGCCGGGCCCGATGGTGTTGGCCGTGGCTTCCGGCAGGTTCCAGTAGCCGGCCATGTTCCAGACCGAACGCGTGGCGATCTCGCCGACCTCATTGGGCGGCAGCGGATTGCCTTCGGTGTCGATGACGCGGACTTCGACTTCCGGCAGCGGCTTGCCGGCGGAGCGCATGCGGGGACTGCCCTTCATGTCGTGATCGGCGGGCGGGAGCGCGACGATGGTGCCGGTGGTCTCGGTCATGCCGTACATCTGGGCGAAGCCGCAGCCGAACACTTCGATCGCCTCGCGCAGCAGGTCGAGCGGGATCGGCGACGCGCCGTAGCCCAAATGCTTCATGCGCGAATAGTCAGTGGTGCGGGCGCGCGGATCGCGCAGCACGATCTGGATCGCGCTGGGGACGAGGAAAAGCTTGCTGATGCGTTCGTTGGCGATGAAGTCGAGCACCTTGCCGGGATCGAATTCGCGCGCGACGACGTTCCGGGCACCATTTCGCGGGCCCATCAGGCCCCATCCGGAGCCGCCGATGTGCGCCACCGGCATGGCGACGAGGCTGACGTCGTCGTTCGACCAGGTGTTCCAGTCGATCTTCGCGGCCTTCATGATCCTATGCGTCTCGATGAAGTTCGAGTGCTTCAGCATCGCGCCCTTGGGGCGGCCGGTGGTGCCGGAGGTGTAGAGCTGGATCGCGATGTCGTGGGGCGCGAGCGCGACGTTCGGCGGCGCGGCGGGCCGAGCGTCGCGCCAGGCCTCAAAGGACTTCCATTCGGGCACGCCCCCTTCCATGGCGATGGTCTGGCGGACCTTGGGCGCCTCTTCCAGCACCTTGCGGGCGGCGGCAGTGAACTCGGGACCGACGAAGAACATCGGCGCCTGCGAGTCGTTGACGATGTAGGCGATCTCCGGCGGGGCGAGACGCCAGCCGACGGGCGTCATCACGGCGCCCATCTTGGCGGCGCCGAGGAACAGCTCGAAATAGTGGTCTGAGTTCTTGCCGAGATAGCAGATGCGCTCGCCCTTCTTCACGCCCGAGGCGATCAGGGCATTGGCAACCTGGTTGGTGTGCGCATCATACTGTTTGAACGTGGTGTCGCGGCCTTCGAAGGAGAAGGCGACGGCGTCGCCCTGCGTGCGCGCGAAATGCGGCGGGATATCCGCGATGGTCTTCCAATCTGATTCTTGCATGAGAGCGGCTATTCCATGTTGAACAGCTTGAGGGCGGTCTTGCCGACGATGCCCTGGGCGACCGCGACGTCCTTCACGCTGTCGAACACCGCCTGAATGGAACTGCGGGTGTAGCCGAGCGTGGACTCCTGGTGCGGGTAGTCGGAGGACCACAGCGCGGTCTCCGGACCGATGCGGTGGAGGATCTCGAGGCCGGCAGGGTCGGTCATGAACGTGGCATAACAGTGGTTGCGCCAGTACCAGCTCGGCGGGTGGTTGAGCTGGGGCACCATCATGGTCGGGAAGGAATTGAAGGCCATGTCGGCATCGTGGAGCATGGACGCGACCCAGCACAGGCCGGCCTCAACGAACACGACCTTGAGGTTCGGGAAGCGGTCGAACACGCCGCCGAAGGTGAGCATACCCCATTGCTGGCGGAAGCCCTGCATCTGCGCGATCAGCGCGGTGCCCGCGGCGCCGGAGCGCGCCTGCACGATGGCCTCGCCGATGTGGAAACAGAGCGGGATGCCGGATTCGGCGACCGCCTCCCAGAACGGATCGTAGCGGTAGTCGTTGTAGTGGATCGGCTTGCCGTCGACGTCCTTGCCCGGCTTGTTCGGGATCATGATGCAGCGGCCGCCCAACGCCTTGATGCGCCGGATGGAGTCTTTCGATTTCGACAGGTCCCAGTAGTTGGGGATCATCACCGGGAAAAGGCGGCCCTTCCCTTCGGCGCAGCGCTCGGCGATGTCCTCGTTGTAGATCGAGAAGATTTCCTCGCGGAGCTGGTCCTGGCCCATGATGTAGAGGCCGAATAGCCGCTGTGGAAAGATCAGTTCTTTTTCGACGCCTTCGATGTCGAGATCGCGCAGGCGGGTTTCGACGTCGAGGAAGCCGGGGTTGCTCTCCAGGCAGTCGTAGAGGACGCGCGAGATCTCCGGCGGCGTCATCGGATGGCCTTGGCAGGTGAACTCGAAATAGCCGTCCTTCTTTTCGACGCGGGGTTCCTTGCCGCGCAGATGCTCGGGGAATTTGCCGTGCCAGCAGTCGCGCTCGAACATGTGACTGTCGGCGGAGATGATGCGCGTGCCGGCGGGCCAGTCGTTCTTCTTGGCCTGCGGTGTGCGCCTGGCCGCCACGGGCATGCCGATCATTTCCGGTATCTCGAGGACGAAACTGTCCGTCATGCCGGCCTCCCGAACCGAACGCGACTAGCGATATTTGAGACGCGTTATAGTTTTGGAGCAAGGGGGGGCAGCGCCGCCACCGACGCTGGGGAAACCTAGACGTAACGCGGAATGGGGCCGCGCTGGGGTGTGGTGTTCTTGCCCAGGTCGAACATGACGTCGTCGATGTAGCAGTAGCCCCAGCCTTCGGGCGGGTCATAGCCCTCGATAATCGGATGTTTCGTGCGGTGGTAGTGCTTGGTGGCGTGCTTGTTCGGCGAGCTATCGCAGCAACCGACATGGCCGCAGGCTCGGCAGAGCCTCAGATGCACCCAGGGCGAGGCCGTCTTCAGGCACTCCTCACAACCGAGGGCGCTCGGCGTCACCCCGGCGATGGTATCGAGATGAGAACAGGTGCCGGCCATCAGACCTTCTCCGCTGCGTTTGGGCCGCCGTCGGCCAGATAGGCGTGGATGGCGGAAACGACCTGGGCGCCCTCGCCTACCGCGGCGGCGACGCGCTTGATCGAGCCGGCACGCACGTCGCCGATGGCGAAAATGCCGTCATGGTTGGTCATCAGCGGCTTGTCCTCGCGGGTGCAGACGAAGCCTTTGGCGTCGACGCGCACGTCGCACTTGCCGAGCCACTCGGTGTTGGGATCGGCGCCGATGAAGAGGAAGACGTGGCCGATGTCCTTCTGCGTCTTCGCGCCGGTCTGGCGGTTGGTCCACTCGACCTGCCTCAGAACCTTGTCTTCGCCGGTGAGCGCGGTGACCTCGCTGTGGGCGATCAGCTCGATGTTGCGCGTAGCGGCAAGGCGGTCGATCAGGTAGCGCGACATGGTGGCGGCGAGCCCCGGTCCGCGCACCAGCATGTTCACCTTGCTGGCATGGCTCGCGAGATAGGCCGCGGCCTGGCCCGCGGAGTTACCGCCGCCGACCAGCACGACCTCCTGGTTCTTGCAGAGGCGCGCTTCCATGGGCGAGGCCCAGTAGTGGACGTGCGAGCCCTCGTAGTCGTCGAGGTTGCCGACGGCGAGGCGCTTGTATCTCGCGCCGCTGGCGATGATGACGCTGCGGGCCTTCACCTGCTCCTTGTTCGACAGGTCGATGCGGAATTCGCCGCCGATCTGCTCCAGGTTCGTGACCTCGTCGGGGATCGCGAGTTCGGCGCCGAACTTCTGCGCCTGATTCATGGCGCGGCCCATGAGGGCAAGGCCCGTGATGCCCGTCGGGAAGCCGAGATAGTTCTCGATGCGCGCGGACGCGCCCGCCTGGCCGCCAAAGGCGCGGCAGTCGAGCAGCAGCACGCAGAGGCCTTCGGATGCTGCGTAAACCGCGGCGCCAAGCCCGGCAGGACCGGCGCCGACGATGGCGACATCATGGAGCTTGTCGGGATCGAGTTTGCCGACAAGGCCGAGGCAGCGCGCGAGATCGTTCTCGGACGGATTGCGCAGGAGCTGGCCGTTCGGACAAAGCACGATCGGCAGATCCTTCTGCTCGACATGGAAACGGTCGATCAGGCACTTGGCATCCGCGTCGGTGTCCGGATTGAGCAGGGTCTGCGGGTGGCCGTTGCGGCGCAGGAAAACCTGGAGGCGGATGACGTCGCCATTGCTCTCGCGCCCGACGATGATCGGCCCACCACCGCCGCTTTCGAGCAGCGCCATGCGGCGCAGAATGAGCGCGCGCATGATGCGCTCGCCGAGCTCGGCCTCTTCCACCAGCAGATCGCGCAGACGCTGGGGACGGATGATGACGGCGTTGAGGTCGCTGAGCGCGACGGAGTCGACCAGCGACGGCTTGCCCGAGAGCTGGGCCAGTTCGCCATGGAAGCTTCCCGGACCGTGTGTGACGATCAGCGATACATGGCCGAGGCGGTCGCGCTGCCGCACTGCGATCTCGCCGGAGAGCACGAGGAAAAATCCGGGCGACACGTCGCCGGTCTTCACCAGCGCGTCGCCCGAAGCGTAATTGCGCGCTTCGCCGAAACGGCTCAGGCGCTCGACCTCGGCGGGTTCGAGGATGGGGAATATCTGGTCGTGACGCGTCTCGATGATGCTGGACTGGACCGCCAAGGATCGCTCCGCACGAATGACCGGCCCATCTGACGAGAGGCCGGCCGTCCGTGCAAGCCATACGAATGCGTCAGCCCGTGAAACCACCCAGCGAGGCGCGCGCCTGGTCGACCGTCTCGCGCACGCCCTGGCGCTTCTTGCCGAAGGAAATGACGGCACGAACCGTGCGAGGATATTCGCCGGGCAAGGGCGCCCGGATCGAGCGCACGGTCATGCTGGCGATCGTGATCGGCCTGCCGTTCGGGCGTGTCAGCGTAGCGGTTTCGCCCGGCGCGAGATCCTGCTTGGGCACGGCCTGGCCCAGGAAACGCTGCACGCTGGCGACGTAGTGGACCGTTTCGGCTGGGAGCGAGCGCCCCCGATACAGATGCGCCTCGTAGTTGCCCGGGCCGTCATTGTAGGCGGCAAACATCCCCGGAAAGCCGTACTTCTTGTACAGCGTATGCAGATAGGCGGCGCCGGCGATGATATTGTCCTGTGGGTCGTAGGCGTCGTGGCCGAGACCGTAGGCGCGGCGCATGTCGTCATAGGTGTCGGGCATGAGCTGCATCAGTCCCATGGCGCCGACCGGCGACGTGATCGGGCGGCCTTCGCCCAGCATCGTGCGGCCGCCGCTCTCCTGGTTGATGACGGCGCGAATCCAGTTCTCGGGCAGGCCGACCTCTTTCGCCGCGGCGGTGATCATCGGATTCCAGCGGTCGACGAGCTGGCGCGGCGTGAGGTCGGCCTCCTTCTCGAAGTCCGAACGCGTGTCCGTGATCTCGATCGACTTGCCCGTCACGATACGCTCAAGTGACGTCGTCATCTTGAGAAACACGCTGGGATCGCGTGTATCCTGATGCTGCATGCTCGTGCACACACCGAAGGTGAGCAGCGGCAGCAGCAACGCCAGATTAAGGATACCGCGTCCGGAGCGACGGGTTTCGACAGCAACGGCCGCACGGCCGCCCGCAGAGTGAAATTCCATTGAGCCTCTTCTCGCGTTCGTCGTGAAAAGCGCCGTCTCGTTCGAGACGAAGGGTTCCCAACCCGCAGAAGCGGCCTCAAGAGAACCAACGCACCCAGCGCACCCGGGTGAATTGATTTATGCGGGCGTGAATTTCAAGACGAAACCGCGCGAAACCGCGGAACCAAAATCACATTTCGATATGCGGCGTGAGCCTGCGTTCCGCATCCATCGGAACTTGCTTTCGTGCGGGACCGATTTTGGCGACACTCGCCACAATTGTGCTTGCGCCGCTTTTCTCGCGGCGATCATGACTATTGGCGGCGCATTCGAGGGGTTATTGGCACTGGTCGAACATCGGACGGTGCGACATTGGCGCACGCCGCGCCAGGGCGTTGTGCAAGGCAGCCTGGCGCTGCCTGCGCTTCCCTTCCGCCGTGGCATACGGGAAACTGCGGCCTCACAGTATTCGGTGCCTCGTGCTGCTTCTGATCGATAACTACGACTCGTTCACGTACAACCTGTTCCACTATCTGGGACAGTTGGGGGCGGAGGTTGTCGTCAAGCGGAACGACGAGCTAACGGCGGCCGAGGCGCTGGCGATGCGGCCTGAGGCGATCGTGCTGTCGCCGGGGCCGTGCACGCCGAACGAGGCAGGCATTTGCCTCGACCTCATCAAGCAGAATGCCGGACGAGTGCCAATGCTAGGTGTGTGCCTGGGGCACCAGGCGATCGGGCAAGTCTATGGCGGAACCATCGTACGGGCGCCCGAGCCGATGCACGGCAAGCTCTCGACCATCCACCACACCGGCAAGAGCGTGTTCCGCGGACTGAACAACGATTTCCAGGCGACGCGCTATCACTCGCTGACGATCGCGCCGGAGAGCATGCCTTCGGTGCTCGAGGTCACGGCAACCAGCGAGGACGGCGTGATCCAGGGCGTGATGCACAGGACGCTGCCGATCCATGGCGTGCAGTTCCATCCGGAGAGCATCGCGAGCGAGAACGGGCATGCGTTGCTCCAGAACTTCCTGGCGCTGGCCAAGCAAGCCGTGCCGGCATGAGCGGTGAAGAGTTCGCCTCCTTGCTGAAACGCGTGGCGGGCGGCGGGACGCTCGACACAGAGCAGTCGGCGCGCGCGTTCGCCGCGATCATGGCCGGCGAGGTCAGCGAAATACGGATCACCGCGCTGGCGACGGCCATGGCGGTGCGCAAGCCGACGGTCGACGAGATTGTGGGCGCGGTGCGCGCGATGCGCGGCGCGATGAAATCGATCGAAGCCAATCCTTATGCCATCGACCTGTGCGGCACAGGCGGGGACGGGGTCGGGACCCTGAACATCTCGACGGCGAACGCATTCGTCGTTGCGGCGTGCGGGGTGCCGGTCGCGAAGCATGGCAACCGGAACATGTCGTCGAAGAGCGGAACGGCCGATTGTCTGGAAGAATTGGGTGTGCGGATCGATCTGTCGCCGGCGGGCGCGTCGAAGTGCTTGCGCGAGGCGGGGTTGTGCTTCCTGTTCGCGCAGGCTTACCACCCTGCCCTCAAATATGCGGCGCCGGTCCGCAAGGAGCTGGGCTTCCGCACGATCTTCAATCTGCTTGGGCCGCTATCGAACCCGGCGCGGGTGCGGCGGCAGCTCGTCGGCGTGTATGACAAGGAATGGTGCTTGGTGCTGGCCGAGGTGCTGGGGCGGATGGGCGCCGATCGCGCCTGGGTGGTGAACGGCGACGGCCTGGATGAGATCACTGTGTCAGGCATAACGCATGTGGCGGTGCTGGACGGCGGCAAGGTGATGTCGCGCGAGATCAGCGTGGATAACGCGGGCGTGAAGAGCTGGCCACTGGAGGCGATAAAAGGGGACGACTGCAAATATAACGCAGCGGCGCTGCGGCGGCTGTTCGACGGCGAAACGGGTGCCTATCGCGACGTCGTGCTGATCAATGCGGCGGCGGCGCTAATCGTGGGCGGCAGGGTGGAAGATTTGCGCGCCGGCGCGAAGCTGGCGGCGGAAGCGATCGACAGCGGCGCGGCGAAGGCGAAGCTTGAAAAGCTGATTGCCGTGTCGAGAGCGGCGGCCACGGCATGACGATCCTGGACGACATCGCTGCCTACAAGCGCGACGAGGTGGCGGCGGCGAAGGCGCGGCTGCCGATCGCGGAGCTGGAGAGCGTGGCGCGGGCGGCGCCGGGCGTGCGCGGGTTTCGTGCGGCCTTGGAGCGGAAGAAAATGGCGGGCGCTTACGGCCTGATCGCGGAGGTTAAGAAGGCGAGCCCTTCGAAGGGACTGATCCGGGCGGATTTCGATCCGCCGCTGCTGGCGGCGGCGTATGAGCGGGGCGGCGCTGCGTGCCTGTCGGTGCTCACGGATAAGCCGTCGTTCCAGGGCGCGCCGGAATTCCTGATGCAGGCGCGTGCGGCGACGGGGCTGCCGGTGCTGCGCAAGGACTTCATGCTGGATTCCTATCAGGTGACCGAGGCGCGTGCGTGGGGCGCGGACTGCATCCTGATCATCATGGCGATGGCGAACGACCTGACCGCCAAGATGCTGATGATGGACGCGGCGCATTGGGGCATGGATGCGCTGGTCGAGGTGCATGACGAGCTGGAGCTCGACAGGGCGCTGGCGCTGGGTGCGGAGATGATCGGGATCAACAACCGCGATCTGCGTACGTTCGTGACGGATTTGGGCGTGACGTTGCGGCTGGTGCCGCGCATCCCGGCGGGCAAGCTGGTCGTGGCGGAGAGCGGGCTTGGAACGCCCGCCGACCTGAAGCGGCTCGCGGATGCGGGCGTATCGACCTATCTGATCGGCGAGAGCCTGATGCGCGAGAGCGATGTCGCGGCGGCGACAGCGCGGCTGATCGGCGCTAAGCTTTAAGGCATGAGCAAGCTCACGCATCTGGATGAGACCGGCGCGGCGCGCATGGTCGACGTCTCGGAGAAGGCCGTGACCGATCGAGAGGCGGTCGCGGAGGCAACAATCACGCTATCGGCCGAAGCGTTCGAAGCAGTAACGAGCGGCACGGCCAGCAAGGGCGACGTGCTGGCGGCGGCGCGGATCGCAGGCATCATGGCAGCGAAGAAGACGAGCGAGTTGATCCCGCTCTGTCATCCGCTGGCGATCACCAAGGCTGGCATGGAGTTCGAGACCGGCGACAACGCGGTGCGCGTGATCGCGACTGTGAAGACTTCCGGACAGACGGGCGTCGAGATGGAAGCGCTGACGGCGGCGAGCATTGCGGCGTTGACGATCTACGACATGGTCAAGGCAGTCGACAAAGGCGCGGTGATCGGCGGCGTGCGACTGTTGTCCAAATCGGGTGGCAAGAGCGGGGATTTCGTCGCTGAGGCCGTGGCGAGACCGGCGGCCAAACCTGCGTATCGCTCGACGGGCGGCGCGGGACGCGGGCGTGTCGCAAAGCCTTCGACCTTGATGGGCGAAGTAGTGGCTCCGGCTCTGGCGCGCGATGCCAGCGGACAGCGGGAAGCGTTTCGGGCGTTCATGACGGCGCGGCGGTTGCGCGCGACGGAATGGGCGAAAGAGGCGGGCGTGCCGGCCGCACAGATCTTCGCTTTCCTGACGGGCAAGCAACGGTCACTGCCGGGGGATGTTGCGGAGCGGCTCGCGCGGGCGGCGAAGGCACGCGTGGAAGACATGTTCCGATGATTCCGGTCGACGAGGCCGTTGTGCGCATCGTGGCGGCCTTCAAGCCGTCGGCAGCGGAGAGCGTGCCGGTCGGCGATGCAGCCGGGCGTGTGCTGGCCGAGGACGCCGTGGCGAAGTCGAGCCAGCCGCCGGCGCCGGTGTCGTCGATGGACGGCTATGCGGTGCGCGCTTCAGATGTAACGAAACCCGGTGTGTCGCTGACCGTCATCGGGTCGTCTCCCGCAGGGCATCCGTTCGAGCACGCGGTCGGAGGCGGCGAGACGGTGCGCATCTTCACCGGCGGCGCGGTGCCGCAGGGTGCCGATGCGATCATCATCCAGGAAGACGCGGATGCCGACGGCACGCGCGTGACGTTTCGCGAGGCGGCGAAGACCGGGCGGCACATTCGCGTGGCGGGCCTCGACTTCAAGGCGGGCGAGACGCTGGCGAAAGCGGGGCAGCGGTTAACGGCGCGCGATCTGTCTTTGATCGCCGCGGGCGATGTGGCACGGGTCCTGGTGCGGCGGAAGCCGCGGGTACTGTTCGCGGCGACGGGCGATGAGCTGTCGCTGCCGGGTGCTCCGCGCAAACCGGGCGGGATCGTCGCGTCCTCGGGCTATGCGCTCGCGGCGATGATCGAACGCTGGGGAGGACAGGCGATTGATCTCGGCATCCTGCCGGATACGGCGGAAGCCGTCGCGAGCATCGCGGACAAGGCGGCTGAAGCCGACCTGATCGTCACGCTGGGCGGCGCATCGGTAGGCGATCACGACCTCGTGCAGAAGGCACTCGGGCCAAGGGGCTTCACGCTGGATTTCTGGAAGATCGCGATGCGACCGGGAAAGCCGCTGATCTTCGGCAAGCTGGGTGCAGCACCTCTGCTCGGTTTGCCCGGCAATCCGGTGTCGACGTTGGTGTGCGCGATGCTGTTTCTGAGGCCCGCGATCGCGGCGATGCTCGGCGTGGATGAGCCGGCTCCCGTCGTGGCTGCGAGATTGGGCACCGATCTCAAGCAGAATGACGGCCGGCAGGATTACCTGCGCGCGTCGATCGACATGAGAGATGGCGAACCCATCGCCACGGCGTTTGCCGTGCAGGATTCATCGATGCTGAGCGTGCTGGCGCGGTCCGACGGGCTGATCGTCCGCGCACCGCATGCGCCGCGCGCCAAGGCCGGCGAAACCGTTTCGGTCCTGATGCTCGAATAGCCGGAGAGCGGGCTCTCGCCCGCTCTGCGCGCATTCCGTTGTGCGGCGGTTAGTGGTGGTGGCCACCGTGCCAGCCGTGGTGACCGCCGCCAAAGTTGAAGCCGAACGTAATGCCGGGGCTGTAGCCGTAGTAACCTGGGCCGTAGTAGCTCGGGTAGTAATACGGGTCGTAGTAGGGGTCGCCGTAGCCATAGTAGTATGGGTAGTAGGTATGCCAGCAGTGACCCCAGCGGTCACAGACGATGCGCGCGTCAGCCGATGAAGCCGTCACGGCCAACGCACTGCCGGCAAGAGCAGCGGCCAGCGCAGTCTTCTTCAGAACGTTGCCAAGTTTCATTGCAACCTCCTTGGGCTGTGTGCCTCTCCTGCTTGAGAAAACGATCTTGCGCACAACCTGTTCCGAAACGACAAAAAGGGCGGACTTGCGCCCGCCCTTTTGTCAGCAGATTTGCCTAGAACGTGATCCAGACACCGTTGCGCCAGTAGCCACGGCCTTCATGCTCGCCGCGCCAGCGATACCGGCTCCAGCGATCATGATACCAGTGGTGGCGATCGCGCCAGTCGTCGTTGTGGAAGCGCACGCCGAGCCGCGCCGGATAGTCGTAGCGATTCGACTCGTGCCAGCAGTCGCCGTAGCGGTTGCAGACCGTGTACGCACTTGCGGCCGTCGAGCTCGCGGCGATAGCGCCGATACCCAGCAGAACGGCCACGCCGCCGGTGGTCATCAGTTTGCGAATAGTCATGGTGAAGCTCTCTCCATGTTCTTATGCCCTCTCCTGGCCATAGAACGGGCTGCCGGCTTGCCCCGTTCCGGAAACCTCCTTGGAAACCCAAGATATTGCGCGTTGACGCTCGCAAAGAACTAAAGTAGAACGATTCTCCATGTTTCGGCTTTGTTCGCCCGGATATGGGCAACGGCACCTGAAGGGGACATGGAACCCATGCTGACGCGTAAGCAATACGAGCTTCTGATGTTCATCCACGAGCGGATCCGGGAAACCGGCGTACCGCCATCGTTCGATGAAATGAAGGACGCGCTCGACCTGAAATCGAAGTCCGGCATCCATCGCCTGATCACGGCGCTGGAAGAGCGCGGTTTCCTCCGGCGCATGGAAAAGCGGGCGCGCGCGCTCGAGATTATGAAGCTGCCGGAGAACGTGGCGGACACGTTGCGGCCCGCGACGACGCGCAGCCAGGCGCAACGCCCCCTGCCCCGGCACGGCCGTAGCGACGTTCGCGTTCCGAACGATACGCGCATGGCGGGCGGTCCGCGGCGCGCGAGCAGCGAAGGCGGCGAAGGCGCGGTTAACGTGCCGCTGGTGGGACGCATCGCGGCCGGTACGCCGATCGAGGCCTTGCAGAACCGCATCGCGGACGTATCGGTGCCGGGCAGCATGATCGGGCGCGGCGATCACTATGCGCTCGAAGTCACCGGCGACTCGATGATCAACGCGGGCATCCTCGACGGTGACACGGTGATCATCCAGGAAGCGGATACGGCGAACACGGGTGAGATCGTGGTGGCGCTGGTGGACGCACAGGAAGCGACGCTGAAGCGGCTACGCCGGCGCGGCGACTCGATTGCACTGGAAGCGGCCAACCCGGCCTATGAAACGCGCATCTATGGCCCTGACCGCGTGCGAGTTCAGGGCAAGCTGGTGGGGCTCATCCGCCGGTATTGAGCTGGGCGCGGGTGTGCGCTCCATGGGCGCACGCCGCGATATTCTTCCACCGTTTCAATCCTGAGCGGCGATTCGAGCCAGATCGCGTAGCCGTTGGTGCGTGCGACGTCGAAGCGGTCGATGACGAGCTTCGGCCCGGCGCAACGGCGGCGCGTCGGCAAGGCGGTGACCACGATGGCATTGGCGGCGCAGTCTTCCCGGAGCGCATCGACGCGCGTGACATTCGCGATAGTGAGGCCGGACGCGGTGTGGGCGATGCAGCCATAGGCGTCGCAGCGAACTCCGTCAGTGGGCGTTGCAACGGCATCTTCGGCTTCGCGCTCGTCGCCGTCGCGCTTGAGCCATTCGGCGGCGGAGTACTTGTCCTTCGACTTGCGGAAGAGTTTGAGGGCGCCATCCGGGGCGCGGATCGCAACGGTGAGGCCGTCGCGCGCGATCAGGAGATCGGGCGGGACGGTCAGGTAGGCCAAGGCGACGCCGAGCAGCATCGGCGCGAAACCGAACCAGCGCCAAGACGCGCGCCAGAGACCCAGCCACAGGCCGCCGAACGAGACCAGTACCAGCGCGCCGACCGGCCAGGCGGGCATCACCGACACGGAGCCCGGCAGGTTCGAGACCCAGGCGCCCATTGCCACCATCACCTCGATACCGAAGCCCAGGACACGCAGTGGGATCTCGTCGAGACCGAAGGGCATCAGGAAGACAGACAGCGCAGCGGCGGGCATCGCGATGAAGCCCATGACCGGCATCGCGATCAGGTTGCCGAGCACGGCGTAATGCGTGGCGCGGTCAAAGTGATAGATCGCATAGGGCACGGTCGCGATGCTGCCCACCAGGCTGGTGGTCGCGATGCCGCGCAGGTAGCGGCGCACGGCCATGAAGCGCCGGGGCACGCGGATCTCGGGGCGCGGGCGTGCCGCCTCCCACTCCGCGACGGCGATGAGGCCGACCACGGCGGCGAAAGACATCTGGAAGCCCGGTTCGATCAGGCTCTCGGGGCCGAGGATCAGGATGATCGTGGCGGCGAGCGCAAGAGTGCGCATCGACAGCGCGGGCCGGTCCACCAAAATGGCGAACAGCATGGCCGCGAGCATGATGAAGGCGCGGGTCGAAGCGGAACTGGCGCCGGAGACCATCAGGTAGAACGACGCGGCGCCGAGCGCGGCGACGGCCGCCCACTTCTTGATGGGATATCGAAGCGCAAGCGGCGGAATTGCGGCGAGCAGTGCGCGCAGCACCCAGAACAGGCCGCCGCCCACCAGCGCCATGTGCAGACCGGCGATCGCAAGGACATGCGCGAGACCCGCGTCGCGCAGCGCCTGTTCGTCCTCATCGGAGATCGCGCCGCGGTCGCCGGTGATGAGGGCGGACGCGATGCCACCGGTGCTACCGGGCAGGATGGAGTGGATGCGTGCGGTCATCCGGGCGCGCAACGCGGAAACAAACAGCTCGTAACGGTCCTGCCAGCGCGGCTCGGCGAGCGGCGCGATCGGTCTAGGCCTTCCATAAGCGTAACCGACGGCGCCGAGGCGCAGGTAATAGGCAGAGCGGCCGAAGTCGTACGCTCCGGGGGCGGCGGGGCTCGGTGGCGGCATGAGCACGGCGGCGACATGCATCCAGGTACCGGGCACGGGCAGCGGAGTCTCGGCGCGGACGGAGACACGGATGCGCTGTGGCGTCTGTTCCGGTGTCAGGCGCCTGGAGCGGACATCGGTGAAGACGATGCGAATGCCTTTGCCGTGAAGCTCGGCGTTGTCAACGCGGGCGTCGAGGCCGAGCGGACCGATCTGGCGGTCGAGGACGGGCGCCGCGACCATCTCGGTGCGGGTCTTGGCCAACGCGAAGCCGAAGGCTATGGCGGCAACCGCTGTGAGGATCACACGCCACGCCGCATGGTGCGTGCCGGCGACGCCGAACATCGCAGCTATACCCATCGCGGTGGCGACTGCCGCCCAGGGCCAGGCCGGTTCCGAGGGCAGCGCGAAGTAGAGGCCGATGCCGGTGCCGAGGCCGACCGGCAGCCAGAGTGGCCAGCGGTCGCGGTTGTCAATCGCAGCACGCCCCAGCGCGGCCGGAAGCGCACGCAGGCGCTGCCGCCAACCGCTCGCGGCGGGCCAGAACCAGCTTCGCCAGCGGGATAAAGATTCCGCTATTCCCCCCACGGGATACCGTCTAGAAGCCCACACAACCGATAAACGCCGGCCGCCTCCAGCCAAGCACATATGACCGAGAACAAGAAACCCGTCGTCCGCTTTGCGCCTTCGCCTACCGGCTATCTGCACATCGGCGGGGCGCGGACAGCGTTGTTCAACTGGCTGTTCGCCAAGGCGACCGGCGGCACGTTCCTGCTCCGCATCGAGGATACCGACCGCGAACGCTCCACACCCGAAGCCGTAGAGGCAATCCTGAACGGTATGGCGTGGATGGGGCTCGATTGGGACGGGCAGACCGTCTACCAATTCGCGCGCGCCGGCCGCCACCGGGCCGTGGCGCAGCAGCTGCTGGCCGAGGGCAAGGCGTACAGGTGCTTCGCCACCCCCGCTGAGCTGGACGAGATGCGGGCGGCGCAGAAGGCCGCCGGCAAGCCGATGAAATACGACGGGCGCTGGCGCGACCGCGACCCCGCCGAGGGGGGCGACAAGCCCTATGTCGTGCGCATCAAGGGGCGCGACACGGGGACCACGGTGGTGAACGACGTGGTACTGGGCGATGTCGTGTTCCAGAACGACCAGCTGGACGATATGATCCTGCTGCGCAGCGACGGCACGCCGACCTACATGCTTGCGGTGGTCGTCGACGACCACGACATGGGCGTGACACATGTCATCCGCGGCGCCGATCACCTGAACAACGCGGCGCGGCAGCTCCAGATCATCGAGGCGATGGGCTGGCCGGTACCAGTCTATGCGCATGTGCCGCTGATCCACGGGCCGGACGGCGCAAAGTTGTCAAAGCGCCATGGCGCGCTGGCGGTCGAGGCCTATCGCGAGATGGGCTATCTGCCCGAGACCATGCGCAACTACCTCCTGCGGTTGGGCTGGAGCCATGGCGACGACGAGATCATCTCGACCGCCCAGGCGATCCAGTGGTTCAACCTGGAAAACATCGGCAAGTCGCCCGCGCGGATGGACTTCAAGAAGCTGGACAACCTGAACGGCCACTACATCCGCGAGACGGCCGATTACACGCTGACAGCGGAGATCGTGGCGCTGCTGGCGCGGCAGACCCCGCCGCATGTGCTGACGGAACCGGCGCGCGAGCGCCTGACCAAGGCGATGCCGGGGCTGAAAGAGCGGGCGAAGACGCTCGTGGAACTCTCCAGCGCTGCAGACTTTCTGTACACGGACGGCCCACGCGCTCTGGATGCGGCGGCCGAGAAGGTGTTGACGCCGGACGCGCGCTCTACCCTTGCCAGGACCCTGCCCGTGCTTGAGGCGACCGACTGGTCCAGCCAAGCGCTGGAGACGGCTGCGCGGTCGTTCGCAGAGGCCAATGGGCTCAAACTTGGTGGCGTAGCGCAGCCCCTGCGCGCGGCGATCACCGGCAAGACCACGTCTCCTCCACTGTTCGAGGTCATGGCCCTGCTGGGGCGCGAGGAGTCCCTTATCCGTCTACGGGCTTTCGCCGGGTGACGCGAGGCGTTTGCCGACTCAGGGCAGAAGGGACAGGGTGACTGGTTAACCAGCCCGGCCTATAGTTGCTGCAGTGCGAAATAGCCCGTCCCGCCCGCTTATTGTCCAAGGAGCCGTCCATGAGAGAGAGCAAGATCAAGCCCGCCGGTTCGGCCACGCTGACGTTCAAGAACAAGCAGTACACCCTGCCCGCGTTCAGCGGCACCGAAGGACCCGAGGTCCTCGACATCCGCAAGCTGTACGGCGAGGCCGACGTCTTCACCTATGACCCCGGTTTCACTTCGACGGCGAGCTGCGAAAGCGACATCACCTATATCGACGGCGACAAGGGCGTTCTTCTTTATCGCGGCTATTCGATCGACCAGCTGGCCGAACATTCGAGCTTCATCGAGGTCTGCTACCTGCTGCTCCACGGCGAGTTGCCGAACAAAGCCCAGTTCGCGAAGTTCTCCGGCTCGATCACGCGCCACACGATGGTGCATGAGCAACTGGCGCAGTTCTTCCGTGGCTTCCGCCGCGACGCGCACCCGATGTCGATCATGTGCGGCGTTGTAGGCGCGCTGTCGGCGTTCTATCACGACTCCACCGACATCAACGATCCGCGACAGCGCGAGATCGCGAGCCACCGCCTGATCGCCAAGATGCCGACCATCGCCGCGATGGCATACAAGTACTCGACGGGCCAGCCCTTCGTATATCCGTTGAACGCGCTGGGCTACACCGAGAATTTCCTGCGCATGACGTTCTCGGTTCCGGCCGAGGAGTACAAGGTGAACCCGGTGCTGGCGAAAGCGCTGGACACCATCTTCATCCTCCACGCCGACCACGAGCAAAACGCGTCGACTTCGACGGTGCGGCTCGCCGGTTCATCGGGCGCCAATCCGTTCGCCTGCATCGCTGCGGGCATCGCCTGCCTGTGGGGGCCGGCCCATGGCGGCGCCAACGAGGCGGCGCTCAAGATGCTGGAGGAGATCGGCTCTGTCGACCGCATTCCGGAGTTCATCCAGAAGGCGAAAGACCCGAACGACAATTTCCGCCTGATGGGCTTCGGCCACCGTGTGTACAAGAACTACGATCCGCGGGCGACGGCGATGCAGAAGCAGTGCCATGCGGTGCTCGACGAGGTCGGCCACGGCGACGATCCGCTGCTCAAGATCGCGATCGAGCTCGAGAAGATCGCGTTGTCGGACGAGTACTTCGTCAAGCGCAAGCTGTATCCGAACATCGACTTCTATTCCGGCATCACGCTGCGCGCGCTGGGTTTCCCGACCAGCATGTTCACGGCGCTGTTCGCCCTGGCCCGGACGGTGGGATGGATCGCCCAGTGGGGCGAGATGATCGAGGACCCGCACCAGAAGATCGGCCGCCCGCGGCAGATCTACACCGGGGCCGCGCGCCGCGATTACGTGCCACTGGCGAAGCGCTGATCCTATCTCCTTCGGGGCTCGCCTTCGGCTCGCACCTCAGGGTGACGAAGACTGAGCGTCATCCTGAGGTGCTGCGAGCAGCCCCGAAGGATGCATGGCGCAGCCGAGCCCCGAAGGAGACCGTGCCTAGACTAGAAAAACACCGCCCGGTGGCCACCGGACGGCGTCTTTCTGATCGGGCGACAGAGCGCGCGGCGAGGCGGCACTCAAGCGCACTTCCCCGGTCGTCTTCGTTCCAAACGCCCCAGCCACCGTTAAATTCACCGCTTCCCGTCCGAAGGTTGGCCCGCCCAGTGCGCTCACGCCTTTGCGGCGGCTAATGCTGGGCGGAACGCCTTCCGTATGGAGAGCCGGTCCAAGGGCGACACGAGCTGGCGCCCTGGCTTGTCTGCACTCGCGTGCGTTCTGTTATCGGGCCAAAGCCCTGATCAACCTGCGCATTTTGCGCTCCTTCCTAGTCCTCAATGGGGTAAATAGGGAACAAAATGCATCTTTCAAGTCACATACGAAAGATTTAATGTTTACGGGCTATCAGTGCGCGCATGGGTGAAATCCCCTTTCCTGATTGCAGCGCCCTTCGCTTGGAAGAAATCCGAAGTCCTTTGATTAGATGTGCCGAGGATTTCCGGTCGGCCATTTTCTTGGGAGCCCGCGGTCGTCTCGAATACCCGCACTAGCCGCGACGCGCCGTCACGAAATCCAGGATGGCGTGGGCGGCGCGGAGGGACGGCGTCTCGCTGCCCTCGCCCAGCGCCTTCGCGACCTCATCGAGATCGGCGATCTGCGCCGCCGCGGCCTGCTTGTCGGTGAGGAGCGGCACTACTGCATCGGCCAGCGCGGCGGGCGTGGCGTTGTGCTGGAGGAGTTCGGGGATGGCCATGCGGTCGAGCAGCAGATTCACCAGGGCGAAGAATCTGAAACGGAAGAATATCCGGGCGAGCCTATAGGTGAGGCCGCCCACCTTGTAGGCCACGACCATCGGCGTGCGCGCCAGCGCGAGTTCGACCGTGACGGTGCCCGATGCAGCGAGCGCGGCATTGGCGGCCTTGAAGGCGGCGTATCGGTCGGCTTCGTCCTCAATGATATGCAGAGGTGCGGGCCAGTCTGCGGTCGCCTCGCGCACGCGGGTGGCGACGTGCGGGACGGTGGGCAAGATCGTGATGAGGCCGGGAACCCGCTTCACGATCTCGGCCACGGCCTGCTTGAACACCGGCAGGATGAATCGGATTTCGCTTGTGCGGCTTCCCGGCAGCACGCAAAGAAGCGGCGCATCCGGCGCAATGCCGAGACGCGCGCGCAACCCGGGGCCGCCGGTCATGCGCTTGCCGCGCTCGATCACCGGATGGCCGACAAAGACAGTATGCAGACCGTATTTCTCGAAGAAGGGCGGCTCGAACGGGAGCAGTGCGAGCAGCAGGTCGAAATTGCGCGCCATCTTGCGGGCGCGGTACTGGCGCGAGGCCCAGACCTGCGGCGCCACGTAGTCGATCACCGGGATGTCCGGCGCAAGGCGCTTCAGCTTGGCGGCGATGCGGTGGTTGAAGTCGGGGCTGTCGATCAGCACCACCGCGTCGGGACGGCGCGCGATGGCGATCATGCAGATATCGTTCACGCGGCGCAGGATCACCGGGATCTTGGGCACGACCTCGCGCAGGCCCATCACCGCGGTGTCCTTCAGCGGGAAGAACGAGTTCAGGCCCTGCGCGATCATCGCCGGGCCACCCATGCCGATCACCTCGACGCTGTCGCCGCATTCGGCTTTCAAAGCGGCCATGAGCTGGCCGCCGAGCTGGTCGCCGGACGGCTCGCCCGCGACCAGCATGAGCGTAAGCGGTCTGATCGCAGGAAGGCTCATGCGCGCGCCGGCACGCCGACGACGAAGAGGTCAAGCGCGTCGGCCGCCTCGATGACGGCCGTTTTGCCCAGCACCAGCGCGGTGTGCGCCTCGATCGCGATGCCGGCGAGGCCGCAGGCCGCCGCGTTCTTCACGGTGGCGACGCCGATGGTCGGAAGATCGCTCTTGCGGCTCTGGATAGGCTTCAGCGCCTTGGCGAGGACACCGCGTCCGGGCGGAAGCTGTCCCAGGCGTTGCAGCATCGCGTCGGTGCCGTCGCGCCCCTCGATCGCAAGCACCTTGGCGGCGCGCACGACGATCGCCTGGCCTTCGTCGCGCCTGCCGTGCGCGCGGGCGAGCGAGATGGCGGTGGCAATGTCCTTCTCATCCTCCGGTGTCGGCGCGACACGGCCAAGCGGACCCTCGGCGATCTGAAGACCGGGCGCGACGTCGCCGACGCCCTTCATCGTGAACCCTTCTTTCTCGAACAGGCCGGCCATGACGTCGAGCAGCGTGTTGTCGCCGCTGCGCATCCCCCAGAGCACCGGCGGAAACCAGGTGATGCCCTTCCAGTCGTATCGCAGCTTGAAGAAATTGGGCCGGCTGACATAGCCGGCGAAGACCACGTCCTTGCAGTTGTGCGCGTGCAGGAGGCCGAGCGTGCGGCCCACGAGGCCCATCGAAGAACGATCATGCGGATAGGCGTTAACCCACGGACCGACGGCATCATCCACCACCGCGACGAAAACCTGGCGGCCGTTCTCGCGCGCATTATCAGCAATGGCGCGCGGGAGATCACCGCCGCCGGCGATGATGCCGAGGGCTCGCTTTGTTGTCGGATCGTTGTTCACCAAGGTCATCGCCGGACTTCTTCCGGCCATCCATCATCACGATGCGTGGCGCAGAATGCACCGCCCGCGATCCTTGGGGGTGGGCGGGACAAGCCCGGCCATGACGGTATTTTGTGCCGAGAGAGCGAGCCCAAGAGCACCGCCTTTACTCATCGTCCGAACGAACGCGGGACGGATCGGCGGGGGCGATGCCCTGCTTGCTCTCGGCCAGGACGAAGTCGACCAGCTCCTGAACCTGCGGAACGGCGGCCCACTTCTCCTTTGCGGCACGGGCGCGGTCAAACATCGAGCCGCCTGGCGTCAGGAAGACATCGCGGAAGGCATGGCGCAGGGCGTGAATCGCCGCGCGCGGAAGGCCGCGGCGCTTCAGACCGATGATGTTGAGCCCGCCGATCGTGGCGTGCAGGCCGATCGCCATGCCGTAGGGAATGATGTCGCGCGGCGCGCCGGAGAGTCCACTCATCATCGCGCCGCGGCCGATGCGGACGAACTGCTGCACCGCCGCCATGCCGCCGAGGATGACGCCCTGGCCCACCTCACAGTGGCCACCGAGCACCGCACCGTTGGCGAACGTCACGTCGTCGTCGACATGGCAGTCGTGGCCGACGTGAGTCATCGCCATGAAGTAGCCGTTGTTGCCGACCGTGGTGATGCCGCCGCCGTTGCGGCTGCCGCAGCTCATGGTCACGCCCTCGCGCAGGACACAATCGGCACCGACGACGAGCCTGCCCTCGGTGAAATCGTTCCGCCGGATCTGGCCCTCGCCGCCGAGCACGACCTGCGGATGAAGTACTGTGCGCGCGCCGACGGTGGTGTGGCCCTTGACGACCGCGTGGCTGAGCAGACGCACGCCCTCGCCCAGAACCGCATTGCGCTCGACGATGCAGAACGGCCCGATCTCGACGCCGGCACCCAGTTTCGCGCCGTCTTCGACAAGCGCTGTCGGATGGATCGCCATGTCAGGCGTCGGTTCGGATCATCGCGCTGAACTCGCCCTCGGCAACGATGTTCTCGCCGACAAAGGCCTTGCCCTCGAACTTCCACACCGGCCCGCGATGCTGGAGCTGCCTGACGGTGAAGCGCAGAAGGTCGCCGGGCACGACGGGACGGCGGAATTTCGCCTTCTCGATCGCCATGAAGGCGACCTGGGGCACCTTCTCGAGCGCCATGGAATGGACGATCAGTGCGCCCGCGGTCTGCGCCAGGGCCTCCACGATCAGCACGCCGGGCATGACGGCGAATTCCGGGAAGTGACCGGCGAAATGCGGTTCGTTGTAGCTCACCGCCTTGTAGCCGGTGCAGCTTTCGTACGGGACGATGTCCGTCAGCCGCTCGACGAAAAGGAACGGCCAGCGGTGGGGCAGCAGCTTCTTGATCTGCTCCACGTCGAGGACGGTTCCGGCGGTCTGACCTTGCTCACCCATGGTCGTCACGTTTCGGCTTCTTTGCCAGTTTCGTCAATGCATGCATTTCGCGTATCCACTCGCGAACCGGGCGCAGCGGGGCGCCGCCATAATCCTGACCGCCCTCGTAGGTCATGCCAGGTTGCGAGGCCGCACGCGCCGCGACGCGCGCGCCGGAGCCGATCTTCACATGGTCCGCGATGCCGACCTGGGGGCCGATGACGACGAAATCGCCGAATTCGCAGCTGCCGGCGACGCCGGCCTGGGACACAACGATGTCGTGGCGGCCGAGATGCGTGTTGTGGCCGATCTGGATCAGGTTATCGAGCTTGGAACCTTCGCCGATCACCGTGTCGCCGAGCGCGCCGCGGTCGATCGTGGTGCAGGCACCGATCTCGACACGGTCCTGGATGATCACGCGGCCGATCTGCGGGATCTTCACATGGCCCTGCGGACCCGAGGCGAAGCCGAAACCGGGCTGGCCGATCTGCGCGCCGGGCAGGATCAGAACCTCATCGCCGATGTAGGCATGGGTGATGCTGACGTTGGAACCGATCTCGCAATTGCGGCCGATGGCAACGCCGCGTCCGATCACGACGTTGGGGCTTAGGCGCGTGCCGTCGCCGATCTCCGCGCCAGGACCGATCACGACGCCAGGCGCGAGCAACACACGCTCGCCGATCGTGGCAGTGGGGTCGACGTCGGTCTGCTGGCGCCAGGCGACGAGGCTCGACTCCGGGTAGAAAATGCGCGCAGCGGCCGCGAAGGCGTGCTGCACGGACGGCGCGGGGATGGCGAGCATGCCGACCCGCATCTGGAGTGGCTTGGCGGTCGTGGCCGGAACGAAGCAGAAGCCGGCCGCGGTCTGCGCAAGATCGGCGGCGTGGGCACCCGCGCCGCCGGCATAGAACGTCAAGTGCGGGGGGCCGGCACCCGTGAGACTCGCGAGATCATGGACCCGGGCGTTTGCGTCGGCGTTGGGCGGAAGCGCAACGTCGACCGCCCTGCATACCTCGGCAAGAGTGAACGGTCCGCGATTGTCATAGAAGCGAGGATCGGCCATGCCGGGCCCTCCTTCAGCGTTACTGCCCGCCTTGGACTCCGGGCGGCAACGGCGTCGGCTTCACCTGCACCGTCGGCAGCGCCTGGTTGAGGCGCTGAATGACAAGCGGCGTGATGTCGAACTGCGGCGCACCGACAACGATGGCAGCCTTTTCGAACAGCAGGTTCGCGCCACGCTCCTGCATGATCTTCTGGAGGATCGGTCCCAGCGCCTGCTCGATCTGCTGGCGCGCGACGAGCACGCCGCCCTGGATCAGTCCCTGCTGCTTCTGCACTTCGAGCTGAAGCGCCTGCTGCTTTGCTTCGAACGCCTTGATCTTCGCCTGCTTCACGGCGGGCGCGAGGATCGCTAGCTGCTGCTGGAGCTGGGCACCTTCGGCGCGGAGCGCAGCGTCACGGGCCTTGAGGCCGTTCTCGGCGGCGACGGTCAGGGCCTGCACCTGCTTCATGATGCTCTGTCCAACGGCCGAGCCGCGCAGGATGGCGGCGCGGTCGATGACGAGGATCTTGGGCTGCGGCACCCCCTGCGGCGGGGGAGCAGGCGGTTGCGCGGCGAGCGCAGCCTGCGAGAAGCTAACGGCTAGGAGCGCAGCGGCGGCGCAAGCCGCGAAGCGCGAGGCGGTCGTCATAGTCTTAGAGTCCTGTTCCTGCGCTGAAATAGATCAGCTGGGTTCTGTCGTAGCTTGTCTTGATGAAGGGGATGCCGAAGTCAATCGTAATCGGGCCGAATGGTGACTTCCAAGCGACCGCAAGGCCGGCCGAGCCGCGAAGGGCCAGATTGTCCTTGATGCAGCTGGTGAGCGTGCAAGTCCTGACGATGCTGTCGAGGTGGCCGACGGTTCCGACGTCGGTAAACAGCGCGGTCTCCACGCCGTAAGACTCGGGCAGGAAGGACGGCAGCTTGAGCTGGCCACTGCCGATCACGAAGACGTTGCCGCCGACCGCGCCGTTGTTGCCGCTCACGACGATGTCGCGCGGGCCGACGCCGGCCTGGGCGAAGCCACGGAAGCTGTCGCCGCCCTTGAAGAAGCGTTCCTGAATCGGAATCTGCTGGCCGTCATAGCCGGTGATATAGCCTGCCTGGACGTTGAACGAGCCGACGAACTGATCCCACAGCACCGGGCGGTACAGGCCGAACGACGCCTGGTTGCGGATGTATTTCAGCGAGCCGCCGAGGCCGGCGAATTCCTGGCTGATCGACATGATCAGGCCGTTGGTTGGCTTAATAGGATCGTCGAGGGTGTTGTAGACGAACGAGTAGCCGACGACCGACGTCTTGGTTTCGCCGGCGGCGAGCTGCACCTCCAGCGGCGCGCCGGAGAAAGGCGTGATCTTGTCGATCTTGTAGGTGTAGCGGAGGCCAACCGAGCCGAACTCCGACGTCGGGAATCCGAAGCGGACGCCGCCCGCGGTGGTATCACCCTGATAGTCCGCCTGCTGATAATTGGTGACGATCTTGTAGAGATCGATGCCGGCGGCGAGCGGCCGATCCAGGAAGTACGGCTCCGTGAAGGAAAACTGGAACTGCTTGGAGATCGACGAGAGCTGGATCGACGCGCGCAGATACTGGCCGCGCCCGAACAGGTTCTGTTCGGTGTAGCTGAACTCACCGACGAAGGAGCTGGTCGACGAGTAGCCGGCACCGAGCGAGAGCGAGCCGGTCGACTGCTCGGTCACAGTGACGGTCAGGTCGGTGCGGTCGGGCTGGCTGCCGGGCGACTGCTTGATGGTCACGTCCTTGAAAAAGCCGAGGCCGCGGATACGCGTGCGCGAACGGTCGACGAGGACGCGGTTGAAGGCGTCGCCTTCCACGAGGCGGAATTCGCGGCGGATGACCTTGTCCAGCGTGCGCTGATTGCCGACGATGTTGATCTTCTCGATATAGACGCGCGGGCCCTGGTCGATCTTGAGGATCAGATCGATGGTCTTGCTGTCGCGGTTGCGCGCGATACGCGGATGCACTTCGGCGAAGGCATAGCCCTTGGTGCCCGCAGCGTTGGTGAGCGAGTCGATCGCCTTCTGGACCAGTTCGGCGTTGTAGATGTCACCCGACTGGATCTTGATCGAGGGCCGCAGCGTGGCGGCGGGAAGCTCGCGGATCGAGGATTCGATTTCGACCTTGCCGAACTTGTACTTGGCGCCCTCATCGAGGGTGAAGGTGATGTAGAACGAGCGGCGGTCGGCAGTGAGCTCCGCGACGGCGGAGACGACGCGGAAGTCGGCGTAGCCGTGGCTGACGTAATAGCGCCGCAGCATTTCGCGGTCGAAGGTCAGACGATCGGGATCGTAGTTGTCGTTCGACGAGAGGAACTTGTACCAGTCGCTCTCTTCGGTCGCGATCTGCGACTTGAGCGTGGCATCGTCGAAGACCTTGTTGCCGATGAAATTGATGCGCGCGACGCCGGTCGACGGCCCTTCGACGATCGAGAAGATCAGGTCGACGCGGTTCTGGGGGCGCTGGATGATCTGCGGATCGACCGAGGCCGCAAACTTGCCGTTGCGGCGATAGAGCTCGATGATACGCTGGACGTCGGCCTGCACTTTCGCGCGCGTGAAGACCGTGCGCGGCTTGAGCTGGATTTCCTTCTCAAGGTCCTTCTGGCTGACCTTGCTCTCACCCTCGAAGTCGATCTGGTTGATGATTGGGTTCTCGACGACAGCGATGGTCAGCGTCGTGCCGTCGAAGTGCATCTTCACGTCGGCGAAGAGGCCGGTCTGGTAGAGCGTCTTCAGCGCCAGGTCGACGGTCTGCGGATTGTAGACGTCGCCTTCGCGGATCGAAATGTAGGACACGACCGTCTGCGGCTCGATGCGCTGTGTGCCGCGGACCGCGATGTGCTGAACGAGCTGCGTGCTGGGCGGTGCCACCACTTCCGGCGGCGGGCCGGGCGGCGGTGCCGGCGCCCGGGCCGCGGTGGCGGACCCCGCCACAGCGGCGGCCGCGATCAAGGCGGGAGCCACGCGCGCGAAACGGGCGGACAGGGTGATGTGGCTCATCCAGTCGACTCTGGTACTCAAAATGGGCACAACCGCCTTGTGTCGGGCGGTCTGCCGCCGTTTCAGAAAAGATTCAGTCGAACCAGGTCATTCCAGGTCGCCAAGAGGAAGATCCCCAAGACGACCGCCAGCCCAAGCCTAAACCCGACGTCCTGGGCGCGCTCCGACAGAGGACGCCGCAAAACACCCTCGCATGCATAGTACAGAAGATGCCCCCCGTCGAGCAGCGGAATGGGAAAAAGGTTGACCAGCCCGATGCTTACAGAAAGGAGAGCTATCAGTTGGATCAGCGCAAGAAGGCTGACTTCCGCCACCTGGCCCGACAGTTTGGCGATACCGATAACCCCGGACAGTTGCTTGGCGCCTGAAGGGCTATGGACCAGTGCCCGCCACGTCGTCGAAAGCATCGAGCCGATGGTATCGACCGACTCGCCCAGCGCCGCCACCGGCCCCAACCGCTTCAGGCTGCCGAACTGAAACTGAATTCCCAGCACGCCATGCTTCTGGTCGTTAAGCATCGGCGTAGCCCGGACGGTCCTGAGCACGCCGTCGCGGCGGACGACAATCGTGAGCGCCTTCCCCGCGCTGACCGAGACGATGGGCGAGACCTGGTCATAGCCCTCGATGGCCGTGCCGTCGATCGAGACAATCACGTCGCCGACACGCAGGCCGGCGCGCGATGCCGCACCACCGTCCAGAACCGCTTCGATGACCGGCGGCAGCGGCGGCGAGATGCCGAGATCACCGACCTGAATCCGGTTCTTGAACGCGTCGGTCGTGTCGATCTGGCGCGGGGTCGCCCAGATCGTCATGCGCGAGGGGCCACGGTCCAGCACGATGGGGAGACGCTGGCCTGCGCTCAGGCCCACGACCTGATCGATCTCCGCATAACTTTCGGTGACAGTGCCGTCGATCGAGACGATGCGGTCACCGGTGCGCAGACCGGCTGCCTCGCCCGCGCTATGCGCCTCCACCTTGCCGACGACCGGAGGGATAACCGTCTTGCCGTGGAACATGAAGACGCCGGAGAGGATGGCGATCGCAAGAATGAAGTTCGCGATGGGGCCGGCTGCGACGATCAGCGCGCGCTGGTAGAGCGGCTTGTACGGGAATGCGATCTTGCGGTCGGCGGCGGTCATGCGTGCCGTGGCTTCGCGGTCGGGCGTGCTGGCGCCATCGGCATCGCCGAAGAACTTCACGTAACCGCCCAGCGGGATCCAGGATATCTTCCAGAGCGTGCCCTTGCTGTCAGTCCACTTCACGATGGCCGGCCCGAAGCCGATGGAAAAGGTCTCCACCTTCGTGCCGAAGTAGCGCGCGACCGAGAAGTGGCCGAGCTCGTGAACGAAGACGACCACGGTGATGAGGAACAGGAAGGCCGGAATCCCGTAGACCGACCAATGAAGCAGATCCTGCAGCATGCTCATTTCGTTTCCAGCCCTTAGTTGACGGCGCGGCGGCAAACGCCTTCCGCCAGTTCGCGCGCTCTCTTGTCCGCAGCCAGCACGCCATCAAGCGTATCGGCGGGTGTGTTGGCCTCCGGCGACTCCGAAAGCGTTTCCTCTACCACGCGTGCGATGTCCAGGAAGCCGATGCGCCTGTTCAGGAAGGCATCGACCGCGATCTCGTTCGCAGCGTTCAGGATCGTCGGTGCCAACGCGCCCGTGCGCATCGCCTGCATCGCGAGCCCGAGGCAACGGAAGCGCTCATGGTCCGGCTTGCGGAAGTTGAGCTGGCCGACGGCGGCAAGGTCGAGGCGGCGCGAGGGCGAGGAAATGCGGCGCGGCCAGGCCAGCGCATGCGCGATCGGCGTGCGCATGTCGGGCGCGGAGAGATGCGCGAGCGTGGTGCCGTCCTCGTAGGAGACGAGGCAATGGACGATGGATTGCGGGTGTACCAGCACGTCCAGCTTCTCGGGCGGCAGCGCGAAAAGGAAATGAGCTTCGATCAGTTCGAGGCCCTTGTTCATCAGCGTGGCGCTGTCGACGGATATCTTGGCACCCATCGACCAGTTGGGGTGCGCGACCGCCTGCTCCGGCGTCGCGACGGCCATGTCTTGCAGCGTCTTGTCGCGGAACGGGCCGCCGGAGGCAGTGAGCGTGACCTTCTCGACCTCCTTCGCGCTCTCGCCGTTCAGCACCTGGAACACGGCATTGTGCTCAGAGTCGACCGGAATGACGGCGGCCGCGGAGTTCGCCAGCGCGCGGCCGAACACGCCGCCCGCTGCGACGATGCATTCCTTGTTGGCGAGCGCGACCGTGGCGCTGCGCGCAACGGCGGCGAGCGCGGGCTCAAGCGCGGCGGCGCCCATGATGGCAACCATCACGGTATCCGAGTTGCGCGCCGCGGCCTCGATAATTGCGGCGCGGCCGGCGGCGGCCTCGATGCCGGTGCCGGCAAGCCCCTCTTTCAGCGCTGCATAGTGCCTGTCGTCGCCGATGACGGCGAGCCGCGGCCGCACGGCGCGGGCCTGGGCAATGAGATCGTCCACCCTGCCCTGCGCCGTGATCGCCTCGACCGGCATGGCGTGCTCGCCGTAGGCCTTGCGCGCATGCGCGACGACGTCGAGCGTGCTGACGCCGATGGAGCCGGTGGAGCCGAGCACGGTGACGCTGCGCGCAAGCACGGGCTCGAGATCGGTGGCTTCGAACAAACGGCGGGTCGCGGCGAGCGAGTTCATGGGTGCGCTCCGAACAGCGGCTTGAGGCCGGCGAAAATCACCAGCGCGGTGAGAACAGGTGCGACGGCAAGCGTCGAGTCGATGCGGTCGAGCATGCCGCCATGGCCGGGGATCATGCCGCCCGAGTCCTTGCGCTGGAACACGCGCTTGACCCAGGACTCGAAGAGATCGCCGAGCACGGAGACGATGGCGATACCAGCGCCAAACAAGCCCGCGAAGACCGGAGAGCCGCCGAGGAGCTTGACGTAGATCGCCTCGCTGACGGCGGCGATCACGATTCCGCCGAAGGTGCCGGCCCACGTCTTGCTCGGCGAGACCGACGGCCACAGACGCGGGCCGCCGATGAGGTTGCCAGTGAACAACGCACCGGTGTCGGTCGCCCAGATGGCGATGAACATCCCGGCGATGATCCAGGCGCCGTTCGGCTGGCCACGCAGCACGACCAGCGCGAGCATGGCGAGGCCGAGATAGACCGGTCCAAAGCCGTGCCAGAAGACGAACTGGCCGCGGATCGCCGCGAGCGCGCCGACAAGAACAGCGCCGCTGCCGAGGATTTCCCACGCATAGGGCCGGGTGGGAAACGCGACCGTGGCGCCGAGCGCGGCAAGCAGCGTGATGCAGGCGAGAAGGAAGCACGGGCCGTAGACGCGCTCGCCGACCAGACGGTGCCATTCGCGGGCGCCCGCTATGCCGGCGATAGCGCCGGCCAGCGCAACATAGGGCGCGCCGTAGTAGAGGGCCGCCACGACGACCGCGATCAGCGCGAAACCGAACAGCGGACGGGTCACCCAGTCCCAGTTGAGCCTGATCCCGCGAAACCCCGGCGCGTGATCATTCTTTCGCCCTCCGCCCTGCGCACCTGACGGTGCTCCGGGCACCTCCCCCACCAGCGCCTTCGGCGCGCGGGGGAGACCGGGCCGGGACATCTGTGCCACCTGACTCATGCCACCTTGTCCGAGATGCCGCCGAACTGGCGCACGCGCTGCGCGAAGTTCTCCATCGCCGCGAGCAATTCCTTGCGGCCGAAATCCGGCCACAGCGTGTCGACAAACAAGAGCTCGGCATAGCTCGACTGCCAGAGCAGGAAGTTCGAGAGACGATGCTCGCCGCCGGTGCGGATGAGCAGGTCGGGCTCCGGCAGGCCGCCGGTGAAGAGGCGCGAGGCGAAAAGCTCCGGCGTGATCGTTTCCGGATCGAGCCGGCCTTCCTTCGCGGCGCGGGCCAGCTCGCGTGCGGCGTTGGCGATCTCCTCCTGGCCGCCATAGTCGAAGGCGAAGGTGAGATTGAGGCCGGTGTTGTTGACGGTGCGGTGCTCGGCCTCCTCGTTCATCTCGAGGATGTCGCGGGCGACGCGGTCGCGGCTGCCAATGATCCGCACACGAACGTTCCGCTCGTGCAGTTCGTTGAGATCGGAGCGGAAGTAACCGCGGAAGAGGCCCATCAGGGCGTTCACTTCGGTCCGGGGGCGTTTCCAGTTCTCGGACGAGAAGGCGAAGAGGGTCAGGTACTGGAGCCTGAAGTCAGTGGCGGCGCGGACGACCTCACGCACCGCGCTGACGCCCGCGACGTGCCCCGCCTCACGCGGAAGCAGACGCTTCTTCGCCCACATGCCGTTGCGATCCATGATGATCGCGACGTGGCGGGGAAGAACTGCCGGCGTCTCGGTGCCACGCACCATTCCAACTCCTTATCGCAAGTCCGTCAGACCTGCATGATCTCCTGCTCCTTCGCATGCAGAGCGGAATCGATTTCCTTGATGTGGGCGTCGGTGACCTTCTGAAGCTCGTCGCCGTGCTTGTGGTGCTCGTCCTGGCCGATCTTGTGGTCCTTTTCGAGGCGCTTCAGCAGGTCCATGCCGTCGCGGCGCACATTGCGGACCGCGACGCGCGCCGCTTCAGCATATTTTGACGCGAGCTTGGCCAGTTCCTTACGCCGCTCCTGATTAAGTTCGGGTAGCGGGATTCGGAGCAATTGTCCGTCCATCTGAGGGTTAAGGCCGAGATTGGCGTCACGGATGGCCTTGTCGACCGCCTTGGCGAGGCCCTTGTCCCACACCTGCACCGTGAGAAGGCGTGGCTCGGGGGTCGAGATATTGCCGACCTGGTTGACCGGCACCTGGTTGCCGTAGGCCTCGACCCGGACGGTGTCGAGCAGCGCGGGGCTGGCGCGGCCAGTGCGCAGTCCCGAGAACTCCTTCTTCAGGGTCTCAAAGGCGCCGTGCATGCGGCGGTCTAGTTCGGCCCTTTGATAGGTCTCTGCCATAGGTTCCTGCCCGGCTCTCAGCCTAGTCCAACTTCAGGTGCGATCTTCGATGACCGTGGCCCGCCCCTGCCCCTTGAGCACCTGGGCCAGCGAGCCCCGATCATGGATCGAAAACACAATGATCGGAATCTTGTTCTCCCGCGACAGGCTGATGGCCGATGCATCCATTACCTGAAGGTCTCGGGATAACACCTCGTGATAGCTCAAGGAATCGTAACGCACCGCGTCCTTAACCTTCTTTGGATCCGCCGAGTATACACCGTCTACTTGTGTCGCCTTCATCATGGCGTTGCAATTCATTTCGGCGGCACGGAGTGCGGCGGCCGTATCGGTCGTGAAAAACGGGTTCCCGGTGCCGGCGGCGAAGATGACAACCCGGCCCTTCTCCAGGTGCCGGATGGCCCGGCGGCGGATATAGGGCTCGCAGACGGTCGACATGGGGATGGCGGACTGAACGCGGGACGGGATGTCCAGCCGCTCCAGCGCGGCCTGGAGGGCGAGCGCGTTCATCACGGTCGCCAGCATGCCCATGTAGTCGGCGGTTGCGCGGTCGATGCCCCTTGCCGCACCGGCGAGGCCGCGAAAGATGTTCCCGCCGCCCACGACCATGCAGATCTGACTGCCGCCGCGAATCGCTTCTTCGACATCGGCGGCGATGCGATCGACCGTCGCGACGTCGATGCCGTAGGCCTGATCGCCCATCAACGCCTCGCCGGAGACCTTGAGCAGTACCCGGCCATATTTCGGCGTTCCCATGCCCAAACTATTCCTTGGGACCGGCCATCTTGGCAACTTCGTCGGCGAAATCGCTCTCGACCTTCTCCATGCCCTCGCCGACCTGGAAGCGGACGAACGCCTCGACGCTCACCGGCGTGCCGAGGTCCTTGGCGGTCTTGTCCACGACCTGCTGGACGGTGATCTTGCCGTCGCCGTCGGGACCGAGGAACGCCTGCGAGAGCAGGACCGACTCTTCGTAGAACTTGCGCATGCGGCCTTCGAGCATCTTCTCGGCGATGTTGGCCGGCTTGCCCGACTGGACGATGATGTCGAGCTGGATGGCGCGCTCCTTCTCGACCACGGCAGGATCGAGATGCGCCGGCGACAACGCCAGCGGATTGGCGGCGGCGACGTGCATCGCGATGTGGCGGCCGAGCGCGTTCAGCTTCGCCTTGTCGCCCGACGATTTCAGCGCGACCAGCACGCCGATCTTGCCGAGCTCCGGCGAGGCGGGGTTGTGCACATAGGCGGCGACGACGCCGGGATCGACGGCCAGCATGATCGTTCGGCGCACCGACATGTTCTCGCCGATCTTGGCGACGAGGTCGGTCAGCGTCTGCTGCACCGAGGCTTCGCCCATCTTGCGGTTGAGCAGCTTCTCGAGATCGCCTTCTTCCTGGAGCGCGAGCTTGGCTGCGTTGTTCACGAAGCCCTTGAACTCGTCGTTGCGCGCGACGAAGTCGGTCTCGGCATTCACCTCGACCAGCGCGCCGACGCCGTTGCCGACGGCGACGCCGACGAGGCCTTCGGCGGCGGCACGGCCGGCCTTCTTGGCGGCCTTGGTGATGCCTTTCTTGCGCAGCCAGTCCATGGCGGCTTCCATGTCGCCATTGGTCTCGGCCAGCGCGGCCTTGCAATCCATCATCCCCGCGCCCGTCTTGTCGCGGAGGTCCTTCACCATGCCTGCGGTGATGTTCGCCATCTTCGGCTCCGTCTTATGGGTTAAGGAACGCGATCCCGTTCGGATCGCGCCCTCGATACAGAACGATTGTGTCCGTTGGGACAATATGTCCGTTATGCCTGGGCCTGGGCGCCTTCGGCCACTTCCGGCGCCGGCGTCATGTCCGGCAGCTCCTCGGCGGCGCCGGTGTCGATGCCGGCATCCGTCTGGCCCTGGCTGAGACCGTCGATCACCGCGCGGGCGGCGAGATCGCAGTACAGCGCCAGCGCGCGGGCCGCGTCGTCATTGCCCGGGATCGGATAGGTGATGCCATCCGGATCGCTGTTGGAATCCAGGATCGCCATGACCGGGATGTTGAGCTTGCGCGCCTCGGCAACGGCGATGGATTCCTTGTTCGTGTCGATCACGAACAGCATGTTCGGAAGTCCGCCCATCTCCTTGATGCCGCCCAGCGAGCGGTCGAGCTTGTCGCGCTCGCGCAGCATGGAAAGCAGCTCTTTCTTCTTGAGGCCCGAAGACTGCGCCGCACTGAGCGTCTCCTCGAGATTGCGCATGCGCTTGATGGAGTTCGACACCGTCTGCCAGTTGGTCAGCGTGCCACCGAGCCAGCGCTGGTTCATGTAGTACTGCGCGCAGCGCTTGGCGGCGTTGGCGATCGGCTCCTGCGCCTGGCGCTTGGTGCCGACGAACAGGATGCGGCCGCCGCCGGCAGCGGTGTCGCGCAGCGCGACGAGCGCGTGATGCAGCAGCGGGACCGTCTGCGTCAGGTCGAGGATATGGATGTCGTTGCGCGAGCCGTAGATGTACGGCGCCATCTTCGGGTTCCAGCGCTGCTGGCGATGACCGAAGTGGGCGCCGGCCTCGAGCAGCTGACGCATGGAAAATTCTGGCAGAGCCATTGATTCAGTCTCCTTTACCGGTTGGCCAGACGCGCGAGCTATCCCTTTGAAGGGACACCGGACGGCGACGGGAGGAACACCCTCTCGAAAGCCACTCGTGCGTGCGAAGTGGCGCGGCTTATAGGGGGGTAAGTCCCTCCTGGCAAGCAGGAATTCCGCGCATCGGCAGCAAGGCTGCCTAACGTACCCGTGCCGGCTCCGACCGTCAGGGTTGACTTGACACGCGCTCTGCGCCCTCTTCCGCGGCCGGGAGGGGCCAGCGCATGAGCAGCGAGACGCGCAGGCCGTAGCAGGCGGCGGTCGCCTTCATCTTCGTCACGATGGTGGTCATGGTGCTGGTCGGCTGGTCATCGCGATGCGCGTGACGCGCGGCGCCGAGCGGAAGGGGGACGCATGAGCATTCGTAGTGTACTGGCGGTGGCAGCGGGGCTTGTCCTTGCGACGGCGGCCGTGGCGCGCGGCGACGACAGCGTTGGATTCCAGCAGCGCACATTGTCGATTCCGATGACGGACGCTGATGGAGGAAAGCACCAGCTCTACGGCGTGCTGTGTATTCCGGCCGATGCGGACGGGCCGGTGCGGCTGGCGGTGCTCAACCACGGCTCGCCGGCCAAGGCCAGCGACCGGCCGACGCAGCAGGTCGGAAGCTGCAACAGCGAACCGGCGCAGTGGATGCTGAGCCAGGGCTTTGCGGTGCTGTATGCGCAGCGGCGCGGCTATGGCAGGACCGGTGGCGCGTGGGCGGAAGGGTTCGGCAGTTGTGACAATCCAGATTTCGTGCGCGCAGGGCGCGAGACGGCTCGCGACATCGCGGCGATCGTCGATTTCGGGCTGAAGCAGCCGGGCATCCGGCCGGACGGCGCGATCGTGGCGGGCGTATCGGCCGGCGGCTGGGGCACCATCGCCTACAACGCGATGCCGCACCCGAAGGTGGCGGCGGTCATCAACGTATCGGGCGGGCGCGGTGGCCACCAGGGCGAGGACGCGGACGAGAATTGCGATACCGGTGCGCTTGCGGCAGCAGCGGGAACGTTCGGCAAGACGGCGAGTGCGCCCATGATCTGGATCTATGCCGAGAACGACACGTTCTTCGATCCCGACACCGCGAACGGAATGTACCAGGCTTACAGCCGCGCGGGCGGCAAGGCGGAGTTTCATCCGGTGGCCGCGTTCGACGATGAAGGTCACTCGCTGTGGGCCGGCGAAGGCGGTTCCGAGATATGGGGTCCGCTGGTCGAGGCGTACCTGAAGAAGCGCGGCGTTCTTTGAGCGGACGCGGGACGGGTATGCAGCCGGATTGTCTCGAAACCGTCTCGCGTGGCAGTAGATTGGACGCATGACACGCGATCCCATCCGCTCCTCCATCCGTTCCCTTGAAGCCAACGGCATCGGCCTGGTCGCCGGCATGGCGCTGGGCGATCCCGATCTCATTCCGCTGTGGTTCGGCGAGAGCGATCTCGTCACGCCTGCGTTCATCCGCGACGCGGCAAAGAAGGCGCTGGATGACGGGAAGACGTTTTACTCCGGCTCGCGCGGGATCATGCCGCTCAGGCTGGCGGTGAAGGACTATCACAAGCGCACCTGCGGAGTGGACCTGGATGTCGAGCGTATCTCGCTGCCGGGTGCGGCGACGCTGGCGGTGGTGACAGCGCTGCAAATCCTGTGCGACACGGGCGACAACGTGGTGATCGTGTCGCCGATCTGGCCGAGCATCTTCCAGGCGGCGCAGATGGTGGGCGCGGAGGTGCGGTTTGCGCGGCTGGACGACGACTGGCGGTCGGCGACGCCGCGGTGGTCGCTGGACCTCGAGAAGATCTTCTCCCAGTGCGATGCGCGGACGAAGGCGATCTTCATCAATTCGCCGGGCAATCCGACGGGCTGGATCATGCAGCCGGACCAGCAGCGCGCGGTGCTGGACTTCGCCCGGAAGCGGGGCATCGCGATCATCAGCGACGAGGTGTACGGCACGCTGGTCTATGACGGGCGCGAGCATGCGCCGTCGTTCCTGGAGGTCGCCGAGCCGGACGACAACCTGTTCGTGATCAACTCATTTTCCAAGGCGTGGGCGATGACGGGCTGGCGTGTAGGCTGGCTGGTGCATCCGAAGCGGATCGCCGACCAGATCGGCGTGATGACTATTGCGAACAACACGGGGCCGACGAGCTTTGCGCAGTTCGGCGCGATCGCGGCGCTGTCGCCGGAGGGCGATGCGTTCCGGCACGAGATGCGCGAGCGCTGCCGGGCCGGGCGCGAGGTGGTGCAGAAATTCGTCGATGGGCAGAACCGCATCCGGTGGATAAGGCCGGAGGGCGCGTTCTACGGCTTCCTGCACATGGACGGGCTGACGGACTCGCTCAAGTTCGCGCAGGATTTGGTGCGCAAGGCACGGGTGGGCGTGGCGCCGGGATCGGCGTTCTCCACCGACGGGCCGGGAGCGCATGACTCGTTCGTGCGCATCTGCTTCGCGCAGGATGCGGAGAAGCTCAGTGAGGGGCTCAGCCGGATCGAGAAGGCGCTGGCCTCGCTCTAATTTCCAAGACCGTCATTTCCCGACTTGTCCGGGCAACTCATTTTTTGTGCAGCGACACAATTCGGTCGCCCGCATAAAGCGGGTGATGACGACCCGCCGGACAGAACTGCGCAACTTTATTTTTCGGTATTCGAACCGCGAAAAATTGGGGTGGGGGCCTCCCCCTAGACCGACTCCACCATCGCCACGCCGGGCAGGGATTTGATGGCGTTCTTGATGGGGACGCTGACCTGCAAGGTCTTGGGCAGTTTGATCTCCACCTCTTCGCCGGCGGCGCCGGGGACGATGAAGGTGACGATGCCCTTGCCGGGCTGCTTGAGCTGGGCGGCGATGGCGCCGAGCGAGCTGTCGTCGCTGAGATAGATCTTCAGGCCCTCCCCCGCGTTGGCGGCGGCGACGTCGAGGTCGGCGATGGAGGCGGCGCGCAGTTTCAGCTCGTCGCCGTCCCAGTCGGCCGAGCAGGTGATCAAGAGCGACTTGCCGGCCTCCAGCAGCGGGCGCGCGGCGGCGAGCACTTCGGGGAACAGCATGACCTCGAACATGCCGGTCGGATCGGAGAACGAGACGAAGGCGTAGCTTTCATTGTTGCGGCTGCGCCGTTCGTATTTGCGGATCATGGTGCCGCCGAGCACCGCCTTGAAGCCGGCGCGGCGGCGATCCTCCTGCAGCGCGGAATAGGTCGTGGCGCCGAGGCGCTTCAGCGGCGCGGCATAGGCGTCGAGCGGGTGACCGGAAAGGTAGAAGCCCATGGCGCCGAACTCTTCGGTCAGCCGCTCATGGCCGGGCCAGTCGGCGACCCTGGCCAGACGGATATCGTCGTCGTTCGACTGTTCGACGCCGCCGAACAGCGAGGTCTGGCCCGACTCGCGCTCCATCGCGTTGCGCTGGGCGCTGTTGAGCAGGATGTCGGCGGATTCGACGACCTGGCGGCGGTTGCGGTTCATGCTGTCGAAGGCGCCGGCGCGGGCGAGCATTTCGAAGGCGCGCTTGTTGACCAGCTTCGGATCGATGCGGCGCGCGAAATCGGCGAGACTGCGGAACAGGCCGCCGGCGCGGCGCTCCTCCACCACATGATCCATCGCCTGCTTGCCGACGCCCTTGACGGCTGCGAGCGCGTAATAGATCTCGCCCCTCTCCGCGTCGCACGAGAAGACGGAGTCGGAGCGATTCACGTCGGGCTGTAGCACCTTGACCCCGAGGCGCTGCGCTTCCTGGCGGAAGATGTTGAGGCGATCGGTGTTGCCGATATCGAGCGTCATCGACGCGGCGAGGAATTCGACCGGGTAGTTGGCCTTGAGATACGCGGTCTGGAACGCGACCTGGGCGTAGGCGGCGGCGTGGCCCTTGTTGAAGCCGTAGCCGGCGAACTTGGCGGCCTGCTCGAAGATCTGCGCGGCGACCGCCTTCGGCACGCCGTTCTTCACCGCGCCTTCGATGAATTTCGTTTCGTGCACCGCCATTTCGGAGGCGATCTTCTTGCCCATGGCGCGGCGCAGCAGGTCGGCGCCGCCCAGCGTGTAGCCGCCGAGGACGCGCGCGATGTTCATGACGTCTTCCTGATACGTCATGACGCCGAAGGTTTCGTTCAGGATCGGCTCCAGCGCGGGGTGGAGATATTCCGGCGGTTCCTTGCCGTTCTTCACCGCGATGTATTTCGGGATCGAGTCCATCGGGCCCGGGCGATAGAGCGCCACGAGCGCGATGAGATCGTGGATGCGGTCGGGCTTCATCTTGCGCAGCAGGTCGCGCATGCCGGCGCCTTCGAGCTGGAACACGCCGACGCTGTCGCCCTTGGACAGCATGTCGTAGGTGGCGGTGTCCTCGAAATCGATGCTCTGGGTGTGCAGTTCAATGCCGCGCTTCCTGAGCAGCTCTTCCGCCTTGGCGATGACGGTGAGCGTCTTGAGGCCGAGGAAGTCGAACTTCACCAGGCCGGCTTTTTCCGCGTCCTCGTAGTCGAACTGCGTCACCGGCATTTCGGAGCGCGGATCGCGGTAGAGCGGCACGATCTCGTCCAGCGGACGGTCGCCGATCACGACGCCGGCGGGATGGGTGGAGGCGTGGCGGTACAGTCCCTCGATCTTCTCGACCACGCCGAACAGGCGTTCGGCGACGGGCTCCTGCTCCGCGATCTGTTGCAGGCGCGGTTCGGCTTCGATCGCTTCTTCCAGCGAGACGTGCTTGCCGGGCGGGTTGGGCACCAGCTTGGCGATGCGGTCGACGAGGCCGAGCGGCATCTGGAGCACGCGGCCGACGTCGCGCACCGCAGCGCGCGCCTGGAGCGAACCGAGCGCCATGATGTGCGCCACGCGGTCGTGGCCGTACTTGTTGCGCACGTAGCGCACGACCTCGTCGCGGCGCTCCTGGCAGAAGTCGATATCGAAGTCCGGCATCGAGATGCGCTCCGGATTGAGGAAGCGCTCGAACAGGAGGCCGAAGCGGATGGGATCGAGGTTGGTGATGTCAAGGGACCACGCGACCAGCGAGGTCGCGCCGGAGCCGCGGACCCCGACGGGAATGCCCTGCGCGCGCGTCCATTTCATGAAGTCGGACACGATCAGGAAGTAGCCCGGGAAATCCATCCGGATGATGGTGTTGAGCTCGAACTCCAGCCGGTCGAGATAGACCTGCTTGTCGGCGTGCAGGCCGTTTTCGGCGAGGCGGCGTTCGAGGCCGGCCGCGGATTGCGCGCGCAGCTCTTCCTCCGGCGTGCGGCCGGATTCCGGCACGAATTTCGGCAGGATCGGGTTGCGCTTCTTCGGCTTGAAGGCGCAGCGGCGCGCGATCTCGACCGTGTTCTCGATCGCCTCGGGCAGATCGGCGAATTGCGCGGCCATCTCAGCGGCGGACTTGAAGCGGTGCTCACGGGTCAGACGGCGGCGGTCGTCGGCGCTGACGAAAGTCGAGTCGGCGATGCACAACAATGCGTCGTGCGCTTCATACATGTCCGCCTTGCCGAAGTGCACGTCGTTGGTCGCGACCAGCGGGATGCCGCGGTCGTAGGCGATGTCGATCAGCTTCTCTTCGGTGGCGCGTTCCTCGGGCAGGCCGTGGCGCTGGAGCTCGATATAGAGGCGGTCGCCGAAGATGGCTTGCAGGCGCTCGACCATCGCGTCGGCGGCGGCGAGCTGGCCTTCGAGCAGGAGCTTGTTGATCGGACCGCCGGGGCCGCCAGTGAGCGCAATCAGGCCGGCGTTGTGGTCGGCCAGCCAGCCAGCCTTCACATGCGGCCAGTCGCCGGGTTCGGCAGTGAGGAAGGCGCGCGAGAGCAGCTTGGTCAGATTCTCGTAGCCGGCCGGGTTCTGGACCAACAGCGCCATCGCCGGCGGCTTCTTCTTCGAACCAAGTTGCGGCGCGGCAGAGGCTTCGAGGTCGACCGATATCTGACAGCCGACGATCGGCTGTATGCCCTTCTTCGTCAGCGTGTCGCTCAACTCATAGACGCCGAAGAGGTTGTTGACGTCGGTTACGGCGACGGCTGGCATATCGTTCGCGAGCGCAAGTTCGGCCAATTCGTCCGGACGCACCGCGCCTTCGAGGAGCGAATATGCGCTCTTGGTGCGCAGATGGATAAAAGACGCCGGTTTGCGATCCGCCATCGCCGTTCCGATTCGATGTCATTGCCGTGGGACCAGTATCGGGTGCGGACCCGGCGGCGCGAGCGCCAATCGGGGTTCTCCACAAGTCCGATTTGAGTTGCTGAGATAGGGGCTCGGGTCCGCGTCTTAAAGAGACGACAGAAGGGCCTGGGCCACCGGCACCAAGAGGTACGACGAGGCCACGAACACCACCAAACTCACGCCAGCCGCTGCATCCTTGAACCACATGATCGCCGTCTCCCGTTTCAGGCGTGCATGTTCCCTTTGTGTTCTCTCGAAGTCAAGAACAAAAGGAGTCCGAATCTGATTCTCCGGGAGCATGTGAGCAAAACTTATCCACAAGAGGTTGGTTTCCCAGTTCCATCAAGGTGTTGGCTTGCGGAGCCCAGTGGAACAGCTTGTGGATTGATTTCAATCAATTGCCAGGCACCAGCCATCGCCGTGGGCGATGCAGCGGTCGTCCTTCTCATGCGGGTGGCGCAGGAGGCGGGTAATGTTCCGCGCCTTGGGTTTGCCCATGGCCTCGGCCAAGACCTGTTCAGCGGCGGCGTCGCGCATGCCGGCGCAGGGGAAAATCATCGTGGGTGAGAGCCAGCGGGCGGGATAGTCGTCGCCCTGGCGCGTAATGCCGAGGACGCCGCCTACATTGGCCGCGGCCATCAGCGCGTCCGGCCCGGCGGGGCGATTGACGGTAAGCGGCAGGATCAGGCGACCGCCGTCCTTGAGGTTGTCGAGCCAGTTGGCGGCGGGCCGTGTGGCACCGGCATTGACGTAGATGACGTCGGCGGGCGCGAAGGGGACGGTGGCACCGTCGCCCTGCTTGATCTCGACGTTCGGCCAGGCTGCGAAGTTCGCGGCGGCGCGGGCGGCGAGGCCGGGCTCATATTCGATGCCGGTCACCCAGCCGGTGCGGCCGGTGAGATGCGCCATCAATGCGGTGTAGTAGCCGACGCCCGCACCGACATGGACGACGTGGTCGCCGGGCCGGATCGCGGCGGCGTGCAGGAGCATCGCGTGGAAGTGGGGCTGGCCGTTGTTGAGGCCGCGCTCCGGGATCAGGCCGAAGAGATCGTCGGTGTAGAGGTGCACCGGGTCGGCAGAGGGCGTCGGCTCGTAGCCTTTGCCGAAGCGCACGATCTGCCAAGGGCCGGGCCCCAGGAAATCCTCGCGGCGGACGGCGGCGAAGGCGGCTTCCAGCGCCGGGTCATCCGTGACCCGTGCCTTCTCCAGCGTCTGCCGCGCATAGGCGGCCCTGACCGGCGCGAGCCCGTCGTCTGCCATATCCCACCTGCCCTGCCCGCTGTTGCACGACCACGGGCCGTTCTATCGTTGTGTCGATTAACACACTTGAGTTCGGTGTGTGATATCACACACCGATGAGGAGCGCCAGATGACCGCCCGGCTTTATCCCGCCGTTCTCGAGAAGGGGCCGAAGAAGACCTTCGCGGCCTGGATGCCGGATTTCCCCGACTGCGTGGCGGCGGGGACCACGCAGGAACAGGCGCTGGAAAAACTGGACGCCCGGGTGGCGCAGGCGGCGGAAACGCTGGCCGAAGGCGACAAGGAGATGCCGGAACCGACGCCGATTGACCGGATCGAGAAGCCGGCGGCATTCCTCGCCTTCGTGATGGTGAAGGTGGCGCCACCCAATCCGTCGGAGCGGGTGAATGTCTATCTGCCGAAGAACCTGATCACGAAAGCCGACCAGCGCGCGGCGGATCTGGGCATGAGCCGGTCGAGCTTCTTCGGGCTGGCACTGAACCTCGCGCTCAGCGCGTATGGCGCGGCCGGGTTCATGGGCGTGGCGCGCGCCGCGGTGGCGAAGAAGCCGCGATAGACGTCTTTCCTTCCCGTTTACGGGGAAGGTGGATCGCGACGCGAAAGCGGCGCGAGACGAAAGGGGGGAGAATCCCGGGCTGGCGAACTTGCGCCATCGGGATTCCCCCCATCCACCATTCGCTCCGCGAATAGTCCCCCTTCCCCGTAAACGGGGCAGGAAAAATTAGCCGATAGCCTCGCGTATCTGGCCGAGCAGCCAGTCGATGCCGGCGTCCTGGCTGCCGGCGCGGCGCACCGCGCTGACTTCGATGCTCAGCGGTTCGAAAGGCGGCTTGATCACCTGGAGACCGAGGAGCCTGGCCTGGCGCTCCGCCAGCTTGCGCGGACAGGTGGCGATGGCATCGCTCTTCGCCACGATCATCAGCACGGCCAGCCAGCCGGGGACGGCGGCGCTGTAGGCGATCTCCGGAGTCTCGGCGGTATCCGGGCCGGCTTCGCTCTCGGAATAGGCAAAGACGTGACCGATGGACTGGTATTGCTTCGCCGTGATGCGGCCCCTGAGCTGTGGATGCCTGCGGCGGGCGGCGACGCAATACCTGTCGCGGTAGATGGGCTCGCTGACGAATTCCGGCGGCAGTGGACCGAAGCGGCCGAGCGCGAGATCGAGGCGGCCGCCGCGCAACTCCTCGAGCACATGCGCGGGCGAGAGATGGCTGATACCGACCCGCACGTTCGGCGCGCGCTTGCGGAGAGCGTTGACGAGATCGGCGCCGATGAGCGCCGCAACGAACTCGGGCACCGCAATGAAGAAGCGCCGCGTGCTCCGCGCCGGGTCGAAGGCGTCGCGGCGGCGGAGGGTGGCGTCGAGCTGGTCGAGCAGCGCATCGATGCGCGGGCCGAGTTCCAGCGCGCTGCGCGTGGGATCGAGGCCGTGCGGGCGGCGGACGAACAGCGGATCGTCGAAGACATCGCGCAGGCGCGTGAGCGCATGGCTGACGGCGGACTGCGAGAGGCCGAGGTCCCGCGCGACGGCCGTTGTGCGGCGGCGGCGCAGCAGGCCGCGGAAGACCAGCAGCAGGCCGCCATCGAGACGACGGATATTATTGGCATCGATATCACTCATGAGAGTAATTCAGTATCCGAATTTCCGGCGGCCGCCTAGCGTCGCGGCATGAGATCGTTTCTTTTCGGATTGCTGGTTGCTGCGGCCGTCCTACTCGGCGACAACGCATGCGCCGCGGAGTACGGCAACCTGTACGGCTATGTCGACTGGGTCAGCGACTATCGCTTCAATGCGGCGAGCGAGAGCGACCGGCATGGCGTTGTGCAGGGCGGGCTGCACTGGGCGGCGCCGGGCGACTTCTATGCCGGGGTGTTCTTGAGCCAGGTCGACTTCAACGACTTCCGCCGCACGTCGACCGAGGCCGACATCTATGGCGGCAAGCATATTCGCTGGGACACGAACGACCTGAATCTGGAAGTGTTGTACGGCGTCTATCCCGATACGGCAGGGCATCCGAGCTATCTGCCGCAAGGTGCGATCCTGCCCACCTACAATTTCGCCGAGCTTTCGGCCGAGCTGACGCACAGCTTCGGGGCGCTGAGCCTGGGCAGCCGGCTGATCGTCGAGCCGCGTCCCGAGAACCACGGCGGCGTGTTCACGTCGGTTGGCGGGTCCGGCAGCTATGCCGTGAACGACTGGCTGTCCGCGACCGCGCATGTGACCCGGATGTGGCAGAACCGCGGGCCGCAGGGATGGTCGGGCGACGCGGGGCTGACCGCGACCTGGCGGCAGCAGTGGGTGTTCGACCTGCGGTACTACGCGTCGGATGTCACACGTGCGGATTGCTACGGGACCAATTGGTGCGGGCCAGCCGTCGTGGCCAAGGTTACCTATCAGTTCCAGGTCTTGTGAGACGTCAGGCGTGGGCCGCGAGCTTCCCGGCGTCGACCAGCTGGCCGTCCTGGAGCATCACGATGCGATCCATCTGGGCGGCGAGCTCCAGATTGTGGGTGGCGACCAGCGCGGCGAGGCCTTCGGAGCGGACGAGATCGACCAGCGCGTCGAACACGCCGCCGGACGTGCGGGTGTCGAGATTGCCGGTGGGCTCGTCGGCCAGGAGGATGCGCGGGCGGTTGGCGAGCGCGCGGGCAATCGCGACGCGCTGTTGCTCGCCGCCGGAGAGTTGCGCGGGGCGATGAGTCAGGCGCTCGCCGAGGCCGAGATGGGTGAGGATGTGGCGCGCATCGCGCTCGCACTCGCCGCGGGGACGGCCGGCGATGCGCATGGGCATGACCACGTTCTCCAACGCGGAGAATTCGGGCAGCAGATGGTGCGCCTGGTAGACGAAGCCGATGGTGTCGCGGCGGATGCGGGTGCGCTCGGCATCGGCGAGCGTCGAAGCGGGTGCGCCCATGACGTAGACCTCGCCGCTCGACGGCGCCTCGAGCAGGCCGGCCATGTGCAGCAGCGATGACTTGCCGGCGCCGGACTGCCCCACGAGCGCGACGAGTTCGCCTTCGCGCAGCGTGAGGTTGATGTTGCTAAACACTTCGAGTTGGCCGCCGTCACCGGACTTGTAGATGCGGCTGACGTTCTCGAGGCGGAGCGCGTCACTCATAGCGCAGCGCCTCCACCGGATCGATGCGCGCGGCGCGCCAGGAAGGATAGAGAGTCGCCAGCAGCGTGAGCGTCAGCGACATGATGACGACGTAGACGACCTCCACCGGATCCATCTCGGCCGGCATGCGGGAGAGGAAATAGATCTCCGGATTGAAAAGCGTGGTGCCGGTCAGCGAGGACAAGAACTGGCGGATCCCCTCGATGTTGGAGCAGAAGGCGACGCCGAAGATGAAGCCGAACGCAGTGCCGACCACGCCGATCGACGTGCCCGCGATCAGGAACACGCGCATGATGGCGCCGCGCGTCGCGCCCATGGTTCGCAGGATCGCGATGTCGGAGGACTTGTCCTTCACCAGCATGATCATGCCGGAGATGATGTTGAGCGCGGCGACCGCGATGATCAGCGACAAGATCAGGAACATGATCACGCGCTCGACCTCCAGCGCCTCGAACAGGCTGGAGCTGATCTTCTGCCACGAAAGCGCCCGGGCGTAAGGTCCGGCGGCGTCCTGGATCGGGCCGAGCAGTCCATTCACGTGGTCGGCGTCGTCGATCATCACCTCGAGGCCGGTGACGGTGGCGCCCATGTTGAAATAGGCCTGCGCCTCGTCCAGCGGCATGAAAACGTAGGCGGAGTCGTATTCGCTGTGGCCGATCTGGAAGGTACCGGCGACGGTATAGGTCTTGATGCGCGGCGTGACGCCGAAGGGTGTAACGTTGCCGCGCGGAGCGATAAGCGTGATCTGTCCGCCAGGCTGGAGGCCAAGACGCGCAGCGAGGCGCGCGCCGATGATCACGCTGTCGTTGTTGTAATCCCTGAGAGCATCGGGGGAAAGGGACTTGTAGACGGCAGTCAGGCCCTTCAGGTCGCTGCCGCGGATGCCGCGCACGATCACGCCGGGCGAGGACCCGCCACCGGACGCGAGCGCCTGCCCTTCGACAATCGGCGCGGCCCGGGTGACGCCGGGCACGGCACGGACGCGGGCGGCGACGGCGTCGTAATTCGGCAGGCCGCCGGCCATGCCCTGCACCAGCACATGGCCTTGCAGGCCGAGGATGCGGTTCAGCAGCTCGTGCCGGAAGCCGTTCATCACCGCCATCACGATGATCAGCGCTGCGACACCGATCATAATGCCGAGCAGGGACATGATCGAGATGATCGAGACGAAGCCCTCTTTGCGCGTCGGGCGGATGTAGCGAGCGGCGAGCGTCCACTCGAAGGCGGAGAACGGCGCAATGGTTCGGGAGCGTGGCGCGGGGGGCGCTGCGGCTGAGGCGGCGGGCTGTGGCGTGACGATGGGCGGAAGCTCGTCGCCAAGAGCTGGATTGCCGGCGGCGGCGATGCGCGACACGCGATCCGCATAGGGATGATCGGCCATCAGGCGGCGAGCTTCAGCTTGTAGCCGAGCGCCTGCACCACCTTGACGATTGTGAGAAACCCAGGATTGCCGTCTTTCGAGAGCGCCTTGTAGAGGCTTTCACGGCCAAGCCCCGCCTTTTTGGCAATACCGGCCATGCCCTTGGAGCGGGCAATGTAGCCGAGTGTGGAGGCGATGATTGCCGGATCGCCGTCTTCGAACGCCGCGTCCAGATAGGCAACGACGTCCTTCTCCGTCCTTATGTGCTCGGCCGGATCCCAAGGGTAGGTTTTGAGCTTCGTTTCGCGCTTCTTGCCCATGACCATCAGTCCTTTGATGCGGCGGCGAGCTCGATTGCAAGTTCGATATCGCTCGCCTGGGTTCGTTTGTCGCCACCGACGAGCAGAAGGAGCACTTTTGTGCCTTTGCGCTTGTAGTAAACGCGGTAGCCCGGACCGTAGTCGATCTTCAACTCCAATACGCCGCCGCCGACAAAACGTATCTCGCCGGGGTTACCGTTCGCGAGTCGAACCAGCCGCGTATCGATCCTTGCTCTCGCCGCTCTGTCACGCAGCCTCTCAAACCAGCGCCGATAATTCGCGGTCTGCTCAATCGTGATCATCTGTATCCTATGGGATACTTGCAGGCAAGGGAAAGCGCCATGCGGCCTTGTTGCAAATCAGCCCGTATGTTCTTACGAAACCCCGGTTAACAGAGCAATTCGAGCAGATTCATGGCCCAGCGCGCCCTTTCCGTCTCCCGCATGACGGGCAACCGCTCCACCTTTGCCGACTGGTACCAGGCGGTCGTGCGCGAAGCCGACATGGCGGAGCCGTCGCCGGTGCGCGGCGCCATGGTGATCAAGCCGTGGGGCTATGGCGTGTGGGAGGAGATGCAGCGGGACCTGGACCGCCGCATCAAGGAGACCGGGCACGAGAACGCCTATTTTCCCCTGTTCATCCCGCTGTCGTTTATCGCCAAGGAGGCGGAGCACGTCGAAGGCTTCGCCAAGGAGATGGCGGTCGTCACGCATCACCGCCTGAAGAACGTGAACGGCAAGCTGATGCCCGATCCGGAAGCCAAGCTGGAGGAGCCGTACATCGTGCGGCCGACCTCGGAGACGATCATCGGCGACGCGTTCTCGCGCTGGATCAAGTCGCATCGCGACCTGCCGGTACTGGTGAACCAGTGGGCCAACGTGGTGCGCTGGGAGATGCGGCCGCGGCTGTTCCTGCGCACGACGGAGTTCCTGTGGCAGGAGGGGCACACGGCGCACGCTTCGGAGAAGGAAGCGGTCGAAGAAACGATGCGGATGCTTGAAGTGTATCGCGCGTTCGCGGAAGACACGCTGGCGGTGCCGGTGATCAGCGGCGAGAAGCCGGAGAACGAGCGCTTCCCGGGCGCGGTGGCGACGTACTCCATCGAAGCGATGATGCAGGACGGCAAGGCGTTGCAGGCCGGCACCTCGCACTACCTCGGCACGCATTTCGCGGAGGCGCAGAACATCCGCTACCAGAACGATGCGGGCGAGCTCGCGTACTGCCATACGACGAGCTGGGGGCTGTCGACGCGCATGGTGGGGGCGCTGATCATGAGCCACGGCGACGACGACGGGTTGCGTTTGCCGCCCGCGGTGGCGCCGCGCCAGGTGGTGATCGTGCCGATGCTGCGCGACAAGCCGGAGGATGCGCAGGTTCTCGAATTCGCGGAGAGCATCGCGAGCGCGCTGAAAGGCGCGCGGGCGTTCGACGAGCGGCTGCGGGTGCTGGTCGACAAGCGGGCGACCAAGTCGGCGGACAAGCGCTGGAACTGGGTGCGGCGTGGGGCGCCGGTGATCGTGGAGATCGGCGCGCGCGATGCGGCGAGCGGGACGGTGACCTTCATGCGCCGCGATGCCCTGCGCGACGGCGATAAGATCAGGAGCCACGCGATGCCGCGCGACGAGTTCGTTGCGAAGCTGCCGGCGTTGCTGGAAGAGATGCAGAAGGGGCTGTTCGAGGAAGCGAAGAAGCGGACCTATGCGAACATCCGCTCCGATATCAAGACGTGGGACGAACTGGCGGAGTATTTCGGCGCGCTCGACAACGACGAGAACAGCGAGTTCAAGGGCTGGGTGCGGGCGCCGTGGAGCAAGCCGACGGGTACGGAGCTGGAAGCGATCGACGCCAAGCTGAAAACGCTGAAGCTCACCCTGCGCAACGCGCCGGCGGACCAGCCGGCGACGGTCGGACCGTGCCTGTTCACCGGAAAGCCGGGCGTTGAAGAGGTGCTGATCTCGCGCGCGTATTAGCTTCGGTCCCCCACCCGAAAAATCGCTTCGCGATTTTGTCGACCTCCCCACAAGGGGGAGGTGATTTAGCGGTCACCTGGCTTCATGGGGGTGAAGGCGACGCGGGGGGGCATGGCTTCAATCAGGGATTTGACGTCGACGGGCGCCTGGACGTCGGTGCCGCTGCCCTTGGCGTGGCGGTCGAGGTCGTCGAGGTCGAAGGCCATGTTGATGTCGTAGGTGCGGTCGGGCGAATTGCGCAGGCGCTGCTCTCCGTCGTACCAGCGGATCTTCCTGCGGTCGTCCCCGCAGGTGTCGCGCTCACTGCCGGAAGCACCCCAGCGCAGCTCAACGCAGTGATAGGGGTCGAAGGACAGAGCGTAGAGGCGGTGGACGACGTCGTCGAAGGTCAATCTTACCGGCTGGTGGTTCGAGTTGATGTAGGTGATGACGCACGCCCTGCTCTGCTGATCGTACATCTTCGCCAGATCGTCCTGCAGAAAGAGTCCGTCATAGATGATGCGCGGATCGCGGTTCACGTACATCGCCAGCATGTCGGACATGTCCTTGTAGAACTGGATGAACGCCGCCTTCAGGCGCGCGTCACGCGAGGGCGTGGAATAGGTCTCCCACTCCACATTGTCGGAGCCGTAGATGTTGTCCGGGAGACGGCCCGGATGCGGCTTGTCGGCGATGCCGTCCTTGATGTCGTTGTCGACGTATTGGGCGCGGTCGTTGAGGTCGTTGCACAGCGTCTTCATCGTCGCCTGGAGCTCGTAGACCGGGTTGAAGTCCATGCGGCCACCGCTGACGGCGACGCGGACATATTCATAGAAGCCGAGCGCGGCGCCGTTGTAGACGAAACGCGCCTTCGTCACGTCCTGTTTCGGTTTGGGCTCGGTGCCGACGTACTGGACCAGCGAGAAGTCCGAGATCTGGTCGTTCTCGGTGTAGACGAGATGGCCGCCGATCAGGTTGGCACCCTGGTGGCGCGCGCCGACCAGCAGGAACGGTCGCCAGTTCTTAAGGCCACCGCCGAGGCGCATCGGGCTCTGGCCGAATTGCGCGCCGTAGACGCTGCGCGTGACGGTGTAGTCGGGATGCGCGTCCATGTAGTAGATGCGGCCATCGTCGTCGACCTTCCAGACGAGGCCGACATGGCCGTTCACGTCGTAGACGATGCTGCCCGGATGGATCGAACCGGGCTGAAGCGCCGGCGAGTAGAAGTCGGACAGCACGCCCTTCCGCTCGGCGGCATCGGTTCGGTAGGTGCCGGAGAACACGGCACCGAACATCTGCCGTAGCGCGCGCGGCGCATCGATGCCGTCGCCGTGGTCGAGGATTGCGGTGCGCGAGGTCGCGCGGTTGGACGTCTTGCTGAAGCGCAGGTCGCCGGCCGAGCCGTTGACGGCGTCGACATAGCCCATCGGCAGATGGTTCTTCCACGCATAGTAGCCGCGCAGCAGATACGGCCACTTGGCACAGTCGACGTCGATGTCGACGAAATCCTGGTCGGTGTTGCGATACGGATTGGCCTTGTCGCGCAGGCAGCTCTGCGACGAGCTGCAATTGCTGGCGCCTATGGCAGCGACGAACCTGCCGAAACCCTCTTCGTCTTCCTGACTCCAGTGATCTTTGGTGATGCGCCACGGCGTGCCGGCGTCCGCGTGGGCGATGCCGAACAGCAACATGATTAACGTCAGAACAACCACCCGCATGCGTGCGCACCGTCCGAAGACGGTGTGGAAGAGTCAAGGCGAGATGGTCAGTGGTGGTGTGTCGTGCGTGCGTCACACGACGGCGGCGCGACGCTTCCGAGATCTATCGGCACTTCGACATCGACGCCGCCGCGGTGTCCGCGGTTTGGGCTGACCAGAACCTCCTTGCCGGCGGGCAGCGGCGCAGCGCTTTCGGGCAGATCGGCAGGCGTCACGGCGTTACCGGTCGCGTCGACACCGGCCACGTAGTCGGCGCCTGCCGCGGCCTGCGCGCACGGACCAAGTGCCGGGCCGGTGAGGACAGGGCTGGGGCCGGAATTGCTGGAAATCGTACCACCAGAGACGGGCGCGAAGGCCAAGCTGGCTGCCGCTACTGCCGCCGCCAATCGTACTGCGGCACGATAATTATCTTGCGCCCACATTCTCGCGACCTAGCCAGAAATGTCGTGACTCGCTCAGAGAATTACAGTATGACGACGCCCCATAAACACATTGCAAACACGCTCAAAAGAGCGGCCAAGTTCGGGGAGATCGCCGCTCAAGCGGCAGCAGAGGCCGGGAAACCGGCCTTTTGCATTTCTGAACGGCGCGGCGACCATGCTCGCGCAGCGCGAATCAAGAGACAGCATGTTTGAGCGGATCTTCGCCCTGGCGGCGCACGGAACCACGGTGCGGCGCGAGTTGGTGGCCGGCGCGACGACGTTCCTGACCATGGCGTACATCACGTTCGTGAACCCCACGATCCTGGGTGCGGCCGGGATGCCGAGCGGCGCGGTGTTCGTCGCGACCTGCATGGCGACAGCGGCGACAACCCTGCTGATGGGGCTGTACGCGAACCTGCCCGTGGCGCTGGCGCCGGGGATGGGGCTGAACGCGTATTTCGCGTTCACGGTGGTGCCGGCGCTAGGCGGCGACTGGCGGCTGGCACTGGGCTGCGTGTTCCTGTCCGGCGTGCTGTTCGTGATCATCTCGCTCACGCCCGCGCGCGAATGGCTGATCAACGCGATCCCCAGAAGCCTGAAGCTGGCGATCGCGGCGGGGATCGGGTTCTTCCTGGCGCTGATCGGCTTGAAGGGCGCGGGAATCGTGGTCGCCTCGCCCGAGACGCTCGTGCAGGAGGGCGTGCTGACCGATCCGAAGGTGTTGATCGCGGCCGCCGGATTCGTGCTGATGTTCGCGCTGGCGGCGCGCAACGTGATCGGCGCGGTTCTGATTGCGGTGCTCGCGGCGACCGTGGCGGCGGTGCTTCTGAAGCTGACGCCGTTCAGCGGGGTGGTATCCCTGCCGCCGTCGCTGGAGCCGACACTGGCACAGATGAAGTTGGGATTGTGGAGCGCGCCGGCAGCGACGGCGGTGTTCTCATTCCTGCTGGTCGAGATGCTGGACACCTCGGGCACGCTGACGGCGGTGGCGCACCAGGCGAATCTGCTGGAGAAGGACGGACGGCTGAAGAATGCGCGGCGGGCACTGCTTCCCGACGCCATCGGCACGATGATCGGAGCGACCGCCGGCACTTCGCCGCTGACGGCTTACATCGAAAGCGCGGCCGGCGTGCAGGCGGGCGGGCGCACCGGGCTCACGGCGGTGGTGGTGGCCGTGCTGTTCCTGCTGAGCCTGTTCCTGTCGCCGCTGGCGGGCACGGTGCCGGCCTTTGCGACGGCGCCGGCGCTGGTGTTCGTGGCGGCCCTGATGGCGCGCGGACTGAAGGACATCGCCTGGGACGACATGACGGAAGCCGCGCCCGCGGTGGTCACGGCGCTGTCGATCCCCTTCACCTATTCCATCGCGGCCGGTGTCGGGATCGGCTTCATCACCTATGCGGCGATCAAGCTGGTGTCGGGGCGCTGGAGGGATGTGAACATGGCGGTGGCGATCATCGCCGCGGCGTTCGTGGTGAAGATCGCGTTGGGCTGAGACGAAGGCGCTGGTCGCGACGGCGAGCGCAATGCAGGGAACACCGCTTAGGGGCCGTGGCGGCGGCTAAAGATCGACGACCTTGAAGGCGATCAGGGCGTAGAAGCCGATCCACAGGACTCCGGCGATGCAGGCGGCGATCAGTGCCTTGAGGCCGAAGCGCGGGCTGATCGGCGCACCGCTCTGCGGATCGAGTTCGCCGAGGCCGACCGGAAACAGGCAGAACAGGCTCAGGAAGAAGAGGATCAGATAGGCGCTGACCAGTGCGGCGATGTGGACAGCCACCGATCAGACCTGCTCGAGCTCGACGAGCGTGCCGACGAAATCCTTCGGGTGCAGGAACACGACCGGCTTGCCATGGGCTCCGATGCGCGGCTCGCCCGTGCCGGTGATGGTGGCGCCTTCGGCCTTCATCTTCGCGACGGCCGCGTGGATGTCCTGAACCTCGTAGCAGACATGGTGCATGCCGCCGTTCGGGTTCTTCTTGAGAAAGTTCGCGATCGGAGAATTTTCGCCGAGAGGCTCCAGGAGTTCGATCTTGGTGTTGCCGAGGTCGACGAAGACGGTCGTGACGCCATGGTCGGGCTGCGGCACCTCGCCCGACACCTTGCCACCGAGCACGTCGCGGTAGATGGCAGTGGCCTTCTTGATGTCGTTGGTCGCGATGGCGACGTGGTTCAGGCGTCCGATCATGGCTTTCTCCGATAGCGCTGGCCGCATTTTGCCGTCAGAGCTGAATGATTTCCACCTTCGTTACGGGCTTCTTGCCCCATGCGGCATCGGCGGCGCGGCGGGCGGCGCGGCGTAAGCTTTCTTTCAGCTCATGACCGTCGCCGTCGCGCTTGGGGTTGTGGCGCTTGAGCGGTTCTTCGAGCGCATCACGCACCGCGTCGTGGATCGGCCCGGGGATACCCTCGATGATGATCGACGGATCGGCGGCCGCGCGGCCCTTGGCGTCGAGCACGACGGTGATCGCGATCATGCCGGCGAAGGCGAGCGAGCGGCGATGGCGGCCGAGGCCGGCGCCCTCCTCTATCATCACGCGGCCGTCGAGGTGGACACGGCCGGAGGGAACTTCGTCGATCACGCTGGCGCGGCCGGGGGCGAGCCGAATGAGCTGGCCGTTCTGCGGCACGATCGCCTGCGGCACCTGTAGCGAGCGGGCAAGGCGCGCGTGCTCGGCCATGTGACGCGGCTCACCGTGGACGGGGATCGCGATCTGGGGCCGCGTCCAGCGGTACATCTCGGCGAGTTCGTCGCGGCAGGGATGGCCGGAGACGTGGACGAAGTGGTCGTCGGCGGAGAGCACCTCGACGCCCAGCAGCGACAGCTTGTTGTGCAGTTCGTGGATCGCGAGATCGTTGCCGGGGATGACGCGCGAGGAGAAGATCACGGCATCGCCCTTGGTCAGGCTGACAGTGGGATGATTGTTGTCGGCGATGCGGGCGAGCGCGGCGCGCGGCTCACCCTGGCTGCCGGTGACGAGATAGAGCACGCGGCCGGACGGCAGCTCGGCGGCTTCTTCTTCCGACAGGAGCGGCGGGAAGTCGCGCAGGTAGCCGGCCTTGCGCGCGGCTTCGGTGATCTTGTGCATGGCGCGGCCGACCAGCGCGACGCGGCGATTGTTCTGGCGCGCCGCCCTGGCGACGGTTTCGAGGCGCGCGACATTGGAGGCGAAAGCGGTAACGGCGACCCGGCCTTTCAGCGTGCCAACCAGCGTGGTGAGGGCCTCGCGCACCCTGGCTTCGGAGCCGGATTCGCCGGGGACCAGCGCATTGGTAGAGTCGCAGACGGTGGCGAGGACGCCCTCCTCGCCCAGGCGCTTCAGCGCATTGACGTCTGTGACCTTTCCGACCAGCGGTTCCGGATCGATCTTCCAGTCGCCGGTGTGGCAGATGGTGCCGAGCGGGGTGCGGATGGCGAGCGCGTTGGGTTCCGGGATGGAGTGGGTGATCGAAATCAGCTCGATGTCGAACGGGCCGAGAGTGAAGCGGCCGCCGAGGGCGACATGGTGCGGATGGACGCGGCCGGAGAGACCCGCTTCCTCCAGCTTGCCTTCGATCAGGAAGGCAGTGAAGTGCGTGGCGTAGATCGGGCATTTGAGCATCGGCCACAGATGCGGGATGGCGCCGATGTGATCCTCATGTGCGTGGGTGGCGACGATGCCGAGGACGTTCTCCTTCTGCTCCGCCAGGAAGCGGATGTCGGGCATGATGAGGTCGACGCCGGGCTCCTTGGTCTCGCGTCCGAACAGCACGCCGCAATCGACCACGATCCACTTGCGGTCCTCGGGCGGGCCATAGCCGTAGGCGTTGAAGTTCATGCCGATCTCGCCCGAGCCGCCGAGCGGCAGGAAAACGAGTTCGTCGTAGGGATAGGGGACGTCCGTCATTCCGGCGTGGGCTTTGCCTTCGCGCGCTCCATGTTGCGCGCATAGATCTGCACCAGGCCGCGGATCGTGAGATCGGGATCGAGATGCTCGATGACGCCGGTCTGCCGGAAGAACAGGTTGGCGAGGCCACCGGTGCCAATCACGCTCATCGGCTGGCCGTATTCCTCGCGAATGCGGGCGACAAGGCCCTCGATCATGCCGACATAGCCCCAGTAGAGGCCCGACTGCATGGCAGGCACCGTGGCGTGGCCGATGACCTTCTGCGTGCGCTGAACGGCAACGCGCGGGAGCATCGCGGCTGCCTGGTGCAGTGCCTCAGCCGAGACGTTGGCGCCGGGCGCGATGATGCCGCCCTCGTAGTCGCCGGACGCCGAAACCACGTCGAAGGTGGTGGCCGTGCCGAAGTCGATCACGATCAGGGCGCCCTCGTAGCGCTCATGCGCGGCGACGGTGTTGACCAGGCGGTCGGCGCCCGCGCCTTCGGCATGCACCCTGATGCCGAGATCGACGTCGGGATCGCCGACGACCAGCGGCTCGCAGTGCAGGTACTTGCGGCAGAGGCGTCGCAGATCGAACAGAGCAGCAGGAACCACGGTGGCGATGATCGCGGCATCGATATCGCCAAACGACAGGCCGTGGAGCTGGAGGAGCTGGCCAAGCAGGACGGCATATTCGTCGGCGGTCTTGGTGGTCTCGGTGACCGAGCGCCATTCGGCGCGGGTTTCCTTCCCGTCATGGACCGCGAAGACGATGTTGGTATTGCCGGCGTCGATGGCGAGAAGCATGACGGACCCTTATGCGAAGAACACTTCGCCGGCGGCGATGTGGCGGACGGTGCCCGCGGTCTCCCGCAGGATCAGTGCTCCCGAGCCGTCGATGCCTTCGAACACGCCTGTCGTCTCCTCTGTCGCCAGCCGGGCGCGGATGCGGCCGCCGAGGCCATGGGCCCGCGCCAGCCAGGCGTCGCGCAGCGGTGCGAAGCCCTGCGACGCCCATGCGTCATACCATCCGGCGAAGTTGGCGGCGAGGTGCAGGAGCGCATCGTCCGCCGACGGAACAGTCGCACCCAGGGCCTTGAGCGAGGTCGCGGGGTATTCGAGCCCTTCGGGATGGGTGGCGAGGTTGGCGCCGATGCCGATGGCGAGCCAGTCCGGCGGCTCGCCGCCCTTGCTGGCACTTTCCAGCAGGATGCCGACCAGCTTCGTGCCGTTGGCAAGTATGTCGTTGGGCCACTTCACCCGCAGCGCCGCCGCGGGCGCGAAGTGCTGGAGCATGTCGCAGGCAGCGATTGCCGCGGCAAAGGAAAGCTGGGCGCACTCATTGGCCGGTCGGCCCGGGCGGACCATCAGGGTGGCGGCGAGGTTGCCGGTGGGCGAGTCCCAGGACCGGCCGCGACGGCCCCTCCCCGCTGTCTGGCGCGCGGCGGTGATCCAGATCGGGCCGGGCTCGCCGGCGGCAGCGAGGCGCTTGGCCTCCTCGTTCGTGGAGTCGATGACGTCGAACGTCTTCAAGCCATAGCCTCTCGGCCAGGAGGTGCTCACGGGAACAGCGCGTGGGCCGCCTGGCCGGCAATGGCGATCAGCGGAGCGGGAAGAACGACGAAGAAGATGGAAATCGCGGAAGTGCCCCACATCAGCGCATGCGTGCCGCCACCGATGTTGTGATCGAAGCCGCGCTTCGGCTCGTCGAAGTACATGATCTGGATGATGCGCAGGTAGTAGAACGCGCCGATCACGCTGGCGACGATGTTGATGATCGCGGGGATATAGAGATGCGCCTGCATGGCGGCGCCGAAGACGTAGATCTTGGCGAAGATGCCGGCGAGCGGCGGGAGCCCTGCGAGGGAGAACGTCAGCGCGCCCAGCGCCAGCGCGAAGTACGGCTGGGTGCGGGCGAGGCCGGCGAGGTCGCGAATGTCCTCGACGCTTTCACCGTCGCGGCGCATGGCAGCGATGCAGGCGAACATGCCGAGATTGGTGACGAGGTAGTAGGCAAGATAGACCAGCATGCCCTGGATGCCGGCCTGGGTACCCGCGGCGAGGCCGAGCAGCGCGTAGCCGACATGGCCGATGGAGCTGTAGGCGAGCAGGCGCTTGATGTTGGTCTGACCGATGGCCGCCACGGCGCCGAGAATCACCGACAGCATCGAGACGATCACGATGATCTGCTGCCACTGGTGCGCGACGGCAGGGAACGGCGCGATCACAGCGCGGATGAAAAGCGCGAAGGCGGCGACCTTGGCGGCGGTCACGAAGAAGGCGGTGACGGGCGTCGGTGAGCCCTCGTACACGTCCGGCGTCCACATGTGGAACGGAACAGCGCCGACCTTGAAGGCGAGCCCGGCGATCAGGAAGACAAGGCCGAAGATCAGGCCGTAGTTATGCGCGAGGTCTGCGCCGGGCTGCGCCGTCGCAACGGCGATCGCGTGGAATTCGGTCGTACCGGTGAAGCCGTAGATCAGCGAGATGCCGTAGAGCAGCATGCCGGAGCTGAGGGCGCCGAGGACGAAATATTTCAAGCCGGCTTCGGTGGAGCGGAGGTTGTCGCGCTGGAACGCGGCCAAGACGTAGAGCGCGAGGCTTTGCAGCTCCAGCCCCATATAGAGAGCGATGAAGCTGGAGGCCGAGACCATCAGCATCATGCCGAGCGTGGCGAGCAGCATGAGGATGGGGAGTTCGAAGCGCTGGCGTTCCTCGAGAGCGAAGAACTCGTTCGCCATCAGGAGGCAGAAGGCCGAGCCGGCGAGGATCAGGAGCTTGGTGAAGCGGGCGAAACCATCGACCACGAACGCGCCGTGGAAGGCCGTATTGGTGCCTGTGTTGGCGAACACGATCCAAGCGGCGCCGGCGAGCAGGACGATCGCGAGCCAGGAGACGACGCGCGAGGCCGTGTCGCCGATCATGACGCCGCCGACCAGCAGCACCATGGCGCCGATGGCGACCATCAGCTCCGGCAGAAGTACGAGGAGATCGGCTTGCAGGTTCACTTCACGGACTCCTGCGCCAGCTTGCGGGCGCCTTCGACGGCGAGCGCGGCCTTGTGCTCAGTGATCAGGTTCGCGACCGAGGCAGACGTCACGTCGAACACCGGCTTCGGATAGACGCCCATGGCGATGGTGATAACCACCAGCGGCGCGAGGATCGCGACCTCGCGCTTCGAGAGGTCCTGGATGGTCTGGAGCGCGGGCTTGACCAGATCGCCGAACACCACGCGGCGGTAAAGATAGAGCGCGTAGGCGGCCGACAGGATCACGCCGGTGGCGGCGAAGATCGCGACCCAGGTGTTGGCGAGGAAGGCACCCAGCATGGTCATGAACTCGCCCACGAAGCCGCCGGTGCCCGGCAGACCGACATTGGCGAGGGTGAAGATCATGAAGCAGGCGGCGTACATCGGCATGCGGTTGACGAGGCCGCCATAGGCCGTGATCTCTCGCGTGTGCATGCGGTCGTAGATCACGCCGACGCAAAGGAACAGCGCGCCGGAGACGACGCCGTGGCTCAGCATCTGGAAGATGCCGCCGTCGAGGCCCTGCTGCGTGAGGGTGAAGAGGCCCATGGTCACGAAGCCCATATGGGCAACCGACGAATAGGCGATGAGCTTCTTGATGTCCTCCTGCGCCAGCGCCACCAGCGAGGTGTAGATGATGGCGACGATGGAGAGGACGAAGACCAGCGGGGTGAAGACCTCGGACGCGCTCGCGAACATCGGGATCGAGAAGCGCAGGAAGCCGTAGCCGCCCATCTTCAAAAGGATGCCGGCCAGGATGACGGAGCCGGCAGTCGGCGCCTCCACATGCGCGTCGGGCAGCCAGGTGTGAACCGGCCACATCGGCATCTTGACCGCGAAGCTGGCGAAGAAGGCAAGCCAGAGGAAGCGTTGCGCCCACGGGTCGAAGTGGAAGTGAAGCAGCGTGACAATGTCAGTCGTGCCCGCCTGGAAGTACATGTACAGGATCGCGAGCAGCATCAGCACCGAGCCGAGCAGCGTGTAGAGGAAGAACTTGTAGCTGGCGTAGATGCGCCGCTTGCCACCCCAGACGCCGATGATGAGGTACATCGGGATCAGGCCGGCTTCGAAGAAGATGTAGAAGAGGATGAGATCGAGCGAGGTGAAGACGCCGATCATCATGGTCTCGAGCGCGAGGAAGGCGACCATGTATTCGCCGACGCGCTCGTCGATCGATTCCCAGCTCGCCAGGATGCAGAACGGCATCAGGCCGGCGGTGAGCACGACGAACAGCATGGAGATGCCGTCGACGCCCATGCGGTAGCCGATGCCGGGGCCGAGCCAGTCGGCGGATTCCACGAACTGGAAGGCGGCCGTCGAGCCGTCGAAGTTGAACCACAGCACCAGTGACAGGACGAGCTCGGCGATGGTGACGAACAGCGCAATCCAGCGCGCGTTGCTGTCGGAGCCGCGGGCGATGGTCAGGATCGCGGCCACGCCGACCAGCGGCAGGAAGGTGATGATAGAAAGGATGTGGTTCATCATGGCGTCGCTCCCGCCACCATGAACCACGTGACCAGGGCGACGACGCCAATCAGCATAGCAAAGGCGTAGTGATAGACATAACCGGTTTGCAGACGCACCGCGCCGCGGGTGGCATCCAGCACGCGCGCGGCGATGCCGTCAGGGCCGAGGCCGTCGATGACCGTGCCGTCGCCGCGCTTCCACAGGAAGCGGCCGATCTTCTGCGCCGGCTGGACGAACAGGAAGTCGTAGACCTCGTCGAAGTACCACTTGTTGTAGAGGAAGAGGTACAGAAGCCCGCGCTTCGCCGCCATCTGCCGCGGCAAGTCGGGGTTCAGGATGTAATAGTACCAGGCCACGAGGAAGCCCGCGATCGTCAGCACGAAGGGCGCGAACTCGACCCAGAGCGGGAATTCCTCCGGCATGGGCTTCAGGCCATTGCCGGCGATGGCGCCGAGCGCGCCGTGCCAGAAATTGAGCGAGCCTTCGCCGAGGAAGTAGTGCGTGAAGGCCATGCCGGCGAACACCGCGCCGAGCGCGAGTGCGCCGAGCGGCACCAGCATCACCAGCGGGGATTCGTGGACCTCGGACAGCGCGGGGGCATGATGATCGCCGTGATCGTCGTCCTCCGCATCGCTGTGGCTGTCGCTGTGCGAGAGCTCCTGGTGGTCCAAACCGCGATAGCGGCCGTGGAATGTCATGAGGAACTGACGCCAGGAATAGAACGAGGTCATGCCGGCAGCGACGAGCGTGAGCACGAAGGCGTAGCCGGCCATCGGGGCGTGCGAGGCGTAGGCGGAGTTGATGATCGCGTCCTTGGAATAAAAGCCCGCGAGACCGACGCCGAGCAGCGGGATGCCGACGCCGGTCAGCGCCAGGTTGCCGATCAACATCATGGTCCAGGTGAACGGGATCTGCTTCCACAGGCCGCCCATCTTCCGCATGTCCTGCTCGTGATGCATCGCGTGGATGACCGAACCGGCGGAGAGGAACAGCAGCGCCTTGAAAAAGGCGTGGGTGAAGAGATGGAACATCGCGCCGCCGTAAGCGGACACGCCGGCGGCGACGAACATGTAGCCGAGCTGCGAACATGTCGAATAGGCGATGACGCGCTTGATATCGTTCTGGAAGAGGCCGACGGACGCGGCGAAGAACGCGGTCGAGGCGCCAATGAAGGTCACGAACTCCAGCGCGACCGGTGCGTGCTCGAACATCGGCGAGCAGCGGCAAACCAGGAATACGCCGGCGGTGACCATGGTGGCGGCATGGATCAAGGCGGAGACCGGGGTCGGACCTTCCATCGCGTCCGGTAACCAGGTGTGCAGGCCCAGCTGGGCCGACTTGCCCATGGCGCCCACGAACAGCAGCAGGCAGAGCAGCGTCAGCGTGTCGATGTCCCACGAGCCGAAGTGCATCGTGTGGCCGACCATGGACGGGGCGGCCTTGAACACCGCGTCGAAGTCCAAGGTGCCGAACACCGCGAAGACGCCGAAGATGCCGAGCGCGAAGCCGAAATCGCCGACGCGGTTGACGATGAAGGCCTTGATGGCCGCGGCGTTGGCCTCCGGCTTCTTGTACCAGAAGCCGATCAGCAGATAGGACGCCACCCCGACGCCCTCCCAGCCGAAGAACATCTGGAGGAAGTTATTGGCGGTCACCAGCGCGAGCATCGCGAAGGTGAAGAACGACAGGTACGAGAAGAACCGCGGGCGGTGCGGGTCTTCCGCCATGTAGCCGATCGAGTAGAGGTGCACGAGCGACGAGACGCCGGTCACCACGACCAGCATGACACCGGTGAGCGCGTCGACGCGGATGGTCCAGTCGACGCGCAGGTCGCCGGAATAGATCCACGGCATGATCTGCACGGTGTGCGAATGACCGAGCATGGTGACGTCGTAGAACGCCATGACCGAGAGCGCGGCGGAGACGAACAGCGCGCCGGTGGTGATCAGCTCCGACGCACGGGCACCGATGAAGCGGCCGAGCAGGCCCGCGATGGCCGAGGCGATGATCGGGAGAAAGACGATTGCCGAGTACACGCCTTCAGCCCTTCATCAGGTTGACGTCTTCCACGGCGATCGTGCCGCGGTTGCGGAAATAGACGACGAGAATGGCGAGCCCAATGGCGGCTTCCGCGGCCGCGACGGTCAGGATGAACAGCGCGAACACCTGCCCCACCAGATCGTGGAGGAAGGACGAGAACGCGACGAAGTTGATGTTCACGGCGAGCAGCAGGAGCTCGATCGACATCAGGATGACGATGATGTTCTTGCGGTTCAGGAAGATGCCGAACACACCGATGGTGAAGAGCATCGCCGCGACGAACAGGTAGTGGCCAAGACCGATTGCCATCTTACGCCCCCTGCCCCGGCTTGACGTCCACAACCGTCATGGCGTCGGCCATGGTGCGGGCATTCTGCTGTCCGATGTTCTGGCGGCGGACGCCCGGACGGCGTCGCAGGGTCAGCACGATGGCGCCGATCATCGCGACCAGGAGGACGAGGCCCGCGATCTGGAAGTAGTAGACATAGTCCGTGTAAAGGATCCGGCCGATCGCCTCGGTGTTCGAGATGTGGGTTGGCGTCGGTGCGCCAAGGGTCGCGCTCGCGGCGGGCGAGAACTTCCAGAGATAGGTGGCGGCGATCAGCTCGCCCAGCAGGACGACGCCGACACCGGCGCCAACCAGGAAATACTCCTGCGCGCCGCGCTTCAGCTCCGCGAAATCGACGTCGAGCATCATGACGACGAAGAGGAAGAGCACCGCGACCGCGCCGACATAGACGATGACCAGGATCATCGCGAGGAACTCGGCGCCGAGAAGAACGAACAGGCCGGCAGCGTTGAAGAAGGCGAGGATCAGGAAGAATACCGAATGCACGGGATTGCGTGCGGTGATCACCGCGAACGCGGACCCGATCAGGATGGCGGAGAAGGCGTAGAAGGCTATTGCCTGAAGGAGGGCTCCGGAGATCATCTGTAAGGCGCGTCCAGTTCGAGGTTGCGCGCGATCTCGCGCTCCCAGCGGTCGCCGTTCGCGAGCAGCCGTTCCTTGTTGTAGTAGAGCTCCTCGCGCGTCTCGGTCGAGAACTCGAAGTTCGGCCCCTCGACGATGGCGTCGACCGGGCAGGCTTCCTGGCAGAGGCCGCAGTAGATGCACTTCACCATGTCGATGTCGTAGCGCGTGGTGCGGCGGCTGCCGTCTTCGCGCGGCTCGGCCTCGATGGTGATGGCCTGGGCGGGGCAGATGGCCTCGCACAGCTTGCAGGCGATGCAGCGTTCCTCGCCGTTTGGATAGCGGCGCAGCGCGTGCTCGCCGCGGAAGCGGGGCGAGAGCGGACCCTTCTCGAACGGGTAGTTCAGCGTCGCCTTGGGGCGGAAGAAGTAGCGCATCGCCAGGACGAAGCTGGTGATGAACTCCCAGAAGAAGAGCTGGCGCGCAGTGCGGTCGAGGCTGGCCATGTGGCGCTCCCTCACGCGTGATGGCGGAAGACGAGCACATAGCCCGCCGTGACCACCACCCAGAGCAGCGACGTCGGCAGGAACACCTTCCAGCCGAGGCGCATGAGTTGATCATAGCGATAGCGCGGCACCATGGCCTTCACCATCGCGAACAGGAAGAAGACGAAGAGCATCTTGAGGCCGAGCCAGATGACGCCAGGGATCAAGGTGAACGGCGCGACGTTCAGCGGCGGCAGCCAGCCGCCGAGGAACAGGATCGAGGTCATGGCGCACATCAGGAGCACGCTGATGTACTCGCCGAGGAAGAAGAGCAGGAACGGCGTCGCCGAATATTCGACGAAGAAGCCGGCGACGAGCTCGGATTCGGCTTCGACCAGGTCGAAGGGCGGGCGGTTGGTCTCCGCCAGTGCCGAGACAAAGAAGATCGGCAGCATGGGGAAGAGGATCGAGAACATGTTCCAGCCCGCGAAGGCGAAGACGCTGCTGGTTTCCTGGGCGCGCACGATGTTGGAGAGGTTCAGCGAGCCGGCGAACAGGAGCACGGTGATGATCACGAAGCCGATCGAGACCTCGTAGGACACCATCTGCGCCGCGGCGCGCAGCGCGGAGAGGAACGGGTATTTCGAGTTGGACGCCCAGCCGGCCATGATGATGCCGTAGACGCCCAGAGACGACACTGCGAAGAGATAGAGGATGCCGACATTGATGTCGGCGGCGACCCAGCCGTTGTCGAGCGGCACCACCGCCCAGCCGGCGAAGGCCAGCGTCGCAGTGACGAGCGGCGCAAGGAAGAAGATGACCTTGTTGGCGCCGGCGGGGACGACGACCTCCTTGAGCAGGAACTTGAACGCGTCCGCGATGGTCTGAAGCAGGCCGAACGGGCCGACGACGTTGGGGCCGCGGCGAAGCTGCACCGCCGCCCAGATCTTGCGGTCCAGCAGGATGACCGCGGCGACCAGGAGCAGCATCAGGAATTCGAGGATGCCGAGCACCGTCACCTGTCCCAGCGTCCAGCCCCAGGCATAGGGAAGATCGATGCCGAACCAGTGCTTGAACACCCAGGTCCATGCGTGAATGAGCGCCATCGCCCTACTCCGCCGCCATCTTGGACTGGCCGGTGACGAAGACGCGGCTGCATTCTGCCATCGTCACGCTGGCGCGGGCGATGGGGTTCGTCAGGTAGTAGTCGGTCATCGTGCTCGCGAGTGGATGCGCAGTGTCGAGCGGACCGGACGCGCCGACGTTCGCCCAGTTGGTTTGCGTGGCACCGGCGTGCGGCACGACCTCATGGTGGTCGGCGTATTGCGGCGCGTCGGCGACGATCGCGGCGCGCAGCGCGTCGAGATTGTCGTATGGCAGGCGCTTGCCGAGCACGTCGGACAACGCGCGGAGGATTGCCCAATCCTCCTTGGCCTCGCCGGGCGGGAAGACGGCGCGGTGCGCGGGCTGCACGCGGCCCTCGAAATTAGCGTAGAGGCCTTCCTTCTCCGTGTAGGCCGCGCCCGGCAGGATGACATTGGCGTTGTGTGCGCCGGCGTCGCCGTGGCTGCCCTGGTAGACCACAAATGCGGAGCCGAGATGGGCGACATCGCATTCGTCGGCACCGAGCAGGTAGATGAAGTCGATCTCGCCCTTCTGCGCGCCGCCGATGATGCCGGCGACGTCGCGGCCACCCTCACCCGGCACGAAGCCGAGGTCGAGCGCGGCGACGCGGGAGGCGGCGGTGTGCAGGACGTTGAAGCCGTTCCAGCCGCCTTCGGCCGCCGTGCCGGCCGGGCCGATCATGCCGGTGTCGGCGGCGATCTTGGCGGCGAGGCGCAGGATGGTGGCGCCGTCCTTGCGGGCGACCGCATCGGCGCCGACGATGACCATCGGGCGCTTGGCGTCGTGCAGTACTTTGGCGAAGGCGTGGGAGCCGTTGGCCATCTGATCCAGCACCTCGACGGACGCGCCCAAATTCTTGACCGGATAGGTCTGGTCGTGGGTCACGCCAATGCCGGCGATCTGGACGTTGCCGTTCGACCAGGTCTTGCGGATGCGGGCGTTGAGCACCGGGGCTTCCCAGCGCGGGTTGGCGCCGACGAGCAGGATCGCATCGGCGGCTTCGACACCGGCGATGGTGGTGTTGAAGAGGTAGCTCTGGCGTTCGCCACCCAGCTGAGCGCCATCCTGGCGGCAGTCGAGGTTCTTCACGCCCAGCGAGCCCATCAGATCCTTGAGCGCCTTGATCTCCTCCGCCGCGGCGAGATCGCCGGCGATGGCCGCCATCTTGTCCGGCGTAGTGGACGAGACCTTGGCGGCGATAGCGGCAAAGGCTTCGGCCCAGGTCGCGGGCTGGAGCTTGCCGGACCTGCGAACGTATGGACGGTCGAGACGCTGGCGCACGAGGCCGTCGCAGGCGTGGCGCGCCTTGTCGCTGATCCACTCCTCGTTCACAGCCTCGTTGAGGCGCGGCAGCACGCGCATCACCTGCGGCCCGCGGGTGTCGACGCGGATGGCGCAGCCCTGCGCGTCCATTACGTCGATTGAGTCGGTCTTGCGCAGCTCCCATGGGCGCGCGTTGAAGGCGTAAGGCTTGGAGGTCAGCGCGCCGACGGGGCAGAGGTCGACCACATTGCCAGAGAGTTCGGAGGCGAAGGCCTTCTCGAGATAGGTGGTGATCTCCATGTCCTCGCCGCGGCCGGTGGCGCCGAGGTCGTTGACGCCCGCGACTTCGGTCGCGAAGCGGACGCAGCGCGTGCACTGGATGCAGCGGGTCATCACCGTCTTGACCAGCGGGCCCATGTACTTGTCTTCGACGGCGCGCTTGTTCTCGTGGAAGCGGTTGAAGGCGGCGCGGCCGTAACCCATCGCCTGGTCCTGGAGATCGCACTCGCCGCCCTGGTCGCAGATCGGGCAATCCAGCGGGTGGTTGATCAGCAGGAATTCCATCACGCCTTCGCGCGCCTTGCGGGCGATCGGGCTGTCGGTGTTGATCCTGGCCGGCGTGCCGTCGCGGTTCGGGAAGATGTCGCGGACCTGGAGCGCGCACGAGGCCTGCGGCTTCGGCGCGCCGACCCATTCGACCAGGCACATGCGGCAATTGCCGGCGACGCTGAGGCGCTCGTGGTAGCAGAAGCGCGGAATCTCGGCGCCGGTCTGTTCGCACGCCTGGAGCAGCGTGAGGTTGTCGTCCGCCTCGATTTCCTTGCCGTCGATGATGAGCTTGCGGGACGGCATCAGGCGCACTTCTTTTCGAGAAAGAGTTTCGCAGACGGAAGATCGGCCCAGCCGAAGGCGAAATCGGACGGACCGTGGGCGTTCAGATGATCGAGACGCTCTTTGGCTTCGGCGACGGTCGGAACGTGGCCGGGTTCGACCCACCACATCGCGACCGTGTTCACCTTCGGCGTCTCGAAGAACTCATGCTTGCGGGCGTAGATGTTGCGGTGAACGGTCTGGAACACGAAGCGGCCAAGGTCGTCCGCCGTTTCCCACACCGACATGTTCACGGCCATGCTCTCGTCGCCCGGCCAGTGCAGGCCGACGGCGCTTTCGCCGGTTTCGTTCTTGAGCCGCCAGACGAAGCCGGGCATGCGCTCGGCCATCGCATTGACGCGCGCGAGGTTGTCGTAGAAGTCGGCCATGCGCGGATCGTCCGGTCCGCCCAGCACCCTTCCGATGTTCACCTGCGCCAGATGCATCGCCCTACTCCGCCGCCACTTTCCGGGCCTGGCGCTCGTGGATGCGGCGCTCCAGCTCCGGACGGAAATGGCGGATGAGGCCCTGGATCGGCCACGGCGCGGCATCGCCCAGGCCGCAGATCGTGTGGCCCTCGCACTGCTTGCCGACTTCCCAGAGCTGGTCGATCTCTTCGACGCGCGCGTCGCCCGTGCGCAGGCGCTCCATCACGCGCCACATCCAGCCGGTGCCTTCGCGGCAGGGCGTGCACTGGCCGCAGCTCTCGTGCTTGTAGAAATAGGCGTAGCGCGACACGACGCGGACGAGATCGGCGGACTTGTCCATCACGATCACCGCGGCGGTGCCGAGCGAGGAATTCACGGCCTTGAGCGCGTCGAAATCCATGATGACGTCATCGCACACCGATTTCGGAATCATCGGGCACGAGGCGCCGCCCGGAATGACGGCCTGGAGATTGTCCCAGCCGCCGCGCACGCCGCCGGCATACTTCTCGATCAGCTCGCGCATTGGGATGCCGAGCGCTTCTTCGACAACGCACGGCTTGTTCACGTGGCCGCTGATCTGGAAGAGCTTGGTGCCGGTGTTGTTGGCGCGGCCGATGCCGGCGAACCATTCGGCGCCGCGGCGCATGATGGTGGGCGCCACCGCGATGGATTCGACGTTGTTCACCGTCGTCGGGCAGCCATAGATGCCCATGTTCGCCGGGAACGGCGGCTTCATGCGCGGCATGCCCTTCTTGCCTTCGAAGCTTTCGAGCAGAGCGGTCTCTTCACCGCAGATATAGGCACCGGCGCCGTGATGCAGGTAGAGGTCGAAGTCCCAGCCGTGGACGTTGTTCTTGCCGATCAGCTTCGCGTCGTAGCATTCGTCGATCGCCTTCTGGAGCGCCTCGCGCTCGCGGACGAACTCGCCGCGGATGTAGATGTAGGCGGTATGCGCACGCATCGCGAAGGACGCGATCAGGCAGCCCTCGATGAGATGATGCGGGTCGTTGCGCATGATCTCGCGGTCCTTGCACGTGCCGGGCTCGGACTCGTCGGCATTGACCACGAGGTAGTGCGGACGGTCCTTCACCTCTTTCGGCATGAAGGTCCATTTGAGGCCGGTCGCGAAACCAGCGCCGCCGCGGCCGCGCAGGCCGGACTTCTTCATGACGTCGCAGATGCCTTCGGGGCCGAGCTCCAGGATCTTCCTGGTGCCGTCCCACAGGCCGCGCGACTTCGCGCCGGCGACGGATTTGTCCTGGAAGCCGTAGATGTTCGTGAAGATGCGATCCTTGTCGGCGAGCATCAGGCGGTTTCCGGCTTCTTGGTATAAAGCGAGGGATCGATGAGTGTGTTCGGACCGCCGGCGGGTTCGGAGCCGGTGCGGCCCTGCTGCGGGCCGGGCTTCATCGGCTGGCCTTTGCGGAACGCCTCGATCAGCTTCTCCATGATCGGACCGTCGAGGTCCTCGTAGAAGTCGCTGCCGACCTGGAACACCGGCGCGTTGGTGCAGGCGCCGAGGCATTCAACTTCCGTCCACGACAGCATGCCGTCGGCGGTCGGCGTCATCTGCGCCTTGCCGATGTGCTTCTCGCAGACCTTCACGATCTCGTCGGAGTTGCGCAGCAGGCAGGGCGGCGTGGTGCAGACCTGGAGGTGGTACTTCCCGACCGGATGCAGGTTGAACATCGTGTAGAAGGTCGCGACTTCCAGGACGCGGATGAACGCCATGTCGAGGCGCTTGCCGACGACCTCGATCATCGGATGGCTGACCCAGCCTTCCTGCTCCTGGCCGATCCACAAGAGCGAGATCACCGCCGAGGCCTGACGGCCGGGCGGATACTTGGAGATTTCGCGCACGACACGCTTCTCATTCGCGTCGTTGAAGGCGAAGGACGCGGGCTGGATTTCGGGCGGCGCGAGACGGCGGAGCGACATTAGTGAAGCACTCCGTTCAGCTGCGCGCCCTTCAGGAAGCAGCCAAAACAAAGGAGCTTGATATCGGCCTTCGCCTCCAAAGCCTCGGTCCACTCCCCGCCGTTAGCGCTAAGCATCGCGTCGCAATCCTTGCAATAGGCGCAAGGCTCCTCGTCCGGGTTGAGTGACGTGTAAACGAAGCCGCAAGCAACACCATCACGAATGGAATTGGCGACATGAACGCAGACGAATGTCTCGTTAGACATACCGTGCTCGTCGCAACGAACGCTCATCTGTCGACCTCGCCGAAGACGATGTCGAGCGAGCCCAGGACGGCGGAGACGTCGGCGAGCATGTGGCCCTTGTTCATGTAGTCCATCGCCTGAAGGTGCACGAACGAGGGCGCGCGGATCTTGCAGCGATAGGGTTTGTTGGAGCCGTCGGAAACGAGATAGACGCCGAACTCGCCCTTGGGCGCTTCGACGGCGGCGTAGGCCTCGCCGGCGGGGACGTGGAAGCCCTCGGTGTAGAGCTTGAAGTGATGGATCAGCGCTTCCATCGACGACTTCATCTCGGCGCGCTTGGGCGGCACGACCTTGTTGTCGGTGGAGGACACCGGGCCCGAAGGCATCTTCTCGATGCACTGCCTCATGATCTTGACCGACTGACGCATCTCTTCCATGCGCATGACGTACCGGTCGTAGCAGTCGCCGTTGCGGCCGATCGGAATCTGGAAGTCGAAGTCGTTGTAGCACTCGTAGGGCTGCGAACGGCGCAGATCCCAGGCGACGCCGGTCGAGCGCAGCATCACGCCCGAGAAGCCCCACATCTCGGCCTCGCCGCGGTTGACCACGCCGATGTCGACATTGCGCTGTTTGAAGATGCGGTTCTCGATCAGGAGGGCGTCGATCTCGTCGAGCACCTTGAGATAGCCGTCGCAGAATTTGTGGATGTCGTCGAGCAGGCCGGGCGGCACGTCCTGGTGCACGCCGCCCGGGCGGAAATACTTGGCGTGCATGCGGCTGCCGGAGACGCGCTCGTAAAACGACAGCATGGTCTCGCGCGATTCCATGCCCCATAGCGGCGGGGTGAGCGCGCCGACGTCCATCGCCTGGAACGTGACGTTCAGGATGTGGTTCATCAGCCGGCCGATTTCGGAGAACAGCACGCGGATGTACTGGCCGCGCTTCGGCACTTCGAGACCGAGCAGCTTCTCGATCGCGAGCACGAAAGCGTGCTCCTGGTTCATCGGCGCGACGTAGTCGAGGCGGTCGAAGTAGCCAATGTTCTGGAGATAGGTCTTGTGCTCGATCAGCTTCTCGGTGCCGCGGTGCAGCAGGCCGATGTGCGGGTCGACGCGGGTGACGATCTCGCCGTCGAGGTCGAGCACGAGGCGCAGCACGCCGTGCGCCGCAGGGTGCTGCGGGCCAAAATTGAGCGTGATCTTGCCCTCTTCCTCAATGGTATTGAGCGCCGCGTCAGCCATTTGACAAGCTCCGGGGCGAGTAGCGAGTAGCGAGTAGCGAGTAGGGGAAAGTCATACGCCCTTCCCTTCCAACGATCTGATCAATGCGCGGAGCATCTTCCCGATGGTCTGGCATTGTTCCAGAACCGGGTCTACGACTTCCAGCCGTGCCAGTTTGACGCGAACCGCGAGCAACAGGTGCGTTTCGACTTCTTTGAGCGAGCCTTGCGCGATGCGAAGATGCTGGATGAACGAACCGGCCGCCTCGCGTCCGTGACCTTCCGCGATGTTCGCTGCGATCGATGCCGCAGCGCGGCGAATTTGAGATGTCATGCCGAACATCTCCTCGCGCGGAAAGGAATGGGTCAGCGAATAGCACGCCTCGGCCAGCGTCATGGCATGCTGCCAGACGTTGAGGTCCCGATAAGACGTGAAACGCGGTTCGTTCAATCATATTCCCTATTCGCTACTCGCAATTCGCTACTCGCTCTACGCCTTCCTCCCCGGGTTGCCGGAGGACGAGCGCGTGCCGTCCGGGAGGATGTGCGGCGCGCCTTCCCACGGGCTCATGAAATCGAAGTCGCGGAATTCCTGGACGAGTTGCACCGGCTGGTAGACGACGCGCTTGATCTCGTCGTCGTAGCGCACCTCGACATAGCCCGTCAGCGGAAAGTCCTTGCGCAGCGGATAGCCGGAGAAGCCGTAGTCAGTGAGCAGGCGGCGAAGGTCCGGATGGTCGGAGAACGGCACGCCATACATGTCGAAGGTCTCGCGCTCGAACCAGTTGGCGGCGGGATAGACCGAGACGATCGACGGAACGGATTCGCCTTCCGCGGCAAGCACATGCACGCGGATGCGCATGTTCCTTGTGAGTGACAGGAGGTGATAGACGACGTCGAAGCGCTTGGCCTTCTGCGGCCAGTCGACGCCGCAGATGTCGACCAGGATCTTGAACTCGCAGGAGGGGTTGTCGCGCAGGCACGTCATCACGCGCACGATGTCGCCTGGCTCGACCGTGATCGACAGCTCGCCGTTGGCGAGGACGTGGTTCGCGATCGCGCCGGGCAGCGCGTCGGTCAGCTTGGTCGCGAGGGCAGCAAGATCGGCCATGTCAGCGCTCGATCGTCCCGGTGCGGCGGATTTTCCGCTGAAGCAGCATGATGCCGTAGACCAGCGCCTCGGCCGTCGGCGGGCAGCCCGGCACGTAGATGTCGACCGGCACGATGCGGTCGCAGCCGCGCACCACGGCGTAGCTGTAGTGATAGTAGCCGCCGCCATTGGCGCAGGAGCCCATCGAGATGACGTAGCGCGGCTCGGGCATCTGGTCGTAGACCTTGCGGAGTGCGGGCGCCATCTTGTTGGTCAGCGTGCCGGCGACGATCATCACGTCGGACTGGCGCGGCGAGCCGCGCGGCGCGGCGCCGAAGCGCTCGAGATCGTAGCGCGGCATGTTCGCCTGCATCATCTCGACGGCGCAGCAGGCGAGACCGAAGGTCATCCACATCAGCGAACCGGTACGCGCCCAGTTGACCAGCGCCTCGGCGGAGGTGACGAGGAAGCCCTTCTCCGCCCACTCCTTCTGCATCGCCTTGAAGTAGGGGTCGTTATCGGTGGGCGCGAGCGTCGTGCCCTCAACCGTGGAACGCGCGGCCCTTCCCGCGGGGATCACTCCCATTCGAGCGCTCCCTTCTTCCATTCGTAGATGAAGCCGACCGTCAGCACGCCGAGGAACACGACCATCGACCAGAAGGCGAAGGCGCCGGTCACTCCGAGCGTGACCGCCCAGGGAAAGAGGAATGCCACCTCGAGGTCGAAGATGATGAAGAGGATGGACACCAGATAGAAGCGCACGTCGAACTTCATGCGGGCGTCGCCGAAGGCGTTGAAACCGCACTCATAGGCGGAGAGCTTTTCGGGGTCGGGCTTGGACGGGCCGACAATGACGGGAACCAGGATCAACGCGGTGGCGATGACGCCCGCAATGCCGATGAAGATGAGGATCGGAAGGTATTCGAGCAGCAGTTTTTCCATTCCCGACCCTTCGCATCCGGCCCGGGGTGCTGGCGCGCCCATTCGTGCGGGTCGGAGGTGTTATTTCGCGAGTGCAGTATATTAGTGGAAGCCCGCGAGCAACGCGGGTGTAGACCAAGATTCGCCGCGAAAAAACCAGATTTTTCTGCGCAGTTGCGACGGATTCGCAACTCAGCGGGAGCGTTCCCCGAGGCGGCGCAGAATCTCATTTTTTGAATTCAATTCCCCGTTTCGGGGCCCGCCATTTCCCTTCCCTGCAGGAGGAAATGGCGAGAGCGACGGGGCTCGAACCCGCGACCTTCGGCGTGACAGGCCGACGCTCTAACCAACTGAGCTACGCCCCCGCATCCGCGGGCCGATAAGGCCCGTTTTCCGCGAAAGGGCGCCGGTGTAGGGGCGCGGTCTGGTGCTGTCAAGGCAAGGCGCGAAATTCCTGAAATTACTGGGGCGCGTGGCGGAATTCGTCGGGCGTCACCTGCCCGTCGCCGTTGAGATCGAGCTGCTCGAACAGGGAGCGGATACCGGCCGCGAACTCGTCAAAATCGACACATCCGTCCTGTTTCCAGTCGATCAGCGGCATGGCGGTGGATTGGTCCTGGGCGATGCGGCGCTGGTTCACGGCCTCTACCTCCGCGGGGTCGAGGCAGCCGTCGCGGTTGGTGTCCGCCTGCCAGAACATCTGGCGCAGGCCCGCTTCCAGCTCGCGCCGCGTCACCGTGCCGTCGTTGTTGGTGTCGAAGTTGGCGATGAGCATCTTTCCGGAGTGCCAGTCCTCCGAGCGCGGCGCGACGCTGGGCGACCAGTGCCGCTCCCCGCCGGCGCAGCCGGCGAGCGCGGCGCACAGCATCGCGATCCAGACGCCCCTCATGACGCCGACTAGGCCAGCAGCGGCGGCACGGGGTCAAGGCGGGTTGAATTCGGATTGGCCGGGCGGCGTACCGCCACCATGGCGACCGCGGCCGTGTCCGGTTCCTGTGCCCTGCCGACCGTTCTGCCCGGGCGGCTTCGCGCCGGCCGCGTTCAGTTCCTGCGGCGTGAGCACGCCGTCGCCATTGGTATCGAGCGTGTCGAACAGCGAGAGCAAGTTGCCGGAGAATTCGTTGAAGTCGACGCAGCCGTCCTGGTTCCAGTCGACCAGCGGCGTTGCCTGGGACGCGTCCTGCTGCACGCGCATCTCGTTGATGGCGCGGACCTGGTCGGGGCCGAGGCAGTTGTTGTGGTTCACGTCGTAGGTGTTGAACTCGGCATGCAGGCCGGCGAGCAGCTCGGCACGGGTCAGCGTGCCGTCGTGGTTGGCGTCGTAGCGCAGCAGCGCCGCGGTCTGGGAATGCCAGTTCTCGTCCCGCGGAGTCGCGTTGGGATTCCAGTGGTGCGGGCGCGGCGTGGAGCTGCACGCGGCAAGCGTCGCGGCAGCAAGGATCAGTACGATGTGGCGCATAAGGACGAATGTAGACGACGCTATGCAGCGCCGCGATCACTTGTATGTCGCAAAGCGTCGCGGGGTTGCTGAGCCGTATTGCTCAGTAGAGGCCGACCTTGCCGCGGAATTCATCGAAGATCGCCGCGGTGTTGTAGCCGACGCCCTTCTTGAAGACGAACGGCATGCGGTCGAGCGCGGCGGTGTCCTTCATCGGATCGCCGTCGACCAGCAGGATGTCGGCGCGCTTGCCGAGAGTGAGTGAGCCGACGTCGGCATCGCGGCCGAGATAATGTGCGCCGTTGAGGGTGGCGAGCTTCAGCGCTTCCGGGAAACTGAAGCCGGCTTCGACCAGCAATTGAACCTCGCGCTTGCCGGAGAAGCCCGGGATGACGCCGCCGTAGCCCGTGGGGTCGGTGCCCGCGATAAGCGTGCCGCCTGCGGCTGCAAACATCCGCTCCATCTTCATCAGTTTCGGGAAGATCGTCGCGTAAGGTTTTGAATTGTCGTTGGCTGGTGTGGCGGCCCAGACCTGCTCATACATCTGGCGCAACTCGGGGATCAGCATGCTGCGCGCGGCTTCCGGCGCCTCGGGACGGCCGGGCGTGAAGGTCTCGAACACCGTCAGCGTCGAGGTGAGCGCGACGTGGTGGGCGATCAAAGTCTGGATCAGCGATCTGAACTCGGGGCTGTTCTCGTCGACGTCGGCCAGCGCCTGTTGCGAACGCGGCGGACAGAGGTCGGGCTGCTTGCCCTTGTAGAAGTCCGTCATCACCGCGAAGCCGTGTTCGAGATTGTCGATGCCGAGCTCGGCCGCCTCGCGATAGGTGACGGAGCAGAGATGGCCGGTGACTTTCAGGCCGCGGGCGTGGGCGGCGTCGATGGCGGCCTTCAGTTCGGCGCGGGTGATGTTGATATAGGCCTTGAACGAGGTGACGCCCTCGTCCGCCCAGTAGTTCACCGTGCGGGTCGCGTCGTCCGGACCGGTCAGCACATGCATCTTGAGGATCGGCAGACCCGGGCCATTGAGGTAAGGGCCGGTGACGTCGAGGTCGGGACCGATGGCGTCACCCTTGTCGATCGCGAGCTTCAGATTGATGTCGGCATAGGGCGCCATCGAGCCGCCGGTGCGCGCGGTGGTCGTGCCGCCGGCGAGATAGAGACGCGCGAAGCTGGCCGGCAGCGCCGCGTAGTCGCGCGCGCCATAGGTGCCCATCGGATAGAACAGGTGCTCGTGCACCATGACGAAGCCCGGCAGCAGCGTTTTGCCGTGGCCGTCGATTACCGTGGCACCTTTCGGAACGGGCGTGCGTGCGGCGGGACCGAGGGCGGCGATGCGGCCGTCTTTGACGATGAGCGTCTGATCGTAGCGAGGCTTGCCGCCGGTGCCGTCGACGATCTCGGCATGGGTGAAGGCGATGACGGGCTGGGCGTAGGCGGTGAACTTGGCGTCGACGCTGGGCGGAGGCGGCGTGGGCGGCACGTCGTCGTCATCGTCGGCGAAGGCGGCGACGGTGAGTGCGATCATAGCAATCGCCAAGACAGCGGCCTGCAACAAACGCATGGTTTCTTCCCCTCGGACCAGCATGAAAGAATGTCAGGACCGAACAGGCGCGCAAGATGTGCCGATCAGATATCAGAAAGAATCAGCCCGGCGGCAGCAGGGGACTGCGCGAACGGGGACCGTCGCCCCAATCCCAGCCCCCGCTGCACGCCGCCAAGTTCGGGGCATGCGGCGCCGTCGTTTGCGCGGCCTGCAGCTTCTTCTGCACGTCGTCCTGATAAGCAATGTCGTATTTCAGCCCCGGAGACGGGCGGAGATCATCGCCCCATTGCGCGCGTGACGCGATCATCTGTTTCCAGTCGGCCAGCGCTTCATCGATCCTGCCGACGGCGCCCAGCGCGCAAGCCCTTTGCATGAACGCGCCAGAGTAGTCAGGCTGGTCCTTCAACCCTGCCGTGAACTCGTCAATCGCGTCCTGATAGCGGCTGGCCTTCAGCAGAATCCAGCCGCGATGATAGTGGTAGGCCATGCCTTCCTGTGGGCCGGCGCGGTGAATGAGGTCGTCGAGCGTGCCCAGCGCATTGGCGGTATCGCCCTCGCGTCGGTAGATCGACGCGATGCGTACTTCTTCCCAGAAGATATCGTCCGGCCAGCGCCGCATAATATCGCGGTACGCGGCGATTGCTTCGTCGTCCGCGCCAAGCGACGCGAGGCCAGATGCAATCGCTGTCGCGGCCTCTTTGTCGTCCGGTGCCATGGCTTGCCAACTGCGGGCGTCGGCTAGCGCGGCCACGAAGAGCTTGTCACGGTCGGAACCTGGACCCCAATTCTGCAAACCGTCGTTGACGTTGACCTCGATGCGAGACTTCAGCGCCAAAGCGCGCAAGGCGGGTTCGAGCGCCTCGCTATTAGCCGCGACGGTCAACGCGTTCCGCGCTTCGGCGGCATCGGGGTCGCCGCTCAACGCAATACCGCGCGCCACGCTCTCAGCGGCCTCATCGCGCGGCAGGAGAACCGTGTTTGAATCCCGCGGCGGCAGCGCGGTCTCAATTTCGATCTTCTTGCCGTCATATGTGACGTCGTGAAGTCGATAGATTGGCTTGACTTCGCCAAAGGGGATGATCGCTCCATCGACGAAATAGTGGATCGAGATGCTGCGGCCGGTATTCTTTGACGACGCAAGCATCTCTGCGAGAGCGCTAGCTTCTTTAACGATCCGAGGATCGAAAGCAAACCGCTGATCGATGCGAACCAGATCGAACACGACGAAATCGCCGTACGCTTCTCCCGTGTCGACGATGCCGACGATCGTGCGTAGCTGCGGCGAAGGCTCGGCGGCTGATGCGGAAAGAGCGCAAACCGCAAGGATGGTGAGGATCCACTCTGTCAAGAAGCGACCGCGCATGTGGGATGGCCCCCGATGACTGCGCCAGGCCAGCCTGGCGCATTGTGTTGGATTGGTGGGCGGTGACGGGCTCGAACCGCCGACCCTATCGGTGTAAACGATATGCTCTACCAACTGAGCTAACCGCCCTGAAGCGGCGCTTATAGGCCGTCGTAGCGGCCCGCTCAATGCGCTCCTACAGTCGCTTAGTGGCGCACATTGGGATGAGCGGATGTCCGCTTTGGCCGAATGGGACAGCTTCTACCTTATCGTGGGGCCGTCGGCCGGCGCGTTGATCGGCTTGCAGTTCGTCATCATGACGTTGATGGCCGAGCGGCCGTCGACCACGACCGCGGAAGCCGGCCGTTCCTTTGCTACGCCGACGGTGGTGCACTTCGGCGCCGTGCTGCTGCTGGCTGCGCTGGTGCGAGTGCCATGGCCGATTCCGGCGCTCGCCACATGGGCGGCTGGTGCTGTCGGCGTGGCGGGGCTGGCCTACATGATCGTGATCGTGGTGCGGATGCGGCGGCAGAGCGCCTACACGATGGACAACGAAGACCGGCTCTTCCACGTCGTGCTGCCGTTCCTGGGCTAGGGCTTGCTGGCGGCCTCGGCCATGGTGGCGCCGGCGCATTCGAGCTGGCGCTGTTCGGACTGGGGCTCGTGTCGCTCATCCTTCTGTTCGACAGCACCCACAATGCGTGGGGCGCGATCGCCTGGCAGGTGCTGGTGCGTGCTGGTGCTGCGCGACAAGCCGGCCGCCCGACACGCTGCAGCCGGTCAGTCCGAGCCGACGACGAAGCGGTTGCCTTCGCTGTCCTTCATGATCACATAGCTGCCCCACGGCTCCTTCTTCGGCGGGCCTTCGAATTCGACTCCGCGCTCGGAGAGCTGGCGGTAGGTAGCGTCGACGTCGTCGCAGACGAGCGAGGTGTTCATGTGGGTGCCGACGCGGGCCTCTTCGCCCTCCATGGTGAAGAGCACGACGCGGGTCTCGGCCTTGCCGATGCGCAGCTCGATCCAGCGCTGACCGCCCGGCCCCATCTCCTGGTCGGTCGCGATGCGGAAGCCGAGCTTCTCGGTATAGAATTTGAGCGCGCGCTGCTGGTCCTTGACCGGGATCGAGATGAACTTGACCTGCGTGATCATGACGGCCCTCGTCGGCTGCGACGCGGCAATTGCTAGAAGCCACCGGTTGCGCGGACAAGCATCCCAGCCAATACTATAGCGATGGCGCGCATAGCTCCCCTCGACGATTACGTCGTCGACACCCTGATGCCGGACCTCGTGGCGCATGACCGCTCGCCGTCGGCGTTCGTGGTGTACGTGAAACTCTGGCATTCGACCGGCGGGCCGGGGCGGCGGGTGCAGATGAGCCTGTCGACCCTGGCGGTCGAGACGGGCCTGTCCAAATCGTCCGTCCAGGCGGCGCTGCGGCGGCTGCGCAAGCGCGGCTTTCTGGCGAGCCGGATGGCCTCGGCGACAGCGGTTCCGGTGCATACCGTGCTGGCGCCGTGGCGGCGGTGAGCCGCAATTGCGCCCGGCCCCGAAAACCGGGATAAGGCGCCGAAAATCCTTCATCGAGAGCGCACCCGTGAGAGAGATCACCGTCTTCAGCGGCTCCGCCCACCCTGCCCTGGCACAGGAAATCTGCTCCCATCTGGGTGTGCCGCTGTCGCCCTCGCGGCTGACGCGGTTCGCGAACGACTGCCTCGAGGTGCAGCTTGAGGCCAATTGCCGCGAACGCGACGTGTTCATCGTGCAGCCGGTGGTCACGCCGGTGCAGGAGCACCTGATGGAGCTTCTGCTGATGCTGGACGCCGCCCGCGGCGCCTCGGCGGCGCGGATCACCGCGGTGGTGCCGCACTACGCCTATGGCCGGTCGGACAAGAAGGACGCGCCGCGCATCTCGATCGGCGGGCGACTGGTGGCGGACCTGATGGTGACCGCAGGCGCGAGCCGGGTGCTGACCATGACGCTGCACTCGCCGCAGGTGCACGGGTTCTTCTCGATCCCCGTCGATCACCTGCACGCGCTGAAGGAACTGGCGGCACATTTCCAGAAATACGACCTGTCCAACGCCGTGGCGGTGTCGCCGGACCTGGGCAACGCCAAGGAGACGGCGCATTTCGCGCGCCTGATCGGCGCGGAGGTGGCGGTTGCGGCCAAGCAGCGCTTCGCCAACGACAAAGTGCGGATCAGCTCCATCATCGGCGACGTGACCGGCAAGGACGTGATCGTGCTGGACGACGAGATCGCCAAGGGCAGCACGATGTTCGAGCTGCTGAACCATCTGCGCGAGCGAAAAGCCAAGACCATCGGCATCGCCTGCACGCACGGGTTGTTCGCCGACGGCGCCGCGAAGCGTCTGAGCGACCAGCCCGACATCCTGGAGGTGGTCTGCACCAACACGGCGCCGATCAAGCCGGAGCAGCAAATGGCGCCAAAGCTGAAGGTGCTCTCGATCGCCAAGCCGATGGCAGATGCGATCCAGCGCATCCATGACGGGCAATCCGTCAGCGCGCTGTTCCAGAACTGACGCGAAAGCCCCTACTGGTTGAGCGAATCCTTGAGCTGCTTGCCAGGGCGGAAGCGCGGCTGCTTGGAGGGCTTGATCGTGATCTCCTCGCCCGTCTGCGGATTGCGGCCCTTGCCGCCGGCGCGTGTGGCCACCACGAACACGCCGAAGCCGGTGAGGCGGACCTCCTCGCCCGATTTGAGCGTGTGGGCGATCAGGTCGAACACGCCTTCGACCGCCTTGGCGGAGGTGTTCTTGTCGATGCCCGTGTGCTCGGCGAGCTTCTGGATAAGATCGTTCTTGTTCACGGCGACGGCTCCTTTGCGCGATTCGCTGCAAGTCAGCGGAGTCTAGGGCCTGTTGGTTCCCTGTGGAACCAAAAAACCCAAGGAATCAGCGGAAAAACCATGAAAAAGACCCCGGATCGGGTCTGATCCGGGGTCTCTCCTACTGGTTAACGGTCCGTTAGTGCGTCAGGGCCGCACCGTCTTCCGAGGCGGACGGCTGGGGCACGATGACCTCCGGCTCGACCCAGCTGATGGCTTCCGGCTGGCGCACGAGGGCGACCTTGAGGACTTCGCCGACATCGTTGACGGGCACGATCTTGAGCCCCGCCTTCACGTTGTCCGGCACCTCGGCCAGGTCCTTCTCGTTCTCCTTCGGGATCAGCACCGTGGTGATGCCGGCCCGAAGCGCCGCGAGCAGTTTCTCCTTGAGGCCGCCGATCGGAAGGGCGCGGCCGCGCAGGGTCACCTCGCCGGTCATCGCCACATCGCGGCGCACCGGGATACCGGTGAGGACCGAGATGATGGAGGTGGCCATCGCGAGACCCGCCGACGGGCCGTCCTTGGGCGTCGCGCCTTCCGGTACGTGCACGTGGATGTCGACCTTGTCGAACGTCGGCGGCTTGACGCCGAAGGAGGTCGCCTTGGAGCGGACGAAGGACCGCGCCGCATCGATCGACTCCTTCATCACGTCACCCAGCTTGCCGGTCGTCTGCATGCGGCCCTTGCCGGGCAGCATGACGGACTCGATCTGGAGCGTGTCGCCGCCGACCTCGGTCCAGGCCAGACCGGTGACGACACCGACCTGATCCTCGCCCTCGATCTCGCCATAGCGGTATTTGCGCACGCCGGCATAGGTGTCGACGTTCTCGCCCGTGACCGTCACCGACTTGGCCTTGTTGGAGACGATCTCTTTCACCGCCTTGCGGGTCAGGTTCGCGATCTCGCGCTCGAGGTTGCGAACGCCCGCCTCACGGGTGTGATAGCGGATGAGGTCGCGCAGACCCGCATCGGTGATGGTCCACTCGCCTTCGGTGAGGCCATGCGCCTTGACCTCTTTCGGGATCAGGTGGCGCTTGGCGATCTCGACCTTTTCATCCTCGGTGTAGCCCGGGATGCGGATGATCTCCATGCGGTCCATCAGCGGCTGCGGCATCCGCAGGCTGTTGGCCGTGGTGATGAACATCACGTCCGAGAGGTCGAAGTCGACCTCCAGGTAGTGGTCGTTGAAGGTGTGGTTCTGCTCCGGATCCAGCACTTCGAGCAGCGCGGACGACGGGTCGCCGCGCCAATCGGCGCCGAGCTTGTCGATCTCGTCCAACAGGAAGAGCGGGTTCGCGGTCTTGGCCTTCTTCATCGACTGGATGACCTTGCCGGGCATCGAGCCGATATAGGTGCGACGGTGACCGCGGATCTCCGCTTCGTCACGGACGCCGCCGAGGCTCATGCGGACATACTCGCGGCCGGTTGCCTTGGCGATCGACTTGGCGAGCGAGGTCTTGCCGACGCCGGGCGGGCCAACGAGGCAGAGGATCGGGCCCTTGATCTTGCCGGCGCGCTGCTGCACCGCCAAGTACTCAAGGATGCGTTCCTTGACCTTTTCCAGACCGTAGTGGTCCTCGTTGAGGACGCGCTCAGCCTGGTTCACGTCGCGCTTGATCTTCGACTTCTTGCCCCACGGGAGCGAGAGCATCCAGTCGAGATAGTTGCGCACGACGGTCGCTTCCGCCGACATCGGCGACATGGAGCGGAGCTTCTTCACCTCCGCCATCGCCTTGTCGCGGGCTTCCTTCGACAGCTTGGTCTTGCGGATGCGCTCTTCGAGCTCATTCATCTCGTCGCGGCCTTCGTCGCCTTCGCCGAGTTCCTTCTGGATCGCCTTGAGCTGTTCGTTCAGGTAGTACTCGCGCTGCGTCTTCTCCATCTGGCGCTTCACGCGGCTGCGGATCTTGCGCTCCACCTGGAGCACGCCGATCTCGCCTTCGATGAGAGCGAGCACCTTCTCCAGCCGTTCGACGGTCGAGAGCGTCTCCAGCAGTGCCTGGCGGTCGGAGATCTTCACCGACAGATGCGAGGCGACGGTGTCGGCGAGCTTCGCCGGGTCCTCGATCTGCGCGACCGAAGCCAGCGTCTCGGCCGGAACCTTCTTGTTCAGCTTGATGTACTGCTCGAAGTTCGTCTTGACGGTGCGGATCAGCGCCTCGGCTTCCTTCGCGTCGCCGGTCGAATCCGGGACCTTCTCGATGGTCGCCTGGAAGAAATCGGTGCGCGGCACGAAGCCGGTCACGCGGGCGCGGCCCTTGCCTTCCACCAGCACGCGGACGGTCTGGTCGGGCAGCTTCAGGAGCTGAAGCACGGTCGCGAGCGTCCCGATGCTGTGCAGGCCCTCGGCCGACGGATCGTCGTCGTCCTTGTTCTTCTGGGTGAGCAGCAGAATCTGTTTTTCGTCGTTCATCACCTCTTCGAGGGCGCGGACGGACTTCTCGCGGCCGACGAACAGCGGAACGATCATGTGGGGGAATACGACGATATCGCGGAGCGGAAGCACCGGCGCGAGCGTGCCGCTGTTGCTGCCGGCCTGTGGGGTATCGTGCTTTTCGATATCTGACATTCTTGTTCTCCTCGCCGCCTGCTATCCGCAGGTCGGGTGCTGACGGCGCCAAGCCCCTGATGGGCACGAGGTACCGGGTAATTGAGTCTCCGGATGGACGACTCCGGAAGATTAAAGTGGCCCCCCGGTGGGGCCGTTTCAAGATGTTGCTTTAGCAGCGTTTGACCACGCGCCTAGCGTAAGGGATCAAAGTTTCCGCATCATTGCAGAAACACGTGGTGACTCGGTGTCACGATCAACCTGCTGACGGCGAGTCACGTTTAACGGCGTTTACGACGCCTTGTTCTCGCGCGCTTCGGCCTTGTCAGAGTACGTGTAGAGCGGACGCGCCTTGCCTTCGACGACATCGGACGTCACGACCACTTCCTGCACGCCGTTGAGCGTGGGGAGCTCGAACATCGTCTCCAGCAGGAACCCTTCCATGATCGAGCGCAGGCCGCGGGCACCCGTCTTGCGTGCGATGGCCTTGCGCGCGATCGAATGCAGCGCCTCTTCCTGGAAGCGGAGCTTGACGCCCTCCATCTCGAACATGCGCTGATACTGCTTGGCCAGCGCGTTCTTCGGACGCGTCAGGATCTCGATCAGCGCCGGTTCCTGGAGGTCGCCGAGCGTTGCCAGGATCGGCAGACGCCCAATGAATTCCGGGATCAGGCCGAACTTGAGGAGATCCTCGGGCTCCACCTCGCGTAGCACTTCACCCGTGCCGCGCTCGTCCGGCGCGCGGACGTTGGCACCGAAGCCCATGGACGAGCCGTGGGTGCGGGACGAGATGATCTTGTCGAGGCCGGCGAAGGCGCCGCCGACGATGAACAGGATGTTGGTCGTGTCGACCTGGAGGAACTCCTGCTGCGGATGCTTGCGGCCACCCTGCGGCGGCACGGAGGCGATGGTGCCTTCCATGATCTTGAGCAGCGCCTGCTGCACGCCCTCGCCCGACACGTCGCGGGTGATCGACGGGTTGTCGGACTTGCGGCTGATCTTGTCGACTTCGTCGATATAGACGATGCCGCGCTGCGCCCGCTCGACGTTGTAGTCGGCGTTCTGGAGCAGCTTGAGGATGATGTTCTCGACGTCCTCGCCGACGTAGCCGGCTTCGGTCAGCGTCGTGGCGTCGGCCATCGTGAACGGCACGTCGAGGATGCGGGCGAGCGTCTGCGCGAGCAGCGTCTTGCCGCAGCCGGTTGGGCCGATCAGCATGATGTTCGACTTCGCCAGCTCGACGTCGCCGTTCTTGCCGGACGAATTGATGCGCTTGTAGTGGTTGTGGACCGCGACGCTCAGCACCTTCTTGGCGTGCTGCTGGCCCACCACGTAGTCGTCGAGAACCTTGAAAATCTCCTGGGGCGTGGGGACGCCCTCCTTCGACTTCATGAAGGAGGTCTTGTTCTCCTCCCGGATGATCTCCATGCAGAGCTCGACGCACTCGTCGCAGATGAAGACCGTCGGGCCGGCGATGAGCTTGCGCACCTCGTGCTGGCTCTTGCCGCAAAAGGAACAGTACAGCGTATTCTTTGACTCGCCGCCGCTCGCTTTACTCATTGGTTCTCCAAGGCTTTTGCCCCGTCCAATTCCATGTCTGACCCCTCACGGAGCCACTTTGCACATCTCGCGCCAGTCCGAAGCAGCGCTTCTTCCGAACATTCGACCACGGTAGCGTCCGGCGGATCAAGAATTGATTAATCCGGCCAATTCGTTAAGCGAAACCGTGGCTTAAGGAACTAGACGCTGTCCCCTTCGGGCCGCCGGGTCATGATCGTGTCGATGAGGCCAAAGGCCTTCGCCTCCTCTGCCGACATAAATGTATCGCGATCGAGCGCCCTTTCAATCTCTTCCACCGTCCGGCCGGTGTGCTTGGCGTAGATCTCGTTCAGGCGACGCTTGAGCTTCAGCACCTCCTCGGCGTGGCGGGTGATGTCGGCCGCGTTGCCGTAGAACGAGGCGCTCGGCTGGTGCACCAGGACCCGGCTGTTGGGGAGCGCAAAGCGTTCGCCCTTCTTGCCGGCCATCAGCAGCAGCGAGGCCGCGGACGCCGCCTGGCCGATGCAGAAGGTCTGAATCGGCGGACGGATGAGCTGCATCGTGTCGTAGATCGCCAGTCCGGCCGTGACGACGCCGCCCGGCGAGTTGATGTACATGTGAACTTCCTTCTTCGGGTTTTCCGCCTCGAGGAAGAGAAGCTGTGCGGTGATCAGGCTGGCGCCGTAGTCCTCGATGCCGCCGGTGATGAAGATCACGCGCTCTTTCAGCAGACGCGAATAGATGTCGTAGGCGCGCTCGCCGCGCGCGGTCTGCTCGACCACCATCGGGACGAGCGTATTCATGTAAACGTCGCGCGGGTCAGCCATTGTGCCCCTGCCTTTCGATTCGCGTAACAGCGAGACTCTTACGCGCGGAAATGCGCGTCAATCTGCACATATATAGAGCCGATGTCCCCAATGCGACCATGCGGCATTCAGGGTTATTGAGCGCTGAATCGCATGGCGCAAACCCCCGGGAACCGGGGCTTCAAGCGCCCTTCAGCTTCTCGACAGCGTCGTCCGGATCCATGAACAGGGTCTCGCGGTCGACTTTGCGGTCGGTGACTTCCGCCAGCTCGGCGATGAAATCGACGACCTTGTCTTCGAAGATAGGCGCGCGGATCTCAGCGGAAGCCTGGGGATTCTGGCTGTAGAAGTTGAACACCTGCTGTTCCTGGCCCGGGAACTGGCGGGCGCGGGCGGCGATGGCGCGCTGCACTTCGTCCGGCGCAACGGTAATGCCGTTCTGCTCGCCGAGCTTGGCGAGCACGAGGCCGAGGCGCACGCGGCGCTCGGCGATGTCGTGGTATTCCTTCTTGAGCTCTTCCTCGGACTTGCCTTCGTCCGCCACGGTCTTGCCTTCGCGCTGAAGCTCCGCCTCAACCTGTTTCCAGATGCCGTTGAACTCGCTCTCGACCATGCCGGACGGCAGAGCGAAGGAATGCTCCTTGTCGAGCGCATCGAGGATGCGGCGCTTGAGGTGCAGGCGGCTGGCGCGGGCGAAATCGCCCTTGATCTGCTCGCGGACACGGTCCTTGAGCGTGGCGACGTCGTCCATGCCGAGCTTCTTGGCGAGATCGTTGTCGATCGTAACGGGTTCGGGCTTCTTCACGGCCTTCACCGTGACATCGAACACGGCGTCTTTACCCGCCAGCGTCGCTTCCGGATAGTCGGCCGGGAACGTGACCTTCACTTCGCGCGTATCGCCCTTTTTGGCGCCGGTGACCTGGTCCTCGAAACCGGGGATGAGCTGGCCGGAGCCGAGCGTCAGGTTGAAATCGTCGGCCTTGCCGCCGGCGAACTCGGTGCCGTCAACCTTGCCGACGAAGTCGATGACCACGTTGTCGTCCTTCTGCGACGGCTCGTCGTCGGCGCGGTCGGTGTAGGACTTGGTCTGGTCGGCAAGACGCCTCAGAGCCTCGTCGACATCGGCGTCTGTCACTTCGCCGGTGAGGCGTTCGACCTTGAGCCTGGAGACGTCAGTCACCTCGAAGTCCGGCATCAGGTCGACCTTCACGGTGAACTCGAGGTCGGACTTGCCGTCGACGACCTGCTCGATCTCGCTGTCGAGCGAGACCTGCGGCTGCTGCGCGGGCTTCAGCGAATTGTCGGTGATGGCTTTCTGGCTGGATTCGTTGACGGCAGCTTCGACGATCTCGCTCATCATCGACTTGCCGAACTGCTTCTTGAGGAACGACGACGGCGCCTTGCCCGGGCGGAAGCCCTTCAGGTTCATGCGCGGCTTGATCTCCTCGATCTTGCCGTTGAGGCGCGAGTCGAGATCGGACTTGGGCACGACCACCTTGTATTCGCGGCGCAGGCCTTCGTTGACGGTTTCGGTGATCTGCATGGCGTAGGTCCCTGGAAATCTTGTGCGGTGTCCGGAGGTGGTGCGGGCGGAGGGACTTGAACCCCCATGACTTTCGCCGCTGGTACCTAAAACCAGTGCGTCTACCAATTCCGCCACGCCCGCTCCGGGGCCTTTCCGTTGGACGGATTTGGGCCCGAACCGCCGGAAAGGGCGGGTCTATAACAGGGGTTTAGAGGGGTGGCTAGGGGCGACCTTCCAGCCACTATCCCAAGGGCTTGACGTAAAGCGCGACGTCCCAGAAGCGCCCGAACTTCCGGCCGATTTCGCGGTAAGTCCCGATGTGCTCAAAACCCACAGACTTATGAAGTGCGACCGAGGCCTCGTTGGGCTGGGTGATGCCGCCAAAGGCGCGGTGGATGTCCTCGCCCTTCAGCGCATCGAACAGCGTGCCATACAATCGGCGGCCGAGGCCTTTGCCGCCTTCGCCGGGCGCAACATAGACGCTGGTCTCGATGCTGGTGGCGTAGGCTTCCTTCTCCTTGAATTTCGCGGAGCAGACCCACCCGATGGCGCGGCCGTCGCGCGCTGCGACGAAGCACTGGTATCTGCCGGACCGAGCGAACTGATCGAGCCAGTCCTGGCGCTGGGCCAGCGTGCGCGGCTCGAGGTCGAAGGTGATCGGCGTGTTGACGACGTAGTGATTGTAGATGTCGAGGAGCGCCGGAAGATCGTCCTGCTGTACCGGGCGGATGACGACGTCATTCACTCTCTTTCAGCGCCTTCAGGACCGCGGGAAGCTGCTCGGGCAGATCCTCCGCGATCAATCCGGGGCCGAAGGTGTTCGCCGCCTCGCCGTGCAGCCATGCGCCCATCGACGCGGCGGCAAACGAGTCCAGCCCCTGTGCGAGCAGACCACCGATCAGGCCGGCGAGTACATCGCCCGAACCGGCGGTCGCCAATGCAGGCGGCGCATTGCTGTTGATGGCGGCGCGCCCGTCGGGCGACGCGATGACTGTGTCTGCCCCTTTGAGCAGCACGGTGCATTTTGCCAGGGCGGCGGCGGCACGGACGGCTTCGAGCTTCGAGGCGGAATTTGCGAGCAGGCCGGGGAAGACGCGCTCGAACTCGCCCTCGTGCGGCGTCAGCACGGCGGATTCGCGCAGCAGTTTGAAGAGGACCTTGGGCTCGCTCCTGAACGCGGTGAGGCCGTCGGCGTCAATCACGGTGGCGCCTCCGCTGTTCAACGCGGCGGCGACGAGTTCTTCGGTGTTGAGATTGGCGCCGCAGCCGGGGCCGATGACGACGGCATTGAGGCGCTTGTCTTTCAATAGTTCAGCGAGGCCTTTCGAGCCGTCGAACGGCTTCACCATGATGGCGGTGAGCGCGGCGGCATTGACGGGCACGGCGTCGGGTGGGCTCGCGACGCTGACAAGGCCGGCGCCGATGCGGAGCGCACCGCGGGCTGCGAGACGGGCCGCGCCGGTGGCGTGCGCGGGGCCGCTGACCACGACGCAATGGCCGCGGGCATATTTGTGCGCGGTGGTTTCGGCCCAGGGGAACGCCCTGCCCCATGTCGCCGGGGAGTTCTCCCAGGTCTTCGCACCAACGCGCGGCGCGGCTTCGTCCGGGATGCCGATGTCGGCGACCACGACCTCGCCACACAGCGCGCGGCCCGGATACAGCAGGTGCGCCGGCTTCTTGCGGAAGAAGGTGACGGTGAGGCCGGCTTCGAACGCGGTGTCGCCCTTGGGTCTGCCGGTGTTGCCGTCGATGCCGCTGGGGACATCGATGGAAATGATGCGGTCCTTGTAGCGCCGCGATCCCTGGGCGAGGCGCAGCGCCTCGCCTTCCAGCGGGCGCGACAGGCCGGCGCCGAACAGCGCATCGACGAACAAGTCCGCCATGCGGGTGCTTTCGGCGATCGAGATCGCCTCGCCCTTCCACAGCTTCGCCATGTGCAGCGCGTCGCCCTTCAGCGTGCGGGGATCGTGCAGGCTTTCGACCCAGACCTCCCACTTGGCTTCCAGCAGGTGGCGCGCGACGACGAAGCCGTCGCCGCCATTGTTGCCCGGGCCGCAGAACACGCAGATCGGGCGCGGCTGCCAGCGCTTGATTATCTCGGCGGCGACGGCGCTGCCGGCCTCCTCCATCAGCTTGAGCGACGGGATGCCGGTCTCGCCCGCGTAGCGGTCCGCCGCGTACATCTGTTCGACCGTGAGGATTTCGCCCGTCATCCTGTCATCGCACACGATAGTGGTAGCGATAGAGTTCGCAGGTGAAGCCTAACCGCTCGTAAAGGGCGATGGCAGGGGTGTTCGCGGCCAGCACCTGGAGGCAGGCGCCGGCCGCGCCGGCCAGCCGCGCCCGGTTAAGAAGTGATGACAAGGCGGCATGGCTGAGCCCCATACGGCGCTGGCCGGGATCGGTGACCACCCACTGGACGCAGGCGAGATTCTCATGGATGCCACAGAAGGCGACGGAAGCGATGTCGCCATTGTCGCCGCGGGCCTCGGCGAAAAAGACGGGCACCGCGATCATGTCGAGGATGGCGTGCAGGGCGGCCGCTTCCTCTGGCGTGCGGCGGGAGTGGACGCGGTGGGCCTCCAGCCATTCCTTCGTGGGGCGGCGCTCGTGGACGTCGGTGAAGACGGCGGCGTCCGGCTTGGGCGGCTTCTTCCTTTTGAAATTCATGTAAAGCGTGGAGGTTTCGTCTTCGGCCCGATAACCACGGGAGTCGAGAATCTGTTCCAGCTCCGGCTCGGCGTTGCTGAGGAGGCGGAAGTACGAGGGCCGGCCGTTGTCGCGGTAGATGGCTTCCGCGTAGGCGATCTTCTCCTTGAGCGGGCGGCGGCCGGGGCCGATCACGTTGACCGAATTGGTGCGGCGTGTCGCGCCGTTGGCGAGGCGGATCAGCCAGCCGTCGTAAAGCACTTCCTTCAGTGCCGGCCAGGCGTTCATGCAGGTCTCTTCGACTTTGGCCTGAAGACTTGAGGCGTTGGGTTTGGGCGTGTCCATGGCGGTCTCTCGTTTGGTGAGAAGCCGGACGCGCAGGGCGGTTCAGAAATGCAAAAGCCCCGCGCGATCCGGCGGGGCTCTGTTGAAGTCAGGCGCAGGCGCGCGTGCTCATCCACCCCATCGGAAGGTGGTACGGCGTCGCGCGGAGGCAATTGCGAGTTTCATCGCGGCGGAGAATATGCAGTGGCCAGCCAATTACAAGAGCTATGACTCAATTTGATTTGGATGGACCGTGGTACATCAACGTGTAAAGCGTGTCGAGGGGGCAAGACGGTTTGGGGCCGTTTATCGGGACCGGAACATCCCAGAGATGGGTTGTGATGTTAAGGCAAACGCTATGGTCGTTGCTTGCCCACCAGATGCCCGTCTTCTTGTCCAATCTTGCCCACCACTTCATTGACGAGTTGGGCGGGTCTCCACAGGCATCCTTAGCGATAGCTATCGCCTCTTCCGCGCTTTTCACCGGAAACTGAGACGCGTGAGCAGGCAACGTGCTCAGAACGATCAGCGTGCTGATGTATGCGATTGTTCGCATGTATAGTTCTTAGAATCCCTTCGGCGTCTTGTCGAAGTGCGGGTCGGCCATTTCGTAGGCGAAGCTGGCGGCGAGGACTCCGGCGTCGTCGAACATCTTGCCGACGATCTGCAAGCCCACCGGCAGGCCGTCGCTCGAGAAGCCGCAGGGCACGCTCGCGGCGGGCTGCTGGGTCAGGTTGAACGGCACGGTGAAGGGCGTCCACGCCATCCAGGCGCGGCCGTCGTCGTCGAGCGGCGAGAGCTGGCCAACGTCGAACGCGGTGGTCGCGAGCTGGGGCGTGAGGAGGAAGTCGTACTTCTCCATGAACTGGCGCATGGCGCTGCCATAGGCGCCGCGGGCGAGCATGGCGCTGAGATAATCCTTCTTGCTGATCGCCATGCCCTCTTCCGTCATGCGGCGCAGGCCGGGATCGAGCTTCGCCTTTTGCTCTTCGGGCAAGTCGCCGAGCGCGGCGGCGGCGCCGGACCACCACAGCGTGCGGAAGGTCGCGCCGGGATCGCCGCCGGGCGGATCCACCTGCTCGACATGCGCGCCGAGCTGTTCGAAGCGCTTCGCGGCGGCGGCGGCCAGCGTATCGATCTCCGGCAGCACGCGCTGTGCGAAGCCCATGCGGGGCGAAAAGGCGATGCGCTTGCCGGCAAGCGGGCGCTCGATCCCGGCGGCGTAGTCGGTGGGCTCGTAAGGCAGCGAATACCAGTCGCGGGCGTCGGGTTTGGCGATCACGTTCATCAGCATCGCGCTGTCGAGCACGGTGCGGCTCATCGGGCCGACATGCGCAAGCGTGCCGAAGGGCGAGAGCGGATAGGCGGGCACGCGGCCGAAGCTGGGCTTCAGGCCATAGGTGTTGGTGAAGCTGGCCGGGATGCGGATCGAGCCGCCGCCATCAGTGCCGAGCGCCAGCGGGCAGAAGCGCGCCGCCAGCCCGGCGGAGGAGCCACCCGAGGAACCGCCGGGCGTCTTCGTCTTGTTCCACGGATTGCGCGTGATGCCGGTGAGCGGGGAGTCGGTCGAGCCTTTCCAGCCGAACTCCGGCGTCGTGGTCTTGCCGATCAGCACGGCGCCGGCCTCGCGCAGGCGCGCAACGGTGGGGGCGTCGGTGTCGATATAGGCGTTGGGGTCAACGGTGTACGAGCCGCGGCGGGTCGGCCAGCCCTTGGTCACCAGCAGGTCCTTCACGGCAACCGGCACGCCGTCGAGCGGCGACAGCGGTTCGCCGGCGAGCCAGCGGGCCTCGGATGCTTCGGCCTGGGCGCGCGAGGTCTCCGGGTCCATGTGGCAGAAGGCGTTGATCCCGGCATCGAGTCCTTCGATGCGGGTGAGACAGGCTTCCGTCACCTCGACCGGCGAGATGTCGCGAGACGCGAAGAGCGCCGACAGCTCGGAGGCGGTCATTTCGTGAGGTTCTTTGGCCATCAATTCACCTTGGTGAGCGCCGCTTCGTTGCCCTTCTCCAGCAGGCGGAGCTTGCCGCCCCAGTTGTCGAAGACGGTGATGGAGCAGTTGTCGGGCGAGAACACGACGACGCGGTCATCGCCGACGGCGTTGCCCATCAGCACGTTGATCGCAACGTAGTGCGAGAAGACGATCGTGTCCGCCTTCAGGTCGAGTATGGACGCGACGCAATCGTCGCGCCACCGTTCGAGAGCCCGATCGGAGCCGGTCCAGTGGCCGCCCATGTGCTTGCGCAGCCAGACGACGCGTTCTTCCAGGGTCATGCCCTTCGGTGACGGGATCTCGGCAACGCGCGGCTCGATGACGGGCGTCGCTTTCCACAGCGCGGCGAGCGGGGCAGCGGTTTCCTGGCAGCGGCGGAGCGGGCTGGAGAGGATCGGCCTGGGGCCGAGACCTTTCAGGTTCTCGGCCGCGGTCTTCGCCTGGGCCTGGCCGGTGGCGTCGAGGCCGGGGTCCATGTCTTCGCCGAAACCGGCGGCGGCCTTGCCGTGCCGGACCATATAAATGCGTGGCATTGATCGTCCCTCGATTGCTCTGGGACTAGGTTTCCCATCCCGCGCGGAGCAGCGCCAGCGCAAAGCGGCGGCGCCAGGAATTTCAACGATATTCTTTCTGGATCAGTCGGTTATCGCCGCTTCGGCAATATAGTTGTTTATCGGATTTTTGTGCGCGGCCCTTCCCTCGGCGCCTCAAACGAAAAGTGCGCGCACAACAGCCCGCGTCCGTACTTGCATGTGGCGACTGACGCCCTTACCTTCAAGAGTGTCGCGTAGAACTCAGAGGCCGACGATCGTCGATGGCATGCGCGGGTCGTCTGTAGGTCGCCAAATCAGGTCGGTGAACGAGATTTCGTAGGCCGCGCCCGTGTCCAAGCGCGCGTACACGAGGTCGTATTCGGTATCGTTCGCAGGCAGATAAATGTCCACACTCTTACCAATCAGAGTCGCGTCCGGCGGCCCGAATGCGGCGGTAATCTTTGCATGGCCGACGACGCCGATCGTACGACCCGCCAAGGGAAAACCCTTTGGGTACGCGATATAGTTGACGAGGAAGAAGAAGAGCTTCGGCTGGATGTCGTTCGGAAACACGATGTCGTATGCGCCATCGGCTCGCGCCGATATTCGTGCCGTGCTCTCTGGAAGTTCATACGCCGATAGATCGTCTAAGACGATCCGGTCCAGTTCAGACTTATTCCAGCCACGGACCACAACAACAATCCTGTTGTTGGGGTCGGGTGCGAACGCGGCCGTCATGCGCTCGTTCTGCTCGATGCCAGGACGCATCGACGCGCTGAAACGCAGATAGATGAGTACCGCGATGACCAGCGCGGCGGCGATACCAATTACAATGACTGAGCGCATCTATTTCCGGTCCGGATAGCTCACCGCCATGCCGGCGCGGACGTCCTGCTGGACGCCGTATTGCGGGAAGGGATAGCGGAAGCCGTTCTTCGCCAGCGCCTTCATGCCCTCGATGGCCTTCAGCAGGTATTCGGGCGGCGTGGCCATCAGCATCTCTTCGTCGAGGACTCCGCCGTAGCGGCGTTCGGCGAAGCAGGGGATCGAGAGGCTGGGCGTACGCGTGGTGAGCGCCCTGCCCCATGAGTCGGCGCAGGCGCTTTCGCCGACGACGCTCCAGTCGAAGCGCCTGTAGCCGGACCATTGCAGGCCGTTGATGAAATAGATCATCGCGCCGGGCGTCGCGTAGAACAGCGCGATGTCGGGCGGATCGAGCTTGCCGGACGCGAGCGGGCCGACGGCGAGCGCGTCGTAGCGGCCGTCGGGGACGCAGGCCATCGCCTTCTGGTGCGCCGTCGCGTCTTCAAGGGTTGAGAACCAGACGCCCTTCATATGCTGGCCGCTATACCAGCCTTCGGTCTTGGCGTTGCCGAGGCCGACGACGGCGCGGCACTGGTCGCCGACGAGGTTCTCCGCCGTGATGCCGACGGTCCAGCCGAGGCGGCTGGCCTGGCCGACGACCTGGTCGAGCGTGTGGACGTTCTGCGGCCGGCGGATGCGTTCGATCGCCTCCATGTCTTCGCGCCGCTCGAACAATTTCATCGCGAAGGGGATGGAGCGGAGCTTCAGGAGGTTCTGAAGCTCGGCAACGATGGCGCTCCAATCCTGTGACATGTTTTCTCCCGCGCCTATTTGCCCAACGCATCCCACGCGGCCATGGCGAGGCCGAAGCCGCGCATGTCGCCGGTGGTCGTGCCGTGCATCACGTTCATCACATAGGCGATGGTGGTGTGCGCATCCATGTCGATCAGGATGATCGAGCCGCCATAGCCGCCCCAGTAGATCGTGTTGGGATTGGGCAGCGGCACCGCGCCGCCCGCGAGGCCGAAGCCCAGGCCGAAGCGCGCAGGGATGTTCATCACCTTGTCGGTGCCCTCGACCTGGAGCTCCAGCGCCTTGCGGACACCGGCCTCGGACATGAAGCGCTTGCCCCTGGCGACGCCGCCATTGGCGAGGATGGTGTGGATCTCGGCCACCGAGCGCGCATTGCCGGTGCCGCCTGCGGCGGGAATTTCAGCGCCGCGCCAGGCGCGGGTCTTCGTCTCGCCAACGTCGATGCCGGGATTGCTCGCCATGTTGTGCGTGAGTTCATTGAGCGATGTGGGCTGGTCGCCGACGGCTTCGCCGGGGGGCGGCGGGATGAGCTCGGCGACGCGGTGATCTTCCGGCGCCGGAAGGCCGATCCAGAAATCGGCGTTGAGCGGTTCGGCGATCTCCTCGCGGAAGACGCGGCCGATGGATTTGCCGGTGACGCGGCGGATCACCTCGCCGACGAGATAGCCCTGCGTCATGGCGTGATAGCCGGCGGCGGTGCCGGGCTCCCAGAACGGCGCCTGGGCGGCGAGCAGGCTCGTCGCCTTCTCCCAATCGTAGAGATCGGCCTTGGTGATCGGCTCCTTCCAGCCGGAGAGGCCGGCGGAATGGCTCATCAGGTGCGCGACGGTGACGTTGGCCTTGCCGTTGGCGGCGAACTCGGGCCAGTACCTGGCGACCGGGGCCTTGAAGTCGATCAGGCCGCGGTCGGCGAGCAGGAGCGCAGTCAGCGCCGTCATCGTCTTGGTGGTGGAGTAGACGTTGATGATGGTGTCCTTGACCCAGGGCTTCGTCCTGGCCGCGTCGGCATAGCCGCCCCACAGGTCGACGACGGTCTCGCCGTTCTTCGTCACACACACGGAGGCGCCGACGTCCTGGCCGGTGTCGAAGTGGCCCTGAAAGACCTTGCGGACTTCCTCGAAGCCGTCGTGAACGAAACCGCCGATGTTAGTGGCCATGTGCTCTTCCCCTCTTAACACCATCCTGTCATGGCCCGCGAATGCGGGCCACCCAGTTGGTGCGCCCGCGAACTCCGCGGCTGCCATGCAAGATTTCACCTGGGTGGCCCGCATTCGCGGGCCATGACACTTTTGGGTTATGTCAGCTGAACTTGAACAGGTTGGTTACGTCGCCCGGCGTGACGGTGCCGTGCTTGCCGAGGATTTCTTCGCGCATCATCCAGTCGAGGGTCTGGTCGTCGTCGGGGGTGTGGGCGAGGAAGCGGTTGTTGTTGGTGTCGCGGCCGACGACGATGCCGAAGCGTTTGCCGCGGCGGTCCAGAACGACCGTGTAGGTTTCGACGGTGGCGGCGCCGGACGGCTTTTCGATCACGGTCGGATGCGCCTCGGCGTCGATGTCCTTCTGGTAGGACTTCGAGTCTTCGCGATGCCACTTGCCCTGCGTCGGCGTGGTCGAATAGATGCCGGCGGAATGCTTGGTCACGTACCAGCCATTGCCGGTGGCGAGGCCGAACTTGCCCGGGTTCTTCCGCACCTTGTCGGTCATCATCACGATGGAATGCATCACGTAGTCGTTGCCGGCGCCGCCGAAATACGGGAGGCCGCCCGTGATGGTGAGGCCGCGCGGATCGTCGGTCGCGATGCCGAACTCCTGGCAGCCGATCTCCACCGCACTCGGGAAGCAAGAATAGAGGTCGATGAAGGAGATGTCGGCGATCGACTTGCCGGCCATAGCGAACGCCTTCTTCGCGATGGTGCGGATGGCGGGCGAGGAGTGGTAGTTCACGCGCTCGCTCACGTGCCAGATGTCCGACGCGTCGCCGCAGCCGTGCAGGAACACCCATTTGGATTCCGGGATGCCGAGCTCGCGCGCCTTGGCGACGCTGGTCATCACCACCGCGGCGGCCATGTCGACCTCGATCACGGCGTTCAGGTACTTCGTGTAGGGGAAGCCGACGAAGCGGTTCTTCTCCGATGGCGTGGAGATTTCTTCGGGCGAGCGATAAGTGGGAAACCAGCTATACGGATTCTCCGACGCGACCCTGGTGAAGGGCGAGAAGAACTGGCCGAGCCATTTCAGGTGCTCGGCGGGCGAGCGGTGCTTCTGGCCGCGCAGGCCGTTCTCGAACAGCGGATAGACGTTCACCGGGAAGGCGAGGCCGTGGCGACGCTCGTAATCGTTGGTGCCGGCGCGCATGTCGCCGATTTCGATGGGATCGTCGCCGGGATCGGAGTCGGGGCCGCTGCCCCAGCCGAGATCGATACCCTGCTTCACCGCGGCGAGCATCGAGGCGATGTATTCGGCGCCCGCGAGCAGCGCCACGTCGCATTCGCCGTTGGCGATCTCTTCCGCCGTGCGGTTGACCAGCCATTGGGGCGTGTTGCCGCCGGTCGCGGTGTAGAAGGCGCGGCGCGGCTTCGCGCCGATGCGGTTGGCGAGGCTGTGCGGCGCGTTACGGAACATGCGCTTGGGCAGGCGGCCCTGGTCGCCGGGCGAGTCCGCGGTGAAGCGCACGACGGAGACGGTGTCGATCGCGGCGACAACATTCTTCCCGCCGGTGTCGGCAATCGCCTGTCCGGCCACCTTCGCCATCATCTCGATGGGATTGAGGCTCTCCTTGACGCTGGTCTTCGCCGTGCGCTGCGTGAACTGCGCGCCGCCGACCAGGATGGGCGTGCGGGGATCGAGATTGCTCATGCGTGTTTCTTCCCGAAGTGTTGTTCGAGGCGTCTGAGCGCCTCGTCGATGACGTCGTGTTTCTTGCAGAAGGCGAAGCGGACCATCGTATCGGGCTTGCCGTCCTTGAAGAATACCGAGAGCGGGATCAGCGCGACCCTGGCTTCCCTTACGAGACGCTCGCAGAATTGCGTATCGGGCTCGTTGGTGAGGCCACTTATCCCGGCTGTGAGAAAGTAGGTGCCCTCGCAGGGCAGCACGTCGAAGCCGAAACGCCTGAGGCCGGCGGCGAGCTTGTCGCGCTTGCCTTGCAGTTCCCTGGTCAGGTCCAGCGTGAAGTCGATCTGGTGTTCGAGGCCGTAAGCCACACCAAGCTGAAGCGCGGTCGGCGTGGTGAAGGTGATGAACTGGTGCGCCTTGCTCACGACCTCGACAAGCGCGCGCGGACCTGTGACCCAGCCGACCTTCCAGCCGGTGAGCGAGAACATCTTGCCGGCAGAGCCGACGCGGACGCAGCGCTCGCGCATGCCGGGGAGCGAGATGAATGGTGGGACGCGTTTGCCGTCGAAGGCGAGGTGTTCGTAGACCTCGTCGCTGATCACGACCGCCGAAGTTTCCTTCACCACGCGAGCGAGCGCTTCGAGTTCTTCGCGGTCGAAGACACGGCCGATGGGGTTGAGCGGCGTGTTGATGACGATGGCGCCGGTCTTCGGGCCGATGACGGCGCGCAGGCCGGCTTCGGTGAGACGCCAGTGCGGCGGCTTGAGAATGACGCTCTTCACCGTAGCGCCGACGGCTTCCGCGATGGGGCGATAGGAGTCGTAGCTGGGCTCGATCAGCACCACCTCGCTGCCCGCGCCGGCGAGACCCATGATCGAGGCAGTGAGCGCCTCGGTGGCGCCGGAGGTGACGAGAACCTCGGTCTCGGCATCGAAGTCGAGGTTGTAGAAGCGCCTGGCGTGGGCGGAGAGTGCGCGGCGCAGCTCCACCCTGCCCTTCATCGGCGGATACTGGTTGGGGCCGTCGATCAGCGCGCGCGAAGCCGCTTCCCGTACGGCAAGCGGGCCGTCCTCGTCCGGGAAGCCCTGCCCCAGATTGATGGCATCGTGCTCCACGGCCAGCGCGGACATGTGCGTGAAAATCGTGGTCGGGAGCGAGGCGAAGACGGGATTGGGCATGGCGGGAGAGTTGCAAGCGGACGCGCCGCTTTCAACTGCGCCGTTGCGCGCGGTCGGGATCGCCGTACACTTTGTGCAACCAGATATTCGAGGAAACAGCCATGAGTCATGACATCGTCATCCGCGGCGGCAAGATCGTCGACGGCACCGGCGCGGCGCCGTTCCACGGCGACGTGGGCATCAAGGACGGACGCATCGCGGAGATCGGCAAGATCGCGGCGAAGGGCACGGAGGAGATCGATGCCGAGGGGCATGTGGTCTCACCGGGCTTCATCGACCTGCACACGCATCTGGATGCGCAGATCGGATGGGACCCTGACCTGACGCCGATTTCCTGGCATGGCGTGACGACCGCGCTGATGGGCAATTGCGGCGTGACGTTCGCGCCGTGCAAGCCGAAGGACCGCGAGTTCCTCGCGGCGATGATGGAGTCGGTGGAGGACATCCCGCGCCAGGCGATCATGACCGGGCTGCCGTGGACGTGGGAAGAGTACGGCGACTACCTCAACTCGATCGAGGCCCTGAAGCCGGGCCTGAATGTGGCGGGCCTCGTGGGACACAGCGCGGTTCGCTATTACGTGATGGGCGAGCGTTCGTTCGAGGATCAGGCGAGCGACGCCGAGAAGAAGCAGATGGCGGAGATCGTGGGGCGCGCGCTGGACGCCGGCGCGGTCGGCTTCTCGACCAACCGGTTCGCGCCGCACAAGGCGCCGGACGGCCGCTCGATCCCCGGCACGTTCGCCGATCCGTCGGAACTGATCGAGATCGGCAAAGCGGTGACCAAGCGCAACGGATTGATGCAGGCGGTCGGAGCCACCGGCGACGTGCTGAAGGCGATTGCCGACCAGTCGAAGAGCCGGGTGCTGTTCTCCTATGGCGTGGGTTCGGACAAGGGCGCCGGACTGAAGTCGGCGGAAGGGTTGGACCGTCTGGCGGAAGGGCGCGATCTCACGGCGATCTGCCAGGTGAAAGGCACGGGCTTCATGTTCGGCATGCAGTGCTCGCTGCCGTTCCGCGGCAAGGCATGGGAGAAGGTCCGCGCGATGGACCTGAAAGGCCGCGTCGCCACGATCAAGGACCCGGAGTTGCGGGCGACGCTGATTGCCGAGGGCAAGACCGGCATTCCACTGGAGCACACCTATTATATCGGCGATGCCGAGACACCGAACCTGACGGCGCCGCGCAACGCGTCGGTGCGCGATGACATCGCCAAAACCGGCGAGAGCTTCGTCGAATATTTCCTGCGCCTGTCGCGCGAGACCGACGGCCGCGCGCTCTTCAACTTCCGCCTGTTCTGCCAGGACATGGACGAGCTGGGCGATCTCTTCCGCTCGACCAAGAACGTGCTGCCGAGCCTGGGCGACGCGGGCGCGCATGTCTCGCAGATCATCGATGCCGACTGGGCGACGTTCACGCTCAAGTACTGGATCAAGGAGCGCGGCGTTTACTCGCTCGAAGAGGGTATCAAGCGCATGACGAGCGACGGCGCGCGCGTGATGGGTCTGAAGGATCGCGGCACGCTGAAGGTGGGCAGGCGCGCAGACGTGAACGTGTTCGACATGGACCGCGTCACACAGCTCCAGCCGCACATCGTGCACAATTTTCCGGGCGGAGCGCCGCACTTCACGATGCGGGCGCGCGGCTACAAGGCGACGCTGGTGAACGGCAAGGTCAACGTGCGCGACGACCAGTCGACCGGCGCACGCGCCGGCATGGTGCTGCGGCACGGGCGGTGAACAAACAAGGCGGGAGCCGTTCCAAGAAACGGCTCCCGATCTGCGTACAAAACAGGCATATCGCTTATATCGCAGGCACAGACCATCAACCTGCCGGCAAGTATCTTTGCAATCCATTGAAATCGCGACGTTTTCTCACGCGACGCGCTTGGCACAAACACTGCTAAAGCGTTAACGCGCGCGGACGCTGAGGCCGCGGTGGAGGCACACGCATGAAGAAGATCGAAGCGATCATTAAGCCGTTCAAGCTCGACGAGGTGAAGGAGGCCCTCCAGGAGGTGGGCATCCAGGGCATCACGGTGACCGAGGCCAAGGGCTTCGGCCGCCAGAAGGGCCACACGGAACTCTACCGTGGCGCCGAATACGTCGTGGACTTCCTGCCGAAAGTGAAGATCGAGATCGTCGTGGACGAAGCGCGGGTGGAGGCGTCCGTCGACGCGATCCAGAAAGCTGCGCGGACGGGCCGCATCGGCGACGGCAAGATATTCGTCCTCAATGTCGAGGAAGCCATCCGCATCCGAACCGGCGAGACCGGCGCGGACGCGATCTAAGCAAATCCGTTGGGTCAACAACTTCTTGAAGGGGAAGACAACGCAACATGAGTACGCCGGCAAAAATTCTCGACCTGATCAAATCCAAAGAGGTCAAGTTCGTCGACATCCGCTTCACCGACCCGCGCGGCAAGTGGCAGCACGTAACCTTCGACCTGTCGATGGTCGATGAGGGCTTCCTCACCGACGGCACGATGTTCGACGGCTCGTCGATCGCCGGATGGAAGGCGATCAACGAGTCCGACATGACGCTGGTGCCCGACCTCGACACCGCAGTGATCGATCCGTTCTTCGCGCAGACGACGCTTGTCCTGATCTGCGACGTGGTCGAACCGACCACAGGCCAGCGCTATGCGCGCTGCCCGCGCTCGATCGCCAAGGCGGCGGAGAAGTACGTCAACGCGTCGGGCGTCGGCGACACGACCTATTTCGGACCGGAAGCCGAGTTCTTCGTGTTCGACGACGTGCGCTTCGACGTGAAGATGAACGGCTCGTTCGTGCACGTGGACGCCGTCGAGGGCGCCTACAACACCGGCACGGAATACGACAGCGGCAACCTCGGCCACCGGCCGGCGGTCAAGGGCGGCTACTTCCCGGTTCCGCCGGTGGACTCGCTCCAGGACATGCGCGGCGAGATGCTCGCGATCATGGGCGACATGGGCATCAACCCGGAAAAGCACCACCACGAAGTCGCTACCGCGCAGCATGAGCTTGGCTTCAAGTTCAACACGCTGACCAAGTGCGGCGACTACATGCAGATCTACAAGTACGTGATCCACCAGGTCGCGGCGGCGTACGGCAAGTCGGCGACGTTCATGCCGAAGCCAATCTACGGCGACAACGGCTCGGGCATGCACGTGCACCAGTCGATATGGAAGGGCGGCAAGCCCTTGTTCGCCGGTTCGGGCTATGCCGATCTGTCGGACACCTGCCTGTACTACATCGGCGGCATCATCAAGCATGCCAAGGCGCTGAACGCGTTCACCAACCCGCTGACGAATTCGTACAAGCGCCTGATCCCTGGCTTCGAGGCGCCGGTGCTGCTGGCGTACTCGTCGCGCAACCGTTCGGCGTCGTGCCGCATTCCGTTCAGCGCGTCGCCCAAGGGCAAGCGCGTCGAGGTCCGCTTCCCCGATCCGGGCGCGAACCCCTACCTCGCCTATGCGTCGATGCTGATGGCGGGTCTCGACGGCATCGAGAACAAGATCCATCCGGGCGACCCGATGGACAAGGACCTGTATGCGCTCCCGCCGGAAGAGCTGAAGCAGGTGCCGACAGTGTGCGGCTCGCTGCGCGAGGCGCTGGAGAGCCTCGACAAGGACCGCGCGTTCCTGAAGAAGGGCGGCGTGTTCAGCGACGACTTCATCGACAGCTATATCGAACTCAAGATGGGCGAGGTGTACGCGTTCGAACACACCCCGCACCCGGTCGAGTTCAAGATGTACTATTCCGTCTGAGTTCCGGGCCGGGTCGCACTGACGCGGCCCTCCATGACGAGGCCAACGAAAAAAGGCGCGCCGCCTCGGCGCGCCTTTTGCTTGTGGCTGGTGACTATGCCGCTGCGACGGCGACTTTTGGTTCGGCCTGCTCGTCCGGTGCCTTGGCAGGGAGCACCACATAGGCGCAGCAGCCCTTGCCGGGCTCGCTCTCAAGCCAGGCACGCCCGCCATGAAGCTCCGCGAGACCGCGCACGAGCGCGAGACCGAGGCCTGTACCGCCCGCCTGGCGGTCGTAGCGATTGTCCACCTGGCTGAAGGGCGTGAAGATCTTGTCGAGCTTCTCGCGCGGAATGCCGGGGCCGTTGTCCTGCACGCTGATCTGGAACCCGCCGCAGCGTGCCTGCTCCGCGCGGACGGTGATCTTGCCGCCCTCGGGCGTGAACTTGACCGCATTGGAGCCGAGATTGATGAGAATCTGCTTGAGGGCGCGTTCGTCGGCGTAGAGCGGCGGGCAAGACGGCGCGATCTCGATCGCCAGCGTCTGGCCGCGCTCGCGGGCCCTTGCGCCGATGAGCTTGAGCGCGAGGTCGAAGGTGCGCTTGGCTTCCAGCGGATGCGGCGCGATCTCCATCTTGCCGGCTTCAATCTTCGCGACGTCCAGCAGGTCGTTGATCAGCGACAGCAGGTGCGCGCCCGACGAATGAATGTCGCCAGCGTATTCCTTGTAGCGCCCGTTGCCGACGGGCCCGAAGCATTCCTGGGCGATGATCTCAGAGAAGCCGAGGATGGCGTTGAGCGGCGTCCGCAGCTCGTGACTCATATTGGCGAGGAACGCCGTCTTGGACGCGTTGGCAGTCTCCGCCTCGAAGCGCTTGCGCAGCGCTTCGTCGCGCGTCTCTTCAAGCTCGCGCGCCAGGTCCTCGACCTGGAAGCGCAGCCTCGCATCCTCGTCGACGCGACGGGCGAGGCGGCGGCCGTCAAAGAAGAGCTGCGCGGCATAGGCCGGGATGATGATGGCGGTGCCCCAGTCGAGCGCGCCGTCGCCAAAGGCAAAGCGCACTGCCGCGACGCCCGCGATCGGCGCGAGGCAGGCCAGGAACATGTCCATGTGCGTGGCGCGGCTGACGACGAGGCCCGAAAGCATCGCGATCGTCGCGCCGGCGAGGAAGATGTGGTTGATCTGGCTCGACGGGTCCCACAGCAGCCACGGCACGAGGCCCCAGACGGTCGAGATCACGACCTGAAGCGCCGTCATCCGCGCGAACCACGGACGGACGGCCTCATAGTCCATCTGGCCGGCGGTGTTCACCTGATAGAAATTGACGATATTCGACGCGAGGAACATCGTGATCGAGACGATGCAGGGCAGAAGGATCGCCTGCTCGAAGGGGCGATGGCCGAGAAGACCGAAGCTGTCGGAGCCGAGCCACGCAAGCGCGAGCGCCCACAACGGCGATGTGAAGCGGGTCGTCCGCATCGCGTCCGCGATGAGATCGAGCTGCGCGTTCAGCACGCGCACGTCAGCACTGCGTCTAACTCTGAGCTGCTGTCCGAAGCCCACTGTGTCCACCCCTGATGCCCGCCGTTCTGGCAAGCCTTACGATGCTACGGAGCGGTCCTTAAAATTCTCTGATGGGTAGAAAGGGTTTAGCCGTTCACAACCGCCGCCTGTGGCGGCGGTTCCAGGGTTAAGGGGAGATAAACGTTGACCGTCGTTCCCTCGCCCAGCGTGCTGTCGATCCAGGCCCGGCCGCCGTGGAGTTCCGCAAGGCCGCGCACCAGCGCCAGCCCCAGCCCCGTCCCGCCGGATGCATGTCCGTAGCGGTTGTCGATCTGGGAGAACGGCTGGAAGACACGCTCCTGCTTGTCCGGCGCAATGCCCGGGCCGTTGTCGCTGACCCTGAGCAGGACGCCGGGCCCGGACCGGGCGCATGACACGTCAATGTCGCCGCCCTCGGGCGTGAATTTCACGGCATTGGAGACGAGGTTGAGCAGTATCTGCTTCACCGCGCGTTCGTCGGCGACGACCAACGGCAAATCATGCGCGGCCCTGTGATGCAGTCTTTGTCCGCGGGCGCGGGCGCGCGGCAGCATCATGCGCTCCACGGTCTCGATCAGCGTCACGGCATCGAGCGGGCGCGGATCGATCTCCATCCTTCCCGCCTCGATCTTGGCGACGTCGAGAAGATCGTTGATGAGGCTCAGAAGATGCGCGCCGGATGCGTTGATGTCACGGGCATACTCGGCATAACGGTCGTTTGCATCGGGACCGAGCGCCTGCCGAGCAATGATATCGGAAAAGCCGAGGATTGCGTTCAGCGGCGTACGCAGCTCGTGGCTCATGTTCGCGAGGAACGCCGTCTTGGCGGAACTGGACGCTTCGGCCTCGTAGCGTTTGCGCAGTGCCTCTTCCATAGACGCACGCAACGCCACCTGGAGGTCTTCGTTGTCGAACTGCATTTTTAGCTGCCGGTCGATCTTGCTACGGCCGCGCAGGCTCATCGTCAGGATGTAGGCCATCCAGACCGGAAGGAACACGGCGAGCACCGCAGGCACCATGCCGCTCGCGGTGTAGATACGGATGCCGAAGACGGTGACCAGCGGCAAAACTCCAGCGGCAAACACGCGCGCATGGATCAGGCGCGTATTCATCACGGCCCAGACAACGCCGCACATGATCATCGTGACGAAGATGTTGTTGACGTTGTTGCCGTCCTGCCAATAAAGCCAGCCGGTAAGACCCCAGGCAGCGCTGAGCACAGCCTGCAGCACGAGCAGCCGAATCTCCATGCGGGGCTCGTCTGCAATCCCGCGCCGGCTGCGGTGCCACGTGATGAAGGCCATCGCGGCAAGCGTCGCCTGAACGGCCGCGGCGATGGCCATGTGGTTGAGCGGGATGTGACCGAATACGTCGCCCCAGAAGCGGAGGGGGATAAACAGGATGATCGCAGCCACCGGATTGATGATGATGGTGAGCGGCAGTGAGGCGATGACCTGTTTGAGCCGCTCGGAGCGGTACCGGGGCTCCTCATGCGTCGAAAGAATTGCCAGCAGGTTCATGACGTCCGCACGGATCTCTGGGGCCAGCACGCCGCCATTGTTTTCAATCCTAGGTAAGGCAAGTTAAGAAAGGACTGAGCGAAGCCCCCGCAGTTCCAACGCAGCAAGTTTTCGTTAACCTGAGAGAGGCGCGCGAATCGCGCCTTCCAATCGCTTCGAGACATGGCAAAAAACAAAGACCTGTTCGACAACGAAACCCCTTCCTCCAAGGGCTATACCGCCAAAGACATCGAGGTTCTGGAAGGGCTGGAACCCGTCCGCCGCCGACCCGGCATGTATATCGGCGGCACGGACAGCGCGGCGCTGCATCACCTGGCGGCGGAAATCCTCGACAACGCGATGGACGAGGCCGTCATGGGCTTTGCCACCAAGATCGAGATGGAGCTTCAGCCGGGCGACGTGCTGATTATCCACGACAACGGCCGTGGCATCCCGACCGACCCGCATCCCAAGTTCAAGAACAAGTCGGCGCTGGAAGTGATCATGACCACGCTGCATGCCGGCGGAAAGTTCGGCGGCAAGGTCTATGACACCTCGGGCGGCCTGCACGGCGTTGGCGCATCGGTGGTGAACGCGCTGTCGGACTGGATGGAGGTCGAGGCATGGCGCGACCGCGACGGCCACAAGATGCGCTTCGAGCGCGGCAAGGCGATCGGGAAGCTCAAAGAACTTGGAACCGCGAACCGCCGCGGCACGATCGTCTCGTTCCATCCCGATCCGCTGATCTTCAAGGACAACCCGCATTTCTCGCCGGCGACGCTGCATCGCATGGCGAAGTCGAAGGCGTACCTGTCGCGCGGCGTCGAGATCCACTGGAAGTGCGATCCGTCGCTGATCAAGGGTGATACGCCGGCAGAGGATGTGCTGCGCTTTCCGGACGGCATGCTCGACTTCCTCAAATGGGAAATCGGTACCGCGGCACTGATCAGCCCGCGCATCTTCTACTGGCCGCCGACCGCTGCCGAGCAGGCGGAAGAAGACGAGGCGCGCAAGAAGCGCGGTGAAAAGAAGGCAGAGGCCAAGAAGGAGGCGGTCGAATGGGCCGTGACGTGGACGCCACAGATCGATCCGTTCGTACACTCGTATTGCAACACGATCCCGACATCGCAGGGCGGCACGCATGAACAGGGGCTGCGCAATGCGCTGACCAAGGCGCTGCGCGCGCATGGCGAGCGGACGAACAACAGGAAGACGTCGCTGATCACCGCCGACGATGTGATGGCGGGCGCGTGCGGCGTGCTGTCGGTCTTCATCCGCGAGCCGGAATTCCAGGGACAGACGAAGGACAAGCTGTCGTCGCCGGAAGCCCAGCGGCTGACCGAAAACGTGGTGCGCGATCACTTCGATCACTGGCTGGCGGAGAGTCCTTCGGACGCAGACAGGCTGCTCGATTTCGTCATCGAACAGGCGGAAGACCGGCTGAAGCGACGGCAGGAGAAGGAGACGCAGCGCAAATCGGCGACGCGCAAGCTGCGCCTGCCCGGCAAGCTGGCCGACTGCACCCGCGACGGGCGCGACGGGACGGAGATATTCCTGGTCGAGGGCGACAGCGCCGGCGGCTCGGCGAAGCAGGCGCGCGACCGCGCCACGCAGGCGGTGCTGCCGCTGCGCGGCAAGATCCTGAACGTCGCGAGCGCCGCAGCGGGCAAGCTTCAGCAGAACCAGGAACTGGCGGACCTTGTGCAGGCGCTCGGTTGCGGGACGGGCGCGAAATACCGCGAGGGCGATCTGCGCTACGACCGCGTGATCGTGATGACCGACGCGGACGTGGATGGCGCGCATATCGCGTCGCTGCTGCTCACCTTCTTCTATCGCGAGATTCCGCAGCTGATCCGCGAGGGGCACCTATATCTCGCCATGCCGCCGCTCTATCGCCTGACACAGGGTGCGAAGTCGGCCTATGCGCGCGACGAGAAGCACCGCGACGAACTGCTCAAGACGGAGTTCAAGGGTTCGGGCAAGGTCGAAGTCGGGCGCTTCAAGGGGCTGGGCGAGATGATGCCGGCACAGCTCAAGGAAACGACGATGAAGCCCGGCAGCCGCACGCTCGTGAAGGTTGACGCCGCCGACGACTCCAGGAAAGAAACCGAGAGCATCGTAGAGCGCCTGATGGGCAAGAAACCGGAGCTGCGCTTCCAGTACATCCAGGAAAACGCGCAGTTCGCGACTGGCGTCGACGTCTAGCCGTGGCCCGCGATCCAGGTTTCCAGCACCTTCCCGCGGTGAGCGACGCCGATACGGACGGCATCGCCCGCCTTCAGCGTCTGCGGTACTGCGAATGGTGCGAAGCTGGGGCTTGAGAAGAACCGCAGCCCGGGCTCGGGGCGCGCCTCGAGCACGTTCTCGTCGTCCAGTTCGAGCTTGATCCAATAGATGGCGCCGTTTACCTCGCAATCCTGTTCGGCCTGCAGCCCGAGTTCGATCTCGCCGCGCTGAGAAGAGCCGGTGAAGTCGAACCGGAAGGCCTGCTGCGGCTGCGACAGAAGGCGAATGTCCGGATCGCCGATCCTGAGGATGTGTGCCGCGGACACGAAATCGCGCATCGGCGAGAGGTCGAAACCACAGGTATCGCGCACTGTGTTGCGGAGATCGGGCGACCAGCCGAGCGCGACTTGCAGGGAAACCGCACGCGGCAGGACCGGCGCGCCGGACGCGAGCAGGCGAGCCTGGGCATCGGCGATCAGCGGGAGCGGCTCGAAGTCGAACAGGTTGTCGCCGAAGATATCGCAGAAGAGCAGATCGGCGGGGCGCGGAAGATCGGCCGGCTGAAGCTCGCGCGAACTCCTGGTGAGGACCGTGATCCTTTCGGCAAGGCCGTTACGCACGACCAGCTCCCGGGCGAGTTGCGCGACGACCGGCTGCGTGTCGCAGGTCGTAACGGTCGCACCGGCGCGGGCAGCCATGAGCGCCAGCATACCTGCGCCGGTACCGATTTCGAGCACGTGCATGCCTGGCCTGATCGCGCGGCGCAGGGCGCGGTCCCATGTCTCGTTCCGCCGCGCATCGTTCATCATCGGCACGTGGTAGCCGGGGATCAATCCTGCCATGAGCCGCCGTGCACGCGTGGCCGCGCGCGGATCGTCACCGGCCGCAGCCAGCGCCTCGCGCGCGACTTCCAGCGCCCGCAGCGGGACCTTCTTGTGGGCAACGACCTCTGCCAAACCGGCAAGGTTGTAGGCATAGTTCGGCTTGCCGCGGAGGCCGGCGCGAAACGTGGTGATCATCTGTTCGATGTCGTCGCTCACAGCGTCAGCTTGCCGAAGACGATCGTCGTGTTGCCGCTCTGCGCGGCGACTGTCGTGGCCGGGCGCGCGTGCAGCAGTTTTGCGGCGTCGTCGGGCAGGCCATAGGTCTGTTCGCCGAGCGTGAACTCGACCTTCGCCGGCGTGGCGAAGGTCAGCTTCAGGCGCATGCTGCGGCAATCGTCGGTCACGCAGGCGATGATCGTGCCCGCGGGGTTGAGGCTGTCGGGGCTGGGCGTGAAGGTCTGGCCGCGGAACTCCACCTTCGTGAGGCCGGCACTCTTTGGCACCACCACGACGACGCGGTTGGCGCTGTCCGAGGCGTGAACGGTGAGCGTCATGGTGCGGCCGCTGCCTTGCGGGCCGATAACAGCGTCGGCGGACGGCGCGTCGAAGCGCGTCTCGCCGGCCGGCGCGAGATACATGCCCATGCGCGCGAGCGGCGTCACCTGCTCCGGTTTGTCGGAAAACGGCATCACGGCCCGGAAGGCTGCGGGGATCGGTGCGGCGGTCTCGAGACCCCACGAAGCCTTGCCGGCCACGTGGTCGTCGATGAAGTTTATGTTGAGGCGCTGCGGCGCGATCGTGCTGTAGGCGGGCTGAAGGCCGGAGATCACTGCGGCGACGACTGCGGCCGTGGAGATGCCGATGGTCATCCATTGCCACATACCGCGGCTCATCGGATGAACCGCCAGCAGCGGCAGCAGCGTCATCGCGCCGAATGCGGCCGTGACCGTTATCAGCGGATGCAGCGCAAGGCCCTGGAGGCTCTCGCTCAAGGCGGAGAGCGAGAGCCAGATGAGGAGCGGCGAGAGTGCGGCGCCGAAGATCGCGAGTTGGGCCCACCCGCCGGTCCACGATTCCATGAGCCGCGACTGCACGGCGAGCAGAATCGCGGCCACGATGGCCGGGAACAGGAAGTAAGGGCTAAAGCCCGGCAGGAACCAGGCGGTGGCGACCGCGAGCACAGCAATCCAGAGCCAGACCGACAGCGCGGTGAGGCGCGCGGTCGAGGTGCGCAAGGCAAGCAACGTCGCGGCGATCACAGCGAGCAGCAGCGCGATCCGCAGGGCGAGCGGATGAGCGTAGCCCGGGTCGGACTGCCCCGAAACAAGCGACGCAATGAGGTGCAGCAACCAGCCGAAGACAGCGGCTCCCACCAGAACGACGAGCGGAATCGAGAACGCAGCCAGACGGCGGCCGATGCCGAGCACTTCGCCCTTCGAGAACCAGGCGGTTGCGGCGAGGGCAAGGAGCGAGAGGATCGCCAGCGGCAGCGCCCAGCTTGCCGGCATGCGCGGCAGCAGATGGCCCACAAGCGAAATGTAGACCGCATCGCCACCTTGCAGGCTGTCGAAATCGGTCTGAATCAGGCTGGTGACAACGCCGATGAGGTTGTCGCCATGCATCTGAAGCGTCTGCTGGCTCAGATTCTCGCGCCGGTCGAGCGCGGTGTGATAGTGCGCGACCTCTCCGATGAACGCGAAGTTGTAGCCACTGAGGCCCTTGTTCAGGAAAATCGTGAAATCGGTGTCGTTGGGCAGCATTCGGTAGATCGTCGCGAACAGCGAGCTTGTCGCGTATTCGGGAACGCTCTTCGCATAGAGATCGATCAGCTTCTCGTCACCGGGGCTGGTCTGGAAGAGAAGGCTCGGGCCCTGGTTGCCGCGCGCCTCGACGTTGACGGCGATACCGACATTGCCGCGGAACGCCGCATTGCCGGCATAGGCTGCGGCACCCAGCAGACCGGCCTCTTCACCATCAGTGATGACGGCGATGATCGGATGCTGTGTCGCAAGCGCACGCGCCTTGAGCGCACGGACGGCTTCGAGGATGGTGGCGACGCCCGACAGGTCGTCGGCCGCGCCCGGGCCGGCCGGCACCGAGTCATAATGCGCGAGCAGGACGATCGCCTTGCCCTGCCCCGGCGCGACCTCGGCCACGATGTCTTCGACGGTGCCACAGGCAAAGAAGCCGAACGCGGCACGGCCGTTGCAGCCGTTGGCGCGGTAGACATCGGTCTTGATGCCGAGGGTGGCAAACTCCGCGCGCACGCGGTCGCGGATCGCCTTATTGGCGGCGGAAGAGACAGGATGCGGCACCTGCGGGCCCAGGATGCGGCCGAGGGTGGCGTAGGCGCGGGCAGCAGAGAAATCGGTCGGCGGCGCATCGAGGCCGCGCGCGGCAGGCAGACCGTCGAACGTTGCGCCAACAAACCAGATCGCGGCGGCAACGAGCGTCAACAATACGACGCGGAGCAATCCGCCGCTTGTCTCCATGGCTCCCCTCCCGTTAGCGGGCGAGAGTTGCCTCCGGCAGGTCAATTGTCGAGGGGGCCGCCGTCACCGGACGGCCCCAGCGGAACGGCTGGAGCATCTGGCCGATGAAGCCTTCAGGCATGGGATCGTCGATGCCGAACACCGCCGGCTGGCGGCGCGGCATGTAGAACGTGCCGAACAGGAGATCCCAAAGCGGCAGGGCGCCGGCGAAATTCTTGTCCTGGCCCTCGTCCGCCTTGGTGTGATGCCAGCGATGGAAAGCAGGGCTCGCGAACACGTAGCGGAACGGGCCCAAATCCCAGCTCACATTCGCATGAATCATGATCGCGTAGAACGTGGTGATCGGCGCATAGAGCGCGACCGTGGTGAGGTTGAAGCCGAGCGCCACCAGCGGGATCGCCTGGATCAGTTTGCTGCCGAGCTCGTTCACGGGATGCAACCGGACGGACGAGAGCCAATCGAGTTCTTGCGACGAATGGTGCACGGCGTGGAAACGCCAGAGCTTGCGGCCATGAAACCAGCGGTGCTGCCAGTAGCCCAGGAAGTCGCCGACGATGAAGACCCCGATGCCCTGCGCCCAAAGCGGCTGGTGGCTCAAGAGGCCGTGGCCCTGCGCAAGCGTGTTGAAGTGCAGACCGAAGAAATAAATCAGGGGAAACAGAGCTGCGCCCATGGCAATCGGGGTTACGGCTTTGGTGACGATCGTCCAGAGCCAGTAGATGCAGTCCGTCCAGAAGCCCTTGCGGACGATCTTCTGCCCGGGAACCGAGGGCCAGAAGCGGGCGATCACCCAGTAGATCGCGGTAAGGCCGCCGAACGCGATCAGCAGCCCGATCAACTGATGCAGGAGGTCCTTGTGCTGGGCCAAACGCTCCCCTTCCCGGCTTGGACAGCGATCAAACGGCCGGGCACAGCATACTCCGTCGCCAGAACCGCGGTGAAATTGCGGAGTTGAAAATTGCCCAAATAACCCTATATTGCACTGCACTAAGCGAGTCGGTCGCCAATCCGGGCGGACCGAACGGGCGCCTCAGATTGCGCCCACACTAGGAGCGCATGACGAGTGAGACGAGCACCGGCGCGGAAGCCGGTATGGAAGAATCTCAGGTTTCTTCGAATTTTGTAGCCGATATCCCAGCCGCCGAGCCTCAGCCTGCCAATGGATTTGAGACCCTTGGGCTTTCGCCCGAGATCCTGAAGGCGGTGGCCGACAGCGGTTACACCACCCCTACCCCTATCCAGGCGCAAGGTATCCCCAAGGTGCTGGAGCGCCGCGACCTGATCGGGATCGCGCAGACCGGCACCGGCAAGACCGCGTCGTTCACGCTGCCGATGATCGAGATGCTGGCGCGCGGCCGCGCCAAGGCGCGCATGCCGCGCTCACTGATCCTGGAGCCGACGCGCGAGCTGGCGGCGCAGGTGGCGGAGAGCTTCGAGAAGTACGGCAAGTACAACAAGCTCTCGATGGCTCTGCTGATCGGCGGCACCTCGTTCGAGGATCAGGACAAGAAGCTGGATCGCGGCGTGGACGTTCTGATCGCCACGCCCGGACGCCTGCTCGATCATTTCGAGCGCGGCAAGCTGATGCTGTCGCAGGTTAACATCCTCGTCATCGATGAAGCCGACCGCATGCTGGACATGGGGTTCATCCCGGACGTTGAGCGTATCTGCAAGCTCCTGCCGTTCACGCGGCAGACGCTCTTCTATTCGGCGACCATGCCGCCCGAGATCACGCGGCTGACCGAGCAGTTCCTGCACAATCCGGCACGCATCGAAGTGGCGCGCCCCGCGACTGCCGCATCGACGATCACGCAGGAACTGGTGCAGGTACCGGCGAACGACTGGGCCAAGCGCGAGGCGCTGCGCCGCCTGATCCGCGAGGCTGGCGAGATCACCAACGCGATCGTGTTCTGCAACCGCAAGCGCGACGTCGATATCGTTGCGAAGTCGCTCCAGAAGCACGGATTCAATGCCGCCCCGCTGCACGGCGACCTCGACCAGTCGCTGCGCATGAAGACGCTGGAAGGTTTCCGCACCGGGGCGATCCAGCTTCTGGTGGCGTCGGACGTGGCAGCACGCGGCCTCGACATCTCGTCGGTGAGCCATGTGTTCAACTTCGATGTCCCGTTTCACCCGGACGACTACATCCACCGCATCGGCCGCACCGGCCGTGCGGGACGCATCGGTTTCGCCTACACGCTGGTGACGCCGCGCGACGACAAGCAGGTGGACGCGATCGAGAAGCTGATGAAACTGAAGATCAACCGCCGCGTGATGAGCGACATCGAGGTGCGGGAAGACCGCGGCACGCGGCGCGAGGAACGCGGTGGGCGCGGCGGCGATCGCCGTGGTGGACGCGACCGCGGTCGGCGCGGCGACCGGTTCAAGCCGGAGAAGTATCACGATCATGTCGCCTCGATGGAGCCGACGCAGGTGGTCGATGCGCCGGCGGTGGCCGACGCTGCTGCACCTGTTGAGCAACCCGTCGCCAAGGCGCCGCGCGAGCACAAGCCGCGCCAAGATCAGCGTCCGCGTCACGAAAAGAAGCACGAGCCGCGTCGCGAACAGCAGGGGCATCAGGCGCATGGCCAGCAAGCCAAACGCGAGAAGCCGCATCGGGCGCATCAGGACCGCAAGAACGATGCGACTCCGGTAAAGCCGGAACGGCACGAACTGCCCGCGTTCCTGTTCCGGCCGATCAACCTGCCGAAGAAGGCGGACGCCTAAAGCGCGTGGCGGAAATCCTTCCGCATCTGCAATCGCACGTCGTCAAGTGGCGGCTGGTGCTCCAAGGCCAGCCGTTCGAGACGCATTCATCCTGGCTAGCGCCGGTGACACATGGCGGCAGACCGGCGCTGCTCAAGGTGTACAAGCCGGGCAGCGACGAGACTGAAAGCGCTACGATCCTGCGGCACTGGGGCGAAAGCGCGGCGCGCGTCTATGAGGGCGATAGCCTCGCGATCGTGATCGAACGCATCACTCCAGGCACGATGCTGCGCGAACTGGTCGAGACCGATGACGACCGCGCGACGAATATCTGGTGCGATGTGGTCGATTGCCTCCATGTCCGGCCCGCTCCTGATGGGTTCAGGGACCTGCGGCGCTGCGGGCGCACCCTGATCGACAAGCCCTATCCCGGGCATCCCGCGCTGACGCGCGATCTGTTCGAGCGGGCGCGGGCGCAGTTTCTCGAACTGCTGGAAAGCCAGAACGCAACGCGATACCTCCTCCACACCGACCTGCATCACGCCAACATCCTGAAGGACGAGAAGCGGGGTTGGCTGGTGATCGATCCGAAGGGTTATGCGGGCGAACTCGAGTTCGAGGCGGCGTCGTTCCTGCACAATCCGACGCGCGAATACTGCGCCGCGCCGCATCTCGAGCGCCGCGTCCGGATCATCGCAGAGCGGTTAATGCTCGATGAAGAGCGGCTGGTGAGATGGGTACTCGCGCACGGCGTGCTGTCGGCGTTGTGGTCGATCGAGATGCCGGTCTGGGATCCCATCGGTGGAATCGAGGCGGCGAATGCCGCGCTCGAAGTTCTCGGTCACAAGACTGGCAGCGGATAGCTACCAAAGTTTCATGGAACACTGCGGCGAAGCAGGCTAGTTTGCTGCAATGCAGCAAGAGCCGAAGCGAGTTCTGGTCCTGCAAGGCGGCGGGGCGCTCGGCGCCTACCAGGCCGGGGTCTATGAGGGCCTGGCCGAGGCAAATTTCCGCCCTGACTGGATCGCCGGCATCTCAATTGGCGCGATCAACGCGGCACTCATAGCGGGCAATGCGCGCGAGGATCGCCTGCCCCGGCTGCGCACGTTCTGGGAACGCGCCAGCGCAGGCATGCCCTTCACGCCGGACGTACCGAACAGCGCGGTGCGGTCCTATCTCAACGATGCTTCGGCGGTGTGGACGGCGACAATGGGTGTCAACGGTTTCTTCAAGCCGCGTGTGCCACCCGCCACGTTCTATCCGCCGGGCATGCCCGAGGCGTTGAGCTATTACGACACCACCCCACTGCGCGCGACGCTCGAGGAACTGGTCGATTTCGACCGCATCAATGCGAAGGTGCATCGCCTCAGCCTCGGCGCGACCAACATCCGCACCGGCGAGCTGGTCTATTTCGACAACGAGAAGCAGACGATCCGACCGGAGCACGTCATGGCGTCCGGCGCGCTGCCGCCCGGCTTTCCGCCGATCGAGATCGACGGTGAGCATTACTGGGACGGCGGCGTGGTATCGAACACGCCGCTGCAATATGTGATGCAAGGCACGACCAAGGACGACCTGCTCGTGTTCCAGATCGATCTGTTCAATGCGCATGGTGCGCTGCCACGTACGCTGCTGGAGGTGGCCGAGCGCGAGAAGGACATCCGCTATGCCAGCCGCACGACCCACAACACCGATCAGGCGCTGAAGATTCATGAGGCAAAGGTGGCGCTGCGCGCGCTGTTGGCCACCCTGCCCGATGCGCTGCGCAACACGCCCAGCGCCGAATTGCTCGGCGACCTGTCCTACGAGAACGCGGTTACGCTCGTGAAACTCGTCTATCGCCGCAAACCGTATGAAGGGCCGTCGAAGGACTACGAGTTTTCGCGCCTCGCCATGACCGAGCACTGGGCGGCGGGTTTGGCCGACCTGCGCAAGTCGATGGAGAAGCGCGCCGACATGACCTGCGAGCGCCACAAGCGCACGACCAAGACCATCGAGCCGGAAAGCGCAGCATGACCCGCACGCCCGGCTTCGACGCCGTCACCAGATCGTGGACCCTGCGCTACCCTATGGCCGGGTTCGGCACGATCATCTCTTAAAAGGAAGGAACGAAAATGAGCCTCAAGGGAAAAGGCGCCGTCGTCACGGGATCGACCAGCGGCATCGGGCTGGGCTATGCGCGCGCCTTCGCGAAGGAAGGCGCCAATGTGATGATCAACGGGTTCGGAACGCCGGCCGACATCGAGAAGGAACGCGCCGCGATCGAAAGCGAGTTTGGAGTCAAGGCGGTCTACTCGCCGGCCGACATGACCAAGCCGGGCGAAATTGCGGAGATGGTCGCCACTGCCGAGAAAGCCTTCGGCGCGGTCGACGTGCTGGTGAACAATGCCGGTATCCAGTTCGTGTCGCCGGTCGAGGACTTCCCGGTCGAGAAATGGGACCAGATCATCGCAATCAACCTGTCGAGCGCCTTCCACGGCATGCGCGCGGCAGTGCCCGGCATGAAGAGGCGCAAGTGGGGCCGCATCATCTCAACCGCGTCCGCCCACTCGCTGGTGGCTAGCCCTTTCAAGTCCGCCTATGTGTCTGCCAAGCATGCCATCGCGGGGCTGACCAAGACGGTGGCGCTGGAGACGGCGGAGTTCGGTATCACCGTCAACTGCATCAGCCCGGGCTATGTCTGGACGCCGCTGGTCGAGAAGCAGATCCCCGACACCATGAAGGCGCGCAACATGACGCGTGAGCAGGTGACGAACGACGTGCTGCTTGCGGCCCAGCCGACCAAGCAGTTCGTGACCACCGAGCAGGTTGCCGCGATTGCGGTCTTCCTCTGCTCCGACGAAGCATGCAACATTACGGGCGCGAATATCTCCGTGGACGGCGGTTGGACGGCGGCATGAAGTGGATTCCCCTTATCGCCTACTTCTTCGGCGGCGCGCTCTTCACCAATGCCATCCCGCACTTTGTGGCCGGGGTCATGGGACTCGCGTTCCAGAGCCCGTTCGCGAAGCCGCCGGGTCAGGGACACTCGTCCTCGACCGTCAATGTGCTGTGGGGCTTCGTGAATTTCGTGCTCGCCTATCCGCTGCTTGCGCATGTCGGCGTGTTCGATGTGCGCAATTGGCTGCACGCCGGAGCGGCCGCGCTGGGCTCGCTGCTGATCGCACTGTTCTCGGCACGTCACTTCGGCCGGTTCAACGGCGGCAACGCGCCGAAGGACGGCACGCCTACGCCTTGATCTGCCCAGCCAGCATCTTGCGGATGCCTTCGCCATAGGGCGGGCGCATCATCGCGGTGAGGTCGCGGCCGACCTGCTTGAACACGGCCTTGGCGTGGCTGAATGTCTTGAAGCCGTCGATGCCATGATAGGCACCCATGCCGGACGGACCGATGCCGCCGAACGGCAGGTCTTCCATCGCAACGTGCATGACCACGTCGTTGACCGACACGCCGCCCGACGTGGTCTTGTCGAGCACCCTCTCCTGCTCCGGGCCGTCCTTGCCGAAGTAGTAGAGACCGAGCGGGCGCGGATGCGCGTTTACATAGCCGATCGCCTCGTCGACGCTGTTGTAGGTCTTCACCGGCAGCAATGGACCGAAGATCTCGTCCTGCATGATCTTCATGTCGTCGGTCGGGTTGAGCACGATCGTCGGCGGGATCTTGTGATAGGGCTGCTGGCGGAAGTCTTCCTTCGCCGGGTTGAGCTCGATGATCTCGGCCCCCTTCTCCTTGGCGTCGGCGATATAGCCCTGGAGGCGGTCGTAGTGCCGCTGGTTGATCACGGACGTGTAGTCCGGGTTGTCCTTCAGCGTCGGGAACATCGTGCTGATGGCGTCGGCGGCCTCCTTCACGAATTCGCGCGACTTGTCCTGCGGCACCATCACGTAGTCGGGCGCGAGGCAGATCTGACCGGCGTTCATTGTCTTGCCGAACATCACCCGCTTGGCAGCCAGCGGGATGTCCGCGTTCTCCGAGATGATGACCGGCGACTTGCCGCCGAGTTCGAGCGTGGTCGGCACCAGGTTCTCGGCCGCGGCCTTCATCACGTGATATGCGATCGAGGTGGCGCCGGTGAACAGCAGGTGATCGAAGGGCAGTTTCGAGAACGCCGCGCCGACATCGGGGCCCCCGGTGAAGACGGCGGCTTCGCTTTCATCGAACGCGGAGGCAAACATGCGCTGCATCAGCTCGGAGCTGCGGGGCGTGAACTCGCTCGGCTTGATCATCACGCGGTTGCCGGCGGCGAAGATGCCGGCCAGCGGCGTGAAGGTCAGGTTGAACGGGAAGTTCCAAGGACTGATCACGCCGACGACACCTTTCGGCTGGTACTCGATATGGGCCTTGGCGCCGAACAGGCCGAGGATCGCGGGGCTGACCTTGCGCTTCTCGCGCTTCATCCAGGTCTTGAGGTGCGCCTTGGCGTGCTTCATCGGAACGATAGATGCCGACACGTCGGTGAAGAGCGAGGACTCCACCGAGCGGTGGCCGAAATCCTCGCGCAGGGCTTCCGCAATCGCGTCCTTGTTGCCGATCACGAGATTGATCGCACGGTCGAGCCATTCGATGCGCTTTTCGGCGGTCGGGGCACCGTCCCGGAGCTGCGCGGCCTTTTGTTTATCGAGAATCCGGCGCATTTCCGCGGCCGGATCAGTTAGTGTCGCACGGGCTTCAGCAGCGCTCATTTTCACACCCTGGAAATGACATTTCCTCAATTAAATCAGCGGGAACCCGGACCTTCAAGGATCGAATTAAGAGTTTATTTCGAACCTCGCGGCAATTATCGCCTCACCCCTTCTGACCCGATAGGAGTCGCGGGTTGCGTAGCGAACGAGAACAGGCGCTTGCGAAAACCACGCTCGCCCTCATGGCTGAGTGCGACGTGCCGCCCGTGCCGGAGAACTATGAACTGTTCTACGCCTACGCGGCTGGTGAGAATCCTTCCGTGGCGCGCGTTATCGGCGACATGCTGGTTACACGGCGGCCTTTTACTCCGGCGATCCTTCAGGAATTGCGCGACCGCAGCTCGTCGCGCGAACGGGCTGAACGCGCCATGGGCGCCATCGGGGCCAACGTCACCACGCAGATCGACGAGGTCATCGCCAAGCTGGAAGCGGCCAGCAAAGGCGCCGAAGACTACGGCCATACCCTGTCGGCCGCACGCGGCGAGCTGGGCGGCGCGCACTCGCCCGACGAACTGCGCAAGCTGGTAAGCAACATGATCTCCGCCACCAAGGAGATGGAGACCAAGACGCACACGCTGGAGCGGGAGCTGCATGCCTCTTCGCAGCAGGTCACCGACCTCAAGACCCAGCTCGAGAGCGTGCGCAAGGAAAGCCTCACCGATCCGCTGACCGGCATCGCCAATCGGAAGGCGTTCGACAACGAGCTCAACGCCGCGATCAACGAAGCGCGCACGAACACCCAAAAGCTGTCGTTGTTCATGTGCGACATCGACAAGTTCAAGTTGTTCAACGACACCTGGGGCCACCAGACCGGCGACCAGGTTCTGCGGCTGGTGGCAAATTGCCTGTCAGAGAACGTCAAGGGCCGCGACACGGTCGCGCGCTTCGGCGGCGAGGAATTCGCGGTAATCGTGCGTCACGCCAGCGTGGCCTCAGCGGTGGTGGTCGCGGAGCAGATCCGCGCCCACGTGCAGAGCAAGAAGCTGGTCAAGAAGTCGACCGGCGACGTGCTCGGTTCCGTCACCATCTCTATCGGCGTCGCTGAGCTGACGCCGGGCGAAGTAGCCGCATCGCTGATCCAGCGCGCCGATGCGTGTCTTTATCGGGCGAAACACGCGGGCCGCAACTGTGTCATCGGCGATAACGATCCGCGGTTCTCCGAACTCGATATTGACGCGGCGTAACTGGTTCCAAATCCGAACGAACCGTCTAAGCTTGCGCTCCCTAAGAACAACGGGAGTGCGGGATGAAGACGGAATTCGACCGGGCCTATGTGACGGCGCACGGCAAAGTCGCGGTGCTCACGCTCAACCATCCCGAGGCGATGAACGCCGCCGGCGTGAAGCTGGTGAAGGGAGCCTACGCGGCGCTGAACTTCGTCGAAGATCCGAAGAACGGCTTCCGCGCAATGGTGCTGACGGGCGAGGGTCGCGGCTTCTGCTCCGGCGCCAATCTCGCCGAGCGCGGCACGGGCGAAGACCCCGGCGTCGGCCATGCGCTCGAGAACACCTATCATCCGTTCCTGCGCAAGCTGCGCGATCTGCCGATCCCTTTCGTGACCGCGGTGAATGGCGCCGCGGCGGGCGTGGGCATGAGCATCGCGCTGATGGGCGACCTCGTGGTTGCGTCGAAGTCGGCCTATTTTCTCCAGGCCTTCACGCGGATCGGATTGGTGCCCGACGGCGGGTCGACCTGGCTTTTGCCGCGCCTGATCGGGCTTGCGCGTGCGAAGGAACTCTCACTGCTGGCCGAGCGCCTGCCTGCGGAGAAGGCTGTCGATTGGGGCCTGATCAACCGTGTGGTCGGCGAAAATGAATTGATGGAAGAGGCGCTGAAGCTGGCGAACCAGCTGGCCGAAGGACCGGCCTCTTTGGCGATCACCCGCAGCCTCTACTGGCAGAGCCCCCTCAACAGCTATGAGGAACAGCTTGATCTCGAACGGATCAGCCAGGAACGCGCCGGAAAGACAGAAGATTTCAGAGAAGGCGTCTCGGCCTTTCTGCAAAAGCGCCAGGCCAAGTTCGCCGGGAAATAAGCTGTTCGGGATTTCGAGTAGTTCACGCACGCGCGTGTGACTTGCGCGCGGCTGCGAAAAGCTGACCTATTGCTGACAGATTCATGAAAGGGCTGCGGCTGTTGGGGCCGCGCCCTCACCACAACCGGAGAGCACTCCTTATGCGTCGCAGCCGCCTTGTTCTATTGGCCGCAGCCCTTTGCGTGGGCACCGCCATTGCCGCCGTTCCTGCCGGAAAGCCAGAGCTGGGCACGTTCGGCGTCGACTTGACCGGGATGGACCGCAGCGTGAAGCCCGGCGACAACTTCTTTTATTACGTGAACGGCACGTGGATGAAGAAGACCGAGATCCCGGCCGACCGCAGCAGCATCGGCGCGTTCCAGCAGCTCCGCATTCTCTCCGAAAAGCGACTGAAAGAGATCGTCGCCGACCTCAAGGCAAAGCCTGTCGACAAGCTGACGCCGGAAGAGAAGAAGCTGCGCGACCTGTTCGACGCGTTCACCGATACGAAGGCAATCGACGCCGCGGGCCTGGCCCCCGCCAAGGCCGACCTCGACACCATCGCCGCGATCAAAGACCTCGACGGCGTGGCACGTGTGATGTCCGCACCGCGGATGAGCGTGGCATCCGTGTTCAACATGAGCATCGGCGTCGACGAGAAAGACCCGAACGCGTACTCGATCGTGCTGACCCAGGGCGGCCTGGGCATGCCGGATCGCGACTACTATCTGCGCGATGACGCGGCGCTGGCGGCGGCGCGCGACGCCTACAAGAAGTATCTGGCGCAGATGCTGACGCTGGCGGGTGCACCGGACGCGGAAAAGCGTGCGCAGGCGATCTATGATGTCGAGGCGAAGATCGCCCAGGTGCACTGGACCCGCGCCGAGAACCGCGACGAGGACAAGACCTACAATCCGATGACGGTCAGCGACCTCAAGAAGCTGGCACCTGACTTCGCATGGGATGCGTTCTTCGCCGAGGCCGGCATTCCGATGAAGGGGCCGAAGGGCGAGCGCGTGGTCGTGGTGACGCAGAAGTCAGCGTTCCCGGCACTCGCCAAGATCTTCCACGATACGCCGGTCGAAGTGTGGCGCGACTACCTGACGGTGCACTATCTGCACGCACAGTCGTCGTATCTGCCCAAGGCCTTCGACGACGCGGACTTCGACTTCTACGGCAAGGTGCTTGGTGGACAGTCGGTGCAGCTCGATCGCGCGACACGCGGCGTGCACCTGCTCGACAACCTGCTCGGCGAGGCGCTTGGCAAGCTGTACGTCGCCAAGTACTTCCCGCCGGACTCGAAAAAGAAGGCGGAAGAGCTGGTGGCCAACCTGCTCAAGGCCTACGACGCGGACATCCGCACCCTGCCCTGGATGAGCGAAGCGACGCGGCAGAAGGCGCTCGAGAAGCTGCACAAGTTCACGCCGCATATCGGGTATCCAGACAAGTGGATCGACTACTCGGCCTACACCGTGCAGCCCGGCGCCCTGCTGGCCGACACGCAGAACGGGGTCGAGTTCGAATGGCACCGCGAGCTGAACCGCATCGACCAGCCGGTCGACAAAGGCGAGTGGGGCATGACGCCTTCGACGGTGAACGCCTACTACAACCCGTCGATCAACGAGGTCGTGTTCCCCGCCGCGATTCTCCAGGCGCCGTTCTTCGATCCGAACGCGGACCCTGCCGTGAACTATGGCGGCATCGGCGCGGTGATCGGGCACGAGATCAGCCATGGCTTCGACGATCAGGGGGCAAAGTATGACGGCGACGGCGTGCTGCGCGACTGGTGGACGCCGGAGGACTTCAAGAACTTCAAGGCGAAAACGCAGGCGCTGTCGGACCAGTTCGACCAGTACGAAGCGCTGCCGGGCCTGCACGTCATCGGCGCCAATACGCTCGGCGAAGACATCGCGGACCTCGCCGGCATCACGATCGCGCTCAAGGCCTACAAGCTGTCGCTGAACGGCAAGCCTGCGCCGGTGATCGACGGTTACACGGCCGAGCAGCGCTTCTATCTGTCTTATGCACAGATCTGGCGGTCGAAGTATCGCGAGAACGCGCTGCGCACGCAGGTGTTGTCGAACGAGCATGCGCCGGCGGAGTTCCGCGCGATCAGCGCGACGCGCAATTCGGATGCGTGGTACACGGCGTTTGGCGCCAAGCCGGGCGACAAGTACTACCTCGCGCCAGACAAGCGCGTGCGCCTCTGGTAAGCCGATTTCGTGCCGCCGGGAAACGCTCCCGGCGGCACTTTTCTTTGGGGCATTCGGGGAACGATCCATGAAACGCAGCAGCATCCTTCTTCTCGGCGCCGCCCTCATCGCGACCGCCGCCGCCTTCGCTGCCGGCCAGCCGCAGGTGAAACCGTGGGGCGTCGAGCTCGGCTACATCGACAAGGGCGTGAAGCCCGGCGACGACTTTTTCGCCTATGCCAACGGCAACTGGGTGAAGCACTCGAGCATCCCCGCCGACCGAACCTATGCGGGCGTGAACCTGGAGCTCGACCTCCAGAACGATGCACGGTTGAAAGGGTTGGTCCACGAATTGTCGACCACGCCGGACGCAAAGCTGTCGCCGGAAGGCCGCAAGCTGCGCGATCTGTACAACGCGTACATGGATAACAAGCAGATCGAGGCGAACGGGCTGAAGCCCGCTGAAGCCGATTTGGCCAAGATCGACAGCTACAAATCGCTGAGCGATGTCGCGGCAGCAATCGGCGATCCGGCGCTGGGCCTGGACGGGCCGTTCGGCTTCTACATCGGCGTCGACGACAAGAATTCCGACGCCTATTCGATCAACCTGTATCAGTCCGGCATCGGCATGCCCGACCGCGACTACTACCTGAAGACCGACAAGGAAATTGTCGACACCCAAAAGGCGTACAAGAAGTATCTCGCCGACATGCTGACCATCGCCGGCGTCAAGGACGCCGCGGCGCGGGCGGCGAAGATCTACGACCTGGAGCTGGCCATCGCGAAGGTGAGCTGGCCGGCGCAAGACCGGCGCGATGCGACCAAGACCTACAACCCGATGACGGCAGCAGACCTCAAGAAGCTCGCGCCGGGCTTCGCCTGGGACGCATTGTTCAAGGCGGCAGGCATCGACGAGAGGGGCGGCGCGCGCAAGGTGCTGGTTGCCGAGAACACCGCGTTTCCGAAACTCGCGCAAGTGTTCGCCGCCACGCCGCTGGAGGTGTGGAAGGACTACATGAAGGTGCGCTATCTGCACCACTTCGCCGCGTTCCTGCCGAAGAAAGTGGACGACACGGATTTCGCGTTCTACGGCACCGCGCTGAACGGCAAGACGGCGCAACTGGCCCGTGACGTTCGCGCCATCCATCTGCTCGACAATTCGATGGGCGAGGCGCTGGGCCATCTCTATGTCGCCAGGTATTTCCCGCCGGAGGCGAAGACCAAGGCGCTCCAGCTGGTGAAGAACCTGATCGCCGCCTACGACGCCGACATCCAGACGCTGGCGTGGATGACGCCGGCCACGCGTGCCAAGGCGCGCGAGAAGCTGCATGCGATGGCGCTGAAGATCGGCTATCCCGACAAGTTCCGCGACTATGGCCCTCTGGCAATCGATCGCGACAGCCTGATCGGCGACATCAAGGCTGCGTCGCTGTTCGAGTGGCACCGGCAGCTCAAGCGCGTCGACGGCCCGGTCGACCGGGCCGAGTGGGGCATGACGCCGCCGACCAACAACGCCTATGACAACTTCAACTTCAACGAGATCGTGTTCCCCGCCGGCATCCTCCAGCCGCCCTACTTCGACCCGAATGCCGACGACGCGGTGAACTACGGCGAGATCGGCGCCACGATCGGGCACGAGATCAGCCATGCCTTCGACGACCAGGGGGCCAAGTACAACGCGCGCGGCAACCTGGAGAACTGGTTCGCGCCGGCCGACCTGAAGGGTTTCCAGGCCCGCACGCATGCCATTGCCGAACAATATAGCCAGTACGAGCCGTTGCCCGGCCTGCACATCAACGGACAATTGACGTTGGGCGAGAACGTTGCCGACATCGCAGGCCTGGTGATCGCCCACAAGGCGTACATCATCTCGCTGCACGGCAAGCCGGCGCCGGTTCTGGACGGCCTGACGGGCGACCAGCGCTTCTACATCGCCTATGCGCAGAGCTGGCGCGAGACCCATCGGCCGGGCGCGATCCGCAGCCAGGTGCTGTCGAACCCGCATAGCCCGTCGGAGTTCCGAGTCAATGGCGTGGTCCGCAACGACAGCAATTGGTACACCGCGTTCGACGTGAAACCGGGCGACAAGCTGTATCTGCCGCCCGACAAGCGCGTGCCGGTGTGGTGAGTAGAGAACGACAACAAGGGGACTTTCCACGATGAGAAAGATCGCGATCGCCCTTCTGGGCGCCGCTGCGATTTCGTGCGCGGCATGGGCGGCAACCGACAAGGCCGCAATTCAGCCCTGGGGCTTCGACCTCAGCGGCATGGACCGCAGCGTGAAGCCGGGCGACGACTTCTTCGAATTCGCCAACGGCAACTGGTTCAAGCGCACGACGATCCCGAGTGACCGCACGTCGATTGGCTCGTTCCAGCAGCTCCGGATCGACTCCGAAAACCGGATGAAGGCGCTGATCGCCGACCTGCATGCCAAGCCGGTCGCGTCGCTGACGCCGGAGGAGCATCAGATCCTCGACCTGTACGACGGGTTCGTGGACCAGGCCGCGATCGATGCCCGCGGGCTCGCGCCGCTGAAGCCGACTTTCGCCCGCATCGCGGCGCTCAAGACGTTGGATGATGTGGCGGCGCTGATGGGCGATCCCGCCTTCATTGCGGCGCAGGATTCCGACGGCATCGTCGGGAGCGGCATCCGTCCCGATCCCAAGAACTCCAACGTCTATGTCGTGACGGCGACGCAGTCGGGCCTCGGCATGCCGAACCGCGACTACTACCTGAAGACCGACGATGCCGGCATCACGGCGACGCGCGAGGCATACAAGAGGTATCTCGTCACCATGCTGGGCCTGGCCGGCGAGACCAAGGATGTCGAGGCGCGGGCGGCCGCGGTCTATGCGCTGGAAGAAGCGATCGCCAATGCGCACTGGGCCTCGGCGGCACGGCGCGATGCGGACAAGACCTACAACCCGATGACGGTGACGGACCTCCAGAAGTTCGCACCGGGCTTCAACTGGGTTGCATACTTCAAGGCGCAGGGCATCGACCCGGACCGCAAGGTGATCGTACGCGAGAACACGGCGTTCCCGGGCATGGCTGCAACTTTCGCCAAGACGCCGGTCACGGTGTGGAAGGACTACTTGATCCTCCACACGATGCACTCGGCGGCGCCGTACCTGCCCAAGGCGGTCGACGACGCCGACTTCGATTTCTACGGCAAGATGATCGGCGGCACCTCACAGCAGCTGCCGCGCGACAGCCGCGCCGTCGCCCTGATCGACGCGGTGCTGCCGCATCCGTTCGGCAAGCTCTACGCGGCAAAGTACTTCCCGCCGGAGACCAAGGCGAAGGCCGAGGCGCTGGTGCAGAACATCATCGCCGCCTACGACGCCGACATCCACAAGATCACCTGGATGAGCGACGTCACCAAGGCGAAGGCGCTGGAGAAGCTGCACAAGTTCACGCCGCACATCGGCTATCCCGACAGGTGGCGCGACTATTCGGGCCTCGAGATCAAGCGGGACGATCTGCTGGGCAACATCCAGCGGGCGCAGGCGTTCGAGTGGAAGTACCGGCTGGACCGCATCGACCAGCCGGTCGACCGCAACGAATGGAACATGACGCCGCCGACGGTGAACGCCTACTACACGCAGTCGTTCAACTCGATCTTCTTCCCGGCCGCGATCCTGCAACCGCCGTTCTTCGATCCGAATGCGGACGACGCCGTGAACTATGGCGGCATCGGCGTGGTGATCGGGCACGAGATCGGCCACGGCTTCGACGACCAGGGCAGCAAGTACACCGGCGAAGGCATCCTGCAGAGCTGGTGGACCGACACCGACCGCAAGGCGTTCGAAGAGCGCGTGTCGGCGCTCGGCGCGCAATACGAAGCGTACGAAGGCCTGCCGGGGCTACACCTGAACGGGCGGCTGACCATGGGCGAGAATATCGGCGACCTGTCGGGCGTGGCGATCTCGCTGCAGGCCTATCATGCATCGCTGCACGGCAAGGCGGCGCCGGTGCTGGACGGATTCAGCGGCGACCAGCGCTTCTTCCTGGCGTTCGCACAGGTGTGGCGCGGCAAATACACGGACGCCGCGATGCGCCAGCAGGTGCTGACCAACCCCCACAGCCCGCCGCATTGGCGCGCCGTGGGTCCGGAGCGCAACGTCGACGGCTGGTACGAGGCGTTCGGCGTGAAGCCGGGCGACAAGATGTACATCGCACCGGAGCAGCGCGTACACCTGTGGTGATGTAAGAAGCTAGCGCTTCTTGCGCGGGGCGCGCGAGGCGGGGACCGCCTTGCGCGCCTTTTTCTTTGCCGCCGGCGAGGCTTGCGCGACCTTCAGCGCCGCGCGGGCCCATTGCGCGAGTTCGTCGGGGTCGTCGTAGAGGCGGTCAGGAAGGCTGAGCCAGGTGGTCGTGATCAGCTCCTTGCCCTTGTAGAAGGTGAAGGGCTTCGATTTCTCGGCGTCGAACGCCTTGCGCGTTTCGGCGTCGGTCTTGAAATAGATCGTGTCGTTGTTGAAGACCATGCCGAGCATGGTGTCGCCGGCGTAGATACCCTCGCCGCCGAAGAACCGGCGCAGGCGGATCGGTCCGAATTCGCCAAAGAGGTCGTCGAAGCGGTGCGGGTCACTCATCGCTTGCCGCCAGCGCCAAACCGCAAGCCGTCTATCAGCAGAGCGATCATGCGGGCCGTGTGGTCGGACGCGACGTCGTGGGCGGGCCGGCACAGACTGACAACGGCGCTCAGCAGATCTCCGGGGGCGACGCCGGTCCGGATATCGCCGGCGGCAACAGCCTTCTTCAACAGGGAGTCGAGCGCGGGCCGCAGTTTTGAATCGTAATACGCCGGCAGGGGTTCATAGGCGGGATCGCCAGAGTGCAGAGCCGTCGCCAATCCGCGCTTGGTCGCGACGAATTCCGCGAAGCGCTGCATCCAGCGCGACAGCGCTTCGACCGGGGGATATTTTGCCGCGAGCTCTGCGGCCGCGTCTGCGCAGGCGTCCACCTCCTGGCGGAACACAGCGACGATCAGGTCAGAACGCTGCGGGAAATGGCGATAGACGGTGCCCACACCAACACCGGCTTTCTCCGCAATGTCTCGCACGGGTGCGTCTACGCCGGACTTGCCGAACACGGCCAGCGCTGCTTTCAGCAGCGTCTCCATATTCCGCTGCGCGTCGGCGCGCCGCGCGGGTTCCGCGCCCTCCTTCGCCGATTGTTTCGTGCGCTTCACAAAAACCCTCTTGCCAAACGGAACATCGCTCCGTATAAACGGATCGTCGTTCCGTTTGTGCGTTTTATCAACCGGCGGCGGCGACCACAAGCCCGCGAAAAGGAGATTACCATGCCGGACAACCGCATCGCACTCGTCACTGGCGCCAACCAGGGCATCGGCCTTCAGATCGCTCACGACCTTGTCGCGAAAGGGCTGACCGTCTTGGTCGGCTCGCGCAATCTGGCGAACGGTGAGGCTGCCGCGCTCGATATCGGCAAGGGCGCGCACGCTGTCCAACTGGACGTGACGGATACCCGCTCGATCGCGGCTGCGGCCGCGCTCATCGGCAAGGAATATGGGCGGCTCGACGTATTAGTGAACAACGCCGGCATCTCGAAGGTTGGCCAGCCAAGCGGCACCTTCGACGAGATCGTGAAGAACAGCCGGATCACCAGCGCGCCACTGGACGACATCCGCACGATCTTTGAAACGAACGTGTTCGGCGTGATCGCCGTGACGCAGGCGATGCTGCCTCTGTTGCGCAAGTCAAAATCGGCGCGGATCGTGAATGTATCTAGCGGGGTCGGATCGCTGATGCGGACGCTCGGCCCCGGCGGCGAGCACCTGCGTTCGATCTACGGCATGTATTCGGCGTCCAAGACCGCGCTGAACGCGGTAACGGTTGGCATGGCGCTCGACCTGGCGGCGGATGGGATCAAGGTCAACGCGGCCTGCCCCGGCTACACCAAGACGGCGCTCAACAACTTCATGGGCACGCGGACGGTTGAGCAAGGGGCGCGCGAGCCGGTGCGTCTGGCCCTGCTCGGCGACGATGGCCCGACCGCAAGCTATTCGAACGATGAGGGCCCGCTGCCGTGGTGACGCGTGATTAGTGTGCGGCGTCCTTGGCCGGCGTGATGGACACGCTCTCGCCGCAGCCGCAGGCGGCGGTCTGGTTCGGGTTGTTGAACACAAAGCGCGCGCCGAGCTTTTCCTTCACGAAATCCATCTCGGTGCCGATCAGGAACAGGATCGCCTTCGGGTCGATGAAGATCTTCACGCCCTTGTCCTCCACCACCTCGTCCAGCGGCTTTATCTCTTCGGCGTAGTCCATCGTGTAGGACATGCCGGCGCAGCCGCCGTTCGTCACACCGACGCGCACGCCCTGATACCGGCCTTCGGCGTCGGCCATGATGTCTCGTATGCGCGCGGCGGCGGCATCGGTGAGTTTCACGGCCTTGGGGCGCTCGCGGCGCGGCTTCGGCGAGGTGGTCGGGGTCTGGGTCGTCGCCATGGTCAGTACATGTTCAGTTCGAGTTTTGCTTCTTCGCTCATCCGCTCCGGGGTCCAGGGCGGATCGAAGGTCATGTTCACGGTCACCGCGCCGATGCCTTCCACGCCTTCCAGCGCGTCCTTCACCATCTGAGGCATCTCGCCCGCCACCGGGCAGCCGGGCGCGGTCAGCGTCATGTCCACGGTGGTGTCCTTGTTGTCCGCGACATCGACCTTATAGATAAGACCGAGTTCGTAGATGTCCACCGGGATCTCCGGGTCGTAGACGGTCTTGAGCGCGCTCACGAGCCTGATCGTGAAGTCGCGAAGTTCCTCTTCGCTCAACGCGGTGGCGTTGATCTCGGTTCGGGCCGCGGTTTCGGACGTCTTCGGTTCGGCGTTCATTCGGTCTTGGCGGTTTCACCGCTCTCCAGAGCCGACTTCATCGTATGCCAGGCAAGTGTCGCGCATTTGACACGCATAGGAAACGCGCTAACGCCGGCCATGACGTCAAGGCGCTCCCGATCGTCGGGGTCGAGGTCGCCGGCATCCTCGCCTTTGACCAGGTGCAGGAACCCGCCCATCAGCTTTTCCGCTTCGGCGACGGTGCGGCCGACGAGCATGTCGGTCATCAGCGAAGCGGACGCCTGGCTGATCGCGCAGCCCTTGCCTTCGAACGCGATGTCGGCGATGCGGCCGCTGGCATCCACCTTCAGGTACATGGTCACGCGGTCGCCGCAGAGCGGGTTGTGGCCCTGCGCAGTATTGGTAGCATCGACCAGCTTGCCGAAATGGCGCGGGTGTTTGGAGTGATCGAGGATCACGTCCTGGTAGAGCTCGCGCAGCGTGTCGTCCATCGCTACACCAGAATCTTTCGCGCCTTGGCGAGCGCTTCGAGCATGACGTCGACTTCGGCGCGAGTGTTGTAGAGGCCGAAGCTGGCGCGGGTCGTGGAGGCGACGCCGAACCGCTCCATCAGCGGCTGAGCGCAGTGATGGCCGGCCCGCACAGCAACGCCTTCGCGGTCGAGGACGGTCGCAAGGTCGTGGGCGTGCATGCCCTCGGTCTCGAAGGACAGGATCGACGCCTTGCCAGGCGCATCGCCGATCACGCGCAGCCAGTTGAACTGGCGCACGCCTTCGCGGGCGTAGGTGAGCAGGTCGTGCTCGTGCGCGCGGACGGCGGCGCGGTCGAGGCCGTTCAGGTAATCGATCGCGGCAGCGAGGCCGACGCTTTCGATGATAGGTGGCGTGCCAGCCTCAAAGCGGGCGGGCGGATCGGCGTAGGTGACGACGTCACGCGTGACCTCGCGGATCATCTCGCCGCCGCCGTTGAACGGCCGCATACCTTTCAAGTGCTTGCGCTTGCCGTAGAGAGCGCCGATGCCGGTGGGACCGTACAGCTTGTGCGCGGTCAGCGTGTAGAAATCGACGTCCAGCGCCTGCACATCGACGAGCTCGTGCACCGCGCCCTGCGCACCGTCGGCCAGCACCGGCACACCCTTGGCGTGAGCGCGGGCGACGATCTCGGCGAGCGGCGTGACCGTGCCGAGGACGTTGGAGATGTGGGTGATGGCGACGAGCTTCGTCTTGGCCGTGATCGCGGCGTCGACGGCTTCGATGTCGAGGCTGCCGTCCTCGCGGATGTCGACCCATTTGAGCACCGCACCGTTACGCTCGCGCAGGAAGTGCCAGGGGACGATGTTGGAGTGGTGCTCCATCACGCTCAGCACGATCTCGTCGCCGGGCTGGATGCGCGGCGCGAGGTAGCTGTAGGCGACGAGGTTGATGGCTTCGGTGCCGCCCTTGGTGAAGACGATCTCGTCCTCATGCGCGGCGCCCAGGAATTTCTGCACGGTGCGGCGGGAAGCCTCGTAGCGGTCGGTTGCCTTGCCGGAGAGATAGTGCACGCCGCGATGGACGTTCGAGTATTCGGTCGCCGAGAAGTCGCGCATCGCGTCGAGCACCTGCCGCGGCTTCTGGGCGCTGGCGCCGTTGTCGAAATAGACCAGCGGCTTGCCGTAGATCGACTTGGACAGAATCGGGAAGTCGGCACGGGTGGCGACGGGATCGAACGCGGTGGAGATCTTGCTCTGCGCGGTCATGGCTGCATCGCCTTGGGCAGCGCGTCTTCGACGGCCTCCCAGATGGTCGCGCGGATGGTTTCGTCGGCGATCTCGTCGACCGCTTCTTCCAGGAAAGCGCGGACCAGCATGTTGCGGGCCTCGGCCTCCGGGATGCCGCGAGCGCGTAGGTAGAACAGCGAGTTGGGGTCGAGGTCGCCGACCGCGGCGCCGTGGGCGCACTTCACGTCGTCGGCGAAGATTTCGAGCTCGGGCTTGAGGTCGGCTTCGGCGCGCGTGCCCATCAAGAGCGCCTTGGCTGTCTGGCGGGAGTCGGACTTGTCGGCCCCCTGCTCCACCGTGATGCGGCCCTGGTAGACGCCGCGCGACTTGCCGCCGGCGACTTTCTTGAAGAGCTGCGTCGACTGGGTATGGCCGACAGCGTGGATGACGTGGGTCGTGACGTCAGCATGAGCGCCATTGCCCAGCACCGAGACGCCGGAGAGATGCGCCTGGGCATTCTCGCCGGCGAGTGCGATCTGGAATTCGGCGCGGGAGAGCTTGGCGCCGCCGTTGAACAGATGGGCGCGGTAGGTGCCGTCGCGAGCGACGCGGACGGCGTATTCTTCGACCTGCACGGCATCGGTGCGCGGCGCGTGGCGGATGTGGGTGAGCTGGGCGTTGGCGCCGATCACGATTTCAACGCCGAGATTGGAGAAACCGCTGGCCTTATTGGTCTCGCAGAGCGTGAGCGAAGCGTCCTCCTCCAGCACGATCAGCGCGCGGGCGCTGCCGGCGGCGGCGAAGTCGACGGCGAGCGAGCCAGGGGCCTTGTCACGCGAGACGCGCAAGGCAAAGCCGGTGCGTGCGTGGGCGAAGGAGGCCGATGCCATCGCGTTTTGCGGGAGCGTGCCGAAATGCTTCTGGACCCATGCAGGCGCGTTGGCGTGCGAGAGGTCGAACAGCTCGACGCCCTCTGGCAGCGTCCCGACGGACCATGATGCGGCCGCGTCGTCATTGGCGCCCTCGATCGCAGTCTTGAGGTCGGAATACTTCCAGTCCTCGATTCGGCGATGCGGCACGCCCAGCGCGGCGAAGCGGTTCGCAGCTTCGGCGCGGCGTTCGTCCAGCCATGTGGCAGGAGCGTTCATCAGGCGGCCTTGCCGACGATGTGCTCGTAGCCCTTGGCTTCGAGCTCGTGCGCCAGCTCCTTGCCGCCCTCGGCGACGATCTTGCCCTTGGCCAGAACGTGGATGCGGTCAGGGACGATGTAGTCGAGCAGACGCTGGTAATGGGTAATGACCAGCATGGCGCGCTCGGGCGAGCGCAGCGTGTTGACGCCTTCGGCGACCAGCTTCAGCGCGTCGATGTCGAGGCCGGAATCGGTCTCGTCGAGGATCGCGAGCCTGGGTTCGAACAGCGCCATCTGGAGGATCTCGAGCCGCTTCTTCTCGCCGCCGGAGAAGCCGACATTGAGCGCGCGCTTCAGCATCTCTTCGGTCACGCGCAGGTTCGCCGCCTTGCCGCGCACCAGCTTGAGCACCGACATGGCGTCCAGCTCCTTCTCGCCGCGGGCGCGGCGCTGGGCGTTCAGAGCGGTCTTGAGGAAGGTGAGCGTAGTCACGCCGGGAATCTCGACCGGGTACTGCATGGCGAGGAACACGCCCTGCGCGGCGCGCTCTTCCGGCGCCAGCGCGGCAAGGTCTTCGCCATTGTAGGTGATCGAGCCGGAGGTGATGTCGTAGCCGGCGCGGCCGGCGAGCACATAGGACAGCGTCGACTTGCCCGAACCGTTCGGGCCCATGATGGCGTGCACCTGCCCGGGCTCGATCGAGAGCGAGAGCCCCTTAAGGATTTCCTTGCCGTCGACGGCAACGTGCAGGTCTTTGATCTCAAGCATCTAATTTTTCAGTTCCAGCGGTGTGAGTTCTGGATGCGCCTCGTAGATAGGGGAGAGAACGTCACAGAAAATGTCTCCCATCAGTTGCGCCGCAATTGCGCGAAAGCGTTCGAATTCTTCCTGGTCGCATTCATCCATGACGATCCGGATGGTCTCGTCGATTTGCGCGGCAACGGCGCGCATCGCGCTCTCAACTCTAACTGCGGTCGTACGCTCCATTATCCCACGCTCCCTTCCAGCGAGATGCCGACCAGCTTCTGGGCTTCGACGGCGAATTCCATGGGGAGCTGTTGCAGGACTTCCTTGCAGAAGCCGTTGACGATCAGCGCAACCGCTTCCTCCTGCGGGATGCCGCGCTGGAGACAGTAGAAGAGCTGGTCCTCGGCGATCTTGGACGTCGTGGCTTCGTGCTCGATACGCGCAGTCGGGTTGCGGCTTTCGATATAGGGCACGGTGTGCGCGCCGCACTTGCCACCGATCAGGAGCGAGTCGCACTGCGTGTAGTTGCGCGCGTTGGCCGCCTTCGGATGCACACTGACGAGGCCGCGATAGGTGTTCTGCGCCTTGCCCGCGCTGATGCCCTTCGAGATGATCCTCGAGCGCGTGTTCCTGCCCAGGTGGATCATCTTCGTGCCGGTATCGGCTTGCTGGAAATTGTTGGCGATGGCGATGGAGTAGAACTCGCCCACCGTGTCGTCGCCGCGCAGGATGCAGCTCGGGTACTTCCAGGTGATGGCGGAGCCGGTCTCGACCTGGGTCCAGCTGATTTTCGACCGGTCGCCGCGGCAGTCGCCACGCTTGGTCACGAAGTTGTAGATGCCGCCGAGGCCGTTCTCGTCGCCCGGATACCAGTTCTGCACCGTCGAGTATTTGATCTCGGCGCCCTCCAGCGCGATCAGCTCGACCACGGCGGCGTGGAGCTGGTTCTCGTCGCGCTTGGGCGCGGTGCAGCCTTCGAGATAGCTTACGTAAGAGCCTTCGTCGGCGATGATCAATGTGCGCTCGAACTGGCCCGTCTCGGACGCATTGATGCGAAAATAGGTCGACAGCTCCATCGGGCAGCGCACGCCCTTGGGGACGTAAACGAAGGTGCCGTCGGAGAAGACAGCGGAGTTCAGCGTCGCGAAGAAATTGTCCGTCACCGGCACGACGGTGCCGAGGTACTTCTTCACCAGATCCGGATAGTCGCGGATGGCTTCGCTGATCGGGCAGAAGATCACGCCCGCCTCGTTGAGCTTTTCCTTGAAGGTGGTGGCCACGCTGACGCTGTCGAACACCGCATCGACCGCGACACCGGCAAGCGCCATCTGTTCGTGCAGCGGGATGCCGAGCTTCTTGTAGGTCTCCAGCAGCTTGGGATCGACCTCGTCGAGGCTCTGCTTCTTCGGCGTGTTCCTGGGTGCCGCGTAGTAATAGGCGTCCTGGTAGTCGATCTTCCGGTAATGCACGCGTGCCCAGTTCGGCTCGCGCATTTCTTTCCAACGCGCGAAGGCGCCGAGGCGCCATTCCAGCATCCATTCGGGCTCCGCCTTCTTCGCCGAGATGTAGCGCACTGTGTCTTCGTTGAGGCCCTTGGGCGCCCGTTCCATCTCGATGTCGGTGACGAACCCGTACTTGTACTTCTCGCCGATCTCGGCGACCTGCTGCTTGGTTTCGCGGGCGACCGACATCAGGCGGCTCCCCTGGCAAGGGCCATCTTGCGGCCGAGCAGCGTCTTGAGCGACGCGAGGAACGCGCTCTGCTCCGCGATGCCGAGATCGGGACCGAAGCTGACGCGCAGCGCGCAGCGCGCGAGGCTTTCCGGCACACCCATGGCGGCCAGCACATGCGACGGTCCCACCTTGCCGGATGCACACGCCGCCCCGGAGCTGACGGCAATGCCGTCGAGATCGAGCGCCATCAGCGCGTTCTCCGCCTGAAGCTGCGGGATCGCGAAGCAGGAGACGTTCTTCTGACGCAACTCGTCCACCCCGAAGATAACGACGTTCGGCGCGATGCGGCGCAACGCGATCTCGAAGTTCTCGCGGATGCCGGCAACCAGATGGCTTTCGGTGTCGAAGTTCGCCTGCAAGGCGCGCGCGGCCGCAGCGAATCCGGCGATACCGGGCACGTTCTGCGTGCCGCCACGGCGCCGCATCTCCTGCGCGCCGTTGAACAACGGCGCCAGCGGCGCGGTCTCTTTCGCGATGAGCGCGCCCACACCCTGCGGCCCACCGATCTTGTGCGCGGCAAGCGAAAGGTAATCGGCGCCCCAAGCCGAGAAGCGGATCGGGCTGTAGCTGCTCGATACCGCATCGACATGCAGCAGCGCATCGGCGCCACCCTCTGTGCGCAGGATCCTTGCAAGCGCCGCGATATCCTCGATCACGCCTGTCTCGTTGTTGGCGAACAGCAGCGAGACCAGCGCGCGGCCCTTGCCATTCATCAGCAGCGAGCGGAAGCGCTCCGGCACGATGCGGCCGTTTTCGTCCACCGGCACTTCGGTAAACCTGAGGCCCGGCGTGGTCTCGGCCAGCGACGCGGCGACACCGCGCACGCTGTCATGCGCCGTGGCACTGACAAACAGGCGAACGATGCGCTCGCCTGCTTCCAGCGCGCCCATCACCGCGCCGCGTAGTGCCAGCGCATTGGCTTCGGTACCTCCGCTCGTGAAGATCACTTCACTCGCCCGGGCACCGGCGAAGGCGGCGATCTGCTCGCGCGCCTCTTCGACCAACGCGCGCGCGGCACGGCCGGCGGCGTGCACCGACGACGGATTGCCAGTGAGGTCGAGTGCCTTCACCACGGCGGCTTTCGCCTCCGGGCGCAACGGCGCTGTCGCGTTGTGATCCAGGTACACCATGACGGGCGTGATCAGGCCGCCTCGGCCGCAGCGTCTTGCTCGTTGTGGCTCTCAGACGGCGCGGCACAGGGCTGGGCGCGGCCAAGCACACGCTTCTCGACCACGTCGGCCAGCGAAACGCCGGAGAGGAACACATGGATCTGGCGGCCAAGCTCTTCCCACAAGTCGTGGGTCACGCACCGGGCGCCCTGGGCGGTGCAGCCCTTGGACGAACCCGGCTTGCAGCGGGTGGCGGCGATCGGCTCATCGACCGCAACGATGATGTCGGCGATGCGGAGTTCCGCAGACGGGCGGCTGAGGCGATAGCCGCCGCCGGGACCGCGCACGCTCTTGACCAGCCCCCCGCGGCGAAGCTTGGCGAACAGCTGCTCGAGGTAAGAAAGCGAAATTTCCTGACGCTGAGCGATGTCAGCCAGTGAAACCGGCTTGTTGGCGGCTTCGTGCTGGGCCAGATCGGCCATCGCCATCACGGCGTAACGTCCTTTGGTGCTGAGGCGCATAATTTTGTCTCCTTACGGCGAAGCGCGATTTGCCTTGCTTTTGAGGGGCCTGATCGGTGTAAGAAGCGGCCCGCCGCGCTTATGGAATCTCTGAGCCGGATATAGTTTTTCCGACTAGGACGGTCAAGTATTCCCGTGACGCATCTGTTGCATAGCCCAAATTCCTTGAATTCCCTGCTGATTTCCAGGTTATTGCAGCGCGGGAAATCCGAGAAAATCCCTACAAAATCCGCCCACGGAACCGCTTATGCCTGATATTATCCTGCCCGGTCCTGCCGGCCGCATCGAAGCCCGCTATCAGCGGCAAAAGGCCCCCGGGGCGCCCATGGCGCTGGTGTTGCATCCCCACCCGCAGTTCGGCGGGACGATGAACAATCCGCTCGTCTATGACCTGTATCACATGTTCCACAAGCTGGGCTGCACTGCGGTGCGGTTCAACTTCAGGGGCGTGGGCCGCAGCCAGGGAACCTTCGACTCCGGTGCCGGCGAACTGTCGGACGCGGCCGCGATCCTTGACTGGATGAACACCCTGTATCCGAACCCCTCGAACGTGTGGGTGTGCGGCATCTCATTCGGCGCCTGGATCGGCATGCAGCTTCTGATGCGCCGGCCGGAGATCACCGGCTTCGTTTCCATCGCGCCGCCGGCGTCGATGTACGACTTCGCGTTCCTGGCGCCCTGCCCGGCGTCTGGCCTCATCGTGCATGGCACGAAGGACCAGGTGGTGCCCGAGCCCGACGTGCAGAAACTGGTCGATCGTCTGACCGCGCAAAAGGGCATCAAGATCACCTACGAGAAGATCGAGGGCGCCAATCACTTCTTCGACAAGCACGAGGGCGATGTCGTGGAGGCCGTCGAGGGCTATGTCCACAACATGATGAGCAAGCCCCGCGAAGGGCGCTAGGGCTGCATCCTTCGAGGGCCGCTGCGCGGCCACCTCAGGATGACGCGCTTATTCGTCACGCTGAGGTGCGAGCGAAGCGAGCCTCGGAAGCGTCAGCGCAATCCGGCGCTGCGCATCGTGATGTCGATCGTCGCGGCAGCGGTGTGATGGCCGGCGAGCTGTTCGCTGTCCTTCAGCGATTTCAGGTCGCGGATCAGGTGATGCTTCGGCGCGCCCAGGTCAATCAGCGTGTTGAGCATCACGCGCATCATGCCGCTGAGCGCGCTTTCGTATTCCGTCATCGGATAGTCCGTCATGCGAGCCTCCTTCGCGTCACGCCGAGAGGATCGCACATGGCGCTATGCAAAGCGTAAGGCCTCGCCACCGCATTTTAGTCATCGTGTAGGTTACGCCGCAGACACTCGATGGAACTTGCGCCGTTCGCCTCATTCTTGGCTAGAATTGCCGCAATGGTAGGGATTGGTGTCGGACGGGGCAGGACATGAACAGATACATCGCCGTGATCGCAGCGGCCGGCGCACTTGCGGCCTGCGATTCCGGATCGAGCCCCTCGGGCCCGAACGGCGCTGCCGCAACAGCTGCTGCGATCGCGCCCGGCTCAGCATCGCCAAACGGCGTTCGCGTGGCCGAGATCGGCCTACCACCGCTGCCCGGCGGCGCCACGATGATCGCCGCGACCAACGCGCCGGCGCCGAACGGCACACTGGCCACCAGCACCGACTCGAGCTCCGGCGACGGCTCCGCGTCCGCGCCGACCGCGGGCGACGATGGCGCGCCGCTGGAAGGTGGGCAACAGAGGGCCGACGGCAACTCGGGCAGTTCGCACGACACCGCGTCCTATGCGCCGTTGCCGACCGGCGCCAATTATGCCGACGAGACCACGAACTTCGGCGTGGCGCCGCAGACGACGCTGAAGTCGAACGTGGGCACGCAGACACCGACCAGCATCCCCGGCGGACGCACGATCACGACCAAGGATTTGGCCAAGGCGCTGCGCGACGGCCAGCCGATGATGCTGATCGACGCCTGGGACGACCAGCACGGCGGGACTCACGCGACGCTGCCCGGCGCAACCGAGTTGTCCTATGCCGGTGCACCCGGCACCTTCGACGATGCGATCCAGAGCCGCTTGGAGAAGGACCTTCAGCGCGTGACCAAGGGCGACAGGACCCAGACGCTGGTGTTCTTCTGCCAGGGCGCCGTCTGCTGGGAAGCCTACAACGCGGCACTTCGGGCCCTGCACGCCGGCTATGACGACGTCGTCTGGTACCGCGGCGGATTGCCCGCGTGGCAGCAATCAGGCGGGCAACTGAAGACCCCGAGTCAGGGCTGAGGCGGAATTCCGAAACGGCGGCTTGAGAAAAGCCGCGCGGCGTGGCTTTTTCCAATGCCATGCCAACACACATCCCCCCGTTCAAGTCCGACTTCCTCCGCACCTTCGTGGAGCGCGGCGCCTATTACGCAAGCTCCGAGCCCTGGGAGGAACTTGACACCATGTTCCGAACGGAACGGGTGACGGCCTATATCGGCTTCGACTGCACAGCCAAATCGATGCACATCGGCAATCTGGTGCAGTTGATGACGTTGCGGCGGCTCCAGCAGGCCGGGCACCGCCCGATCCTGCTGATGGGCGGCGGCACGACCAAGGCGGGCGATCCGTCCGGCAAGGACGAGACGCGCCTGATCCTGACACCGGAACAGATCAACGAGAACAAGAACAGCATGCTCTCGGGCGTGAGGCATCTGCTCCAGTTTGGCAACAAGCCGACCGACGCCATCATGGTCGACAACGCCGAATGGCTCGACAAGCTCGAATACATTCCGTTCCTGCGTGAGGTCGGCAGGCACTTTTCCGTCAACCGCATGCTGACGATGGACAGCGTACGCCTTCGTCTCGAGCGCGAGCAGCCGATGAGCTTCCTCGAGTTCAACTACTCGATCATGCAGGCTTACGACTACACGGAGCTGTACAAGCGGTACGGCTGCCGCTTGCAGTCTTGCGGCTCTGACCAGTGGGGCAATGTGGTGTCGGGCATCGACCTCGGCCGCCGCATGGGCCTGCCGCAACTCTTCGCCCTGTCGACACCGCTGATCACCACCGCGTCGGGCGCCAAGATGGGCAAGAGCGTGTCGGGTGCCGTATGGCTGAACAAGGAGATGCTCAGCGTCTACGACTACTGGCAGTTCTGGCGCAATTGCGAGGATGGCGACGTGGGAAAATTCCTGCGCCTGTTCACCGACCTGCCGCTGGACGAGATCGCGCGGCTGGAAGTGTTGCAGGGCGCGGAGCTGAACGAAGCGAAGAAGATTCTTGCGACCGAGGCAACGGCGGTGCTGCATGGCCGCATGGCGGCGGACGAAGCGGCCGCGACCGCCCGACGCGTGTTCGAGGAAGGTGCTTCGGCAGAAGGATTGCCGACATTCGCGCTCAAGCTGCCGGATGGCGTGCTGAACCTCGCCGTCGCGACAGGGCTTGCCTCATCGAACTCCGAAGCCCGCAAACTGATCGCGAACAACGGGCTCAGGATCAACGACGTGGCGGTCAGCGATCCGCGCCTTCAGGTCACGGCGAGCGACCTGACCCCGGAAGGCGTGCTCAAACTGTCGAGCGGCAAGAAGAAGCACGTGCTGGTGAAGCCAGCTTAGTGCTGCACCGGCGACGGGGCACCGTTTTGTGGCATCACCGTCACCGGCGGCGGGTTATTCGACGGCGCGTTGGCAGCGTCGGGCATCTTGCCCTCGAAGATGTGGCGCAGAATGCCGGGCGTCAGCATCGAAAGGGGGTTGACCGTGACCTTCGGCTCATCGGCATCGCCGCTGACAGCATAGCTGAGGCCGATGATGCCCTCGCCAGGCCTCGAAACCAGCAGATCGCCCAGCAGCGGAATGACGCCAAGAACGCTGTTGATGCCGAACAGCGGTACCAGTGTTCCCTTGAGTTCGACGTCGTTCTTTGGCCGGTCGAGATAGCCTTCGGCGCTCACGCCAATTGCGGGGCCGGTCGCTCGCGCGTCGTGAATGGCGATGACGTTGTTCCTGGAGCTGAACGGGATCCTGAGTTCGTCGACCGCAATCCCGTTGTTCTGCATCAGGTTGGCGAAGCCGATCAGCGAACCCGCACTGAACAGCCGCGCCAGGAACGGCTGGTTGAGCAGCCGGAAGTCCTTCAGGCGAACGACGCCTTCATAGTCGTTGGGCGTGCCGCCGCCCTGCCCCGACGCCGTCCCATGCAGCGTGCCCTGGAAGTCGAGCCTGCCGCCCTTGAGGCTGTTGAAGCCGAACAGACCCCGCGCGAGCGCGCCGAAATCGGAGGCAGTGAGGCTCAGCTTCCGGTCATTACCTGCCGCCACGATGCTGCCGGCGATCGCACCGTTCCTTCCGGTCGAAGCGTTCAGCGTCATGGTTGCCGGGCGGTCGGCGACGCCGGTGACGTCGAGCGCGAAGGGCGCGACGGACACGCCATTGCGCAAGGCGACGCGGTCGACTCTTGCATCGATATGAAACGGCTCGTCGAAGAACGAGTCGGAGCGGGCGCTCTTGCCGCCACCGGGCTTGCCACCGCCATTGCTCGTTCCGCGCGACGCGAGCCGCGTGCCGTCGACAGAACGGCCACGCAGCGTGATGTCGACTCCGGCGGGGCCGCGCGTCAGCTTGAGCGAAAAGTCGTTCGTCGCGCCAGCCTTGACGGATGGCGCATCGAGCGAAACGAGCTTTCCGTCATCGTCAAAGGTCATCCCGAACGTCGCCTGTAGGCTGGGGCTCGTGATCGTGGCGTTCTCGGTTCGCGGGATGCTGTGCGGTCCGAAGGTCACAGCGGCGCGGGACGTAGCGGGAAAACCGGCCGGTTTGGTGATGCCGAAGAGATCGAGGGTAAGCACGGACGGTGTCAGGTCCAGCGTCATGTCGGCGCCCGTGAGTTCTCCGCGGCGGCCGGTGAGGAGGGCGTTCAGGCCGACTGGTCCCCGGAAATAGTCGTCGGCGCGCAGGCCAAGGGTTTCACGGCCGGTCTCGTCCAGGAGTCCTTTCACACTGATCCGAGACGTGACCGGGCCAGTGGCCTTGAAGTCCTCGACCCAGTCGATGTTGAGCCGCGAACCGGCAAGTCCGGTCACACCGGCGGCGTGCAGATGGCTGTTGTCTATCTCGAACATCACGTTGCCGTCGGCGAGCCGGAGTGTCTTGCCGAGCGCGATGCCGAAGCCCTGCACGGATGCCTTGACCGATATGCCGACGTCGTCGACGTCTAGGTTCTTGCGCATGGGCACATGAAAATTAAGGTCGATGCCCGCTTTGCCCGTCGTCTCCTCCGGATTGATGCCGAACCGGGTCGGATAGTTGAGCGGTTTGAGATCGGTCAGCTTCAGGACATCGGTCATCGTGCCGTCAATGTGACCGGTGATGTCGCCGGGCGACTCGGAGACGGAGAGGTCCGGAATGACCGCATGCGCCCGGGTCAACACCAGCGGCCCGATGCGGCCCCGGGTGAGATCGGCGGTAAACGAATTTCCGGTCAGCTTCGCCGTGCCATAGACTCCTGTCAGGTGGGTGAGCCCGCGGACATAGTTTGCCTCGACATTGGACATGGCGAAGGTCATCAACAGCACGTTGTCGGGAATACGCGGCATGTCGAGCATGCCTGCTGGAAAGTGCGTCTCGAACACGATCGGCCCGAGGCTACCTGAGAAAATGTTGGCGTCGATCCACTCGCGGGCGCCCTCGCCTGTGCCGAGCGGCCAGTAGTGCAAGAGGTCGCGCACGCTCATCGCCTCGATGCGGCCCTTGAGCTCGGCCGCAGGCGACATCTTGTCGACCAGCGTGATCTTGCCCGCGGTGTTCAAAACCAGCGAGCCACCTTTGGTCCTCAGATAGTCGAGCAGAATGTCATGCGTGGCCGGCACATAGGTGCCCTTGACCTGCACGAGCGGCAAGAACACCGGCCGGCTAAATGTACCGGGCACGGCCAGTGCCGTCTTGTCGGCCGTCAGTTCGACACCGAGACGGGTAACAGCGCCACCGCCGTCGTAGATCAGATTGGTTCTGCCGACGACATGCGCCTGGAGTTGGTCGGACTCCAGCGACGCATCGTCAAGCGTGATATGCGCCGTCGAGCGATCGTAGCGGCCGGCGACGTGCATCTTGGCGACGCGGATCGGCTTCTGGATGCCGACCAGCACGGCGGTCCCGTTGGCCGACGCTGCAAACTGGGCGTTGAGCAGATGCGTGCCGTCGATCACGAAGCCGGCCGAGAAGTCGGCCTGCATCGCAATTGTCTGAAGGAACTGAAACATCGGCGCGTTGTGCCCGAGCGCGGCAATATCGAGGTGCTCGACCCTGATCTGCCCGCTGACCGGACCCTGGGCGGGCGGCAGGATCATCCTGCCCGTGACATGCGCCGCCTTGCCGGTAACCTCGATGTCCGCGTCGAGCGTCGAGACGAGATTGCGGCCCTCCGTCGCGATACGGACATCGGCGCGCGGCGATACAAGGAAAAGGCCCGTCGTCTGGTCCTTGAAGGCGAGCCGCGCGTCGCGGACCGCGAAACTGTGTAGCGACGAGGCGCTCGAACTGTTCTTGTTGATCGCGTCGGTGATACGCCGGATGATGTCGGCTTGGCTCTCGTCGTTCTCCAAACCAAGCCGAAGCGTGCCGGTGCGGTCGCGCACCAGCACGAGTTGCACTCCGACAAGCGTGACACGCGTCACAACAACCTTGCCCTGCACGAAAGGACCGGCGGCCAGGTCGATGTCGGCCTGCGGCGCCTGTGCGATGATGCGGCCGCGGGAGTCGAAGACCCGCGCCCCCAGCACGACGAGGTTCACCCGTCCCTGGCTCCGGGACCACTCGATTGCTGCCTGGTCGTACTTGATGGTGATGCCGGGGAGCGCCTGAGCGAGGGCGTCCGAGATCTGACCCGACAGCGGCCCGAGAGAGATGGGGCCGACAAGAAGGCGCAGGCCGGCACCGACCACGAAGAACAGAGCAGCAACAGCAAGAGCTGCGCCGATCAGGGCGGTACGGCTGATATGGTGCGACTTTACGTACCTGCCGATGAGGGTCGAATTCCAAGCCTCCGAGAGACTGGTTCTGACCCGTGACGGTCCGATATCGCCGGGCCGGGCAGCTACAGGGTCTTGGGCCAACGGAAGCGCACCTCTAACCCCCTAAAATCGTGGAAGAATGGGGCCGAAGCTTGGCCTTCGCGCCCCAAATCAGCTATCAGCTTATGGCCTAGACCTAGACCCAAGGTAAACGCCTATTCGCCCCGTGAGGAGTGAACGATGGAACTTAATGCCGGCGACAAGGCCCCGAAGTTCCGTCTTGCCACCGATGGCAACGGCGAAGTATCGAGCGCCGCTCTTAAGGGTAAACCCTACGTTCTGTATTTCTATCCAAAGGACGACACTTCGGGCTGCACTAAGGAAGCGATCGGGTTCTCCGAAGCCAAGAGGAAGTTCGACGCGCTGGGCGTAAGCCTGATTGGCGTGTCAAAGGACAGCACGGCCTCGCATGACAAGTTCAAGGCCAAGCACAAATTGAAGATCACGCTGGGCTCGGACCCCGATCAGAAGACGATCGAGGACTGGGGCGTTTGGGTGGAGAAAAGCTTGTACGGCCGCAAATACATGGGAATTGAACGCGCCACCTTCCTGGTGGATGCAAAGGGAACGATCGCGCAGGCGTGGCACAAGGTGAAGGTGCCCGGTCATGTTGACGCCGTGCTGGCCGCCGCGAAGACGCTGGCATGAAGCCGCATCTGCCGAAAAACAAGGGTTTGCCGCGGTTAACCTCCAAATCGTTTTTCTGGGGCAAGAGCTTGATCCGCCGTCGACAAATGAGTGAAATGCGCGCCTTCGGGGTAAGCGCGCAAGACGCTAACAAGGGTGAGATTGGGATGGCGGGGACGCTCGTCGAGCGCGTCTGGGCTTGGCTCCACGAGACTTTTCCGGAGCGCCAGATCTACATCCGCTCGGACGGGCGCGTGCAATTCTTCACCTTCGGCGCGACGCTTCAGGCGACGCTCGCTGGCCTGTCGCTGATCTTCCTGGGCTGGGTGGCATTTGCCACGGTCAACGTAATTTTCAAGGACCGCATCATCGCGGCCAAGGATCACCGCTACCAGCAGATGCAGTCTGCCTATGAGAACAGGGTCGCAGATCTTCAGCTCTCGCAGGACGAGCTCAACAATGCGTTGGTCACGGCCGAAGACCGCTTCAAGGCGACGGCCGACGAGCTCGAGTTGAAGCAGAACACGATCCTGAAATTCCTGAACAAGAAGCGCCAGGTGGACTCGACACTTGCCGTTCTGTCGAACACGGGCATACGCGAGGGACACGACGACGGGACTACCGAATCCGGCGACGCCGGTCCCGGACCAGCGCCTTCGGACGACATCGACAGCACTACGCCGCCGCCCACCGGCACGACGCCCGTCGATATGGGAGGTGCTTCCGAGCTTCGCGTGATGCCGCAGCCTCCGGCGGTGCAGCCGCGGACTGCCAAGCCAACGAAGGCGAGCCTGCTCGACTTCAGTGGTGCTGTAGATCGGATCAGGGGCCTGCTGTTCGGCACGCCGTCATCGATTCCGGCGGCCACGGACCTGGCCTATAGCCGCCATCCGGGCCTTCGCATCCTCGCTGATCAGACCGCGCGCGTCGCGCGCCTCGGCCGCAATGAGACGGTGCTCATGGCGCGGACCCAGACGGAGGTCGCTGAGGGCGTCGCAACGATCCAGGCCGTGATCCGCCGTACGGGCATCAACCCGGACACATATACCCAGCGGTTCAACGCGAGCGAAGGTGTTGGCGGTCCCGAATGGCCTCTCCAGGCGATGCACATAGACGGTATCGCAGATGCTGCCTTCACGAATGCATACCTGCGCGCCTCCGCCGTGCTGGACCAGATGAATACGCTGCTGACCGCCATGCAGCACATTCCGCTGACAACGCCGGTCTGGGGCCCGGCCTTCGAGCGCACATCAGGCTTCGGGGCGCGCATCGATCCGTTTACCGGCCATTACTCATTCCACCCAGGCATCGATTTCGCCGGCCCGTGGGGCGCGCAGATTTCGGCCACGGCGCCAGGAACCGTGGTTTATGCCGGCCCGCGCGGCGGGTATGGCAACATGGTAGAAATTGACCATGGTTTTGGAATCCGTACCCGTTATGGGCATATGTCATCGATTCTTGTTCAAGTAGGGGCTAAGGTAGCCAAGGGCGCGCCCATCGGAAGGCTTGGATCGACGGGGCGCAGCACCGGGCCGCACGTGCACTACGAGGTCTGGTACGACGATGTCGTAAGGAATCCGAGCACCTTTATCGAGGCGGGGCGCCATGTTCTCTAGCAAGAAGGATTCTGCACCTGCGGCTGCGCCGAGCGTACCGCCGCTGAAGCGAGCTGCGCGCTCGTCGGCGCCCTCCATCATCAGCGCCGATCTGGTCGTGAACGGCACGCTGACCTCGACGGGCGACATCCAGATCGACGGCCGCGTCGAAGGCGACGTGCACTCCGCCGGGCTCGTGGTTGGGGACAAGGCGTTCATCCACGGCGAAATCATGGCCGAGGAAATCACCATCCGCGGGCGCGTGCAGGGGTCAGTCCGCGCGCGCAAGGTGCTGCTCTGCTCGACGAGCCATGTCGAAGGCAATATTCTGCATGAAGCGTTCGCGGTAGAGACCGGCGCGTTCTTCGAGGGCAATTGCCGCCACGCCGACAATCCACTCGCTGACGACCCGGCGAAGAGGATCGCGAGCCCGGCGCCCTCCACACCGGCTGCCGCTCCCGCTCCGCCTCCCGCCCCGGCCCCGGCATTCACCACCGTGACGCGCCCCATGCCGACCAGCGATGCGCGCCCGGCAGCGGCCGCGACCTTTGCGCCGCTCAAGACCGGCGCCTGACGTTTCAGCACACCAACAGCAAGCCCCGCCACGGATATCGCCGCGGCGGGGTTTTGTTTTAGTGCCGTGTCACGCGTGGCCGGTGACGAGCCACAGCACGATGATGATCGGGATGGGAACCCCGATCAGCCAAAGCAGAAGCGAGCGCATGTCCGTCCCTGATGAAGTCGGCGATTGAATGCGCGAAGCAACAAGAAGGTTCCGGGCGCGGCCATGGCCGACCAAGGAACGACGCGGTGCCGGGCGCGTTGCCGGTGCGCATCCAGCCTGGAATTCTTCCATGACCACGACCGCTGTTGTGAATGAGGACACGGCGACACTCGTCAGCGACGACACAGCGACAAGGCGATTTTCGTGGAGCGCAGCCTTTGCAGGCGCCTTCGTCGCAACCGCGGTGACGCTGCTGCTTCTGACGCTGGGCTACGGTGTCGGACTATCGCTGGTGACGGCCCGGAATGCGACCGAAAACGGGACGATTACCTTTCTGACCTTGGGCGCGATCTATTTCCTGGCAGCGCAGGCCTTCGGCTTTGCAGTCGGCGGACACATCGTCGCACGCATGATTGGCCCTGCGCTTGAGACCGACCGCGACGAAGAAATCCGCGCGGGAACCCACGGGCTGGTAGCGTGGGCACTGGCAGTCGTCGCCATCGCGACGCTGATCGCGCTGTCCGTGGTAGCCGGCGGTGCCGCTACCGCGGGCGCCATGAGCACCGCGTTGGCGTCGACGTCACCAACACGCAGCGACGGCGCCGCAGCACCTTCACCCGTCACCGCCTATTGGGTCGACACCCTTTTCCGCGCGCCGTCGGCGAAGGCGGCGCTCGCCAGCTTCCGCCGGTACGCGCAGGCCAACAGCACGGCGACCGACGCGCCGCCGCCGGCCAGCGACACCGCGACACCGAACCAGACGCCGTCGGCCAACAGCACCGCAGAGCCTGAATCGACACCGCCCATGACCAACAGTGTGGTGCCCCTCAATGGCAGTGCGACCGCGCCAGTCGCAGCCGTCCCTGCAACAGCGACATCGATGCCGGCGACCGTGCGCAGCACCGCGGCGGACAAGGCGGAAGCCGGCCGCATTCTCACCGTCGGCATGGCCAAGGGCGGCACGCTGTCCGGCGACGACAAGGCACAGCTCGCGCGCATCATCGCCAACGACACCGGCATGGGACTCGATTCGGCGGTGGCGCGGGTAAACGACGTCGTGAGTCGCATTCACGCCGACGAGGTCCAGACCGCGGAGATGGCGCGCAAGACTGCGGCCTATGCCAGCCTGTGGACCGCCTTCGCGCTGCTGTTCGGCGCGATCGTCGCGGTGGCGGCGGCGATCTCGGCACGCTGGAAGGACGACAAGGAGCACGGCCTGTTGCCGGGCACCCGCGTCAGCGAAGTGAAGTTCTAAGGGGCTACTCGAGGTCCTCGATCTTGGCTGCCGGCTTGCCGCCGACGGCCTGGGCGAGCGCCGCAGCCATAAACGGATCGATGTCACCGTCGAGCACGTCGTCGGGCGTGCGGCTTTCGACGCCAGTGCGCAGATCTTTCACCAGCTGGTAGGGCTGGAGCACATACGAGCGGATCTGGTGGCCCCAGCCGATGTCCGACTTCTCGCCGATGAAGGCGCCGGTCTCGTCCTGCTTCTTCTTCAGTTCGATCTCGTAGAGGCGGGCGCGGAGCATGTCCCAGCAATTGGCGCGGTTCTGGTGCTGCGAGCGCTCGGTCTGGCAGGCGACCGCGATGCCGGTGGGGATGTGCGTGATGCGCACCGCGGATTCGGTCTTGTTGACGTGCTGGCCGCCGGCGCCGGACGCGCGATAGACGTCGATGCGGACATCCTTTTCGGGCACGTCGATCTCGATCGACTGGTCGATTACCGGATAGACCGTCACCGAGGAGAACGAGGTGTGGCGCCGCGCGTTGGAGTCGAACGGCGAGATGCGGACCAGGCGATGCACGCCGCCTTCGGTCTTCAGCCAGCCGTAGGCGTTGTCGCCCTTGACCAGGATGGTCGCGGACTTGATGCCGGCGCCCTCGCCTTCGCTCTCTTCGAGATATTCCACCTTGTAGCCGTGCTTCTCGGCCCAGCGCGTGTACATGCGCAGCAGCATCGAGGCCCAGTCCTGACTTTCGGTACCGCCGGCGCCAGCGTGGATCTCGAGATAGGTGTCGTTGCCATCGGCCTCGCCGGAGAGCATCGACTCCAGGCGCTGTTGTTCGGCGCGCTTCTGCAAGTCGCCGATGGTGCGCTCGGCGTCTGCCACCATCGCGGTGTCGTTCTCGGCCTCCGCCAGCTCGATCAGACCGAGCGCATCGGCGAGCTCGTTCTCAAGGCCCCTCACGGCGGTAATGGACGCATCCAGCTTCTGACGTTCGCGCATCAGCTTCTGGGCGTCCGTCGGATTGTTCCAGATGGCGGCGTCTTCCGCCTTCGCGTTCAGTTCGTCGAGGCGGCGAAGGGCCCGATCCCAGTCAAAGATGCCTCCTCAGCAGGGCGATGGCCTGCTGGATGTCTTCGACGCTACGGGCGATTTCGGGGCGCATTCTGTTCTCCGGGGGTCGTGATATAGGGGCGGAGGGCCGAAAAAGCAAAAGCCGCCTTCGGTGCACTTCGGGCGGCTTCTGCCTGATACAGTGCATGAGCGACTTCCGGCCGTGCACCATCGCGCACGCCAACAAACTGCCTTCGCTGTACCCCTCGATCCCTGCTGGACTCTCGGACGCCGTTTCGCTCCAAGCTTCTGAGCAGCGTGCCGTCCTCTCCATGTTAGGTGCGCGTGACCCGCAACAGGTTCTGTATGCAGTACTCGCCACGCTAAATTCGGAATGTCATCTCAAGCAACTCTCCAGGTTGGAGGGCAGAGATATTCGAGAAAGTGGCGCGTTCAAGGCTTGCTGCCGTCATTGATCCGTGTACGGATTTCATATCGTTCAATTCGCTGCAGTGCACGGGGGCATAAGCGGTTGATGCAGTTCGGAGCGCAACAAATGATCGTTTAATTGGGCATCCGAAAAAAAATTCGCGGAACGCCAAGCCGCTGTTTTCTCTGGAACGCAGCTGCCCGAGTGGCGGCGTAAACATCTACTCTTCCAGGGATGGACGTGAGAGCCGGAATGCGGCAATGGTTCCGGCATGAAGAACGGTTGGTCGATTGCGGTCGCGGGCAAATCGCGCGCGGGCTCGCCTCAGACGCGACACTATCTCGTCGCCATCGAGAATGAGCATCTGGCGCGCGAGACGCTGGAGCGTCTCATCGGATCGGACGAAACGATCGTCGGCGCGACGATGATCGAGCCGCGGCATCTCACGCGGCGAAACATGGCCGAGAACGACGTGTTCGAACTGGGCGGACGATAGATCCGCGCTGCCTTATCGCTTCGGCTAGTAGAGCCCGCCGTTGGCCGGGTCGACAGTCGGGGCAGCGGTGGCGCTGTCGTCAGTCGCCGTCGTGCTCCCGCCGAAAGTGGTTGAATTGCCGCCGAGCTCGCCGTTGGGCGCGTCGGGCTCGCCGGGCGCAGTGTTGGGCTTGAACGCCTCGGGAAAGGTGCCGCCGACGGCGCCGGACTTGTGGTCGATCTTAACGATCTCGATGCCGGGCGGCTGGCGGAACGGAATGCCCGGCGTGTTCGACAAAGCGCCCTTCATGAAGTCGCGGAAGATCGGCGCCGAGACCGAGGCGCCCTGCTCGTTGCCGCCAAGGCCGCGCGGATTATCGAAGCCGGCATAGACGCCGCACAGAAGATCGGGCGAGAAGCCGACGAACCAGACGTCCTTGGCCTCGTTCGAGGTACCGGTCTTGCCGGCCAGCGGCTTGCCGACGGCGAGCACGGAACGGCCGGTGCCGAACTGCACCACGCCTTCCATCATGTGCACCATCTGGTAGGCGGTGAGCGGGTCGAGCACCTGCTCGCGCACGTCCTCAAGCAGCGGCTCCTGCTGGCCGTGATAGTCGTCCTGGTCGCAGCCGTCGCAGTTGCGGCCGTCATGGCGCCAGATGGTCTTACCGTTGCGGTCCTGGATGCGATCGATCAGCGACGGGATCACCCTCTTGCCGCCATTCACAAACACGGCGTACCCGGTGACCTGCTTGAGCAGCGTCGTCTCGCCGGCGCCCAACGAGTTGGCGAGCAGCGGCTGGAGATGATCGTAGGCGCCGAACTTGATCGGATATTCGATCACCTTGTCCATGCCGACCGCCTGCGCGAGGCGCACGGTCATCAGGTTGCGCGACAGCTCAAGGCCGCGGCGCAGCGTGGCCATGCCGAGATAGCCGCCGCGCTCGAAGTTCTTGGGACGCCAGATGTGACCCGAGCCGTCGTTCATCTCGAACGGGCCGTCGAGCACCTTGCTGACCGGCGTGTAGCCGTTGTCGAGCGCTGCCGCATACACATAGGGCTTGAACGACGAACCGGTCTGCCGCATCGCCTGGAAGGCGCGATCGAACTGGCTGGACGCGTAGGAGAAGCCGCCCGACAGCGCGAGCACGCGGCCGGTGTGCGGATCCATCGCGACGATGCCGCCGTTGATTTCCGGCACCTGGCGCAGGCCGTACTCGTTCGCGCCATTCGGCAGCGCCTCGACGTAGATCACGTCGCCCGGCTTGTAGACGTCGGCCGGCTTCTGCGGCGGCGGCCCGCCCCAGGGAGAACCCTTGTTCTGGTGATGCGCCCAGGTGATCTCACTCCACGGAATCGTCGCTTCACTGCCGTCGTTGAGACCGATGCGCGTGGTCTGGCCATCGAATCCGAGCACCACGGCGACGCGCCAGGTCTCGACGCCCGACTGGTTCTGGACCGCCTTGAGCGTGTCCTTCCAGTTGCCGTTGATGTCGATGTTGCTGAGCGCGCCGCGCCAGCCATGCCGGCGGTCGTAGCGCACGAGGCCGGCGCGCAGCGCGTTCACCGCGTAGTTCTGGAGCGCGGTGTCGAGCGTCGAGCGGACCTGGAGGCCGCCGTCATACAGCGCCTGCTCGCCGTAGCGGGCATAGAGTTCGCGGCGGACTTCTTCGACGAAGTAATCGGCGTCTTGGGTCTGCGAGCCGAAGGCGCGGGTCTGGGTGATGAGCGGCTCGGCCTGCGCGGTGTCGCGCTGTTCCTTCGTGATGTAACCGTTCTCGTACATCTGGCCGATCACCCAGTTGCGGCGGTCGACGGCGGCCTGGTGGTTGCGCACCGGATCGAACTGCGACGGCGCCTTGGGCAGCGCGGCGAGGAAGGCGACCTCGGCGACGTCGAGCTCGTCGAGCGACTTGCCGAAATAGTTGAGCGAGGCGGCGGCGACGCCGTAGGAGTTCTCGCCGAGATATATCTCGTTGAGATAGAGCTCGAGAATCTTCTGCTTGGAATAGGTCGCGTCGATGCGGATCGCGAGCACCGCTTCCTTGATCTTGCGCGCGAAATTCTGGCTCGAGTTGAGCAGGAAGTTCTTGGCCACCTGCTGGGTGATGGTGGACGCGCCTTCCAGGCGCTTGTGCTGGAGGACATTGAACATGTCCTTCACGGCCGCGCGCATGATGCCCGAAGGATCGATGCCGGGGTGGTTGTAGAAATTCTTGTCCTCGGCCGAGGTGAAGGCCTCGGTGATGAGCTTGGGCACGAAGCCGATGGGCACGAAGATGCGGCGCTCGCGCGCGTATTCGCCGAGCAGCGTGCCGTCGCCGGCATAGACGCGGGTGGTGACCGGCGGGGTGTAGTCGCGCAGCGTCTCGATCGACGGCAGGTCGCGCGTGAGCCAGAACACCGTGATCACCACGGCGAGGACGCCGGTGGCGCCGATCACGGCGATGCCGAGACCGAGATAAACAAGAACGCGGCGCAGGGTGCGCATCAGGTGCCCTTCCCGAGCGGCCCTCTTATAGGCCGATTGTGGCGGAGGAAAGATAAGGGTGGCGGAATTGACATATTTACTGGTTGGCGATTCCGGTTCCTGGACTGAAGTAACGATCCACGGCATTGGCGATGGCGCCCACAACGCCGTTGCGCCACCGGGGCGTGTTCATCTGGTCCGCGTCGGACGCGTTGGACAGATAGCCCAATTCGATAAGCACCGCAGGGACATCGGGCGCTTTCAGGACCACGAAGGCTGCTGAACGATGGGCCTGACGCGGCAAGATGTCCGTCGCTCCGGTCAGCGTTGCGATCGCCTCGGTGGCGAAACGTGACGACCTGTTCATCGTGTCACGCTGCGCCAGGTCGATCAGGATCGGCGCCACCGTGGAGTTCCCCCCGCCGAGATCGACGCCGGCGATGACGTCTGACTGGTTCTCCTTGCGCGCCAGCGCGGCCGCCTCACGGTCCGAACCGCGCTCGGACAAGGTGTAGATCGACAGCCCGCTGATGCCGGGATCCGGGTTCGAGTCGGCGTGCAGCGAAATGAACAGGTCGGCGCGCCAGGAGCGGGCAATGCGGGTGCGGTCGGTCAGCGGGATGAAGACGTCGGTGTCGCGCGTCAGATGCACGGTGTAGCCGCGCTTCACGAGTTCGTGGCCGAGACGAAGCGCTTCGTCGAGGACAAGGTCCTTCTCCATCAGCCCGTTCACGCCGCTGGTGCCGGAGTCGATGCCGCCATGGCCGGCATCGATGACGACGACATGTTTCTCGACCGGCGCGGGCGTGGGCGACGGCGCGGGCGGGAGCGAGGCGAGCTGCTCGGCGGCGGCTTCGCGGGCGCGCAGGTCTTCGGGCCACCCCGCCGACTTGTCGAACATGTCCTGCGTGGTGGGCGCGAGATCGATCACGGCGCGATAGCCGTAGCCGCCCGACGGCGGGATGACCATGACGGGCGACACGGCGACGGGGCTGTTGAGGTCAATGACAAAGCGCGAGTTGCCGGAGCGGAACTGGCCGTAGCGGTAGGCTCGGATGGCGCCATTGCCGCTCGGCCGCGGGGCATTGTCCATGTGCCACTGCACGGCCGGCATATCGACCACCACGCGATTGGGATTGCGCAGGGTGAAGGTGCGGAAGGTGACCGGGTCCGAGACCTCGACCACGAAGCGGGTCTTGTCGGTGTGCTCGCCGAGGCGAGTGGCCATCACGATGGGGATGGTGTGAGGTCCGGGCCGGGCAGCCGGGGATTGTGGCTTGGGCGGGACAGGGGACACCGCGCCGTCACCCTTGAGGATCCGGGTGATGAGGTCGTCGGCAGCGTCCGTGGTGCCGGAGGCAGCCCAAGCCGCCCCAGCGATCACCAGGGTCGCGAGCCCACCCAAAATGGTGGTCCACCGCCGATTCATCCCAAAAGCCCGAGAACAGCCGCCAGAAACTGGCCGTAAACCATTTACGAAGTCTTAGCACTAAGCGTTTTTACAATGAATCCCGTGGGTTCCCCTTGCCGTTGGGGGAAGGGGACCCTACAAGCATATTCATGCTGCGCCGTCCGGTCACAGGGGTGACCGGATATGACGGTGCGGTGGTCCGGGACAGGCGCCGGAACGGCTTTCAAGCCCCAGCGTGCCCAATCCCTCCATTGCAGCAGCACCAAACCGGCCCGGCCGGCGAAAAGTAATTCTTGTGATGACCGACACAGCGCGAGCCCTTTCCCCCCACCCCGCATCGCAGATGCAGGCGGCGGCGCGGCGGCGCGTGTCCCCAACAACGCGGTCCAACCACTCCCCGGCGCCCACGAGCGCGGGACGTTGCCGGCCGCTCGGAGAGTTCAATGTCCAAGCGCATGCTGATCGACGCATCTCACCCGGAGGAGACGCGCGTCGTCGTTCTCGACGGTAGCAAGGTCGAGGAATTCGATTTCGAGGCCGCGTCAAAGCGGCCCCTCAAGGGCAACATCTACCTGGCCAAGGTGACGCGCGTGGAGCCCTCGCTCCAGGCGGCGTTTGTGGAATACGGCGGCAACCGCCAGGGCTTCCTGGCCTTCGCCGAAATCCATCCCGACTACTACCAGATCCCGATCGCGGACCGTCAGGCGCTGATCGCTGAGCAGGAAGCGGAAGCCCGCCGGCGCCAGGAGGACGACATCGAGTCGTTCGAGATCACCTCGGGTCCCAAGCCCACGACGGGCGAGGACGAAGAGGAAGAAGCCGCAAGCGCCGAGGCCAGTGCGCCGGCGGAGCCCGTCGACACCATCGACTCTGCGCCTGACGCCACTGCCCTGCCGACAGAGGATGGCGCGGAGGCCGCGCCGCCGGTCGAAGGCGCTGCCGACGACGAGGACGACGAGCACGAAGAGGTGTTCGTCCATCAGGGCGCGGCGGTCGAAGACGATCACGACCATCACCACAGTCACGACCACCACACCCATGACGGACACGTCCATCACGACGACGCGGACGACGAGATCGACACGGTTGCGGACGAGGAAGAGGAAGACGGCGTCGCCGACGAGCAGACCGTCGCGGCCTCCGCATCGCATATCCCGGCCGAGGACGGCATGCATGTCGAAACGCCGGAGCCGGAGATCACCGAGAACATCCCCGACATCCAAACCGCTTCGGAGCAGGCGCCCGAGGGCGAGCAGCACGCCGCCAATGCCAACAGCGAGCAGGCGCTGCATGCGCCGCGGCCGTCGCAGCGCTGGGTGCGCCGCCGCCACTACAAGATCCAGGAAGTCATCAAGCGCCGCCAGATCATCCTGGTGCAGGTGGTCAAGGAAGAGCGCGGCAACAAGGGTGCGGCGCTGACGACCTATCTGTCGCTGGCGGGCCGTTACTGCGTGCTGATGCCCAACACGCCGCGCGGCGGCGGCATCTCGCGCAAGATCACCAATGCGAACGACAGGAAGCGCCTGAAGGAAGCGGCGCAGGGGCTGGAGCTGCCCGAGGGCATGGGCCTCATCATCCGCACCGCGGGCGAGAACCGGACCAAGCTCGAGATCCGGCGCGACTACGAATACCTGCTGCGCATGTGGGACACGATCCGCGAGACGACGCTGAACTCGATTGCGCCGGCGAACGTGTACGAGGAAGGCGACCTCATCAAGCGCGCCATCCGCGACCTCTACAACAAGGACGTGCAGGAGATTCAGGTCGAGGGTGAGGCGGGCTACCGCAACGCCAAGGACTTCATGCGCATGCTGATGCCGGCGCACGCCAAGAACGTGAAGCTCTACCAGGAGCCGACACCGCTGTTCCAGCGCCAGCATGTCGAGGCGCAGCTGGACCAGATGTTCCAGTCGACCGTGACGCTGAAGTCCGGCGGCTACATCGTGATCAACCAGACCGAGGCGCTGGTGTCGATCGACGTGAACTCCGGCCGCTCGACGCGCGAGCACTCGATAGAGGAGACGGCGCGCAAGACGAACCTGGAGGCGGCGGACGAGATCGGGCGGCAGCTGCGCCTGCGCGACCTTGCCGGCCTGATCGTCATAGACTTCATCGACATGGAAGACGGCCGCAACGACCGCGACGTCGAGAAGCGGCTGCGCGATGCGGTGAAGAACGACCGCGCCCGCATCCAGATCGGCAAGATCAGCCAGTTCGGCCTGCTCGAGATGAGCCGTCAGCGCCTGCGCGCGGGCGTCATCGCGGGCTCGACGGTCCCCTGCCCGCATTGCGGCGGCCAGGGCATCGTGCGCTCTGTGGAATCCACCTCGCTGCGTGTGCTGCGCGGCCTCGAGGAAGAAGCGCAGAAGCAGCGCGCCGAAGGGCTGACGGTCAAGGTCGCGAGCGACGTCGCGATGTACACGCTGAACCAGAAGCGGCGCGAGCTGTCGCGGATCGAGAACGACTACCAGATCACCATCAGCTTCGAGCCGAAGCACGACCTGATGGCGGGCGCGTTCGAGATCGAGCGTGAAGGCCATCGCAATCCCGAAGACTTCCCGCGGCCGCAGGCGCTGCCGCCGGCACCGCTCAGCCCCGAGGACCAGGCGGACCTGGACGTGGTGGAGGAAGAGGAGCTGGAGGCCGAGGACGAGGCCATCGAAGAGGCGATCGAAGCCGAGGAAGCGGAAGCCTCCGGCGAAGAGCGTCCGGAGCGCGAGCGCCGCGACGACGGCGAGCGTGGCGGACGGCGCGGACGCCGCCGCCGCGGCGGGCGCAACCGCAACCGCCGCGACCGCGACCAGCGCGAGGGCGGTGCGCCGCGCGAGGCGGGCGACGGCGAGCAGCAAGCCGCTGCGCCCGCGGCTTCGGAGGACGGTGGCGACGGCGAATTCGCGACCGAGCCGGAGGATATGGCCGAAGGCGGCGAGCAATTTGCGAGCGATCATGCGCCGGAGCACGGCGGTCAGAACGGCGAGCGCGGACCGCGCCGCCGGCGGCGGCGTCGCGGGCGCCGCGGCGGCAACCGCGACCGTTTCCAGTCCAGCGAGAACCCCATGGCCGCGCCGGCCGATGGCGAGGCCATGCCGCCCGTCGACGGCGAGGCTGTGCTGCCGGTGCCCTCGACCCCGCCCGTGTCGCAAACGCCGGCATCGTTCGGCTCCGACCGCTACGGCCATGTTGACGAGATCGACACGACCCCGACCAACACACCAACCCGCAGCGTACCCAATGCGGCGTCGTCGCCCTCCTGGTCACTGAGCGATCCGCACGAGATCGACACCACGCCGCAGGAAACGCCGAGGCCTGCGGCCGCCACCGAGACGCCGGCGTCGACCGAGCCGGCCGCACCGCCCAAGAAGGGCTGGTGGCAGCGCGCATTCAAGTCAAACTGATCGACGCTGATGAATTGAAGCGGCGCGGATCGAACGGTCCGCGCCGCTTCCTTACGCCAGCGCTGGCCTCGACGGATGTGCGAATAAGTCTCATTTACTCGATCGGTCGCAACGGTATATTGCGATCGATTCTTAATTGCATTCGGAGATATCGTGCACTGGTTGTCGAAAGGCTTGCTTATTGCCTTCGCGCTCGCCGCGTCCTTCGCCGCGCCTGCGGAGGCAGATGAGCCGCTCCTGGGCTTCCTCTACACCACCGACCTGTTGCCCAAGGGCGGCATGGAGGTCGAGCAATGGCTCACCTGGCGGCATGCAAAGGCGCACGGGAGCTTCAATCTGCTCGAGAACCGCAGTGAGTTTTCTTATGGCGTGACAGACTCCCTGCAGCTTTCGGGCTACCTGATCTATGACTGGACGCAGGCCCACCATAACGGTCCCGACGGGAGCACGACTGCCCCAGAGCAGTTCTCGGACTTCTTTCCCGCGCCCGGCTCCTATTTCAACAAGTGGAAGTTCATTGGCGTGGCCGGCGAAGCGATCTGGCGTGTGCAGAGTCCTTACACCGATCCCGTCGGCATTGCGCTGTACGCCGAACCCACCATCGGCAACCGTTTCCAGGAACTCGAACTCAAGGCGATCTTCCAGAAGAACTTTCTCGACGATCGTCTGGTCCTGATCGGCAACATCACCTGGGCACCCGAGGTTCGCCATCTGCCGGCAAATCCCTTTGCAGCCCCCGGCAGCGTGGATGCGTCCCGAAACGTCAACGTCGAGACAGACGTCAATTTCGGCATCGGCGCGTCATACCGTTTCGCCCCCAACTGGTCGGTCGGGGTGGAGCTTCAGAACGAACGCGAGATCAACCAATGGGCGCTTTTTGCGCGAAGCCAGTGGATGGGCAATGCCTACTACACAGGCCCCACGATCCACTATGCCAACGACCACTTCTTCGCCACGCTGACCTGGTGGCAGCAGCTACCCTGGGCGAACAACTACATGGACCCCGGCGTCGTCGTGCACGGCTATGACGGCGACGTGGACTTCGAGCGCACCCGCGTGCGCCTCAAGGTCGGCTACTATTTCGGAGGCGGCGATCAATGAAAGCGCGCTTCCTTCTGTTGCCCGCAGCGGCGCTGGTGATCGCTTCGCCCGTCCACGCCAAGGTTTATCTCAGCGTGGAACAGGCGCAGCAGCTGATGTTTCCGGGTGCGTCCTTCACACCGCAATTCCTCACCCTCACCGACACCCAGGTAACGGCGATCGAAAGCGCCAGCGACGCCACCGTTCTGAACCGGGCCCTGAAGGTGTGGAAAGTTTCCACCGGCGGCTGGTTCATCGTCGACGAGGTCGTCGGCAAGCACGAATTTATCCCGATTGCTCTCGCCATCGATGCTTCCGGCGCGGTCAAGGATATCGAGATCCTGGAATACCGCGAAGCCTATGGCGACGATGTGCGCAATGCACAATGGCGTGCGCAGTTCACCGGCAAGCGAAACGGGGCCAGGCTTACTCTGACCGACGACATCCAGAACATTTCCGGCGCCACCCTGTCCTCCAAACACGTCACCGACGGCGTCCGCCGTCTCCTTGCCACGTATGTCGTCGCCATTGCGCCCCATTGAAAAGCTCAAGCCGCTACTCGGCACCTTTGTCCGCATCCGTGTCGAAGGAGTCGCAACGTCCAAGGCGTTTGATGCCATCGACGAGGCCTTCAGCTGTATCGTCGAGATCCATCGCCTGATGAGCTTCCATGAGCCCGCAAGCGAGCTCTCGGTGCTCAATCGCGAAGCCTGGCGAGCTCCGGTCAAGGTGCATCCGCATACCCGGGCCGTGCTCGAAAAAGCGCTGGAGATCGCGCGAGCTTCAAACGGCCTGTTCGATCCGACGATCGCGCCTTGGCTCGTGCAAGGACGCCTGCTGCCCGCACCCGCGGCTGCAATGCCCGACGGCAACGCGACATGGGAAGACATCCTGCTCTCCCCCGATGGATGGGTGCGCTTTGCGAGGCCTCTGTGGGTCGACCTCGGCGGCATTGCCAAGGGCTATGCGGTGGACTGCGCTAGCGCCGTTCTTGAACGATACCGGCCGGTCCAGGGTTGCGTCGACGCCGGCGGCGATTTGCGACTGGTGGGCCCAATGCCCGGCCGCGTCCTCATCGACGCCGCTGGGCCGGGGGACATTCCGGTTCTCGAACTGCAAAATGCGGCCGTTGCCAGTTCCGGGAGCCAGACCGTAGCGGGCCGGGGCCGCGTCAGTCCGCACATCGACACGCGAACAGGCATGGGCTGCCCGACCGATCGGTTTGTCTCGGTGATCGCGCCGCGTTGCGTGGAAGCCGATGCCCTGACCAAGGTCGCAATGGCCGCAAAAGGCGATTGCGGACCAATACTCGCTCAGTATGGCGCGCAAGCCCTGCTGTTCGAGAACGCGCGGTGGCGATCCTTGGCGGAGGCTGCGTGATGCAACTTCCCGTCATGCCGATGCTCGACCCGGTGCGGTTGACGAGGACGCGCCGGCTGGCGCTTTACGGCACGGGCACAGGCCTGTGGCTCAGCGGCGCACTGTGGCTGGTATTTCACTATTTCATGGTGCAGCAGACAGCTTTCGGACCTGCGCCGCATCCGCTCGAACATTGGTGGCTGTCCATACACGGGCTGTTTGCCTTCGGAACGCTCTGGATGCTCGGCTTGCTGTGGGGTGCGCACATCGTCGGCGGTTGGCGATCGGGCCGTCGCCGCGTTACCGGGTCATTGCTTCTGCTGATGAACGCCGAACTGACCGTGACCGGCTATCTTCTCTATTACCCGCCCAGCGACGACGCGGTTTCCACCGTCGCATTCTTGCACTGGACTGTTGGCCTCGCAGCGCCCCTGTCTTTCGTCATTCATCGATATCTTAAGACTCAGAGGCGGCGCTAGCCGGCTCGCTTGGCCAACTCGCCGAGAAGCACGCGCCACCACCGGCCGTGCCGTTCCAGGAAGAGCATGTCGGGCCAGGTGTGGCGGGCGACGTGGGTTTGCGGGACTGTGTCCCAGCCCCTGTGCTCGACGGTGATGCGGGTTTCGGCGGCGATGGGCTCGAAGCGGACCTCGACCTGCGTGTTCTGGTCCCCGGTGAAGGTCGCCTGGCGCCAGCCGAAGACGAGGCGCTTGCCCGGCTCCCAGACTTGGACGCGGCCGATGACGAAGATCGTGCCGCTCGGCAGCGTCTCTATGAAGCGGCCACCCTCGCCCGGCTCGAAGCTGAGCACGCCGCCGCCACGCGGCGTAAAGCGGAAGAAATCGTCCGGTTTCCACCACAGCGCGATCTCGCGGGTGAAGACGTCGAACGCGTCGTGCGGATCGGCGGCAACGCGGACCGAGACGATGATCTTGCTCATGCCGCGGTCACTTCTTCTTCGCCCCGCGCTTCTCGATATGCGCCTTCAGTGAAAGAAGCTGCCGGCTCCACAGCGCTTCCATCCGCTCGAGCCAGTTTTTCAGGTCGGCCATAGGTTCGGGCCTTAAGGAGTAAACGCGGACACGGGCGTCGAGCCCGTCATGGCGCTCCTCTACGAGGCCAGAGAGCCGCATGGTCTTCAGATGGCGGCTCATCGCGGGCGCGCTGATGCCCACGGCCTGCGCGAGCTCGCCGGCGGGGCGCGGCCGTTCCGACAGAAGGTCGACTACGCGGCGGCGCTGCGGATCGGCGAGCGCCGCCAGCGTATCGTCGATGCGGTGCGCGGACCTCACTTCTTCGGCGCGCGTTCGGTCAGGCCCATCTTGCCCAGCGCATCGGCGGGCATCGCGGTCACCTTCTGGCGGAAATTCCAGACATGGCCGTCGCAGTCCAGCGCGCGATAGGTGCGGTCGCCGTAGAACTGGTCGGCGGGCTCCTGGATGATACGGGCGCCGGATTTGCGCGCCTGGTCGCAATGCGCGTTGACGTTGCCGACCGTGGCCCAGAGGAATTGCGTGCCGGCACCGCCGAGCGCGAGAGGGCTCTTCATCGGTGCGACGCCACCCGGGCTCCATTCGCCCATCACGCCGACCTGACCGCCGTTCAGCGACATCACGCAATGGCCGACCTTGCCGCTGTCGTCGGTCAGCAGCGTGTCGATCTCCATGCCGAACGCATCCTGGAGCCATTTTACGGCGGCGAGCGGATCGCGATAGGCGAGCGTGGGTTGGATCGTGGGGTCAGCCATGGAACTACTCCTTGTCCGATAGAATAATATTTAACAATATGTGAAACTATTGAGTCAAGCGGCTTTCCGCTGGCCGCGCGGCATCGATTGGCTATTGCGCCGGGTTGTCTCCCGAGGCCCCGAGGCCGTGGCCGCCGGGGTCGGGCAGCGCGACGCAGAGACCGGATTGGCAACTGATTGCGTTGACGGTCTCGTTCGGCGCGGCGCCGGTCGATCGCAGGTCGCCGGCGCGCACCATCGATTCGCCGCGCCCCGCGCGGGCGAGCGCATAGCCGACCGAAGCCGTGGCGTTCGGGCCGCCTGCTCCCGCAGCGGCGAGACTGAAGTCACCGCCGCCCGCGGCGATCACGGGCGTCAGAAACGCTGCCGACAGGCCGGCATCGCCCGACGACGGCGCGCGCGCAAGCATCACGCCGGTGCCCGTGGCGCTGCGCCCCGAACCGAACGGCCCGTTCATCGTCACGGCGCAGGAGACGGACTGGCCATTTGCATCGGTTGCCGCAAAGCCGGTGGCGCCAAGATCGGCCGGCAACGCCGTCACGCCGAACTGTGTGAGCGCGTTCTTGACCGCGACGATGACCGAGGCCTGAAGGTCGTTCACGCCCGTCGGCGTCTGGAGCGCGCGGTTCAGCGTGTCGAACAGCGAGCCGGCGAAGGCACCGGCGCCGACCGCGCGGTCGGGCAGGTAGACGACCGCGTTGCCGATCTGCATGACCTGCGGCTGGCGGCGCAGGGCTTCATAGCGCGCGAACTCTGGCACGCCGATGGCGCCGCCCTGGGTCTGCGAATAGGCGATGATGCGCGCGCCGACCGCACCGCGATAAAGCGCATTGGCGCCGCCTGTGCGGATCTGGCCGAGCGTCACCGCGAGATCGGGGTTGGAGACCACCGCACCGGCCGGCTTGGGCGCGCCGGATTCGTCCAGGAATTCGGCCGCGAGATTGGCGTCGAGGCGAATGACGTCCTTGGCCGCCGTTACGCGCGCGGCAAGCGCCAGGCTGATCGGAAAGCCGGCCGCGGCCATGCTTTCGGCCGGCGCAACGACCCGCTGCCATGGTAAACGGCCGTAGACGCTCTGCATCAGGGCGAAGCCGCGGACGTTGCCCGGTACGGCATAGGCGCCGCCGCTGGCAGCATCGCGGGCGAGGAAATCGAACTCCTCGGTCTGGCCGCTCGCGCCGTTGTGAACGATGCAGATGCCGCCACCGCCGAGCCCGGCCGCGACCGGATAGGTTACCGACAGTGCGAAATACATCACCGCAGCGGCATCCACCGCGCTGCCACCTTGCCTGAGCATCTGCGCTCCGGCCTGCACGGCATAGGGTTCGTCACCGACCACCAGGGCCCTGGCGCCAGAGCCCGTGGCGCCGCCACTATCCAGCCCCAATGAATTGCCCAAATCGTCCGTGCAACCGGCCAGAAGCACAAGGCTTGAAACACAAGCCAAAATCCGTGAACGAAGGCTCAAGTGTGACTTCCCTGAATGACTTGTAAGACGCGCCACCCGTCCGTTGACGCCAATGATGTGCCCACATACGGTCCCGCCGAACCGGGGGCGCGGGACCGTTAGGAGAGTTCAAGCCTTGGCCTTTTGCAACCCTTTGATCCGCATCCGTCCATCTGTCGCATGGACATCGCACCGCTTCGGCCGGTGGGCGTCGCGCCGCGTCCGCGGCATGGCGATGGCGACGGCCTTTCTCGGCGGCATGTTCCTGACCGATCCGGCGGCGGCGCAGGGGCTGATGCTGCTGCGCGACACCGAGACGGAGCGCGCGCTGCGCTCTTATGAGGACCCGCTGCTCAAGGCCGGCGGGCTCGATCCGGCGGCGGTGAAGATCTACATCGTGAACGACAACTCGGTGAACGCCTTCGTCGCCGAGGGCCAGAACATGTTCATCCAGTCCGGCATGCTCCTGTTCGCGAAGAACTCGCTCGAGCTCAAGGGCGTGATGGCGCACGAGACCGGCCATATGGTAGCCGGGCATCTGACACGCGACACCGAAGCGATGCACAAGGCGATGATCCCCATGCTGCTTTCCATGGTGGTCGGCATCGCGGCGATCGCGGCGGGCGCCGGCCAGGCGGGCATGCTGATCCTGATGGGCGGCCAGGGCATCGCGGAGAACCAGTTCAACGCCTTCAGCCGCGTGCAGGAAGCGACGGCCGACCAGATTGCGCTCAAGCTGCTCGACAAGACGCACCAGTCGGCGCGCGGACTGGTGGCGACGTTCCAGCGCCTGGCCGACGAGGAGGCGCGCGCGATGGACCGCATGGACCCATACGCCAGTGACCATCCGATGGGCCGTGAGCGCGTCGAGAACCTTGAAACCGGACTCGAAGCTTCACCCTACAAGGACGTGCCGGAAGACCCGGCGGTCGAGCATGAGTACGAGATGATCCAGGCGAAGCTGTACGGCTACGTGGCGCCGGTGCAGGCCGTGCTGAACAAGTATCCGGCGAGCGACACCAGCAAGGTCGCGCGCTACGCCCGAGCCATGGCCTATTCGCGCAAGCCCGACCTGCCCAAGGCGTTGGCCGAGATCAACAGCCTGATCAAGGACGAACCAAACAACCCCTACTTCTACGAGGTGCTGGGGCAGATTTATGTGAGCATGGCGAAGCCGGACCTGGGCGTGGTGGCGTACCAGAGGTGCGTCGACCTCATGCCGGACGCGTCGCAGCTCCGCGTGGCGCTGGCCGCGGCGCAGCTTGCCACCGAACGGCCGCAGCTCGCACAGCCCGCGGTCAACAATCTCAAGATCGCGCTCCAGCAGGAGAGCGACGATCCGTTCGCGTGGTACGAGGCCGCGCAGGGCTATTCGATGCTGGGCAACGAATCGATGGCCGACCTGGCGACGGCGGAGCGGTACTTCTCTGTGGGGGCGATGGCACCGGCCGTGCAGTTTGCGGCGCGGGCGCGCCACGGCCTGGAACAGGGCTCGCCAGACTGGCAGCGCGCCAACGACATCGTCGCGATCGCCATGCCGATCGCCAAGCAGCAGCAGCGCTAGGCCGCGAAGGGACTTCATGGACAAGGCACAGTTGAAGATCGCGGCGCTCGGCGCGCTGGGCGGCGCGGCGCTATCGGTGATCATCGTGTTCGCGAGCGCGGCGCTGGGCGCGTTCCCACTGAACGGCGAGCAGGTGAAACGCTACCTGATGGCGAACCCGACCATCCTTGTCGAGATGATGGCCAAGGTGCAGGACCAGCAGGCGGCGGATGCCGACCGGGTGCAGAACGAGATCGTCGCGAAGCTGGGTCCGAAGGCGCTGTTCGATCCCAAGGTCGCCTATGTCACCGGGCCGGCGAACGCGAAGAACACGCTGGTCGAGTTCTTCGACTACAACTGCGTGCATTGCCGCAACTCGCTGGCGGCGATGAAGAAGTACTACGCGGAGCACAAGGGCGACACGAGGTTTGCGTTCGTCGACTTCCCCATCTTCGGCGAGATGTCCGACGAAGCGGCCCGCACGGCCATCGCGGCGCGCAAGCAGGGCGACAAGTATGTGGCGTTCTCGTTCCTGCTCATGGGCGAGAAGGGCGCGATCACCTCGACCGACCAGATCCTGGCGGACGCGAAGGCGGCGGGGCTGGATATCCCGAAGCTTATCGCCGACATGAAGGACCCGGAGACCGACAAGACGATGGCGGCGGCGCACCTCCTGGCCAAGCAGCTGAAGATCGACGGCACGCCCAGCTTCGTCGGAAACGGCCGCTTCCATGCAGGCGAGCTCACCTACGAGGAGCTGCGCGACTTCATGGCGGGCAAGGACCTCTGAGCTTCGTCTAGTGCGCCAGCGAGAGACAGGCAGCGCCGATGGCGATGGTGCTCACGGCTGCGATGCGGCGGCGGGTGAGCGGCTCGCCCATGAAGACACGGGCGATGACGGCGGCGAACAGGATGCTGGTCTCGCGCAGGGCGGAGACCGCGCCCATCGGGCTGATCGACATCGCGACGATGACAGTACCGTAGGCGACGGCCGATACCACGCCGCCGCCAATGGCGCGCAAGGCCTGGCCATCGAAAGGCTGGAGCGGAGAGCGGCGCCGCAGCGCCAGATAGAGCAGCGGCATCGGCACGCCCTGGCAGATGAAGGACCACGCCGTATAGGACTCGGCATTGCCTGAGAGGCGCGAGCCGGTGCCGTCGGCCAGCGAATAGCCGGCGATAAAGATGCCGGAGGCGAGCGCGGCGAGGACGGACCCGAGATGGGCGCGGTCGATGCCACGGGCCGAGGCGAAGATGCCGGCGGAGACGAGGAACACACCGAGCAGCGCAAGCGATGGTAGGTGCTCATGGGCAAACAGCGCTGCGCCGAGGGTGACCAGAAGCGGCGAGGAGCCGCGGGCGATGGGATAGATTTGTCCGAAGTCGCCCTCGCGATAGGCGCGCACGAGCACGAAGCAGTAGCCAATCTGGACTACCGCGGAGAATGCGATGTAGGGCCAGCTAACCGGCGCGGGAAGCGGGAGGGCGATGGCGAAGGGTGCCGCCACCGCAGCCGACACCAGCGACATGACGGTGATGCCGCGAAGACGGTCCATGCTGCTGCGCAGGACCGCGTTCCAACCGGCATGCAGGATGGCCGCGCCGAGAACCAGCGCGATGACGAGAGGCTTCACGGGATTCCGCTAGCCCCGCTTCTCAAGTGGCTCGGTATGGAGCTCCAGCCACCGATAGCCGCGGCTCTCGTGATAGACAGAGACCGTCGGCGGCGGGAAAGACAGGTCCGCGAAGGCGCCGGCCGGAATGCCGACGACGCCGGGGATACCATTGTTCCGTGTGTAGATCGCCGCACCGCAAAGCGGGCAGAAGCCGCTGGTGATATGGCCACCGTCGTCACCGATCCGGACATACTCTGTGGCCCTGCCAGCGATGGTGACATCCTTTTCGCGCCACCAGCCGCTGTAGCCGAAGGCGCTGCCCGTGCGTCGCTTGCAGGCGAGGCAATGGCAGACGGACACGCGCAACGGCTCGCCTTCGCACGTCGCCGAAAGCTGTCCGCAGGTGCATTCGGCGCGGCGGCTAACCATCAGATCAACCCCGTCATCGGGCTCGACGGATCGCCGTAGTTCTTCCTGGGCATGCGGCCGGCGAGGTACGCCTCGCGGCCGGCCTCAACCGCGAGCTTCATGGCGCGGGCCATCTTCACCGGGTCTTTCGCATGCGCGATGCCGGTGTTGGAGATGACCGCGTCGCAGCCGAGCTCCATCGCGACCGCTGCGTCGGACGCCGTGCCGATGCCGGCGTCGACGATCACCGGGACCTTGGCGCTTTCGATGATCAGGCGGATGTTCACCGTCGACTGGATGCCCATGCCGGAGCCGATGGGCGACGCGAGCGGCATGATCGCGACCGCGCCCATGTCCTCCAGCCGCTGCGCCATCAACGGATCGTCGCTGCAATAGACCATCACCTTGAAGCTGTCCTTGGTCAGCATCTCGGTGGCGCGCAGCGTCTCGATCATGTCGGGATAGAGGAGTTTCTTCTCTCCCAGCACTTCGAGCTTCACGAGGTCCCAGCCGCCGGCCTCGCGCGCGAGGCGCAGGGTGCGCACAGCGTCCTCGCCGGTGAAACAGCCGGCGGTGTTGGGGAGATAGGTGACCTTCTTCGGATCAATGAAATCGACCAGCCGGGGCTGGTTGGGATCGGTCAGGTTCACGCGGCGCACGGCGACGGTGACGATCTCCGCGCCGCTCGCCTCCAGCGCGCGGGCATTGTCCTCGTAGTTCTTGTACTTGCCGGTGCCGATGATGAGGCGCGACGTGTAGGTCTTGCCCGCGATGACGAACGGCTTGTCTTCCACCGCGGGTGTGATCGGCACATTGCCGCCGCCGATGAAGTGCACGACCTCGTAGCGATCGCCGTCCTTCACCAGCACGCTGTCGTAGGTCGAGCGCGGGACGATCTCGAGGTTGCGCTCCACCGCGATCTTCTTCGGGTCGAGGCCGAGGGCGGCCAGCATGCCGCGCACGCTGAGGCCGGACGAAAAGCTGCGAGGTTCGCCGTTGACGATGACGTTGAGTGACATTGTGCTTCCTCTCCCTACGCCGGCACGACCCGGATCAGGTTCGAAGGGATTGGGCTTGACGCCCATCTCAGCCCTCGCGGGCACCCCTGGGATTATTGACTTGGTTGGTATACCCCCCTCCCCGTCGCCGATAAACCCCGGGTTTCCGTGGGACCGACATGCGACTATAAGGGGCGAATCCAGCCCTTTCTGGAGTTCCTTTGGCCAAGTCTGCCAACAAAAATAAAGCCTTGCCGATCTACGTGCTGAACGGCCCGACCCTCAACCTGCTCGGCACGCGCGAGCCGGAGATATACGGCACCACCACTCTCGCCGACATCGAGAAGATGGTGGTGGCGCGCGCCAAGACGCTCGGCTTGAGCGTTGTCTTCCGGCAATCCAACCACGAAGGCGAGCTGGTGGACTGGATACAGGAAGCGCGCACCAAGGGTTGTGGCGTCATTCTGAACGGGGCGGCGTACACACATACCTCGGTCGCGATCCACGACGCTCTGAAAGCGCTGGGCAAACCGATCATCGAAGTGCATCTCTCCAACCCGCACGCGCGCGAGCGTTTCCGTCACCGCTCCTATGTGAGCCTGGTGGCGACCGGCGTGATCGTGGGTCTGAAGGCGCAGGGTTATCTCGCCGCCGTCGATGCGATGGCGGATCTTGTCAAAGGTCAGTCATGAACAAAGAAACAAAGCCGGCGAACGGCAAGAGCGGCAGACTGGTGGATGCTGGCGCGATCCGCGAACTGGCGGAGCTCCTGAAGGAGACCGGTCTCACCGAAATCGAGATCGAGCACAACGGCGCGCGCCTGCGCGTGAGCAAGATGGCGGGTGGCGCGATCATGGCCGCGGCCCCAGCTGTGGCGGCTGCCGGTCCGATGGCCGCGCAGGCCGTTGCTCCGGCCAAGCCAAGCGGTCCCAACCCAGGCGCCGTGCCGTCCCCGATGGTCGGCACGGTCTATCTGTCGCCCGAGCCGGGCGCCAAGCCGTTCATCAGCGTTGGCCAGACGGTCAAGGAAGGCGACACGCTGTTCATCGTGGAAGCGATGAAGACCATGAACCCGATCACCGCGCCCAAGGGCGGCGTTGTCGGGGAGATCTGCGTCAACGACGCGAGCCCGGTCGAGTTCGGTCAGACCCTCTGCATCATCAACTAACCGTCATGCAGATTGCGCCACTGTCCCCCACCCGAAAGATCGCTTCGCGATTTTTCGACCTCCCCACAAAGGGGAGGTGACTCATGTTTGAAAAGGTCCTCATTGCCAACCGGGGCGAGATCGCGCTTCGCATCATCCGCGCCTGCCGCGAGATGGGCATCTCCACCGTCGCGATCCACTCGACCGCGGACTCCAACGCGATGCATGTGCGCATGGCGGACGAGAGCGTGTGCATCGGCCCGCCGGCGATTCCGCAGAGCTATCTGAACATCCCCGCGATCATCGCGGCGTGCGAGATCACCGGCGCGGAGGCGATTCATCCGGGCTACGGCTTCCTGTCGGAAAACGCGCGCTTCGCGGAGATCGTGAAGGAGCACGGCATCACCTTCATCGGGCCGACGTCCGAGCACATCCGCATGATGGGCGACAAGATCACGGCCATCCAGGCGGTCAAGGCGGTCGGCATCCCGACGGTGCCGGGCTCGGGCGGCGCGGTGGAGGACAAGGACGCGGCCCAGGTCGCGGCGCGCATCGGCTACCCCGTGCTGATCAAGGCGACGGCCGGCGGCGGCGGGCGCGGCATGCGGGTCGCACAGACCGCGGCTGACCTCGCGCTGGCGCTGTCAACGGCGCGCGCGGAGGCCAAGGCGGCCTTCGGCAACGACCAGGTCTACATGGAGAAATATCTCCAGAAGCCGCGGCATATCGAAATCCAGGTGCTGGCCGACAGCCAGGGCCATGTGATCCATCTGGGCGAGCGCGACTGCTCTCTGCAACGCCGGCACCAGAAGGTGTGGGAAGAGGCCGGGTCCCCTGCCCTCAACGCCCAGCAGCGCAACGACATCGGCCGCGTGGTGACCAAGGCGCTCAGCAAGCTCGGCTATCTCGGCGCCGGCACCATCGAGTTCCTGTTCGAGGACGGCGAGTTCTACTTCATCGAGATGAACACGCGCCTCCAGGTCGAGCACCCGGTGACCGAAGCGATCACCGGCATCGACATCGTGCGCGAGCAGATCCGCATCGCCGCCGGCGGTGCGCTGGAGCTGCACCAGAGCGACGTGACGTTCAGCGGCCACGCCATCGAGTGCCGTATCAACGCGGAGAACCCGTTCACCTTCCAGCCGTCGCCCGGAACGATCACCCAGTTCCATGTGCCGGGCGGTCTCGGCGTGCGGTTCGATTCCGCGGTCTATTCCGGCTATCGCATACCGCCCTATTACGACAGCATGGCCGGCAAGCTGATCGTGCATGCGCGCAACCGCAACGAATGCCTGCTGCGCCTGCGCCGTGCGCTGGACGAGCTCGTGGTGGGCGGGATCGAGACGACCATACCGCTGTTCCAGCACCTCGTCCGCGAGAAGGACATCATCGACGGCGAGTACAACATCCACTGGCTCGAGCAGTATCTCGCGCGGCTGAAGGCCGAGAAGACGTGATGCTGGCTCGAACGGCGGCGTATGGTGCCATCGTGCGAGCAGCTCTTGGCGAAACGTCGATTCCAACGCGCTTGGCGCGGCGCCACGGAGTGGTTCTTGAAAGGATTGCGCGCGGCGCCGGGGCAACCCGCTGGTACTTCTGTCCCAACGTCGCGTCACTTGCCGCAGTATCTTCCCATCTAAGTCCCGGCAGTTGCGTTAGCTTCTACTTTGACGATCGCATCCAAGCGGGACCATTCGGCCAAGACATCGTCGACCGCACAAAGGCGATCATTCCAGCATTCGTTGAACACCGAGCACCAGCAGGCGCGCGCCAGAAGGCGGCGCTCGGCGACGGCATTCCGGAGGATGCTGTAGGTCCTGCCGTTCCTGTCGGTCCTGGGAGGCGGAAATACTGCCGCGTCTCGCCGGCGCGGATCACGTATTGGGCGATGGTGCCCTCGGTCCAGCCGCCAATCTCTGGTTGATAGACGCTCATGGGACGCGGCTTCTTCGGATCGTAGCCGCAGCATCTGGTCAGGAGTTCAGGCGACGTCCGGATCGGCTTGCCGTCGAGTCGGGCCTCGAAGGTCTGGACGATGGCGGGGCCGACGCCGGCGTTCGTAACGTCGAACAGAATCACCTGGGTGCCGTCGGGCAGGCCGTCGCTGGTGTCGATCTGGAGGAAGGGCCAGGATGCGGCCGCGACCATCTTCTTGTTTGCGTCCATGGTGCCGATGGCGACCCACAGCGACACCGCGGATATGAAGAGCGCCGCGCCAGTGGCAACATACTCCAGCCAGTGGCGGCGGTGGTGCGGCGGGAACGGCACGACGGATCGTCCATGCCTTCGCTTATAGTGCCGGCTCTTCGGGGCTGCTAGGCTTGGGCGATTTTCAGGGCGGGAGATTTTGCATGGGTTGGCTTGCACGGCACGAGCAGACGCTGCTCGGCATCCTGCGCATCGTCGCGGGACTTCTGTTTCTCGAACACGGCCTGCAGAAGGTCGCCGGCTTCCCGCCGATGCCCGCGGCGATGGCAGCCGCGATCCCGCACGCGATGATGCCGATCATCATCACGGCCGGTGTCATCGAGCTGGTCGGTGGCGCGCTGATCACCCTCGGCCTTCTCACGCGGATCGCGGCGTTCATCTGCTCCGGCGAGATGGCGGCCGCCTATTTCCTCGGCCACATGGCGCGCGGCGGGTTCTTCCCGTCGGTGAACGGCGGCGATGCGGCGATCCTGTTCTGCTTCGTGTTCCTGTTCCTCGCGTCCGCGGGACCGGGAGCATTCGCGATAAGCCGTTCCGCTAAAGTTTGAATCAAAGGCAAGAGACGATCTTCAGGCGGTTCTAAAGCGGGCGGTCCATAACCAGCGCATGGATGCCCTGACGATCTCGCTGCGCGGGATGGAGACAGCCTCCGCGCAGTTCGCGCAGGCGGCGGCCGCAACTGTGCGCGACAGCCTTCCGGTCGCCGCTGCAGGTTCGGCCGGGCCGGTGTCCACGGGTGACCTCAATTCGGACGTCGTCGGCCAGATGATGGCGATGCTCAGCTACCGCGCGAATCTGCGGGCGTGGCAGGCCGCCAACCGCATGACCAGGGCCACGATCGACCTTATCGGCTGAGGCCCGGCGCGCTAGCATCGGCGCATGCACGGGAACCCGCGGATCACGCCGGAGCTTCTGCTGGCCGCCTACGCCGAGGGGATCTTCCCGATGGCGGAGCGCCGGGACGACCCGACCCTGTTCTGGGTGTCGCCGGAGATCCGCGGCATCATTCCGCTGAACGGATTCCACGTCCCCAGACGGCTCGCGCGCACGGTGCGCAGCGACCGCTTCCAGGTGACGACCGATGCCGCCTTTCTGGACGTGATGCAAGCCTGCGCCGAAGCCGCGCCTAGCCGCACCGAAAGCTGGATCAACGCGGAAATCATCCGCCTTTACAGCGCGCTGCACGCCATTGGCCATGCACATTCGATCGAGTGCTGGCTTGAAGGCGCGCTGGTGGGGGGGCTCTACGGCGTCAGCCTGGGCGGCGTGTTCTTCGGCGAGAGCATGTTCTCGCGCGTGCGCGACGCCAGCAAGGTGGCACTGGTGCACCTCATAGCGCAGTTGAAGCGCGGCGGTTATGTCCTTCTGGACGCTCAGTTTCAGACCGAGCACCTCCGCCAGTTCGGCACGCAGGAAATCCCGCGCGCCGAGTATCTCGCGCGGCTGCATGCGGCGCTGGCGGTGCAGGCTTACTGGTCGGCGCCTTCGGGGAGCGCTTCAGGCTTCTCGCGGTCGGTCGCGTCGGGCGAAACGGGCCGCGTGACCTTGGTCGGGCCGATGGTGACGGTCTCGCCCGGCGCCACCGCCCTGCAGCTGATCACCCAGATATCGTAGATCGGGTGCTCCACGCCATGGAGGCCGGGGCTCGAGGCATACATCCAGCCGGAGAAGATGCGGCGCGCGGCCTGGTCGGGGCGATGGTCGTCAACTTGCACGAATGCCGCCGTCTCGGGCGTTTCGGTCGACGGCGTGGTGTAGCAGTACTTCGCACTGACGGTGAACGTCGCGTACTGCGCCGACTGGCCGATCGGCACCAGCACGGTGGTGGCGCGGCCGGTGATCTTGTCGAGCCCGCGCATGATGAGCGTCATCGGGCCGACGGGCCTGGCGGGCGCGGGCCGCGGCGCGGACGGCTTCGGCGCCGTGACCGCGGGCTTGGCGCCGAGTGCAGAGCCACAAACGAAGGCCAGCACGGCGACAGAGACCGAAATCGTCCTAAGGATGCTCACTTGGTGCCGGCTTCTGGCCGCCCTGCTGTCCATTGTTGTTGCCACCGCCGATGAAGCGGCCGACGAGGCCCATCAGGTCGACCGAGCCCTGGACGTTGGTGATGGCACCGCCCGGTGGCAGCATTTTGTCCTCGCCGCCCGGGGTGATCGAAAGATACGAGCTGCCCAGCAGCCCTGAGGACGTCACCATCAGCGACGAGTCGACCGGGACCTGCACGTCGTTGCGGATGTTGAGGTGCAGGGTGACGAGGTAGGTCTTCGGATCGAGGTCCATCGCGCTGATGGCGCCGATCTTGATTCCCGACAGCCGCACGTCTGTACCGGTGGCGAGACCGTCGACGCGCGGCATCTTCGCCGTTAGCTCATAGCCGCTCAGACTGCCGGAACTAGTGCTGGTGTAGCCGAAATAAAGGAACGCCGCGGCCACCAGGACCACGACCGCGCCCATGATCGTCTCGACCGTGTTGTTGCCCATCTATTCGGGCTTCCACGCCTGATAGTCGCCGGTGGCGCGCGGACGCTCGCCGGACTTCAGCAGGCTGCCGTCGGGACGATAGGCCTCCGGCGTGCCGGTCAGATTCGGGACGTGGTCCTTCTCCCACGCCTTCTCCTTGAACGGCGCCTTGGTCGGCGGCTCCTTGAAGGTGTGGTGCAGCCAACCGTGCCAATCGGGCGGCACGCGACTCGCTTCGACCGTGCCGGCGTAGATCACCCAGCGGCGCGAGCCGTTCTTGTTCTCGTAATAGCGGTTGCCAAACTTGTCGGTGCCGACCGGGACGCCTGACGTCCAGGTCGTCCAAAGCGTGCCAAGCGTGGCCGAGTGCCACCAAGCGTAAAGCATGCGGATGAAAGACATAACCGTTTGACCGAACCGGCTGAATCGCGTGCGCGGACTATAGGTGCCGCACGCCGCAGATGCCATTGCGAGTTGGGCGACACGGTGACCGGCTTGCGTAAGAATCCGGAGAACGCTGTTTTCGCGCGATATCCACAATCAATCCAAAAACCACACGCCCACGTCGGCTGTCACAAACGAGAAAAATTTTTCTGCGCGATTCTGATTAACGGCTTGACTACCGACTTTCCCCAACAAAATCGCACATTCATCGAACCACAACATATGGTGGGTAAGATTCTGTTTACCACTTTTGGCTTGCGAGCCGTTTCGAGTGGTGTCCATACTTAGGGCCTGTCGCTGCTCGCGACACCAAATCTGGCGGACGAAATCCAAATCCCCGCCGAGGTCTCCCTCACAATAGAGGGCGATCCGGCGCAGGGAAAACTGTCCCCAAACGGTGCGGAGCAGCGGTTCGAGGGCCGCTAGTTACAGCTTGGGGATCACGTCAGATGAAAATTCGCCGTCAGTTCACGGTTGAGGGCCAATCGCCATACGCAGGCATCGCGTTCCGTTCTGCCACCAGCGAAATCCGCAACCCCGACGGCTCTGTCGTCTTCCACCAGTCCGACATCGAGGTTCCCGAGGAGTGGAGCCAGGTCGCGTGCGACGTGCTCGCGCAGAAGTATTTTCGCAAGGCGGGCGTTCCGACGGCGCTGAAGCCCGTTGCCGAGGAAGGCGTGCCCGAGTTCCTGTGGCGCAAGGCGCCAGATAACGACAAGAGGGACTGCGACAAGACCCGCGGCGAGAACTCGGCCAAGGAAGTGTTCGATCGCCTTGCCGGCACCTGGGCGTACTGGGGCTGGAAGGGCGGTTATTTCGACACCGAGGCCGACGCGCGCGCGTTTCGCGATGAGCTCGCGTTCATGCTGGCGACGCAGAAGGCGGCGCCGAATTCGCCGCAATGGTTCAACACCGGCCTGCACTGGGCGTATGGCATCGATGGCCCGAGCCAGGGCCACTACTACGTCGACTTCAAGACCGGCCGCCTGACGAAGTCAGCCTCGTCCTATGAACACCCGCAACCCCACGCCTGCTTCATCCAGTCCGTCGCCGACGACCTGGTGAACGACGGCGGCATCATGGACCTGTGGACGCGCGAGGCGCGCCTGTTCAAGTACGGCTCGGGCACCGGGACCAATTTCTCGAACCTGCGCGGCGAGAACGAGAAGCTGTCCGGCGGCGGCAAGTCGTCGGGTCTGATGAGCTTCCTCAAGATCGGCGATCGCGCCGCGGGTGCGATCAAGTCGGGCGGCACCACGCGCCGCGCCGCCAAGATGGTGATCGTCGACGTCGACCATCCCGACATCGAAGCCTTCATCGACTGGAAGGTGGTCGAGGAGCAGAAGGTCGCCGCCATGGTCGCGGGCTCCAAGCTCGCGGAGAAGCACCTGAAGCTGATCATGAAGGCCTGCATCAACTGCGAGGGCTCGAACGACGATTGCTTCGACGCGAAGAAGAACCCGGCGCTGCGCCGCGAGATCAAGGCCGCACGCAAGGCGATGATCCCGGACAACTACATCGACCGCGTGATCAACTTCGCCAAGCAGGGCTACAAGGACATCGACTTCAAGGTCTATGACACCGACTGGGACAGCGAAGCGTATCTGACGGTTTCGGGTCAGAACTCGAACAACTCGGTGCGCGTCACCGACGAATTCCTCGAGGCCGTTCTGGAAGACCGCACCTGGGACCTGACCTATCGCGGCTCCAACAAGATCGCAAAGACGGTGAAGGCGCGCGATCTGTGGGAGAAGATCTCCTATTCCGCGTGGGCCTGCGCCGATCCTGGCATCCAGTTCCACTCGACGATTAACGACTGGCACACCTGCCCGGCCGGTGGCGACATCCGTGCGTCGAACCCGTGCTCGGAATACATGTTCCTGGACGATACGGCATGCAATCTCGCCTCGCTCAACCTCATGCAGTTCCGCAAGCAGGTCGACGGTGCGATGGTGTTCGACACTGCGTCGTTCGAGCATGCCTGCCGCCTGTGGACCATCGTGCTCGAGATCTCGGTGCTGATGGCGCAGTTCCCGTCGAAGGAAATCGCGCAGCTCTCCTACGACTACCGCACGCTTGGCCTGGGCTTCGCCAACATCGGCGGCCTCCTGATGGCGGCCGGCATCTCCTACGACTCGCGCGAAGGCCGGGCGATCGCGGGCGCGATCTCGGCGGTGATGACCGGCGTGTCGTATGCGACCTCAGCCGAGATGGCCGGCGAACTCGGCCCGTTCCCGGAATACGCCGCGAACAAGGACGCGATGCTGCGCGTGATGCGCAACCACCGCCGCGCTGCGCATGGCGAGAAGGCGGGCTACGAGAAGCTGTCCACCCTGCCCGTTCCGCTCGACCTCGATGCGGTGGCGAACAAGGAACTGGCCTTCGCGGCGCAGCGCGCATGGGACGATGCCGTGACGCTGGGCGAAGGCTTCGGTTACCGCAACGCGCAGGCGACCGTGATCGCACCGACCGGCACGATCGGCCTGGTAATGGACTGCGACACCACCGGGGTCGAACCGGACTTCGCGCTGGTGAAGTTCAAGAAGCTGGCCGGCGGCGGCTACTTCAAGATTATCAACCGCTGCGTACCGGAAGCGCTCCAGACGCTCCAATACACCCAAGGCCAGATCGACGAGATCGTCGCCTATGCGGTCGGCCACGGCACGCTGGAAGGCCACAAGGGCGCGATCACCCATGATGCACTGCGCGCCAGGGGCTTTGGCGAGGAGCAGATCGCGGCAGTGGAAGGCGCGCTGGAGTCCGCTTTCGACATCCGCTTCGTGTTCAACAAGTGGACGCTGGGCGCCGACTTCTGCATGCAGAAGCTCGGCCTCGCCGCGGCCACGCTCGACTCGCCGGAATGCGACGTGCTCAAGCACATCGGCTTCAGCCGCGCCGACGTCGACATGGCGAACCTGTTCGTCTGCGGCGCGATGACACTGGAGGGCGCCCCGCACCTCAAGGACAAGCACCTGCCGGTGTTCGATTGCGCCAATCCCTGCGGCCGCATCGGCAAGCGCGCCCTGTCGGTCGAGAGCCACATTCTCATGATGGCGGCGGTGCAGCCCTTCATCTCGGGCGCGATCTCCAAGACCATCAACATGCCGAACACGGCGTCGGTGAAGGAGTGCGGCGAGAGCTACCTGCAATCCTGGCGCCTGGGCCTGAAGGCCAATGCGCTCTACCGCGACGGCTCCAAGCTCAGCCAGCCGCTCGCCAGCCAGGTGCTCCAGGTCGAGGACGACGAGGATGAGGCCATCGCCGAGATGCCGGTGGCCGCCCGCACCACCGTCGTCACCGAGCGCGTGGTGGAGAAGATCATCGAGCGCATCCGCGATCGCGAGCGCGAGAAGATGCCCCAGCGCCGCAAGGGCTACACACAGAAGGCGATCGTGGGCGGACACAAGGTGTATCTCCGAACCGGCGAGTACGAGGACGGCCGCCTGGGCGAGATCTTCATCGACATGCACAAGGACGGTGCCGCGTTCCGCAGCCTGATGGACGCCTTCGCGATCGCCATCTCGGTCGGTCTGCAATACGGCGTGCCGCTGGACGAGTTCGTCGATGCGTTCACGTTCACGCGGTTCGAACCGGCGGGCATGGTGATCGGCAATGACTCGATCAAGAATGCGACGTCGATCCTCGACTACATCTTCCGCGAGCTGGCAGTGAGCTATCTCGGCCGTCACGACCTGGCCCACGTCAGGCCCGAAGGCGACGAGGATGTGGGCGTTGGCACGGACGAGGGTGATGATCCGGTCGTCAAGCGCGTGGTGTCGCCGGGCTTCGTGCGCGGCCGCATCCCCAAGACCATCCAGGTGGTGCGCGGCGGTGCGCAGCCCAAGATGGTGGCGGAGACCACGATGCAGGCGCATGTCCATGTGCACGAGCACAACGAGGTCACCGCCTTCCTGGACGATGCCGACGACGACGTCGCCGATGCGCTGAGCGAGATTCGCGCCTCGGTGCTTGCCGAAGCCGGAGCCAATCCGGTCGGCGACATGGTCAGCAAGATCGGCGCGCACCTGACCGAGCGCGCATACACCGCAGCGGACAAGGCCGGCAAGGCGCGCGACGTGCATGCCAAGCGCGCCGCGGAAGCCCGCATGAAGGGCTTCGAGGGCGACGCCTGCGGCGGATGCGGGAATTTCACGCTGGTGCGCAACGGCACCTGCATGAAGTGCAACACCTGCGGCTCGACGAGCGGCTGCAGCTAAAGGGACGCCTCGCGATGGGCGAAGGGGGTGGGTCTGTGCGGACCTGCCCCCTTTTCGTTTGGCGGAACGCGAGGGAGTCTTGCGCGTTGGCCGACGAGAGGTGCCACACATGGCGAAACAGCTTGTCGAAGTGATCGACCGCAGGGGGCACGTGGTCCACACCTACGCGGTCGAGCTGCCGGACGCGGATTGCCACGATGCGGAATACGAAGAGGTGGCGCTGATCCTGGCCGAGAAGGGCGGGATCGTGGCGGAGTCGGAATACATTCATCTTCGCGCCCGCTGCATCCGCTGACGGCGTGCTATGCTGCGCGCATGAAGAACGCCCTGCTCGCTCTGCTTCTCGCTGTCATCGTGACGCCGGCGTTCGCCGCCGACGACTGGAACGGCACATGGGCGGGCAACTGGGACAACAACGGCGACGGCGCTCAGCTCATCATGGCGGGCAACACCGCGATCGGCCTGTACTGGCACGGCGACTACATCCCCGACGAGCTGAATTCGTCCGTGAACGGATCAACGCTCACGATCACCTGGGGTCCGACGAAAGCGAACGAGTCCTCCGCGATCCTGACGCGTGAAAGCGCGACCACTGCGCATGTCGTGATGCACGAACCCGGTCGCGGCATCGTGGAATTTTCTGTCCGGCTTCAGCACTGAATTTGTGCAGTGCGCCAAACACGCGGGCAGTGATTCGGTTTCTGTGGACAACCGATTCGTGACACTCGACTCACCCGGCATTCACGCGCATGCTCCCTTTGCGTCTGGGGCGCCTGCGCACACAGGAGAAGCCCGAGGCACCCGAAAAGGTGACCGGCGCACACCTTGTACCGGACGGTGAGGGCTCGAGCCTGAAACGGACCGGAGTGCTACAAGGGCTGCGGAAAGGCTTCTAGAAGCCTGAAGCGGACCGAGGACCAGAGACCGGCGGGGAAACCGGTTAGGCTGGATGCGAGAAGCGGATGATCACCGCGCGAGCATGACGTGGAAGGCCCGACGAAAGAAGGGCGCGGTGGACGAGAGGAAGCCGTAGAAGAAGCGTCGAAACCGATAGGCACGGGACTTTGAGCGAGCTGCGCCGGCCGGCGCGGTAAGACAGGGAAACCAGTGACTGACCGTGGACGGGGGCCATCGCGAGGGGCCTCCGTTTGCGTTTTTGGGGTGTTGGTCGCGCTCTTATGCAAGGCGATCGCGCAGGCGCTGCAATGCCTTGCCGGGAAAATGACGCAATTGAATGTCGGTTTTCCGGGGTCCCCCCGGGCGCGCTACAGCGGCGAATTGCCCTGTGTGCAGGCGGACGGGTTCGCGGGCGCGCTGCCGTCAACTGGCGCCAGGCCGTTGATGCTGCCGCCGTGATACCGGAGGTCGGTGTAGAACGAACCACCCGCCGTGACGCTCACGCGCCAGGTCGGCGTCGTGGTCGTGTGCAGCTTGTGGTCACCGGCGGGAATATCGAAGTACACGCAGGTGCCGGACTTGATGGGATCGGCGAGCCAGTGATCGTCGATCGCGAGATTTGCGTCGTAGGTCGCGTTCGACTGCACCGGATAGGAGACGTAGAGGCGCCCCATGTTTGCCGCAGGCACGGCTGGTGCTGCCGGAGGAGCGGGGGGTGCCGGCGTCGCTGGCGGGGCCGGTGTTGGGTCGGCGGCGAGCGCGGGCAATGAAAAAGCACCGATCGCGAACGCGAACGCGGCAAGCCTGGTCATGTCATACTCCCCCCTGCGCCGCCGCCATCCTAGGGCGCGCGGCGCAGACGGAGCAATTGGCCTCACACGCGCGTGACGCGGGCGCCGAAGCAGCCGCGGCGGGCATAGTGCACGTCGATGTGGGCGACGGCCGGATCGGCGAAAAACTGCGTGAACAGCGCGCGCGGATCGCTGTCCACCACGTCGGCAGCGGTCATGTCGCCATTGGCATCATAAGCGCGCACCGACAGCAGCCGGCCCTGGAAGACCGGCGGCAGCGTGTCGACGGCATCGAACGGCGCGGCTGCAGCCTCGCGCACGAAGATCGGACCGGAGGCGCGGTAGGGCGAACGCGCCATGTGATGGGCGAACGGAAGCAGGATCAGCGCCTCGCCGGGCTCGGCGTCCTGAAGCGTAACGCGGCAGGGCGCGCTGTGCGGGGCGTCGGCCATCACGCGCTTCATGCTGCGCTCGGCAAGCTCGGCGCCGCTGAGGGCGAAGAGCGGGGCGAACTGGGCGGCGTCCAGGCCGCGGATGCGAAAGGACATGGGCTGTCTCCGGTCGGGTGTCTCGTCCCGAAACTGGCCCTGCCCGCCCCGGCTTTCGACCCGGTTCTTGCGGATTTCCAGGCGCGGCACGGGCTTTGCGGCATCAGGGGCAAGACGTTCCAAACCGAGACGTTTGCCCGTGTCCAAGTTGTCCCTGTTCTTTCTTCTCTTTGCGGGTGCGCTGCTTGCGACGGCGCCTGCCCTGGCCGCGCCGTCCTATGACGCGGCGGCGGTGGCGCGCATCCACGGCGGCATTGTTGACTGCCCCGGCTGCAACCTGGCGGGCGCCGACCTGACGAACACTTGCGTGAAGGCACACAACTTGACCGGCGCGAATTTCGACGGCGCCAACGCGGTGCTGATGTGCATGTCCTATGCGAATTTCTCGAACGCCACGTTTCGCAAGACCGACCTGTCGGGCGCGAACCTGGCGCACGCCAATCTCGACGGCGCGGACCTCTCCGGCGCCGTCATGACCATCACCTCGCTGAAGGGCACCGACCTGACCAAGGCCAGGGGCCTGACGCAGGCCCAGCTCGACGCCGCGTGCGGCGACGCCGACACGCGCGTGCCCGCCGGCCTGAGGGTGCACCTCTGCACCTGACCAGTTCGTCCTCCACCTAGGGACACCAACTGGCCCCCGTTCGAAAGGACGGGGGCTTCCTTTTGCCATGCGGTTCTGGCCCACTGCCACCATGCGGCGGATGGCGGGCGTTCTGGCAGCGGCGTTGAGCACCCTGTTCTTCGGGGCCGCGGCGCCCGGGGCCAATCCGGATCCGGCCTGCACGGAGCAGACGTTCGAGGCCGTGCGTTTCCTGGTCTGTCCGTTCGATCCGGCGCGCCACGAACTTCGCCTAATGGCGCGCGATGCCAACGGCCACTGGCTGCGCAGCTTTGCCCGGCTTGCGAAAACGCTGGGACCCGACGGCGGCCGCCTGAGCTTCGCGATGAACGCCGGGATGTACGAGGAGGACGGCACACCGGTCGGTCTGTACATCGAGAACGGCACCGAGCTGCGCCCCCTCAACATGCGCGACGCCGAAGGCAATTTCTACATGAAGCCGAACGGCGTGTTTTCACTCAGGTCCGACGGCACCGCGCGGATCGAAGAGACGCTGCACTTCGCCATTCGTTCGGACCGCCCCCTCTATGCCACGCAATCGGGGCCTCTGCTTGTGATGGACGGTAAGCTGCATCCGGCGATCACAGCGGACGGGCCGTCGCGCAACATCCGCAACGGCGTCGGCCTTCGCAACGGGACGGCGCTCTTCGTCATGAGCGAGGACCCGGTGTCGTTCGGCAAGCTGGCTCGGTTCTTCCGCGATGCGCTGAAATGCGACAACGCACTCTACCTCGACGGCACGGTGTCGAGCCTGTGGGTGCCGGCGCAGCGCATTCGCTTGCGCGGCGCAGACATCGGACCGATGATCGTGGTACTCGACAAGCCGTAGCTATTCGGCGGCCTGCGGCAGCTCTTTCTTCTTCCAGCGAAGCACGGGCTTGCGGGCGGCGGCGGTTTCGTCGAGGCGGCGGCGGGGGGCGAGACGCGGGGCGCCCTCGAAACGCTCCTTCCTGCCGGCCTTGGCCTCCAGCGCCATCTCACGCAGGACGTGGATGAAGCGGTCGAGGCTTTCCTTGGACTCCGACTCCGTCGGCTCTATCAGCATCGCGCCGTGGACGACCAGCGGGAAGTACATGGTCATCGGATGATAGCCCTCGTCGATCATCGCCTTGGCGAAGTCGAGCGTGGTGACGCCGGTGCCTTCCAGGAAGCCGTCGTCGAACAGCGCCTCGTGCATGCAGGGGCCGTCGCCGAACGGCGCGGTCATGACGTCCTTGAGGCTGTGCAGGATGTAATTGGCGCTGAGCACCGCGTCCTCCGAGGCCTGGCGCACGCCGTCGCGGCCGTGGCTCAGCATGTAGCTGAGCGCGCGGCTGAACATGCCCATCTGGCCGTGGAAGGCGCACATGCGGCCGAACGGTTTGGCGCCGTCCTTGATCTCGGCGCGGTCCTCGATCAGGCGGAAGCCGTTCGCGTCGTGGACGAGCAGCGGCAGCGGCGCGAAGGGCGCCAGCGCGGCGGAGAGCACGACCGGGCCGGCGCCCGGACCGCCGCCGCCGTGCGGCGTGGAGAACGTCTTGTGCAGGTTGATGTGCATCGCGTCGATGCCGAGGTCGCCCGGGCGTACGCGGCCCGCGATGGCGTTGAAGTTGGCGCCGTCGCAATAGAAGTAGGCGCCTGCCTTGTGCGTGGCGTCGGCCATGTGGCGGATGTCGCGCTCGAACAGGCCGCAGGTGTTCGGGTTGGTGAGCATGATCGCGGCGACGTCGGGCCCGAGCTTGCCTTCCAGCTCCACCATGTCGACGCGGCCGTCGGCCGTTCCCTTCACCTCGTCGATGGTGAAGCCGGCGAAGGCGGCAGTGGCGGGGTTGGTGCCGTGTGCGGATTCGGGAACGAGGATCCGGTTGCGCTTCTCGCCGCGCGCCTCGACTGCGGCGCGGATCGCGAGCAGGCCGCAGAGTTCGCCATGCGCGCCGGCCTTGGGCGACATCGCGACAGCGGGCATGCCGGTGAGCGTGGTGAGCCACTTCATCAACTCGGAGATCAGCTCCAGCGCGCCCTGGGTGGTGGATTGCGGCGCGAGCGGATGCAGGTCGCCGAAGCCGGGAAGCCGCGCCATCTTCTCGTTGAGGCGCGGATTGTGCTTCATCGTGCACGATCCGAGCGGATAGAGGCCCGCGTCGATCGCATAGTTGTTGCGACTGAGGCGCACGTAGTGTCGCACGACCTCCGGTTCCGAGAGGCCCGGCAGTCCGATGGGGCCGCGGCGGCGCTGGCCTCCGAGGCGCGCTTCGGACAGTTGCACGTTCGGCAGATCGACGCCGCAATGGCCGTCGCGGCCGATCCCGAAGATCAGCGGCTCCTCGTGGTCGAGGCCGCGGTCGCCGGAGATCGTCGGCAGCTCGTTGAGCTCGATCGCGCCCGGCGCGGTCGGGCGGCCCTGGTTGTTCATCGTCATCCTACAGAACCTCCGCCAGCGCCCTGGTGAGCGCATCGGCGTCTTCGTCGGTGGTGGTCTCGGTGGCGGCGACGATCAGCAGGTCTTTCACCGACGGATCGTGCGGCAGGAGGCGCGAGGCGGGAACCCCAGCAATGATGCCCTTCTTAGCGAGCACATCGACAACCTCCGCGGCGGGCTTCGACAGCTTCACGGTGAACTCGTTGAAGAAGGCCGGCGTGACAAGGCTGACGCCCTTCACCGCGCTCAGCTTGTCGGCGAGCGCCGACGCCTTGGCATGGTTGATGCGGGCGAGACGGGTCAGGCCCTCTTCGCCCAGGAGCGACAGGTGGATCGTGAAGGCCAGGCAGCAGAGGCCGGAATTGGTGCAGATGTTCGACGTCGCCTTCTCGCGGCGGATGTGCTGCTCGCGGGTCGACAGCGTCAGCACATAACCGCGCCTGCCGGCGGCGTCGACCGTCTCGCCACAGAGGCGGCCGGGCATCTGGCGGAGATATTTCTCCTTCGTCGCGAACAGACCGACATAGGGGCCGCCGAAGTTGAGGCCGTTGCCGATCGACTGGCCTTCGCAGGCCACGATGTCGGCATCCTGGAAGCCAGGCGCTTCGAGCAGGCCGAGCGAGACGACTTCGGTGACGACCGCGATCAGCAGCGCACCCTTGGCGTGCGCGGCGGCGGCAAGCGGCTTCAGATCGCGGATCAAGCCGAACACGTCGGGGCTCTGCACCACGATACAGGCAGTCTCGTTGTCGATCAGCGCGGCAATGTCTTCCGCCTTGCCGGGCGTGACGGTGGCGCGGGTGATGGTGCCGTGCAGGCCGGCGACGGTCTCAACCGTCTCGGCGTAATGCGGATGCAGGCCGCCGGAGAGGATCGCTTTGGGGCGGCGCGTGATGCGCTGGGCCATCAGCACCGCTTCGGTCGTGGCCGTGGAACCGTCGTAGAGCGAGGCGTTGGCGACTTCCATACCGGTCAGCAGCGCGACCTGGGTCTGGAATTCGAACATGTATTGCAGCGTGCCCTGCGCGATCTCGGGCTGGTAGGGCGTGTAGCTGGTGAGGAATTCGCTGCGCTGGATCAGGTGATCGACCGCGGCCGGGACGTGGTGCTTGTAGGCGCCTGCCCCACAGAAGAACGGCGCGGCGCCGGCCGCGGTGTTCTTCGCCGCCATGCGCGTGAGCTTGCGGTCGACCTCGATCTCGCCCTGCGTGTCAGGAAGATCGAAGGCCGAGAGCGGGACGACCGCTTCCTTCGGCACGTCCTTGAACAGGGCATCGACAGAGCCGACGCCGATCTTGGCGAGCATCGCCGCGCGGTCGTCGGCGGTCAGCGGGTGATAGCGCATGTGCTTAGAGGCCCTTCACGAACTCGTCGTACTGTTGCTTGGTCATCAGCCTGGCGAACTCGGCCTTGTCGGCGAGCTTTAGCTTGAAGAACCAGCCTTCGCCTTCCGGGTCGGCGTTGACCTTCGCGGGGTCGCCGGTGAGGTCGGGATTGTTGGCGGTTACCTCGCCGCCGACGGGCGCATAGACTTCGCTTGCGGCCTTGACGCTTTCGACCACCGCGGCCTCGCCGCCGGCGCCGACCTTGCGGCCAGCTTCGGGCAATTCGACGAAAACGACGTCGCCGAGCTGTTCGGCGGCGTATTTGGTGATGCCGACGGTCGCTTCGTCGCCGTCGACGCGGACCCATTCATGCTGATCGGTGAAGCGGACTTCGGACATGTGCATCTCCTAAATGGCGCGGCGATAGCGGTGGGGAACGAAAGGCATGGGCGCGACCCTGGCCGGGAGCGGCTTGCCGCGGACGATGAGGTCGACCTCGGTGCCGTCGGCGGCGAAGGCGGTGTCGACGTAGCCCATGGCGATGGGCGCGTTCAGCGAGGGGCCGAAGCCGCCCGAGGTGATCTTGCCTATGATCTTGCCGGACTTGTTGGCGATCTCGGTGCCCTCGCGGGCGGGGGCGCGGCCGTCGGGGCGGAAGCCGACACGCTTCTTCGGCGTGCCGTTGAAGATGCGGTCCATGATCCTCTCTGCGGCGGGGAAGTCCCTGTCCATCTTGCGGCGCTTGGCGATGGACCAGACGAGATTGGCTTCGGCGGGATCGGTCGTCTCGTCGATGTCGTGACCGTAGAGGCAGAGGCCCGCTTCTAGCCGCAGGCTGTCGCGGGCGCCGAGGCCGATGGGGAGGACTTCGGGTTCGCGCAACAGCGAGCGGGCGACGCGTTCGGCGTGGACCGCCTCGATGGAGATTTCGAAGCCGTCTTCGCCGGTATAGCCGGAGCGCGAGACGATCGCGGGCGCGCCGGCGACGGTGCAGCGCACGACCTTCATGAAGGTGAGCTTGTCGATGCCGGGTGAGTGGCGTTCCAGCACGGCGCCGGCGGCGGGGCCTTGCAGCGCGAGCAGCGCGCGGTCGGGGCGCGGTTCCAGCGTGGCGATGCCTTTCAGCTTTTCGGCGATGTAGGCGAAGTCGCCATCCTTGGTGCCGGCGTTCACGACGAGGTAGAGCGCATCCTCGCCCACCAGCTTCGTGAACATGAAGTCGTCCTTGATCGTGCCACTGTCGTTCAGCAGCAGGCCGTAGCGCTGCATGCCAGGCTTGAGGCCCACGACATCGGCGGGCGTCACCTTTTCCAGCGCGCGGGCCGGATCGGCGCCGGAGAGGAACGCCTGACCCATGTGCGAGACGTCGAACAGGCCCGCTTTCTCGCGGGTGTGCAGGTGCTCTTTCAGGATGCCGGACGGGTACTGCACCGGCATGTCGTAGCCCGAGAACGGCACCATCTTGGCGCCCAGCTCCAGATGCAGGGCATGGAGCGGCGTCCGCTTCAGTGTCTCGTTCGTGTCGGCCATGAAAGGTCCGTATGCAGAGTGTTGTGACGGCGCGCGCTGCTCCCGCAGCGTTCGCGCCCCTCTGTCATGGGACCTGAGAGATTTCCCCGCCGGTTTCCGGTCGGATTACCCCTTCGGTGAGAGCACCCCCACCGGGCACCCTGCTTTCCAGAAGATCATTACCTTCGCGGTCCTTTTGCCTGAGAGTTTCCGGGGCGGTTGCTCCTTCGGCCTCCACTGACGTGGACGTCTCCCGCGAGGGATCGTGTGTTTGGCCGCGACCGCGCGCCATCCGGCGGGCCGCCACGTTGCGGGCATACTAAGGGGCGAAGGTGAGGAGTCAACGAAAGGCGCAGAAAATGCGGTTTTCGCTCACATTCTTTCCGGAACCTCAATCCCCAAGAGGGACAGAACCTTGGTTAGCACGGCCAAAGTCAGGGCACTGAGGCCGAGGCGGGCGGCGCGCAGGGCCGCGTCCGATTCGGACAGGATGTGGTGCTCGGAATAGAAGCGGCTGTAGTTCTGGGCGAGCGTGAAGGCGTAGTCGCACAGGATGTTCGGCGCCCTGCCCTTCTCCGCGGCCGTCATCGCATCCGGCAGGGCCAAAAGCTGGAGAAACAGGGTGCGCTCTTCCGGCGAATGGGTCGCTGGATCGCCTGGCGCGAAGCCCTGCTCTGCCGCGCGGCGCAGGATCGATTGGATGCGGACCGCCGCATATTGCAGGTAGGGGCCGGTCTTGCCCTCGAACTTCGAGAAGCGTTCGAGGTCGAAGATGTAGTCGGTCAGGCGGTAGTTCGAGAGGTCGGCGAATTTCAGCGTCGCGATGCCGACCTTCCTGGCGATATCAGCGCGCTCTTCCGCCGAATAATCCTCACCGATCCCCTGTTCCGTGAGCCGCTTCTTGGCTTCAGCGGTCACCATGGCGATCAGGTCGAACAGCTTCATCACGCCGCCAACGCGGGTCTTGAATGGCTTGCCGTCGGTGCCGTTCATGGTGCCGAAGCCCGCGTGTTCGAGCGTCGCCTTGCCTGCGATGCCGGCCTTCTCGGCAGCGCGGAAGACCTGTTCGAAATGCAGGTGCTGGCGCTGGTCGACGACGTAGAGGATGAGGTCCGGGTTCTGCTCCTTCACGCGGTCGACGATGGTTGCGAGATCGGTGGTTCCATAGAGCACCGCGCCGTCCGACTTCACCAGGATCAGCGGCGGCATTTCCTTCTTGTCGGAATTGCGCTCGACCGGGATGACCAGCGCACCTTCGCTTTCGACGGCGATCTGGCGGGCCTTCAGGTCCTCGACCATCGGCACGGTGATGGCGTCGACACTCGCTTCGCCCTTCCACATGTCGAAGTGAATACCCAAGCTGGAGAACTCGCGGTCGAGGCCGACCTTGGACACGTTGAAGAACTGCTGCCACAGCGCGCGATAGCCGCGGCGGCCGGCCTGGAGTTCGGCGGTCGCCTTGCGAGCTTCTTCGAGTCGCGCGGGATCAGCTTTGCAGGCGGCTGACGCGGCCGGATAGATCTCTTCCAGGTCCTCCATGCTGACCGGCGATTGCGCCGGATATTCGCCGGTGAAGTCCGGATCGAAATAGACCGGCGCGATGCCGCGATGCTCGATCTCGGAGATGAGCTGGCCCATCTGGAGGCCCCAGTCGCCGAGGTGAATGTCGCTGGTGACCGTCCAGCCGTTGGCGCGGAACAGGCGTTGCAGGCTGTCGCCGATCACGGACGAGCGCAGATGGCCGACATGCATCGGCTTGGCGACATTCGGGCCACCGAAGTCGATCACCATCGCCTTGCCCTTGCCGGTCTCTGGCGCGCCGAGGTTGCCGTCATGCGCCAGTGCCACACCGCGTGCGGTCAGTGCGTCGTCGGTCAGGTCGAGATTGATGAAACCGGGACCGGCGATTTCGACTTTGGCGAAGAGCGGGTTGACCTTCAGACGCGCGGCCACCTTCTCCGCGACGGCACGCGGGTTGGTCTTGGCTGCTTTTGCGGCGGCAAGCGCGCCATTGCACTGGAACTGGGCGAGATCGGGACGGTCGGAGCGCTGGACCTGACCAAAGCTTTGCGAAAGGCCTTCGGCCGCGAACGCGGCACCCGCGATCGCGCTCAGCTCGGCGGAAAGCGCCGTCATCGATTGAGCTTCTTGTTGTAGTCGAGCTGCTCACGCGTGAGCTGGAGCCCGACGACCAGGCCATACTGGAACGGCTTCTTGCCGTTGTCGAACTTCGTGCGATAGACGGGCGCCGTGATGCTGAAGGTCGTGGATGCTTCGCCGGGATTGAAGTCGAAGGTGGTGGCCAGAATCTTCTTGGTCTGGATATTCGTGCCGTCGAGCACCGACGCGATGAAGTACGGCACCGGATAGTGCGCGGGGTCGCCCGTCGGGGTGCGGGTAGCGCGGAAGTTGATGACCAGCTCGGAATCGGCGGTGCCCTCGTCCGCATCGAAGTCGCAGCTCTGGCTCACGCTCATCATCTGGATCGTGTACTGCTCGCCGGAGGGATCGTTCTGCATGCCGGCCTTGAAGGCCGTCAGCCACGATGCGCTGGCCAGCACGGTCGCGACCGGGCAATTGGCACGCTCCTTCTCGGTCTGGCAGCCGGAAAGCAACAGGAGGGACAGGCCGGCCAGCACGGCGGTACGGAGCAGAGCGTTCATGGGAGAGATGAGATAGCGTCGCAGGGCCCATAGCACAACCGGGCCGATTCTGCGCGGCCGACACGTCGCCTTGACCTTTTTTCATACGCCCCCGAACGTGCCGACCGGGCGGCCGTTAAGGAGCAGCATGGCGGTTTACACGGACGTTTCATTCGAGGAGCTGGAGGCGGTGCTGGCCGGCTATGACGTCGGCCAGCCGCTGAGCTTCAAGGGCATTGCCGAGGGCGTCGAGAACTCGAACTTCTACCTCCAGACCGACCGCGGAGCGTATTTCCTGACGCTCTACGAGAAGCGGGTCAGCGAGGCGGACCTGCCGTTCTTCCTGGGCCTGATGGAGCACCTGGCGGCGCGCGGGATCGCCTGTCCCCAGCCGATCCGGCGGCGCGACGGGGCCCAATCGACGCGCATCAACGGGCGGCCGGCGGCGCTGGTGTCCTTCCTGAACGGGTTGTCGCTCCGGCGGCCCGAGGTCGTGCATTGCGCGGCGGCGGGCGACGCGCTCGCGAAGCTGCACGCGGCCGGGGCCGGGTTCGCGATCAAACGGCCGAACGCACTGGGGCCGGACGGCTGGGCGCCGCTCGTGGAAAAGACGGCGGACGGCGCCGACGGCATCGAGGGCGGCTTGCGCGTCCTGATCGCAGACGGACATGCGCGCGTTCTGGCGAACTGGCCGAAGGATTTGCCGCAGGGGGTGATCCATGCCGACCTGTTTCCCGACAACGTGCTGTTCATGGGCACGGGGGTGTCGGGACTGATTGATTTCTATTTCGCCTGCAACGATGCGCTGGCCTATGACCTTGCGGTGATGCTGAACGCGTGGTGCTTCGAGACCGATGGCTCGTACAACATCACCAAGGGGAAGGCGCTGATCGCCGCGTATCAGGCGAGGCGTGCGTTGTCGGTGGACGAGAAAGCGGCGCTGCCGGTGCTGTGCGCGGGGGCAGCGCTGCGGTTCCTGCTGACGCGCCTCTATGACCGGATCAACCACGATCCGAATGCGCTGGTGCGGCCGAAAGACCCGCGTGACTTTTCCAAGCGGTTGCGCTTTCACCTCAATGCGAAATCGGCAGCCGAGTACGGATTGTGAGCAAACCTCGCGTGGAGCTTTTCACCGACGGCGCCTGTTCGGGAAATCCCGGACCTGGCGGATGGGGCGCGATCCTGCGCGCAGGCACGACCGAAAAGGAGCTCTCCGGCGGCGACAAGGCGACGACCAACAACCGCATGGAGATGATGGCGGTCATCCAGGGATTAGCTGCACTAAAAGTGCCGTCGGCGGTGACGCTCTATACAGACTCCAAATACGTGATGGACGGCGCCACCAAGTGGATCCACGGCTGGAAGAAGAACGGCTGGAGGACCGCCGACAAGAAGCCGGTAAAGAACGACGACCTGTGGCGGCTGCTGGAGGTCGAGACGGCGCGCCACGACATGACCTGGCGCTGGGTCAGGGGCCACGACGGACATCCGGAGAACGAGCGCGCCGACGCACTGGCCCGCGGCGCCATTCCCTGAACGAGGAAGGCGGCCCCGAGGGCCGCCGTGTCCGACGTCAGTTAGAGCTGCTTCAGGACGTGCTCGGCGCTCGAGACGTTGAACGCTCCCGGCTCTTCGACGTTGAGCTCCTTCACCACGCCGTTGTCGACGATCATGGCGTAACGCTGGCTGCGCTTGCCCATGCCGAAGCGGCTGCCGTCCATCTCAAGACCCATGGCGCGCGTGAAGTCGCCATTGCCGTCGGCCAGCATGCGGACCTTGCCGTCCGACTTTTGATCCTTGCCCCAGGCACCCATCACGAAGGCGTCGTTGACGGACACGCAGGCGATCTCGTCCACGCCCTTCGACTTCAGCGCATCGAAATTCTGCACGAAGCCCGGAACATGCTTGGCCGAGCAGGTCGGCGTGAAGGCGCCGGGAAGCGCGAACACCACGACCTTCTTGCCGGCGAACAGATCGTCGGTCTTGACGGGCTTTGGGCCACCGTCCTGCATTTCCATCAACGTTGCGGACGGAACCTTTTCGCCAACATGAATTGTCATGAAAATCTCCTGAACGGGTTATGACGGCCGAACGCGGTTTTACCGCACGCACTGGATGGTCGCCAAGGCGTCCTGTTGGATGTAGCGTTACGGCATGGCACGCGAACGTCGACCCGACGACCAAGCACGTCCAACCAAGAGCGAGCGAGCGGGCGAACAACCCCAGTCCGCAGAGGGCTTTCTGCATGGCAAGCTCCTGATCGCGATGCCGGGCATGTCGGATCCGCGGTTCGAACGCAGCGTCATCTTCATGTGCCAGCACTCCGCCGAGGGCGCGATGGGCCTGATCGTGAACAAGCCGCTCGACCTCGAATTCCGGGAGCTGATGGAGAAGATGGACATCCAGACCGTGCCGCAGGCGGCGGCGCGGCACGTGATGTTCGGCGGACCGGTCGATACCGACAAGGGCTATATCCTGCACAGTTCCGACCGCAGCAACCATCCGCCCAGCACGATCGTCGTGACACCGGAGATCGCCATGTCGCTGACCGTCGACATGCTGAAGAGGGTCGCCAACGGCAGCGGGCCGAGCCGTTGGATGATGGCGCTGGGTTATGCCGGCTGGGGTCCGGGCCAGATAGAGAGCGAGATCGCAGCGAACGGCTGGATCCATTGCGAGCCGGACAACGAGATCATCTTCGGCGGCGGCATGGAGAACAAGTGGGTGCGCGCGCTCGACAAGCTGGGCGCGAACGTCTCAGGCCTGTCGTGGCAATCCGGACGCGCGTGACGCGTCGAAGTGCATCGCGATGAACTTCATCGCCTCAGGCGCCGGCAGCGGCTGCGCGAAATAGAAGCCCTGGGCGTATTCGCAGCCGAGTTCCGCGATCCACTCGGCGTCTTCCTTCCGTTCGACCCCTTCGACGACGACGCTCCGGTTCAGGTCGTGCGCGAGCGCGACGATGGATTTGAGGACGACGGCGCCATCGGCGTTGGCGTGCTCGTCGGTGTGTTTGGCAAGGAAGCTCTGGTCAATCTTGATCGTGTCGAAGGGCAGCGTCCGGAGTTGGCTGAGGCTCGACGTGCCGGTGCCGAAGTCGTCGATGGATATGCCGGCGCCGAGCGCCCTGGCGTGGGCGAGCGCTTCCTGTGCGTCGTGATTGGCCGCCACCACACTTTCGGTGACCTCGAGATGGAGCGTGCCGGGGGCGACGTTCTCGCGGCGCAGAAGCGCGCCGAGGAGGATGTTGAAATCCTGGTCGCGGAGCTGGCGGCGCGAGACGTTGACACTGACGAACAGCGGCGGGTCCAGCGGGAAGAAGCGCTGCCACTGCGCGATGTCGTGCGCGGCGCGTTCCAGCGCGACACGTCCAAGCGCGACGATCGTGCCGGTTTCCTCCGAGTGGGCGATGAATTCGGCGGGCGCGATGAGACCTTTCGTTGGATGCTTCCAGCGCAGCAGCGCCTCGAACCCCGCGATGGCCCCGTCCGACAGGCGCACGATCGGCTGGTAGTACACGTCGAGCTGCTTGTCAGCGATAGCGCGGCGAAGGTCCGCCTCCAGCGCAACGGAGTCGCCCGGCGTCGCTGCTTCCATGTCCGGTGCATAGACGCGGGCGCAACCGCCGCCGGCGCGCTTGGCGTTGCCAAGGGCAAGTTCCGCATTCTTGAGCAGGTCGAGCGGATCGCGCGCATCGCGGCCAAGCGCGACGCCCGCGCTGACCGGTGCGAATATGTTCCGGCCGTCGTGCGCATAGGGATCGGTGCCGACGTCGAGCAGGGCATGACCGATGGTTTCGGGACGGCTCTCGGCGTTGACGAACACGAAGGCGAACGCATCGCCGCCAACGCGGAACACACGCGCATCCGGGAAACGGGTGGCGATCCGCTCCGCGACCTTTGCCAGCACCGCGTCGGCGCCGTCGTCGCCGAGGCTCGCATGAATGGACTTGAAGCGATCGATGTCGACGACGGCGAAGGTCGTGTCGGCAAACCGGCCGGCCAGGTTCTCCAGTTCCTCCATCATCGCCACGCGGTTGCCGAGGCCGGTCAGCGGATCGCGCATGGTGCGCTCCAGCAGATGCGCCTCGTGCTCCTTGCGGGTCGTCACGTCGGCCATCAGGCCGAGGCAGCGCGTGGCAGGCGCGCGTTCGCCCAACATCGTGCTCCGCAATTCGATCCACGGATAGCGCACACCCTCTGCCCGCACCCGGAATTCGACACGGAACGCAAGGCCCGGATGGCTGCGGTAATCGTTCAGAGCGTCGGCGTAGGTCTCCCGGTCGTCGGCATGGATGCGCTGGACCCAATCGGCGTGCGCGATCGGCGTGGCGCGTTCGCTGACGCCGATCAGCGCGCAGGCTTCACGCGACAGGCGCAGGGTCTCGGCCTCAAAATCGAGATCGAACACGCCCTGGTGTGAGGCGCCGATCGCCTGCATCGCCTCGTCGGCGCTGTCGGCCGGAAGCGGTTCGAGATCAGGCATGGACGCCATGGACTGAAACGGCAGGACCGCGATCCCCTCACCCGCGGCGATGGCGAGCGCGAGGAGCAACGACGCCGCTGCCGCAAACCCGCCTGCCGCCGATGTCGCCCAGGACTCGCCGGCGTTGTTGACGGTCGCCGCGACCGAGGCGAGCGCGACAAGCGCAAAGACCAGGGCGCTGGGCGCGGCGACGCGCGCCGCCTGGGCGCCGAAGCGGCCGCGGTAGATCAGATAGCCGGCGACCGCGAGCGAACCGAGCACCACGATGGTATCGGTAAGCACGGCAGCGGCCGGTATGCCGAGATAGGCCGCAATGCCGAGCCCGCAGAGGCTGTACAAGCCAAGACGGAAATTGCGCGTGTGGTTGGGCCACAAATCGTGGATCGGCACGATGGCATCGGCCAGCGCTGCCCCGGCTGCAAGCGCGAAGGCCGCGAGCATCGCCATCAGACCGTACGGTCCGCCGACCGCCGTTGCGATGGAACCGTCGAACAGGCCGGTCTCTGAGAGGCGTTCGAGCAGCACCAGCAGCAGCGTGATCGCACCCCAGCGTGCCGGCGCGTGCCCCAGCATGATGGCGAGGCCAGCGGCCAGCAACGCGGCGGCGCCGATCACGGCCCAGACCGCCGTCGTGAAGATCGCAAGCTGGCGGTTGTGGGCCGCGAGGGCCGGCTCCGTCCAGGCGAGCAGCACCGGCGGGTCGGGCGTGTTCACCATCTGCACCGCGAGCGCAACGGTGGACGCCGGCGGCACGATCACGCGATAGGTGTGGCGGCCATAGGCATTCATCTGCGCGATCGAGACCAGCGGATCGGAACTCGCGACACCCACGATGGCGGGCCGAGTCGGACGCGGCAGGATGCGGAAACTCACGCTTTGCGGCTGCGCCGCTTGCAGCACGCGCGCGACGGGACGGATCGCGGAATTGGTCACGGCGATCAGGAACCAGCCGGACTTGTCGGGCCGGTTCGCGCCAGACGGCGCGTGATAGGGCTTGAGTGTGTCGCGGATCTCCACCACGCCGTCGGGCCCCGCAAAGTCCATCGCGGACGGATCCACCGGCGCGGCTGCGGCGATGACCGCAAACGCGGACATCAAGGCGGCGCAAAGCGCTGCGGCAAAGGCGAATCGTTTCATCACTTCACTATTGTCATGGCACGCAAATGCGGGCCACCCAGGTGACGACAAATTCGGTGGTTGCAGGACAATGTTGTCACGAAATCCTGCGCCATCCAGCGGGGCTCCAACTGGTGGCCCGCAGTCGCGGGCCCTGACAGTGCGCGTAGGTTCTATGCCAACCGCACCTCATCCGCCAACAGGGCGAAGAGGAGATGGTCGCGCCATTCGCCGTTGATCTGGAGGTAGCGCAGGGCGAGGCCCTCCTGCCGGAAGCCGACCTTGGTCAGGAGGTTCTTCGAGGGATCGTTGGACGGCAGGCACGCGGCCTCGATCCGATGCAGGCCGAGCGTACTGAAGATGAACGGCACCAGCGCCTTCACGGCGTCGTACATGTATCCCTGGCGCGCGAAACGCTCGCCGATCCAGTAGCCCAGCGCGCAACACTGCGTCACGCCGCGCCGCACGTTCGACAGCGTGCAGCCGCCCATCAGCGCGTCGTCCTCGTGGCGGAACACGAAGAAGGCATAGGCGCCGTCGAGCCGCGCTTCCTTCTGGTAACGCTTGATGCGGCGGCGATAGGCGCCCTTCGTGAGTTCGTCGCTCGCCCACACTGGTTCCCACGGCTCGAGGAATGCCCGGCTCTCGCCGCGCAGGCGCTGCCATTGCTTGAAGTCGGCCATGCGGGGATAGCGCAGATAGACGCTGCCCGCCTTGATGACCGGCTGTTGGCCCCCCGGGAAAGTGAGGCCCCGCATGAATGCCATGGGGCCGCTGTTCATTATTCCGCCGCGTGCTTCACGCGCGCAGATCCGAAGCGGTGCGCAAAGGCGTCGAAGGACTCGAGCCTGGAGACCGGGCCCACCGCCGCCACGGCGGGACGCCCGGCTTCGAGCACGCGCGTACCGAAGCGACGGACCGCGGCCGCATCGACAGCATCGAGCTTCGCCGTCATTTCGGCGATCGTCAGCACGCGGCCATAGGAAAACACCTGTCCGGCGATCTGCTCGGCACGCTGGCCGGGACGTTCGAGGCCCATCAGCAGCGACGATTTCATCTGCGCCTTGGCGCGATTCACTTCGGCGTCGGATGCGGTCGCAGCCAGATTCTCCATCTCACCGGCGATGACGGCGGAGATTTCGCCGGCCTCCTTCTCGCCGGTGCCCGTGTAGATGCCGATCGTGCCGCCGTCGCGCGAGGACTGCGCAAAGGCGGAGATTGCATAGCAGAGCCCGCGGCGCTCGCGCGCTTCCTGAAAGAGGCGCGAGGACATGCCGCCGCCCAGCGCCGTGACATAAACCTGGCCGACATAGAAATCCGGATCGGAGCTGGAAATGCCCGGCAGCGCGTAGGCGATGTGCGCCTGTTCGAGATCCTCGTCGAAGCGGATGTCGCCCCCGACATATTGCGCGGGAAGCGGCGCCGGTGTCGGGCCCGGGCTCAGCTTCGCGAACTTCTCCGCGACAAGCTTCACCATCTCGGCGTGATCGACGGCACCCGAACTGATGAATGTCATGTCGGCGGCGCGGTAGTTCGCGCTCATGTAGGCGCGCAGGTCGGATTGGGAAAAGCTGCTCACCGTCTCGTCGAGGCCGAGGATCGGCCAACCCATCGGCTGGTCCGGATAAGCGACCGACTGAAGGTGATCGAAGATGATGTCGTCCGGCGTGTCGCGCACCTGACCGATCTCCTGCAGAACGACCTGGCGTTCGCGCTCAAGCTCGTCCTGCGCGAAGGTGGGGTTGATGAGGATATCCGCCAGCAGGTCGACCCCGAGCGGCACATCGGCTTTCAGGACGCGCGCGTGGAAGGCGGTCTGCTCACGGCTGGTGTAGGCGTTCAGGTACCCGCCGACATTTTCGATCTCTTCCGCGATCGCGCGGGCAGAACGGGTTGTCGTGCCCTTGAACGCCATGTGTTCGAGCATGTGCGAGACACCCATGACGGGCTTGGTCTCGTTGCGCGTGCCGGCATTGACCCATACTCCGAGCATGGCGCTCTCGAGCAGCGGCATGGGGTCGGTGATAACGGTCAAGCCGTTGGAAAGCCTGGTAATTTCGGGGGACATGCCTACAGCTTAGACTCGATATGGGCACGCACCAAGTCCTTGTTGTTCGGCAAAGTCGCGACCCTTTCGACCCCGGAAAACAACGATTTCAAGCGGTTAGGAACCGGGGGCGGAGCGCCGATGGCGCGCGCTACCGCGTCGGGGAACTTGGCGGGGTGTGCCGTGGACAGAACCACCACCGGAGCACCGGACTTGCGGTTCATCTTGTACGCAGCGTGCAGCGCGACGGCGGTATGCGGATCGACGATGCGGCCGGTTTCGGCGTGCGTCTTCCGTATGGTCTCGATGGTTTCCGCGTCGTCGGTGCGGGCGGCGGCGTAGCGCTCCCGCAGGCGTTCACGGACGATGTCGGGCAGGACGAGGCGCTTGTCGCGGGCGAGGTGCTCCATCGACTTGCGGATCCAGTCGGCGTCTCGGTTGGACGCCTCGAACAGCGCGCGCTCGAAGTTCGAAGCGACCTGGATGTCCATGCTGGGGCTGAGCGAGGGATGCACGGCCCCCGGCTCGTAGACACCAGTCATCAGTACACGGACCATAATGTCGTTGGCGTTGGTTGCGACGACGAGCTTCTCGACCGGCAGGCCCATGCGCATCGCGGCTTCGCCGGCGAAGACGTCGCCGAAATTGCCGGTGGGCACCACGAAGGTCGCCGCGCGGCCGAGTTGCGCGGTCGCGGTGAAGTAATAGACGCACTGCGCGGCGATGCGCGCGAAGTTGATCGAGTTGACCGCGGTGAGGCCGACGGCATGCGCGAACTCCGTTTCGGCGAACAGCGCCTTCACGATCGCCTGGCAATCGTCGAAGGTACCCTCAAGCGCGATGTTGTGCACGTTGGCGTGCGGCGACGTCGTCATCTGAAGACGCTGCACGTCGCTCACCCTGCCCTTCGGGTGCAGGACGAAGACCGCGATGTTGGGCAGTCCGCCGAGCGCGGCGATGGCGGCGGAGCCGGTGTCACCGGAGGTCGCGGCGACGACGGTCGCCTTGCCGCCCCGCCTGGCCAGCGCGCGCGAGAACATGCGGCCCAGCACCTGGAGCGCGATGTCCTTGAAGGCGAGCGTCGGCCCGTGGAAAAGCTCCAGCAGGTACAGGTCGGGCGCGATCTCGGTCAGCGGCGCGATGTCCGGGTGGTCGAAGTCCGAATAGGCCGCTGCGACGTCTGCGGCAATTTCTTCTTCCGTGAACGATCCGCGCGCGAAAGCCGTGAGGATGGCGCGCGCGGCTTCGGCAAAGTTGCGGGTCATCAGGCCGGGGGTGCCGGCCGCGCTGAGCTGCGGCCAGGCGGCGGGCAGATAGAGACCGCCGTCCGGCGCGAGGCCGGCGAGCAGAACGTCGCCGAAGCTAGCGCTGGGGGCGTGTCCCCGCGTGCTCACAAAGGCTTGGTATTCGCTTTTCAAAATTGGGCCTTTTTTCTTCGCCCGCACTCCGGGTGGCCGGGGGGCACCATAGGGGCTGGCAGATTTCTTGTATCGGGCCGTCTTGGCGCAGGCTTTGGCCAGGATTCTCGCCGTTATTCCTTTACATTCAAACGTTTATGACTTCTTCGGTAATATAATTGTTCTCCAGATTTTCGATGAGAGGGTGGGGGTGCACGTCCCTCGCCCCCTTGAGTCGCCGGGGCTTCGGACACCGCCCTGACTATATGGGAATTCAGTCTGGCCGTTTCAAGGCCAGGCGGCCACGGGAAATGTGGAAGGCGATGTAGACGCCCAAGAGGCCCGCGGCCATCAGGAACCACGTGATCGCGTATTGCAGGTGCTCGTTGCGGAATTCGACGCGGGTCTGTCCGCCCCTTGGCAAGCCGCCGGGGTTGGGCGTGGCGTCGGCCTCGACGATGACCGGCGCTGCCAGTTTTTCATGAAAGACGCGCGCGATGCCGCCGGCGCTGCGCACGAACCAGATGCGCTTGATCGTGTCGGGCGGCGGGGTGAAAGCACCAGGCTGCACTTCCGCGCGCCAGATTCCGGTGACGGAGGTCTCGCCTCCGACCTGGCCCTGCGCGCGCGTGGCGGGGTTCTGCCTTTCCATCGGGACGACGCCGCGGTCGACCAGCAGGATGCGGTTGTCGCCGGTCGTGAGCGGCGTGATCACGTGATAGACCGGCACGCCGTCCTCGCCGACGCCGTAGATGTAGGCCTCGCGCGCGTTGTCGAAGCGGCCGTGCAGAGTCACGCGGCGATATTCGGCGGACGCGCCGAGCCTGATCGCTTCGTCGAGGCTGATCGGTGCCGCAGCCATGTTGCGGTGGACCTGCTCGATCAGGCCGAGTTTCCATTGCAGCCGCTGAAGCTGCCAGAAGCCGAGGCCCAGAAGAATGGCAAGCAGGATGGCGACGGCGACGGTGAGACCAGGGTAGGGACGGAAGATCACGTCTCGATCCGGCCCTCGCCAGCCTTGTGCTTGTACTGGAGCACCAGCAGCGCGGACTTGGTGAGGCGCAGAAGGGCGAGCGTCAGGGCGGCGATCAGCGGGGCCCAGATGATGGCGTGGACCCAGAGCGGAGGGTGGAAGGTGAACTCCGTCCAGAGCGCCAGCCCGCAAACAATCGCACCGACAACGAGGATGACCAGCGCGGCGGCGCCGTCACCGACGTCGAACGTTTTGAAGTCCTGGCCGCAGGCCGTGCAGGCGGACGCGATCGACAGATAACCGTCGAACAGCGGACCTTGCCCGCATCTGGGGCAGCGGCCCAGCAGGCTCGCTTGCAGCGTGCCGGGCGCCGTCATCCCTATCCCGCGATGTTCGGACCCGCACCCCAGACGTAAATGCAGGCAAAGAGGAACAGCCACACGACGTCGACGAAGTGCCAGTACCATGCGGCAGCCTCGAAGCCGAAGTGCCGCGTCGGGGTGAACTGTCCGGCGATGGCGCGGAACAGGCAGACGGTGAGGAAGATGGTTCCGATAATGACGTGGAAACCATGGAAGCCGGTCGCCATGAAGAAGGTCGAGCCGTAGATCGCGTCGAAATTGCCCACGCCCGCGGTCAGCGAGGCGTGCGCGGCGTCTGCGAACGGCACCCTGGCGAGGTGGTTGAAGCCGAAGGTGAACGGCGCGTGCGCGTATTCATAGGCCTGCACGCCGGTGAAGCTGGCGCCGAGCAATACGGTGAGGAGCAGGCCCTGCACCGCGCCCTTCCTGTCGCCGTGCTGGATGGCGTGGTGCGCCCAAGTCACCGTCGTGCCCGAGGTCAGCAGGATCAGCGTGTTGAGCAGCGGGAAGTGCCAGGGGTCGAGCGTCACGATGCCCGCGGGCGGCCATGAGCCGATTGAGACATCGTTGAAGAAGATCGCCGAGTTGAAATAGGCCCAGAACCACGCGACGAAGAACATCACCTCCGACGCGATGAAGAGCAGCATGCCGTAGCGCAGGTGCAGCTTCACCACAGGGGTATGGTTGTGCTTGACGACGGACTCGTTGACGACGTCGCGCCACCAGCCGGCCATCGTGAACAGGACCAGGCCAAGCCCGACCAGGCCGATGACAGGCGAGCCCGCGAGGATGCCGAACGATTTCGTCGCGTCCGGATGCATCCAAAGTACCGTGCCGCCCAGCATCAGGAAGGCGGCGATCGAACCCACGATCGGCCATGGGCTGGGGTCGACCAGATGGTAGTCGTGCTTGACCTCGGAATCGGCCATGAGTGCTAACCCTCTCCTACGGGTGAACCCGTACCATCGACATGATGTAGAACAGAACGACCAGCGCGCCGAGCGCAATAGCAATCGCTACGTTGCGCTGCTTGCGGGCCTTCTTCTCGTCGTCGGTCATGATCAGAGCCATGGGACCAATGGTGAGATGTGAGCCACCGCCTCAACGATGAGCGAAGCGAACAGCGCGAACATGTAGATCAGCGAGACGCGGAACAGCCGGTGCGCGGCAGGCTCCTTCGCGTCGTTCGTCTCGCGGTAAACGGCTACGGCCTCTACCGCAAACCAGGCGCCGATCAGCGAGGCGGCGGCGAGGTAGAGCGGGCCGGCAGCGCCGATCAGAGCGGGCGCAATGCCGAGCGGGATCAGCGCGATGCTGTAGAGCAGTATCTGGCGGCGCGTGAAGGCCTTGCCGCGCACCACGGGCATCATCGGCACGCCGGCACGGGCATAATCGTCCGAACGCCAGAGCGACAGCGCCCAGAAATGCGGCGGCGTCCACATGAAGATGATGGCGACGAACAGGATGGGCGCCAGCGAGAGATCGCCGGTCGCCGCGGCCCAGCCGATGGCGGGCGGGAGTGCGCCCGACAGGCCGCCGATGACGATGTTCTGCGGCGTGCGGCGCTTCAGCCAAAGCGTATAGACGCCGACGTAGAAGAAGATCGTGAAGGCGAGCAGTACAGCCGCCACCAGGTTCACGAACAGGCCCATCACCGCGACAGAGGCCACCGACAGAACCCAGCCGAAGCCCAAAGCCTCGCCGGGGGTGACATGGCCCATCGGGATCGGGCGCGTGGCGGTACGCGCCATCACGCGGTCGATGTCGGCGTCATAGGCCATGTTGAGCGCACCCGACGCGCCGGCCGCCACCGCAATGCAGAGCAGCGCGGTGAAGGCGATCAGCGGGTTGATGTGTCCCGGCGCCGCGACGATACCGGCCAAGCCCGTGAAGATCACGAGCGACATCACGCGCGGCTTCAGGAGGGCGAAGTAATCGCCCACCGTGGCCACACGGCTGCCGGCCTGGAATGTCGCGGCGTTCGCCATCGCTTACTTGACCGTCGGCAGTTCGTTGAACTGGTGGAACGGCGGCGGCGATGGCAGCGTCCACTCCAGCGTGGTCGCGTAGGGACCCCACGGATTGTCGCCGGCGACGCGCTTGCGCAGGAAGGCCTCGGCCAGCATGAACAGGAACACGAGCACGCCGACGCCGGCGATGAACGCCCCGATCGACGAAATGTAGTTCCAGCCCGCGAAGGCGTCCGGATAATCGGCATACCGGCGCGGCATGCCGGCGAGGCCCAGGAAATGCATCGGAAAGAACGCGATGTTCACGCCGACGAACGTGATCCAGAAATGCAGCTTGCCGAGGAACTCGTTGTACATGTAGCCGGTAATCTTCGGGAACCAGAAGTAGAAGCCCGCGAAGATCGTGAACACGGCGCCGAGCGACAGCACGTAGTGGAAGTGCGCCACCACGTAGTAGGTCTCCTGCAGATAGACGTCGATGCCGGCGTTCGCCAGCACCACGCCGGTCACGCCGCCGATGGTGAACAGGAACACGAAGCCCACTGCCCACAGCATCGGGGTCTTGAATTCGAGCGAGCCGCCCCACATCGTCGCGATCCACGAGAAGATCTTGATGCCGGTCGGCACCGCGATGACCATGGTCGCGAACACGAAGTAGGCCTTGGTGTCGACGGAGAGGCCGACCACGTACATGTGGTGCGCCCACACCAGGAAGCCGATGAAGCCGATCGCCACCATCGCGTAGGCCATGCCGAGATAGCCGAACACCGGCTTCTTTGAGAAGGTCGAGATGATGTGGCTGACCATGCCGAAGCCCGGAAGGATCAGGATGTACACTTCCGGGTGGCCGAAGAACCAGAACAGGTGCTGATAGAGCACCGGATCGCCGCCACCGGCCGCGTTGAAGAACGTCGTGCCGAAGTTGCGGTCGGTCAGCAGCATGGTGATAGCGCCGGCGAGGACCGGGAGCGAGAGAAGAAGCAGGAACACCGTCACCAGGATCGACCAGACGAACAGCGGCATCTTGTGCAGCGTCATTCCCGGTGCGCGCATGTTGAAGATCGTCGTGATGAAGTTGATCGCGCCCAGGATCGAGCTCGCACCCGCGATGTGAATCGAGAAGATCGCGAAGTCCATCGCCGGTCCGGGTGAGCCGTAAGTCGACAGCGGCGCATACAGCGTCCAGCCGCCGCCGACGCCCATGCCGCCGGAATCGCCTTCGACGAACATCGAGGCGACAAGCAGCGCGAAGGAGAACGGCAGCAGCCAGAACGAGATGTTGTTCATGCGCGGGAACGCCATGTCCGGCGCGCCGATCATCAGCGGCACGAGCCAGTTGCCGAAGCCGCCGATCATCGCGGGCATGATCATGAAGAACACCATGATCAGGCCGTGGCCGGTGACGAACACGTTGAAGGTGTGCGGCTCCTTGAAGATCTGGAGGCCGGGCTCCATCAGCTCGGCACGCATCATCATCGACATGAAGCCGCCGATGATCCCCGCGAAGATCGCGAAGATCAGGTACATCGTGCCGATGTCCTTGTGGTTCGTCGAATAGACGAAGCGGCGCCACCCGGTCGGATGACCGTGGGCGTGATCGTCGTGGTGGTCTGCAGCGTGTGCGAGATCGGCCATAGACGTGGTGTCCTTATTGCGCAGCCAGACGGCGGTCGCCCGAGGCGTCCGCGATCGGCTGATAGATCTTGGTGTTCTTCTTGGCGTCGGCGAGCCACCTGGCGTAGTCGGCGTCGCTCACGACATGCACTTCGATCGGCATGAAGGCGTGGCTGGCACCGCAGAGCTCCGAGCACTGACCGTAGAAGGTGCCGGTACGTGTGGCCTTGAACCAGGTGTGGTTCAACCGGCCCGGGATCGCGTCCATCTTCACCCCCATCTGGGGCAGAGACCACGAGTGGATGACGTCGGCGCCGGTCGTCTCGATCTCCACCACCTTGTTCACCGGCACGTAGATCGGATTGTCGACGGAGAGCAGGCGCGGCTTGCCTTCGGCGAGCGCGCGGTCCGGCTCCTCGCCCGCCGCGGCCTTGACCGTCGTCAGGCCCTGGGAGTCGAACGTGAAGTTCGACTGCGGGTACTCATAGGTCCAGAACCATTGCTTGCCGATGACCTTGATGTGTACATCCGGTGGCGGGATCTCCGCCTCGAAATACAGCAGCTTGAAGGACGGGATCGCGATGATGACGAGGACGATCACCGGGATGATCGTCCAGGCGACTTCGAGCAGAGTGTTATGATGCGTCTTGGAAGGTACCGGGTTCGCACGCCTGTTGTAGCGGATCAGGATCCAGACCAGCAGCGCCAGCACGAACAGGCAGATAAGCGTGATGATCCAGAGCAGCAGCGTGTGGAAGCTCGTGATCTGGTCCATCACCGGCGACGCCGAGGGCAGCAGACCGGTCTCATAGGGCTGCGGCAGGTCCGCGAACGCGGAGCCCGACCACGCGAGGACCGCGGCGGCCACGCCCGCACCGATGGCGGATTTTCGCCCTAACTTTTTCTGGGACATGCGGCGACCTCACAGATGCGCTGAAGCGAGGTGGCGAGGCCCCCCGCATTTGAGATTCTTGGCGGCGATTTAGAGGCGCTAAGCCCCTAAAGTCATTGCGACCTTCTGGCACGGGGTGGGTTTCAAGACCCCGCCACGCACCTGCCTTTTCGCGGAGGCGCAATCGGGGTGAAAGCACCTATATGATAAAGCCGAGCCAAATCGCCGTTCCCGGAGCATCGCATGAGCAATCCGTCAGACCTTTTCTTTTCCCGCACCGGCATGGATCGCGGCCGCGTCCAGGCCACGGTGGCCGAGGCTTTGAAGGGCGCAGACGACGGCGAATTGTTCCTCGAATACCGCCAGAGCGAATCATTCTCTTTCGATGACGGCCGGCTGAAGGCTGCGACCTTCGATACCACGCAGGGATTCGGCCTGCGTGCGGTGGCCGGCGAAGCAACGGGCTATGCCCACGCGTCGGACTTGTCGGAAGAAGCGATCCAGCGGGCCGCGAACACGGTGCGCGCCGTGTCGCGGGGCTATTCGGGCGAGGCGGCGCTGGCCCCTGCCCGCACCAACGCGAAGCTCTACACCGACATCGATCCGCTCCAGACCGCGAGCTTCGAGACCAAGGTGAAGCTGCTGGAGGACATGAACGCCTACGCGCGGGCGAAGGACAGCCGCGTGAAGCAGGTGTCGTGCAGCGTGACCGGCGAATGGCAGCAGGTGGAGATCCTGCGCGCCGACGGAGCGGCGTATCGCGACATCCGTCCGCTGGTACGCATCAATGTGTCGGTGATCGTGGAGCAGGACGGACGGCAGGAAAGCGGTTCCTTCGGCGGCGGCGGCCGCGGGGGATACGAGGTCTATCTCCAGCCGGACTATTGGCAGGCCGGCGTGGACGAAGCGCTGCGCCAGGCGATTGTGAGCCTGGGCTCGGTACCGGCGCCGGCGGGTGAGATGGCGGTGGTGCTGGGGCCTGGCTGGCCTGGCATCCTTCTGCACGAAGCGATCGGACACGGACTGGAGGGTGACTCCAACCGCAAGGGGACGAGCACGTTCGCCGGATTGCTCGGCCAGCGCATCGCGGCACCGGGTGTCACGGTTGTCGACGATGGCACGCTGGATGGGCGGCGCGGGTCGCTATCGATCGACGATGAAGGCACGCCCTCGCAGCGCAACGTGCTGATCGAGGACGGCATCCTGAAGAACTACATGCAAGACCGCCAGAACGCGCGGCTGATGGGGATGAAGCCAACCGGTAATGGGCGGCGTCAGTCCTATGCCGACCAGGTGCTGCCGCGCATGACAAATACCTACATGCTCGCGGGTGACAAGGACCCGGCAGAGATCCTCGCGAGTGTGAAGAACGGGGTGTACGCGACGAATTTCGGCGGCGGCCAGGTCGATACCACCAGCGGCAAGTTCGTGTTCTCATGTACCGAGGCCTATCTGATCGAGAACGGCAAGGTCGGCGCGCCGATCAAGGGAGCGACGCTGATCGGCAACGGCGCAGATGCGCTGACACAGGTGAAGATGATCGGCAACGACATGAAGCTGGACACCGGCGTGGGCGTCTGCGGCAAGGGGGGGCAGAGTGTGCCGGTGGGCGTGGGCCAGCCGACGCTCAGGATCGATGGATTGACCATCGGCGGCACCGCACAGGGTTGATAGTAGCTTGATGCGTATGGGCCATACGCATATGCTGTGCGCATGACGAAGAAACATGGATTGGCCGAACCGAAGAGCGCGTTCCGTCGCGATGCGGCTCCTGCGCGCGTGGAAAGCGAGCAGCGCGAGTCCAAGAAGCGGCAGGCGGTGAACGTCTATGTGAATCGCGACATCCTGAAGGCGGCGCGCGCGATGAAGATCAATGTTTCGCAGGTGCTGGAGCGAGAACTCGACAGGCTGACGGGCGAGGAGCGTGCCAAGCGGTTCTACGAGGAGAACAAGGCGTTCTTCGACTGGCACAACGAGATGGTTGAGAAGCACGGTACATTGTCGGAAGCGATTGCCGAGTTGGAAGATGACGATCAGGCAGTTTGACGTTGTCGCAAATCCAACGCGGCGTGCGCGCGATATCAAGCCGTATCTGATTTGCGTCCAGCATCGAAATTTCGATCATTTGCCGACACGGCTCGTCGCGCCCTTACTGGTTGAAAGAGTCGTAAAGCAGCCGACCCGTTTGAATCCTGAATTGCGGATAAGTGGGGAGCGGTTCTTTCTCGATCCCGTCGACCTCGGCACGATACCTCTTCGACACCTCTTGTCCGTGGTCACAAACTTCGAGTCGGAGCGCGACCGGATCATCCCCGCTATCGACATCGTTTTCACCGGAGTCTGAGCATGATCTTCAAGATTGCGACTGCCGCGGACTGGGCGGAAGCCGAGCGGGCAGGCGCGTTCCACGGCTCGGCGCACGACAAGGCCGACGGGTTCATGCATTTCTCGACCGCCTCGCAATTGGCCGAGACGCTTCGGCTTTACTACGCGGGGCAGGATGGGCTCGTGCTGGCGGCCGTGGACGAAGCGGTGCTCGGCGCCGCGATCAAATGGGAGCATGCGCCCTCGCGGGGCGAGGATTTCCCGCATCTGTTCGCGCCTCTGCCACTGTCGGCGGTCAAATGGACGCACCGGCTCTCGCGCGATGCGCAGGGCACGGCCGTGCTGCCCGAGATGGTGTTCGCCGGGGGTTGAGCGCATCCTGACGAGCATGGGCGAAGCGCGGGTCTACTCCGAGCGGTTGGGCGCGATCAGCGACGCGCAGTTTCAGGCGGTCGCGGAACGGTTCGGTCTTGGACGGTTCGTTTCCGCGGCACCGACGACCGGCGGGCTGTTCGGGCAGAATCTCTTCCTCACCACAACCGACGGCGAGTTCGTGCTGCGGGGCGCGCCGCATTGGGTGAAGGGCATCGACGAGACCGAATACCATCGCGAGGACCGATGGCAGTTCACCAAGGAGCGCTGGTTCGCGCAGCAGCTGCACGAACGGACGAAGGCGCCGGTGCCATGGCCGATGCATCACGACACTTCGGACGACATTTTCGGCTGGCCGTACCTGATGATGCCGAAGATGCCGGGTATGTGCACCGATGAGCGTGGCATCAAGACCTTGCTGGAGCCGGCAGACCGGCGAGCGGTTGCGGTCGCGCTGGGCGAGACCCTGGCGGAGATGCAGCGGCTGACATGGCCTTTCGCGGGGGACTTCAGCCCGGTGTCCATCGAACTCGAGCCGTACGCCGAAGGCGCCGTCTCATGGATCGTGCGCGAAGCATCGATGTTCGCTCGGATGTGCGGCGAACGCCTCACCCATGAGGATCGTGCGTGGATCGACACGGCTATCGACGGTGCGCGCGGCGACGTGCCGAACACCTACGTCCATTGCGACTACAAATTCGGCAACCTGACGCTGCTCAAAGAGCGAGGCCGCTGGCACGTGAGCGGCCTGTTCGATTTCCACGAAGCGCGGTTCTCGGACGGGGCGCTCGATTTGGTGCGATCGGCGTGCAGCTACCTCGATACTGAGCCCGAGCTGGCGCGCGTGTTCCGCGATGCCTATGGCAAACCGCTCGATGCGGGACGGATGACGCTTTATGCGATCAACGACCGGCTGAAGTTCTGGGAGCATTTCACGAAGCCTGGGGTCGACGCCGATTGGCTGCGCGGGACGTTCCGTGGATGGGCGCAGCGCTATGTGGACGGCATCCTGACGCTTCTGTGAGACTGGGCGCATGAATCAGTTCGGGCTCGTTGAAGCGGCGCTTAGCAATCCAAACAACCGTGCGATCCTGGACCGGCTGCCGGAACTTGGCGCGCCGGATGCATGGCTGGTGTCGGGCGCGATCTTTCAGACCGTGTGGAACTCGATCACAGGACGGCCACCGACGCACGGTATCAAGGACTACGACATCTTCTATTTCGATCGCGATCCGTCGTGGGAAGCCGAGGACGCCGTGATCAGGCGCGCGGATGCGCTGTTCGCCGATCTCGGCATCGAGGTCGAGGTGCGCAACCAGGGACGCGTGCACATCTGGTATCAGGAGAAATTCGGGACCGAATATCCGACGCTCACCAAGGCGACGGACGGGATCGACCGGTTCCTGTGCGATTGCGCGATGATCGGGATGCGGCATTCGCGCGAGTACACCTATGGCGTCTACGCGCCGAAAGGCCATGCCGACATCGCGGACATGATCGTACGTCCCAACCGCATGCCGAATTTCCATCCCGACCGCTATCAGGAGAAGGCGGCGCGCTGGAAAGCCGTGTGGCCGGAGATTAGCATCCTGCCTCCCTAACCGAGGCCCGCCCTTCATGCGCGATCTGCAAGGAAAGGCCCGCGAACTGGGCGACGGCTTCAAGGTCGCCCGCGTGCTGCCGCAGATCGGCCAGCGCACCGTCGGGCCGTTCGTGTTCTTCGACTATTTCGGGCCGGTAGAATTCGCGCCGGGCAACGGCATCGACGTGCGGCCGCATCCGCATATCGGGCTCGCAACCATCACCTATCTGTTCGACGGGTCGCAGGTGCATCGCGACACGCTGGGCAGCGTGCAGGAGATCGTGCCGGGCGACGTGAACTGGATGACGGCGGGGCGCGGCATCGCGCACTCGGAACGAACGGGAGCCGACGTGCGTGCGCGCGGTCATCGCATGCACGGCATCCAGAGCTGGGTCGGATTGCCCGCCGCGAACGAGGAGGACGCACCCAGCTTTCAGCACGTGGCGAAAGGCGACCTTCCGGTGCGCGAGCACGAAGGAGCCGTGCTCCGTGTGGTGGCAGGCAAGGCCTATGGCCACACCTCGCCCGTGAAGGTGCCGATGGATATCTTCTACGTCGACGCGAAGATCAAAGCGGGCGCGATGGTGGCGCTGCCAGACGAATACGCCGAGCGTGGCGCGATGGTGGTGGGTGGAACGGTCACCTCTGGCGGGGCCGAGCACGGCGATGGCGCCATGATCATCTACGACAAGGGCGAACGCGGCGTGATCGCCGCAAAAAGCGATGCGCGCGTGATGCTGCTGGGCGGCGCGCCGCTCGATGGCCAGCGGCATGTCTGGTGGAATTTCGTCTCCTCGCGCAAGGAACGCATCGAGCAGGCCAAGGACGAATGGAAAGAGTTCGCCTACGGGAAGATCCCGGGCGACGACGTCGAGTTCATCCCCCTTCCCGAACATTGATTTTGTTTGGTCGCGGTCCCGGACGGAAAACCGCGATACCTTTTCCTGGAACCGCTCAGCGAGGTGACACCATGAAGTACAAGCAGCTTGGCCAGACTGGCCTCTATGTGTCCGAAATCTGTCTCGGCACGATGACCTTCACCGGCGAGAACAAGCCCGGCGGCATCTGGGCCGGGATCGGGGACGTGAACCAGAAGCTGGCGACACAGATCGTGGAGAAATCGGTCGCCGCCGGCGTGAACTTCCTCGACACCGCCGACGTCTATTCCTCGGGGCAGTCAGAGCGCCTGACGGGACAGGCGATCAAGGACCTGGGCCTGAAGCGCTCGGCGGTGGTGATCGCAACCAAGTGCTATGGCCGCATGGGGCCGGGCGTGAACGACATCGGCGCCTCGCGCGGGCACATCATGGATTCCGTGTCCCGCAGCCTGGAGCGGCTGGGCACCGATCACATCGACCTCTACCAGATCCACGCCACGGACACGGTGACGCCGGTCGAGGAGACCATGCGCGCGCTGGAGGATCTCACGCGCCAGGGCATGGTTCGGTATGCCGGCTGCTCCAACTGGCAGGCGTGGCGCGTGATGAAGGCGAACGGCTATGCCGCGGCGCGCGGCTGGGCGCGGATGGAGACGATCCAGTCTTACTACTCCATCGCAGGCCGCGACCTGGAACGCGAGATCGTGCCGATGATCCAGGATCAGAAGGTGGGTCTGATGGTGTGGTCGCCGCTGGCGGGCGGCCTGCTGTCGGGCAAGTTCGGGCCGGGGTCGAATGGGCCGGAGGGTGCGCGCCGCGTGGTGTTCGACTTCCCGCCGGTCGACAAGGACCGCGCCTGGAAGTGCGTCGACGCGATGCGCGAGATCGGCAACAAGCGCGGCGTCAGCGTGGCGCGTGTCGCGCTTGCCTACGTGCTGCACAAGAAGTTTGTGATGAGCGTGATTATCGGCGCGAAGAACACCGAGCAGCTCGAGGACAACCTGGAAGCAGCCAAGCTCGAACTATCGGCCGACGACATGATGCGCCTCGACGAGGTCAGCGCGCTGCCGCCGGAATATCCGGGCTGGATGGTCTCGCGCCAGGGCGCGGAGCGCGTGCCGCAGCCGAGGTAGTCCGTGCCCAACATCGCAAGGAGGGCGACGCTGTGGATCGGCGTCGCGCTCGCTCTGCTGGGCTTGTGGTGGATCGCGCGCAACCGCGGCCTGACCGGCACCGACTTCATGATGGAGGAGATGCAATGGCTCTACCGCGGCCTGGTGCTTGTGGCGCTCGGTACGGGCATGGCCCTGCTGTCGCGGCGGATGCGCTAGAGGAAATTGTATTCCTTGAAGGCGCGGGTCAGGTCGCGGTTCCAGGGGCCGTGGTAGTTCTTGAGCAGCTCTTCGGCGCGGGTGTGGCCGCGGGCGACGAGTTCGCGCAGCGGGTTGAGGAAGCCGTCTTCGCTCATTCCGCCGCTGTCGAGCGCGGCGCGGCGCTTCAGGCCCGCGGATGATATCTCGAGCATGCGGTGGGCGAGCTGGTGCACCGTGGTATTGCGGAAGGGTGTCCTGAAAGCCTGCTTCGGCACGCTGTCGCGCATTGCCTGGCGTTCTTCGGCGGTCCAGTCCTTGACCAGGTCCCACGCTGCATCGAGCGCGACCTGGTCGTAATAGATGCCGACCCACAGCGCCGGCATGCCGCAGATGCGGCGCCACTGGCCACTGTCCGCGCCGCGCATCTCGAGAAATTTCTTGAGACGTACCTCGGGGAAGATGGTCGTGAGGTGATCGGCCCAGTCGGACATCATGGGCTCGATGTCCTTCACCCCGGGGATCTTGCGGGCGAGGAAGTCGCGGAAGCTCTTGCCGGCGACGTCGATGTATTTGCCGTCGCGGTAGACGAAGTACATCGGCACGTCGAGCGCGTAGTCGACATAGCGCTCGAAGCTCATGCCGTCATCGAACACCCATGGCAGCATGCCGCTGCGCGCGTTGTCGACGTCGGTCCAGATCTGCGAACGATATGAGAGAAAGCCGTTGGGCTTGCCTTCGCGGAACGGCGAATTGGCGAGGAGCGCGGTCGCGACGGGCTGGAGCGCCAGACCGACGCGGAATTTCTTGATCATGTCCGCTTCGGACGAGAAATCGAGATTCACCTGCACCGTACAGGTGCGGAACATCATCTCGTGCCCGTAGCCGCCGACCGTCGGCATGTAGCGCCGCATGATCTGGTAGCGGCCCTTGGGCATCTGGTGCGTCTGGTCCATCGACCAGGTGGGCGCGAAACCCATGCCGATGACGCCGGCGCCGATCTCGTCGCAGATTTCGCGGGTCTGGGCGAGATGGGTGTTCACTTCGGCGCAAGTCTCGTGGACGGTCCTGAGCGGCGCGCCGGACAATTCGAACTGGCCACCGGGTTCAAGGCTGAGCGAAGCCTTGTCCTGGGTGAGGCCGATGATGTTGTCGCCCTCGAGCACAGGCTCCCAGCCGAAGCGCTTCATGCCGTCGAGGAGCTGACGGATGCCCGGCTTCGTGGTGTAGGCGACGGGGAGGTGCGTGTTGAGGTCGTAGACGAACTTCTCGTGCTCGGTGCCGATGCGCCACTCGCTCTTCGGCTTGCAGCCATCGGAGAGGTGCTTCACCAGATCGTCACGCGACGCGATCGGACCGCCCGCGGATTGCGGTATCGACATTTGCGGCCCCCTCCCTCTTGGCGGACAGGGTCGGCAATCACCCCATCGGTTTGTGTGAATATTGAACTGACCGTTTAGTGGTTGGTTATGTAGTTGGCCATTTCGCTCCCGGCAAGGGAACGATTTGCGCGCGTCGCGCGCTGCCGACAGGGGCAGCACGGCACGCGTGTCCCATCGCAAAATGACAGATGGAGGAATCCGCATGGCGGCGCGCAAGCTTTTGGCCACCGCCGTCGCTTTGCTGTGCGCGAGCGGCGCGCAGGCGGCGGTGACCATCTCGTTCTATGCGCATCACCTGGGCAGCAAGGGGTTGTGGGTCGAGTTCCCACACGCCTACGTAACCCTGACCGGAACCCCGGACGCGGGTGGCCGGCCAGTGAAGGCGAATTTCGGATTCACGCCGCCGGTGGTCGGGCCGGACGTTCTGTTCGGTTGGGTGAACGGCGCGGTGATCGGCGCGGACGACGCCTATGTCGCGAAGGACACGCCATACCTTACCTTTCCGCTGACCGACAAGCAGTACGCCGCTGTGCTTTCGGTCGTGGAGCGATATCGCAGTTACCTGCAACCATCCTACGAGATCGACAAGCGCAACTGCGTGCTGTTCGTGAAGGACATCGCGCTGACGTTGGGCCTTTCGGCAAGCGACGACGCGAAGTTCGTGCGCGAGCCGGAGATGTTCATGGCCGATCTCAAGGAGCGCAATGCTGCTTTTGTCGCAAGACTCAACGCGCCGGTCGGCCAGGTTGTCGCGAAGGAGCCGATACCGGCCCTGGCGACGCGGCAGACCGGGCAGCATTAGTTATTTCGTATTGACTTAATTAAGTAATTGCTACATAAACCACGGCATGAACGGTTTGACCGCACTTGCCGACCCGACCCGCCAGCAGATCGTGAAGATGCTGGCTTCTGGCGCGCTGTCGTCCGGCGACATCGCGCGCCGCTTCGACATGACGCCGCCGGCGGTCTCGCAGCATCTGAAGACCCTGCGCGAGGCGAAGCTCGTGAAGGTGCGGGCGGAAGCGCAGAAGCGGTTCTACGAGCTCGATCCGGAGGGAGTGGGCGAAGTGGCGGACTGGGTGAACGATCTGCGCAAGTTCTGGGCCGGCAAGTTCGATGCACTCGAAACGGAGTTGCGGAAATGACCGCCAGAGGAACGATGACAACCGTGCCGTGCGTGACGTTCACGCGGACACTGCCCGGCCCGGTCGAGAAAGTTTGGGCGCATATCACCGATACCAGGCTGCTGCCGGCATGGTTCGGCGACAACAGCACGATCGAACCGCGCCAGGGCGGACGCGTGAGCCTGATGGGCGGGCACATCCGCGGCACGGTCACGCAATGGCAGCCGCCGAAGAAGCTGGTCTACACGTGGAATGTGTTCGGGCCGGATGACGCAGCGGATGCGGTGTCCGCGTTTCCGGAGTCGTATCCGACCTTTGAGCTGGAAGCGCGCGGCAGCGGCGTGGCGCTGACCTTCACGCACTTCCCGATCCTGGAACGCTTCGTGCCGCAGAATGCGATGGGCTGGCACACGATGCTGGACATCATCGAGGCGGTGGTGCGGACAGGGAAATCCGAAGAGCGGCGCGTGTACACACAGAAGAACGCGGCGCTCTATGGCGTCGACCTGAACGCGTTGCAGCGCTGAATTACGCCCGCGTACCCGACCAGGGGAACGAGCCGAACGCGCCGGCCTTGACGTTGCCGGACATCGAGTCGCCCGACACCGTGCCGGTGAATTCCAGCGTCATCGGCATGGGCGACGTGATCGAAATGCTCCACGAGACGTTGTTGCCGTCGATCTTGCCGTTCTGGAGCTGGGTTGTGTTGCCCTGAGCCTCACCCGAACCCGTCAGTGTGTTGCCGTCCTGCTTGAACGTCACCACCGACTTCTGATCGCCCATGGGCGACTTCACCACCGTGTTCCACTTGCCGTCGATCGACATCGCTTGTCCTTTTCGTTCCTGAGGAGGGCGGCATTTAAGGAACTTCGCGCTGGCTGCGCAAGGCGGTCAGCGCCAGTCCCCCTTGATGCTTTGCCAGATCGTCAGCGCGGCGAGCGCCGCGGTGTCGGCGCGCAGGATGCGCGGGCCGAGCGTCACCGGTGTGACGAAGGGGAGCGCGCGCAGGGCTTCGCGCTCGTGCTCGTCGAAGCCGCCTTCTGGGCCGGTGAAAATGGCGGCGGGTTCGGGCGAGACTTCTCGGGCGGGGCTGGCGCTGACGATGACTTCACCCCCCTCCACCAGCGGCGGCGGGTTGCGGACGGCGTCGGGGAAAGGAAGCGCCTCGCCGCCTTCGTCGCAGAAGAACAGGCGCCGGTCGCGCGGCCAGCCGACGAGCAGCTTGTCGAAACTGAGCGGTTCGCGGCAGTCGGGGACGGTCAGGCGCTCGGATTGCTCGGCGGCCTCGATGGCGTTGGCGCGCATGCGGTCGAGATTCACGCGGGTTACGATGGTTCGGCGCGTGAAGACCGGCTGGAGCACCGCGGCGCCGAGCTCGGTCGCCTTCTGCACAACATAGTCGGCGGGCGTCTTCTTGATCGGCGCGAAGCAGAGCCACAGGTCGGGCTCGCCGGATTGCTGGCGCAATTGACGTTCACATTCCAGAGAGCAGGAACGTTTCGATGTGCCGGTAACGCGCGCTACCCACTCACCATCGGCGCCGTTGAACAGGTTCACACGGTCGCCGGGTTTCGCGCGCATGACATGGAGCAGGTAATGCGTCTGCTGCTCATCGGGAACGACGCAGGCGCCCGCGCGCAACGGATCGCCGACAAAAAGGCGCAGCTTGCCGCCGGGATGGGTGAGTTCGTTGTCGCTCATGCGCGAATACTTGTAGATTGCCGGCCATGAATGAAACAACCGCCGACCTGAAACCGGCCGACGCGACTGCAGGCACCTGGGTCGATCATGTGCCTGTGCAGTATCGGCCGTTCCTGCGGCTGGCGCGGCTGGACCGGCCGATCGGGACATGGCTCTTGTTCTGGCCCTGCGTATTCGGGCTGGCGCTGGGCGCGATCGGGAGCGAGCGGCCGTTCTCGAGCTGGCACGACATCTACCTGCTGATCCTGTTCGCCGTCGGCGCGGTGGTGATGCGCGGCGCGGGCTGCACCTACAACGACATCGTGGACCGCGACATTGACGCGAGCGTCGCGCGCACGCGCGGGCGCCCTATTCCGTCTGGCGCGGTGCGCGTACGGACGGCGTGGCTGTTCCTGGGCGCGCAGCTGGCGGTCGGGTTCGCGGTGCTGATCCAGCTCAACCTGTTCGCGATCGAGATCGGCGCGGCGTCGCTGCTGCTGGTGGCGGCGTATCCGTTCATGAAGCGGATCACGTGGTGGCCGCAGGCGTGGCTGGGGCTGACGTTCAACTGGGGCGCCCTGCTCGGCTTCGCAGCGCAGGCCGGCGCGATCGATTGGGCGGACGCGATGCTGTACGCGGGGCTGTTCTTCTGGACGCTTGGTTACGACACGATCTACGCGTTGCAGGATGCCGATGACGACGCGCTGATCGGCGTGAAGTCGACCGCACGGCTCTTCGGGGCGCGGGCGCGGGACTGGGTCCTGGGGTTCTACGCCGTCGCGTTCGCGCTGATCCTGGCAGCGGGCTATGCGGAGCACGCAGGCTGGCCGTTCACCTTCGTCATGCTGGCGGCGGGTGCGCATCTGCTTTGGCAGGTGCACACTCTGCAGATCGACAACACAGAGAACGCCCTGAAGCTGTTCCGCGCCAACCGCGATACCGGCGCGATCATCGCGGCGGCGTTCCTGCTCTCAAGCTGGATCTGGTGATGCCCGACAGGCAGGTGCTCGACGATTTCCTCGCGATGGTACTGAGCGGCCGCCACGACCAGGCGATCGCGGACTTCTATGCCGAGGACTGCACGATGCAGGAGAACCTGGGCGAGATAAGGCGCGGACGCGAACAGGCGGTGGCGCGTGAAAAGGCGACGCTGGCGCGGTTCAGGGAAGTGCGCACCACGGTGGTGCCACCGGTGTTCGTGAACGGGGATCACGCGGTGATCCACTGGATCTTCGAGTTCGTGCGCGCTGACGGCAAGGTCGTGCGGATCGAGGAACTGGCGCACCAGCGCTGGGCCGGCAACAAGATGGCCGAGGAGCGCTTCTATTACGACCCGGCGCAGATGGCGGGGATGCGCGCTTAGCTGTCATGGCCCCCGACTGCGGGCCATGACACGTCGGGTTTAGGGCGTATAATCCCCGCATGAACGTCGCCCGCTTCGACCCCCATTCCGTGTTCTCGGCCGCCGAGATCGAGTCTGTGCGGGCGCGGTCGGACGTGCGCGGGATGCTGGCGGTGGTCCATGCCTGGGCCGTGATCGGGCTGGCGATGGCGGCGTATGCGGTCTGGCCCAACCCGCTGACCTTCGTGGCGGCGGTGGTCGTGATCGGCAGCCGGCAGCTTGGACTGGCGATCCTGATGCATGACGCGGCGCATGGCGTGCTGATGAAGACGCGCTGGCTGAACGAATGCGTCGGGCAATGGCTGCTCGCCTATCCGACCATGGGCGACATGATCAGCTACCGGCACTATCACCTCGTGCATCACCGACGCACGCAGCAGCCGGACGATCCGGATCTGAGCCTGTCGGCCAAGTTTCCGATCACGCGCACCAGCTTCCGCCGCAAGATGATCCGCGACCTGACCGGGCAGACCGGGTTCAAGCAGAGGAAGGCGCAGTTTCAGCGTTCGCTCGGCAAGCCGGGCGATCCGTTCGCGAAGCGGGCGAAGGACTTCTGGGACCGTATCGGGCGGCAGTATCTGGTACAGCTCATCATCCTTGCGCTGATGACGGCGTTCGGGAAGCCGCACTACTTCCTGATGTTCTGGGTGCTTCCGAACATCACCTGGCACATGGCGATCACCCGGATACGCAATATCGCCGAGCACGCCATGGTGCCGGACAATGACGACGTGTTCCGCAATGCGCGCACGACCTATGCGTCATGGTGGGTGCGGGCGCTGGTGGCGCCGTACTGGGTGAACTACCACGTCGATCACCACCTGCTGTTCTACGTACCCTGCTACAACCTGCCGAAGCTGCATGCGCTGCTGCTGGCCAGAGGCCTGGGCGAGAAGATGGAGATCCAACCCAACTACTGGACCATGCTCAAGCTCGCAACGAGCAAGCCGGAGAAATCCGGCGCTGTGCCCGCAGCAGCGTGATCAGCCGATAAACGGCAATAGCGCCAGCATGCCGAGCGCACCGGCGGCAATCCAGATCGCGATGCGCACATGGCGCGTGCGGGCCACCTGCTCTTTCGCGATCAGCATCACCGAATCCGGATGCAGGCGGACGCCGCCGTCGGCCAGCATGGCGGAGATGATCTCGGCGTTGCGCAGGAGCTGCGGCAGGTTCTGCGCAACGCGGCCGAGCGCGCTGACGCTGTCGGCGGCGTCGCGCAAGCGGCCTTCGGGGCCCATACGTTCCAGCATCCACTTCTCGACCACCGGGCGGCTGGCTTCCCAGATGTCGAAATCGGGATCGAGGGCGCGTGCTACGCCCTCCACCACCATCATGGTCTTTTGCAGCAGAACGAGCTGCGGCTGCGCCTGCATGTCGAAGCGCCGCGTGGTGTCGAAGAGCTGTTGCAGCAGCTTCGCCATCGAGACCTCCTTCGCCTGGCGGCCGAAGATCGGTTCGCCGATGGCGCGCAGGGCCTGCGCGAAGGTTTCGACCGGATGGTGCGCGGGAACGAACTGCACGTCGTAATGCACCTGCGCGACGCGCAGGTAGTCGCGCTGGAGGAAGCCGGCCAGGGTCTCCGCCATGAAGCGCTGCATCGCGTCGTCGAGGCGGCCCATGATGCCGAAGTCGACGGCGACCAGGCGGCCTTCGGCATCCACGAACAGGTTGCCGGGGTGCATGTCGGCGTGGAAATAGCCGTCGCGCAACGCCTGCGTGAGGAAGCTCCGGATCACCAGCGTGGCAATCTGCTTCGGATCGTGGCCGGCGGCGATCAGGGCATCGCGGTTGCGCACCGAGATGCCATCGATCCATTCGCTCGTCAGAACGCGGTCGGAGGTGCGCGCCCAGTCGATGTGTGGCACGCGGAAGTCGGGATCCTTGCGGGTGCGTTCCTCGAGTTCGGACGCCCCGGCAGCTTCCATGCGCAGGTCGAGCTCCAGCGCCACCGAATTGGCGAGCTGGCCGACCATGGCGAGCGGGCGCAGGCGGCGGGCCTCGGCGCTGAAGCGTTCGGCAAGGCGCGCGGCCAGCGCGAAGGCCGCCAGATCGCGGCCGAAATCCTCCTCGACATGCGGGCGCAGCACCTTCACGGCGACACGCACCGGCGGATCGGTGGCGGTGGTGCCTTCGTGCACCTGCGCGATGGACGCAGCGGCAACCGGTTCCGAGAGCGAGGTGAACATCGCGTCGACAGGCCTGCCGAGCGAATCCGCGATAACCGCCTTCGCCTGATCGGTCGGAAAGGGCGGCAGGCGGTCCTGCAATTGCTCGAGCGCCGTGGCGACGTCGGCGCCCACGATATCAGGGCGCGTGGCGAGCACCTGGCCGAGCTTGATGTAGGCCGGGCCGAGGCTTTCCAGCGATCGCGCCAGACGCACGCCGGGCGGCGACCGATCGCCCCTGCGGTGGCGGCTGCCGATCAGGCGGCGCGCGATGCGGGCCTCGCGGGGGAGAAGCGCTTCGTACTCCTTCGGGAACAGCGCATCGTTGCGCGCAAGGACCCGCGCGGCATGCCACAAGCGCCGGTAGTCGCGCAACGCCATCAGATCTTCCAGCCCGAATGCATCGCGGCGATGCCGCCGGTCAGGTTGCGGACCTTCACGTTGGAGAGCCCAGCCCGCTCGATCATCTTCGCGAACCTCGCCTGCGGCGGGAAACGGCGGATGCTTTCGGCGAGATAGCGGTAGGACTCTGCATCGTTCGCGACGAGCTGGCCTAGCCGCGGCAGCACGTTCAGCGAATAGGCGTCGTAGAGCTGGTCGAAGCCGGGCACCTCGACGCGGCTGAACTCCAAGCACAGGAAGCGGCCGCCGGGCTTCAGCACGCGGCGGGCTTCTTCCAGCGCCTTGTCAATGTGCGTCACATTGCGGATGCCGAAGGCGATCGTGTAGGCGTCCATCGTGTTGTCGGGAATCGGCAGCGCCTCGGCATTGCCGGTGATCCATTCGATGCTGCGCTCGCCCTTGGCTGCGGCGCGCTTGACGCCCTCGCGCACCATGTCCTCGTTGATATCGCAGACGGTTATAGTGGCCTCATTTGTTTGATTGGTGGCCGTTCGGCCACGGGCGCGCGCCCGCGCGAGATCGGCAATGCGGAAGGCGATGTCGCCGGTGCCGCCGGCCACGTCCAGCACCCGCCAGCCGGAACGCGGGTTCAACCATTCGACGAACGCGTCTTTCCACAGCCGATGCACGCCGGCCGACATCAGGTCGTTCATCAGGTCGTATTTCGACGCCACCGACGAGAAGACGTCGTGCACCAGGCCTTCCTTCTGGCCCTCCGGCACCTCGCGGAAACCGAAGCTCGCGGTCCTGTCAGCAGTCATGTCGCGGAGAATAGCCCGCGCGGAATCCGTGGGCTACGGTCGATGCCTGCGACTCTTAATGGTTGATGATGCCCGAATTGCCAGAGGTCGAAACCGTGCGGATGGGGCTGCTTCCGGTGATGGAAGGGCACAGGTTCACGCATGTGGAGACGCGGCGCGGCGACCTGCGGGTGCCGTTCCCCAACGACTTCGCGGGGCGACTGATCGGGCGCAGGGTGAAGCGGCTGTGGCGGCGTGCAAAGTACATCCTGGGCGATCTCGATGACGGCGAGACACTGGTGATCCACCTGGGCATGAGCGGGCGGATGAGCGTGCACGTGGCGGGCGCGGCGAAGAAGCTGGGCAATTACGTGCACGACATGAGCGAGGCGACGGTCGGCAAGGACAAGCACGACCATGTGGTGTTGGACACGGATGCACCGGCGCGGATCGTGTTCAACGATCATCGGCGTTTCGGATTGATGCTGCTGGTCGAGACGGGCGCGCTGGACGAGCACAAATTGTTCAAGGGGCTGGGCGTCGAACCGCTGTCGGACGAGTTCAACGCGGATTTCCTGGCCGGTGCGCTGAAGGGCAAAAAGACGCCGATCAAGTCGGCTCTGCTCGATCAGCGTGTCATTGCGGGGCTGGGCAATATCTATGTCTGCGAAGCGCTGTTCCGCGCGGGCATCTCGCCCAAGCGGCAGGCGGCGAAGGTGCGGCAGGACCAGGTGAAGGCGCTGGCGCCCGCGATCAAGGCGGTACTGCGCGAGGCGGTGAAGGCGGGCGGCTCGTCCTTGCGCGATCACAAGCGCACCGACGGCGAGCTTGGCATGTTCCAGCACAATTTCGCCGTATACGGCCGCGAGCGTAGGCCCTGCCCCGGCCCCAAGTGCAAAGGCACGGTCAGGCGCATCGTGCAGGCCGGGCGTTCGACGTTCTATTGCCCGAGTTGCCAGAGGTGATGCGATGCAGGGTCCGCTTGTCCGCGACGTGTTGCTGGTGGCGATCGGCAACAGCCTGATCGCCGGTAAGAGCGTCGGGTGGTTCTGGCCCGACAGCGGCATATTCCGCTACTCGAGAGAGTGCGTGTTCGTGGACAGGGACCACAGCGTCACCGCGGCCGATCCAAACACGTGGCTGGAGCGCGTCCGGACATTCGACGGGTTGTGGCTCGATTACACCGACCGCGGAAAGTGGGTTGGCGACCGCATGACGGTGGGCTTTGTCGGCGGCGGGCATCGGTGGCTGATCGGCGCGGTGAACGGCAGCGTTACCGAGATCTGGGAAGGCCACGACACACTGGGCGACCGTAACGCGACGGACGGGAAGATCTGGACCACCCACTATGTGCGGCTCGATGCGGACTGGAAGGAAACGCGCACGCGCGGCCGGTCGGTGGGCGAACTGAAGACGGCGCTGGACGGCACGCTGGCAAAGATCGAAGCCTTCGCGCGCCAACAAAAGCTCGCGGACTTCGCCGGGGATTTCGGCGCGGCGCGCAAAGCGCTGACGGCGCGGCCTCGCGCCGATCCGATGCTGGTGGACGCGATGCTGCCGGAGGATGCTGCGCAGCTATGGGCGGCGATCGGCGCTGCATGGGTGTTCGGCGGCATGGGCTCGTGGAACGACATGAGCTTCGACGGCGAGGACGGAAAGACGTATGAGGCGCTGTCGGATCAGTTGTTTGGCGAGTTGAACGAGGCGGTGGCCGCGGTGGCGAATTCGACGTGGCCCTCACACTCGCACCCCTGAATGCCCGCTGTTGCGCGCCAAACAAGGTTGGGGGTGGTGATGCCTAAAGCCCCTCCGGCCATTTCTCGGAATTCGGCAGGGGTGTGCCGGTTTCAAGGAAGGTCTTGAGGCTGGAGAGAACCGACGGCCAGCCGCCGCTGACCGCTTCGATCAGCTTCGAGTTGGCGACGTCGACCTCATGCGTCAGCGTGAGCTTGATGCCGAGAGGGCTTTCTTCCAGCACATAGGTGAGCCTAGTGAAGCCTTCCGCTTTCATGTCGGGGAAGTGCTCGTTACGCCAGGTGAGCACCAGCTTGTGCGGGAAGTCGCTCTCCAGGATTTCGCCGGCGTCCCATAGCCGCCCGTCGGGCGTATACGCGCCCCAGCTGGCGCCCTTCTTCCACTCCGACTTCTGCGTGGTGCCGGCCCAGTATCGCCGGGTGAACTCCGGCTTGGTCAGCGCCTCCCAGATCTTCTCGCGCGTCGAGCGGATGATGATGACGTAGACGAACTTGCTGTGGCCCATCGCAGACTCCGTCACGCTGGACGCGGCAAAGGCGCGCCGGTCTCGAGGAAGGTCTTCAGGCTCGACAGAATTTTCGGCCAGCCGCCGGACACGGCTTCGATCAGCTTCGCCTTCTCCGTCTCGATGGAGTGCACGACCGTGAGTTTCGCCGTGTCGCCGTCCTGCTCGATCTCATAGACGCAACGCGACCAGCCTTCGGCGGTCAGTTCGGGCCGAAATTCGTTGCGCCACTTGATGACGAGGCGGCGCGGCGGATCGGATTCGAGGATTTCGCCCGCATCGGCAACGCGGCCGTCCTCGAACACCATCTTCCACGGCGAGCCCGCCTTCCACGAGGACTCCTGGTGCATGTTGAACCAATACTTCTTCTGGAATTCAGGGCTCGTCAGCGCATCCCACAGCTTCTGCGGCGTGGTGCGGATGTATGTGACGTACACATATTGGCTGCTCATCGGTCTTCCCTTTCGAGGTTTTTCTTGAGGTCGCTGAGCGCTTTCAGGCGTCCGCGCTCGTATTTGCCGATCCACCGTTCGGCGATGTCGTTGATGGGGACGGGGTTGAGATAGTGCGCCTTCTCCCGGCCGTTCTTGACGGTGGCGACCAGGTTCGCCTCCTCCAGAATCGCGAGATGCTTGCTCACCGCCTGCCGCGTCATGTCCATCTGCTCGCAGAGTTCGTTCAACGTCTGCCCGTTCTTCGCATGCAGGCGGTCCAGCAATTCGCGCCGGGAACCATCGGCCAGCGCCTTGAAAACCGCATCCATGCTCATAGCCCTAATATGCAACCATTTGGTTGCCTGTCAAGGGGGGCGGTATGAGACGCTCGAAATTTCCGGAAACCCCACCGATGAACCACCTGAACATTGTCGCGACCACCGAGGGCGCCGTCGGCCTCATCACGCTTAACCGGCCCAAAGCGCTAAATGCACTGAACGCGGAACTGCTGGGCGAGCTGGTGACACAGCTCGAGGCGTGGGACCGCGACGACACGGTGCGCTGCATCGTTCTGACGGGCTCGGAGCGCGCTTTCGCCGCCGGCGCCGACATCAAGGAGATGCAACCGCTCTCCTACGCCGACACGTTCAGGAAGAACCTGTTCGCCGACGCAAACGACCGGATCAGCGCCATCAGGAAGCCGATCATCGCGGCGGTCGCGGGCTGGGCGCTGGGCGGCGGATGCGAACTCGCCATGCTCTGCGACTTCATTATCGCGGCAGACACCGCGAAGTTCGGGCAGCCGGAGATCAACCTTGGCGTGATGCCCGGCATCGGCGGGACGCAGCGGCTGACACGCTTCGTCGGCAAGTCGAAGGCGATGGAGATGTGCCTGACCGGCCGCAACATGGATGCGGCCGAAGCCGAGCGTGCGGGCTTGGTGTCGCGCGTGGTGCCGGCAGCGGAGCTCATGGCAGAGGCGATGAAGGCAGCGGCCAAGATCGCCGAGCAGTCGCTGCCTATCGTGGCGATGACCAAGGAGACCGTGAATCGCGCCTACGAAACCACGCTGGCCGAAGGCGTGCGCTTCGAGCGCCGCCTGTTCCACGCGATGTTCGCGACCGCCGACCAGAAGGAAGGTATGGCCGCGTTCGGTGAGAAGCGGAAGGCGAACTTCACGGACAGATAGTCAGGACGCGTGCGCCCACGCCTGTGCCACCGTGAGGAACTGGGGCGCGTATTCAGTGGGGCCGACCTCAAGATAGCTGAGGCCGTTCACCAGGCGCTCGATCAGACCCCATTGCCAGATGGGCTCAACATCGACGCCGGTCAGGCGCGAAAGCAGCGCGCAACGTTCGCGGCCTCTGGCAACGGGGTCGGGTTCCAGCTCAACGCTCCATTCGCGCATCGAGATCGACAGATCGTGGGCGCGCTCGATGAACAGGCCGTCGGGGTCGACCAGCTTGAAGCCGTTGGCCTTCGGATCCTGCAAGGTGTTCCACGCGTGCGCGTCGCCATGCGCCATGACGGCCGTTTTCGGATCGAATGCGTCGCGGCGCTCGGACAGAAAGCGCAGCGCGGTGTCGTAGGTGCGGTCGGAACAGGGGCGGCCGAGCTTGTTCCAAACGGTTTCAATATAGGCCGCCATGGCGGCGGCCTTCTCCGCACCGGTCAGGAGTTCCAACCCGGACGGCGGCTGGCGCCAGGCTTTGCGCAGAAGCGCGCAGATAATCTCGATCTGGCGCTCCATCGGCAGCCCGAGCTGGTGAAGCTGGACGCCCAGCCGCTCCAGCAGCATGGCGTTGGTCTCCGGATCCCACCGGAGGAGCCGGACATAACCCTGCCCCCCTGCCGCGTCGAGCATGCGGGCCTCACGCGCCCCTTTCTCCAACCCGGCGATCGGCAGTTTGAGGGCTGCTTCCGTGCCATCGGCCAGCACCGCTTCGGCGGTATAGGCCTCGGTACCGCTGCCGTAACCGCGCCCGACCTTCATGTCCCAGGCCGTCTCCAGCCGGGCGATCGTCGCCGGCAGGCCCGCGAGCCACGCCGAACCCGCCGCGCCGCGATGCTCCACCTGGGCACGCAGCTTGTCGGAGATGCGGATGTCGGACGCGTTCACGCTGGCGAAAACCAAGTCCCATCGGGCGGTTGCGGGGCATGGACTAAGCATTTGACCCTCGCGGTGCGCAAGGGTATACGCCCGCCTCCGAATTCGAGACTGGAAGACATATGCCAAATATCGCCTCGTCCAAGAAGCGTGTCCGCACGACCGCCAAGCGCACCGCCATCAACACCGCCCGCAAGAGCCGGGTCCGCGGCTATATCCGCAAGGTCGAGGAAGCGATCGCAAAGGGCGACAAGGCGGCGGCCCGGGTTGCGCTGAAGGCCGCCGAACCGGAAATCATGCGCGGCGTGACCAAGGGCGTGCTGCACAAGAACACGGGTTCGCGGAAGGTGTCCCGCCTCGCGCAGCGCGTGAAGAAACTCGGCAAGTAACTGAGTCTTCGGGACGACTCCGTTTTATTGTCCGTGAACGGATTTTTCCGCCTATTTTGTGTGTGCAGCGCGAAAAGCCGACCGCACGTCACGTAAGTGTTTGAAATCTGAAACAAACACACGTTCGGGGCAAAAATCCGTATACGTACAATGCGTTAGCAGTCACAAAAGCGCATAGGTTCTCTTTTCGTTGCCTTGCGGGCGAATCAGTTTTCAGCGAGGTTAACGGCCGTTCGGTGGGCACGAGAAAAGAAAATGTCGAACAAAAGAAACAATAAAAGAACAGTCTTCGGCAGCACGGTTCGACAGTCCGGCAACCTCTGTAAGCATAATTACAGTACTCACTAAGAATTCCGGAAAATTCAACGTTCCCAAGGCCGGGAGTTTCCCGGTCGAGGGCGACCTTTGCCGAAAGCGTATTTCCCATGTCCTCCCCCACTTCCTACGCCGGTGATATCTCCGTCCAGGATGCCTGGACACTGCTCCAGTCCGATCCCGAGGCGCGCCTCGTCGATGTGCGCACCCAGGCGGAGTGGAACTTCGTCGGTGTGCCGGACCTGAGCAGCGCGGGCAAGGAAGTCGCGCGGGTCGAGTGGCAGATGTTCCCGGCCATGCAGGTCAATCCCAGTTTCGTCGCCGACACCCAGAACGCGGTGGGCGACAACAAGAATGCGCCGGTGCTGTTCCTCTGCCGCTCCGGCGCGCGCTCGCGCAGCGCGGCGATTGCCCTGACGCAGGTGGGTTACACACGCGCCTACAACGTGGCGGGCGGCTTTGAAGGCGATCTCGATGGCGACCGCCATCGCGGACACAAGAATGGTTGGAAGGCCGCCGGCCTTCCGTGGAAGCAAACATAGGTTTCGAGGAGGGGCGTATGTGTTTTCGACGAGGTGGTGCGGTCTAGAAGACCGCGAGGCGTACATGAAACCGGGCGGAAAGCCCGGAAACAATAACGGGGCGCCGGTGCGTTGCGTGTGCCGGACAGAGCAAGCGGGTTTTGGAGAAATGGCACAGATGAACACAAGGCCGACGCGGCCGGATTGGCCGTCGGCATGGGCAGGCGCGCGCGAGCGCCTGCGCCGCGAACTGGGTGATGCGGTTTTCGAGGCCTGGATCGGGCCGCTGACGCTGGAGAATTTCGAGAAGGACGAGGTGCAGATTGGCGCGGCCAAGCCGTTCGTGCGCAACTGGGTGGCCAACCACTATGTCCCGCGCATCGACCGCGCGCTGCGCGCCGAGGGCACGGACCCGGTATCGATCAACATCGTGCTGGCCGCGGCCAAGCCGCTGATCGGTGGCAATGTCGTGCGCGAGCCGGCGCGGATCGAGCCGCCGGCACCGGTATTCGGAGCGCGCCCGGCCGACGATGACGGCGCGGGCGAGACCAAGGGCTTGTGGACCCGGATGCTGCATCCGCAGCAGACCTTCGAGAGCTTCGTCGCAGGCTCGGCGAACGAGTTCGCCCTGTCGGCCGCGCGCACCTTCGTGGACGGCACGATGGATGCGTCGCTGCTCTACATCCATGGTGGCTTCGGCTACGGCAAGACGCACCTGCTGAATGCCGCGGCGCTGGAGATGAAGAAGCGCGGCAAGCGCGCGCTGTTCCTGCGCTCGGAAGACTTCATGCGCCACTTCCTGGGGGCGCTCTATCGGAAGGACACGCTCAACTTCAAGGAAGAGCTGCGCACCGCGGAGGTGCTGATCATCGACGATCTCCAGCACATCTGCCGCTCGACCGCGACGGCGTCGGAGTTCCTCTACACCGTCAACGCGTTCGCCGATCTGCGCCGGCGCGTGGTGATCGCGGCCGACCGCGCACCCGCCGCCCTGGAAGGGCTCGGTGCGGACGTGAAGTCGCGGCTAGCCGGCGGGCTGGTGGTCGCCCTGGACAGGCCGGACCGCGACACGCGTCTCGCCATCCTTAAGGCGCGTGCGGCGGACTTCGCACGGCACAAGCCGCAGGCGCTGCTGCCCAACGACGTGCTGGAGCACATCGCGGACATGGAGGAGACGAGCCCACGCGAACTGATCGGCGTGTTCACCAAGCTCGCGACCTACACCGACCTCACCAAGAAGCCGGTGACGCTGGAGACCATCGAGGACGTCGTGGGCCTGCGCTCGGCGCCGGGCACCAAGACCTCGATCGAGGACATCCAGAAGAAGACGGCCGAGTTCTACAAGCTCGACGTGCGCGACTTTCATTCGCCGCAGCGCGCTCGGCGTGTGGCGCGACCGCGGCAGGTTGCGATGTACCTGGCGCGCAAGCTCACGACGCGGTCGCTGCCGGAGATCGGACGGCGCTTCGGCGGGCGCGACCACACCACGGTCCTGCACGCCTGCCGCCGCATCGAGGCGCTGTGCGAGGAGGATCCGATGTTCCGGCAGGAGGTCGACTTCCTGAGCCAGATGCTGTCGCGCGCCAGGTAACAGCGATGACAGGGGAATGAACGCAGCGGCGCCCACGGGCGCCGTTCGCGTTTGCGGCCGTTTGGCCTAGGCTCTCCACCGTGAGCACGCTTCTCCTCCTGGCCGCCCTGTCGACGACGCCGCTGCCCCTGGCGCATCCGCCGGCTGCGACGCCGGACTACACGGAATGCCGCGCGGCGGTGCAGATCTCGTCCGCCAAGGACGCCGGACCCGGCCAGTTCAAACAGGCACTGGACGCCGCAACGGCCTGCGTGGACGCCGGCGGCGGAGCCGATGCGCTGATCCTGCGCGCGGACATACAGCAGCGTCTGGGCCAGCCTGATGCCGCCATCGCCGACCTGTCGCGCGCATTGGAAGAGCAGCCGTTTTCCGTGCTGGCGCGATTCGACCGTGGCCTGATCTACATGGGGCAACAGAAATACGACCTGGCGCTCAACGACTTCACCGCGGCCATCGAGATCAATCCCAACGACGCGGATTCGCGGTTCGAGCGCGGCTGGCTCTACGAACTGACGGGAAAGTTCGACCTCGCGATCGCGGACCTGTCCACCGTCGCGGTGCGATATCCCGAATACGCGCCCGCCTACCGGCTGCGCGGCCTGAGCTATGCCTCGCTCAAGCGCTTTGACGAGGCCATCGCGGACTACGGCCAGGCGTTGTCGCTGGATCCGGATGACGATGACACCTACTTCAATCGCGGACTGGCGCGCGAGGCCAAGGGCCTGCATGCGGAGGCGATCGGCGATTTCAGCGTGGTGGTCTCGCGCAATGCCAGGGACAACGACGCGCTGTTCAACCGGGGCCTCGCCTTCATGCATAGCGGGCGGCGGGAGGAAGCGATCGCCGATTTCACCGCTGCTTTAGCGGTCCAGCCAGATGCGGCCGTCTACAACGACCGGGGTGTCGCGAACGAACAAGGCGGCCATTTGGATGCGGCGCTGGCGGATTACACCCAGGCGCAGGGGCTGGAACCCAACGATGAAACCTCATTGCAGAACCGCGTGCGCGTGCTGGACCGGCAACGCAAATACGCCGAGGCCGTCGCGAGCCTCGATGCCTTTGTCCTACGCAACCCGAAGAACGCGCTGTTCATCGCCTATCGCGGCTATAACTACTCGCTGCTGCACGACTGCGAGAAGGCAATCGCGGATTTCGACGCCGCCATCGCACTCGATCCCTCGAACCCTTCGAGCTATTTCAATCGCGGCTATTGCCATCTGCTGCGCGACCGGTACGACGCGGCGGTGGCCGACTTCACGCGCGCGGTCACGCTTAAGCCCGACAACGCGGTCGCTTTGGAAGCGAGGGCAGAGACCTATGCCACGATGGGGGAGTACGATCTCGCCCTGCACGACTACGACCAGGCCATCGCCCTGCCGAGCGGCGAGCGCTTCCTCGACCGGCGCGGCGCCCTGAAGGAGAACCTTGGTGACGTTGAGGGAGCACGGGCAGACTTCGACGCCGCCCTCGCCTACTACGACAAGGCGATCGCGACGTCGCCGCAAGACGATCAGCTTTACGACAAGCGCGGCCTGGTACAGGCGCATCGGCATCAATGGGACCGGACGATCGCCGATGCCGGTGAGGCCATCGCGATCAATCCCCAGAACAGCGCGGCGTACTATGCCCGCGCCATCGCGCGGCGCCACATGAAGGACTATGCCGCGTCCCTGTCGGATCTCGCGGCCGCGCAGCGCCTGAGGCCGGACAACGACGATTACTTCGTCTCGAGTGCGATCACGCGCACCTATGCGGGCGACTATGACGGCGCCGTGGCCGACTATGAGCGCGCCCTCGCGATCGATCCAAACAACCCTGCAACCCTCGTGGACCGTTGCTGGACACGCGCATCGCTCAACCGCGACCTGGCGCTCGCCTCGGACGACTGCACCAGATCGCTCTCACTGCGCCCAAAGTCGTTTTATGCGATGAGCAACCTGGCGCTCGTCCTTCTGCGGGAGGGAAAGTTGGAAGATGCGCTGGATTCCGTGAACAAGGTGCTGGAGCGGCATCCGAAAATCGCGAGTTCCCTGTTCCTTAGGGGCGTACTCAAGAACCATCTTGGCAAGGACGGCACTGCCGACATTGCGGCTGCCGCGGCGGTCGATCCGGACGTGGTTTCGGACTTCGCCGCGTTCGGTGTGACCCCCTGAAATCCGTGGTTTTCCGAGGCGAATCGGGGCCCGAGACACACATTATTTCTTCGCCATGACAGACGACTTTGGTATAGTCGGAAACCTGAGTCTTGGCCGCCAAGAACCTCACGGAAATCAATGGGTTACCGGCGTACGGGGGTGCACCGGACCTGAGGTGTTCAAGCGGCCCAACCCACGTTTGCAAGAGCGATGAAAATCAACGTTGAACGGGGCGCCTTTCTGAAGGCGCTGAGCCACGTCCAGAGTGTCGTCGAACGCCGCAACACCATCCCGATCCTGTCGAATGTCCTGATCGAAGCCGGAAAGGGTCAGCTCAAGCTGACCGCCACCGATCTGGATATCGAAATCGTCGAAGCCATCCCCGCCGACGTCCTGCGCAACGGCTCGGCCACAGCGCCGGCGCACATGCTGTACGACATCGTGCGTAAGCTGCCGGATGGCTCGCAGGTGCAAGCCGAGCTGCTGACAAGCGAGGGCGGACGCCTTGCGGTCAGCGCCGGCACGGTGCGGTTCGAACTCGCGTGCCTGCCCAAGGAAGATTTCCCGCAGATGTCGGCCGGCACCCTGCCCCACCGCTTCCGGCTGGCGGCGGATGAACTCAAGAAGCTGATCGACAAGACCCGCTTCGCCATGGCGACGGACGAGACGCGCTTCTACCTGATGGGCATCCACCTGCACGCCGCGAAGGACGCGAAGCCGAAGGTGCTGCGCGCGGTCGCGACCGACGGCCACCGCCTGGCACGCTTCGAGATGGACATGCCGGAAGGCGCGTCCGACCTGCCGGGCATCATCGTGCCGCGCAAGACGGTCACGGAGCTGCGCCGTCTGCTGGACGATGCCGACGGCGCGATCGAGATCGCGGCGTCCGACACCAAGATTCAGTTCACCTTCGGCGGCGTGGAGCTGACGTCCAAGCTGATCGACGGCACCTATCCGGACTACCAGCGCGTCATCCCGAGCGGCAACGACAAGTCGCTGGCGCTGGAGAGCAAGGAGTTCGCGCATTCCGTCGACCGCGTCTCGACCATCTCGGCCGACAAGACGCGCGCGGTGAAGCTTTCCGTCGCGAAAGACAAGGTCACGCTGTCGGTGGTGAACCCCGAAAGCGGCACGGCGACGGAAGAGCTCGGCGCGACCTACAGCGCTTCCGGCATGGAGATCGGGTTCAACGCGAAGTACCTGCTCGACATCACCGGCCAGATCGACGGCAAGGAGATCCGGTTCCTGCTGTCGGATGCGGGTTCGCCCACCATCATCGAGGACGCCGAGGACAAGCGGTCGCTCTACGTCCTGATGCCCATGCGGGTCTGATCGTTTGACGCAGTTTGCCTCACACAGCGCCTTCGGCGCGGCTGCCGCCTTTGAAGGGCGGGCGCGCCTCGCTGTGACGCGGCTGACGCTGCGCAATTTCCGCTCCTATGCGGAAGCCGTGCTGGCGGTCAGCGGGGCACCGGTGGTGCTGGCGGGGCCGAACGGCGCGGGCAAGACGAACGTACTGGACGCGATCTCGCTGCTGTCGCCAGGACGCGGGCTACGCGGCGCCAAGCTTGGCGAACACGTCAGGCGCGGTCCCAGCGCGCCCAGCGACGCGCTATGGGCGGTGGCCGCCGACGTCACGCGCGGCGGCGAGGGATACGAGGTCGGCACCGGCCTGACGCTCGGACCCAATGGCGGCGAGCGGCGGGCGGTACGCCTGAACGGCGCGCCAGCACAGAACTCGGCGGATTTGGGCGAACTGGTGCAGATGCTGTGGCTGACGCCCGCGATGGACCGGCTATTCATCGAAGGCGCCAGCGGGCGGCGCAAGTTCCTGGACCGGCTGGTGCTGGGCTTCGAGCCGGCGCATGCGCGCACCACGACGCGCTACGAGACCGCGATGCGCGAACGGGCGCGGCTGCTGAAATTCGGCCCGCGCGATCCGGCTTGGCTGGACGGGCTGGAAACCGAGATGGCGGAGGCCGGCATTGCCATGGCATGCGCCCGCGCGGAGACCGTGAAGCGGCTGAACCGCGCGCTGGCCACACGCGGCGAGGCGGGCGCCTTTCCGTCTGCCCAATTGGCACTGGATGGCGAGACGGATGTGCTGCTGGCGGAGCCGGGCGAAACCGCGTGGGACGCACTAAGGGAAAAGCTGGCACGTGCCCGCGTGCGCGACGCAGAAGCGGGCCGCACAACGGTCGGTCCGCACCTGACCGATCTGGCTGTGCGCCACACGCAGCGCCGCTCCGATGCGCGCGAGTGCTCGACGGGCGAACAGAAGGCGCTCCTGATCTCGATCGTCCTTGCGGATGCGTGGGAGCTTTCCCATATGAGGGATGGGCATGCCCCCATCCTCCTGCTGGACGAGATTGCTGCGCATCTGGACGCCGTGCGCCGCGCGGCACTGTTCGAGGAGGTCCTGGCTCTGGGGGCTCAGGCCTGGATGACAGGCACCGACCTTTCGCTGTTCGAAGGCCTTTCCGCCCGCGCCGACGTTTTCCACGTAACCGACGGGCAGTTCGCCCGTCAGGAGCCGTAGTCCAAGTGCTTTCGCTGCATTCCATCCTGATCTATTGCGCCGTCTATGCGCTCGCCATCGCGACGCCGGGACCGGGCGTGATCTCCATCGTGGCCCGTGCGCTGGGTTCAGGCTTCCGCGCCACCGTGCCGGCGATCTTCGGCACGCTGTGCGGCGATCTTGTTGTCATGACGCTGTCCGCGTTTGGGTTGGCGCTCATCGCGCAGGCGATGGGGAGCCTGTTCCTGATCGTGAAGCTGGCAGGCGCGGCGTACCTCGTCTACCTGGGCTACAAGTACTGGACGCAGCCGGTAGAGGACGTCGAGGTGGTGCCGACCAGCGCGCGGCGCGGATTCCTGGCGCAGTTCGCACTCATCATCGGCAATCCCAAGACCATCACCTTCTTCGTGGCGTTGCTGCCCACCGTGATCAACCTGAAGGCCCTCAACCTGGTGGGCTATCTCGAGCTGTGCGGCTGCACGCTCGTGCTGATCCCCGCGATCATGTTCGCCTATGCGGGGCTCGCGTCCCGCGTGCGGGGCGTGTTCGCAAGCATCAAGGCGCGCCGCCGCATGAACAGGGGCGCGGCGATCGTCATGGCAGGCGCCGGCATCGGCGTCGCAGTGAGCTGAAAACATATGACCGACGACAACAAGAACGACGATACGAACAACGGACACACCAACGGCGCCGGAAACGGCAACGAGAAGGTGACGAACGAATACGGCGCCGACAGCATCAAGGTGCTGAAGGGCCTGGATGCGGTGCGAAAGCGCCCCGGCATGTACATCGGCGACACCGATGACGGCTCAGGCCTGCATCACATGGTGTACGAAGTCGTGGACAACGCGATCGACGAGGTGCTGGCGGGCCACGCCACGCGCTGCGAGGTCACGCTGAACGCCGACGGATCGTGCACCGTGCGTGACGACGGCCGCGGCATCCCTACCGACATCCACAAGGAAGAGGGCGTCAGCGCGGCCGAGGTCATCATGACCCAGCTCCACGCCGGCGGCAAGTTCGAGCAAAACGCCTACAAGGTCTCCGGCGGCCTGCACGGCGTGGGCGTGTCGGTGGTGAACGCGCTCAGCGAATTCCTCGACCTGCGCATCTGGCGCGACGGCAAGGAACACTACATGCAGTTCCGCCTCGGCGACGCCGTGGCGCCGCTGAAGATCGTGGCCGACGCGCCGGGCAAGAAGGGCACCGAGGTGACGTTCCTGCCCTCGCCCGCCACCTTCACCAAGACCGAGTTCGATTACGCCACGCTGGAACACCGCCTGCGCGAACTGGCCTTCCTGAACTCCGGCGTGACGATCGTCCTGACCGACAAGCGCGGCGTGGAGCCCAGGGAAACCGTCCTGCACTACGAGGGCGGGTTGAAGGCGTTCGTGCAGTATCTCGACCGCGCCAAGACCTCGCTGATCGGCCAGCCGGTGATGATCACATCGCAGAAGGACGGCATGACCGTCGAGGTCGCGCTCACGTGGAACGACAGCTATCACGAGAGCATGCTGTGCTTCACCAACAACATCCCGCAGAAGGACGGCGGCACGCACCTGGCCGGCTTCCGCGCGGCGCTGACGCGCGTGGTGACGAAATACGCCGAGGAAATGTCGGGCGCCAGGAAGGCGGACAAGGTGCCGCTGACCGGCGACGATTGCCGCGAGGGCCTGACCTGCGTGCTGTCGGTGAAGGTGCCCGATCCGAAATTCTCCTCGCAGACGAAGGAGAAGCTGGTCTCGTCCGAAGTGCGCCCCGTGGTGGAGAGCGTCGTGCTCGACCAGCTCGGCGGGTGGCTCGAACAGCATCCGAACGAAGCGAAATCCGTCGTTGGCAAGGTGATCGAGGCGGCGATGGCGCGCGAGGCGGCGCGCAAGGCGCGCGAGCTGACCCGGCGCAAGGGCGTGCTGGACGGCGCGTCGCTGCCCGGCAAGCTGGCGGACTGCCAGGAGCGCGATCCGGCCAAGTGCGAACTGTTCATCGTCGAGGGCGACTCCGCCGGCGGCAGCGCCAAGCAGGCGCGCAATCGCGAGAACCAGGCGGTGCTGCCGCTCCGCGGCAAGATCCTGAACATCGAGCGCGTGCGCTTCGACCGCATGCTGTCGTCGGAATCGATCGTGTCGCTGATCACGGCGCTGGGCACTGGCATCGGGCGGGAGGAGTTCAACCCCGACAAGCTCCGCTATCACAAGGTCATCATCATGACCGACGCGGACGTCGACGGCGCGCATATCCGCACGCTGCTGCTGACGTTCCTGTATCGCCAGATGCCGGAACTGATCGACCGCGGCCACGTCTATATCGCGCAGCCGCCGCTCTACAAGGCGACGCGTGGCAAGTCGGAGCGCTACCTGAAGGACCAGGCGGAATTCGACAACTACATCGTGAGCGAAGGCAGCGACGGCGCGACATTCACGGCGCATGATGGCGAGACCATAACAGGTTCGGATTTCGACGCGCTGGTGACCAAGGCGCGCACCGCGGTGGCGGCATTGGCGGGCTTCCCGCCGCACTACCCGCGCTTCGTTCTGGAGCAGGCGGCGATCGCGGGTGCGCTCAATCCCGAGATCCTCGCCGACAAGGAGAAGGCGACGGCCGCGGCGAGCTATATCGCGCAGCGCCTCGACGTGCTGTCGGAGGAGTTCGAGCGCGGCTGGCACGGCGAACCGACTGCCGACGGCGGCCTCAAATTCTGGCGCGAGGTCCGCGCGGTGCGCGAGACCGTGGCGATCGACGGACACCTGATCGACAGCGCGGACGCGCGCAAGCTGGACCGCATGGCAGCCGACCTGCAGCAGGCGTACCTGAAGCCCGGCACGGTCAAGCGCAAGGACGAGACCGTGACCGTGCACGCGCCCAGCGAATTGCTGAATGCGGTGCTGGACTGGGGCAAGAAGGGGCTTGCACTGCAACGCTACAAGGGGCTGGGCGAGATGAACCCCGAGCAGTTGTGGGAGACCACGCTGGACGAGAACGCCCGCTCGCTGCTGCGCGTAAAGGTGGAGCACGCCGACGAGGCGGATGTGCTGTTCGACAAGCTGATGGGCGAAGTGGTCGAGCCCCGCCGCGAGTTCATCCAGGACAACGCCCTGAACGCTTCGCTGGACGTGTGAGGACGTCTGATGGGATTTCGGTTTCAGCGGAAGATTCCGATCTTCCCGGGCGTGCATATCAGCATCGGCAAGAGCGGCGTCTCGACCAGCGTCGGGACCCGCGGCGCCGACGTGAACATCGGCAGACACGGCGTGACGACCAACGCCGGGCTGCCCGGCACGGGTTTGTCGTATCGCCAGCGGCTCGGGCGGCCGGGGAGCTGGTTCGGCATCGGGCTGTTGGTCGCGGCGCTCGCGTTCAGCGTTTATCGCTACGGCGACAAGTTCATGGGCTACTTCACCCATCCGGGCCGCACCACCGTCGTCACCCATCACGAACGCAGTACGACGCATGCCGCTCGCGGATCGGCATCAGCGGATGCATTGATCGCGGCGGCGGAGCCGGCCTCGGGCGTGCGCTACGTGCGCCGCGCGAATTCCGATCTGCGGGCCAGGCCGTCGACCTCGTCGTCGGCGATTGCGCATGAGGCGAAGGGCGCCAAGGTCACGCTGCTTGCCGTCGCGGGCAAGTGGTGCAAGGTGAATGACGGCGCGCAGGAGGGCTGGATGCGCTCCAGCGTGCTGGGCGAGACGCCACCCAAGACCGACTGAGCGCCTTTAGGCGGAAGCGCTCACCAACCAGCAGGCGATGGCGGGGGCGACCTCGCCGTCCTTCTTCATTGCTTCGAACGCCTTCGTCACGGCGGCGCGGACCTTGTCCTTCACCGCCTCGTCCTCGACCTCGTTCAGCGCGCGCGAGAGGGGCCCGATGTTTGTCATCTGGAGCGCCGCATTCTCTGCCGACGAGCCGAGATGCATGCGGCCGTCGAGCTTCTCGATCTTCACGTTCCTGAATCCGGCCTTCGTCAGGATTCCCTCCACGCGCTTCGGGTCCGCAAAGGCGAACGGCCCCGGCGCGAGCGGATCGGCCGGCGGTGACGGCGGCAGGAACGGCTGCGCCGCCGCCGCCGGCGTGACCACCCACGCGTTTTCCGGCACCGGGCGCCAGCACACGAAAGCGAGGCGCGCGCCGGGCCTGGCCGCCTTGTGGATGTTCGCGAAAGCTTCGGCCGGATCGTCGAAGAACATTACCCCGAAGCGCGAGAAGATCAGGTCGTATTCCGGTTTGAACGGATGGAACGCCGCATCGGCGTGGATGAACTCCGCGTTCTTCGGCGCATGGCTACGAGCGGCACCGAGCAGCGGCGTGGAAATATCGACGCCCGTGACGTGCCCCTTCGGGCCGACCGCTGCGGCAAGCAGATAGCTCGTCTGCCCCGCGCCACAGCCGATGTCGAGCACGCGCTCGCCGGGCTTCGCGGCGGCCAGCCGCAGCACGCCGGCATTGGCGTCCGCGAGATTGCGGTCCATGTCGGTTTGGTATTGCACCCACTTCTGACCCGTCGGGCCGTCCCAGAACTTTTTCTGGTCGGCGTTGCGCTCTTCGTGCATCTCAGACCCTCTTCCAGAAAATCGTGGTGTCGCAGTAGGTGCCGTCGGGAAACAGCGCGTAGTCGGGAATGATGCCAGCTTCGGTCCAGCCGAGCCGCTTGTACAGCCGCCAGCCACTGCTTTCCGTGACGGTGTCGAGCGTGAGCAGGCGCCGGCCCTCGCGGCGCGCAATCTTCTCGGCCGCTGTCATCAGCGCCTCGCCCACGCCCTTGCCACGTGCGGCGCGATGCACGAGCAGCTTCTTCAAGTCAGCGCGGTGCGGCTGGTTCGGCATGGTGTCGAGGCCGAGCTGCACCGTGCCGACGATGCGGCGGCCGTCGCGCGCGGCGAGCAGGATGGTGTTGCCCTCCTCCACGCTCGCGAACACGGCCTTGAAGTACAGCGCCGCATTGGCGACGCCGAAGCCGTCCATGAAGCCGACGGAGGCGCCGCCGGCCACGCAATCGGCCAGCACCGCGGCAAGCTCGGGGATCGCTGGACGGGCGGACTTTGCGTCCAGCTCCTCCACCGCAACCGCCATCTTACTTCTTCTCCGCCTTGCGCTTGCGCATTGCGAGCGTGCGCAGGCGCAGCGCGTTCAGCTTGATGAAGCCGCTCGCGTCCTTCTGGTCGTAGGCGCCCTGGTCGTCCTCGAACGTCACGAGGTCCTGGCTGTAGAGCGAGAACGGCGAGGCACGGCCCGTCACCATCACATTGCCTTTGTAGAGCTTGAGGTTGACGGTGCCCGTGACGAATTCCTGGCTCCTGTCGATCAGCGCCTGGAGCATCTCACGCTCGGGCGAGAACCAGAAGCCGTAATAAATCAGCTCGGCATAGCGCGGCATCAGCTCGTCTTTCAGATGCGCGGCGCCGCGGTCGAGCGTGATGGACTCCATCGCGCGGTGCGCGGCGAGCAGGATCGTTCCGCCCGGCGTCTCGTAGATACCGCGCGACTTCATGCCGACGAAGCGATTCTCCACCAGGTCGAGGCGGCCGATGCCGTTTGCCTTACCCAGCTCGTTCAGCTTCGCGAGCAGGTTAGCCGGCGACAGCTTCTGGCCGTTCACCGACACGGCGTCGCCCTTCTCGAAGCCGACCTGGATATCGGTCGGCTTGTCCGGTGCTTCCATCGGCGAGATGGTGCGCTGATAGACAATGCTGTCGGCCTCAACCGCAGGGTCTTCCAGCACCTTGCCTTCGGACGAGGAGTGCAACAGGTTGGCGTCGACGCTGAACGGCGCCTCGCCACGCTTGTCCTTGGCGATCGGGATCTGGTGCACTTCCGCGAACTCCAGCAGCTTGGTGCGGCTGGTCAGTTCCCATTCGCGCCACGGCGCGATGATCTTGATGTCGGGCTGGAGCGCGTAATAGCTGAGCTCGTAGCGCACCTGGTCGTTGCCCTTGCCGGTGGAGCCGTGGCTCACCGCGTCGGCGCCCAGCTTTTGCGCGATCTCGATCTGCTTCTTGGCGATCAGCGGGCGGGCGATGGAGGTGCCCAGCAGGTAGACGCCCTCGTACACCGCATTCGCGCGAAACATCGGGAAGACGTAGTCGCGCACGAACTCCTCGCGCACGTCCTCGATGAAGATGTTCTCCGGCTTGATGCCCAGCATCAGTGCCTTCTCTCGCGCCGGGCCCAGCTCCTCGCCCTGCCCCAGATCGGCGGTGAAGGTGATGACCTCGGCGCCGTAGGCGGTTTGCAGCCACTTCAGGATGACGGAGGTGTCGAGACCGCCCGAATAGGCGAGGACGACCTTCTTGACGGACTTGGCGGACAAAACGGGCTCCGGACTGGTGATCTGGAGGCTGTTCTAGGGGGTTGGCGCGACGCGTCAAGCGCGCGGCTGGCATGCGGCGGCGCGGGGGTGCCAATGCCGCCTACGCAAGCAGAATTCGGGCAAATTAGACGCACGAAAAACGGGCGCAGCCATGGCGGTATTGGACTTCTGGTTCGAGTTCGCGAGCACCTATTCGTATCCGGCGGCGATGCGGGTGGAGAAGGTCGCGGCAGCCGCGGGTGTGACGGTGCGCTGGCGGCCATTCCTGCTGGGCCCGATCTTCGGTGCACAAGGCTGGAACGACAGCCCGTTCAACATCTATCCGGTGAAGGGCAAGTACATGTGGCGCGACCTCGAGCGCATCTGCGCGAAGGAAGGCTTGCCGCTGACGCTGCCGCCGGTGCGGTTTCCGCAGAACGGACTGAAGGCGGCGCGGCTGACGCTGGTCGGCGTGCGGGAAGGCTGGGCACCGGCTTTCGTGAGGGCCGTCTACACCGCGAACTTTGCGGAGCAGAAGGACATCACGGATGACGCCGTACTGGGGATCGCGCTGCGAGCGGCGGGCGCCGATCCGGATGCGGCTGTCGCGGCGGCGAACACGGCAGAGAACAAGGCAGGGCTGAAGACGCAGACAGAGGCAGCCATCGCCCTTGGCATTTTCGGTGCGCCCGCGTTCCTGATCGACGACGAACTGTTCTGGGGCAACGATCGGCTGGACGACGCAATCGAGTGGGCGAAGCGCATCACGGCGTGAGATGGTGGAGCACGAACCGCACACGCTCCTCGACGCTCGCGCGCGGGACTTCGATGATGGTGTATCCGTGGCTCCCATAGACCTCGCGCGACAGCTGGGTCACCATCACCGCATGTTCGAAGGTGTGCTTGCGCAGATCGTCGTGGACGTAGATGTCCTGCCACGCAGGGAAGAGGAAAACGCACGGGTTGTATCGGCACTCCGCAATGGCGGCCGTTAACGCCGGCGGATCCGGTTCTCCGGGGGCGTTGCCGTAGCCGGATAGTTCCGGGATGCCGCGGTCGAAGAACACCGGCGCGACTGTTTCCGTAACGGCGTGGTAGTCGCGGACCCCGAGCTCCAGCATCAGATCGCGATATTTCGAACGGTCTCCGTCGTGCGTGGCGTTGCCGCCGGTCTCGGCCTGTTGGCGCAACACGCGGCGCGCCGCTTCTTCGACGCAGGCGTATCCCTGCGCCCGCATCGCCTCGAGCAGCGTGGTCTTTCCGGCGCCGGGACCGCCGGTGAAGATGTGGAAATTGTCGCGTTGCATGAATCCTCACTTGCCGGCCGGACACGCGAAGTCGCGCGCCGCCGGACAGCGTTGAACGAATTGTCGGGGAGATGAGCGATCTAACGGCGGCGCGGGTGCGCCGTCAAGCTACCAGCTGCCGCCGTCGACGCGGATGACCTGGCCGGTGACATAGCTCGAGGCTTCCGATGCCAGGTACAGCGCCGTGCCGACGATCTCGTTCGGGTTGCCGAAGCGCTTGAGGCCCAGGCGCTGCTGCGCCGCCTTGTCGTCACGCCACGCCGTCGAAACATCCGTCAGGAACGGGCCGGGGCAGATGCAGTTCACGCGGATCTTGGGGCCGTAGAGCTTGGCCAGCGCGACCGTCATCGCGTTGATCGCCGCCTTGGCGCCGCCATAGGGAATGGTGTGCGGCGCCGGGAGGTAGGACGCGGTGCTCGACAGCAGGATGATCACGCCGCCATCGCCCGCCATCATCTTCTCCCCCACTAGCGACGACAGCCTGAACGGGCCTTTGAAGTTGATGTCGATGACCTTGTCGAACAGCGCCTCGGTCGTTTCGACCAGCGAGGGCGCGAGCGGCGACATGCCGGCATTGTTCACGAGGATGTCGATGCGGCCGAAGTGCTTGTAGGCGGCCTCGGCCAGCTTGTCGTTGTCCTCCCACTTGCCGACATGCGCGGCCACGGGCAGCGCGCGGCGGCCCAGCTTCTCAACCTGGCGAGCGACTTCCTCGCAGGCCTCGATCTTGCGGCTGGCGATCACCACGTCGGCACCGGCCTTGGCGAACGCCAGCACCATCTCCTTGCCGAGCCCGCGCGAGCCGCCTGTGACGACGGCGATCTTGTTGGAGAGGTCGAAGAGATTGGTCATGGCTTCCTCGCTGTCATGGCCCGCAACAACGGGCCATCCAGTTGGGCACAGGCACCGCTACGGAAGGCAATTGTTTCTTTCAATCGCGCAGCAGTCGAGAGGTATCATCGGGATGGCCCGCCGCTGCGGGCGATGACAGGAGGGCTTAGGACGGCATCCGCTGGAGGGCAGCGCTTTCCAACTCCGCCATGCGGTCCTTGGTCTTGAGCTTGATGCTTTCGCTCTTGAGCTGGCCGCAGGCGGCCATGATGTCCCGGCCGCGTGGCGTGCGCACCGGCGAGGCGTAGCCGGCGCGGTTCACGATCTCGGCGAACTTCTCGATCTGGTCCCAGTCCGAACACTCGTACGGCGCGCCGGGCCACGGATTGAACGGGATCAGGTTGATCTTGGCCGGGATGCCCTTGATGAGTTTCACCAGTTCGCGCGCCTCGGGCAGCGAGTCGTTCACGCCCTTCAACATCACATATTCGAACGTGATGCGCCGCGCGTTCGACACGCCGGGATAGCTGCGGCAGGCGTCGAGCAGTTCCTTGATCGGGTACTTCTTGTTGATCGGCACGATCACGTCGCGGATGTCGTCGCGCACAGCGTGCAGCGAGATGGCGAGCGATGAACCGATCTCAGCACCGGCACGCGGGATCATCGGCACCACGCCGGCGGTCGAGAGCGTGACACGGCGCTTGCTGAGCGCGAGTCCGTCGCCTTCGGTGACGATGCCGAGCGCCGCCTTCACGTTGTCGAAATTGTAGAGCGGCTCGCCCATGCCCATCATCACGACGTTGGTGACACGGCGGTTCTCACCGGTGCTCGGCCAGTCGCTTAGCGCGTCGCGCGCGATCATCAGCTGGCCGACGATCTCGGCCGGGTTCAGGTTGCGCACCAGCTTCTGCGTGCCGGTGTGGCAGAAGCGGCAGTTCAGCGTGCAGCCGACCTGCGAGGAGACGCACAGTGTGCCGCGATCGGGCTCGGGGATGTAGACCGTCTCGAACTCGATGCCCTTGCCGGTGCGCAGCAGCCATTTTCGCGTGCCGTCATTGGAGACCTGCTCGGTGACGACTTCGGGCCGCGCCAAGGTGAACTTGCCGGCCAGCAGGGCGCGTACGTCCTTGGCCAGGTTGGTCATCGACGCGAAGTCGTTCGCGCCATGGACATAGATCCAGTTCCACAGCTGCCGCACGCGCATCGGCGCGGCCTTTTCCGGCACGCCGGCGGCGATCAGCGAGGCTTTCAGCTCGTCCGGGGACTGGCCGATGAGGGCGGTCTGGGTCATGGGGCTATGTAGTGCCTGCGCGCCCTGCCGTCACCCCCGGGCGTGTCACATCCCGCAGGCCGCGTGGATCTTGTCCAGGGCGTCGCCCAGGCCGGCCAGCGAGAACGTGTCGGTGGTCTTTGTGCCGCGCTTGGACGTGCCGGTCACGACAAGCGTCGAGCCGCTGCGCATCGCCGCGATCAGGCGCTCTTCGTCGGCGCGCTGGCGCACCCAGGCGGCGCCGGCGCCGCCATCGTTCTGCACGAAGAAAGTGAAGCTCTGGCCGCCGACCGTGGCGGTGACGGTGCTGCCGTCCTTGTACTGGTAGCCCGGAACCATCTCCGGCTCGCCCTTCACCCGGCGGCCGACCCAGTCGTTGACCAGGAAATAGATCGGGTCGCGATGCGCCTTCGGCTTGCTCGAGGTCGGCTTGGTCAGCGCGTAGCACATCTTCGAGCCGCCGGTTCCGCTGGTGAACGCAGACCAGTCGCGCGACACGCCGAGCAGCGTGGGCGTATCGGCCGAAGCCGGGATGGCAGCCAAGGCGAGAACGGCGCAACCCAGCAGCGCGCCCAAAACGTAACGAGACATGAAACTCCCGATGCAGCCCGATTCGAGGGTTTATACCCATGGAATCAGGCACTTCTGTGGTGGCGGAAGGCCCGGCCCACACAATAGGGGGCCGGCCCCCTTCCGTCCATGAGAAATGTCGGGGTTGGGTCAGGCCGCCGCGACGATGGCCTCCTCTACGTCGCGCAGCCGGTCCTTGCCGAAAAACATCTCGCCGCCGACGAAGAAGGTCGGGATGCCGAAGACGCCGCGGCTCACGGCAGTCTCGGTGTTGGCGATCAGCTTGGCCTTCACGTCCGGCGCCTGGGCGCGCTCCAGCAGTTTCGGGTCGATGCCGGATTCGGTCAGTGCGGCGACGATCACCGCGGGATCATCCATCTTCCTGGGCGCCACCCACATGTGGTGGAACACGGCCGCCATGTATTGCGGCAGGAAGCCCTCGTTCTGCGCCGCGATCGCCATGCGCATCAGGTTCAGCGTGTTCACCGGGAAGAACGGGTTGGCGCGGTAGTCGGTGATGCCATGCTTCTTCACGAAACGCTGGGTCTCTAGCCCTTCATAGGCAAGCTTGCCCTTTATGTGGCCGAACGCTTCCATCGGCGACTTGTTGTTCGTCGCCTTGAAGATGCCGCCCAGCAGGACCGGCACGCGTTCGAACGTCGCGCCCGTCCGTCTCTCGATATCCGGGATCACGCGATCCGCGAGGAATGCGTTGGGGCTGCCGAAATCGAACAGGAATTCCACTTTGGGCGCCGACATTACCAGGTCTCCTTGTAGGGCCGCACATCGAGTTCGAAAGTCCACGCGTCGCGCTTTTGGGTGTGCAGATACCAGTAGGCATCCGCGATGGATTCGGGGTTCATCAGCTGGTCGGGCTCGATGGCCGCGACGGCCGCGTCGCCGCCGCGGGCGCGGATGCGCTCCTTCACGAAGGCGGTATCCACACCGGCGTCGATGATCAGGTGCGCGACGTGGATGTTCTGCGGCCCAAGCTCGCGCGCCATCGACTGCGCCACGGCGCGCAGACCGAACTTGGCCGAAGCGAAGGCCGCGTAACCCTTGCCGCCGCGCAGGGAGGCGGTGGCGCCGGTGAACAGGATCGTGCCCCTGCCGTGCGGCAGCATGCGGCGCGCCGCCTCGCGGCCGGTGAGAAAGCCGCCATAGCAGGCCATCTCCCATACCTTGCGGAACACGCGCTCGGTGGTGTCGAGGATCGGGAAGTTCACATTGGCGCCGGGATTGAACACGCAGACATCGAGCGGGGCCATGCGGTCGGCCTCGTCGAGGAACGCGATGACGTCTTCCTCCTTGCGCGCATCCAGCGCGCGGGCCTCGCAGGTGCCGCCTGTGGATTCGATGTCGGCCTTGAGCTGGGCAAGCTTGTCGCCGGTGCGGCGGCCGGCGAACACCGTGTAGCCCTCACGCGCGAATTTCCGGGCGATCGCGGAGCCGATGTAATCGCCCGCGCCGATCACGGCCGCGGTGGCGTTGCGCTTCTGCATGACAAGCTCCACATCAAGTCTTGATTTAAGACTTTACGGTCTTAAAATGAGACTCGCAACACGAAATCGCATGGACCGCATGCGCTGGGACGCCCTCAAGAAAGAAGATTGCTCGCTGTCGCGCACGCTGGCCGTGATTGGCGACCGTTGGACCTTGCTGATCCTGCGCGATGCGTTCCTGCGCGTGCGCCGGTTCGAGGATTTCGAGGCCAGCCTGAAGATCGCCCGCCGCGTGCTGAGCGAACGTCTCGCCCTGCTTGTGCGGGAGGGCATCTTCAAGAAGGTGCCCTATCAGGACAAGCCGGTGCGTTGTGAATATCGCCTGACCGAGAAGGGTTTGGACCTATACCCGGCGATCCTCCATCTGGTGCACTGGGGCGATAAGCATGCGCCGACCAAGGCGGGACCGCCTGTGGTGCACAGGCATCGCGCCTGCGGCCACGACTTCCGCAGCGTCCTGACGTGTTCGGAATGCGGCGAGCCAGTCGGCGCGCGCGACGTCGAGGCGCGCTCTACTCGCGCAGGCCCCAGCCGACCGCGTAGAGCCGCCACACGATAGTACCGAGCACGGCCGCCAGCATCACGGTGAATGCGGCGCCGAACATCGCCGGACCTTCGGTGAACCCGATCATCGAATGGCGCAGGCCGTTGATGAAATAGAACAGCGGATTGCCGTAGGCGAGCCAGCGCAGCCAGGGCGGCAGCATCTCGATGGTGTTGAACACGCCGCCGACCATCGACAGCGGCTGGATGAAGAAAACCATCAGGATGTTGAGCTGCTCGAACGTCTTGGCCCACAGCGCCACGATGATGCCGAGGAAGCCGAAGATCATCGACACGAACGTCACCCAGAACAGGAATTCCGGGAACGAGTGCATGTGCACCGCGCCGAACGCCCAGCCGATCAGCATGATGCCGACCGCCGTCAGCACCGAGCGGATGACGACGATGGAGATCGAGCCGGCGATCATCTCGACATAGGACAGGGGCGCAACGAGGATCTCCTCGATGCTCTTCTGGAAGCGCTGGAAATAGATCTGCGACGTGGCCTGGAGGAACGCGGCGCTGACGATGTTCATCATCACCACGCCGGGCAGCACGAACTCCAGATACGAATAGTGCCCGAAATTCCTGATCCGGCCGCCGACCACGAAGCCGAAGATGAAGATGAACAGCAGCGCCGAGATTAGCGGCGCCACCACGGCCTGGATCGGCACGCGCATCAGGCGCTGAAGCTCGCGCCGGACCATGGTCCAAAGGCCGATCCAGTTGATGGTCATTTCGCCGCCACCGCAACGTGGTCCGCGGCCTTGCCGGTGGCCGCGAGATAGGCCCTTTCGAGCCCACCGGGCTCGGTGAAGAACTCCTCCTTGGGGCCGTTCCGCACGATGCGTCCCTTGGCGACGATGGCGATGGTCTTGCACAGCCGCTCGATCTCTTCGAGGTAGTGCGAGGTCAAAAGGATCGTCGTGCCGTCGCGGTTAAGCTCCTGGAGATAGCGCCACAAATCCATGCGCAGTTCGACGTCCACGCCGGCGGTCGGTTCGTCGAGAATCAGCAGCTTCGGATTGTTGACCATGGCGCGGGCCAGGATCACGCGCCGCTTCAGGCCGCCCGAGAGTTCGCGGAACGCCTTGTTGGCGTGCGGCACCAGCTCGAACCGTTCGATCAGCATGTCGACGCGCCTCTTCCGCTCGGCCGAGTGCATGCCGAAATAACCGCCCATCCAGTCCACGATGTTCCGCGCATTGGCGAAAGGATCGACGTTGAATTCCTGCGGGCTGAGGCCGACAAGCTTGCGCGCCTCGCGGTAATTCGCGACAGCATCCACGCCGAAAATCCGGATGGTCCCCGACGTGGGGTTCGAGATGCCCGTGATGCAATGGATGGTTGTGGACTTGCCTGCGCCGTTCGGCCCGAGGAAGCCGAAGAAATCGCCCTCCTGGATCGTCAGCGATACGTCTTCGACCGCGACGGTGCCGGAGCGATAGACCTTGCGGAGGTGGGAAATCTCGAGTGCGGGAGTCATTTTGCTGGCGGGACTATACAGGCGGCATATGGGTTGTCACTTGCACTTCCGACAAGAGGGGCATTCGCGAATCGCCTGCGTCAACGGCGATCGCGGGCGAGCGGCGCGCCCCAGGTGTGTGGCGGCGGCACGTGGCCGGGCTTGCCGCCGGGCACGACGGGGCGGTCGCCGAACTTGCCGCTGCTGAGCAGGCGGTCGTAGAGCACGATCGCGCCGGCCATGCCGACATTGATCGAGAACTTCATCGGGATCTTCACCACGAATTCGCAGCGCGACAGGATCGCCGGCGACAGCGAGTGGCGCTCGGCCCCGAACACGTAGGCAGCACGCTGCGGATGGCGGAAGCGCGGGAGTTCGACCGCGTTCTCGGTGATCTCCACGCCGACCAGCCGGCACCCGATCGGCAGGCGCAGTTCCTCGGCATTGCGATACGTGTAGAGTGGCAAGGCGCCCTGTGTCGCCGACGTGTCGGAATGCCGCGCCTCGGAGAGTTTCAACTGCGGCGCGATCGTGAAGAAGAAACTGGCATCGAATGCATTGGCGATCCGCATAAGATTGCCGAGGTTCATGGGTTTGGAGACCCCATCCATCCCGACGGCAAAATAGCCCCGCATGTTTTTGTCCCCCTCGCCCTTCGCACCTGACGGTGCTACGGGCACTCCCCCGCCGATGCGCTTCGCGCCGCGGGGGAGATGGGCCTCGAGTTTGTTACCGGCCTTGCACGGCGATGCTATAGAGAGTCGATGGCAAATCCCATTCTGGTCGAAGTCACCCGCGGCGATCTCGTGGAGAGCATACACTGTGGTGCCATCGCCATCGCGGACGCGTCGGGCGCGCTGAAGCTGGCGTTGGGCGATGTGACCGCGCCGGTCTATTCGCGCTCTTCGCTTAAGCCGATGCAGGCGATCCCGCTGGTCGAGTCCGGCGCGGCGGACGCCTTCGGGCTCGGCGACGAGGAAATCGCGCTGGCCTGCGCCTCGCATTCCGGCGAGCCGATGCACACCGAACGGGTCGAGGCGTGGCTCGCACGGATCGGCCTCACCCAGAGCGACCTGGCCTGCGGCGCGCATCCCTCCCGCTACGAGCCGGTGGTAGAAGCGATGATCCGTGCACGGCTGAAACCGACGCGCATCTTCAACAACTGCTCGGGCAAGCACACCGGCTTCCTGACGGTGGCGCGCCACTGGGACGTGGCGACCGCTGGATATGAGCACGCCGATCACCCGGTGCAGAAGGCAGTTGCGGCGGCGCTCAGAGACCTGACCGGCGCCAGCGCGCTCCCATACGGCATCGACGGCTGCGCCGCGCCCAACTTTGCGACCTCGCTCACCCAATTCGCGACCGCAGCGGCGCGCATGGCGACGCCTGGTGCCCTGCCCGCGCCGCGCGCCGCGGCAACGGCGCGGATCATCGGCGCGATGATCAAGCATCCCGAGCTGATGTCCGGCACGGGTCGTGCCTGCGCTACCCTGATTCGCGCCTGCGGCGGCAAGGCTTCCGTGAAGACAGGCGCGGAAGGGTTCTTCGGCGCGTGGATCCCGTCGAGGGGCCTGGGCGTCGCGATCAAGATCGATGACGGCGCGGGCCGCGCGTCGGAAACCGCGATGGCCGCCGTGCTGGATCAACTCGGCCTGCTGAACGACGATCCGAAGGCTCGCGCGATCCTGCGCGCGCCGGTGATCAACACGCGCGGAGCAACCGTCGGCGAGCGCCGGCCTTCCGCCGTGCTCGCCGCGCTTGCGATCGCCTAATAGCTTCCGTGCTCGTTGTGATCGCTGCCGTGATCGTCGGCGTTGTCGTTGCCATGCGAGTAGCGGTTGTTCATCGAGCCATCGTAAGGCGCCACCGAAACCACAGAGCAGCGCGCGCCGGTACCGTTGTCCCGCACGAACACGTCGTCGCCCCGCGCGATGCAGTCGAGCCCAGATGCGCCGCGCGAGCGGATCACGATGGTTTCGCGAAACTTGAAACCGGAGCAGCTGCCGATCAGGCCCAGCAGCACCTTCTGGTGCCGGATGTTCTCCACGATCAATTGCTTATCGTTGAGCGCGTCCCAGCTGTAGATGTCGTCGTGACGGACGCAGGCCGTGCCGCCGCCAATCGTTGGCGCGGCCGCGGCCGGCACAGCGATCGCCGCCAGAGCCACCGTGATCAAAAGCAATTTGCGCATGACAAAGCATTCCTTCCTTTGAAGGCGCCCTCCGGTTCCAGTATACGCGCGAACCGTGCGGATTGCTCCCTAGGGCAGGTGCGGCTGGGGCTCCCTCACCGGGCCATCGTAAGGCTGTAAATCTGTGATCGTGCAAAGCCCGGGTTCGCCGGCCCAGTTGGTCCTAACATAATCGCCTTTGGAGATGCATGTCGCAGCGCCTTCCAGCGGTCCGGTAATCTGGAACGAGTCGTAGATGCCGAAGCCCTGGCACGTGCCGTTCATCGTCAGCCTGATCCTGCTGCCGCTGTAACTCTCGAGCAGCAGGACCCGGCGTTCGGGACTGGCCCAATGGCGGACGTCGTTGCGCCGGACGCAGGAAGGACTGTCGGTGGCGAATGCTGGCGTTGCGGCCAGCACGGCGACACCGCAAAGGCTGAGCAGAAGCTTGCGCATGGGAAATGTCCTAAGGGGCATATCGAGTATACGCCTTGCCACGCCGTTTGGTTCGCCCTTTGCGGCTGCATGACGTTCGCTTAAGGTCGCGGCGACAGATATTCAAAACACTGTAAGTCTTTGGGAGAAACGTCATGAAGGCTCTGCTCTGCACCCACTACGGTCCGCCGGAAGAGATGGAGTTGCACGACGTGCCCTCCCCTGCGCCCGGAAAGAACCAGGTGCTGGTCGACGTGAAGGCCTGCGGTGTCAACTTTCCCGATGTGCTGATGCTGGCCGACAAATATCAGTTCAAGCCGGCGCTGCCCTTCCCGCCCGGTGGCGAAGTCGCAGGAACGGTGAAGGCGCTCGGCGAAGGCGTGACGAATCTGAAGATCGGCGACCGTGTCGCGGTGTCGATCGGCAATGGCGGCTTCGCGGAGGAAGTGCTGGCGGACTCGCGCCGCTGCGTGCCGATGCCGGCCAATGTGAGCTTCGAGGTCGCGAGCGCGTTCATCGTGACCTATGGCACGTCGTATCACGCGCTGAAGGACCGAGCCAAGCTGAAGGCGGGCGAGACGCTGGTCGTTCTGGGCGCCGCCGGCGGCGTGGGCCTGTCGGCGGTCGAACTCGGCGTCGCGATGGGCGCCAAGGTGATCGCCGGCGCGTCGTCACAGGAGAAGGTCGATCTCGCAATGAAGCACGGCGCCGTGGACGGCTTCGTCTACCCGCGCCTGCCGCTGTCGCGCGACCAGCAGAAGGCCCTGTCGGACACCATCAAGGCCAAGACCGGCGGCCAGGGCGCGGACGTGCTGTACGATCCGGTGGGCGACCAGTACGCAGAGCCCGCACTGCGCGCGATGAACTGGGAAGGCCGCTACCTGGTGATCGGTTTTGCGGCGGGCGAGATTCCGCGCGTGCCCCTCAACCTCACCCTGCTCAAGGGCTGCGACGTGCTCGGCGTGTTCTGGGGCATGGCGACCCAGCGCGACCCCAAGCACGCGAACGAAAGCCTGCGCGAGATCATGCAGATGATCAGCGACGGCAAGCTGCACCCCGACGTGTCGGCGAGCTTCCCGCTCGCCGAAGGCGGCAAGGCGATCCGCATGCTCCAGGACCGCAAAGCGATGGGCAAAGTCGTCGTTACGATGTAGTCACCTGACACCGATGGGATTTTCGTGCGTTACTCGTGCGGAGATTCCATTCGGTTCGGACATGGCGGATGCGCCGGCACAGAAATCATGGCTGGCGCGCCGCGCGGGTTCGATCACGCTGCTGAAGCAGCTCGGCCCGGGCCTGATCACGGGCGCCGCCGACGACGATCCCAGCGGTATCGCGACCTATTCCCAGGCCGGCGCACAGGCGGGCTTCGGCCTGCTGTGGACGATGGTGCTCACCTTCCCGCTGATGGTGGCCATCCAGCTGGTCAGCGCGCATATCGGGCGCATCACAGGGCAGGGCCTTGCCCGCAACATGCTGAAGGTGATGCCGCGCTGGCTGGGTACCGCGCTCATAGCGTTGCTGTTCATCGCCAACACCATCAATGCCGGCGCCGACATCGCGGCGATGGGCGAGGCGTCCGAGCTGCTCGCCGGCTTTGGAGCTCACTGGTTCGCGCTCGGGTTCGCCGCGCTGTCCGTCGTACTCCAGATGTTCGTCCCATACCGGCGCTATGCCCGCTTCCTAATCGTGCTGACACTCAGTCTGCTGGCTTATGTCGCGGTGGTGCTGATGGTGAAGATCGACTGGACGGAGGCCTGTCTGGCCATGATCGGTATCGGCGTTACGCTTTCGCCGGCGGCGGCGACGATCATCGTAGCGGTCTTCGGCACCACGATCAGTCCCTATCTCTTCTTCTGGCAGGCCGCACAGGAGGTGGAGGAGATCGAACAGCACCCCGGCGAAAGACCGCTGGTCGACGATCCGCCCGAGGCTCCGCAGGCCTTCGCACGCATCGAGTTCGACACGGTCGTCGGCATGTTCGCCTCGAACGTGATCTCGCTGGCGATCATGATCGCCACAGCCGCGACACTGCACGCGCACGGCAAGACCGACATCCAGACCGCGGCCGACGCCGCGAGAGCCCTGGAGCCGATCGCCGGCCGCTTCGCGTTCGCGTTCTTCACGTTGGGCATTGTCGGCACGGGGTTGCTGGCCATTCCCGTGCTGGTTGGATCTTGCGCCTATGCCGTGAGCGAACTGCGCGACTGGAAAGAGGGCCTCGACTACAAGCCATGGGAGGCGCGGGGCTTCTATGCCGTAATCGTGGTGGCCGTGGCGCTCGGCGTGGTCATGGACTGGACGAACATCGATCCCATCCAGGCGCTGTTCTGGAGCGCGGTCGTCAACGGCGTCATCGCGGTACCGATGATGTTCGCCATGATGTTCGTGGTGAGCAACAGGAAGCTGATGGGCGAGTTCACCGCCGGCCCGGTCCTCAAGGGCTTCGGCTGGCTTTCCACCTTCGTCATGCTGGCGGCCTCGGTCGCGATGGTCGTGACGTCGTTCTAAACCCTTGCATCCGCCCGCACAGGTTCCCATGTTGGGCCCAACAATTGGGAGAAGCGCATGAGCATTCTCGGCTGGGCGATCTTCGGCGCGATCACGGGCTGGCTGGCAAGTCTCGTCGTCAACAAGCGCGGCCAGGGCTGCATCGTGAACATCGCTCTTGGGCTGGTCGGCTCGCTGGTTGGCGGCTTCATCTTCCGCGCGCTCACGGGCTTCGACGCGTTCAAATTCAACCTGACGTCAATGTTCGTCGCCATCGTCGGCGCGGTGATCGTGCTCTTCCTCTGGCATGCGATCACTGGCCGCCGCACGCTGCGCTGATCCGTTTCGGCACGTCGCAAAACTTTCATACGCAAATTAACCGCGCGAAAACGCGCGGAACCTAGCCTCGCGTGCATCAAAGGACGTCAGGGGTGGCGGCAAGATGAATGCGGAGTTGGATGCGGACCACGCGCACTGGACCGCCGGCGATCTCGCCATCTCCATGCCGACGTTCAACGTGTCGACGACCTGCGGCCAGGTGTTCGAGTGGTTCCAGTCGCATCGCGACCAGGTCGCGGCGGCGGTCGTGGACGGCAACGGCGCAGTGAAAGGGATCGTCAACCGTCTCCGCTTTCTCGCGCGCTACGCCCAGCCCTATGTGCCCGAGCTTTATGCCAAGCGTTCGATCCTGAAACTGGCCAACACGCGGCCGCTCGTAGTCGATGAGCAGATCAAGCTGACCGAACTCGGCAAGATGCTGACCTTCGACTGGCCCGACGCGTTACGCGAGTGCTTCATCGTCACACGCGGCGAGAAATACCTCGGCATCGGTACATGCGAGGCGCTCGTCAGCGGCAAGATGCATCTGCTTGTGGCGCGCGAGAAACAGCTCGCCACGGCGCTGGCAGACGCCGAGGCCGCCAACCGCGCCAAGTCCAGCTTTCTCGCGCTCATGAGCCACGAGTTGCGCACGCCCCTGAATGCCATCATCGGCTTCTCCGAAGTCCTGGCTGCGGAGCTGTTCGGCGGGCATCAGGTCCCGCGCTATCGCGAGTATTCCGCCGACATCCACCACGCGGGAAAGCATCTGCTGGCGCTGATCAACGATATCCTCGACCTGTCGAAGTACGAGGCGGGCAAGATGGACCTGCAATGCGAGCCCTTCGCGGTGGTCGACCTTTTTCGGGACTGTCAGCGCATGGTCGCGGTGCGGGCACAGGAGAGCGGCATCGACTTGATGATCGATGCGCCTGCCGGCCTGCCGCTGCTCGATGCCGACCGGCGCAGGATAAAGCAGATCCTGTTGAACCTGCTGTCGAACGCGATCAAGTTCACGCCTGCCGGGGGCTGCGTACGCCTCGTCGCAGAGACCGCGCAAGACGGCGGCGTGGTCCTCAGCGTGCATGACACCGGAATCGGCATGACGTGCGACCAGATTCCGCTGGCACTCGAGCCGTTCAGGCAGATCGACTCGCCCTTCTCGCGCACGCAGGAAGGCACGGGGTTGGGACTGTCGCTGGTGAAGGCGTTGACCGAACAGCATGACGGCCGCCTGACGATCGACAGCGCAGTCAACAAGGGCACCTCAGTGCGGGTGTATCTGCCGGCCTCGCGCAGCGTGCGCCCCGAAAGCGCGTCCGCGGCCGCGTGACTACTTCGCGTCCGTGACGGGCGTGATCTGCGTGATCTGGCAGGTCTGCCAACCGAAGTCGGCGTCTCGGCGCAGTTTCAGCGCATCGCCGACGGCCAGGCAGTCGCCCCTGGCGTCGAGCTTGATGTGCACGCTGCCGTCGATGCCGATGCAGTTGGTGTCGGCCTTCAGCTTCGGGCGATTCTTGCCGACTTTCGCCTCGATCAGCACCGCGCGGCCCGACAGATAATCCGCGTTGTAAGTCTTGTTGGGATTGAGGCAGACAGTTGGGGCCGGCGTCGCGGCAGGGCCGGCCGGATGCAGAGCCGCGATCGCAGGCTTCGGCGGTGCGGCGGCATGCGCGGGATGCAGCGACGTGGCCGCCTGAAGCGGCAGGGCCACCGCGAAGCCCGACGCGAGCATCACAAAAGATAAGGTCTTGCGCATGGCCGAAGAAACATACCCCTTAGATTTCGCATCAACGCGACAGTGCCGCATTTCGATCCATCTACACTTTGCCGCAGGGTTACCGTGCGACTAACTCCTTCAGCGCATTCGTTCGCATCGCCGTCTCCTGAAGCCGGCACTCCATCAGCTTGAGCCGCGCCAGCGAGCCGCTGCGCGAGACCTGCGCCTCGCACCAGGCATTGCGATAGCTTTCCCAGGCGGTTTGCGACGCTTGGATAAAGCCCTTGGTCCGCGGATCGGCCGCGGCCGCCAGCGCCGCGTTGTATGCCGCCGCCACGGCATCGTCGCGGGCCTGCATCTCCTGGGCGTAGCAATGCAGCAGGGGAAAGGTCGCGCCGTGCGCCTTCGCCGCACAGGCCTCGAAGCCCGCGCTCTTGGGAGCGTCGGCGGCAAACGCCAGTGGCGCCGCAACGAGCAGCGCCGCCACCATTGCAATGCGTCGCATCATTCCGCGGCCGGCTTGTGCACGTAGATCTCGCCGCCGCCCTGCTTGAACTCCTCCGCCTTCTTCGCCATCGCGGCGCGGATTTCGGCGGTGGAGAGCGTGTCATTCTTGCCCTTCGCGGCATCGCGGACTTCCTGACTGATCTTCATCGAGCAGAATTTCGGGCCGCACATGGAGCAGAAATGCGCCACCTTGGCGCCTTCCGCCGGCAGGGTCTCGTCGTGGTAGAGCTGGGCCGTCTCCGGATCGAGCGCGAGCGCGAACTGGTCGCGCCAGCGGAACTCGAATCGCGCCTTGCTCATTGCATCGTCCCAGATGCGCGCCGCGGGATGGCCCTTGGCGAGGTCGGCCGCATGCGCCGCGATCTTGTAGGCAATCACGCCCGCCTTCACGTCATCGCGGTCGGGCAGGCCCAGATGTTCCTTCGGCGTGACGTAGCAGAGCATCGCCGTGCCGAACCAGCCGATCATCGCGGCACCTATCGCGCTGGTGATGTGGTCGTAGCCCGGCGCCACGTCGGTCGTCAGCGGCCCGAGCGTATAGAACGGCGCCTCGTCACAGGCCGCGAGCTGGCGGTCCATGTTCTCCTTGATCTTGTGCATCGGCACATGGCCCGGGCCTTCGATCATCACCTGCACGTCGTGCTTCTGCGCGATCTTGTTGAGCTCGCCGAGCGTCTCCAGCTCTGCGAACTGCGCTGCGTCGTTGGCGTCCGCGATGGAGCCCGGCCGCAGGCCGTCGCCCAGCGAGAACGACACGTCGTACTGTTTCAGCAGTTCGCAGATTTCCTCGAAATGTGTGTAGAGGAAATTCTCCTTGTGATGTGCGAGGCACCACTTGGCGAGGATCGAGCCGCCGCGGCTCACGATGCCGGTCACCCGGTCCGCGGTCAGCGGGATGTGCGCCAGCCGCACGCCGGCGTGCACGGTGAAGTAGTCGACGCCCTGCTCGCACTGCTCGACCAGCGTGTCGCGGTAGATCTCCCAGGTCAGCTCCTCGGCCACGCCGCCGACCTTCTCCAGTGCCTGGTAGATCGGCACGGTGCCGATCGGCACCGACGAGTTCCGCACCAGCCACTCGCGGATGGTGTGGATGTGGCGGCCGGTCGACAGGTCCATCACGGTGTCGGCACCCCAGCGGGTCGACCACACCATCTTGTCGATCTCCTCCGCCACGGAGGACGTCACGATTGAGTTGCCGATATTGGCGTTGACCTTGGTCAGGAAGTTGCGGCCGATGATCATCGGCTCGGTTTCCGGGTGGTTGATGTTCGCCGGGATGATGGCTCGGCCAAGAGCGACCTCGTCGCGCACGAATTCCGGCGTGATCTCGTCGGGAATGCTCGCGCCAAACGAATTGCCGTCGCGCTTCAGGGAGCGGCCCAAATTCTCGCGCGCCGCGATGTATTTCATTTCAGCGGTGACGACGCCCTGCCGCGCGTAGTGGAGCTGGGTGACATTCTTTCCCGGCTTGGCACGCAGCGGCTTCAGCGCGCCGCGGTCGAATTGCGGCACCGTCAAGCGCTCGCCGTGCTTCAGGCCGTCGTCTTCCGGCTTGCGGGCGCGACCTTTGTATTCCTCGACGTCCCCGCGGGCGAAAATCCAGTCGCGGCGGCGGGCGGCCAGGCCCTTCTCGATATCAACTTTGGCGGTTTCATCCGTGTACGGACCGGACGTGTCATACAGGCGGATGGGCGGCTCGCCGGTCAGTTCGACCTCGCGGAACGGCACGCCGTCCACGAGCACCTTCCTTGAGCCGGGCAGCGGCCCGCGCGTGATGGATGTGACGGAAGCGGAATTGAGAATGGGCTTGTTCATCGGCACCTCTCCCTACGCCGGTATCAACCGGATCAGGTTCGAAGGGATTCGCGGGATTGCGATCTCAGGCGTCCATGGCCGGGCCCGGCCATCTCTGCCACCCCTGGGATGTCCCGATGTTTACCCCTCGTGGTTCAGCCCCGCAACAGCGGTTCCCTCACGGCCGCGCATGGCGGGGTTGATAAAGTCCCACTTCGCCGCCGCCCGGCAATTTGATTCTCGTCAGGCGGCCCCAGCCCTGTGTCGTAGGCTCGGAACACCCGACACCTGCCTTTCTGAGCCGGGCCATTTCCCCGTCCAGATCGTCGGTCATCAGGTGAAACTCGTGCAGGTCGTTCTCGTCGGACGGATGCACCGCCACTTCTGACTTCGGCAGCGCGAAGATCAGCCAGCCGTTGTTCACGTCGACAAACGGAAACTGGAGCACGTTCCTCAAGAACGCCCGGTCCGCGTCCGCATTCTTGGAATAGATGATGACGTGCGCACCATTGATCATTGACATCTCTCCTCGCTCCGGCGCGAGCTTAGCAACCCCGCCCCCGTCATCCGCAAATGTGTTAGCGTAGCGCGACACATGGGACGCGGTCGTCCGGACCGCGCGATCCTGCCCGTATGCGCAAGCATCCCGCCCTTCCGCTGTTCCAGATACTGGGCGTGCCCAACCGCGTGGTGGTGTTCCAGCGCGTGGCGCGCAGGCCGTCCACTGCCACCGAACTCGCCCGCGAACTGCCCATCGGCCGTTTTGCTGTGGTGCAACATCTCACCGTGCTGAAAGCTCACGGCCTGGTGGACGCGGCGCAGGACGGCCGGCGGCAGGTCTATCGCATTACGCCCGCCGGTCTGGCACCCTTGCGTGCCTGGCTCGCCACCTATGGCTGGGCGCAATAGGAGCTGCATGACCACCACCATCCGCCGCGCCACCAAAGAAGACGGCGCCGCCGTCGGAGAGGTCTTCCTCGCGGCCCGAGCAACCATGACCTACCTGCCCAGGCTTCACACCGATGAAGAGACCCGCGGCCACTTCGCGCGGCTGACTGCCGAGAAGGAAACCTGGGTCGCGGATCGCGAAGGCCAAGGGGTGGTCGGCTTTGCAGTGATCGATGGCGGATGGCTCGAGCATCTCTACGTCCATCCTTCACGCTTCAACAGCGGCACCGGCAGCAAGCTGTTCAAGCAGGCGACCACCCGACACCCGCAGGGCTTCCAATTCTGGGCGTTCCAGAAAAACGCGGGAGCCCGCCGCTTCTATGAGAGGAACGGCTGCGCCCTGGTAAAGTTAACGGACGGCCAGGACAACGAGGAGAAGGAGCCCGACGTGCTCTACGTCTGGCCCGCACCGAACTGATGAACATCTTGCTGCGCAAAGACAGCGCCACGCGGGCAGTCGCCATTGGCGCCACGGCACTGGGCGCGCTTGCCATCGGCGCCGCCGCGATCGGCTTCCTCGCCATCGGCATTCTCGCGATCGGAAACCTCGCCATCGGCCGCGCCCGTATCAAGCGCCTGGAGATCGAAGAACTCGCCGTCGGCAAGATCGGCCGGCTGCGCAAGCGGCGCTAGAGCCTCAGCTCGAACTCGATCTCGTGACGGATCGGGATTCCATCTTCACCGGTCAGCGGAATCTGCGCCTTGATCTTGCGTGCCGCGGTCACCGCATCGCGATAAAACCCGCACAGGTTCCAGCCGCGCTTCTGGTAGAAGCGGATGGCGCGGATGTTGTCGTTGGTGGTGACGAGGCAGAGCCGCCACACGCCTTGCTCTTTCGCCAGCTTCGCGACGGCGTCCAGCAGCGCCGTGCCGACCCCGCGGTTCTCCACAGCGCTGTCGAGCGTGATGATCTCGATCTCGTCCTCTTCGCGCAGGAACGTCACGGCACCGAGCAGCTTGCCGTCGCCCTCCGCCACGAAACCCGGCAGCTTAATCGGATCGTGCTTGCGGGCGCGCACGACGACCACCGGCGCACCGAAATGATCGGTCCACAAAGCCTTGAGGCTTTCGGCGTCGTCCGCGCGCTTCTCGCGAACGGCGAGCATCATGAGGCCGCGAAGGAGCGGAACTCGGCGATCACGCCCTTTACCGCTGCCTCCACGATCTTGCCGCCCGCTTCGACCGTCGCCTGCGAAGGATCGGAGCCGATGCGCCCGTCGGGGAAGCGGCGGCGGTAGTCTTCGGCGTCGTAGATCGGGCCGTTGGGCGCGATCTTGGGCGTCATCTCGACCTTCTTCTGCGCTTCGGGATAGCCGAACCAGGTCACCGACACCTCCGACGGCGTCGCGTGGCTGCCCTCGCCCACCGGAAAGAGCTGGCGGCACAAATCCATCACGCCCGGAAGCTCCCACCAGTTGCGCAGCATGCAGCGCAGCGGCGGCCGGTTCGAACCCTGCTGCTGGAAGGTGACGCCGTGATACATCTCGCTGAACGCCGCGGTGATCGTGGCGATGTTTCCGCCATGGCCGTTCAGCCAATAGATGCGCTCGAAACCGTGGCGCGTCAGCGACTGCGACCAGTCCAGCATCGCCGCGATCATGGTGGAGGGCCGCAGTGTGATCGTGCCCGGGAACGCCATGTGATGCTGTGCCTGCCCGACATTGAACGTCGGTCCTACCAGGATGCCCGCCTCGTCACCCGCGCGCTTGCCGATGATCTCCGGACACAAAGCGTCAGTGCCGAGCAGGCCGTTCGGCCCGTGCTGTTCGGTCGAACCGATCGGGATCAGGATCGCCCTGGACTTGGCCAGATAGGCCTCGATCTCGGGCCATGAAGAGAGATGGAGCTGCATTGTATCGATTTATCAGTCGGGCGAAGCATTCTCAAGGAACCGAAACCTCAGGCCGCCGATGCGGCAGGCCGGTGAGCAGGAAACAGCGATGTCGCAAACCCGACGCCGAGATAAAGCAGTGCAGGAAGAAGAAGCACACCTCCCTGCATCATTCCGCCGTTGGTGAAGAAAAGGAGATCGCCTATCGCCAAAGCCCAAATGCAGCGCAAGGGCCACGCGTAGCTTCGTCGCCAAGCGAGGATTGCAGAGAGCAGAAGCAGGGCCGCGAAGACGAGACCGATTGCCCCGTCCCGCCAGTAGCCGAAAGCGAGACTCGGCGCATTGATGATACCTGCCAAAATTCCCGCGACGCTCGCCATCACGGCGGAAATCTTCAGCACTGCACCCGCTTGCCCCTTTGGCTCCATAGCTTAATCTCTCCCGATCGCAATTTTCGATAATAAGACTACCGAGGGAAACCGCCCATGCCTGGCCCGCTGCACGGCGTCACGATCATCGATCTGACGAGCTTCATCTTCGGCCCCTATGCCACCCAGACGCTGGGCGACCTGGGCGCGGAGGTCATCAAGATCGAGGCGCCGGGCGGCGACAAGCAGCGCTTCGGCCTCAAGCAGAACAAGTCCAAGAACATGGGCAGCACCTTCATGATGCTGGGTCGGAACAAGAAGTCCGTCACCCTGGACCTGAAGGTCGAGGAGGACCGCGAGAAGCTGCGCGCCTTGCTGCCGACGGCGCAGGTGTTCATCCACAACGTGCGCACCAGCGCGATGAACCAGCTCGGTTTCGGCTACGAGCAGGTGCACGCGGTCAATCCGTCGATGGTCTACGTCCACTGCGTCGGCTACGGCACCGACGGCCCCTATGGCGGGCGCCAGGCGTTCGACGACCTGGTGCAGGCGGCCAGCGGCGGCGCCGACATGATCCTCGACAACAGCGGCGAGAGCACCATGCGGATGTTCCCGTCCTATGTCGCCGACAAGGTATCCGGCCTGCACGCGCTGTACGCGACGCTCGCCGCCCTCTTCCACCGCGAGCGCACCGGCGAAGGCCAGTTCGTCGAGGTGCCGATGCTGGAGAGCTACACCAGCTTCCTCATGGTCGAGCACCTTTACGGCGCGTCGTTCGAGCCCGTTGTCGGCCATGTCGGATCGACACCGGCGCTGTCGCCGGATCGTGCCTGCTACAAGACCAGGGACGGCTGGATCGCCACCATGCCGTCTGGCCGCGAGGGCGCGGACAGCTTCATGAAGCTGGGCGGCATCGCCGACTTCTACAATTCGGAAGAATTCCTCGCGGCCGAGGGCGCCAAGGCCAAGGTGGCGCTCTACAACAAGGCGATGCGCCAGGCGGCGTCGCAGCACACCACCGAAGAGTGGATGGCGCTGGGTGAGCAGCACCGCATCCCGATCATGCGCGCCAACACGATGGACGGCGTGCTGGAAGACCCGCACCTCAAGGCCGTCGGCTTCTTCGAAGTTCTGAAGCACGAGACCGAAGGCCAGTGGCGCTCCATGAAGCCGCCGATCAAGTTCTCCAAGACGCCGGCCAGCGTGCGGCTCAACCCGCGCAAGCCCGGCGCGGACACGGAAGAAATACTCGGCCGCATCGCGAAGAAGTCGAAGGCAGCCGAATAGCGTCAAGTACCGGGGGACGGCATGGGGCGGATACTGCGCATTCTGCTTGTCGTGGTCGTTCTGATCGCGGTATGGGCCGTCGCGGTCGGCCTGGGCACGCGCGAGGGCTGGTGGCGGCCCCTGCCCGCGCCGCGTGGCGATGCGGCGGCATTTCTGAAGGCCGCGGAGGCGCGCTACGCCAGCGAGTCCAGGGGCAACGTCGCGATGGCGATCCTGGTGAATGGCCGCGTCGCCGTCACCTATTTCTCGTCGCATGGACGGCCGGTGGACGGGCAATCGCTGTTCCAGGTCGCATCGATGAGCAAATGGTTCACCGCCTGGGGCATCATGACCCTCGTCGAGAAGGGCCGGCTCGATCTCGATGCGCCCGTGTCGCGCTATCTGCATCGCTGGCAGTTGCCGCCGAGCCGGTTCGACAACAACGCTGTCACCGTCCGGCGTCTTCTGAGTCACACGGCGGGTCTGACGGACGGACTGGGCTTTCGCGGCTTTCCGCCGGGGCACCAGCCGCCAACGATCGAAGCCGAACTCACCCACCCGGCCGATCCCATGGCCAACGCGACCGGCTTCATCCGGGTCGAGCGTGCGCCCGGCGCGTCGTGGCAATACTCGGGCGGCGGTTACCTGCTGCTACAGCTGCTGATCGAGGAAGTTTCCGGGCAATCGTTCAACGACTACATGCGCAGCGCGGTGCTTCGGCCGCTGGGGATGACGGAATCCACCTTTGTCGATCCCGATCCGGCGCATCTCGCCGACTTTTACGACCAAGATGGCACCAAGGCGATCCACTACAAGTTCACCGCGCTGGCGGCGGCGTCGCTCTACACCTCGGTCGACGATCTCACCCGGTTCCTTCAGTCCCAGTTGCCCGGTCCCAACGGCCAGCCTGCCGGACGCGGCGTGCTCAAGCCAGCAACGCTGGAGCAGATGCGCCAGGTCACCGCGCGGGTCTTCGGCATCCCGATCTGGGGTCTGGGCGAGATTCTTTACGCTCCGACGAATACCGGCGGTTTCGTCATTGGGCATGACGGCAACAATTATCCGGCCATCAACACCACGGCGCGACTCGATCCGGCAACCGGCGACGGCATCATCGTGCTGGAAACCGGCAACGGAACGACCGCCAGCCGGATCGGCAGCGACTGGACCTATTGGCATACCGGCGTCGTCGACCTGCCCACCATCGTGTTCGAAGCACAGACGACGTTGATCGTTCTGGCCACCGGCGCCGTGGTGATCCTGCTCGGCGCCGTCATCGTCATGTGGCGCGGCCGGCGGCGCGCCTGATCGACTGCTTGTACCGGCCACCCTCCCTCGCCAATATCCGGCCCAGGCAACACGGAAACCGCCATGACCAATACCCTGATCCCCGTCTCGCGCGACGCGAAGGAACGCACCTTCATCGACAGGGCGAAGTACGAGGCGATGTACGCGCAGTCGATCAAGGACCCGGACGGCTTCTGGCGCGAGCAGGCCAAGCGCATCGACTGGATCAAGCCCTTCACCAAGGTGAAGGACGTCTCGTGGAATCCCGACAACCTGTACATCAAGTGGTTCGAAGACGGCACGTTGAACGTCAGCGCCAACTGCATCGACCGGCATCTGCCGAAGCGCGCGAAGCAGACGGCGATCATCTGGGAGGGCGACGACCCGAAGGACTCCCGCCACATCACCTATCAGGTGCTGCACGACGAAGTGTGCCGCTTCGCCAACGTGCTGAAGGCGCAGGGCGTCAAAAGGGGCGACCGCGTCACCATCTACCTGCCGATGATCCCGGAGGCGGCCTACGCGATGCTGGCCTGCGCCCGCATCGGCGCGGTGCATTCGGTCGTGTTCGCCGGCTTCTCGCCCGACAGCCTCGCCGGCCGCATCCTCGACTGCGCCTCGACCATTGTTTTGACCGCAGATGAAGGCCTGCGCGGCGGCAAGCCGATCCCGCTCAAGAAGAACACCGACGAAGCGCTGCTCAAATGTCCCGACGTGAAATCGGTTGTCGTGGTCAGCCGCACCGGTGCTCCCACCCCAATGAAGCCGGGCCGCGACGTCTGGTACCATGACGCTTGCGCAAAGGTTTCGACCGCCTGCCCGCCGGAGACGATGAACGCGGAAGACCCGCTGTTCATCCTCTACACCTCGGGCTCGACCGGCAAACCGAAAGGCGTGCTGCACACCACCGGCGGCTACGCGGTCTACACCGCATTCACGCATCAATACGTTTTCGACTATCACGACGGCGACATCTTCTGGTGTACCGCCGACGTCGGCTGGGTGACCGGCCACAGCTACATCGTCTATGGCCCGCTCGCGAATGGCGCCACCACGCTGATGTTCGAAGGCGTGCCGAACTATCCGAACACCTCGCGCTTCTGGGAGGTGATCGACAAGCACAAGGTCAACATCTTCTACACCGCCCCCACCGCGCTGCGCGCCCTGATGCGCGAAGGCGACGCCCCGGTGAAGAAGACCAGCCGCAGGTCGCTGCGCCTGCTCGGCTCGGTCGGCGAACCGATCAATCCCGAAGCCTGGCTATGGTATCACCGCGTGGTTGGCGACGGGCGCTGCCCGATCGTCGACACCTGGTGGCAGACCGAGACCGGCGGCATCCTGATCTCGCCGCTGCCCGGCGCGACGGACCTGAAACCCGGCTCCGCCACCAAGCCGCTGTTCGGCATCGTGCCGCAGCTCGTCGACGCCGACGGCAAGGTGCTGGAGGGCGCCACCAGCGGCAATCTCTGCCTCACCGAAAGCTGGCCGGGCCAGATGCGCACCGTGTACGGCGACCACCAGCGATTCATCGATACCTACTTCAAGACCTATCGCGGCAAGTACTTCACCGGCGACGGCTGCCGCCGCGACGAAGATGGCTATTACTGGATCACCGGCCGCGTCGACGACGTGATCAACGTCTCTGGCCATCGCCTTGGCACCGCCGAGGTCGAAAGCGCGCTGGTTGCGCATCACGATGTCGCCGAGGCCGCGGTCGTCGGCTACCCGCACGACATCAAGGGTCAGGGCATCTACGCCTTCGTTACCCTGAAAGTCGGCGTGTCGGGCAGCGAAGCCCTCGCGCACGAACTCAAGCAGTGGGTCGGCAAGGAGATCGGCCCGATCGCAAGGCCCGATGTCATCCAGTTCGCGCCCGGCCTGCCCAAGACGCGCTCCGGCAAGATCATGCGCCGCATCCTGCGCAAGATCGGCGAAGGCGACACGTCGAACCTCGGCGACACGTCCACGCTGGCTGATCCGACGGTCGTCGCCGACCTGGTAAAGAACGCGCACCCGAAATAGCGCCGATGCCGGCCACCCCTGCGACCGTTGCACCGTCGCTCCGAAGACGGACGCTCCGCGTCCTCGGCGAGGCCTTCGCGTGGACCTGGTTCGCTCTTTCCGGTCTCGGCGGGTTCGGCCTGATCCTGACCACGGGCGCGCTGCCGTTCACGCACGGGTGGTACGCAATGTTCTCCGGCATCGCGCTGTGCCCCGCCACCGCGTGGCTCGTGAAACGCGCGACAGCGACCGAGCCCTCTTATCCGACGCGCTTTCTGATCGCGCTCTCGATCATTCTGGCGGGTCGATTGGCGCTGATCGTTCGCGTCTGGCCATTCGGATGAACGCATACGTTCGTATTACCGCGAAGATTACCGCTTGCATTGCAGGTTCCATGGTTCCATAAGCCGCATCCCTCGATTGGAGGTCCCTCATCGTCTTTGGGAAAGGAACTGAAGACATGTCGCTCAATGGTCCCCTGGTCAATCCGAACGGTTTCGAAGACCGCTTCGACCACGTCTCGCTCCGCACGCGAGTCTTTCGTCATCCGGTAATCGGCACGCTGGTCGCGCTGCTCATTGCAGCCGGCGCCTACGCCGCCACCCATCCGGAGCTGTTTCACTAAATCAGGCGCGCAGCACCCGGCCCGGCCGGCGCTGCGCGCTGCAATTCCGTCAATGCCTTGTCAGATGCGGCAGGACCGAAACGGCACAGCGGCGCCCTTACAAAGCCACGCTCCAGCCAACGAGCGCCGCCGCCGTCGCGACAAACGTCCCGATCGAGCCTCCGATCAACAGCACTGAGACGATCATCTGCTTGCCTGACGTCGTTGTGATGCCGCCGCCCGCAATCGGAAGTCCGCGTCCCGCACCCCACAACCCACCGAGCAAGAGCGATATCCACACCGCGAAAAGCGAAACCCACAGCACATGCGCGATCGGCAGGTTCAGCGCGGGCCACAGGTGCATCATCGGCCAGACAAACCCGGCGGCCATCAGGAACGTGCCGCTCTGGACGCCGGCGAGGTGGCCCGACAGTCCGATGCGCGGGCTACGGCCGGCCGGGATGACGAATCCGTTCACCAGCCCCAGGAAGAACAGCACGAAGCCACTGAAGCACAGCACGCTGGTGGCGGTCATGCGCCGCTCCATTTGCAGACTACGGGTCTGTAATTACCGACTAACAGTCTGCTCGTCAACCGTGCTACCAACGCCCCCGCATGGTACGACAAAGTGAGAGGCGCGAGACGACGATCGCGGCCATCCTGGCGGCGGCCCGCAAGCTGTTCGCCACGGAGGGCTTCGAGGCCGTGAGCATCGACGACATCGCGGCAAAAGCCGACGTCGCCAAGGGCGCCGTCTATCATCACTTCAACTCAAAGGAAGAGATATTCACCCGCGTGCTGGAAGGCGTGCAGGCTGAGATCGCGGCGCAGCCGCCTTCGCCAGCCCTGCGCAAGATCGCCGACCCGCTCGACCGCATGGCCGCCGCGATCCTCAGCTATCTGAATGCCGCCACGGAGCCCGGCATCAAGCGGATCCTGCTGATCGACGGCCCTGCCGTGATCGGCTGGCGCAAATGGCGCGAAATCGACGACCGCTATTTCGGCGCCGGCGCCCGCCACGCGGTCGCCGTCGTCATGGGCGAAGCGACACCCGATGCACGGCTCGATGCAGTTACCCACGCTGTCATGGGCATGGTTATGGAGGCTGCGCTGGTCTGCGCCACCGCTCCAGACGCCAGGAAGACAGCCAAAGAGATGACTGCCGCCATGCGCAAACTGCTGGAAGGCCTCCGCCGCCCGTCCTAGCATCGCTGCCAGACAACATCGGGAGGCTGGCCATGCTGCAATGGAAGATCGGCGACGTAACGGTGAAGCGCATCGTCGAGATGGAGATGCCGGTCAAATACCATCCCAAATACTCGCTTCTGCCGTAGGCGACACCGGAGGAACTGCGGAAGATGCCCTGGCTCTATCCGCACTTCGTGAATGAGGAAGACCACCTGCTGATGTCGATCCACGCCCTCCTGGTCGAGGCACCCGGGATGCGGCTGGTGGTCGACACCTGCATCGGCAACGACAAGCCGCGTGGCCTCAATCGCGGCCAGCCGCTGTCCACGCCTTTTCTCCAACACCTCGCCGACGCGGGTTGGACGCGCGACAGCGTTAATGCCGTGGTCTGCACTCACCTGCATGTCGACCATGTCGGCTGGAATACGATGAAAGAGGGCGACAAGTGGGTCCCGACCTTCCCCAACGCCCGCTATCTGGTCGGCCGGATCGAGTATGAGCACTGGCTCAAAGAGGGTGACGAAGAGCAGCAGGCGATCCTCTCGGACTCGGTGAAGCCGATATTCGACGCCGGCCTGGCGGAGAAGGTGGAACTCACGCACCGGGTCTCGCCGGAAATCCGCCTGATCCCGACCACCGGCCACACGCCCGGTCATGTCAGCGTGCTGATCGAGTCAAAGGGCGAAAGCGCCGTCATCACCGGCGACATGGTCCATCACCCGTCGCAATTCACGCATCCCGGCTGGGACGACCGCTTCGACAGCAACGCAGCCGACGCAGCGGCAACGCGCCGTGCATTCGTGAAGGATTTCGGCGAGAGGCCGGTGCTCGTGATCGGCACACATTTCCCCGCACCGACCGCCGGCTACATCAGGCGCGAGGGTGACAGCTACCGGTTTGCTGTGTGATCAACGCAGGTACGTGCTTTTGCGAATTTTTTGTTAAAGTTTTTTGCGCTATACTCTTTTCGTTGTCGCTCTTGGGTTGGTTGAGATGACGATTACGAGTCCGCTACTTCGCAACTGCGAAGGTGCGGGTAATGCGCCCCGAGTTTTCGCGCTGAACACTTGGTTTTATGAGCACACGGGAGGTCTCGCGCTTGCAGCAAGTGCGGGCTTTTGGGTTGTGACCGCGGCGCTGATTTATCTGGCAGTTTGAGTCGCGGCGAGTGCCGCACCGTAGGCGTCGAGTGCCGCTCGAATGCGCCTGGCGAGAATTTGATCAGCGGCAATCTCCTCAATCTGAGTTTGTGTACCGAGCAGCGGAATCGTGACCGACGCTGTGTCAATCACGCGCATGCCCATAGTCTCCGCGATCAGCCGCAACGCCGCCTGCGAAGCCACGCCCCTCTCTGACGCGTGAAAGAACGCAACGGGTTTGCCCGGGTGCTCCGGTCCGCTGACAAGCCAGTCGAGCGCGTTCTTAAGGCTGCCGGGCACGCCGCGCGCATATTCCGGCGAAGAGATCAGAAGGCCATCGGCCTCCGCCACGCGCCCCCGCCAAGCCGCAACGGCCGGCGGCAGCGGATCGATATCCAGGTCCGGATTGAAATGCGGCAAGCCGCCAAGCCCGTCCCACAGGTCGATCGTCATAACCGCCGGCGCCAGTGCGATCGCCGCCTTCAGCAGGGTCGTGTTGGTCGAAACCGCCCGCAGGCTGCCGGAGATCGCGAGCAGCCGGATCACTTGTGGCTGTCTTGGGCGAAGGCGTCCATCGCGGTCGCCATGTCGATGTCGTTCTGGGTCAGGCCGCCGGCGTCATGGGTCGAGAGCGTCACGTCGACCTTGTTGTAAACATTGAACCACTCCGGATGGTGATCCAACTTGTCGGCGAGCAGCGCCGCGCGCGTCATGAATCCGAATGCTTCGTTGAAGTCCTTGAACCTGAAGCTGCGGCTGATCGCGTCTCGCCCTTCGACCTCTTTCCAGTGCAGGAGTTTTTTCAACGCGTTCGCGCGCGCGCCGGCGTCCAGCTTTTTCATGTCGTGCCTCCCACAGTTTGGTCCTAGTCTAGCTCGCGATGGACTGGACCGAAATCGAATCCCCGGCGCTTGACGCCTTCGAACAACTCGCCCGGCAGGAATTCGCTGCGTTGCCCGAGGAATTCCGCGCGCTGACCGGGCAGGTGCTGTTCCGCGTCGAGGACTTCCCGAGCGACGAGGTCGTCCGCGACATGGAACTCGAAAGCGAGTTCGACATCCTGGGTCTCTTCCAGGGTCCCAACCTTGCCGATCACGAAGCGGGCCGCGTACATGCCAGCCAGACGATGATCTTCCTCTACCGGCGCCCGATCCTCGACTACTGGGCAGAACACCATGAGAAGCTCGGCGACATCGTGCGCCACGTCCTGATCCACGAGATCGGCCACCATTTCGGCCTTTCCGACGAAGACATGGACGCGATCGAGGACGGCGCCGGTTAGCGCAGCGGATAGCCGCGCTCGGCGCGATAGATGCTGCCGTCGCTCGTCAGCGCGCTGGAATAGAGGATGAAGCCGTCCACCGCGAACGGCGGCGGCGTGAACAGCGCATGGTCGGCGAGATAATCCATCACCCGGCCTACGTTCGGCCGCGTCAGCCGCGCCAGGGTGATGTGCGGCACGTATTTCGAGCGATCCGGCTCCCGTCCTGCGCGTTGCATCGCCGTCTCAACCTTGCGCTGGAGATGCAGCAGCGCCTCGTTCGGCCGCACGCCGGCCCATAGCGCGTGCGGGTTCTTGTTGCCGAACTGGCCGACACCATGCGGCTCCAGCACGAAGCGCGTCGCCTCGATCCCGGCCAGTGCGTCGTCGATCATCGCGGCGTCGCGCCCGTCCACTTCGCCGATGAACCGCAAGGTCAGATGCAGTTGCTCGCGCGTCTGCCAGCGCGCGCCGGGCACGCCGTTCTGGATCAGGGCCATCGCCCGCGCGACGGTATCCGGGATCGAAAGGGCGACAAACAATCGCTGCATCGTCAGGCTCCGCGCCGCGACAGCCGCCCGAGCGGCAGCATACGGCGAAACGCGAATACGACCACCAAATATAGCAGCCCGCCTAACGTGCCGGCTGCTGCCAGCGCCACAAGATCCTCAAACCGCCCACCAATACCGGCGCGCTCGATCAACCACGCACCGCCGAAGGCACCGATCCCCGCAGCCACAGCCGCCAGCAGGATCGGCACGATCGCGCGCCGGGATACGTCGCTGATCGCCAGCAGGCCGCGGCGCCGCCCGATCACGATCAACTGCCCCACGTTCAGCCACGCCCCGAACGCAGTACCAAGCGCGATGCCCGCGATGCCGAGATGCAGCCCCCACACGAGCGCCACTTTCATCGCAATGTTCGCGGCAAAGGCTATGAATGTGATCCGCGCCGGGGTCCCGGTGTCGTGCCGCGCATAGAACGTCGAGGCGATGATGCGGACCAGCGCAAAAGCCGGCAGCCCGACTCCGTATGCGGCCAGTGCCGTCCCGGACAGGGTAGCGGCATGCACGTCGAACCTGCCATGCGCGAAGATCGCCGTCATGATGGTGCCGGGAATGACCGCGAAGGCGAACGCGAAAGGCAGCGTCAGCAGCAAGGTGAGCGCCGCCGCATTGTTCTGTGCCGCATCCGATCCGGCGCGGTCGTTGCGCGCAAGGCGCGCGGTCATCTCCGGCAACAACACCGTGCCCAGCGCAATGCCAAGAACGCCCAACGGCAGCTGGTTGATACGGTCGGCATAGTAGAGCGCCGTCCGCGATCCCTCCGGGAGGAAGCTCGCCAGCACGGTATCGATCATCGGCGCGATCAGGGTCGTGGCGGTGCCGAGCGTCACCGCCCCGAGCGCCTTGAAGAATTCCGCGACGTCGGGCGTCCAGCGCGGCCACACGATGCGGAGGTTCAGGCCGTCGCGCTGTGCGGCCCACAACATGAAAAAGAGCTGCATCACGCCGCCCGCCAGCATGCCCCATGCCGCGGCATAGGCGCCGTTGGGAAACCATTTCCAGCAGACCAGCGTGACGATCATGCCGATGTTCTGAAAATTCGACCACGCCGCGGCCGCCCAGAACCGCTCGATCGCGTTCAGCATCGCCGACAGCTGGATCGCGACCAGCGTCAGGATCAGGTACGGGAAGGTGATCCGTGCCAACGACACCGTGACCGCCATCTCCTCCGGATTGCCTGCAAAGCCGGGCGCAATGACGTTGATCAGCAGTGGCATGGCGATCAGTCCGCCGACCAGGATCGCCAGTTGCGCCAGCACTTGCCAGGAGAAGATCTGATCCGCGAACCGCGCCGCAGCGGCCTGATCCCCGCGCGCATGCAGCGTGGCGTAGCGCGGCAGGAAGGCCGGATTGATCGCGCCCTCACCGAAGATTGCGCGGAAATAGTTCGGGAACATGAAGGCGACGACCAGGGCATCCGACAGGAAGTTCTTGCCGACAATCCACGCCATCAGGAGGTCGCGTGCGAAACCGGTGATGCGCGACAGCAGCGTGAAGCCACCGACCGAAAGAAGCCGCCGGAACATCTAGTGCATCACCAGGCGCACCAGCTGCTCCACCAGCGGCAGCATCTTTCCGACAATGATCTTCACGCCAGCCGGATTGGGGTGGATGCCGTCGGCCTGGTTCAGCTTCGCGTTCAGCGCCACGCCATCCAGCATGAACGGATAGAGCAGCGTTCCGTACTGCTTGGCGAGCTTCGGATAGATGGGATCGAATTGCGCCGCATACTTCGGCCCCAGGTTGCGCGGCGCCTTCATGCCGACCAGCAACACCGGAACATGCGCGGCGGTCAGCTTGGCGAGCACCGCCGAGATGTTCTTCTCCGTCTGCGCCGGGCTCTGCCCCCGCAGCGCGTCGTTCGATCCCAGCTCCACGATCGCCGCGTCAGGATGATCCGCCAGCGACCAGTCCACCCGCGACAGCCCGCCCGCGGAGGTGTCGCCCGACACGCCCGCATTGATCAGCTTTACGTCCAAGTGGCTCGCCCGAAGCTGTGTCTCCAGTACAGCGGTGAAGTCCTGCCCCGGCGGCACGCCATAGCCCTGCGTCAGGCTGGTACCGAGCGCGAGAATCTTGATCGGCGCAGCTGCGGCCGGCGCCACCGTGGACATTGCAAGAAGAAAAAGGAGAACGGCTCCCCAACGGGGAGGTGACAAAGGGGCGGTCCTCACCCCATATCGCTTATCAGCCGGCCCGCGAGTCATCGATGCAGAATTCCCCACCCGCCATCAATTTGGAAGATGTGCGCCTGACGCTGAACAGCGTGGCTGGCCCGGTGAATATCCTGAACGGCGTATCGCTTGCGATCCCCGCGGGGCAAACCGTCGCGCTGCTGGGACCGTCCGGCTCCGGCAAGTCGTCGCTGCTGATGGTCGCGGCCGGTCTCGAGACCGCGACCGGCGGGCGCGTGACGGTGGCTGGCACCGACATCACCCGCATGGGCGAGGACAATCTCGCGCGCTTTCGCCGCGGACGCGTCGGCATCGTGTTCCAGTCGTTCCATCTGATCCCGACCATGACGGCGCTCGAGAACGTGGCCGTGCCGCTCGAACTCAACGGCGTCGACAGCGCCTTCGACCGCGCCCGCGAGGAACTGACCGCCGTCGGCCTCGGAGCCCGCACCGACCATTATCCCGGCCAGCTCAGCGGCGGCGAGCAACAGCGCGTCGCGCTTGCCCGCGCGATTGCGCCCAGACCCGCCGTGCTTTTCGCTGACGAGCCGACCGGCAATCTCGACGGCGCGACCGGCAGGGAGATATCCGACCTGCTGTTCGCCCTGCATACGCGCGCGCAGGCCACTCTGTTCCTGGTCACGCATGAAGAGGCGCTCGCCAGGCGATGCCAGCGCATCGTGCGTCTCAACGATGGCCGCATCGTGGCCGATGAGTCCGTGGCGGCATGAGCCAGGTCGCGCTGGCCCTCCGCTTCGCGCGGCGCGAGATGCGGCTGCGGCTGGCCGGCTTCCGCATCTTCTTCGCCTGCCTCGCGCTCGGCGTCATGGCCATCGCCGGAGTCGGCTCGCTGTCGCAAGCCTTCCTCACCGGCCTCGCCGAGCAGGGCCGCACGCTGCTGGGCGGCGACGTCGTCGTGCATCTTGTCCACCGCGAAGCCCGCGACGATGAGCTCAAATACATGAACGCGCGTGGTCGCGTGTCGGAGATCCTCTCCATGCGCGCGATGGCCTACGCGCTCAAGAACGGCACAGAGGCCGAACGCCAGCTCGTCGAACTCAAGGCCGTCGACAACGCCTACCCCTTCTTCGGCGCCGTCTCGCTGTCACCAGAACAGAAGCTTTCCGACGCGCTCGCCTGCAAAAACAGCATTTGCGGTGCAGTGGCTGAGATCACGCTGCTCGATCGCCTGAACCTCAAGCCCGGCGGGCTGGTCCGCATCGGCACCCAGACGTTCCGGCTTTCCGCCGTGCTGAACGGTGAGCCCGATCGTATCTCCGGCGGGTTCAGCCTCGGCCCGCATGTCATCATGTCGAACGAGGCGCTGCGCAGGACCGGTCTCGTCACGCTGGGCAGCCTGATCGACTACAACTACCGCATCGTCCTGCCGGCGAGCGGCGACCCAAAGCAGTTCAAGGCCGGGGCAACCGCTGCTTTCCCCGACGCCGGCTGGGAGATCCGCGACCGTTCCGACGCCGCACCCGGCATCCGGCGCTTCGTCGAGCAGGTCACCATGTTCCTCACGCTCGTCGGCCTCACCGCGCTCGCCGTGGGCGGCGTTGGCGCAGGTCAAGCTGTGTCCGCCTTCCTCGATCGCAAGCGCGAGGAGATCGCGACCCTCAAATCCCTCGGCGCCGATGGCCCACTGATCTTCCTGATCTTCTTCTTCCAGGTGATGGCCATCGCTGCGGTTGCGGTCGGCACCGGTTTGATCCTCGGCGCCGCTCTGCCCTTCGGTATCGAATATCTCTACGGCAGCGACATCCCCGCGCCCGCGCGCTTTGCGCTCTACGCCCAGCCGCTCCTGTTCGCCGCAGCGTTCGGGTTGCTCTCCGCCGTCGCTTTCGCCATCCCGCCGCTGTCACGCGCCCGCCTGATCCCGCCCGCGAGCCTGTTCCGCGATCTCGTTGCGCCCGCGAATGCGCGCGGCGCGCTGCCCTATCTCGCCGGTGCCGCCGTCGCCGGTGCCGCCATCATCGGCCTCGCCTTGCTGCTTGCGGCCGCGCCGGTCTTCGCCGCCGAATTCCTTGCCGGCGTCGCCATCGGCCTTGCAGCGCTGCGCCTGATCGCCGAGGCCCTACGCTGGACGCTCCGCCGCCTGCCGCGCCCTCGCAACACGGCGCTCCGCCTCGCCTTCGCCAACCTCACCCGCCCGGGCTCGGCCACCACCGGTGTCGTCACCGCACTCGGCCTCGGCCTCACCCTGCTCGCCACCGTCTCGCTGCTCAACAACACCATTGCGGCGCAGGTGAAAGGCCGCCTGCCGGCGCTGGCCCCCAGCTTCTTCTTCGTCGACATCCAGCCTGACGAAGCCGCCGCCTTCGATGCCGCCGTCCACAGGTTCAAATCCGCGGAAGACTTCAGGCGCACCCCGATGATCCGTGGACGGATCGTCTCTCTGAGAGGTATCGCCGCCAAAGACGCCAGGGTTGCGCCCGCTGCCAGATGGGCGCTTAGCGGCGACCGCGGCATCACCTACGCCGCGGCGCCGCCCGAAGGCACCGTCATCACCGCCGGCCAGTGGTGGCCCGCCGACTACGCCGGCCCGATGCAGATTTCGTTCGACGAGGATCTCGCGCAGGGCATGGGCCTCAGGCTCGGCGACAAGATGGTCCTCAACGTGCTTGGCCGCGAGATCGAAGGCACCGTCACAAGTTTCCGCAAGGTGGATTTCACCACCGGCCAGCAGAACTTCATCATTGTGGTCTCGCCCGAGCCCATCATCCACGCGCCGCATTCCTTCCTCGCCACCGTGCGCGTCGATCCCAGGGACGAAGAGCCGCTCTACCGCGCCATCACGGACGCCTTCCCCAACATCTCCACCGTGCGGGTGAAGGACGCCATCGCCCAGGTCGACACCATGTTCCAGGAGCTCAGCGACGGCGTGCGTGCCGCGAGCCTTCTTACAATTCTGTCAGGCTTGCTGGTGCTGGCGGGGGCCATCGCTGCCGGCGGACGCGGCCGCCTCTACGACGCCACCGTGCTCAAAGTGCTCGGCGCCACCCGCGCACGCATCGCGCTGGTCTACATCCTGGAATACGGCGTGACTGGTGTGTTGACGGGCTTCCTGGCGCTCGGAACAGGCGCGCTGGCGGCGGGAATCATCTGCCGGGAAGTTCTCCAGGTACCCTTAACGTTTGATCTCGGCGTCGCCTTGATGACGGTCGCGGGTGGCGGCGTGGCAACCCTGCTTTTCGGCCTGATCGGCGCGCTTTCCGCACTCTCCGCCCGGCCTGCGGCGCAGTTGCGCGCGCCTTGATAATGCCCTGAACAACCACGATATAATGTCAGCCAGCCGGCACTGCGCCGGACAGAAAGGAATTCTCATGGCTGACTACGACAACCGCGTCTTGAACGCCCGTGCAGGAACCGCCGGTGCGATCGATGCAGGCCTGCGCAGTTATATGCTGCGCGTCTACAACTACATGCTCGTGGGCCTCGTGCTGACGGGCATGGCCGCGTACCTCGTCGCCGACGTGGCGTCGGTCCGCGCCCTGTTCTTCAACTACAACGAAGAGACCGGCCGGATGGGCATGACCATCCTCGGCTGGATCGCACTCTTTGCACCGCTCGCGCTGGTGTTTTTCATGTCGTTCGGACAGAACCGCATGAGCTACGGCACGGCACAGATCACGTTCTGGGTTTATGCCGCACTTATGGGCATCGGCCTGGCGCCGGTCGTCTGGATCTACACGGGCGCCAGCATCGCCACGACGTTCTTCATCACCGCCGGCACGTTCGGCGCAATGAGCCTCTACGGCTACACGACGGGCCGCGATCTGACCGGCTTCGGCTCGTTCCTGTTCATGGGCCTGATCGGCATCGTGATTGCCTCGCTGGTGAACATCTTCCTCCAGTCCGCGATGATGTCGTTCGTGGTCTCCGTGATCGGCGTGCTCGTGTTTACCGGCCTCACCGCCTACGACACGCAGCAGATCAAGAACGGCTACTGGGAAGGGGCCGACGCCCAGACCGCCGGCAAGAACGCCATCTTCGGCGCGCTGCGGCTGTACTTGGACTTCGTCAACCTGTTCCTCTTCATCCTGCGCCTGTTCGGCGGCAGCCGCCGCTAACGGCCGCGACAAACAGACGAGAAGGCCCCGGTGGCGACACCGGGGCCTTTTTGCTTGTAGGCTTTGCCGAGAAGAACACGCCAAAAAGAAGACGATGGAGGACGTCATGGCCCATGAAGCGATCCTGTTCGAGAAGCGCGAGCACGTCGCGATCATCACCCTCAACAAGCCCGACCGGCTGAACGCCATCGGCGCCACGATGCGCGCCGAGGTCACCGCCGCGGTCAGGGATGCGCATGCCGACGACCAGATCCGCGCCCTGATCGTCACCGGCGCGGGCCGCGGCTTCTGCTCCGGCGCCGATCTCTCGGCCGTGCAGTCCGGCATTCGCGGCAATCTGCCCGCGCCCACAACCCAGGCCGAGCGCCTGGACGAAGACGGTTGGGTCGGCCGCTGGGCCAAGATGTGGCACCACTTCGACAAGCCGGTCATCGCCGCGGTCAACGGCATCGCCGCCGGCGCCGGCATGAGCACGGCACTCGCTGCTGACATCCGCATCGGATCGGAGCACGCGCGGTTCAAGACCGTGTTTATCGAGCGCAGCCTCTCGCCCGATAGCGGCATGAGCTATTTCCTGCCGCGCATCGTTGGCTACGCCCGCGCCGCCGACCTGATCTTCACGAGCCGCGCCGTCGACGCGAACGAAGCCTACCGCCTCGGCCTGCTCGACCGCCTGGTCGCGCACGCAAATCTGCTCGAGGAGTCGGTGAAGCTCGCCAACGAGATGACGCAATGGCCGCCGCTGGCCCTGCGTGTGTCGAAGCGCGTTCTCCAGCACAATTTCGAGGCCGGCATCGACGACGCGATGAAGTATGAGACGGTGGGTCTTGGCTTGGGCCGCCGCGCCACAAACGACGCCCGCGAAGCCATGCTCGCCTTTGCCGAGAAACGGAAGCCGAAATACACGGGGACGTAATCCCCTTCGTCATGGCCGGGCTTGACCCGGCCACCCATCGCGCCCGCGTCCGCGGGCGCTTTCATGTGCGCCGATGGATGGGCGGCTCAAGGCCGCCCATGACGGAGAGAGGATAGCTACTCGGTCGCCAGCGCCTTCAGCAGCTTCTTGTCGAACACGCGCAGCACCTGCGCAAGATCGTGGCCACGCTTCAGGATGTGCCCGGCGGCGTCGATCACCGCGTACATGCCCTGCCGCTCGCGCAGCTTGGGCCGCTTCTCCACGCGGTACAGCGACATCTCCGACGTGCGCCGGAAGATCGAAAACACCGCGGCCTCGTCCCTGAAATCGATCGCGTAGTCGCGCCATTCGCCCGCGGCGACCATCCGTCCGTACAGGGTGAGAATGCTGCTGAGTTCGCCGCGGTCGAAGCGCACCTGCGCGACCGCAGCACCATGTCCGCCCTGGGATACCGTCCGCGCGGCTGGCGACTGGGCCGCGCGGAGGAACGCTATGGGTTCTTCCGCCATCGCCACAAGTCTGTCCCTGTCACGGGACTGTCGCAAGGGCTATATGATGATGAGCGACGGGTTTGGATAGTCTCACAGATGAGCCGGATAGATCGCTTTTGGTTCGGCGTCGGCCTCGCGACCTGCGTCGTAATCGGCCTGCTCTTCGTGGGCTTTGTACTCGCCGTGCAGTCTGTGCCCCACGATTCTTGGCCCTAGCTACCGCTTCACCGCGAGCATCACGCCGTCGCCGACCGTCGCCAGCGCCATGTCCACGCGGCCGTCGGTCTGGATCTTGGCGTTCAGCGCCCGCAGCGCGCTCGTCTGCTCGTCGGTCTCTTTCGGATCCGCGACCGCGCCGCTCCACAGCATGTTGTCCAGCGCCACGCAGCCGCCCGGCCGCAGAAGCTTCAGCACACGCTCGTAGTAACCGTCGTAGTTCGGCTTGTCCGCATCGATGAACGCGAGGTCGATCGGCCCCTCACCGTTGGCGATCATCCTGTCGAGCGCCTCCAGCCCCGGCCCCAGCCGCAGGTCGATCTTCTTGTCGACGCCCGCGTCCTTCCAGTAGAGGCGCGCCTTGTCGGTGAACTCCTTGCTTACGTCCAGGCACACCAGCTTGCCGTCCGGCGGCATCGCCAGCGCCACGCTCAGCGCGCTGTAGCCGGTGAACGTGCCGATCTCGACGTACTTCTTCGCGTTTGTGAGTTTCGCCAGCACCTGAAGGAACGCGCCCTGCTCCGGCGCGATCTGCATCATCGCCATCGGCATCTTCGCCGTCTCTTCGCGGCACTTGACCTGCGCCGCCGTCTCGCGCGCGCCGGTTTTCGTCAGATACGCCATCAGCGCATCCGTCGCCTTCACAAATCGTCCCATGAAATCCCCTCTATTGAAATCCGCTAACGATCCCGGTTCGTAAGCTTGCGGATGTTCGCAGCCATCTGCCCGAACAGCCCGCCGATCGCGCCGACGACAATGGTCAGCGCCGTGCCGAACGGAAGCACGATCAGCGCCACATGGCCAAGGATATTCGCGACGCTGATGCCGATGATACCGCTGGTGCCACCCGCGATCGCGCCCCCAAGCGCGCCGCGCGCATAGCCCTGCGCGAAATCGCGCGCATAGAACAAGCCCGCCAGCCCGGCGATCATCATGCATCCGAACGCATAAAAGTGCGCGCGGAACCAGGGAATGTAATTCCCGATCACGACCATGGTGATCTGCATCGCGATGCCGATCACCGCCGCGCGCTGCACCAGCTTGCCGTCAAAGGCGGATGTTTGGCTTTGTATCGGCCCGCTCCGCTGTGGATTCCAATCGTAACGATCCTAGCCGCCAATCGTGGCCAATCAACGGCGCCGCCGTTCACGGATTCTCGCGCAAGGCACAGGAACTTCGGCCAGATTACTTTCTGGCAAAGTTCTTTGCGAGCGTCGCGAGGTATTCCGCGTTGCCGCCGCGCAGATGGGCGTAAAGCTCGTCGAACTTCGCACCATCGCCAAAGCCGATCACGGTTTCGGTGACCCTCGTGCCGGTGCCATCGGGCTCAAACGACAGCATGGTGCGCACGGCGCCGAATGCGCCCGCGTCGAACGGTCCCGGACCGGGCGGCAGGTACTCGTTCTGGAAGATCAGCAGCTTTGCCGGCAGCCAGACAAGAATGCGGTGCCGCACGTTGTGCGGATCGCCTGCCTTGCCGTTCGGCGCGAAGGCGAACTCGATACTGCCGCCATTGCCCGGCGTGATGTGCGCCCACGGCGCCGCCCACTTCATGAAGCCCGCATCGGTCGTGAACGCGGCCCAGACATCGTCTGGCGATGCGCCGACCACAGTGCTCTCCGAAAGCACCCGCGCCCCGTTTGCGTCCTTGAAGGAAACGTCCCTTACTTCGGCAAGCGCCGGCGTCGCACATAACGCCATCGCCGCCGCCAATCCGAACCACTTCATGGCTTCCCCTCTGCTTCTTTTTCCAGCCGAGTGACGTAGTCGCGCAGCATCGCCACCGAACGGTCGAATGCCGCCAATGAGCGATGCGTGCGCGACTGCATCACCCCGCCCTCCATCGTCGTGAGCGTGAAGATCGCAAGTCCATGCCGGTCCAGATCGCGCGGCAATCGCGCACCGGCCTCCACGAAGCACGCCTCGATCGCCGCAACCCAGCCGTCGAAGTTCACCGCGATCAGCGCGCGCACCGGCGGGTCGGGTTCGTGCAGCTCCAGCGCCAGGTTGCCGATCGGGCAGCCATAGACGCACTCACTCATCTCCAGCGCGGCGCGGTAGCGTCCCAGCAGCGCGAACACCTTCTCGATCGGATCGGCGACGCCTTCCCAGGCTGGCGCCAGCAACATCGGCTGGATCCCGTCGCGATACAGGCGCAGCACCTCCAGCAGCAGGTCCTGCTTGGTTGGATAGAAATGATAGAGGCTGCCCGAGTTGGCGCTTGCGGCCTTCAGGATGTCGGCCACGGAGGTAGACTCGTATCCCTTCTCGGCGAACAGCCGCATCGCAGTCATTGCCAGTCGGGTCCTGGTGTCCTCCGCCATGTCTCCACTCTTGATTGAACGTTCAATCAAGTCAACTGCGCGTGTTGGGGATGAACCATCATTAAGCGGCCGCAAACTTGCGGCAGGGTCGGCCTTTCTCTAAGCCAACCCCAGGTTTCTACTTCCGGGCGTAATGATCGAAATAGAAGGACTGACCAAGCGCTTCGGCCCCTATACGGCGGTTTCCAACCTGACGCTGACGGTCAACAAAGGCGAAGTTCTGGGCTTTCTAGGCCCGAACGGCGCCGGCAAATCCACCACCATGAAGATGGTGACAGGCTACCTGGCGGCGACCGCCGGCCGGGTGCGGGTCTGCGGCCATGATGTCGAGACCGACGAGCTCGCCGCCCAGGCTGCCATCGGTTATCTGCCCGAGGGCGCGCCGGCCTATGGCGACATGACGGCTCGCCTGTTCCTGGAGTTCATCGCCCGCGTCCGCGGTTTCGGCGGCGCCGACGCCAAGGCCCGCGTTGCGGCTGCGGTGGAAAAGACCGAACTGGAAGGCGTCCTCGACCAGCCGATCGAGACGCTGTCGAAGGGTTTCAAGCGCCGCGTCGGCCTGGCGCAGGCGATCCTGCACGATCCGCCGGTGCTTATCATGGACGAGCCGACCGACGGGCTCGATCCGAACCAGAAATTCGCCGTGCGCAACCTGATCCGCGGCATGGCGAAAGAGAAAGCGATCATCATCTCCACCCATCTGCTGGAGGAGGTGGACGCTATCTGCACCCGCGCCGTCATCATCGACTGCGGCCAGATCGTCGCCGACGGCACGCCGGCCGAACTGCTCGCCCGCTCGCGCTACCACAACGCCGTCACCATCGTGCTGCCCGCCACCATGCAGGCCGGCGCACTGATGAAGATCAAGAACCTCGCCAGCGTTGCCACCACCGACATCGCGATTGCCGGCGACATCGTCACCATCACTGCCTTTCCGCGCAAGAATGCGCTCCCCATCGAGGACATCAGCGCGCTGGCCGTGCGCGAGCAGTGGGACGTCAAAGAGCTTCACGCCGAAGCCGGCCGTCTCGACGAGGTCTTCCGCGCGATCACCACGCACGATGCGGCGCGCACGAAAGCATCCGCCGCATGAAGCACATCTGGCCGATTTTCCGGCGCGAGTTCGCCGCGTACTTCGCGACGCCCCTCGCCTACGTGTTCATCGTGATCTTCCTGTTCGCCATGGGCGCGTTCACCTTCTATGTGGGCCATTTCTACGACAACAGCATCGCCGACCTGTCGGTTTTCTTCGGCTTCCACCCCTGGCTCTACCTCTTCCTCGTGCCCGCGATCTCGATGCGGCTGTGGGCGGAGGAGCGCCGCACTGGCACGATGGAGCTTCTGCTCACCCTGCCCGTGCCGCTTTGGGCGACGGTGACCGGCAAGTATCTTGCGGCCTGGGCGTTTATCGCGGTGGCACTGGCGCTCACCTTTCCGATCTGGATCACGGTCAACTACCTCGGCAATCCCGACAACGGCGTAATCGTTGCCTCCTATGTCGGCAGCCTGCTGATGGCAGGCGCCTATCTCGCCATCGGCGCCTGCATCTCAGCCACCACCAACAACCAGGTTATCGCCTTCGTCGTCACGGTCGTCGTGTGCTTCCTGTTCTGCGTCTCCGGCGCGCCGCTCGTGCTGGATTTCTTCCGCGCCTGGGCGCCGCTCGCACTTATCAATGCGATCTCGTCCTTCAGCTTCCTGACGCACTTCCAGGCCATCAGCCAGGGCGTCATCGACCTGCGCGACCTGATCTTCTTCTTCTCGCTGATCGCGCTTTTCCTGACCGCAAACGTCGTTGTGGTCGACCTCAAGAAGAGCGTTGGCTGATCCGATGGCACCGCTCTCCCGCCGCACCTATGCCGTCGCCGCGTTGGTCCTCGCCGCGATCGGCTTTGTCTGCCTCAATATCGTCGCAAGCGCCTGGATCACCACCGCCCAGATCGACCTGACCGAGAACGGCCAGTTCACGCTCGCCGACGGCACGCGCAACATCATCGCCAAGATCCCCGAACCCATTACGCTCAAGTTCTACTTCTCCAAGAAGATCGCGGCTGACTACGCCCAGACTCGCGCCTACGCCGACCGCGTGCACGACCTGCTCCAGGAATATGCCGCGCTCAGTCACGGCAGGATCGTCCTTCAGGAGATCGACCCCGAGCCCTTCACGCCGGAAGAGGACGAGGCGACCGGCGCCGGCCTGACCGGCGCGCCAACCGACGCGGGCGAGACCGTCTATTTCGGCCTAGTCGGCACCAACCGTATCGACGGCAAGGAGGTCATCCCCTACTTCACGTCGGAGCGCGAGCCGTTCCTCGAATTCGATCTCTCGACGCTCATCTACCATCTGTCACAGCCGGAGAAGCCGGTGCTCGGCATCGTCTCCGGCCTTCCGCTCGCGGGCGGCGGTGGCGGCATGGCTGCCATGCTGGGCGGCGGCGGTGCGCAACCCTACGCCATCTACACCGAGCTCCAGCAGACCTACACGACCCAGATGATCGAGCCCTCGGCCAACGCCATCCCAGCCAACGTCTCCGTGCTGATGGTCGTGCACCCGTCCTCGTTCAGCGCCGCGATGCTCTACGCCATCGACCAGTTCGTGCTGAAAGGCGGCCATGCGCTGGTGTTCGTCGATCCCGATTCCGAGCTGTCGATGGGCGGCGGCATGGGCGATGGCGGTAATCCGCAATCCGACCTGCCGCAGCTCTTCCACGCCTGGGGCATCGGCTACGCGCCAGGCAAGGTGATCGCCGACGCCAAGCTGGCGCAGCGCGTGCAGGTATCATCCGATCCGCGCAATCCGGTAGCGACTTACCCGATCTGGCTACACGTCACCCAGGACCAGTTCGACCGCAAGGACCTCGTCACCGCGAACCTCCAGGCGATCAACCTCGCCAGCGCCGGCGCGCTCCAGGGCCTTCGCGGCGCCAGCACCAGCTTCATCCCGCTGGTCAAATCTTCCGACGAAGCCTCACTGCTCGACACGGAGTCGGTGCGCTTCAATCCAAGGCCGCAGGATCTGCTCGGCATGATCCGCCCGACGGGCACGCAATTCGTAATCGCCGCGCGGGTGTCGGGTCCCGCGAAGACCGCGTACGAGAACGGCCCGCCCGCGCCCATGACCACCGCCGGGCAACCGCCGCCGCCGAAGCTGCCGCCGCAGGTCAAGCAGTCCATCGGCCCGATCAACGTGATCGTCATGGCCGACACCGACATCTTCGACGACCGTTTCTGGGTGCGCGTCGAGAACGTCTACGGCAAGCAGGTCGCCACGCCCTTCGCCGACAACGGCGCCTTCGTCCTGAACGCGATCGAGAACCTGATGGGCTCGTCCGACCTCATCAGCCTGCGCACCCGCGCCACCAATGACCGCCCCTTTACGGTCGTGAAGGAGATGCAGGCCGCCGCCCAGGCGGACTTCCAGGCCGAAGCCGAGGCGCTCCAGGCCCGTATGACCGCCGTGCAGCAGCGCCTGCACGAACTGGAACAGGGCGGCGGTGCGGGCGCGGGCAAAACCAGCGCCGGTCTTACCGACGCGCAGCAGGCCGAGATCGACCGCTTCAAGAAGGAACTGCTCGAAACCCGCCGGCAGCTCCGCGACGTGCAGCACCGCCTGCGCTCAGACGTCGATACGCTGGGCGACATTCTGGCCTTCCTGAACATCGCCCTGGTGCCGCTGCTGGTCGCAGGGTTCGCGCTGACGCTCGCCTGGCTGCGGCGGCGCCGCCGCGCCCGCGCGCTGGCGACGGCTTGAGGAGGATGCGATGAACGCCTTCCTCGCCGATCCCCGCCGCCGCACTCTCGCAGTGCTTTCCGCTGCCGCGCTGGTCACGCTCCTCCTTGCGATCGCCGTCGTCTGGCAGCAGAGCAGCGGCAGCGACTCCGCGCCCGCCCGCACCGAGTTTTTCCCCGGCTTCGCGCACGAAGTCCGCCACGCGGCCCATATCCACGTGGTGTCCAAATCGGACTCCTTCGACGTCGTGTTCGTGCCGGAAAAGGGATGGGTTGTGCCCCAACGCGGCAACTATCCCGCCTCCTTCGACCTGGTTCAGCGCACCCTGGTGGGGCTCGCGGCGCTTCAGACCATCGAGCCCAAGACCGCGCGGCCGGAGTGGTTCCATTTCGTCGATCTCGACACGCCGCCCAAGGGCAACGGCGTCCTGATCGCTATCGCCGACGACAAGGGCAAGGAACTGGCGTCGCTGATCGCAGGGAAAAGCGAGGACATCGGCGATCCGACCGGCGCCACCGGTCTCTTCGTGCGCCGCCCCAACGAGGAGCAGAGTTGGCTCACCCGCTCGGTGCTCGACCCGCGTCCCGCGCTCGCAGACTGGCTGGACAAGACCGTGCTCGACATCGACCGCTCGCGCATCCGCGCCGTCGACGTGACGCCCGCGAACAACGCGCCGGTCTATTCCGTCCAGCGCATGGACCCGAGCAAGCCTGATTTCACCTTCACATCGCTGCCGCCGGGCAAGACTGCCTCCGATCCCACCATTCCCGACGGCGTCGCCGCGGACATCACCGGTTTCGGCTTCGACGATGTGCAGCCCGCGTCGAACCTCGACTTCAGCGGCAGCAACGTCGCTCACGTCACCACGCTCACCTTCGACGGGGTCAAGGTAACCGTGAATGTGCTGAGATCCGGCGCCGACTACTGGGCGACGATCCAGGCCGACACCGATCCGACCAAGCCGGACGCGGCAAAAGAAGTGAGCTCGATCAATGCGCACGCCGCCGGATGGGCGTATAAACTGCCTGCCTTCAAGGGCCAGCTTTTCATGACCACGCTCGACGACCTGCTCAAGCCGCCGCCGGCGCCGCCCGCAACGCCGGGCGTACCGCCGCAGCAGCCGTGACCGTCGAACCTGGCATTCCACTGGCTTCCTCCCCCGCAGGGCGAAGCCCGTCGGCGGGGGAGGTGTCCGGAGCACCGTCAGGTGCGGAGGACGGAGGGGGGCCGTTCTTGCGCGATTGCTGGTACATGGCGTGCCTGTCGTCGAAGGTCGGCAAGGCGGGCCTTCGACGCGAACTGATGCTGGGCGAGCCGGTTATGATCGGGCGCGGCCGCGACGGCAAGGTCTTCGCGCTGCGCGATATCTGCCCGCATCGCGGCGTACCGCTCTCCGCCGGCAGGGTGATGCCCGACAACTCGGTCGAGTGTCCGTATCACGGCTGGCGCTTCCGCAGCGACGGCCAATGCTCGCTTATTCCATCTCTTGTCGGCGGCGAGCAGATCGAATCCGCCAAGATAAAGGTGCGCGCCTATCCGGTATGCGAGCAGGACGGCCTCATCTGGGTCTACATGCCCGCGCAGGGGCGCGAGACGGCGCCACCGAAAAACGAACCGCCGCGCGTGCAGGTGCCGAACGCCGTGCCGCGCTGGCACGAAGCGCAGCTCTTCCAGTGCGCCATCGACCACGCCGTCATCGGCCTGATGGACCCCGCGCATGCCCCTTACGTGCACGGCCGCTGGTGGTGGCGCGTGAAGTTGAAGGACAAGGCCAAGAACTACGCTCCGCTTCCCACGGGTTTCGTGATGACGCGCCACAAGCCGAGCAAGCCGATGTACGGCCTCCTCGGCGCCGACGTCGCGACCGAGATCAGCTTCGAGCTCCCCTCGATCCGTTTCGAAAACATCACGGGCACCGTGATGGGCCGCAAGATCGCCGTCGTCGGCCTCACCACCTGCACGCCGCGCGACGAGAACACCACCGAGGTCACTCAGGTGTTCTACTGGCCGGCCTGGCTCGGCTTCATCAAGCCATTCTTCATGGCGCTCGGCCCCACCTTCCTCGGCGACGACCGCCGGATGGTCGAGCTCCAGAAGGAGGGTCTCAAGTTCAACCCGAACCTGATGCTGATCCAGGACTCCGACGTCCCCGCCATGTGGTACCACCGCCTCAAGAAAGCCTGGGCCGAATCCACCCGCACCGGCACACCGTTCGAAAACCCGATCAAGGGCGAACGAACGCTCAAGTGGCGGAGTTGAACCGCCCGCTTGCGCCAGTTGTGTGCGAAATACGGGCAGCGACCCTGCGGCACTCCTCCGGGGTTGCTCCGGGGGCGACTCCTCGCTAAACGGTCCCCTTAACCTGCACGTCAGCGGTCCGAACAGCGCATTCCCGCGCATGTCCGTTTGCGCGCGCGAAAGAACAGATGCCCAAGCGTACAGACATCCACACGGTCCTGATCATCGGCGCAGGGCCCATCGTCATCGGCCAGGCCTGCGAGTTCGACTATTCGGGCGCCCAGGCCTGCAAGGCGCTCAGGGCCGAGGGCTACCGCGTGGTGCTGGTGAACTCGAATCCCGCCACCATCATGACCGACCCGGAGATGGCGGACGCGACCTACATCGAACCCATCACGCCGGAGATGGTCGAGAAAGTCATCGCGCGCGAGCGCCCAAACGTTCCGCCCGGCCGTGTCTTCGCGCTGCTTCCCACCATGGGCGGCCAGACTGCGCTCAACACCGCGCTCAGCCTGCGCAAGCGCGGTACGCTGCAGAAATACGATGTCGAGCTGATCGGCGCCTCCGCCGACGCCATCGACAAGGCCGAGGATCGCGAGCTCTTCCGCCAGGCGATGATGAAGATCGGCCTCGATGTGCCGAAGGGCGTCACGCTGAAAGGCGAGCTGCGCCACAAGAAGGATGCGCACGGCGAATTCATGTACGACAGCCGCGGCAACGCGATCATGGAGCTTGCCGCCGAATCCGCCGCGCGCGTAAAGGAGGCCCTCGCGCTGGTCGGCCTCCCCGCCGTGATCCGCCCCAGCTTCACCCTCGGCGGCACCGGCGGCGGCATCGCCTACAACAAGGAAGAGTTCTACGCCATCGTCGAAGGCGGCCTGGACGCCTCGCCGACCAACGAAGTGCTGATCGAAGAATCGGTGCTCGGCTGGAAGGAGTTCGAGATGGAGGTGGTGCGAGATCGTGCCGACAACGCCATCATCATCTGCTCGATCGAGAACGTCGATCCGATGGGTGTCCACACCGGCGACTCCATCACCATCGCACCGGCGCTGACGCTGACCGACAAGGAATACCAGCGCATGCGCACCGCCAGCATCGCGGTGCTGCGCGAGATCGGCGTGGAAACCGGCGGCTCCAACGTGCAGTTCGCGGTGAACCCCGCGGACGGCCGCATGGTCATCATCGAGATGAACCCGCGCGTGTCGCGCTCGTCTGCTCTTGCGTCGAAGGCCACGGGCTTCCCGATCGCCAAGATCGCCGCCAAGCTCGCCATCGGCTACACGCTGGACGAACTCCAGAACGACATCACCAGGGTCACACCCGCCTCGTTCGAACCGTCCATCGATTACGTCGTCACCAAGATCCCGCGCTTCGCCTTCGAAAAATTCCCCGGCGCCGAACCGCTGCTCACCACCTCGATGAAATCGGTCGGCGAAGCCATGGCCATCGGCCGCACCTTCGGCGAGTCGATGCAGAAGGCCCTGCGCTCGATGGAAACGGGCCTGACCGGCCTCGACGAAATCGAGCTGCCGGGCGACCCCAACAAGATCCGCGCCGCTCTCGCTCGCCCCACGCCGGACCGCCTGCGCCTCACCGCACAGGCCATCCGCCTCGATTTCCCGATGTCGGAGATCGAGCGCATCACCAAATACGACCCGTGGTTCCTGGGCGAGATGGAAGCGATCATCGCGACCGAGGACGCCATCCGCCGCAACGGCCTGCCGACCGAAGCATCGGCTTTCCGCTACCTGAAACAGCTCGGCTTCTCCGACGCTCGCCTTGCGAAGCTCACCGCCAAGTCAGAGCAGGAAGTCCGCGCCGCGCGTCGCGCGCTCAAGGTCCACCCGGTATTCAAGCGCATCGACACCTGCGCCGCCGAGTTCGCCGCGCTCACGCCTTATATGTACTCGACCTACGAGCGCCCGTTCGATGGCGAGGCCGAGTGCGAGGCCCATCCGTCGGACAGGAAGAAGATCATCATCCTGGGCGGCGGCCCCAACCGCATCGGCCAGGGCATCGAGTTCGACTACTGCTGTTGCCACGCCGCCTTCTCGCTCTCGAAGCAGGGCTTCGAGACCATCATGATCAACTGCAACCCGGAGACGGTTTCCACCGACTACGACACCTCCGACCGCCTCTATTTCGAACCGCTGACGGCCGAGGACGTGCTGGAGATCGTGCGCGTCGAGACATCGAGGGGCACGCTCGCCGGCGTAATCGTGCAGTTCGGCGGCCAGACGCCCTTGAAGCTCGCCAACACCCTGGTCGAGGAAGGCGTGCCGATCCTGGGTACCAGCGCCGATGCCATCGACCTCGCCGAAGACCGCAAGCGCTTCCAGGTGCTGCTGCATGACCTGGGCCTGAAACAGCCGCGCAATGCCACTGCGATGACCGCGGAAGAGACCATCAAGGCCGCTGCCGAGATCGGCTATCCCGTGATCCTGCGCCCGTCCTACGTGCTGGGCGGCCGCGGCATGGTCGTGTGCCCGGACGAGGCGGCGCTGAAGACGCAAGTCGCATCCGGTGATGTGTTCAAGATCAGCGGAGACAACCCGGTGCTGATCGACGGCTTCCTGCACCGCGCCATCGAGGTCGACGTCGACGCCATCTGCGACAACGAGGAGAACGTCTTCGTCGCCGGCATCATGGAACATATCGAGGAAGCCGGCGTGCATTCCGGAGACTCCGCCTGCGCCCTGCCCCCGCACTCGCTTGCGCCGGCGACGATCGGGGAGATCGAGCGCCAGACCATCGCGCTCGCCCGCGCCCTCAAGGTCCGTGGACTGATGAATGTCCAGTACGCGATCCAGGGCAACGACATCTACGTGCTGGAGGTGAACCCGCGCGCCAGCCGCACCGTGCCATTCGTGGCCAAGGCGGTCGGCCTCCCCATCGCGGCAATTGCCGCGCGCGTCATGTCGGGCGAGCTGCTCAGGACCTTCGACCTCACACCGTCCAAGTCGCCGCACGTTTCGGTCAAGGAAGCGGTGCTGCCCTTTGCGCGCTTCCCGGGCGTCGATCCGGTGCTCGGCCCGGAGATGAAATCCACCGGCGAGGTCATGGGTCTCGACTCCGACTTCGGCCGCGCCTTCGCCAAGAGCCAGATCGGCGCCGGCCTCAAGCTGCCGCTCGCCGGCACGGTCTTCATGTCGATGCGCGATGCCGACAAGGATCTCGCCGTCGAGCCGGCGCGCCAGCTCATCGGTCTCGGCTTCGAGGTCGTCGCCACGCGCGGCACTGCCGCCGTGCTGGAAGCGGCCGGTCTCAAGGTGAAGCAGATCAACAAGGTGCTCGAAGGCCGCCCCCACGTCGTCGACGCGCTCAAGAACGGCGAGATCCAGCTCGTCTTCAACACGACCGACGGCGCCCAGGCGCTGAGCGACTCCATGTCGATCCGCCGCACGGCGCTGACGCACAAGGTGCCCTATTACACGACCGTGGCCGGCGCGGCTGCGGCAGCCCAGGCCATTGCTGCGCTGCAGTCGGGGTACCTTGAAGTCGCGCCCCTCCAGTCTTACTCTATCGGCGTTGGCGCCCCCGCTAGGGACGAGAAAGTCAAGGCGTAACAAGACCTTAAACCCAACACCGTCGCTTGGTATCCGGCCTATCCGCTAAGGCGGCGCCGGACGGAGCGTTTTTGTCAATTTGCAGGACTGAAGTGCCATGGAACGTATTCCAATGACCGCCGCGGGCTACAAGGCCCTCGAAGACGAGGTCAACCGTCTCAAAAATGTCGACCGTCACGAGGTGATCAAGGCGATCGCCGAAGCGCGTGCGCATGGCGACCTGTCGGAGAACGCCGAATACCATGCCGCCAAGGAGCGTCAGGGCTTCATCGAGGGCCGCGTCATGGAGCTCGAAGACCAGATCGGCCGCGCCGACGTGATCGACGTGTCGAAGCTGTCGGGCTCGACCGTGAAGTTCGGCGCTACCGTGACTCTCGAGGACGAGGATTCCGGCGAGAAGAAGAAGTACCAGATCGTCGGCGACGTCGAGAGCGATGCCACCCACGGCCGCATCTCGCTGTCATCGCCCATCGCGCGCGCGATGATCGGCAAGGGCAAGGGCGATACCATCGAGGTGTCGACGCCCCGCGGCGCCCGCTCCTACGAGATCCTCAAGGTCGAATTCGTCTAGCGACCCGGCTTCAGCGCGACTGCGAAGGTCGCGTGCTGCGGCGGCGCCGGTTCGACGCGCGCGGCCGTGTACGTGACGCCACGCGTAGGCGTCACCGCGCAGTTCGCGGTCCCGTCCGGTGAATTCGAAAGAGTGAGAACCGTGGGCGGCAGGCGATCGCCCCTGCGTCGTATCGCACTTCTAGGTGAGGACCACCTCGGCGCTGCAAAACCCCTTGCCCGGCATGTCGCGCTCCCAGCTCAGAACACACCCGGCAGGAAACGCGCCGTCCGCGCACGGTACGCGGCATATTCCGGATGCGCCAGTGTCAGCACCCGCTCCTCGTACACCGTGCGCCAATAGACAAAGCCGAGGTTCGCCACGCCCAGCACGCCCGCCCAGGGTTGCGCAAACTGGATCGCAGTGCCGATGACGATCAGCGACTCCGCCGTGTAGAGCGGATGGCGTGCCCACGCATACGGCCCGCGCATCACCAGTCCGCGCGCTTCGGGAAACACCGAGAAGTTGCGGCCCAGCGCCCATACGATCAGCGCCGAGGCCACGCAACCTCCGAAGATCAACCCGTTGGCCAGCGCCTGCACCGCCAGCGGCAGGGTCGCCGGGGGCAAATAGAGGATCGCCACGCTCATGAACGTCCCGACGATCGCCACTGCGCGCGGCACAACACCGTCCGACCGCCCGGTCGGCGCAGTACGCGCCAGGAGTGCCATCACGACCACGAAGTAGAAAACCTCCGCCCCCGCCAGCGACAGGTATTGCAGCACGCGACCGATGTCCCCGTGTTCGAATACCGCCGCGCCGCTGCGCAGGAACGGCACCTGCCGCCACAGGATGAACACGTACCAAAGCACCAGCGGCAGGGCCGTCAGCGCGTCGTAAGACTTGGTCGAACGGAACCGCGCGAAATTCATCAACGCCGCGCCACAAGCGCGCTCAGTTCCGCGATCTCGACGAACCGTCCGTCCACGGACAGCTCGGCCAGCGCCTTCCGCATCTCCGCCTCGAACGCTGGCGCACGCTCGCCGAGCACCTGTGGCGAGGTCGCCGACAGTGAGAAAGCGCGGCCGACAATCTCGTCCGCCGTAATTTCGCGCCGGACGAATTCGCTCAGCCCCGAGACGCGCGCAAATGCCGACTCCAGCAACAACGAATGCACCGTGCGATGGCCTTCGCGTCGCCGCTCGCGCACATGCGCCGCATCGTGGCGGCCATAACCGCCTGCGACCTCTTCCAGCTTGCGCCGCCAGGTGTTTTCCGCTGTGCGTGGGTGTTCGTCATTGAAGAACGCCAGCGCGCCGTCGCGCGTCACCATCCTGTCCAGTGTCTTGAGCGTCGCCTCGCGATCCATCCAGTGGAACGAACGCCCCATCGTCACCAGCCGGAAGGGCCCCACGCCGTCCGGCAGCGCGAACGAACTGCCCTGCCGCACATCGACGCGCACACCCGCCTCGGCGGACGCTTCGCGGCACGCGTTCACCATGCCGGGTTCGGGATCGACGGCCACCACGGACATGCCCAGCTTCGCGAACGGTACCGCCAAGAAGCCCGGCCCGCAGCCCAGGTCCATCACCGCATCGCCGGTCCGCAAGCCGACGAATTCGGCAACCCGCGCGATCAGCGAATCGGGATAACCGAGGCGATACCGTGCGTAAAACGGCACGGTCGAACGAAACCGCCTTGGATTGAAGGTCTCGCTCATGTCGCCCCGGCTTTGCTTTGTTCCGCAGGGCCTTATACTAGCGGCCGTTGGCACAGGCTGGAATCATGGCGAACATCGCGCTCGTAGACGACGACAAGAACATCCTGGCGTCGGTCAATATGTTGCTGGAGCAGGAGGGGTATCACGTCCGCACCTTCTCCGACGGCGCCTCGGCGCTTACCGCGCTGACTGCCAACCCGCCCGATCTCGCGATCCTCGACATCAAGATGCCGCGCATGGACGGCCTCGAGCTCCTGCGCCGCCTGCGCCAGACGGCGGAGAATCTACCCGTGATCTTCCTCACATCCAAGGATGAGGAGATCGACGAGCTGATGGGCCTCAACGCCGGGGCCGATGACTACATCCGCAAACCCTTCTCCCAGCGCCTGCTGCTCGAGCGCGTGAAGGCGGTGCTCCGCCGCGCCGACAACAGCAAGACCGGCGCCGCAGCCGGTGGCGAGGGCAGGAAGGAAGCGCTGGTGCGCGGCAAGCTCGCGCTCGATCCGCAGCGCCACGAATGCACCTGGGACGGCAAGCCCGTCCGCCTCACCGTCACCGAGTTCCTGATCCTCCAGGCGCTGGCCCAGCGTCCCGGCTTCGTGAAGAGCCGCGACAGCCTCATGGACGCCGCATACGACGACCAGGTTTACGTCGATGACCGCACCATCGACAGCCACATCAAGCGACTGCGCAAGAAGTTCAAGGTCGTCGACGACGACTTCGATGCCATCGAAACCCTCTATGGCGTCGGCTATCGCTATCGCGAGGCGTAACGCCCGCATCCGGGCCTGACACACATGGCCGCCGCCCAACCCAGACGCTCGCGCTTTTCCGCGCTGTCGCGGCGCATCATCCTGTTCAACGCGTTCGCGCTGGTCGTGCTGATCACCGGCGTGCTGGTGGTGCAGACCAACCGTGCCAGCCTTGTGGACGAGCGCCTCAGCGGCATCCAGACCCAGGCCCAGATCGTCGCCTCGACGCTCGCCGAATACTCCACCGACGAATACAACCACATGGTCTATGTGGCGCAAGCCAAGCCTTTGCTCCGCCAGCTCGTCGCGCCCACGCGCTTGCGCGCCCGTCTCTACGACACCACCGGACATCTCCTGATCGACACCCGCTACCTGCTCGCCCGCAACGTCGTGCAGGTGCAGGAGCTGCCGCCGCTGGACGACTGGTGGGAGCGCCTCAAGGACAACGCCTACCGCCTATACGATGGCATCATGGGCGTGCGCCCCTTCACCCATCTCGATCCGTATTTCGAGGCGGGCGACGACGGCCGCGTCTACAGCGAGGTCACCACGGCGCTCGCCGGCGACAGCGCCGACGCCGAACGCGTAGATGAGCACAACCGCCTCGTCCTCTCCGTCGCAGTACCGGTCCAGCGCTTCAAGGCGATCTACGGCGTGCTGCTGGTCTCCACCGAAGGCGGCGATATCGACAATATCCTGCGCGAGGAGCGCGCCACGCTGATCCAGGTGTTCCTGGTCGCGGTCGCTGTGATGGTGGTGTCGTCGCTTTTCCTCGCCCGCTTCATCGCCGACCCGGTGCAGCGCCTCTCCCATGCCGCTGACGAGGTCCGCAGCGGCCACGCCGGCCGCGTCGACATCCCCACGCTGGACGAGCGACGCGACGAGATCGGCGATCTTGCCGAGAGCCTCTCCGCCATGACCAAGGCGCTCTACGCCCGCATCGACGCCATCGAGGCGTTTGCCGCCGACGTCGCGCACGAACTCAAGAACCCGCTTACCTCGCTCAAGAGCGCGGTGGAGATGCTCGGCCGCGCCCATACCGATGACGCCCGCGCGCGCATGATGGGCATCGTGCGCAACGACGTGAAACGCATCGATCGCCTCATCTCCGACATCTCCGACGCCTCGCGCCTCGACGCCGAGCTCAGCCGGGAAAGCGCCGAACGCATCGACATCCGCCACCTCCTCGAAACCATCGTCGAGGTCTACAACGCCACCGAGCTGCCGCGCGGCGTGCATCTCGAGCTGAAGACCGACCTGCAGCCCGGCGCCAAGACGATGGGTATCGACGAACGCCTTGGCCAGGTCTTTCGCAACCTGATTGACAACGCCATTTCCTTCAGTCCCGACGGCGGGGCAGTCGAGATCAGCGCCACCGCCGAAGGCGGCTTCGCGAAGATCCTGGTCGACGATCACGGCCCAGGCATTCCGCCGGAAAACCTCGAGAGCATTTTCGACCGCTTCTACACCTCGCGCCCTGCCGACCACTTCGGCAACAATTCCGGCCTCGGTCTTTCCATCGCGCGCCAGATCGTCGAAGCCGCGGGTGGCACCATCGTCGCCGCCAACCGCGACGAAGGCGGCGCTTGCTTCGTGGTGCGCCTCCCGCTGGTGCGCGGATGAACATCCACGCTACCTGCGTCGTCTACAAACGGGCCGGCATTCTCCTCATCGGCAAGAGCGGCAGCGGCAAGTCCGACCTCGCCCTGCGCCTGATCGCGCTCGGCGCCCGCCTCGTCGCCGACGATCGGACCGACCTCAAGGTTAAAAACGGGGCCCTGGTCGCCACGCCGCCGAAAGTCATTGCCGGTCTGCTCGAGATCCGCGGCGTCGGCATCGTGGAAACCCCTAATGCCGCCAGCACCCGCATTGCGCTAGTGGTGGATCTGTCAGGCAAGGTCGAACGCCTGCCGGAGCTGCGGCGCTACGAGCCGCCCCTGCGCACGCGGCGCGCCGATTGGCCTCACTTGATCGCGCTCAACGCGTTCGAGGCATCGGCGCCGCACAAGGTGCTGGCGGCGCTGCGTCAGGGAACCAGACGCCGCGGAGTCAAGCGGATTTGAGGCCTTTTCCGCATCTTGAAGATTGGTATCGTCCTACCCATATCCGGGGATCATCATGATTGGCATCGTTCTGGTTACCCATGGCCGCCTCGCGCAGGAATTCATTGCCGCGATGGAACACATGGTCGGTCCCCAAACCCATCTGCGCGCCGTCTGCATCGGCCCCGAGGACGACATCGAACGCCGTCAGCATGAGATCGCCGCCGCGGCCAAATCGGTCGACGTGGGCCGCGGTGTCGTGATCGCCACCGACATGTTCGGCGGCACGCCTTGCAATCTCGCGCTCACCGTTCTGGAGCGCGGCAAGATCGAAGTGCTCGCCGGTGTCAATCTGCCAAGCCTCATCAAGCTGATCGACGTGCGCACCAAGCTGCCGCTCGACGAGGCCGTGAAACTCGCGATCGACGCGGGCCGCAAATACATGCGCGCCGGCTCCGCCGACCTGATGGGCGTCACGAAGTAGGAATGGGGGACGGGGGCAAGCGGACAGCTATCGTCCGTATAAAAAACAAGCGCGGCCTGCACGCCCGCGCCTCCGCCAAGATCGTGGAGGCCGCCGCGCGCTTCCAGTCCGAGATCAACATCATCAAGGACGGCCAGGCCGTGAACGCCCGCTCGATCATGGGCCTGATGATGCTCGCCGCTGCCATGGGCAGCGACGTCGAGGTGACAGCCGAAGGCCCCGACGCCGCCGAAGCCCTGACCGCCATCGTCGCCCTCGCCGACGCCAAGTTCGGCGAGGAGTGAGCGCTACACTTTTCTGCAACGCTGTCATGGCCCGCAACAGCGGGCCACCCAGGTGACGTCTTGCGCTATCATCGGCGCATGAGTCCGCGCCTCAACGAACATGCCGACGGCATCTATACGCTGACGCACTTCCTGAGTGCGGATGAATGCGCCCGCCTGATCGCCCACGCCGAAGCCAGTGGCTTCGAAGCCGCATCTATCGTCACCGGCTCCGGCACAAAGTTCGTGCCGTCCATCCGCAACAACGCCCGCGTCATCCAGGACGATCTTATCCGCGCGGCCGATCTGTGGGCACGCCTGCGCGATCATGTTCCACCATTCATTGCAGGCCGGCAGGCTATAGGCGTCAACGAGCGCTTCCGCTTCTACCGCTACGATCCGGGCCAACAATTCGCCGGCCACGAAGACGCTCCGTTCCGCCGCGACAACGGCGAGCAGAGCCTCCTCACGTTCATGGTATACCTGAACGACGGATTCGAAGGTGGAGAGACCGTCTTCCGCGAGGTCGTCATTGCGCCGGCAATGGGGACAGCCCTGCTCTTTCGGCATGAACTGTTTCACGAAGGACGCGCGGTCCGCGCAGGCCGGAAATACGTTCTGCGCTCCGACGTCATGTTCAACCCGCCGGGGCGGATCAGCGGTTAGGGAGCCGCCTTCTTCCTGAAGAACCCGCTGACCCATACGGCGAAGCTGATCAGCGACAGGCCCCACAGCAGGTAATCGACCGCGCCGTTAACGTCGTCCGGCAGCACGAACGACGCCGCCCCGAAACTGATCGACGCAAACAGGGAGAACTGCTTCCACGGCAGCCGAAAGAACAGCGTTTGCCGACGCTCTTTCTTCCAGCGCCGCAACTCCTCGTCCACCGACAGCTCGGGGGACGGAACGACGGCAGCCGGCGGCTTCTCAACCGCAACGGGCTTCTGCTCGAGAACGGGCACCGCGCGAACGATGTCGGGCGCGACAACGGCTGCCTTCGCCTCACGCCGTACCGGCGCCAGGGCAACAGACGCGCGCTTGCCGAAAGTCCTGGCCGCCATGACGCCCCGAGCCCCGATGGAACCCGCGATGCTCGCAGCGCAGCGTTACCAATTCGTTGTCAGCCACGCGCGCGCCCGGCAGTGTCGTGCGACGACGGCACCGCGATCGACCCGGCGGCAGGGACCGACAAGCCGGCTTAGTCGTGCGCCCAGTCGCCCTTGGCGTGGCGCGCGTTGGCCTTCGTCAGGTCGTCGAGATAGCTCTTCTCGTCCTTGGTGGAGAGGTCGTGAATGCGCCACTGCCCGTTCACCGGAACCAGGTGCAGTGTCAGAAGGTTCGGCTTGCCGTTGCTGCCGCCGAACTGCAGGTCAACGACAGCGTCCGCATTCGCACCCTTCATCGTTACCGACACGATCTTCGGCTTCAGGCCCGCATCGTCCTGGCATTGGCAGATCGGATCGGCGTCGACGAAGCCGACCTCTCCCTTCGCCAGCCGCGTGTCCTCCTGGAAGGCCTTGATCAGCGCAGCGTCGAACACCGCGGGCGCATCCTTGCCCGTCGGCTCGAAGACCGGCCCGCCTTCCTTCTGCGGATAGTGCGCATAGAGCTTCTGAACGAACACCCGCGCCGAATTCGCATCCAGCGCCGGCGCGCCCGCCGCCGCCGGCATCGCCATCGCAATCGCGGCCGCTGCCAACATCAACCAAGGCTTCATCGATAAACCCCCGCTTCGAAAGGCATGTGTGGCTGTATCCCACGATCACGGCGAAGTCTTGGCTTCCCGCGCCCGGAATGTGGCTCGCGAGCATTCGCTGTGACTTGAAGTTCCGGAATGAAGTCCTACATCAGGGGCCCACTCGTGGAAGGAGAGGGAAATCGGGGCTTCATCGAAGGCATTTTCGGAGGCTGCTCCGTCGCTTAATCCCCAGATCACCGAATTGAATCGCGAATTTACGGTTTCCCCCCTCCCCCTGCGATTTCATGTGGTTCGAATAGCAAATAAAGACATGCAGATTTCTTTATATGCTCCTTGCCGGCCCGGAAAGCCGCTGCTATACCCCGCGCGCTTTCCGAAGGAATCCCAAATGGCCGATCACCACGATTACGTCGTCAAGGACATCACGCTGGCCGATTGGGGCCGCAAGGAAATCGCCATGGCCGAGGTCGAGATGCCCGGCCTGATGGCCACCCGCGCCGAGTTCGCCAAGAGCCAGCCGCTGAAGGGCGCGCGCATCGCCGGCTCGCTGCACATGACCATCCAGACGGCCGTGCTGATCGAGACCTTGAAGGCGCTCGGCGCCGACGTCCGCTGGGTGTCGTGCAACATCTATTCGACCCAGGACCACGCCGCCGCCGCGATCGCTGCGGGCGGCACACCGGTCTTCGCGGTGAAGGGCGAGAGCCTGAAGGACTACTGGGACTACACCGCCCGCCTGTTCGAATGGCACGGCGGCGGCACGCCCAACATGATCCTGGACGACGGCGGCGACGCCACCATGCTCGTCCACCACGGCCTGCGCGCCGAGAAGGGCGACACCAAGTTCCTCGACAAGCCGGAGAACGAGGAAGAGGAAGTCTTCTACGCGCTCATCAAGCGCCTCCTGAAGGAGAAGCCGAAGGGCTGGTTCGCGGAGATCGCGGCGAACATCAAGGGCGTCTCGGAAGAGACCACCACCGGCGTCCATCGCCTCTACATCATGGAGAAGGAGGGCAAGCTCCTCTTCCCCGCGATCAATGTGAACGACAGCGTCACCAAGTCGAAGTTCGACAACCTTTATGGCTGCCGCGAGTCGCTGGTCGACGGCATTCGCCGCGGCACTGACGTGATGATGGCCGGCAAGGTCGCGATGGTTTGCGGCTTCGGCGACGTGGGCAAGGGCTCGGCCGCGTCGCTGCGCCAGGCCGGCTGCCGCGTGATGGTGTCGGAGATCGATCCGATCTGCGCACTCCAGGCCGCGATGGAAGGCTATGAGGTCGTGACCATGGAAGACGCCGCGCCGAAGGCCGACATCTTCGTCACCGCCACCGGCAACGTCGACGTGCTGACGCTGGACCACATGCGCGCCATGAAGGACCGCGCCATCGTCTGCAACATCGGCCACTTCGACTCCGAGATCCAGGTCGCCGCGCTCCGGAACTACAAGTGGAGCAACGTGAAGCCGCAGGTCGACGAGGTGCAGTTCCCCGACGGGCACAAGATCATCCTTCTCTCCGAAGGCCGTCTCGTGAACCTCGGCAACGCGATGGGCCATCCGAGCTTCGTGATGTCGGCGTCCTTCACGAACCAGACGCTGGCGCAGATGGAGCTGTGGAACGACAAGGGCAAGTACCAGAAGAAGGTCTACACCCTGCCCAAGCACCTCGACGAAAAGGTCGCGCGCCTGCATCTCGAAAAGATCGGCGCCAAGCTGACCCAGCTCACGCCCAAGCAGTCGGAGTACATCAGCGTACCCGAAGCCGGCCCGTACAAGCCGGATCACTACCGGTACTGAGGAGATCAGTGTAGATTTCGTGCACAATCTTGGGTGAACATCCGGAGTGCGCCACGTTCTCGCAGTGGGTGGAGTTCTTGGTGCTCTCTGTTCCGCCCTCTTTTCTTACACCATCGTTCCCGGCACCGTGGCTAACCACGGTGCCGGGATAATGATCGTCAATCTGATCTGGGGGCTTTACTACGGGTTGGGCTTTGAGCCCGCTTTCGTTTGGTACAAAATCCACGGCCCATTCCCGACCGGATTTTTGGACCTGTTTGCAATGATCATTTATCCGGTCGCTGCGAGTACCCTGCTTTACTGGGCCATCTTCCGCCTGACTGAGCGGCGCTCGCACAGAAAATGGGTCGGGCTGACATTGGGGCTAAGCTTCGTCCTCCTCATCCCGATGCCCTATTCACAATTGGATGATTGGTGGCTTCACCCAATTTGGATTTTTGGGGCGATGGGAGAACCACCATAATTGAGGCAGGCTGATAACCTGCCGCCCGAATTGTTTTGGAGGCCACGATGGTCGAAGGAAGTTGTCACTGCGGGAAGATCCAGATCGAACTGGACGTCGCCCCTGAAGAAGTGACCGACTGCAACTGCTCCATCTGCCGCCGTTACGGCACGCTGTGGGCCTACTACGCGCCAAAGCAGGTGCGCATCACCGAGGCTGTGCCCACCCAGACCTATCAGTGGGACGATCGCCAGCTCTTCTTCCACCGCTGCGCCGAATGCGGCTGCGTCACGCACTGGAGCCCCGTCGATCCGTCGCGCAACCGCATGGGCGTCAACGCCCGTCTGCTTGCGCCGGACGTCCTCGCCGAGGCGCAAGTGCACCGGTTCGACGGCGCGAGCTACGGAGGCTTCACCCGCTGAACATGTCCGCTATGCGCGAACACAAACTGCCTGCCATGAAAGATAGAGCATAATGTCCACTGCCGTGATCAGTCCCGTTCAACTCCGCCACGCCACGCTCGATGACATCGACACCGCGGTCGAACTCTTCCGCGAATACGCCGCCGGCCTCGACATCGACCTGGGCTACCAGGATTTCGAGGACGAACTCGAATCCCTACCCGGCGCCTATGCGCCGCCGAAGGGTGTGCTGCTGCTGGCCGAGATCGACGGCAAGCCGGTCGGCTGCGTCGCCGTCCGCTCCCTGCACGCGACGAACTTCTGCGAGATGAAGCGGCTCTACGTGCGCAGCACCGCGCGCGGCACCGGCGCCGGCCGCGCCCTTGCCGAAGCCGCGGTCGCGGAAGGCGTGCGGCTCAACTACGACGCCATGCGCCTCGACACGCTCTCGACGATGAAGGAGGCGCTGTCGCTCTATCGCGGGCTGGGCTTCAAGGAGATTCCGGCGTATTACGAGACGCCGATCACCAACACGGTCTTCATGCACAAGGACCTGAGAGCATGAGCAATACGGTCGAACCCCTGCTCGCCGATCTCGTGGAGTTCGTCGCGCGGGAGGAACGGCCGTATCTCGAAGTGATGGACGCCTGGCGAACCTCCTGTCCGCGCCTGCCGGTATGGGAAGAAGCCAACGCCCGCGGTCTTGTCACCCGCATCCGCGGCCCCCATGGCGAATGGCTCGTTCAGGCGACCGCCGCTGGTCGTGCCTTCATCTCGACAAGTCGCCCGTGAACGTCGCGATCCTCGACGATTATTTCGACACCCTCCGCACCCTGCCCTCGTTCCGCAAGCTCGACGGCCACAAGGTCACCATCTGGAACGATCACGTCCAGGACACCGACGAGCTTGCCGAGCGTCTGAAGGACACCGAGGCCCTCGTCCTGATCCGCGAGCGCACGAAAATCCGTGCCGACCTGATCGCCCGCCTGCCCAAGCTGAAACTGATCAGCCAGCGCAGCGTCTATCCGCACATCGACATCGCCGCCTGCACCGCCGCGGGCATCATCGTGTCATCCAACATGCACGCCGACACGCCGTCCTATGCCGCGGCCGAGCTGACCTGGGCGCTGATCATGGCCGCAGCGCGCGAGATCCCGCAGAACGTCGCCACGCTGAAAGCCGGCATCTGGCAGATCGGTGTGGGCACCACGCTGCGCGGCAAGACACTCGGCATCTTCGGCTATGGCCGCATCGGCGCCACCGTCGCAGGCTATGGCAAGGCGTTCGGCATGCACGTGCTGGTCTGGGCCAGACCGAAGTCCCTCGAACAGGCCGAGGCCGACGGCCACGACATCGCCGAAAGCAAGGCCGATTTCTTCGAACGGTCCGACGTCCTCACCCTCCACATGCGTCTGGTCGACGCGACCCGCGGCATCGTCACGGCGCAAGACCTCGCCCGCATGAAGAAGACCGCGCTGATCGTGAACACCTCGCGCGCCGGCCTGATCGAACCGGACGCACTGGTCGCCGCGCTGCAAGCCGGCCGCCCCGGCGCCGCCGCCGTGGACGTGTTCGAGGAAGAGCCCGTGCGCGATCCGAACCATCCGCTGCTGCGCCTGCCCAACGTGATCGCCACGCCGCACATCGGCTACGTCACGCGCGAGGAATACGAACTCCAGTTCAGCGACATCTTCGACCAGATCGTCGCTTACGCCGCCGGCAACCCGATCAACGCCGTCAACCCGGATGTGCTGAGCCACCGGCGATGACCTCACGCACCGCCTCCTGCTCCTAACTCACAGCTTCCTTGAACGCCGGCCGTGCGCTCAGGCGCTGGTAATACGCCTCCGTCCGCGGCTTGAATCCGCCGCGCATGTCGAGCGTTTCCGCGAGATACAGCGCGAAGCCGATCGCGATATCCGCGATCGTGAACCGCCCCGCGCAGAGATATTCGCGGTCCGCCAGCGCCGCCTCGACCGACCGCAGCCGCGAGAAGAACCACTGCGTGTAGTCCTCCGCCGCCTGCTTCACCCGCCGCTCCTCCGGCTCAAGCCGCGTGTACCGCAGCACAATGGTCTGCGGAAACGTCAGCGTTGCGTCGCTGCGATGCAGCCAGTTGAGATACAGACCGTAGTCGTGCTCCTCCGGCGCCACGCGCAGCGGCGTCGGCCCATACTTGTCGACCAGGTACTGACAGATGCCGGACGACTCCGTCATCGTCAGGTCGCCGTCGGTGAACGCCGGCACCGTGCCCAGCGGGTTGATCCCCAGGTATCCCTCGCGCAAGACGCGCGGCGGAAACCGCATCGTCTCCAGCTCGAAGGGGATTCCCATCTCCAAGAGGGTCCACAGCGGGCGCACGCTGCGTGCGCCCGGACAGTGGTACAGCTTCATCAGAGCGACGGATTGACGAGATACTTCTCGCCCGTGGCGCGGCGGTTGTACGCCGCCACCGCGTCGGCGCTCAGCATCCCCGGCAGCGACACCGTCCTCGTGTAGTGGCTCGCGAACGTCGTCTTCACCTCGTTCGCCACGCGCTGGCGCAGCTTCTCGGTCTCGGCCGGCCCGATCTTCATCAGGAACGGCGTCAGCAGCCAGCCGCCAAGGCCCCACGACATGCCGAACGCGCGGTTCAGCAGCGTCGGCCCGGTATCGAGCCCGCCATAGATGTACACCTGCTTGTAGGTGGTCGAACCATAGCGGCTGAAGCCCGGCGCCTTCTTCACCGCCGCCACCTCCATCGCGGTGAGAATTTGTCCGGCCAGCGGCCCGCCGCCGATCGCATCGAAGCCGATGGTCGCGCCGGTGTCGACCAGGGCTGCAATCAGATCCTCCATGAACGACGGCTTGGAGGAATCCACCACGTGATGCGCGCCGATGTCGCGCAGAATCTTCGCCTGCGCATCGCTGCGCACGATGTTCACCAGAGCGATCCCATCCTTCAGGCAGATCTTTTGCAACATCTGCCCCAGGTTCGACGCCGCCGCGGTGTGCAGCAGCGCCGTGTGTCCCTCGCGCCGCATCGTCTCGGTCATGCCCAGCGCCGTCAGCGGATTGACGAAGCACGACGCGCCTTCCGCCGCTGTCACGCCCGGATGCATCAGCAGGCAGTCCGACGCTTTCAGCACTCGATACTGCGAATACATCGCGCCACCGACCGCCGCCACGATCTTGCCCATCAGATGCTTGGCGTTGGCGCCTGCCGCAACCACCGTGCCAGCGCCCTCATTGCCCGCTGGCAGCGATTGCCCTGCGCGCGCCGCCATCGCCCGGCGCAGGCCTTCCGGCACCGGCGCCACGATCTTCGCGTCGGCCCCGCTGCCGGTGAACTTCGCAACGGCCATGTTCGCCGCGCCGAACAAAAGGCTGATATCCGACGGATTGATCGGCGTCGCCTCGACCTTGACCGTCACCTCGTCCGGTCCCGGCTCGGCCACCGGCACCTTCGCCAGCGACAGTTCGAGTTCGCCGCTGTCCTTGTAAAGCGTGCGAAGTTGAAGCCCGTCCATGTCATTTTCTCCCAGTTCAAAATTGCGGTTGGCTCAGCCTACACCCTATGATTTGGCCCAGGCCACAGGGCCAAAAAGAAAGGGAGAAGACCGCGTGCAGATCAGGGACAAGATCGTCGTCGTCACCGGCGCGGCATCGGGCATCGGCAAGGCGCTGGCCGAACGCTTCCACAAGGAAGGCGCCAAGCTCGTTGTCTGTTCCGACATCAACGGCGACGGCGCCGCGGTCACCGCCAAGGGCGTCGGCGGCATTTCCTTCAAAACCGACGTGTCGAAGGAAGAAGACATCCGGCACCTGATCGACACGGTCGAAAAAGACCACGGCCCGATCGACCTGTTCTTCTCCAACGCGGGCATCGGCTATGGCGGCGGCGCGGAGGTCTCGAACGAGCGCTGGGACCGCATCTGGGACATCAACGTCATGGCGCATGTCTGGGCCGCGCGGCATCTGGTGCCGCGCATGGCCTCGCGCGGCGGCGGCTATCTGTGCAGCACGGCGTCCGCCGCCGGTCTCCTCTCCCAGATCGGCTCGGCGCCCTATGCGGTGACCAAGCACGCGGCCGTCGGCCTCGCTGAATGGCTCGCGATCACCCATGGCGACCAGGGCATCAAGGTCTCGGTCCTGTGCCCGCAGGCCGTGCGCACCGCGATGACCGCCGGCAATCCCGACGGCGTCGCCAGCATCGACGGCATGATGGAGCCATCCGTCGTCGCCGACGAATGCGTCCGCGCCATCGAGGCGGAGGAATTCCTCATCCTGCCGCACAGGGAAGTGCTGCAATACATGCGCAACAAGACCAACGACTACGGCCGCTGGATCGGCGGCATGCGCAAGCTCAACCGCCGCTTCCGGGGTTAGTTGCGTGAGCGCCTTCAACCGCCGCCGCCTGCTGCAAACCGCGGGCGCCGCCGCACTCGCGCCTTTCGCCGCTCGCGGCGCCGACGCTCCACCGCCGACCCTGCCCTGGCCCGACCGCATCCCGCCGCTCGCGCCCATCCGCGCCAGCACGGACCGGTTGTTCGACCTCACGGTCTGCCTGCGCCCGTTTCGCGCCCAAGGCCCGCGCATCGAGGCCGAGCATATCGGCCACGCGCTCGTCGTGCACAATTACGGGCATGGCGGCAGCGGCTGGTCGCTGTCCTGGGGTTCGGGCACGCTGGCGCTGCGCCTTGCGATGCAACGCAACCCGAGGGAGATCGCCGTCATCGGCTGCGGCGCCATCGGCCTCACCACCGCGATCCTCGCCCAGGAAGCCGGTGCGAAGGTCACGATCTACGCCAAGGACCTCTTGCCCGACACGCGCAGCGCCCGCGCCACGGGCAGCTTCACCCCGGACTCGCGCATCGCGCTGACCGACAGGGTCGCGCCGGACTTCGGCGACAGGTGGGAAGAGATGGCGCGCATCTCCTTCCACCGCTACCGCCGCTATCTCGGCCTTCCCGGCACGCCCGTCGAATGGAACGACCGCTACTACCTCAGCGACTTCGGTCCCAACGACACGCCGCCGCCCAAGACTCCCGATCCCAGCGCGCTCGATTTCGCCGAATACACCGACCGCATCCGCGACCTGATCGGCCACTCGCAGGAATTGCCCGCCGACGCGACGCCATTCCCCGTGCGTGGCGTGCGCCGCGGCTCGACCATGATGTTCAACATCGCCGACTACGGCCACACGCTGATGCAGGATTTCCTCATCGCCGGCGGAAAATTTGTGAAGCACGAATTCCGTTCCCTCGCCGAGTTGGGCCACCTGAAGGAGAAGGTCGTCATCAACTGCCCCGGCTACGGCGCCCGCGCGCTGTGCAAGGACGAGAGCGTCGTCCCTGTGCGCGGCCAGATCGGCTGGCTGGTTCCGCAGCCCGAGGTCGACTACGGCATCGCCTATCGCGGCGTGCTGGCGCTCTCGCGCAAGGACGGTATCTGCATCCAGATGGTCTCAGGCGGCGACATGCGCGGCTACGGCGACGACAACGAAACCGTGAACCGCGCCGAGTCCGAAGAAGGCGTGAACATCATCGCGGACCTTTACAGCCGCTTCCGTTCTCAAACTTGACTGTCATGGCCCGCCGCTGCGGGCCATGACAATTCTGTTGGTGGTTAGCTGATCACGACGAACCGCACCGCGCCGATTTGCACGCCATCGGCACGCGACCGCGGCGCTGTGCCGTCCTTCATCACCAGCAGGTCGTACGCCTCGATCCGCACCGTGTACGGCCCTGTCCCCTTTCGCACGATGCCCGTCACATCGAACCGCTGCGCCGACTTCATGCGCATCCCGTTCATGCCCGCCTTGTGCGTCAGGCCGAAGATGTCGATCAGGCCCACTGGCTCGCTCGCTGGCTTGCCCGCGCTGTCGAGATAGACTGCGAACCCCGACGAGGGCACCAGCGTGAACGAGATGTCCGCCAGCTCCAGCAGCACCTTGGCGTTCGGATCGGCCAGCTCGGGCGCCTTCAGCACCGGCTTGGCCGGCGCGCCGCCGGTCGATTGCTGGATCCCGTTGCTGTGCGCGAGGCCCGGCGGCGGATCGCCGAACAGCCGCCGCCCCGAATTGTGCGGCGTGACGATCATCGGCGTGTTGTCCGCGATCAGCTCGCGCTCGGTCGGGCGCCGCGGTGGCGCCGCGCGTTTCGGCGGCGGCGCGCTCGTCGTGGCAACCGGCGGTGCTGCGGCGCCCACCATCGGCGGCATCGCCATGTCCCGGCCGGCCCCGGCCCCCGGCGCCGGTGTCGATGCAGCAGGCGGAGGAGGCGGAGGTGGTGACACCTCGCCGCCCGGAACTGTGAGCTGGTTCGGATAATCGACGTCGTACGCCGCGAGCATCATCACGGCCTCGCGCCGGCTCAGCCGGACTTCGGTGCCGTCCGCATTGAGGAACAGCCAGCGCCGGTCGTCGAACCACTCGGAACCGGGTCCCGTGCCCCAGCTCTTGCCCGGCGCGTTTGCCCATTCCTGCCACATGCGATCGATGTTCGCGTGATGCGCCCAGAACACCGGATCGAACGCCGCCGTGGTGATCTCCGCCATCGCGCCGTTCGCGGAGTTGATCACGCCGCCCACCGCGAGATGGATGTCGTTGTGCGGCCGCTGCTCCAAGAGGCCCACCTGCGTGTGGTCCTCGTCCAGATCGTCACCGCCCAGTCCCGGCGCGCCCGTCTGGTGGAAGAAGGTGGCCGACGCCATCGTCTTCTCGGCCTTGCCCACCAGGTCGCTCACCTCGAGCAGCCCCTTCACGAACGCCTTCTCGCGGTTGGGGTGGAACAGCGGGTTCTTCACCTTCTTGTCGTTGTCCAGGAATTCCGGCGCATAGATTTCCGGGAAGGTCCGCTGCTCCGGTCTGGTGTAGTCCCAATACGGCAGCGCCAGCGTGTCGTCCTGCGCCATCACCCGCAGCGTGCGCTCAAAAAAATGTAGATAAGCGCGGTGCCAGATCACGAAGTCGGCCGACGACTGGCCGAAATGCGGGCACTGGTTCCAGTATTTCTTGTCGACCTTCTTGAGGCCCGGATCGCCTGACAACTCCACCTTGAACTGCGTGTCGCTGTAGGCGTGGACCGCGGCCTGGAAGAAATAGCTGCGATGGTCCGACGGCTTCAGCGCCTTCATCGCACCGATACCCTTGCGCAGCGAGGCCACCTTCTTGGGGTCCGCCGCGAACGCCGGCAATGACAGCCGCACCGGTCCCGGCGGCGCATCGCACAGCGGCCATGCTCGCGTCCCGGGCGACGCAGCAGCGCCGCTCAGCGTCAGCGCGGACAGTGCCGTGGCGGTTCCGATGAACCGGCGTCGTGTGTGCTGCATCCCCTGCCCCGATGGCCGCGAGGCCCGACTTATCACCTACGTAGAAATTCTCAGCGATTCATGGCCGCAGCGAGACCTTCCGTGGGCGGAATTTCTAGTGGCCTGTTTTGAATCGCAAAACGGCGACTCGCGCCGCATTTAGACGCGGCCCCTACATCTGGTCGTTTACACTTTTTTAACCACCGTCCCTTGCCCCACTGGTTAACGTGCCTATCATCTTGATTCCACAGTGATTCGTTTCTGTGGATGATTTGGGGGCAGCCGGGAATGGTCTCCACCCGGGGACATAAGAATAAACCTGGCGTCAGGGAGAGAGTCGCGAAGCTGCGGGCGATGGTGCCCCTTCTCGCCGGACTCCTGATCGCGCCCGCCCCTGCCTGGGCGGCGGCCGGGTTCGATTCTGCGACCCAGGAGCTGCTGCTGACGGCCGTCACCGCAGGCGCACTGGCGCTCGCCATCGCCGCCGCGCTCTGGGCCATGGCCGAGCAGAACCGTGCCGGCAAGCTCCGGCGGGCGCTGCGCCAATCCAACGCCCGCACCCGCGCCGCCGTGGGCGAGCGGGACGCCCTCCTCTCGGCCAGCCGCGAGGCGCTCGTGGTGTGGGGCCGCGACGCCTCCGCTCAGTCGAGCTACAGCAACGGCGAGGCGATGCTGCAAGGCCTGCTCGCCGGCCCCGAGGCCACCGAAGTCAGCCAGGCCATCGACGCCCTTTCCGACGCCGGCCTCGCCTTCGCGATGACCGCGCACGACAAGGCCGGCCGCACTTTCACCGTGCGGGGCCGCGCCGTCGGCGCCATGGCAGCTGTCTGGATTGAGGAAGAGGCGCAAACCGCCGAGGCGCCCGCGACCATCGACTATCGCGGCATCCTCGACTCGCTGCCGATGCCTGTATGGCTGCGCGACAAGGCGCTGTCGCTGGTGTGGGGCAACCAGGCCTTCCTCGACGCGACCAACACGCGCGATCCCGCCGCCATCGCGCAGGCGGCGCTCGACAAGACGGAGCGTGATCTCGCCGCCACCGCCCGCACACAGGGCGGCGTCTACGAAGCCCGCCGTTTCTCCGTCGTGAACGGCCACCGCCGCGCGCTCGAATACACCGAGACCCCGCTCGACAACGCCGGCATCGTCGGCACCGCGATCGACGTCACCGATGTCGCGACCTCGGAAGCGAGGCTCCAGCAGCACATCGACGCCCACGCCGACACGCTCGACAAGCTCGCCACGGCAGTTGCCATCTTCGGCAAGGACCAGCGTCTCACCTTCTACAATCAGGCCTTCGGCCGCCTATGGGACCTTCCCGAAAAATGGCTGGAGAGCCATCCCAGCGATAGCGACGTGCTCGACCGCCTGCGCGAGGCCCGCAAGCTGCCCGAGCAGCGCGATTGGCAGGCCTGGAAGCGGGAGCGCCTCTCCGCCTATGACTCGCCGCTGGAATATCCCTCCGAAGATCTCTGGCACGTGCCCGGCGGCAAGACGCTGCGTGTTGTTGCCCAGCCGCATCCTTTCGGCGGCCTCACCTATCTCTATGAGGACGTCACCGAAAAGCTCGCCCTCGAAAGCGCCTTCAACACCCAGCTCAAAGTCCAGTCCGCGACTCTCGACACGCTGACCGAGGCCGTCGCCGTGTTCGGTCCCGACGGCAAGCTCAAGCTGCACAACGCGGCCTTCCTGCACATCTGGGAGCTGGAGCCCAAGGACCTGCTCGGCGAACCGCATGTCCGCAACATCGCCGCGGCCTGTGCCGAGAAGTTCGGCGAGGAGGCGGTGTGGGAGCGCCTGATCCAGTCCATCGTTTCCGGCGCGCCGCAGCGCCGCGACTGGGGCGAGATCGAGCGCAACGACCGCACCATCCTGTCGCTCACGCTGTCGCCGCTTCCCGACGGCGCCACGCTCGTCACCTTCGCCGACGTCACCGACCGCTCGCGCATCGAGAACGCGCTGCGTGAACGCAACGACGCGCTGGAGGCCGCCGACAACCTCAAATCCGACTTCATCAAGCATGTCAGCTATGAGCTCCGCACGCCGCTCAACTCGATCCTCGGCTTCGCGGAGCTGCTGGCGAGCGGTCTCCCCGGCGAGCTCAACACCACCCAGGAAGGCTACGTCCAGGACATCGTCTCAGGCTCGAACACGCTGAAGGACCTGATCAACAACATCCTCGACCTGTCGCTGATCGAAAGCGGCGCGCTGCGCCTGGAACTCGAGCGCATCGATCTCTGCGCCATGCTCAACGCCGTGGCCGCCACTGCACGCGACTGGGCCGCCAAGGTGAACCTCGAAATGGTCGTCGACTGCGATCCCGGCGCCGGCCAGTTCCTGGGCGACGAGCGCCGCATCCAGCAGGTCGTGTTCAACCTCCTCTCCAACGCCATCAAGTACACCCCGGCCGAAGGCACCATCACGCTCTCCGGCGCGATCGAGGGCGAGGACGTGATGATCTCCGTCGCCGACACAGGCCCTGGCATGGCGCCGGAGATGAAGGCCCGGGCGTTCGAGCGCTTCGCCTCGAAGACCCGCGCCGGCCAGCGCGCCGGTGCCGGCCTCGGCCTCGCGCTGGTCAACCGCTTCGTCGAGCTCCACGATGGCTGGGTCGAGATCGAGAGCGAGGAGGGCACCATCGTCCGCTGTCATTTCCCCCGCCGCATCATCCCCAACGAACCCGCACCGACGACCGACCGCAAGACAGCCTAGGCCAACGGTCCAATCGACCGCACCGTGCGGGGTTCCTCAAACTCTCTCATCTCGGGAGAGGAGGCCCCCCGCATGCGTCAATCCTTCTTCGCGAAGTCCGGCGCGTTGGTGGTCGGGATCGGCGTGCTGGCCCGCGCTGCCTTCATCTGCTCCTGCGTCACCGCCAGCGCCGCCACCGCACGCTCATTGTCCATGATCTTCTTCATCACGGCCTGTCCGGCGCGTTCGAACATCTGGCGGTTGTCGACCAGGTATTTCTGCGAGATGCGCAGCCCTTCCATGCTGTTGTGGATCTCCGGCATCACGTACCGCGCGACCATGTCCCAGCTGCGCGCCGTGTTCTCGGGATTGGCCCAGTCGTGCACGAAGCCGATTACCGCGCCGAAACCGCCCGACACCTCCTGGATCTTGCGGATCGCCACAACCAGGTCGTCCGGCGTGCCTATCACCGCCGTGGTGCCCGGCGTGAACGCCGTCATCTGCACCGCTTCCTCGGGCGACTTGAACGGCGCCGTGCCGGGCCGGCCCAGCGTGCCGACGGTGTACTCGTTGTGCCAGCGCATCAGGCCCTGCCCTGCTTCATGCGCCGCCTTCTCGCGCGTCTCCGCGATGTGCCACGACAAGAGAATGCGCCACTCGGCGCGGTTGGCGACCTTGCCCGCCTTCTTCGCCGCGTCCTCGGCATAACCCCACTGGGTATGCAGTCCGTTCAGCCCGCCCGGCTGCATCGAACCCAGCGAGATCACGCCGATGCCGTGCTTGCCCGCCAACGTCATGCCCGACGGCGACACCTGCGAGGCGGTGACAAACGGCATGTTCTCCTGCACCGGCAGCAGCTGGAGTCGCGCATCCTTGAGCGTGAACCATTCGCTCTCATGCGTGACGCGCTCGCCGGCCAGGAGCCGCTTGATCACGCCGATCGCCTCGTCCTGCCGGTCGCGCTGCACCATCGGATCGATGCCCAGCACGTACGCGTCCGACGGCAGCGCCCCCGGCCCCGATCCGAAGATCGCACGGCCATTCGTCATGATGTCGAGTTGCACCATGCGCTGCGCCACGTTGAACGGATGATGATACGGCAGCGAGACCACGCCGGTGCCGAGCTTGATGTTGTGCGTCCGCTCGCCGGCCGCGGCCAGGAACATCTCCGGCGAGGCGATGATCTCCCAGCCCGAGGAGTGATGCTCGCCGCACCAGAATTCGTCGTATCCAAGCCGGTCGAGCTGCGCGACCAGGTCGATATCGCGGCGGAACGCAAGCACAGGGTTCTCACCAATGGGATGATGTGGCGCGAGAAAGGCTCCGAACTTGAGACGGGACATGGGCACTCCGATGGTTGGCTTCCTCCTGCTTATCAGCAACATTCCCCGGGACAAACTCGCCGGAGAAAAGCCATGGCTGCCGCAGCGTTATCTTTCGTCGACCGGGCTGAGATCGAGCACACCTGCACAGGTCTGTGCCTTGATTATTCCTACTTCGCCGACTCGTCGCAGATGGACGCCTGGGCGGCGCTGTTTGCCGAGGACGCGGAAATGGTTCTGATGGGCCAGGTGCACAAAGGCCGGGCTGCGATCCGAGCGAGCGTGAACACCGACAACCGCGACGCGGTTGCGACTTACCACAGCCTCTCCAACATCCGCATAGCGATCTTGAGCGATACGGATGCGCGCGGCACAGTTGGAATCGTTCTGTACGCCGCCCCGAAGGTGAACGGGGTCGGCAGCGCGTCCTCCCTCGCCCCGGCCGCGATCGGCGCCTATCACGACACCTATCGAAAGACCGCCGAGGGCTGGCGGTTCGCGCGCCGGGAATTCGTGCCGTCGATGATGCGCACCCAGACCTAGGCGAAGCACGGTCGGCAGCGCCCATAGCCGCCTCGCAACGCTCAGTCGCGAAGCCGAAATGCGTCAAAACTAGTGCACCGGGCTTAGGTTCTCAGGTGAAAGCCCGGAGTGCTGCCCACGTGTCCATTCGTTTGGTCCTCGCCGCCGCCGTCGTTACACCGCTTCTGATGCCGGCTGCCGATGCCGGCACCGTCCCGGTCGGAGCTTTCAAACAGGTTGCCCTGCATGGCGGCGGCCACATCGTGCTCAAGCACGGCGCGACGCAAAGCGTTTCGCTGATCGCGGGCAGTACCGATGTCACCAGCTTCACCATCCAGGATGGAACCGAACTGGTCATCGACACGTGCGGTAACACCGTCGTCATGTGTCCCGTTCACTACGACCTCGATATCGAGATCACCTCGCCCGACATTCAGGGCGTCTCCATCCACGGTGGCGGCGAGATCGCTACCGAAGGCGCGTTCCCCGCCCAAAATAACCTTGCGGTCGATATACACGGCGGCGGCGAAATCGACGTGCGCGGGATCGATGCGCGAGATGTCGCGGCGGCCGTACACGATGGCGGCGGCATCAAGCTGACCGCGACGCACAGTCTGGTCGCGTCCATCCACGGGGGCGGTGACATTACCTTCCGCGGCCATCCGAGCCTGGTCGAGTCCATCCACGGCGGCGGCGACATCGACAGCGAAGACTGAACAGGGAGAACAACAATGACGTCTTATCTGCTCCGCGCCGCTCTTGCGCTCTTTTGCGCAGCACCTGCTGTCGCACAGGCTTCCGAGACAGTTAATGTAGGACATTTCGACAGTGTCGCGCTCAACGGCGGCGGCCGCGTAATCCTGCGGCATGGCGCAACGCAAAGCGTCGTCATCCGGAAGGGCAGCGCGCAGATCACGCACTTCGTCATCAAGGACGGCCACACGCTCAAGATCGATCAGTGCGAGAACAACTGCCCGTCCAGCTACGATCTGGAGATCGAGATCACCACGCCGGATATCGAGGCGGTGGCGCTCAACGGCGGCGGAGAGATCGGCACGGAAGGAAGCTTCCCCATTGCCAACGAGATAGCGGCTGCGATCAACGGCGGCGGCGAGATCGACGTGTCCGCCATTCCGGCGAAGAGTGCGACCGCGGCAATCAACGGCGGCGGGGAAATCAAGCTTGCAGCCTCGGACAGGCTGACGGCAGCCGTCAGAGGCGGCGGCGACATCGCCTACCGCGGCCACCCGCAGGTAACCCAGGCCATCCAGGGTGGCGGTTCGGTCGAGCGGCTCGATTAGTGCTGTGACTTCGGCATCCGCACGACGAGGCCGTCGAGCTCCGGCGTCACCTTGATCTGGCAGGAGAGGCGCGAGTTGGCCTCCACCTCCGGCGCGAAGTCGAGCATGGTGACTTCCATGTCTTCCTTCTTCGGCAGCTTGTCGAGCCACGCCTGATCGACGAACACGTGGCACGTGGCGCAAGCGCAGGCGCCGCCGCAATCGGCGTCGATACCGGGGACCAGGTTCTTCACCGCGCCCTCCATGACGGACCAGCCCGCGGGCACGTCGACCTCGTGTTCTTTGCCGTTGTGCTCGATGTATTTGACCTTGGGCATGGACGCTCCGGTTAGGCTATGGATTTCATGGGAATGGACGTGTCGGCGAGCCGCTCCGGCGCGATCTTGGCGCCATCGGCTATCAACTTGCGGCCGACGAGATATTCCGGGGCCGCGTTCACGGCCTCGACCGCTGCCACCGCGCCATCGCGCAGGTGGAACACGGCAAACTTGCGCGCCTCCGGATTGCCTCGCACCACGATATGATCCGACGGCCGCGCCAGGCCCGCGATCTGAAGCTTCAGGTCGTACTGGTCCGACCAGAACCACGGGACTTCGCGGTATGTGTTGGGCTTGCCGACCATGCAAAGTGCAGCGTGCTTCGCCTGGTCGATCGCGTTCTGCACGCATTCGAGGCGCAGCGCCGTGCCCTCGCGCCCGATATGGCGGGTGCAATCGCCGGCGGCAAAGATCGAGGCATCGCCGGTCGCGTTCGACTTCTCGTCCACGACGATGCCGTCCTCGCAGCCCAGCCCCGCTGCGCGCGCCAACTCGTCGTTCGGCACGATGCCGATGCCGACCAGGGCGATGTCGGCCGCGAAGGTCTTCCCGGCGGCCCGGATCGACTGAAGCCGGCCCTCGCCTTCGAACGCCTCGACCGTCAGATCGAGATGGATCTTCACGCCCGCGTCGGTGTGGACCTTGTGGTAGAAGTCCGAAACCTGAGGCGAGACGGCGCGGGCCATCAGACGGTTCATCGCCTCGAACACGGTGACGTCCATGCCGCGCTTGGCCGCGACGGCCGCCACTTCGAGGCCGATATAGCCCCCACCCACGATGGCCAGCTTCTTGTCCGGCACGAACGCCGCGCGCAGCTTGTCCACGTCTTCGATGCCGCGCAGATAGAACACTCCCGGCAGGTCCGCGCCCGGCACCTTTATCTTGCGCACGCGCGAACCCGTCGCGAGCAGCAGCTTGTCGTAGGGCAGCGATCGCCCATCGGCCAGATGCACCGTCTTGGTCGCACGCTCGATCTTCGTCGCGGCGACGCCTGTGATCATCTCGCACCTGGCATCGGCATAGAATGCGTCGGGCTTCAGGAACAGCCGGTCGCGTTCCATCGTGCCCATCAGATAAGCCTTGGACAGCGGCGGCCGCTGGTAGGGCGCGAAAGGCTCGTCACCGACCATGGTGATCGCGCCGCCATACCCCTCCGCCCGAAGGGTCGCGACGGCCTGACAGCCGGACTGGCCCGCCCCGACAATGACGATGCGTTCTGTCATTCTTGCCCCGTTTTCGGGGCCGACCATGGCGGAACATGCCCGCACAATCAACCGCTTACGCCGCGTTGAGCGTGCGGTCGCCGCAGGCTAGAAGAGTACAATGCCTCAAGAATCTCAGACATTTGAGCGGACCGTTCCGCTGACAGACCTCGCAGCCACGGAGGCTCTGGGCGCGCGGATTGCCGCAGCGCTCAGCATTGGCGACGCGGTGGCGCTGGAAGGCGACCTGGGCGCCGGAAAGACGACGCTGGCCCGCGCCATCCTGCACAACCTGGGCGTGACCGAAGAGGTGCCAAGCCCAACGTTCACCCTGGTCCAATATTACGAGACACCGAAGCTCAACGTCCGCCACTACGATCTCTACCGAATTGAGAAACCGGAAGAGGTCGACGAGCTTGGCCTCGACGAAGCGCTCGACGACGGGGCCGCCTTGATCGAGTGGCCTGAGCGGGCGCTGGCATGGCTGCCGCCGGACCGCCTGCACGTCGCCATGTCACTGACCAATGGCTCACGTAAAGCAAGAATCAGCGGCCCGCCACGCTGGGCCAAACCGATGCAGGCCGAAGCTACCGCATGACAGACCGCAACGATCAGATGGACGAGTTCCTCGCGGCTTCCGGCTGGGGCGACGCGAACAAGACGCCGCTTCCAGGCGATGCCTCGACCCGCCGCTATGTCCGCCTCGAACGCAACGGCCGCAAGGCGATGCTGATGGACCAGCCGCAGAACGCGGAAGCGAAGGACGCTCCGCCGGAAGCCACGCCCGAGGAACGCGCGAGGTTCGGCTACAATGCGTTGGCTCGCCTTGCTGCCGGCGACGTCAGCCGCTTTGTCGCTGTGGCGAATTTCCTGCGCAAGCAGGGGCTGACCGCGCCTGAGATTATCGCGGCCGATCCGCGCGCCGGATTCGCGATCATCGAAGACCTGGGCGACGATCTCTATGCCGACGTTCTGAAACGTGGCGGTGATGAGCGTGGGTTGTACGCTTCTGCCGCCGACGTTCTCGCCCGCCTGCACGAAGATCGTGCGCCGGCGGTGCTGGCGCCCGGAAAGCCGCTCTACCCCTATGACGAGACCGCGCAGCTCGCGGAAGTCAGCCTGATGACGGAGTGGTTCATCCCTTTTGCGCTCGGCCGCAATGCCACCGCTGATGAGGTCGGCGAACACTGCGCTCTCTGGCAGAAGACCCTGCGCGACACGGTGCGCAGCAAACCCGTGCTGGTGCACCGCGACTATCACGCCGAGAACTTGATGTGGCTGCCGGATCGCAACGATGTGGCCCGCGTCGGTCTGATCGATTTCCAGGATGCCGTCGCCGGCTCCCAGGCTCAGGACCTGATGCATCTGCTCGAAGATGCCCGCCGCGACGTTTCGCCGGAAACGACACAGGCCACCATCCGCCACTACTTCGACATCATGAAGGCCAAGGGCCTCGGCCTCGATGAAGAGCCGTTTCGCGCCGAAATGGCCGCCATCTCCGGACAGCGCAACGCCCGCATCGTCGGCATCTTCGCACGTCTTAATAAGCGTGACGGCAAACCGCGCTACCTTCAGTTCCTGCCGCGTGTGTGGGGGCACCTGAACCGCGACCTGGAGAACCCGTCGATGGCCGATCTGAAAGCCTGGTACGCGAAGACGATCCCGATGGAAAAGCGCGCCGCGACCTACGGAGCCGCCGCATGAGCCGCCCGACGCGCGCGATGGTGATGGCCGCAGGTCTCGGCACGCGGATGCGCCCTCTAACCGACGACAAGCCGAAGCCGCTGGTGAAGGTGGCGGGCAAGACGCTGATCGACCACGCACTCGACAAGCTCGTGCAGGCCGGCGTGACCATGGCCGTGGTCAACGTCCACTACAAGGCCGAGATGTTGAAGGACCATCTCGCCAGGCGCCACGACATTGAAATTCGTTATTCGGAAGAGACCAGCGAGCTTCTCGGAACAGGCGGCGGGGTCGTCAAAGCCCTGCCCCACTTCGACGGCCAACCTTTCTTCATCACGAACTCGGACACAGTCTGGGTTGAAGGCGTGGGACGTGCGCTCGACCGTATGGTCGCACGCTGGGATGCGGACGAAATGGACGGCCTCCTACTTCTCGCTTCCATGGTTACCGCCCTCGGTTTCGAGGGCATGGGAGACTTCAACATGGACGCCTGCGGCCACATTTCGCGGGGGGAAGAACGCCGGCTCACGCCTTTCGCCTATCCCGGTGTGCAGATCGTGCATCCGCGCCTGTTCGACGGCGCTCCGAAGGGGGCGTTCTCGACCAACCGCATGTGGGATGTCGCGATCGAGAAGGGCCGCCTGTTCGGCGTGCGCCTCGACGGTGTCTGGATCCATGTTGGTACGCCCGAAGCCGTGAGAGACGCCGAGGAATTCCTCGCCGATGCATATCTGGTCACCTGAGCGGCGATGGCGAATGTCTTCACGATTCCACCTTCGGCAAACTTCGCCGAGGCGCTCGCCCGTGGCCTGATCGGTCAACTGGGCGAAGGCCCCTTCGCCCTCGCCGACGCGGTCATTTACCTCCCGACGCGCCGCGCCCAGCGCACATTCGGCGACGCCTTCGCCCGCGTGCTCGGCGGCGCCGCTCTGCTCCCGCAGTTCAAGGCGCTCGGCGATGTCGAAGAAGATGAATTCATATTCGATGCCGAAACGCTTGATCTGCCGCCTGCCATCACGCCGATGCGTCGCATGCTGCTGCTCGCGACAATGGTGCGCCGCTGGTATCGCGCCACGCATGGCGAGGACATCGGCTTCGCCCAGGCGACCGCCCTGGCCGAAGGTCTCGCCAAGGTCATGGACGAGGTCGAAACCCTCGGCGCAGATCTCGCCCATCTTGACCGTGTGATCCCCGGCACTCTCGCTGCGCATTGGGAGAAGGTGAAGGACTTCCTTGACCTCCTGAACCGCGAATGGCCGAAGATCCTCACGGACGAGGGCCGCATCGGCCCTGCGACACGCCGCAACCTTGCGCTGCAAGCGCTCGCGGCGCGCCTGAAATCCGCGCCATCCGAAGGTCCGGTAATCGCAGCGGGTTCGACCGGCTCCATTCCCGCCACCGCAGCATTGATGCAGGCCATCCTCGAGCATCCGAACGGTTCGGTCGTCTTGCCCGGTCTGGATCGCGAACTCGATCTTGCGAGCTGGAACGATCTTGATCCCGGTCACCCGCAATTCGGGATGAAGCAGCTGCTGGGCCGCCTCGGCCTCCAGCGCGCCGATGTCAGGGATTGGTGCGGCGACGGTAATGCAAGACGCGAGCGCGTTTTGCGGGAAGCGCTTCGTCCCGCGCCTACCACCGACGCCTGGCGCGCCATCGCGGACGCCAAGGACGCACGAAGCATCGGCGATGGCCTGGCCGGCGTCTCCCTGGTCGAGGCCGCCGACCCGATGGAAGAAGCCATAACCATCGCGGTCATCCTGCGCGAAGCACTGGAGACACCTGGAAAGACAGCAGCCTTGGTCACGCCCGACCGCACCCTTGGCCGCCGCGTCGCGAGCGAATTGCAGCGTTGGGATATCGAAGTCGACAAATCCGCCGGCGTACCGCTCTCGGACACGCCACCCGGCACGTTCCTGTCCCTGCTTGCGGAGGCCGCCGCCGAACGGTTCGCACCTGTCCCGCTTCTCGCGCTACTGCGCCATCCCTTCGCCACGCTCGGCCGCAGCGACACGGCCGGCTTCCGCGCCACCGTGCGCGCATTGGATCTCGCGTTGCGCGGCCCGCGGCCTGATGTCGGGCTCGATGGCATCGCCACGTTCCTGCGCAAGGCTCGCCCCAGGGCAGAGGGCCTGCGCGACTGGTTCGCCTCCGTCAGTACGGCGCTGAGACCGATCGAGGCCGCAACGTCTAATCCCGATGTCAAACTCGCCGAACTCGTCGCAGCGCATCTTGCGAGCGCCGACGCGCTCGCGGGCAGCGCGTTGTGGCAAGCCGAGGCCGGCGAAGCCATGGCGCGCTTCCTCGAAGAGTTGATCGACGCGGCCAATGCGATCCCGCCCGTTGAACCCGGTGCCTATGCCGCTCTTTTCCGCAAGCTGGCGCTTCGGCAGACCGTCCGCCGCAACCGCAGCGGCCATCCGCGTCTGGCGATCCTCGGCCCGCTCGAAGCGCGCTTGCAGAGCTTCGACACCATAGTGCTTGGCGGTCTCAACGAAGGTACCTGGCCGCGCACGCCGGGCGCCGATCCGTGGTTCTCGCGGCCAATGCGCTTGGCGCTCGGTCTCGAGCAGCCGGAGCGCGCCATCGGCCAGTCGGCCCACGACTTTGCAATGCTCTGCGCTGGTCCGCGCGTTGTGCTTGCACGCGCGATGAAAGCAGACGGTGTACCGACCATCGCGTCGCGCTGGGTCCAGCGCCTCAATCAGCTCGCCACCGGCCTCGGCTTGCGCAACGAGCGAGCCGATGTGCTTGCGCCGGCCGAAGATTATTTGTTGCTCGCACGCAGCCTCTACGATGCCGGAAAGCCGCAACGCATCGATCCGCCCAGCTTCGCACCGCCGGTCGAAGCCCGGCCCAAGCGCTTGCCCATCACCGATATCGAGAACTGGCTGCGTGATCCTTTCACGATCTACGCCAAGCGCGTGCTGAATCTCCGCATTCTCGACCCGCTTGACGCCGAAATCGGTCCGATGGAGCGCGGCACTGCGGTCCACAGGATCCTCGAGCGGTTCGTGAAAGAGCAACCCGGGCCGCTCGGCTCCGATGCCGCTGCGAAGCTTTGTGCCATCGCCGAAGAGGTCTACGCGGCGGATGGCATACCGGGTTCGGTGCTCGCGCTGTGGCGCCCACGCTTCGCCCGCGCCGCCGAGTGGTTCGTCGAAATCGAACGCGAGCGCCGCACCGGCATAGCACTGTCCTTCACCGAGATAGAGGGCAGGGCGAAACTCACGCCGGACTTCGAACTCTATGGTATCGCGGACCGCATCGACGTCCTTGCCAATGGCGGCGCCGCGATCCTCGACTACAAGACCGGCAATCCGCCTACCAATCCGCAAATCGAAATCTTCCTTACGCCGCAACTCCTGCTCGAGGCAGCGCTCCTCAAGGCCGGAGGCTTCCCCGGAATCGGCGAGCGTGATGCGCGCGAACTGCTCTACATCCAGATCAGCGGCGGCCGCAAAGCGGGTAAAATTCAGCCCATCGACGACCTTGGACTCATCAACGGCGCGGTCGCCAAGCTTCTCGCCCATATCGCGCTTTTCGAGCAGGAAGCCACGCCCTATCTCTCGCGTCCCCATCCGCAATTCGCGCGTGAGGAAGGCGATTACGACCACCTCGCACGCGTGCGCGAATGGTCGGTCAGCGGATGGGAGGTTCCAGAAGAGTGACGAAGCGCCTCGCCAATCCATCCAACACCGCTGCCGATCCCATGCGCTCCGCCTGGGTCGCCGCCAATGCCGGCGCCGGCAAGACCTACACGCTCGCCAACCGCGTGACGCGCTTGCTGCTCAGCGGCACGCCGCCGGAGCGCATCCTCTGCCTAACCTACACCAAAGCCGCCGCCGCCGAGATGCAGGCGCGCCTGTTCAAGCAGCTCGGCGAATGGTCGATGCTCCCCGGCCGCGAGTTGGAGGCGAAGATCACCGCCATCGGCGCCGACCTCGGAGGCCCGGAGGAGATGAAACGCGCCCGCCGCCTGTTCGCGCAGGCGCTGGAGACACCCGGCGGGATCCGAATCCTCACCATCCACGCCTTCTGCCAGAGCGTCCTCTCGCGCTTTCCGCTCGAGGCAGGCGTCCCCGCTTCCTTCGACGTGCTGGACGACCAGACCGCACGCGAATTGATGGGACAAGCCCGCACCCGCGTCCTCGAACGTGCGCACGGCGACACGGCCGAGGCGAAAGCCCTCGCCTTGCTCATCACCGAGGTCAGTGAGATGACGCTGGCCAACATTCTCGACGCCGCGCTCGGCGCCGACCGCCGCAAACTCGAACGTTTTCTCGACAGCCTGAACGGCGACGACCTCGGCGACACCATCCGCCGCGCCCATGCTGCCGATCCGGTGCGGGGCGCCGATGAGATGATGACCGCGTTCTGCACCGGCCTCGATCTTGTGCAGGTCAGCACCATCGCCGCGTGGCTGGAAACCGGTGGCAAGACCGACAGGGAACGCGCCGAAAGCCTGCGTGTTGCCCTTGGCCGGGCGCCGGGCCGCACGATGTATGAAATGTTCCGTGCTCTCTTCCTCACGCAGGAGGGCAAGCAGCGCAGGGACATCGCAACTGCCACCATCTCGAAGCAGCGCCCCGACCTCAGCGCTGCCTACAGCAAGATTCGCGATGACTTCGTCCAGATCGAGGAAGAGCGTCGCGCTGCGCATGTGGCGGCCATGACCATCGCCGCCCTCACTCTCGCAGGCGCCGTGCGCGAGGAATACGGCCGCCTCAAGCAGGCGCGCGGTGCGCTCGACTACGACGACCTGATCGTGAAGACACATCGCCTGCTCCAACACAGCGAGGCCGCCACTTGGGTGCTCTACAAGCTCGACGGCGGCATTGAGCACGTCCTGATAGACGAAGCGCAGGACACGAGCCCGGAACAATGGGGCATCGTTCGCGCCCTCACCGCCGAATTTTTCGCCGGCGAGGGCGTCGAAGCCTCGCGCAACGGCAAGTCTGTGACGCGAACCGTCTTCGCTGTCGGCGACGAAAAGCAGTCGATCTTCTCCTTTCAAGGCGCCGATCCCGCGCAGTTCGACAGGAACCGTCAGTTGTTCCGCAATGCCGCCGCAAATGCTGGTCGCGAATTCCTCGAACAGCCACTGATCCAGTCGCGCCGCTCGGCCCCGCAGGTGCTTCAATTCGTCGATGCCGTCTTCAAGCCGGATGAAGCCCGCGCCGGCCTCACCTCCGACACTGCGGCCATCCGCCACGAAGCCCATCGCACGCAAGACTCCGGGCGGGTCGAGCTCTGGGCTTCGACGCCCGTCGCAGACAAGACGCAACCCGATCCTTATACACTGCCGCCGGTCGACGTGCTGGGCACCGACAGTCCGGTCGTCCAACTTGCGCGCAGCATCGCCGGCCAGATCAAGGGCTGGATTGGCCGCGTCCGCCTGCCCGGCCACGCCGACCCGGTAAAGGCTGGCGACATCATGATCCTGCTGCCGCGACGCGAGCCGTTTGGTAACGCCATCATCCGCGAACTAAAGCACCGACGCGTTCCGGTCGCCGGTGCCGACCGGATCGTGCTCACCGAGCAGATCGCGGTGATGGACCTGATCGCGCTTGGCCGCTTCGCGCTCCAATCGGGAGACGACTACACCCTCGCTGCCTTGCTCCGCTCGCCCTTCTGCGATGTCAGCGAGAAGGACCTGTTCGAACTCGCCCATCCCCGGGGCAAAGATCAATCGCTCTGGCAGGCACTGCAGGCGCACAAGGACGATCGACCTTCCTACGCTGCGGCGCACACCTTCCTGAGCGAGATGCGGGACAAGGCCGACTTCGCGCCGCCCTTTGAGTTCTACGCCCACGCGCTTGTCCGCCGCAGCATGCGGCTCAAGATGTTGCGCCGGCTCGGCCAGGAAGCCAACGACGCCATCGACGAGTTCCTCTCGCTCACCTTCGCCTATGAGGCGGCGAATACGCCCTCGCTCGACGGCTTCCTGCACTGGATTGAACGCGGCGGGGCGGAAGTTAAGCGCGACATGGAACGCGGCCGCGACGAGGTGCGTGTGATGACCGTGCATGGCGCCAAGGGCCTGGAAGCCGACATTGTCATCCTGCCCGACACGACGACCGAGCCCGACCTGCAACCCGCCCGTGGCAGCCTGCTCTACACCGACACCGGTGTGCTCTATCCCATCGCGCGCGCCTATGCGCCCCGCGCAGTCGAAGACGCGAAGGCCGTGGTGAAGGCCAGGATGATGGAGGAGCACCGTCGTCTGCTTTATGTCGCGCTCACCCGCGCACGAGACAAACTGATCGTCTGCGGTTTCGAGAACCGGCGCGGCGTCCAGCGCCAGTCCTGGTATGCTCTCGCCCAGCAGGCCGCGAAGGAACTGGGCATGGCGATCGATCCCGCCGATGAAACCGTGCGGATTATCGGGGCCGATCACGAAGACATTCTTGGTGCGCCGAAGTCCGAGCAGATCGCGCTGGCATTCCCGCCCGGAAAGCCTTGGCTCAACAAGCCCGCGCCGCGCGACATTCCGGCGCCGCGCATTGTCCGTCCCTTCGATGCTGCTGGGACGGACGAACCGGCGACGCTCTCGCCCTTTGCTGACAATGTGCGATTCAAGCGCGGCCTTCTGGTGCACGCCCTGCTCGCCCACCTGCCCGACATTGATCCGCTGCAGAGGCCGGTACAGGCGGCGAAATTCCTCCGTGCACAGAACGTTCCGGACTCGGACGCCGCCGCGTTGGTCCGCGAAACCCTCGCCGTGATCGATGACCCGCAATTCGGCGCCGCTTTCGCGCCAGGCAGCCGCGCTGAGGTCGCCATCGTCGCCGACCTGGCCGAACTCGCACCCAACGCCCGCGTCAATGGCAGGATCGATCGCCTCGCCATTTCGGGCGGCCGCGTCCTTATCGTGGACTTCAAGACCAATCGTCCGCCGCCCACGCGGGAGGAGGACGTGGCGCAGCTCTACAGGACGCAGATGGCGCTCTATCGCGCTGCGGCGCAAAAGATTTTTCCGGACAAGCGAATCGTCTGTGGGCTGGTTTGGACCGAAGGTCCCACACTAATGGAACTGTCCAATGACCTGCTCGATGCGGAACTGGCCCGCATTCCGGAGCGCCTTGACCCTCACGGGGCGCGTTCCTAAGTATTGTGGCCAGCTATTCCCCAAGGACTACTTCCATGACATCTCCGATCAAGGTTTCCGACGCTTCGTTTCAGGCCGACGTGCTCAACTCGAAGACGCCCGTCGTCGTCGACTTCTGGGCGGAATGGTGCGGCCCCTGCCGCATGATCGCCCCGGCGTTGGAAGAGCTTGCCGGCGAACTGAACGGCAAGGTGACGATTGCCAAGATCAATATCGACGAGAATCCGCACGTGCCGCAGAAATACGGCGTGCGCGGCATCCCGACCATGATGATCTTCAGCCAAGGCCAGGTTGCCGCGACCAAGGTAGGCGCATTGCCAAAATCCAAGATCAAGGAGTGGATCGAGTCGTCGGTCTGACAGGCGTCCAAGTTTCTGTCAAAAAGGGGCCGCCGCGAAGACGCGGCGGCCTTATGCCTTTGGACGACGGAATTTTACTCGATTTGCGTTAGTCTTGCGTCGTCAGGAAGGGGAATACGCATGCGCCGTCTCGCTCTGTTCACACTTGTTATGCTCGCCGCAACCACCGCCGCGTACGCCGCCGGGCCAGGCTGGCATGGCCCGGGCTGGTACGTCGTCATGAACACGCCGATCAAGCAAAACTCGCTTTACCGTGGCTCCTACAAGACACAGGACGACTGCAACGCCGACAAGCCCGCCGATCACGGTGCGGTCCAGTACGAGTGCATCAAGGTTGACAACCAGCCAATGGACGGCGGTTACTGAGTTTCGCGCCTCGGACCAACCCGGTAGAATGACGCGCTGATCCAAGGTTCCGTCATGCGCGTCATCGCCGTGCTGGCCGTAGCGTCGCTCTTGTCCGGCTGCACCTGGATGCGGCAGGAACTTCTGCCTGCGCCGCCGCCGGTGCCATCGACGCCGGCACCGTCAAAACCAGCTCCCGAGCCACGCCCGCCCAGGAAGCCGATGCCCACGCATGTCGAGCGTCCGGCAGCACCGCTGGCGCAGAGCATGAGTGCGTCTCCCGTGGCACCGCCACCGCCCGACTATAACGCCCGCTGTCGTGCGATGGCCGATAACCGCGTGGACGACGCCAAGCAGCTTGGCGCCAGCGCCGCGGATCTTGCGAAGGTGCAGCAGGACGTTTATCGCGACTGCATGGCGCAATCGGCGAGGCCTACGCAGTAGCAGCCGTCAGGCATTCTCAACCAGTACCTGTCCAGCCAGGTACAGCGAGCCGCAAATGAGAATCCGCGGCGGCGGTTCCTTGTGGTGCGCGCGGCTCCACGCCTGCAGCTGGAGCATCGCGTCCTCGATGTCCTCTGCGGGTGCCGCGTCGATGCCAGCCGCTCGCGCCATGTCGTAGAGCGCACCCGCGCCATGACTGGCCTCACCCGGGATGTCGACCGTCACCGCATGCCGCGCCAGTCCGCGGAAGGATTGCAGGAAGCCAACGCCGTCCTTGTTCCGCATCATGCCGCAGATGAGATAGAGCGGCCGCTCACCGCGTTCTTCGAGATCGGCGATCGCGCGCGACACCGCCGCAGCGCAATGCGGATTGTGTCCGCCGTCCAGCCATATCTCCGATCCCTTCGGCGCCAGCTCGACCAGCGGCCCTTTGGTAAGCCGTTGCAAACGCGCCGGCCATTCGACAGTGCGCAGGCCCTTCTCGATGGCCCGCTCATTGCCCCAATTGCGTCCGGCATGGCGCAGTCCGGCAATTGCAACCGCTGCATTCTCGATCTGGTGTCGTCCGATCAACTTGGGCAGGGGCAGGTCGAGCAAGCCGTACTCGTCCTGATAAACCATGCGCCCATGTTCCTGGTGCGCGGAGAAATCCTGGTCGAACACCCAGGCTGGCGCGCTTAAGCGATCAGCCTGCTTCAGAATGACCTCCAGTGGCGCATCCAATTGCGGCCCCACGACGACCGGCACGCCTCTCTTGATAATCCCGGCTTTCTCGGCCGCGATGCTGCGGATGTCGTTGCCGAAGAAATCCTGGTGGTCCATGTCCACCGGCTGGATGACGGTCATCGCGGGTTTCGGCACGACATTGGTCGCGTCGTATTTGCCACCGAGTCCCACCTCCAGCACCACCGCATCTGCCGGATGGCGCGAGAACGCCAGGAACATGGCGGCGCCCGTGATTTCGAAATAGGTGATCGGCCGCCCATCATTGACGCCCTCGACCTCTTCCAGAGTCGCGACCAGTTCGTCCTCGGAGATTTCCTTTCCCGCCAGCCGGATGCGTTCGTGGAAGCGCACCAGATGGGGAGAGATGTGCATATGCACGCTCAATCCCTGTGCTTCCAGCATGGCGCGTGAGAAGGCACAGACCGAGCCCTTGCCGTTGGTCCCGGCGACATGAATCACCGGTGGGAGTTTCAGGTGTGGGTCGCCCAGATCGCGCAACAGACGCAGGATGCGGTCGAGCGCCAGGTCTATCTGTTTGGGATGCAGCGCAAGCATGCGTTGCAGGATGGCTGTGCTGCGAAAGGCGGCCGCGTCGTTCTGGACGCTCATTCCGCAGCTTTGGCGACCGGCGCAGTATCGGCCGGTGGAGAAACGCGCGTTGCGGTGGCGGTGACGACAGTCGGAACAGCCTGCACCTTCGACCGCGGGCGCGCGCGCTTCATCATCAGGTGCAGCACGCGCGAAAGCGTCGCGCGCAGTTCGGGCCGCGGTACCACCATGTCGATCAGGCCATGCTCGAGCAGGTATTCGGCGCGCTGGAAGCCATCCGGCAGGCGCTCCCGAATGGTCTGTGCGATCACGCGCGGGCCGGCGAAGCCGATCTGGGCGCCGGGCTCAGCCATCTGCACATCACCCAGCATCGCGTAGGAAGCACTCACCCCGCCGTAGGTCGGATCGGTCAGAACGACGATGTAGGGCAAGCCGTGTTCATGCAACTTGTCGACCATGATGGTCACGCGCGGCATCTGCATCAGCGACAGGATACCTTCCTGCATCCGCGCGCCACCCGAGGAGATGAACGCGATGAAAGGGCGCTTCTCCGCGACTGCCACTTCCATCGCACGGACGAGACCTTCGCCCACGCCCATCGACAGCGAGCCGCCGAAGAAATCGAAGCCCTGTACGGCGATCAGCACCGGGAGCCCCTCGAGCGTGCCCTTGGCGGCTGCCAAGGCCTCGTTGCGGGCCGCCTTGGTTCGCTGAGACCTGATCTCGTCGGCATACCTCTTTTCGCCGCGGAATTTTAGCGGATCGAGCGGGACCTCCGGATACGGCAGCAACTCGAACTGGCTATTGTCGAAGATCGCAGTGAAACGCTCTGTCGGGCCGATGCGCATGTGGAACCCGCATTGCGGGCACACGCTCTGCGCCACCGCGAGGTCGCGATGGAAGATCATCTCACCGCAGCTCGGACACTTCTTCCACAGATTCTCGGGCGTGTCGGTCGTGCGCGCCGTCCCCATCAGCGACTTGATTCGGGGGCGGACGAAATTGGCGATCCAGTTCATAGAGCACTTATATCACGGTTCGGCTGCGGGCTGCATGCACCGATTCGGCGAGCGCCGCGCAGAAATCAACCACATCGGTCACCATTTCTGCACGTTTTGTGCCCTTTAACGCGTGTGACTCAATTTTGGCCACGATCGCGGAGCCCACCACGGCGCCGTCGGCGAAACGCGCGATGCCGCGCGCCTGTTCCGGGGTCCGGATGCCGAAGCCCACGACCACCGGCAACCTGGTCGACGCATGGATTCGCGCCAGCGCCGCCTTCACTTCGTGTTCCGCGAAGGACTTGGTGCCAGTGATTCCGGCGATCGACGCATAGTACAAATACCCAGTCGCACCATCGAGGACCACCGGCAGTCGCACCGCATCTGTCGTCGGCGCCAGGAAGCGCACCACGTCGATCCCATGCGCCTTGGCCGGCGCGCGCAGCACCTCGTCTTCTTCTGCCGGCACATCGACGATCAGCACGCCGTCGACACCCGCCTCCGCCGCGTCCTTCATGAAGCGTGCCGTGCCATAGGCATGGATCGGATTGAAAGCGCCCATGAGCACGACCGGTGTCTTGGCATCGGCTTTGCGGAACTTTCGCACCATCTCGACCAGCTTGGGCAGCGTCATCCCGGCCGCCAACGCGCGAAGATACGATGCCTGGTTGATCGGCCCATCCGCCATCGGGTCGGAGAACGGGATTCCCAGCTCGATCACGTCCGCACCCGCGGCCGGAAGCTTCGACAATATCTCGAGCGAGGTCTCGAAATCCGGATCACCGCCGGTCACGAACGGCACGAAGGCGGCGCGGTTCTCTTTCTTAAGCTCCGCGAACGTCGCAGCGATGCGGCTCATATCTTCTCGCCCAAAGCTGCGGCGGCGGAGAAGACGTCCTTGTCGCCGCGCCCCGACAGGCAGACTGCGATCGACTGGCCCTTGCCCATGGTGGGCGCCACACGCATCACATGCGCAATGGCGTGCGCGCTCTCCAGCGCCGGGATGATGCCTTCCAGCTTCGACAACAGCACGAATGCTTCCAGCGCCTGTTTGTCCGTCGCACTGAAATACTTCACTCGCCCGCTGTCCTTTAGCCAGGAATGCTCCGGCCCCACACCGGGATAATCCAGGCCCGCAGAGATCGAATGCGCTTCGAGGATCTGCCCGTCGCGATCCTGCAACAGATAGGACCGCGCACCATGGAGCACGCCCGGCGTACCCTTGGTCAGCGTCGCGGCGTGCCGTTCCGTGTCGGTTCCGTAGCCCGCCGCTTCCACCCCATGAATCTCGACGTCGGTGTCGTCGAGGAACGGATGGAACATGCCGATCGCATTCGACCCGCCGCCGACACAGGCAACGACAAGGTCGGGCAGCCGGCTTTCCATGGCCTTCATCTGCGCCCGCGTCTCGTTGCCGATCACGCACTGAAAGTCGCGTACCATCGCCGGATAAGGATGCGGCCCCGCCGCCGAGCCGATGATGTAGAACGTGTCGTACGGATTGGTCACCCAGTCGCGCAGCGCCTCGTTCATCGCGTCCTTTAGCGTCTTCGATCCCGACACCACCGAGCGCACTTCCGCGCCCAGCAGCCGCATGCGGAATACGTTCGGCTTCTGCCGCTCGATATCGACTTCGCCCATATAGACGACGCATGGCAGGCCATAGCGCGCCGCCACCGTCGCCGTCGCTACGCCGTGCTGGCCCGCGCCGGTCTCCGCGATGATGCGTGTCTTGCCCATGCGCCGCGCCAGCAGCACCTGTCCCAGGCAGTTGTTGATCTTGTGTGCACCCGTGTGATTCAGGTCCTCGCGCTTCAGATAGACCTTCGCGCCACCCAGATGGTTGGTCAGCCTCTCCGCGAAATAAAGCGGGCTCTCGCGGCCAACGTAGTGCTCCAGCATCCCGTTCAGTTCGGCCTGGAACGCAGGATCGCCCTTGGCGTCCTCATAGGCCTTCTCGAGCGCGATGACATTCGGCATCAGCGTCTCCGCCACGAAGCGGCCGCCATAGGCGCCGAAATGCCCCTTGGGGTCGGGACCGGTGCGCAACGAATTGGGGTGCCTCATGCCGCGGCTCCATATTGCGCGTTGCGCGCGGCGCTCACGAACGCGGCAATCATCTCGGGACTCTTTTTGCCGGGCGCTGTCTCCACGCCCGACGACACATCGACCCCAGGCGCCTCGCAGGCGCAGATCGCACGCGCGACGTTCTCAGCGTTCAATCCACCGGCCAGCAGCCAGGGTTTCAGGAACTGCCGCCCACGGAGTATCTGCCAATCGAACGCCGTGCCGTGCCCACCCTCGCGCGTGGCCCCGGCAGGCGCCTTGGCATCGAACATCAGCAGGTCAGCCGCATCCTCATACGCGGCGATTCCGGCCAGATCGTCTGCCGTGGCGACGGAAATCACCTTCATCACCGGCACGCCAAAGCGCGAACGGATCGCGCCGACTCGCTGCGCCGTCTCCGCGCCATGCAGTTGAACAAGGTCGGGTTTCACCGCTCTGATCATTGCGTCCAGCGCCTCGTCTGCCGGGTCGCTCATGACCGCCACCAGTCTAACCCGCCCGCGCATCCGCTCAGCCAGTGCCATCGCCTGCGGCGGGGCGACGTTGCGTGGGGATTTCGGGTGAAACATAAGCCCAGCGAAATCGCCGCCTGCCCGCACGACCGCATCGGCCGCGTCCGCCGTCGTGATCCCGCAGATTTTCACCAGAATAGCCATGGGACCGGCCTTATGGCCTGCCTCGCCCCTGGCAATCAAGCAACGGCTAGGCGGGTGCTGTCATGCCCAGTTCGGCAGCGATCGCTCTGGCCGCCGCGACCGGGTCGGCGGCGCCGGTGATCGGACGTCCGATCACCATAATATCCGATCCGGCGCGCTGCGCCTCCGCCGGGGTCATCACCCTGCGCTGATCTGCAAGCGCTGCCCCTGCCGGACGGATGCCCGGCGTAACCAGCAGGAAGTCCGGCCCGCACGCCGAGCGGATCGCCGCGATCTCCTGCGCCGAGCAAACCACGCCATCCAGACCGGCGTGCTTCGCCAGCCGAGCCAGCCGCACCACCTGCTCCGCCGCCGGCCCGCGCTGGCCGACAGCGCCCAATATGTCGTTGTCGATGCTCGTCAGCACCGTTACGCCGACCACCATCACCCGCGGATCGACAGCGCGCGCCCCTGCGACCGCCTCGCGCATCATCACTTCGCCGCCCGAGACATGGATGTTGAAGATCGTTGCGCCCAGCCGCGCCAACTCGCGCGACGCCGCTGCCACCGTGTTCGGGATGTCGTGGAACTTCACATCGGCGAACACCGGAAGCCCGATCGCAACCACCGCGCGCACGCCTTCCGGCCCATGCGCGGTAATGAACTCGAGCCCGATCTTCAGCCCGCCAACATAGTCCTTGAGCGAACGGCCCAGCTCCAACGCCTTGTCCAGATCCGGCGTGTCGAGCGCGACAAAGACAGGATTTCGGAATCGCTGGCTGGTCATTTCGCGGGCGTCTTAGTCTTGCGCATCGATTGCGGCAAGAGCGCTTTTGCCCGCCGCGATGCCGAATCCGCGACCTCGCCGCTCACACGCGCTACGTGCCGGAAGCCAATCACGAAACCGCCCAGCAACACACCCGCAAGGATTGCGAGAAACAGCAGCAGATACAGCGGCATTTGCACCGTAAGCGCCGGCGCCGTCTGGCTGAACGGATCGAGGCTCAGCTCGACCAGCTGCCGATTTGCCAACGCAATCCAGATCGCGGCAAGCGCGACCGGTACGCCGAGAATCCAAGTCGTGAGCCGCATCGGCGGCAATACTACTCGCGACCGTCGCCGTTGTTCAGGCGTTCGCGCAGTTCCTTACCGGTGCGGAAGAAGGGCGCGCGCTTTTCTTCAACAGAAACAGGCTCTCCGGTGCGGGGATTGCGTCCCTGCCGCGCCGGCCGGACCTTCACCGAGAAGGCGCCAAAGCCGCGCAACTCCACGCGGTGTCCTTCGGCGAGGGCCTTCGTGATCTCATCGAGCATCGTGGATACGATCCGCTCGATGTCCCGGTGATACAGGTGCGGATAGCGTGCCGTGAGCCTTGCAACCAGTTCGGACTTGATCATCCCCTGCCCCGCCGCCGGCGCAGAATCCCCTGCTCCGACTGCTTAACTGTGACAATTTCGAGGCACTCCGTCAACCGAACCTACTGAAAAGGCAGCACTTTTTTGGGATATGGCGGAGTTCCCAAACAAGTTGCAACCGCTGAGCACGCTGGCTGCACGCGGACATTCGCCTTCCGCAGCCGAATCGGACCCGGCTCAGGCAGCCGCCGCAGTCCGGGCGTCGACGCCAAGCGGAAGAGTGACCGTCACCGTAGTCCCCCGGCCCTCCGCCGATTCGATCTTGAAGGTACCACGGTGCATTTCAGCCAGAGAGCGCACCAACGCAAGCCCCAGGCCGGTGCCCTGATGCCGTCCGGAGTTGTTCGAAAGCTGCACAAAAGGATTGCCGATTCGGCCGATCTCGTTCGCGGGGATGCCGACACCCGTATCTTCCACGATGAGCTGGCACTGCCCGTCAGCCAACCCGGCCCGGACGCACACATCGCCGCCTTCGGGTGTGAACTTGACCGCGTTCGACAGCAGGTTGAGCAGGATTTGCTTCACCGCGCGTTTGTCGGCCTCAAAGAATACCGGGGCTTGCCGCAACTCGGTGCGGATCGTCACACGGCCGGTGGCGGCGCGCTCGGCCAGGAGCTCCACGCATTCGCGCACGGTCAGCGCCGTATCCACGCGCTCCAGATGCAGCTCCAGCTTGCCGGCTTCGATCTTCGACATGTCCAGGATGTCGCCGATCAGGTCCAACAGATGCGAGCCGGCACCATTTATCAGGCCAGCATATTCCTTGTAATGCGCATCGCCCACCGGCCCGAACATCTCCGACCTGATCATCTCGGAGAAGCCGATCACCGCATTCAGCGGCGTGCGCAGTTCGTGGCTCATATTCGCCAGGAACGAGGATTTGGCGTGGCTCGCCTGCTCGGCGACTTCCTTGGCCAGGACCGCTTCCTCGCGCGAGGTTTCTGCCCTGCTGACCGCGCTCGCCAGGCCCTTCTCCAGCGCCCGACGCTCTTCCAGCGCCGCACCGGCGAGGATGATCGTGAAGCCGACGATCGCGTAATAGAACTGCAGCATCGCGATGCGGGTCTCCAGCGTATGCGAGAGAAATTGCGGTGACGCATGGTTGTGGAACGTCATGAGCAGCGAGGCCGTGAGCGCAATCAGGAGGCCCAATGCACCGCCGGCGAATCCGCGGCGGAACGTGAGCAGGATCAGGGTCGGGAAGTACAGCACGCTGAGCGAAAAGGTCGGGAAGGAGAAGGACAGCAATCCAACGCATGCCACGCCGCCGAGCATGACAAGCGACACCCAGCGCTCGCCGCGGCTGAACATCTCGCGGAATGCCCCGAGCTTCACGCACTGGAAGAACGGCACCAGCAGGGCCAAACCGAGGGCGTCGGCACCGAACCAGCTTGCGAATGAGGACCAGAAAGGCAGGCCCGCCGATATCAGCAACGCGGTTGCCGCAATGGTCGACGACGCCGCGCAGGCCACCGCGACGCAGACATAGAACGTCAGCAGCGACTCGGTGCGGCTGAAGGCGCGGTCGAAACCGAGGAAGCGAAGCGGTGCCGCTGCCAGCAGGACTTCCAGGCTGTTCGCGACGGAAAAGCCCACGCCGTTGAACCAGATGTCGCTGAGCAGCATGTCTGCCGCGAAATTCGCCAGCGCTGCGACGCCGATGATCTCAATCCACGCACCGCGATCGTGCCGCAGGAGCGCGGCGACCACCACGGCATTGGCTATCCAGATCGGTGTGATGCGGCCGGTGTGTTGCACCAGATAGACGCAGGCCAGCGTCAGCGCGAAGACGGCAAGCCCCAGGGCCGCCAGAAACCAGGGAGTGCTGCGGCCGGACTCGTGCTTTGCGGGCACAGCTGATGTGACAGACGCGGACAAGACCAACCCCGGCTCCGAGGCCCGGAAACTAGGGGGCATCCATATAACGCAGCGTTAACATCGACTTGCGCGGCGCTCTGCCGGTGATATGCCATCCTAGAGCCCTGCGCAGGCGATCACCGTGTATCCCGGATCGCCCGGCTGCGCCGCGCCGACCGTCATGATCGTCGCGAGCAGGAACCCCGCCAACATCGCTACCACTCTCATAACCCTCTCCATCCTTGGATAGGGACTGTACCGATCCTCTCCTGTCAGCCCTGTGTCAGCAGTCTGGCAGCAGACCCCGCATGCAAGAAGGTGCGGGCTCGGGAACAAAAAAGGCGGGCAACTTCTGCCCGCCTTTCCGTGACTTATGTGACAAGGAATTACTCGTCGGTCTTGCCGCCGCGCTTCTTGAGCGCCGCGCCCAGGATATCGCCCAGTGACGCGCCCGAGTCGGACGAGCCGTACTGCGCCACGGCCTCCTTCTCCTCGGCAACTTCGCGCGCCTTGATCGACACCGATACCTTGCGGCTTGCCTTGTCGACCTGCGTCACCAGCACGTCGACCTTGTTCCCGACCTGGAAACGCTCCGGGCGCTGGTCGTTGCGGTCGCGGGCCAGATCGCTGCGGCGGATGAACGACTTCACGCCGTCCGCCAGTTGGACCTCGATGCCGCCGTCGTTCACTTCCGTGACCGTGACGGTGACGATCTGGTTCTTGCGCAGCGCGCCGCCTTCCGCGCCGGCCTTGTCGAGCGGATCGCCGCCGAGCTGCTTGATGCCGAGTGAGACGCGCTCCTTCTCCGCATCGACGTCGAGCACGCGGGCCTGGACGGTGTCGCCGACCTTGTAATCCTTGACTGCTTCGTCGCCCGACTTCGACCAGGAGAGGTCGGAGAGGTGCACCATGCCATCGATGTCGTGGCCGAGGCCGACGAACAGGCCGAACTCGGTAATCGACTTGATCTCGCCCTCGATGGTCGCACCGACCGGATGCTCGCGCAGGAAGGCTTCCCAAGGATTGTCCTGCGTCTGCTTGAGGCCCAGCGAGATGCGGCGCTTGTTGGAATCGACTTCCAGCACCTGCACTTCGACTTCCGAGCCCGGAACGACGATCTTGGACGGAGCGACGTTCTTCTTGACCCACGACATCTCGGACACGTGGACGAGGCCCTCGACGCCCGGCTCCAGCTCAACGAAGGCGCCGTAATCGGTGACGTTGGTGACCTTGCCGGTGAACTTCGCGCCGACCGGGTACTTGACGCTGACGCCTTCCCACGGATCGGTCTGGAGCTGCTTCATGCCCAGCGAGATGCGCTGCGTCTCGTGGTTGATCTTGATGATCTGCACCGTGACCGTCTGGCCAACCGACAGCACTTCCGTCGGGTGCGAGACGCGGCGCCACGCGATGTCGGTGACGTGCAGCAGGCCGTCGACGCCGCCCAGGTCCACGAACGCACCGTAGTCGGTGATGTTCTTGACCACACCTTCGACCACCTGCTTCTCCTGAAGCGAGGCGACCAGCGAGGTCCGCTCCTCGGCGCGGCGCTCTTCGAGCACGGCGCGGCGCGACACCACGATGTTGCCGCGGCGGCGGTCCATCTTGAGGATCTGGAAGGGCTGCGGCTGGTTCATCAGCGGGCCGACGTCGCGCATCGGGCGGACGTCGACCTGTGAACCCGGCAGGAACGCGACGGCGCCGTCGAGGTCGACTGTGAAGCCGCCCTTGACGCGGCCGAAGATCACACCCGTGACGCGGGTCTGCTCGTTGAAGGCGCGCTCAAGCTTGATCCAGCTCTCTTCGCGGCGGGCCTTGTCGCGCGATAGAACGGCTTCACCCAGCGCGTTCTCGACACGCTCGAGATAGACCTCGACCTTGTCGCCCACCTTCACGGTGACCGGCATGCCGGGCATGGAGAATTCTTTAAGCGAAACGCGACCTTCGGTTTTCAGGCCCACGTCAATCATCGCGAAATCGTTCTCGATCGCGACGACGGTGCCGGTGATGACGGCGCCTTCCTGAGGGGATTGGGTCTCGAAGCTGGCTTCGAGCATGGCCGCGAAATCGTCGCGGCTCGGTGTGGCAATGGATTCGTCTCGTACGCGGGTTGCGGTCGCTGTGCGCGCCATTCGGTTCAGTTCCAGTTCAAACGTTCATGCCGAACAGCCTTCCGGCTGATGGACTTCCGACGCGGGCGCAGGCCCGCGAAGGCGGTTCAATTTTCAAAGAGGTTCGAGGGTGCCCGGAGAGGCCCGCCGGGTCTCCTAACCCCTCTGGCGGTCCTTGAGCGCGCTTTCCACCTTGGCGGAAACCAAGTGGAGTGCAGCCGCGAACGCGGGCTCTATACCTAAAGAGGTGGTGTCGAGCAAGGCGGCATCAAAGGCCTGTTTCAACGGGGAAATTGTCCGCGTCCGGTCGGCATGGTCGCGCGCCCGGATCTCGTTCAGGAGCTCGCCCTCGTCCCGGTTGATCCCCATGCCCCGAAGTTCCAGCCAGCGCCGGTGCGCCCGCACCTCCGGCGCGGCGTCCACGAACAGCTTGGCCGTGGCATTGGGTGCAATGACCGTCCCGATATCGCGCCCATCCATGACGGCGCCGGGACTGCCGCCAGGCGGCTTTACAAGAAAGGCGAGCTGGAAATCGTGCAGTGCCGCCCGGATGGCCGGGATGGCAGCCACCTGGCTCGCCGCGCTCCCGACGATGTCCGTGCGGATCGCCGGATCGCCGGCGCGGGACAGATCGATCGCCCGCGCGCCCTTCAGTGCGTCCGCCTCTCGCGACGGATCGCCCCCATTGTCCAGCACCGCCAGCGCCGTCAGCCGGTACAGCGCGCCGGAGTCCATGTGCGCAAACCCGAAGTGACGCGCCAGCCGCTTCGCCAGCGTACCCTTCCCTGACGCCGCGGTCCCGTCGACGGCGATAACGACGCTCAAGAATTCACCTGCTGGAAATCCGCACCCAGGTCGCGCATCAGCTTTTCGAATTCGGGGAAGCTGGTCGCGATCATCGCCGTGTCGTCGACCGACACGGCCTCCTTTGAAGCCAGCCCCATCGCGAGGAAGCTCATGGCAATGCGATGGTCCATGTGCGTCGCCACGCGCGCGCCGCCCGGCACGCCGTCCGGCCCGCGCCCCTCGATCGCCAGCGAGTCATGGGTCTCCGACGTCGTGAGCCCGTTGGCCTTCAGCCCTGCCGCGATCGCCGCCAGCCGGTCGCTCTCCTTTACCCGCAGCTCTTCCAGCCCGCGCATGACGGTACGCCCTTCTGCGAACGCCGCGGCCACGCCCAGGATCGGATATTCGTCGATCATCGACGGCGCCCTCTCCGGCGGCACCTCGATCCCCTTCAGCGCCGACGACCGGACCACCAGATCACCAATCTTCTCGCCGCCGCTTTCGCGTTCATTCTCGATCAGGATATGCCCACCCATCTCGATCAGCGTTGTGATCAGCCCAGTGCGCCGCGGGTTAAGCAGCACGGCAGGAATGCGAATGTCGGAGCCTGAGACGATCAGTGCTGCCACCATCGCAAATGCAGCCGAAGACGGATCGCGCGGCACGTCCACCGCGCAGGGCTTCAGTTCCACCTCGCCGGTCAGGAACACCGCCTCGCCCTGATCGAGCGGCTCGACCGAAATCTCCGCACCGAACGCAGCCAGCATCTTCTCGGTGTGGTCACGCGTCAGTGCGCTCTGCGCAATGCGCGAGCGCCCCGGTGCATTCAGTGCGGCCAGCAGCAGTGCCGACTTCACCTGCGCCGACGCCACCGCCACGTGATGATCGACACAGATCGGCTGCTTCGCACCGCTCACCGTCACCGGCATCAGGCCCCGTTCACGCGCCGTGTATGTCGCGCCGAATTCCGTCAGCGGATCGAGCACCCGCGCCATCGGACGCACTCGCAGTGAAGCGTCGCCCGTGAACACCGCGGTAATCGGCGACGTCGCCATGGCGCCCATCACCAGCCGCGAACCCGTTCCCGAATTGCCAAAGTCGAGCACATCGGAAGGCTCGGCCCAGCCGCCCACGCCTCGTCCCTTCACGCTCCACACTCCGGTGCCCTTGCGAACCACGGTGGCACCGAAAGCACGCATCGCCTCGGCGGTGTTGAGCACGTCCTCCGCTTCCAGCAGCCCGGTGATCTCCGTCTGCCCCACTGCCAACGCCCCGAAAATGAGTGCGCGATGCGAGATGGACTTGTCGCCCGGCACAAGGGCAGTGCCGCGCAGACCGCTGCTGCGGCGGGACTTCAGAGGACGGGAAAGGGTGTTCGCGTTCATGGCCGGCCTTCTTGAACGCTTGGCTGCGGCGATGCAACGAGACCATTGGACCGCGCATGACGGTCGCAAAGCCTCCCCAAATCCTGTCTCCGCCGCGAAAAAGTCAGATATTCCGCCAAAAATGATGCTTTGACAGGGGGAGATGCGTGTCGTAAACGACCCGCCTTCCAACGAAACTCATGGGAAGCAAGAGCTTGGTCAAGGCGGATCTCGGTACGAAGCGCGTGTGCCCCTCATGTGCGTCGCGATTCTACGATCTTCAGAAGCGGCCGATCGAGTGCCCGAAGTGCTCGTTCTCATTTGAGCCGGAGGCGCTCTACAAGCAGCGCCGCCCGCGCCAGCCGGAAGCCGTCGCCTCCCAGCCTGTCCCCGCGGATGCGGAAGACGAGGATACGGAGAACGAGGACGAGGACGAAGGGGCCGAAGCCGAGGAAGAGGGCGTGGAGGCCGTCGAAGGCGAGGCGCCGATCTCGGTTGCCGCCACGGGCGAAGACGAGGACGAAGAAGAGACCACCGAGGAGTCCGAGACAGAAGGTCCCGGCATGGCCGTGGTCGACGAGGACGACATCGAAGACGTCGAAATCGAGGGCGATGAGGAGGAGGAAGATGACTCCCTCCTCGAGGAAGACGAAGACGAGAATGACGACGTCAGTGGCATCATCGACGCCGACATCGAGAAGGACGAACGCTAGACGCGTTCGTATGAACGGGATGCCGTTCGTCGCTATTGAGTTCGGCTTCAACTGCCCATAGTTGAAGCATCTGGTACGGGGCCATAGCTCAGCTGGGAGAGCGCCTGCATGGCATGCAGGAGGTCAGCGGTTCGATCCCGCTTGGCTCCACCAGCCTTCGCTTCCGCTTCGCGGAAGCTACGGCTCGGCAGGCCCGACTTCGCACATCAAGAAGAGCCAAACCTGACATCGCGTAAAAGCGGAAGCGAAGGCTGCCGCGCCGTAGCTGGCCGGCGCGTAGCGCCGCCAGCGAAGGCGGGCCGGGTGCAGAACTTAGCTCCGATTGCTACCGTCCGACGGGGAAAGCGAGCGGGCGCCATGCACTATGTCTACATTCTCCACAGCGAGGACGGGGAACACTTCTACACCGGTCACACGAATGATTTGCAGGCTCGTCTGGCGAAACACAACGCGGGCTGTGTTTCACACACCGCGAAGTTCAAACCCTGGACAATCAAAGGCTATGTCGCGTTCTCCGATCAGGCCCGTGCCATTGCCTTCGAGAATATCTGAAAGTCCCTCCGGTCGCGCCTTCGCACGCAAGCGCTTGTGACAATTCCTAATGCCGCGACGCCCATTGCATGCAGTTGGCGTAGGTTTCCCGATACACCGCGTGCATCACAGAATCCTCAAAGCCCTGGTCCGCGGCGGCGGTGGCGCGCGCGCGGGCCGCTTCGTCGCAGTGCGCCGCCGTGTGCGGTGTGCCCGCCGGCGCAGTGCTTGCCACAACTGGCCGGTCCGGAACCGTGGATGTGTCGGGATCACCCAGCCAGCTGCCGTAATCACTGCATGCCGTCAGTAACAGTGCCGGAACCACTAGCGCCAAATGGGTACGCATCGGTATCCCTTCCCGCGTCGCGCCCCCAAACGACGCCGTGTATTGCGCCATGAATCCTGCGGGATGTCTGTTGCATTTGCTTGACTGACTCGCCAATTTGCGCACCCTGCGTGCTCGAAATTCGAGCAGGCCGCCCTGAAAAACAGCGTCCTTGTGGTTGGGCGACAATTTCGACAAGACAGGGCCGCTTGTCTCCCTTAAGCAAAATTCTGCCGTACCGGATCCACCCCTTTGAGTGCATTCATCGACGCCAGAACCGTTCCGGCGGGCACCGTTCTTGAGCCGGATCTGGCGATCTTTGGCGGCGGTGCCGTCGGTATCGCGCTAGCCCTGGCGCTGGCCCACAGCCCGATCAGCATCATGCTGTTCGAGAGTGGCGGCATGGACTTCGACGCAGCCACGCAGGCCCTCTATGCGGGGAGCCAGGCGGGCGTGAAATATTTGCCGCTCGATGCCTGCCGTATGCGCTATCTCGGCGGCAGTACCAATCACTGGGGCGGCTGGAGTCGTCCGCTGGACCCGATCGATTTCGAGAAGCGCGACTGGGTCGCACATTCCGGCTGGCCGTTCGGGATCGAGACGCTTCGGCCTTACCTCCCGCGGGCGCAAAGCCTCTGCGAGCTCGGCGACTGGATCTATGACGAAGCCACGCCCCGCATGGCGGCGCTCGCGCCGCTGCTCAGGTTGGGCGAAGGGGGCGTCTATACGAGCTGGTTCCAGTTCTCGAAGACGCGTGACGACGTCTTGCCCACCCACTTCGGCACGCGCTACGCCGACGACCTAAAGAGGATCCCGAACCTCAGGCTCTACCTCCACGCGAACGCGACGGCGTTGAAGCTCAACGGCAATGCCTCGGGCCTCGAGAGTGTCGCGATCGCCACGCTGAGCGGCCGCAAGTTCACCGTGAAACCCAGGACCGCCGTGCTGGCCATGGGCGCGATTGAAAATGCGCGCCTGATGCTGGCGTCCAATGTCGGCAATCAGAACGACCTCGTGGGCCGCTATTTCGCCGATCATCCGATCCCGCGCGACACCGCCACGCTGGTCTCGTTTGCCGGCGACATCGCCGGCTACTACTTCAACGCCGGCCTTCTGTCGGCCACCCAGATCCGTGCCACACTTGCGCCGACCGACGCGTTCAAGCGCAGCCGCAAGGTGCTGGGGTCGCTCACCACCATCGAGACGCCGGTCGAAATGGACGATCTCGCCAGGGCCGCCGTGGTAACCGCCGCGGAAGCGATCGGCGCCGATGCCAGCAACGCGAAAGCGTTCTCGGTCGGCTGCGGCCTGGAACTCGAACCGGATCCCGAACGCCGCTTCGTCCTGACGCATGAGCGCGACGCGCTGGGACTTCCGCGCCTCAAGCTCATCAACCGCGTATCGGATTCTGATTTCCTTCGCTACCGCGAAACAATGAAGGAACTGGGCCGCCAGCTCCTCGCGGCAGGCACCGGCATGATCCGGCTGAACTACGACACCCGCGCCGAATGGGAAAGCGCGCTCGACTGGGGCGACCATCACCTTGGCACGACGCGCATGCATGTCGATCCGAAGCAGGGCGTCGTCGATGCAGATTCGAAGGTGCATGGGCTGTCGAATCTGTTCGTGGCGGGCAGCGGCGTGTTCCCGACCTACTCCGCTTCGAACCCGACGCTCAATCTCATCGCGCTCACCTTGCGCCTCGCCGGCCACCTGAGGAAGCTGCCGCGATGAGCAAGGACCCGACCCGCTTCACGCGCCGCTCCGTCGCCATCGGCGGCGGCATCACCGTCGCGCTGGGCCTCGCCGCGGTCGGGATCAACGCCCCGCACTGGTTCCGTGCCAAGACGGCATATGACGACTTGCTCGACAAGCTGATCGATCGCGATGCGGCCGAGACCGTCGGCCATGCCATCATCCGCACCGCCAGCTTCGATACAAAGCAGGTCGCCGCCGATCTGCGCCAGCGCATCGGTACGCGCACCCTCGCCGACGTCGCCAGGGAAGACCTCGTCGGCAATCGGTTGATTGAGGCAAAGGGCTGGGTCCTTCCCGAAACGCTCGGGATGTTATGCGTGGTTGCGGCGCAGCCGGCCTAGGCGGTCGCGCGCTCGGCAGCAGGCACCGGTTCCGCCTGGATAAGCCCGCGAAGTGAATTACCCAGCAACACCTCGTCTGCCGTCAGCAGATCGTTCGGCGTCAGCACTGCTTCCTCGCATTGCCCGGTCTCGATCAGCTCGCGGCGCAGCACACCGTCCAGGAGTCCGCTCGACAACGCAGGCGTGAACAGCCGCCCGCTGCGACGGATGAAGATCGTGCTCCGGCTGCCTTCCGTCAGCTCGACGCGCTCATTGACGAACAGCGCCTCGTCGCAGCCGGTTGCGCGCGCCAGCCTTGCCTGCTCGTCATCCAGGAACCCGCGCCACGTCGTCTTGTGCTTCAGCAACAGGTCGCCGCTCTGCATTGCATGCGGCGAGACCGCATAGGTCCAGCGCGCCGTGCTCGCGCCCAACGGCGCCGCGGTGCAGGCGAACACGCCCGTCTCGGCCAGCGTCAGCCGCACCCGCAACGCCTCGCGCGCACCCGCGACAGCATCATCCAGCGCCCGTGCCGCCGCCGCGCGATCGAACGGCAACCCAAGCACCTTCGCCGACGCTTCCATGCGTGCCAGATGTCGCTCCGGCCGCACGAAGCCGCCGTCGAACCGCAGGGTCTCGATCAACCCGATCGGCTCGCGCCCACTCGTGAAGTACCGCGCCTTCAGCAGGCACTCCGCATATTCGGATGCCGCCGTCGAATCCTGCACGACCGCCCCGCCGATCCCGAGCGTGCCCTGCCCGTCCCCGATCGTGATCGTCCGGATCGCGACATTGAACTTCGCCGATCCGCCCGGCGCGAAATATCCGATGGCGCCGCAATAGAGCCCGCGCGGCGACGCCTCCAGTTCGCGGATGATCTCCATCGCGCGGATCTTAGGCGCGCCGGTCACCGAGCCGCAGGGAAACAGAGAGCGCACGATCTGCTCGACCCGCATCGCCGGCTTCACCTGCGCTGTCACCGTCGAGACCATGGTATGCAAGGTCGGGTAGGTCTCGACCGCGAACAGGTCCTTCACCGCCACGCTACCCACCAGCGCCAGCCGCCCCACGTCGTTGCGCACCAGGTCGACAATCATCAGGTTCTCGGCGCGGTCCTTCGGCGACGCCGCCAGCGCTGCCTTCGCGCGTGCATCGGACAACTCGTCTGCGCCGCGTGCTGCTGTGCCCTTCATCGGGCGCGCCGTGATCGTTCCCTTCGCGTCGATCTCGAAGAATTGCTCCGGCGACAGGCTCAGGATCTGCCGCTGCCCGTCGTCGATGTACGCGCCGTGCGCCGCCAGCGCCCGGCTCCGCAACTGCAGATACAGCGCCAGCGGATCGCCCGCGAACGCGAACCGCGACCGGAAGGACAGGTTCGCCTGATAGATATCTCCCGCCTCGATGTAGTCATGTACCCGCGCAAATCGCGCCGCATACGCCGCCTCGTCCCACTCATGCCGAAGCGGCCCCGCATACGCCCGCCCATCGGGCGCCAACGCCTCCATCGACACCGCTTCCGGCCTGTCGAACACGCCGAACCACAGGAGCGGCCCCGGCCGCTCCTGCCAATTCGACCCCGCCAGATGAGGCTCCAGCACATAACCGAGTTCGTAGCCGAACCACCCCGCCACGTGCCGGCCCCGCTGCAAAGCCGCCTCAATTAGCTTCAGCGCCGCCGGCACGTCCTGGGCCTCATCGGCTTGAATCACCGCCAGCGGCTCCCCAAATCGCAGCAGACGGCCTGTCCCGGCGTCGTCCAGAATCACGATTGGCGCGTTCTTCAATCTGAAAACCTGCGGTTAAGGGGGTCCCAGCCAATCCCTTGATTTGCGCGGAACAGTCCCCACATTCTTATCAATCCGCGGTGCTCGTGAGAGGCCGCAAAACCGAATACCGGCTGCCCGCGTGGGGCCAATACCGTCTGAAGCCGCTTGAAAGGAGGGCTTTGAGGTGAACCGCACAGTCTATTTCAACAGCCCGTTTCTCCTGGGCTTCGAGCATCTGGAAAGGCTGCTCGAGCGCACCGCCAAGAGCGCCGGAGACGGTTATCCGCCCTACAACATCGAACAGCCCTCGGAGGATTGCCTCCGCATCACGCTCGCCGTTGCGGGCTTCGCGAAGGACGAGTTGAACGTCACCGTTGAGGGACGTCAGCTCGTCATCCGGGGCAAGCAGATTGAGGCTAACGGCAAAACGTTCCTTCATCGCGGCATCGCCGCCCGTCAATTTCAACGGGCCTTCGTGCTCGCCGAAGGGATCGAAGTTTCCGGCGCAGAGTTGGAACATGGACTGCTTACGATCGAGCTCTCCCGGCCCCAAGCCGAAAGCGTGATCAGGACGATTGAAATCGGCGCCACGAAAGGAAGCGCCAAACGGAATGGGAAGGGCGAAGGAGACCTGTCATGACCATCAACAACAACGAAGAACTGAAGAATACCGAAGAGACGCCCAACACGTTTGGCCGCCTGACCTACATCAAGCCGACGGGCGACGAGGAAGCGCACCGCCTGGGTCTGATCCCCGCGGGCATCACGCTTCCGCCCGGTGTGAAGCTTTACGTTCTGCATGCCGTCGACGGCAGCGTGCTCGGCTACACCGACGCGTATGAGAGCGCCTGGGGCGCCGCGGTGCAGAACGAACTGACCCCTGTGTCCGTGCACTGACCCCTCCCTGCACGGGCAGGTTCAACGGGAGAAGCCGGCGGCGACTATGGCCGCCGGCTTCTTCTTTGCGCTAGGACAGGCTAGACTTGTGCTGCGCCTCACCGGAAGCTCCCGCCAAAGATCATCGCGGGAGCGTTCATGGAGACAATCACAAAACTCAGTCGATCGGTGAAGGGCCTCTCTGTGCTGGTTACCGGCGCCGCCAGCGGCATGGGCCGCGCCACCGCGCATGCGTTCGCCGACGAGGGCGCCTGGGTGGCGGTGACCGACTTCAACGCGGAAGGCGCCGCTGCCGTCGCGAAGGAGATCAGCGACGCTGGGGGTTCGGCCAAGGCCTGGACGCTCGACGTCGGCGACCATGATGCGATCAGGCGCGTCATCGCCGAGATCGTCGCAGAGTACGGCGGCCTCGATGCGGTGGTGAACAACGCCGGCATCCCCGCCGGCCTGCCGCTGGAGCATGAGCGCTACGACGCGGTGTGGGACCGCGCCCTGTCCATCCTTCTGACGGCGCACCAACGCATCGTCCGCGCCGCGCTTCCGCACCTGCGCAAATCCAAGAGCCCGCGCATCGTGAACATCGCCTCAACCGAGGCGCTTGGCGCCACCGGCCGCGACAGCCCTTATGCCGCTGCCAAAGCCGGCGTGGTGGGGCTCACCCGCGCCATGGCTGTCGATCTCGGCCCCGAAGGCATAACGGTGAACTGCATCTGCCCCGGTCCCATCCGCACCGGCATGACGCAGCTCATTCCCGAAGACGACAAGAATACCTACGCCCGCCGCCGCACGGCGCTACGCCGCTATGGCGATCCGGAAGAAGTCGCGCACATCACGCTGAGCCTGTGCCTGCCGGCAGCGAGCTTCATCACCGGGGCGATCATCCCGGTGGACGGCGGATTGATGGCGAGGAATGCGTAAGGCGGCTCAAGCCGCCTGGGCGCCGCTCGTGCTCGTGGTGTCGGTGAGAATGGCGAAGATCGCCTCGGCCGACTTGGCCGCCCGGAGCTTCTCGGTCACCTGCTGGTTGCGCAGCAGGCGCGAGACGCGCGCCAGCGCCTTCAGGTGGTCGGCACCCGCGCCTTCCGGCGCCAGCAGCATGAACACCAGATCGACAGGCTGATTGTCCACTGCGTCGTAGTCGAGCGGCGTATCGAGGCGCGCGAACACACCAACGATCTCCTTCAGATCGGCGACGCGGCCGTGCGGGATCGCAATGCCCTGCCCCACGCCGGTGGTGCCCAGACGCTCACGCTCCATCAGCGTTTCGAAGATCTTGCGCTCGCTAAGCCGAGTCACTTGCGAGGCGCGTGCGGCCAGCTCCTGCAACAGCTGCTTCTTGCCCTGCGCCTTCGGCGCCAGGATCACGGCAGATGGCTGCAACAGATCGGAGATCTTCATGCGCGACCTTCTTACGCCACGGCGCGCGCGCGAACGCGGGCCTGGGCATGATGGTTTTTGAGCTTGCGCTTGTAGCGGCGGAGCTGCGTCTCGATCTTGTCGAACGCCGCATCGAAGGCACGGTGCGCATCCGGCCCTTCGCCTTGCGCGGACATCACCGTCTTCGAATCCAGATGCAGAGAGCAGTCGGCGCGGAAGAACGGACCATCATGGCTGAACACCACCTTGGCCTCGGCGCCGCCGTCGAAATGCTTGGCCACTGCATCTTCCAGCCGGACGCGAACCCCCGCCGGAAGAGTCTCGCCAACTTGCATTTGTTTACCTGAAACCCGAACCCGCATGGCCTTCTTCTGTGCTGGCCTGAACGCGCTTTGCGACACTTTTGTTCCGGTCGAAGAGACCCGCCCCCGGACGAAGGCGCGGGTGTTTAGGCCCGGGTTACCGTGATGTCAATTCTTGCATTTGGTGAAGGCCGATACATCAGGATTCTCCCCTTGACGAACGCGCGCGATCGGTATCCGGCCGCGCTTTTCAGCGAGCGGCGGAAACCACGTCCGGCCCGCCTTTCAGGCGCCGGCGCTCGACGGACGAGGGAATGCGCATCGATTCACGATATTTGGCGACGGTGCGGCGGGCGATGTTAACGCCGTCCGCGGTGAGCAGGCTGACGATGCGGTCGTCCGACAGGATCTCGATTGGCTGCTCGTTCTCGATCATCTCACGGATGCGGTCGCGCACCGCTTCGGCGGAGTGCGCCTCCTGTCCATTCACCGCCTGGATTGATGCGGTGAAGAAGTACTTGAGCTCGAACAGCCCGCGGGGCGTCGCGATGTACTTGTTCGAGGTTACGCGGCTCACCGTCGACTCGTGCATCCCGATCGCATCTGCCACGGTGCGCAGGTTCAGCGGCCGCAGGTGCCGAACGCCATAGGTGAGGAACCCATCCTGCTGGCGCACGATCTCGCTCGCGACCTTCAGAATCGTTCGGGCGCGCTGATCGAGAGACTTCACCAGCCAGTTCGCATTGTTCAGGCATTCGGCAAGATAGTTCTTGGATTCTTTGTCGCGCGCACCCTTCGACACCTGCGCGTAATAGCGCGAGTTCACCAGCAGGCGCGGCAGCGTGTCGGTGTTGAGCTCGATCGCCCAGCCGCCGTCGGAGCCGACGCGCACGAACACGTCCGGCACCACCGGCTGCACCGGCTCGGAATGGAACGCGAGGCCGGGTTTCGGTGTCAGGCCGCGGATCTCGGCGATCATGTCGGTGACGTCTTCCACCTCGACGCCGCAAAGCTGCGTCAGCGCCGACAGATCGCGCCGCGCCACCAGGTCCAGCCGCGTCAGCAGCGCCGCAATGGCGGGATCGTAGCGGTTCTGGGCCTTGAGCTGGAGCGCGAGGCACTCCGCCAGGTCGCGCGCACCGACACCGACCGGATCGAAGCCGTGCACGACGCGCAACACTTCCTCGATATCGCACAGCGGCACGCCCAGACGTTCGGCCATCTCGCCGAGGTCGGCACGCAGGTAGCCGGCCTCGTCGATGGAGTCGATCAGTTGCAGTGCGATCAGCCGCATATCGGCCGGCAGCGCGGCGATGGTCACCTGCTCCAGCAGATGGTCCTTCAGCGTTCCGCCGTCGGCCACGGTCGATTCGAGCAAATCCTCGTCGCCGTCGAACGCGTTGCCCGAGCGTACGGTCGACCAGTCGGTCAACGGTGTGCTGCTTGCCGCCGGCCCGGCCGACGGCTGATCGCCGTCATACATGTTGTCGTGGCTCTCGCGGTCCAGGTCCGCGACCTTGGAGAAATCCTCGCGCGCCAGCTCGCCGTCCAGCGTTTCCTTCTTCGCCGCCGCCTCGACGATCTCATGCTCGCCGTCGCCGGAATGTTCGCGGTCGTCGCGTTCCAGGATCGGATTGCGCTCGAGCTCCTGCTCGCAATATTCGGCGAGCTCGACATTGGACAGTTGCAGAAGCTTGATCGCCTGCTGCAGCTGCGGAGTCATGACAAGGCCCTGGCCTTGCCGGATTTCCAGCCTCTGTCCTACGCCAGCCATGTGCCCGTCCCGATGCCCATGGCTTACAGCGAGAACCTTTCGCCCAGATAAACACGGCGCACGTCCCGGTCCGCAACGATCTCCGACGGCGTCCCCTCCTTCATCACACGACCGTCATGCAGGATGTAGGCACGGTCGATGATGTCGAGAGCGTCGCGCACATTGTGATCTGTGATGAGCACGCCGATGCCGCGATCCTTCAGGTGCACCACCAGCTCGCGGATCTCGCCGACGGCGATCGGATCGATGCCGGCGAGCGGCTCGTCGAGCATGATGTAGGACGGATGCGTCGCCAGCGCGCGCGCGATCTCCACCCGGCGGCGCTCGCCGCCCGACAGTGCGATCGCCGGCGTCTGTCGCACATGCGTCACGCCGAACTCGGCGAGCAGTTCTTCCACCATCGCGTTCAGGCGGTTGGCGTCGGGCTCGATCAGCTCCGCGGTGGCGCGGATGTTCTGTTCCGCCGTCAGGCTCCGGAAGATCGAGGCTTCCTGTGGCAGATAACCGATACCCAGCCGCGCGCGGCGGTACATGGGGAGCCGCGTGACATCCATTCCGTCGACCTCGATCGTGCCGGCGTCCGCCGGAATCAGGCCGGAGATCATGTAGAAGCACGTTGTCTTGCCCGCGCCGTTTGGCCCGAGGAGGCCCACGACCTCGCCACGCTTCAGCGTCAGGCTGACGTCTCGCACGACGGGACGGCGGTTGTAGGCCTTGGCCAGGCGCGTCGCGACAAGTCCCTTGCCGCCCTCGATCACGCGGGGGCGGTTGGTGGTGTCGTGCTGTGCGTTCGCGTTGTTCATGGGCAAGAACCATGCCTATTCGTGTTTAAAGAACGATGAAGTCGTTACTTTCCACCTGTCTGCGGCGGAGGCGTAAACAATCCCTGAACGCGGCCTCCGCTCTGACCCGGATTTCCCTGGCTGTTGATGCGTCCGCCGCCAAGTTGGGCGACGCCCGTCACCAGGTTCACGGTGAGTTGCGGCCCGCGCATCACGTTCTGCCCCTTGGTGAGGACCACGTGCCCTGTCAGCGTCACGAGACGTGGCGCGACGTCATAGATGCCGTTGTCGCCCGTCGCCGTGCCCGACGGCGAGTTCACCACCACATTGCCGTTGGCGTAGATCTTGTCAGGCTTGCCGCCGATCACGTTGATACGCACGGAATTTGCCCGCATCTTGATCTCACCCTGGGTGATCAGGACGTTGCCCGTGTAGGTGCCGGTGATCTGCCCGCCATTGCCGGACGCCGGGTTCTTTTCCGCCACAAAGCGATCGGCCGAGATGGCGATCGGCTGATTGGCGTCGTGCTTGATCGGCGGCGTATCGGCGAAGGCCCCGCTGCTCATCAGCGCCACCGAAAGAAGAAGAACGCGCTTCATTTCTTGTGGCCTCCGATAAGCGTCATCTGCACATGTCCATTCAACACCAACTGCTGCGTCTTGCGGTCGAGTTCGAACGTGTCCGAGCGGAACGCGCCCGAGGGGCCGTGCCCATTCACCGCCGCTGGCCCGTGCATCAGGCCCTTCCTCAGATCGACGTCGGCCCGCTCGGTGTGAATCTCGTACCCGTCATCCGAGTACACGGCGATCCCGCCGTTCAGCTTCAGCGTGCCCTTGTTCATGTCGATAAAGCCGCGCGCCGCCATCGCGTTCATCCAGCGGTTGTTGTCCATGGTGAGATCGGCCTCAACGTTCTTCAGCGTCGCGCGCTTCACGTTCGCTGCATCCTGGATCGCCATATCCGCGGTGATGACAAATGGATGGCCCTTGCTGTCGCTGCCCGTCAGGCGCGGCTTGATCATCGCAAGGTCGTTGGCGAGCGTGCCGACCTGCTCGGACGTCAGCTTGAACTTGTCGGACTGCCGCGGCACCAGCGAGTAGGCGATGATCGCCAGGATCAGCGCCGCCGCCGTGACCGGCAGCACCCGCTTCATCACCGTCACGAACCGCGAGTAGCGCAGCGCGTTCAACGCCGTGTCGCGCGTACGGGCCGTCCAGTCGCGGCCACCGCGCCGGTTGCCGCCGCCCTGCGACAGCGGCTCGGCCACCGCCTTGTGTGCGCCGGGCTGGGACATGTCAGGAAAGGCCCGCGCGCAGGATGTCGTGCACGCTCAGGAAGCCTACCGGCTTGCGGCTCTCATCCGTCGGATCGACCACGAATAGATAGGTCACTTTCGGTGGCTTCGCGTTCATGAAGGTCAGCGCTTCCGACGCAAGGATGTCGGGCGACACGGTCTTCGGGTTCGCCGTCATCACGTCGCGCGCCAGCTTGTCGAGCAGGTCCGGCGCCATGTTCCGGCGCAGGTCGCCGTCGGTGATGATGCCGAGCAGCGCACCCTTTTTGTCGACCACGCCAGCATAGCCGGCGATGCCGAACCTGGCAGAGGTCATGACGATCAGCACGTCGCGCATCCGCGCATCCGGCGCGACCAGCGGCAGCTCTTCTTCCTTGTGCATGATGTCGCCGACGCGGATCAGCTTCTTGCCCAGCGAGCCGCCGGGGTGGAAATCGCGGTACTGGTCGGCCGAAAAGCCGCGGCGCTCCATCAGCGCCACAGCCAGCGCATCGCCCAGCGCCAGCATCATGGTGGTCGAGGTCGTGGGCGCGAGCCCCATCGGGCACGCCTCCTGCGACTTCGGCAGCAGCAGCGACACATCGGAGGCCTGCAACAGCTTGGACTCCGGATTGTTCGCCATTCCGATCAGCGGAATGGCGAGCCGCCGGACATAGGTGATGATATCTGCGAGTTCGGCCGTCTCGCCGGAATTCGACAGCATAAGGACCGCATCGGCGCGCGTGACCATGCCGAGGTCGCCATGGCTGGCTTCGGCGGGATGCAGAAACAAGGCCGGGGTGCCAGTGGACGCCAGCGTCGCGGCGATCTTGCGCGCGACATGGCCCGACTTCCCCATGCCGCTCACGATCACCCGCCCCTCGACGGCAAGTATGGCGTCGATGGCGCGGGAGAAGTCGCCGTTCAGCGATTCGCCCAGCGCATCAAGCGCCTCGGTCGCATGCTTGAGAACACGCCGTGCGGCGGCCAGATCACGGCTTTTGGCAGCCTGTGGTTTCACGGCGCGGATTTTGGCGGAAGCCATGCAGCCCCTTGTTTTTGTTGGCTCGGTTGCGAGCCAACAGCTCTACGCGAAATTCATGCCAAATGTGTCCCAACCGCTCCGCCGGAGCAAGGCAATTATATTGCGCGCGGTAAGAGATCGTTAACGGGCGCCGTCTTAGCGAAGCCCACTCCGTTCGCCGGGGGCAACTAGTGCGCGAAGATGTCTTCCTCGGCCCAGCCCGCGAGGTCCAGTTCGCTCCGGGATGGCAGGAAATCGAAGCACGCCTTCGCCAGCTCCGTGCGGTGCTCGCGCGCCAGCATCGCGTCCAGCACCTCCTTCAACCGGTGAAGGTAAGCCACATCGTTCGCGGCGTAGGCCAGCTGCTTCTCGGTGAGTTCCGGCGCGCCCCAGTCCGACGACTGCTGCTCTTTCGACAGATCGACGCCCAGCAGCTCGCGCACCAGGTCCTTCAGCCCGTGCTTGTCCGTGTACGTCCGCACCAGCTTGGACGCGATCTTGGTGCAATAGATCGGTGCCGTCCGCACGCCGACATAGCGCCGGAACATCGCCACATCGAACCGCGCGAAGTGGAACAGCTTCGTCACGGTGGGATCGGTCAGCAGCGTCTTCAGATTTGGCGCCGCGTACTCGCCGGGCGCGAACTGCACCGCATGGCAGACATTGTCGCCGGCTGAGAGCTGCACCAGGCACAGCCGGTCGCGGAAATAGTTGAGCCCCAGCGTTTCGCTGTCGATCGCGACCAGCGGACCCAGGTCGAGCCCGTCCGGCAGATCGCCCTTGTGCAGCTTGATCTTCATGCGGAGCGGTACAGCCTCCAGTAAAGAAGCGTCACGGGGATAGTGAGAATCTCCGCCCCAAGCAAGGCAAAACGCGCGCCCACCCGGTCTGCCACCGCCCCGATGGCGAACACCGCCGCCGCAAACAGGATGTTCCCGCCCAGCGATATCAACGATGCCATGGTGGCGCGCTGCGCGCCGGTGAATGCCCTCTGCATCAGACTCGACTGCGCAACCATGGCGGGTCCGAACAGGATCGAGGACAGCGAAATGATGCCCGGGCTCGCCACCGTCGGCACCAGAACCGCACTGGCACCGATCAAAGTGCTGCCAAAGTTGGAGCCGAGCAGCACCCGCAGCTCGCCGAACCGCTTGACCAGCGGCCCGCTTATGCGGAAGCCGAGCGACGCCATGCCATGCACCGCGACTCCCGCGACACCCAGCGCCCATGGCGGCCAGAACAGCGCGAAGAACACGGGATGGAACATGTGCTTGGCCTCGCCGAGTGCGAATCCCAACATCGAGGCGAGACTCAGCTCGCGCAGCTTGACGTCGCGCCTGAATCCCGCAATCGCCTCGCGCAGATGGGCGAAGACGTTGGCCGCGATCGCATCCGTATGCCGCTTTGGCTCGGTCAGCAGTAGCGCAAACACCAGCCCCATTGCCGCGACCGGCAGCGTCAGCACAAACATCCAGCGCAGCGATAACCAGCCCAGCGCGACCATCGCGACACCAGCCGATACCGCCAGCGCCAGCTGGAACATGGCACTTATGCCGCCCAGCCATTCAGAAAAGTGCGCCTCGATACCCTCGCTCTTCAGAATGTCGAACAGGAACGCATCGTTGTTACCGCTGAAGAGCGAGAAAGCGAACCCCTCCATCACCGCGCCCGCCGCCAGCCACGCAAAATCATGCCCGAACGCGTATAGCGCGATCGATGCCACCGAAGCGGCCTGTCCAAGCACAATGGTCAGCTTGCGGCCGAGGAGGTCGGAGAACACGCCCGTCGGAACCTCGAAAACCGACCATGCGATCTTGGCGATCGAGAACAGCAGTGTCGCCAGCGCCAACGAACTCGTGACCTGCGCGAAATAGACAACCATGATCGGGGCATAGACGCGGAAGTCGTTGCAGAAGCTGAAGGCGCTCAGCAGCCGGATGTTGCGTCGGAGGTCCGCGCTCATCTGCGCACCAGCACATAGAGCTGCCGCGTCCCGCCCTCCGGCCCACGCGGCAGCATTTCGCGCGGCTCAAATCCGTACCGCTCGTACAACCGCCGTGCCGGATGGCCTTCCGGATTGTCCGCCCCGAACGTCGCCACAGAGATCGAACAAGGTCCGGGCCAGCGCGCCAACGCCGCCTCCATCAGCTCCGCACCCGTCGCGCGCCGCCACGTTGCGCGCCGGACTGCCAGCCAGCGGATCCAGTTGTCCGGCGCGCCAGCAACATCCCGCCCGTCACGCAGTCCCCCTCGCGCACGCACAGGGCATCGCCTTCACGAATTTTCGTGGTAAGCGTCGTATCGAACATCGGAATTGGGCCGAACAGCGGTTCGACCTCGCGTACCAGCTCCAGCCACGACGAAATGTCGGCTTCGGTCGCGGCTTCGGCCACCTAACGGTCTTCGCCGGTCACCGGCGTCCAGCTCGGCGGATCGGAGGCCGGGAAGCTCTCGCGCGACGCTTCTTCCACGGCGTCCACCGTTGTGTTGCGGGGCGCGAGCTTCCTGGCCGGACGAGGCGATGGCGTTTGCGGCACGACGCGCTTCGCCGCCTTCTTCTTGGCCGATTTCTTCGCGGGCTTGCGCGCCGCCCGCTTCGCCACGGGCCGCCGCTTCTTCGCCGCTCCCTTCTTCCCGGCAGCAATACGCTTCTTTTTCTTCTTGGCGGCCATGAGGTCCCCGGCGGATGACGCGCCATCAAGGTATGTTATGACGCTTCCGACACGCAACGGCACTTCGTCTTCATGCTCTCGCTCCTGCTCGCGCCGGCGGCCTTCGGTGCGACCATGCTCGGCGGCCTCGTCGCCCTTCGACTCAAGGACCGCCTGCACCTGATCTTGGGCTTCAGCGCCGGCGCCGTTGTGGGCGTTGCGTTCTTCGACCTCTTGCCGGAAGCCGTGCACCTCACCGCCGGCACGCGCCCGCCGACCGAGACCATGCTGTTCGTCGCCATCGGCTTCCTGTTCTACCTGCTGCTCGACCGCCTCGCCCTGCTCCATGCCGCCGACCACGATCACGGCGACCACGGGCAGGAACACCACCATGGGCACGGCCACGGCCCGCAACGCGGCGCGCTCGGCGCCATCACCCTCGTCGCCCACAGTGTGTTCGACGGCCTCGCCATCGGCTTCGCCTTCAAGGTCTCCAGCACGATCGGCATCGCGGTTGCCACGGCGGTCCTGACCCACGACTTCTCGGACGGCATCAACACCATGAATGTCGTGCTGAAGAACGGCGGGACCCGCGCCGAAGGCCTGCGCTGGCTTCTCGCCGACTCGATCGCGCCCGCCGTCGGCATCGCCGTGGCGTTCTTTATCCCGCTGGCCGCGGGCTCGTTTGGCACCGTGCTCGCCGTCTTCGCCGGGCTCTTCCTGTATCTCGGCGCTTCGGACCTCGTGCCCGAGAGCCACCACGCCCATCCGAAATTCCTCACCACGGTCATGACCATCGCGGGCGCGGCCCTGGCTTATGGCGTGAACCTCATCACCCTATGAAACCCATCGGCCCACGCTTCTTCGCTCGCGATGCCGATGCGGTCGCCCGCGCCCTGATCGGCACGACCCTGATGTTTGGCAAGTCCGGCGGCATCATTGTCGAAACGGAAGCCTACGATACAACCGATCCTGCTTCCCACAGCTATGGTGAGCGCCAGACCAGGCGCAACGCCGTGATGTTCGGCGCGCCCGGCCACGCCTATGTTTACTTTATCTATGGCGTGCACTGGTGCCTCAACTTCGTCTGCAAGGACGCCAGCGCGGTACTCATCCGCGCCCTCGAACCCACGCACGGCCTCGCCGCCATGGCACGTCGCCGCGGCAACGACGACCCGCGCAAGCTGTGTAGCGGGCCAGGCAAGCTCTGCGAAGCACTGGGGATCACCGGCGTCCACAATGGGCTGTCGCTGTTCGCGCCGCCCTTGGCGCTGATCAATCGCTCCAGAAGACCGGCCATCGCCACGGGCGTCCGCATTGGATTAACGAAAGCGGCCGACCTTCCGCGCCGTTATGGCCTCGCAAATTCGCCACACCTCAGCCGCGGTTTCCCCGAATTGCCCATCTAGGGATTTCGCCGTAACAGACCCACCGCGCCGTCTTTGCTACGGTGAGTCTCCCTAAGGGGCGTTGTGTTGGTGAACTCTGGAGTGTTGGAGCGCTGGGAACGCGACGTCGGTGAGCCAGGCACCGACCTCATCGCAAGCGTGCGCACCCATCCCCGCTTCGGTGACGCGATGCGCAACTCGGTCGAGAAGGCGCTTGCGCACATCGCCGTCGACCCACAGTTGCACAGTACGTTCCGCGATCTCGGCCACGTCATGCTGGCCTCGCTGGCGCTTTTCATGGATGCGACCGGCGGGCTGACCCATCGCCGGCTGCGCGATCTCTCCGCCAACAGCGGCGCGCTGAGTTCAGGCCGCGCTGCCGCTCTGCTTCTGCGGCTTAAGCTCATCGGCTATGTCACCGGCGCCGCGGACCACAGGAACGGCAGCGTCCGCATCTATGTCCCGACCGACAGGATGAAGAACGCCTATCGCAGGCGCCTGATGATCGATCTCGAGTCTATCGCGATGCTCGCACCGGAAGCCGGGCCGGTGCTCGCCGCGTTCGATAACGAGGCGTTCCGTACCTACATGGCCGAGATGGGCCGCCTGATGCTCGCGCTCGGTCCGCGCCACCATCGCGATCTCGAGGCATTCGATGCCATCACCAACCGCAATTCCGGCATGCTGTTCCTTTACATGCTGGTCAGCGAAGCGTGGAAAGGCGGCGCGTTCCCGCAGCCCGGCCTCGTGCACATCAATGCCAGCGTCATGGCGCGCACGCTCGGCGTATCGCGCATGCACATCCTTCGCCTGCTGCGCGAGGCCGAAGCCGGTGGCTTTATCGAACGCCGGGGCGCCGACGCCGCGATGGTCACACCGCTGCTCTGCGATCGGCTCAGCCTCTGGATGGCGCTGTTCTTCACGACCAACGGCGCGATCCTGTGGCGCGCGATGAAGGCGCAAGGGAAGAAGCCGGCCTCCGGCGGCCACACGCCGCGCGTGATGACCAGCGACGGCTATGCCGACAGCCTGGCTGTGCAGTAGAGGATCGCCTTGCGCGCCGTCGCCGCCCATTCGGCCGGCGGGTTCGAAGCCAGATAGCGCTCGAAATGGTACTTGGCGCTCGCGATGTCGCCGTCCTTCATGCGCAGCTGCGCCAGGTTGAACATCGCATCGTAGTAGAGCGGATCGATCGCCAGGGCGCGCTCCAGGTCCTCGGCCGCCTGCCCGAGCCTGTTCGTAGCCTCATAGGCCAGCGCCAGATTGTAGCGTGCCTCCACGAAATCCGCGTCCCGAGCCAGCGCGCGCTGATAGGCGATGATCGCGCCCCCGAAATCCTCCTGCGCCAGCCGGATATTGCCAAGATTGTACGGCGCGATCGGATCGCTGCGCTCGCCCTGCGCGCAGGTCTCGTACAGCTTCGCCGCCGCTTCGTGTTCGCCTTCGGCCTCCGCCAGTTCCGCTTGCTCGAACACCTCGTCGATGCTCACATGCGTGTGGTCGAGCGGCAGGAAGCCCTGCCCCTCCAGCGTGGTGAGGCCGCTCTCCCATTGCAGCGCGCCCTTGCCCGACGGTCCGAGCACCACCTTGCGGCGCCCAGTCGGCGCCTTGTCGCGCACCTTCACCAGCATGCGCACCACCTCGGCCCGCGAGCCGCGCTGGTGGATCAGCTCCGCCGCCGCCCGGATCTGCGCCGCATCGGCGAAGCGGCAGTTCTCGCGCTGCACCACGATGAGGTCGAATGCAGCCAGCAGCAGCGCGTCCTCGGTCGTCAGTCCCGTCGGCGCCAGCGCGGTCGCCAGCGGCAGCGTCGCGCTATCCGCACTCTTGCCGGCCAGCGCTGTCGCAAACGTCCGCTCGCCGAACACCGGCACCGAACGCGCCGCCGCATTGCGCAAACGCATCCCCAGCACACCGCTGTCGATCAGCGTCGTCGCCAGCGCGCCCACGACCAGATGATCGGACCGCCGCGTCAGGTCGCGTACCACCGAACCACCGCGTTGCGTGATCTCGCGTGTCAGCCGCTCGCGCTGTCCTGGCGAGAACCGGCCATACAGCGCAACGGACCGGCGATACAGGTCCATCGGACCCCCTTCGTGCCGTCAGGCGGCCTTCGACTTCTTCTTTGGCGCCGAAGCTTTTGCCTTCCCTGGCTTGGCGGCAGCCTTGTCGCCCGCCGCCGCCCCCTTGCTGAGGCTCGGCGCCGCCGGGCGGCGTTCCTCTTCGATCGAGCGGCGCAGGGCATCCATCAGGTTCACCACATTGCCGCGCTCCGGCGCCTTGGTGATCACCGGCTCCCCGCCCGAGATCTTCGACTTCACCAGCGTCATCAGCGCGTCTTCATAGCGATCCTCGAACGTCTCCGGCGCGAACTTGATCTTCTTGGAATTGATGATCTGCCCCGCCATGGCGAGCATGTCCGGCGTCAGCTTCACCGAGAACTTGTCGATCGCGCCCGACGCCTCGCGGATTTCCTTCGCCGAACGCAAGGTCGTCAGCTTGAATCCTTCGTTCAGCGGATGGATCGCCACCAGCCGCTCGCGCCCGTTCAGCACGATGGTCGCGATCGCCACCTTCTTGGCGCGCTTCATCGCCTCGAGGATCACCGCATAGGTCTCCTCCGCGATCGGACCGTCCGGGGCCACGTAATAGGGCGAGTCGAGATAGATCGGATCGATGTCGTCCGCATCAACGAACCCGTCGATATCGATGGTCTTGCTGGACTCGATGGAGATTTCGTCCAGCTCTTCCGCCGTCACGACGACGTACTTGTCCTTCTCGAACTGGTATCCCTTCACCAGGTCGGCGCGGTCCACTTCGCCCAGTTCCGGGTCGTGGTACTTCATCTGGACGCGGTTCAGCGTGTCCTTGTGCAGCATGTTGAAGGAGATCTTCGCCGCGCCGGCTGACGTCGCCGAATAGAGCCGCACCGGACACGCGACCAGCGACAGCTTGAGATAACCCTTCCAGTATGCGCGACCTGCCATGACGTCCGCCTATTTCTTGAGTCCGACCGCCCGCCGCATCTGCGGCGTGATCCGAATTGCACTGGATTCTAGCCCATCCCACGGATCAGCCGCCAGAGTCTCCAGCCGCTTGAACACCGTTTGGCGATTGAACGCCATGCCGTTGGTAAGATTCCTTAATTCGTCCCAGCGGATCGGCGTGGCCACGGGAAATTGAAGCCGCGCGCGCAGCGAATAGCTCGCGATCGCGCTGGCGCCGCGCCCGTTGCGCAGATAATCGATGTAGATCTTCCCCTTGCGCCGTTCCTTCGACGCAACCGCCGTGAACAGGCCCGGCGAATCCGCCGCCGCTGCCTTCGCCAGCGCTTCGGCAAAGGATTTCATCTCTGCCCAGTCGTGCACCGCGTCGATCGCCGTCACCAGGTGCAGCCCCTTGCCCCCGGTGGTGCGCAGGAACACCCCGAACCCGAGCGCCTTCATCCGGTCGCGCAGGATCTCCGCCCCGTCGCACACCCGCGCCCAAGGCAGGCTCTCGTCGGGATCGAGGTCCATCACAATTCTGTCGGGATGCTCCGGATCATCGACCCTGCAGCCCCACAGATGAAACTCCACCGCGCCGAACTGCGGCAGCCCCAGATAGCCCTTCGGCTCCGTCACCGTGATGAACGCCGCGCGGCCCTCTTCGTCCTTCAGCTCCACCTTCTCGACGCCGTCCGGCAATCCGTGAAACGCGTGGCGCTGGTAGAACAGATCGTTGATGTCGCCGGTCGGGCAGCGGATGATCGTCACCGGCCGCCGCAGAAGCTCGGGCAGCAGCCAGTCGCCGACCCGCGCGTAGTAAAGCGCGATGTCCAGCTTGGTGACGCCCAGCTTGTTGTCGGCGCTCCCGGCAAACATCCCGCGATCCGGATTGGTCAGATGGATCGACGCCAGCTCCTTATCGCCGATCAGCTTGGGCTTGAGCGACTTCCTCCCCGCCGGCCGCTTCTTCACCGGGGCGATACTCATGAACACAGGCGCGCGCGGCGCGTTGTCTGACGACCGGCTGCGATAACCAAGCTCGATCGTCCAGTTGGGCTCGATCCAGTGCGCGTCGGGCGTCTTCGGCACCGTCACCACGGGCCTGGCGATCTCCACCTTCGCGAACTGAGGATACAGCTCGCGCCCGCGCGTCTCCGACAATCCCGATCCCGCGCGGCACGCGTACACCAGCTCGCCGCCCCGCTCCTCCGCCAGCACCAGCGACGTCACCGTCTTCGGCGCACTCGACAGGAAGCCGATCACCGTGAACGTGCCGATCTCGACTCGCTTCACCTTCACCCAGTCGCTGGAGCGCTTCTGCACATATCGCGAATCCGCCTTCTTGGAGACGATGCCCTCCAGTCCCATCCGGCTCGCCTGCGTGAACAGCTCCTGCCCGTCGCCTTCGACATAGCTGCTGAGCTGCACCGCCGACCGCGCATCCACCAGCGGCGTCACCAGTCCCTCCAGGGCCCGCTTGCGCTCGATGAGCGTCACCCCCGACAGGTCGTGCCCGTCGAGGTAACAGAGGTCGAACGCGAAGAACGTGAAGGTGTGCGACACGCCGCCATCCGACAGCGCCTCTTCCAGCAGGTTCAGCGACGAGATCCCGCGCGCATCCTGCACTACGATCTCGCCGTCCAGGATCGCCGTTTCGCACGGCAGCTTCGCGAACGCCTTGCTCAGCGCGCCATAGCGCTTCGTCCAGTCATGCCCGTTGCGCGTGATCAGCGTCACCTTGCCGTGATCGAAGAACACCAGCGTGCGATAGCCATCATACTTGATCTCGTGCAGCCAGCCCTTGCCGCGTGGCGCGGCATCCGCCTGCGACGCCAGCTCCGGCGACCACTTTGCGGGAAACGGCGCCGCCTTCGCATCGGCGAGCTTCCCGGCCTTCGGCACCGACGCCGCCTTCTTGGGGGGCGCGGCTTCCACGGGCGTGTCATCCACCGGCTTGCCGGTGATGACCGAGTTCGGTTCCTCCTTCAGTACATCGTAATCGGCCAGCGGCCGCGCCGCGATGTCCCGCTCCTTGATCAGCAGGAAGTTGGTCGGATCGTCCGGCAGCTGCACCAGCGTCCATCCACCCGACAGCTTCTCCCCCGCCAGCCGGAATTTCAGCTCGCCGTTCTTCAACGCCTCGTCGGGATCGTCGGCCAGCGTCACCCAGGTGCCGCGGTCCCACACGATCATGTTGCCCGCGCCGTAATTGCCGTCGGGGATCGCGCCCTCGAACGACAGATACTCGAGCGGATGATCCTCGGTAAGCTTCGCGAACCGGCGCACCTTGGGATCGAGGCACGGCCCCTCCGGCACCGCCCAGCTCCGCAACGTGCCGCCAATCTGCAACCGCAGGTCATAGTGCATCCGCCGCGCATGATGCTGCTGCACGCAGAACATCGGCGCATCGCTCTCCTCCGCCACAGAGCCCTTCGGCTCCGGCGTGCGATCGAATTTCCGCTTGGCGTGATAGCGCTTGAGATCGGACGGCATGCGTCAGCAGCCTAGCACAGGGCAGCTGTCTGAAGATCGGCGTCATCACAGGCCCTGGCCGACGACTTCGGTCACGTCCCGCCACGCCGGTCAACATGGCGGTGTCATCGCGGGCACTTCTCGCGCACCTCGCATCCGGCGCGCGGCCATCGGCTATTTCCAGAACAGGACCGCTCCAAGGACTATCCCGGCGATCCAGGCTGTCTCGCCGAGCATGAGCGCAACGGGCTTCCACCCGGCTTTGACGACCGCGCCAAACGACGTCTTGATGCCCAGCGCTGCCACGGCGGTCACAAGACACCAGCGCGACGCGTCTCCGGCCATCGCGACAGCACTCTTCGAAATGGCGCCCATGCTTCCAAGGGCAACGAGCCCGGCAAAGGCAAGGAGAAAGAGCGGCATCGGCAACCGCGTCCCGGGCTGCGCTCCCGGCTTTCCGATGAAGAAGCCGATCGAAAGGACCACGGGCAACAGCATGCTCACGCGCAGCAGCTTGACGTATGTGGCGATGTCACCAGTCTGAAGCGAGATCGTGTACCCGGCGCCCTCGACCTGGGCGACATCGTGGATCGTGCCACCCAGGAAGATTCCCGCCGCCGCGTGACCGAGATGCAGTGCACCGGCCAGCAGTGGATAGAGGATCATGGCAAGGGTCGAGAATGCCGTTACGATCACGACCGTGAGGATCGTGTCTCGCTCGCCTTCCGGTCCCTTGGGCAGAACGGAACTGATGGCAAGCGCTGCCGAGGCGCCGCAGATGCCCACGGAGCCGCCGGACAACAGCCCGAACGAACGTGACAGGCCGAGGCGCCTGGCGGCCCAGGCGCCCAGCAGGATCGTCGAGCCTGTGCCGACAAGCACGGTCGCCAGCGGCATGAGTCCCAGGCCGAGAATCTGTGTGACCGTAATGCGGGCGCCGAGGAGCGCGACGCCCACCCTCAGGATATTCTTCGATGCGAAGTCGATACCCGGGAGGCAGGGGCCTTCTTCGTAGAGAAAATTGAAGGCCATGCCGATCAGCAGCGCGAACAGCATGACAGGCGACTTGTATTGTTCGCCCAGCCATGTTGCGGCCAGGCCGATGGTGCCCGCCGCAATCAGTCCAGGATAGAGGCGCCGGACTGCGGCCAAACCCGAAGCGTTCCAACCATCGAACCCAAGCCGGCGTGTCTGTACTTCAGACATGAGGCCCGCGCCCAATGGCGTTCCGCACGCGCTGGCCGAATCCCTGAAAGGTCATGACGACCTGCCGGCGGGCCCTGGGAAACAGGAACGCCAGCAGGGCCAAAATGGCAGTCGTCAGCATCAGGCGGCGGAGCGCACGGGCACGCCGCGCTGACCCGATACCCTGTTTGGAGGCATCCCGAGCCTCGCCAGTGTTTCGTCGATGCCCTGGTACTGAACACCGATCTGGTAGATGCGCTTCGCATCGTTGCCGTCCGCCACCTCGCGGCCGAGTTCGCGGGAGATACGCACCATCTGTTCGATCTGCTGGACCGACGTGCGGCGCTCGCCCTTGCCGCCCCAAAGGTTGTCTTCAATGCCCACGCGAACATGCAGGCCCAAAGCGATCGCGATGGTGTTCATCGGCGCGACGTGGCGCATGAGGCCTTCGATCGTGAGTACCGCGCCATCCGGCGTGCGGCGGGCAAACTCCAGGAGATCGGCAGGATGCGTGCCGGAGGCGCCGCCGCCGATGCCCACATAGTTGAGCACGAGCGGTCCGGAGTAGTGACCGCGGCGAATGAGGCGCTCAACCGTTTCGAGCTGCGCGATGTTGCCGAGCATGAAGTGCGGCTGGATGCCGGCGGCATTCAGGCGCTTGAGGTGCTCAAGATAGAAGCTCGGGCTCGCTTCCACGATCATCTCGCGATAGGCCGCGTGATAGGCGGGCAGCGCCAGCGACGTTCCGGCTACGTCATCCTCGCTCATCAGCTCCGTGACGTTCATCTGGCTGGTGTTGATCGCGATGGTGACCTGGTCCGGTTTCGGGTTGAGGTCTGCAAGCATGTGCCGCGTGTCGTAGCTCAGCCATTTGGCGGCTTCGCCTTCACCTTCGGGCGCGAAGGAAATCGAGCCGCCTACCTGCAACAGCATGTTCGGCACCGCATCGCGAAGGCGCGCGATCATCTCGTTGAACATCGACAGCCGCTTCGAGCCCTGTCCGTTCGCTTCGCGGACATGGATGTGCAGGACGCTGGCGCCGGCGTTGTAGCAATCGACCGCCTTCCGCACTTGGTCGTCCATCGTGACCGGAATGTCGTCGGAATCGCCGGGGAGAAATTCGGGACCGTAAGGCGCGGCCTGAATGACGAGCTTCTCCTGGTTTTCGGGCAGCAGGGAGTCATCGAGAAAGTGCATGGTGTTCCTCCTTCAAGTCGTGTTTGCGTTGGGCGTTCATCTCTTCTGCGAGAATGGGGAAACCGAGCGCGCAGGAGTGGATGCCGAGCACGGCGACGCCCTGCAGGACGGCCATGATCTCCTCGGGCGTTGCTCCCACCTCGAGGGCGCGGCGGATGTGCCGGCGCACGCCCGGTGCGTAGAGGTGCGTGCAGGACGCATCGACCGCGATGGCGATCAGCTCCCAGACCTTGGGCTCCAGGACATTCTTGAGGCGTGGCGCCACGCCCATCGCGACAAATTTTTCGACCCAATCCGGGTCAAGCGCGAACATCTCGTCCCAGGCGGAATTCCATTCGCCGGTGGCACGGAGCGCGTCACAGGTGGGTGTGGTCACGAGTATCTCCCTCAGGGCTCATGAACCGTAGGACGCGCCGTTGCCGGGATGTTGACATTCCGGGACATGATGTTGCTTATTTGGGACACCGATCAGGGCCACGCCAGATGCGCCACCTATGCCGCAGTGCAGGATTGACCGGCTTTTCAGAGGTCTGTGCCCAGCTCGGGCTGGACGCGCCGCGTTTGGCGCACGAGGTTGGCCTCCCGGTCGCGGCACTGTCCAACCCCGATCTGAAGATACCGTCCTTGTCGGTTGCCAGGCTTCTTGAAGCGGCAGCGCGCCGAAGCGGCAATCAGGAGATCGGCCTCCGCATGGCAGAGATTCGGCGCCTCTCCAACATGGGGGCGGTCGGCCTGATCGCCCGTGAACAGCCGAGCCTGCGCAAGGCGCTGGAGGTCATGGTTCAGTACCAGTGGATGCAAAACGACAGCGTCGTCGCTCATATTGAGGAGGAATCGGAGATAGCGATTGTTCGGCTGAGCTTCGTGGGCGAGGTTCGGAAACTGTCGCGGCAGGCGGTCGAGTTGTGCATCGGCGTCCTGGTGCGCAACGTCCGGTCGTTGCTCGGGGAGCGATGGCGGCCGCAGGCGGTCTGCTTTGCCCATCCAAAGCCGTCCACCTTTGACAGATACCGCCGCGTGCTCGGGGTCGCGCCGCTTTTCGGCCAGGAGTTCAATGGAATCGTGTTCGAGCGTCGGGACTTGGAGACAAAGATCACCTCCGCCGATCCTGACATGGCACGCCAGATCGAGCGCTACGTTGCGCAGATGAGACCAGACAGAAGCATCGTCGCCGAAACCGAAGAACTCATTGCCCTTCTGTTGCCGACCGGGCGTTGCACGGCGGATGCCGTCGCGAAGCGGATGAACGTCGACCGCAGGACGCTTCATCGAAAACTGTCGTTGGAGCGGACGAGTTTCAGGGAGGTCCTTGGTCGCCAACGCATGGCTTTGGCGAAATCGCTCATGGCCGACCCGAAGCGAACGCTCGTGTCGGTCGCGGATCAGATTGGGCTCTCTGGCGCCAGCGCCTTCTCTCACTGGTTTCGGCGCCATCAGGGGCACCCACCGCGGCGCTCATCGACACGCACGCCCGCGGGGCGCGCGGCGAGGAAAGCACGGCCGTCATAGCCACGGACCCGCGCGACGCGGGCAGACGCCGCATCGCCCCACTAGAACAAGAGCTTAGGTCATATTGACAATCTGTCAGAGATTTTTCCTAACTCTTCTCTTGAAGCTGCCCTTTTCGTCCTTATTTCCCTACGACCCCCCAAACATCGTCAGGAGTACACAACCATGCAGGGCCGCCCGGCGCCGCGCACGCGCGGAAGCCATTTTTCGGCGGCACGACAGCGAGGCACGAGAACAGACAGGTAAGGGCCCGGCTCGTGGGGACCCGCTTGACCGCGCATGCGGCGTCCATCGGACGCTTTGGATCGCTGCTTCGCGCCCGTCATGAGAACCGCGGAGACGAAATGCAGGTGCATGTGCGCAGCGCTGAAAGATGCGCCGGGCGATGCTTGCCTGGCAGCGCGGGCGCACGCCCTCCCGGAAGGCCAACCGGGAGGGCGTGTGTCTATGGGAAGCGAAAATTCCAGCGGACAATTATGTTGCCGAAGCGCCGCCAACCCACTGCCGGTCAATGCTTTTCGCCGGAAAAGCTGTTCATTGACAGCGAACGCCGCGCCCCCTAAACATCGCGCCCTTCCATCGGCCCAGATGGCGGAATTGGTAGACGCACTAGTTTCAGGTACTAGCGCTGCAAGGCGTGGAGGTTCGAGTCCTCTTCTGGGCACCACCGTTCCCTCCACGGGGAACGAAGCGGTCTTCTCCCTGCGGGGAGCGGCATAGGCCCTGCCGATCGAGAGGGTGGGCTTGGGGGCACCCATGCGCGCACCGGTTCTCGACGACGACAGCGCACAAGCCTTCGGCGGCCGTCATTCGGTCCTGAAGCTCGACACCGTCGAGGGCTATCTCAACGCATTCACCAGCGCCCTGCGACCGAAGTTCAACCTGGTCTATATCGACGCCTTCGCGGGCAGCGGATCGTTCAAGTTCGGAGGATCTCCGGCGCTGGGGTTCATGGCCGCACGGCCAGCAACGGTGCACGATGGTTCTGCGCGGCGCGCGCTAGCTGTGTCGCCGCCCTTCGACCAGTTGCATTTTATCGATATCGACGAGACTAACGCTGAGCACCTTCGCAGCATTTCCGCCGGCCGCCGCGGCGCACATGTGCACTGCGAGGACGCCAATATCGCAGTCCGGAGGATTTGCGAGCAGACGGACTGGGGTGGCAGGCGCGGCGTCATCTTCCTTGATCCGTTCGACACCGCCGTCGCGTGGGACACGCTGGGTGTGATCGCCAAGACCAAGTCGCTCGACGTCTGGTATCTCGCCCCGCTTGCCGGCATCTATCGCAACGCACCGCATGATCACGGCGATCTCACGCCGGAGAAGAAGCGCACCGTTACGCGCATCCTCGGCACGCCCGACTGGGAGCCGGAATTCTACAAGATGCCAACGCAGCGGACCTTCTTCGATGGCGACCTGCACAAGTCGCCGCGCCGCGTGCTGGATACTGATGGCATCCAGAACTTCATGAAGCGAAGGCTGGAGACGGTTTTTCCCTATGTGGAGAAACCACGCACGCTCTATGGCGGATCGAGCGGCGCATCGCCGATGTTCAGCCTGTTCTTCGCGATGTCGAATCCGAGTAGTGCCGCTAGGCGGGTTGCACTTCCGATCGCGCAGCACCTCTTGAAGCCGAAGGCCGGACAGTTCCGGCGCTGATCGGATACTCGTCGAAGGTCTCGCCGTCGATCTTGCGGCCGGTCGCCTTCTTGTTGACGCCGCCCCATTGTTTGAAGAAGAACGCCGTCTTATGTCGCCGGCAGGCCTTCCGGATATCGTCGATCCAGGCGCGTTCCATCGGTCGCGCTTCCGGGCCGCTCTCGCCGCCGACGATCGCCCAGTGAATGTCCGTCAGGTCTGGGCGCCCCACCGGCCCGATCAGCGGCTCCAGTGAGACGAAGCGCACAGCGGCGCGGACGTGGCGCAGTTGGTCCAGCCGGAAGAGATAGGGCGCACTCTCAACACTGGTGCCAAGCCAGACATTCGGCAGCTGTGGAAATTGTGCCGTGATCTCCGCCATGCGGTCGGGACGCTTCGTCAGGATCTGGAACGTGTGCGCCGGAGCCCGCGCCATCACGCTCCAGACCTGGCCGACGAAGGTGGCTGGCACATCGGCGTGGAAGAGGTCGGACATCGAGTTCACGAAGACACGCCGGGGCTTCGTCCAGGACAACGGAACCTCCAGCGCCACCTGGTCCAAGCGCACCTTCCCGGTCCACTTGGCGCGGCCACCGGTCTTGCGCGTCAGCCCGGCATATTTTGGATTGCCCATGGCCTCGAGGCGCGACGCCATCCGCATCGCGTAGCAGTTGGTGCAGCCGGGCGAGAGGATTGTGCAACCCGCGACCGGATTCCACGTCATGTCCGTCCATTCGATAGACGTGTCGGCCATTGCGTCCTCCTCGGACGATTCTATGACACCGAATCGGCGAAGTGAATCCCTCGCGTCACGGGTTAACGACTTTGAAGTCACGCCGGCTGTCGGCGACGATGCGGGCGCGGTTGCTGATCCGGTAAGGCCCGAGCTTCGACGTCGCAATGTCGAATTCGAAGGCGAGCCGCACGTGCTCGAAGTTCACGCTCGCGGTGCGGACCTGCACGACGTTGTCAAAATCGTCCAGCTGCTCCAGCGTGTAGTTGAAAACATGCGCGGCCGGTGGCTCGGGCACCGGTTCCAGCTGGGGCCGATATTGCTTCACCCAGGCAGCCGGCGTCGGCGCGTACCACGGCAGCAGCACGGCCAGGACGCCGCGGCAGCGCGTGCACTTCAGCTTGCCGACCAGCATACCGAACGGGATCGCTCCCAGAAACGCGAGGAAGACCGTGGCGCGCGCCTCACGCGATCGACTGCAACCTAGGCAGTGGAAGATCACCATCTCGTCGCGGCCAGCTGCCTCCGCCAGGTCGACGGTCAGGGGTGGCGCCGGCAGATGCGCCAGGGACATGACGACCTCTCACGCCGCGGCTGGCGCCTTCCTGAAGGTCGCCCGGAACGCCGCATAGACCTCGTCGGGCCAAACTTCGTGACATGGCCAGTCGTCGCGCGCGATCAGCGCCGCCATGATCTCTTCGCGGCCGGCGTCCAGATCGCTCGACGAGCTCAGGAACGTCTCGCCGAGGAACGGCAGCGCATTGGCGTGAGGATCGTAGCGCAAGAGCACGAGTTGCCATCGCCGGTCTGCCGTGCGCTGCTCGAAGCAGTAGGAGTAGCCGTTGAGCGCCATCAGGCGCGCGAACGCTTCGGCGACCTTCAGGCCCTGCGGCGCCGGCGGATAAACCCAGTTGTACTGCACAATCGTGTACGTTCCAGACATGAGAACACTATGAGAACATATCGCCAGTTTGTCCAGCCATACAGGTAGTTAGGTGGCTAGTAAAAAGCCCAAGATGGCGAGAATTCTAGGGGTGGCCGCCAATCTTGATCCAGCCCTCGATTGCGGCCCACACAGAGGCGCCGATCAGCGACGCGAAGCCGCCCAGGATGCTGATGATCACCCAGCCGGCGCCCCGTGCACGGTCCTGGTACTCCTTCAGCGCAGCCAGCGTCGCGTCCTGCTCGCGCAGATGCGCCTCGCGCGTCTTATCCTGGTCATCGAGCCGCTGGTTGACCTCCCGCCGCTGGTCGTAGACCAGGGCGCGCATGCCGGAGAAGTTCTTCTGGTCGTCGTTCTTGTGCTCACCGAAGTCTCCGCGCAGGCTGCGAAATTCGATGAGCAGTTGGTCCAACGCCCCCTCGATGCGCCCCAACGCGCGCTGCATCTCGATATCGGTGTCCGCCATTGACGTTTCCTCGGTTGACGGCGGAAATCGCGCCGAAGTTGAAAACTACCAGTCCCAGAACTTCCACCACGGCTTGGGCTTGAGGCTGTCCGTGGCAGCCTTCAGGAATGCCTCGCACTTCTCGTAGATCGAGATGGTCGACGCCGTGCGGTCGTTGGCGATGTCGAGTTGGCCGGTCTGCGCGTCACCGAACGACGCCCACTCGCCGGCGCTGTCGTCGGCGGGAAGTGCCGCACTAGGAACCGGCTTGCGCCACGCGTCAGGGATGAACTGCGAGCACATCGGCGCATCCAGTAAGGTCAGCTGCGGACTTGCGCATGCAGATAGCGCGCCGAGCAGCGGCAGCAGTGTCATGGCTGATAGGAACCGCCGCCCCCGGCGTGTGCGTGATGATGTCATGGTTCTGCCTCGTGGTTTGACCGGCCGCGGTTTCGTGGCCGCCTTCGGTTGCGATGATGTTGGCTGCGGCGCCCCCGGCTTGCGTGGTTGCGCCGTTGACGACTGCCTGCCCGTTGGCCGCGGCGGCAGCCTGGCGGGGACCATCGCCGAACAGCCGATAGGCGCCGTAGATCGCGATCGCGATCACCAGCACGGCGACGATGATCCAGGCAAGGAACTTGGTGACCCAGCCGGCGGCTTCGACCTCGAGGGTCGTGAGAGGATCGGTCATGGGTTCTCCTTCATACGCACCGACTGGCGGTTGCGCTCTTTCTTGTCGCCGGCATGCGCAAAGTGCGCATGCCCGAGCCACGTCATCAGCGGCGTCCATCCCGCGGCGACGACATCCCAGTGCGGCAAGTGCTGCCCGATCCACGCCAGCACCGTCGCGGCGCCGGCGGCGACCGTGACCAGGTTGGCGGACCACAGATTGAACTTCACCGGCGAGGCCACGTTGTGCGCATCGTCGAGCAGGTTCAGGAAGCGCATGAGCTTGACCACCCGCCAGTCATCCGGCGGATACCAGACGGGATCGCTCACGTGACCTCCCCATTCGTCACGTAGAAGTGTGCCTTGCAGTCGCCTAGAACCTGGACGGACCGAGTTTTCCCGGGTTCTTCCATCAGCGACAGGTCGTTGAGACCAGTCCCAACAAGGCGCCAGCGGCCCGGTGCGGGTCGCACGTCGTCGGGGATACCCCGCGACGAAGACCAGCAGATCACGGCATGCGTTCCAGCGGGACCGCCATTCGCCTTGAAGCACACCGGGCACAGAAACTCGACGCCCTGCGCATCTTCGATCTTTTCCACGAACGGATAGAACTCGCGGACGATACCGGAGTATGCGGGGTCTGGATCGGGCCGCTTCTCATATCGCAGGAAGCGCGGTTCCAGATCGGCGAGCTTCACAGTAGCCACCAGATGAATTTCCAGAGCAGCATGCAAAGCGCCGCGAGTGCGCAGAGTGCCGCCGCGACCATGGGTAAGCACCCCACGGGAACGCCACCGGTCTCCCACCAGCCAGCTCGGCCCACGTCCTCAGCGTAGACCTCAGCGCGGTAGGCCAAGTACACGAACACCACCACCAGCAGCGCGAGCACGGCGACGACGTGCCAGTAAGTGAACCAGCCCATCACAGCATCAGCTCGAAGTGCGGGCCATCCGCGAGTGGGTAGCGGCCGTGCGTCGCGTGGAAATTGGCCATGTAGGCGTTGTGCGCCGCCTCCAGCGCCACGGCGCCCGCCGGCAGGTCGTTCAGCGGCACGTCCCATTGGCCGCCCCAGCGAAGCCGGACGCTCTCCGCGATCGCTGCCTCGCGCATCACCGACGCTGTCCGATAGCAGCCCTGCCATTTGTCCGCGTCCGATGAATCGGCACCACCCCACACCAGACCGTTGATCAGCGGGGGGAGATCGCTCGCATGTCCCAGGCCGTCGGCCAGGTTCGTCTGATGATTGCCGCGGCCGGTCCCGGCGATGCCGTTCTTTACAACGCCCACGGGAATGCCGTTCAGCCTCGAGACACCGCGCTGCCAGTCGCGCAGCTGGTCGGCGTCGCTCCGCACGCCTTCGCCAAGAACGAAGCATGGGTCGGTCGCGATCGCGCGGTTGATCACGCGGATGAGAAAGGGATGCACACCGGCGGCGCGCGTCATCGACGCGAGCGCCAGCGCCCGGTTGTCGGCCATTTTGGTTCTCCAAGTTGTGTGAGGGGATTGGGCGCCGAGCTATTTCGCCGGCGGTGGATCGACGATGAACCAGTCGAGGGCGTCGAACATCACGCCGGCGACGGGCTTGCCCTTGAAGACGCTGGGCGGGAACGTGCGCAGCGGGATCTCGGTCGGCTGGTCGAACAGCGTATTGAGTGCACTTTCGAAGGCGTCCTTGTTCGCCTTCTTCTCGTCGTCCGTTTCGCCGAGGAAGATCGCCTGCCCGTCCGGACCGATGTCGGTTTCGTCGACTTCGCCGCTAGGACCCAGCACCTTCTTCATGGCGCAGAAGCGTCGCACGATCGCGATCCGCTCCTCGTCATAGACTTCGCCGGCCGCTTTGGCGGATTTGACCAGCTGCTTGATTGCGAAGGACACCTCGCCGTCGAGCGGGACCGCCTTCATTGCCTGCAAGGCGGCAAAGCCGGTGAGGCCAGCTCCAGGGCCGTCCGGGATGGGCTTGAACAGCATGGCATTGGTGATCTTGTCTACCGCCGCGGCGGTCGAATCCGACATGAAAAGGCCTTTCCAGGTTGAGCGTTGGATGTGCGAAAGCCGGCGCCGCTGACGCCGGGGCATCGCTTGGGACATGGGAGTGGTGAGCGGCGCTCGCTTACGCGGGCGCTGTGATGACCGGGTCGGTGAACGCGACCGGCACGATCAGAACGGCGATCTGGGCGTCGACGCGCGCCTTCTGCTTCGTGATCTCGTCGGCGCCGAGACCGGCCGTCAGCCAGCCGATCTTCATCTCATCGGTCACTGCGTCGCGCGCCGTGAAGGATTCGGGGTTCGGAGGCGCCAGGCGGTACTCACCGAACACTTCGCCGGAATAGACCAGCGGAGGCGCCGGATCGGGCTGCGTGATGGTGCGCACCGCTCGCAGCCGCCAATGCAATGACGTGAAGACGCCGGTCAGAGCCTGTCCGTCGACGGTCATGCTGGTCGATCCCTGCGGGGTCACGATCCAGGAATAGGCGGTAGTGTCGGTCATGCGGCTTTCCTTTCAGCTTCGAGTTGCGCGACCCGCTCCTTGAGCCGCGAAATTTCCTGTTCGTGAGTGTCGAGATGCGAACGCAGGTCGAGGACCGCCGCACTGATGAACGGCGTCATCTTGCCGTAGTCCATCGCGCCGCCGTGTCCCTTGGCATCAGGCTCGACGTAGAGCCCCATCGCGTGCAGCTTGTGGTGATGCAGCTTGTTGTGGGCACGATTGACGACAAAGCCATGGCGCGGATCGTCATCGTTGGCGACGTTGTAGGTCTGGGGCGCGAAGCCCTCCAGAACCTGCCATGCGAGCGTCGCATCAAGCGCCCGGATGTTCTGTTTGAAGACGGACCCATCCGGCCGGAATTCGCCAGAGGACGTGTTGTAGGCCGTCGTCGAGCCGTTGGTGGTGACAGAGCCAACCTGCGTGACGGACGTGTTGTACCAGAACGTCGCCAAATAGATCGTACTGCTGGTCGCGTTGTTCCAAAGCGCGAGCGGATATGTGCCAGCTCCGCCGGTGTTCTTCAGGGCAAGCGAACAATTGCCATTGCTCGTCACCCCAACCTGCTCGGAGAAACCAGTCGAGGTCGATTGGTTGATGTAGAGCAGACCGGAGAACTTTGCCGTCGTTGAGTTGTGAAGAATCTCGAAAACGGTGGTGCCGGCCGAATTTCGAACCTCGAAGTCGTCGACTGCGCCGTTGCCGTAGAAACAGAAGGTGTTGGCGTTGGCGAAGATCGTGCCGGTACCGGCTGACGGCGCGGTATTCGTGTTGGTGATGAGAATAGCTGAGTCAATCGTGACGTTGCCACCGAATGTCGCGTTTCCAGCGAACGTCGCGTTGCCACTGTCGGTGAACGACAGAACATCTACGTAGGAAGACCCGTTGCCGCGTTGCAGTTCCCATGTGCCAGCGGCAAACGAACCGGAGTTGTTATTGACCTTTATGTTCCAGCCGTAGTTCGCTGAATTGTAGCCCATCGTCAGCGACAACGGCGACGATGAGCTTGTGTCAGCCGTGGTGATCGCAAGGGCGGTATGTGCGGATGCAGCGGTGTATCGCAAATACAGGGTATCGTTGAACTGCCCCGTCCCATTCACGGTCAGCATCGCGCTGTCGGTTGTGCCGCCGATTGCGAGATGCCCGCTACCGAAGAAGCGGGCCACCAGAGCCGTCGACGTGCCGCCATTCGGCGTGGTGTAAAGGTCGGCGTAGGCGCCTTGTGCGCTGTCCGACCAGTTCTCGCCGGCGAGGAACTGGAGGTAGGCGCGCGCGTTGGCCGAATAGCCTGTCGCCCCGTAGCCGAAGGCACTGACCACGCCCAGCACGTCGCCGCTCTGCACCGCGCTCTTGCTGGCATTGGTGCCGCGCGCCGTGCGAAGGTTCAGATGCGCGCCGGTCGACGTGCCGAAGGCATCGATTAGCGCTCGCGTCGCGGTGCCATCGGCATTGCCGATCTGGAAGATCGTGCCGCTCGCACCCGCCGGCAATGCGTTGGCGTTGGCGTTGACCGTCGCCGACAGCAGCGCGGTTCCAGCGCCGACAAAGGTTCCGTTTGCGCGGTGCACCCGGGTGATCGTCGCTGCGCCGCTCGAATCCGTCTCGATGCGGATGCGGTCGCCGGCGGCCAGCACCAGATTGACGGCGCCCGGGCAGCTGATCGCCGAGAAATTCGTTGGCACACTGCCGGCACTGTTCGTGATGGTGAGGCTTGACCCGGACACCCGCGCGTCGACCACACAATTCGCGACCTGGTCGAAATAGTTGATCGTCGTCGTGCCGGTGAGCTGCACCCGCGGCGACAACACGCTGCTGCCAAACAGCGTGCACGACGAGGCCGAAGCCACCGAAGCTTCGCTGTAACTCGTGAAGAGCGCTTTAAGCACCTGGAGCGCCGAGCGCGTCGTCGGAACCACCGGGGAGCCGAGGTATTGCAGGAAGTCGCCGGCGTTCGGCGCCAAGCTGGTGTACGAGGTGATCAGGCTGTAGAGCGTCGCCAGCTGGTTGAACACAGCCTGCTGGTAGCCCTGCACCGGCACGATCATGTAGGCGAGGCCGGGATAGGCCGTCGAGCCCGAACCGCCGACATAGTTCGACTGGAGCGTGATGCCGGTGTCGCTGTTGATGCTCTGGATCGGGCAGAAGTCGATCCGCGTGCCGTTGATCACCATCAGCAGCTGGCCGGCGTTGGCGTTCGCCACCCAGGCCGTGCCCGATCCGGTCACGGCCGCGCTGTTGTTCGTAACGGTGAGCGTGCCGGTGTTGTAGAAGTTCACGGACGTGGTCATGGCTGGTCCTACCGAATGGGCTGTGAGATGCAGATCGAGGCACCGGCCTGGTAGCCGGTGCCCGGCACGGCAATGGTCACCGCGTATTGGACATTGGTGCTCACGTACGAGATGTCAGTCAGCACCAGCGAATAGAGCGCTGTGCCCGGCACCGTTGTGATGACCTCGGAGAACGACAGCGACCCGTCGCTGAAGCTGAGGCTGTGCCCCAGAGCGTTCTTCGGGGACACGATCGTGATCGTCACGTCGTGGTTCGCACCCGTGGGGTTCACGATCACCAGATTGATCAGTATCTGGATCGGGCTGTTCGCCACCACTGCGGTCGAGGCGCTAGTTACGAGCGTTGGCGTGCCGGTGATCGGATTGACGTAGCTCCCGAACGTCGTGTTGAACGTGTTGGCGGCGCCGACGGTCAGGTGGCTCGCGACAATCAGGTTGTTGACGATGATGTTGGCGGCGTTGATCAGTCCGGCCTTGAGCGGGGCCGCGAAATAGGCCGTGCCGCCGGTGATCGAGAACAGCGGCAGCGAGCCCGCGGTCGGGTCGTAATAGTTGAAGTCGTTCGCGATGACGGTGAAGCTCGACCGCGTCGCGCCGCCGTCCAGCCGCACCAGCCCGGTGACGTTGCCGCCTCCGTCGATCGACACGCCCCACATCGCGGCGTAGCCATTGACCGAGCTGACCAGCGAGTTGATCGTGACGGTGTGACCGCTGACCGTGCTCGACAGTGACAGCTGGAACGCCGACGCGGCGGAGGTCGCCAGGTCGTTCGCCGGAACCCAGTTCGAATTGTCCCAGCGCGTGAGCGTGTTGGCGCTGGTCGTATTGTTGACCCAGAGATCGCCCAGATGAAGCGGCGTCGGCGCGCTGTTCTGCACGAAGACGCTGATGCCAGAGAGCCCAGGCACTGCCGTCCACGCCGCGCCGTTCCAGAAATAGGGCGTGTTGCCATGCCCGGGCGTCGTGTCGAACCACAGGTCGCCCGTCGCGTTTGCAACCGGCGCTGACGTCGCGGTGAAGATCGTGTTGCGGCCGTTGACCGAGGTGACCAGGCCACCGATCGCCGTCGCGACAGCATTGGCGCCCAGATAGCCAGTCAGCGCCGAATTGACGGTGCTGATCGCCGAGGCATTGGTCGCGATGTTGCTGTTCGCCACCGAAAGGCCAGTGGTGAGCGTGTTGAACGCGTTCGACACCGCGTTCGCGCCGGAATAGCCGCTGATCGCCGACTGGATTGCGGTAATGGCAGAGGTGTTCGATGCGATGTTGCTGTTTGCCGCCGACAGGTTGGTCGTCAGCGTCGAGAAAGCGTTGCCGACGGCGCTGGCGCCCAGATAGCCGGTCAGCGCTGCGTTGATCGTGGTGACCGCGGACGCGCTGGTCGCGATCAGCGGATTGTCGACCGCAACCCAGGCCGAACCGTTCCAGCGCGACATGGTGTTCGCGCCGCCGGTGGTGTTGATCCAGACGTCGCCCACCGCGCCCGCGGTCGGCGTGCTGGTCTGCGCAAAGGTCGTCGCCTTGTTCAGGTCCGGCCGCGGCACCCAGGCCGAGCCGTTCCAGGTATTGACCGTGTTGCCGTTACTGGTGTCGACCCAGAGGTCGCCGGTCGCGATCGCCGTCGGCGCCGTTCCCTGGACGAAGGTCGAATTCTTGGCGCTCACGCTGCTGGTCAGCGTCGTAAAGGCATTTGCGACGGCATTGGAGCCGCTATAGCCGTTGATCGCCGCCTGGATCGACGTGATGGCCGAGGTGTTCGAGGCGATGTTGCTGTTCGCCGTCGACAGGTTGGTCGTCAGGGTCGAGAAGGCGTTTCCGACCGCACTGGCGCCCAGATAACCGCTCAGCGCTGCGTTGATGGTGCTGATCGACGACGAATTCGCCGCGATATTACTGTTCGCGGCGGAAAGTCCCGTCGTCAGCGTGTTGAAAGCAGTCGCCACCGCGCTGGCGCCAGTGTAGCCGGCCAGCGCCGACTGCAACGACGTGATCGCCGAACCCTGCGAGGTTATCGTGCCGCCCTGCGACGACACCGTCGACGTCAGGCTCGCAAGCGCGCTCGCCACCGTGCTCGACGGGCTGTAGGCCCCGCCGATGGTCGCTGACACCTGGCTGATCGCCGAAGCATTGGCATTGTCGCGGTCGACGCTGGCGTTGTCGTTGCTGGCCACCAGCGCTGACAGGGTGGCGTTCTCGTTCTCCAGCGTCGCGCCGAGCTCGGTGATGCGCGTGGCGGTCGCCGTCAGACCTTCCTGCACCTGCGTCGTGATGGTCGAGGTGTAGTACGCGACAGTCGCATTGACCTGTTTGCGCGTGTCGCTCAGCGCCGACAGAAGGCTTATGAGCGCTTCGGCATTCTGCTCGGCCAACGCCTCGTCGCCGCGCACCGCCGCCGCCGTTTGCTGGATCGTCGCCGCGGCGCTGCTCGGGTCGAGCGACGCCACGGTGCTCGCCAGCGACGTCACCTGCGCCGCCAGACCGGTGCTCGGCGTGTTGATCTGGCTGTTCAGCGTCGCGAGATCGGATGCGTTGGCCTTACCGGTCGACAGGCTGGCGGACGTCGCTTCCAGCGTCGTGACGCGCGCGGCCAGCGCCACGTCGGTATTGCCGGTGACGATGCCGTTGACGATCGCCGCCAGGTCGAGCCGTGCCTGCGCCTCGGCCGAGATGCCGTCGACGATCTGTTTGGTCAGCGACGACTGCGCGATCGCAATGGCGCCGGCATTCTGTTGCAGTCCCTGCTGGACCGCATACATGATGCTGATCAGCGCCTGGGCGTTCTGGTTCTCGATCTCCAGAAGGCCACGGATCGAGGTGAGCGAACTGACGATGCGCGTCTCGTCCGCCGTCGGCAGCGTCGACGCCGGCGTCGTGACCGTCTGCCAGCTCGTCCAGTTCGCGGTGAAGCCCGGAATACCGGTCAGCAGCAGCCGGTATTGGTAGGTGGTAAGCGGCTGCGCGTTCGGGATGACCAGCGTTCCCGAGAGGTCGCCGGTCTGGAAATTCGAGACGTTGTCGCCGTTGATCCGCCATTCCACCAGCGTGCCGGTGGCGCGGTTGTCCTGCGGATCGGCATAGACGATCTTGATCGCTGGCACGACCGAGCCGCCGCCGCCGGGCTGTGCCAGCGCGGTGGTGGACGTGATCGAGGCCGTCGTGGCGCTCGGCGGCGACGCGCTCGGCAGCACACCGCCCGCAACCGACAGCTCGTCGTTGGCCGGTACCCAAGAGAAGATCGTGCTGTCGGTTTCAATCAGGTTCAGCACGATGTCGAGGTTCGGCTTCACACTGGCGCCGACCACCAGGAAGGTCTTGGCGGTATAGCTCCACTGCGCGCTGGTCCAGCTGATCCAGTCGCCGCGCTCGATCACCATGGCCGCGGGCCTGAGCGTGATCGTGTGCGCCAGCTGCCGCCGGTTGCGCCGGCGGAAGATTTCCATCAGGCGCTGGCCCTGCGTGCCAGAATGCACCATGTCGAACTGGTAGGTATCGCCCAGTTCGATGCCGCCGTCGGTCGCGATGTCGTCGTTCGACGTGCGCTTAGGCAGCGAAGCAATCGACCAGTTCTGCGACGGGTCGAGGAACGTCCCGAACACAGCGTTCTTGAGGCCATCGAAGCCGAACTTCGGCGCGTGCTCGTAGGCTTCCAGCGCCATGATGTCGTCGTCGGTAATGCTCACCGCCGCGCTCGCCGACACACCCGGGAACGCCGCGATCGAGCCGGCGCCGGTGCCGATATAGCCTGCCATCGACGTCGCAACGGTTCCGAGAAACGAGGTCGCATCGCGATTGACGGCCGTCTGGCCGCCGACGCGATAGCGCAGTTCCGATCCACCCGCCTTGAGCGACACGGACTCGTCGCAGGCATTCATCGCCGCAGTCCAGGACGCCGCCGGCAGTTCGCTCTCGATCGCCGAGGCGCCATAGAACAGCACACCGCCGACGAAGATGCCCCGCGCGATGTTCTCCGCGATGACGCAGGGGTTCTCGCTGAACGCGTAGGTCGACGGCGTGCCCCAGCGCTGCGAACCGGAGCCACCATTGGTCGAATCCAGCCGGCGGTCGTACAGCTTGGCGCCGCGCAGGATGAATTCGACGCGCGGAATTCCCGAAAAAACGTTCTGATCGTAGATGCAGGTGATACGCGCGTAACAGACGTTCTGACCGACCGACGTCGCCGGCCACTGGCTGCCGAGCGCGGTGTGCAGCCAAGTGTCCGCCGCCTGCCCATCGGCGCCGGAATAGAACTTGATCCACATCTTGTTGGTGTAGTCGGTTCCCGGCTGGGACGTGACCGGGTCGATGCTGTAGCGCACGCGCCAGCCCAGCGACGCATCGCGCTGGTTGCTGCCGCCCGGCAGCACAGTGCCCGGGGGCGTGAGCGTGCTGGAGCCCTCGAAGTCGACGCCAACCAGCTGGCCGTCGACCAGGATGTATTCCAGCCCGTCGCATTCGTGATCGGCAAGCGCGATCACCATCTCCAGCACGCGGTTCTTGTTACTGTCGCCGCCGCCGGTCGGCAGATGATCGTGCGTGAACTGTGCTGCCAGAGATCCTGCGGTGCGGGCGCGCCCGACGACCAGTTGGCGCGGAAAGCTCGGGTCATAGGCGAGCTGGGTGTGCACGCCCGCGCCCTTGTTGCCGCCGGCGAGAAACGAAGCCGCCGTGCCCAGGAGCGTGCTGACACCCAGGCCCATCAAGTATGGCGAAGCGAACTGAAGGCCCGGAACAAATGAAGCCGCAATCTCGGCGGCTCCCAGGGCGGCGTTGGCGATCTTCGACATCAACCGACCTCAAAGGCGCGGGTGCAATCCAACCGCGATACGAACTGCAAACCGTCGGCGCCATAGCCGGCCACGGACTCGCCCAAAACGATGCCGATCGCCCCGAACGGGTCTTCGGCCGACGGCTCGCGGATCACGGCCAGGTCGCCGCGCTTCGCCGCCGCTAGAGGCAGCCCCGGAAACAAGTGCGCCAGCAGTTCCGGCGCCGTGCGCGCGTTTAGGCTGAGCAGCACGCGCGCCGCGCCGCGCTCATCGGCATAGGTGCTACGATACGGAGCCGCCGGATCATCGCCGCGTACCGCCTTCACCGCGTCGGACGCGAGCAGCAGGCAATCCGCCTGCCCCCACGCAAACGCGCGCTTGCGGTACGCCTCGATCACTGCGATCAGACGGTCTTCCCAGCCCGGAATGCGCATGTCAGGTGATCGGGCTCGTGATGCCGCGGATCGACTTGACCGCGTGCGGCGGTTTTGGCTGCTTCACGCCCCAATACATCTGCTGCTCGATCGTCGTGGCGACCTGGCTGAAGAACGTGTCGGTCGAGAGGCGCTGGCGCTGATCAGCGTCGCTACGCACCGCCGGATTGACCCAGCTGAGCCGCCGCGAGACGTCCTCGCACGACAATTGCAGCGACGATTGCTGCTTGCCGCCGCCACGGATCGCCGCCTTGTCCATGCGTCCGGACGCCATCACCACCGGCGTGTCGACCAGGTTGCGGCTTGCATCGAGCAACGCCAGCAGCACCTGGATGGGGCGCTGGTGCCAGGTGTAGGTGAAAAAGTCGTTCAGCACATCGGTGTCGAGGCCGTTGAGCGTCACGGTGAAATTCGGGATCGACAGGTTGGTGACGCCGTCGACCTTCGAAATCTCGCCCAGCTTACCGGTGCCGTAATAGGTGACGCCGCCGATCGACACGGTGCCAAGATCGTTCCAGAAACCGAACAGACCCTCGTCGACGTAGACGTTGACCAGCGCCCGCACGACCAGAAGGCCGGCGGCGAGCGCGGTCTGCGTGGCGGAGCTCAGCGTGCGCATGGGGTCAGACCAGTGTTTGCTGTCCGGTGAACTCGAGGCGCCCATAGCCGGAAGCTTCCAGCTGACGCCGCTTCGAATTCGGTTGCAGAACGAATTTGCCGGCGGGCTGCGCCAGCAGGATGGTAGCGCTGCCATAGCCCGGCCGGATGTGCGGCCGAACCTCGACATTGATGACACCCGAACCGTTGCCGGTTGCGGCCGCCATCACCTGATGCAGCGCGCGCGAAGCGCCGGAGTTGTAGTCGAAGGCGAGATAATCGCCCTCGGTCATCACGAACGATGCCGGCAGCCCCGAGATCTGTGGTGTGACGTTGTCGCTCGCGACTGAGGCCAGGGTCGCTGTGCCGTCGAACGCCGCGCCGCCGATCGCCCGCGTCAGCCCCGTGAAGCCGTTCGGGTAGGCGATCGGATAGCTGCGCGCGAGGTCATAGGCGTAAAACGTGTTCAGCGACCCATCGAGCGACTTCAGCCACGCATCGACGGTCTTGAAATCCGCCGGCGACAGCCGCGCACTCTTGAAATTGGCGAGCCACAGCGGTGGCGCCACGTCGCGCACGATCGGCTGCCCACCGCGTGTCGGGGCCGATTCCTGCGTCTCGTCGATGTCGAAGTCGCAGACCGACAGCCGCGCCAGAAGCGCCGGTGGCAGCGTGCGGGGAAAGCTGATCGTCATGCCATCACGTTGCGCGATCGCGCCTGGCCCATGATGCCAACTACGGCGCGCGGCAGATGTTCCTCCATGTGCACGCGCAGCACTTCCTGCACCTCGTCTTTCGTCATGCCGGCGCCGTTGATGGTGATCGTCGGCGCGTAGTGGACGGCGACACTGCCGCTTCCACCCGACGACGCGACACCCAGCTTGCCATCGGTACCGCGCCGTAGCGGCACCACCGCTTCCGGGCCGGCCTCGCCCATCATCGACATCGGCACCACGACCCGGTTCTGGATGATTCCGCCGTTGGCGAAAGGCACGACCTGGCCATCCCAGAACGCGTTGCCGTTCGCCGATCCGATGAGATGGCCGATGATGCTGCCGAACTCGCTCAGGCTGGAACCGCCGTCGATCCAGTCGTTCAGCGACTTTCCGAGCGGGCCGACCACCTGCTTTTCTAGCACGATGCGCGCCAGATCGCTCAGGATCGTGCTGACGAGGTGATCGAACGCCTTACCGACGCTCTCGCTACCCTCGGCGATGCCCAAGAATCCGTCCTCGACCGCCTTCAGACCATCCGCGGCCGTGTCCTTGAACGAGATGTTGAGGTCCTCGTTGGACTTCACGATGAAGTCGTGCAGGCCGCCCTGCTGTGCCACCGTATCCTCGTAGCGGCGCCGGTTCGCCTCAGCGGTCGCAGCATCCCGGTCGTTCTGAGCCTTGGCCTCGATCGCGGCGAGGGCCGCTTGATACTCCGCGAACTTCGCCTTGTCGCGCTCCCAGCCCTGCTCCTTGTTCTGGAGAGCCACGATCTGCGCATCCCGCTCCGCGTCGATGGAGTCGATGCGATCCTTCAACCAGTCCGCGGTCGCGCGCGCCGACGCGTCATAGTATCCCTCTTGGCCGCGCAGCATGGCCAGCTGGGTTTGGTCCTGCGCTTCGATCATCTGGGCGTAGGACTTTGCTTGGCCAGATGTGAGTTGCGCCAGATAAGCCCTCTGATCGGCCAGCGCCTTTTCCTGCCGTTCCTTCGTCTGGTCGGCTTGCTTGCCAAGGCGATTGGCGTTCTGTGAGTCATAGTCACGACCAAGTGCTGACTGCAGCTGATCAAGCAACTTGGGGTCGAGCGCACCCAACCTCTTCCGAAGGCCATCCTCATCGAGCCCGAAAGGCGTGGCGATGGTCTTCAGATGGTCGGCAATGAAACGGGAGCGAGACCCAGTCGCGCCCGAACGGATGTCGCGTTCCACATCGCCCAGCGCATCGCGAAGGGCGACGACCAGCGAGTTATCGACGGGCTTTCCTGTCCCGGGTGGCCGCGGTGAAGGCGGCGGGGGCGCATTGTCCGGCTCCGGCTGCGGCTGGTAGTCGAACCTCGACGCGTCACCCTGATGCTGATGTTGCCAAATCCAGAAGCGGTAAGCCGAGTTGAGGCGGTTTAATGCCTCCGTTGCGCCATCGAGCGCCTTGGTAACGAGGCCGCCGACACCATCGGTTCGGCCCAGCTCACCGAGCAAATTGGTCCACGCTTCGGTAAGATCGTGCGTCGCGCCCGTGAGGCCATCGTGCATGGCTGCGGCAACGCCGCGGGTACGTCCCTCCAAGTCATGCAGCAGTTCCGCTTGCGCAGCCTCGAGATCGCCCTCGCGCTGGAGGTTCTCGATGACAGCGATTTGTGCTGGTTGAAGATCAATATGGGCACGGTGAAGGCGCTTGATGCCCTCGACGGGATTGTCCATCGCCTGGCCAAGAAGGTCGATATTCGAACGCAGGTCCGTTCCCAGCCATGCCGAGAGATCGGCAGCGACCTGCAAGACGCCTTCGAAAGAGGCCTTTCCGACGTTCTGAAACCCCAGCAACTCGGCCGCAGCAGCTCGAACATCGACGCTCGACTGCAACGTCGATGCGCTGATGCGCTCCACCATTCCTTCGATGTCGCTTGCGGTAAGGCCGGAAGCCTCTCCGGAGGCGCGCAGCATCGCCTGGAGATGAATCTGGCTCTGAGACAGCTGCTCTGCGGCCTCAGTCGTCTTGTAGAGGAACGCGATGAATGCGCCGCCAGCCGCAGCCGCGGCGAAGAAACCGCCGCCGGTCGTAGCCAGGATGTTTCCCAGCGGGCCCAGTTCGGTCGCGAAGCCGGCCGCAGCGTGCTGCGCTTCCTCGATCGTAGATGTCCATAGCTTCGCGCCGGACGATGACGAGGTATCGAAGTTGATGCGCTTGAGCGCAGCCTCGCCGTCGGCGCCCAGCTTCAGCAGCGCGGCACGAACCTGCTCCGCGCCTTCTACGGAGAGCCGGACGGCAACCTTGCGGTCACTATTCGCCATAGATCACTCGTTCTCTTGAAGGGCGTTGAGGATCGCGCGTTCAGCGCGACCGAGGAGATAGACGGCTATCGTATCGGCGACGCCGGCGGCGCGGGCCTGTGCCAGCATCGCATTCCAGTCGAGACCGACGACGATGCCGGACAGCCCGGCGCGCTGAAGGACGCCGGGCCGCGAGACGATCGTCCAGATCGCGGACTCATCGAGCGTCCTAGCGTCGTTGACGACAAACGGGCACGCTTTCTTGTCGCAGGAACACGCTGCGCAATATTCGCCGCCCCCGCGCCACGCCCAGTGCGCGAGGGCGGCTAGGCGTTTCCCGCGGCGACCACCGCCGCCGCGCTGGCCGAATACAGTCGCAGGAACGACGAACCGATCGCCGGCACACGCATGAAAGCCTCGACGTGCACGGCGTCGACCGGCGCGGGACTGCCGTCCTCCGACCCTACACCTTCCCACCCCACGATGCCGTAGTTGCCGAGGGCAATAGCAAAGCGCGAGTTGAAGATGGCGGTGCGCAGACTGATGTCCGTGTCCTCGTCGTTCTGGGAGAGCGGCGGCAAGGACTTGCGCGCCTCGGCAATCGCCGCGTCGTAGATCGTCATGTCGAGCGGTTTGACCTGGACGCGGACGCCGGCAGGAAGATCGAGCCAGAACGGCTCCGTCTTGAGGGAAAGCCGGATCATCAGTAGCTCGTCACGTCGTTGGTGAGCGTCGCGATCAGCGACGTGGCGGCGCCGGAGTCGCGGCTGACATGGAACGGCACCTTCGCCATCACGCCGCCCGGTCCGGACAGGGGCGGCGTGAAGTTGCCCAGCACCAGGCGCGGACAGGCGATCAAGAGCGAGTTGTTGGAGTCGATCGTCCAGCCCCAGGACGCCGAGATGAACGTCTTGGCCACGGCCAGGTCGTACATTGTGGTATCGGCGAAGCGCAGCGTGAACTCGCCGTTGATCACCAACTGGCCGGCGTCGCCACCGAGAATCTTGCCGGCGCTCCCGACACCGATCTCGGCGTTCATCTGGTTGTCGATCGCCAGTGTCGCCGCGGTGATGTTGGCGATGGCGTTTGCTGGGTTCGTCGAGCCGGCGCTGTCCTCGAAGATCGCACCCTGGAGCTGCGAGAACGGCGTGTAGACCGGCGCAGTGGGCGTTCCGCCGCCCGACGACGTGGCCTTGGTCTGCGACTGGCCGATTGCGTCCATCGACAGGCTGGCGAGGCCGCTGCCGGCGAAGTTGAACGTGCCCTTGTTGATCATCAGGCCGGAGTGCACAAAATACTTGCCGGTATCGACGTGCCCGAGCTCGGCCGAGAACGAGTTCAGGTTCGTCGTTTCCTCAGGCTTGAACACGTGCACATAGGGGCCGGTACCGCTGACCGACTCGGTGCCCAACAGCATCGACAGCCAGAAGCCGATGTTGCGCACGTCGACGGGAACGACGAGCGGTCCCTTGAGGTCGACCGGGCCCTGGCTGGGATCGATGCTCTCGCGATGGCCGAAGCCGATCGCCGGATCGGGCACGATGTCATTGGCGATGACGACGTCATAGGACCGCACCGGCATCTTCTGCCAGTTGCCGCTTGGCGCGACGCCATAGCTGGATTCCTTCTTCACGAGCAGCTGCGAACGCGCGCCCATTTGACGAGGCATATCGTCACTCCCTTCATGTGTTGGGGTCAGCCGACCGCGCTTGTGGCAGTCGTGTATTCGAGTTGGACCTTCACTAGTGCGACGCGCACTGTTTCCGAGCCTTCGACCGGCACTTCTTCGACCGCCGGCGCCAGGGTACAGCTGGCGTAGTCGACGGTTCCGCCCAGCGTGCGATCGAGTGCCAGTTTCGGGTCGATCTTGGCCAGGATTCCATCCACAATCGCTGTGCGATTGTCGCCCACGGCCATGACATGCAGCTCCGCATGCCGCGTCCAGGCATAACTCGGGCCGCCGATGATCACCTCGGGATCGCCGGGTTCGCCGTCGACCACTACCACCGTGCCGTCCGGCTCGATGTCCACCGCCTTGTCCGGGTCGCGGGTGACAAACGCCGGCGTCAGGGCCGCTGTCATTGCCGCAGCGAAGGCAGCCACGGCGGCTTCATGCGTGGTCGTCATGACAGCTCTTCCGCGAGCTCGGCCGCCATGAGATCGACTGCGCGCTCGCTCTCGGCATTGAGGTCAAGCCGCTTCTTCATCGTCACCTGCTTCACCAGGATGAAGAAGACGAGGGTCTTCGCATTGCGACCTTGCTGGAGCCGACGCGCGGTCGCGGGACGCACACCCCGCGACCGCGCCGCCACTGCTGCCCCCACAAGAATCGGATGGCCGGCCTTGGTGCGCGCCAGCTGAAGCTTGATGCCCGTTGTTTGTTCGAACGTAAGCGGCGTCAGCTTCTTGCCGCGGCCGCCCTTCGGCACGTTGTCGGTCGGAATTGCGAGGTAAAACCCCTTCGACGACGAGATGATCGCGCCGTCTTCGAGCTCACCTAACAGGTTCTCCGGCGTCCCGCGGGCAGCATAGACAAGGCCTGCAGCGCCAAGACTTGAACCAGACGCCGGATAATTCTGGCTGCGAATGGCGTTTCCGATGCGCGAGGAGAGCCCTGCACCCATCACCCGCGCGCGCCAGGCGGTTTTGAGCCCGGCCGTGCGCCGACGCACGATCTGTGTGACAGTCTTGGCATCCTCGGCGACCTTGTCCTTAAGGATCGCAGAGATCGAGCCGCTGACGATCGAGCGGATTCCGAAGCTCATGCCGCGATTTCCAGTGTCCAGGTCAGGCGTTGCGGATCGCGCGCGTAAACATCGATGACCCTGGCAGCCGTCGAGCCGGCAGGCGCTTCGATCGTGTCGCCCTTCGCCGGGTTTGGAAGGTCGGCCGCCCGTACGCCAACCAGGCGGCGCTGTCGACGCGTGGCGATACCAACAATGGGCGCATCCAGGTCCGGCTGCTCGTACCAACCGCGCAATGGCACGGCCGGGGCGTCGCCGGCGGGGTGATAGACAAGATCGACCGACACCACGGACCGCGTCAGCGTCGCCAGCGCGGTGTCGAACGGGCTTGCCATCAGTCCGCGTCTTCCGTGGTAAGCGCACGCGCCGCCTCGGCGCCCGTCGGCGTCAGGTTCGGCTCGCGGCGCGTGCCGTGGACGTATCCCCGCGCACGCAGGTCGGCGAGTGCCGTTTCGAGATCCTCGGACGTGACGTCCTTTGGGTAGGGCCGCAGGACGTAAGCCGTGCGATTGAGGGCAGAGGTGATGAGCGTTTCGGCGAGCGGCGACAAACCGCTCCGGCGGCGAGCCATTGAAAGTCCTTTGGAAATTGGCAGCGCAGGAGAGCGAATGCGCCTGCGCTGCGCAGTAGGTTGACTAGGAACCGCGACGGCCGCGGAAAAGGACCTCCGGCCGCGTGCAGACATGAAGCGGATAGGAATAGACCTCGATGTCCACGAAGGCGTTGCGGTCCTTGTCGGGGACGATCATCGGATAGATCGGCTTGCCGGGCGTATTGACGAAGTCGAAGGTCTCCGCCGGCGACCAAGCCGCGCGGAAGATGCCAGGCGCGCCGACGGGGAAGAACTTCACCTTGTCGGCGGCGACGCCAACCATCGAGCCATCATCGGTGCCCCGGTAGTTCACCCACACCACGCCGCCGAACGGGAACTCCTCGAAGGCGTTGCCGTCGCGCAGGCTCTGCGCCTGGAGCCAGTTGAGGTAGGTCTGGCGCACCTCGCCATGGTTGGTGAGGTCATCGTAGAACGTATCGCTGCACAGCCCGTAAATCTTCGTGGTCGGCAGGAACGAGCCCTTGGCAGCGCGCACCATGGGTCGCACGACATTGTTCTGGATGAACGGGCGCAGCTTGCCGGCGGAGCCCGCAGACCCGGCGGCATTCGCACCCGTCAAATCAAACGCGATCTCGCTCGGCTGGCTGATGCCGAACTCGGTGAACCAGTTGTACAGCACCGTGCTGTCGGCGTCGGTCAGGATGCCCTGCACCGCGCCCAGCCGCATATTCTCCCAGGTCAGCTCTACTTCGCGCATCAGGCCGACAGGTCCGGAAAGACGCCGGGCCACCTCTTGCTGCGCCATCATCAACTCGCTGTTGCTGCCGAAGGCGCGGATGTTGGCGATCTCGGCCGCCATCAGCCGATCACCCTTGGCGACACGTGACGTGTTGAAGTGCCGCGCCGCCCGCTTCTCTGTCGTGCGCTGGGAAAGCGGGGCACCCCGGGGCGTGGTCTGGATCAAGTTGAGGACGCCATCGCGTTCCTCGATCCAGACTCCTGTCGTGGTCACCGGCTGGTCGGCGAAGATACCGAGCGAACCGAGATATGACGGGTTGTAAGGGACCTTTTCGATGCCTTCGAGCATCGAGATGGCGGAGAACGCGTCCCCGCTGAAGACGTTGAAGTCGGCCATGATGAGTGTCTCCATCGGGTGCGGCCCTTTGCGCCGTCCCGTCGGTTAGAGGTTGAAGCTGGTTGCAGTGTGGGCCTAGCGGCCGATGATGCCGACGAGGGCGAGAGCCGCGTAGGCAGCGGTCTTCTGGTTGTCGGTGGTGACGTTGGTGCCCCACACGAGTTCGCTCTTGTTGACCTCCGCGGCGCGGGTGACGCCGGTGGCGACCGTGGCCGCAGAGGTGGCATCGCAGTCGTCGTAGAGGATCGCTGCGGCCGTCTGCTCGCCGGTAGCCGCGGTCGGATCGTGCGCGACGTATTGGCCGGCATGGGCATTGGCCGCGACCGCAAGCGAGAACGTGTCGCCCACCACAAAGTCGCTGGAGCCATCGGCCAGGGTGAACGAGAGACCGCCGCCGCTGAACGCGACGCCGACCTTGCCTTGCCCGACATGCGCGTTATTCGGGTCGTACACGTCGAACTCACCCGCATTAGTCGCCGCCGCGGTGATCTCGAGCTTGTAGTTGCCGACGATCGCGCCGGCGCCCACCGAAACGGTGCCCATAACACCGTTGCCGGTGTTCCCGCCTCCAGCGGTCGAAACGGCGTTCGATGTGCTGCTGAGCAGCTTGCCCAGCACGGTGCCGGCCTTGAGGCTCTGGCCCGACGCGATGGTGATCTGATCACGCGAGCGCGTGCCGGGGCCTTCGGAGATCATGAAGCCGCCGGCGTGAAAGGACTCGTTGATGGTCATGTTACTTCTCCTTGGCTTTGCCCTGCGCTTGCGCGTGAGCGGTGGCCCAGCTGTCCTTGATGTGCTGGGTGGTGTTGAGGCCAGCGTCGGCCTGGATGTGGCCTACCGTCTTCCTGGCATCGCTGGCGTCTGCCCGGAGGGTTTGAAGTTTTTCGCGCACCGCCGCGAGGCTTAGCCCTTCGGCGATGAACTGGGCTGCGAGATCCTGCCGCTCGGCGAGTTTGCAAAGCTCGCCAATCTCACGGGCATCACTCATGAGCTCGCCGCGCACCTCGCCACGAAGCTTCTCGCGCATCGCGGAAAGGTCCACCACCTCCGCCGGCGCGGCGGACGTCGGCGACGGCATCGCCGGAATGGCACCCATTACAGGTGCAGCGGCGCGCGCCAGGTCGGCCCGCAGCGCAGCCATTGCATCGTCAGGCGTCCCCACCTGGTCGGCCAGGCCAGCCGCGACGGCGAGTTCGCCGTGATAGCAGGCGGCTTCTGTCGCGAGCACGGCGTCGGCGGAGAGGCCGCGATACTTCGCGACCGACCCGGCGAATAGGCCGCGCACGCGGTCGACCTCGGCCTGGATCGCCGTCTCGGCCTGGTCCGAGAGCGGGCCGTGTGGATTGCCGTCGGCCTTGTGTGCGCCGGCGGTGATGTAGGTGTATTTCAGACCTTCCATCTTGTCGGCGCCGGACTGGTCGACATGCAGGGCCACGACGCCGATCGAACCGACGCCGCTGGTGCGGCTGACGAACACCTTGGAGCATGCCGACAGCAGCGCGTAGGCCGCGCTGTAGCTGTCATCTGCGGCCACGCCGTAGACCGGCTTGACCTGCCGGGCCGCGAACACGGCGTCGGAGAGATCGAAGCAGCCATTGACCTCGCCACCGTAGGAGTCGATCTGGAGCAGGATGCCCTTGACCGCCGGATCGGCGAGTGCCGCGTCGAGGCTGGCCCGCACGTCGCCATATCCCGTGAGCCCCGACAGCGCCCCCAACCAACTCGACTTGTAGACCAGGGTGCCGTCGACGCAGATCACGGCAATGCCGTCCGGCGTCACGTCGTAGGGCTTGTCCTCGTCATCATCGTCATCATCCTCGTCGTCGTCCGAGCCGTCGTCGAACCAGGCAGCCAGCGCCACCGCAGGCTGTGCGCCGAGACCGAGGCGCGGCGCCAGCGCCGCCATGATCACGTCCAGCTTGCCCTTGGCGATCATCAGCGGCGTGTCAAACATGCGAGTCATGATGCGCGGCAGGTCCGCGCGTCCGCTGCGCGGCGGCCGCGACGCAGAGCCTGCGGACTTGGCGTCCTTCTTGCCGTCGATCGCATCGAGCAGGCGTCCGGCGGCGGCCTCGATCTCGCTGTCGCCCTGCTGGCCGGCACGGTCCTTCGCCGCGATCACGCCGGAGCGATAGACCTTCTCGGCGTCGCCATCCGCTTTCGCGCACGGATACGCCCAGCGCGCCTTGGTCATGTCGTCGGCGGAGGTGTCCTCGCCGAGATGGATGTTGGCATAGCGTTCCCAGTCGTCGCCCTTGTCGCCGAGCAGCTTGTCGCCATCGGCGCCGTCGAACGACCAGGCGGATGTCTTGTCGACCTTGCCGGACTTGATCAGCCCGTGCAGGTGATCCTCGCCGGCGGTGTTGAGCTTGATAGCCATCAGGCGGCTTCCTCTTCTTCGTCATCGATGGTCACGGCGGCGTCCGGATTCTTGTCGTCGTCGCTGGCCGGGTTCGGGTTCGCGGTGTCCGGCGGGTTGCTGGAACCGCGGAAGTCGGTCAGGCGCGGATCGCTGTCGAGCACCAGGCCGAGCGCGTCGGACGACGCGTTGCCGGCGGCGATCTCGGAGTCGAGCTGCTCCAGCGTCTTGCCACGCGCCAGAACGACCTCTTCGCGGCTCTCAAAACCCGAGCGCACCGCGATGCGGTCGGCTTGCACGTCCTTGAGCGGATCGACCCATTCGCGCCGCGGGAGCACCCAGCGGGCGCGATTGAACGACTTCGGCGATGCGTTGAATTCGCCTGCCTTGATCGGGAGCTCGCCGGCAATGACGCCTTCACTGATCACCCGGCGATACATCGCTCGGCACAGCTGGAACACCATCACGTTGCGCTGGAGCTGCGCGATTGCGGAGCGCATGTCGAGCATCGATGCGCGCTCGCTCGAATAGGTCGCCTTGCTGCGATCTCCGGTCACGCTCGAATAGGGCAAGTCCATCGAAGCGCAGAGTGCCAGCAGCTGGCGGTACTCGAATGCCTCGTAGTTTCCGCCGACGTCGGCCGGATTCGAGAATGTGATGTCCTCGCCCTGCAGCAGGACTTGCAGCATGCCGGGCGTGAGGCCAGTAATGCCCTCGCCTGGCGCATTCTGCGACGAGTCCGCCTGCCCGGCGACCGGCTGATCCTGCGGACCGACTGGCACTGGGAGTTCCGCATCGCTGTCGCCGGTCTTCTTGATGAAACCTGCGAACAACGCTGCGACCTTCTTCCGCTCCAGCTCGGCGTCGTCGTATTGGTCCAGGATGTAGGCCCGCACGATCGCCGCGGCCAGCCACGACACGCCGCGCACCTGCCCCGGCCGTATCGGCTCGAACACATGGATCACGTCGGACGCCGGCACGCGCGTCCAGCCGAACTGGTTCGTCGAGACGAGCAGATAGTCGCCGGGATGGACCTTGTAGAACCAGTAGGCAACGCGCTGGCCGATGCCGTTGAACTCGATGCCGTTGCGGATGATGTTCCCGTTTTCGGCGAAGCGGTTCATGTCATAGGGACAGAACTCGGATTCCAGCAGCTGCACCTGGACCGGCACCGTCAGGTTGTCGCGCGCATAGCGCGGGCGCACCCGCAGAAAACACTCGCCGGCATCGAACAGCGCGCGCGCGACCAGCACCTGCATGCCGTAGAAATCGAGCAACCCGTCGGCGTCAGCCTCGTCGGTCCAGTCGTCCCACAGCGTTGCGACGGTGGCCTTCAGCCCGGCATCGTCGATACGGGGCACTGGCCGGATTCCGGTGCCCACGAGGTTCGAGACGAACACGCGCTGCGCCTTACGGGCATAGCCGTTGTTGCGGACCAGGGCCCGCGCACGCGCCCGCAGCATCGGGCCCGCCGTGAGCAACAGGCTGTTGATCGACGCCTCAGTCGGGCGGAAGCCGAAGAGGCGACGCTGCGCCTGGGCGCCTTCGTAGCCGCTGCCGAACGTAGCACTGCTCAGCGCAGCAGACGCGCGCGGTGGCGCGATCTGCTCGCCGAGCCTCTTGAGCACGGCGGCAGCCCTGTCGCGAAGTCCCATGCGTCAGAGATCCTTGACCGAGAAAACCTTGAGCCGCCGGATCGGGATCTTACCCGCGGCGGCGTTCAGTTCGTTGTTGATCATCGCCAGCGCGCGCTGCATTTCGTCGAGCGAGCGATAGGTGACCGTTCCGACGGTCGGAAGGTCGACCCGCACGGCACCTGTCGCGATCGCGGCCTTGAGCGCATCGGCGTCGGCTTGCGAGAAGGCCATGGGCACCTCAGATGTTCGGCATGATCGTGCGCCGACGTTGCGGTGTCGACGTTCGTGCGGCAGCTGGCGTTTGCAGCGGTTGCTGTTGTTGTCGAGCGGCGTGGCTCAGAAGGTCGTCGTTGCCGCCCTGGTCAGGTGCCGCGTGCAACGCGCGCCGCGCATCCCATTTCGCAGGCGTGTAACGATCCAGACCAAGTTGCGCAGCCATTGCGCGGGCTCCGACCCAGAGGTCCAGCTGCTCGTTGGCCTGCCCGGCCCGTTTGCGCCACACACGCTTCACGAAGCCGTCGCGGGTCTCGATGGTGTCGAGATATTCCGCGGTAATCTGAAGGAAGAACGCCTCGTCGCAACTCTTCGGGAAGCGAATGCATCCCGCCGGCCATATACCCGTGGTCTTGTCGGGCCCGTCGATCGTCTTCTGCAGCGCCGCATACAACGCGCTCTTGAGCGGATAGGTACCGAGAGGCCAGAGCAGCGCGCCGCCCTTCGCCGTCTTGCCTTTCCAGGTCACATCGACCTTTTTCGGTGTGCCGATGAACGGCCTGGTCGCGCCATCGCGACCGTCTGTGGCGAATACGTTCGGCCGCTTGCGCGCAAAATTGTAGACCGCGTGGCTCTTGTAACCGGTATCGACGCCGAAGGCCTCGATCGGCCAGCTGCGCCCATATTGGTCTTCGTAAAGCCGCGTTTGCACCTGCGCCAGCTGCGCCCAGGTCGCGTCATCCTCCGGATCTCCGGGAATGACAGCGAAGTCTACGAGCCAGCTCGTCATGCGCTCGCCGAAGCCATAGACCGCCCATTCCAGACGGTTCGCCTGGACGTCAGCCATTCCGCAGAGCGCAAGCACGCCGTCCGGCAGCGTTCCCTTCTCGCGGTCCTCGTCGCGACGGGCCAGCAGCTTCAGATGATCGGGCGCTTCACCGGCCTGCTCGAAGGCTTCCGCGAGCACCTGTTGCGTGAACGTCTTGAGCCGCGCCGCCGAATCCTTCGCCGCTAGGTACTCGCCGACGATGCTGTCCCAGCCGGCCAGGTTGCTCTGGCCGCGCCAGAGATGAAATCCCGGCTGACGTCCGCGGCTGGGCCGCTTGCGCGCCGCATCGAGATGCTCCGGCTCGACGACGACGCCAGGTTCGAGGTCAGTGTCGTCGGCCGCCGGAAACGACTTGATCCAGACCGACCGCGCGAGCATCGCGCGTTTCTGCCAATGCTCAATCACGCCACCACAGCAAGGCGCCACGATGTGAGCCCCGAATGGCGCGTGCTCCGAATCCCACTTGAGATGGTCGAAACGGAACGTGAAGTAGTCGCCGCAATGCGAGCACGGCCAATAGAGCCGACGCTGATCGGAAACTTCGTACTTCGCGGTGATGCGGCACTCGCCCTTCAGCTTTGGCGTCGATGTCCATAACCGCTTCGCGCCGCGCAACTCGAATGTCGAGGAGCGCTGGATGATCTGGTCGACCGGATCGCCGCGGCCACCCACGTCGTGGTCCCACTCGCTGATCTCGTCACCCCAGGCGTTGCGGACCGTGATGGCCTGCAAACCCTTCGACGAACCGGTGTGCGTGATCTGGATGAAGCCGCCGCGGAATTTCTTGAAGCTTGCCGTCGACCCATTCTCGTCGCGGCTCTTGGTCTCCCGAACCTTGTGCTTCAGTGCCGGCGACGCGTCGATCGTCGGCTGAAGCTTGATCTTGGTGAACTTGTGGGCCTCGTCGATCGACGGCATCGCGATCAGCATGCCGCAGGGCACGATGTCGATCGTATAGCCCGTGAAATTCACGCCGACTTCGGACTTGCCCGTCTGGGCAGCGAAGACCAGCGTGACGTCGGTCGACGGATCGTTCGCCGACAGGCAGTCCATCGGCTCGACCAGGTATGGCGTTAGGTCATTGGACCAGATACCGGGCGAAGCTGTGCCCGTTTCCGCCGGCACAATCCGGTTGCGCGAGGCCCAGACCGACACCGTCATGTCCGGAAGCGGCGTTAGACCAGCCGCAAGAGCGGAACGCATGAGCGCCCGCGCATCTGCGGCGCGGCTAGGTGTTGCCTCCATCTTGTGGCTTGCCGTCGATCGCGCTCAGCGAGGCGACGAACTTCTCCATCAGGGACCGCTCGCGGTCTCGCACCAGCTGTGCACACACGCGCGGGTCGCGTTCGGCCGCCAGGCGGTCACAAAACGCCTGGTCCGGGTCCATCAGGGCATCGCGCAGAGTCGATGCCGCCTCCATGACGGCATCACCGACATCGCGGGCGTCGACAACTTCGCCTTTCTGGCGCGCCAGCTCGATCTCAGCCTGTTCCAGCCGGATTTCTTCGAGCCGCTGCTTGATACCTTTTCGGCCGGTCGATCGCGCAGTCGGTGCCGAAGCCGATTCTCCGGGGCGCGGCTCCCCAACACGCCAGTTATCGCCCCGATGTTTCTGGAATTCCGTCCAGTCAACGCAGCCATCGGTGCCGATGAGCTCCGGATATTGGCCGAGATAGCGCGAGACCGAGCTCTTGCCGATCTGAAGGCGCCGCGCCACCTCTGCCGGCTTGATCCGTTCCAGTGCCGCGACCGACACGTTGCATCGTCCCGCTTGTTATGACGCAACTCGTTGCATCATTTGCAAAATTACACACTGCTGAGCCGGAACGCGCAGTTTGCCCGTATTGCGTTTTGGCGCCGGAAGGACCCGCGGTTTCGACCCCGTCTGGAAACGGAGACGCCCGCGCGATCTTTCGACCGGCGGGCGTACTTCAACGTGCGGACTATTGGTCAAGTTTTTGTCGCTGGTCAAGTCCCCTCGTTTTCCAGCCCAAAAGGAAGCTCCTCAGTGAGCCTGTGGGCCCGCAGCTGTTCGATGATTCGCTCGCGCAGCCGGATCAGCGCGGCTCTCCACAGGCTGTAGTGGGCACGCGCAACGATCACTTCCACCATGTCATCGCCCACCGAGCGGAGCATGTGATAGCCCCAGCGCCGCGTGTTGTCGGTGAACACCCGGCGTCCGCGTTCGAAGAGGTAGATCGGTTCAAGGATCGGATCGGGTCGGCGCCGGTGGAACGCGCTGCTAAACACCAGGTTGCGCACATGCACGACCTCGCTGGCGTCGGGTCTGACCGCGTTCCAGCTGGCGTTGTTGTTCTCTTGCCGGAGTTCGCAGTCGAACAGACCGCGCGCGTAGCGCATCTCGATCTCTTCTTGGGACCGCCGCCGTTCCACCGGATCGAGCGCCATCACCGCGCGGTGGATGATGTGGGCGTCCGGCGCCGCGGCGAAGCCAGATCTCGGGCTGCTGTCGACAGGATCGAGACCGAAGTCCAGCGATGCCAGCTTCGGCAGCGCATAGGTCCGCGACGCCTCGACGGGCACGCCCTCCGGCAACGCGACGTGGACCATCTGGTCGCGATAGGCCCATTGCAACGCCTGCTCGATCGAGACGCGCTTCATGCCGCACCGCCTTCGACCGCGATCACCAGCGCGTCCACGTCCCAACCTTCCGCGCCGGCCAACCGCCGCAGCGTCGTCTGGCGATAGGTCTTCTCGATCCAGTTCGCCTCGAACGGTCGCTGCACCAGCAGGCGCCTTGGCGGCCCGGCATCGACGAACACGCCGCCGAACCACGCTCGTGCCTCGACATCGCGCAGGCCTGCGCGCAGGAGCGCCGCCTGGTCGATCGGCGGCCAACGCTCCGCCATCGCCCCGCGCCAGGCCACAACCGCGGGATCGAGCGCCGTCTCCGGCTGCTCGAACCGGTGCCAATGCCGCGAACGCAGGAACGTCGTCGGCCCGATCGGCGTCGGCGCGCGCGAGCCATTACCCTGCCGCAGCCGCCACGCGAAATACGCCCGCACCGCCGCGCACAGCTGCGCCGCATCCGGCCGTTCGCCCGCGGTTTCCGTCCAAAGCAACCATGTCCGGTCCAGCCGTGCCCCAACCCAGGCCTCACCGCCAGCCGCCACAAACGCCATAAAATCAGCGTCTTGCGTCCACTCACCCGCATCAGCCAACCCATCGCGGGCACCCCCCGAAAGGGGGGTAAGGGGGGTTATCTCTTCCTTTTCCTCTCCCTTTAAGAGAGTTTTCCGGTGGAACGGATCGTCCGGAGGCGGCTTTTCGTCGTCCGTTCCGGAGGAACGCACCTTATATGTGTCGCCTTCTCCGTCCCGTTCCGGCGGAAAGAGGAGATTTTCCCCCGGAACACCCTTGCGACCGCGCCCGTTGCGGCGCTCCAGAAACACCGACCAGCCAGCCGCTGGCACCATCTGATCGAGCACATCGAGGTGCCGTGCCGTCGCCGGATAGTTCAGCCGCGTGAAGCCAGGCACCGTCGGCTCGGGTTTCAGCGCGGTGACGCCCTGCGCCTTCACCTTCGCGTTCGCCTTTCGGATGCGATCGCATTCCGCGGCATGGAAGTAGCGCACACGCTCCAGCCACACGGGCCACGCGATCTCGCACACCACGGCGTGATAGAGCCGTCCGTTGTTGCAGGCGATGAAGCCGCGCAGCGCGCCGGCGCGCAGCTTGCGCCACACGTCTACCGCGAAGCCATAGCCAGCGAGCTTGGCCAAGTTGACGTCGTCGCTGGGCACCGAGCCTGCCGGCACCTGGTGCCAGCTCGCCGCCCACAGCATCGTGCCAGCGCGATATTCGTCGCCAGTGACCGTGGCCGCGAACGTCGACTCGCGCAGCCGCACGACGTCGAGCGGCATGGTCTTGAATCCCGTGAGGTCGACATCGTTCGGAATCGGAGGCAACGGAAGAGTGGTGCTCAAGGTGACGGCGCTCGCTGTGCTATGGTCGCCGCATGCAGAAGAACGATCTTTACCTGCTCGCTGCGGTGATCCTGGTCTGGGGCTGCTTCGAGATCGTGGCTCTGAAGCTCGCAGGCGCTACGGGGAGCGACGTGGCGGCTTGGGTTCAGGCAATAGGAACGGTCGGCGCCGTGGGTGCGGCCATTTACTGGGCGCGACGTGAGGAGCACGGCCGCGCCGAGAAGGTCGAACGCACGGCCACGCTGATTGTCGCCGCCCAGACAGCCGATTGGTTGAGGACGACTGTCGAGCGCATCGCGGAAACCCGGCTGGCCATCGCCTCGAACGGTCACCAGGGGCAAATGCTCCTGGATGTCGCGGAATTCGCGTTCACCAACAATTTGGCCATCGTTGCAGACCTCACGCCGCGGCTCGCGGTCGTCGCTTTGCGCCTGAAGGAAACACGAGAGCGGCTGAACAGCCTGATGATGGGTGACTTCGATGGCGAGGATGAGGCCATCAATTTCGCATTCCGCGAGGTCCCGAAACTCTTTGCGCGCGTGCGGGAGTTCTATTGGCAGATCGCTGCCGCTGCACACATCCCGGGTGACCCCAATCAGAGATGGGAGATTGATCAGATTGTAGCGGCCTGGAATTCGACTTGCTCCCAGGGCTCCCCGCAGCTTCTCGGGAGCGCGGAAGAGTTGGACAGGCTGCTCAGCATCAGTATGCGGGTTTAGGGTCATACCGCCTCAGCCACCTCAAGCGGCAGATCGTCCTGCCGTTCGGTCAGCGCGCGCCGGCGCTCGGCGCCGAGGCGGTCCCAGCAGTGCGGGTTCAGCCACAGCACCTCGGTGCGATCGCGCGCGCCGTCGGCATGCGCCGGGATCTCGTCGCGATGCCATGCCCTCAGCCGCTCGTCATAGAGCGGATGCGGATAGCCGCTCAGCACCACGCTGCCTTCGAGCCTGTCAAGGAAGTCCAGCAGCTTCACATGCGCCGCATCGTCCATCTCGTGCGCATAGCCGCGATACTGCGCATCGTAAGGGTTGCCATGGGCGCGGGTGGCGTGCACGTAGGGCGGATCGACGTAATGGAGGGTCTCCGGACCATCCATCTGCGCCATCACCTCGCAGGCGTCGCGATTCTCCACGATCACGCCGCGCAGGCGCTCGATCATCGCCGGCACGCAGTCCGGATAGTTGCGCCAGTCCATCGCCGGCGTCGTGCCCGAGCGGGTCGAGTTGTTGCGGAATCCCGTCGGCACCCGCGCATGCGCGTTCGATCCGAAGCCCATGTACGACAGCACGATCAGCCGTCGTGCACGCTCCACCGGTTCGTCGCACAGGTCGTAGGCCGCGGTCAGTTCATCACGCGCGAAGGGCGTGAGTTCGAGCTGGGCGATCAGCCTGGCGGCCAGCGCATCGTCGCGCAGCACGCGGAACACGTTGACGATCTCGCCGTCCAGATCGTTCCAGACTTCGGCATGGCTGCGCGGCTTACGCATCAGCACGCTCCCGCCGCCCCCGAACGGCTCGACGTAGCAGCGATGCTTCGGGAAGCGTGCGATGATCTTGTGCGCCAGCTTCCACTTGCCGCCGTACCAGCGGACGATGGGCCGCGTCGGTGCGGCAGCCGCGCTGACTGCCCCCCCCCTACGCGATCTGCGGCCCGGCCGGTTCAGGGTCATGCTGCCGCCCCTTCCAGCACCTGCACCACCCATCGGCAGATGCGCTCGGGCGCTTCGCCGCGCACGCCGTCCCATGCGCCGACGAAAATCCGGGCCGTTGCCGCGCGCCTCGGTGTGAAAGCTAACCTGGCCGGTCGGGAGCTCGACATAGAGCACTTGCTGGTGGAATTCCTGCGCCGGATCGGTCGCCCAGCCCCAGATGAGCCCGATCGCTGCGCCATGTTCGAGCAGCACCGCACCCCATCGAGGTTATCCAGCGACCATTGCTTGCGCCGGTAAGCCTCGCGCTTCTGCGATCCACGGCGATAATCCTTGGCCCGCTCGGAACACTTGCACGCCCGGAACAAGTTCGAAGCGACGAACCCAACCGGTCCCAGCGCATTGAGCCGTTGGTAAAGTGCCTTCGTCTTGTCGCCATTCGATCCCAGATAGACGCCCATCACCTCGTCGTAGAGCGTGCGCAAATAACCAAGGCTTTGAGCAATCTGCTCGGGACCTTCGTGCCGCCAATATGGCACCACGACCCCGCGCACCGTAGAGCCATCCGTCAGGCTCGCCCACCCGATCGAGGCGTCATAGGCGAGCACCCGCTTGCCCATGTCGACGCCGTCGATCAGCACGCCGATCCGCGCGCAGAGGAAGGCGTTCGCCTTGGTCGCCCGCAGGGCCTGCGGCAGTGGTTGCGCGGTCATGCCAGCACCGCCGGATTGTGGACGGTGATGGAGACGCCGCGTTCCAGTTCCTGCTTGCGCGCCAGCGCGGAGTCGATCTTCTCCTGGTCGCCGCGCGCCGCCGCGCGGTCATAGTCGCGCACGGCCCACATATAGGCCTGCGCGAATTCGCGATGCAGGTTGCGCTCGCTCATGCCGCTATCGCCCCGCCATCAACCGCGACATCGGCACACCCTTGGTGCGCGCGGCGGCGGCAATCCGCGCCTCGGCGAGTTCCATGAAGTTCTTCCAGTCGGTGCCCCCGCGCGTGGCGCGCCGCGAAGCGGTCTCGTTCACCAGCTTCGCCAAGCCCCCCCCGGTGCGCGTCAGCGCCTCACCGACGCTGGCCGCATCACGATGCCATTCCGGATGTTTTGGCGCCAGCTCGCACATCCCACGCACGGCCACGCCGGCGAGACCGACCATCGGATCGGCCGCACGCAGCGCCATCAGCGCGGTGGTCAGCACCTCGCCACCATGCATCTTGAAGCAGCGACGCACCGCCGACAGCGCGCAAGTCTCGCCCGCCTTCAGCAGCTCCAGTGGCTTCGGGCTCGGCGCCATCACCACGCCGGCTTCGGCACAGGCCTTGACGATGCCGACGGCTTCGAGATCTCCGCCGGCGACCGCGGCGCGGAAGCTCTGGAGCGGATTGATGCGTGTGGTGTTGTGGTTGATCGCCGCGAAGGCGCGGGCCTCCTCGGCCAGCGAGCGCTCCAGCACCAGGCACGGCACGCTGTCGATGCCGCCATGGCACAGCGCCGCGGTGGCGCGGTGCTGCCCGTCGATCACCGCATAGACGTTGCGCGAGCGCTTGGCGACGTCGAGTACGCCGAACTTTGCCCAGGAGAACTCTTCCACCATGCGCCGGATGTTGGCTTTGCCGGAATCGAGAATGGCGCGCTGATAGATCGGGTCGACGTAGAGGTGCTTGAGCGGAAGCCACACCAGTTCGCCCTTCGCACCGATGTCGCGCGACGGCACCGGCTTGACCGAGAACGTGAGCGTCTGGAGTGCCAGCAGTTCGCTCATCCGAACACCGCCTCGCATGCCAGCGCGAACCCGATGCCGCCCAGCCACGCCAGGCAAGCCCAGAACATGCGGGAACGGAGGAGGACCGCGATCACGCAATTGCTCCCGGAAGTGAAACGGCGATAGCGATTGGCTGCACCCAGATCGCTTCGTTCGAAAGATCGAAGGTCTGGCCGGTCCATGCGCCGAGCAGCGCTTTTCCCATGACGCCGGCGATGGCCTGCGCCGACGGCGGCGGCACCGCGTTACCGATGCGCTCGCGCCAGGCGCTGTCGCTGAGGCCAAACAATTCAAGATGCTCTTCGGGGTCGACCAAGCCCTGGAGTGCGGCCAGTTCCAGCGTCGTCAGAGGCCGGTGCCAGGTGTTGTCGAGCGCACGGATGATGCAGACGAGGTTCTCGCTAGACGCAGGCATCCGTGCCGCAGCGCTCGCGGCGCCATCATCACCTGGCGCGCGCGGATCGGCGACGCTATTGAAGCCATTGTTATTCTTCGCATGGCCCGAAACCGCCAGCGATATGTCGTTCCAGTCCAGCACACCGTAGTGGCCGCCAGTCTGGTAGCTGGCCTTGCCGTCTCTGAACGCCCGCGGGCGCACGTCGTTGATCCGGTCATCTGCCACTGCGAACGCGCCAGTGCCCGTGGTGCTGGCGGCGATCACCGCGCCCGTTGCTTCATCCATGGCGGTGACGCGGTATTTCGTCTGCTTGTAACCATCATCACGCGGGCCAGAACGCGGATCGGCCACACCGACGCCGCTGGCCGGTCCGCCCGGCCCTGCAACGGCCGGGTAATGTTTTGTCCAATCGACGATGCGGAAAATGTTGTTGAACGGCTTGCGGTCCACGATGCGTGGATCGGCGATGGCGTTCGGACCCGCACCTGGCGCCATATTGCGACGGATGACAGGCGCGCTCTGCGACCAGCCGCGAACGCCGAGCTGCACCGACTTGTGGTGGCCGTCGATCCGCGCATCCGCGATTGAGAAGGCACCGTTGGTCGGGAAGCTTTCGCCCTGGACGGTGCCACTGTGCTCGTTCCACTCGCGCACGCCCAGCGTGGACGCGCGATCGCGACCGGAGATCCTGGGATCGGCAACCGCATTCGCGCCGCTGGATGGTTGGTTCTTCGAAGTGACGGTGTTGGCATGATCGGTCCAATGACCGACGCCATACGCGCCGTTGAACCATTCGCCGTCGGGCGCGATGCCGTAGTCGCGGAGCTGGCCGTTCTCCACCGCCAACCGGTTGAGCGAGCGCCAATCGCTCCCCGCTTCGACGAGCGCGAGCCGGAGCCACGTCTTCCACTGTAGCGCCGGCATGCGGTGCATCGGGCCGGCCGGCGTCTCCCATGGTCCTGGCATTGGCAGGCGTTCCAGCACCTCGCCCACGCCACGCAGGCGATGCTTGGTCGGCTGGTAGAGGAAGTTCGGCACTTTCTTAGTATGCCGCGCCACCAGCAGAAGGCGCTTTCGGCTCTGCGCCAGGTCGCCGATCTCTCCGCAGTCGTGCACCGTCTCGGCGACCGCGTAGTCATAGGCGCGGAAGAGCTGAACGATCTCGTCGAGGAAGTGTCGGCCACGCGTGCCGATGCGTGGCACGTTCTCGAAAACGAACAGTTCGACCGGGTCGTCCTTGTAGGCTTCGAGTGCCAGCCACACGCCGCGCAGGGTGAGCCGGTTCAGCGCCTGGTATTTGAGCGTCTTGCTCTTATTCTCCGACAACAGGCCGGAGAAGCCCTTGCACGGCGCCGACAGGAAAATGATGTGCGGCCGCTCGAAACTGAAGGCGCGCCGCACGTCGTCCGGGCCGGCCTGTGACCAACCGGGCGGCGGTTCCTTGCCGTGGAACGCGCGGTACTGGTCGAGGTCAAACAGGTCCAGCAGCGTGCCTGCGACACCGGCCAGCGTCGCGAAGTCCGCTATTGCGCCTGGATCGTTGTCGATGCCACCTAGACAACGAAAGCGCGCGCGCAGGTTGCCAACGCGCGCGTCGCCACGGTTGAACCCGCGCGCGCCACCGCCCAAACCACAGAAGAAATGCGCGTGGCGAATCTCGATGTTGGTGACGGGGTTATGAACTGTCACCGTTTGGCCTTCTTCTTCGCTGCCTTTGACGGTTTACGCTTCGGCTTGGCGGCGGGGCCGTCATAGGCGAGCGGGCGCAGCTCAGCGGGCAGCCAGGTGTCGGGAATCTCGCGCAGCGCGGTCTCGACCAGCGTGGCCTTGTCCATGCCGGCGAGCGTCTCGGCGTCGGGCGCGTTCTTGCCCATGCCCTCGGCGATCGCCGTCGCGGACATCGCCTTGGGCACGGCCTTGAAGTAGTCGTCCGGGTCGAACGCCAGCTTCAGCGCCTTGGCCAGGTCCTTCGGGTTCATCGCGTTCACCACCGCGGCGGTGTCGGCGTCGTCCAGCGCGCGGTGCTCGGCACTGTGGGCGTGGAACGAGAGTGACGCCGCGGCAATCTCCGCCAGCAGCTTCAGCCGCTGGTCCATCTTCATCCGCACGACGCGGCCGAGCGCCTTGGCAAAGGTCTCGTCTGACCAGGTCAGCCCGCGCGAGCCCGCGCCGTCATGCATCAACCTTACCGCCGCGGTGGAGGAGTTCTGCATCAGCCCGGCGATGACGACGCACAGCGCCAGGTTGGGATCGGCCCGCAGTGTCTGCGCCGATGCTGTGGTCAGAGCCGCCGCCAGCCGTGTCGCCAGCGCACCGGAGATCCGCGGCTCGGGCTCCGGCTCGTTCAGCGGCGCAGGATCGGCCGCGATGACCTTGCCCGTCGGTGCTGCGGCTGGCGGCGGAGGTTCAACCGCCTTCGGCTCCGGCTTGATCAGGCCGAAGTACCGGACCAGCTTCCCCTGCGCGCCGATCTCCACCGCGACACCCGATTTCGCGCGCTGCCGCGGCGACATCGCGTCATAAGCCGCCTTGGCTTGCAGCGATTCCATCGCGGACCGCGCATCCGGATAGGCGTCGGTATCGTCGTTCTCCGTGCGCGCCATGATCGCTTCGTATTCCGCGATCTTGGCCTTCTGCTCGTCGGTGTAGGTGACCTTCGGTTTCGACTGGTCCCAGCCGTGCCAATCCGCCGGCAGCGACGACGCCGGCGCGACCCACTTCCAGCCCTCCTCGGCCATCAGGCGCTCGCACTCCGCCGCCAGCTTTTCCTCCGCCATTGCCTTGGCGAGCGCGGCGTCGCTGACGCCATGACGCTGCTGGAACAGGTCGCGGATCACCTGGCCGCCGCGCGCCTCATAGGCCTCGACGCCGACGAACTCGACCAGCGACGCCACCTCCTCGCCCTGCGCGGGCAGGAACTTGGCGCGCACGCTGTGCGCCTGGAGCGCGTGCGTCTTGTCGAGCTGCTCGAACACCTTGTTCTGGCGCTTGAAGTCGTTGGCGGCGAGCGTGAAGGCCTCGGCCGTCACCTGGTCGATCGCGCCGCCGCGCCAGGCATCGAGCACCTTGGGCGACAGGGCGCCCAGCGCGCGCCGCTGGCGCACCTTCGCGGGTGTGATGCCATAGCGCGCGGCGATGTCGTCGTCGCCGGCGCCGGTGTGCGCCGCGATCTCGAACGCGACGTACTGGTCGACCGGATGCGGCGGCAGCGTGGTGAACACCTCGGCCGCCGCGATCGCGAAGGCCTGCTCGCGCGTCAGGTTCTCATAGACGACGCATGGCACGTCGCGGTCGTTGAGCACCGGGCTCTCCTCGGCCAGGAGGCGCAGGTTCTCCACCCGCGAATTGCCGACGATGGCATAGACCAGAACCTCGCCGTCGCAGCTGGTGCAGATCAGCGGCTGGAGCACCCACTTGTCGCGCAGAGACGCCAGCAGGTCGGGCCGTGGCTGGCTTCGTCCGGCGACGCGCATGTTGTAGTCGGCGAGCGGATGCTCCTGCCCCAGCGCAATCTGCGCGAGCTTGAGCGAGGTCAGCCGCGGGACCGGAAGACCCGTCAAGGCAGCGGGGCGGATGTTCATGCAGCACTCCTGTCTTCGAGATCGTCAAGCACGCTGTCGATCAGACCGTCATCCACGACGGTTTCGACGATGCGGCGAGCGAGCGAGTTGGGATGAATTCCGCGGCGCGCGGCGTGTGGTGCCAGCGCCCGCAACACATCTTGCGAGAAGAGCACCGTGCGCTGGGTCTCCTGGATTTGTGTTCGGCGCTTGGAGGCGCTGTGCTCCAGCGCCGTGACCGTTCCGCCATCGATACCGATGCGGCGTCCGATTTCGGCGGTTCCGAGGCCCTGCGCACGCAACGCCAGAACAGCGTCTGTGCGCGATGCGTAACCCAAAGTCGGCTTGCGCGGTGGCATCACTGCCTCCCGCGCGGCGGCTGCCGCAGGATGCGGGGCGAGCCGGTGTGGCCCTGCTCCCAGATGAACCAGCAGAAATCGATGGTGCCGCTATCGGTCTTGGGACCGGTGTAGCCCTCGCGATGCATCGTCTTCCAACGATGGTTCGGCAGCACGATGCGCGCGAACGGAATGCGCGTGGACGTCCAGATCGCGCGCTTAATGCCGTCGCCGAACGCGTCGATCAGGTGGAACGGCGCCAGATAACGCAGGCGCAGGAGCATCGCGACGTAATCGAAGCGCTGCGTCGCTGCCAGGATAAACTCGTCGTCCAGGTTGAACGGAGGGTTCGATACGAACGCGCGCTGCGCAGCCCTGGGCGGCAAGGGCAGCCGTGCGAAGGCCTTGGGATCGAGGAAATCGGCGACGATGCCGTTCGGGCAGCCGCGATCAATGACGTCCGATGCCACCACGTCGAAGCCCGCGCGCCGCAGAGGCCTGACCAGGTCACCGGCGCCGCACGCGCCCTCGCAGATCGCACGATAGCGTTGCAGAGCGGCCCGCTCGATCGACAGCAGGCAGTCGATCGCTTCCGGCCGCGAACGATGGAAATCGTGTGTCGCATCCTTCGGCGTGTCGCGCCGCTCATGCTCACTGTTCGGCTTGCGCCGCGCTAACGCCATCTCAGAACTCCGGAATGGCGATGTGGACGGCGGCCGAGCGTTCGCGCCAGTGCTCCCAGCGCTTCACGTTGGCGACCGAGGCAGGATTGGCGCGCGACTTCGCCAGGTGGAATTCGCAGTAGGAGTGCCCTTCCAGCTGCTCGTTGCCGCAGTAGTGGAAGTCGGTCTCGCCCACGTCGCCGATCGGCCAACGGCAGTCGCGCGCCTTCAGCGCCATGGTCGAGACCAACGATCCGTCGGCGGTCATCCGCGCGGCCGGCTCGGGGATCGGCGTCGGCGCCTCCACTGGCGCGGGCACAACCCGTTTGCGCAGCGGCCGGACATTGCCGCCCGTTGGATGATCCGTGGCGCGCGTCATGGTGCCGCCGCCGAAATGCAATCCGAGGCGCGATGCCTTGCCGATGACGGCGTTGCGGGACAGCCCGCCCCCCTAGAGCGCGCGCAACTTCACTGGCGCTAAGGCCTTCGGCCACAAGCGAGCGCAGCTGCTCGACGCGGTCACCGCTCCAGTCGAAGCGATGGAGATCACGGCCCACCACCGAAGGTTCTGCCCAGCCCATTTCCAGCCCCGTTGCCGCGTCACAGCGCGGCGTAGACGTGTCCCTTGTTGCCCCGGCGCCGCGGTTGCGGCTCCGGCCTGAAGTCCGATTGCAGCGCCTCGCGCAGCCCGATCAGTTCCCTCGCGATCGCAACGCGACGCTCGGCCGTCGCCTCCAGCGCCTCGCGCAGGAGCGCCCTGCCCGCTCGCGCCAGGTCGCCCTTGCGCTGCCGGCCATGTGTCTCCCAGTTCGTCTTCGGGATCTGCTCCGCCTCACGCGCGAACATCTGCCGCGCCACCGGCTGGTCGATCTGCGCTGCCGCGGCGCCGAATACCAACAACAGCCGACGCGCAGGATTGCGCTTGAGGTCGTGGCGGCGCTTCATGGCGCACCGCCCTTCGCGCCGGCGAGGCGTCCGTCGATCTCGTCGGCGGCATCGCGCAGCGACTTCGCCTGCTCGCCCAGCGCATCGGTCATCTTGCCGAAGTCGTAGGTCGCGCCGTTGTTGCCGAAGCGCTCTTCGTAACGCCGTGCTGCGCTCGACAACGCGATGTTCACATAGGCCTTGCGGTCCATCGCGATGTCAGCCTCGCGCGAGCGCACGGTCTCCAGCGGCTCCCGCACCTCGCTGCCATCCATGCGGCGCAGCGGGTCGAGCGTCGGCGCCGCCGGCACGTTGCCGCTCATGTGCGCCTCCCGAAAAGTGGCCGGACGCTAGAGGACGCCCGGCCGAGTTCAGGGAGGAAACGCCCAAGCGGTAGTCTGCCTGGTGATGTCCGCGGGGGGGAAGCCGCGAGGACCTGGTGACGCTGCTCGCGCAGCGAATGGGTAAGGCGCGTCATGCGCCACCGTCTTCGATCACGTCACGCGCGGCGTGGCGCAGAGCGATCAGCGACTCGATCAGCGCGTCGGTCTCGCGCATCACCATCGCGGCGTTGGCCTTGGTGAGATGGCCGTGCGCGACATCTTCCGCCGCCGTCGACAGCAGCGCGCCGGTCTCCTGCGTGATGCGGCCGAGCACGATCGCGGGCGGCAAGTTCGACGGCGCCGTGATCTTGTCGATGACGAGACCCTGGCTGAGCGCCATGTGCGTCGTGACGATCGGCTGGCCGCAATGCTTCTCAAGCTGCGCGATCAGCGCGCCCGACATGTTGCGCTCGGGCTGGTCGGGATCGACGTAGCGGCCGATCACCGCCGTCGACAGGCCGCTGATCTTTGCGACCGCCTCGAGGCCGCCGCAGGCCTGCACCAGCGCCGAGATCGCCGTCGTCAGCGATCCATACAGCCGCGGCTTCATGTAGCTGCCCGCCGCCATGCTCATGTGCGCACCGCCCTAGCGCGTTGCTGCGGACGGAGAGCCGCGCAGCGACGTTCACCGTGCCGCGCGCGCACATGATCGGCATGGTCCTCAGGCGGGTAGATGTCAGGGCGAAACTGTTGACGACCGATCTTCTGGCCCTTTGCCTCGGTGGCGCGCTCCAGCGGAATGCACCATTCCGCAGGGACCTTCTTCGAGGTGTTAAAGACGTAGTTGACCGCCGGCTGCGTCACACCGACGACCGCGGCAATCGCCGCTTCCGTTCCGCCGAGGATGGTTTTGGCCCTGCGCAGGGCATCGATGCCGGTGTCCATAACCGGCATCTAATAAGATTTCTTATTGGGTTGTCAATAAGAAGACTTTTCGGGCGCGTGTATAAGTTATTTTATAATCTCTAACCCTATGACGACGTTTGGAAACAGGGTCCGTATCGCCCGCGAAACTGCGGGAATGAGCCAAGCTCAGCTGGCCAAATTGCTGGGAATAACCCAGCCCGCGCTTCATCAGATTGAGACGGGGCCGGCCACGAGATCGAAGCACATCACCGGAATTGCTCGGCACACCGGGGCTACCACCGATTGGTTAGAGTCGGAAAAAGGCGCGCCGCCAATGCCGGGTGACGCCCCAGGGATTGAGGGCGCCGACGATCGCGTGGTTGACCCACGTGTCAGCACGGCCTTGCACGAAAACGAAACCCTCTTTCGTGATGCGATGCCGCGCGATATTCCGGTCTATGGCAGCGGCCAAGGCGGTTCAGACGGCTCCTTCGAATTCAACACCGGCGACCCGATCGACTTTGTTCGCCGCCCTCCCCGCCTGGCCGGCATGCGAGACGCCTATGCGATCTATCTTACTGGCGAATCGATGGTGCCATGGCGCGAAGAGGGCCAGCCTGTCTATGCCGTCCCCAGTCTGCCTGTTCGCGTGATGGACTATGTGGTGCTCCAGCTGAAGCCGCGGCACCCGGGCGATGCGCCGTTCGCCTATGTAAAGCGGCTCCTCAAACGCACAGGGACGCAGCTTATCGTCGAACAATTCAACCCGCCCAAGAAGCTCTCTTTCCCGATGGACAAGGTCCACACTGTCCATCGAATCATGGACTGGAGCGATCTGCTCGGACTGTGAATACCAAGGACTGATGCTGCCATGGACCTCTTGTTTATGTTTCTTCTCGTCTGCGGCGGCATCGCGGTCTATCTGCTGCCCACGGCCGTCGCAATGCTCAGGCGCATCAGAAACCAAATGGGCGTCTTTCTCCTGAACTTCCTGCTCGGATGGACCTTCCTGGGCTGGGTCGGCGCATTGATCTGGGCCGTCGTTGAGAGCCCCGAGGGCTAGTCCGGCGACGCTAATAATAATTTCTATTGACGTTCATAAGTAATCTTATTTATCGTGCCCCTTATCGAACAAAGGGAGCACGGGCATGCGTTACACCGGTTTCAATTTTCAGAGCCCGCAGGCGTTTCGCCGTGACAGCCGCGATGCTGCCCGCGCGCGCCGGCAAACCGCCGAGCGCGAACTCGCCCGCGAGACCGCGCGCGTCGCCGCGCTCGGCAATGGCGAGATCCGCAAGCTGATGGCGGCGGTGATCGTCGAGAAGGCGCTCGACGGCCGCGAGGTACTGCGCATCGACTTCACCCGCAAGGGTATCCCGAACGATCGCATCGATGCCAACCTCGCCGAAGCCGCCGCGATCGCGCGCAAGGCAAGCCCCAAGGTCGACCAGATCGGGGCGTACTGATGCGCGGCACTTGCTACGTGCCGCCGCCGACGCAGCGCCGCGCGACGACCGACGAGGTGATCGAGTGGCTCGGCCATGGCGTTGCCGGCATCGCGCTGGCCGTCGCGATCGTCACCACGATCATCGTTCTCTTTGCCGCGTCGGGACCTCACGCATGATGATGCCCATTCTCTCCATGGGCTCGCCGCGCGCGCGCTGCGTGGTGCTGCACTCCGGCCGGCGCGTCGACCTCACCGATCCGCCGGAGGAGTTGCTGATCGCCGACCTCTTCCGACGCCTGTCTCATTGGACCGCCGACCCGTCGGCGTTCGGATTCTATTCGATGGCCCAGCGCACCGCGCTTCTCGCCGAAGGCTGCGCGCGGCGCTGGGGCGGTCCGGAGGCCGGGCTGCACGCCATCGCCATGGCGATGCCCTTCGCCCTGGTCGGCAGCGTCGAGCCCGAGCTGTTCTGGGCACTCGGCTGCGAGCAGCCCAGCTTCTCGCCGATCTACACCCGCATGCTGCTGATCGCGCACAAGCTGCTCGGCCTCGACTGGCCGATGCGGCCGAGTGTCGGCGTTGCGGTATCAGAGTGCCTGCCGCGCCTGCGCCTGGCGGAGCTGCGCTGCCTGCGCCGGGGCGTCGAGCCGGAGATCGCCGCACTCGAAGCCGACGGTCACACGCCGCTGATGCCCAAGATCAATCCGCAGTGCTCTGCCGACGCGCAGGACCGGCTGGAGTCGGTTGCCACCAACCTGCTGCTCCAGGCCGGACGTCCGCGCACGCCACTGTGGCAAGGCGTGCGCACATGACCGCCCGCGGAGTCGTCTGGTTCCGGCGCAACCGCGCGTTCCACATCGTGTCGCCGCGCGGCTGGTCGTTCCTCGGCTGCATCGCGTTCTGGAGCGCCATCGCGCTCGCCGTCGCGCATTTCCTGTGAGAGGTCGCATGAAGCGCCAGCAAACGCTCAACGCCGCCCGTAAGGCCGTCGGTTCGCGCCACCGGCGCTACGGCACGCCCACCGCGAACTTCGAGGCGATCGCACGCCTATGGGGCGCGCACCTCACGACCAAACTCGGCACGCCGGTCGAGATCACGCCAACCGACGTCGCGCTGATGTTCGTTTACACCAAGGGCGCGCGCCTCCAGCACGACCAGGCGCATGCCGACAGCTGGATCGACATCGCCGGCTATGCCGCCTGCGGCGCCGAAGCGGCGGAGGCGAAGTGATGCTCGACGCCGCCATGCGCCCGCAGGCCACGCTGCGCGAGGTGCAGCAGGTCACTGCCGACTTCTGCCGCGTCAGCGTCGCCGAGTTACTCTCGCAGGATCGCGCCCGCTGCGTGGCGCGTCCGCGCCAGATGGCGATGCAGATGTGCCGCGAGTTCACCAATCTCTCGCTGCCGCAGATCGGGCGCCAGTTCGGCAACCGCGACCACACGACTGTCCTGCACGCCTCGCGCCGCATGGCGCAGCTGGAGAACGAAGACCCACTGATCCGCGACGAGCTCGGCCAGCTGCGCCGCTTCCTGGGCGACCGGTTCGCCACGGCGCATGACGGCGACGCGCGCGCCATCGCGCGCCGCCAGGAGCTCGCTGCGGCCAGAGCAATCGCGCACTTCGCGCGGCGTCTGGGCGGCAACGCGCCGCCGCTGTCCGATGACATCGACATCAGCACGCCCTATGCCGTCGAGCGCGCCGCGGCGCTAGCCGTTGCCGCGTTTCTCATTCACGTCGGGCGCCAGCCCATCCGCGACGTGACAGGCATCCGCGCGCCCTCGCGCGAGGAAGTGTTGCGTCGGTTGTTTGTGGGCACCGCATGACCGACTTCGAGACATTCCCCCTTCAGCTACTGAATGCGACGCATGATGCCGCTCTGTTCAGTGTGCCGGGACGAGGCCCGACTTGGGTTCCACTGGTGGCGCTGCATGAAGACGATCGCGGTGACCTCATTCGGGAGAATCGTGGGCAGAGGTTCACCGTGCGCATCGACGCTGCCACGGCGAAACAGAAGGGGCTTACGCCAGGTCGCGTCGATGGTGGCGCGTCTGGCGACTTGTTCGAAGGACAAGCCCCATGACACACCGTCTCGCTCTGCCTCTCTCGCTCACACTGATGCTCGCCGCCACGCGCGCCGACGCCGGTCCCTATATCGGAGCCAGCGCCCAGTACACCACCTTCGGATTCCGCGACTACAACGGACTACCTCAACATGGTGGAGGCTTCACCGTGCACGCGGGCTGGCGCATCGGACACGCCGCGATCGAGGGCGGCTACGAAGCCGCCGGCGCCGATCACGTCTCGCTCGGCGGAGAGACCGCAGACATCCTCGCGTTCTGGAGCCGCGGCACCGTCTCGCCGTTCCTGACCGCCGGCGTCGCGAACCTCGACGCGGAATCGCGTGCGCCCGGGAACCTGTTCCACGAAAGCGGCCTAGCCTGGCGCCTGGGCGCCGGCATGCAGTTCCACGCCGCGCGCCTCACCGCGCGCTACGAGGGCATGGGCTTCCACGACACCCACTACGCCATCACCGTCAACCTCGGGCTGGAGCTGGGGCCATGACCTTCGTTCGATCAGCCGACCTTGCGCCGCAACCAGGTCTCCAGCGACGTGGCTTCGCCTTCGAGCGCTGCCAGTCGCGCAAGCCAGCGCTGCTGCAACGCGGTCCAGCCGCTAGGCTGGAGGTCACCGCCTGTCAGCGCCTCGCTGAACCGGAGATTGTTATAGTCCCAGATGGCCGTCGCCATCGCCGCTACCCTGAGGTAGTCGCGCCGCACAAGGTCGCCAGGAACCCATCCACGGTTCGCCTGCATGTAGTGTTCATAGAACCTCGGCAGTGTCAGAGCGATCTGGTTGACGAACGTTGGACCACCGCCCGGCCCAATGGCCGTTTCCCCTGCGAGCCATGCCTGTCGCGACCGGATGTTCGCGAGAACATCGCGCAGGCCAATCTGCGCATTCAGAAGAAAGACGCGGGTATTTTTGTGCCGGCGCCGGATGGCTTGAAGCGTGCGCCATGCCCAACGAAGGCCCAGACCGACCGCCGTCAGCGCAGCACCGCCGACCGCAAGACCTACTGCCGTCAGCGTGCTGGATGTCGCCGGCCAGCACTCCAGCAGGCGCATGATGTAGTTCGGCGCAGCGCCGCAGGCGTCCCAGCTCATGACGCAGCCTAGCACGGCCTCTGCGACTCGAAGGCGCCCCAGCGATCTCCCGCCTGTGGACCCGGCTGTGCTACGATTCGTGGAAGCGCTCGCCCGCGACATGGCCCGCCGGGACCATGAGCGCGCCGTGCGCGGCGAACCGGAGCCCACGTGAAGCGCGCTGTCCTCTACGCCCGCTATTCCAGCGATCTCCAGAACCCGCGCTCCGTCGAAGACCAGCTGGCGCTCTGCCGCGCCCATTGCGAGCGCAACGACCTGGCCGTGGTTGGCGAGTTCTCCGACCGCGCCATCTCCGGAGCGTCACTTCACGGCCGCGACGGCATTGAACAATTGCTGGCCTTTGCCCGCGCTCGCAGCTGCGATGTCGTGGTGGTGGAGGCGCTCGATCGCGTCTCGCGAGATATGGGCGACCTCGCCACAGTGCACAAGCAGCTGCGTTTTGCCGATGTCGGACTTCTGACGGTCCACGACGGGCTAGCGGACCAGGTGCAAATCGGTCTGCGCGGTCTGATGGCCTCGATGTTCCTAACTGACCTCGCGCACAAGGTGCGCCGCGGCGCCGCCGGCAAGATCCGCGCCGGCCAGCGTGCAGGCGGCGTGGCCTATGGCTATCGGCCGGTGCCGGGCAAACCGGGCGAGAGCGTGATCCATGAACCGGAGGCTGCGATCGTGCGGCGCATCTTCGCCGCCTATGGCGCCGGCGACACACCGCGCGCTATCGCCGCCGCACTGAACACCGACGGCGTGCCTGCACCACGCGGAGGCATCTGGCGCGCATCGACGATCGGCGGCGGCCGACGCCGCGCTGACGGCATCCTGTCCAACGAGGTCTATGCCGGCACGATCGTTTGGAATCGGGTGGGCAAGCGGAAGGACCCCAACACCGGCCGCCGCGTCTCAAAGCCGAACGCACCGTCGGAATGGCAGCGCGCCGACGCGCAGCATCTGCGCATCGTGGACGAGGCCATCTGGGGCGCCTGTGCCGTGCGCCGCGCCGAACGCAGCAACGGTCCGGCGCACAACCATCGCAAGCCGAAGCGTCTGCTCAGCGGACTGATCCGCTGCGGCGCCTGCGGGTCGGGCATGTCGGCAGCCGGGCACTTCCGCGGACGTCCCCGCGCACGCTGCTCGCGCTTCACCGAGAGCGGCGATTGCACCAACCGGCGCCACATTCCGCTCGATATGCTGGAAACCGGCGTGCTGGACGTGCTGCGTGAGCATCTGAAGCACCCCGAGCTGCTGGGCGCCTTTGCCCGTGCCTACCACGAAGAACGGCGCAAGCTGTCCGCTGAGCGGGCCAGCGCCCGCACGTTGAATGAGAAGCGTCTCGGGGAGGTGCGGCGGCAGCTCAAGCGCCTGATAGACGGGGTCGCCGACGGAGCCCTCGATCCCGCGATCGTTGGCACGAAGATGCGCGAGCTCGAGGCCGACCGCCTGCGGCTGGAGGAAGCGCTGGAGGCGCTGCCAATGGCCGACGTGGTGACGTTGCACCCCGCAGCAATCGACCGCTATCTGCGCCTGGTCGACGACCTGGCTGGCGGACTGGAGCGGGGAGAGATCGGGGACGCGTCCAAGGCCCAGTTCCGAGAGCTCGTTAAAGCCGTCGTGGTCGAACCGCGGGACCCGGGCCAACCCCTGCAATTCGAGCTGAGAGGCCGCCTAGCCGGCCTTTTTCAGCCGTGGAGGGATCATCCAGGACACCTTCTGGGCACCACTCTTCCAACACGCGGGTTCCGTTAGTTCCGGCGGCTTCTTGCCGGCTCCGGGAACTGCTTTCCTCTCCACAGGTTGCCAAGACGCCGGGGCAAAGCGAGGAACACGATGGCCGCACACCGGAAGAAGACAGCAGAGCATCATCATGCGGCGCCGGCCCACACCGGCGGCGCGCGCCGCGGCCGACCGACATGGTCGGGCCATCTGCGCCTGTCGCTGGTGAGCTGTCCCGTCGCGCTCTACGGCGCCACGACCCGCACCGCCGATGTCTCGTTCCACCTGCTCAATCCCGAGACCAACAACCGCATCCGCATGGTCCCGACCGACCCCGACACCGGGCCGGTCGAGCGCAAGGATCTGGTGAAGGGCTACGAGATCGAGAAGAACAAGTACGTCATCGTCACCAATGAAGAACTGCAATCCGTCAGGCTGGAAACCACAAAGACGATCGACATCGAACGCTTCGTCGATGCGGACGAAATCGATCGCCTCTACTGGAACGATCCCTACTTCCTGCTGCCCGACGGCAAGACCGGTGCCGAGGCCTATGTCGTGATCCGCGACGCGCTGGCCGAGACCGGCCGCATCGCGATCGGCCGCGTGGTGATGCACACCCGCGAGCGCATGGTGGCGCTGGAGCCGCGCGACAAGGGCATCGTCGCCTACACGCTGCGCGCGGAAGACGAAGTGCTCAGCGCCAAGCACGCCTTCGCCGACATCCCATCCGGGCATGCCAGCAAGGAGATGGTGCAGATCGCGGAAAAGATCATCGACCAGAAGGAAGGCGACTTCGACCCGGCGATGTTCCAGGACCGCTACGAGAAGGCGCTGAAAGAGCTGATCCGCGCGAAACAGAAGGGTCACAAGCCGGTAAGGGCCGAGCCGGTCGAGGACACCAACGTCGTCGACCTGATGGAGGCTCTGAAGAGGAGCCTGAAGGGCAAGGCCGCGGCACCGCGGGCGCACGCCAACAGCAATGCAAGGCCGAAGAAGCGGGCGCACCGCTAGGCGTGCTCATAGCACTTTCTTCAATGCGGGTCCGAGCGCCCTGGCGCTCTTCGCCAAACCAGCCCAGGGATCGGTTTTCCTGAGAAGCGGCCCGGCGGTGTGGATCGTCCACCTGGATGGATCGAGCCCCTTCCTGACCTGCGCCCAGGTGATCGGCACGGCTATGGGCGCGCCGTCTCGGGCACGAGGACTCCAGGGCGCAACACCCGTCGAGGTGCGGTCGTTGCGCAGGTAATCGACAAAGATCTTTCCCGTCCGCGCCTTCTTGGCAACCGTCGTCGTGTAGCGATCGGGCTGATCATCCGCGAGCTGCACGGCAATCGCTTTCGCAAACGCCTTCGCCTCCTGCCAGTCGGCGCCCTTGATCGCGATCACGACGTGCAGCCCCTTGCCGCCGGTGGTCTTCACGAACGGTGTGAAGCCGAGACTGGTGAGGCGCTTGCGCAAATCCTGCGCACCTTCGATCACACGATCGAACGGCACATCCGGTGCGGGATCAAGATCGAAGATCACGCGCTCCGGCTCATTGGGCTTGCCGGGCTTCGAGCCCCAGGGATGGATTTCTGTTACGCCCTGCTGTGCCAGCGCGACCAGCGCCGCGGCGGTATCGATGCCGAGGAACGGCTCTTCCTCGCCCGCCCCCGGCACCCTGATCGCCAGCACCGGCGCCTGCGTGCCCTTCAAAGCGTGGCGTTGATAGAAGGTCTCGCCCTTGATCCCGTCGGGCGTGCGCACGATGGAGATCGGGCGGTCCGCCACGTGCGGCAGCATCCTCTGCGCCGCCGCTGCCATGTAATGCGCGAGATCGCGCTTCGTGACCGCGGGGCCGCTCCCCGATTTCGGCCACAGTTCCTTGTCGGGATGGCTGATCTTCACGCCCAGCACGACGTCGTCGGCCGCCGTCGCACCCTTGCCGCCTTTTGCTGCGGCCTTCGCGACCTTGTTTGCCATGGCATTCTTCTCCTTCACCGGTGCATCCACCGGCACTTCAGGCACAACAGATGCCGCCGGCTTATCCGCGCGCAATCCCTTGAACGCCGCCTGCCGGAAGATGCCGTCCGAGGTAACGTTCTCGTACTCGATCTCGGCCACCAGCTTGGGCTCGACCCAGTTGAGGTCGCGCTCGCGCGGCGGGTTTACAAACGCAGGTGTGCTGCGCCGGAGAGGCTTGAGCTTCCTGAGCAGGTCAGCCGCCACGCTGGCGGTGTAGCCCGTGCCGACGCGCCCCATGTAGACGAACTTGCCCTCCTTATGCGTGCCGACCATCAGCGAGCGCATGGTGTTCTGGTCTCCGCGCCAACCACCGATCACCACCTCCTGTCCACCGCGGCACTTGGATTTGGTCCAATAGTCGGCGCGGCCGGAGACATAAGGGGCATCGGCCTTCTTCGAGATGATCCCTTCCATGCCCGCCTTGCAGGCGGCTTTCAGCATTGCCGCACCGTTCTCCGCAAAATGCGGCACGTAGCGAAGGCGTTTGCTTTTGGTCTTCTTGAGCAGCGCTTCAAGAGCTGCCTTGCGTTCCGTCAGCGGCAACTGGCGCAGATCACGGCCGCCGGCAAACAGGCCGTCGAACAGGAAGAACACGAGGTCGGCGGTCTTGTGCTCAGACAGCGCGAGTTGCAGCCTGCCGAAGTCCGCCGAACCATTGGCAGTCGGCGCGCAGATCTCGCCGTCAATGATGCAGTCGGGCAGCTCGCGGCCATCTGCCGCGATCTCAGGAAACTTGTCAGTCCAGTCCAACCCCTTGCGCGTGCGCAGAACGGCGCGGCCCTTTTCCACGCGCATCTGGAGCCGGTAGCCGTCGAATTTGACTTCATGCACCCAGCCGTCGGTGCTCGGTGGGTTCTCCACCAGCCGCGCCAGCTGCGGCGCGATGAAATCCGGAAGGCGGCTCACGCGCGGCGCTTGGCTTTCTTCGCCGTCTTCTTGCGCTTGACGGGCGACTTCTTGTTTGCGGCGGGCGCGGCGCGTTTCTTTGGCACCTTCACATCCGCTTCGGTCGAACGGTTCGAACTCCACACCTTGCTCGGCTTCGCGGCAATCTCGTCCAGCGTGCGGCCGGTCTTCACCGAGGTCACTTCGCTGGCCAACGCGTCACCGGCGGCGCCGCGCCTTGCCTCGTCATCCACTTCCTTGATCAGCAGCCAGTTGTGACGCACGCGCCGGCCCGAGCTTTCGTCGCGATCGCGCATGCGGACCAGCGCCCACTTGCCGTGCATCCGCTCGCCGTCCATCACGATCTTCAGGCTGCCGCGCTTCAGGTCGCCTTCCGGATCGTCGGTCTGCGACGTCCAGGTACCGCGATCCCAAAGCTGCACCGTGCCACCGCCGTACTGCCCTACCGGGATCGTACCTTCGAAGGTGCCATATTCGAGCGGATGGTCTTCGACCTCGACCGCCAGCCGTTTCACTGCGGGATCGAGCGACGGCGTCTTGGTCACGGCCCATGACTTGTAGACCCCACCGAGCTCCAGCCGCAGGTCATAGTGCAGCCGCGTCGCATCGTGCCGCTGGATAACGAAGCGACGCCCGCTCTTGCCGCGCGCTACCTTGCCCCGGGGCTCGCGCGTGACGCCGAAATCGCGCTTCGAATTATAGGTGTTGAGCGAAGCCATGGCGCATACTGCGGAATTTCGTAGAGGCAACGTCGGCAAGCGTGCCAAGTTCCGTTGCGATTTGCCAAATGACAGCTATTTCAGCAGCTTAGCATCCACCTTCAAGGGCGCCACTGCGATCCCTATGTTTGGTAGCGTTAAGGCGCTCGGGAGCAAGGCATGATCGTCACCACTACGGAGAACGTGCGCGGGCAGCGCGTGAAGCAGGTGCTAGGACAGGTGTTTGGCGTCGTGGTCCGATCGCGCGGCCTTGGCGGCAATATCGTCGCCGGGCTGCGCTCGATCGTCGGCGGCGAGATCCACGAGTACACTCAACTCCTCGAAGAAACCCGCAAGCAGGCCATTGACCGCATGGTGCGCAACGCGACCGCGATGGGCGCAAATGGCGTCGTGATGATGCGATTCGATTCGTCCGAAATCGGACAGACCATGAGCGAGATCGTCGCGTATGGCACCGCGGTCGTACTGGAGCCGGAGGCGTAGCATGCGCACTGCCCTGATCGTGATCGGCGCCGTCGGGCTGGTGTGCGGCCTGGCATCGCTTGCCTTCGGTGTCTTCCCGCCGATGTTCGTGTTCGGATTCTGGGGCGTTATTTTGGTTATCGGCACTATATTCGAGCGGGTCATCTACAAGCCCAACCTCGCCGAGCGACCGGGACCGGGCTATCAGCGCACCACCGAGCGCTTCATCGACGACCAGACCGGCGAGACCGTGACGGTTTATGTCGAGCCCGCGACAGGCGAGCGCGCCTATGTCCGGGACTAGGCGCTAAAACGGGCTTTCCGGCCGGCTCTGCCCCCGCTAGAAACGGGCCCATGAGCACGTCCCTCGTTACGGTTTTCGGCGGTTCCGGCTTTATCGGCCGCCACACGGTCCGCGCCCTCGCCAAGGCGGGCAAACGCATCCGCGTCGCGGTGCGCCATCCCGCCAAGGGCTTCTTCCTGCCGCCCAACGGCACTGTCGGCCAGATCGCCGTGGTGAAGTGCAATGCGCTGGAGGCGGACCAGGTCGAGGCCGCGGTGCACGGCGCAGACGCCGTGATCAACCTCGCGGGGGTGCTGCACTCTAGCGGTGAGAACACCTTCGAAGCGGTGCACTGTGACGCGGCGGAGAATATCGCCAGCGCAGCGAAGGCAGCAGGCGCACGCACGCTGGTGCACGTCTCGGCCATCGGCGCCGACAAGGATTCCGACAGCGCCTATGCCGCAACCAAGGGCGAAGGCGAGGCACGGGTGCATGAAGCCTTTCCCGAAGCGGCGATCGTGCGGCCTTCTCTAGTGTTCGGACCGGAAGACGATTTCTTCAACCGCTTTGCCGCAATGGCGCGTTTCGCGCCTGCGCTTCCGCTGATCGGCGGCGGGCATACGAAATTCCAGCCGGTCTTCGTTGGTGACGTAGCGGCGGCGATTGTGGAGCTGGTGCGCGACCCGGCCCCGGGCGGCAAGGTCTACGAACTCGGCGGGCCGAATGTCTATTCGTTCAAGGAGCTTATGGAGTTGATGCTGGACGCCATCTGCCGCAAGCGGCCGCTGGTACCCCTGCCCTTCGCGCTCGCGACCATCCCCGCCTTCGTACTGCAATTCCTGCCCAAGCCGCTGCTGACGCCCGACCAGGTAACGCTGCTCAAGAGCGACAATGTCGTGACCGGCGCGAACACGCTGGCGACGCTCGGTATCGTACCCACGTCGGTCGAGGCGGAGGTGCCAGCCTATCTGTGGCGCTTCCGTCCCAAGGGCCAGTACGACGACTTCGTGCGCGACCGCGTGCAGGCCTAGGTCAGACAACGTGCGTTAGCACAGCGCGCCCAGCGCAATGCCGTGGCGATGCGGTGCCAGCCGGATGGCTTCAGTCCGTAGTGGCTGAGAGGGGCGATGACGCTCAAAGGGATAGCGTTAAGAACATCGTTCATACGTCGCTACCCGCCCCTGCGCTCACTAGACAGCGAAAACACCCAGAAGACCCGGGGCTCGAGCGGTTTTTGGAGCAACAGATGCCCCGCTCCGTAGGCAATTCAATTCGAATTGCGGAACCACAGGTAAATTCGGATCAACGTTTGGCCGTGAGTATGACGCAAATCGCGTTTGTATGAAGCGCGAGGGTCAACACTTTCACCGGGGCTTACAATGAACAAGCTGATTTCACACTTCCTTCGTAGTGAATCGGGCGCGACCGCAATTGAATATGGACTGATCGCCGCCCTCATCGCTGTCGTGATCATCGGCGCCGTCCAGGTCGTCGGCACGAGCCTGAGCGGCACGTTCACGACCATCGGCGGCAGCGTCAAGTAACGAGTTTCCCGCGCATTGCGCGCAGCACGCCGTTGGGCGCTATGCTGCGCGCATGGCTGGGGATGATTTGCCCGACAAGCAGAGGCCGAGAGGATGGCTTGGTGCCTTCCTCCACAGCCTTTGGCACGGGCGGGCGGGCGCCAGAACGCCGTGGGTCCGCCGCATTGTGTCCGTGCTATTCCTTTTTGCCTTTCCAGCACCTGTCCTTCTGCTCCTGATGCTGCGCTTCCTGCCGGTGCCGTTCACACCGTCGATGGCGTTCGACATCCTGACCTTGCAGCCGGTGCACTACTCCTGGCGCAGCGCAGACGCGATCTCGCCTTATCTGGCACGCGCGGTGATCGGCTCGGAAGACCAGAATTTCTGCGTCCACAACGGCTTTGACTGGAAGGCGATCGACGACGCCTATCGGGACTACACGCTGCGCCACAAGAAATTGCGCGGCGCGAGCACCATCAGCCAGCAGACGGCACGCGAGCTCTTCCTCGCCTATTCGGGCGGCTTTGTTCGCAAGGCGGTCGAGGCATACCTCACCGTGCTGATCGAGGCGTTGTGGCCCAAGAAGCGGATCATGACCGCTTACCTGAATGTCGTGGACTGGGGCCATGGCAACTACGGCGCGGAGGCTGCAGCGGAAGGCTATTTCGGCGTGAGCGCCGCGGCCCTGAGTCCGGCGCAGGCGGCTCGGCTCGCCGCGGTGCTGCCCAGCCCCGACAAATGGAAAGCGGCAAATCCCGGCCGCTATGTCCGCCGGCGGACCGGAACGCTGATGGGCCGCGAGCGCCAGGTCGTGGGCGCCGGCATCGACTGGTGCGTGCGCTAGCCTACAGGGCGCTCGTGTGGTTTGGCCGCCGCCGACGGCGCCGAGCGGAAGCCAATGCGGGCGTGCGTACCGTCACAGAACGGCTTGTTTGCCGATCCGCCGCAACGGCAGAGGCGCGCGTTCTCCACGCGTGAGATCGTGCGGCCCGTGCCAGAGCAGATCTCGAGGCTTCCATTGACCTGAAGCGGACCATCCTCCAACGGCGTTATGGCGAGGGCGCCATCGCGCTGCTGGAGCGGATCGGTCTCGATCGTCGCCGGCTCGCCGGTGGCGGCGAAGCCTTCGTCGCGATGGGTGTTGTCGCAAAACGGTTTGTTCCGGGACTTTCCGCAGCGGCAGAGCGTCGCGCGGAACATGTTCCCCTGCCCGCCCAGCGCAATCGTGGCATGAACCGCGTAAGGGCCGTTCTCGCGGATGTGAAGCACATTGACCTTCGGCGGCTCCTCTTGTGGCCCACCATCGTGCCGCTCATAGGTGATGGCCCCTGATGGGCAGTTGTGCGCGACGGCGGCACATTCCTCCACGGACACCGATTCGGGATGCAGCCAAGGTCCCTTCACATTGGCGAGGAAGACGCTGGGCGCACCGAGGACGCAGTGACGCGAATGGATGCAGCGCTGGCCATTGAAGCGCAGCGTGACCTTCGTCGTACGAGCAATGTTGGGGTCGTCAGTCGCGGACGCTGTTGTGGCTGCCGGCAGACGGGCCTTGGGCTGAACAAGGGCTTCAGTGGCGGTGGTGAGGTGCTCTTCGAATTGCACGTGCAGGTCGGCGAGGCGCGCTGCAACGGCTTCCAGGCGCTTGCCGGCCCCCATCAGGGGAACCGTTTCTTCAAGCTTCGTCGCGGCCCCGGCAAGTTCGGCAACCCGCTCGGATAGGATCTGCGCGGCACAGCGCTGTACAAGCTGGCCGGACGACATTGGCAGTGCGAAGGTAAGGCCCCCGGTCTTGCCGGCGTGCGCTGGACCAACGGGAAGTCTGGTCGCCGCCTCCCCCACCGCGCTCATCGCGTACATCAGTTCCGTCGTGGTCAGGGAAAGCCCGACGCGCAGCTCGCGCGGCAAAGGCGCCGGTGAGAACACCTGCGCGAAGGTGCGCATCATCAGCGCATAGAGCGCATTGCCGAGATCGATGACCTTGGACGTCAACGGGTCGCAGATGACGCTCAGTTCCTGGCGTTCGCGCGGATTGTCAAGCGCCGGGTTCTCGACCACGGGCCGTGCCGGCCGGAAATCCGGGCGCGCCTCCTTCAGCCGGTCGTACTCCCGTCCAATCGCTGCGAAGCGGGCATAGTGCGAGGTCTCGTTGTGTGCCGGCGCGCCCTCGCCCTGAGTGACGATCTCCTCGATAGCGCGCCGCGCGTCGGCGAGATTGTTGACCTTGAACAGGCCGGGCAGGCCGAACTCGGCGGCACCGACCTGTGCCTCACCGTGGCCGACGAAGACCTTCGCTTCGCCGTGCTGCTCCACCAGCCTCGCGAGGCCCTGGATGATCGCATGATAGAGCTGGCCCTGGCTCGCATAGTCGCGCGGTGTCGGCGACAGCAGGTCGGGACGCGCGACACGCGGATGCCGCGAGGGATGATCGAAGCCCGCGCCGTCGGACATGTCGATGCCTTCAGGCCGTTCGATGAACAGGAAGTGATCGATCGTGCCTTTTTCAAAGGGCGACAGCCGCATGATCACGTCGGACGGAAACCAGCCAGACGCCACCGGGAACGGCGGGCGCCAGAGATGGGGCGAAGCGCCGGTCGCCGCGAGCAGGTTGTTCACCAGCGACAGGTGCAGCATCTCCTCGAGCGCAACCTGCCTGAGCGAACGGCGCCAGCCGTCGATGGCGGTGAGTTCCTCTGCCGTCACCCCTTCCGAGACGTCCCGCTTCAGCGTCCACATCGCGTAGAGGTAGCTGCACATGACGGCGTGCTCGAACTCGGCCGCCTCGCAGAGGAGAAAAAACAGCTCCTCCCTGTCTTGAATGACAATGTCGCCAAGGCTCATGGGCTATCCTTTTGCACCACCCTAAGGGGATTGGACCGCGGGGATAAGGGTACATTTCTATGCCAATCTCTTTGCTCTAGATTGCCCATCCATGCGCAAACTGATTCACCTGACACTGTCGCCGGCCTCGCGTCTGGCGCGGCTGCTGATCGGCGAAAAGCGGCTCACGTGCGACCCGGTCCTGTCGGAAGACAGCCAGCTTCACCTGCCGGTATTCACCGACCTCGATGGCACGACGGTGACCGGCCTGTGGGCCCTGGTGGACCACCTCGAGGGCACCTACTCCGACCATCCCCTGATGCCGGAGGACCCGGCGGCGCGCAGCCTCGCGTTGCGCTGGCTGGACTGGGCCTTCGGGCCGTTCCAGGACCAGGTGACACGACGAGTCGTGTTCGAGAAGGGCGGGCAACGCTTCACCGGCGCCGTGCAGCGCTCCGCGCCGGACATGAATATCATCCGCCAGGGCCGCGAGGCGCTGAAGATCGCGCTCAAGAAGATCGGCGATGCTGCCGACGCCAACGGCAATCTTGCAGCGCGCGAGTGCACCATCGCCGATCTTGCCGTCACAGCGCACCTTTCCGCACTCGACTATTTTGGCGAGGTGCCGTGGAGCGAGTTTCCGCAAACCGCGGAGTGGTACATCCGGATCAAGTCGCGACCAGCCTTTCGCACTCTTTTGAACGACAAGGTGCCGGGCCAGCCGCCGACGGCCAGCTATGCCGAGCTCGATTTCTAGGACCGACCCAAAGACCGGCATCCGCAAGCGCGCGCTGGCCGAAGGCTTCGACGTCGTGCGCTTCGGCACCTCCGATGCGCCGATGCTGGCGGGCGAACGGCTGAGTGCGTTCTTGGCAGAAGGGCGGCAGGGCGACATGGACTGGATGGAACGCACCGCCGACCGGCGCGCCGACCCCAGGGTGCTGTGGCCCGAGGCAAGGAGCGTCGTTGTCCTTGGGATGAACTACGGACCAGCACACGATCCGCTGGAGGCCGTGGCGCGGCGCGATGCGGGCGCGATCTCAGTGTACGCGCAGGGCGTTGACTATCACGACGTGATCAAGGCCCGGCTCAAAAACGTCGCCCGCACGATCGCGCAGGATTGTCAGTGTGAAGTGAGGGTGTTTGTCGACACGGCGCCGGTCATGGAGAAACCCATCGCGCAGGGCGCCGGCGTCGGCTGGCAGGGAAAGCACACGAACCTGGTTAGCCGCGATTTCGGATCATGGCTGTTCCTGGGATCGATCTTCACGACGCTCCTACTCGAACCTGACGCTGCCGAGAGCGACCATTGCGGGCAATGCTCGCGATGCCTGGACATTTGTCCGACGAAGGCGTTTCCGGCACCCTATCAACTCGATGCACGGCGGTGCATCTCCTATCTCACCATCGAGCACAAGGGCCACATCCCGCGTGAATTCCGGGAAGCGATCGGCAACCGGATCTATGGCTGCGACGACTGCCTCGCTGTCTGCCCCTGGAACAAGTTCGCCCAACTGGCGGATGAAACCCGCTTCCATCCGCGTGCGGTGTTGCAGGCGCCGCTGCTGCGCGAACTGGCGCGGCTGGACAATGCCGCTTTCCGCGAATTCTTTCGCAAATCGCCCGTCAAGCGCATCGGGCGCGACCGCTTCGTACGCAATGTGCTGATTGCCATTGGCAACTCCGGCGTCCCGTGTCTTGCGGTCGAGGCAGAGCGCCTGCTCGACGATCTCTCCCCGCTCGTGCGGGCGATGGCGGTGTGGGCGCTGGGTCGCCTGGGCGTGGCGGCGCAGCACCGGCATCGGGCGCTTACCGAGGCAGACGACGCCGTTCGCGCCGAATGGGCGCTCACTTAGCCGGGATCGAGTCTTCCAGATGCTGGCGGGCGCTTTCGGCTGCAGCCGTCCCCGGAGCAATTGCCACGACGCGCTCCCAATCGGCGCGCGCGCCCGCGACGTCGCCGTCCTCGAGTTTCGCGGTCCCGCGTTCGACGAGAGCATCTGGGTTGTTCGGCTGGACCTTCAACGCATGATCGAAATCAGCACGCGCGTCGGCCCGCCGCCCCATGCCGTGCCGGGCGCTGCCGCGCAGCACATAAAGGTCTGCCCGGTCCGGATTGACCATCAAGGCGGCCGTCAGGTCCGACTCGGCCTTGGCCCAGTTCTTCTTGAAGGCGTTGGCCCGGGCGCGGTCGGCCAGCAGATCGGCATCCAGTGGATCGATGGCCAGCGCCGCGCTGAAAGAAGCCACGGCACGATCAGCCTGCCCAGCCAATAGCCAGGCGTTGCCGGCCTGGTCGTAAATCGCTGTACGCATGTCGGCGTCCCCGGTCGCCGCCGACCGGCCCAGCGCGTCGAGCCTGGTTCCGGCCTCCGCGAACTGGCGCAAACCGACCAAGGCGACCGCAGCGCAATGTTCGGCCGGCGCCCCACCGCCGGACTTCGCCCAGGATGTGGCCAGCATCAGCGCTCCGGAAGGGTCGGTTTGTGCCCGCTGCAGGCAGGCTTCGTACTGGCTGGCCGATGGGGTGGCTGCGGTTACTGCATCCGCACACAACGTGACCGCCGCGATCACGCAGCAGGTCACAGCGAACACCCGACACATCTTCACGCTCATGGGGAGTTGGTTAACATGCATTTGCCCAGAGGACCCTTGGAGTGATTGTCATGAAAACGATTTTACCGCTCGCCTTGGCTGGCGGACTGCTTTTCGCGGGTTCCGCCGCTACCGCGTCAGTGATCGCGCCGCCGGCGCCGCATGCGTCCGTCAATGTAATACAGGTGCGCGACGGATGTGGCCGCGGCTTCCACGCGAACCGCTGGGGACACTGTGTATCGGACAGATCCGATTGGGGACGCCGTTGGGGCGGTGACGGCTGCGGCCGCTACTATCATCGCAATCGTCGCGGCCACTGCGTCCGCAACTGGTAGCCACACTCGGCGATCACTGTTCTTGAACACGCCGGATCGACCGATCCGGTGTGGGCTGACGCGCAGTGGCCAGTTTTCATCATCGGCACACACGCTGTCTCGGCACAAGGTTTTGCGACATCCTGTGCGCATAGCTCGTCAGCGTTGCCGAGGCAAACTGGCAGGTTGCGAGCCATGTCGGTAAGGTCCCGCAAGGGAGATCTTCATGGCAAAATTCCTGCCGCTGCTCGCGGCTTTGGTGTTCGCATTTTTCGCGTTATCGGCACCGGCTGCGGCACAGCAGAGCGGCCCGGCCGCCGCGCCGACCGCGACGATCGATCGTCATGAGTTGCCGCCTATCGGCACTCCGCAGGGCGCATTCGATCCGCAGAAGGCGACGGCAGCCTACCTCGCCCAGGTGAGCGGCACGGCGCGCGAGCGATCCGATGCCTATTTCGAGGGTCACGACGAAGTGCTGCCCTTCGTCGACGCGCTGTACATGATTGCGATCTGCGGTCTGGTGTTGTGGTTCCGCGTTTCGGCTGCGCTCCGCGACTTCGCGGTCCGCCAGACGCGCTCGCGGTTCTGGCAAGCGTCGCTCTACGTCGGGCCGATGATCCTGATCCTGGCGGTCGCGACGTTCCCTCTGACGCTCTACGAGAGCTTCTTCCGCGAGAAGTCGTACGGGCTGATGAACCAGACCTTCCTCGCGTGGTTCAAGGATCAGTTGATCGGGCTGGGCCTCCTGCTGATCATCGGCCTGATCGCGTTGACGATCCTCTATGCCATCATCCGCCGCGCGCCGCGCACCTGGTGGGTTTGGTGCGCCGCTGTTGCGATCGGCTTCTCAGCTTTCGGCACCATGATTGAACCGGTCGTGATTGCGCCGTTGTTCAACCACTACTCGCCGCTGCCGGAGAGCCCGCTCAAGACCGACATCCTGAGGATCGCGCGCGGCGAAGGCATTCCGGCGGACAACGTTTACCTGGTGGATGCGTCGCGGCAATCCGACCGCATTTCGGCCAACGTGTCCGGCTTCATGGGAACGACACGTGTCACCCTTAATGACAACCTGTTGCACAAGGGCACGCACGACGAGGTGCTGGCCGTGCTGGGGCACGAGATGGGGCATTACGTCCTCGATCACGCGTTGTGGGGCCTGGTTCTGGGCGGGCTGGTGATCGTGCTGACATTCGGCTTCTTGCAGGGCGCGTTCGGCGGACTCGCGAACCTGTTCGGCGGCAATTGGGACGTGCGCGAAGTATCCGACCCCGCCGGCTTTCCTCTCCTTGTCGCCTTGTTCACGGCATTCAGCCTGCTGATGACGCCGGTCAATAACTGGATCACGCGCTCCGCGGCGATCCAGGCCGACATGTTCGGCATCAACGCGGTGCGCAAGCCCGACGCATTCTCCTCGGTCGTGCTGAAGCTCGCGAATTACCGAAAGCTCGATCCCAGTCCGTGGGAGGAGTTCATCTTCTATGACCATCCTTCCGGGCATACGCGCATCTGGGAGATGATGCGCTGGAAGGCGCAGCACCTCGACGATCCCGACATCAAGGCGGGGCCGGTCTCGCCGCAATGAGCTTCTTTTCGCGCACCTTCGGGCGCGCGGACGCCCCACTGCATGTTGCGGCACACAGCCATCATCCGTGGCCCGACGTTTCCTATGACGCGCAGATCGCCGCATGGGAAGACGCGGCGCGGCTGCTCGACCGCAAATGGGACCACGTTTTCGAGCACGTGATCCCGAAGGCTCGGGCACATATCGCGCGCCAACTCAACCTGCCCGATCCCGCCACCATCGCCTTCGGACCCAACACGCATGCTTTCCTCATGCGTATCCTGTCGTGCCTCCCGCAGCGGCCGGTGCGCGTGCTGACTACGGGCTCGGAGTTCATGAGCTTCTCGCGCCAGATGGCGCGGCTGAAGGAAGACGGGCTGGTGTCCGTCACGCAGATATCGACCGAGCCGTTCGAGGATTTCGCAGAGCGGTTCGCCCATGCGGCGTCGCGCGGCGGGCACAATCTGGTTTTTCTGAGCCAGGTGTTCTTTGACTCCGGCTTCGCGGTGCACGACCTCGCCAAGATCGTCCGGGCGGTGCCACATCGCGAAACCTTCGTGGTGATCGACGGCTATCACGGCTTCATGGCCCTGCCGACAGACCTTGCAGCAATTGCGGACCGCGCATTCTACCTGGCGGGTGGCTATAAATACGCGATGGCCGGCGAAGGCGCGTGCTTCCTGCATTGCCCGCCATCCTATGGGCAGCGGCCGCTCGATACGGGCTGGTATGCCGGGTTCAGCGCGCTGGAGAGCGGCGGCAAGGGCGAGGTCGCCTACGCGACCGACGGCAGCCGCTTCCTCGGCGCGACGTTCGACGTCAGCGCGCTCTATCGCTTCAACGCCGTTCAGGACTGGCTGGCCGGCCTCGAGCTCAGCGTCGACAAGATGCTGCTCTACGTGCGGGCGCTGGAGCGGGCCTTTCTGCGCGAGACGAAATCTGATGACGTAAGTGCGGCGACACTGGTCGTCCCCAATGAAACGGAGCGCGGTCGCTTCCTGTGCTTCCGTACGCCCAAGGCCGGCGCGATCGTGGCGCGGCTCGCCGAGCAGAACATCATCGCCGACCACCGCGGCGACAGGCTGCGCATCGGATTCGGGCTGTACCACTCCCAGGACGCTGTGCGGCGGCTGGCTGCAGCGCTCGGCTGACGGAACCGACCGCGCCCCGCCGCATTTCCTCAGCAGTCAGTTTCGGGGAAACCGATGACGCTGCTGATCATCATCATCCTGCTTGTGTTGCTGTTTGGCGGCGGTGGGTTCGGCTACAGCCAATACGGCTATGGCGGCGGCCTAGGCTGCGTCGGAACCGTCCTCCTGATCTTCCTTGGTCTCTGGCTGCTGGGCGTGGTGCGCGTCTAGCCCAGGGCAGCCGATAGCGCCGCGTAGAGCGGGTTCGCGGTGTCGAACACATAGTCGGCATCCTGGGTCGTGGCAGGCGCGTCACAACCACGCGCGCGCAGGGCCGCGATGGCGTTCATCAGCTTCGGTCGCGGACAGAGCAGCGCATATTCGCCGGCCGCACCCGTCGGCTTCGACAGCACCGTCGCGCCCGCCTCGCGCGCAAGAATGGCAACCATCTCTTCGGCGTTGGTGTCGAGGCGAACACGCAGGATTTGCGCGTTCTTCGCGCGATCACGGGCGCCCAAGCGCTCCAGCAGGGCGGACGCTGCGGCGCGGGCTTCGGGCGTCCAGTCGGCGTCGAGGGAGGCAGCGAGCTGCGCCTGGCTCTTCAGGATGATGCCGTCGTCCAGCACCTTGAGGCCGTTGGCGTCGAGCGTGCTGCCGGTCGTCGTGATGTCGACGATGATCTCGGCTGTGCCGGCGGCGGGTGCGGCTTCGGTAGCGCCGGCGCTTTCGACGATCCGATAGTCGGAGATTCCCATGCGGGCGAAGTAATCGCGCGTGAGCTGGATGTACTTGGTTGCGACACGCAGGCGGCGGCGATGCTTCTGCGCAAAGGCGGCACAGACGTCGTCGAGGTCGGCCATGGTGGCGACGTCGATCCAGTAGCGCGGCACCGCGACCACGACGTTGGCAAAGCCGAAGCCGAGCGGGCGGATCAGGTGGACGCGGCTCTCCAGCTCCGGCGCCTGTTCGCGCAGGAGGTCTTCGCCCGAGACGCCGAAATGCACATCGCCCGCGATCAGCGAGGCGGCAATCTCCGACGCGGAGAGCAGCATCACCTCGATATCCGGGAAACCGGACAGCGTGGCGCGGTAGCCGCGATCGCCGGAGGTCTGCTTCAGCGTCGCGCCGGCGTCGCCGAGATAGGCTTCGACGCCTTCCTTGAGACGTCCCTTGGACGGGATCGCAAGCGTGAGCGCCGCCATCATGCACCTCCGGCGGCGCGGCGCGCGCCCAGGATGGTTTCGGTGCGCAGCGCGCAGCCGACGGCGGGGACAGAGCACCCTGCCCCGATGGCTTCCATCAGCGTGTCGTAACGGCCGCCGCCCGCGATCTCGACCGCGCCGGACTGATCGCGCGACCAGAGTTCGAAGACGAAGCCGGTGTAGTACTCAAGATTGCGGCCGAAGTGGGTGGCGAAGCTCACGCGCTCTTTCGCAACACCCATCTTGTACAGTGCGTCGAGGCGAACCTGCATCGCATCGAGCGGGCCGGACAGGTCGATGTTCGCGATCTTCGTCAGGCGCGCGATTTCGGCCAGTGCGGGGCCGGCCTCGCCGGAGACGTCGAGCAGGCCGGTCATGGTTCGCACCACGCCCGCGTCGAGATGCGAGGCAGCTTCGTCGGCCGCCTGCTCCAACAGACGCTCCACGATCTCATCGCGGGTGCGCGCGCCCTGCGGCGCGTCGGCGACCATGTCGAGCAGGCCTTCGATGGCCTTGCGGGTTTCCTCGTCGGACAGGCCGGTGAGCGAGGACAGCAGGCGCTGCATGTCGGTCGACCTGGCGCGGGTCAGCCGGTTCAGCAATTCCTCGAAATAGCCGGCGCGCCAGAAATGGCGCTTCAGCCGCGCGCGCCAATGCGGCGCAAGATCGAGCGCGTCGACCAGCGCGGAGAAGAAGGCGAGGTCACCGACCTTCACCTCGATGTCCCTCAGCCCCGCGGCCTTCACGGCATCGATGGCCACTTCCATTATCTCGACGTCACCCTTGGCCGCGTCGTCCGCACCAAGGAGCTCTGCACCCGCCTGGAAGAACTGCGTCGGCTGGGCGCCGGCCTGATAGCGAAAGGCAAGGCCGTTGTAGCAGAGACGCGCGGGCAACGACGCCCTGGTGTCGACCGCATGCTTGCAGATCGGGATCGTGAGATCGGGACGCAGGCATAGCTCGCGGCCCGACGGATCGGACAGCGTGAACGTGCGGCGGCGGATTTCCTCGCCGGAGCGGTCAAGGAAGATGTCAGCCGGTTGCAGGATGCTGGGCTCGTGGCGCGTGTAGCCGTGCGATGCGAAGCTCTTCAGGATCGCGATAGCCTGGTCGTTCAACGCCTGGATTTGCGTCGTGTCGTAGTAGGGAAAGGCAACCATGGTCAGTGCTCGCGGGCGAGCGCGCGGCGGACTTCCGCCACGAGGTTGGTACGCAGCGCGCTGAACTGCGCCTCGCGATTGCCGACCCAGGCGGCGCGGCTTTCAACGGACTTCGCAAGTTCGGCGCCGAGCGCGAGGTCCTTGATCGTGACTTCGCCTTTCGCACGCTCGTCGGGTCCCTCGATGATGGCCAGCGCGGCGCCACGCTTGTCGGCGTATTTGAACTGGTCGCCCATCTTGCCCGTGCCGACATACGCCTCGGCGCGGATTTTCGCGGCGCGCAGCTCGCGCACAATATCGAACGCCGGCGCCGCATCGTTCTTGTCGAACACCGTGACGACGACTAGCGGGGCGGTTTCGACCGTTGTGGTCTTGCGCATCAGGAGCGCGGTGAGCAGGCGGCTCACGCCGATCGAGAACCCGACCGCCGGCGTTTTCTGGCCGGTGAAGCGCGCGACGAGATCGTCATAGCGCCCGCCGCCGCCGACGGAGCCGAACACCACCGTCTGGCCCTTCTCGTTCTGCACCGGGAAGGTGAGCTGCGCCTCGAACACGGCGCCGGTGTAGTAGTCGAGGCCACGCACGATGCCGGTGTCGAGCTGAACCCGGTTGTGCTCATAGCCCGAGGCGGTGACGAGATTCATGATCGCCCTCACCTCTTTCAGGCCCTCTTCGCCCGTGGCGCTGCCTTCGACGGCGCGGGCGATGGTGGCAAAGTGGCTCTCGAGATTGTTGGCGGCGCCGGATGGCGCGATAAAGGAGACGATGCGCTCCGCCTGGCCGATGTCGAGCTCGGCGCCCCTGGTGAAGTCGCCGGATTCGTCCTTGCGGCCCTTGCCGAGAAGATCTCGCACGCCGTGCGGACCGACGCGGTCGAGCTTGTCCATCGCGCGCAGCACGGTGCCACGACGCTCGCGGATCTCGTCCGAACCGGTGACCGGCAGGCCGGCGGCTTCCAGCACGCCGTCAAGCAGCTTGCGGCTGTTCACCTTGATCGCGTAGTCGCCGCGCGCGAGGCCGAGCGCCTCCAGTGTGTCGGCGAACATCATCACCATCTCGGCGTCGGCCGAAGGCGAAGCGGTGCCGACGGTGTCGGCGTCGCACTGGATGAACTCGCGGTAGCGGCCGGGACCGGGCTTGTCGTTCCGGAACACCGTGCCGATCTGGTAGCGGCGGAAGGGGCGCGGCAGGAACTGCTGGTTCTCGGCGACGTAGCGCGCGAGCGGCGCCGTCAGATCGTAGCGCAGCGAGACCCACTGCTCGTCCTCGTCGCGGAACGAGAACACGCCGGCGTTCGGGCGGTCGACATCGGGCAGAAACTTGCCGAGTGCGTCGGTGTATTCGACGAACGGCGTCTCCAGCGCATCGAACCCGTAGGACTCGTAGGTGCGGCGGATGGTGTCCAGCATCGCCCGCTCGGCCGCGAGTTCGCCCGCGGCGCGGTCGCGGAAACCGCGAACCGTCCGTGCCTTGGGCCGGGACTGCTTATCGCTCGCCATTCAATGCCTATGTGCGCCGCACCAACCGGGGCATGCCCCATAAGACAAGGACTTGGCCGTGTACAGCGAGGGGCGGGCAAAATCTCAAAAGTCGAATTCAATTCGCTCCTAAGCCATTATAAAACCTCAAGAATATCCTTCCGCCGAGCCGATCGGATCGAGAGAAAATGCAAGCCGAACGCCATTGTTCGCAACGCCCAAGTGTCCGCTTCAACCCAGCACAACCAGTGGAACAAAATAGGAACTAACAGTGCGGGTTACAAGGGGCGACTCAATGCGTCGGCTTGCTTTCGCTTTGTGGCGTGGTCTGCGGCTGCACCGGCGCGAGGCCGCCGGGCTGGCGCTCGCCACCGGCCTTGAGTTTCTCGATGTACGCGAGTTCGTGGAGCGCGCGATCGTTGTTCGGTTCGATCTCCAGCGACTTATGATAGGCGGCTTCCGCTTCGAGCAGACGGCCCTGCTCGGTCAGGATGAAGCCGCGGCTTCGCCAGATGCGGGCCTGCGTCGCCTTGTCGAGGTTTGGCAGTTTCTCGATCTCGTCATACGCCGCCAACACCTCGCCGTAGCGCTTGAGCGCGACAAGCGCGGCGCCGCGTTCGTACATAAGGTCTGCCCAATGATCACCCAGATGGAGGTCGCCGGTCACGAACAGGGTGAGGCCGAGCGTCATCACGCGCAGCGCGTCTTCCGACTGGCCCACCTCATTGTAATAACTGCCGAGATAGAGCGCGAGGACGGGATAGGGATTGGCGACCGAGATCGCGTTCTTGCCGCTCTTCGACGAGATCGCCATCGCGGTGATCGTCTCGCCCAAGCCATCGGTCAGCATCGTGCCGTGCGCAGCGGCATCGTCGATGGCCTGCCGGCCGCCGGCTAGCGCCCGCTCGATGTCGGCGACATGCGGTCTAAGGCCAAGGATGCCGCCGGACTGTGCATCGGCCAGCGCAGCGTGGGCCAACGCCGTCGCTGCCTGATACGGCGGCACGTCAGCTGCGTGCGCCGGCGGCAACGCTGCCGCGAAGAGTCTGACAACAAACGCGGCGATCATTGCGAGGCGCATGCGGTCTCCTTAGGGTGGTGACGACGTGCCGGACGGGCTTTGCCTCGTTGGAGGCACTGGCGTGGCCGGATGCCTTTGGGCATGGAGCGCTTGTGCCTGTTGCAGGGCGTACGCTCGGACGGCCTTCACATCGGTTTCGCTCAGGATGTCCTTGAACGAGGCCATACCGGAATCCTGCAAGGCGCCGTCGAGCACGATCTCGTCGTACTGGTTCCATATCTCGGGCGCGACGGTACGCAGGTCCGGCACCTCGCCCGACGATACCATCAGCACGCCATGGCACACGGCGCAGTTGTGATGGAAGATCGTGAAGCCGCTGGCCGCCAGTTTCGGATCGACCGTCTCGGCCGGCGGCGCGGGGACGGTGGCCGGCACCTCGCTGGGCATCGGGTTGACCACTTTGTTGCCGCCGATCTTGAAGGCGAAGATGCGGCCCTGGTTGTTGCCGTATTTCTGGAGCGCCGTGTTCGGGTCGGACGTCGCGCCGAGACCGCCGGAGCCGCCGAACGCGGCGGCGATGGCGATGTATTGCTCACCGTCGACGGTGTAGGTGATGGCCGGCGCACTCATGCCGGTCTTCAGGTCGATGGCCCATAGCTTCGCGCCGGTCTTTGCGTCATAGGCGCCGAACATGCCGTCGGAGCCGCCGAAGAACACCAGCCCGCCGGCCGTCGAGAGGAGGCCGCTGTTCCAGCCGCCGCTCATCTCCACCTGCCATACCATCTTCTGCGTCACGGGATCCCAGGCCCGGATGTAGCCCTTGGCTGGCGGCGGGATCTGGCCCTTTGCGATATCGGCGGCGATCATCTGCCCGAGCTGCGCGAAGTCGCTCGTGTTCCACGCGCCGGGCTTGTAGCTGAGCTGGCGCTGCTGGGCGTAGATGAAATTGCTGTCGATGACGGGGATATACACGAGGCCGGTCTCGGGATCGTAGGACATCGGTTGCCAGTTGTGTGCACCGACCGGCCCGGGAATCTGGATCGACGGGTTCCTGCCATAACGCACACCGGGATTTTCTATCGGGCGGCCGGTCGCCATGTCGACGCCCCGGGCCCAGGTGATCGTGGTGTAGGGCTGCGCCGAGATCAGCTTTCCGGTGGCGCGGTCGATCACGTAGAAGAAGCCGTTCTTGGGCGCCTGCATCAGCACCTTGCGCAGCACGCCGTCGATCATGAGGTCGGCGAGAATGATGTGCTGGGTCGCGGTGTAGTCCCAGTCGTCGCCGGGTGTGGTCTGGTAGTACCAGACGAGTTCGCCGGTATCGGGCTTCAGCGCGACGATGGACGAGAGATAGAGATTGTCGCCGCCGCCCGGCGAACGCAGGTTGCGGTTCCACGACCCGCCATTGCCGGTACCGACATAAAGCAGGTCGAGATCGGGATCGTAGGCCATCGAATCCCACGGCGTGCCGCCGCCGCCCTGGTCCCACCAGTGGTTCGCGGTGCCGCCGGTCGACCATGTGTGCATGGCGTCAGCCATCGCCTTGTCTTCCGGCGGCAGCGCCGGATTGCCCGGCACGACATAGAAGCGCCAGATCTGGCGGCCGGTGTCGGCGTCGTACGCCGTGATGTAGCCGCGCACGCCGTATTCGGCGCCGCCATTGCCGATCAGCACCATCCCCTTCACCACGCGCGGCGCACCGGTGATGGTGTAGGGCCGGTTGCGGTCGATGGTGTTGATGTCCCAGACCGGCTTGCCGGTCCTGGCATCGAGCTTCACGAGGCGGCCGTCGAGCGTGCCGACATAGACCGCGCCCTTCCACACTGCGACACCGCGATTGACGACGTCGCAGCAGGCGTAGCGGCCCCATTTCCCCGGCACTTCCGGATCGTAAAACCAGAGCTGGCGCCCCGTCCTGGCGTCCAGCGCCCAGACCTTCGACCATGAGCCGGTCACGAACATGACTCCGTTCGAGACGATCGGCGTGCTCTCCAGCCCGCGCGTGGTGTTGGTGCGGAATTCCCACGCAACGCCGAGTTGCTTGACGTTGTCCCGGTTGATGTCCTTGAGCGGCGAGAAGCGCTGCTCCGAATAGGTGCGGCCATAGCTCAGCCAGTCGCCCGGCGTGTTGTCGGCATGGATGATGCGGTCGCCGTCGACATCGGCGGCATTGTCCAGGCGCGCGGCGCCATCGCCGCTATCGGGTGCGGGCGCCGTGGGTGCAGGCCTGGACGTCGTGGAGCCGGCGTTCTTGGGACCGTCATTGCCATCCGGACCGCAGGCGGCGAGTAAAAGGAGAAGCGCCGCCGCAATGAACCCGGCCTGGACCCACGAACCCATAATACCCCCTGAAAAGCTCCGTGCTTGCGCCGCACGAGCCCGCCGCGAGGCTACACGCGCGGCACCGTGCGCGGGAGGGGATATTTCGGCGCGGCTTACGAGGCGCTGGTCTTTCAACCGATCAATCCGAACAGGATCATCGCGACGGGGATGCCGCCGACAACACCGCTCACCTGCCCTACGGTCTCGAGCTGCCAGTTTCTCTGCCGCACCCGCATCACACCGCACGAAGTGATGCGGACAGCGGCGGATGTTTCTATTGCTCCAATGCGATTTTCATGTGGCGGACACCTTCACTCATCTGGCCGTCGATGTAGGGAGCGATGGCGTCGGGCAGTACGTCCGTTGTCCAGATGAAGCGGCAGCGGTGGTCACCCTCGGCTACGACTTCGGCCGAGGCATTGTGATGCGCGACGCGCTCGTTCGCGGCGATGAAATAGACCAGGCGACGGTTCGCGGCATCGGCGGTCACCAGCATTTCCTTTGCCTTGGTGCCGTTTGCAAAGTGGACGACGCGGGCATGGTCGCCATCGGGCTCGCTGCCGAGCAGGAAGCCCGGTGCGACACGGATGTGGACGTTCTGGAAGTCGGCAAGCGCGTTCCATACTTTCTGCGCCGGCGCATTCAGTTCGATGACCTTGCGGATGGTGGCCATGTCGTTCTCCTCGTTTTGGTTGAACGAGATATGGCACTGAGCCCTGCCTCGCGCTGGCTGTTTTCGGCCCCTATCGGCTGTAGCGCTTTGCGGTCTGGCGCAGCGTGTCGATCAGGCGCTCGCGCAACGCGGGCGGACCGACGACTTCGATATCGTCGCCCAGGCGCAGGAATTCACGCACCGCATGGCTGTGGGATTCGATCGGCACGGAGCAAAGCGTCCAACCCTGGTTGTCACGCTTGGCGGTCTTCATGGCAGCTTCGGTCACATAGGGGCCGAGCAGTTCCAGCAGTGCAAAGCCGCGCGGCGAAAGGCGGATGTCGGCGCGTTCGCGATAGAGGCCGCTTTCGTAGGCGCGGGAGGATTGCTCCCAGTGCGCGGCGAGGTCGAAATCCTTCGGCCGCTTGAACTGTTCGTCCGTCACGACCGCGTCGCTGATCAGGCCGACGCGATAGGTGCGTGTTGCCTTGCCGGACATCGCGACGAGATACCAGGTGCCGCCTTTCAGCACGAGGCCGAGCGGGGCGAGCTTGCGCGCGTAGGGCTCGGCATCTTTGTTGGTACGATAGTTCAGCTTCACGCAGTGACCGCTCCACACCGCGCGGGCCACGGGCTGAAGCGATGGCAGCGGATCAGCGCCGCGAAACCATGTCGTCGGATCGAGATGGAAGCGCGACGCAATGCGCTCCGCGCTCGGCTGCAACGATGCCGGTAATGCCGCCGTCAGCTTCAGACGCGCGGCGGCGAGCGTGTCGGCCAATCCCAGCTGCGCCGCGGGCCCGGGAAGACCGGTGAGGAAGACGGCTTCCGCTTCCGGTTGGGTCATGCCCGTCAGCCTGGTGCGGTAGCCATCCATCAGCTGGAAGCCGCCGCTGCGGCCGCGGTCCGCAAAGACCGGCACACCGGCGGCGCTCAGCTGGTCGATGTCCCGGTGGATGGTGCGGACCGAGACCTCAAATTCCTTCGCCAGTTCGCTCGCGCTCATGCGGCCACGGGTTTGCAGCAACATGAGGATGGTCAGGAGGCGGCTCGCCAACATTTTTCGAATATACCGGCTTAATCATGACATTCGATGTCATGATTAGCGCCGTACAAACCGCCTCGCAAGTTCTCAACGAGGCTGCCCATGACCGCTCACCCCGACCGCCGCCGCGTGATGCAGGGCGCCGCCCTGCTCGCGGCTGCATCGGCCCTTCCTTCAACCACCTTCGCGATGGAGAACCCCATGACCGACGCCGTACACGACTTCGACTTCTTCCACGGCTCGTGGAGCGTGAAGCACCGCTACCTGAAAGAGCGGCTCAAGAACTGCCACGAGTGGATCGAGTTCACCGGCACCAGCGTCTGCGTCCCGACGATGGCCGGCGCCGGCAACATGGACGACAACGTCATCAACAAGCCCGATCTCACCTATCGCGCGATGACGGTGCGAACCTACGACCCGGCGACCAGACTCTGGGCCATCTGGTGGTTCGACGGGCGCATTCCGCATGGGCCGAAGGATCCGCCGCTGAAAGGCAGCTTCAAGGACGGCGTCGGCACCTTCCTGGCTCCCGATGACAGCTGGGACGGCCAGAAGGTGATGTCGCGCTTCCTGTGGTCTGACATCACCAGGACGTCGTGCCGCTGGGAGCAGTCGTTCTCGACGGATGGCGGCCAGACCTGGGAAGTGAACTGGGTGATGGAGAACACCCGGACGGGCTAATCTGCATGTAGAAGCCCGATAAGGACGATCTACATCATCTTGACAATTGTTTTGCTCGAATGAGGTGTTTCTTGCATTCGAACCAAAAGAAAAGTGATTGGGGCCCCCTCGCCTCTGTCCCAAGAAGAGCTCTTTGAGACGACGAAAGGGCGCCGATGACGACGCCCTTTCCATCGCACGTGGTAATCCGCGGGTGCCCATTCAAGGGGCATTGTGAATTCTTCCGCCCGGCGACGAGACGATCCCTTGACCAACGGTCCGGTATGTTCAACGGGGCAACGGCCAAACATGAAAGTCGGGGGCCCAGGTCGGATTGGCGGGCGGTAACCCTACTTGTCAGGGCCGCTGGACCCCTGTTCCCAAAATGGGCATGACCTTGCCGCCACCAGATCCAGGAACGGCGCGGCACTATCATGAAGAGCGTCAAGGAGTTCATCAGCGGGCCTGCGTTCCGGCTGTTGGGCTACCGCCCGCAGCGGGTGAGCGTCGACGCGTGGGACCGTGAATACCGCGACGGCGATTGGAAATATCTCGAGAGCATCGGCAGCATTGCCGGGCAGGCATCGATCCTGGGCTACGTCCAGTTCCTCAAGCCGGACACCGTCCTCGACGTCGGATGCGGCGCGGGGGTGTTGGCGGGCAAGCTGAAGGTGCTGCCGTTCAAATCGCTGCTCGGTGTCGACATTTCCGCGGAAGCGATCGCGCAAGCGAACGCGGCCTTTGCCGACGGGCGCACCTCGTTCGCGGTCAGCGATGCCGACGGGTTCGAGACCGACCGCACCTTCGACATGATCATCTTTAACCAGTGCATGTATTACCTGCCCGATCCGCGCGCGACGCTTCGCCACTACATGCGTTTCCTGAAGCCGAACGGCCGCGTTCTCGTGTCGATGTGCGACAGCGCACGCACGCGCGCGATGTGGCCGTTGCTTGAACGCGAGATGGCCGTCGAGGACGCGATGACCTTCGCGCAATCCGAAGGCCGCGGCACGACCAAGGTGTTTAAGCCATAACTGCTGGTCGCATTTCCGGACGGAAAACTGCTGCACACTGTACCTGGAATTGTCCTAATCCGCCGCCGCCGTTGCGCCGCCCTGGCTGTAGGAGGCGCGGGCGAGCCAGATGAGCGGGATCATGGCGATCGACAGCCAGCCCGAAATCCAGAACAGGTCGTCCGACGCCATGGTGTAGGCCTGCACGGCGAGATTGCGCGCCAGCAGCGCATAGGCGTGCAGGTCGTCGAGGCCGAGCTTGTGCAGGTGATCCATCGCGGCCTGCATCGCGGGATTGTAGGCGGTCGCGGTGTCGGCCAGCCGGCTCTGGTGCAGCGCCTCGCGGCGGTCCCACATGGTGGTGATGATCGAGGCGGCGAACCCGCCTGCTGTGATGCGCGTGAAGTTCGAGATGCCCGAGGCGGATGGGATGCGCTCCGGCGGAATGCCGTCGAGCGAGATGGTCAGCATGGCGACGAAGAAGGTACTCATCGACACGCCCTGCACCGCGAGCGGCCAGACGAAATCCCAGAAGCCGGCGGTCTCGGTGTAGTTCGCGCGCATGAAGTAGGAAATCGCGAAGGCGACAAACGCGACGGTCGCAAGGATGCGGGCGTCGATCCGCGCCATGAAGCGCGCGGCGATGGGCGTGAGCAGGACCGCGATGACACCGCTGGGCGCCGCGACCAGACCGGCCCAGGTGGCCGTGTAACCGACGTTCGTCTGGAGCCAGAGCGGCAGCAGCAGCACGTTGGCGAAGAACACCGCATAACCGAGGCAGAAGGCGATCGTGCCGAGGGTGAAGTTGCGGAAGCGGAAGAGCGAGAGATCGACCACCGGGTGCTGTTCGTTCGTCTCCCAGATGATCCATGCGGCAAAGGCGATGGCCGAGATGCAGGCCTCGAGCACGATGACGGGCGAGGAGAACCAGTCCGCGTCCTTGCCGGTGTCGAGCATGATCTGGAGCGATCCCACCCACACAGCCAGCAAGATGAGCCCGACACGGTCGATCGGAAGCTTGCGCGTCGGCGTCTCGCGATCGTTCAGGTTCCGCCAGCACAGGAATGCCGCAACAATGCCGATGGGCACGTTGATGAGGAATATCCAGCTCCAGTGGATGTTGTCGGAAATGTATCCGCCGAGGATCGGCCCCACGATCGGCGCGACCAACGTGGTGATCGACCAGATGCCGAGCGCCGTGGCGCGGCGGTCGGACGGAAAGATCGAGATCAACAATGCCTGCGAGCCCGGCACCATCGGGCCGGACACCGCGCCCTGCATGATGCGGAAGAGGATCAGCGAATCCAGACTCCAGGCGATGCCGCAGAGGAACGAGGCCAGCGTGAAGGCGGCGACGGCGGCGACGAAGGTACGAACCACGCCGAACCGGCCCATGAACCAGCCGGTCAGCGGCACCGCGATGCCGTTGGACACCGCGAAGGACGTGATCACCCAGGTGCCCTGGTCGGTCGAAGCGCCGAGATTGCCAGCAATGGTCGGCAGCGAGACGTTCGCGATGGTGGTGTCCAGCACCTGCATGAAGGTGCCGAGCGCCAGGGCAATCGCGGTGATCGCGAGCCGGCTGCCGTGCAGCGGCGCCGGTGCGGCCCGGCCGGGCGCGCTCATGCGGTCAAGCTCCGTTTTCGCTGAGGATGCGGCGGATCAGGGCCTCCGTCTCGGCGCCGCCGTCGCTGCCGGAGATGCCCTGGATATGGTAGCTGGCCGGCGCGGCGGTCATCGAACCGGAGGTGTCGGAGATATCGACGCTGACATTGACCGAAAGGCCGATGCGCAGCGGATGGTCGCGCAGCTCCTTCGGATCGAGCGCGATGCGCACGGGGACGCGCTGGACGATCTTGATCCAGTTGCCGGACGCGTTCTGCGGCGGGAGCAGCGCGAAGGCCGAGCCCGAACCAGCGCCGAGACCGACAATCCTGCCGTGATAGGTGACGCCGCCGCCGTAGATATCGGCGGTGATGGTGGCGGGCTGGCCGATGCGCATGGCCTCCAGCTGGCCCTCCTTGAAATTGGCGTCCACCCACACCGATTGCAGCGGCACTACCGCCATCAGCGGCGTGCCGGGCGCGATCTGCTGGCCGATCTGCACCGTGCGCTGCGCCACGACGCCGTCAACCGGCGCCAGCAGACGCATGTGCTGGAGCACGATCGCGGCGTTGCGCAGGCGCGCGATGGCCGCCAGCACGTCGGGGTTGGTTGCGGTCGATGTTCCCTGTACGGACGACAACGCCTGGGCGAGGCTGCTCTGCGCCGCGGCGACGGCGGCGCTGGCGCTGTTCACCGCATCGCGGGCGTGGACGAGCTCTTCCGCCGAGACGGCGTTGCCGGCCGACGCACGGCGGCGGTAGTCGGATTGCGCCTGGGACAGCGCGATGTCCGCCGCGTTCAGCTGGGCACGGGCCTGGTTCACCCTGGAGAAGTCCGTGCGCACAGAGCGGACCGTGCGCGCGAGATCGGCAACGGCCGCATCCATCGCTACTTTCGGCTTGATGGGTTCGAGCTCGATCAGGACCTGGCCGCGCCGTACGGCTTCGGTGTTGTCGGCATGCAGGGCCAGCACCGTGCCGTTTTCCTGGCTCGTGATCGCGACGATGTCGCCGCCGACATAGGCGTCGTCAGTGGACTCAAAATGGGCAGCGTAGAGGAGGTAATAGAGCGCGTAGGCGATCACGCCGACCGCGACCACGCCGCCCAGGATGAACAGCAGGCGGCGGCGATGATCGACGCGATGGCGGCCGACGGGGGTTGCGTCACTCATGGCGTTGGTCCTGACCGGTGGAAGCGGTGGTATCGGTTTCGGGCATGAAGCCGCCGCCAAGCGCCATCAGCAGCGATACGCGCGCGGATGCCGTGTCGGCGTCGAGCGTCGCGGACTGGCGGTGGGCCGCGATCAGCAGGCTCTGGGCATCGAGCACATTGGTCTGGGGGCTCAAGCCCGAGCGGTAGCGCCCGGTCGCAAGGTTGAAGCTGGACTGCGCGGCGGCGAGCGCGGTGCGCTGTTCGGCGGCCAGGTCTTGCAGCGTCCGGATCTCGGTCAGCGCATCGGCGGTCTGTTTCACGGCCGTCAGCACTGTTTCGTTGTAGTCGGCGACGGACTGGTCGAGGTCAGCGGTCGAATGAGCAAGTTCTGCGTCGAGCCTGCCGGCGTCGAAGATCGGCAGATGGATCGCCGCGCCCGCGCCATATTGCAGCGAGCTGGCGGAGAACAACGGGCCCAGGCCCAGCGCGGCGGTGCCTGCTAGCGCGATCAGGTTGATGTCGGGGTAGTAAGCCTTGCGCGCCATCTCCCGGCCCTGCGTGGCGGCTTCGATGCGGGCCTGCGCGGCGGCGATGTCGGCGCGCCGCGCGAGAAGGTCGGCAGGGAGCACGGCGGGGAGTTGCAGCGCGACCTCATTCAAGTGCGGGCGCGCGACGTCATAGGCGTCTGCACCGCGGCCGATCAGGAGCGCGATCTGATGCACGGCCAGCTCGCGAACCGACTCGGCGCGGATAAGGTCCTCGCGGGCGGTGGCGAGCAGCGAACGGGATTGTTCTTCGGACTGCGTGACGTCGAGGCCGGCTTTCACGCGTCCGGCCGTGAGATTGAAGACAGACTCCTGGCGTTTCACCGTTTCCTGCGCGACATCGCGAAGCAGGTAAGCGCGGTCGAGGGCAATGTAGGCCTGCGTGACATTGCCCGCGAGCATCAAGCGCGCCGCGGCCGCGTCGAGCGCTGCTGCGTGCGCGGTGGCCTTGGCGCGATCGACCTGGGCCTGCTGCTTGCCGAAGACATCGAGCGACCAGCTGAGATTGGCTGCGAGCGTGCCGACCCATCGGGTCGATCCCCCGAACGGCGGCGGGATGATGTAGTTCTTGCTGAGGCGCTCGCGCACCTCGTTGCCATCGAAGGTAACCTGGGGATAGGTCGCGGCACGGCTCGCGGAGAGGTCGGATTGCGCCGCGCGTACGCGTGCCATGGCCGCGGCGAGCGTCGGGCTTCCGGCGAGCGCCTTGTCGACGAGATCGTTGAGCTGCGGATCGCCGAAAGCGGTCCACCAGCGGTCGGCGATCTGCGGCGACGGCGCCGTCGAAAGGCCGAGCGTTTCGGGCTTCAGCGGGACTTCGCTCGGGGTGGTCGACGGCGTCGAGACGCAGCCGGCGAGCGATGTGCCGATGAGCAGGACGGCGAGTAGCTTCCTCATTTCGTCCTCGCCTTCTCGATGTCTGGCTGGGACTCCAGCGCCGCGAGCAGGCGGGTCAGCAACGACACGAGCTGCGCGAAATCCTCGCGCGAAAAATCCTTGAGCGTCGCGTTCCAGAAATCCACGATGCGCGGCAGCAGCCGCTTCGCAACCGACTTTCCTGCCGGCGTGATGGAGAGATGCACCACGCGGCGATCCTCGCTGCTGCGCCGGCGCTCCAGGAGACCACGCTCCTCGAGCTGGTCGATCAGACGCGTGGTGGCGCCGGGGTCGTGGCCGATATGGCGCGCGACTTCCGCCGCGGTGTTCGCGATCCCGTCGCGCACGGCCATCAGCACGATCCACTGGGTAAAGGTGAAGTCGGCGTCGGCGAACAGGGCTTCGGCGCGCGGCGACGTCTGGTTGAAGACCCGCTTGACCAGATAGCCGAGCGACCTGCGGCTCTCGAAAGTCTCGACATCGTACGGCGGACCAGCAACAGCCATGCCTGCCCCTTCCCGATCATATGCCAAGGCAATATTTGCCTGGGCAACTATATTGTCAAGCGCCGTCCTGCCGTGCCGACACGGTGGAAATGCGAATGACCGGGGTGAGGTTCAACGGCAGCCGCGTCATGGGACGTCAGCAACGCGCGCATACCCTCAGAAAACGAGTGTGTTTAGGCCGCCAGGGCGCGGCGGGTCCGGCGGGTCATCGCCCTTTCGAAAACAGAAACCTTCTTGGCGATGCGCTCGCGGCCCGAGCGTGTCGCGGCGCCTTGCAGCATCAGGCCGTAGCCGTACCCGGCCGCTGGCAACATCTGATCGGTATCGATAGCGCCGAAGATCCAGGACAGCATGACGCCGTTGAAACAGTGCGCCAGACTGCGCTCGAGACCGTCGGCGCCGACGGTCCGGTCGAGATATCCTTCACGCTGGGCGCGCTCGATCAGACTGCGCCACAGGCCATGGCTGTGCGCCCGCCGTTCCGGACGGGACAGGCCGGTGCCGTCCTTGCTGCTGGTGTTGAGCAGCGCCTGCCACAGGGTGCGGTAGAAGACCGGGTCGGCCGTGTAGTACCCGACAGCGAGCGACAGCGCCTGGAAGATGTGATCGACCGCATTGCCGGGATGGAGGCTCGCGAAGCGCTCGTCGAAATCGCGCTCGTCCACATTCATGATCGCCAACACGACATCGCGCTTGGAACCGAACAGGTTGTAAGGGGTCGCCAGGCTGACCTTCGCCTTCTTGGCGATGGTGCGCATGGAGAGATCTGTGTCGCCGGTCTGGCGGATCAGGTCGCGGGCCGCGGCGATAATGCGCCGGCGGCGCTCCGCCTTCGCCTCTTCCCGCCGCCCCAGTTTCACGACAACCGCCATTGCTTCTCCCACGCCGATGCAAAGCCGCGTTCATATTGGACTTCCACTGTTACAGAGCCATACAGGCGCGGCAAATGCTTCAAATCCGCGCCGCTGATTCGCAGGGAAGGGAAGTGCCGGCCCGCGGAAAACGGGCCTCCCCGAGAAATCCATCTTTCCGCTGATGCGGCGTCAGCCGTGCGGGGGCGCTGCCGGACCTGTCCTGCATCGCCAACGCGTTCGCAGCGGTTTGTTGCGGTGCAAGGCGTGCGTGACGATGCCGTCAGAACCGTGATCTCCCAAATCCGTCAAAAGCTGTCATCGACCGCGGGCGACGATTTCGTCCTCTTCACAGCGTGTTGCACACGCGATGAATTTATCGATCAATGAATACACGATCACATAGATGCACTCGTGAGACGCGATAAATTTGGACATCGTTATAAATTTCGCACCTGCAAATCGCGACTGACAATTTGTCTTACGTGGCGCCAATCTTAATCAGTGTTGCAATTTCAGAACCGTGCGTCGCGAGAAATTTGAACACGCTATAATCTTCTTGCCGCTCCACCCGACGCGCTGCATCCTTCTTACAACTGCGGATGCGTCTGGGATCATCCTGCAAACGGGATGCGCAATCCGCAGACGGCCTCGCATCTAACGATGGCCGAAACGGGGAGCATCCATGTCAAACACCAAGACAATTCTGCGTCCGCGCGTTGCGTTGGCGACCCTTCTGCTGACAAGCGCCCTTACCGTTCCTGCCTTTGCTGAAATCGAGGTCGTCGTCGTCACCGCACAAAAGCGCGCCGAGGACGTCCAGACGATCCCGGTCGCCATCTCCGTGTTCACCAGCGAGAAGCGCGACCTGATCGGCATCACATCCGTGCAGGATATGACGAACTTCACGCCGGGCCTCGCCTACCAGACCTCGCTGGACCGCGTGTTCCTGCGCGGCGTCGGTCGCCAGACCAACTCGCAGGCTGCCGATACCCCGGTCGCGAACTACGACGACGGCCTGTTCGAGACCTTTGCGGTGGCGGCTGGACGCTCGTCGCTCGATCTCGACCGCGTCGAGGTGTTGCGCGGTCCGCAGGGCACGCTGTCGGGCCGCAACGCGCTCGGCGGCGCGCTCAACGAAATCACGGTGCATCCGTCGACGGATGCCTTCCACGGCGAAGCGCGCATCGCCTACGGCGCGTACAATCATGTGACACCGGAAATCTCGCTGACCGGCCCGCTCGACGACATCTTCGCGTTCAGGGTCTATGCGCTTTGGGACAAGCAGACCCAGGGCTACTCGAAGAACATCGTGCCCAACGCACAGCAGGCCGTGCGCGATCCGCTTTACACCGGCAGGCCCCAGGCGTCGGCGACGGCCACGCCGAATTTCGGCAATGCCGGCGACGGCAACGTGATCGACGAATGGTACGTCGACGGCCAGATCCAGGCGAAGTTCAACGAACACTTCGAGATGTGGACCAAGATCCAGTCCGCGCAGTGGTGGAACGGCGCGGGCGGCCCTGGCGCCGACCTGGAAGGCTGGACGCCCGCCGACTACCCGACATACGAAGTCGCGCAAGGCGGCCTGTACAACAATGCCGGCTACGGCTGCACCGCACTGCCAGGGAGCCCGTACCTGACCGCCAACACGACGATCGTGGCGGGCAGCGTGGTGACGCCGCTTTCGGGCGCGCAGGCTTGCGTAAATCCTGGCCGCACCAACCCCTGGACCCAGGCGCGCCTGATCCAGACGGGCGTGCGCCTGCCGAGCTATTTCTCGCTCAACACGCAATGGACGTGGCATGCCGACGGCTTCGATGTGAAGTACATCGGCGGCGGCTCCTATTACCGCTATCACCTGGCGTCGGAGCTCGACGTCCACCAGGCGCCGATCACGAGCTACCGGCTCGGCGCCGGCTCTCCCGGGTGCCCGGCCGCCGGCTGCACGATCGACAACCGCTGGACCTACAACCCGGAGGAAGAGAACTCGTTCATCTCAAACGAGATCAACCTCATTTCGACGGGCGAAGGTCCATTCCAGTGGGTGGCGGGTGCATACCAGTTCTCGCAACAGGCGAATCAGCCTGGCGATGCGTTCAACCCGAACCAGCCACAGGTCAATGGTCCGTTCACGGACGGTCCGTTCTTCCCGCCTGGTTTCTTCTGCTCATCGCCGCTGATTCTCGGCGGCAACGGCACCGGAACCGGCGGTGTCTGCGCACCGTCGCAGACCTACCGGTCGTTCGAAAGCCGCAACAACATCCACGATCACTCCTACGCGATCTTCGGCCAGGTCGATTACAAGATCCTGGACGAGCTTAAGCTCACGGCGGGCCTGCGGTATTCCTGGGATCGCAAGTTCGGCAGCGAATCGGCGCGCGTCATATGCTACTTCGGCTTCTGCGATGCGTTCGGCATCGGGCCCGATACGGTTGGCGGCCTCTTCGCCAAGGCCGCCGATACGACGCAAACCGGCATTGTCGTGTCGTCCGGCGTTCCGACGCCCCCGCAGGGCGTCACCGGCCCAACGACCTACGATCCGAACACCGGCTTCGCGACGCGCCGCCTCAACGCCCAATTCAGCGGCTGGACAGGCACCTTCGGCGCCGAATGGACGCCGATGGACGGCGCACTGTTCTATGCAAAGTACGGGCGCGGCTACAAGGATGGTGGCTACTACGAGGGCGCCAACACGGCTCTGACGTCGCGGCCGTTCACGCAGCCCGAGTTCGTCAATTCGTTCGAGGTGGGCGCGAAGTACACCTGGGATAGCTGGCTCACGACCAACGTGGCGCTGTTCCACTATGACTACAAGAACCTCCAGCTGCCGTTGGCGTTCGCCAACCAGATCGGCGTGGTGCAGCTCAACTCGACCGCGTTCTACAACGTGCCGCGGTCGATCAGCCAGGGCGCCGAACTTGAAGTCACGGCGCAGCCAATCGACGATCTGGCCATCACCTTCAACTACTCCTACAACGACGCGCATGTGACAAAGGGCACGGCGATCGATCTCGCCGATCCTGAGGGTCTCGCGGCAGGCGGCCAGCCGCTGTACACGGAAGCGCAATGCAAGGCGCTGCTTACCCCAGCCGGAGGGCCTTGCTCGGGAGATGCTTACAGTTTCCCGACAACGGGCGCGGCGAACGGCTATCCGGCGGCGGCGGCGACGGGTGGCACGCTGATCAACACCGGCTGGTACATCCCGCAGAACCTGAAGGGCAACCAGCTGCCGAACGCGGCACGCAACAAGATCGCGTTCAACATCATGTACAACTGGCACACCGACTTGGGCGTGTTCACACCGTCTCTTTCTTATGTGTGGCGCGACAAGCAGTACGGCACGCTGTTCCAGCGCTCCTACAACCAGGCGCCGTCCTGGGACCAGGTCGATCTACGCGTGCGTTGGGCTTCGGATGACGACCGGTACGAGGTCATCATGTACGGCAAGAACATCACGAACAACATCATCTACGACACCGGCGCCATCGGCACGCGTTACGCAGGCACGGTCCACACGCCCTGCGTTGGCGGCGGCGTTCCGACGTTCTTCGGCGCCTACTGCAACATGGTCCAGGGCGTCAACGGCCCGACAGGGTATGGACCGGTGTTCGGCGAGGACAGCGGCGGCCGCGTCAAGACCTACCAGGTCGGCCCGCCGGCACTCTGGGGCATCGAGTTCCACTACAAGTTCGACTAGCGCGTAGTTCTCCCCTTGGAATGCGCGAAGGGCGCCGGCACCCACCGGCGCCCTTTTTTCCAGTGGCGCTACGGCCTGAACTTGCGCGGGATGGCGTCAGCCTCGGCGCGCGTCAGCGGCGTCATCGCCTTCACGATGCAGGGCTCGCCGGGCGATCCGCGACCGCGGCTGACCTTCAGGTCCCAGTCCAGCGCGTTGCAGACCCAGTTCGAACCGCGCCAGATGGTGATCAGATGGGGGTCGAACCCCTTCAGCGCCGAGCAGCGGTTGGCGAGATCGACCCGGTAGAAATCATGGGTGCCGACCTTGATGTACATCGTGTGCTCGTCCGGAGCCTTCCATGTGTCGAAGAACTGGGTGGAGAAGCATTTGGGCGGCCGATCGTTCGGCGCGGCCTGCGCAGCCGTCGCCAATGCAAGCGTTGCTGTGAAGGCCGTGAGCCATGTGCTAGCGCGCATCGTGATCTCCCGTAGCGATTGCGGATAGAACGTCCGTCCGCTGTTTCCGTGGCCCGGTATGGGTAATCCCACAGCGCGCGCCGGGGAATACCCGGCCCTGCACGTTTCGGTGAATGCGGCGATTGACCGGGGCGCATAGCTGATGAAGGTTTCTGCACCTATATCGTTGCCGGCGGCCGCATGGTTCGCCGTTACCCTGTAAACGGAGCTGCACGCGATGTCCGACGCCACCTACACACCGCCGAAAGTCTGGGTCTGGAACAAGGACAATGGCGGGCGCTTTGCCAGCATCAACCGCCCGACCGCCGGCGCACAGAAAGAGGTGACGCTGACGATCGGCAAGCATCCCCTCCAGCTCTACTCGCTCGCGACGCCCAACGGCGTGAAGGTGACGATCATGCTGGAGGAGCTGCTGGCGGCCGGGCACAAGGGCGCCGAGTACGACGCGTGGCTGATCAATATCGGCGCCGGCGACCAGTTCGGCTCGGACTTCGTGGCGATCAATCCGAATTCGAAGATCCCGGCGATGATGGATCACTCGACCAATCCGCCGACGCGGCTGTTCGAGTCGGGTTCGATCCTGATCTATCTGGCGGAGAAGTTCGGCGCCTTCCTGCCCAAGAGCGGGCCGAAGCGCGCGGAGACGATCAACTGGCTGATGTGGCAGATGGGATCGGCGCCGTATCTGGGCGGCGGCTTCGGGCACTTCTATGCCTATGCGCCGATCAAGATCGAATATGCGATCGACCGCTTCGCGATGGAGGTGAAGCGCCAGCTCGATGTGCTCGACCAGCAGCTCGCCAGGCACAAGTACATTGCGGGCGACGAGTACACCATCGCCGACATGGCGATCTGGCCGTGGTACGGCGGGCTGTCGAAAGGTCTTCTCTATGAGGGCGGCGAGTTCCTGTCGGTGCACGAGTACAAGCACGTAATCCGCTGGACTGACATGATCGCGGAGCGCCCGGCGGTGCAGCGCGGACGCATGGTCAACCGCGCGTTCGGCGAGCCGTCGAGCCAATTGCCGGAGCGCCACGACGCATCCGACTTCGACAAGGTGCCGAAGAAGGAGGGATAGCGCTCTCTTCCCAAATCTTTCCCGCAGCAAAGCGCCTCGCATAGCCAATGCGGGGCGCTTTGTGCACAATTGGGCATCCGATATCTGAAAAGAGGAAGAGCCCATGAACGTCGCGGTCGCGAAGGCGCAGATGACGCCGGAACAGGTGGAAGCCGAGCTCAACAATCTCGGCATGTCGAAGGAGGCGCAGCCTCTGTTCGACGCGGTGAAGAAACACATCGCAGAGAACGTGGCGCCGATCGAGGAGGAGTTCTTCCGCCTCGGCGAGGGGCGCAAGGACCGCTGGTCGTGGGCGCCGGGGCAGCTCGAGCTGCTGGAGGGTGCGAAGAACAAGGCCAAGCAGTCGGGCCTGTGGAATTTCTTTCTGCCCGAGGAGAACGAGATCGGGCGCGGCCTGACCAATCTCGACTATGCCTACATCGCGGCCGAACTGGGCAAGCATCCACTGTCGTCGGAGTCGCTCAACTGCTCGGCGCCCGATACCGGCAACATGGAAGTGCTGGCGCGCGTCGGCACGCCGGAGCAGAAGGAGCGCTGGCTGAAGCCGCTGCTCAACGGCGAAATCCGCTCGGCCTATGCGATGACGGAGCCGGGTGTCGCCTCGTCCGACGCCAAGAACATCTCGACCCGCGCGACGCTGGTGGGCGACGAGTGGGTGATCAACGGCGAGAAGTACTACATCAGCGGCGCCGGCGACCCGCGCTGCAAGATCATGATCGTGATGGTGAAGACCAGCCCCGACGCGCCGACGCAGTTCCAGCAGTCGCAGATCCTGGTGCCGATGGACACGCCCGGCGTAAAGATCCTGGGCGCGATGGAGGTGTTTGGCCACGACCACGCGCCGCGCGGCCACATGCACCTGAAGTTCGACAACGTCCGCGTGCCGAAGGACAACATCCTGCTGGGCGAAGGGCGCGGGTTCGAGATTTCGCAGGTGCGGCTCGGTCCCGGCCGCATCCATCACTGCATGCGCACCATCGGCAAGGCGGAGCGGGCGCTCGATCTGATGGTCAAGCGCGCGACGACCCGCGTCGCGTTCGGCAAGCCGCTCATCCAGCTCGGCAAGAACCTGGAGCTGGTGGCGCGCGCGCGCATCGAGATCGAGGCGATGCGCCTGATGGTGCTGAAGGCTGCCAAGGCGATGGACGTGCTCGGCAACCGCGAGGCGCGGGTGTGGGTGAGCATGGTCAAGGCGATGGTGCCGGAGCGCGCCTGCCAGATCATCGACCAGGCGATCCAGATACACGGCGCGACGGGCATCTCGCAGTGGACGCCGCTGGCCGAGATGTACACGGACGTGCGCCACCTGCGATTCGCCGACGGCCCGGATGAGGTGCACCACATGGTGGTCGGCCGCGCGGAGCTGAGCCGGCACTGACAAAAAGCGACAGCCGGCGCCGCTGCTCCAGCGACGCCGGCTGTTTCTTGTCCCGGCGATGGTTACATGCGGTGCAGGGCGCAGAGCTTGTTGCCGTCCGGATCGCGCAGATAGGCGAGATAGAGCTTCGCCATGCCGCCCTCGCGCACGCCCGGCGGGTCTTCGATCGCGGTACCGCCATTGGCGACGCCGGCCTTATGCCAGGCGTCGGCCTGCGCGGTCGTGGCGGCCGCGAAGCCGATGGTGCCGCCGTTCGCGGACGACGCGCCCTTGCCGTCGATCGGCTTCGACACCGCAAAGATGCCCGTGGGCGTCATGTAGAACAGGCGACCGTTCGGATCGGTGATCGCCGGGCCGATACCCAGCGCGCCGAGCGTGGCGTCATAGAATTTGCGCGAACGCTCGATGTCGTTCGACCCCACCATGATGTGCGAGAACATTCTTGTTTCCTCTCCCAAACAAAAAGCGGCGCACGAAGGATCGTGCGCCGCTCTTATGCACCGGCATGACGCCGGTAGCGAGCGAAACAGCTATGCCCTAGCGGAAGGCCAAGCCGTCGAATTTGCCGTCCTTGCGCCAGGCGTCGAGGTACTTGAAATAAGCCGTGGCGCCGCCCGGATAGCCGACAGCGTATTTCGCCTCCGGACCGGCGGGCAAACCCTCGTTGTTGTAGTAGCCCGGCGTGCAGTCGTTCATCCCGATCATGCGGCCGGGGCCGGTGAGCAGCAGGTCGACCCAGGCCTTCTGGGCTTCTTCGGTGACTTCGACTTCCTTCGCGCCGCGCTTCTGGGCCTCGGCGATGATGACGCCGACGGTGCGTCCGCCTTCGGTGAGGTTGTGGGGCACGTTGGAGATCAGGTTCGCGCCCTGCACCGGCTGGACGAAGAACAGGTTCGGGAAGCCGTGGACGTGCATGCCGTGCTTCGACCGCATGCCCTCACCCCACGCCTTCGAGAGCATCAGGCCGTCGCGCCCCTCGACATCGAAGCCCGAGCGGGAGGTGAAGCCGGTGCCGACCTCGAAGCCCGACGCATAGATGATGCAGTCGACCTCGTATTCCTTGCCGGCGACAACGAAGCCCTTCCCGGTGATGCGCTCCACGCCCTTGCCGTCGGTGTCGACGAGCGTGGTGTCGGGGTCGTTAAAGGCCTGAAGGTACTCGTCATGGAAACACGGGCGCTTGCAGAGCTGGCGGTACCAAGCCTTCAGCTTCTCGCCGGTCTCCTCGTCCTTGACCACGGTCGCAGCGCGGGCGCGGATTTCTTCCATCTTCTCGAAATCGGAATCTTCCCACGCGGCCCACATCGCCTTGGGCGTGCGCTGCTCCATCGGGATGGTGCCGATGCGCTCGCGGATGCGGCGGGAGAGGTCGGTCCAGCCGTCCATCACCCAATCCTCGTCCGCCTGGCCACCGGCCTGGTTGGCGGTGAAGTTCTCCAGCCAGCGCGTCTGCCAGCCCGGAGTCGCGATGCCCTTGAACCAGTCCGGATCGATCTGCCGGTTGTCGCGCACGTCCACCGAGGAGGGCGTGCGCTGTACGACGTAGAGATGCTTGCAGGCGCCGGCGAGGTGCGGCACGGCCTGTACGGCGGTAGCGCCGGTTCCGATGATGGCGACCCGCTTGTCCTTCAGCTTGGAGAGCGGCGCGCCCTTCGGATCGCCACCGGTATAGGCGTAGTCCCAGCGGCTGGTGTGGAAGGTGTGGCCCTTGAAGGTCTCCAGCCCCGGGATGCCGGGGAGCTTGGCGATGTGCAGCGGACCGGTGCCGAGGCCGAGGAATTGCGCGGTGAAGGCATCGCCGCGGTTGGTCTTGATCAGCCAGGCGTGCTTGTCTTGGAGCCAGACGATCTCCGTCACCTCGGTGTGGAAGAGCGCGTTGTCGTAGAGACCGAACTTGCGGCCGATGCGCTGGCATTGTTCGAGAATTTCGGGCGCGTGCGCGTATTTCTCGGTCGGCATGTGGCCGGTCTCTTCGAGCAGCGGCATGTAGACCATCGAGGCGGTGTCGCACATCGCGCCGGGATAGCGGTTCCAGTACCAGGTGCCACCGAAGTCGCCACCCTTCTCGATGATGCGGACGTCCTTGATCCCGGCTTCCACCACCCGGGCGCCGGTGCACAGACCCGCGAAGCCGCCGCCAACGAAGGCGAAGGTGACGTGATCGGTCTTGGGGGCGCGCTCGATCATTGGCATATAGGGATCGGCGGAGGCGACGTAGCCCTGCTTCTCCAGCCGCGTGTATTGCGCGTTGCCATCGGCGCGCAGGCGCTTGTCGCGCTCGGCGCGGTACTTCTTCAGCAGCGCTTCCTTGTCGATGACGCGTTTGGTCGGAAGGATTTCGGCGGCCGACATGCGGAGCCCTCTTTCGAAAGTTCGGTATGGTCCATCGATGTAGCAGACGGCAGAACTGACAACAAGTCAGTTCTGGACCGCCGTCCGTCGGTCGGAGTCTGCTAGGATTGGTGCGACCTTATAAGGGGCCGAGGACATGCCGAGCGCGCCCCTGCCCTACAAGCACTTCTATATCTGGGCGGAATCGGAAGAAGACGGCTATCGGAGCTACGTCGCCAGGCAGGACGGCCGCGACATCCGCAACGATGCGGGCGAGCTGGTGCGCGGCCCTCGGCTGACGTGTTCGACACGGAAAACAGAGCGCTCGATCATGCGCGCGCGATGGCCGACATCATCGAGCAATAGCTGTCAGCCCTGTCAACCATCGCGATTGCTGGTAACATCAAGGTGGCTCGTGGGGGATTTGCCATGGAGATTTCACGCCGCGCAGCACTGACAGGTGGTTCGGCCCTGGCGCTCGCCGCCGGACTTCCAACGGCCGCTTTCGCATTCCCGGCCTGGGAGGCCCGCAGCGGTCTCAACGCCGCGCAATATCAGGCGGTCTTCGACCAGATGACCGCGCAGGGCTACAGGCCTCTCGTGGTCGATGGATATTCCGTCGGCGGCGGCGATCCGCTCTTTGCCGCGATATGGATGCAGCTTCCGGGCGCAGCCTGGGTCGCGCGTCACAACATGAACGCGGGCGCCTATCAGAACGCGTTCGACACCTTCCAGACCCAGGGCTTCCGCCCGCGCTGGATCACCTCCTATCCGACCCCGGGCGGCGATCTCTATGCCGCGATCTGGGACAAGAGCGGCAGCGCGGGCTGGGTTGCACGCCACGGTCTTTCGCCGGCGGCCTTCCAACAGGCTTTCGACCAGTTCACGGCGCAGGGCTATCGCCTGACCTGCACCTCGGCGACGATGAACGGGCAATCGGGCATCTGGGAGAAGCTGCCCGGCCCCTTCTACGCGTACTCCGGCATGACGTCGGCGGCGTATCAGCAGCGTTTCGATCAGCTCGGCGCCCAGGGCTTCCGGCTGCGCCAGGTCAAGGGTTACAACACGATGGCCGGTCCGCGGTTCGCCGCCATCTGGGATCAGGACGGCAGCAGCGCATGGGAAGCGCATCACAACATGAACGCCGTACAGTTCCAGCAGACGTTCGACCAGCTCAACGCCGCAGGCTTCTGGCTCAGCGATGTCACCGGCTATGACTCAGGCGGTCAGGTGACCTATGCAGGAATCTGGCAGAAGGCATAGGCGTATCGCACAAAAATCCCTGGCACACGCGCGCCCAGCATCAAGGCTGTCATGCGGGAAGAGAGGGAGCGCGGCCCCGGTTGGCGCCGCGCCCGAGTATCAGGACGAATATCAGGGCCGCAACGCCGACGCCGATACAGACTTCCGCCCCGGCAAGAAATTTGGCGATGTCGCCGACATTTGTACCCCACCACCGCGCAGCGACCAGTGCCACCCAAAACAGGAAGCCGACCCGCCATCTGAGCCGAGAGCCGACGCCGATGCTCACGAGCATCGCCAGCGTTGCCATGAGGGCCGAGGCCGGAACGCCGATCTTCACGGATCGAAACGCATGCCCGATCCCGTCGCCGAGGACAGTTCCGAGCGCACAGGCCGCCAGAAATGCGACCCAGAAAAGGAAGCCTGGAGAGGCCTTGGATGCGGCGTTCCTTTCCGTCGCCTGCCGGATCAACAACGCGAACGCCATCACTCCTAACAACAAGGCACCGGCCGCCTCGAATCCGAGCCGCGCATCTCCGACAAGCAGATCCGCGAAAGACGTTCCCGCCGAGCAGAGAACGAGAACGGCGAACCAATAAAGGGCTTCCATCCTCGAAACGGTCGTAGCGGCAAGGCTGAGCCCGATAAGGACAACCCACGCGCCCGCTTCGGCGAAAGGGGTCAGCTTCAGAATGTCCGGCAAGAAGTCACCAAGATTGGTGCCGCAGACGCTCGCCAGAATGAGCGCCGTCCAGTAGCGGCCGCCAAACGGGTTCGACAAACTCTCGTTCATGCGTGCCCCTCTTGCCGTCCGCGTGATGCAACTTATGTTGTTACAAGTTATCGCGATTTCTTCGCAGTGCCGGGAGTTGCTGGATTGATTCTTCCCAATATTCGCCGAAGGTGCAGCGCCTCTGGCTCTCCACTGTCAATCAAACCAGCGCGACTGCGCCTTACGAGCTCGACGCGTTCCGCCGCCTAAAGGCCCTCGCGAAGTCTGATCGTGATGGCTTGCCTGTCACGTCCAACCTCGAAGCTCGCACGGGCAAAGGACGGTTGATCAAGCAGCGGCCTTGCATCGTTCGAAAAGCCGAAGGGCTCCTCGGGATATCCAAAAACGTTCATCTTGAAAGCGCCGCTTCGGTCGAAGTCCTGGAAGACCTTGGCGGCGTATCGACCGGGAGAAAGCCCCCTGACGGTGAGCGTTGTCGTGGGCGATGTCGCTGTGACCGTGACCGCGGCGATTGGTTGACCATCGTGGCCGGCATAGGACCGTTCGTCATAGAGTGCGAGTCGAATGTCACCGCCTTTCGACGACACATTGGTCACGCTGACGGCAAGATCAGCTGCAGCCGCTGGGCCGGCGCAGAAAAGCAGCACAGCCAACGCAACAAATACGCGGGATGACCCGTTTCGATGCAACCTGTTCATGGCGTTAGCCAGCGCTGCAAGCCCGCGTCGACACGTTCGAGCGCAAGCTGCGCAACGACCGCAATTCTCTCGGCGACCGCCCGCGGCCGATAGCACAGCGGATCGCGGGCCGGCGCGAAAAGGCGGCGGCAGCGCCCCCGCCGGAAGACCGGCAAATAACCTGCCTGGGTCATGCACGCTTCGATCTGACCGTTTGATTCGGCGTGCAGCGCACAAGCCTGTGCCAAGCGCCGCTGATCTTTGAGACACCCGGATAGCGCCAAACCGAGAGCGGCAACGGCCAAGACCGGCGCAACGAGTTTGTATCTTGCGATCACAGCAGCGAACTCAGCCACCAAGGGCCGCCGACAAGAACATGCAGCCGATCAGCACAACTGCCAGAGCGCGAATGTCCCGGGATCCTCGATCCGAAATCGCCATGCGCAAGAGACCCGAGCCTAGCGCCGCAGCGCCAAGAACCAATGAAAGAGGCACAAGGATCGACAGAGTGCCACGCCGTCCACGAGAGCGTCGTGCGTTCAGCTCCACCCGAAAACGCACCGACGCAAGCAAGTATGAAGCAGTACGGAATTGCCTGCAGTTCAAATCGGCAAGATTGCGAAACTGTATAGGAGCGCGGCGAGCGTCATCGAAGACCACCGCCCGCGCCCGAGACAACCAGATCCCCGCGAAGGTCTCTTGCGCCGAGCGGCCTGTCCAACACGTGGCCGCCGCTACACCGTTTGGTTGGCTGTCTGGAACCGGAGGGTCACCTTGAGGCCTGGATGATTGTCCGAAAGCAGGATCACCGCGTTGTGCAGGGCAGCGATTGCGGCGCACAGGCTGAGGCCAAGGCCGGTCCCTTCGGTCGTGCGGCTGCGCTCCAAACGGAAGAAGCGCTGGAAGACTTTGGTGCGCATGTCAGCCGGTATGCCCGGCCCTGTGTCGGTGATCTCCACGACGACGCCATGGCCAGGCGTTGCTGCGGCTGCCACGGTGATCACCGTGCCCGCAGGGCAGTGACGGATCGCGTTCTCGATAAGGTTCGAGAATAGCTGCGGCAGTAGCTCGCGGTCGCCCATGATCAGGAGACCACCTGCCACGTTCGTCGCAAGGGTCTGGCCCTGTTCCTCAGCGACAGAGGCATAAGTCTCTGCCATGTCGTTCAGCATGGCGGAAAGGTCGATCGTTGCAAATGCCGTGGCCCGCGTATGGGCCTCGATCTGCGTGATCCTGAGAAGCGCAGTGAAAGTATCGAGAATGGAGTCCACGTCCTCGATCGACCTGTCGAGGGCCAGCCGAACATCCGCCAACGAATTGCCGGCGCGGGCCAGTTCGAGCCGTTGGCGATGACGCGTGAGGGGCGTGCGCAGGTCATGCGCGATGTCTGTCGAGACCTCTTGCAAGCCCGCCATGAGCGTCTCGATCCGGTCAAGCATCGCATTCAGGCTGGCGGCCAGATGATCGAATTCGTCATTGGTGGCCCGCACCGGAATGCGGCGGCTGAGATCGCCCGCGATGATGTCGCGGCTCGTCTGGCTGATTGTTTCGACGCGGCGGAGAAGCCCAACGCTCAAGATACTCCCTGAGCCAAGCGCGAGTACTATGGTGGCCAGTATTCCGACGAGGAAAGACCGCGAGATCATCTCGCGCATTTCCTCCAGTTCGTAGGCATCGAGCCCGACAAAGAGATAACCACCCTCTGGCGCTGCAACGCCAAGGCCCCGGACTTCATGCGGGGTGCCGTTGAAAGAACCGCCTTCGTCGCGCGCCGCCCAGATCCGTACGCCGAGTACCGGCGCGAGCGGCGCAATATTTCCGGCCAATTTGGCACCCTTGGCGTCGAGGAGCAGGTAATACATCCCTCTGGACGCATTCGCCGAATAAGCCGTGACGGTGCCGCGGAGCGCCGCGAGAGACCCGCCATGCGCCGCCGTCCGGACTTCGGCGACTTCGGCGGCCGCTGTCTGATCGATCTGGTCTGAAATGAATCCCGCGCCCACCCAATACATCACGCCGAACAGGATAAGGACGGAGGCGCAGAAGAAACCGGCATAGAGCACGGTGAGGCGGAAACTGGTCGTGCGCAGAAATCTAGGCAGCTGCATCGAGCAAGTAACCCGCTCCGCGCACTGTTTGGATGAGATCGTCGAAGCCTTCGCGGTGGATCTTGGAGCGCAGACGGCTGATATGCGTTTCGACGACGTTGGTGCGGGGATCGAAATGGAAGTCCCACACACTTTCAAGCAGCATCGTGCGGGTCACGACCTCGCCGGCGTGGCGCATGAGATATTCAAGCAGCTTGAACTCGCGCGGCTGCAGCAAGATCGGCTTGTCGCCGCGCCGAACGGTGCGCTTGAGGAGATCGAGCTCGAGATCGCCGACCCGGAGCGTCGTTTCGGCCTTGATCTCGCGGGGCCGCCGCCCAAGGGCGTTCACGCGCGCAATGAGCTCGGCAAAAGCAAACGGCTTGGTGAGGTAGTCGTCCGCACCCGCGTCGAGGCCGCTGACCCGGTCGCCGACACCGCCCAGGGTCGTGAGAAAGAGAATCGGCGCCACGTTGCCGCCAGCGCGGAGCGTACGGACGATGCTCAGCCCGTCGACGCCGGGCAGCATCCGGTCGATGATAAGAAGATCCCATTGCTCGCCGGTCGCGCGGAACAACCCGTCGCGGCCGTCGGCCGCCACACTGAGCGTGTGACCGGCCTCGCTGAGACCCCGCGCGATGTACTCGGCTGTCTCTCTGTCGTCTTCGATAAGCAATATCTTCACGTGGTGCTCCATGCGCCACTTGGCGCGCGCCTCCGAAGACCCGTCAAGTTGGGAATTCCCAAGGGTCGGCTGCGACGGCCGCTCGCCGAGAGATTGGCTGTCGCAATTCGAGTACACCGGCGATGACCGAGTGGCAGGCGCGCACGAAAGTCACCCGCCACCAAATCACCGGGTGGAATCCGGGGCGCGGCATAGCGGCCCATCCGCTCCGACAAAGGTAAGCTATCTAGCTGATTAGTCAGATAAATTTCCAATCTGGCAGACGTCCCGATCATACTGCGATTAAGTCTCATTGACTTATACCACACTCTGTCGCAACTGCGTATCAACAACAGAGCGGGGCGTGATGAAGCACAATCGACTGGGGACTGCCGTCGCCATAACACTCATCGCGATCCCGCTCGGCCTAGCTCCGCGGCCGGCACGCGCCGACGACCGCCCCTTCGCGTTCGCTTACACCACGGACATCGAGGCGGCGGGCGAGAAAGAAATCGAGCAGGAACTGACCTGGTCATCCGGTCATGCCAATGCGGCGTTCCAGGAGATCGTGTCACGATCGGAATTCGAATACGGCTTCAGCGACAATTTTCAGGGCTCGTTCTATCTGAACTACGATTGGTCGCGTACGCATGACCATTCGGTGCCAGGGCCTGCGGAAACGTCGAGCCTGCCTGGCGTCTCGGGCGAGTTCATCTACCGGTTCATGAATGTCTATTTCGATCCCTTCGGTTTTGCGCTCTATGCGGAGCCGTCGATCGGCAACGGCACCCGTTCGTTCGAGCTGAAAGCCCTCTTCCAGAAGAACTTCCTGAACGACGACCTTCGCCTCGTGCTCAACATCAATGCCGAGGACCGCTGGGAGAAAAACAGCCTGGGACATTACGACCAGAGCAGCGCTCTCGAGTTCTACACGGGTGCAGCCTACAACCTCACGCCGGATATCAGCGCCGGCGTCGAACTCGACAACGAGCGCGGCTATGACGGGCTGATCCTCGGCACCAATTCCGCATACGCCGAGAACGCCTATTTTGCGGGACCAACGGTCCAATATGTCGGCCATCCGGTTCGCGTGATCCTTGGTGTCCAGGCCCAGTTGCCGTGGGCAAGCGATCCGACCCACACGCCGGGCGCGATTGTCGATGGCTATCTGGCCGGGGCGGAGCGGTTTCGGGCGCGGCTCCGGTTCGCGATGGACTTTTAGTGCCCCTGAACCTGGAGCCATGAAGATGAGATCGGTTTTCCCCGCGGCGTTGATTGCGTTCCTTTCGACCGGCGCGGTGGCGCAAGACAACGTTGCATCGCTCTCCCTGAAGGATCACAGGTTCGCGCCCGCGGAAATACACGTAAAGGCGAACACGCCATCGACCGTCACTCTGACGAACAATGACGATCAGACCGAGGAGTTCGACTCCACGAGCCTCAAGATCGAGAAAGTCGTGGCGGGCCATTCGTCTGGCATCATGCGCTGGCGTCCGTTGGCGCCAGGCCGCTACCCGTTCATGGGTGAGTTTCATTCCGATAGCGCCCAAGGTGTTGTGATCGCGGAATGACAGTGCGAACCGCCACGCAATAGCCGCGAAGGCGTCACAGAAGACAGGCATGGACCCGATCGCGAGCACATGCTCGTTGCCAATTGCAAACCCGGGCGGCCTCAAAGAGTCAACGATGCAACAGCGTCACCGCGTCACGTGTTTCCCAACCTTCGCGCACCAGCGCAGGAACGTCGCTTTCTTCTGACGGATAGCCGAGACAGAGATACGCCACGAAGGTCCAATCGGCCGGCACCTCGAGGATTTCGGCGACGCGCTGCGGGTCGAGGATCGACACCCAACCCAATCCAATACCCCGCGCCCGTGCCGCGAGCCACAGCGTGTGAATCGCGAGAACGGCGGAGTACTCGACTGTTTCCGGCATGGTCGCACGGCCAAGACCGTGGCCCTTCTGCGTCCCGCGATCGGCAAACACGGCGAGCTGACACGGCGCCTCGTCCAGTCCCGCCAGCTTGAGGCGTGCGTAGAGCGAGGCGCGGCTTTCATCCTGCGCGCGCAGGGCGTCTGCATTGCAGGCTTCGAAACAGTCTCGAATGGCACTGCGGCGGACGGGATCATCGACGACGACAAAGCGCCACGGCTCGCTCAGGCCGACGGAGGGCGCCAGGTTTGCCGTTGCGATGAGCTCATCGCGTGTGTCTGCCCGCAGCGGATCGCGCCGGAAGCGGCGGACATCGCGGCGCCATTTGAATAGCGCGAACAGGTCGTTACGAAACTGGTCGCTGAAAATCGGCGGTGCGCAGTCGGGCATGTCCCAACGCTACTCTTGCCGGGCCTGGTGTCCAGTCACGTCAAGTGGCGAAGGGCGGCGGTTTCCCGCCGCCCCTGTCCTGCCTAGCGGAAGCGCCAGTTACCGTCATCCTGGCGGCACGCGGTGCCGTCGCGATCGAAGCGCTGATCGCCGCGATAGGTCACCGTGTGGAAGTCGCGGCAAATGTAGGGACCGTCGCGATATTCCCGGGTCGAGGTAAAGGTGCCGTAGTTGGCATTGTGCTGCCAACGATACTCGCGGCCGACATCACCATTGAGGCTTTGCCCATAGGTGTTGAAGGCGTAGCGCTGGTCGTCGCAGTCGACGTCGCGTGACAAGGTGTTGCCGAGGAGGCCGCCCAGGATCACACCGCCTGCGATGGCACCACCGTTGCCGTGGCTCGCGGCGCCGCCGATCAGACCACCGGCGAGCGCGCCGAAGATCGTCCCTGCTGCGACGTTGCCGCTCCGGCAGCTGCGTTCGTAGTCGCCTTCGCGATAGTAGTTGCCCGGCGGAGTCGGCGGAGGACCGTAGCGGTCGTCGCCGCCATAGCCACGGTCGCTATCGTACCAGCCGTTGCCATAGATGTTGCGCGGTCCCCAGTCGCCCTCGTTCAGCTGCTGCCCGATATTGCGCAGCTGGACCGCGTAAGTGCGGAAGGCGCCGTAGTCGATTCGGCCGTTCTGGTAATAGGTCTGGACAACCCGTATCTCGATGTTGCCGAGATCCCGCTGAATGCGCCACGCGCGATAGCCGTCGAGCGAGCGATCGCGGACCCTGGATGCGATCACGTCTTCGAGGTGAGACTCCCAGCGCGCGAGGCGGCTATAGCCTTCGTCGCCCGAAATCTGCACGGGGTCCGCGAAGGCCGTGGTGGTCGTGAATATGGCGCCTACCCCAAGCGCCATCGCGAAGAGTTTTTTCAAGCTACGTCTCCTGGTTGTGTTGGCGGTCGACAACTGCCAGCTTTGCCGCTCCGTTGGAGCAAACAGGCCAGAGGTCATTTGGTTCCCGATTGAGCCTAGCGTCCGATCTGGCGGCTGACGCCGTTTTCGTCCTGGTTCAACGCCCGCTGCTCGGCCCGCGTGATGTGACCGTGATTGAAGCGCGCATCGAAACGCTCCTGCCCCCGGATCGTGCGGACTTCGGCGTGGAGATGCCTGGCTTCGGCGCCAGAGATCTCGCCCTCGCGGCGCTCCTCGTGAATGCGGCGATTGAGGTTGTGGAGGCGATCGTTCACTTGCTCGCGACGGGGGTGATGACGCTGCCAGACCGTGTCCGCGGACGCACTGGCCACGGTCGAGAGACCGAGAAACAACCCGACTGTTGAGATGACTGCTACTCGCTTGAGGTTCATGTCGAACTCCTGATGCTCGTCGTTAGATTGGTGTCCCCGCGTGCGTATCCTGCACGCAGCGCTTGAACCTCATCTGACCGGTCCGTTCACACCGCGTTCAGTTTTGATCCGTAGCGGGCAACGGCGCACCCGCGTCGTTGTCCTGTAAGCGTCCGTTTCAGACGGTTGCCACACCTTGGCCGAAGTCAAAGAAAAAAGGGCCGCTGGAAGCGGCCCTTTGTGTCTGGCGCGAACGCTTCGGCTATTTGTGCGAGTGCTCGTGCGCCGTCGCAGTGTGCTTGTGGCCATGCGTGCTGTGCTCGTGGGCCGCGTCAGCGTGCTCTTTTGCCTCGTTATGTCTTCCGTGATCGTGGTGATGCGCGGCCTGACGATGATGATGCGCCGCAGCGGCGTGATGCGCGGCTGCTGCATGATGATGCTCACTCGCGTGATGTTTTGCCATCAGTTCCTCCCAAGTGTTGCCATGCAGGCCAATGTGGCCGTCGGTGATTACTAGTAGCAGTAGTACTGATACCAGCAGTAACCCCAAGCGTTACAGTAGTATTGGTAGTAGCATACCGCCTGGGTGGCGCTCACGTTCTTGATCTCGGCGTCGATCGCCGCGGCCAGCGATGCGTTCGGGCCGGTGGCGTAGTTCTTCGCCATCTTGAGGAGCGTCAGTGGGTCGTAGGTTGCCGTCGGCTTGCTGCCCGGCGCACCGGACTTCATCGTCCCGAGGTTCGACTTCAGTCCGTTGATCAAATGCGCCGCGGCCAGGAGCGTCGCCGGATCGTGGTTGGCTTCACCATATGCGGCGAGAGTAGCCGCAAGTTGCGCTTTCTGAAGCCCGTCCGCGGGTGCCTCTGCTTCCTTGGCCGATCCGGCGCCGGTTGCCGCGAGCGCGAACGCGGCCACAACAGCGGCCGCAATGTATCTGCGATAGCTCATGCAATCTCCCTCCAATTTCGACACGTTGGTGAAAGACCGGGCCGGATGGCTCGGCCATGCGAAGCTCAGATAGAGCAGTACTATGCGGCCCTTGTGTGGCACCCGCAATTGATTTCCCTCAACAGACGCCCTGCTTTCGCCCAAAATTTGACTTGGCGAGGTCGATTTTCGAGCGGGCGCATGTGCGGGAGAAGCGCTGGGGAAACCTACGATTCGGTGCCCACCGTCCACGTCGCGCTCGCAATAGCTTCGTGTCGCTCAAGATGCCGCGCGACGGCGTCGAGTTCTTTGGGATCGGCGCTGGTCGGCACCAGCGTCGCGGCAAGCTCTATCAGCTCCTCACCCTCCGACAGGGTCTCGATTTCGCGAATGGGATACCGCCGCTGCTCCAGCTCTTCAAAAAGAAGATCCCTCGCTTCCGACACCTTCTCCGGCCGGCAGACGACATGCACGCGATATACCGCCTCCGTCGTTTCGGGGCTGATCGGCGCGCGGTTGACGTAGTTTGCGATCGGCCGGAGCAGCGTGTTCCCCGCCAGGACAAACGCTGCGACCAACAGTGCGCCGGCAAACTCACCCGCACCCGCGAATGTCCCTACAGCGGCCGACGCCCACAAGGTGGCCGCGGTGTTGATCCCGCGCACCTGGGCGCCCTCCTTCATGATCACGCCGGCGCCGAGGAAACCTATGCCCGATACAACGTAGGAAATGACCCGAACCGAGCCATCCGCGCCGCCAACTCGCATCCCGAGGTCGACGAATGCGGCGGCGCCGACCGCGACCAGGACGTTTGTGCGCAGCCCCGCCGTGCGTTGCCGCCATTGGCGCTCCAGACCGATCAGTCCGCCAAGAACGAAGGCGATCAGCAGCGCGACGGCTGTCTTTGAGAAGACCAAGGGATCAAAGGTGGCCTGGGGCATTTGAGATCGATCATCAAAACTGCGCGTGAAGCCGTGCACCGAGGACGGAAACAGGGCCACGTTCGCGATTGTACGCCGGGTTCACGACGAGCTGGTAGTCAATGCTGCCGGCCAGCGAGTCCGTCAGCTCGGCGCTGTAGTATGTCTCAACGATTTGCTCCGGCCCGTACCGCCGCAGTTGGCCGTCTCCGATGAGAATGCCGAGGCCACCAGCCGCAAAGTAGGCGCGCGCCGAGTTGGAAATTCCATTGATGACGCCCGCCAGCCCGATCGTGTCGTTGGGCCGGCCCCACTTCGTGCCCTTGAGCGACATCCCCACCGCAGCGGACTCGTTGATTTCCGTGAACTCGTAGGCTTCTTCGCTGCCGTCATTGAAGCTGAGGCGCAGAAACGCGCCCAGATCGTCATCGATGGCCTGTTCGATATTGAGCGCGACGCCGGGACGCGAGGCGGGACGGCGCACCAGGCTGGTGTCCGGTGTCGCGTGTGTCGACAGGCCGAGGGCGATGGCGTCGCGATAGGAGCCCATGCGTCCGCGATTCAGGAAACCAAGAAGCCTTATCTTGCAGTCCTCGCCCCAGAGCATGTGGCGTTCCTCGGCCTCCGCCACGAGTTCGTACTGGCCGAACCCTCGGACAAGCCTGGTCGTGTTCGGTATCCGCGACAGGTCGAACAGACCCGCCCGCAGGGTCCACCAATCCTGAGTCCATTCTACGGCGACACCGTAGCTAAAGCCCCACGCGTCGGCGGCATAGTCATAGGCCCCCGAATCGATCAATGCCCAGTTCAGGAAATCCTTCTTGGGGTCGTGAGCATAGGTGTTTGCGTCGAAGACGTCCGTCGGCGAAAATTTTCCCGCCGTGACGAGCAGGTTGTTCGCGGTCCGGCTTCCTGCCAGCTGGTTCGCGTCGGACTCCACCTCCTGCGTCTCGCCGCCCAGGTCAAAGGACTGCCGGAAAAAGAGGCGGTGCAGGCGAAAGTACGGCGACGCCTTTCCCACCTTGTATGCTTCGCCGCTCGGAAAACCCGCCAGGCCCAGCGTGTTGCTCAACCCGAAACCTTGATCGATCTCAGGGTTTGCATACACCTCCCCTCCATCCCACACGCGCGCACCGGCAAAAAGGGTCGCATCAAACGTCTCGTTCCCCCGGCTCGCCGGATCGAGGCTGTTGGCACCGCGAAACGGAGATCGAAACGCTGGGTGGTATTGCTCAACGAACGTCATCTGGCCGTGGAGAGACCATTGAGTCTCGTCAAGGGCAGGAAACGTTTGCGCCTTCCCCAATCCCGCCAGCAATGCGAAGAGCGCAACTGATTGAGCAGCAAGCCGGCCGCCAAGGCCGCAGACCTTGTTCCGCATGACATGATTCCCCTGATTTGGCTTGTTAGCGAGATGGGCAGGAAGAGTTGCGACTGGCCCTATCGACCCATCGAAGGACAAAGCTGCTGAACCGTCCGCGCTTGTGTTCGCGGAGCGCCCACCGCTCGAGCTTGAGCAGCAGCCACCACCAAAGCCGCTCCCGCAGTGTCGACGAACCCGGCCAATGCGCTTGCATCCTCACCGGCCTGCCAGAGCGAGCTGAACGATACGAACCAGGACCAGCCCACCCGCGACAACGAGATAGCCCCGAAGGACGATCATCCAGATCCTGCTCAGCGTCGTGAGATGGCCTGGCGGCAACGCGGAGAGCGGCGGCATGCGCCAGGCATCGCGTTCGCTGCGGCTCATCTCCCGTTGCGCGACCGGGGCAGCGCGAGAGACGGAGAACGCAACGGCGGCGGAGCCAACGGCGACGACAGTGCCGACTCCCAAAATCATCAGAATCTGAGCCGCCGTGATGCTGGGATAGAGAACCGACGCCGTCAGGATGATGGACAGCATCACCAGCACGGCGATCACCGCACCGGTGAACAGGTTCAACCTTTGGGAATTGACCCAGGGCCCCAATACTGCCTTGTCGTTGCAGAGCAGCAGGAGGAACACGGTTGCGCTGGGCAGAAGCACACCTGCCAGTGTCTGCACCGCGTTAGTCAGGAGGCCAAGCGGCGTGCCGGGCGTCAGCACCAGAGCGGCCGATACCGCGATGAGTCCGAAAAACACCGCATAGAAGCCCTTTGCATCCTGCGGCTTCCTGTGAAGGGAGTGCCTCAACGAGAGCACGTCGCCGATCGCATAGGCCGTGGACAGGGAGACGGCGGAGGCGCCAATGATGCATGCATCGATGAGAGCGATTGCAAACATCACGCCCGCAGCACGTCCGACATACTTGTCGAGGCCCGAGGCAATGGCACCGGCGTCGGCGAAGTGTCCGAACTCCGGCCGGCCTGCGTAGACGGCTGCCGTGAAGGCCATCATCGCGACGGCGCCGATGATCACGATGCCGATCCCGATCCAGAGGTCGATCCGTTCATAGCGGATGAAGCGCGGCGTGATGCGCTTGTCGATGACATAGCTCTGCTGGAAAAAGAGCTGCCACGGCGCGACGGTGGTGCCGACAATGGCGATGATCAGCAGCATCACGTCCGCGAGCGGCGCACCCCTCGGCATTTGCGGGATCACAAAATCCCGCGCGATCTGACCGATGGGCGGGTGGACCATCAAGACGACAGGCACGAGCAGGAAGCTTCCCGCAACAAGAACCAGCGAGAACCGCTCGAAACGCCGGAAGTCGCCCGTGCTGGCTGCGGCTACCACGAGCACAGCGGAGGCGATGACGCCCCAGACTTGAGACAGGCCCAGATAGTTGAGGGCGAGCGTGATGCCGATGAACTCGGTCACGATCGTGAGCGCATTGAGCAGAAAGAGATCGATGACGCTGAAGGCGCCCCAGAATTTGCCGAAGCGTTCCAGGATGAGCCGCGCGTGGCCGACGCCCGTGACCGCGCCAAGGCGCAGGACCATTTCCTGATTCACATAGAGCACCGGGATCAGGAGCAGCAGGGTCCAAAGGAGCGTCGTGCCATAGTTCTGGCCGGCCTGGGTGTAGGTTCCGAACGCTCCCGCGTCGTTGTCGCCGACCATGACGATCAGGCCGGGGCCGAGGATGGCGAGAAGCGTCGTCAGGCGTGCCCGCCAACCGTGGCGCGGGCCTACGTCGTCGCGATGAATGGTGCCGAGGGCGCCGTTGATGTTGCCCACATGGGCTTCGTCGAGAACGGCGTGACGCGGCGCCGTGGTGTCAAGTTCGCAAACGGTCATGATGGCAGTCCTTCAAATGTGGTTCGGAAGTCGGCTGCCGCAGGGCGCGCTGGCGCGGGTTCTCGCGTCAGCGCGCGTTGGGGCATGCTCGGAAATGTCAGGACGCGACGCGCAGAGATGCCAACGCGCCTCGAAGACGGCCATCGGCGCCGATCAGCCAGCGCAGACGAAGCCTGCGACGGCTCACGCCGGCGGTCCCCATCGCCTTGGTGGGAATGTTTGTGGGAATTGCCCCGAGGGGGCGGATGAGTACGCCGAACATTGTTGCCTCCTGTTGCTCAAGCGGTTTGCCCAAGCCCGGGAGGCGCGCCGGTGTCGATCAGGTCGGGGCGCAGCCCTGCCTGTCCGTCACTCTCACATGCTCATCCCGAGCGATGATTCGACCCTGTAACGGTGAGGCAGACGCGAAACGCCTGCTGTCGCCGTCGTCGGATCGCCTGCTAGGTCGCGGGTTCATGCGGATCCCTTGCTGCGTGTTGAGCCACGGCCGGAAAGACCTGTAGCCTGAGGGTGAACGACCTCCCGAAGTGCAACTGAACGTCGTCACTCTCTGCGACCCATATACTCCCCGGGGGTAGGTGATGCAAGTACCCCAGGGGGTATCATTCGAGGAAAAAATGACACACGCGATCCAGGAGAAGCAGAAGCTTCTTCACCGAATTCGAAAGGTCCGAGGACAGATTGAGGCGGTAGAACGCGCCATCGACTCCGACGCCGGCTGCACGGCCGTGATGCGGCTCCTGACCGCCGCGCGCGGCGGCATAAACAGCACGATGGCCGAGGTCGTCGAAGACCATATCCACTTGCACATGATAGCGGATCGCAAGCCGACAAAATCGGAAGGCGAAGCGGCAGAGGAGCTCATCGAGGTGCTCCGGTCCTATATCAAATAGGACCCGGGCGACGGTTCGCCGCCATTGGGTCGGAGCTTGGGAAATAAGGATGGTACAGCACGCGGTCGGCTGGCCACTCCGCTCCGACCGCCCCGTCACGAGCCCAGAGCGTCCACCACTGTTGCCAGTGGAATGCCCCGGTTCCCGGGCCGGTATGGCCCTCGTTGGACCCGTATCGTTCCCCAGTTAACAGACCCCCGCCCGCTCTCAAATCGAGGGGGCGTTTCAGCGAAAGGCGCTAGGGAGGCGCACCGCGTTGCCTGTGACATTGAACAAGCCGCTCGCGCCGAGGCCGCTGTGACGGATGACTTCAGCGCATCCGTAGCTGTCAAATGATGGATCGCGAGCGGTTTCGCAGGAACCATCATCGCCAATCGGCGTTCCGTGGCGGACAAGAGTTTTGCCGAGGGGGCGCGCTTCTTACAGACCGGTCGAAACCGGGCATACGCAGTAGGGCGAGTCCCGTCTGGCACGCGTTCGGACGAGGAGCAGGGGAATGTCGCAGAATCTCGAGGCCGTCCGGCGCCCGAACCCGAAGAGGACGAAGCTTTCGCAAAGCCCGAAGCGCTCCAGCGGCAACGGCGTGCACACCGCAGACCCACGCGAAGTCTCGCGAGGCGATCTCGAAGCCTTGCTGGCGGGCCTTCAGGCCGTGCGCCAGGGCGACTTCTCGGTCCGGTTGCCTGGCGATCAGATCGGTCTCGCAGGCAAAATTGCCGACACCTTTAACGAAATCGTGGCCGCCAACCAGCGCATGGCGGAAGAACTCGACAAGGTCGGCGCACTCGTTGGCCGCGAGGGCAAGACCCGCCACCGGGTGAAGTTCGCGATGACTGCCGGCGCCTGGGGCGGGATGGAGGGGGCGGTTAATGCATTGATCGACGACCTGCTGTGGCCAACGGCGGAAATGACCCGCGCGATTACCGCCGTCGCGCAGGGCGATCTGCTTCAAAGCGTGCACCTCGGCGTCGAGGGACGTCCGCTGAAAGGCGAGTTCCTGCGCTCAGCCACCATCGTGAACGCGATGATCCGGCAGCTCAGTGTGTTCACGTCGGAAGTGACGCGCGTGGCACGCGAAGTGGGCACCGAGGGCAAGCTCGGCGGCCAGGCACAGGTACGAGAAGTGACCGGCGTGTGGAAGGACCTCACCGAGTCCGTGAACTCCATGGCGAACAACTTGACCGCCCAGGTGCGCAACATCGCGGAAGTGACAATCGCGGTGGCAAACGGCGATCTGTCGAAGAAGATCACCGTGGATGTGCGCGGCGAGATTCTTCAATCGAAGGAAGCCATCAACACGATGGTCGACCAGCTGCGCTCCTTCGCATCGGAAGTGACGCGCGTGGCGCGCGAGGTGGGTACCGACGGCAAGCTTGGTGGTCAGGCCCTGGTGCCCGGCGTTGCCGGCACCTGGAAGGATCTGACGGACTCGGTGAACGCGATGTGTGGCAACCTAACCGACCAGGTGCGCAACATCGCGCAGGTGACCACGGCGGTGGCGCGCGGTGACCTCTCGCGCAAGATCACCGTCGACGTGCGTGGCGAAATCCTGGAGCTCAAGGACACCATGAACACCATGGTGGATCAGCTGAATGCCTTTGCATCTGAAGTGACTCGCGTCGCGCGCGAGGTCGGCACAGAGGGAAAACTCGGCGGCCAGGCACAGGTGCCGGGTGTTGCCGGGACCTGGAAAGACCTAACCGACAACGTCAACTTCATGGCGAACAACCTGACCACGCAGGTGCGCAACATCGCCGAGGTATCGACCGCCATCGCCGGCGGCGACCTGTCCAAGAAGATCACCGTGAACGTGTCGGGCGAGGTTCTTCAACTCAAGGAGACCATCAACACGATGGTCGACCAGCTCAATGCCTTCGCATCGGAAGTGACTCGCGTGGCGCGCGAGGTCGGTACCGAAGGCCGTCTCGGCGGCCAGGCCAACGTGCTCGGCGTCGCGGGTACGTGGAAGGATCTCACCGACTCCGTGAACTCGATGGCCTCGAACCTGACCGCCCAGGTTCGCAACATCGCCGAAGTGTCGACAGCCATCGCGAACGGCGACCTTTCGAAGAAGATCACTGTAGATGTGAAGGGCGAAATCCTTCAGCTCAAGGAAACGATTAACACCACCGTCGACCAGCTCAACGCTTTCGCAGGCGAAGTGACCCGCGTGGCGCGCGAGGTGGGAACCGAAGGAAAGCTCGGTGGCCAGGCGGTGGTGCGCGGCGTGGCAGGTACCTGGAACGACCTTACCGACTCCGTGAACTCGATGGCGCGCAACCTGACCGCCCAGGTCCGCAACATCGCCGAGGTGGCCACCGCGGTAGCGCGCGGCGACCTGTCCAAGAAGATTACCGTGAACGTGTCGGGCGAAATTCTTCAGCTGAAGGACACGCTGAACACCATGGTGGACCAGCTCAACTCGTTCGCCTCGGAAGTGACGCGCGTGGCGCGCGAGGTCGGCACCGAAGGAAAGCTCGGCGGCCAAGCGCAGGTGCCGGGTGTCGCCGGCACCTGGAAAGACCTGACCGACAACGTGAACTCGATGGCCGGCAACCTCACATCTCAGGTCCGCAACATCGCTGAAGTGGCGACCGCCATCGCGAGCGGCGACCTTTCGCGCAAGATCACCGTGGACGTGCGCGGTGAAATCCTTCAGCTGAAGGAAACGCTGAATACCATGGTTGATCAGCTCAACCGCTTTGCGGGCGAGGTGACGCGCGTGGCGCGCGAAGTGGGCACCGAAGGCCGCCTCGGCGGCCAGGCCAACGTGCCGGGCGTGGCCGGCACGTGGAAGGACCTGACTGACAACGTGAACCTGCTGGCGGCGAACCTGACCACCCAGGTACGCAACATCGCCGAGGTGACCACCGCGGTGGCCCGCGGCGACCTCTCGCGCAAAATCACTGTCGACGTGAAGGGCGAAATCCTCGAACTGAAGAACACCCTGAACACCATGGTGGACCAGCTCAACTCGTTCGCATCTGAAGTGACACGCGTCGCGCGCGAGGTGGGCACCGAAGGCAAGCTGGGCGGACAGGCGCAGGTGCCGGGTGTGGCCGGTACCTGGAAGGACCTGACCGACAACGTGAACTTCATGGCATCGAACCTGACCGCGCAGGTCCGAAACATCGCCGAGGTCGCGACAGCCATCGCCGGGGGCGACCTGTCGAAAAAGATCACAGTGGACGTGCGCGGCGAGATCCTGTTGCTCAAGGACACGCTGAACACGATGGTGGAGCAGCTTCGCTCCTTCGCAGCCGAGGTGACGCGCGTGGCGCGCGAAGTGGGCACCGAAGGCCGCCTCGGCGGCCAGGCCAACGTGCCGGGCATCGGCGGCACCTGGAAAGACCTGACCGACAACGTGAACCTGCTGGCGGCGAACCTGACCACCCAGGTGCGCAATATTGCCGAGGTAACCACCGCGGTGGCCCGCGGCGACCTCAGCCGCAAGATCACCGTCGATGCAAAGGGCGAAATCCTCGAGTTCAAAAACACCCTGAACACCATGGTGGACCAGCTCAACTCGTTCGCATCTGAAGTGACACGCGTCGCGCGCGAGGTGGGCACCGAAGGCAAGCTGGGCGGACAAGCTCAGGTGCCGGGTGTGGCCGGTACCTGGAAGGACCTGACCGACACCGTGAACGTCATGGCAGCCAACCTGACCGAGCAGGTGCGCGGCATCGTGAAGGTGGTGACCGCGGTGGCGAACGGCGACCTGAAGCAGAATCTCACCGTGCAGTCGAAGGGCGAAGTTGCGGCACTGGCCGAGACCATCAACAACATGACCGAGACCCTAGCGACTTTTGCCGACCAGGTGACGACCGTGGCGCGCGAAGTGGGCGCCGAAGGGCGCTTGGGCGGCCAGGCCAACGTGCCGGGCGCCGCCGGTACGTGGAAGGACCTGACCGGCAACGTGAACCTGCTGGCTGCGAACCTGACGACGCAGGTGCGCGCCATCGCGGAAGTCGCCACCGCGGTGACCAAGGGCGACCTGACACGTTCGATCCAGGTGGATGCACGCGGCGAGCTGTCGGAGCTGAAAGACAACATCAACACCATGATCGGGAGTCTGCGCCTGACAACCGATCAGAACACCGAACAGGATTGGCTGAAGACCAACCTGGCGCGCTTCACCAACATGCTGCAGGGCCAGCGCGACTTGGCGGAGGTGGGCCGCATGCTGCTCAGCGAACTGGCGCCGGTGGTGGAGGCGCAGCTGGGCGTCATCTACCAGATGGAAAGCGAGAGCGAGGGCCTGAAGCTGCTGGCAAGCTATGCCGACGGGCAGCAGGACGGCCATCCGCGCATCGTGAAACTGGGCGAAGGGCTGGTCGGGCAATGTGCCATCGACCGCCGCCGTCTGCTGATCACCGGTTTGCAGGACACGCCGGCGATCAACTCGGCGCTGATGCGCGTCACGCCGAAGAACATCCTCGTGCTCCCGGTCATGTTCGAAAACCAGATCAAGGCGGTGATCGAACTGTCGTCACTGGCGAGCTTCACCGACCTTCAGATCGCGTTCCTCGACCAGCTCACGGGCAGCATCGGTATCGTGTTGAACTCGATCGAAGCGACCATGCAGACGGAGGGCCTACTGAAGCAGTCGCAGCAGCTGGCCGCTGAGCTGCAGACCCAGCAGCACGAACTACAGCAGACCAACGACAAGCTGGAGCAGAAGGCGCAACAGCTTGCCGAGCAGAACGTCGAGGTAGAACGCAAGAACCAGGAAATCGAGCAGGCCCGACTGGCGCTGGAAGAAAAGGCGTCGGAGCTGGCGCTGACGTCGAAGTACAAGTCCGAGTTCCTGGCGAACATGAGCCACGAATTGCGCACGCCGCTGAACTCGATCCTTATCCTGGGCCAGCAGCTCGCAGACAATCCGGAAACCAACCTGACGCCGAAGCAGGTGGAGTTCGCGCGCACCATCCATGGCGCGGGCACCGACCTGCTGAACCTGATCAGCGACATCCTGGACCTGTCGAAGATCGAGTCCGGCACCGTGACGGTGGACGCCGAGGAAATCGCGTTCAACAGCGTGGTGGAAGCGGTGGCGCGGCCGTTCCGCCACGAGGCGGATACGCGGCAACTGTCGTTCGAGGTCGAACTTGACCAGCGCCTCGGACGGACGTTGTCGACCGACTCCAAACGCCTCCAGCAGGTGCTCAAGAACCTGCTGTCGAATGCCTTCAAGTTCACAGAACGTGGCGGCGTGCGCCTGTCGGTCATGTCTGTGGAATCCGGCTGGACGCATACCCACCCTGTTTTAGGCCAGGCGTCGGGCGTCGTCGCCTTCGAGGTTTCGGACACCGGCATCGGCATTCCGGCTGAGAAGCAGCGCATCATCTTTGAGGCTTTCCAGCAGGCAGACGCCTCGACCAGCCGTAAGTACGGCGGCACCGGGCTTGGCCTCGCCATCTCCCGCGAGCTTGCGGCTCTGCTGGGTGGCGAGATCCAGCTCCGCTCGATCCCGGGTGTCGGCTCTACCTTCACGCTCTATCTTCCCGCCCGCTACGTCGGCGCATCCGTCTCCGCCCGCGCGCAAGCGTCAGCTTCACCGCCCCTTGCGGCCAAGGCGCTCAGCAGCACGCAAAGCCCGGCGGTCGAACCGATCCCGGATGATCGCAACGACATCATTGCGGACGACACCGTGCTGCTGATCGTCGAAGACGATCCGCACTACGCGCGCATCCTGCTCGACCTGGCGCATGACGAGGGGTTCAAGGTGCTGATCGCGATGCGCGGCGAGGATGCACTCGAACTTGCAGCGCTTTACCAACCGAGCGCGATCTCGCTCGACGTCTTCCTGCCCGACATGCTGGGCTGGACGGTGCTGAGCCAGCTCAAGCAGAATCCCAAGACGCGCCATATCCCTGTGCAGATCGTGACGCTAGACGAAGACCGGCAGCACGGTCTCGCGTGCGGCGCCTTTTCCTTCGTCTCGAAACCGGCCACGACAACCGGGGTCCAGGCGGCACTCAATCGCATCAAGGAGTACGCCAAGCCACGACGCAAGCAGTTGCTGGTGGTGGAGGATAACCCCGACGAGCAGCTCTCGATTCGTGCCCTGCTGGAACATGACGATATCGAGATCGTCACTGCCGAGTCCGGCGGCGCAGCGCTCACCATGCTGAAGGACCGTCCGTCAGACTGCATCGTACTCGACCTGCGCCTTCCCGACATGAGCGGATTCGAAGTGCTGGAGAATCTGAAGGCCGATCCGGACCTCCAGGACATTCCGGTGATCGTCTTTACTGGCCGCGAACTGACTGCGGAGGAAGATGCCCAGCTTCACACCATGGCGCGCTCCATCGTGGTCAAAGGCGTGGAGTCGCCGGAGCGCCTTCTGGACGAGACAGCACTTTTCCTGCATCGGGTTATCACCGACCTGCCAGCCGAGAAGCAGCGCATGCTGGAGCGGCTCAACGGCTCTGACGAGGATCTCGTTGGCCAGACGGTCCTTCTGGTGGACGACGACGCCCGCAACATCTTCGCGTTGTCGTCGGTGCTGGAACGCCGCGGCATGAACGTACTAACCGCGACGACCGGCAAGGAAGCGATCGACCTGGTCGAATCCAATACTGACGTCGCCATCGTGTTGATGGATATCATGATGCCGGAGATGGACGGCTATGAGACGACCGCGCTGATCCGCCAGAACCCGCGCTTCCGCCGCTTGCCCATCATTGCCCTGACGGCGAAGGCGATGAAGGGCGACCGCGAGAAATGCCTGCAGGCCGGCGCGTCGGACTACCTGGCCAAGCCGGTGAACACGGATCAGTTGCTATCTGCCCTCCGCATGTGGCTGCACCGCTAGAGCGTGACCATGAGCAACCCCGTCAACGTCCTCCTCGTCGACGACCAGCAGTCCAAACTGCTGAGCTATGAGGTGATGCTTCGGGGCTTGGACGTGAACATCATCACGGCGACGTCGGCCAGCGCCGCGCTGGGCGTGCTGCTCAAGAACGACATCGCGGTGGTGCTGATCGACGTGTGCATGCCCGAACTCGACGGCTTCGAACTGGCCGCGATGATCCGCAATCATCCGCGCTATCTCGAAACCGCGCTGATCTTCGTTTCGGCGATCAATATCTCGGAGACCGATCACTTGCGTGGCTATGACGCGGGCGCCGTCGACTACGTCTCCGTGCCGGTGATTCCGCAGATCCTGCGCGCCAAGGTGAAAGTGTTCGCCGACCTTTATCGCAAGACCCGGCAGCTGGCGGAGTTGAACCGCGACCTCGAGGAGCGTGTGGCAGAGCGCACGGCGGCGCTCAAAGGCTCGACGCAGGAACTCCTCCAGAGCGAGCAGCGTCGGTCCCTCGCCCTGGCGGCAGCGCAGATGGGCTCATGGGAATGTGACGTCGCGAACAAGCGTTGGAATTGGGACGAAGGCCAGGCGCGCATCTTCGGGAGCGACACGCCCGCGAAGGAATTTTCGCTTGCATCGCTGAAGCCATTGATTCACCCGGACGACTATCAGCCTTTGATAAATCTCGTGAATTCCATGACGCCGGATTCCGCGACGCGGCAGGTGGAGGTGCGCATCGTCCGTCCGACCGGTGAGGAGCGCGTCTGCTTCGTGGTCGCGGCGGCGACCTTCGACATGGAAGGCAGACTGACACAGATCGGAGGCGTGACCCTCGACATCACGGATCGAAAGCTGAATGAGCAACGACAGGAGCTGCTTGCCCGCGAGGTGGATCACCGGGCGCGCAACGCGCTCGCGGTGGTGCAGTCTATTGTCCGACTGACCAAGGCCGAAAGCATCGCCACCTACACGAAAGCGGTGGAGGGCCGCGTGCAGGCGCTGGCCCACGTCCATGATCTGCTGTCCCAGGCGCGCTGGCAGGGCGCAGATATTGGCCGCCTGATCGCGGACGAAATGGCGCCCTATTCGGCGGGCGACACGGCATGCCTCTTGCTCAGGGGCCCTTCGGTCCTGGTCGACGCCAACCGCGCGCAGACCATCAGCCTTGCACTGCATGAGCTTGCGACGAACGCAGCGAAGTATGGCGCCCTGTCTGAGCCGACTGGCAAGGTATCGATTGCCTGGCATATCGAAAAGGGCGCACTGAGGATCGCGTGGCACGAGAGCGGCGGCCCGCCGGTCACGCCCCCGGCCCGCAGCGGCTTCGGCAGCAAAATCATCAACGCCTCGGTCGCGTCGCAACGTGGCGGCAACGCCACCTTTGACTGGAAGCCAGAAGGGCTTCGCTGCGACCTCACCATCCCGCTTATTTCCGCGGAGGGCATCACAAGCATGAAACCTGCCAACGGCGCCGCGCCGGCGGCTCGCACCGAGCCCTGCAACCTGCGCATCCTTATCCTTGAGGATGAGCCGCTGATCGGCATGGCGACCAGCGATCTCATCGAAGAGTTGGGCCATTCGGTCGTCGGACCGTTCTTCAACATTGCGGCGACACGCGACGCGCTCGCCGGCGAACTCGATGCCGCAATTCTCGACGTGAACCTCGGTCACGACGAGGCCTACCCGATCGCCGAGGTTCTGGCCGACCGCGGCATTCCCTTCATCTTCATGACGGGCTACGGACCCGAAAGCCTGGACAAGCGCTTCCGTAAATATCCCGTTCTGCAGAAACCCGTCGTGCGGGAGACCCTTGCCGAAGCCATCGAGCGCTTCAGCCGGGTACTGACGGCAATGTGAAACGCGGTGAGCGCCACTGTCCACTTAGAGCCGTCGGCGGTGTTGGCATAGTGACGCTTCGTCGTCACAAGACCGGCCAGATACCGTGTCCGCGCCGACAACCCAGATGAACCGACAAGATAGGCACTAGCCAGAGTTGGCCACTTTGTGAACAGTCCAGATCAGCTCTTGCAGGCTGTTGAAAAATCTCGAGCATGAGCACAAGTCCGGCGCGTCTGAGATTGAACATGGTGTCTCCCGATCCCATGGACGACTGCACGTTGAGCGTCAACCGTCCCATGGATGTCGTCGTGTTGAACGACTGGGTGAGGAGAGCAAGGTCCTGACGCACAAGTATCTCGCCGAATAGCACGAGCTATGCAGTTTCGCCGGTGGTCAATGCCGCCGGCGCATGCGCCATCGGACGAGTGCTGTCCTATAACGTCGCTCAGCATCGGGGCGTTCGTTCATGGCATCGCAGGCGGTCTATGCATCCGATCCCGCGAAGGGATGGCGCCCCTGGGGTGTGCTTGTCCCGTTTCTCGGCATCTTCTTCGTCGTTCTGACGGGTGGGCCGCTCGAATACCTCTTTGCCGATCTGCACCTTCTCGAAGGACCGCACGACGATCCGGCCGGCCTGCTCGGGTTTGTCGCGTTTCTTGTTGGCCCATTCGGCCTGCTGGCGCTCGCGACTTTCGCCTGGGTCCGTTTCGTGGAGCGCCGTCCGTTCTCTACCATCGGCCTGACATCGCCCGGCGGTGCGGCGACGTTCGCGGGAGGCTTGCTCACTGGCGCCTTGATGATGTGCGCCACGGTTGGCGGCATCTGGCTCAGCGGTGGGCTGACGGTGGGCGCCATCGCGCCGGCCTTCGCGTCCGCCGCCAGCATCGGAGGCATTGCGCTCCTGCTGGCGGCCTTCGCCATTCAGTCGAGCGCGGAGGAAATCCTGTTCCGTGGCTGGATGTTGTCCGCGCTGGCAACCAAGTTCGGCACCATCGCGGCGGTGATTGTATCGTCGGCGGTGTTCACCCTGCTGCATTTCGATCGGCACGCCCCGCTGTTGGTGCTTTTCAACACCTATCTGTTCGCCCTGTTCGCCTGCAGTTGGTCGCTGCGCACGGGCAACATTTGGGGCGTAATGGGCTGGCATAGCGCCTGGAACTGGCTTCTGGGTACAGGCTTCGAGTTGCGCATCACGGGCCTGGACACACACATGCCCGCGCTTCTGGTCAAGCTGACGCAGACGGGCCCCGGCTGGCTCACCGGCGGCGCGGACGGTTCCGAGGGCGGCGTCATCTGCACGGTCGTGCTATGCGCCGGAATTGCCTGGAATTTCTGGTGGAAGCGCGCCGCCGCGCGATTGTCCACACCCTGATTCCCACTGGCTCGGGCGGCCCGCGCTATAGTCCCGGGATGAAGATTCGCCGCCTTTCCGAAGGGACCGTGAACCGCATCGCCGTCGGCGAAGTGGTCGAGCGTCCCGCGAGTGCGGTGAAGGAGTTGGTCGAGAACGCGCTCGACGCCGGCGCGACGCGCATCGACACATCGCGACTCGTCTTCTCTGTTGATCGAGATAGTGTAATGGCTCGCGGTAAGCTCCCACTCTTAAGGCGGAAATAGGTGGTGCCTCATTTTGAAAATTCCCCATCCTTAACCTTTGTTGGAACGCACTCCCCATTTTGGTTGTAGGGTGCACTATCGTCAGCAAGCACCAACGGGCGCTGACGGCTGAGAGACCTCCGGGGCGCACTCCCAAACAGCGCCCGCACTCCCGCTCTAAAGCAGACGGGAGTAGGTCATGTCGAACCGGTACATACGCCGCTATCCCATTTCATTCTGGCTGATGCTCAGCTTTGGCTTCGCGACGATCGCGCTCTATGCCGCCGTCATGTTGTTGCCGCAGTGAGCTTCTTGTACTCGCGAAGTGTCTAGGGACTGGTTGCGGCTAACAGGGCACCGCAGCCGCAGCAGCGTACTATCGGATCCCCTGACGGACTCACGTCTTGGGTCGCCTCGAACGGTCCGATAATCGTCAACACCACTAGGCCTTTTCGACTCTCAACGCTACCTTCCGCGTCAACCAGCATTACTTCGGCACTTTGCCCACAGTGAACGCAGCTGACGGTCCGCTCCATGTTTGATGCAACGTTCACTCGATTGCGGGAGTTCCTGCTTCGCGGCACCCGAAGATGCACCAGATAGTCTTGGTGGAGGCATAGGCCGACGGCGCCCGTGTCGACCGCCGGCAACATAGTTGCTATTGCTGAGTTCGGCGGCGCGGGAAGCTGCTTCTTTATCGTAATCTCACGCGTCGCTACCTCTGAAGTGTTCAGGTTTGGTCGCCCGGCGGCGCGTTGCAAATGCCGCTTTTCTGGCTGCCGAATTGGCAGGCGTAAACCTTGGTGAACTCTGCTCCCAGCAAGAAAACCTGGGCGGAATAGTACACCCAGGCCAGCATAACAATGAGCCCGCCGGCCGCACCGTATGACGCACCGAGGCCGGTGGACCCGATATAGGTGCCGATCAGGAACTGGCCGAGCTGGAACAGAAGCGCCGTAATGACCGCGCCGATCGCGACGTCGCGCCATTCGAGATTGCGGTTCGGAAGTACTTTGTAGATCGCTGAGAACAGAAGCGACATGAGAAAGATCGAGGCCGCGAAGTTCACGACCCAAAGCGCGGTCTTGCTGTAGGGGGTGTAATCGTCGATGTAGCGACCGAGAAAGGTGATGCCTGCAGTAAAGCCCATCGACAGCAGCAGCATGAACCCGAGAGCGATGACGAGGATGAGGCTCTTGGCGCGGCCATGGAGCAGGCGGCGAAGCACCGAGCCTTTGCGCGGCGCGCGCCAGATAATGTTCAACGCGTCCTCCATCTCGCCGAACACGCCGGACGCCGTGAGGATTAGCGTGACGACGCCGATCAGGGTGCTGATGATGCCGGTCGACGAGCCAGTCGGGTGCGCAATGGCGGTTTGCAGGAGCTGCACGCTGTCGTGGCTCATGAAACGGCCAAGCTGATATCGGATGGCGTTCATGGCTGCATCCTCGCCAAAACCGAAGCTCGCGATCATCAACGCGATGAACAGAGTCGGCGCGATCGCGGTCACGATATAAAACGCGATCGCAGCGCCGCGCGTGAGCGCTTCGTCTTCCATGAAGGCGTCGAGGCCTTCCATGAAGAGTTGCCAGAGGCGCCGATACCAAGTTCCCGCCATCCCGGAACAACGCGCGCCGGTGCTGGATGTTGCAAACTTTTCGGAGCCAACACGTTGTCCTAACGGAGGATTTTCGTATGGCTGTCGCACACGATCGTGATTCGCATGATTCGCCTTGGAAGACACTGCGAAGTGGTGTGCAGCATTTCGGCGAGTGGACCTATCGTTTCTTCGTTGGAACGGAAGTCACCGCGGCGCGTATCGCGGCCGGTACCACAGGGCTTATCCTTGCGCTGACCGCAGCAGCGCTCGCTTGGTTGTATTTTCTCGATTGGAACACGATGCGCGGCCCGATCAGCCGTTGGGCATCGTTGGAGCTCGGGCGGCCAGTGCGCATCGATGGCGATCTGGCGGTAGATCTGTTTCGTCTCGAGCCGCGGGTGTGGGCGAACGGTGTGACGCTGGCCAATCCGGACTGGGCAAAGGGTTCGCAGGCGGCAGCAATTCCACACCTCACGCTGTCCTTCCGGCTATTCCCAGCAATCTTCGGCCACTTGGTCTTGCCGCTGGTGCGGTTTGACCATCCAGACATCCATGTGCTGCGACTGGCCGACGGGCGCACGAACTGGGATTTCGGCAACGGCAACACAGGATGGAATCTGCCACCGATCCATCGGCTGCTCGTCCGCGAAGGACACATCACGATCAACGACCACGTGCGCAATCTCGTGTTCGTTGGCACAGCATCGTCGGAGGAGACCTCCGGTCCGCGTGGCTCGGCGTTCGAACTGGTCGGTGAGGGCACGCTGAACAAGAACAGGTTCTCCGCCGAGATCCATGGCGGACCTTTGATCCATGTCGATGAGAGTAAGCCGTATGCCTTCGCCGCGGATGTGAAGGCTGGCGCGACCCACGCGAAGGCGGACGGAGCGATCGCGCACCCATTTCATCTTGGGCAGTTCTACGCGGCGATGAGTCTGGCAGGGCCGAATCTGGCAGATCTCTATACGCTCACCGGCCTGGTGTTGCCGCATACGGCGGCTTATCGAATCAAGGGAACGCTGACGCGCGAAGGGTCGCTGTATGAATTCAAGGAATTCCACGGTGCAGTGGGCGATTCCGACCTCCACGGCTCGCTGGCGATCGAGACGTCGGGCGAGCGGCCGTTCCTGCGCGGGAACGCCACGTCGCGGGTGCTGGATTTCAAGGACATCGGCAATCTGTTTGGCACCAAGTCGGAACGCGCGGTGGCGCGCGACAGACTCCTGCCGGATGTGCCGCTGCATGTCGAGAGGTTGCGCCAGATGGATGCAAGCGTCGATTACGACGCCGCGACGATCCGCTCGCGCGACTTCCCGGTACGCGGTGTGCACACTCATATCGAGCTTCGGAATGCGGTGTTGACACTGCAGCCGCTGGCTTTCCAGTTCGCCTACGGCAGGCTGAGCGGCAAGTTGAAGATCAACGCGCGTCCCACAGTCGCCGTGACCACCATCGATGCGCGCATTACGGACGTTCGGGTCGAGCAGTTCCTCGGCGCCAACCCGGCAGCGACCGGCATGCTGGAAGCGCGGGTGCAGCTTAACGGAGCGGGCAACAGTGTGCACAAGGTCGCGTCGACTGCGAGCGGGCCGGTAACAATCATCATTCCACACGGCCGGTTCAACGCAAGAGTCGCGGAATGGGCTGGCATCGACCTGCTCAACGCCTTATTCCTAGGCGACAGGGAGCAGACCAACCTGCGCTGTGCCGTCGCACACTTCGATACGCGCAATGGAGTGATGCAGACCCAGAACTTCGTATTCGACACCGACCCCGTGCGAATTGACGGCAAAGGTGTGCTCAATCTGCAGAACGAGACGATGAACATGACCATCGTCGGCGCGCCGAAGGTATTCCGCGTCGGGCGCTTGCACGCGCCGATCACCGTCACCGGCGACTGGACGCATCCGGGTGTCGGTATCAAGCCGGGCGGCATCGTTGTACAAGGCCTAGCAGCGATCGCTCTCGGCTTTCTGTTCCCACCGGCCGCGATTCTGCCGTTTGTGGATCCAGGACTGTCGAAGGACGCGAACTGCTCAAGCCTGTTGACGGGGGCAATTGCCCGGGGCGCACCCGCCACGCGGCACCTTCACCATCGCCAAGGGTACCATTGAGCCCGTTCGAAGGCCTCGGCCGGCCGCGAGTGCCTAGCTCGAACTGGGGCTCGGCGCAGATGCCAAGGCTGTATCGCAAGAGGGACCGGCCGTCGACCATGACACACATGGCGATGTCAGACGTCTCGAATAGCCGTATGGAGACGGTGACGTGCGCGATACGCAACGCGATAGCCGACTATGAACGACAGCTGGCACAGGCGCCGACGGCGCAGAGGGACTCCCTTGAGCCCCGCGCCTTTACACGGTGCGGGGCTTCCCCAAGCAAAAGCTGGCTGGACGAAATACATTGTTGCGGAGCACGCACGCGCATGTCTCAAAAAGCGAGTTGAGCCATGTTTCGGCCAGGCCCCTCCTCATGGGCATCCTAGCCGGAAAACTCTCACTCAAACTGGTCTGAGAACCTGGGACCACACGTCGCAGAAAGCCGCGCTGGGGGTTAACGTTCGCGCTTAGGTCGCCGGTGGGAGGCCGGCATCCGCGACGCGAACCGCAATAGGCGCCGCCCGCACCAGGCGGTGAATGAAGCCTAGTTTGCCAATTGCACGCGGCGTCAGGATGAACGGATATAGATCCGTCTGGCCCATGCTGCGGTTCAGGTTGTTCATCGCAAAGGTCAGCGGGAGCCACGCATCGATGATTGTGTCGATCGACAGCGCGGAATAGGGATCGAAATCCACTGTAGCAGTCAGTCTTGTGCGCCATCCTGGCTTTAAGTGCACGCGCACGCCAAACACGCCCGCGGTCTCAAGAGTGTCGACGATGTGCAGGTAGTGCGCCCAAGTCTCTGCGAAGTCCTCCCATGGATGCGCACTCGCATAGCTGCTGACGAAGTTCTGCTGCCAGTCGGGTGGTGCGCCGTTCCGGTAGTGCGCTTGCAGCGCTGCCGCGTAGTCCTGGCTCTCATCTCCGAACACGGCGCGGAAGGCCGCTGTCCTGCCAGCGTCGCGCACGAGCACGTCCCAGAAATAATGCCCAATCTCATGCCGGAAGTGACCGAGCAAAGTGCGATAGGGTTCCCCCATCGCACTGCGAACACGTTCGCGCTCCGGATCGTCCGCCTCTTTCACCGCCAGGCTGATGAGCCCGTTGTCGTGGCCGGTCAGCACGCCCTGGCCGTGCGTCATCGGTGGATCGGCGAGGAAGTCGAACGCCAAGCCATGCTCCGGATCGTTGGACCGGTTCTTCACCGCCAGGCGCAGCCTTAACAAGGAATAGAACAGCCTGTGCTTGGCCGCTTCGATCTTGGCCCAGCGTGCCGAGTTTTCGGGAATCGACAGGTCAGGCACCGTGCGGTTGTGCTGGCAAGCTGCGCAGAACGGCTCTCTGGCCGTTATGCGCACCATCCAGTTGCAGACACCGAAATCCTTATTCTTGCAGTACCGATAACGGCTGCGGGCGGCCAGCGCCCGAAACGTGCCATCGCCGGCCGGTTCGATGGCGGAAATCGTTTCCTTATCAGGGAGATAGCCGAGCGAACGGCCGCACTTCTCACAGCGGATATTTTCGAAATACAGGAGCTGCCCGCAGGCCTGGCAGGTAAAGACGCGCATAGTGAAGTCCCCGTCGGCCACCAGTAACGCGGCGCGAAACCCACAGTTCCGCGCTGCCGTGACGCGTCTGCGAACGACCCGTGGCGGGGTCTTCGCAGTTGCGGCACAGTGGCGGCAATGAGCATCCAGGGTCGCCCTCCATCACTCCACGCGTTATCGCTATGACAGGCTGATCAACCTTGGCCCGCAGATCGTGCGCCTGCGCCCGGCACCGCATTGCCGGACGCCGATCCTCAACTACGCGCTGACAATCAGCCCGTCCGAGCACTTCCTGAACTGGCAGCAAGACCCGCAGTCGAACTGGCTGTCGCGTGTGGTAGTGCCGGAGAAAACCGATCACCTGTCGGTTACCGTTGACCTGACGGCCGAGCTCAACGTCATCAATCCGTTTGATTTCTTCCTCGAACCGGAAGCCGAGCTGTTTCCGTTCGGATACGCACCCGAGCTGCTGGAGGACCTGAAACCGTTCCTTCAGCCGGCCAAGACCGGGCCGCTGTTCGAGAGATATCTTGCCGCCGTCCCGCGCATTGAGAAGCCCACCACCGGCTTCCTGTTCGATCTTAACGCGCAGCTTCAGCACGATATCAACTATCTCATCCGCATGGAGCCCGGCATCCAGACGCCGGACGAGACGCTGGAGAGGCGTGCCGGTTCCTGCCGCGACAGCGCCTGGCTGCTGGTGCAGCTCCTGCGCCAGCTCGGCATCGCGGCGCGCTTTGCCTCCGGTTATCTCATTCAGCTCAAGGCTGATCAGAAATCGCTCGACGGCCCTTCCGGGACGGAGCAGGACTTCACCGATCTGCATGCCTGGTGCGAGGTCTATTTGCCCGGCGCGGGTTGGGTCGGTCTCGATCCAACGTCGGGACTGTTCGCGGGCGAAGGGCATATCCCGCTCGCCTGCGCCGCCAATCCCACCCATGCCGCGCCGATCAGCGGCGCACTGGACGAGTGCGAGGTCGAATTCGAATTCGAGATGTCAATCAAGCGCGTGGTCGAGCCGCCGCGTGTCACCAAGCCCTACACGGTGCAGCAATGGCAGGACATCGACGCGCTGGGCGAACAGGTCGACAAGGCGCTGCGCGACGGCGATGTGCGCCTCACCATGGGCGGCGAGCCGACGTTCGTCTCGATCGACGATATGGACGGCCCCGAATGGACCACGGCCGCGGTCGGTCCCAATAAGCGCGGCCTTGCCGATGCGCTGATCCGTCGCCTGCGTGACCGCTTCGCGCCGGGCGGTTTCCTGCACTATGGCCAAGGCAAGTGGTATCCGGGCGAAAGCTTGCCGCGCTGGGCGTTCGCGCTCTATTGGCGCGGCGATGGCGTGCCGCTATGGCGCGATGCCGAGCGCGTGGCGCGGGAGACCAAGGACTACGAGCCGTCCATCGCCGATGCGCGCATTCTCGTCACCGGCATCGCGCGCCGCCTCGACGTCAATCCGGCCTATGCGATGGAGGCCTATGAAGATCCCTGGCATTACATCGGCAAGGAGCGGCAGCTTCCGATCAATGTCGATCCGCTTGGCTCCAAGCTGGAGGACCCGGAGTTGCGTGCTCGCCTTGCGCGGGTCTTTGAGCGCGGCCTCAGCAAGCCCACCGGCTTCGTGCTTCCGGTCCAGCGCTGGAACGCGCCCGACAAGCGCCGCTGGCGGTCCGAACGCTGGGCTACCCGGGCCGGCCGCCTTCAGCTCGTCCCCGGCGATTCGCCGGCGGGATTCCGCTTGCCGCTGGACTCCCTGCCGTGGCTGCCGCCCACCGCGCGCCCATTCGTTCCACCGCCCGATCCGTTCGAGAGGCTGCCGCCGCTCCCGGAGCGTGACGCCTATCGCCAGCCTTACCTCGCGGGAGCGCTGCGCGATGCGCAGTGGGAAGCGCGCCGTGAGCGGGTCGAGCAGGAGGCTCCAATAGAGGGTGCTAGCGTCCGCACCGCCATGACGGTCGAACCGCGTGAAGGACGCCTTTGCGTGTTCATGCCGCCGACCGAAACGGCTGCCGACTATCTTGATCTGCTGTCCGCGGTCGAGGACGCCGCCGCCGAGATTGGTGCGTCGCTGCACATTGAAGGCTATTCGCCGCCTTATGATCCGCGCATCAACGTCATCAAGGTCACGCCGGATCCCGGTGTGATCGAGGTGAACATCCACCCCGCCAAGTCCTGGCGGCAACAGGTCGCGATCACCGAGGCGATCTATGAAGAGGCGAGACAGACGCGCCTTGGTACCGAGAAGTTCATGCTCGACGGCCGTCACACCGGAACCGGCGGCGGCAATCACATCGTGCTCGGCGCAGACCGTGCGGTCGACAGTCCATTCCTGCGCCGTCCCGATCTACTCAAGAGTCTTGTTGCGTATTGGCAGAACCATCCGTCGCTCTCCTATCTGTTCTCGGGCATGTTCATCGGCCCGACCAGCCAGGCGCCGCGCATCGACGAGGCCCGGTTGGACTCGCTCTACGAAATGGAGATCGCCTTCGACCAGGTGCCGCCGCGCGGCGCCAGCAATTTGCCGCCCTGGCTGGTCGATCGGATCTTCCGCAATCTGCTGATCGACGTCACGGGCAACACGCACCGCACCGAAATCTGCATCGACAAGCTTTACTCACCCGACGGTCCGACGGGCCGGCTCGGGCTGGTCGAATTCCGCGGCTTCGAGATGCCGCCGCATCCGGAGATGTCGCTGGCGCAAGGCCTCCTGCTGCGGGCGCTCATCGCACGTTTCTGGGACAAGCCTTATGACGTCCAGCTCATTCGCTGGGGCACGGCGTTGCACGACTCGTTCATGCTGCCGCATTTCGTGTGGGCTGACTTCACCGACGTGATCGACGACCTGAACGCCCACGGCTTCGCCTTCGATGCGGAGTGGTTCCGCCCGCACTGGGCCTTCCGCTTCCCGCTCGCCGGCAAGGTGCAGTACGGCGGTGTTGGTGTCGAAATCCGCCAGGCGCTGGAGCCCTGGAACGTGATGGGGGAGGAGGGCGCCATCGGTGGTACCGTCCGCTTCGTCGATTCGTCCGTCGAGCGCCTCGAAGTGAAGACGAAGGGCCTTGTCGAGGGCCGCCACAAGATCTTGGTCAACCGCCGCGCCGTGCCGCTCAAGCCGATCACGCTCGACGAACAGGTCGGTGGCGTGCGCTTTCGTGCCTGGCAGCCGGTCAGCACGCTGCATCCCACGATCCCGGCGCATGCCCCGCTGACCATCGAAGTGTGGGACGGCTTTCGCAAACGGTCGCTTGGCGGCTGCACGTACCACGTCGCCCATCCCGGCGGCCGCAACTACGTCACCTTCCCGGTCAACGCCTATGAAGCGGAAGGCCGCCGCCTCGCGCGCTTCGAGCCGTTCGGCTTCACCGGCGGCATCTTCGAGCCGCCGCAGGAAACCCCGCATCCCGATTTCCCTCACACGCTGGACCTGAGGCGGCGATGAGAGACGTCGCCAACCGTCACAAACGCGCCGGCCGCTATGACGAGCTGCGTGATGCCGATGGTGCGGTCCGTCCGGCATGGAAGCCGCTGTCGGATTCACTGGCCGCGATGGGAGCGGAGGAATTCGCGCGCCGAGACATCGCTGCCCAGGCGATGCTGCGCGACAACGGGGTCACATACAATGTGTACGACGAAGCCGGCGGCCAGGATCGCCGTTGGCAGCTCGACATCATGCCCTTCATCGTCAGCAAGCGGATTGGACGCGTATCGAAGCCGGCATCATCCAGCGTGCCAAGTTGGCCGACACCATTCTCAACGACATCTACGGTCCCCAAAAGCTGATCGCCGGCGGTTTTCTGCCGCCGCATCTGGTGAACGGTCATCCGCAATTCCTCCGGCCCCTGGCGGGCGTGACACCGCCGGGCGGTGTACACGTCCATCTTTATTCCGCTGATCTAGCGCGCATGCCCGACGGGTCGTGGATGATCATCTCCAGCCGCGCCGACGCGCCCAGCGGCATCGGTTACGCGCTCGAAAACCGCATTGTCGTCGGCCAGACCTTCCCCGACCTCTTCAGCGATATGCGCGTGCGGCGTCTTGCGTCGTTCTTCAGCCTCTATCGTGAGCACGTGCAGTCGCTGGCACCGGTCCGCAAAGGCCGTGTCGTACTTCTGACACCAGGTCCATACAACGAAGCTTACTTCGAGCACGCGTACCTATCGCATTATCTCGGCCTGACACTGGTTCAGGGCGATGACCTCGCGGTCCGCGATGGACAGGTCTACTTGAAGACACTGCTCGGCCTCGAGCGTGTCGGCGTAATATTCCGACGCGTCGATTCGGACTTCTGCGATCCCCTCGAATTCCGCGGTGAATCCGCGCTCGGTGTCCCCGGCCTTGCCGACGTCGCGCGCGCCGGTGGCGTCGTTCTCGCGAACGCCCTCGGCGGCGGGGTGATGGAATCGCCGGCGATGGATGCCTATCTCCCGGGCCTGTCGCGCGCCCTGCTCGGCGAAGAGCTGCGCATCCCCGACATCCCGACCGTTTGGTGCGGCACCGAATGGGGCCGCAAGGAAGCGATGGCCCGCCTCGATCGCGTCGTGGTGCGCGATGCCTTCGACGCGCGCCCCCTCTTCTCTCGCGGTTCGTCCGCGCGTATGGGCGGTGAGCTTTCGCTCGCCGACATCCGCGTGCTGAAGGATCGGATCACACGTCGCGGCGCAACCGTTGTTACACAAGACGCCGTGCCCCTGGGTTTCGCACCGGTCTATCACGGCGGACGCTTCGTCACCCGGCCGGTTTCGCTCCGCGTCTTCGCCGCCTGGACACCGGACGGTTACGTCGTCATGCCCGGTGGTATGGTGCGCGTCGCACAGGACGATCACGTCCGCACACTGTCGATCCAGTCCGGCGCCGCCAGCAAGGACGTCTGGGTAGGTGGCGAAGGCCCGGCGGACGCCTTCAGCCTGCTCAAGCCTGTGGGGCGCGCGCTCGATATCAGGCGCACCGGCGAGGCTCCGCCCAGCCGCGCGATGGACAATCTGTTTTGGCTCGGTCGTTACACCGAACGTGCCGAGGGTTTGGTCCGCGTCCTGCGCGCCGTCACCTCGCGCCTCGGCGACGATCCGGCCGCAGCGGCCGACGGAGCCGAGCGGTTTCTCCTCCCGTTCGCCCATGCCAGCGCGGCCGCGATCCGCGAAGCCGCGGCGGGCGACGACGCCAGGCTGCGCGAAGAGCTCCGCTCCATGCTCTACGATCGCAAATCGCCCGACGGGCTGCACCGTGTGCTCGGCCGCATACGACAGACAGCGTGGTCGGCGCGCGATCGCCTTTCACTCGATACCTGGCGCACCATCCATGTACTGACGGACGCAGCCGCAGCGCCAGGAGCCGCAGGGCTCGATATCGCGCAGGCTCTCACCATGCTCGACGCGGTCGTGCGCCGTGCCGCAGCGTTCTCGGGACTTTGCGCCGAGAACATGACGCGCGGCCCCAACTGGTTGTTCGTCGACCTCGGCCGCCGCATCGAGCGCACGTCGCACCAGATCTGCCTCGTCAACCAGGCTGCGGCCGCCACCGATGGCGATGCGTCATATGTCCGCATGATGCTGGACATCGCCGACAGCGCGATGACGTATCGCTCGCGCTACCTGAACCAATTCGACCTCGGCGCCCTGATCGACCTTCTGCTGCTCGACGAAACCAATCCCCGCGCGGTGGCCTTCCAGCTCGCGAGCCTGGAGCGGAATCTGCGCGAACTGCCGCTGATCACGCCGGAACAGCGCAGTGGCAGCGCCCTTCGCATCGTCGGCGACGCGCGCCTGTCCCTGATCGGCGCCAATGCGCTGGTGCTCGCGGAAGCAGACGTCGATGGCAAGGGGGTGGCGCTCGCGCGGCTGACGGACAAGATCGAAGCTGCAATGACCGACCTCAGCAATGCGATCACTGACGCGTATTTCCAGCACGCCGTGCGCCGCCGCGTCGGTGCGATGCCCGCCCGCGAGGCGTCGTGATGGAATATAGCGTCCGCCACCGCACGGCCTATCGCTACCTGCATGAGGTCTCGTATTCCTGCCATGTCGCTCATCTGACGCCGCGCGAAACACTGTCACAGAAGGTCGATCGCTCCAGAACCGCGATTTCCATCCCCCCGGCGCGCCGGCAGCAACGCGCCGATTACTTCGGTAATACTATTGAATGGTTTGCCATCGATCAGCCGCACGTGATACTCGAAATCGTCTCTGAATCCCGCATTCGCGTGGAAACTGGGGACACCGTCGCCGCAGGAGGCGAGCCCTGGACCAACGTAAAGGCATTGCTCGAAACTGCTGAAGACCAGGCGACACGCGATGCGTCGCAATATCTTTTCGACTCGCCGCTGGTCGGATCGAACGCCGCCATTACGGCATATGCCGAAAAGAGCTTTCCATCCGCCCGCCCGATCGCTGACGGCACCCGCGACCTGATGAATCGCATCCACAAGGACTTTCGCTACGACAACACCGTCACCGACGCGGCGACGCCGGTCGCGCGTGTCTTCGACGTCCGCGCGGGCGTCTGTCAGGATCTCGCCCATGCGGGAGTCGCGTGCCTGCGGGCGCTCGGTCTCGCGGGGCGGTACGTCAGCGGCTACCTGGCGACCAAGCCGCCGGCGGGTCAGCCGCGCCTCATCGGCGCGGACGCAAGTCACGCCTGGTTCTCGGTCTGGACAGCCGAAGGATGGCTGGACTTCGATCCAACCAACAACATGTGCCCCGGCGAGGGCCACATCACGCTGGCCTGGGGCCGCGACTACACCGATGTTGCTCCCATCAACGGCATCGTGACGGGCGGGGGGCCCCACATGGTGGAGGTGGGCGTCGACGTCGTCGCGGCGTCGTAGCGCGGCAGAATTATCGAGGGAGCCGTGCTGCTCGATTCTAAAAGGTCTATTATACGATTGAAAAGCCGGATCGAGGGTTCGAATCCCTCCGGCCCGCCATTTTCAATACGTCAGCAGGCGTTTCGCCGTGCCCGAAGAAGTGGCTCCCAACTTAGTGCCTGAAGATAATAATCTGCAGACGACGCATCCGCGAACTTGCGAACGGTGATCCCCGCGAACTGCGAACCAAGATCGCTCTTGGCCACCCACGCTTGCCGACGGTGGTGTCAAAGTCATGCGTATGACGATTTTGGCCCATTAAGTCGCATAAACGGCGCTGGTTGTGAGAGGATGAAGACGCGACGCACTCTTGGCCGCCTCGACACTCCTCGCGGTCTTGCCACCGACAACCAAAGGTATGCGACGATGAATCCGTTTCCCGACGACATTTTCACCGAGCCGGAAAGTGTCGATCCCGACACACTGGCCAATCTCGGACCGCTGCGGCGGCTTGCGGGCGTCTGGGAGAGCAGCAAGGGCGTCGACCTCAATCCCAAGGCCGACGGACCTGAACGGCGCCAGTACATCGAGCATATCGATATGCAGCCTATCGATCCCCAAGCTAACGGGCCGCAACTCCTTTACGGGCTGCGCTATCACGTCCACATCAACACAGCCGAGGAAGCCATCACGTTTCACGATCAGGTTGGCTACTGGCTGTGGGAAGCAGCGACGGGACTTGTGATGCAGTCACTGACCATCCCGCGTGGTCAGACCGCACTCGCCTCTGGATTCGCGAAGGCCGGCGATACCCGCCTCGTGGTGACCGCCACGAGGGACAAGGCGAACTACGGGATCTGCTCCACCGACTTTCTCGAATATGCCTTTCGCACCGACTCCTATCGCCTTGAGATCACGTTCAATCCTGACGGTAGCTGGAGCTATGTCTCCGACACGATGCTGAAAGTGCGCGGACGCGACGAGTTGTTCAGACACCGGGATGTCAACACTCTGGTGAAGGTGGCGGAGCCCAACCAGAATCCGCTGATGGCGCTGCAAGCCGGCAAGCTTGACTGACGGGATGGCAGCCTAAAACTAGGTTCAAGGGACGCGTCATAACCGGCGCATCGCTCGGAGGAGCAAATTGGCCAGATATCGACCGAGGAGGTGAATGATGGAGACGTTGTCTCTGGAGAAATCGACTAGCCGCAAAATGCGGCCAAAGGCGCGACTTCGGGGGCAAGTCTCCGAGGATCCGAGTCTTAGAAGGAGAGGTGGTACAGTTGGGTGGTCTCGAACCACCGACCTCCGGATCCACAATCCGGCGCTCTAACCAACTGAGCTACAACTGCACGTCTCAAAAATGAGGCGCGGAAACTAGGTCTCGACCCCGGCAAAAGCAAGGCTTTCCGGACCGCTTGGTGCATTCGTTAACACCGCATGACCCTGCCCGTCGACCCTGTCCGAATGGAGCCGCAGAAGGTTCCATGGCGCTGCGGCCCTGCCTTGAGCCAGACCCCTGACCGGTATGTACCGCAATTTCCGGGCGGAAGATGTCGGCCACCGCTGCATCCGCCGCCGATGCCAACTTCGGCCTGCGCGGCGAACGCCATTGATCGGAGCATCGATCTCTTGGGCTCGAATTCGACATATAGCTGCCACGGGAGGCGGGCTAGGCTCCCGCCCGCATGAGCCGCAAATATCTCCTTCCGCTGATCGCCGGCGCGGTCGCGCTGGCACTGGTCGCGGGCGCCTATCTGGCGATCCCGCTATTCGTCTCGACCGTTTCGCTGAAGGGCGAGATCGAGGCGCGGGTCGAGCGCGCTACCGGGCGCACGTTCCGGATCAACGGTCCGCTGACCATTGCCCTGTTTCCGACTCTGTCGGTTACCGCGCGGGACGTGACCCTGGCGAACGCTCCAGGCGGCAAGGCGACGAACATGGTGCGCATCGACACCATGCGGCTGGCCGTGAAGCTGTGGCCGCTGTTGCACGGCAAGATCGAGGCGACCGAAGCGGTGTTCGACAGGCCCGAGATCAGTCTCGAGGTCGATCGCGAGGGCCACGGCAACTGGGAGCTGGTGCGCAGGAAGGCCGAGGAGAGCGGCATTCACCTGCCGACCAACACACTGTTCGGCGGCGCAGAGGTGCATGACGCGCGCGTATCCTACGACAACGCAAAGCTCGGCTTGCAGCGGTCGATCGATGACCTGGATGCCGACGTCGACATCACCAGGCTGAGCGAACCAGTGAAGGCGGAAGGCAGCCTTCTCTTCCAGGGGCGCAGGTTCACATATCACGCGACCGTGGGAACCATCCGCACGCTGCTGTCCGGCGCGGCAACGCGGGTCGATGTGGCCGCCGACAGCGACCTGGTGCATGCGGGCTTCGTCGGCTTCCTTTCGAGCGACGGCACCGCAAAGGGCAACGGCTCGATCGTCACGCCGTCGATGAAGAACCTCGCGGCGTGGCTTGGCCGGCCGGTCGAGGCAGGCGACGGCCTTGGAGCGCTGACCGCCATCGCGGATATCGCCGCCAAGGACAGGCGCATCTCGCTCAGCCGCATCAAGGCCAGGCTGGACGGCATGAGCATCGGCGGATCGCTGGTCGCGGATGTGAGCAAGCCCGTGCCCGACGTGACGGCGAACCTCACCATCGATCGCATCGATCTGAACACCTACATGCACATCGAGGTCGCGCGCGCCGGTGCGCGACCGGCGGCGGGGCCGCCCAGCGGCGGATGGAGCCGCGCGCCGGTCAGGCTCGACCTGCTGAAGCTGGCGAACGGTCATGTGAACCTCGCGGTCGGATCGCTCGTGGTACGGCACCTGAAGCTCGGCTTCACGAAGGTCGCGGCGACGCTGACCGATGGCGCGATGGAGGCACATCTCGATCCCATCACGCTCTATGGCGGGCGCGGCAGGGCGTGCCTCGCCGCCGATGGCCACGGCGATGTACCCAGCTTCCGCAACCAGCTGATCTTCAGCGCTATCGCGATGCGGCCGTTCCTGGCCGACGCCATCGGCGTGGGCCAGCTCGACGGCACCGGGACGATCTCGCTGGATGTCGCCGCCACCGGCGCCAGCCCTGACGCGATCATGCGCACGATGTCGGGGAAGGGATCGGTCGCCATCGTCCACGGCCGCGTTACCGGCGTGGACATGGGCCAGGTCGCGCGCACCGTGCAGACGATCCTGAGCGCCGGCGCGACCGGCGACAGCGCGGCGACCGCGTTCGACAGCTTCTCCGGCTCCTTCGCGATCCAGAACGGCGTGATGAAGAACAACGACCTGAAGATGTCCAGCGCGTTCATCAACATGACTGGCCACGGCACGGTCGATTTGGGTAACCAGACGCTTGCTTACCGCATCGAGCCCAGGGCCTCGCTCGGCGGCCGCATGGACCTGCTGGAGCTCGGCGTGCCGTTCACCATCTATGGTACCTGGGCGCATGTGAAATATGTCCCGGACATGAACGGCGCCGTCACCGGCATGTTCGGGGCCGTGATCGACAAGGGACTGTCGCCGGTCACCGGGCTTCTCGGCGCATTGACCGGGAGCCCGCCAGACGGCAAACCCAAGCCCGACAAGCCGACCAGGCCGAAAGGCGTGGCCGATACCATCAAGGGCATTTTCGGCCTGCACTGAAGGACTGCCATGAACAGACGGTGGATCATCCTCGGCGCCGTGGCGCTGCTGCTCGCCGCGGCGGCCGGCGCCTATTTCTGGTTCATGCGTCCGCTGCCGGTGCTGACGGTCGCGACCTGGCCCGGGCCTTACGGACGCGCCCAGGCGAGCGCCATGTTCCGCACGTTCGGGGAAGCGAATTCCTATGACGTGCGCATCGCCCTGTATGACGGCGGCCTGAAAGAACTCCGGCAGATGGTCGGCCGCGGCCAGTACGACTGGGACGCGGTCGACCTCGAACTGCCGGACGCGATTGCGGCCTGCCGCCTCGGCCTGCTCGAGCACATCGACGCCGCGCAGTTGCCGGCTGGCGCCGACGGCGTGCCCTCGGCCAAGGACTTCGTGAAGAACGCGGTCGGGCCCTGTTGGACCGGCAGCGTCGTGTACAGCCAGGTCATCACCTATTCGACACGCCGCTTCCCCGGCGCCAGCGGACCGAGAACGGCCGCGGACTTCTTCGATCTTCAGCACTTCCCCGGCACGCGTGCGCTGCGCCGCAACGCCAAGTTCAACCTGGAACTCGCACTACTGGCCGACGGCATGAACCCCGCCGACGTCTACGACGCATTGCTGACGCCGGTCGGGATCGACCGGGCGCTGACTAAGCTCTCCACGCTCAAGGGCTCGCTCGTGTGGTGGGACGATTCCGCCGACGCTGTGGCGATGGTCAATGACGGCCGCGCCGCCATGGCCACCGCGCTCAACGGCGATGTCTATGACGCTGCCCAGCATCACCACGCGGTGGGCGTGGTGTGGGACCGCCAGCTTTACGAGCTCGACGTGTTCGGCGTTCCCAAAGGGACCCCGCGCAAGGATGTGGCGATGGACTTCGTGCGCTTCGCCACGGACTCACAGCCGCTGGCCAATGTCGCGGCATGGGTCGGCTATGGACCGGCGCGCCGTTCCGCGCTGCCGCTGGTCGGCAGGAACCCGGAGACGAACAGCGACATGACGCCCTTCCTTCCGACTCTGCCGGCGCATTTCGCCACCGCCTTCGCGGTCGACGACGAGTGGTGGCAGCTCCACGGCGCGGACATCGAGTCGCGCTGGCAGGTGTGGCTCGCCCAGCAATGACGAAAATGTCGTGCGTGGAGCGTTTCGCGTAATCTTCGGCGCGGTCAAAATGCTATGTTGACAAGGCTTTAACCCTGGCCAAGGTTGAGTAGCGTTGTGTTCGACGCGGGCTCGGGGCCGGCACAAAAAGATGTTCTCATACGCCGTTAGGCGCCTGCTGGGCGCCATCCCGACGCTATTTATCATCATCACACTGACCTTTTTCATGATGCGGATCGCGCCCGGCGGTCCATTCGACGCGCAGCGCCGCCTGCCGCCCGAGATCGAGCACAACATCAAGGCCGCCTACAATCTCGATAAGCCCGTCTACCAGCAGTACTTCATCTATCTCGGCAAGTTGGCGCACGGCGACATGGGGCCGAGCTACAAGAACAAGGATTTCACGGTCAACGAGCTGATCGCCGATGGCCTGCCGGTCAGCGCGGAGATCGGCGTCACCTCGATGCTGCTCGCGCTGCTGCTCGGCACTGCATTCGGCTCCGTCGCGGCGCTCCGGCAGAACAGCGCAGTCGACTACGGCACGATGTCGGTCGCGATGATGGGCATCACCATCCCGACCTTCGTGGTCGGGCCGATCCTGACGCTCATCTTCGGCGTCTACGGACTGACAGTGTTCGGCTACGACGTGTCGCTGCCGGTTGGCGGGTGGAACGGCGGCGCCCTGCGCAACCTGATCCTGCCGGTGCTCGTGCTCGCGTTGCCACAGATCGCCGTCATCGCGCGCATCATGCGCGGCAGTATGGTGGAAGTTCTGCACTCCAACTATGTCCGCACCGCCCGCGCCAAGGGCTTGTCCAACTTCGCCATCGTGATCCGCCATGCGCTGCGCGCCGCTGTACTGCCGCTGGTGTCGTATCTCGGTCCGGCGATCGCCGGCGTGCTGACCGGCTCGCTGGTGGTGGAGCAGCTCTTCGGCATTCCCGGCATCGGCCGCTACTTCGTGCAGGGCGCGCTCAATCGCGACTACACGCTGGTAATGGGCGTGCTGGTCTATTACGCGACCGCGATTATCATCCTGAACCTGATCGCGGACCTGCTTTATGCGGTGCTCGACCCGCGCGTGAGGTACGCTCAGTGATCGCGCCCGTCACCAATGCCCACGTCGAAGATCTGATGGAACGCGCGGCCGACGTGAAGGGCCGCAGCCTGTGGGACGACGCGCGCCGCCGCCTGTTCCGCAACCGTGCTGCGCTGATCAGCATCATCGTGCTCGGCATGATCGCGGTCGCCGCGGTGTTCGGGCCGTTCTTCCTCGCCTACGCCTACGACTACATCGACTATTCCGTCGTTTCCTGCGCTCCGGACTGGTGGCCGGACCCGGGCGTTCTATGCAATGCGGGCGGCACGCACTGGTTCGGGACCGACAGCGTCGGCCGTGACCTCCTCGTCCGCACTTTATACGGCGCACGCATCTCGCTTTCCGTCGGCCTCATCGCCACGCTGGTCAGCCTGGTTATTGGAGTCGCCTATGGCGCCACCGCCGGCTATCTCGGCGGCCGCATCGACGAGCTGATGATGCGCTTCGTCGACGTGCTCTACTCGATCCCCTACATCTTCCTGGTCATCATCCTGATGGTGATCTTCAACCGCAACTTCTTCCTCCTGTTCGTCGCCATCGGCGCAGTCGAATGGCTGACTATGGCGCGGATCGTGCGCGGTCAGACCCTGTCGGTGAAGCAGAAGGAATTCGTCGAAGCCGCCCGCGCCGGTGGCGTGAGCAATTTCGGCATCATCCTGACGCACGTCATCCCCAACGTGTTCGGCCCCGTCATCGTCTATGTCACGCTGACCGTGCCAGCCTCGATCCTCGCCGAGAGCTTCCTGTCGTTCCTGGGCCTGGGCATCCAGGAGCCGCTGACCTCCTGGGGCGTGCTGATCAAGGACGGCGCCGACCAGATGGAAACCGCGCCCTGGATGCTGATCTTCCCGGCCGCGTTCATGGCGGTGACGCTGTTCTGCTTCAACTTCATCGGCGACGGCCTGCGCGACGCCCTCGACCCGAAGGATCGCTGAGATGAGCGCGCCGATCTTCGAAGTCAGCAATCTCGACGTCCGCTTCTCGACGCCCGACGGCGAGGTGCACGCGGTGCGCAACGCCAATTTCACCATCGACGAGGGCGAGTGCCTTGGCGTGGTGGGCGAGTCCGGCTCGGGCAAGAGCCAGCTGTTTCTCGCCACCATCGGCCTGCTCTCGGCCAACGGCAGGGCGACCGGCAGCGTGAAATACCGCAGCCAGGAACTGCTGACGATGAAGCCCGCGAGGCTGAACAAGCTGCGCGGCTCCAAGATCACCATGATCTTCCAGGACCCGCTGACCTGCCTGACGCCGCACATGACGGTCGGCGCGCAGATCATGGAGGCGCTGCGCACCCACGCCAACATCAGCCGCGAGGAAGCGGTGAAGCGTACACTGGAAATGCTGGAACTGGTGCGCATCCCCGAAGCGAAACGGCGCATGAAGCAGTATCCGCACGAGCTTTCCGGCGGCATGCGCCAGCGCGTGATGATCGCGATGGCGACGGCCTGCGGCCCAGACCTCCTGATCGCCGACGAACCGACCACCGCGCTCGACGTGACGGTGCAGGCGCAGATCCTCGAGATCATGCGCGATCTGAAGAAGGAGCTGAAGACCGCCATCGCGCTCATCAGCCACGACATGGGCGTGATCGCCGGCGTCGCCGACAAGGTGCAGGTGATGCGTCACGGCGATGTCGTGGAGGCCGGCCCGATCGACGACATTTTCTACAAGCCGAAGAACGACTACACGAAGATGCTGCTGGATTCGATGCCGCGGCTCGATCGCCCGGACCGCGAGGGCCACGCGCATGTCATCTCGCTGACCAACGACCGCCCGATCCTCGATGTTCGCGACCTCAAGGTGCACTTCAATGTCCACACCGGTGGCTGGCTCACGCCGTCAAGGCCGCTGCGCGCCGTCGATGGCGTGAGCTTCGCCCTGCGTCAGGGCGAAACGCTGGGCATCGTGGGCGAATCCGGCTGCGGCAAGTCCACCCTGGCCCGCGCCGTGCTCCAGCTCCTGCCCAAGACGGAAGGCGCGGTCGTCTGGATGAGCCGCGATCTGGAGAACATCTCCCAGGCCGACCAGCGACGGCTGCGCAAGGACCTCCAGATCGTCTTCCAGGACCCGCTCGCCAGCCTCGATCCGCGCCGCACGATCGGCGAATCCATCGCCGAGCCGCTCCGCACGCTCCAGCCGCAGCTCTCGCGCGACGAGGTGAAGAACCGCGTGCGCAAGGCCATGGAGCAGGTCGGGCTCGAGCCCGGCTGGATCAACCGCTACCCGCACGAATTCTCCGGCGGCCAGAACCAGCGCGTCGGCATCGCCCGCGCCATGATCGTGGAGCCGAAGCTCGTCATCTGCGACGAGGCCGTGAGCGCGCTGGACGTCTCGATCCAGGCCCAGATCATCGACCTGATCGTGAAGCTCCAGGCCAGGACCGGCATGTCGCTGATCTTCATCAGCCACGACCTGTCGGTGGTGCGCCAGATCAGCCATCGCGTCATGGTGCTCTATCTTGGCCGCGTCATGGAAATGGCCGACCGCGAGACCATCTACCGCGACCCGCGCCACCCCTACACCAAGGCGCTGATTTCCGCCGTGCCGATCCCCGACCCGAAACTGGAGCGCAGCAAGAAGCGGGTGAAGCTTTCCGGCGACCTGCCCTCGCCGCTCGACACCCGCGCGCAGCTCAACTTCCTGAAGTCGAAGCTCGTCGACGACCCGAATGTCGAGCAGTACCGTCCGAAGCTGATCGAGGTCGCACCCGGCCATCTGGTGGCAGAGCACGACCCCGTGTGAGCCTACTTGATGCGCGTCACTTTATAGACCGGCCCGTCGTTGATGGTCATGTTGTAGGACCCGATCAGGCCGCGGCTGATCACGACGGTGTTCTTGCCGCCCTTGGCGAACCGCGCCTTCATGCCCGTGTCGCTCTCGATCTGCTTCCAGATCTGGCCGTTGTCGAGGAAGACGACGAACTTGTCGTACGGATTGAACGAGTAGTCGGTGACTGTCGCGGTGATGCTTTCCAGCGCCTCGGGCGGTTTCTCGGCCGGCGGCGTGCCGGGCGGCGGCGGCGGCGCCTGCAAACCTTCGCTGCCGAAGCTCTGGGGCGTGGTCTGCCGGTTGGGCGCGACGCCGAACACATCGTACCAGGGCCGGCCATTGTCGGCCTGCTGTGCGGGCGGCGCAGCTGCGGGCGGAGGCGGCGCGACAGCAACCGGTGGCGGTGGGGCAGCCTGCGCGGCATGCAAGGTCGGGTTGAGCGCGTCGTAACAGGCGAGCCGCGCCATGTTGTCCGCGATCGCGGCGCATTTCGCCATGCCGTCGATCAGGTCCTGGCGGGGATCCGGCCCGGCGAAGGCGGCCACGGGCAACAGCAGGGCTCCGCCAAGCAAGACGATACGCGCAATATTCATTTCCGGTTCATTCCTGTGCTGTTTGCTACAAATCCGCCCCGCCGGGATGATAGGCCATCGCCGGTGACGCGGCGAGATGTCGGTGACACATGACGCAAGGCAAGTGGACGCGGCGCGGCCTGATGGCCGGCGGAGCGGTCGCCGTCATCGGCGGCGGCGCCTACGCACTCAAGGGCAAGGGTGGCCCCGGCATGATCCTGTCGACCGCCGACGGGCACACGCTCTCCCGCGGTAACGGCGCCGAGCCCGACACCATCGACCCGCACAAGGCCTCGGGCAACTGGGAGAACAACATCATAGGCGACATGTTCATCGGCCTGATGACCGATGCCGCCGACGCCCGCGCCATTCCCGGCGCGGCCGAGAGCTACACCGTCAGCCCTGACGGCCTCGTCTACACGTTCAGGCTGCGCGACCATGTCTGGTCGGACGGCGAACCGGTCACGGCGCACGACTTCGTCTATTCTTTCCGCCGCGTGGCGGACCCGCGCACCGCGGCGCAATACGCGACCATCCTCTATCCCCTCAGGAACATGCAGGCGGCGACCGAAGGCCGGGTGACGCCGGACAAGATCGGCGCACACGCCATCGACGACCGCACGCTGGAACTGACCTTCAACTACCAGGTGCCGTACATCCGCGAATTGCTGACGCATTACACGACTTTCGCCGTGCCGCAGCACGTGGTGGAACGCTACGGCGAGGCGTGGACCCGCGCCGAGCACCTGGTCTGCAACGGCGCGTTCCGGCTGAAGCAATGGGTCCCCAACGATCACATCCACCTGGTGAAGAACGAGCGTTTCTTCGGCGCCACGGACGTCAGGCTCCAGAACGTATTGTTCTACCCGACGCAGGATTCGTCGGCGGCGCTTAAGCGCTTCCGCGCCGGAGAGTTCGACATCGTCACCGACTCGGTGCCGCCGCAGCAGATCCGCTGGCTGCAACAGAACCTGCCGCACGAGATCCAGCTCTCGCCCTACATCCTGTCGCAGTATGCGCAGTTCAACCTGCGCAAGAAGCCGTTCGACGACGTCCGCGTTCGCACGGCGCTGTCGCTCGCCATCAACCGCGAAATCCTTGCCGAGAAGGTGATGCGCGCCGGCGAGCAGCCCAGCTACGGCCTCGTGCCGCCCGGCATGCCGGGCTACCGCCCCGCTGAGTTGCGCTTCCGGCACCAGCCGATGGCGCAACGGCTGGAGCGCGCCCGTGCTCTGCTCGCCGACGCCGGCTTCGGGCCCGGCAATCCGCTGACCTTCGAGCTGAACATCTCGGGCGCCACGGAGTCGCATTTCGCGGGCGTGGCGTTGCAGGGCATGTGGAACGACATCGGGGTCAAGGCACAGCTTGGGCCGTATGAAAGCGCGGTCCACTACAACATGCTGCGCAGGCGCGATTTCACCGTCACCTGGGCCGGCTGGATCGCCGACTACCGCGACGCCAAGAACTACCTGATGCTGTTCCAGTCCGGCACGACCGACCTCAACTACGGCGATTATTCCAACCCGGCATTCGATGCGCTCGTCGCGCGCTCCGATCGCGAGCACGATGCCGGCAAGCGCGAGGACCTGCTGCGCGCCGCCGAGCAGGTGCTGCTGGACGACGTCGCGATCGCGCCGGGGTTCCTGGGCGTGGCGCGCAATCTGGTCTCGCCGCAGGTGCGTGGCTTCGTCACCAACAACGTGAACATCCACCGCTCGCGCTACATGTCGCTCGACCGCGACGTCCGAACGGTGTGATGCGCGTCGTAGCGGCGCTCCTGGCTGGCCTGCTCGCGGTCGCCGCCGCTCCATCGTCGGCGCTGACCGTGCTCAACCGGGGTAACGGTGCCGAGATCAAGAGCCTAGACCCGCACTTCATCGACGGATCCAACGAGTCCCAGGTCGAAGGCGACCTGCTGATTGGACTGCTCACGGTCGACGCCGCCGCGAGGCCCATTCCCGGCGCCGCGACCAGCTGGAATGTCTCCCCCGACGGCAAGACCTGGACCTTCCATCTGCGCGAGCACATGTGGTCCGACGGCCAGCCTGTCACCGCGCACGATTTCGTTTTCGCCTGGCGGCGCCTGATGGACCCGACGACAGGCGCGTCCTACGCCTACAATCTGTGGGTCGTGAAGAACGCGCACGACATCAGCATCGGCAAGCTGCCGCCCACCGCGCTCGGCGTTCGCGCCGCCGACGACCGAACGCTCGTGGTCGAACTCGAACATCCCGCCGCTTACCTGCCCGAACTGCTCACGCACGACACGGCCTATCCGCTGCCGCGGCATGTCGTGATGGCGAAGGGCCGCGCCTGGGCCAAGCCCGGCAATTTCGTCGGCAACGGCGCCTATGTGCCGCGCGAATGGGTCGTCAACGACCACCTGACGCTGCTCAAGAACCTGCGCTTCTATGACGCCGCGAACGTGCATATCGACGTTGTGACCTACCTTCCCACGCCCGACAGCAATGCCGGGCTTCGCCGATTCCGCGTGCGCGAGCTCGACACCCAGACGCCGATCCCGCTGACCCAGATCGACTGGCTGCGCAAGAACCTGCCGGCAACGCTGCATCTGAAGCCTTATCTTGGGCTCTCCTACATCTCGATCAACGTCCACCGCCCGCCGCTGAACGACATCCGCATCCGCCGGGCGCTCAATCTCGCACTCGACCGCGAAACCATCACTGGCAAGGTGTTGCGGCTGGGCGAGCCGCCGGCCTATTCCATGGTGCCGCCGGCGGTCGCGAACTATCCCGACAAGCCGCAGCAGGACTTCAGACCCCTGCCCTTCCCCGAACGCCTCGCCAAGGCGCGCTGGCTGATGAGCCAGGCCGGCTTTGGCCCCGAGAACCCGCTGCGCCTCAACCTCGAGACCTTCGATGAACCGAACAACAAGCGCATGGCCGCGGTCATCCAGTCGATGTGGCGCCAGGCGTGGATATTTGTGGACATCACCGCGATCGATGCAGCGGTGCACGGCGAGAACATGCGGTCGAACAATTTCGACCTCGGGGTCGTGTCCTGGTTCGCCGATTTCAACGACGCGACCAATTTCCTGGACCTGCTGCGCGCCGACAGCGGCAACAACTACGGCCGCTACAACAACCCGCGCTTCGACGCCACGCTGGACGCCGCCCAGCAGGAGCCGGACGCACGTCGCCGCGGCCTCATGCTCGCCTCTGCAGAGCGCATGGCGCTTCGGGATTATGTCTGGATCCCGCTGCGCTTTCGCACGACCCAGAATCTCGTCCAGCCCTATGTGAAGGGCTGGGTGGACAATTCCCGCGACATGCACCGCAGCCGCTGGCTCTGGCTCGACGACCACCGCTGACGACTTGACCGCTTGGCACCCCGAATCCGGTATACAAAACGGCGCACGATGAGTTTCCCGATGATCGCCAAGCGTATTCTGGCTGCGGCCTGTCTCCTGCTTCTTGCGGCATGCTCGCGCGGCGGCGGCGGCAACCAGACCGTGCACGCGCCTGACTATCTCGTCCGCGGCAATGGCGCGGAGATCAAGAGCCTCGATCCGCACTACATCGACGGCCAGTGGGAAGCGAATGTCGTGGGCGATGCCCTGGTCGGTCTGACCACGGATGCCGCCAACGGCAAGCCGATGCCCGGCGCCGCGACAAGCTGGGAGACGTCAGCGGATGGCCTGACCTGGACCTTCCATGTGCGCGAGCACGTCTGGTCGGACGGCGAGCCGGTGACGGCTGAAGATTTCGTCTACGCCTGGCGCCGCATCGTGGACCCCGCGACGGCCGCGCCTTACTCGTACTACCTGTGGCTCATCAAGAACGCCAAGCCCATCACCGACGGCAAGATGCCGCCGTCGGCTCTCGGCGTTGAAGCGCCCGACGACAAGACGCTGGTCGTCCATCTCGAGCACCCCGCGCCCTACATGCTCGAATTTCTTCTGCACCAGGCAGTGTTTCCAGTGCCGCGTCATGTGCTGCTGAAAAAGGGCAACGCCTGGGCGAAGCCTGAGAACTACGTCGGCAACGGACCATACCTGCCGAGGGAGTGGGTCCCGAACGATCACATCACCATGGTCAAGAACCCGCGCTTCTACGACGCGGCGCATGTCCGGCTGAAGACAATCATTTACAAGCCGACGTCCGACACGCTGGCGGCGCTGAAGGCGATCCGTTCCGGCGAGCTGGACACGCAGAACCTTGTGCCCGCGGCAGAGATCACCTGGATGCGGCAGAACATCCCGCACACGCTCCAGCTCAACACCTATCTGGGCGTGGCGTATCTGACGCCCAACATGCGGCGCAAACCCTTCCAGGACATCCGCATGCGCCGCGCGATCGCGCTGGTGATCGACCGCGAGACACTGACGACCCGTATCCTGAAGCTGGGCGAACCGGCCGCCTATCACTTCGTTCCGCCCGACGTCGCAAACTACCCCGGCGGCGCGCATGTCGATTTCCAGTCGATGCCCTATGAGCAGCGGCTCGCGAAAGCGCGTTGGCTGATGAACCAGATGGGCTATGGGCCCGACAACCACTTCCACACCACCTATGACACGACCACCTCGCCGGATTCGAAGCGCGGCGCGGCCGCACTCCAGGCCATGTTCCGGCGCGTCTACATCGACGTCGACATCGTCAACTCCGACACGCAGATCTTCTACAAGAAGCTCCAGACTGGCGATTTCGACCTTGGCCCCGGTATATGGATCGGCGACTTCAACGATCCCGGAACCTTCCTCGACCTGCTGCGCGCCGGCAGCGGCAACAATTACGGCGGCTATGCCAATCCGCGTTACGACGCGCTCATGGACAGGGCGAACCAGACGCTCGACCTTGCGGCGCGCGGCGCGTTGCTTCGCCAGGCCGAACAGATCGCGCTCAATGATGTCGCCGTTATCCCGACGCGATTTGTGGTCACGCAGGACATCGTCGAGCCCTACGTCAAAGGCTGGATTCCCAACGTCCGGGACTTCAACCGCTCGCGCTGGCTGTGGATCGACTCGAAAACGCGCCCCGAACGCGGCAACTGAGGAACTTCGCATCAATTTGAATCAACTTTGCCGCGCGATACTTCGGCGAAGTGTTTTCAAACACCACGGGTTTCCGCCATCGCCCCTTAAGACCCGGCGCGTAACGTGAGCGCATCAGGGTCTCGCCAAAAGGGGTAAGCCATGCAGAACATCAAGCGTTTCATCCGCGACGAAAACGGCGCAACGGCCATCGAGTACGGCCTCATCGCCGCGCTGATCGCGGTCGTCATCATCGGCGCCGTGACCACCGTCGGCACTAGCCTCAGTGCCACGTTCACGAAGGTCGGCGGCAGCGTGAAGTAGCCACGCAGCCGCAAGCCAGCCGGTGCCGCCTCCCCCGGTGCACCGGCTGGACGCCTTTCTTCTCCCTGTTGAGCGCCCGTCGTCATCCGGTGCTATAAGCTGCGCCGACGACCCCGTAGCTCAGCAGGATAGAGCAACGGTTTCCTAAACCGTGGGCCGGTGGTTCGAATCCACTCGGGGTCGCCACCGCTTCCTCAGATTGTCATGTTTCTCGATGCTGGCCGTTTGCCGTCGCTGCGGCTTCGGCCAAGTCGAAGAACCGTTCCAGAACGCTGCGGTGCACGCAGATCAGGTCGGTCGAAAGGCCGGTCCGGAAAATACGATTCAGCATCAGCCAGGCTGCGTAGAGCCAAAACCTGCGGAACGGCGCAGGCGGCCACACCCGCGCCGCCCGCCCGCCCATCGTCGTTCTCATGCGCGTCAGCCCGTTCCATCGCGGCATCTCGGTTGCTTCCCGGCGGAACCAGTTTCGCCAGTAGCGCCGCGTCGGCCACGCGAGAAACAGGCTGTCGAACAGCACGAAGCCCTGCGCCTCCAGGAGCCGCAGCACACGAAGCGACCCGCCGAACTCAACATAGGCCAAATCGATTCCATGGCGCGCGACGATGCCGGCCGCGCCTTCAAGCACGCGGCGTTCGCTTCCCTGCACGTCGATCTTGAGGAACCGGACAGGCTCGTCGATCTCCTCGTCCAGCCGCACCACGTCAACCGTGACGCTGACCGCGCCCCGCTTTATGCCGCCGAGTTCTCCCAACGCGGAAAACCCTGGCAGGCGAAAGCCGTGTGTCGCCTTCGCGAAATCCACCACCTGCGCGACGTTCAGTTGCTCCCGCCCATGCCGGTCCGCGAGAGCGGCCGGCCGCACGGTTACGCGCGGCTCGCCGGCGGCATACTGGTTGAGATAGGCGAGGTTTCCGGGGAACGGCTCATACGCCACCACACGCGATGCCGGACTGTATTTCAGCATCTCGCGCGTCTTCATGCCGATGGCCGCGCCTGCGTCGACCATGAGCCCGGGCTGCAAGCCCCCAAGCAGCGGATAGATCGAATCAGGACCCACGCCGAAGCGCTGGCCGCAATTCACGTGCCCCGCTCTCCAGCTGCGATCCATCAGGCGTGCTCGATCATCCAGTCGCGTGCGGTGTCGAGGATCTCGTCCATCACATCCGCATCCTTGCGGCCGGTCCTGGCCGGGACGTGGAAGGAATGGTCCGCATCTTCCGCGAGCTTCAGCGTCGCGAGCGACTTAAGACCCATTACGGTCTTCTGGAGCAGCGCAAGTTCTGCCAGCGGATCGTGGCTTCCTTGCAGAAACAGCATCGGCACCTTCACCTCCCTGAGGTGCTCGGCCCGCTCGATGCCGGGTTTGCCCGCCGGATGCAGCGGATAGGCGAAGAACACCAGTCCGCGCACCTTGGGCAGCGGCTCCAGTGCCTGCGCCTGGGACGTCATGCGGCCGCCGAACGATCGCCCGCCCGCGAACAGCGGCATCTTTCCCGCACGCTTGCCGGCTTCGGCCACCGCCGCCCGTACCGCCCTGTGCGCCAGCGGTGGCGCATCGGGCCGCCCCGACTTCTTTTCCATGTAGAGGAAGTTGAAGCGCAGGGTCGCGATCTTGCGTTTCGCAAGCCCCTCCGCGAGTGCGGCCATCGACTTGTGAGTCATGCCGACGCCTGCGCCATGCGCCAGCACCAGCGCCGCCCTGGCCCCCTCGGGACGCAGCCACAGGCCTGAGACCTGCCGTCCCTCTCCCAGCGAAATCGTCACCGCCTCGACCGCCATGCAGGAAATCTAGACCGGCTATCAGCCCGGCGCACGATCGCCGCTGGCCGGCTCGCAGCCAAAACAGCAAGCGTCCACAGCCACTTATCGTCACTTGCGCATGCCATGTACAAACTAGTTTACATTTCAAACTAGTTGTTGTATCAAGACATGAAGCTGACTTGAGGACCCGCCATGTCCACACCCGCATCCCAGGAACGCCTGCATGCCCTCGACGCCGTTCGCGGCTTCGCGCTGCTGCTCGGCATCGTCTTCCACGCGTCGGTCTCGTTCGTGCAGACGCCGCACGACATCCCGATCTGGATCGTGACTGACAACTCGCGCAGCATCGTCATGAGCGTGCTGTTCTTCGTGCTGCACATCTTCCGCATGACGACGTTCTTCATTGTCGCCGGCTTCTTCGCGCACATGAGCTTCCACAAGAAGGGCCTGGGCGGCTTCATCAGGGACCGCCTGAAGCGCATCGCCGTTCCGCTGGTCGTCGGCTGGCCGATCCTGTTCGCGCTGATCGTCGCCGCAACGATCTGGGGCGCGGTCGTGATGGCGCATGGCAGGCCCCTGCCCCCGGCGCCGGCCTATGCAGGCTTCCCGGCCTTCCCGCTGACGCACCTTTGGTTCCTGTATGTGCTGCTGCTGCTCTATGCGGTGACGCTGACCTTGCGCGGCCTCGTCGCCGCCGTCGATCGCACGGGGCACCTCCGCGCCGCCGTCGACCGCGTGGTGCATGCGACCGTGAGAAACCCTGTCGGCTTCGTCGTGTTCGCCACGCCACTTGCCGTCACCTTCGTCCTCCAGCCCGCATGGCTCCAGTGGGTCGGGATCTTCACACCGGATGGTTCGCTGGTACCCAACGCGATGGCCGCCGTCGGCTTCTTCACCGCCTTCGGATTCGGCTTCCTGCTGCATCGCCAGACCGGCCTGCTCGAGATCTGGCGCCGCCGCTGGCCGCTGAACCTTGCGCTGGCGCTTGGCTTCACGGCGATCTGCCTCGTCATCCTCGGACCGTTGCCGGTGCTGAAGCCCGCGCCGCACAATGCGACGACAGTGGTCTATGCCGTGAGCTATGCCTTCGCGGTCTGGACCTGGAGCTTCGCCTTCATCGGCTTCGCGCTGCGCTTCATGGCGAACCACAGCCCGGCGCGCCGCTACATCGCGGACGCGTCCTACTGGCTCTATCTCGTGCACGTCCCGCTGGTGATGGCCCTCCAGGTGGCCGTTTCGCAGCTTCCCTGGCCCTGGTTCGCGAAATACCCGCTGGTGCTCGCCATCACGTTTCCGGTGCTATTCGCGAGCTACCACCTGTTCGTCCGCTACAGCTTCATCGGCGCGATCCTCAACGGCCGCAGAGAATCGCGCTCTAATCGTCCTGCAGTGCCCGCCGCTATGGAGCCCGCCGAATGAGCCCCGACGCACAAAGCGCCCGCGACGACCTCGCCTTCCTGAAGGCACTGGTCAGCGGCGACGAGAACATCCAGTGGCGCAGCTTCGGCGAGAGCTATCTCGCCGCGGGCCTCATCTACGGCGGCCAGATGATCCTGCATGCCGTTCAGGCCGCGGGCCTGTTGCCCAACACGCCCGCTTTCGGCCTGGGCATAGGCCTTGGGCCGACGCTGGTCTTCATCTTCGTCCTCAGCTGGATCATCTACAGGAACCGCGGGAACACCGCACGCGGCGCCACCGGACGCGCGATCGGCAGCATCTTTGGCGCCGTCGGGCTTGCGAACCTCTTCCTGATCGCCGTGATCGGCTCTGTCGCAGTGCAACTGCACTCGATCCAGGTCTGGCTGATCTATCCGTGCTGCATTTTCGTCCTTCAGGGCACGGCGTGGCTCTTCACCTTCATGATGCGCCGGCACGGCTGGCACCTGGCGGTGGCGATGGGCTTCTTCGCGACCGCCGTCGCCGCCGCCATCGCCATTCCGACCTCCATCAGCCTGTTCATTCTGTTCCTCGGCATCGGTATGTGGGGCTGCATGGCACTTCCCGGCTGGCTGCTCCTGCGCAACACGAAGGCGGCAGGCTGAACGCATGGCCGCATTCGACATCGGGCGCATCGACGATGTCATCCACGGCCGCCTGCGGCTGGGGATCATGGCCTATCTCGCCAATTCGGAAGTCGCCGATTTCAACGAACTCAAGACCGCGCTCCAGGCGACCCAGGGCAACCTTTCGATCCACCTGCGCAAGCTCGAGGAAGCGGGCTACATCGCCATCGACAAGAGCTTCCTGAACCGCAAGCCGCTGACCCGGGCGCGCATCACCGCGCCGGGCCGCAAGGCGTTCGCCGAATATCTCGAAGCAATGGCCAAGCTGATCGAGAAGGACTAGGAGCGGCCGGCCTGCCAGGCACCGCTACGGCAGGGCGCCGATCTCCTGCAGGTGCTTGCAGAATTTCACCGCGTCGTCGTGCTTCAGCACCTTCTCCTCGCGCGCCACGCAATCGCGCACCTTGGGATCGACGCGGTCGGCCAGCGCCGAAACCAGCGCATAGCCCGCCAGGATCAGAAACACGATTGCTGCGACGATGGTGATGTCGATCTCGATGCGGGCCAGCGTGCCCTTTTTCATGGCGGCCTTCCTCTCCGCCCTTCCTAGCACGCCCGCGCCGGGGGCGAGAATCGCTTGACCCCATCCCCCGAAACCCCATAAGCCCAGTGGAGTTGGAAGGTACCCGATGCTGTCGCAGAAAGCCCGCTACGCGCTCCACGCCCTCATCGTGCTCGCCCAGCACGACGGCGAAGAGCCGATGCAGATCGCCGACGTGGCGGAGGAAGCGCGCGTCCCGCGCAAATTCCTCGAGCAGATCCTCGTCGACCTGAAGCGCCGCGGCATCGTGCGCAGCCAGCGCGGCCGCGCCGGCGGCTATTTCGTCGGAAAGAACCCGAAGGACATTTCCTTCGCCGACGTGATCCGCACCATCGACGGACCACTGGCGCTGGCGCCCTGCGTCTCCGTCACGGCCTATCACAAGTGCGAGGACTGCGTGGACGAAGCGACCTGCTCCATCCGCAAGGTCCTGATGGCCGCCCGCGACGCCACGGCCGACGTGCTCGAAGCCCGCACGATCGCCCAGGCCGCTGCCAACGCCCGCAAGGCCGGCTGGGCTTAACGCACCATTCACCATGGGCCGGGCTTGACCCGGCCACCCGGCAGGCGTGCGCCGAAGGCCTTGTTTGCGCAGCTGCGCGGCGACTCGGAGGCCGGCCATGGCGATTGGACGTGCATCAGTGGAAGACGCTTTCTCCAGCTTCCTTGGTGTTCTTATACCGTATAATGCCTATTGACTATGTAGATATTACGAACAAATATCCCCTCATCGGCGGCGTCCGCCGCCTCTTGAGGGGTTTTTCAGCGCATGCGTCGCAGAGTTACCGCCGCGCTTCTCGCCGGCGCCGCCGTCATCGCCACATCGCACACCGCTTTCGCCGCCGCCCAGACGACGCCCTCGACGGACGACCGCCTGCGCGCGCTCGAAGAAGAGCTCGCCAGCGTCAACGCGCAGCTCGGCGATCTGAAGCGCAGCCAGTCGAACCAGTACGACGACGTGAACCGCCAGTTTTCAAACCTGGTCGTCGTGAAGATGGACAACGGCCGTCCCACTTTCGCATCGCCCGACGGAAACTTCACGTTGGCGATCCGCGCCCTGGCACAGCTCGACTCGGCCTACTACTCGCAGAGCGCACATGCTGCGACACTGCCCGCCGCCTTCGGGCCCGATCTCTCCAGCGGCACCAATTTCCGCCGCGTCTATCTGGGGATCCAGGGCAAGGTGTTCGGCAACTTCTCCTACAATCTCAATTTCGATTTCGGCGGCAGCGGCGGCACCGAATTGCCCGGCCGCGTGCAGTCCGTTTACGTGCAGTATGACGGCCTGGCGCCCTTCGCGTTTCGTGTTGGCGCATACCCGCCGCCGGCCAACATCGAAGACGGCACCTCGGCTGGCGACACCATATTTCTGGAGCGTAACGCACCTTCGGACCTTCAGCGCAACATTGCGGGCGGCGACGGCCGCGATGCGGTTTCGATCCTGTATCTCGGTGACGAGTTGTTTGGCGCGCTGTCCTACACGGGCAACAAGGTGCAGGACGGCGCCAAGGCACTGGCTCCGGCAGGTGCAACCGCTGTGCCCAACTTCGACGAGCAGCAGGCGCTTGTTGGCCGAATCTCCGACCGCTTCTGGCATGACGCCGACAGCAACATCGTGCTTGGCGTCAACGGGACCTATGTGATCAAGCCGCCGGATTTGGTGGCCCATGGCGGCGCCATCCTGGCCACGACGCCCGGCGCGCCCGCGCTCAACAGCGTAACACTTTCCGATCCACCGGAGTTGACCGTCGATTCCAATGGAACGACCTTTGCCACCACCGGATCGCAGCCCGCCAACCACGTCTCACAGTGGGGCGTCGAGGCCGCCGGCAATTACCAGAATGTCTACGCCCAGGCCGGCTACTACGGCATCCAACTCGACCGCGCGCCCGTAGCCTTCACCGAGTTCACTGCTCCTGGCACCTCGCACACACGGGTGGTTCAGCCGTCCAACAACAGCTTTAGTGCCTGGTACGCGCAGCTAAGCTGGTTCTTGACCGGCGAACAAAAGCCCTACAACGTCGCGAACGGTGCCTTTACCGCACCGAAAGTCCTGCACCCGCTGAACTTCGGCGACGATGCCGGATGGGGTGCCCTGGAGTTTGCGACGCGCTACAGCGAACTCGACCTCAACAGCCATGCGCTCGACCCGTCCAGCGTCGTCACAGCCTGGACGGGCGGTACAACCCGCACCTACACCTTCTACAACACCGTGCGGGGTGGCGATCAGCGCATCCTGACGGCGGAGGTCAACTGGTATCCGAACAGCTTTGTAAAGCTTGCCGCCGCTTACCTGTACATCCAGGTGAGCCGCCTTCAGTCTCCCGCCGCTGTGACCACTGCCGGCGCGCCGGTTCTTCCGACGGTCAATGTCGGACAGAATCTTTCCGCCTTTTCCATTCGAGCCCAATTCTCGCTTTGAGCGTTTCCAGCAGTTATGGATAGGAGTATTCCGAAAATGAAGAAGATTATCAGCGCCTTGGCCGCCGCTGCCGTATTAGCAAGCAGCACCGCACTGGCAGCCGACATCACACTCTTAAATGTCAGCTACGACCCAACGCGTGAACTGTATAAGCAGATCAACGCCGCGTTCATTGCCGACTGGAAAAAGTCACACGGTGGCGACAATGTCACCATCAACCAGAGCCACGGTGGATCGGGCGCGCAATCGCGTGCCGTGATCGACGGCCTTGGCGCCGACGTTGTCACTCTGGCACTTGCCTATGACATCGACGCGATCGCCAACAAGGGCCTGATTGAGAAGAACTGGCAGACGCGTCTGCCGAATGCGTCGACGCCCTACACCTCGACCATCGTGTTCCTGGTGCGCAAGGGCAATCCCTGGAAGATCAAGGACTGGCCGGATCTGATCAAACCCGGCGTGCAGGTGATCACGCCGAACCCCAAGACCTCGGGCGGCGCGCGCTGGTCGTTCCTCGCGGCGTGGGCCTACGCGCTGAGGGCACAGGGCGGCAACGCGGACAAGGCCAAGGCCTTCGTGACAGCGCTGTACAAGCACGTCCCTGTTCTGGACACCGGCGCGCGCGGCTCGACCACGACTTTTGTTCAGCGCGGCATCGGCGACGTGCTGCTGTCATGGGAGAACGAGGCACATCTCGCGCTCAAGGAACAGGGTGGCGACCAGTTCCAGATCGTGTATCCGTCGGTCTCGATCCAGGCCGAGCCACCGGTCGCGGTGGTCGACAAGAACGTCGACAGCCACAAGACGCGCGAGATCGCGACTGCCTACCTGAACTTCCTCTACACGAAGGATGCGCAGGAGATCGAAGCCGCGAATTTCTACCGCGTGCGCGATCCCCAGATCCTGGCGCAGCATGCCGCCGACTTCCCGAAGATCACGCTTTACAATTTCGCGGAGATCTTCGGCGACTGGTCCAAAGCCCAGGCGACGTACTTCGCCGACAAGGGTATCTTCGACCAGATCTACAAGCCGGGTCAGTAAGCGATGGCAAGTCTCGCTGCGACGGTCCCCTCACAGCGAAAATGGCGTAACCCGAGTGCGCTGCCCGGTTTCGGGCTGTCGTTCGGGTTCACGCTGTTCTACCTGACGGCGATCGTCCTCATTCCGCTCGCCGCGCTGGTGATCCGCCCTCTGGAGATCGGCTGGAGCGGATTTGCGGAAATCCTGACAGATGCCCGCGTGCTGCACTCGCTGGAGCTCTCCTTCGGCGGCGCGCTTGTGGCGGCGCTGATCAACAGCGTGTTCGGCCTGATCGTGGCCTGGGTGCTCGTGCGCTACCGCTTCCCCGGCAAGCGCATCGTCGACGCGGTGGTCGACCTGCCCTTCGCGCTGCCGACCGCGGTTGCCGGCATCGCGCTGTCGGCGTTGTATGCGCCCCGCGGCTGGCTGGGCGCGCCGCTCATGGAATACGGCATTCGCATCGCCTACACGCCGTTCGGCGTGATCGTTGCGCTCACCTTCATCGGCCTGCCCTTCGTCGTGCGCACGCTGCAGCCCGTGATGCTCGAACTCGGCAAGGATTCGGAAGAGGCCGCCGCGACCCTCGGCGCGAGCCGCTTCCAGACGCTGCGCCGTGTGGTGTTTCCCGCGCTGACACCGGCGCTCCTTACCGGCACCGCGATGGCATTCGCGCGCGCCGTGGGAGAGTACGGCTCGGTGATCTTCATCGCGGGCAACCTGCCCGGCATTTCCGAGATCGCGCCGCTGCTCATCATCATCAAGCTGAACGAGAACAACTATGCGGCCGCGGCGGCCATCGGCGTGATCATGCTCGCGGCGTCGTTCGTGCTTCTGCTCGGCCTCAATCTCCTGCAAACGTGGACCGCGTCGCGCCGATGACCCGCCCGCTTGCCCCTACAAAGGACCATCCGCTCGTCCGCTGGACGCTGACCGCGGTCGCGCTCGGCTTCATCGGCCTGTTCCTGGTGCTGCCGCTGGTCGTGGTATTTCACGACGCGCTCGGCGACGGCCTGACCGCTGCGCTGGCGGCGATCCGGGAGCCGGACGCCATCGCCGCGATCCAGCTCACGCTGACCGCCGCTGCTATCGCGGTGCCGCTGAATGCGATCTTCGGCATCGCCGCGAGCTGGGCCATCGCGAAGTTCGATTTCGCTGGCAAGGGCTTCCTGGTCACCCTGATCGACCTGCCCTTCTCGGTTTCGCCCGTCGTGTCGGGCCTGATCTATGTGCTGGTGTTCGGATTGCAGGGCTGGCTCGGGCCCTGGCTGGCCGAGCACGATGTCAAGATCATCTTCGCCCTGCCCGGCATCGTGCTCGCGACCGTCTTCGTCACCTTCCCGTTCGTCGCCCGTGAGCTGATCCCGCTGATGACCGACCAGGGCCGCGACGAAGAAGAGGCGGCCGTCTCGCTCGGCGCCTCCGGCTGGGCCACGTTCCGCCGTGTGACGCTGCCCAACATCAAGTGGGGCCTGCTCTACGGCGTGCTCCTGTGCAACGCCCGCGCGATGGGCGAGTTCGGCGCGGTGAGCGTCGTCAGCGGCCACATCCGCGGCCTCACCGACACCATGCCGCTCCACATCGAGGCGCTCTACAACGACTACCAGTATTCGGCCGCGTTCGCAGTCGCGAGCCTGCTGGCGCTGCTCGCCCTCGTCACCCTGGTCTTGAAGTCCCTGTTGGAATGGCATTTTGCGGAAGAGATTTCCGCCGCGCATCACCATTGAGCCGGAGCGATTGATGTCTCTCGTCATCGAGAAAGTCGAAAAGCGTTTCACGGACTTCGCCGCGCTAAAGGGCGTGAGCCTCGAAGCGCCCGACGGCGCGTTCCTCGCCCTGCTCGGTCCGTCGGGCTCCGGCAAGACCACGCTGCTGCGCATCCTTGGCGGACTGGAGAATGCCGACCTCGGCCACGTCTCCTTCGCCGGCCTCGACTGGCTCACCATTCCCGCGCGTGAGCGTCGCGCCGGCTTCGTGTTCCAGCAATACGCGCTGTTCCGCCACATGACGGTGGCGAAGAACATCGCCTTCGGCCTGGAGGTGCGCCCCGCGCGCCAGCGCCCCGCCCGTGCCGAGATCAAGCGCCGGGTGGAAGAACTGCTCTCGCTCGTCCAGCTCGAAGGCTTGGGGGGCCGCTATCCGAGCCAGCTCTCCGGCGGTCAGCGCCAGCGCGTCGCGCTTGCCCGCGCGCTCGCGATCGAGCCGCGCATGCTCCTGCTCGACGAGCCGTTCGGCGCGCTCGACGCCAAGGTGCGCAAGGAGCTGCGCGGCTGGCTGAAAGGACTGCACACGCGCCTCGGCCTCACCACCGTGTTCGTGACCCACGACCAGGAGGAGGCGCTGGAGCTCGGCGACCTCGTCGCGGTGATGAACGAAGGCCGGATCGAGCAGATCGGACCGCCAGGCGTCCTCATCAACGCGCCCGCCACGCCCTTCGTCGCCGACTTCCTCGAAGACGCCCTGGCGCGCAGCCCCGACACCAACCTGCGCTCATTGGTCCGTGCACGGACTATTAAGTAGCCGCCAAGTCCGCCGCCGCACCAGCTCGCGCGGGAACCCAGGGTTCCCGCAGTCCCCCATTGGCACCAACTCGCGTCCCGGCCGTTTCCCGAAGCGGGGTTTTATGGCTGCGCGATCGCGTGGCTGATCGTGAAAAAGGAGTCATCATGAAACTTCGCATCACCCTGTCCGCAGCGGTTCTGTCCAGCGCCGTGGCTGTTGCTCCGGCATGCGCCGGCGTCCTCGGTGGCGGCGGACCTGGCGGCGGTCTCGGCGGAGGCCTGAGCGGCGGCGTCAACGCCGGCGGCATCGGCGGAAACCTGGGGGCGAGCACGTCCACGCAGGGCAGCGTCGGCAGCCACGTCGGCACAAGCGGCGCGTCGGCGAACACCAATGCGACGACACCGGCCGGCAACGCATCGTCCAGCACCAGCGCCGGCAGCGATGCCGTCGACAATGCGACCGGCACCGTGCGCAACACCGCCAACACCGCGGCCGGCGCGGCCACGGGCGCGGCGTCCACCGCGGAAGGCGCCGCGGCGAACGCCTCAGGCGATGCCTCGGTCAACGGCAATGTCGGTGGAGACGCGAACGCGAGCACCCCCGACAGCGACTCCGCGCACAACGGCGACAACAAGCCGGCGGCGTCATCGGCGCACGGGCCCGACAAGAACCCGCAAGGCCATACCCAGAGCTACTGAAAAAGCCGGAAACGGCCGGTGCCTCCGCGCCGGCCGTTTCTTATTGCGCGAGCCTCCCGTGCGCCTCTGCGCTCCACGGGAAGACGACTTCGCCGTCGTGCCGCAGCAGCTTCCGGTCCTTGTGCGGATAGTCGAAGCCGGTCAGCAGGTCGCGCAGGAATTCCAGCCGCGCGATCTTCTTGTGATCGCTGCGCACGATGTGCCAGGGCGCGGCCGGGTGGCTGGTGCGCTTCAGCATCCGGTCGCGCGCTTTCGAGTATTGCTTCCACTTCTTGGTGGCGACGGCATCGATCGGCGAGATCTTCCACTGCTTGAGCGGACTCTCGTCACGATCCCTCAGCCGCTTCTTCTGCTCGCCCCGCGTGATGTCGAGGTAGTACTTGCGCAGGTGGATACCGTCGCGGACCAGCATCGCCTCGAACGGCACCACGTCGCCCAGGAACGTCTCGACCTGCGTTTCGGTCGCGAAGCCCATGACGCTCTCGACACCGGCGCGGTTGTACCAGGAGCGGTTGAAGATCACGAACTCGTCGGCGCTCGGCAGGTGCGGCACGAAACGCTGGAAGTACCACTGCGTCTCCTCCCTGTTGGACGGCTTGCTCGGCGCGTGCACGCGCGTTTCGCGCGGGCTCATGTGCGCGGTCAGCCGCTTGATCGTGCCGTCCTTCCCCGCCCCGTCGCGCCCCTCGAGGATCACCAGCACGCGCGCACTGGCCTTGAGCAGGTGCCGTTGCAGCTTCACCAGCTCGACCTGGAGCGCATAGAGCTGGTCCTGGTAGTTGTCGATATCGACAAGCTTCGTCCTCTTCCGAGCCATGGTCTCTCCAGTCGGTCGCCGCCGGACACTATCCGACGGACCGGAATGGGAGTGCAAACAGGCTCAGCGCTTGGCGCCGAAGATCCCGAAGCGGCGGCGCGACGCCGCCTCGGCCGGCGGCGGCGCGGGCCGCGCGCGGGGCTCTTCCAGGATGTCGGCCGTCGACAGCTCCACCAGCACCGGATCGGCCGCATGCGCCGCCGGAGCCTTCGCCGGCTCGGTTGCGGGCACATACTTCACCAGTTCGCCCTCGATATGCGCCCCGCGCTCCAGCGCGATCCCGCCATAGCAGATCTTGCCCTTCACCACGCCGCTGGCGCGCACGTTCAGCGTTCCGGTGACCGTCAAATTGCCCTCGGCGGTGCCTTCAATCTCCGCCTCTTCCACCAGGCAGGCGCCGTTGAACACACCTTCGCGCGAAACGATCAGCCGCCGTGACCGCGCCGTGCCCTCGAAGCTGCCCGACAGAACCAGGTCGCTGCAAACTTCCAGCTCGCCCTTGAACCGCACACCGGCGCCGGCGAAGAACCGATCGCGCAAGGCGTCCTGTCCGGCCGGCGCAGGCGTCTCGCTCGCCGCCGCGGGCGGTTCGGCTGCCGGCGCAGGCGGTGACGCAGCTGGCACTGGCGCCGCAGGTGCCGGTGGCGCAGCGGGAGGCTCGGCAACCACCGGTGCGGGCGTCTCCACCACCGCCGCTGGCGCAGGGGCCGGCGTCGACTCCGGTACTTCCACCGGCAGCGAATCGCCTACCGGCGCGCTCCACTCCGGCGCAGCATCCCGTGTCTGCGTTTCGCTCATCGCACCCCACCCCTTCCGGCGCCGCCCCCGGCAACGATCCGGCTGTGCAACTCCGATGGTGGCAGCCGGGCACGCGCGATTGTGCTAGTCATGCGCCACCAGACGAGAGAACGCCGTCCGGACGTCCGGGCGAATGCATTGCACATTCGCCCCGACAGGGCGGCAGCATTCCGTCAATATTTGAAGATACAAAGACAGGACCCGACGCCATGCCCATCTACCGCGCCCCCGTCGACGATTTCCGCTTCGTCCTGAACGAGCTCCTGGAACTCGACAAGCAGCGCGACCTTCCGGGTTACGCCGACGTCACGCCCGACCTGGTGGAGGACATCCTCACCAATGCGGCCAAATTCTGCGAAGAGGTGCTCCAGCCGATCAACCAGTCCGGCGACGAGGAAGGCGCACATTTCGAGAACGGAGTCGTGCGCACGCCCAAGGGCTTCAAGGAAGCCTATAAGCAGTACTCAGAAGCCGGCTGGGGCGGCCTCGGCGCGCCGACCGAGCTCGGCGGCGCCGGCATGCCCAGCCTCGTCACCATGGCCGTCGCCGAGATGGCGATGAGCGCCAACCAGTCCTTCGCGATGTATCCCGGCCTGACCAGCGCCGCCTATTCCGCGCTGGCCGCCACGGGAGAGCCGTGGATGAAGGAGCACATAGCCACCAAGATGATCAGCGGCGAATGGTGCGGCACCATGTGCCTGACCGAGCCCGGCTGCGGCACCGACCTGCGCCTGATGAAGACCAAGGCGGTCGAGCAGCCCGACGGCACCTACAAGATGACCGGCACCAAGATATTCATCTCGGGCGGCGACCACGACCTGACCGACAACATCATCCACATGGTGATCGCCAAAATCCCGGACGAGAACGGCCAGATCCACGACGACCTCTCCACCGTGAACTTCTTCATGGTGCCGAAATTCCTCGTCAGCGAGGACGGCAAGATGGGCGCACGCAATGGCGTCTCCACCGGCGGCATCGAAAAGAAGATGGGCATCAAGGCCCAGGCAACTTGCATCCTGAATTTCGACGAAGCGAAGGCCTGGCGCCTCGGCCCCAAGCCCGCGCCCGCCAAGCCCGGCGAGAAGCGCAGCGCCTCGGCCGGCATGGCCGGCATGTTCGGCATGATGAACGGCGCGCGCCTGGGCGTCGGCATCCAGGGCATCGCGATCGGAGAGGTCGCCTACCAGAACGGCTACGCCTATGTGCATGAGCGCCGCGTCGGCCACGCGCTGACCGGCCCGAAGGAGCCCGACAAGTCCGCCGACCTCGAGATCGTGCATCCCGACGTGAAGCGCCTTCTCCTGCAATCCCGTGCCTTCGTCGAAGGCGCCCGGGCGCTCGCGATGTGGACCACGCTCAACATGGCGATCGCGCGCTCCAAGCGCCCGGACGCGGAAGCCGCCGGCTATCTCTCCGACCTGATGACGCCCGTCCTCAAAGCGTTCTGCACCGACATGGGCTTCGAGGCCGCGAACGCCGGCATGCAGGTCTATGGCGGCCACGGCTACATCCGCGACAACGGAGTCGAGCAGTTCGTGCGCGACGGCCGCATCAACCAGGTGTACGAGGGCGCCAACGGGGTCCAGGCGATGGACCTCGTCGGCCGCAAGCTCGGCCGCCGCGGAGGCGCCGCACCGCTCGCCCTGTTCGGAGAAATCAACGCCTTCCTCGAAGTCAACGCCAGCGACGCCGCGATGGCGCCTTATACGAAGGGCGTGAAGCGCGGCCTCGACGCCCTGCAAGCCGCCACCTTCTGGCTCGCCAGCAACGGCCTCGCCAACCCCAACAACGCCGGCGCCGGCGCGTCCGACTATCTCCGCCTGATGGGCATTACCGTCGTCGGCTGGATGTGGGCCAGGATGGCGAAGGTCGCGCTAACGAAGCTGGCCACGAACCCCAGCAACGCGCAGTTCTACAAGGACAAGCTGATGTGCGCGAAGTTCTGGATGGAACGCCTCATCCCGGAATGCCCCATGCTGCTGGAACGCATCCAAGCAGGGTCAGAGACGGTGATGGAGTTTGAGTGAGCGAGTGTCCGCCCTCGCTGGTTTCGTTGGGCTTTGGGCCCTTCTCCTATTCATTCCAACTGCTGCTTCGAGCCGCAGCAGTTGGACCCCACTGCCAAATAGTGCCGGTAACTACATCGATCTGCACAGCGTGCGGCGGGAAAGCTTTCCGTCACCGAACCATCTGACGCCTCAAATCTACTATGTCGTGCATATGAGGACCGATGCTCAAAAGGTCTTCTTTACAACCGACACTATCTTCGACTGCGAAGGCAATTACGCGACGATGGTGCAAACCATTCCGGCCGGATTCACAGGTTTCGCCTCGTTCGATCAGACCGAACTGTTTCATAGGCGCGGTCCTCGCTTCACTCCGGTGGCGTTAGGCCCTGACAATATGATGGTTGACGCCCAAACGCTTGTCTGCCCCAAGCATTAGATCAATACGCTCGATCACCCACATAGAGAACTGTCATGGCCCACAACAGCGGGCCATCCAGGTGCCGTCCTGATTGACGCTGCGAGGTCCATGGCGCATGAACTGGATGGCCCGCTGTCGCAGGCCATGACAACGATGGTGCGAGCCGAGCACCCTGCCGGTTGCGGTCTGCGCTGTGATCGTCACGCCGCCCGCGTGTCGCCCTGCGTGCTAGTCTTGTCCGATGACAAACATCGGGTATGTCCTCGCCAACCTCGCTTTCTTCGCGGTTCTGGCGATCATCTACTTCATCCCGGCCTTCATCGCAGCGCGCCGTCGCATTCGGAGCGCAACGGCGTTGCTCGCAGTGAACGTCTTCGCCGGCTGGACGATAGCAGGATGGTTCGCGGTGCTCTTCTGGGCGCTGCTTGGCGAAAGGGAGAATGACAACTGGACACCGCCGCGCAGGGACCGGCCGTCCGAAACCCGCTAACCTCGGCTCCATGTCGAATCCCTGGCAACGCCCACCCCGCCCGCACTTCGCGCGCGTCTACGTCTGGCTCGGCGTGCTCCTCGCGCTCTCGGCGCTGGTGTGGGCGTTGTTTCATTTCTTTCCGGAGGTCAGCCCTTCCGACTACGACACCGCCTGGGCGATCCAGTGGGTGGGGATCGCGGCGCTGCTCTCGGCCAGCCTGATCTTCTCGCGCCGCGTCGGCTGGAACGAGGCGCTGCGCAACATCGCGATCTGGCTTGCGGTCGCTGGCGTGCTCGCGATCGGCTTCACCTTCCGCGGCACGTTCGAGAACGCCTTCGCGCCCGCCGAGCCGCACGACGCCGGCAACGGCACCGTCACGCTGAGCGAGACCGAGGCCGGCGACTACCAGGCGACCGGCACCGTCAACGGCGTGCGCGTGCTGTTCGCGGTCGACACCGGCGCCAGCGACATCGTGCTGTCGCCCGCCGACGCGCGCCGCGCCGGCATCGCCGTCGATGCGCTGACCTACGACAAGGAGACGACCACCGCCAACGGCCTCGGTCACGGTGCGTCGGTCACGCTGGGGTCGCTGACGCTCGGCCCGATCCGCCTCGCCGATGTCCGCGCGACGGTGAACCAGTCCGGCATGGACCGCTCCCTCCTCGGCATGACGTTCCTCCGCCGCATGAAGAGCGTGACGTTCACCGACCACACGCTCACCCTGCGCTGGCGCTAGGCGCCCAATGTCATGGCCCGCAACTGCGGGCCACCCAGGTGACGTCCCGCGTATCAGCGGCGAGGTTCGCAGCGCACCAACTGGGTGGCCCGCAGTCGCGGGCCATGACAGGTTTGGATTGACCTGCCATCAACGCCCCGCCGAAGTAGCGTCGCGGCGCATATAACCGAAGGCCCATGATCCTCTTCATCACCACGCGCGCCCACACGCTCGACATCGCGCGCCGCCTGCGCCAGTTCGCCAGTCTGGGCGAGGACGTGCGCCACGTCGTGCTGGCGCAAGGCGCCTTCGCCGAATTCCGCGGCCGCGCTCCCATCGGCCAGGCGATGCGGCGGCTGTGGGGCCTCGCACGCGGCATCTTCCGCCTGCGCCGCGCGCTGGCGGGCCTGAGCGAGCGCGACATCCTCTTTGTCCACGCGCTCGATGCGCTCGCCGTCACCCGCATCGCACGCCGGCTCGCCGGCAACCGCTCGCGCCTCGCCTGCCAGGTGCTCGACGTCCATTACTACCTGCTCGAACCCGGTCTGCGCGGCGCCATCCTGCGCGCGATTGAGCGCCGCCTGCTGCGCGGCCTCGACCTGCTCGTCGTCCCGAACGCGGGCAACATGCCCGGCCATTACCGCCCCGTCGCGCGCTACACCGGCCCCTTCGCCATCGTCCACAACACGCTTCCCACCGGCGAGCGCGGCGCCGTCCCGCCGCCGCTCGCCTATGACGGCGTCTGGACCATCGGCTGGTTCGGTTCGCTGCGCTGCGAGCGCGCGCTCACGATCCTGTGCGAGACCGCGCGGCGCATGGGGCCGAAGCTCCGCGTCCTGACCGCCGGCCTGCTCAAATTCCCGCCGGGCCGGTTCGAACGCGCCATCGCCGGCCTCGCCAACGTCACCTATCTCGGCCCGTTCGACGCGCCCGCCGATGTCGCGGCGCTCTACGCGCAGGCGCACATGAGCTACGCCCTCCATTTCGAGCCGCCGGTCAAGGCGGAATGGGCGCTGCCGGTGCGCATCCTGGAAGGCGGCGCCTATGGCCGTCCGGCGCTGGCGCGGGCCGACGCCGATTGCGGCGCCTTCGTGCGCGACAACGCCATCGGCTGGACGGTGGGCAACACGGCGGACGATCTCATCGCCCTGCTCACGCGCCTGGAAGAACCGGAATACCGCCGCGTCGAGGCGAATGTCCGTGCACGGGAAGACCTGTTCGTCGGCGAACGCGAACTCGCCGCGGCGCTCGCGATGCTCCGTTAGCGGCGGTGCGCGTCCAGCGCCGCCAGCACCGGCACGACATGCGCGCGATAGAGCAGCGCCTCGCGATAGAAGCCCTGCCGCACGCGTTCGCGCCCGACGGTCTCGTAATGCGGCGGTTCCGTCACCGGCTCCGAAGCCAGGCTCAAACATTCCGTGCGGAACTGGTCTGCGCCCGTGCTGAGCGCCCGTGCCACCTCGTCGCCCAAGGCGCGATAGGCGCACGCCGCCGCCAGCTTGGCCTCGAACAGCGCGCCGGACAGCTCCAGGTGCACGCACGCATCGTCATGCGGCGCCTTTACCGCGAGATCCCAGTCCGTCAGCCGCACCGAATAGTTCAACACGTCACGCCCCAGCCGATCCGCCGTCATCGCCGCGGCGCGGTCGATCAGCGCGCGGCAGATGTCGTGGGCAGGGTTGAAGCCTTCGCGCGCATCGCCCACGACCAGGTCGATCCCGTTCGCCGCCAGCGACTCCACCAGCGTATCGAGCAGGCCGCAGAACAGCGCCGTGTCGCCGTCCATCATGGCGCGATAGATCGCGGCGTCGCTCATCGGCGCGAACGGCGCCGCGATGCGCGCCCCCAGTGACGTCACCAGCTCCGCCGTCACGTCGGCACGCCCCTTCCCCACATGCCCCGAACCGTCGGTCAGCACATGGACCAGCGGCCGCGCCGCCGTCAGCCATCCCAGCACCGCCAGCTCATGCCCCGGATGCGCCGCGACAAACGCCGCCCGCCGCCCCGGCCATAGCGCCGCGATGTCCGCTGCGGAGCGCAGCGGCGCATACCTCGGCTCAGAAATGTCTTTCGTCGCCAGCTGTGGCATGCCCCCGTTTAGGGCGCGCCCACGCCGCGCGCCAGCGTTTCGTCGCGTGCTTCGCCCGGCTTCCGCCCAGGCGGGCCTGTGGATGATTTTTTGTCATATACTTTCTTAGAATAGGGCCTTGTAGATCGACATTTGATCCCTATTTGTACCCTTCACCTTGGAGAAAGCGGATGCCGAAGTAGACAAACAGCGAATGCAAACAGCGACTTAGGCGTGGACTTCTCGCACACGCCGGTGAGGGTTGGGGAGTGAACCGGGCGGCATGCAATGACCGCAGGGCCTCCCAAAGAACCCGATGGGACCGTGGGGTATGAAGCGTGGTGCCGTGGAAGGCTGGGACTTGAATGACCCGACCGCCGGCGAAACACCGCTTGCAACCAGAATGACGACTTTGGGCCCAAACCAATAGGCAGCGGCCGAGGGACTCATTCTTCATCGACCGCCCGGCCCTTGCGCCGGGCTTGGTCATTTTAAGGGAGGCCGCAGATCATTCCGCGCCGAAGCCGCCATTGCAGAGCTGGCGGCCGTTCTCGTCATACGCGACGCAGAAATCGATGTCGTGCTCGCCGCGCGCCAGCTCGAAGTTCTCGCAGATGTACGCGGCCTCTTCAGGCGTCTCGACCTCGATCCACAGCCGCGGCCGCTCCTCGGTGTCGATCTGGTAGGCGCAGATCAGCACCCGCCCCGGCTCGGCACAGGTGTCCGCGCCGCCCCAGCGTTGCCATTTCAGGCTGTACAGAACGGGTGAGCCGAAATCCGCCATGCACCGGAGACTACGCGGCCACCGCCAGCTTGGCGAGTTGCCCCATCAGCGCCTTCACGCCGTTCAGCCGGTTCTCCGGCGTCGGCCAGTCACGCGTCACCACCACCTTCTGGTCCGGCCGCACCTTCATGGTGCCGGAATGCTGGTTGATCAGCTTCACCAGTGCCAGCGGATTGGGGAACATCGAGTTGCGGAAGGAGATCGTGCCGCCCTTCGGCCCGGCGTCGATCTTCTCCACCAGCGCGATGCGGCAGAGCTGCTTGATCGCCACGATGTCGAGCAGGTGCTTCACCTCGTCCGGCAGCGGCCCGAAGCGGTCGATCAGTTCGGCGGCAAAGCGGTCGACCTCCTCGCGCGAGTCGATGGTCGACAGCCGCCGGTACAGCGCCATGCGCACGTTCAGGTCCGCGACATAGTTCTCCGGAATGAGCACCGCCGCGCCGATGTTGATCGCGGGCGACCACTGGTCCGCCATTTCCGCCGCGCCGTCGCCGGTGCGCAGCTGCGCCACGGCGTCTTCCAGCATCTCCTGGTACAGCTCGATGCCGACCTCGCGCACGTGGCCCGACTGCTCTTCGCCCAGCAAATTGCCGGCGCCGCGGATGTCCATGTCATGGCTCGCGACCGAGAAACCGGCGCCCAACTGGTCGAGCGATTGCAGCACCTCCAGCCGCCGCGCCGCCGTGTCGGTCAGCTTCCGGTCGGCCGGATAGGTGAGATAGGCATAGGCGCGCTGCTTGGCGCGCCCGATGCGCCCGCGCAGCTGATAGAGCTGCGACAGGCCGAACATGTCGGCGCGGTGCACGATCATCGTGTTGGCGGTCGGGATATCCAGGCCGCTTTCCACGATGTTGGTGGAGATCAGAACGTCGACCTTGCGCTCGTAGAACGCGGTCATCACCTCTTCCAGCACGCTGGCCGCCATCTGGCCGTGACCGACCGCCGTCTTCACCTCCGGGACGGTGGCCTTCAGGAATTCCTCCGCCTCGCGCAGGTCGGCGATGCGCGGCGCGACATAGAACGACTGGCCGCCGCGATAATGCTCGCGCAAAAGCGCTTCACGCACCACCAGCGGATCGAACGGCGTCACGAAGGTGCGTACGGCCAGGCGGTCGATCGGCGGTGTTGTGATGAGCGACAGGTCACGCACGCCCGACAGCGCCAGCTGCAAGGTGCGCGGGATCGGCGTCGCGGTCAGCGTCAGCACGTGCACGTCGGCCTTGAGCGACTTGAGCTGTTCCTTGTGCGTGACGCCGAAGTGCTGCTCCTCGTCCACGATAACGAGGCCGAGATTGGCGAATTTGATCGACTTGGCGAGCAGTGCGTGCGTGCCCACTACGATGTCGACCTTGCCGTCGGCAAGCAGCGCGCGGGTGTCCTTCGCTTCCCTGGCATCGACGAAGCGCGAGAGCTGCCGCACCGTGACGGGGAAGCCCGCAAAACGGTCGGCGAAGTTGCGGTAGTGCTGCCGCGCCAGCAGCGTGGTGGGCACGACCACCGCCACCTGCTGCCCGCTCATCGCCATCACGAAGGCGGCGCGCAGCGCAACCTCGGTCTTGCCGAAGCCGACGTCGCCGCACACCAGCCGGTCCATCGGCCGGCCCCTGGCGAAGTCCTCCATCGTATCGGCGATGGCCTTCTCCTGGTCGTCGGTTTCCTGCCATGGGAAGCGGGCGCAAAACTCGTCGTACAGGCCAGAGGGCGGATCGATCGAGGGGAGCGACTTCAGCTCGCGCGCCGCCGCGATGCGGATCAGCTCCGCCGCGATCTCGCGCACGCGTTCCTTGGCCCTGGCCTTGCGTGCCTGCCAGCCCGCACCGCCGAGCCGATCCAGCGCCGCACCGCTGTCGTCGGCGCCATAACGCGTCAGCAGCTCGATGTTCTCCACCGGCAGGAACAGCTTACCGCCGTCGTATTGCAGCTCAAGACAATCATGCGGCGCGCCCAGCGCGTCGATGGTTTTCAGGCCGACATAGCGGCCGACGCCGTGCTCGATATGCGTGACCAAGTCGCCCGGCGCGAGGCTCGATGCTTCCTGCAGGAAGTTCTGTGCCCGTCGCGCGCGCGTCTGGGCCCGCACCATGCGGTCGCCGAGCACGTCCTGCTCCGACACCACCGCAAAGTCCGGCGCCTCGAAGCCCTTCTCGATGCCCAGCACCGCGATGCCGGTCGCCGCCGCGTCCATCTTCAGCGCATCGGGCCAATCCTTGACCGAACGAATGGCCGCCAGGCCGTGATCCGACAGCACGCCGCCCATGCGCTCCGACGAGCCGCCGCTCCACGACGCCACCACCACGCGCTTCTTCGCGGCATGCAGTGCTTCGATGTGATCGGCGGCGGCCTGGAACACATTGGTCGTCTTGGCGACAGCGCGTTCGGGCTGGAAGTCGCGGCCGACCTTGCCGCCGGCATCGACCGACTTCATCGATTCCGGCGCCTGGAACGGCGACAGGTCGCGCACGCTCAGAGACGACAATGCCTCGGTCCACTCGGCATCGGTCAGATACAGAAGCTCCGGCTTCAGCGGCTTGTATGGCGGCGCCTTGATCGCCTGCTTGTCGTCCTGCTTTGGGCGGCGGAATTCCTCGCGCGTCTCGTAGTAGTCGCGCACCAGCTCGAGCCGCGCTTTCCTGGTCTCTTCCGTCTCGTGCCCGAGCATGACCAGGTCTTGCGGCATGAAGTCGAACAGGGTGTCGAGCCGCCGATAGAACAGCGGCAGCCAATGCTCCATGCCCGGGTGCTTGCGACCCGCGCTCACGCTTTCGTAGAGCACGTCGTCGTTGCTCGCCGGCCCGAACGCGGCAACATAACCGGCGCGGAAGCGGCTGATCTCGTCAGGTCCCAGCGGCACTTCGCTGGCGGGCAGCAGTTCGATCTCGTCGATCTTGTCGGAGGAAAGTTGCGTCTCCGCGTCGAAACGGCGGATCGCCTCCAGCTCCTCGCCGAAGAAGTCCAGCCGCAGCGGCTGCTCGATGCCCGGCGGCCACAGATCGATGATCCCGCCGCGCAGCGCGAAGTCACCTGGCTCGCGGACGGTCGAAGCGCGCACATACCCGTTGCCCGACAAAAACGCGACCATGCCCTCGCGGTCGACCTCGCGCCCAACGCGCGCGAAGAAGCTCGCCTTCGCCACCCATTCCTTCGGCGGCACGCGTTGCAGCAGCGCGTTGATTGTTGTCACGACCAGCGCTTCGCGCGGCCCGTCGTCGCGCGCAAGCGACGCCAGCGTGGCGAGCCGCGTGCTCTCGATATCCGGCTTCGGCGACACGCGGTCATACGGAAGGCAATCCCACGCCGGGAACGACAGCACGGCGGCCGAAGGCGCGAAGAAATGCGCCGCTTCCATCACCGCCTGCGCATGCACGTCGTCGGCCGCGACGAACAGAACCAGCCCCTTCGACCGTGCGACCGCTTCCACAGCGATATACGCGTCATATCCGGACGGCGCGCCGGTGACGGCAAAGCGGCCCTGCTGCCGCGCGATGTAGTCTAGGCGTTCCATGTCGGGTTCTTGCGATTGCACACCGCTTGCAGGCGCCGGAAAACCGGCGTGTCGAACTCATGGGGCACCGGAGCGGCGCCGCGCAGCCACGCATACACTTCCTGGTCAGGGGCAATCAGCAGTGCCTCGAACTGGTCGAGCTCGAATTCTGGCATCGCGCCCAGTTCCTCGGCCGCGAAGGCGCCGAAGATCAGATCGACCTCCCTGAAGCCTCGGCGCTGCGCCCGGAACAAAACCCTTTTGCGGCGGGCCCCAAAAGACCCACCGTTTTCGTCACGCGTCATGAGGCGGATATAGCATGCGTTCCGTTGAGAACAACCGCCCGCGACCATATTCTTTCGAGTCAATGCGGCCGTCGATTCTGTTCCCGTTTTTCGCGGAAATTCGCACCCTTGCGGGCGTCGGCCCCAAGGTGGAGAGGCTCATCCAGAGAGTCGCAGGGCCGCGCCTGGTCGACCTGATGTTCGACCTGCCGACCGGGCTGATTGACCGTTCCTATCGTCCGAAGCTGGCGGAGGCCGAGTTGGGCCGCATTGTCACCGTCAATGTGAACGTGCTGAGCCACAAACCGTCGCGCGACCGGCGCCAGCCCTATCGCGTGATCGTGTCGGACGACACCTCGCTGCTCGAGCTCGCCTTTTTCCACGCACACGCCGATTACCTGAAGCGGCAATTGCCGGAAGGCAGCCGCCGCATCATCAGCGGCAAGCTCGAACGCTTCCGCGACACGCTCCAGATGACGCATCCCGACCACATCGTGGCGCCGGAGGACGACAGCGGCCTCACCCTGCACGAACCGATCTATGCCCTGACAGAAGGCCTGACGCTGAAGGTGCTGAGCAAGGCGATCCGCGCCGCGCTCGACAACGTCGTGCTGCTGCCAGAATGGGACGATCCGGCATTCTTCGCGAAACAAGGCTGGCACGCCTGGCATGAGGCCCTGTTGGAGGCCCACGCCCCGCAAAGCGACGCCGACCTCTCGCCCGAAACGCCGGTGCGCAAACGGCTGGCCTATGATGAACTACTGGCCAATCAGCTTGCGCTGCTGCTTATCCGCCGCCAGATGCGTCAGGCGAAGAAAGGTCGCGCGCTGCCGGGCGACGGCAGCCTGAAGGCCCGCGCCATCGCCGCCCTCCCCTTCGCGCTGACCGCGCCGCAGCTTCAGGCCATCGCCGAGATCGAAGCCGACATCGCAGCGCCCACCCGCATGCTGCGCCTGCTGCAAGGCGACGTCGGCTCGGGGAAAACCATCGTCGCCTTCCTCGCGCTGCTGAACGCGGTCGAAGCGAGTGCGCAAGGCGCGTTCATGGCGCCGACCGAGATTCTCGCACGTCAGCACATGGCTTCGCTCGAACCCTATGCGAAAGCCACCGACATCCGCCTCGGCCTTCTCACCGGCCGCGAGCGCGCCACCCGCGAGACCACGCTGGCAGCGCTGGCCGCTGGCGAGATCGACATCCTCATCGGCACCCACGCGCTGTTCACCGAGGATGTGGAGTTCGCCGACCTCGGCTTGGCCGTGATCGACGAGCAGCACAAGTTCGGTGTGCATCAGCGCATGCTGCTGCAAGGTAAGGGCGGCCGTCCGGTCGACGTGCTGGTGATGACCGCCACACCCATCCCGCGCACGCTGGCGCTCACGGCCTATGGCGACATGGACGTTTCGCGCCTCATGGGCCGCCCGCCGGGCCGCCAGCCCATCGCCACCCGCACCCTCTCCGACGAGCGCCTCGACGAGGTGATCGAACACCTGCGCAAAGCCATCGCCACTGGCGCCCGCGCCTACTGGGTGTGCCCGCTGGTGGAGGAGTCCGAATTCGTCGACCTCGCAGCTGCCGAGGAACGCGCCGCCATGTTGAAGCGCGTGCTGGGCCTGAAGATCGGCCTCGTCCACGGCAAGATGAAAGGCACCGAGCGCGATGCCGAGATGGCGCGGTTCAAGGCCGGCGAAACCTCGATCCTCGTCGCCACCACGGTGATCGAAGTCGGCGTCGACGTTCCGGAGGCGACCATCATGGTGGTCGAGCATGCCGAACGCTTCGGCCTAGCCCAGCTTCACCAGCTCCGCGGCCGCGTCGGGCGCGGATCGGGCAAGTCGTCCTGCCTGCTGATCTATCATGGCCCGCTCGGCGAGACCGCCAAGGCCCGCCTCAACACCATGCGGGAGACCGACGACGGCTTCGTCATCGCGGAGAAGGACCTGGAACTGCGCGGTGCCGGCGAGCTGCTCGGCACGCGCCAGAGCGGCATGGTCGAATTCCGCGTCGCCGACCTCGCGGTCCACGGCGACCTGCTGGCCGCCGCCCGCGACGACGCGCAACTGATCCTTACCCGCGACCCGGAACTGCAATCGGAGCGCGGCCAGGCGCTGCGCACCCTGCTCTACCTGTTCGGCCGCGACGAGGCCGTTCGCTACCTCAAGGCCGGTTGAACCTGCCCCCGCGACACGGTGTAGGATTCGGACATGAACGATTTCGCCCCCGCTCTCGAACGCGCGCTCAAACCCTCGCTTCCCGGCTTGCAAGGGTTGAACGGCCTTACTCGCCTCTCGGGCGGCGCCAGCCAGGAGACCTGGTCGTTCGACGCCGTTTGCGACGGCGGCGTCATACCGCTGATCCTGCGCCGCGCGCCCGATGGCCAACCGCGCGTCATCACCGAAACCTCCACCGCCGTGCCGCTAGCGACCGAGGCCATCGCCATCGAGGCGAGCCGTACCGCCGGCGTGCGTGCGCCGCGCGTGCGCCACGTGCTGAAGCCGGAAGAAGGTGTCGGGGAAGGATATGTGATGGATCGCCTCCAGGGCGAAACCATCGCCCGCAAGATCCTGCGCGACAAGGAGTTCGACGCCATCCGCCCCGACCTCGCGCGCCAATGCGGCGAAGAGCTCGCGCGCATCCATGCCGTCGAGCTCACGCCCGAACTGCGCAAGGTACTGCCGGTGGTCGACGGCCCGACGCAGCTGCGCCGCTACCGCGACATGTACGATCTCTACAACTACCCGCATCCCATGTTCGAGATCGCGTTCAAATGGCTCGAGCCGCGCATGGCGCAGGCGAAGCGCCAAGCGCTGGTACACGGCGATTTCCGGCACGGCAATCTACTGATCTCCCCACGCGGCTACGAAGCGGTGCTCGACTGGGAGCTGGCGCATATCGGCGACCCGCTGGAGGACATCGGCTGGATCTGTACAAACACCTGGCGCTTCGGCGTGCAGGAGAAAGTGGTCGGCGGGTTTGGCGATTTGCAAGACTTGCTCGCGGGCTACGAGATCGCGGGCGGCGGCACGATCAGCATCGACGACGCGCGCACCTGGATCGTCTACGGCTCGCTCAAATGGGGTATCATGTGCATGAGCATGTACCAGGGTTTCCTGCGCGATCATTCAGTCGAGCGCGCAGCCATCGGCCGCCGCTCGTCGGAAACCGAAGTCGACCTCATCAACCTGATCATCCGCGGAAAGATCTGAGCATGATGGACCAACCCTCCGTGCTGGAACTGGTGCTCGCGGTGCGCGACTTCATCGAGCAGAAGGCTATGCCAGAGCTCAAGGGTCACACCGCCTTCCACGCCCGTGTCGCTGCCAATGCGCTCGGTATCGTGGCGCGCGAGCTGGAGCATGGCGCCACGTCCGGTGACGCCGAACGCGCCCGCCTCGCGAAGCTGCTTGGTCATGACGGCGGCCTGATGGAGTTGAATCGGGAACTCTGCACAGCTATCCGCGCCGGCAGGATCAACCTCGGCACGCCGGGTCTGGCCGAGCACATGACGCTCACCACTCGCGACAAGGTCGGCATCGACCAGCCGAACTATGGCGGACTGAAGCGCCTGCTCGCTGACGGAATTTAGGCCGGAACCGGCTGTCCTTTCTCTGTCAACGCGAGGCGCGTCAGCGTCAAGCCCGCGACGGCGATCCCCTGCACCCATGCTGCGATCGCGCCGACGAAGGTCGGCGATGGAAGCTGCGGGAAAAACAGGAACATCAACGCGTTCGCGTTCAGCGAGGCCAGTATCCACGGGATCAGCACATAGAGCGCGAACAGGATCGCCAGCGCACCGAAATCGCCGCGCCGCCGGCCCGGCAGGGTCTGCATCAAGACGAACAGCGACACGTCGCGCGTCAGGAATCCCAGCGCTGCCAGCACCAGTGGCTGGCCCACGAGTGCGGCGCTCACGTCGTGCAGAAGCCAGAAGAACAGTACAATGCCGGCGAGGAATGTCGCGGCATAGCCCATCATCCATGCCTGCGTGCCGTTCAGCGCGTTGGCGACATGGCCTTGCCGGATCTGGCCCTGCATCCAGCGGTAGTGCACGCGGTCCTTCGGCTCTAGCAGCACCATGATGTAGGTCAGAATGCCGTAAGCCGTGCCCGCCAGCAGCAGGCGCAGCGCGCCCGGATCCCAGGACTTCAGCTCCTGCGACAACCACGCGTCGAAACCGGCGACGTAGAAGCCGATGAATACGAGGAACGCGAGCCATACCAGCGGCCCGTTGCGCATCTTGAGCTCCAACCGCATCTCGCGAAAGCACGCAACCAGTGTCCAGACCGAAAAGATGACGAGCGACGCCAGCAGGAATATCGCCGCATCCAGCGGATGACCCCACCACACGATCGTATCGACGGTGTGGCTCTTCACCTCGTCCCACACCCACCAGACCGCCACGCCTGCGACCAGTCCGACGAGCTGATAGGCGAAGACTTCAAGGCGCGAATGCCCCTGCCCGCGCCCGATGGCGATCAGGCTCGCCAGCAGCGCGGCGGCCTGCGAGATCACGCCGATGCCGACGTAGTAGAGCAGGTCCAGTGCCGCGGTGCCCGCACCCGCCGTGATCGCTTCATGCGTCAGCAGCACTGCAAGGCAGATCGCACCGCCAAACCAGTTGTAGATCGTGGCGCCGAACAGCTTGCCCCACATCATTTCGCCCGCGCCGAGCGACGACAGGCGCTGGCTGTCCCAGGTGCGCGCACCGATCTCGCCCACAACGCTCAAAGCGGCGCTGCGCGATCCCAGGATGACGACGATGATGTAGTAGAGCCACGTTGCGACGCTTGCCGGTCCCCAGTCGCCGTTCGCCAATGCCGCAGCGGCAAAGGTAAGGCCTAGAAGACCAACCATCAGCAAGACGCGCCGGGTCGTCATCTCCAGCCAGACATTGCGCAGGAATTCCGGGTTCATGCCTTGTGTCCCACCTGCGCGAAATAAGTCTGCTCGAGAGCCTTGGAGCTTTCGCCGAAACTCGCCACTTCGAACCCGGCCATCACCAGGTCGCGAACCAGCTTCGCCCGCGCCGTCTGGTTGCGGGTGAACACGATCACCGCATGGTTCTCGTCGGCCTCGCTGACGTCGGCGCCATGCGCGACGAGGAAGTCCTTCAGGTCCGCCCTCGGCGCCGCGAGCGCCACCATGTAGCGCGGCCGGTCGTCATCGCGCACCTTGATCGCCTTGCCGCCGGCGATCAGGCCGTTCTCGATGATGATCATCTCGGTGCAGTAGTCCTCGAGCTCGGCGAGGATGTGCGACGACACCACGAGCGTCATGCCGCCGTCGCGCAGCGCGATCAGCAGTGCGGAAAGATCGCGCCGCGCCTGCGGGTCCAGGCCCGCCGCCGGCTCGTCCAGCAGCAGCAGCTTGGGCTCGTGCACGATCGCCTGGCCGATCGCCAGCCGCTGCCGCAAGCCGCGCGACAACTCGCCAGCCTTGGAGTCGATGCGATCAGACAGCCCCACGCGCTGCGCCGCCTTCGCCACGGCCTTCGGCGTCGCGCCCGCCGTGATCGAATGAGATCGCGCTGCGTAGGTCAGGCAGCGCCGCACCGTCAGGTCGTCATACAGGCCGTAGAAATCGGGCAGGTATCCCATCCGTGCATGGATCTCGCGCGGCGAATGGGTCGTATCCATGCCGTCGATCACGACCTTGCCCGAATAAGGGTCCTCCAGCGCCGCAAGGCAGCGCAGCAGCGTCGTCTTCCCGGCGCCGTTCGGTCCGACCAGCGCCGTGATCGTCTGGTCCGCCACCTTCAGCGACACGCCTTTCAGTGCGCGCGCCGTCGGGTACTCGTAGACGAGGTCTTCGACTTCGATCATGGCGCCCCTCGATTCAACCGATCCTATCGGGTTTGAATCCGGCGAAACAGCGGCGCTCTTTTGGCGCGGAATAACGCTGCACGAGCCGGCGTCCACACTCATATAATCGCGCCATGACAGAATCGGTCTTTCGCCGCCTGGGTCTCGGCACGGTCCAGTTCGGGCAGGCATACGGCGTTTCCAACCCGGCTGGTCAGGTCGCACCTCCCGAGGTAGCGGCCATTCTTCGCCGCGCCGCGGCCACCGGCCTGTCCGTTCTCGATACCGCAGCGAACTATGGAGAGGCGGAGCGCGTGCTGGGCGCGGTGCCACAGCTCACCCAGCCGTTCCGCCTGGTGACCAAGACCATTGCCCTCAAGAACGGCCTCGACGCGGTGCTTGCGCGCGCGCGCCAGTCGGTCGCGACTTTGGGACGAAAACCGGTCGATCTGCTGCTGGTCCACTTCGCGCCCGACTTGCGCGACGAAGGCGGTCGCGAGTTCTGGAACGCCCTGCTGGCGCTTCGCGACGAGGGCTTGTTCAAAGGCATCGGCATCTCGGCCTATGTCGCGGACGAGCCGGCGCAACTGGCCCGCGACTTCCGTCCCGACGCGATGCAGGTGCCGTTCAGCCTTCTTGACCAGCGGCTGCTGCAATCGGGTCAGCTCGATGCGATCAAGGCGCTTGGCGTTGAGATCCACGCCCGCTCCCTCTTCCTGCAAGGCCTTCTGTTCCTGGAAAGTGATCGCCTCCCCGCGAAGCTTCAGCACGCTGCACCGCACCTCGACGCCATGCGCGGCCGCTTTGCCGAAGCCGGCACGACTCCCCTGGCCGCCGCGCTTGGCTTCGTCCTGAGCCGCCCCGAGATCGATGTGGGCATCGTCGGGGTCACGACCGCCGTCGAACTCGAGCAAATCCTCGCCGCTGCCAGGGCACCGGCTCCACCTGTCGATTGGAATGCCTGTGCCCTCGATGACCCCGTCGTCCTGACCCCGTCGCTTTGGTGACAGCTTCTTGAAATCGGCTAAAACCAATGCATGGTCTTCAGACCCGACCGCCTCGCGTTGCTTGCCGCCCTGGCCGCCCTTCTGGTCGTAGCTCCCGCCGGTGCAGTGCCGCCGACTGTGGATGCCGCCGGCGTGGCCCTGCACGCCGGCAACGCCTCGAACGCCGTCGCGCTCGCCACCCAGGCGCTGGCCGATCCATCGCTCACGCCGCGCGACCGCGCACGCGTGCTGATCGACCGCGGGCTTGCCCACGAAATGCTGGGCGAGCACGACGCGGCGACGATCGATTTCACCGAAGCCATCAATGCGCACGCGCTGATGGCCGCGGATCAAAGGCGTGCGCTCTACGACCGCGGTGTTGCGCTCGACGCAGGCGGGCAGACGCAGGATGCCATCGGCGATTATTCCGCCGCGATACGTCTCGATCCGCGCCATGCAGCCGCGCTCAACAACCGCGGCAACGCCTATCGCCGTCTCGGTCGTTTCGACGATGCCGCCGCCGACTACAAGCGCTCACTGGCCGCGGGTAATCCGCACGCGGAGTACCCCAACTACGGACTCGGCCAGGTGGCCGAGGCACGGGGCAACGTCGCCCTGGCGCGCACCTACTATAAGGCAGCACTGGCCGCCAATTCGCAGTTTGCTTTGGCGCGGGAACGGCTCACCGCGTTGGCAACCGCGCCTGCGCAAGCGCTCCCGCCCGCCCCGGCGGCGTCTCCACCGCCTTCGAACCCTGCGGCGCCGCTCAGTCCGGCGGCCTCCGATGACTCAGGTCCCGTCGTGTTGCATCCACCAGGATCGGCACCACCTCCTGCCGACGACGGCGTCATTCATCTCCGTCCCCCATCGCGCGTCGTGCATCTGCATCCGCCCCGGCCTCCGAAACCGGCAGTGGCCGCGCCGGAACTGAAACCCGCGCTCGGAGTGACCGGCGGGCATGGCGAGACCATCCAGCTCGGTGCCTGGCGCAATGAAGCGGACGCGGCGGACGCGTGGAACAACATCGTCGCGATCGCTGGCACGGCGATGGCTGGCCTGTCGCCGCAGGTAGTGCCAGCCGATCTGCCTGGCCGGGGCCGCTACTACCGCCTTCGCGCGGGTCCCGTGTACGACGGCGCCGCCCGCCTCTGCGCCGCGCTCATCGCACGCAAGCTAAGTTGCATGGTGGTGCCCAGATAGCCATCAGTCCAGTCGCCCTTAGGGCGTGACGACGACGGCCAGGCCCTTGGCATCGGCGAGAAATACCGCTTCTGAAACGCGCCGTCAGGCCGCGATCAGATGCCGGGGCCGGCGCAAGTCTGGCGCCAGCCCTTCGCCCATCAGGTCGATGAAGTTGTCGCAATAGAACCGATCGATCTGTTGCTGCGTGCAGCCCTGCAACGCATCGCCGAACCGCTTGAGCGGATTGCGCCCGCCCTCCACATGCGGGAAGTCGGAGGAAAACAGGCACACCTCGTCGCCGGAATTGCGGATGATCCAGCCGGTGTCCTCGTGCGGATAGGGCGTCACGCGCACCTGGCGTTGAACGAACTCGCTCGGCCTCAGCGAGAGCTTCTTGAGCCGGTCCTCGTTCTTGATGAAGGCGCCCGCAGCCGAGTCCATGTTGCGCATCCAGCCCGGCACCCACGACGCGCCGAGCTCGATTGCGCCGAATTTGAGCTTCGGAAAACGGTCCAGCACGCCGTCGAAGATCATCGCCGCCAGGGTGAGCTCTACCGAATGCGGAATAGCCATGTAGCTCACCGAGGTGAAATTCTCCTCGCCGCCGTGGAAGTCCTTCACGCGCGGCAGGCCGTTTTCGAAATACTGGCCGTCGATTTTCTTCTCGCCGCCGACATGGAAAACAACCGGCAAGCCTGCCTCTTCCGCCATCGCCCACACCGGGTCGAGCGCGATATGGCTCGCCGCGTGCTTCACCGGTCTGGACGGCACCAGCAGAGCCTTGCAGCCCATGTCGATCGCGTCGCGCGTGCATGCCTTCGCCTTGTCGAAATCCACCAGCGGCACATAGCCGGTGCCGAGGAAACGCCGGTCGACCGAGCAGAAGTCGACCATCATCCGGTTGTGCGCCTGCGCCGTCGCATAGGCGAGGTCGGTCTTGCCCTGCTCTTCGAGCTGGAAATTTCCGAGACACCAGGTGGTGAAGATCAATTGGCTCGCGAAGCCCAGATGATCCAGCGCCGCTGGCCGGTCGCTCCTGCGGAACGCGCCCAGCGCCTCGTAGTTCTTGCGCAGCAGGATGTTCGCCTCAGCGCCGGCTCGGAACGCGGGATCGTCGTGCTGGGCGTTGGCGTGGGTCGGCAGCTTGCCGTCGCGCGGCCACGCCCTGACCTTCGGTAGATCATCATAAGCTGCGCGAAATTTCGGATCGAGGAAGGCATCGAGGCAGTCGGTCAGCTCCATCAAGTGGGAATCGGCGTCGTGGACGATCCGGTTCTCGACGTACGGCATTTTCAATCCTCCGGTATGCTGGGCAGAGCCTAGCAGATCAACGCCGCCCGGCCAGAGGTCTCACAGATTGTGATACTGCCGGAACCAGCCCACAAAGCGGCGAATTCCTTCGGCCAGCGACACCCTCGGCGCGAAACCGAAGTCGCGGTGCGCCTTGCTGACATCGGCCGAGGTCTCGCGCACATCGCCCGGAGGTCCTTCGCGGTGCTCGATCTTTGCCTTCATGCCAGTCGCGCGTTCGATGTGCCCGATCAGATCAAGCACGGTCTCCGGGCGGCTGTTGCCCAGGTTGTAGACACGATGGGGCGCCCCGTCGGCCGCCGGATAGTCGCCTTCGATCAGCGCGACCAACCCCGCCACGATGTCGTCGACATAGGTGAAGTCGCGCCTGAGCAGTCCCTGGCCGAACACCGGCAGCGTCTTGCCCCGCAGGACCGCGTCGGTGAACGACCAATACGCCATGTCCGGCCGTCCCCATGGCCCGTACACTGTGAAGAACCTGAGCCCCGTCTGCCTCAGTCCGTACAACTCGGCATAGGAGTGCGAGAGGAGTTCACACGACCGCTTGGTCGCGCCGTAGTATGACACCGGCTTCACTGCGAGCGCCTCTTCGGTGAAGGGAGGCATCGTGTCGTTGCCGTACACTGAACTGGACGAGGCATAGATCAGGTGCTTCAGCCCTGCATGATGGCGCGCGAACTCCAGTACCTCCGCATGCCCAACGAGGTTGGAGCGCGTATAGGCCCGCGGGTTTTCGACCGCGTAGCGCACGCCGGCCTGCGCCGCGAGGTGCACGATGACGTCCAACCGCTCGCCGCCCGCAGCGCGATCCAACATCCCCTGGGCCGCGATGTCGCCCTTCGTGAAGCGGAAGCCCTTCTCAGCCCGAAGCCGCACCAGCCGCGCCTCTTTCAGTGCGACTGGATAGTAGTCGTTGATGTCGTCGACACCTGTCACGCGGTGCCCGCGTGCGAGCAGCGCTTTGGCGGTATGAAATCCGACAAAGCCAGCAACCCCGGTTACGAAGACATGCATCGCGTTTGGTTCAGTTCCGTGACCTGTGTCGGCGCATGTAGGCCAAGAGACTCATCCAATCAATAATGCTACCGCCCACCCCCGAGAGAAACCCCACCGCGACAGTTTAGGGGCTCTAAGATACGCCCAGCGCCGATCACGCCATCACCGCAAGCATCGACTGAGCCCGCACAGGCACAAAATCATTTTCCGCCCTATTCGCCGGCTACCCCTCCCAAACGCAAATGATGAGCGCAGGACATTCGCGCTGGACGCTGGCGAGGACGGCATTCGGCGCGGCTTTTCTGTTTACGTTTGTGCTCCACACAGTGCGCGAGCCGGCGATGCGCTGCCGCCAACCGCGTACCAGCAAGAAGCAGCGATGACTCTGACGCGCTCATGGCGCGCTGGAGCCGCTGATCAAGCAGGCCGTGAGCCGTTTCGAAATGCCGGCGGCGTGGATTCGCGCGGTCATGATGGTCCAAAGCCGCGGACACACCACCCAATATTTTCGCAGGCGCTGCCGTCTCGAGGTTGTTCTATGCGCAGTACGGATATCCCGGACTGTTTGCTGCCTATAACGATGGCCCTGGTGATGTGGATACGCGGCGCCAGCGCGGCCAACCGCTTCCCGACGAGACGGCCGCGTGGGAACGGGGCATCCACGCGCGAGCGATCCGCGCTTCGACAAGATTATTTTGATCCGCTGCCTGCAGATCGAGCTGCAGCGGCGCGGCGGGCCAGCCCGCCGAGATCCTGACGACGACGTCAAGTATTATGGCGACTGAAACAGTGACGCTTCGGCCGAGTAGGAGCCGTTGAAACTACTTGCCTTTTTGGCTTCGTTTTGGCGTTTTGGGCGGTTTCTCTGGGCCAATCGCTCCCACAGAGCGCTTTGCCATGACAATGCCCGGGCCGTGATCGTTGTCTTCGAAGACGAACCTGACCCCCTCTTGCGCAAAAACATCTTCGATTTTCTGAGCCGTACTCAGAAGAACGCCCTTGCCGGATTCGAAACGGGCCAGCGTGTTCTTATTTATTCCCGTCCGCTCCTCTAAGTCGCGAAGCCCCCAGTCCAAGGCCGCACGAGCCATGCGCGCGTGTATGGGCCTCAACATGGAGTTGACAAATAACTTTGATAGTTGGTACAAATATTAACACAAGCCATCATTTTACCCAACATGAGAGGCTAATTCCCATGGTGCCAGATCAAACTCTACGCTCCGAAGTTTCAAATTACCTGATTCTGGGAGAGCGGCTCAAAGAGCACTACACAGGTCTCGATAAGGAGACTGCCCGAGATACCTTGGAAGGACTATCAGACCTCCCCGAGCTCATCGGCGCGGTGATCCGCTCCAGCTTGGATGACGAAGCAACGGTCATAGGCATTAAGAGCCGACTGGATGACCTTCAGGCCAGGCTCAGCCGCGTAAAGGAGCGATACGAGAAGAAGCGGGCCCTGGCCTGCTGGGCCATGGCCGAGGCCAATCTGCCCAAGGTCGTTGCACCGGACTTTTCGGTCAGCTTGCGTGCCAGCGGCGAGAAACTGGAGGTCATCGACGAGACCCGGGTCCCCAGCGAATACTTCGTGCCACAGCCGCCCCGCCTGGACCGACGGTCGCTGACGGAAGCACTCAAGCGCGGCACGATGGTGAACGGCGCGCTCCTGGTCATGGCCGAACCCACCATTGGGGTGCGTGTGCGATGACCGGCTTCACGTCCGCCCAATTGCGAAAGCTGACCGACAAGCTCCCCCGAGCGCACGTCCAGAAGCGAACTGTGGACGGCAAGCAGGTTGACTATATCGAGGGTTGGTTCGCGATCCGCGAGGCCAATTCCATCTTCGGGTTCTCCGGCTGGGATCGCGAAACGGTTCACTTCGAGCGTGTCTTCGAGCGAACGCGGGGAGAGACAACGACGTGTGCCTACGTGGCGCGCGTGCGTATCCAGGTGCGGGCCTCAGGCACACTCGTTTCACGAGAGGGGACGGGTTGCGGAAGCGCCAGTGCCTCTAGTGTCGCTGATGCGCATGACCGGGCGATCAAGGCCGCAGAGACCGACGCCACCAAGCGCGCCCTCGCCACCTTCGGCAACCGCTTTGGGCTTTGCCTCTACGACAAGGACCAAGTTGGCGTCGGTGAGCCGACGCGATCCAGAATGAATATCCTCAGTCCGAACGGCGAACCCTTCGCTGCCGATCTTTCGCCTGAGGGGTTCTGCGGAGCTTTGCGCAAGGTGGTTGAGGGCGCATCAACGGCGGAGGAGGCTACTCTCTGGTGGATGCGCAACAAGTGCTCAGTGGCGCATCTCAGGGATCTCGCCCCTGCCCTTAAGACGCAACGCGGTGAGCACTTTGCCGATGTGCTTGAACGGGTTTACCGCCGGCGTCTGGCGGCGCAAGGCCCATGCCCCGAGGGCAATATTGGGACTGTTCCTCATCCATTGGCGCCGTCGCGCATTGCGCCAGGCCCGCGAATTGACAAGGCGGAGCTTGCGATCAGCACGGCACGCCGGATGCGAGACAAGGCCCATCTGCGGCGCGTGGCCGCCCTGCCATGCCTCGTCTGCCAAACGGCACCTTGTCATGCCCATCACATCAAATACGCCCAACCCCACGGGCTTGGTCAGAAGGTCAGTGACGAGTTCGTCGTGCCACTGTGTTCTGTGCATCATGGCGAGTTGCATAACGCTGGATCAGAACAGGCCTGGTGGCACGCCCAGTCGCTAGACCCGCTGCCTGTCGCGCACGAGCACTGGACGATTAGCCAGGCGAGTTCCAACGTTTCTATCTGAAACAGTGTAGCCGAGTTTCAGGGGAAGAATCCAAGGATGTCGCGGCCAGAGCTCAATGGTAATTGGCCGGACCTGTTCATAGGGTCTCCGCGGCGATAAGCAGGCAAGGGCGTCTACTGCAGGCCCGGCATTAGCGCCATAGCTGCCCAATCGGTAGCGCATGACAACGCAAAAGCGTCGAAGCCAACCGTCGAAAACGCCAAGAATCGCTCTGGCCTAGGACCCCACAAGGTAAGGCTCGCTCGAGCCTCAACGCAGTGAGACACTGCCACCATGCAAGTCCTCGGCCGATCGCGATGAACATGTTTGAAGAGTATGACGCACTGCGCAAGACCGCGCCTGGAACTGAAGCGTCAGCCCGCAGTCGGAGACATGCTTGTGCACCAGAATCCATGGCGACACACGGCCACTTCGACGGCTTGAACTGATGGAACAGGATGTCTTAAGGGCATGGACGGGAGGCCCTGCCGAAATCGTCAGTAGGTCGACAGGTTCCGGCCGCAGTGACGGGGCTGCCAATCGATCTGCCAAACCGTCCTATGAAATCGACAACGTGGCTCGCCATGTCCGGCAAGACTTCCTGTGCCAACTGCTGTAACAGCGCCTGCGGTGGGGGCATATTGCCCATGCTGGATGCGCGCATTCTTGGCATGCCGAGTTTGTTTTGGGAAATTCCGATCGGCAGGTACAGCGACGGCAGGTACGGCGACTGCGAAGACTCTGCGCTGAAATCTGGCGCGTCACCCGTCTTTCCGCGGTGCCGGCTGAATTGTGCGCGCGGCCAAAGTGCCTTAGATTGACCACCGGTAGCCGCGCGCCAAGGTCCGGCCGAGAAAATTCAGAAGGGATTGTGCTGGAAGGGCACGCAAGGCCGGTATCTCAATGGACAGCTTACGAAAAGGGCAATTGAGCATCGCCATGGCGACTGCGACGACGTCCGCGATCCATCCTGTGATCCTGTCCGGTGGAAGCGGCACCCGCCTGTGGCCGCTGTCGCGGAGGTCGTTGCCGAAGCAACTTTTGGCCCTCAACGGCAAGCGCACGATGATCCAGGATACGGTCATGCGCGCCGCCGAGGCCGCGAATGCCAGCCCGCCAATCCTGCTGTGCAATGAAGCCCATCGCTTCATCGTAGCCGAGCAGATGCAGGAGATCGGGATTGTCCCTGCATCAATCGTGCTGGAACCCTTCGGCCGCAATACCGCGCCAGCGGCGGCGGTCGCCGCGCTGCTGGTCGCCGAAGAGGACACCCAAGGTGCGGTTCTCCTTCTCCCGTCCGATCATGTCGTCACCGACAGGGCTGCATTCCTGCTTGCGGTGGCGCAGGCCCACGCGGCCGCTATGTTAGGGCACATCGTGACTTTCGGCGTCCACCCGCAAGCACCGGAGACGGGCTACGGCTACATCGAGCGGGGCGAGCCGGCCGGGGACGCTTTCCTTGTCCGGCGATTCGTCGAAAAGCCGAACCGCGAAACAGCGGAGAGTTATTGCGCGGCGGGCAACTATTTCTGGAACAGCGGCATGTTCGTCTTCCGGGCCGACGTCATGCTGTCGGAGATGGAAAGGCGCGAACCGGAACTGCTGGGGGCGTGCCGCGGAGCGCTTGCCGCAGGAAAGCGCGATGCGGACTTCATCCGGCTCGACCCGGTCGCTTTCGAGAAGGCGAAGAGCATCTCTATCGACTACGCGGTCATGGAAAAAACCGACAAGGCAGCGGTCGTTCCGTGCGACATCGGCTGGAACGACGTCGGCGCCTGGTCCTCGCTCTGGTCGTTGCAGAACCGCGATGCGCACGGCAACGTCACGCAGGGCGACGTCGTCCTGCACGAAGCCACCAACAGCCTCGTTCGTGCGGAAAAGGGCCTGACGGCGCTTGTGGGCGTGAACGATCTCGTCGTTGTGGTGACGGAGGACGCGGTGCTGGTCGCCGACCGGCACCGCACACAGGAGGTCAAGGCCATCGTCGACAAGTTGAAGGTGCAAAAGCGGCCGGAACTCGACGACCACAAGGTCGTATTTCGGCCCTGGGGCAGCTATCAGGGCATAGATGCGGGCGACGGCTATCAGGTCAAGCACATCATCGTAAAACCCGGTGGCCGGCTCTCACTCCAGAGCCATACCAAACGCGCAGAGCACTGGATCGTGGTGCAGGGTACGGCGCAGGTAACCTGCGATGACCGTGTGTTCCTCCTGAACGCGAACGAGTCGACCTTCATTCCGCTGGGTTCGAAGCACCGCCTCGAGAATGCGGGCAAGACGCCGCTGCGGCTGATCGAAGTGCAGTCGGGCTCCTATCTCGGCGAGGACGACATCGTCCGTTATGAGGACGTCTACGGCCGCGCCGCACCGGGTAATTCGGCGACCGCCTCGTGACAGTGCTCGTCACCGGTGGCGCCGGTTATATCGGCAGCCACACGACCTATGCCCTGCTGGATCGTGGCGACGCCGTCGTCGTGCTCGACAATCTTTCCACGGGGATGCGAGCGCACGTTGGCGAGCGCGCTTTGTTCGTTGAAGGGGAAGTCTCCGACCACGCCTTGGTCGCCCGACTAGTCTCCGAGCACGGCATCGCTTCGGTCATCCATTTCGCTGGCTCGATCGTCGTGCCGGACTCGGTGAAAGACCCGCTGGGCTACTATCAAAACAATGTCGTTGCCTCGCGTGCGCTGATCGAGGCCTGCATCAAAGCCGGTGTGAAGGAGTTCATCTTCTCGTCCACCGCTACCGTATATGCGGAGGATGCCCCGCAACCGCTTGCCGAAGGCTCACCCAAGGCGCCGATCAGTCCGTACGCCCGTTCCAAGCTGATGACCGAGTGGATGCTCGAGGACACGTCGAAGGCGCATGACTTCCGCCACATTGTGCTGCGCTACTTCAACGTCTGCGGCGCCGATCCGCAGGGCCGGACGGGACAGGTCTCGCCGATACCGACCCACCTCATCAAGCGCGCGTCGCTGGTGGCGCTCGGCCGCATTCCGCATCTCGACATTTTTGGCACCGATTATCCCACGCCCGACGGTACCGGCGTGCGCGACTACATCCATGTTACCGACCTCGCCAACGCGCACCTAATCGCCCTGGATGCGTTGCGCAGTGGCGCTGCGTCCACCTCGTACAACATCGGCTACGGCCGAGGCTTGAGCGTCCGTCAGGTTGTAGCCGCCATGGGGCAGGTCATCGGCCGCCCGCTCCCCGTCAAGGAGGGCCCGCGCCGCCCGGGCGATCCCCCGACCCTGATCTCCAATCCCGCCAAGATCCGCGCGGCGGGCTGGACGCCGCACCACGACGATATTGCCGAAATCTTACGCTCCGCACTCGACTGGGAGCGCCGTTTCAACGCCTGACATCCGCGAGAACCATGCTGCGCACCGATCTCAAGCCCAACAGCTTCGACTACGAAAATGAACCGCTCATCACCCCCAACGGCTTCCGCGAATACGACGCGCGCTGGCTGTTCGGGAAGGAACTGAACCTTACCGGCGTCCAGCTCCTAGGCCTCTCGCTCGGCACGCTCTTTCACGAGCGCGGCATCGAGCCGAAAGTCGCCGTCGGCCACGACTTCCGCTCCTATTCGCAATCGATCAAGCAGGCGCTCACCCTCGGCCTGATGACCGCGGGCTGCCACGTTCACGACATCGGACTGGCTCTTTCGCCGGTCGCCTATTATGCGCAGTTCGCGCTCGACTGCCCGGCCGTGGCGATGGTCACCGCAAGCCACAACGAGAATGGCTGGACCGGTGTGAAGATGGGCGCGCAGCGCCCCCTAACGTTCGGCCCGGAAGAGATGACGGCGCTCAAGCAGATCGTGCGGTCCGGCAAGGCCGAGCCTCGTGCCGGCGGCAGCTATACCCGCGTGCCCAATTTCCGCACGACCTATCTCGACGCCGTCACCAGGGGCCACAACCTCTCGCGCCCAATCAAGGTCATCGCCGCTTGCGGCAACGGCACTGCCGGCGCCTTCGCGCCCGAAGCGCTGCGCCGCATCGGTGCCGAGGTGATCGGGATGGACACTGCACTCGACTACACCTTCCCCAAGTACAATCCGAACCCGGAAGATATGGAGATGCTGCATGCTATGTCGGCCGCGGTGAGCGCGCATGGCGCCGACATCTGCCTTGGCTTTGACGGCGATGGCGACCGTTGCGGCGTGGTCGACGATCTGGGTCGCGAAATCTTCGCCGACAAGGTGGGTGTCCTGGTCGCGCGCGACCTTTCCGCCCGGCACAAGAATGCAAAGTTCGTGGTCGACGTGAAGTCCACCGGCATCTACGAGATCGACCCGGTGCTCAAGGCCAACGGCGTTGTTACCGACTACTGGAAAACGGGTCATTCCTACATCAAGCGCCGCACCACCGAGCTCGGCGCACTGGCCGGCTTCGAGAAGTCCGGCCACTACTTCTTCCGTCCACCGATCGGCAACGGTTATGATGACGGCGTCGTCGCGGCGATAGCCGTTCTGGAGATGCTCGACCGCGCCGGCGGTGTTAAATTGTCGACACTGGCCGACGGCTTGCCCAAAACATGGTCTTCGCCGACCATGTCGCCCGAATGCCCGGACGACAAGAAATACGCCATTGTTGACGCCATCACGAAGGAATATCGGACGCTGAAGGACGGCGGCGCGAAACTGCTCGGTCAGGCCATCGCCAGCATCGTCACCGTCAATGGTGTGCGCGTGACGCTGGAAGACGGTACCTGGGGCCTCGTCCGCGCCTCGTCGAACAAACCCAGCCTCGTCGTCGTCGTCGAGAGCCCCAAGTCCGAGGCGAACATGCGCGCCATCTTCGCCGACATCGACGCACGTCTGAAGAAGCACCCCGACGTGGGCGCCTACGACCAGAAGATCTGACCGCACTCAGTCTAAGTAGTGGTCAGCACTGATGCAGAACCTTCCGCAGCTAGTGCTGGCGTTGGCGCATGATCCGATCTCCGGATCCCTTCGTTCACCGCGCGCGATGCCACCGCGACGGGGAGCTTTAGGGTAGCGACCAGCGGGACAAGATTCTCCTTTGCACGCTTAGAGTTCTTGGGTTAGCGACAATTCCGCTGCCGCTGCGAAGCCCTTGTCGGGTCGCGGTTGATCGTCCTGGAGCCGCAAACCGAGTTGGATGTCGGTGTGGGCGAGCGGAATGCGCAGCCTGAATTCGCCGATATTGGCGGTGACAGGCGTCGGA
>JADHVO010000003.1 GCA_016783965.1 Alphaproteobacteria bacterium
CCGCCGAGATCGAGCCCGCGCGTCCGTGACCGCGGCGCGGCGATGAAGGCGGCGTTGCCCGCGAGCCCCCATTCGGGACGGACCTGCGCCCAGTCGCGGCTACGCGCCTTCACCGCACGATCAACGTCCCTGGTCTTGTCGATTCCGAGCCCCAGCGCGCGTTCGGCGCGCGCCAGCGACGAAGCCTTCGCCAGCGCCCTGCGCAGAGCGGCGAGATCGGCGGCGTGGGACGCGGGGAGATCGTCCGCGTCGAAGATGCGGACCTCGTCGGTTGTGGTGTCGTGCAGGCAGCCCAGGAACCAGGTGTCCTCGGGGATATCGATTCCCTTGCCGGCGAGACCTCTGCGCACGCCCGGATCGTTGAGGATGGCGGCGGCGACCCGTGCGTTCGCCTCGCCGGTGTGGCCGCCGCACGCGCCGCAATCGAGCCCCGAGGCATGGGGATTGTTGACGGTCGTGCTGCCGTGCCCGGTGAGCAGGACCAGGCGCGCAAAGTCTTGCGTCATCGACATCGCGCGCAGGACGGCCTCGGCCATGGCGACACGCTGCGCGTCGTCGAAGCCGGTGAGCCGGCCAGCCACCGCGCGGGGATCCAGACGCGGGCCCACCCGATCGATGACGCTCTCGTCGAGGCCATCGGTATTGGGGTCGCTGACCGTCCGGGTCAGGCGCGCGCTGTCGCCGACGAGCTTGCCGGCGAACAGCAACCCCGCCGTCTCGACATAGGTGAAGGAAGACACCGCCGAGAGCTTGAACGCCTTCCACGCCTTCGCCGCGCGGCGGCGCAGCAGGCGCCGGTTGAGGATCTCCGCCTCCTCGGGCTCGGAAGCGCCGGCGACCGCCTCGCAGACGACGAAGGCGGGCTTCAGCAGCACCGGGCATTGCGCGCCGCCGGTGTCGCGGCCGATCGGCACATATTCGATTGGGAAGCCGAAGAAGCCGGCGAAGCCGATCGTCTCGGCGTCGGGGCAGACCGTCTCGAGCGCGCGCCGATAGACCTCGGAGCGCACGTCGATGCAGAACGCCGCCTGGAACGCCTTGCGCACAGCCTTTGAGGGCACGGGGGATGCGAGGTGCTGCCCGAGCCGCGCCAGTAACTGGCGCTGATACCCGGCCTCATAGGCTTCGTGCAGCATCAGATCGACGACCAGCTCCGGATCGTCGCCAAGGCGCTCGTCCTCCGGCAGCGCGGTGGCCTCTGCCATCGCCTTCGACCATGCCGCCCTAAAATCCGGGTCGGCGCGTTCGAGGAACAGCGCATAGCCCCACACCACCCGGATCGCCAGCAGCTGCACCAGCGTGTCGTCATCGCGCCCGTAGAGCGCGTTGTCCCGGACGCGGTAGCGCGCATAAGCGGCCCAGCCGCCGATATCGATCAGCGCGCGGTGCAGATAATCCTCGACCGCGCGCTCGGGGATGCCGAGCGCGCTGACGACCGCGGCGATCGCCTCGCGGGGGTCGTCCGGCATGGCCGCGACGGCCTTGCGGAAACCCTTGATCCCCATCGTTTCGGGGTTGCGGTCGAAGCGCATCGCCGCGCGCCAGGCAGCGTAGGGCGGCAGCACCCGCGACGGCAGTTTCCAGGCGGCCTGACCTTCGTCGAAATAGGCGGCGCACCACTTCGAGATCTCGTCGATCATGAAGGCCGTGCGCGAGGCCTGACGGTCCCCAGCCGCTAGGCCGTCGAGAACCTCGGCGACGGTCGCGACCACCGCCGTCGGCCTCTTTGTCACCCGATCTCGCGTGGCTGACTGGCGCAGCGCGGCGGCATCGCTCGCCAGCGCCGCATGACCGGACGTCGCGGCGATCGCCGCCTCCAGATCGCGATCCTCGATCCTTCCGGCCGCCAGCGCTTCGCGGTAGAATGTACGCGGCATCAGCATGTCGACGCCGGCGACCCGGCGCAGCGTCGCGCACGTCGCCGAAAAGCTCTGGTCGCTGAAGCCGAGAAACGGATTGACCGCGACGAAGTGCTTGAGCGGCCAAAGCGGCGCGATCTTATTGCACGCCCGGTCGATGGCGGCGTCGATCGCCGGGCGTGGCGGGTTGGCCAATGGCTCCGCATCTTGCGCCCGTCTCGGCGGGTCGATCGCGACGGCGACGGCATGGCTCATGAGGGAACTCCGCTGACAGGGGTCGAAGGAACGATCGCGGGGGGCGGCGGCGGGCTTGGCCAGAACCGCAGCACCAGCCGGTTGGCGAGCGTGTTGACGTAGAGGCCGTTGGCAAGGTGGACGTAGGCCGCCTGCCAGCGCGGCGCGTCCGCCTTGCCCGGCAAGACGCTCTGGAAGACGGTCACCGCCGCGAACGCTAGGACGACCAGGACGACGATGACGAGGTCGAGGGGGCCGCGAAGCGCCTGCACCGGGGGCAAGGACCCGGCGAGCACATGCTCCACCGCCCACTGGAGTCCGAAATAGGCGAGCGACACCACGAGTGCGAGCGCGACCGTCCGGCCGACGACATAGAGACTCGGCCGTTCGTCGAAGGCCTGGGTGATGAGGTGCGCGAGACCCAGCATTACCACCGCGCCGAGCGCGAACACGCCGGGTTGCGCGGTGATCGTCGCGCCGAACAGCGTCCCCACGACCAAAGCCGCGGCCAGGACCAGGCCGACGATCATCGCCATCCGGGCCGGGTGCGGCTGACCGCCGGGGCTCGGCGACCACGACGCCCGCGCCAGGTCGATGACGCTGCCCGACGAGAGGAAGGCGTGAGCCTTGTAGAGCGAGTGGGCGACGATGTGCAGCAGCGCGGCGGCGAACGCGCCGAGGCCGCATTGCAGCATCATGAAGCCCATCTGGGCGATGGTCGAATAGGCCAGCGAAACCTTGACGCTGGTCTGGGTTAGCATGACGACCGACCCGAACAGCGCGGTGACGCCGCCAACGATGACCAAGATTTCCATCGATGGCGACGAGAGCGAGATGACGCCGGCGAAACGCAGCACGAGGAAGCCGCCAGCGTTGATCACGCCGGCGTGGAGGAGCGCCGACACAGGCGTCGGTGTCTCCATCACCTCGGTGAGCCAGCCATGCAGCGGGAACTGCGCCGACTTGAGCAGCGCTGCGATCACCAGGAACACCGCGACCGCGTGGATCGCAGCGGGAATGTCTCCGCCGACGCGCATCGCCTCCGCGCCCGCGAAGAGGACCGCATAGTCGAGACTGCCGAAAGCCTGATGGAGCAGCACCGTCGCCGCGATCAGGCAGAGATCGCCGAGCCGGCTCGCGAGGAATTTCTTGCGAGCCGCGAGCACCGCTGCCTGACGCTCCGGATAGAACAACAGCAGCTTGTTGAGCCCGAGGCTGGTCGCGATCCAGGCCAGCGCGAATTGGAACAGATTGCCCGAGATGATCAGCAGCAGCACCGCCGCGAGCGTCAGACACAGCCACTTCGTGAAGCGGGCCTGCCCGCGGTCGCCGTCCAGATAATTGCGGCTATACAGGACGACGATCAGGCCGACGAAGGCGACCAGCGCGAACATGATCGCCGCCAAGGTATCGACGTAGAATCCCAGGCCGACACCGGCGACCCCGACCGTGCCGGTCACCAGGGGGCTATTGACCGCGACGCAGACACCCGCGGCGACGGCCAGCGCCAGGGCGAAGCCGGCGATCCAGGCGGCGCCGCCGCCGACCCGTCGCTGACCCGACTTGACGCTCCCGGTCGCCATTCCGGCGACGGCGAGCGCGAATGGTCCGAGAGCGAGGCACCAGGTCAGGTTCGGCGTCATGGTCGTCTCCAGCGAGAAGCGACCTATCAATTACCGCCACGTGCGGGTTCTTAATAATACAAAGATTGCAGCACTTAGTTCGTTTCTGTAAAACCATGCGATGGCAACCCTCAACTATCACCACCTGCGCTATTTCTGGGCCATCGCGCATGAGGGCAGCCTCACCCGCGCTGCCGATCGGCTGAATCTCTCGCAATCGGCCCTCTCGGTGCAGCTCGGCAAGCTCGAGCTGCAGCTCGGCCATCCGCTGTTCGACCGAACCGGCAAGCGCCTCGTGCTCACGGAGGCCGGTCGGATCGCCCTCGACTATGCAGACACCGTCTTCCAGGCCGGAGACGAGCTGGTGAGCACGATGAAAGGGCGGCCGGTGGATCGGCGGCAGGCGTTCCGGGTGGGCGCGTTGACCACGCTCTCCCGCAACTTCCAACTGGAGTTCCTGAGCCCGCTCGTGGGTCGGGCCGACGTCGAACTGATCATCCGCTCGGGCGCCATGCGCGACCTCCTCGCCCAGCTGGAAACGCATACGATCGATGTCGTGCTCGCCAACAGCGCGCCACAGCACGATGCGCGGTCCGATCTTCGCAGCCATCTGCTTGCTCAGCAGCCGGTCGCGATTGTCAGGCGACCCAGTGCTGAACCTTTTGCATTCCGTTTCCCGGACGACCTGCGGTCGCAGCCCATCCTGTTACCGAGTCTCGACAGCGAGATCCGCATCGGTTTCGATCGGATCCTCGAACTCGCCGGTGTGCGCCCTATTGTTTTTGCCGAAGTGGACGACATGGCGATGTTGCGGCTACTGGCTCGCGACAGCGATGGACTGGCGCTCGTGCCGCCGATCGTGGTGCGCGACGAGCTCGCCGCCGGCCTGCTCGTCGAGGTCTGTCCGGTCCCGAACCTCAGCGAGACGTTCTACGCGATCACCCAGAAACGCCGCTTTCCGAATCCCTTGCTCGGGGAGTTGCTCACGCGGGCGGCGAACGGAAAATGATTCCGCTGTTTCGGTCGGTGCAGCTGCGGCGGCGTCAGCCTTTTCACCTCGGCCAGGTTTCCAGGTCCATCGCCAAGACTTCTCCGGCGAGATAGAGCGAGCCGGAGATGACCACATGCGGTGGCGGTCCGGCGTCCGAAAGCGCCAAATCGAGAGCCGACGAAACGTCCGGCCGAACCTCCGCGTAAAGGCCCGCACGCCGCGCCACGTCCAACAGGATCGCCCGATCGGCCGCCGCGGTCGCATCAAATCCCACCAGGAACAGCTTTAGGGGAGCGATCGAACACAACGCCGCGAAGATGCCTTCAAGGTCTTTGTTGGCGAGGACGCCGAGAATGACCGCCAATGGCCGCCCGTCGCTCGCTCTGAGGTCGCGGAGCGATCGGGCTAGCGATTCAAACGCATGCGGATTGTGGGCGCCATCGAGCCAGAGATCGGCCCCTCGTGCTGCCGCTCGTGTGGCCAGCGGCCCCGCCGTCAAGGACTGCATCCGGGCGGGCCACGAGGCGCGTCTCAGTCCGTCCTCCAAGGCGGCGTCCGGCAGGCCGAACTTGCGGGCCACGGCGATCGCGAGCCCGGCGTTGGCGACCTGATGCGCGCCCACCAGACGACCGCGGGGCAAGGCCATGACGCCAGCAGAGTCCTGATAGCGGATGCGGTCGCCTTCCGTCCTTGAATCGAAGTCCCGGCCAGCCAGCATGAGCGGCGCTCGCGCGCTCTCCGCCGCTTGCCTGATGACGACCGAGGCGCCCTCGACCTGGCGAGCGGAAAAGCAGGAAACGCCGGGTTTGATGATGCCGGCCTTTTCCCCAGCGATCTCCGCGATCGTCTCGCCAAGAAACTCGCAGTGGTCCAAGGCGACCGGCGCGATGGCCGTGATCGCCGGACGCTCGATGACGTTCGTTGCGTCATAACGCCCGCCCAGACCCACCTCGACAAGGCAGAGATCAGCGGGGGTCTCCGCGAACGCCAGCAACGCCGCCGCCGTCGTGATCTCGAAGAATGTGATCGGCTCTCCCTCGTTCGCCGTTTCAATCCGCGCCAGCACCTCGGCCAGATGCTCCTCCGAAATCAGTTCCCCGGCCAGCCGGATCCGCTCCGCGAAACGGACGAGGTGCGGTGAGGTGTAGACGTGCGTGCGCAAGCCGCCAGCTTCAGCGATGGCGCGCAGGAACGCGATGGTCGAGCCTTTGCCGTTGGTCCCCGCCACATGAATCACCGGTGGCAGACGACGCTCAGGGCCTCCCAATTTCGCGCAGAGACGTTCCATGCGAACAAGCGACAAATCGATCAGCTGCGGGTGCAGCGCGCGCAGTCGCTCCAGCGCCGCGTCGTGAGCTCGCAGACCGTCGGTCACGAGGGACAGTCCACCGGGACCGGCGGTGAAGTTCGGGCTTCGGCAGTCCTGACCAAAGCCGGCCACCACGTCCGCCCTTTGCACCACGCCGTCCGAGCAGCATCACGCCGCGACGACGATTTGGAATCGGAACAAGCCGGCCGCTGCCTCATGGATTGCACTCCGGGCAATACTGCGCCGGCGCACGAAGCAACCCGTCGGACCGAGGCCGTTCCTCACGACAACCGCACGCCGAACAGCCGTATTCCTCGGCGAGCACCATCTCGGTGGGTGTGCCGCAGGCCTCGCACGTCAATCCGACCCGCGACCCCGTACGGCCGAAGCCGGGCGCGGCACACGCAGGGCACGGTGTCACGAGCCGGCGAGCGAGGCGATCCGACAGCGCCGCGAGGCTCTTCATTCGCGTCGGATTGAGGTGGGCGCGCATGTCGGTCTCGAGCCGGGCACGGCGATCCGAGGATGCGGCAGCGGCCGTCGCGATCGCGCGCGCGAGGCTTTCCCGGTCGGTGATGCCTTTGGCGAGAGCGGCTGTCACCGGACCCTCATTCGCCCGCACGATCAGGGCGTGGCTCGGGAAGCCGACCCTTTCGAGGAACGCGTCCAGGGCGTCGCCTGGCGAGACGACGAGATGGCCGAAGTTGGTCGCGTCGGCGATGAGGCTTTCGCTGACGACGATCCCCCTCTCGTCATCGATGAACACCAGGAGCTCCATGCCCGCGGCGAAGAACGGGATCGCCGGATGAGGACCGAACGAGCCTTCGCTGGCGAGCCCAAGCGGTAATCCAGCGCCGCGCATGCCCAGCCTCGCCTTACGCACCGCAACCTCGAGCATCGTCCCCTGCCGGGCGATTTCGCCCGAGAACGTCCCGAGTTGATCGGTATCGAGACCGGACGCGGGTACTACGGCCAGATCAAGGGTCGCGTTCAGGGCCGGCGCGATCGCCTCTTCCTTGCGATGCATGGTAGCGAGAACGGCGCTACGACCTGCGTAAGGACGTCGTTCATCAATCGCGGCTCGCTCATGTCGGCGCATCGATCGATCCCCGATACGTCCAGGCCATGGACGCGCCGGCCTGGAACGGCACGACTTGGTCGCCAGCAGCGGCGAAGACCGATGGCGCCCGCCATTGTGTCCGTTCAAGGACGATCGAGCCTGCGTTGAGCGGGAGGCCGTAGAAGCGGGCGCCATTTTCGGACGCGAACCCTTCGAACCGGTCCAGCGCCCCTTCCTCATCAAACACCGTTGCGTAACTCTGCAGGGCGACGGGCGCGTTGAAGATGCCGGCGCAGCCGCAGGCGGACTCTTTGTCACGGACCGCGTGCGGCGCTGAATCGGTGCCGAGGAAGAACTTCGGATTTCCCGAGGTCGCCGCGCGGCGCAGCGCCAGACGATGCCGCTCCCGCTTCGCCACCGGCAGGCAGTAGAGATGCGGTCTGATGCCGCCCTCGAACATCGCGTTGCGATTGATTATCAGGTGGTGTGGCGTGATCGTGGCGCCGACGTTCGGCCCGGCGGCCTCGACGAAGGCCACGGCTTCGGCGGTGGTGATGTGTTCGAGGACGATCTTGAGAGCGGGGAAGCCTGCGACGACCTTCGCAAGCACACGGTCGATGAAGACGGCTTCGCGGTCGAAAACATCGACGTCGTGGTCCGTAACTTCGCCGTGCAGCAGCAACGGCATCCCCAGGCGCTGCATCACCTTCAGCACAGGGGCGATGCGAGCCACGTCCGTCACACCGTGCGCGGCGTTGGTGGTCGCATGCGCAGGGTAGAGCTTGGCCGCGGTGAATACGCCCGACTTGAAGCCGCGCTCGATTTCCGCCGGGTCGATGTCGTCGGTCAGATAGGCCGTCATCAACGGCGTGAAGGCGAGGCCCGGCGCGACGGCTGCCTGAATGCGGGTGCGATACGCTTGCGCCGCGGCCACCGTCGTCACCGGCGGATCGAGGTTCGGCATGATGATTGCCCTGGCGAACTGACGGGCGGTCTCGTTGACCACGGCCGCGAGCATCGCGCCGTCGCGCAGATGCACGTGCCAATCGTCGGGCTGGCGAAGGACCAGGCGTTGCGCGGTCGACGATTCCCTAGTCGTGGCTCCGGCGCCTGGATCAGATATCCGCATAGACATGCTCTTCCGCCGCCGCGCCGGGATGGGTCACCGCCCCCTTGCCCGCCGGTCCGACCGTCTGAGCGTAACGCCACAGCGCCCCCGACTGGAAGGCATGCCGGCGCGGCTGCCACCGCTCGCGGCGCGCCGCCAGCGCGTCGGGATCGAGGCGGAGCGAGAGCGTCCCTCGCTCCGCGTCGATGTCAATCACATCGCCATCCTCGATTAGCGCGATTGGACCGCCGACCGCGGCTTCCGGGCCGACATGACCGACGCATAGGCCGCGCGTCGCGCCCGAGAAGCGGCCATCGGTGATCAAGGCCACGTCCTCGCCCATGCCCTGGCCATAAATGGCCGAGGTGGTGGACAGCATCTCGCGCATGCCGGGCCCGCCCCGCGGCCCCTCATAGCGGATCACCAGCACCTCGCCCGCCTGGTAGCGCCGCTGCATGACAGCTGCGAAGGCGTCCTCCTCCCGGTCAAACACGCGCGCCGGACCGCTGAAGACAAGCGTGCGCAGGCCCGCCACCTTTACGATCGCCCCTTCAGGCGCAAGATTTCCGGAAAGGCCGACCAGGCCGCCGGTCGGCGACAGCGGCTGCGTTGCCAGGCGGACGACGTCCTGATTGTCAGGCACACGCACGCCTTCCAAATTCTCGGCCAGGGTGCGGCCGGTCACGGTCAGACAATCCCCGTGCAGGAAGCCGCCGTCGAGGAGGGCTTTCAGCACCACCGGCACGCCGCCAATGTCGTGCACGTCCTTGGCGAGATAGCGTCCGCCGGGTTTCAGATCGGCGATCAGCGGCGTGCGCCGGAACACCGCGGCGACATCGAAAATATCAAAGGCGATGCCGGCCTCGTGCGCCATGGCGGGCAGGTGCAGCGCGGTGTTGGTCGATCCCCCCGTCGCCGCCACGACCGCCGCTGCATTCTCGAGTGACTGGCGCGTGACGATGTCGCGCGGCCTGAGGCCCCGTTCGAGGAGTGCCATCACCGCGCGACCGGACGCGTCCGCGAAGCGGTCACGCGACTCGTAAGGCGCAGGCGTGCTGGCCGAACCCGGCAGGGCGAGACCGATCGCCTCCGACACATAGGCCATGCTGTTGGCGGTATACTGACCACCGCACGAACCTGCTGATGGGCATGCGACCATCTCCAGCTCGGCGAGGTCCGCATCACTCATAGTTCCAGCGGCGTTGGCTCCGACCGCCTCAAACACGTCGAGCACCGTCACGTCCTTTCCGCGGAACCGTCCCGGCAGGATCGAGCCGCCGTAGAGGAATACCGAGGGGACGTTGAGGCGCAGCATCGCCATCATAAGTCCCGGCAGGGTCTTGTCGCAGCCGGCGACCCCGACGAGGGCGTCGTAGCAATGACCGCGAACGGAGAGTTCGACCGAGTCGGCGATGACTTCCCGGCTGACCAGCGACGCCTTCATGCCGGCATGGCCCATCGCGATGCCGTCGGTCACGGTGATTGTGGTGAACTCGCGCGGCGTGCCGCCGGCCGCCGCTACGCCCTTCTTGACCGCCTGCGCCTGGCGGGACAGCGAGATGTTGCAGGGAGCCGCCTCATTCCAGGTCGTTACGACGCCAACGAACGGTTGGGAAATCTCGCGCTGGGACAGGCCCATGGCGTACAGAAACGAGCGATGCGGCGCGCGCTCGGGACCTACCGTCGTATGCCGGCTCGGCAGTCCTTTTCGGCTCTTTCCAGCTCCTTCAGAATGATCGTCCACGATTTTACCCCTGCGTTAGGTACGCCCAGGGGTCCTGCGGCTTGATTGTGTGCCGAAAACGACCAGCCCGAACGTCTTGAGGTGCGAGCAATCCATGCCGGAGCAGGCCAAATCAGCTCGTAGCCTGATCTGCGCCGAGGGTAGACAAATTCGTGCCTTCTGTTGAATACAAAGATTGCAAGGCATCGTTCTGTTTATGTGATCGTCAAAGCTCGGCCGGTCAGCCCCTTCAGACGTTGAGCACCCGTTTGATGCCGACACAGCCGATCTAAGGCGCGTCAGCGATATCGAATTCGGCCGGATCGAGCTCAAGCACCTCGCAGATGCGGATAGCCGTTCTGCGCTCCTCGGCATCGAAGCCGCCATCGGCGGCGGCGATCGCGCAGCAGGCCTCGACCAGCAGCGCGGGGTAGCGCGCCGCGCCCTTGAGCCGTGCGACGGCCTCGAACGCAGCCGCCTCGCCATCCCTCTGGTCGGTAGCGAACCGCTTGGTCAACGCTTCGAAGGTCGCGATGACATCGTCGAGCCCGAACGCGGCGATCGGATCGAAGCCGCGGATCAATCCGAGCATCCGATCATGCTCCTCCGCCGTCACCCAGCCATCGGCGTAAGCGACGAGCGCGCAGCCCGCGATGATACCTTCCATAAGGTGCTCGTTCTGAGCGCGGTGAACCTCGTCTGCGAAGTCTTCCCAGGAGCGTTTGGAGAAGCGGCGAAGGGAACGACGATAGGGCACGGTTTGTCCTTTCATTTTGGGGTCTTCGTGGCTCGGCTTAGGTCCGCCGGATTAGTCAAGGATGGTCGAACATGCTTGAGCGCCGCTTCTTGCGCCGATAATCGTGGTCATCGTCATTCCACTTGCGCCGGCCTTCGGGCCGCAGCGACCGTCCCGGATTGAATGTGTCGCGCCCAGTTGTGCCTGGGCTCGAGGGTCGCTTGGGTCGACCTCGCGCGCCACTCGCAACTGAACAAGACCCCTGTCTATAATGCCTTCTCCCTGTCGAAAACGTCTGTGTTCCTGGTCGGCCGCCTGTATCAGGAGCAGCATGCCAATGGCCTGCATCCTGCCCAATACCCGGCAGACCCGGCGAACGTCTGTCACGCCGGCGGCAGACTTCGTGGTGCTGCGCGCCGGGTACATCTTGACCGCCGTGACGATCCCGTCGGCAAAGCCTTGAGCTATGTCCTTCGGCTCCGTCTCATCGGTCAGGAAACATGTCATGAGCGGTTCGAATCCGGATCCACTTGGCAAGACGCGCCGGATACGATCGCAATAGGCAGCCGCCCGCGCGGCCGTCCTCAACGGTGGATCGAGGTTCGGCATGACGATGGCGCGTCCGAACGTGCGCGCCGTCCAGGGCAGCGCCATGTGCAGCATCGCATCATCCCGAAGGTGTACGTGCCAGTCGTCGGGTCGACGGAGCGTTATCTCATTCACACCAGGGTCACGTTCGCCCCGCTTCACGAGTTTAACGCGCACCTTTCGGTCCGATCCAGAGCGCCAGCGGCTCGAGTCTCGCCGTCTTCTTCGAATGGTGGCGATCCATGCGATGGAGCACATTGTCGAGAAAACGCACTGCCTCGACGATGAATGGTCCTTTGTTGAGCATCACGCATTCAGCGCGCTGCGCCATCGCCGCATCGGTTACTTCCGCCCGGCTGGGTGCTCCTTCTTCAACCATGCCGGCCAAGACCTGGGTCGCCCAGATGACCGGCACATGGGCTGCCTCGCAGAGCCATAAGATATTCTCTTGGACTTCGCTGATTCGCTCGAAACCAAGTTCGACCGCCAGATCTCCTCGCGCGATCATGACCGCCAGTGGCTGTTGCCCGGCGCCCTGCACGACCAGACCCGGAAGGCTCCTAACGGCAAGCGCGGTTTCGATCTTGATCACTAAGGGCTGCACGGGACGTCCGCCGCGTCGTGCTGCCAATTCTCGCTGAATAAGTGTGATGTCCGACGGACGCTGAACGAAAGAGAACCCGACGAGGTCGGCATTCTCTGCAACGAAATCGAGATCGCGGAAATCCTTCTCGGTCAGAGGTGGAAGATCGAGCGCGGTATCCGGGAAGTTCAGTCCCTTGTTGAGCCTGAGCTTCACTCCCTTGCTGCGCGTCTGCTCGACGCGAAGCATCGCGCCGTCCGGCTCGAGCCTTTCGACACGCGTTGCGATGCGGCCATCGTCGATGAAGATCCGTGCTCCGACCTCAAGTTGATCAAGAATCGCCGGGAACGTCATCCGGATGACGACGGCGCCAGTCTCCACCTGAGCCGGCATTCGACCTACCAACAGGAGAAGGTCACCGCGGTAGAGCCGCGTCTTCTTCGGCGCGAAGACTTCAGCGATCCGGCATTTGGGGCCGGCTACATCCATGAGGATCCGGCAGCCCCTATCTTGATCGGTCGCCGCAGCGCGGCTGTTCTCGATCATGGCCGCCCAGATCTCTGGCCCATCATGCGCGCAGTTGATGCGCAGGCAATCTGCCCCGGCGCGAATGATATCGGCGACCAGGGCGCGATCTTGACCGGCCCTGGTCGGCAAGGTCACCATGATCCGCGTGCCGGGACCGTGCGGATCGTCTCCGAAAATCCTAGCTTGCTCTCGCCTCAAAATTCGCTTTCCGTTCAGGAAGTCTAAGGGGGTGGGATCGGACACCGCGGGCTGACCGGCCAACTCGGCCAGCCTCGCGCAGACGGCGTCAAGTGTTGCCATAACGCGTCCCTCACTCCGTCCGAGCGACGTCAGTCCAAGCGCCGAGAGCTGATGCTGTAGACCGCTCAAATCATGGCGCCGAAACGCCAGATACTGCGCGAGATTGATCGCTCCGGGCAGAAAGCTCCGCCGCGCCACCTTGGGGGTCCAGTCCTCCACAATGGTTTGGCTCTCCCGAATGACGACAGCTCGGATGCGAACCATCGTGGACAGGAGGCGCTTCGCGGATACCTTCCGGTCTGCCTCACGGGAGCGGCGCGCAGAAGGACCTTTCAAGCTCGAACGTTGGTTCGCATTCAGCGTCATCAGTTCTCCGATCGCGCGGCTCAAGCCGCCTGCTCGAGTTATCCGCGGCCGACGGCCTCGATGTTCCTGCGCAGGGCCGGATCAAGTTCAAGCTTGCTGGCAAGATCATCGAGCCATGCCCTCTCTGTCGGTGTATCGGCATCGATGGCGACAAACGCCGCCAGGTAGACTTGTGCGGCCGCCTCTGGACCTCTCGCGGTCGCCGCGAGCTGGTCCGGTGTGTCGGGGCGCGCGATCAGGGACTCAAGATAACTTCGTTCCTCGCTTGAGAGGCCGCTGGCTTCGACGCGCTCGACCAGACGGGCGCGCTCGGTTTCGTCAAAGCGACCGTCGGCCATAGCCGAAGCGATCATCGCGCGTAGCAAGAGAGTGACGGTGCCATCCCGTGGCATCGCATCCGGAGGTGAGAGAAAGCCGCGCGAAGCTTCTTGCGGCGCATCGGCCTGACCCGGAATGAGGCCACCAAGCATGTCGCTGACGCTTTGCGGTATCAGCGGCTTGCCGGCACGGTAATTGCTGTACGCCTTGTAGGCGAGCCCACCGAGCAGGGCAGCACCGCCGATTTGCATAGCGCCGCCGGCAAACTTCCGCGCGTGCTTCGAGGTCAAGAGCGTACCGGCCAAACCGCCTGCGAGCGCGCCGGTGCCGAGCGCACCCACATTGGCACCGAAGAAATCGCCGAGGCCCGCTCGTCCGCCTCGATCGGCCGGTTGAGCACCTTCCACGCCGCTTTGACCTGTCGTCGGGCTTCCCGACAGCACGGTGGTCAACAGCTTGTTCACATCGATCATATCGTTCTCCTGTGATGGACTGGCAGGTTCGCGCCTATCGGCATCCTGCGGGTTACCGTCGAGCGCGCTGCGGCGGGCGATGACGTTTCATGAGTGTCGGCATCGATGCACCAGGCGGGGGCGGCGAAGGGTGCAATGATGTGCGCGACAGAGCAGGCGGAACATCAATGGTCATTAATCGTCTCCTGCAGGGCGAGTGGAGGGCCGTGTTCCAATGGTATCCGGGAGCGGAGACGTCGGGCCGTGGATGGCGGCTTCGTCTGTCGCGGCCGTGCGGGTTTTCCATAGCGAGAACAGGACGCCGCCCGCGATGAGGGACAAGGTCACGCCGAGCGAGATCGCGGGGTCGGCCTTGCCGACGATCTGGTTCCAGAAAATCTTGGCGCCGATGAAGACGAGGACGATGGCGAGCGCGTATTTCAGATACTCGAAGCGGTGCACCATGGCGGCGAGGGCGAAATAGAGGGCGCGCAGCCCGAGGATCGCCATGATATTGGCCGTGAACACGATGTAAGTGTCGGTCGTGATGGCGAAGATCGCCGGCACCGAGTCGACCGCGAACACGAGGTCGGCGATGTTGATCACGACGAGCGCCAGGAACACGGGCGTCGCGAAGCGCGCGAGCTTACCCGTCTCCGGATCGAGCTTGCGGACGAAGAAGTGCGAACCGTGCAACTCGGCCGAGACACGCATGCGCTTGGACAGGAAGCGCACGATCGGATTCTTCGACACGTCCTGCTCGCTCTCTCCCATGACGAGCATCTTGATCCCCGTGGCGATCAGGAAGGCGCCGAAGATATAGAGCACCCACTCGTACTGCTGCACGAGCGCCGCGCCGAGCCCGATCATGATGCCGCGCAAGACCAGCACCGCGAGGATACCCCAGAGCAGCGCGCGGTATTGGTACTTTGCGGGAATGGCGAAGTAGCTGAAGATGAGCGAGATTACGAAGACGTTGTCGATCGAGAGCGCCTTCTCGAGGGCATAGCCCGTGAAATACTCCATGCCCGAGGTCGGGCCCATGGACCACCACAGCCAAGCGCCGAACACCAGCGCGATCGCGATGTAGAACGCGGACAAGATCAAGCTTTCGCCGACACCGAGTTCTTTGTCTTGCTTGTGAAGAACGCCGAGGTCGAAGGCGAGCAACGCGCCGACGATGCCGAGGAAGGCGAACCAGAGCCAGACAGACTTGCCGAGGAAATCGCTGATCAGGAAGTCGGCGAGCAGTTCCATGGTAATCCTTACTTTTCGGGTGTTTAGGAGCACCCGTTGAATGCGTCACAGGCCTAAGATTGCGTCCATGCTCAATTGCCAGCAGGGCCCGAACCTTTCGGGAGCGCCTGAGACGGTGGCGAGCGGCCCCAATTGCGATTGCGCCAATGGCTCTTGTTGGCGTTGTCGTCCTGGTTCTCGCCGTTGCGCAGCGGTGAAGGCAGCATCTCAATGCGAGAGCAGCACTGGCAGCGGCGGGTTGGCGACAATGGTCTTTGTCGCGCCGCCCAGGATGAAGTCGCGCATGCGCGAGTGCCCGTAGGCTCCCATCACGAGCAGGTCGAGGCTGCGCGCGGTTGCATAGTCTTCGAGAGCCTGCCCGATTGTCCGGCCGGCGGCCTCTTCTTCCTCGAGAACAATTTCGATGCCATGACAGGCGAGATGCTTCGTCAGTTCCGCGCCTGAGCTCTTCGTGTCCATCGTTTTTATTGGGGTGATCGTCACCACCCGCACGGTTTTGGCGCGCTGCAGGATCGGGAGGGCATCCGCCACAGCCCGTGCCGCGGGCCGGCTGAAATCCCACGCCACGCCGACGATATCGAGGGAAAGGGAGTTGCTACGTTTGGGCACTTCCGGGAAGACGATCGTCGGTCGTCCGGAGCCGAAGATCACGCACTCGGCGACATATTGCTGTTGCTCTGCCTGCTCGCCGATCGGGATCATCGTGACGTCGTGCATTCTGGCGCGTGCAGTCACGATGCCCGGGATCTGCAAGGTGGTGCATGACACCATGATCGGCGGGTGTACAATGCCGCGCTTCGTCGCCATGCCTTCGAACGCACCGATCAGATCCCGGGCATTCGCCACACTTTTCTGCCGCTCGGCCGCAATCATCCCCGGGATGTCGAGCAGCTTGTTCGCCAGCACGTTGCCGACATTCGGAATCTCTATTTTGAAAGTCAGCGCCGAGATACTCGCGCCCAGCGCCCCAGCAAAGTCGACCGCTTGCTCGACCGCCGCAACTGCGGTGGGTTCGGGATAGCTGCTCAATGGAAGCATGACGTCGGTGAAAGCCATTCTCTCAACTCCCAGCGGGGTGTCCTGATGGTTCGGGACGGCACCGCCCTGTTGTGCCGTCGTTGTTCGTCAGCCCGCATGGTGTCTGTTCCTCCCCGTCCCTTTGGCCATGCGCGGATTGCTGAGCATGTGCGGAATGTGGGCTCAATTGATCATCAAAAAAAGCAGATTATTCGTAGTGCTTTGATCCAAAAAAACTGCGGGTGGGAATGGCCGGTCGTGTTGAATTACAGGTAGCTGCATTATCTCTGGAGGGTCATTAAAACTGGCAGCGTCGCGCGCGCAGCCAACCATCAGCGTCCAGATCGGAACGCTCAAAGAAGCGCTCGGAACCGCGTTATTCCGCCGCGCGAGGCGACGACTGGAGCTGACCGTGCTGGGCCAATTGGCTCTTGAACCGAGTCTTCGATTCGATACCTACGACCACCTCATCGAGGGAAGAGGGCCCGGGTGCAGCGCCGCCAGGCGATGAAGAGCGGCGATCATGTGCCGCCGGCCGGCGAGCTCGGCGCCGCCCCGGTCGGCGCGGAATTTTCGGTGGCGGGAGAACCACACGACGATGATGGATGCGAGGATGCCCAGCATCAGTTCAGCGACGATCATGGTGACGAAAAAAGCCGGGCCGTGGCCGCGTTCGGTCTTGAACACCACCCGATCCACCATGTGGCCGATGACCCGGGACAGGAACATGACGAAGGTGTTCACCACGCCTTGGATCAGCGCCATTGTCACCATGTCGCCGTTGGCGGCGTGCGACACCTCGTGCCCCAGCACCGCCTCGGCCTCTTCCCGGCTCATCTGCTGCAGCAGCCCGGTGGACACCGCGATGAGGGAGGCGTTCTTGTTCATGCCGGTGGCGAAAGCGTTGACCTCCGGCGACTCGTAGACGGCAACCTCCGGCATCCTGATGCCGGCGGCCTGGGCCTGGCGGGCGACGGTTCGCACCAGCCATTGTTCCGTCGGCGTGCTCGGCTGGGTGATGACTTGGGCGCCGACTGCCCTCTTGGCAGTCCATTTCGAGAGGGCCACGGAAATGAAGGCGCCGCCGAAGCCGAAGACGGCAGCGAAGATGAACAAAGCGTTGAGATTGAGGCCCTGTTCATTGAGGTAGGGCTCGACCCCCAGCAAGCGCAGGGTGACCGACAGCACCAGCACCACGGCCAAGTTTGCTGCTAGAAAAAGCGCTGTGCGTTTTACGCGGTACTCCTCGCCGAATTCCTACTGAGCCAGAACCTTCAATCGAACTTCCACGCGCCCTTCCGCTTGGCGCAGCAGCGAGAGCTCGATCGACTCTTGGCCGGCCCTGAAGCTGTGATGTTCAGCTTCCAGCGTTGCATCCGTTACCTCCTGGGCGTATCCCGCCGCAGCGAAGCCTTGAACGTAATGCGCGCGCACGGAGTCGAACGCCCCGCGCCCCGCGTAGCGGACCTCCACCGTCTTCTCCCCCCGCGCAAAATGGCTGCGCACCAAACCGGGAAAGCGCGGTACCGGCCCAACATCGGCGCCACTCACGTCGCTCGCCGGCGGTTCTCCGACGAGACCCGGCACCCACTGGCCGACCTGTTCTTTCACGCCGGGCGCCATCTGTTCGATCTGCGTCATAGCCTCGCCGGCAAGGCGCTTGCCCGCCTCGGTCGCCGTCGGAAACTGCCCCCACAACCAGGATAGGAGCGCGATCCCGGCCCAGGTAAACACACCGAGGATTCCGAGAACGGCCGCACCAAGGATCAGCCAGGTGCGCGCACGCACCTTGCGCAGAGCCGAGGCGGCCCGCGCCGAGAACTGGTGCTCATGGAGGGGTCTGCGCATCACTACCTCACGGAGCCCGGTCATTAAAGGTTTCGCGCACGCGCAGCAGGCGTCGGGCCAGAGTCCGCTTGGCCCGAGCCGCGGCGCGATTTACCGCGACATGGAAGTCCGCTTCGGTTTCCTCGACGACGATATCGGGCAGCCCGTTCAGACGAACTCGCAGATTGCAGCGTTGGTCTATGCCGCCCTTCGGTCCGTTGACATCCGACAGGCGCACGACCACGCCGCGAATGCGGTCCTGAAATTGGGACAATTCGAAGCCCAGCCGATGCTCGACATGCCCGCGCAGGCCGTCGGTGAGTTCGACGCCATGCGCCTGAATATCGATCTTCATCAATCCTCCACCGACCCGGATCCTGAGCGTGTGCAGAATATGGGCTTGATTGATCACCTAAAAAATCAGATTATTAAGTGTGCTTTGATCGAAAAAACCTGCGGATTGGATAACCAGTCGTGTTGAACTACAAGCAGCTGCACTATTTCTTGAGGGTCGCGAAGGCGGGCAGCATCGCGCGAGCCGCCGAGCAACTACGCCTCGCGCCACAGACCATCAGCGCGCAAATCGGCACGCTGGAGGAAGCGCTCGGAACAGAGCTGTTCCGCCGCGCCGGGCGGCGACTGGAACTGACCGCGGCGGGGCAGTTGACCCTCTCCTACGCCGACGAGATCTTCCAGATCGGCAGAGAGCTGGAAGAAACTGTGCGCAATCGCCCCGGCAGCAGCGACATGCTGTTTCGGGTGGGGGTGGCCGATGTGGTTCCCAAGTCGGTAGCCTATCGGCTGCTGGCCCCGGCACTGGGTAGTGCCGGGCGCGTGCGGCTTATCTGCCGGGAGGACAAGCTGGAACGGCTGTTCGCGGAACTCGCCATTCACAAGGTGGATCTCGTGATCGCCGACCGGCCGCTGCCCTCCGAATTGGGCGTGAAAGGCTACAGCCACTCTCTCGGGCGCACACCTATCGCCTTCTATGCCGTGCCCGGACTTGCCGCGCGGTACCAGGAGGGCTTTCCGCGATCGCTGGACGGCGCACCCATGCTGATCCCAAGCGACGGCGCAACAATGCGGGGGGCGCTCACGCGGTGGTTTAGCGAACATCAGATCGAGCCGCGCATTGTCGGCGAATTCGACGACACCGCGCTGATGAAGGCCTTCGGCAAGGCGGGCGCAGGCATTTTCCCTGCACCCGCGATATTGGCCGACGAGATCCGAGAACAGTACGGAGCCGAGATCATCGGCCGTGCCGACAGCGTCGCAGCGAGGTATTACGCCATCTCGGTTGAACGCAAACTGACCCATCCTGCCGTCGTTGCGATCAGCGAAGCAGCGAAGACGGACCTGTTCGTCGACGACAGAGTTCCGCTCCCAGCAGGGGGCTGATCTTCGCGATCGTCATCGCGAAGACGAAGGTGAGTGCTGCCCGTCAAGGCGAGCACCCTTCTCGGGAACAGTCGAGTTGAGCATACGCCATCCGATCTTCCGCCGTTCAATTCCGAAAGCTGGAAGTGGCGCCGAGCACGAGCGCTGCTTCGGTCGCTGCGAGGCGATTTAGGTTTACCGGCACATGCTTGTCCTCGCCAGCAAATACGGCGAGGAGCGGCCTCAAGATCAGACATCCATAGGAGGGCATATCCCCCGCGCAACTACCTGCCGCCAATAACAATGGGAAATTTCGAATACGCAACAATTTGAGCTGACGCACAACTTCCTTTTAATGCCTACAGATTAAAGTTGTTTCTTGTTAAATCGGACTAGGATCAAGGAAAATTTTCGGCTACAAAGATGACGCGCGTGGCAAACTTTAGCGTTCGATCTCGCCTAGGCCGCGCGCCGTCATCATCGGCGCGGATCGGCTCCGGGCTTGTCGCCAAGCTGCGCGACTTCCAGCCGAAGCGCACGCAATTCGCTCATGATTTCCGACCGTTCGCTCCGGAGTTCCTCGGCCGTGGTTTCCTGCGCATCCGGCTCTCCCGCCTCATGCTGACGCTGCATCGCATCGACCACGATTCCGATGAACAGATTCAGCACCGTGAACGAGGTGATCAGAATGAACGGCACGAAAAACGCCCATGCCAGGGGATAGGTTTGCATCACCGGGCGGACGATGCCCATCGACCAGCTTTCCAGCGTCATGATCTGGAACAGCGAATAGGCCGATGCGCCGATCGTGCCAAACCATTCAGGAAAATCAGCCCCGAACAGCTTGGTCGCCATCACCGAAAATACGTAATAGACCAGCGACAACAGCCCTAGGATCGAGGCGATTCCGGGCACGGCGGCCAAGAGGGCCCCGACCACCCGCCGCATCGAAGGCACCGCAGACACCAGCCGCAGCACTCGCAGAATCCGCAGCGCCCGCAGCACTGCAAGGCCCCCGGTCGTCGGCAGTAGCGCAATTGTCACGATGCCCAGATCGAACAGGTTCCACGGATCCTTGTGGAACCGCAAGCGGTAGACAACCAGCTTAGCCAGCAGTTCTGCGACGAATACCCCAAGGATGAGCCGGTCCAACAACAGCAACAGCGGTCCGACCGTAGCCATGACCCTGGAGCTTGTCTCGAGGCCCAGCGTGATGGCGTTGAGCACAATCAGCGCGATGATGGCACGCTGGAACTGCGCCGATTCCAGCACCCCCTGCATCTTGCCAAGAAATCCGCCCTGGCGCGGCTCAATGTGGCGCAGGTAGGTTTCCTGGCTGCGCTTCTTCTTGTTGGTTGCGGTCACTAATCTTGATCCTTCGCGCTTGTTCTGGAATGGTTGCCAGCACATCCCCCGACATGGTCAATGCAAACCCGTTCCCGTCGCCCGGACGTCCGTCCGCGTTCGCCAAGCTGCGACCGCGTCTTGCCCGGTGCGGCAGACCCGGTCACGGTGTCGGACCATTTTGATCGGTATTGGTCCGTTTGGTAGACGGCAAGATGTAGGGCATCACCGCCAGGACGATCAGCACGATCACCGTCGACAGGGCTGCGGTGGCCTCCAGCCCAAGCCCCGCGGCCATACCGATTCCCGCTGTTGCCCAGATGCTTGCCGCCGTGGTCAGCCCTTGGGTTCTTTGCTGCACGGTGCCGATGATGATCGCACCGGCCCCAAGAAACCCAATGCCCTGGACCACACCTTGCAGGACCCGCGACATGTCCGACAGCAGCATGCCGCTCTGCAATGGGCCGATGACGAAAAGCGCGGTGCCGACGGCCACCAGCATATGGGTCCGCACGCCGGCGCTTTTTGCCTTCAGTTCGCGTTCGTATCCGAGGATTGCGCCCAGGATCGCGGCCATCAACAGGCGCAGCGTGATGCGGGTCATGGTGGACAGATCGGGAATGTCGGAAAATTCGCTGGCGATAGTTGTCCAGATATCCTGCCACATGGTCGATTTCCTTGTGCTGTCGATTCCGCCAGGGCTTTTCTCTACGCTGCCTCCATCATGCTCCTTGTTCGACACATCGCCAGAGCTTCATGAGTTTCGAATCCGGCTCTAAAGGAGCGGGGGTGCGGTCACGGCGAGCTTTTCCTTGCAGGTGCAGGAAGTTTGTGCGGCCTCGCGACACCGTCTCAATTAGTTCGGCGATCTGGCCTGCTGCCAGTTTCACGGACGCCGAGTCAAGGTGGTAAGATCGGAGGTGGTGGAGGCCCAACAGCAGCGACGGCGAGAACGCATAAGTAATGTCACGCAATCACACAGCGGCCGCTCTCGTCCGCAACATCGCCGCTCAGTGCCCCACCACCAACTACTGGTCTCCACCTACATCTCGCCCATCGCGGATCAGCAAAGGTTACGTTTTCCGCTGATATAGCTGATATAGTTGCAGGCGTAAACACCATGGGTTGGGTTCGACCGACCTTCATCTAATCCGCCCAGCCGAAGGGCGAATTTGCCGGTATCATCAGTCGTAGTAGCTTTGGTGAGTCTCGGATGCTTTCGGCGGGGCTCGCAGATTGACGGCTAGATTTTCAGAGTGCTCCAGCGGAAACGTAGTTATCACTTTCATCTACGCTGGGGCGCCATCTACGCTAGGCTGCGACCGCTAACCCTACGATGCGATACCGTGCGCATCTGCATCCAGTCGTCTTCCCACGAAGCGCCGCGCCCGACACGATTCGAACTTGTGACCTTACCTTCGGAGCCGCATCTTTTAGGAGATGAGTGCATCGATCACCGGCCAGACAACCTTCTTTCTGTACGCCACAGTATCCTGCTATCCGACGTCTGAATTTCTGCCCTTCCCTTTCGGGGCCTATCGCGCTCATTTCCTCAATAGGAGGAGTTGAGGAGACGAAGATGGCTCAGCGGAATGACGGCCCGATCAAGCGGACTATCCGTCGACACCAACTACACGAAATGGTGCCGCTCGCTGACAGCACCATTTACGAGATGGAACAGCGCGGGGAGTTTCCCCGGCGCTTCGCTCTCTCGCCGCGCTGCGTCGTATGGGATCTGGCGGAGGTCGAAGCCTGGCTGGCCTCGCGCCGATCAACTCCTATTGCCCGCGCGCAATCGCCCGATGTCAGGCACCGGCGGTCGCGGCCTGTTCGAGAGCTGGGTCGGGCTCAAACAGCGGCATCGAAGGCGGGATGAGTACTGGCATGCGCTTCTTGCCTTCGGCCCAGGCGTCGATGATATCCGACCACTCCTGCATCATATGGCGGCGCTGCACTTCGTACTCCGCCTTGTTGTAGACTCCGCGTGATGAACGGCCGTCCTCATGCGCCAGGCATTTCTCGATCCAATCGCTGTTGAAGCCCAGTTCATTGAGCAGCGTGGATCCCGTCCTTCGAAGATCGTGAACCGTGAACGGCTCCAGAGGCAGACCTTCCTTCTTCGCCTGCTCGACCACCGCATACGTAACGCGATTGAAGGTCGCGCGCGACATCGGGGCGTCTGCGTCATAGCGCGACGGCAACAGGTATCTCGAATTCCCGGCGCAGGTCTTCAGCGCGATCATGATGTCGAGGACCTGGCGCGACAGGTAGACGTTATGTGCTTTCGAGCGCTTCATCCGCTCCTTCGGGATCGTCCAGACGGCGTTCTCGAAATCGACCTCATCCCAGGTCGCGTCCTGCAGTTCGCTCTTGCGCACCATCGTCTGCAGGTAGAGACGCATGCCGAGCCGGATAGTCGGCAGCGTCGCCACCTTCTCGAGCAGCTTGAGCATGATCCTGATCTCGGTCGGCGAGAGCGACCGGTCCTTCGGCACGAAGGTCGCGATGGAAGACGGCCCCACATCGTCAGCGGGGTTGGCGACCTTCTCGCCGTGCAAGATCGCGAAGCCGTAGATCTGCTTGACGATGTCGCGGACGTGAATTGCCGTCGCCGGCGCTCCGCGCTCGACGATGGCGCCGCAATGCGCTCGAAGATCGTCGGGCGTGATCTCGGTCAGAAGCCTATTACGCCATTTGGGTAGCAGATCGCGCTCGAAGATCGATCGGCGCATCGCCCGCGTGCTTTCCGCCATCGGCGCCGCGGTCAGCCATTTCTCGCCGAACTCGCCAAAGCTCTTCGCTTCCAGAAGCCGGCGCTTCTCCCGCTGCTTTTCGATCGCCGGCGACCGCCCTTCGCTGATGGCTCGCTTGGCGTCGATGCATAGCTCGCGAGCGCGAGCGAGCGACAGGCCGGCCGGGCCGTACTTGCCGAACGTGACGGTCTCACGCCGCCCGTTCATCCGGTAATCCAGCCGAAAAGTGAGGGTCCCCGATGGCTTCACAAGCACATACATGCCGTCCCGGTCCGTCACCTTGTAAATTTTGTCTTTTGGTTTCAGGTGTTTAAGGGCTGCATCCGTCAGCATTTGAGCCGCCTCCGCGAAAAAAGACCGTCAGGCTGTTTTCGGGCGCCATCTGAACAAAATCTCTTTTTTATACAGCTAGTTAGATCAAAAAAAAAGACCGTCAAGGGCGCTCAGACCCTGACGGTATCGGACAAATTCCGCTTTCGCAAGAGAGAGGCGTACCGTCAGCGAGTACGTCAGCCGCCATCTCTGCCGGCCGATAGACCCTGAACGTCTATGGATGATTATGTTTTGGTTATCAGCGTGTTACGTCGTATTCTGGCGTGTCGCCGGATACTCCCGGCAGGGCCAAAATCATTCCCACTCGATCGTGCCGGGCGGTTTGCTGGTGATGTCGTAGACGACGCGGTTGATGCCGCGGACTTCGTTGACGATGCGGGTGGCGACGCGGGCGAGGAACGCATGCTCAAAGGGGTAGTAGTCGGCGGTCATGCCGTCGCTGCTGGTGACGGCGCGCAGCGCGCAGACGTGGTCGTAGGTGCGGCCGTCGCCCATCACTCCGACAGTCTTCACGGGGAGCAGCACGGCGAAAGCCTGCCAGATGGTGTCGTAGAGGCCGGCCTTGCGGATCTCGTCCAGGTAGATCACGTCGGCCTTGCGCAGAATGTCGAGCTTCTCGCGCGTGATCTCTCCGGGCACGCGGATGGCGAGGCCAGGGCCGGGGAACGGGTGGCGGCCGACGAAGGCGGGCGGCAGGCCGAGCTCGCGGCCGAGCGCGCGCACCTCATCCTTGAACAGCTCGCGCAACGGTTCGACCAGCTTGAGCTTCATGTAATCGGGAAGGCCGCCGACATTGTGGTGGCTTTTGATCGTGACGGAGGGGCCGCCGGTGGCGCTGACGCTTTCGATCACGTCGGGGTAGAGCGTGCCCTGCGCCAGGAATTCGGCGCCGCCGACCTTGTGGCTCTCGGCGTCGAACACGTCGATGAAGGCAGCGCCGATGATCTTGCGCTTCTTCTCCGGATCGGTGACGCCGGCGAGACGGCTGAGGAACAGCTCCTGCGCCTCGGCATGGATCAGCGGGATGTTGTAGTGGTTCTTGAAGAGCGAGACGACCTCGTCCGCCTCGCCCGCACGCATCAGGCCGGTGTCGACGAAGATGCAGGTGAGCTGGTCGCCGATCGCCTCGTGGATCAGCACCGCGGCCACCGAGGAATCCACGCCGCCGCTGAGGCCGCAGATCACCTTGCCCTTTCCGACCTGGGCGCGGATCTTGGCGATCTCGTGTTCGCGGAAGGCGCGCATGTTCCACTCGGGCTTGATGCCCGCGATGTCGAGCACAAAGTTCTTCAACATCGTCGCGCCGCGCGGCGTGTGCGCGACTTCGGGATGGAACTGGATGCCGTAGAGGCCGCGCTTTTCATCTGCGATCACGGCATAGGGCGAATGCTCCGACGTGGCGACGATGGAGAAGCCGGGAGGAATGGCGGTGATCTTGTCGCCGTGGTTCATCCACACCGGCTCCCTGTCGCCGATCGCACCGAGGCCGGCGAGAAGCGGGGACTCCTTTTCGATGCGGATGTCGCTGCGGCCGAATTCGCGGTGATGACCGCCTTCGACCTTGCCGCCGAGCTGCTGCGCCATCGCCATCTCGCCGTAGCAGATACCGAGCACGGGGACGTGCGCGTCGAACACCGCCTGCGGGGCTTTGGGGGCGCCCTCCTCCATCACCGACGCGGGACCACCGGAGAGAATGATCGCCTGCGGCTTCGCGGCGATCGCGGCTTCGGACTTGTTGTAGGGGACGATCTCGCAATAGACGCCGGCTTCGCGCACGCGGCGCGCGATCAGCTGCGTCACCTGCGAGCCAAAGTCGATGATGAGGACGGGGGGAGTAGCCATGACGGGATTTACGGGACGGGGGGCGAGCGAGTCCAGAGAAACCACGGCCTATCCACGCATTGCTGCTAGGCGCGCTCCATAATGGCGGCGAAGAAGCCGTCGGTGCCGGTCTTGTGCGGGCTGGCGGTGAAGAATTCGGCAAGGCCGAGCGGTGGGTCGGCGGTGATCGATTCGCGCCAGGCGAAGGTGGCCGGGATGACTCCGAAATTGCTGTGGCGGGCAAGGAAGGCGGCGACGCGGTCCTCGTTCTCGCGCGGCAGGATGGAGCAGGTAGCGTAGACCAAGCGGCCGCGCGGCTTGGTGTGCCTCGCGGCCTGGTCGAGGAGCTGGTCCTGCGTGGCGTTGAGTTCGTCGAGGCGTTCGGGCGTCAGGCGCCAGCGCTGTTCGGGCTGGCGGCGCCAGGTGCCGGTGCCACTACAGGGCGTGTCGAGCAGGACGATGTCGAAGGTCTCGTTGCGCAGTTCGCTGACGAGGCGTGGGGCAATGATGGAGGCGCCCGCTCGCTGGCCGCGGTCACGAAGCTGATCGAGGGCGCCCTTGCGGACGTCGCAGGCGACAAGCTTGCCTTCGTTCTGCATCGCCGCGGCAAGCGCGAGCGATTTGCCGCCAGCGCCGGCCGCAAGGTCGAGGACATGCTGGCCGGGCCGCGCGTTGCACAGCGCAGCGGCGATCTGGGCGGCTTCGTCCTGGAATTCGAAGGCGCCTTCTTTGAACAACGCGTTCTGCTGGAGCGCGGCAGCGCCTTTTCCTGACGCGATGCGAATGCCGTGCGGGGCAAAGGACGCCTGTTCTGCCTCGAAACCTTCGCCGCGAAGGATAGGGAGGATGTCGGCGCGCCTCGCTCTGAGTATGTTGACACGCAGGTCGACGCTGGCGCGTTCGGTAAGCGCGCGCATGGCGTCGGCAAGCTCTTCGCCGAACCGCCGCGTGAGTTCGGTCTCGAGGAAATGAGGGTACTCGCCGCGGATGTGCGCGGGCGGTTCTTCGGTGGGGCGGTTGGCGATGGCTTCGCTTTCGGCGGCGGTGAGCGGCCCTGGCCCGTAGCCGCCGGTGAAGAGGGCGGCGGGGTCTTCGCCCTCGCGCAACAGCGAGGCAATGACGGCGGCGCGGTTGGTTTCGCCGCGCATGCGCCAGCGGTATTCGGAACGATGACGGAAGATGTCGAACACGCGTTCGGCGATTGCGGCGCGGTCCTTCGATCCGGCATAGCGGCGGGCGCGGAAGAACTCGCGGATGAAGCGGTCGGCGGGAAGGCCGCTTTGTTCGAACCCGTCGAGGATGTCGATGGCGGCTTGCGCGCGTGCTGCGGGTGTCATTCCCGGCAGTCTAACAGCGTTCTGCCGGTAAACAGAGTGTTGACGCTTCGCGCGCTAGGTTGCGCGCATGCGCCACGTTTCGCCCTTCGCCCTGTTCGCCGGACTTGCCGCGTTTGCGCTCGCCGCGTTCGCGCCCGCCATCCTGAACGATGGCGACACCTATTGGCATATCCGCGCGGGCGAGTGGATGCTGGCGCATCATGCGGTGCTGCGCGCCGACGTGTTTTCCTACACCGTTGCCGGCATCGCGTGGCACACGCAGGAATGGCTGGCCGAAGTGCTGATGGCGCTGGCGTGGCAGGGAGGCGGCTGGGCAGCAATTCATCTGTTGTTTGCGGTTGCTGCCGCCGCGACAGCGGGCGTTGTTGCCGGGTTCGTCGAAAAGCGCGCGGCATTCGTCCCTGCTCTCGTGCTGGTGGTCCTGGGACTTGGATGCATCACAGGAAGCCTTCTGGCGCGGCCGCACACACTTTCCTTACCGCTGCTCGCGATCTGGACAGCCGGATTGGCTGCAGCGCGCGAGCAGAACCGCGCGCCGCATTGGGCGCTGGTGGTTGTCATGCCGCTGTGGGCGAACCTGCACGGCAGCTTTGCCTTCGGCCTGGCGCTGGCCGGCGCGCTTGCGATGGAAGCCGTGCTGGAGAACGAGCAGCGCGGCAGGGCTCTTCGCGACTGGGGACTGTTCCTTCTAGCAGCCACGCTGTCGGCGATGCTGACGCCGTTCGGATTTCATGCGCTGCTGTTCCCGATCCAGCTCAGCGGGATGAGCGCGCTGGGACACATCGGTGAATGGCAACCGTCCGATTTCGCGCGGCTGTCGCCTTTCGCAGTGGCGCTGCTGGCGGCGTTCTTTTTCTTCGGTCGAGGCATCGTCCGGGTTCCGACGCTCCGCCTTCTGATGACCGTCGGCATCGTCTGGCTGGCACTCAGCCACGCGCGGCATCAGATGCTGTTCGGCGTCACGATGCCGATCCTTCTCGCGCCGTCGTTAGGTGCCGCTTGGCCGGCGGCCGGTGACACGCGTTTCAGGACGATATTCGCCAGCATCGCCGCGTTCCTGCTCGTCGCGATGGTCACTTTGCGCCTTTCGATTCCCGTCGCCCGACCGGAGAACCCGGCGACACCGGCGGCGGCTTTGGCCCACGTTCCCTTGGAGCTTCGTGCCGGTCCGGTGCTCAACGAGTATGCGTTCGGTGGCTACCTGATCTGGCAGGGCGTGAAGCCCTTCATCGACAGCCGAGCCGATCTCTACGGTGACCGGTTCGTCTCGGATTATGCCCGGATCATCGCGCCCGATCCCGAGGCGCTAAAGGCGGCGTTGAACAAGAACCGCGTGCGCTGGACGATGTTCGCAGCCAATTCGCCTGTAGCACTCCAGATGGATTCCCTGCCCGGATGGCATCGCATCTATGGAGACGGCATCGCCGTCGTTCATGCGCGAGCGGCGCGCTAGGTCTTCTGGAATGAGGCCATCACGGCATCGCGGTGGCGCATCATCCGGGTGATCGAAAAGCGGATGGTCCACCACACCAGCGAGATGTTGGCCCCGATGCTCATAATGGGCGCGACGAGCAGATAGGCGGCATGGTCGATCGTCGCCGCCAGTGCAGCGCTGACGAGGCTCACGATGATGAGGCCGATGGCCCAGACATAGGTCGCGATCTTGAAGGTGCGGCCCTTGTCGAGTTTGTAGGCGCGCTCGAAACCTTCGGCGCGTTCAGGGTTCATGCCGACCGTGAACTGGCGCGAGATGTAATACATCACCGGTCGGTCGATCATCGCGGTGAAGGCAAAGACGAGGCCGACGATCGAGCCCTGCAAGGCACGGGCGATCAGCGCCCAGCCGACGTTCTTGGCGAGCAACGTGACCGCGATGGTCGCAACGGTCTCGCAGATGGCGATGATGGCGATGGCGTCGACGGCACGGCTTCGGATCGTGTTGAAGGCGAGCCACAGCGCGGGAACCACGGTGGCGTAGAGCAGCGGGATCACGCTCTCCGCCGGATAGTGCGGCGCGCTCAGGCGATAGATCGCGAACGGGATGGCGGCGTTGACGAGACTGGCGCCGACATTGCGGAGGATCTGCGCCCGGTCGGGGCCGCCTTGTGGTTCCGTGGCCGTGGTCATGCCGCTCTCCGGCGCTCACGTGGGCATGGGCACGCGAACGTTCAAGCCCTACTGCCCGCCGGGGTAGTTAGGCGCTTCGCGGGTGACCACGATGTCATGGACGTGGCTCTCGCGCAGGCCTGCGCCCGTGATGCGGACGAATTGCGCTTTCTTGTGGAAGTCCTCGATGGTCTTGCAGCCGGTGTAGCCCATCGCGGCGCGCAGGCCGCCGATGATCTGGTGCACCACGTTGCCCACCGAGCCCTTGTACGGCACCTGACCCTCGACACCTTCGGGCACGAGCTTCAGCTGATCGGAGACTTCAGCCTGGAAGTAACGGTCGGCGCTACCCCGCGCCATCGCGCCCATGCTGCCCATGCCGCGATAACCCTTGTAGGAGCGGCCCTGGTAGAGGAACACCTCGCCCGGCGCTTCTTCGGTGCCGGCCAGCAGCGAGCCGACCATCGCGGCGTCCGCACCGGCGGCGATCGCCTTGGCGAGGTCGCCGGAGTACTTGATGCCGCCGTCCGCGATCACCGGCACGTTCGCCTTCTTCGCCACCACGACCGCGTCCATGATCGCCGTGAGTTGCGGCACGCCGACGCCGGCCACGATGCGCGTGGTGCAGATGGAGCCTGGGCCGATGCCAACCTTCACCGTGTCGGCGCCCGCGTCGATCAGGGCGCGCGCGCCGTCGCCGGTCGCGACGTTGCCCGCGGCGACCTGGATGTAGTTCGACTTCTTCTTGATGCGGCTGACGGCGTCGAGCACGCCCTGCGAATGGCCGTGCGCGGTGTCGACCACGATCACGTCGCATTCGGCGTCGATCAAAGCTTCGGCGCGGACGTAGCCGTCGGGGCCGACGCCGGTGGCAGCGGCGACGCGCAGACGGCCGCGCTCGTCCTTCGCCGCATTGGGGAATTTCTGCGCCTTCTCGATGTCCTTCACGGTGATGAGGCCCACGCAGCGATAGGCGTCGTCGACAACGAGCAGCTTCTCGATGCGGCGGGCATGCAGCAAGCGCTTGGCCTCGTCGGGCTTCACGCCTTCCTTGACTGTGACCAGATTGTCCTTGGTCATCAGTTCGCGGACCGGCTGGCGCATGTCGTCGGCAAAGCGCACGTCGCGGTTGGTGAGGATGCCGACCAGCCTGCCGGTGCCCTTACCGTTGGCGTTCTCTACGACCGGAATGCCGGAGATCTTGAAGCGCTCCATCAGGCTGAAGGCATCAGCCAGCGTCGCGTCGGGGGCGATGGTGACGGGGTTGACCACCATGCCGCTCTCAAACCGTTTCACGCGGCCGACCTGCTCCGCCTGTTCCTCAATGGACAGATTCTTGTGGATGACACCCAACCCGCCGGCCTGGGCCATGGCGATGGCCAAACCGGCCTCGGTGACCGTGTCCATCGCCGCGGATATCAGCGGAATTCCAAGTTCCACGGACCGCGTGAGGCGGGTACGGGTATCGACCTGGCCGGGGAGGATTTCGGAGGCCGCGGGAACCAAGAGCACATCGTCGAAGGTTAACGCTTCGCGGATGGTCATGGGCTTACCGCTCCTCTTTGGAGCGCCAAGCGTTTACCCGAGGTCCGCCGATTCGGCAAGCGTCACAAAAAAGCCGGAAAACCTGCATTCCTTAATGTGCGCCTCGGCGTGAAACAGGGAACTATTTTGCCCGCCCCCCGTTTCAAGGGGCGGCGGGCGTGGTATGCCCTTCGCCCTACGATGGGCTTTTTCGGTACGAAACCAGGAGAATTGCAGAGATGACGAAATTTCGCCTGATGATCGGTGCGGCTGCTCTCGCGGCCGGCGCGGTTGCCTTCGCCGGTTCCGCTGATGCGGCGCCGCATGGCGTCAAGGTCGGGTCCCTGACCTGCAACGTGGCCAGTGGCTGGGGCTTCGTGTTCGGTTCCTCGAAGGACCTGCACTGCACGTTCCGCGGCAACAGAGCGGGCGCCGGCGAGCACTATGTCGGCACCATTTCCAGGTTCGGCGTGGACATCGGTTACACCGATGGCGGTGTCCTGGTGTGGGGCGTGTTCGCTCCGTCGTCGGATATTCGTCCGGGCGCCCTCGCGGGCGACTATGCCGGTGCGACCGGCCAGGCGACGGTCGGCGTGGGCCTCGGCGCCAACGTGCTGATCGGCGGCCTCGACAAGTCGGTCGCTCTTCAGCCGCTTTCGATGGAAGGCAGCAAGGGCCTGAACGTGGCGGCCGGCATCGGCGCCATCTCGCTCAAGTCCGCGCCGTAGTCCTTACGACGCCTTCGAGTTGACGAAAGCCCCGCGAGCCATCGCGGGGCTTTTGTTTTGCTAGCCCTGGGACATGCGTCGGCCGAGCAGCCAGGCGAGAACGGCGCCCAGCACAGCGGCGAGCACCTCGGCTGCGGCCGCCGGCAGCGGATGATGGGCGTACCACTGGCCATAGACGGCCCAGATCGTCGCCACCGTGAGAACCAGAAGGCCCATCGTGCGACGCCCCGCAGGTGGCGCGACACCAATCGCGGCGATCGCGCCCGCGAAGGTGCCGGCGAACAGCGCGATGCTGAGCAGCACGACGGAACGGCCCGTGTCTTCCGGTGTAACGACCGTGTGGAGCGCCATGGCAAGGACGCCGAGCGTCAGGAGCAGGCCGACCCAATAGGCGGTCACACCGGCGATGACGGCAAGTATCCAGCGTAGAACGGTCATCCGTGCCCTCCGTGTACATAAGCAACCTAGCGCGGCGGACCAGAGCCGGACAGCCAATGTTCTGCAAAGCCTGGGCTCGGAGGTCACCGGATTTCTGATGCCTGGAATGCTCGTCGTCCTCGCGGGCCTCGGCGGTCTTTTCCTGGGACGGATTGTAGAGCCCGAACCCGAGGAACAGGGCAGAAGCAACGGCGAACGCTTTCCTGTTCTTGCGAACCGGCGCGGTCAGCCAGATCGACAGCGGCGCACCGATCGCCAGCGCCACGAGCAGAACCGCAACCGTGAGCCAGATGGACATCGGCCCTCGCTGCCCTCCTAGCTAGGGAGCCGCACCGCGCGCTGCAAGCGCGTCAGCCGCCGCGAAAGCCGGTGGCGACGAGATAGAGCTCGACGGATTCGGACCGGCTCGCCGGCGGCTTCACATGCTTGACGCTGGTGAAGACCTTTTTCAGCCGTTGCAGCAGATCGCTGGCGGCACCGCCCTGGAAGGCCTTGCCGACGAAGATGCCGCCGGGCCTGAGCGTCTCCTCCGCGAGGTCGAGCGCGGCTTCAAGCAGCGCGCTCGTGCGCAGATGATCGGTCTGGCGATGGCCGGTGGTCGGCGCGGCCATATCGGTGAGCACGACATCGGCGGGACCGCCAAGCGCCTCCTTCAGAAGGTCGGGCGTTTCGGGCGCGAGCATGTCGCCCAGGAAAATCGCGACGCCGTCGAGCGGCTCCATCTCGAGAATATCGAGCGCGACGACCTTGCCCGTGGGACCGACGCGTTGGGCGGCAATCTGGCTCCAGCCGCCCGGCGCGGCACCCAGATCAAGCACGCGCGCGCCCTCCCTGAAGAAATGGAACTTGTCGTCGAGCTCGATGATCTTGAAGGCGGCGCGGCTGCGGTAGCCTTTGGTCTTGGCGGCGGCGACATACGGGTCGTTGAGCTGCCGCTCCAGCCAGCGCCGCGAGGACGCGGTGCGCCCGCGGTTGCTCTTCACCTTCACATGCAGCTTGCCACGCCCGGAGTCGCGCTTCTCGTCGGCCATGGCGCGAAAATGCCCCGTCAGTGCCGGGCGAGCAACTCGCGCAGGATGCCCTCGCGCAGGCCGCGGTCGGCGACGCGGAGCTGTAGGCACGGCCAATGGTGGTGGATGGCCGCGAAAATGGCACAGCCCGGCACGATCAGATCGGCGCGATCCGGCCCGACGCATCCAATGGCGGCGCGGCCGGGAACGTCGAGGCTCACGAGGCGGTCGATCACCGACTCGATGTCGGCGCAGTCGTGCCAGCTCCCGTCGACCTTGCCGCGGTCGTACCTCGCAAGACCGAGCGCGATGCCGGCAAGCGTGGTGACAGTGCCGGAGGTGCCGAGCAGGTGATGGGTGGGGCAATCGAAAACGCCCTTGCCGTCCATCTGCGCCTTTACGGCGGCGAACAGGGAGATCATGTCGGCGCGCATACGCTCATAGCCGGCACGATCGATGACGCCATGCGCGGCTTCGGCCAGGGAGACGACGCCGACGGACGTGGAGATCGCAGCGACCGCACTGAGCGCGCTGCGCCCGTCGCGCTTCATCCAGATGGTCTCGGTCGAGCCGCCACCGATGTCGAAGATCAGACTGCCCGCAGCCTCGGGATCGACGAGCGGAGCGCATCCGATGGCTGCGAGACGGGCTTCCTCCTCGGGGCTGATGACTTCGAGCGCGATCCCCGCCTCTTCCTTCGCGCGCGCGAGAAGGAGGTCGATATTTGCGGCGCGGCGGCATGCCTCGGTGCCGACAGCGCGGACGCGGACCCGGGGATGGTTGCCGATGTGCTGCGCGCACATCTTGAGCGCGGCGACGGTGCGGCCGATGGCGGCCTCGGAGAAATGACCGGTCGCGGCAACGCCCTCGCCCAGACGCACGATGCGGGAAAAGGAATCGACGACGCGCAATTGGCCGTTGCGCGCCGCAGAGGCGATTAGCAGCCGGCAATTGTTGGTGCCGAGATCGAGTGCGGCGACAAGCGGCCGGCGACCGTCCTTGCCGCGTCCGCCCCGCCGCGAACCGCGTTTACGCCCCTCAGACACAGTATCTCCCTGGGCCAACCCTCGGGCGGCCTGCTTGGCGCGAGGCTAACATGGGAGCACGGCGCCGTTGAGCCTTCTGGCGGGTAGAACCCGCTGCTTCCCGGAGAAAATTCCCGTTCTTGCAATGTTAAGGACGCTCCTTTAGAGGGACGGCCTCCGTTGGGGGATCGTCTAACGGTAGGACCCCAGACTCTGACTCTGGTTGTCTAGGTTCGAATCCTAGTCCCCCAGCCAATCTCTATCCGAAACTGCGATTGCGTTTCCGACGGGCTTGGCAAGTCTCTGAAATCGCTGAATATCGTACTCTGGCTTCGCCCAAGGTACCCCGCCCTACGCGGTATGCGTGACGGTATTTTTGACGGTATCCGTAGCGACAGAAAATAACAGGATACCGTCAAATGCCGCTGACAGCCCTCGGCGTGAAAAACGCAAAATCGAAAGCCAAGCCCTACAAGCTTGCCGATGAAAAAGGCCTGTATCTGCTCATCACTCCTGGCGGTGGAAAGCTCTGGCGTTTCGATTACCGCCATGACGAAAAGCGCAAGACCTTGGCGATGGGAAAGTGGCCAGATATCGAGTTGGCGGTAGCGCGAGAGCGCCGCGACAACGCTCGCAAACGATTGGCCAACGGCGAGGATCCCACCGCAGCCGACAAGGTCGAAGCCCTGGCGATCGCAAGTGCCTTCGAGACGGTCGCGCGAAATTGGCACGCAAGCGCGAAGACCGCGTGGACGCCGCGCTATGCTCGGTTGGTGCTTGGCCGCCTCGAGGCGGATATCTTCCCGCACATCGGCAAAGACAACATCGACAGCATCGAGGCGCCCCGCCTGCTGGAGGTGGTTCGCAAGGTTGAAGAGCGCGGCGCCATCGAGATGGCAAAGCGGATCAAGAACTACTGCAGCGAGGTCTTTATGTACGGCATTGCCGAGGGCAAGTGCCGACGTGATCCAGCAGCCGATATTCGCCGCGCGCTCAGGAAGCCTAGGCCCAAAAAACACATGGCCGCTGTCTCTCCGCCAGAGTTTCCGACGCTCGTGGCGCGCATGCATGCCTACGACGGCGACGAGATCACAAGACTGGCTTTGCACTTCACGCTTATAACGATGGTTCGCACTCAGGAAACGCGGTTCGCACGAATTGAAGAGTTCGAGGACCTAGATGGTTCGAGCGCTCTTTGGCGCCTCAGCCCCGAACGCATGAAAATGAGCCGGGAACACCTCGTGCCTCTGCCCCATCAAGCAGTAACAATCATTAGACGCCTGCGAGAAATATCGCCGGACAGCCAACACCTATTTCCTGGAAGCACCAAGACCGGCGTCATCAGCGAGAACACCATGCTGTATGGTCTCTACCGCATGGGATACCACAGCCGACAGACGACACATGGCCTACGCCGTTGCGCCTCAACGATATTGAACGAAACTGGCAAGTTCGAGTCGGATTGGATCGAGACCCAGCTCGCCCATGCCGATGATGATAAAGTTCGTGGAGCGTATAACGCCGCCCTCTATCTGTCGCACCGTCGCCGCATGCTTCAGTGGTGGGCCGACTTCGTGGAAAAGCCCACGAGTGTCTATCGAATTGCAGCTTGACATCAGCACTCTTGAACCGGTGACCCGGGCTTCAGGGAGGAAGACGGCCCAAAACGCTAGCATTTTCGTTCAATCGCGTTGAATTCCTGTCAACGCAATTTCGATGAGTTACGCGAGGTCTCGTACCTCTCGGATAGCTACGAAACCATCCGCCATTGATACGAGCCTGCGCTATCTCGTTTCCGCTGTTCCACATCTAGCGCACCATCGCGGGCGTAGCGGCCCCAAGCTGTCCCACCATTTTCTGACTTCTATCCGCTCAACGAGAAAGACAGTCCTTCTCGGATTCCATGTCCATCTGACCACTTTGAAGGGCAGCTTCTCTCGATTGTCTTTCCAGAGCTGGAAGACGTTCTTGTTGCATTGTGAGTCGGGGAAGGTCATCGCTCACGCAGCCATGCCAAGTAGCTCACGCTCAATCACGGTCGCGGCAGATACGCCGAGACGGATCAGATCAGATATGATTTTCTCGATTGCAGCACGAAGACCTTCCTCTTCAATCGATGCGAAACCGTCTCTGCGCAACACGCCGGCGAGCCAACCGCAAAATTTGTCGCCCGCGCCGTAGTCGACCCACAATTTAACATCATTCGGATAAGCGGCCATGCACGCCTCAATGGCTTTGACGGCATACGCCACGAACGGAAATTCCGGCGACACGTTCACCGTGCTCAACACTGCCAGCGCCACGAACAAGCTCGGCGTCGCAATCGCGAGCTCTGTCAGCAGGGGAATGAAGGGCGCCGTCCGCTCCATTCCAATCGCGGTGACATAGCATTCCGGTGGCGTGCGAAAGCCATTTTGACAGAGGAAGATCGCGCCCAGAGCACCGTCCAGGTGATAAGGAATTCCGTAGCCCGGGTTGGCCGCAAAGCGCTGCCATTGCGATGTCGTCTTCAGCCGTTCCGTAAATCTGGTCCGAATTCGCAACAAATCAGCAGCGGCCAGACCTTTGTCATCGAAATAGACGACATCGAGCGGGAGTAAGAGAGCCGCAGCCACGTCTAGAAACGGTTCATCCGGCAAACCCATGACCGGTTCGAGGCAGAGCGCGTCGATTGCGGCCGGGTCGTGGCCCGACAAGCTGCGCGCGACCAGTCGATAGTAAGCCCTGTTCCACTCGTCAGGCGCGTGCGACAGTTCCAAGTCCACCTCGCGCCCGGCACCATTCAAATTGGAAGTCCAAGTGCGATAGTGATGTGCGATGCCCTGCAGCCATTCGGGTGCAGCCCATCCGGCTCCCATGAGCTTTGATAGCCACACCGCATTCGCTTGATGGTCCGCATAATATTCCGCTTCCGCGCGAGGTTGTCTCCGCCGGTTCGGACCGGCACCGCCGACATAAGTCTTCGCGCGGACACCAAGCTCCGCATCGGGGAAATCCGGCCATGCTGATTCTGGCCCTTGGCCCTGGAGCCAACTCCATTCAGCGCTAAGGGCCGCGTCACGCCACTCCGCAACCTGCCGCCTGCGGACCTCGTCCTCGTTGCCCTTTGCATCGTAATGCTTCAAGCGCGGACGGATGTTTCCGACAAACGCGCAGCGGATCACCGCTTTTGGCAAGCGAGGATCGATCGCCGCAAGATCATCAAGGAATGCACCGAAACCATGCGCCGCGGCGGGATCACCTTTGACAGCCAATTCGAGCAATGGTCTCGCATCAGCGAGCCCGGCGCCATGCCGGGCTGCCAGCACCAAGCCGGCCGTGGCAAGCCCAAGCGGATTGAACTGCAAACCATTGCGCATGCGATGGACTGGGTCCTCACGCTGAACCGCAGCGGCATCAAACTGCGCCCGCGCCCACGCACCATGCTTGGTGCGCTGCGTGTCGTCTCCATCCCGCATCAACAACAGCGCGGCGATCAATATCGAATGGTCGAAGTCTTGCTGCTCTTCGCCACGGGCTTGCGCGTCCTGCGCCCACACGGCGGCCCGGCCTGCCAAGTCGGCCGATTGCTTCGATCGATCATTAAGGACAAGCGCAATCTCAGCGCGGATGTTGGCATCTCGCATGCGCGGGGCGGCCCGCGCTTGCATCGCCGCGAGGTGTTCGGCCTCGTCCCGCGGTGACACATATGCGTAGATGGTCTGGTCGTTCCCCTCGTGATCCTTCAGGGTTCGGGCTTGATAGTTCGCTCGATCGATCTGATTCAGAGCGACTTGCACCATGAAATGCGGATCGCCGAAGTCGGCATCCGGCCCATAAGGGCCAAGCCGCGTTCTGGCCCCTTCCAGCCGCTTGCGCACAGCTTCCGTGTCAAGCTGCTTGCCGAACGCGTAATGTGGTAACACTTGTTCCAACAACGTCCCGCGGGATGCGCGCTTCTTCAGGCTCGCACGATTGACCTTTCCGGTCGGCTCCTTCTCACCGAACAGAGCCATATCGCCCATGCCATCGTAGGTTTGTCGCGACCGGTCCCAGGCCAACAGTTCAGGGCTCCCGACGAAGGGGCGCGCCGCGGTGCGTGACTTCGGCCAATGCGATAGTATCAAGTCGACGATCACCAACAGATATGCGGCCGGTACTTCCTCATCGCCCAGCACATCAGCGATTACCGCCCCGACGTCTTCACCTGCATCGATGCGCAGATGGGCCCATGCTTCCAACGCCATCAGGGCAGTGACCACGGAGTAGTAATGGCCTTGGCGCGACCAGAAATACGACTGGACAAACGGGAACCGGCGCGGCCCGGACTCGAGCTCGATGTCAACGGCATCATCATTTGTCGCGGCGGTGTGGCGGCTGCCGAACGTGCACGCGTGCAATACCAGCCGCCGCACCAGCGCGAGCCCTTCTTTGGGATCCGCCATCAGCAGTTCCAGAAAGGGGCCTCTTGCTGGCGACGGTGAAAGAAATTGCCTATCTGCATGCGTAAAGGCTTCCGGCTTGGCAAAAGTGGCAAAACTACCGCGTCGGCGTTCCGGCATCTTGATAAGCGTGCTGGCCGTCAGTTCGGCGAGCGCTTTGGGCGCCGCCTTGGCGAGATTGCCGGGCGAAGTGATTACGCTTTCCGCGCTGTGTTCGCCGCTGCGTCCTGCCGCCAAGAGAAAGCGGACATACTGGTCTGCCAATTCCGGCGTGACACTGCTGAACACCAGAAAGCTGGAGCGCAAATATTCGCGGAGCGGTTGTTGACGGTCGTAAGCCAATCCGCCGCCGAACAGAGCGCCGCGCGCACCATCATCGCTGATGCGAGCGCCCTCGATCTCCATCAGCCAAGTGTGCAACTGCGCGACAATCTCGGGTACGATGGGATCAAGCGCCCACATGGCCGACGCGTAGTCTGTAAGAAGCTCCGCGATGTCAGGAATTGCCGCACCGGGCAGCCGATCCGCTCTCGCGAGGGTCCACAGAATCAATCGGCGCCAAGCCGGTCCGACTGGGATAGAGAGATGGGCAATTGCTTCCGGCACGGCAACGCCGGCTCCACTGAAAATCTCACCGGCCGATTTTTTGTCTAGCGCCATCAATGTGCGCACGAGTTCACGCAGGAGCTTGCCGTGTTCGGCAAGCAAGGCGGTTTCAGCGCGGGTGAGGATATCCGCACTTAACTCGGATCGAATCAGGGCGACGACTGCCGCGCGGCGCCAAGATCCGTGGATTCCCGGTTGGCTCAACCGACTCAACAACGATGTCCAAGAGTCCGCGTTGTCACTGTCTTCGATGGCGAGACGCGCCGACAGTTCTACGCCGCGGAATAAACTTGCCGGCGCCGGCCGCGAAAGTGGCAGCGCGGAAACCTTGTTGGCATCTTCATGAAGCAAATTGGCGACCGCCCAATCGCGGAAGACGTCGTGGCGAAACGTCATTCGCTCGCCTTCTAGGTCCCGCAGCGTGCCGCTTTTCACGAGACCCTCGAGCGGTTGGCTGAGATAGCCCGACGTCGGCAAGGGGCCGATCTCTCCCGAGAGCGACTTCTCCGCGAGTTCACGCAGTATTCGCGTGCGATCACGCGCGCCAGCGGACGTTCCATCACCGGTGCGCCACCAAAGTCGCGCCATTTCCGTTTCGGTTCGCGCCGCTTCGGCCCCCTGTCCGAGCTGCACCAGCCAATCAAGACGAAACAGGTTGCGCACGACTTCGCGCGCGGGATGACCGTCCGCTAGAAGCGGACCGAGTTGTGGTGCTGCACTTCGTAGCTCTACAATTTCAGCGTCCGTCAATTCATCAATCGTGACAACAGGGGCGCGACCAAGCGTGTTCAGCGCGTCGGCTGGCAGCCAACTCGGCTCCTCCGTTCCGAAGGAACGCCGTGCGGTAACCACCACCTTGAAGCCCGGGATCGACGCGGCTTCCTGTATCAGATCGCGGGCAGTCGCTTGTGCAGGCGGCTCGAAGAAATCGACGCCGTCGAGAAACAGCACAGCCCCGCCTGATGCGGCAACATCGCTGAGCAATTCCCGGGCGCTGCCATCGAAACCCAGGACATCGCGCATGGCCACCCAACCGCGCGGGATTGTGCGAACCGGAGATAATGCAATGACATGGGCTTCGATGCCGATCTGATCCGCCAAGGCCCGCAGGATGCCGGATTTGCCGACGCCGCCATCGCCGCGAATCTCCACATAGCGGCCCGCGTCCAGACTTGCGTTGACCAGTGCCAACCTGCTGTGACGGGCGAGCTTGGCTTCACCAACCCGATCGCGGATATCGTTCAACGCATGGCGCGACGCTTCAAAGAGGACCGCGCGTGCAGCGTCGTGCCGGCGCACCCCTGCCAATCTCAGGCCGTGCTTGCTGACCAATCTCTCCCGCAACGTATCGGCGGTGATCTCGCCGCCATGCGTCGACAGTTCCTGGGCGGTGTCGCATAGCACCGACCACAACGCTCCAGCCTTCCCGCGCTCGCTCGCGTCGAGTGCCTGCGCGCAGCGGTCCCGGACCAGAGTCTCGGTTTGCCCTCCAACGGTGAGGAAATCAAAGGCGAGGATCTGCAGCTTGCGCAATATCCGCCACACCGTCACATCATCCGCCGGCGCCTCAGATTCTGCGAGGTGGCCGCGCAATGTCTCGACAAAGGTCCGCATCGCCTCGTTGGATGTCCCGGCGCGATTGAGTTTGCGGAAGAACGTGTCAGCGCTTTCGCAGTCCCTGGCCCACAGCAATACCTCCTGATACGCCCCGTCGATTTTCCAGGACGTGCGCGCTGTCGCAATCGCCATCACATAGTCGTCGGCGGTGTCCAACTTGCCGGCTTTCACAGCATCGGCGATTTGCGACGCCACCTTGCGAAACACCGCGTCGCCAGGGCTGAAAGAAACTGTCCGCTTGACCTGAATGTCAGCGATGGCACCGCGCCCCGTGGCCAGCGCCGCGTGCACGATTACATCATCGAGCGGAAACCCCTCCCCGGCACCTTGAAACTGGACGCCCGCAATTCTTCCGCCAGGCAGACCTCGCGGTTCGCTGTCCAAGAGCAAAGCGAGCAGGTAGTAGCCGCCCACCTTGGCTTCAAAGTGCGCGCCCGCAGGTCCGCTCCCGCTGGGGCTTGTGGGGGTGTTCGTCATGCCCTCATCCAGGGACGCTCGACGATGAACTATTCGGCCATCGCTCCTCTGCGCATGCAGCGATCTTTCTGCACATCCTATCCCAATCTGATTGGCTGGAGGACGGGAGGCTCGGCGAAGATCGTATTCGGACCCTCCCCGACGGGACTCACGGTGTAAGTGCGGTTGAGAAGAATACGGCCGCCAGCGGCGACGGCGACTTCAACTTGGGCCTCCCGCAACACCCACTCGCCCGTGCCGTCCGGCACGAGAAACATCACACCGATCAAAGCATCCTGACCGTCCGCTGGTATCAGCTTCACCGGGCCCGAGCCGTCGATGTAGTAGCCATCGAATTCCCATCGGACGTAGCCGCCGCTGACCATGGGCGCGGGGTTGATCGCGGGACGTCCTGGAATCAGGCGGACACTCAGCGTCTTGACCGTGACCTGGACGTTTACAGCCTGATGCGTGAATTCCGGCGCGTAGTGGAATTCGAGACGCAAAGCGTTCGGCATCCAGCGCGACGTGACGATCCGCAGGCGCGCCAACGCTGCTTGTTTGCGCTTCTCCAGCCGTTTCCAGACCGGTCCGCCGACCGCGATCGCTATAGTGGCAAGCACACCCAATGCCCCGACAAGTACTCCTGCCCATTCCGCACTCATGGCCTTTTCCTTCGTATCCGCCGAGACGCCGGCAACCCGCGGCAACGCAGCCTAACCAAAACGGAACAGACTGGGAACTATCGCCGGAAACCCGCATCGGAAAACCTCGTAACCTCTTGATATAGAAAGGGGCCTGCCGAGAACCGGCGGGCGGTCGCAAGGTCACTTTCGGAGACGGCTACAGCAAACCTAATGGGACTGCTCCCGGCGGCGATTTAACCGTTCATGTCGGGATCGTCGTTCCCGTCGTCGGCGGCAAAACGCACTTCGGGCAGCGGGTCTTGCCGGGCATCGCGCAGCCAGTCGGTTATCGTGCCGTGGTCCAAGCCCATGGCCTTCAATTGGCGGACCAACTTCACGCACTCCACCCGCACCAAGGAGGCTGACACCGCTTTTCGACTTTCCAAATCGATGTCCGCGTACCGCGTGCTGAGTCTTAGATCTTCGAGAATTTGCAATAGCCGCGCCTTGTCGCGGTCTTGCAGCACTCCGGCCCGAAGCAAGCGCCGCATAGCATCGAGCAAGGGATGCACGCTGTCCTTTTGCCCAACCTCCAAAATGGAAATCACGCGCTCGATCAGAAGCGGAGGGATGGCTTGCGTTTCTGATGTGAGTTCAGACCAACGCTGGATTGCGCCACAGGCGCCTGCGACATGTTCAAAATTCGAGGCGGCAATCCCGCGCCGGATGACAGCAACGATGTCATCGGTGCAGATGCCGGCAGCACCCAGCCGCGCAAGACCGGCGATGGCGTGCCAAGATTTTGTTCTCTCGATGAAATCGAGCAGTGTTTGAGCCGTTGTCTCCGTCAGATCCGTTCTCGGCAATGCGGGCACAATGGCGTAGCCCAACACATCCCCAAGCCGCACCCGCATGCCATCGGTATAACTCTGGACAAACATGGCGTTGAAAGGGTCTTGCCGCGCGCTTTTCCACGGAGTCCAACTGGTCGCTTCCGCGAAAAGTTTTTGCGCCTCAGCCGCGGTCAACGGCAAGCCACTCACCGCGGCAACCTGCAGCGCCAGGACGTAGTTTTGGCGTTCCGAGATCGCGAGCGTGTCCAGTGGTGCCGGTGCGGTCACCACAGGGGCCAGTCCTGCTTCGTAATATCTGGCGCGAAGTCGAGACGCGACGTCGACGCTCTCCGGCGCGGGTATCTTCATGATGATGTTCGGCAGCAATCGCATACGTGCCGGCAGCGCAGGATTGCCGGTATCGACTTCTGACCACAGCGCACGCCCGAAGGCGGCGGCCTCTTCGTTCGTCAAAGCACGCCGCGTGACAAGATAGGCCAGACGCAGAACCGCTTCCTCGCGCGCCTCGCTATTCGCGGCTGCTATCAAATCCGCAATGCGATGGTCCCATTTCGCATCAGCGGCCGGGCGATTAGGGTCTGCCGGCCAAAACATGGTGATTGTGCTCGGCCAAAATCTCTCCGGGACGCCGATCTCGGACGCTAATGGAAAATCCAAAGCGTCCCATGCCAACGCGCCGCGCGCCGAGATCGGGACCGCCTCAGCGGAAAATCTCAGAAGCTCTCCGATGGCTTCCGTCAGCCAATAGTGACGAAGAGCCGGTTCTCGCGCCAGAACAACTGCACGCCGGAAGAGCGATGCTCCGACGTCCGCGCGCATGCGCGGCGTCAACCGAGACAGCACCATGATCTGCAGACGAAGCTCGTCGATGGCGTTGCCCCTATCCCGTTCGGGATCCTGATCGGCAGATTTAAGGGCGTCGCTCCAATAGTCTACGGCGCTACTAACCGCTGTCAGCAACAGACTCCACGCCGGTTCGGACATCTGTGCAACGGCAATTCGACTGAAATAACGACGAAACGGATTGTCGAAATGGCTGTGCAGCGCGCGGATCAACCACACGTACCAAAAAAAACTCCCATCAAACGCCGCCCTTACGACATTGGTAGCGGCCCCGGCGGCAATGCTGACACTGTTGAGGCGAAGCGGAAGTCCAACCGTCTCTATGAGCTGATCTAACTCGTAAAAGGCAGCGAAGGCGCCTTCCGTCGTTCCGGTTTCGCGCGGTGGGCTCTCTCTATAATGCCCCGGTTCGAACATCGGAATGGCTTCAACAGATTCCTCCAAGCGTTTCGAAACGATGCTATGGGCTGCTGCGTCGATCGCTTCGAGTTCTTCCGCGGGGTCGATGCTCGCCTGCTCGAACTCAGCCATGTCCGCCGGGTCGGGAATATTAAAATGGTAGTCGCGATCGATGACCCGGGACAGCCACTTGGCCCAACCGCGCTGTGACCGGATCGACAGCGAACTTCTGTCCAGCCTCTGCCGTCTTTCAAGATTCTGAGCCGCATCACTGATAAGCTTGTTGGCCAGCTTGAATTCGCCGATTTCGCTCAACAATGCAGCCCGCCGCAGCCACCAGATCGGCTCATCCGACTCCAACTGGGGCAGCAGAGCCTTTATGGTTTGGGGTTCAAAGCGATCGCGCGCGCGCAAGCAAAGCTGATATGACGCTTCCAGCTTGTGTTCTGTCGATGCGTCCGCGGTGGCGAGGATTGCGTCATGCCATTTTGCAAGGGCTTCGTCATCTTCGCCGATGCGCGCGGCACGCATCAGAGCAATTGCCATCTCGCAGCGCGTTGCGCCATCAATGTCGGGAGAAGCTGATGAGGCCGCGTCCGCCAGAAGGGTCTGCAAAGTTTCGTCGAGGGGGACAAAGGCGGTCCTGCGGCGCCATAACAATTCCCGCAAGACCTGCACGCGACGGGGCGGGCTGAGTTTTTCAAGAACGGTCTTGCGAAGCAGCCAGTTCTCATCAACCGCAAATTTGAGTTGTTGACGAAACCGCCTCGGGCACACGAGCCAGCCCGGATACGTTTGCCGGTCCGCCTGCCAGACGTCGACGGTTTTGTTCAAAAGGTCCGCCGCGAGATCATCGTTCTTATGGACTTGTTCGTGCACCTCTAGTCCAGCGGACCCCATCGGATGCGCCGAAAGCGGTTGTGTGCGCCATTCATGCAGCGGCGGCGGCTTGAGATCCCGAAGCGCTCTAAAGAACAGCGCCGCCGCTGCCGCATATCGCTTTGGTTCGCTCACCTCGCGGACGGCCGGCGCCAGGTCGATGGGCGCTATGTTGTGCAACTCGAGAAAGCGGCGCGTAGCAGGCGCCAAATCCAAATTGTCTACGAGATAGATACGACGCGCACTGCCCCCCAGTTGGTCGCGAACCCAGCCCGCCCATTGCAAGAAGTTGGGATCATTGCCCGAGAACCCAATCAGACACAGTTCATTTTCGATGAACACCTGGCGCGCGAAATTGACAAAAGCGGCGTGCTTGGCCGGATAGGTGCGGTAGTCCTCTTCGGCGAAAATGAGCTGGCCGCCATGCCCCAGTGTTCCGTGCAACTTCACGATTCGCGGTGACCGCGCCCTGGGCAGATCTGACTCGGACCGCACGACTTCGTAAGATTGGCTCGACGCGCGATCTGCTGTGCGTTCCAGCAATGTGTCCCAATTGGTGGTGAGCACATCGGCCCAGGGCAATTCCATCAATTCGCCATGCAATACGCCGGGCTGCCAAGCCGCATCGGGAAACCGCTTGAGGATGAAATCATCCAATGCCGCCTGGCCCAAATAGCTGCGATACTCTTCAGCCACACGAAGCGCATTTGCCGGTGCCTTGGTGGTGGTGTCACCGCGATATAGCTGCGCGGCCATGGCATCGATGAGCTCCGGCCACAATGGCGGCCTCGGCGTATCTGGCGCCGCGCACTCGGCATATTTGCTGAATCCGGCACCCACCAGAACCGCCGCTCCACGGGCGGTACCGTTTCGCCATAGTGCCCGGGCAAGCTGCTGTAAGAGCGGAAAGTCCGGAAGATCTGTAAGGCTGTCACTCATCTCGGGTCTAGCCTACCGATAGGTCCCACTCTTGAGCATTTGCAGTGTCGCGATAAGGTCACCCATCTTCGAACCCGTATTTTTTGAGCAGCTCAGGCGTCGTCGCCCAAGCTTTCCCCGGTATCTTGCCAATCACCGTCTCGAAGACCCGCGCAAATGCACGTCGACCTGCCACATCGTCGAAACGTGCCCGTTCGTCGGCTGCCAGAAGCGGTTGAACGTCCGCCAAAAATCCGCGGCGCTCCAATTTCTCGAACATGCGCTTTTCGGCTTCCCATCGCGGAATGGGCTTCTGCTTGACGTATTCGCCGAACATATCGACGGTTCGCTGCACATCGAGCTTTGGAAAAACGTCGAGCGCATGCGCAAGGTCGACCAGATCGCGTCCCTTGTTGCGTTGGAGTAAAGCCCGGAGCTTCGTTGATAGGACTTCCTCCTTCGAGAAGGTCGGAATATCGGCTGAGCCGGAGAACCATGGATTGTCGACTTTGAATGGCAGCGTCTGAGGAGCGTCAAACGGCGCAATCTCGACTTCATTGGTTTCGATTTTCAAACGGATCGTGGATGAGCCGTCCTCCGCCGCGACCGTGTATCGGAGGGCCGGCGCGACCCGACTACGGAAATACTCGGGCTCGCCGAGCCACGAATTCAGCAAATCGTGGACACGGTCCCATATGGGCTTCGATGGCCCGTCTTTGGTGCGCGTGAGATCGATGTCTTCGGAGTAGCGCAGCGGTTTTGGGAAATGCAGCTTGTTGAGCGCGGTGCCGCCGCGGAAGCGCAACTCGTCACGCAAGAGCGGATCGCCAAAAAGCTCGACGAGCGCGCGCGCAATAATTAAGTCTTGCTCCACCTGCCGCGGTTCTGCCCAAGGTGCGACCTTCGACCAGGCGACGATGTTCTGCGTGGGAATCATTCGTCCGTCTCTGGCTGGCGCAGGACGTTTACGCGCCAGCGCTCATTGCGTTCGATCGGTGTCACCGACGTCCCGGCTCCGCGCTTCGACGGTTCAAGCGCCACCCACGGCAAAGCTTTTGCTGTGGTCAGGCGATTGTGCAGCGCCTGCGCCCGCTCGGCATGTCCCAGGCGGTCGAGCAGATATCCCAGCCGTTGCGCACAAGCGCGATCAAAGTGCGCTGCCAGGATTGCGAGCTTTTCGCCGTCGATGTTTGCGCCGAGATCAGCGATAGCCGTAGCGACGGCATCGATGCCGCCTGCGACATGAATATAGCGAAGCAGGTCGAACGCCGTTAACTCGGGCGACGACACCTTCATGGTGCCGGTATCGGTCTTGCGCTCAACAACGCCGTCCCGCACAGACCGCGCGTCCTTACGGAAGTGAAAGGTGATCCACGAACGTCCCGCCCGGATCTTCGGCAATTGTCGATCCGTGATGACCTGAAATTCCATGACGGCATGATGCGTGGCGCCATGCAGCTCCGCAGCCTTGAGCAGGCCCACATAGTAGAACCTCCGCTCTTGGCGCATCAGGGCATCGATATACCAGGACGGCGGCGGCGCTTCCCACGAAAGGAATTGGGGCGGGACGGTCACATAGAAGCCTTGGCGCGGATTGAAGAGCAGATGCCGCTTTTGCAGCCGCGCCGCCGCCTTCAAAAATCCGGCCTCCGTGATTCCGAGCGCCGCGATCGCCTCGTTGCGTGTGAACGCGACCCGGCCCTCCGATTGGAGAGTCGTCAGATACGCGGCGAGGCTGGAACGGGGGCTCTGCACCATATGAAAAAATAGCCCAATAGTGTCCATTTTTCAATATGATGCGGTCCTCGCAAAAGCGGCATATTCGAAAAGAACCCGAAACTGTCGATATTTCAATATAATGCGTAACCCACGCAGTGCCGGCGTCGCCCGCTTCGCGGGCCGGGCCGTTGGCTACGCGCGAGACCAGTCGGTCTCGCCCCTGACGGGCGGCCGTCCCTGACGCAAATCCGATTGAAGGTTTCGACCACCACGGAACGCGGCGGCGTGCAATCGAGGCAGAGGAAAGTTCCGCGCTCCGCGACGGGTTGGAGGTCGAGAGAGAGTCTGTCGGCCGCCCGTCCGGAGAGACTGCCATGACAAAGTCAAAGCCCAAGCTCGTGCTGAGCAACACGCGGCTCGTTCCCTTCAACAAGCTCGTTCTGTCCCAGGCCAACGTCCGCCGCGTGAGCAACGGCGTCTCGATCGAAGATCTTGCCGACGACATCGCTCATCGCGGGCTTTTGCACAATCTCAACGTCCGGCCAGTGCTGGATGACGCCGGCGCGGAAACCGATATGTTCGAGGTCCCTGCTGGCGGACGGCGCTATCGCGCGCTGGAGATTCTCGTCAAGCAGAAGCGCTTGCTCAAGACGGCCGAAATTCCCTGTAACGTCAAATCGGCGGATGATCCGATCTCGGCGGAAGAGGATTCGCTGGCGGAGAACACCTTCCGCGAAGCGCTGCATCCGCTCGACGAATTCCGTGCAATCCAGGAGCTTTCGTCCAAAGGCATGGGCGACGACACCATTGCGGCACGACTGAAGATCACCCCGGCCGTGGTCAAGCAGCGCAAGCGCCTCGCCAGCGTTTCCGAAAAGCTGCTCGCGATCTATGGCGCCGACGGCATGACGCTCGAACAGCTCATCGCGTTCGCTGTCACCGACGACCACGCCCGACAGGAGCATGTCTGGGATTGCATCGCCGATCAGATCTACGATGCCGATCCCTACACCATCCGCGCCATGCTGACCGAGGATACCGTGGAAGCGTCCGACCGGCGCGCACGTTTCGTCGGCATCGAAGCCTATGAAGCGGCAGGCGGTATCGTGATGCGCGATCTGTTCGACACTGAGGACGGCGGTTGGTTACAGGATCCGGGCTTGCTCGACCGTCTCGTGACCGAAAAGCTCAAGGCTGTAGCAGCAGATATCGCGGCCGAAGGCTGGAAGTGGATCAATGTCGCGGTGAGCTTCCCCTACGGGCATGACACCGGCATGCGCCGCCTCGCCGGCACGCCGTCAGATTTGAGCGAGGAAGAGTACGCGCGTCGCCAAGCCCTTCGTGGCGAACACGAGCAAATCGAGGGGCAATATGCCGAGGCCGAAGAGCTTCCCGATGACGTCGACCAACGCCTCGGGGCGATCGAGGCAGAGTTGGAAGCCTTCGAGAACAGGCCGCTTCTCTACCTGTCGGAAGACAAATCTCGCGCGGGGGTCTTTATCAGCCTCGCCAACGGTGGATCGCTCAGGATTGAGCGCGGCCTTGTCCGCCGCGAAGACGAAACACCAGAGACGCCGGATCAGAACGAGAAGGATGATACCAACGGTGACGCAGATACCACGGCCGAGCCGGCGACGCAGAGCACGGTTATCACGCTTGGCAACGGTGAGGATGACGAAGCCGAGGAGGAGAATGTTGTAAGACCTCTGCCTGACCGGCTTGTGACCGAACTCACGGCCCACCGCACGCTGGCGCTGCAGGATGCAGTCGCAAGCCATCCGCACATCGCGATGACCGCTCTCCTGCACAAACTCTGCCTAGATTGCTTCTATCACACCAGTTACGGCGCGTGTCTGGAAGCGTCGGTGCGCCACGTCTATCTGCCGATTCAGTCGCCGGATCTGAAAGACAGCCCATCGGCCGTCGCAATCGCCGAACGCCAAGAACGCTGGAAGGCGCAGATGCCCGACAGCGGCGAGTTGCTGTGGGATTGTATCGCCGGCCTTGACGATGAGACCCGCGCGGCGCTGCTAGCGCATTGCGTGTCGCTGGGTGTCACCGCGCTATACGAACGCGCCGACCGTTCCGGCGGATCGGGTCCGTCGCGCGGCACCATCGACCGGCGCATCGGGCAAGCCGATCGACTCGCCGATGCCGTCGCGCTCGACATGGTGACCGCAGGATGGAAGCCCACGGTCGAGAACTATCTCGGTCGGGTGACCAAACCCCGGATCCTCGAGGCGGTTCGCGAGGCCAAAGGCGAAGCGTCCGCCCAGCTGATCGATCATCTCAAGAAAGGCGAGATGGCGAAAGAAGCCGAACGGCTGCTGAACGGTACCGGCTGGCTGCCCGAACCGCTGCGCTCGTTCGATCTCACGTCGGAAGCGCAAGAACCGGACGCGTTACCGGCCTTCCTCTCGGAAGCACCGGCAGAGGCCGCGGAATAGGTCCCTTCACTCTTCCACCAACATCGAGCCCGGCCTTGCGCCGGGCTCTTTTCTTTTGGAGATCCATCATGTCCACGCAATGTCGCGAACGGCCAGATTTTTTCGACTTCCGCAAATCCGTCGCCTATGACGATATTCGCCAAGCGCGCGTTTCATCGTCTGGCGCGACACCAGCTCGGGCTTCTCGCCAAGGTGCTCGATCTACCATCCGGCAGCTTCGATCTGCGCTCCAACATGGCTGGCATCGCGGTCTCAGGCGAAATCACCCTGCACGCCGAGCATATCTATGTGCAGGCAAGCCAGCCTTTCGGCGGCTTCGACACGGGCATCCTCATCCGTGCCTGCAAGGGCCGTAAAGACTATACGGGCGGTCCCAACAACTTCACCTCGCTCGATCTTCTGCGCGAACCGAACAAACTTGCGCGCATGGTGCGGATGGTCCTCGAAAGGGATCGCCCATGAAAAACTCTGAGCTATTGACGACCAGGCCGCAGGACCTCGATCACGCCGAGAAACGCCGCCGTTACGTCCTGCGCTGTCTGGTGCAGAACAATCCCTGCCCCCATTGCGGGCAGCTGTTGAACTTCTTCGAAGGTGCCAACATTGCCATCGACGATTGGCAGAGCGAACCGGCACGCACGCCCTGCCGATGCCGCGCCTGTGGGGACGCGCTTCAATATGTCGTTCCCCGCCGCAATGGTGGCTGGCATTGGGAGCTGCCCGATCCCCAAAAGTGAGAGGACGGCCGGGACGGGTTTGGACCGGGTGAAGCCAAGAGAGCGCTCGCCGGTTCGCCCGTCCTCGCTCTCTTGAAGGCCTTCTCATGAACTCGATGATTTCTCCGGCTGCGCTCGCGGCCGCTACCTCTTTCTCCCTTTACGCCCGCGCCGCCGAACCCCTTCTCGCCGCCTCTGCGCGCGGCGAAGCGATTTCCACCGAGACGCTGCGAACCGCCATGGTATCGGCGTTCGGCGGCACCGACGCCGAAGGCGCGTGGGACTGGAAGACCGCTTACGACGTCTGCGAGATCGTGCAGGTCCAGTTCCTGCACAAATTCGGGGGCGCCATCCGCGCGCGTTCCGCCTCTCCCGCCGCCGCGCTCGCCATGCACGCGCGCATCGCGTCGCTCTTTCCCTCCCACACACGGCGTTCCGAAGAGAGCCAGGCGCTCCAGCAGTTTTCGACACCGATGCCGCTGGCGTTCGTGGCGGCTGCCGCCGCCGCGATGACGCCAGCCGATGTCGTGCTGGAGCCATCCGCCGGCACGGGGTTGCTGGCGATACACGCCGAATTGGCTGGCGCGCACCTCGCGCTCAACGAACTCGCCGACAACCGTGCCGCAATCCTGTGCGGACTGTTTCCCGAAGCCCCGATTTCGCAACATGACGCCGCGCACATCCATGACTTTCTCGATCCGGCAGTCGCGCCCAGTGTCGTGCTGATGAACCCGCCATTCTCGGCCGCGGCCCATGTCGAGACCAAAGTCACCGACGCCGCGATGCGGCACATCGCATCCGCGCTCGCGCGCCTTGGTGATGGCGGACGCCTCGTCGCCATCACGGGCGCCAGCCTCGCGCCGGAAAGCCTCGCCTGGCGCGACGCCTTCACGCGCTTGCAGGAGAGCAGCCGCGTGGTTTTCTCCGCAGCCATCGACGGCCGTGTCTATGCCAAGCATGGCACAACCACCGACACACGCATCACGGTTATCGACAAGCGCCCTGCGGAAGATGCGGATCATTTCCCGCCATCGCGCGGCATGTCGCCCAATACCGCCACGCTACTTAACTGGATCGCAGAGCTGCCGCCTCGTCAGAGCATTGCCAACGCGCGCGCAGTTTCATCCATCGCGCCGCGTGCCGTCGCGCGACGTTCTGCGGCGCGTGCCGCGCCCGCGCAACCGGCAACGACCATCGGCAGCGTTGAACTGGCCTACGAGATCGTCGATCAAGCTCCTATCGATCGCGGACATCTCAGCGATGCGATCTACGAGACCTATGCGCTGCAGTCGATTTCCATACCGGGCGCGCTGCCGCATCCCACCAAGCTCGTGCAATCGGCGGCCATGGCCTCGGTCGCACCGCCCAAACCCTCCTATCGTCCGCTCCTGCCGCCACACGTACTTCGCGATGGCCTGCTCTCCGACGCTCAACTCGAAAGCATCATCTATGCGGGCGACGCGCACAAAAACTGTCTCGCGGGCGCGTGGACGGTCGACGACACCTACGATGTTGTTTCGGCCGCGCCTGACGATGCGGAGGCCTCAGTTCGGTTTCGCCGGGGATGGATGCTGGGCGATGGCACCGGCGCGGGCAAAGGCCGGCAGGTCGCCGGCGTTCTGCTCGACAATTGGTGCCAGGGCCGCACCCGCGCGGTATGGATCTCCAAGTCGGACAAGCTGATCGAGGATGCGCAGCGCGACTGGTCGGCGCTCGGCCAGGAGCGTTTGCTGGTGACACCGCTGTCGCGTTTCCGGCAAGGCGGCACGATCCGGCTGGCGCAAGGCATCCTATTCACCACCTATGCCACGCTGCGCTCTGACGCCAAGGAGGATAAGGCTTCCCGCGTCCAGCAGATCGTGGACTGGTTGGGCCGCGACTTCGACGGCGTGATCGTGTTCGACGAATCCCATGCCATGGCCAATGCCGCAGGCGCGACCTCCGAGCGCGGCGACAGCGCGCCATCACAGCAGGGCCGTGCCGGTCTGCGCCTGCAACACGCGCTGCCCAACGCCCGTATCCTCTATGTCTCTGCCACCGGCGCCACCACGGTTCACAATCTGGCCTATGCCCAACGTCTCGGCCTTTGGGGCGGCACGGATTTTCCGTTCGCGACGCGCGCGGAATTTGTCGAAGCCATCGAAGCCGGCGGCGTCGCGGCCATGGAAGTGCTGGCGCGCGACCTGAAAGCGCTCGGTCTCTACGCCGCCCGCTCGCTCTCTTACGAGGGCTTCGAGTACGAACTGGTCGAGCACCAGCTCACACCCGAGCAGACCCGCATCTATGACGCCTATGCGGGCGCCTTCCAAGTCATTCACAACAATCTCGATGCTGCGCTGCAGGCATCCAATGTCACCGGCGTGTCAGGCACGCTCAACGGCCAAGCCAAGTCCGCCGCGCGCTCGGCCTTCGAGTCCGCCAAGCAGCGCTTCTTCAATCACCTGATCACGGCGATGAAGACGCCGACCCTGATCAAATCCGTGGAGCGCGATCTGGAACAAGGCCATGCGGCCGTGATCCAGATTGTATCGACCGGCGAAGCGTTGATGGAACGGCGTCTCGCCGACATCCCGACCGAGGAATGGAACGACGTCTCGGTCGACATCACGCCGCGCGAATACGTTCTCGACTATCTGAGCCATTCCTTTCCGACGCAGCTCTATGAGCCCTTCACCGACGACGAGGGCAACCTCGCGTCCCGGCCTGTATTCGACAAGGATGGCAATCCTGTCCAGTCGCGCGAAGCCGTCCGTCGCCGCGACCGCATGATCGAACATCTGGCAGCGCTCGCACCTGTTCAAGGTGCGCTCGATCAGATCGTCCAGCGCTTCGGTACCGATCGCGTGGCCGAAGTGACCGGGCGGAGCCGCCGCATCGTGCGCAAAGGAGACCGGCTCTGCGTCGAGAACCGCGCCGGCTCGGCCAACCTCGCCGAAGCGCAAGCCTTCATGGATGATGTGAAGCCGATCCTCGTCTTCTCGGACGCTGGCGGCACCGGGCGCTCCTATCACGCCGATCTTGGCGCAAAGAACCGTCGCCTGCGCATACATTATCTATTGGAGGCGGGGTGGAAGGCCGACACCGCCATCCAAGGGCTGGGCCGCTCCAATCGCACCAACCAGGCACAACCGCCGCTGTTCCGGCCCATCGCCACCAATGTGAAGGCGGAGAAACGGTTCCTGTCCACCATCGCAAGGCGATTGGACACGCTCGGCGCCATCACCAAGGGCCAGCGGCAAACGGGCGGCCAAGGGCTTTTCCGCGCTGACGACAATCTGGAATCGCCTTATGCGCGCGCGGCGCTGCGCCAGCTCTACCTGCTCATCTATAATGGAAAGGTCGAAGCCTGTTCGCTCCAGACTTTTGAAGCAGCGACGGGCCTCCATCTGACGGACAATGATGGCAGTCTGCGCGAAGAGCTGCCGCCCATCACGACCTTCCTCAACCGGCTGCTAGCGCTGACCATCGACATGCAGAACCACCTCTTCGAGGTGTTCGAAAGCCTGCTGCGCGCCAAGATCGAAGGCGCGATCTCCAGCGGCATCTACGATCGTGGGCTTGAGACCATCGCCGCCGAGAGTCTGATCGTCACTAACCGGCGCACGCTCTACACCCATGCCGTGAGCAACGCCGAAGCGAAAGTCTTCACGATCAAGCGCCGCGACCGCAATCAGCCTCTGACATTGGACGAAGCGCTGGAGTACTCCCGCGAGCCGCGGGCGCTCTTGATGATCAACAGCCAGTCGGGCCGCGCCGCGGTGCAAGTCACTGCATCGAGCCTGATGCTGGACGACGGCTCGGTCGAACGCCGTGTCCGGCTGCTGCGGCCGATGGAACGCCCCGCCATCGCGATCGAGGCGCTCGATCACACCCATTGGGAAGCCACCGATCGCGAGACCTTCGTCCAAGCCTGGAATGCCGAACTCGCCGAGGTGCCGCCTTACACGGAAAGCGACATGCACATCGTTACCGGCCTGCTTCTGCCGATCTGGAAGCGCCTGCCCAATGAGCATTGCCGTGTCTATCGGCTGCAGACCGACGACGGCGAACGCATCATCGGCCGTCCTGTCTCGCTGGCCTGGGTAGCCAGCGCCACCAATACCGGCATGGCCGCGATTTCGCCAAACGAGGCGTGGACCGCCGTGCTCGACGGGCGCTCAACCCTAAAATTGCAGGATGGATTGCAGCTGCGCCGCGTGAAGGTGATGGGTTCGCATCGCGTCGAACTCATGGACTTCAGCGACGGCATGGTCGACCGGCTGAAGACGCTCGGCCTCATGTCCGAAATCATCGCCTGGAAGCTGCGGCTTTTCGTGCCAACAGGACCTAACGGCGCCGAGGTGTTGGCTGCTCTATTGGCGCGCCATCCGCTCACCGGTATCGAAAATCGGAGCGCGGTATGAATGCGCACAGTCCGGCCGGCAGATTGGCGCAACAGCTCGCGCAAAATGCCGAAGCGGTGTGCCGGCACTATCTATCCCGCGGCCACAGGCAGGGCCGCTATTGGCTTGTCGGTGACATCGACAACAACCCCGGCCGCAGCCTTTATGTCCGACTCAAGGGCGCAGATAGCGGCAAAGGTGCGGCCGGCAAGTGGACCGATGCTGCCACCGGCGAGCATGGCGATCTTCTCGATCTGATCGCACGCACCCATCATCTCACACGCTTGCGCGATGTGCTGGACGACGCCCGCGCCTTTTTGCGCCTACCGCACCCCGCGCTGTCGGTGTGGTCGCGGCAGAACTCTCCAGCACCGGAAGGCTCGCCGGATTCGGCACGGCGGCTGTTTGCCATGTCGAGACCGCTCGCGGGATCGCTCGCTGAGACTTATCTGCGCGCGCGTGCGATCACGCAACTGGCCCATCTGCCAGCCTTACGATTTCATCCGCGATGTTACTACCGGGCAGACGTTGAGGCCGAGACACAGACCTGGCCAGCACTCATCGCGGCCGTCACCGATCTCTCCGGCACGATCACCGGCGTGCATCGCACTTGGCTCGATCGGGCCGGCGTCGACAAAGCGCCGCTCGAAACGCCACGCCGCGCGATGGGCCACCTTCTGGGTAATGCCGTGCGGTTCGGGAGTGCCGACGATGTTCTCGCAGCAGGCGAAGGCATCGAGACGATGCTGTCACTGCGCGACGCGTTGCCGGGTCTCGCGATGGCAGCAGGCCTTTCGGCCAATCACCTCGCCGCCATGCTGCTCCCATCCACCTTGCGTATTCTCTACGTCGTCCGCGACGCTGATCCGGCTGGCGATCGCGCGACGGCCACGCTGTCACAGCGCGCGCAGAGCCAAGGCATCGAGGCACGCATGTTGTCGCCGCGCTTGGACGACTTCAACGACGATCTGCGCAAGATCGGCCTTACACATCTGCGCCAGCATCTTCGCACGCAGCTCGCGCCCGAGCATGCCGAACGCTTTCTGAATCGTTGCGCATCGAGCATGGCTGTCCCCTGAACATGCACGGCCCGCGCACTCGGCCTTCTGAAAGGGCGATCCGGCCAGAAGCGCGATAGGCCTGCAACAGTCGGGCCCGGCTATTTTCCGCCGGCGCTGACGCGCCTTTGCATCGCCAAACAAAATAGCCGGGCCCTCCTGTCCTTCGGCCGCCGGCCGCGACTGCGGCCCGCGGTTCCGGCCCATCGCGCTTCTGGCTGAGGGATCGCCGAAGGCCGCGCTTCGGTAGCGCGGTCCCTTTGTCAGGAGACAGCCATGACACACGATTACGATTCAGAACCCGATCACAGCTCGTCGGCGACGGACGAAGCCGTCACGCAGCTTCAGCTCCATGGTTACAGGCCCTTCTACGATGAGCCGGACATGCGGCCTTCGCCCGATAGCGATGAAATCGCCGGAACGATTTCCGACATGTTCGACGCGCTTGCCAGCACACTGACGGATACCCGTCTCGAGCCGGACCTCGCAGACTTGCTCTGGTCTATGGTGCACGCCTTCCATCGCGCCATCGATCGCGTGCAACGCAAGCTCGACGACAACGAAGACGCGCAGAAGCGCAGCCAGCGCGAGCAGGACGGCTCCGAAATCCGCTCGGTCGAACTGGAACGCCTCCTCGCCGAGGGCGAAGTGTTACTCGACCGCCGCGACAGCATCGAAGCCTTTCGCGATGCCGCGGCCGACCGTTACGAGCAGATCACCGGATCGGTCTGGCGTCCGCACACAGGCTCGATGGTCAACCGCCGCGCCATGACGGCGGCTGTCATCGATAGCCGCGATTTTCTCAACGCCAAACGCCGCAGCGAGACCGAAATCGTCTTTCCAGCGGGTGCTCGCATCGCTTTTACGGGTGGACCGGACTGCAACGAGCACGACCGCATCTGGACCGCGCTCGACAAGGTGCATGCCAAGCATGCCGACATGGTGCTCCTGCATGGTGGCACACCCACAGGTGCCGAGCGCATCGCTGCCCGCTGGGCCGATGCCCGCAAAGTTCCACAGATCGCCTTCCGGCCCGATTGGAACCGGCATCACAAGGCCGCGCCCTTCAGGCGCAACGATCAGCTGCTCGACGCCATGCCGATCGGTGTTGTCGCCTTTCCAGGTTCCGGCATCTCCGCGAACCTTTGCGACAAGGCCCGCAAGCTCGGCATACCAGTCTGGCGGGACGGCGGCGCGTGAGCGCCGCCTTGCACGTCGCGCAAGGTGCGTTGCGCCCGCCGCAACAGCGGCGGGCTGCGACTTTCACGGCACCGATTCCGCTATCCGGCTCGCCCTGCTACGATGGCGGTTGCGCCGTGGCGGCAGGTGGAGGCGTGCATCGTCACCCTTGCATCTGGAGACCACCGCCATGATCATTCTCGGCATCATCCTCAGCGTATTCGCCATCGGATTCTTCTGCTGGCTTCTGTTCACGCTCGCCGTCTACGCGCTGCCCTGCTTTGTCGGTATGAGCGCCGCCTTCGCCGCGTATCATCACGGCGCTGGCGTCTTCGAAACCGGTGTCATCGGCCTGCTTGCCGGTGTTGCCACACTGATCGCAGGCCAGCTTTTGTTTGCCGCTATCCGGATCCCCATACTGCGCGCAGCCATCGCACTTCTGTTCGCAATTCCGGCAGCCGTCGCGGGGTATCACGCGACCCTCGGGATCGCGCATATCGCTCTGTCGCAGGGTGCGCTCGCCACCACACTCGCCTACATTGGTGCAGCGCTGGTGGGTGCCACGGCGTGGTCGCGCATGGCCTTCTATCTCCCGCCCGTCGCCGGACAGGGCCTGCAAGGAGACGATCCGTCACCGCAGTTTTCTTCTCCGGTCCACGGCAGCTAGATCACGTTGGCGCTTGCAATCCGTCTTGACCACGTCGGCGCCACGCAGAGTGCAGCATGACGCGTGCTCGGCGAGCTACTTCCCATCTTCTCCGACTTGGACCAGGCACGGCCTCGCGCGACCGACATCGCGAATGTGGAAGCTGCGTGCACGATTGGGCGCACCGGTACGAGCCTTTCTTATTGCGCGCCAATGCTTCTCTTGCTTCGATCTTTCCGTTCGCGGTCTTGTCTGTGCCGCTGAACGCTCGCCATGAGTCTCCATGGGATGCTGTTTGGCACGCGAGTCCATGCCGCCTCTCTTGGCTTTGATCGGGCCAAAGACCGGCTGCGCCTCGATCGCCTAGACGCAAGGGGGCCGTCAGACTTTCTTCCCCTGGGCTAATGCCCATTCCTCGCGAGGCAAGAAAGTCTGCCGTCCTCCCTCAAGCCCGCAAGTGCGGGTGCGTCGTCGATCGCCTTCGGCCTTCCGATCGCCATCGAGGCCGCGATGGTCGCGGGCTCGAAACAGCAAACGGAGAACAGACATGGCTATCATCGGCACATTCAAGAAGGTCGCAAACGGGTTCGAAGGCGAGTTCGCAATGCTGGCGCTGCAGGCAAAAGGCGTTCGCATCGTCGCCGAGACCAATCGCAGCAACGAAGACGCTCCCAGCCATCGCATCTTTGTCGGCCGCGCGGAGATCGGCGCCGCCTGGACCAAATCGTCGGAGAAGAACGAAGAATATCACTCGCTCAAGCTCGACGATCCGAGCTTCACCGCTCCGGTCTATGCCAACCTGGTCAAGGACAAGGACGGCGACACCTATAACGTGATCTGGTCCCGCCGGCCCGGCAAGCGCAACGGCAACTGAAGGAACCCTCCCACAAGCCCCGTCCGGTCCGCCGGACGGGGTTTCTTATTGCCCCGCGCAACCAAGCCGTACCGCGCACCAACCGTCGCGATGAGATCAATGACGTTCTCTTCTCACGCGACCACAGTGGCGCTCCAGATCGAAGTATTCTGCGATTGTCTCGACCAAAGGCGACTATTATAGTCGTATTTCTGGCGTCTAAATGCCCGCCTGTCGGACGTGATCGTCATGATCACTGGCCGACAGATTCGGGCTGCACGGGCGCTGCTGCATTGGACGCAGGAAATGCTGGCCGAAAAGTCTCTCGTTGCACTGACCGCCCTCAAACGCCTGGAATCGGAACGCGAACTGGACGTGCATGAAGGAACACGTGACCAGGTGCGCCGTGCGCTGGAAAATGCCGGCACGGTGTTCATCGACTCGCCGCAAGGCCGTGGCGTCATGGTTCTCAATAAGCCGCCAATGCGCGCTCCGCGTGCTTCACATTCGCGAGATTGAGTGCTGCACTTACTGCCTCTGCGCCATTCGGAGACAACAAATGTCAGTTCCACACTCCGAACCACCGGTAGCTGACACGGCACCCACGGATCCGATTTTGACCGGCTATGACGAGCAGCACAAAGTCACCTATCTTCGCCTGCTCGATGCCGCCGCCGAGCACGCTGATTGGCGGGAAGTGGCGCGGATCGTGCTCAAAATCGACCCCGATAAGGAACCCGAACGTGCACACCGCGCCTGGGAAACCCACCTGGCTCGCGCCCGTTGGATGACAGAAGCAGGATACAAGTTCTTGCTCAAAGGCGGCGCACCGAACTGACCGCACTCGTTCCTTGCTTTCGCTGCAACTCCTCTTGCGCTCCAACCATCTTTGTTATCACCAGACTTTGCGACATCGTGCCTTGTGCGCGGCGGGGAAAGGTCCGGAGACCTAAAGCATGCCGCAAGGCGATTGGCGGTCGCTCGCCGCTTACGAAGGCAAATATGCGCTCGATGCTCCGGGCTTTGCGTTCGAGTATCTGCGCCGCAATGCCGAGTTCATTCGCCATCATCGGCGCCTCGACGGCCTCCTAAAGCGCGGCAAGCTTACACGCCGGCTGCGCGAAGCCTATGCGCTGCGCTGGGGGTTGCGATTTCGCGAAGTCCGTCCTCGACGCAAGAAATCCTGTGGTCCTGTGGACGATGACGGCTCTTCCAACTGTCATCCCGCTCGGATCCCTGCCGGCTGCACTCGGAGCGCCGCGTACCCATCCAACAACATTCCAGCGCAGCTGGATCAGAGCACAAGACGGCTCCGAATTGCAGATCGTCTGCAATGCAACGGCACTTCGGGTACATGCACTAGATAGTCTCGAATCTCAACCAGTCTGCGCCATCCTGCCGGTCGACGTGCTGTTTGACGTCCGCCTGGCTGCGGCCCGGCGGCTCTGGCTCGCCGCCAGCGGACGCAATCCTGGGCCTGACCCGGCAACGCTCTCCCCTTCTCAGCGCGACCGCCTGGTGAAGGCTTTGCGCGCGCTCGATGGCAGGCTCGAGGGCGCCACCTATCGCGAGATCGCAGTGGCATTGTTCGGTACCAAGCACGTGCATGGCCGCGGTTGGAAAACCCACGATCTGCGCGACCGCACCATCCGGCTCTGCGATCTGGGTGCCAATCTCATGGCAGGCGGCTACCGGCAGCTTCTTCTCCATCCCTTCCGGCAACGTCTTTACTAACCCCTTCGCGCGACGTCGCAGGCGCGCCGTTCGAACGCGGGCGCGGGTGGCGATCTCGTTCTGCCCTCACATCACCATCCCCTTCCGGCAGGTCGCTTCGCCATTCTGCGTCACGACAGTCGCCGCTATCCGGCGCTTGTCCGATGACGAGGACTGAAATGGCCGAACAAAACAAAGACCTGCCGCCGCGATATTTGCGCACCCAGGAAGCTGCTCGCTTTCTTGGGCTCTCACCGCGCACGCTGGAAAAGCACCGCACCTACGGCACGGGGCCGCGCTATACCAAGCTCGGAGGCCGCGTCGTTTACCGCCCTGAAGATCTACAGGAATGGGCCAATCGGGGTGTCAAAACCTCGACGTCCGATCCGGGCCACGGAACAGTCCTGCCGGCGAAGCGTCACGCCGCCGTTGCGCCTGCCTACGCGCCGAAGTCGCAGCGCTGAGGCATCGAGATGTCACAGGCACAACATTCGCCCACACGGCAAACCGCCACATTGCGTGCGACCGGCGCTCAGCAGTTGAACGTCGATCCTGCCCACTCTGCTGGCGCTGGCCTCACGCAGATCGAGTTGATTTGGGACGAAGGCAAGGTCGAGCGCTGGATTCGGTTCGGTCGTCCCGTCGATGATCGCATCATCGATCGTCAGCGCCGGATGCTCTCTTTTGCACCAGGCAGCATCTTCGCCTTCGTGCGTTGGCAGGCCAACGATTTCGGTACGGTGCTCTCACGCATCGACATCTTGCGAGCGCTGGAGCCGCACGAAGCGACGACCAGCATCGGCTTCATGCGCCCCGGTGGAGAAATCCTCCTGCGCATGAGCACCTGGCCCAAGGTCCAGCGCGTGCTGCAGTTGATCGACGCCATCGAGCAGGCTGGCTTCGATCCGGCCGACATCTGCCCGGATCATTGGCGCCACGTCCACAACCGCTTGAGCGCCAACCAAGATCCGCGTGGCTACACGCTTGCGCGCCACGCCGTGTGGCTGGCGCGCAGGGCATTGTCGTCATGAATCCCCGCGCGACGGTTCTTTCCTTCGCGGCCGTGGCTGTCGCGGCGCAGCTTGCGAGCGTGCCATTAGCCACGCCGTCACGGAGCAGCCCTGGCGCGGCAATACAACCGGTTATGCGCAAGCTCTTCCTTTGGAATGCGAGCGGCAGCGCCCCGCGTGGTCTCTATCTGTTACGTCCCGCAAAGCCCCTGCGCGGCGGCGAACTCGTCGCGGTGCTGCCGCCCGAGCCGCTCGCGCGCTTCGTGGCGCTGCGCGGATATCTGCCGCTTGGCACTCCGCTTCTGAAACACATCGCAGCACTGGGTGGGCAGACTGTCTGCCGCTTCGGTGACCGTGTAGCGGTCGATGACCACGACGCCGTGCTGGCGCGCGAACGCGATACAAGCGGTAGGCCCCTGCCGCGCTGGCAGGGGTGTCGCACGCTGCGCAACAGCCAGGTTTTTCTCCTGAACCCGGCCGTCCCCGACTCATTCGACGGCCGGTATTTCGGCGTGCTGTCCGCCGACACCGTCACCGCACGGGCTGAGCCCCTCTGGATCATTTCGGAGCACTGACCATGCACGATCCCCGCATCCGCAATACCCGCCTAGTCCTCGCCACAGGTACCAGCTCTCTTTCCCTTCCGGCCTCTCTCCTGTCGCTGGCTTGTGCTCCTGTCCGTCGCTTGTGGTCTCTCCATGCGTCGGGTGCCTGCATGGCAATTGTGCTCGCTCTGCCAATCCACTGCGGTATTGCCTCCGCGCATACGGCAGATACGGTTCCGGAAATTGTCACCGACCGCTACGGCTCTTTCATCGCCGAGGCGTCCCAGCGCTTTGGGCTTCCTGCATCCTGGTTGCGCGCCGTCATGCAGGTTGAGAGCGGCGGCAATCCAAAGGCCGTGTCGCCCAAGGGTGCGATGGGCCTTATGCAACTGATGCCGGATACCTGGTCGACACTGCGGCTCCAATATCATCTGCGCGGCGATCCCCTCGACCCGCACGATAACGTCCTGGCCGGCGCCGCGTACCTGCGTGCACTCTTCGACCGCTTCGGCGCACCGGGATTTCTTGCCGCCTACAATGCAGGTCCGAAGAGGTTTCAAGACTATCTGGCTGGCCTCCAGCCATTGCACGACGAGACCAAGCGATACCTTTCGACATTGGCGCGGATGTTGCCAGACTTGCCGGTCAATGGTGCGACACTGACGGTGGCCACTGTCAGCGATTGGCGTAGCGCTGGGCTATTCGCCGAACACAGAACGGATTCGCGGCCATCCACGCCGACGCCTTCCAGTTCTCCACTTGAGAACACGTCGTCTGCACTGCACTTTGCGTTGGCGCCGCAATCGAACGGACTGTTCGTGCCGGTCCACATGACGGATCGACCGTGACTGCATTGGCCGCCATCAACACCAGCCGCCGCCACTCGACAGAGGGTTTGATCGGGAGATCTATCCACCCAAACCACCGAACCAACGGAGGGCGAGATAAAAGCGTCCTTGGCGGTGCGTGGTTTGTCGTTGTCGTACAGAGGCTTACAGGCATCCCCAGACGAAGGTCGGCCAGCCGTCCGACACACAAGCAGCAGATAATCAACGACTTAGACGCCAGCCATCCATCCGAACGCACGCGTTTGCACGATGTCTCGCCGGGATGACGACCTGCGCGTTCGGCCCGGCCGCATTCGCGACGGCAACAAGGGTGCACGCAAGTCAAAGAGCTATGTCGCGCAGGTCATGCGGGCCGCGAAGAAGGCAGGACATACCGGCGCGCATTTTGGTAGTGCCGGCCGCAGCGGAGGCCGCTCGACTTTCGGCCGCGGCGGCAAGGCCGCCCGCTCTCTCGGCCTAAAGTCGCCCTCGCGGCGTGTCGTAATTAAGGCCCGTGTGGTCCGGCACAAAGGCTCGAAGTTTCGCTCCGCACCACTCGCCAAGCACATCAGTTATCTGAAGCGCGAAGGCGTTACCCGCGAGGGCCAAGAGGCCCAGCTGTTCGACGCGCGGTCGGATGAAGCAGACGTCAAGGCATTTGCCGAACGCTGCGAAGATGACCGCCATCACTTCCGCTTCATCGTCTCGCCCGAGGACGCACCCGAGATGGCGGACCTCAAGACCTTTACCCGCAAGCTCGTGAAGGAGGCCGAGCGGGATCTCGGCACAAAGCTCGATTGGGTCGGAGTCGACCACTGGAACACGGATAATCCGCACATCCATGTCCTGGTGCGAGGCAAGCTCTCGACCGGCAAGGATCTCGTCATCAGCCGCGACTACATCAGCCGCGGTTTCCGGCTGCGGGCGGCCGAGCTCGTGGAATTGGAACTCGGTCCACGCACCGAACAAGAAATCCAGGTCGCATTGGAGAAAGACGTCCAAGCCGACCGCTGGACAAGCTTCGACCGCAAACTCCAGGACGCCGCCGACGACAATGCCGGTGTTGTCAATCTCAGGCCGGTCGCATCCGAGGAAGAGCCCGAGTTGCGCCGCTTGTTGGTGGGGCGGGTGCAAAAGCTGGAACGCCTTGGCTTGGCCGCACAGGATGCTTCGGGACAGTGGACGCTGAAGCCGGGTCTGGAGCAGACACTCCGAGATCTCTCCATCCGCGGCGACATCATCAAGACCATGCATCGGGCGCTATCCGACACCGGTCGCGAACCTGACGTTTCCGGCTTTGCCCTGCACCTAGGCACGCCCTCAGAACCCATCGTTGGTCGGCTCGCGGCGCGCGGCCTGCATGACGAGTTGAACGGCACTGCCTATGCGATCGTCGAGGGCATCGATGGCCGCTCGCATCATCTGAGGTTCTCCGATCTGGAGATGACGGGCGATGCGTCTCTCGGCACGGTCGTTGAGACGCGCGCCTATCAGGACGAGAAGGGTCGCACGCGTTTCGCGCTGGCTACACGCTGCGATCTATCGATCGAGGCGCAGATAACAGCAGCCGGTGCGACCTGGATCGATCGTCAGTTGCTGGCCGACACGCCGATCAGCCACGCCGGTTTCGGCGCCGAGGTTCGTGCGGCAATGAGCGAACGCCGAGACTATCTCGTCGCGGAAGGATTCGCGCGCCGGCAAGGGCTGCGCGTGATCTTTACACGCGATCTTCTCACAACCTTGCGGCGGCGTGAGCTCGACGAAACGGCCGCGAAGCTCGCCGCCCAGCATGGGCTTGCGCATCATCCGGTGCTCGAGGGGGAGCCGGTCGCCGGCATCTACCGCCAGCGAGTCAACCTCGCCTCGGGACGCTTTGCCATGATCGACGATGGACTGGGTTTCCAACTGGTGCCGTGGCGTCCGGCGCTGGAGCAGCATCTGGGTCAGCAGGTCCGCGGGATCGGCACTGCGAGTGGTGTCGATTGGACTTTTGGCAGGAAGCGCGGGATCGGCCTCTGAATGATGTCCGGCGACCGATTCCCGCGCTGCGTTATCCAATCGCTTCCCGCACCGGGCATTCCCCTTGCGGTACAGAGGGCGAAGCGCGATGTCGCCATCATGTCCGCAACCAAGATCCTGTGGGGTCAGATCATCGTCGTTTGTCTCGTCGTGTTGGCCTTCGTCTGGGCCGCGACGGAATGGACCGCATGGCAGCTCGCATTTCAGCCCGAGTTGGGCCGGCCATGGTTCGTGTTGTGGGGATGGCCCGTCTACCTGCCGCCGGCCTTCTTCTGGTGGTGGTTCTCGTTCGACGCCTACGCCCACGACATTTTCGTCACTGGCGGATACATCGCGGCAGGCGGTGGCCTCGCCGCCGTCGCTGTGGCCGTCGCGATGTCGGTGTGGCGCGCCCGTGAAGCCAAACATGCGAGCACGTACGGGTCGGCGCGCTGGGCCAACTCCCGGGAGATCCAGGACGCGGATTTGCTCCATCCCGACGGCGTGATGCTTGGCCGCTGGCACGGCGCCTATCTGCGTCATGACGGCCCGGAACACGTTTTGTGCTTCGCGCCGACGCGCAGCGGCAAGGGTGTCGGGCTCGTCATTCCGACGCTTCTCACCTGGCCCGGATCGGCCATTGTTCACGACATCAAGGGCGAGAATTGGACTCTGACGGCCGGGTGGCGCGCACGTTTTGGGCGCACGCTCTTGTTCGATCCCACCAACACCACGAGCGCCGCCTACAACCCCTTGATGGAAGTGCGCCGCGGCGAGCGCGAAGTGCGCGACGTCCAAAACATTGCCGACGTACTGGTCGACCCCGAAGGCGCTCTCGAGAGACGCAATCACTGGGAAAAGACCAGTCATGCCCTTCTGGTCGGAACGATCTTGCATGTGCTCTATGCCGAGGAAGACAAGACGCTCGCGGGCGTAGCCAATTTCCTGTCCGATCCGCGCCGACCCGTCGAGAAAACCCTGTGGGCCATGATGACCACGCCGCATCTCGGCCCCGGTCGTGTGCATCCTGTCGTGGCCAGCGCTGCGCGCGAACTGCTCAACAAGTCGGAGAACGAGCGCTCCGGCGTTCTGTCCACTGCGATGAGCTTTCTGGGGCTCTATCGCGATCCCGTCGTCGCACAGGTCACACGGCAATGCGACTGGCGCATCGCCGACCTCGTCGAAAGCGCTCGGCCTGTCACGCTCTACCTCGTCGTTCCGCCGTCCGATATCAGCCGCACCAAACCCCTCATCCGGCTGATCCTCAACCAAATTGGGCGGCGGCTAACCGAGGAACTGGAGTCCAAATCTCGCAAACAACGCCTGCTCTTGATGCTCGACGAGTTTCCGGCCCTCGGGAGGCTGGACTTCTTCGAAAGCGCCCTGGCGTTCATGGCGGGCTATGGCCTGAAGTCCTTCCTGATCGCGCAGTCACTCAATCAGATCGAGAAGGCTTACGGCCAGAACAACTCCGTCCTCGACAACTGTCACGTGCGGGTCAGTTTCGCGACCAACGACGAGCGGACGGCCAAGCGCGTGTCGGACGCGCTCGGCATCGCCACAGAACTGCGCGCCATGAAGAACTATGCCGGCCATCGTCTCAGTCCGTGGCTTGGCCATCTCATGGTGTCGCGGCAGGAGACGGCCCGGCCGCTGCTCACGGCCGGCGAGATCATGCAGCTTCCCTCCTCGGATGAGCTAATTCTGGTGTCGGGCTGCCCGCCGATACGCGCCCAGAAGGTCCGTTACTACCAGGACCGTCATCTGAAAGAACGCATTCTGCCGCCACCACGGCTGGCAACGTCCCCGACAACATCCCCCGGAGGAACACGCCCTGCCGGGAGGAATGCCTGGGCAAACGCGATTGCCGCGCCGACACCATCGCCTGACCCGGCCAACGGCGGTCCCCGGCGCGAACCCGAATTGCCCGAGCACGAAGACATCGCCCCGGTGCCGCCCGATCCCGTGCGGGAATTCATGCTGGATGAGGAGAGTGATGATCCCGGGCTCCCAGTGCAGCCAGGGTTCAATCAACAGGTCGGCAATGCGGTGCGGCAAACGCCCCTGGACCGGGACGATCACCTCGGGATGTAACCGTGCGCGGCAAACACACCTTCCGGCTTCCATCCGAGCTCGCCGCGAGGCTCGACGACTACGCTGCACGCAAGCAGGTGTCGAAGGTCCAGATCGTGGAGACCGCACTCGACTCGTTTCTCTCGCCGGACGGCGCCGACCGGCTTGAAGCAGCTCTTGCCCGGCGCCTCGACCGGATGACGCGGTCGATCGAACGGCTGGAGCGTCACTCGACGATCACCAACGAGACGCTGGGATTGTTCATCCGCTTCTGGCTGACCCATACCCCACCGCTTCCGGATACGGCACAGACCGCTGCCCAGACCAAGGGCCGTGAACGCTACGAGGGTTTCATCGAGGCGGTCGGCCGGCGTCTGAGTCACGGCGCCAGCCTGCTCGACGAAATCACCCGCGAGATCGAAGCCGCAAGCGATCCAACAAGGACGCGCGGCTAACCCAGCTCTCACGCGCTGTTCTACGCCACTCGGCGCACGCCTTCGACCGACAACCGATTTCGGAAGCTGACCGGCACATTCTCGCCGGTTCGTCGGTGCGAGTGCCGCGCGCCATGGCGCCGTTTGCCAGTCTCCACGCGCCAGACTACGACGCCGCGAACACACTTGTTGCCTTCGCCTGACCCCGGCTCTTTCTACTCGACCCCATCAAACGACGCGATTGGCGCGTCTGAATTTGGGGTCCAGCGTGAACACGCAGTCCTTCCGGTCCGAGACCAGAACCCGCAGCACGCGCATGCTGCGCACCGCGCTCGGACCGGCGATTGCTGGGTTTCTCCAAGACTCCTCGATCGTCGAGGTGATGCTCAATCCGGATGGGCGGCTCTGGATCGATCGTCTCGCCGGCGGTCTCGAAGATACGACCCTGCGGATTCCACCGATGGATGCCGAACGCATCGTGCGCCTGGTCGCCCATCATGTCGGCGTCGAGGTGCACGCTGGTGCGCCGCGCGTCTCTGCCGAATTGCCCGAAACCGGAGAGCGCTTCGAAGGCCTCGTGCCGCCCGTCGTGATGGCGCCGTGCTTTGCGATCCGCCGCCCAGCCGTGGCCGTGTTCACCCTCGGCGATTACGTCGAGGCCGGGATCATGACCGCTGACCAGGCGGACTTGCTGCGGACTGCCGTGTCGGCGCGCAAGAACGTCCTCGTGGCGGGCGGCACCTCGACCGGCAAGACGACGCTCGTCAACGCCCTGCTGGCCGAGATCGCAAAGACCTCTGACCGGATCGTGCTCATCGAAGACACGCGCGAGCTGCAGTGCGCCGCACCCAATCTGGTCGCGCTCCGCACCAAGGATGGCGCCGCATCGCTGTCGGATCTTGTGCGCTCGTCGCTGCGTCTGCGTCCCGATCGCATTCCGATCGGCGAAGTCCGTGGCGCTGAGGCGCTCGACCTTTTGAAGGCTTGGGGTACCGGTCATCCCGGCGGCGTCGGCACGCTGCACGCAGGCTCCGCGATTGGCGCACTGCGGCGCTTGGAGCAGCTGATCCAGGAAGCGGTCGTCACCGTGCCGCGCGCGCTCATCGCCGAGACCATTGACGTCATCGCCGTGCTCGCCGGCCGCGGCTCCGCCCGTCATCTCGCCGAACTGGCGCTAGTCAGAGGCCTTGGCCCAAACGGCGACTACCACCTCACACCAGCAGGAGACTCCGTATGATTTCGCGATTGAGAATTGCACGCGCACGGCTTACCGCCGTCACAACGTTCGCGGCCGTCGCGCTGATGACGGCGCCCGCATATGCCGCCGGCACCAATATGCCGTGGGAGCAGCCGCTGCAGCAGATTCTGGATTCGATCCAGGGTCCGGTCGCCAAGGTCGTATCGGTGATCGTGATCATCGTCACCGGTTTGACGCTCGCGTTCGGTGAGACATCCGGCGGCTTCCGGCGTCTGATCCAGATCGTGTTCGGGCTGTCGATCGCCTTCGCGGCATCGAGCTTCTTCCTCACCTTCTTCCAGTTTGGCGGTGGGGCTCTGGTCTGATGCTGACCGACGAACCCGTACCCGGCTTCTACGCGCCCGTACATCGCGCCCTGACCGAAGCGATCCTCTTGGGTGGCGCGCCGCGCTCGGTCGCCATCCTGAACGGAACGCTGGCGGCCGCGGTCGGGCTGGGTCTGCGACTTTGGATCGTCGGCGCGGTGCTCTGGCTCATCGGGCATCTCGCAGCCGTGTGGGCCGCCAAGCGCGACCCAGACTTCGTCGACGTGGTGCGCCGGCACCTGCGTTATCCCGCCCATTTGGTTTCGTGAGGCTTCGATGCTCAACCTCTCCGAATACCGCCACAAAGCTCAGCGTCTCGCGGACTTCCTCCCCTGGGCCGCGCTCGTCGGCAAAGGCGTCGTGCTCAACAAGGACGGCTCCTTCCAACGCACGGCAAAATTTCGGGGGCCGGACCTCGACAGCGCTACCCCCGCCGAGCTTGTCGCCATCACCTCACGCTTGAACAACGCGCTGCGGCGTCTGGGCTCGGGCTGGGCGATCTTCGTCGAAGCGCAGCGCGACCCCGCCAATCGCTATCCGCAGAGTGCATTTCCCGATCCGGTATCGCGCCTTGTCGACGACGAGCGTCGCGCCCAGTTCGAAGAAGAAGGCACGCACTTCGAGAGCCGGTATTTCCTGACCCTGGTCTGGCTACCACCGGCCGAAGATGCCGCCCGCGCCGAGAGCTGGCTCTATGAGGGACAGGCGCAGACAGGAGCCGACTGGCGCGCGGCCTTGATCGGCTTTGTCGATCGCACCGACCGGGTGCTGGCACTGGTCGAGGGCTTCATGCCCGAGGCCGGCTGGCTCGATGACGTCGGCACGCTCACCTATTTGCATTCCTGCATCTCGACACGGCGGCAGCGGGTCCGCGTGCCCGAAGTCCCGATATATCTCGACGCCATTCTGGCCGATCAGGACCTGGCGGGCGGTCTCGAGCCGCGGCTCGGTTCGGCGCATCTGCGCACCCTTACGGTGATGGGTTTTCCCTCGCAGACTTGGCCGGGCCTGCTCGACGATCTTAACCGACTCGCTTTTCCTTACCGCTGGACCACGCGCGCGATCTGTCTGGACAAGACCGACGCGACGAAGGTCCTCACCAGAATTCGTCGCCAGTGGTTCGCCAAGCGCAAATCCATCATGGCCATCCTCAAAGAGGTGATGACCAACGAAGCCTCGGCGCTGATGGACTCCGATGCTTCGAACAAGGCCCTCGACGCCGATCTGGCGCTGCAGGAGCTAGGCTCCGATCTGGTCGGCGAGGTCTATATCACGGCGACGGTCACCGTCTCGGACAACGATCCGCGCGTGGCCGAAGACCGCCTGCGCCTCGTCGAGAAGGCCATCCAGGGCCGCGACTTCACCTGTATCCGCGAAAGCGTCAATGCGATCGAGGCCTGGCTTGGTTCTTTGCCCGGTCATGTCTACGCCAACGTCCGCCAGCCGCCGATCTCGACGTTGAACCTCGCCCACATGATGCCGTTCTCAGCCGTCTGGGCCGGCCCGGCCCAAGACGAGCACTTGGGCGGGCCACCACTCTTCTTCGCTCGAACCGAGGGATCGACGCCCTTCCGCTTCTCGCTGCATGTCGGCGACGTCGGACACACGTTGATCGTCGGACCCACCGGTGCCGGCAAGAGCGTGCTTCTGGCGCTGATGGCGCTGCAGTTTCGCCGCTATGCTGGCGCACAGGTATTCGCGTTTGATTTCGGCGGCTCGATCCGGGCGGCCGCGCTCGCGATGGGCGGCGACTGGCACGATCTCGGCGGCGCCCTCTCCGAAGACGCCATCGAACCGCTGTCCCTACAGCCGCTGGAACAGATCACCGATCCGGGCGAACGCGCCTGGGCCGCGGAATGGATCGCTGCGCTCCTCGCCAGAGAATCCGTCGCCATCACGCCCGAACTCAAGGAGCACATCTGGTCGGCGCTCACATCGCTCGGCTCCGCGCCGGCCGCGGAGCGGACGCTGACCGGCCTCTCCGTCCTGCTGCAATCCAATGCGCTGAAACAAGCGCTGCAGCCTTACACGGTGGGTGGCCCATGGGGCCGGTTGCTCGATGGCGAGTTCGAGCATCTGGGCACCGCCGACGTTCAAGCCTTTGAGACGGAAGGACTGATCGGTTCGGGAGCTGCCCCCGCGGTCTTGTCCTATCTGTTTCATCGTATCGGAGATCGGCTCGACGGGCGCCCAACCCTTCTCATCATCGATGAAGGCTGGCTCGCGCTTGACGATCGCGGCTTCGCCGATCAGCTGCGCGAATGGCTGAAGACGCTGCGCAAGAAGAACGCGAGCGTCGTTTTTGCCACCCAGTCGTTGGCCGATATCGACGGTTCGGCTATTGCACCCGCCATTATCGAGAGCTGCCCGACGCGCATCCTCTTGCCGAACGAGCGGGCGCTCGAGCCGCAGATCGCCGCCATCTATCGCCGCTTCGGGCTCAACGACCGGCAGATCGAGATCCTGAGCCGGGCCACGCCCAAGCGGGACTACTACTGCCAATCGCGTCGCGGCAATCGGCTGTTCGAACTCGGACTCTCCGAAGTCGCGCTCGCCTTCACGGCCGCGTCCGCGAAGACCGACCAAACTACGATCGCCACCATCTTTGCCGAACACGGCCGTGCCGGCTTCGCCGGAGCTTGGCTGCGCCACAAGGGCCTCGATTGGGCTCTCCCCATGCTTTTCCACAAGGAGGTTGTCACATGACTATGCATCGCCTTTCCCATCGCATTCGCAACGCCCTGCTTGCCAGCGTTGCCGTCGCCTTGGTCGCCGCCACGCCCGCACAGGCGTTCTTCGGCGACGTCGTCTTCGATCCCACGAACTACTCGCAGAATGTGCTCACCGCGGCGCGTGAACTGCAGCAGATCAACAACCAGATCCAGATGCTGCAGAATCAGGCGACGTCGTTGATCAACCAGGCGCGCAATCTCGCCAACCTGCCGTATTCCGCGCTGAGCCAGATCGATCAATCGATCACGCAGACGACAGCGCTGCTCGCCCAGGTGCAGCGCATCTCCTACGACGTCAATGCCATCAACCAGGCCTTCAGCCAGAATTATCCGGTCAACTATTCCGGCTCGACCTCGTCGCAGCAGCTGCTCGCAGACGCGCAGACCCGCTGGCAGAACGCGCTCGCCGCGTTCCAGGACGCGATGCGGGTGCAGGCCGGCGTGGTGCAGAACCTCGACAGCACGCATACCCAGATCGATGCGCTGGTGAATGCCAGCCAATCGGCGACCGGCGCCCTGCAGGCGGCGCAATCCGGCAACCAGCTCGTGGCGTTGCAGACCAAGCAGCTCGCCGACCTCACCGCGGTCATGGCGGCCATTGCGCGTGCCCAGAGTCTCGATGGTGCGCGCGCCATCGAAGCGATGGAGCAGGGTCAGACCCAGACTGCGCGCTTCCTCAACTATGGCGCCGGCTATCAGCCCGGCTCCGCACAGATGTTCCACTGATGCGCCGCCCGTCCCCAAAGGCCCGCCTCATCAACTGGGGCTGTGTCGGTCCGCTGTTGGCCTACCTCGCCGTCGCGGCGGCCCTCGTTGCCGCCGCGATCGTCCTGGACCGACACAGTGCCCAACTGGCACCGGCGCCCAGTACCAAGTTCATCGCGCCCATAAGCGAGCTCACGGACGAACTCGCGCGCTGCGCGGCCCTTGGGCGCCGCGCCGACGACGACAGCGCGTGTCTCGCGGCCTGGCGCGAGAACCGCCACCGGTTCTTCCGCGGAAATCCGCAGAACGTCGCCAACCCGGAAAGCACCGCCCATCCATGAACGGCACCGGCGTCATCGACCACTTTCTGGGGATATTCACCCAGTATATCGACTCCGGCTTCGGGTTGGTGCAAGGCGATGTGCGCTGGCTCGCCGGCGTCCTCATCGCCATCGACATCTGCCTGGCGGGCCTCTTCTGGGCCATGGCGCCGGATGAGGACGTGCTCGCCCGTCTGATCAAGAAGACATTATATATAGGTGTCTTCGCCTTCATCCTCGGCAACTTCAACAACCTGGCCGAGATCGTTTTCAATTCGTTCGCGGGACTGGGGCTGAAAGCCGGGGGCGGCACCCTCAGCCAAGCGCAGCTCCTCCAGCCCGGCCACTTTGCCCAAGTCGGCATCGATGCCGGCAAGCCGATCCTTGACTCCATCTCGGGGTTGCTCGGCTTCACCAGCTTCTTCGAAAACTTCGTTCAGATCGTGATCCTGCTGATCGCGTGGCTCATCGTCGTGCTGAGCTTCTTCGTGATGGCGATTCAGCTCTTCGTCAGCCTGATCGAGTTCAAACTGACAACGCTGGCGGGGTTTGTGCTGGTACCCTTCGGCCTGTTCGGCCGTACCGCCTTCCTTGCCGAAAAGGTCCTCGGCAACGTCGTTTCGAGCGGCGTGAAGATCCTGGTGCTCGCCGTCATCGTCGGCATCGGCCAGAACATCTTTGGCCAGTTCACCAGCGGCTTCAACAACCCGCCGACCATCGACGACGCGCTGACACTTATTCTCGCCAGCCTGTCGCTGCTCGGTCTCTCCATCTTCGGCCCCGGCATCGCCAACGGGCTTATTGCCGGCGGGCCGCAGCTCGGTGCCGGTTCGGCGATCGGGACCGGACTTGCCGTCGCCGGCCTTGGCGCCGCGGGCGCCGTCGGCGCCGGTGCCGGATTGCGCGCGGCGGGCGGTGCCGTGTCTGGCATCGCACATGCCGGCGCCAGTGTCGCCGGCGGCGCCTCTGCCGCATATCGCAGCGGCGGTCTTGCTGGTGTGGCGCAAGCGGGTGTGTCCGCCGCCGCCAGCCCCCTGCGTCGGGCCGCGTCCAACCTGCGCTCCAGCTTCCATGCTGGCGCCCAGGCCGCGACCCAGCGCCCGGCACCTGGCGGTGGGCCCCAGCCGCCGGGTGCCTCGGGCTCACCGCCACCCTGGGCACAACGCATGCGCCGCCATCAGGCGATCACCCACGGCGCGTCGGCGGCAAGCAACGCGGTGCGCTCAGGCGACCAAAGCGGCAGCGGCCATTCCGTCGATCTCTCGGAAGGAGACTGAAGATGTTTCGAAGGTCCACTGTGCGCTACGGCGCGACACCCGCCGCCGAAACGCCCTACCAGAAGGCAGGCCAGATCTGGGACGAGCGCATCGGCTCCGCGCGCGTCCAGGCCAAGAACTGGCGGCTCGCGTTCTTCGGTGCGCTGCTGATGAGTGGCGGTCTCGCCGCCGCCCTTGTCTGGCAATCGGCCCGCGGCACGGTCACGCCCTGGGTCGTGCAGGTTGATCGATTCGGTCAGGCGCAAGTGGTTGCGCCGGCGACGGCCGACTACCACCCGACCGATCCGCAGATAGCCTGGCATCTCGCACACTTCGTTCAGGAAGTGCGTGCGATCCCGGCTGACCCGATCGTGCTGCGGCAGAACTGGCTCGACGCCTACAATTACGTCACCGACAAAGGTGCGCTTGCGCTCAACGATTTTGCGCGCACGAACGATCCCTTCACCAAGGTCGGCAAGCAGCAGATCTCCATCGAGGTCTCGAGCGTGATCCGCGCCTCCGACGACAGCTTCCGCGTCGCCTGGACCGAGCGCCGCTATGTCGACGATGCGCTCGCCGCGACCGAGCGCTGGAGCGCAATCCTCACCATCGTCGTCCAGACCCCGACCGACGCCGACCGGCTCAAGAAGAATCCCCTCGGTGTCTACGTCCACGCCCTCAACTGGTCCAAGGAGCTCGACTAATGCGCACGCTGTCCCTTCTTTTTCTGACGTCCGTCTCGCTCGGCGCCTGCTCCACCTGGACGCCGCCCGACATCAAATACGACGACAAACCACAGGCCGCCGTCCTGCAGCCCGATCCGCCCAAGCCGGTTCAGGTTGTCGAGGTGCCGCGCCTGCTTCCGCTGCCGGGGCAATTGAAGCCGCTACCGGGACATACGCCAACAATTCCCGAAGCGCCCAACCCACAGACGCGTGTCGATGCCGCCAACAACGCAGCGCGCATCCAGCCCACGCGCGCCGGCTACATCAACGCCGTGCAGGTCTATCCGTTCGCAGAAGGCGCGCTGTACCAGGTCTACGCCGCCCCCGGCGAGATCACCGATATCGCGCTCGAGCCCGGTGAACAGCTCGTCGGCGCGGGTCCCGTCGCGGCGGGGGACACGGTGCGCTGGGTCATCGGCAACACCGAAAGCGGCGCAGGCCCCGGCAAGCGGATTCATATTTTGCTTAAGCCGACGGCCGTCAATCTCACGACCAACCTGGTCATCAACACGGACCGGCGCACCTATCACCTGGAGCTGCGCTCCGCAGAGAAGACCTACATGGCGTCGGTGTCCTGGGCCTATCCGCAGGACCAGCTCAATGCCTTGCGGACGCAGAACACGACGGCCGACGCTGCGGCGCCGATCGCATCGGGCATCAACGTCAACGACCTGAACTTCCGCTACCGGCTGGAAGGCGACAATCCGGCCTGGCGGCCGCTGCGCGCCTTCGACGACGGGCGGCAGGTGTTCATCGAGTTTCCGAGCGGCATCGCACAGGGAGAGATGCCTCCGCTCTGGGTCATCGGTCCGCAAGGCGAAGGCCAGCTGGTCAATTACCGTGTGCGCGGCAACTACATGATTGTCGATAGGCTCTTCGCCGCCGCGCAGCTCAAGCTCGGCGCCGATCCACAGCAGATCGTGCGCATTGTCCGCACCGATGGAAAGCCGTCATGAGCGAACCGCACGAAGACCACGCATTCACGGTGGAGGCGGAGGTCCCTGATGCTCCTCGGGCCCGCCCCTCGGAAATGCGGCTGCGATCAGATCGTCCCCCCGTCACGCGGCTCTCGCGTAGGGTTCTCTTGGGACTCGGCAGTGTCGCTGCCATCGGCGTCGCCGCCGCCCTGTTCTTCGCGCTCCGACAGCATGACGGCGGTGGCACCTCCGAGCTCTACAACACCAGCAATCGCTCGACGCCCGAGGGATTGTCCGTCCTGCCGCGCGACTACAGCGGCTTGCCGCGTGCGGTCCCAAGGTTGGGACCGCCGCTTCCTGGCGACCTCGGAAAACCTATGCTCAATGCCGGGGTTGCTCCTCCCGGTATGCCAAGCGCTAGCACATTGACCCCAGAGCAGCAGCGCGAACTACAGGAGCAGGAGGCGGCACGCACGAGCCACCTCTTCACGGCGGCGAGCCCAACCCAGTCGGCCGGTCCCGCGACGCCGGTCACATCCTCCGCTGCACCGACTGCGCCAGCCACCGGCACAATCGAGAACGGAGATCACAAGCTCGCATTTCTCAATCAGCCACCGGATCGCCAGACGCAAAGTCTGGAGCGCCTCGCAGATTCGCCGAATCCGAACATGCTTCTGGCGGGGACGGTTATACCGGCAGCCCTCATCACGGGCCTGAGGTCCGATCTTCCCGGTCAGGTGACTGCCCAAGTGACCCAGGATTGTTATGATAGTCCGACCGGGACCATTCTTTTGATCCCGCAGGGCAGCAAAATCCTCGGTCAGTACGATGCGCAGATCAGCTTCGGCCAGTCGCGAGCATTGGTCGTCTGGAACCGCCTCATTCTGCCGAATGGAAAGTCGATCGTTCTGCAGCGACAACCCGGGACCGACACCGAAGGGTATGCCGGGCTCGAGGACGAGGTCGACAATCATTGGGGCACGCTGTTTGAAGCGGCTGCTCTGTCCACCATCCTCAGTGTCGGCTCCGAGGCAGGGACCAGCGACAGCGAGAACAGCCTTGTGCAGGCGATCCGCCAAGGAGCGTCGCAGAGCTTCAACCAGGCCGGCGAACAGGTCGTCGGCCGATCACTGAATGTGCAGCCCACAATCAACATCCGGCCGGGTTTTCCGGTCAACGTGTTGGTGACGCGAGACCTCATCCTCGAACCATATCGAAATTAAGAGTGCCAATGGCGAAACTGAGATTGGGCGTCATCGAAAGCGACAAGCCGGTAAAGCTCGCGATCGAGTTATCGGCATCTGTCCATCGCGATCTTCTCGCCTATGCCGAAGTGCATGCTCGAGAAACAGGACAACAGGCTTTGGAGCCCGCGAAGCTGGTTGGTCCCATGCTGGAGCGCTTTATGGCAACGGATCGTGGTTTCGCCAGGACACGACGGCGGCTGCCGAATTCACAAAAGACCCCTGAGACGTGACTGGTCGCGCATGAAGGCAATGAAGCGGCCGACGAGCGGGTCTTCGGCATCGGCTGGCCAGACGAGATCGAACTCGAGCCAGGCATTTTCTTCATCGATAGGTTTGAACACTACGCCCGGACATGTGGCTTCTGCGAGACTTTGCGTGACGAGCGTAACGCCCGCACCTGCGCCCACAAGCGCCAGGATCGTCTGCTTGCTTGCAGCGTGAACCTGAAAATCGCATGCGTTGCCGAGTAGCCAAGCATAAAACTCTCGCGGCGCCTGGTTGTCGTCCCAGCCCTCAACGAGAATCGTTTCCCGGCATAGCGAGCTCCAATTGAGAGTTAAATCGGTCGCCAGAAGATGGTCAGCCGGTATCGCCGCAAGCAGGCGCTCACGATAAAGCGGCAGGACTGTGACAGAAGGCCATATAGTCCGACCGGCAATTAACGCCACGTCCAAGTGACGCTCCATAAGAGCGATTGCCACGTCGCGTTCATTGCCCTCTCGAACTGTCAACGCCACGTCTGGATGCGCAGTTCTCCAATCCCTCAGTAAACTCCGTGCGGGCTCGCCGATCGGCGGGATGCGCACGCCGAGCCGAATTTCGCCGACACGGCCGGAGGCATAGCGTGTCCCGACCCGCTTCAGAGTGTCAATTTCTGATAGGATACGACGCGCGTGTACGACGATCGCCTGTCCGCCGGAGGTAAGCCTGATGCCTCCATGATCGCGCTCGAAAAGCGATAACCCGAACTCATCTTCCAAATTGCTGATTCGCCTGCTCACGGTGGAGGGCTCAACATCAAATGCCTTGGCCGCATGCGAAAGCTTGCCCGTATCCGCACACGCTATGAAATAGCGGAGATCGATCAATTCCATCCCGCGATGCCTGCTCTAATGTGGCGGCCCTGCGAATGGGTGGTAATTGCGCATTCGGGTCGCGCCCGACTACCAGTCGAGGCAAGGAAACGCGTTCGCCTGCAGCCATCGGGCGCGCGCGAGATGCGATCTCACTACGAGCAGTGCGCGCCCACGCAACGCCGCATAGCTAAGGCCGAAGACAACGCGTGCGAGCTCACACTCCGACGCGCCTTCCGACGACCCATTGAGTAGCCAATTGAAGATGTAAAGATGCTCCCGATCATATGGCGTGACAGTCGCAGACCAAGGACAAGCGCCCCAAAGTCGGACGACCACTCGGTTCTCTTGTCGAGCTACGGCTTCTTGCCGCATGACGGAGACCTCAGACAGCGAAGTCACTGTTCTGCCCCCCCATTACAACAGAGCCTGCGTTCAAAGAGCCTTTGTCTGCGTTCAGAAAGGCGTGGTTTGACGCGGCGTGGACGTCCCGGAAGTAGCGCTGAAGCGGATTGGAAAGACGTATCCCGCGACCGCCACTCGCCTTGAAGAGAAGCTCGATCGCGCGCATCGCCTCTTGCGCCATGAACTGCGCATCCCATTTGTTGTCGACGCGCTCGTCGAGCGGAATGGGCTCACCCGCATTCACATGCTGATCCATGCGCGCGAAATTCGCTTCGAGGCGCTGATGCAGGCCACGGACGATGGCGTCGGCCTCGGCCGCGCGCCTGCGGATAAAAGGATCTTCGGCCGCCTTGGCTCCATCATAGGCGCCAAGACGCTCTTGCATCTGCTCCGTGAAGGCCTCGAGTGCGCCGTCCGCCATGCCGAGAGTGACGACGGAAAGGCAATACGCAAAGACCACCCCGAACGGATATCTGTAATTGGGCGACGTGAACGTCTTCAGCCCGACATCCTGGCCAAGATAAGAATCGATGAATTTGTGCGTGCGGTACTCGGGGACGAAGGCGTCTCTCACAACGATGTCGTTGCTGCCCGTGCCCTTGAGGCCGAGCACATGCCAGGTGTCCTCGACGAGATAGTCGGGGCGCGGGATTAGAAAGACCCGTGCATCCGGCATGCCGCTCGGGTCGCGGATGGTGCCGCCGAGAAAGACCCACTGGCAATGGTTAGAGCCGCTCGAGAACGGCCAACGCCCGCTGACGCGGAACCCGCCCTCCACGCGCTCGACCTTGCCGAACGGCGCATAGGAGGAAGAAATCCTCGTCGACGGGTCCTTGCCCCAGAGGTCTTTCGCTGCACCCGGATCAAGCAGCGCCACTTCCCAATTGTGGACGGCGATCAAACAAAGGCACCAGCCGCTAGAGGGGCAGCCTTTCGCGATCTCCATCGCGACCTTGAAGAGCACCAGCGGATGCATCTCAAACCCGCCGTAAGCCTTCGGCTGCAAAATCCGGTAAAAGCCGGCTTCCGTGAAATCGCGTACGGTCTCGTCAAGAAGAGAGCGTTTTTCCTCGCAAGCCGGCGCCCGCTCGCGCAGCGCCGGCAGCAAACGGCGCGCACGCTCGAGAAGCTCCTCTTCAGTTGGGATCGCTTCAGCCTTCGCGGCGAGAGACATATGGCCTCCTTAATTGCCGAGGAAATCGCCCACCAGGCGATTGAACTCATCGGCCTTCTCCCACTGCGCCCAGTGCCCGCATTTCGGCATGACGAGAAACCGTGCGTTCGGGATCTGGCGCATGAGAATGAGGCCCTGATCCATAGGGTTCACACGGTCCTCGCGGCCCCAGATGATGAGCGTCTCGTGAGGGACCTGGTCGAGCCGCTCACGCCAAAGTTCTGTGATCGGGGCCATATTGGGCCCGATGCGCAGCGGCATGTATTCCGCAGTCTCGGGATCGAGCGCCCGCTTGAGGCGCTGCGCGAGCAAATCGTCCGTAATCGTCGAGGGATCGAAGACGAGATACTGAACGAAGTTCTTCAGCCGTTCGATGGAGGGTCCCGGCGGCATATAGAAGGTAAGAAGCGCGCGAATTCCGTCGGAGGGCGATTTCTCGAAGAGCGAATAGCCGCCGCCCGGGCCCATTAGGACGAGGCGGCGCACCTTTTCCGGAAAATCGAGCGCAGTTTTGAGACTAGCGGCACCGCCGAGCGAATTGCCGACCAAATCGGCCTTGCCGAGTCCGAGCTTGTCGATGAAGCCAGCCAGCACTTTGGCATAAAAGCCCCAGAGAGGTTCGGCGATCTTGAGCTTCGTCGACTGACCGTAACCTGGCAGGTCGATCGCGATCACACGATGCTTACCGGCAAAGGCGCGCATGTTCTTGCTGAAATTGCTGAGTCCGGATGAGCCGGGGCCACCGCCATGGCAGAAGATCAGCGGAGCGCCCGAGCCGATTTCGTCATAGTGAATCTTGAGGCCATTGACCTCCGTGAAGTGGCTCGTGATCTCTGATTGCGCCACGTCTCTGCTCCGGCGTTACGAGTTGGAGAGGCGCTTATGGCCCCAGGTGCTGTTGCTCTTGTGCCGGACAACGGTCCAGTCGGGGCCAACCGTGCGCGCACCCCAGCCGAACTCGACTTCAAAGCCGCTTGGTGTGAAGGCATAGAAGGAGAACATGTGGTCGTTGGTGTGGCGCCCGAGCGTGTTGGCGATCTTGACGCCCTGCTTGTCGGCGCGGTCGTAGGCGAGTCCGACATCTTCCTGGTCTTCAACCTGAAGCATGAAGTGGTTGAGCCGCTTCGGAAGGGGTGCTGGCACGATGGCGATCGTGTGATGGCGCGCATTGCAGTGAAGGAAGGTGAGCTCGAGCGAAAAATCAGGGCCGAGCGGCATATCGATATTGTCTGAAAGTCTGAAGCCAAGCCCTTCCTGATAGAAGCGGAGACTTGCAGCGGCATCTGCCGCGTAGAGGACAATGTGACCGAGCCCCTGCTCGCCCGTCACGAAGCCGCGAACGCCGGCTGGCGAAATGAGGGGGTTCGGAAAGACTTCGGTCGCGCCAAAGTAGATCTCGACGGGTGTCCCGCTCGGATCGGAACAGGTCACAAGGCCAGTCACGCCGCGCCGTTTCGCAAGGTCTTCGTCGGCGTGCGCTTCGATCCCGATCGCTTTGAGCCGCGCAACGACGGCCTGAAGCGCAGCCTTATTCGGCACCTCAAATCCTATGAAAGCGAGATCGTCGCGACTGCCTTTCGTCGCTGCGATCCTCCAGGACCGCGCGTCGATGCGGAAGCGGAGCTCATCCTCTCCGGTCGAGGCGTCCATCAGCCCAAGAAAATTGGTCGCGTAGCGACGCCACGCGGCGAGGTCGCTGACCTCAAATCCAAGATATCCGAGTGCCGATACGCCCACAGCCGTCTCCCATCTGCGCTTTTGGTGCGCAGCTGACGGTAGTTTCGCTAAAGGCGCGGCATTGAGCCAATCGATAGCTCACATACCAACTATCGATTTCATGGAGAGATGCCGAAAACGCTATTCCCAGCGGGGCTCTGGAGGATCACACATGCCTGCCGAGGTCGATAAGCTTGCCGATGTAAGAGACCTTGCCGAACGCCTGTTCGTCGCAAGAGAAAGGGGCGTTCCTATCGCGCCCATCCGCGGCGAGCTGCGCGAAAAGGATATTGCCGCGGCCTACCGAATCCAGGTTTTGAACGGTGCCCGCCGGATCGACGCCGGCGCACGGGTCGTCGGCCGGAAGATCGGCCTGACCTCGGCGGCCGTCCAGAAGCAGCTCGGCGTTGATCAGCCCGATTTCGGGCTTCTGTTCGATGACATGGCGTATCGGGGTAACGATGTCACGATACCGCGCAAGGTGCTCATCGCACCGAGGATCGAGGCGGAGATCGCCCTCATCCTGTCGCGGGACATTACGAAACCAGTCAAGGACATCGACGAAATGGCGACATTCGTTGCAGCCGTGGCGGCCGCCGCGGAGATCGTCGACAGCGCCATAGAGGGATGGAATATCGGGATCGTCGATACCATCGCCGACAATGCCTCGAGCAGACTTTTCGCGATCGGCGAGCCGCAGCCATTTCCCACCCAGGCGGATCTCGCCGCATGTACGATGTCGCTCACCAAGAACGGTGAGGCTAAAGCAGCAGGCTCAGGAGCCGCGACGCTCGGCCATCCTCTCGTCGCTCTTCAGTGGCTTGCGAACAAGGCGGTCGAGTTCGAGCATCCTTTACAGGCCGGCGACATCATCTTGAGCGGCGCCCTCGGTCCGATGATCCCCTTTGATCCCGCCACTTATACGATCGAGATTACGGGCTTCCCGACGCTCACCGTGCGGGCCGTGCCGTGAAAACAAAAGTCGCCATCATCGGCTCGGGCAATATCGGGACCGATCTGATGATAAAGGTCATGCGGCTTTCAAAGACGCTCGAGGTCTCGGCATTTGCTGGCATTGATCCGGCATCGGACGGGCTTCTGCGCGCGGCTCGCCTTGGCGTCGCGACCACTGCTGAGGGCATCGACGGATTGATCGCCCTGCCCTCCTTCAAGGATATCAAGATCGTCTTCGACGCCACATCCGCAGCCGCACATGCACATCATGACCGCGTGCTGCGCGCGCACGGAAAGCGCGTGATCGACCTGACGCCGGCCGCTATCGGCCCCTATACCATCCCGCCGGTAAGCGGCGATGCCACTCTCGATGCCGAGAACGTCAACATGGTGACCTGCGGTGGCCAGGCGACGATACCGATCGTCGCCGCGGTCAACCGCGTGGCACAAGTCCGCTATGCGGAAATCGTCGCCTCCATCGCCTCGAAGTCGGCCGGCCCCGGCACCCGCGCCAATATTGACGAGTTTACGGATACGACCGCGCGCGCGATCGAAACAGTTGGCGGGGCGCTGCGTGGAAAGGCGATCATCGTCCTCAATCCGGCCGAGCCTCCGCTGACCATGCGCGATACGGTCTATTGCCTCTGCGCCGATACCGACACGAATACGATCGACGCGTCTGTGCGCGCGATGGTGAAGGAAGTGCAGACCTATGTGCCGGGCTATCGCCTAAAGCAGGAGGTCCAGTTCGAGCGGATCGGCGACAATGACGGGCTCTACATCCCGGATCTCGACGAACGCTTTGCAGGGCTCAAGGTCTCCGTGTTTCTGGAAGTCGAAGGCGCCGCACACTATCTGCCCTCCTATGCCGGCAATCTGGACATCATGACCTCCGCCGCCTTGGCAACGGCCGAGCGGATCGCCGAGAAGGCCTTTGCGTGAGCCCGAAGCTTTATATCCAGGACGTGACGCTCCGCGACGGCATGCATGCGATCCGTCATCGCTACAGCCTCGATCACGTGCGGCGTATTGCAAGAGCGCTTGATGAGGCCGGGGTCGACGCCATTGAGATTGCGCATGGCGATGGCCTCGGCGGCTCGTCACTCAATTACGGCTTCGGCGCACACACCGATTGGGACTGGATCGAGGCGGTCGCGGACGAACTGCGCCGCTCGAAGCTCACGACCCTCCTCCTGCCCGGCATCGGCACGGTGCATGATCTCAAGCGCGCCTTTGACCTTGGCGTTCGATCCGTCCGGATCGCCACACATTGCACCGAAGCGGATGTCTCGAAGCAGCACATCGAGGCGGCACGGGCGCTCGGCATGGATGTCAGCGGCTTTCTCATGATGAGCCATATGAGCCCACCAAACGCGTTGGCGAAGCAGGCGAAGCTGATGGAGGAGTACGGCGCGCATTGCGTCTATGTCACCGACAGCGGTGGCGCGCTCAATATGTCCGGCACCGCTGCCCGCTTCGACGCTTACGATCGGGTGCTCAAGCCCGAGACCGAGCGCGGCATTCATGCCCATCACAATTTATCACTTGGTGTGGCGAACTCCATGATTGCGGTCGAATGCGGTGCCGTTCGCGTCGACGCTTCGCTTGCTGGCATGGGGGCTGGCGCCGGCAATGCGCCGCTTGAGGTCTTCATCGCGGCGGCCGATCGCGCCGGCTGGCATCACGGCACCGACCTCTTCAAGCTGATGGATGCTGCCGAAGAGCTTGTGCGGCCGCTGCAGGATCGCCCGGTGCGCGTAGACCGCGAAACGCTAACCCTCGGCTATGCAGGTGTCTATTCGAGCTTTCTGCGCCACGCCGAGCGCGCCGCCGCCGAATATGGACTTGATGTGCGTTCGATCCTTGTCGAACTTGGCCGCCGGAAGATGGTGGGCGGCCAAGAAGACATGATCGTCGATGTAGCTCTTGATCTGCTCAAGGCGAAGCCGCACTGACGCCTGTCAGGCGGCTTCGAGTTCGCGCAAGATCTCTTTTGCCGTGCAAAGTGCGGCCGAGGTGACCGGAACGCCCGTCAGAATCTCTGCCTTTTCAAGGATATCGGCGGACGGCATTTGCACACAGCAGGAAAGAACCAGGTGATCCGCGCCCTTGAGTTTCAGCCGGCGTGCCGCATCGAGTACCCGCTCGCCCGTGATACATCCCACCTCGGCATTGTCGGTGACGCTCAGATTGACATAGTCAAGGACCTGCATGCCTTCGGCCTCGATATACTCGGCAACGGTGCGGGCGAGCGCATCCGCATAGGGCATGACCAGAGCGACCTTCTTCACGCCATTCTCCCTGAGCTGGCGGACCAACGCTCCGGCGGACGTCAAGGCGGCCGTATGGCGGCCCGTCTCACGAGCGACCGCCTGAAGTTCTTCGGCAGCAGCGCGGTGATGACCCTTCCCCATCGCCATAATCGCGACGAGACAGGCATAGGCGACGGCATCCATCGGCGCGTCCATGAGATCCCGCATGGCGGTCATGGCGCGCGCGTTCATCGCAACAAGTTCTTCCTTCACGACGTGTTTCATCGGCACCCGGGCTCCGTGGAAGGAGTACTCAACATCGGGCGGTCCAAGCTTTCGGACCAGTTTCGGCACCTCGCGTTCCATCGTCGTATTCGAGCTCGGCACGATAAGGCCGATACGCCGGAGCGTCATGATGCGGCCCCCGCGTCCTGGCGGATTGTGATGTCAACGCCCTGACGCCTCGCATGCGCGATGAACTCCGGGAAGTCGCGCTGGAGCCGTTCGGGGGAAATCCGGCCAGTCCGCCTTAAAAAGCTGAGAGCAAACTCCGTTGCGGTCTTCAGGCGAAGCTTCGATGAGAAACCCTCGTACCAGGTAAAGCTTCCCTCTGCCGCGCCGACGAGTTTGTTCATCGGACCTATGCGAGATGCCACATAGCGCTCGAGCGCCCTGTCGCGGTTCGGCTCGGCGACTAAGGCATCGGCGAGTGCGATCGCATCCTCAAGCGCCATGCGCGTTCCGGACCCGATAGAGAAATGCGCAGTGCGCAGTGCATCGCCGAGGAGAACGAAGCGGTCATGGTACCAGCGTTCACTGGTGATGACAGGAAACTGCCGCCAGATCGAGTTATTGTCGAGAAGGGGATCACCGCCGAGCTCGTCTGCGAAGTAGGATTGGGTCACAAGGCGCCGCGTGTCATCATTGGCTTCAGCAAGGCCGAGGGCGAACCAAGTCGTCTCGTCGCACTCCATGACGAAGGTGCTGTGCCTTTCTTCATAGCTGTAATAGTGGCCGCAAAGCCCGCCATTCGGGATTGATTTGAAATTGAGGAACGAGCCGTCGAAGCTGCGCGCAACGCCGAACCAGGCGAAGCGGTTGCCGAGCAGCCTCTTCTTCGTGCCGAGTTCGCGCGCCAAGCTGTCGCGAACGAGGGAATTGGCGCCGTCAGCACCCACCACCAGATCGAAGGCGGCGAGATCTGAGAGACCTGGGATGTTGGCCTCAAAATGCAGATCAACGCCGACGCCGCGACAGAGCCCGTGCAGCACGTGGAGAAGTGTAAGGCGCCCGATCGCACCGCCCGGTCGCGCTTTGTCGATCGGAACGCGTTCATCGTCGACAATAAAGGTCTGCTTATAAAGTGGATGAAGCACAGCGTTGATACGAGCGTAGGATTCTTCGTCCGCTTCTCTCAGCTGGCGCAAGCCGCCGTCCGGCAGAACGACGCCAAAGCCCCAGGTCACATTCTCGGGCGCTCGCTCGAAGACGGATACGCTCAGCTCCGGCTTCCGGCGCTTGAGAAGATACGCAAGATAAAGGCCGGCAGGCCCGCCGCCCACGATCCCGACGCTTCGGACGTTGTGTCCCTGAGGTCCGCTCACGGTGTCTTTCCGGCCGTGATGCGCACCACATCGCGATCAAAGGTTTCGATCGAGCCCGTGATGCCGCCGGTAAAGAGGCCGTACCAGATTGCCGGCTTGACCCCGAGTTCCTTGCGCCTGAACTCGAGCGTCCGGTCGCTGTCAATCCGGTAATAGAGTTCCCCATGCCGGGAGACCTTGCAGTCCGCCTGTTTTTCGGCGGCACGGATCAACGGCATGAACTCAGGTACGTCGAGAACGAACACGGTCACCATGGTCAGGCGAGCCCTTCGACGAGCTTCGCTTTCGCGCGCCAGACAGCGTCGATGTCGGACCCTTTGATGAGGGTCTTGCCTTGCTGCTCGAGAGAGATCGCCGCAAGCAAAGTGAGTTCGGCGTCGAGACTATCAGCGGGAACGAAACTCCGCTTCTGCGTCGTGATCTCGATGTTGTACCCGTTTGGGTCGTGGAAGTAGATCGAGTCGATCACCTCATGGTTCGTCAGCGGCGAGACCTCGATTCCCTTTTCTTCCAGGTGCGCCTTCCAACCGAGGAGCTCCTCTTCGGTCTCGACCTGCCACGCCGTATGCGTCGAGCGATAATTGTGGTCTGGGCGCGGCTCGAGATATTCCGGGCGTTCGGTGCCGAGATAGTAGAAAAACGCGATCGTGCTCCCGCGGCCGCTATCGAAGAAGAAGTGCAGAAAGTCGGGGTGCCCCTCCCGTCCCCAGCCGCGGGCGGTAATGGCGTGCACGAGCTTTAATCCCATGACGTCCCGGTAGAAGGCGACCGTATCGGCAAGCCGCCAGGTTGGGCGTGCGGTGTGATGCACGCCGGCAAGGGCAAGATTGGCCATTTGGACCTCCATGCTGCTTTGATCTCTGAGGAGCCGCGCGGCTTCGTCTCTCAACTTCTGACGGTTGAGCTTGCCTGCCGCGGTGTTTGGGAATTCGTCGAGATAGGCGAGATGCTCTGGCCACTTGAACTTGGCGAGACCTTCCTTGTTCAGATGGACGCCGAGCGTCTCGACAGTAAGGCGATCAGTGTTCTTCGTGCCAATGACAAAAGCGAAGCCGCGCTCGCCGAAGATCGGACACGGCGCTGGCACGACCGCAATGTCATGGATCGCAGGATGAAGACGCGCGTAGCGCTCGACCTCCTCGCAGGCGATCTTTTCGCCCCCCCGATTGATGAGATCCTTGAGCCGCCCTTCATACACGAGGATTGGCTTGTCCTCGATCATGACGATGCGGACGAGATCGCCGGTCCTGAGCCAACCGTCCGATGTGAAGGACGTGCGGTTCTGCTCCGGCGCGCGATAGTAACCGTGCAGCGTGTAGGGTCCGCGAATGACCATCTCACCGATCGCGCCGATCGGCAGCTCTTTTTCGCTGCCGACCGCGAGAATGCGTGCTTCGTCGGCTGGTGCGATCGGCCAGCCGACGCCGCCATGGCGCCGCGCGTCCGATTCTTCCGGACGGGAGAAGCTGATGAGCCCTTCTGTCATGCCAAAGAACTGCATCACGGGAACGCCGCACTCCTTTTCGACGATCGCACCACCGCCCGATGTCACGAGCCCGCGGAACGTCGCCCGCACTTCCGGTACGACCTGGAGAACCGCGGCGATGCGCGGCAGAAGAGGCTTCGGCATATACATCCAGGTCGGCCGACAGGCGCGGAACAGCGCTTCAAGATCACGCTGGTCGAGGCTTTTCGGGACGAGAACGGCGGCGCCCGCAAGGAGCGCGGGTGCCCAGAAGCAGGAAAAGCCCGCGTTGTGGAGCATCGGGCCTGGCGCCAGCACGCGGTCGTTTTCTGAGAGCGACGTTGCTTTGATAACGGCCCTTATGTTCGCCACATAGTCGTTCTGAAACCGCGGGATGATCTTGGGGACGCCTGTCGAGCCGCCCGATATCTGAAAGAAAACAACCTGGAACGGATCAACGGCCTTTGCCGTAGTTTCTACGAAAGCTCTCGCCTCGCCGGCGTCGGTCGATGCGATAAGAGCATCAAGCGAGACGGCTCCTTCCTGAGCTTCCCCATTGACGACGACACGCACGGCAAGACTTGGTATCTCACGTCCGATCTCGAAGGAAAACGCGAGCAGGTCAAAGCGCCGGTCCGTCGTATCGAAGAAGTGCGCGCGGATTTCCGCGTGGCCACCAAGACCCACCATCTCGACGCGCCGATGTGAATGGAGCGTGCAGAGGGGGACTAGATTGGCCTTGAGGCAACCGAGGACGGCAACGACGAGGTTCCGGCTGTTGTTGACCTGAAAAGCGACGCGATCAAGAGGCTTTAAACCAAGGCGCGCAAAGCCGAGCGCTGCTTGATCGGAAAGCTCGTCGAGTTCACGATAGCTGACCTGCCAACCAGCCCCAGCGATGGCAGTCTTGTCCGCGTGGCGGCGGAGCGCCGTGCGGAATTCGCCGATCAGGGTTTCGCGCGTGATGTCACCGCGCGCGAGATAACCGGAGAGACGCTCTGCGTCCGGATAGACGACGCCGGGGATCGGATCGATGACGCGTGTCTGCGCCGCTTCGGATGATGACGGGAAATTAGAGGAATCCATGATCGCTCAGCCAATCGACACAAACTTTTTCCGCGAGCTTCCGGCCATCCGGCTCCCCCGGCGCTACTGCGCGGCCGTGATGATTGCCAGGCAGTTCGAAGACGGATTTCTCGGAGGAGCCCAGAAGTGCGGTAAGGCGGCGCGCCTCGCTATCGAAGACGCTGTTGTCGCCGAGATACCGAATCAGGCACGCCGGTTGATGCACGGCGGGCGCGCACTTTGCCATCGTCGCGTTCGATGAGATCGACGACCAGGTCGAAAGCCAGCTCTCGGGTGTGCAAAGACGGGCGAAGCCGACGCTTCCGAAATTTGACTTGAAGGGATCTGCGCCCCAGAGGCTCCCGTAGGCCCGTGGCGACGGCTCGAGCGAGACGTCCCAGCACCTTAGGTCAGCGTCGGTCCGCCAGATTTCCATGATGGGCGACCAGGATGCGCGCCGGCGGTCAGCCCCGCTCTTGCGGGCTTCCGCCCTCTCTTTCAGTAAGCGCCGTGCCCAGGCATCGATGCGTTCCACGCGGCGGCGCTGGGCCGCGCGATAGCGCTCGAGGAACGGCGCGCTATAGGCGCTTGATGCTGGCGGCTCCTTAAATCCGTTCTTTTCCGAGAATGGATCGAGCTCCGGATCGCTTTCGAAAGGCTTCTGCTCGTCTGTAACCGAGGGATCGAGCCCAGCTTCAAGCAGCGATCCCTGTCCCAGATGCGATGAGATGAGAATGAGCGCGTCCGGCTCAGGAAGCTTGGCTTCTTGAAGCCCGCTCGCACGTCCTGCCGGCGTCTTTGCGAGACGGTCTTCGGGCTTGGCTGATGCCTGCTGGATGTAGAACGCGGCGAGGGGCCCGCCGCCAGACGTTCCAAGAAGAACCGTCTTTTGAAAGCCGGCCTGCCGCAGGAAATTCTGCCCGGCGGCGAGGTCCAGCACAGCAAGCTCGTGCTCGAGTCTGAGATCGACATTGGGCGTGCGCGAACCCTGCACCCAGAAGGCGGCGCCCGATTTCAGGATCGCTGGCGCGAGGTAGTGGGCGATGCTCACCTCGCGCGGATGCATCGCGCAGACGACGGTCTTCTCGCCGCCGCGGCGCATCAGAAAGCCCGTCACGGCTCCGCCGTCCGCTGTACGCAATGCGTGCACCGAGACATTGAGATTGTCCGGAAGAGCACCCTCGTCCCACTGCGTGCCACGCAGACCCGCCGTGGTCGTGGCGAGACGCGGGAGAGCAGTATGTGTTGTTGAATTGGTCATGATGACTACCGGGGCCCCAGATCGCCTAGGACAGGCAAAAGAAGAAGATGGATAAGATCGCGTGGTGATAGCGGTCGGGCATCGTCTCGGACGCCCTAACCGACTTCCTGGGACAAGGCAGTGCCTGTTTCGTCGAGGCTATGGGCGCCTTGACCGAATCTGTACGAGCGCAGACCGAGGGCGACGAGCAGAGCTAGCGAGAAAATTCCGCAGGCAACAACGAGGCCGAAATCATAGGAGCCCGTCCGCTCAAAGAACGCGCCCATGCCGACATTGCCGAGCCCGCCGCTGATGATGGCGGAGGCCGCGATGTATCCGGAGATTTCGCCCAGATTCTTCATACCAAAGTAGCGGCTGGCGAGATAAGGCAGGAGACAGACATCGGCCCCTTCGCCGAGGCCAAAGAGGATGCCGGCAAGCGCCGCAGAGCCTGCAGTCTTCGCGAGGGCAAAGAAGATGAGGCTGATCAGGATTGGCAAGAGAAGCGGTACCGCGAGACGCTGTGTTTGAAAGCGGTCGAGGAGAGCGCCTGCGCCTACTTGTGAGGCGATCTTGATGAGGCCGAGGCTTGCGAGCAGCACGGTCGCAAGACCCACTGTGGCTCCGTGCGCCGTCTGGATAGGCAACCAGTGCCCGCCAATCCCGCCTGCGGCGAAGCCATTGAACACCGTGATGCCGAGAAGGAGCCAGAATTCGCGAGTGCGCATTGCCTCCTTTGTCGTGAGGCCCGCGCCGCCCGCAGATACAGCGCTCACTATCTTCGGCAGCGTATTGGGAATGAAGAAAAGAGCGGCCGGAAACGCGACCGCGAACACCAACGTTCCGAGCGCGAGATAGGCGGCGCGCCACCCGAAACTATGGATGCAGTACTGCGTGAGGAGCGGCGATACGAAGGCACCGACGCCGATGCCGGCGCCAAGTGACCAGCCGAGCGCACGGCCCCGCGTGTCATGAAACCAAGCCGATATGACCTTGTTGAGACCGATCGTGCCCGAAAAGGACGAGGATGCGCCCAGCAACATGTAGAGGGGATATGCGATGAAGCGCTGGCCCGACGAAAAAGCCAGTAGGATATTCGCTGCCGCAAATGCAGTGATGCCGATAAGGAAGATCGTGCGCGCGCCGTAGCGGTCGATGAGGCGCCCGGCAACGGGCGCTGCGGCCGCCCCCACCCACGCAGCTGCCATGATGGCAAGCGGGAATTCATATCGCGGCCAGTGAAACTCCTGCGAGACCGGCAGAATAAAGATGCTCGCGGTCGTCGCGATAACAGGCGCGGCGGTGACGGTTGAAATGATCCCGCAGCCGAGAGCAACGCGCATCTCGGGCGAAAGCCAGGATGACGATTGCGTGGTCATTTCGCACGCGCCTTTGGCGTCAGGTGGTCACGCAAGAACGCGGTCATGGCAGCGCTCACCGCGGCGGCGCTGCCCGGTCCCGGCGCATGACTTTCCTCGGGCTGCACGACGAGCGTGACCGGAACTCCAGCGTCCCTGAGGCGGTTCGCATATGCCTTGCTTTCATCGCGCAGGACGTCCCACTCGCCCACATAGATGTAGGCGGGAGCCACGTCCTTAACGGATGGCGCAAGGATTGGCGACGCCCGCCAGTCCCATCTGTTTTCCATGTATTTGAGATAGACCTCGATCACGTAGCGATCGTCGTCGGCACTCAGGTTGTAACCGTTGCCGTTCTCTTCGAACGACGCGTAATCGCAGCGGCAATCGAACACCGTGGCTGAGAGGTACTGCGCGGCGAGCTTCGGCGCGCGCGCGTCGCGGGCCATGAGTGCCATGACGGCGGCGATATTGCCGCCCGTGCAGCCTCCTCCAATTCCAATATGCCCGGGATCGCCTCCGATTTCCTTCGCATGCCCGCCGACCCAACTCACGGTCGCCCAGCAGTCCTCAACAGCGGCCGGGAACGGGTGCTCCGGCGGCAGGCGGAAGTCGGGGGCAACCACCACGCAGCCTGTCTCCTTCGCGATGCGGATGTTGGAATTGGTCATCGTGTCGAGGCCACCGAACATGATGTAGCCGCCGGCATGGACGTGGATGTAGATGCCTTTGGGTGACGAGCCTTTCGGCGTAAAGATGCGCGTTGGCACGGGCCCGTTCGGACCCTTGATTTCGATATCGCGATAGGTGACGTCGGGATCGGGTGCCGGCGCACCCATGATGGCCTTACCCCGTGCCCGCATTCCTTCGACGCCGAGCTCGCGGAGCGGTGGACGCATATTTTCGTACGGCGCCCTCCGCACCGGGTCGAGTTTGGCGAGACGCTCTTTGCGCAGCTGATCGTAATCGCGGGGCAACCTTAATCCTCCCTGCTCTCGCCTTGACGGCGATGAGATGAAGCGCCGGGCGCTTCTTGTTGGACCGAGAGAGTGGAGGGGTTTTGCCGGGGGAATAAGATAGCGTTCGTCGAGAGATGATAGACAACGTCTATCGCCGGTCCCGGTCGTCAATGATGACCTGCGCGGCATTGTAGCCGCAGGCCCCGTGAACCCCGCCGCCCGGGTAGGCGCTCGCAGCGGCGATATAGAGGCCCGCGATTTCCGTCCGGTACTGCATGGGCCCTTCCCGGAACCACAGTTTCCGCTCGAATTTCGGCGGCACCTCGAAATGCGAAGCGATCACGTTTCCTGACGTCACGTTGGGCGCAAACCGCTGCCACTTTTCGAGGAATTCCCCTGCATAGCGGCTCTCGATCTCGCGAGCCTCTTTTGAAGATTCGATTGCCGGGAGAAAGCAATCGGCACCAGCCGTATGGCAGCCCTGCGGCGCCTGCGACGGATCCCAGAGAGTGTTGACCCGCAGGGCTGCCGCTGCGTGGGCTTGCTCACCACGGTCGACAGCCCGCAGGTGAGAGAGCGTTTCCGCAGCACTATCGAAGCCAACCATGGTGTGAAAACAGCGGTCGATGTCGGCGTCCCAGCGTGCCGACGCATAGGACGGCGCCTCCTTAAGACAGACCATGAGGCTTCCAAGCGTGCTGGAGGCCTGTTCGCGGAACACCTTCATCTCACGGCGGAGCGGCGCCGAGAGAGTGTCTTGCCCGACCAGGTCGAGGAGGGTTGTGGCAATGTCAGCGGTTGAAACGACAAGACCTGCTTTGATCTTGCCGAGACGCGGCGCGAAGACCCCACGCACGCGCCCGTTCTGGACGGTAATGCGTGTCACGGGAGCCTCGCGGGCGAATTCCACACCGAGGTTTAGCGCCGCGCGGGCAAGGGCTTCCGAAAAGGTTTGCATGCCGCCAAGCGGAAGCCGCCACTGGCCCACCATCCAGAGAACGAATGTCGCAAAGCTCAGCGCACCACTCGGCTCGTCAATCCTGGCACCGTACTCGGCCGACAGCTGGTAAAGGAGCGCACGAACCTCGTCACTCTCGAACAACGCGCCAATAATCTGGCCGGACGATCTGCCTCCGACCGCGCCACTGACGCCGAGCTTCCCGAGGATCGATTCCGAGATCGCTTTCTGCCGCTGAAACCAGCCCGCATGCGCAGGTCGGTAGAACCCTTCCCGCATGAGGGGATCAAGGCCGTTCGCATGCTCTTTGAGTGCACGATAGGCGTCTGCGTCGCGCTTTGAGTAGCGACCGATGCTTTCGATCGTGCGGTCGAGCAAGTCATTTCGATGAAGAACGACAGGCGGACGACCGTCACTGAAGGCAATGCCGTGCTGGACTTCCGGACTGACGGTCCGAAATCCGAGGTCTTCAAGGCCGAAGTCCGAAAGCATCGGCATAATGCCGCAATAGGAGAGATAGTTGGCATGCGGATTGTGCGAAAAGCCATTTCCGAGTGGCTGTTCCGTGCGGGCCATGCCACCGAGATATGCGGCTCTTTCGAGGACAAGCGTCTTTAGGCCCGCGCGCGCCAGATAAAGTGCTGCCGTGAGCCCGTTGGGGCCGGCGCCAATGATCACTGCGTCGAACACATCGCCTGCCATGGCCCTACCCTAGCCTCGACCATCCGCCTCGTCAGTGCGGCATAACAAAAAACCGGCGACCGTTCTGGAACGGCCGCCGGCCAAGTTGGGGAGTTCTTGCGCGTTATTCAGAAGTTCTTTGAGATGGTGATTCCGAAAGTGCGCGGCGGACGGAAGGTGCGCGTCGTGAACGAACCCGTGAACACGGGTGTATCCGTAGCTTCGCCGAGCGAGCTTATGACCAGTGCATCATTGAGATTCTTGCCCCACAGCGCGACATCCCAGTCTTGGTCTTTGTTGGTAAAGGAAAGACGCAAATTGATGATGTCGTAAGGGTTCTGCCAGTCGTTACGGAGCGCAAAGGGAAAGAGCGCCGCATAAGGGGCAGGCAGCGCCGGCGGATGCGTGTTGAAGGGTGTGTAGTAGACCGTGCTGGAATGGCTCCACTCGACTCGGAAGATGCCTGACCACGAGTAAACCGGGAAGCTCAGATTGGCGCCGAGGTTTGACGTAAAACGCGGCGCCTGCACGAGCTGGTTTCCGGTCGCTCCAAGGACAGATACCGCTGCCGGCAACACCGGATCGGCCGCCTGCGGGAACTTCGTATAGTCGGTATCGAGGAACGACATATTGCCGTCGACCGTCAGGTAGTCGAGAGGTGCTCCAAAGAAGTCGAGTTCGGCACCTCTGATGCGCGCCGAGTCGGCGTTCACAACGCGACCCGACGGTGTTCCGCTTGACGTGATCACAACCGTACGGACTTGAAGATCGGTGTACTCCATGTCGAACAGCGCCAGATTCGCCTGCAGCATGCCGCCGAACAAAGTCGCCTTGGCGCCGATCTCGTAGTTCTTCACCTTCTCGGGCTTAAACGAAATGGGATCGTTGTTGCCGACATTGTAGCCGCCCGATTTGAACCCTTGCGAGTAGGTCGCATAGGCCATGATGTCTTCGGCGAAGTTGTACTGCAGGGTTGCTTTCGGTGTGAATGCACTTGAGTTTATCGGCGGAACGATCACGGTGCACGGCGCTGCCGGGCATTGATGATAACCCACAGGCGGTTGTTTAAATTCGTCGTCGCTGCTCGATTCATGCGAATAGCGGCCTCCGACCGTTAGCTTGAGGTTGTCGAGAAGCTGGTAGCTGGCCTCACCGAAGAAGGCGTAGGCGTTCGTGTTGTAGCCGTTGACGCCGGCGAAGATCTCGCTGTTGAGGGCGATGACCGCCGGAGGCGTGCCTGGCGGAAAGGCAAGCGCGATGTTGGGAATAGGAACGTCGCGATCGGCGGTGTAATGGTTCGAATAGAAGTAGATGCCCGCGATCCACTGGAAGGGACCCGTACCGGCCGAGGTGAGGTTGAGTTCCTCGGTCACCTCGATGTTGTGGCTGTTGTCTTTCTTGAAGTAGCAGCAGTTTTCATTGGTGCCGTCGATGTCGATGCGGTCGCCTCGATCCATCGTGCGGTAACCGGTGAGCGAGCTCAGCGACGCGAAGCCGAGATCCCAATCGATGCGCGCCGATGCGCCGAGAGTGCGCGTGTCCTGGCGGTCTGGCGGATTCGCGTTCGAGTTAAAACCTGTCGGCTCAAAGTAGCCGCGGGCTTCGGGTCCCAGCGGAATCGCCGGATTGACGCGCGCCACCTGATCGTCATCCGACGAGATGCTGCGGTAGTAATCGACAGACAGCCTTACGGTGATGTCACTCGTCACGTCGGCGATGAGCTTGCCGCGCAGGCTGACGCTGTCGGCACCATTGATACGCTCCCCGTTATAGATATCGATGCCGTAGCCGGGAAGATTGCTGGTCTTGAACGAAAAACGCGCCAGCACCTTGTCCGAGATGATCGGACCACTCAAGAAGCCTTCGGTTTCAATCAGATCATAGTTACCGAACGTGACCCGGCCCCCGATTTCCGTGTCAGCGGTCGGGTCCTTCGTGATGATATTGATCGCGCCGCCGGTCGCGTTTCGACCATAGAGCGTGCCTTGCGGGCCGCGCAGCACTTCAAGGCGCGCGACGTCGAAAAAGGCGCCGGTACGATCGAGATTGTTCGCCAGGTAAACGCCGTCGAGATGCATCGCGACGCCGCTCTCCGTGCCGATATTGCTCGAGATGCCGCGGATTGAGGTCGACAGGTTGCCGCTGCGGTCATGGCCAAATTCCAGGCCCGCGCTCAAGAACTGTAAGTCTTCGATGTTCTTGATGCCGCTCTCGATGAGTCGGTCGCCAGAAAATGCGTTAATCGAGGCGGCGACGTCGCGCACGTCCTCGGTACGCTTTTGCGCTGTGACCACAACGGTCTCGATTGCGTCTGCAAAGGCTGGAACTGTGAATAACCCCGCAAGAGCCACGCCTACGGCAAATCTCTTAAGCGATACGCAGCCGCGCGCGTTGCGCCCCCCGCACTTCAACATACTCTTCCCCTCCCTGGGTGTCGGTCATGCCGATCGTCCCGGCGGTTAAACGCTGCCGGATTGCGGGGGATTTCGACGGGAGCGGGAACTCGGAACAAGATTGCAAATTTGCGACCATGATAGGTGATGCCTATCAAAGGTCGTCTCGCGGCATGCGTGCTAAGGCGCTTCGAAGCGCGTCAAAAGCGACAGCGAAGAAATGCAACCGCTGTCAGCCAATCGGGATCAGCCTGTTATCACGGTGTTTCTGGACACTCGAGCGGCCACCGGGGCAAAGGAAAAGCGAAATGCGAGCCGCGCACATCGTCCTGTCGCGACGATAGGAATCATTCATATCGATACCAGCCATCACTTCCGCGCATGTTCACGCGTTGCGCAAATCCGCCCATGCTCGGTGGCGTGATAACCAACCGATATCGGCCGTGAAGCTCAACCAGATCAGAGATTTTGTCGCCGTCGCCCGCGCGGGCAGCTTAAGAGCAGCGTCGCGAGACCTCGGCATTGCCCAGCCTTCGATCACCAAGAGTATCCAGGCACTCGAGCAGGAGCTCGGCGCCCCGCTTTTTCAGCGGAATGTGCGAGGCACCAACCTGACGGCGCTCGGAACCGTCTTCCGCAAACGCGCAGAAATCGCCCTTAACGAGCTGCGCCGTGCGCGCGAGGAAGTCGAGCAGCTTACAAATGGTTCGGGCGGGAGCGTCGCTTTCGGCCTCTCCTCGGCCTCGACACTTCTCTTCCTGTCGAGGGCGCTCAAGCCCTTTAAGAAGCGCTATCCGGACGTTTCCTTGCGTATCTCGAACGGCATCTTTCCGGTGACGATTCCGCAACTCAGGGACGGCCAACTCGATTTCTCAGTCGGCCCCGAGCCCTACGACGCGCTTGGTGATGATCTGGTTGTCGAGTTTCTATTTGAAAACGTCCGTGTGGCGACGTGCCGAAAAGGCCACGCTAAAGCGCGCGCCACGCGGCTTGCCGAACTCACATCCGAGAGCTGGGTCGTAACCTCGGCGACAAAGAATCCGCTTCTCGATTTCAACGGTATTTTCGAGCGTTATTCGCTTGAGCCACCCTCGGATGTCGTCCTCTGCGAGTCGTCGTTCGGCATCGCAGAACTGCTCCTGCATAGCGACATGATCGGCTTCCTGCCGCGGCAATGGACGGACATGCCCTTTCTCGGCGACTACCTCACAGCCATTCCGATCAGGGAGAAGGTGCTCGGTCCCAACATTAGCACGATTAGGAGAAGCAATCTCCCGCTCACGCCTGCCGCCGACTACTTGCTAACGCTGATCAAGCGCGCGGCCGTGTCTTACCAGGAGCAGACACTGAAGACGGGCACTCCGCAGCGCCTGCGGAGCGGGGCTAGCGTTTGACGCAAGTGCGTTCGAGGAACGCTCGCATCTCACGATAAACCGTTTCTTCGCTCGCGGGCGTGGGTCCATGACTTTCCTGCGGCGCGACCACAAGCGTCACATCGACCCCGGCGTCGCGCAGGCGATCGGCATAGGCGCGACTCTCGTCGCGCAAAACATCCCATTCGCCAACATGGATGTAGGTCGGCGGCGAACCTTTCACGCTTGGCACAAGGATTGGCGACGCGCGCCAATCCCAACGATGGTCCATATTTTGAAGATACTGCTCATAGACAAAGAGGCAGTCGTCGTGGCTCAGCATGTAGCCCTCGCTGTTCTCGTAATGCGAACGATAATCGGCTCGCGTATCGAAAACGGTCGCGATCAGATATTGCGACGCAAATCTTGGCCCGCCGGCGTCGCGCGCCATGAGTGCGACGACCGCAGCGATATTGCCGCCTGTGCAGCCGCCGCCAACGCAGATTCCGTCCGCGCGCCCGCCTAGTTCTTCGGCGTTCGCTGCCGTCCACTGAAAAGCCGAGAAACAGTCTTCGAGTGCCGCCGGAAACGGATGCTCAGGCGGGAGGCGGAAGTCGGGACCGACGACAATGCAGCCTGTCTCCTTGGCGATCCGCGTGTTCCAGTTGTGCATGGTATCGAGACCGCCAAACATCACGTAGCCACCACCGTGGGTGTGGAGGTAGATCCCGCGTGGCCTGTCTGTCTTCGTGGTCGGGGTGAAGATGCGGGTTGGAATATTGCCTGCCGGACCCTTGATGACGACGTCGCGCGTACTGACCTCTGGATCGGCCTTTGGCGCGCCCTGAAAGCCTGCTCCAAACTCGCGCAGTGTCTTGACGCCCATCGTACGAAGCGATGGGCGCTGGGAGGCGGCTTCAAAATAGGCGCGCAATTCAGGCGTTAGCCCAGAAAGGCGCTGCTCGCGCAGTGCGGTGTATTCCGTCATCTCCCTGCCCTCTTTCGTTGTTCCGCAGAGGAGATCATCACCTCATGCGCCAGCCCATCCGCAAAAGACTGGCAGACGAACCGCGCATCAATCCAATCGATGGCTGTCATACCAACTATCGATTTCCTGCAAGCTACGGGCAGCGGCATAACGCCCGCGAACGGCGGCCGCTGAGGAGCGAGAGACATGGCTGAAACTCTTGAAGCGCCGGTTGTCGTCGCCGGCGCCGGCCCTGTGGGCATGTCGACCGCCCTTTTTCTCGCGCTGCAGGGCATACGCGTTATCGTTGTTGAGCCGCGACGGCCCGGCGAGCCGCCGAGCGCGAAGTGCAATACGGTTGCCTCGCGCACGCTCGAGACCTTCCGCCTGTTCGGGGTTGCGGACGAAGTGCGCGCGGCTGGACTGCCCGACGACTATCCGACGGATACGATCTATTGCACCAGCCTGACCGGCTATGAACTGACGCGAATCAAAATGCCGTCGAGAGCGGAGCGCTCGCAAAAAGGATTTCCCGATGACAACTGGCTGACACCAGAGCCCATGGTGCGTGTCAGCCAGCTCTATCTCGAGCCGATCCTCTTTAACCGCATGCGCCAGGCTCCGGAAATTACGGTCATTAACGAAGCACGTGTTGACCGGTTCGAGCAAAATGCTGACGGCGTCACAACTCACTGCGTGCGATCAACGGGCGAGACCTTTATCATCCGGTCGAGATATCTCATTGGCTGCGACGGCGGACGCAGCACGATCCGGAAGGCTTTGGGATTTCAGCTAATTGGTGACGCAGAGCTCGGCCGTACCCGAAGCTCGCTCGTGCGGTCTAATGACATTCGCGCCCTTTTTGGCGACCGGCGTCCTGCCTGGATGAGCTGGATCGCCAGCGACAAAATCCGTGGCAACGTCGTTGCGATCAATGGCAAGGACATTTGGCTTCTGCACCGCGGCATGCCGAACCGCGAGACGGCTTTTGAAGATCTCGATTTTGACCAGTCGATCCGCGATCTCTTAGGTGTCGGGCCAGAGCTCACCTATGAAGTCCTCAATCACGAGGACTGGACAGGACGGCGCTTGGTTGCGGAGCGCTTCCGCGATCGGAATGTCTTTATTGCAGGAGATGCGGCCCACCTTTGGGTGCCCTTTGCCGGCTACGGTATGAATGCAGGCATTGCCGATGGCGTAAATCTGGCCTGGCTTCTGAGCGGTGTCCTCAACGGATGGGCGGACCCTGCGATCATCGACGCGTTCGAGGCGGAGCGCCATCCGATCACTGAGCAAGTCTCCCGGCTCGCGATGGGCAAGGTCCTCGAAAATGCCGAAGCGATGGGCGGACCGCCGCCTGCGATACTAAGGGAGCCGGGATCTGCCGGCGATCAGGTCCGCGCCATAGTGGGTGCGCGGCTCTTCGAGATGAACCTTCCGCAGATGTCTCCGGAGGGTCTCAACTTCGGCTATTTTTACGACACCTCGCCGATTATTGCCTATGACGGCGAGAAAGCGCCCGGCTATTCGATGGGCGACGTGACGCCGTCGACGGTCCCCGGATGCCGGATGCCGCATTTCTGGGTCGGACACGATTCCGTTTATGACCTGTTGGGTCCTGTCTATACCCTCCTGCGTTTCAATCCCGCCCGTGAGGTGAAGGGCCTTGTCGAGAGCGCCGAGCGCGCCGGTCTGCCCCTTAAAGTCCTTTCGCTCGAGCGCCCCAAGTCGCCGACGGTGTTCAAAGACGATCTTCTGATCGTGCGGCGCGACCAGCATATCGTTTGGCGAGTCGGTTCGGTTCCTGCCGATCCCAATGATCTTCTTAAGATGCTCGCCGCAAAGAAGCGCCGCCCTACCTAACTGTCTCATCAATTGATAGTGTTCGATGCATCTAGCAGTTGGATGCTTCGATGTCGCTTAGATCCGTCGATCTCAATCTGATCCCTGTCCTTCGGGAGCTCCTAAGGGAACGCAACGTCTCCAAAGCCGGCGCCAATCTTGGCCTTAGTCAGTCGGCGACAAGTGCCGCCCTTGCGCGCCTTCGCGCGGCGCTCGGCGATCCCCTTCTTGTCCAGGTCGGACGCCGTATGGAGCTCACGGAGCGGGCAAAGGAGCTCATTGGCCCAGTCCAACTTGCAAGCGAGGCTGCCGAAGCCGTCTGGCAGCGCCGCGACTTCGATCCAACACGCGCGACGCGCCGTTACGTCATCGCCACAGCCGATTACGTGTCGATGATCCTCGCGCCGAAGCTGATCAGGCGCCTGCGAACCGAGGCACCGGGCGTCACCCTGCAGTTTATCGATATCACGGCGCGCACCATCGAGCGCCTTAGGCACGGCGAGATTGATTTCGGGATTCTGCCGCGTTCGGTGCTTGATACCGTCGACGCATCTGAAATTCGTTCGGCACCTCTCTTCAAGGATGAGTTTGTTGCCGTCGTCGCACAGTCGGCGCCGCGGCGGCGCTCGAACGCTCCGGCCCAGGAAGCCTTTGCGACGTTCCGGCTCGGGCTTGCGCCATCCGAGTCTGCAGCAGAACGACTTGCCGCAGGCTATGTCGACAATCTTTCTACGACCTACTCATTCCAGCAGTTTTCCATCCTTCCCATGATGGCGCTCGAGGCGGGTCTGACGGCCCTCGTGCAGCGACGGCTTGCCGAGAAGATGGCGAAGTACCTCCCGCTCAAGATCGTCCCAAGCCAAATCTCAACCGAGAAGATCGAGCTTCATGTGATCTGGAGCGTCGTGAAACACGACGACCAAGCACATCGCTGGTTTCTCAACATGATGAAGCAGGAGTCGCGCGACTAAGGCGCCGCCGTCATGTAGCGCCAGAATAGCCGCTCCCGACGGTGCGCCGCAAAAACCGCGCCATCTCCGCATCGATGAGAGGCAAGTGCACGGGCGTCGGCCCGTGCGTCATCTCAGGACGGATCACGATCGTGACGTCAACATCGGCATCGCGAAGGCGGTTGGCGTAGGCGATGCTCTCGTCGCGCAGAACGTCCCACTCGCCGACATCAATGAGCGTCGTTGGAAGACCGCGGACGGTCTCGGTCAGAAGGACGGAAGCGAGCGGGTGAAAGCGCTTCTCCCAGTCGCCAAGATAGCGTGTGTAAACCTCTTTGCAGAAGGCGTAGCTCAGGACATAGCCGGGGCCGTCATTCTCGTAGTAGCTCGAATAATCGAGCCGCATGTCGACGACAGGGCAATATAAGTACTGCGCTGCAAGCTTGGGTCCTCCCGCATCCCGCGCCATGATGGCGACGGCAGCCGCGAGGTTGGCCCCGACGCAACCGCCGCCCGCACAGATTCGGTTGGCCTTGCCGCCGATACGCTCCGCATTCTCGGCGGTCCAGAGAAAAGCGGCAAAACAATCATCGAGCGGCACCGGAAAGGTGGCCTCGGGCGGCGGCTTGTAATCCGGATGCACGACAATGCAGCCAGAATCCTTCACGATCTTGATGTTCATCGGCGTGCAGGTATCGAGCCCTTTGAGCCGGCTGTAGGCACCGTGGGTGTGAAGATAGATGCCGAGCGGTTCCTTACCCGCATTCTTTGGCTTGAATATTCTGGTTGGCACTGGGCCGTGCGGGCCTTGAACGGTCACGTCGTGGTAGACGACGTCCGAGTCGGTCATCTGACCCTCAAGCGACGTCATGCTAAAGGAGCCCGTTGCCGCCGCCATTCCGCCTTCTTCTATGCGGCGGTAGAAATCCCTCAGCACGGGATCCTTAATCGCAGCGAACCGTTCCTGCCGGAGTTTTTCATAGTCGCGCATGCTGTTCCCTCTCCTGGCGTTATTGCCTTCAGGCCGCGTCCGGCCCTACATATTTCTTGAGGAATGCGGCCATCTCGACGGCGGCTTCCCTTGCATGCTGTGGGTTTTGACTGTGGCTTTCGCCAGGGACCAGCGTGAGGGTGACGTCAACGCCCGCGTCGCGGCAGCGGTTCGCGTAAGCAATGCCCTCGTCTCTTAGGACGTCCCACTCGCCTACGCGGATGAGAGTTGGCGGCAAACCCTTCATGGTTTTTGCGAGGATCGGAGACGCTCGCCAATCGAAACGATGCTCCATGTCCTGGAGATATTGCTCGATCACCCATTGGTCATCGTCGCGGCTCAGCATGTAGCCTTCGCTATTCTCGTACATCGAGAGATATTCGCAGCGCGCATCGAAGACAGTCGCCTGGAGACATTGGGCGGCAGGCATAGGACCGCCAGCATCGCGCGCCATAAGCGTTACGGCGGCAGCGAGATTTCCGCCGGTGCAACCGCCGCCGATACAGATTTTTCCCGGCCGACCGCCAATCGCAGCCGCGTTTTTGGCCGTCCACTGGAAGGCGGCAAAGCAGTCTTCTAACGGAACGGGGAACGGGTGTTCCGGTGGAAGGCGAAAATCGGGAGCGACCACGATGCAGTCGTTATCCTTGGCAGTTGCCGTATTGAGATTGTGTGGAACGTCGAGGCCACCCCACATCACGTAACCGCCGCCATGTGTGTGCAGATAAATGGCACGCGGGCGGGAGGCCTTCGCAGTCGGCGTAAAGATGCGCGTCGGTATCGGTCCGTGCGGCCCGTCGACTACGACGTCGTGCCAGGCGACCGACGGATCATCAACGGGCGGGTAGCCAGCGAGTTGTTTTCCGCGCTCGCGCATGCCGGCGACACCAATCGACCGAAGCGGAGGTCGTCCGTTCTCGAAGCGAGCACGGTCAACTGGCTCGAGCGACGCAAGGCGTCTCTCGCGAAGTTCGCTATATCTGCTCACGGCATCCCTCCGACTAGGTCATCGCTGCGACGTCAGAGTGGGGCTAGATGCGCACCACCCTAGATACCGCGTCTTTTGCGCTGAGCTTAGCAATCGGCCCCGTGCCTAGAAGATGCCACCGAGCGGCCGCCGATAGATGAATCGTATCGGCAGAACGGACGCCACCCCTGCTGGATAGGCATATCATTGATTGACCGCGTGTCGGCTTGGGCCAAATGCTACATTCCGTTCGCGCGGCCAGTGTTCGAGGCTATCGAAGCTGTGCAAAAATAATCGACCGGCAGCAGGCGACATCGAGCCGGCACGAGTATTTGACGCTCACCAGCCAGTCAGCAAAAGCTCAAGTCGAGTTGATGGCTTCTCTGATCCACAAAATCGGCGCGTCACTAGCAGGGGCCAAATTCAGACCGGCCAATCGCTCCAGGAATGACAACGGTCGCGGCGAAGATCTCCGGCATGCTTTTGGGCGGCGAACGCGAATCGAATGCCCGACCCTCGCCTTTGGCAGGCTTGCGAGATCCCAATTTTTGAATGAGATCGCGCCGAATGTCCCCCTTTGCACGAAATATTTTTGACGGTATTTCCGACGGTATGTGTTAGAAATTTCCCAAAGAAATCAATGGCTGTGGCTTCTAGTCCCCCAGCCAACGGCTTCCCGCACATGCATTCGTCAGCCTGCGCCGATAGCTTCGGCGATCGTCCTGAACCCGTCACGCTCGAGGCACTGGAGCAGCTCGCGCTGAAGCCGGACAACGAGGCCGGGACCTTCGTAGGCGAGTGCAGTATAGAGCTGAACAAGGCTCGCGCCGGCGCGCAGCTTCGCGTAGGCGTGCGCGCCCGATGAAATGCCGCCGACACCGATCAGGGTCAGCGCCGGGCTGACGCGTTTTTTGACCTCGCGCAGGATGTGCGTCGACGGTTCGAACAGGGGCGTGCCGGAGAGGCCGCCCGCCTCCTTTGCCAGGGGACTCTTGAGCGCGGAGGGCCGCGCGACGGTGGTGTTGGACACGATCAGGCCTTCGATCGCGGAGGCCGTGACCACGGCGGCGATATCGTCCAACGCCTGCATGTCGAGGTCAGGCGCGATCTTGAGCAGCAGCGGCATGGTCGGCGCCACCTCGGCGCGCCTTGCCGTGAGGACGGCGAGAAGCCGGGTGAGCTCATCGCGACCCTGCAAGCCGCGAAGGCCTGGCGTGTTGGGCGACGAGACGTTGACCGTCACATAATCCGCATACGGAGCGAGTATCCCGAACGCGGTCTTGTAGTCGGCGATGCGATCGGTGGAATCCTTGTTGGCCCCGATGTTGATGCCGACGATGCCGCGGCGCGGACGGCGCGCGAGGCGGACGGCGGCTTCGGCCATGCCGTCATTGTTGAAGCCCATGCGGTTGATGACGGCGCGATCTTCTTCGAGGCGGAACAAGCGCGGACGCGGATTGCCCTTCTGCGGGCGCGGTGTGACGGTGCCGCATTCGACGAAGCCGAAGCCGAACCGCAGCATCTGGTTCGGGACGACTGCGTTCTTGTCGAAGCCCGCGGCAAGGCCGATCGGGTTGGAGAAGGTCTTGCCGAGCACGCGGACGGCGAGGCGCGGGTCTGGCGGTAGCGCGGCGGGGGCGAGGCCGCCGAAGATCCGGGTCAGGAAGATCGTGGCTTTATGGGCGGTTTCGGCCGGGAGCAGCCTGAGAAGCGCGGTTGCAGAATCCAGGATCATCACGACTTTCCTGTTGCCTGCACCCAGGCGAAACTGGTAATTCCTAGCATTAATCCTGTCCTAGGGATAATTCCCCTGCCAAGGGACATCGTCTGACCATGAGCCAACTCACCCATAATCAGATCTGGAGCGCCATCGACGCGCTCGCCGCCCGTTATGGCATGTCCGCCTCGGGTCTCGCCAAGGCTGCGGGGCTCGATCCGACAACGTTCAACAAGAGCAAGCGTGGAGGCATTAACGGCAAGCTGCGCTGGCCGTCGACGGAGTCGATCTCGAAGATCCTGAACGCGACCGGCGCGGACTTCGAGGAGTTCACCTCGCTGGTGTCGAAGAGCGCGGGACGCGCGGGCTACAGCCGCGTCATCCCCCTGCTCGGCATGGCACAGGCGGGCAACGCCGGATACTTCGATGAAGCGGGTTTTCCGGCCGGGCATGGCTGGGAGGAAATCCCGTTCCCCGAAGTGGCGGACGAGCACGCCTATGCGCTCGAGATCACGGGCGAGTCGATGATGCCGGTCTATCGCGACGGCGACCGCATCGTGGTGTCGCCGGCGGCAAGCGTGCGGCGCGGCGATCGCGTGGTGATGAAGACCTACAACGGCGAAGTGATGGCCAAGCAGCTGTCGCGGCAGACGGCGCAGAAGATCGAGCTGCGCTCGTTCAATCCGCAATTCGAGGCGCGCGAGTTCGCGCTCGCCGACATCGTGTTCATGCACCGCATCATCTGGGCCGCGCAGTAAAAACCTGCGCTTCGCGCCACAGTCAGGGCGGATAGCCCTGGTAGCGCCGCACCATGGCGTCGAAGGCGTCGCGGTCGCCTTTCTTCAGCAGTGACGCGAGTTCGGCGGCGCGGTGCTGGGCGGTGCGCTCGTAGGCGGTGACGGGCTTGAGCGAAGCGACCTTGGCGAGCGCGTCATCGATCTGCGGGCGGAACCGGTCGAGGTCGTAGCCGGAGAGCGACAACGCGTATTGGTAGCGCACCGTGAGATTGTCGGGCGCCTGTCTGAAGGCCGACGCGAACGCGGCGAGGCCGGCATCGTCTGTGGCGCCATAGATCCAGCTCGCAAGGCGCGCGCCGCCGGTGCGCACAATCTCGATGTTCCAGCCACCGAGCGCGCCCAGCGCCCAGGCGTTCTTCGGGTTGAGCCTGAGCGCCATATCGAGCTCGTCCTTCGCTTGCCCGGGATAGTTGTGCGCGCGGGCCCAGACCGGGCCGACGATGCGCGCCTCGTAGCCCATGGCGACAGCGAGATAGACATGGGCGTCGGAGACGGAGTTGTCGAGTGCGATCGCCTTGCGGGCGTAATCCTCGGCGCGCTTCAGGCAATCGAGGCAGGGGCCGGCGCGCGTCTGCGCGTCGGCCAGCGCTGCGCGGGCGGCTGTGACGAAGCCGAGCGCGCTGTTCGACGCCTCACCCGCCTTCATGGCGGCATCGAACCTGCCAGCGACGTAAAGGTCGTAGGCGTTCGGCGCGGCAGGCGTGGCCGAGGTGGTGGTAATCGTTGCGGGCGTGTGTTCGGCTGTCGGCGGCGCCTCGGCGGCAAGCGGCAGTGGCGCGAGCAAGGCTGCGGCGAGAACGGCGACGACGGGTTTCATTCGGCGGCTGCCGCCACGAATTCACCGGCAAGCGCGCGGCGGATCAGCACCGCGGTCTCCTTCACGCCGAATAACGCGGCGAAGGAGCCGAAGCGCGGCCCGGCCGTCTGGCCGAACAGCACCTCATACAGCGCGCCGAACCAGTCGCGCAGCGGTTCGAACTGGTGCGCCTTGCCGACCTCGTAGACGACGTCCTGCACGGCCTTCGGATCGCGCGCGTCGCCCATCGCCTCGAACTTCGCGGCGAGGTCGAGGAACGCAGCGTGTTCCTTCTCCGTCGCCGGGCGGAACTTCTTTTCCGGGCGCACGAAGTCTTCGTAATAGCGGATGGCGAAGTCGACCAGCTTCGCGAGACCAGGATTCGCTTCCGGCGAGGCCTGTGGCGCATACGCCTTGATGAAGCCCCACATCACGTTCTGATTGTGCGCGTTCGACGCCGTCGCGAGCGTGAGCAGCAGCGCGAACGATACCGGATAGCGTTCCGCGGGCGGGTTGCCGTTGTGAATGTGCCAGACCGGATTGTCGATGCGGTCGGCTTCGCTCGTCTCGTTCGCGTGATACTTCTCAAGGAGGTCGATGTAGTCGTCGACGGCCTTGGGGATTACGTCGAAGGTGAGACGCTTGGCGACGCGCGGTTTCTGGAACATGAACAGCGCGAGGCTTTCGCGCGGCGCATAGGTGAGCCACTCGTCGATCGTGAGGCCGTTGCCTTTCGACTTGGAGATCTTCTCGCCCTTGTCGTCGAGGAACAGCTCGAACATGAACTGCTCGGGCGGCTCGCCGCCGCTGATCTTGCAGATGGCATTGTAGAGCGGCGCCGAAGGATAGTGCTCCTTGCCGTACATCTCGTAGTCGATGCCGAGCGCGGCCCAGCGCATGCCGAAGTCCGGCTTCCATTGCAGCTTGCAATGGCCGCCGGTGACGGGGACGGTCTCTTCGCTGCCATCTTCCTCGAGGTAGGTAATGGTGCCCCTGTCCGGATCGTGTGCGACGACCTTGGCGAGCAGCACCTTGCCGGAGCGCGGGCTGACGGGAAGGAACGGCGAATAAGTCTGCTGCCGCTCTTCGCCGAGCGTAGGCAGCATGACCTTCATCACCTCATCGTACTTGCTCAGCACCCGGAGCAATGCGTTGTCGTAGACGCCGGACTTGTATTCCTGCGTCGCACTGCGGAAGTCGTAATCGAAATTGAAGTTGTCCAGGAACGCGCGCAGCCGCGCATTCATGTTGTGGCCGAAGCTTTCGTGCGTACCGAACGGATCGGGGATGGACGTCAGCGGCCTGCCGAGGTTCGCCGTCATCATGTCCTTGTTGGGAACGTTGTCGGGCACCCGGCGCAGGCCGTCCATGTCATCGCTAATGGCGATTAACCGCGTCGGGATCGGCGACAGCGTGTTGAAGGCATGCATGACCCAAGTCGTACGCGCGACCTCTCCGAATGTGCCGATATGGGGCAGTCCCGACGGGCCGTAGCCCGTCTCCAGCACGACTTCCGTAACCTTCTCGCCCTTCGCCAGTTTCCGCTCGACGCGGGCGAGGATCTTCCGCGCTTCCTCGAACGGCCAGGCGCGCGCGGCGAGGCCGAGATCGGGACGCAGGGCGATGGATGCGCCGGAAGGCATTGAACTTACACCTTAAACGTTCGGAAAGGCGGCGAAGCTAGGCTCCTCATGGGAAGGCGTCAATGACCGGGACCGACACCCCCTTGCGCGACAGGGAAGCGGTTTTCGCAGGCCGCATCGACATCCTGTATGCGCTGGGGCGGCATTATCTGTCGCTGCCATTCGCAGCATTGTGCATTCCGGCGACGATGTTCGCCGGCAATGCGCCCGGCTGGCTGCCGTTCATGCCATTGATGCTGCAGATCACAGTGGTGATCGCGGCCGAGCAACTGACAACCGCTTACAAGAACCGCAACGGACACGGCACGCCGCTCTACTGGGCGCGGCGCTATGCCTTCGTCTCCGCCGTCGCCGGCGCGACCTGGGGCGTGGGCGTGCTGTTCTGGTTCATGCCGAATTCCTTCCCGGCGCAGGCTTACCTGGTTATCGCGTTCCTGGGGATGACGGCGACGGAGTTCATCGCCCGATCGGCGTACCGGCCGGCATATCTGTGTCACGCGCTGTTTTCGCTGGGGCCACTGGTGGTGGTGCTGCTGCTGACTGGCGGCATCTACCAGGTGATGACGGCGATCCTGGTGGCGCTGTTTGGCGGCGTGCTGTTCACCTATTGCAACGGCATGGCACGCCTGCTGGACGAGAGCATTTTCCTCAAGCTCGAGAATGTCGGCCTGATCAAGCGGCTGTCGCGCGAGAAGGAAGAGGTCGAGGTAGCGCGCGACGCCGCCGAGGCGAGCGGGCGCGTGAAGTCGACGTTTCTGGCCAATCTCAGCCACGAACTTCGCACGCCGCTGAATGCTTTACTGGGCATGGCACAGCTGCTGGACCGCGCGGAGCTGGAGAAGCCACACCGCGATCATGTGAAGGTGATGCTCGAGGCCGGACGCGGACTTCAGCTGCTGCTTGACGACGTCATCGCACTGTCGCGGGACGACGCGGCGCATGCCGAGGAAGAGAGCGATCCGGCGCAAGCGGCGCGCGCCGTGGGACGATTGCTCCAGCCACGGGCCTGGGAAAAGCGCCTGCGGCTCTCGGTTACCGCTCCGGCGAACCTGCCGCTGGTCGCGGCGGACGGGCGCCGCGTGCGGCAGGCGCTGCTCAAGCTGGTCGACAACGCGCTCAAGTTTACCGACCGCGGCGGCATCGAAATTCGCGTCGAAGCGGAGGCGGAGGCGGTCAAGTTCTCGGTCATCGACACCGGGCCGGGTGTGCCGCCCGACGTGATTCCGCTGCTGTTCAAGCCGTTTACGCCGGGCGATCCCTCCTATGCGCGGCGGCAGAACGGGCTCGGTCTCGGGCTCGCCGTCGTCAAACGCATCGTCGAGCTGGCCCATGGCAACGTCGGCGTCGACAGCGCGCCGGACGAAGGCGCGACGTTCTGGTTCACCATACCGCTTTCCGGCGCGCCGCGCGGCGCAGCCGAGCCATCGGGCGAAGCCGTGCCGGCACCGTCGAAGCAGTCCTTCCTTGTGTTCACGCGCGATGCCGAAATGGAGGCGCAGGTGGCGCGCTATGTCGAGCCGTTCGGCAACCGCATCGAGAGCCCGGACACGCTGTCGGGGGCGATCGCGCTGGCAGCACGCCAACATTTCGATGCGATCATCGTACGCGCCAACGAGGCCGACAGCTGGGCGGCGGCGCGCGGCGTGACAGCGCCGGTGCTGGCGCTGCTCCAGCGCGGCGAGCGTGCTCCGGTCGCGGCGAGCGAGGTGCTACACTGGCCCGCGAGCGCGCAGGAACTGTATCAAGTGCTGGCGCGGCTACGCGAGCGGATGGAGCCGAAGGAAGCAGCGGGCCCAGCAGACGCGGCGCGCGCGGAGGTAGCACCTATCGATGCGGATGCGTTCGCTGCGCTGGAGCGTTCGGTCGGGCTCAAGACGCTGGTGGAGATCCTGCACTCCTACATCCAGAACGCGGAGCTCCTGTGCAATTCATTAGCCGACGCATGCGCAGCGGAACGATGGGACGATGCCGGCCGCCTGGCGCAGGACATCGCCGGCGCGGCCGGCGGCTTGGGCCTTATGGCGGTGACCGCGGCGGCGCGCGGTTTCACGCAGAAGACACGCACAGGCGAGGGCGGTCAGGAGCTGCGCATCGCAGCGCTTGCAGTGGTGGGCGAGCAGGCGCGGACCAAGCAAGCGCTGGTGAACCTTTATCCGGCGCTGGCGGCCTAGGCCTTCTTCACCTTGCGGCCATCTTCCCATTCGAGACCGGGTTCGTAGCGATCGGGGCCGGTGTATCCGGGATAGAGGCGATAGCCGGTCATCTTGATATGCGGGAGCGCGCCGTAGAAGTTCGCCGCGCCGTCTGTGATGAGGTCGAGGCGCAGGCCGCCGGCTTCCTTCAGCCCGCGCTCGATCAATATGCGCGCGATGCCGCGGCGGCGGTGATCGGCATGGACGGCGATCAGCGAGAGATGCGCCTGAACCTCGCCGTCGCTCTGGATCTGCGCGAAGCCGATCACCATGCCGTCCTCGTCAGCCACCATGGTCGTCACGCCTGGCGCGGTGAGCACGCGGTTGGCGCGCAGCGGATTCTCAATCAGCGACGGCCAGCCCTCCTGCCGGCAGAGTGCAAGGATGGCAGGGAGGTCGGGTTCATTGTAGCGGCGAATGTGCATGGTGCCCGGGATGTAGGTGCGGACCGTGGCGGCAACAAGCCCGTTTTCTGATGACAACGCTGATATGTCACCCCTACGGTTGGGGGGACGCGACGGGAGCATTACAAAATGACGCTCGAACATCTTACGGTGGATGCGAATGTTGACAGCGTCGTCGCGGCGCTGAAACGCGACGGGGCCTGTATTATCGACAATGTGATTTCGCGCGAGGCGATGGACGCGGTCGCGGCGGAACTGAAGCCGTGGATGGATGCGACCGCGTTCGGCCCCGACGATTTCTCCGGGCATCGCACCAGGCGCACAGGCGGCTTGGTGGCGCGTTCGCCGCTGTGTCGTGAACTGGTGATGAACCCGATGGTGCTGGATGTGACCAAGCAGTTTCTATCGCATGCGACGAGCTTCCAGTTGCACCTGACACAGGTCATCGCGATCGGTCCGGGCGAGCCGGCGCAGCCGATCCATCGCGACCAGTGGGCCTTCGACTTCCATCCATTCCCGAGCGGCTACGAGGTCCAGTGCAACACGATCTGGGCGATGACGGATTTCACCGAGGAGAACGGCGCGACCCGGGTGGTGCCGGGAAGCAATGCGCTGGCGGACAAGCTGCGCTTCAAGCACGAGGATTCGATCGCAGCAGAGATGAGCAAGGGATCGGTGCTGCTCTATTCCGGCAGCGTGTATCACGGCGGCGGCGCGAACCGTTCGGATGCGACGCGGGTGGGGATCAACATCACCTATAACCTGTCGTGGCTGCGTCAGGAGGAGAACCAGTATCTCTCCTGCCCGCCAGAAATCGCGAAGACGCTGCCGGTGCCACTGTTGAAGCTGATGGGATACCGGCGCGGAGCCTATGCACTCGGCTATGTCGACGACCTGCGCGATCCGATCAAAGTGTTGCGGCCCGACCTGGCGAAGGCCGGGCTGGGCGATGACGGGACGGTCGAGGCGGCGCGTGAGAAGCTGAAAGCCGCGGAATAGTCCTTCCCTTCGCGGCCCAACTGTTGTTCATGATCGGTTCTGATGGCTTCCGAACCGACTCCCTCGCGTTCCTGGCGCATCTTGCCGGCGCTGGTGCCGTCGCCGGGTGGCGCGGTCGTCTGTGAGAATGATGGCGCGTGCCGGAAGGTCGGGCTCGATGAGGCGCGGCGCCTGTTCCGGTCGGGCAATGTGCTGGTTGCGCACGCGGCGTTCGTGTCAGGGCGGCTGAAGACTCCGCCGGCGGCGGCGCTGTTCGACGTGCTGGAGCTGTTCGCGTTCGTGCGGCCGGGCGCGCCATTCATTCCGTCGGCGCTGGGGCTGGCGCGGGCGATGGGGCTTCTCATTCCCCACACCGCGGAGCAACAGGCGGCAGCGCTGCGGGATGCGGCAATAGCGTTGCTCGATCTGGTGCAGCATGCGCCGGAAGACGTGCGGCAGCATATGCGCGTGCTTGCCATGACGATGGGACGCGCGGGCTGGAAATGGGCGGGCGCGATCATCGACCGGCTGGGTGAGCCGGAAGGCAAGCTGCATCCCATCGCCGGCATGGAGACTTGGCGCGGGCTGCCGGAGTGGGAGGATGCTGCTGCGCCGGACAAGCCTGGCTCCTTGCCGGTGTCGGCGGACGATGCGCGGGCGCGGCTGCATTCGCTGGTGCATCGCATGGGCGAGATGCGGCCCGAGCAGGCGGAGTACACCGACGCGGCATCGTTCGCGTTCTCGGCGCGCGATGCGGCGGGGGCGCCTAAGGTTGCCTTGGTCGAGGCGGGCACGGGCGTCGGCAAGACGCTGGGCTATCTGGCCCCGGCGTCGCTTTGGGCGGAGAAGAATGGACCAGGGCTTTGGATCTCGACCTATACCCGCAACCTGCAACGGCAGATCGTGCAGGAGATCGGGCACCTCTATCCCGATCCCGACGAGCGCGCCGAGAAAGCGGTCGTTCGCAAGGGGCGCGAGAATTATCTCTGCCTGCTGAATTTCGAAGAGGCGGCGAAGCGTACTGCGCTGGCGCCGGGACAGCGGAGCGTGGCGCTGGGGCTGATAGCGCGCTGGGTGGGTGCGACGCCGGACGGCGATGTGTCGGGCGCCGGGTTCCCCGCGTTCCTGGGCGCGTCGATTGCCTTGAGCGAAGTGACCGATCGGCGCGGCGAGTGCGTGTATGCGGCGTGTCCGCATTACAAGTCGTGCTTCATCGAGCGGGCGATAAGGCGGGCGCGGCACGCGCCGATTGTGGTGGCGAACCACGCGCTGGTGATCGCGCAGGCATCGCAGGACTGGCTCAACATCGACGAGACCACAGACACGCCGCCCGAGAAGCGCGTGCGTTACGTGTTCGACGAAGGGCATCACCTGTTCGACGCGGCGGACAGCGGGTTCGCGCCGCTGCTGTCGGGGATGGAGATGACGGACCTACGCCGCTGGGTGCGCGGGCCCGAAGGCGGCGCGCGCTCGCGCATGCGTGGCTTGCAGGAGCGGTTGCGCGACCTGCTGGTGGACGACCGCGAGGGCGAGGACATCCTGGGCGAGGCGATCAACGCCTCGGGCGCGTTGTCGGCGGCGGGATGGATGAGCCGGTTGCAGGGCGGCGGGCCCCGCGGGCCGGGTGAGCTGTTCCTGGCCGCGGTGTACCAGCACGTGAAGGCGCGCAGCGGCGACGATGCGGACAGTTTCTATACGCTGGAAGCGGACGTGGAGCCGCTGGGCGAGGAGCTCAAGGCTACGGCGCGGGACCTGGCGCGCGGACTGAAGCGGCTGTCGGTGCCGTTGATGCGTCTGTCGGCGCATCTGCGCAAGCAACTCGACCAGATGAGCGACGAGTTACAGAGCTATTCGCGGGCGCGGATCGATGCGGCAGCGCGGGCGCTAGCGTGGCGCGGCAAATATGTGGTGCCAACCTGGATCGCGATGCTGGATTCGCTCGAGGGCGAGCGGGATCCGCAGTTCGTCGACTGGTTCGAGATCGCCCGCGAGGACGGGCGCGACAAGGACGTGGGACTGGAGCGCCACTGGGTCGATCCGACCGTGCCGCTGGCGCGAGACGTGTTGGCGCCGGCGCATGGCGCGCTAATCACCAGCGCGACGTTGCGCGATATCGTCGAAGGCGTGGACGACTGGCAGTCGGCAGAGGTGCGCACGGGTGCGGGGCACCTGCCAGAGCCGCCGAAGCGCGCCTCGTTCGGCTCGCCGTTCAACTATGCGAAGCAGGCACGCATCTTCGTGGTGAAGGACGTGAACCGACGCGACGTCGACCAGATCGCGGCCGCATTCCGCGAGCTGTTCCTGGCGAGCGATGGCGGGGCGCTGGGGCTGTTCACCGCCGTGCGGTTACTGCGTGCGGTGGAGCAGCGGATCGCCGGTCCGCTCGCGGATGTGGGCATCAACCTCTATGCGCAGCATGTCGACAAGCTGGACACCGGCGCGCTGATCGATCTGTTCCGGGCGGAGGAGAATGCGTGCCTGCTGGGCACCGACGCGCTGCGCGATGGCGTGGACGTGCCCGGCCGATCGCTCAGGCTGGCTGTGTTCGACAAAGTGCCATGGCCGAAGCCCACCATCCTGCACAGGGCGCGGCGGGCGAAATTCGGCAAGGGCTATGACGATTTGCTGACGCGGTTCCGGCTGAAGCAGGCGTTCGGGCGGCTGGTGCGCGGGGCCGACGATCGCGGATGCTTTGTGATCCTGGAGCCGGCGACGCCGTCGCGCTTGCTGAGCGCGTTCCCATCGGAGGCGCCCGTGAAGCGCTGTGGGCTGGCGGAGGCGATTGCCGAAATCCGCACATTCCTCGCGTAGGCAATAACCAGAAGCGCCATAGGAACGGAACTTCCGGCTGCGCATTGCTCATGAGAGGCCTCGCGCGGAGCGGCCCAGTGCGTCCTGGAACAAGCAAACGGCGCGTCCTGCTGGCGTTCCCGCGCTATGAGCCGTCGTTCGGAACGTTTGAATACGCCTACCCCATCATGGGCGTGAAGGCCTTCATGCCGCCCCAGGGATTGCTGGTGATCGCGGCTGCTCTGCCCAGCGACTGGGAGGTGCGGTTCGTCGACGAGAACATTCGCACGGTGCGGAATGCGGATTTCCGGTGGGCGGATGTCGTGTTCGTCAGCGGGATGCATATCCAGCGGGCGAAGATCAACGATTTGATCGCGCGGGCGCATGCGCATGGCAAGACCGTCGTGCTGGGCGGGCCATCGGTGTCGGCGTGCCCGGAGTACTATCCCCATGCCGACTATCTGCACATCGGCGAGCTGGGCGATGCAACGGAGGAGTTGATTGCGTCGCTGGCGCTGAGCGTGGCGCGGCCGTCGAAGCAGGTGATGTTTCGCACGCGCGAGCGCAGGGACCTGAGCGCGTTTCCCCTGCCCGCTTACGAGCTGTGCAAACTGGACCAGTACTTCATGGGGAGCCTGCAATTCTCGAGCGGCTGTCCCTACGACTGCGAGTTCTGCGATATCCCGGCCCTATACGGTCGCAATCCGCGGCTGAAGACTCCAGCACAAATCATCGCCGAGCTGGAGAAGATGCGGGCCTGCGGATTGCGGCATGCGGTCTATTTCGTCGACGACAATTTCATCGGCAACCGGCGCGCGGTGCTGGGGCTGCTGCCCGTGATTGCGCAATGGCAGCGGGCCAACGGCTATCCGATCACATTTGCCTGCGAGGCGACGCTGAACATCGCCAAGCGGCCCGAGATACTATCGGCGATGCGCGACGCGAAGTTCGAGACCATCTTCTGCGGCATCGAGACACCGGAACCGGAGGCGCTGAAGGCAATCGCCAAGACGCACAACATGACGGTGCCGATGTACGAAGCGGTGGAGACGATGAACCGCTACGGCATGGAGGTGGTGAGCGGCATCATCTTGGGCCTCGACAGCGACACGCCGGAGACTGGCGACGCGGTCATGAACTTCGTCGAACGCTCCAACATCCCGGTGCTGACGATCAACCTGTTACAGGCGCTGCCGCGCACGCGGCTGTGGGACCGGCTGGCGCGCGAAGGGCGGCTGGTCGAGGACGATGCGCGAGAGAGCAATGTCGTGTTCCGCCTGCCCTATGAGCGCGTCATGGAGTCATGGCGGCGTTGCGTGGCGCGGGCCTATGAGCCAGAGGCGCTGTTTCAGCGGTTCGCGCACCAGCTCGACGCGACCTATGCGCGGCGTCTCAATCCGCCGCGCAACGTGACTTGGCGCGAGGTGCGCTATGGCATGGGCGTGCTGGCGCGGCTGTTGGTGATCGCGGCGACAAGCTCCTATCGCGGCGCATTCTGGCGGTTCGCCTGGCCGCTGCTGAAGAAAGGCGACGTCGAACGGGTGATCGCGGTAGGCATGGTGGCGCATCACCTGATCGTGTTCGCGCGCGCCGCAGTGGCGGGACAGGAAAATGCCTCCTTCTATTCGCGCAAGCTGCGCTGGCCCGTCGAATCGGCGCAGGCCGCGTGATTTTCTCAAACAACACCAACGTCCACTTCCGGGCGACCCAATTTCCTGTTGAAGAAATTGGGTTGCCTGGACGAGCCGGGCAATGACGGTTGGGATTGGTTCAGGCGAGCCCTATAAGTTCCGCATGTCGCAAAGCGATGAGACACTGTTCCCCGACGCGGCCGAAGGCGGCGAATACGGGCGCTTCTCGACCGGCATCCTGCCTAGTCATGTGCTGAAGCGCCTGATCCGGGCGCGGCGCGAGATCCTGGCGACCGAGAACATCGACGAGGCACAAATCCAGCCGGCGAGCATCGATCTTCGGCTGGGCGCTGTGGCGTGGCGGGTGCGGGCGAGCTTCTTGCCCGGTCCGAACGCGACGGTGCAAGATAAGCTCCCGACCGTCCTGATGCACGAGATCGACCTGACGCGCGGGGCGGTGCTGGAGACGGGCTGCGTCTACATCGTGCCACTGCTGGAATATGCCGATTTCTCGCATCGGGTGGCGGGGTCGGCCAATCCGAAGAGCTCGACCGGGCGCATCGATGTCTTCACACGGTTGATCACCGATCGGGCGCAGGCGTTTGACCGGGTCGAGCCCGGCTACAAGGGACCGCTCTATGCGGAGATCAGCCCTCGGACGTTCCCGGTGCTGGTGCGCAAGGGATCGAAGCTCAACCAGCTCCGAATCCGGCACGGCACGCCGCAGTTCACCGACACGCAGCTTCGTCGCCTGCACGAGCAGCATCCGCTGGTCGATGGGCCGGCGGACATCAGCGGCGGGCTTGGTTTCTCGATCGACCTGAAAGGCGGCGGGCAGCGGATCGGCTGGCGCGCAAAACGGCATACCGGGGTAATCGACGTGGACCGTCCCGGGGCGCTGGATCCCTACGAGTTCTGGGACTCGATTGAGGCCAATACCGTCGGGAACCTGGTGCTCGATCCCGACGAGTTCTATATCCTGGTGAGCCGCGAGGCGCTGGCGATCCCGCCCGATCATGCGGCGGAGATGGTGCCGATCGATCCGCTGGTGGGCGAGTTCCGCGTGCACTATGCGGGGTTTTTCGATCCCGGGTTCGGCTATGAGCGAGGCAAGCCGCCGGCGGCGCGCGGGGTGCTAGAGGTGCGGTCGCGCGAAGTTCCGTTCATCCTGGAGCACGGCCAGATCATAGGTCGGCTGGTGTTCGAGCGGCTGACTGATCCGCCCCCGGACGTGTATGGCCAGGGGATCGGGTCGAACTATCAAAAACAGGGCCTGAAGCTCTCGAAACACTTCCGCGCGCCCTGATTATTGGCGGAACCCAATGCGCCGGGTAGAAACCGGCTTAACGCGGTTCGGTCAGTTGTTGCTGTAAATCAACAGCAAGACTTTATGAGCGTACCGGACGTTCGAACCCGTTGCGCGCCGCCCCAGTCCCGTCACATTTAGCACGCCGCGGGTCCGAACGGCTTAGGGGGCTTGAGCCTCGCGGTTTGTAGGGTCCGCATTGAAGGGGGCAGCGTGAGGCGGCTACGGCGCATGAACTGCGCCGGCCGCCTCATGATTTTTTGCCCTCCACTGCGGCCAAGTGCCGTTGTCATACTGCTGTCATGAATCTCCAAACGCAGCGCCTGCATTTGAGACCGGTCCGCGTTAACGACGCCGCCGAACTATTTGTCGGGCGGGGCGACCCCGACGTGATGAAGTACTGGGACTGGCCGGCGCAGCAGAGCGTCGAACAGGTGCGTTCCATTATCCAGAACCACCTCACCGAGATCGAAGGTGGACAGACGCAATGGTGGGCAGCGGCACTCAGTCCGCGCGGGCCGGCAATCGGCGAGGTCGACCTGTCGGACATCGACCTGCATCACCGCCGCGCCGAGGTGGGCTTCCTGTTCCGTCGCTCGGCATGGGGCCAGGGGCTGGCGCGCGAGGCGATGGATCGCGTGATGCGCTACGGCTTCGAGGAACTCGGCCTGGAGCGCCTATGGGCGCGCTGTCACGCCGGCAACCAGCCGTCCCAGCGCCTGCTCGAAAAGCTGGGTTTCACCTACGAGGGCACGCTGCGCGGACATGTGGTGCGCGAGGGGAAGCGGCGGGATTGCCTGCTGTACGGGCGGTCGAGGTAGCGCGGCGCAGCGCTGCGCCAAAGCAAGACCCCCGGCACCTGCACGCCGAGGTTTCATAGACGTATCAGTTGTCGCCGCCGCGGTCGTCGTCGTAGTCGCGGTCGTCGGGCGGCGGGCCGCGATTTTCGTCGCGATCGGGATACTCGCGGCCGCGGTAATAGTCGTCGCGCTGCTGGTCGTAGCGGCCGCGCTCATAGGCGTCTCGCTCGCGATAGTAGCGGTCGTGATCGGCCGCGACAGCGCCGAGCGTGAGGATGCCGAGACCGATGCCGAGCGCGGCCCATCCGTCGCCATGGCCCCAGCCGTCATGGCCCCAGCCATGGGCTTCGGCAGCCGTGCTTCCGAACAGGGTAAGCGCAAGCGTAGCGCACGCGATCTTCTTGATCATTGATCGTTTGACCCTTGTTGGGCGATCGATAGTCGCCGGGCAGGCGCGTGATTTGCGCCTTCCCGGGCATAGGTAGCGACCGTTTCCTGAACCGAACCTGAACCGAAATGGCCAGCACCTGGGCAGCAAAGAAAACGCCCCGGGTTTGCCGGGGCGTTTTGAATGCTGGGTGGACGAAGCCGAGCTTACGGGTTCAGGTTCCAGACATAGACGGGGCGGCCATCGGAGTGGAATGTGGTGAACTCAGCCGGCTCACCTTCCGGGCAGGTCGTATCTTCCGAGCGCGTATAGAAATCGTACGGACCGGGATATTCGACGCACTGCTTGATGTCCGAACCCCAGTACTGGTCCGAGTTGCCCTTCACTTCTGCGCGCGCATAGAAGGTGCGGTTGGTGGTCCTGAAGATATCTTCGCAGGCGCCGGCGTTCACACGGGTCCAGCCCTTGTTACGCCAATCGGACCCGCCGATCGGGATGTAGCTCGACGCTACCAGGACGGTATCGTCGGTGTGATTGCAGGCGCGCAGCGTGATCGCGCTCGCAGCGGACGCGGGCGTCGATGCCAGCGCGGTGAGGCCGGCCACGCCGATGGCGGCGGTAAGGCCGAGGATCTTGGACTTTGATAGCATCAGGTTACCCCCTTGGTGTGACACGACACGGAACGGCATCCGGCGCATACAACAAAAAGTCTAGAACAATGACGATAAGCACGCTAGACGGCGTTTGAGGCTGCTTTACGGCCTTTTGCGGGTCAGTCCGCGGTGCTGTGATTGACATCTTTGAGTCACAGTCTGCACCGCCAAGATCAAATTCAGATCAAGCCGCCATGGGCGCGGATCGCTGCCGTGGCGGCCGCCCTGCTCTCCCGCACGCCCTGGCGCAAACGTCCGACGGCGATCACCGATTGCACCGACGGGGCGTACTCGCCCGGCAGCGCTTCGCGAATTGAGACCACGGCGCCGGCATCGATCATGACGGAAGAGCCGTCTGGCCGGGTTAGCCGCGCGAGGCCGTGGCCCCTTCCGCCGCGGGGCAGGACCCCGGTGCTCAGAACGCTGGCAATGCTGCGGACATAGTTCTCGGTCTCGGCAGGGAGGGATTCGCCGAGCGCGGCATGGGCCGCAAGCATGCCGGGGCCATCATTGTAGGCCGCGAACATAGTGGGATAGCCGTACTGCCGGTAGAGAGCCGCGAGCACCGCGCTGCCGGCGATGATGTTGTCGTGAGGGTCGTAGGGATCTGACCCGAGCGCGTACGCCGCGCGCATCTCATGCCAGGTCCCGGGCATGAGCTGCATCAATCCCATCGCGCCGACCCGCGAGGTGATCGGCCGGTTCTCCGCCAGCATGGTGCGGCCGCCGCTCTCGATCATGATCACGGCGCGGATCCACTGGCCCGAAACGTTGAACCGCCGAGAGGCTTCCTTGATGAACGGCGTCCAGCGCTCCATGCGTTCGCGATAGGTCATCGTGCTCTCAAGCTGAAAGGGTGAGGGTCCGATCGGCTTTGGCTTTGGCGCGGGCTTCGGTGGAGGCGCCGCCTTGGCCTGCGCAATCCTTCTCGGCAGCTGCAGTGCGGCGGCGACAGGCTTTGCGATTGGCACCGCCGTGCGACGCGGCCCAGAAACGAACACCGCTATCAGCACGGCCGCCAGGACGGCGCCCACAGCGAGCGCTGGAGCGCGCGTCCTCAGCTGCGCGAAAAGATTCGTGCCGAATGGAGCCATCCGGGAGAGTTAAGCAGGCCCGGAACCGCATTCAACCGCGGGAACCCGGGAACCGCTTCATGCGCTACAGCGCGATGCCACCGCCCATGAACCTGCCTACTGGCTGTGTTGGGCCGTGAGCTGGTCATCGTCCGACGGATCGCGGCGACCTACAGCACCGCCCTGGGCCACGTCGCCGACTGCACCACCGGTCGACGGCGGCAAGCGATGCGACGCAGGCGGCGCCGGCAGCGGCCGGGACGGACCGCCCTGCGCGACCGAGACCGGACCGTCGTTCGGATGCGGGCCGGTTACCGGGCCGGTCGGTTTCGGCCCTGCAACCGGCGCGTTGTTCGGTGGACCGCTCAGGACCAGCGTGTGGTTGGTGTTGTTGAGCGACCACGAGCGGAAGCGCTCGAGGAAGCTCTGGCCAAGCAGGCCCGAGCTCTCGTCGCCGCCGACGCTGGCGATCACATTGTGCACCACGACGTTGCCGACTTTGAGCGACTTGATGCGATAGGTGCGGCCCCGCGACGAAGATCCGTCGGCCAGAGTGTAGTCCTGGGTACCGACATAATCGGCTTCGGTCACGCTGCCCGCGCGCTCCAGCTTGCGGAAAACCGCCTCAGGGATGTTCACGTCAGAGGCGCCGGAGTCGACGATGCAGTCGAACGTCGCAAGACCATTGACGTTGACCGGCACGACGTAGACGCCGCCGTCCTTGTTCATCGGCACCGCCGCTGTCGTGGTGGCCGCCGGCGGCGGCGTGGTGGCCGCCAGATTTGGCGTGGTGGCGGCCAAGGCGCCCGCAAGGACAGCCGCCGCTGTGATCAGAAGAGCCCGCTTCGACATATTTTGCCCCGTTCCTCATTGACCAGGATGAGGGAAGTAGGAGCGAGCCTACTCCCAAACAAGGCCGTTTGAGGACTTTCACTTGCAGTCGATCACACCCGCCGCAAGGACGCGTTAACAAGGGCTTAGCCAAACGATAGGGGGCAAAGCGTCACGTTCGTCGGAGTCGCTTGAGCCGGTTGGGCTTGGTGCTGGAGCGGGCGAAGGGAATCGAACCCTCGTATGAAGCTTGGGAAGCTTCCGTTCTACCATTGAACTACGCCCGCAAAACTCGATTTGTCTCTTTTTTGGCTCTTCTTCATAACCTTCAGAGAGTCACCGAGCAATAGTCGCCGTGGCTATAGAGCCCGCGGGCACAGGTTTCGCCATCTTCCCGTTTGAGGAATGATGCTAGATGATGTGGTTGAACTTCATCGTCGAGATGACCAGGGCGCTCGCGTGGCCCGTAGCTGTGTTCGCGCTACTTCTTATCTTTCGCTCAAACGTCGTTTCTCTCCTAGAACGACTGACGCGCGTGAAATGGGCCGACAAGGAGGCAGCCTTCGAGCTCCAACGGGTCAAGGTCGCCGAATCCATTGATGAGGCGGACCCGCGCGCGCTGGCGCAGCCCCTAGACGATGCCAGCAGATTCTATGCGCAAGCGCAGACAAATCCTCGCGCAGCCATCATCGATATGGCCATCGAGCTGGAGGCTCGAATCCGAGACCTGGCCGCCAACCTGGCGCCCGACCGAGTCAAGAATATGCCGGCCGGCCAGCTCATTCGGCTTCTACGCGATCGGCAGTCATCGACGATCAAACAGCGCAGTCGTTGCAGGGACTATTTGTGATGCGCAACTTGGCAGTCCACTCCCGGCAATCGGAGGCAACGACGGAGAAGGCAATCGAGTTCATAACCCTTGCAAGTGCCATTCTGTATGTGTTGAGCACGAAAGGCCCGAAGCGATCCTAGCGTGAAATTGCAGGGCAAAGCGATCGGGCATTGATATAGCATAGGGAGCTACCCTATGCTTATGCCCATGAGCCACACGGTCCGTGAAAAGAAAAAGCTCCTCGGCCGCGTGCGCCGCATCAAAGGCCAGGTCGAGGCCATCGAGCGCGCCCTCTCTAACGAAGCGGGTTGCGAAGAGGTGATGCACCTGATCGCCGGCATGCGGGGCGCTACGGCAGGATTGATGGCGGAAGTGGTCGAAGATCATGTGCGCACGCATCTGGTCGACGCCGGCAAGCATCCCGGGGCATTGAACGTCGATGCGGCTGACAAACTGTTGGACGTGGTCCGAACCTATTTGAAGTGAGGTTGCGATGCCGGCAGCAGGCATAGATCACTCCGCCGACCCACACAGCCACGTCTTCCTCGGCGAGGGCCACGAGCAAAGCGAGCGCAAAAGTTGGGCGGTTATCGTGCTTTGCGGCGCGATGATGATTGCGGAGATTGTCGGCGGGCTGCTGTTCGGTTCCATCGCGCTCGTCGCCGACGGTCTTCATATGAGCACGCATGCGGGCGCCCTGCTTCTAGCGGCGCTCGCCTACAGCTACTCCCGCAAGCACGCCGACGATCCGCGCTTCACCTTCGGCACGGGCAAGCTTGGCGATCTGGCCGGGTTCACCAGTGCCATCATCCTCGCGATGATCGCATTGCTCATCGGGTACGACTCCGTGAGTCGCATCTTCGCGCCGGTGACGATCCATTTCGCTGAGGCCATTCCGATTGCGTGCCTTGGGCTTGCGGTCAATGTCGCGAGCGTCTGGCTCTTGAGCGGCGGCGCGCACGACCATCATCAGGGACACAGTCACAGCCATTCGCACAATGCGCATGACCACGACGAAGAGCATCGCATCGAGACCAAGATCGGCTCGGTCGTGCTCTCGATCTTCGAAGATGGCGTACCACCGCGCTTCCAGCTTCACGCCCTCCCCGGCACGCCTTTAGCTGCCAGAGACGTCGTGATCGAGACGGTGCGGCCCGACGGGACGCATCAGACCTTTGCGATGCGCGACCGTGGCGCATATCTGGAATCTGCCGATGAGATCCCCGAACCGCACGCGTTTCTGGCGACCGTTCGGCTTGGCGGCGATGCCTACCCGATTGTTTTCGAGGAACACGAGCACGCGCATTCGGGCGCAAGCCGCGACAACAACATGCGTGCGGCGGTCGTCCATGTGCTGGCCGACGCGGCCGTGTCGGTCCTCGTGATCACGGGGCTCGTGCTCGCGCGCACCTTCGGTTGGCTCTGGATGGACCCGCTCGCAGGCATCGTGGGCGCGTGCGTTATCGCGAGCTGGTCTTATGGTCTCGTGCGCGACACGGGGGCAATTCTACTCGATATGAACCCCGATCGGAGGATGGCGGACAATCTCCGCCAGATTATAGAAGGCGATGGCGACAGGTTGCGGGACTTGCATCTATGGCGTCTCGGCCCTGGCCACATGGGCGCGATCCTCTCCGTCGTTACCTTGCAGGCCCGCGAGCCGGGCTACTACCGCGCAAGACTTGCGCGCTTCCGCTCGTTGTCCCACGTTACAATCGAAGTCGAGCGCCCTTTGGGTAGCTGACGCCGGCGCCGAACCCATTCAGAACTGTAGATGACTGTCCGCAAGCCGGCATGGGAATCAATAGGACAGACGATCACCAAGCCGCGTAGTTGATACGACACACTGCTCCGCTCGAACTCTAAGTCATCTGCTCCATTGCAAAGAGTTCATCGCTCGCGCAAGACGCTGTAATGCCATGCTGACACCGTCAGCGAGCTTTCGGCGGCCCCCCAACTCCCCGCCGAAGGTTTCCACTCGCGCCGCGGGCCCGACCCCGGCGCTCCCGGCGCGGGTGGATGGGCGGCGTGATCTAGAACGCGAGCCTTGCGCGCGGTGGCCGGTGTACGGGACCGTGCCAACAACCTCAGGCAATCACTGTTTCGAGCGCCAAGAGTTGTCGACCATTCAATGACGAACGATCGAAGGTGAATACATTGACGATGCGATCAACGTGTTCACCGTCCGTAGCATATGGCAGATAGAGATTGTCGTAGGCGGGAAAATACACCTTGCGCCAGCGGCTTGATGGACCGGTGAGCCGCACCGGCCGGCGCAAAGCACAGGTATGGCGGAGCACGTGCAGCGCACCCTTGACAAACTCTGGGTCGACGCCGGCGAATGCCTCCCGCAAAGGCTTTCCCGTGCCGTCACCCAGGAAATACTCGGCGACACACGTACCAACGAGGCGATATCGAAAATCGCCTTCTTCAGGCGGTACTACATCGATCAGCGCTACCCACTTCAGATTGCCGCGCACCTCACCCGGCACGAACGACGATGGCAATGGAAGATGTTCGCCTACGCGCTTTGCTTTCCAATATTCGAGGAAGAACCGCAGTACGGGTTGATCCGTCACCGCGTCAGGGTCTTCTATCAGTCTGGTTACCTTGTCCGGACCGAAATACACAATGCGTGACATTCGTTGAACCTTCGGATCACTCGCTGAGCCTCACTTCAGCACGCTTACTCACTGCTTAAACTGTTACCGCATACGTGCTGTTACTGAGGCTCAAGACGTCGGTTGCAAACTCAAATTGAGTTTCTGCCACAAAACGCCCGTTCCGTTATTGATCCAGGTCAGCAATCTTAGCGCTAGCACAAGATCCAGCGCGCCCCCGCTATCAACTATTCTTCCGTATGCTTACGAGTAATAAGCAATAACGACGCGGCCGACGGCTCAGACAAGAAGACGGATCCAAAACTGAAAACAAAGCCGGGAACCACCGAACGGAACGAAACCGCTTCATTGCAATCTGGCCAGGGACGCAGCACACTGTTCCTACGTGGTTCTTACGTCTTCATCAGACGAAGCGTTTCTGTTGATCCGACCGCTTGGTGCGCGCCGAACCCGCTTGAGACCTTCTGAAGGGGCACGATGTCTCGTTTCCACGCCGCGCGTGCGATGTCCGTACGCGCGTAGCTCCGTCACTAAGGAAGTAAAATGACGATCGGTACCGTAAAGTTCTTCAACACTACCAAAGGTTTTGGCTTCATCGCTCCAGAAGGCGGCGGCAAGGATGTGTTCGTGCACGTTACCGCGCTTGAGGCCGCCGGCCTGCGCTCGCTGACCGAGGGTCAGAAGGTCTCGTTCGACGAACAGCCGGACAAGCGCGGCTCCAAGGCGGTCAACATCAAGGCCCTTTGATACGGCTCTTGCGTTTTGAAACTACCGAAGGCCGGTGACACACGCTGGCGGCCGGTGCTTCTATTCAGGGAGTTTCCATGAGCAACCCACCGCGCGATCTGAGTGCGCGAAAGGCTGCGCAGAGCCATTTCGACGCGCACGAGGCCCGTACGAATCTTGCCAAGCAGATCGTCCAGGACGAGAGCGCGGCCAACGACGCGAAGACTGCGAGGCTTCGCGCCCTGCGTCTAGCTAAAGAAGAGGCTGACCGCGCCGCGAAAGTCGCTGCACCCGAAAAACTCGCTCCCGTGAAGAAGTCGGGCAAGAAGATCGCTCCCTGAAACTTAACTCCGGATCTTCAACAGGAGGAGTTAGCACTCCGGGCGCTCGCAGTGGGTGCAATTGCGGTTCGGGGGCGAGCTAGCTCCGGTGCGCCCGAACTCAAATCGGGTCGGGCGCAAGCCTGAGCCTGTACGACCGTGAGAGCGATCCACTGCCTTGCGGCGATCGCTCTACTCTCTTCATCGCCGCTCTAATCATCAGCATTAAGATCAATCTTCCGATGCTCCGCCCTGACACCGGCTTCCACGGCGATTACCAGCTGCTCGACGATGGCTCTGCAGTTTCGCGCTGCCACTGCGCCGGCGATTGCATAGTTGAGAAAGACATTGCGGCCCTCATAACCATGCGGGCCTGGTATTCCGAGAAGCACCGGAACGCCATCATCGACCAAGGACGCGATCGCGCTTTGCAGGGCAGGCCACAAAACCGCGTTGAGAGCGCCCGTCCGCAAAACGAATTTGAGGCCGTCGCGTCGCGGAAATTCTTGGGGAATGTCGGCTGTCGCCGCCTCGATCAGGATGCCTGACCGGTCGGGACGCCATTCGTCGCCCAGGAATGCAAGGTACCGCCACCCGCAATGCCAGTCCCGGCACACCTGCGGCCGCGCGTTGTAAATCGCGCACCCGACGCCCGCCGTGCAATGTGTGCACAGCACCTCGGGAAGTTTCTTCAGCTCAGGTGCCTTTATCGCCAGAACTTTGCAGCAGACTGTGCAGGCGCCGCACTCGCGGCCTGGCACAAGTTTACGCGCAACGCTGAGCTGCTCGCCGGTCATGCGGGTAAGCTACCTCAATTCGCAGGCCGAGCACTCAGAGTTCTTGGGGCACCGATAATTCCGCCGCTGCCGCGAAACGCTTGTCGGGCCGCGGCTGATCGTCCTGCAGCCGCAGATCCAGGTCGATGTCGGTGTGCACCAGCGGAATTCGCAGCTTGAAATTCGCCGATATTGGCAGTGACCGGTGTCGGGCTCATGGTGTTGATCCCGACGGACTGGGGAGAACCGAATTTGCGCTGAACGCTTTGCTTGGCGTGCCGTCGATCATGAGTTTGAGATAGAAGCGGTGATTCGGAAGATTAAGGAGGTCTTCCACATCAAAGGTTGGCTGAAACTCCCGCGCGAGGTAAGGCGCATCCTCCGCGCCCACGCGAAATGAGATCAGAGTGCCTACATTTCCCAGAACGGCCGACCGGATGGCCGGCTCAAGCGCTTGGAGTGTCTGGCTCGCGAGTACCAAGCCCACGCCGTACTTTCTGAGCTCAGGAAGCATCGAGGCGAGCATGAGGGTCGTGATGGTCTGAAACTCATCCACATATATAAAGAACGGCCGGCGGTCCGCACTATCGGCACGGGAGAGCGCCGCGAGGGAAAGCGTCGAGAGGATGAGAGAGCCGAGGATCAAGGAGCTATCGGCGCCGATCTCTCCCTTGGACAGGTTCACGACGAGCGCCCTCCCCTCATCCATCATGGATCGAAACCGCAGGTCTTCTTTGGGTGCGACGAGAATTCTGTAGAGCGTGGGATCGGTAAGGAGCGCCCCGAGTTTGTTCTGTATCGGCGCAATGGCATCGGCCTTCTGGCGGTAGTGGTACTGCTCGAACTCGTGGAGCCAGAAGCGGCGGACGGGCGCGTTCTCGATCCTTCGCGCGATGCCTTTCCTATAGGTCTCATTCACAAAGAGCTTGAGAATGTCCGGGAGCGTGGCTTCGCCTTGTTCAAAGAGCGCATAGAGTGCATTCCGCAGCACATGCTCCATGCGGACGCCCCACGCGTCCGGCCAGAGCTTCTTGAGGGTCTCGATGAAACCCGAGACGGCGAGCGGTATCTTGTCTTCGCGCACCCGGCGAAGGGGGTTGTATCCATAGGGCTGCGCGCCATCTGGCGCGTTTAGGTACACGAGGCGCTCTCGCTCTTCAGCGGACGCGCCCGAAACGACCCGTTCTGCCAGATCCCCGTGCGGGTCTAAAAGTGCGAAGCCGCGTCCTGCTTCCAGGTCTTGCCTCGCGAGCGTCTCTATCAGAGACGACTTTCCAACGCCCGTCTTACCGACAAGCACCATGTGCGAGAGGCGGTCTGTCTGCCTGATCCCGAACGGAATGTCGGCGTTGCGGTGGTTGGTGCGGGCGAAGTAGGAGATTGACGTGGAATTCATCCGCCCTAGTTTGGCGCGGGCACCGGTAGCCGCATATGCGCGGAGATATCTCCGGGAGCCGTCCCGCTGGCGACCCCACGCATTGACAGGTGCATGGCGCATCGCAACGGGCGATATCTCCGAGCATATGATTGCGTGCGCTGCGCGCGCAGACTGGCCGCATATGAACACCAACGAATTCCGCGAGTTGTGCGAGCAGGTCCTCGTCCCACTTATTACGAGCGCGTTTGAGCAGCACCTCATCGACATTCATGATGTCATCGACATCTCGTCGAACGAGCTTATTCGCATCGGCGAGCGCCTGGACGACATCGACGCGTTTCTCCGTCAAAGCGATGACGAGTAGCTGCCGAGCCGCAGCCATAGCCGTGCTAAAATGCCCTCGCCCCATCCGGGTACGTTCTTTGACAATCAACCGACGGGCTCGATAGAGCTTTTGACGATCGCCGAGGCAGCGAAGCTGCTTGGCGTTTCCGTGTCAGGCATGCGGCGCCTCCGGCGGGCAAGGCGCATCCCGTTCTTCAAGGTTGGGCGCTCTTTGCGCTTCGCCAAGGGCGACCTCATCGCGTTCCTGGCGCAACGCCGTATCGAACCCGTTGGCTAATCAAAGCAATATGACAGCACGACGCATTCGACAGTCGTGGTGGGTCGATCTTCGGTTCGATCACCGGCGATACCGAAAACGGAGCCCCGAGAACTCGCGCACTGGCGCCATCGCCTACGAAGCGACGCTACGCCACAAGCTTGCTCGCGGCGAAGATATCGACGGAAGGAACGCATCCACGACGCGGGTCAGCTTCGCGGAGTTCGTGCCCAAGTGGTTCGCGGAATACGTAGTCCCCAACAACAAGCCGTCGGAGCAGAAGGCAAAGAAGTACGCGTTGTCGGCGTCGTTGGTACCTTCCTTCGGAAGGATGCTGGTGTCCGACATAGGCGTGCGTGATGTTGAGCAGTACAAGGCAAAGCTCGTTCGTGAGGGCAAATCGCACAAGACGATCAACAATCGGCTTACCATCCTGCGGAAGTGCCTCCACACGGCGTATGACTGGCTCGCCTTGCCTGGCGCGCCGCCGAAAATCGTGTGGTTGAAGTGCCCTCCGGCGCGCACTCATTACCTCGCAACTGAGGAGTGCAACCTGCTTGTTGAGCATTCGAGCGGCATCGTTCGCGAGATGATCGTAGCAGCACTCCGGACGGGCATGAGGCAAGGCGAACTCAAAGGGTTGCAATGGACGTCGATAGATTGGTTGAACCGCAGCGTTGCCGTCCGACACTCGCGATCCGACGACACAAAGGCGCTGGGAACTCCAAAAGGCAATCGTGAGCGGCACATTCCGCTCGACATCGATCTGTGCGAGATGCTGAGCGCACGCAGGCGTGCCGAGGGCTACGTCTTCCTGGACAACAACGGGCAGCCCTTTACCCACAAGAAGGCAAGCGCTGCGCTTGCTGCGGTCTGCCGCCACGCGGGTCTTCCGAAGGTCGGATGGCACACGTTGCGGCATACGTTTGCTTCGCACCTCGCGATGAACGGGACACCTCTCAACATCGTTCAGGCGCTGCTTGGCCATGCGAGCATCACTACAACGATGCGCTATGCCCATGTGGCGCCATCGGCGCTACGGACAGCCATCGAGTTGGCAAATCCGCGAACGGCCGGTGTAGCGGCCGACAATGGGCAACCGGCGGGCAACAGATGGCAGCTCCGACGGTTGCAAAACGCCTCGGCCATTGGCGAAGTGAACGGAAACCCTACGATTGCGCATGGATTTCCGGCAAGCAGTCTACCGTTGGCGGCTGAATGTGCGGTGGAGGTGGAGGGAATTGAAACCGCCGCACCGTGCGAAGTGCGGTATCGAAAATGGCAAGCAGACGCTTAGAATCTTGAGTATCTACGTGCGGGAAGCGGGAAACACAGCACTGCAAAATTGCAGCCACGTGCGGTCATGAAAATCTCTCATTCAAAGCTTCATGGGCACCGATTGGGCAGCGCAGAAATTGCATCTGCCCATCGGACTTACAAGGTCAAAGAACTACCTGGATCGGAGCGATGAATGAGTGCAATGGCCGCCCTTCGTGGGCGGCCTTTGCATAGCGATCCGCATCGCGCTGGGCGATATATCCGCGCATTCCACTATTACGCATCATCAATACACTTCATCAATATGACCCGAAGACATCAATTCCCCGTGCTTCAGTTCGAACAAATCGATGTGCAGCTACCGGAGAAAGAGGACGAACTCCTCGACATTCTCAGCGCGGCAAAATTCCTGTCCGTATCCGCATCGGCAATGCGCAGGCTGCAAGCGGAGCGCTGGGTGGCGTTCTACAAGATCGGCAAGCGCATCCGGTTCTCGCGCAAAGACCTCGAGGCTTATGTCGCCAGGCGACGGATCGAGGCTGTCGAGAGATAGTGAGCGACGCTGCGAGCCGTATGATATACTGCCTGCATATGGCGCAACTCGACATTGATCTCCCCGTCGCGTTCATCCAGGAGGGTGATCAAGTTATCGCCTATACTCCTGCTCTCGATATCTCCACATTCGGCAGGACCGAGGACGAGGCGAAAGCCCGCTTTGGCGAGCTGGTCCAGATCTTCATGAAGGATCTCATCGAGAGCGATACGGTTGATGCCGTTCTCTCCGAGCTCGGCAGGCCTAGGGACGCGCAGAACTAGGCGGCGCCTGTCGTATCGCAGCAGTTGATCAGCGTGCAGGTGCCAGCGTTCGCTTAGCTTCGTTGCTTCTGCATGGCCAACTCGGGTCGAGTCGGCTGGAAGAAGTTCGAGAAATTCCTTTTCAGAGGTGGGATGCGAGTTCAAGGGTCAGGAAGGAAGTCATCGCAAGTACAAGAAGGAAGGCCTCCTCCGTCCCATCATCATTCCGTGTGATGATGAGCTCCCCGCCTTCATCGTCGCGAACAACCTTCGCACGCTCGGCATATCGAAGAAGGTATTTCTGGATATTATCAACCGTCTTTAGGGCGGTGGCCTCGCGCGTTTGCTTCGAGACGATCAGGCGCTAACAAAACGTGATGTTGGTTACAGAGCGAGGGTGCCACCGAATCAGGTATCTTGATGTTTGACATTCAACTCTCGCACGCGACGGAGGTTGCAATGGGATGGAATGGTTTTGGCTCGGCAGAGAAGAGTAGTGGCGAAACGGGTAAGGTTTCTGACGTTCAAGTCAACGTGAAGACTGACAATTCGGGCAAAGTGACCGAAATACTGGTCAGCTCGAGCAGCAACCCGCACAAGAGCCACGACCACTACTACGAGAAGAGCAGCGGAAACTGGGGAAAGTCCTCTAAGAAATAGAGCCCGTGGAGGAATTCTCGAGCGCGGTGATTAGACGCTCGATATCCTCCCAGTCCTCGATCATGGGACCACGCTCTCGGCTTGGGTCGGCATCAAAGCTCAAGAAGATTAGCAGCTCCGACAGCAAATCGCGGACGTCGCGATCGATGGCAGCCTCTTCGCGATTGAGCCTCACAAGAAGATCGGCGATCGCTTCTCGGTCTCGCGGACTCGTCTTTGCGTGCTGCGCAATCGCGCGGACAAGAGCCACGTAGAGGCACCTCATTGTCGTGGGGCTTTGGGCGCGGCCGCTACATGAGCAGCGATCGGTGAAGCCTGTGCGTGGGCAGGTCATAGTCTACATAGTGTAGCGCACAGGCGCCTATGCGACGGCTCTGGCTTCGGCGAGATCGGCCTCACGTCCCGCGTGACGAAAATTGCGGCGTGATGCGCAATGCGCGTCGGGCGCTTTTGCGCCTCACGTGTGCACATCTTCGGCATTCAAATTGCGATAGTTCCGGATCGACATCCCGCGACTAGGCTCAAAGCCGAGCCGCTCGTAAACAGCACCAGCGGTTCATCGCAGATCAGGTCGATCATGCATAGCTCGGACAAATCGCGGCACAGCTCCGAAACGAGCCGACTGCCGACACCCCTGCCACGATGCGAGGGAATGACCTCGACGAGCGGGATATAGGCCGACAGGACGCCATCCGATATTGCGGCCGCAAACCCGACCGCCCTGCCACCGTCCGTATCGAATGCCGTCACCACATGGCTTGAATTCGCAAGCAATACCTCAAAGACCCGCTGCGATGGTCTTTGCGGCCAGCCGTCGAAGAAGTTCTCAACATTCAGATTTGGGTTGGCGCCGCGCCGGTACTCGATGTGCATAGGCTGTTGGTTGTCGGCAGCATAGCATGTGCCGCAACGAGCTTGGCCTGGTGGCGTTCGTCAGCATCAGCACGGCGTTGATCGCCAAGCGGCGGATCGAGGCAATCGAGCGACGCTGATTCGACTTGCCGCGCTAACGCTTCTGTGGAGCGCAGGTCGGGCAGTCGTCGAACCCACAGAGGCCGCGATCAACCTGATCCGCCATGCGTTCGTAGTCGGCGGCGAGGTCGATCAATACCTGGCGACGTTCGGGGTCGGTAAAATTCTGCGCCACCATGCGCAATTCTTCGGCACGGTCGCGGTATTTCTTGACTCGGATGCACCCCTCCATGCCCCGACGCTACGCCGGGGTTCTGAATGGCACCTTAACCGCTGACAACATGTTTGGTTCCGGTACAATCAGTTCAATCTTGCGGGGTCGCCGCCGAGATGTTGGCCAGATCGTCGTAGGCCAACGCCATCCTCACGAAGGTCGCGCGGGCATCGTCCGTCGCCGTTACGAGTGCGGCCGCTAGCAACTCGTTGGCACGCTCGCGGAATAGTTGCGAGCGCACGGTCGAGTCCATGCCATTACCCAAGATGGTCATCGAGAAAATGTTCGGGCCGTCAGAGCGTTCCCGTCGGCGGGGCGTCTCTTGACGCGATCGAACAGGTGCGCCCGAGGCCCGTAATCAATGCGAGCTATGAACGGCCGGTAGCAGATGCGCCCTCATGGCAGGTGCCGCTGCTTGATCGATGTCAATCGTTCGCTAGATTACACTCTGCGCTTTTCGTATTTGAAGCACTCTTGGCTGGATCCGTAATTCAGCCTCCGTTGTTTCACTCACGAAGATCGGATACGCGTCGCCGTCAGCGTCGGCCCAAACCTCAAGCTGGTACTGCCCATCGGGATCGAAGTGACTCGCGGTGGAAAGCGCATGAAAGTCATTTGCGCACTGCAACCGCACCACAAGCGCAAGAGTTCCAGTGCGACGCGCATAGCGAAATTCGTATGACCGCATCAGTCTATCCGCCACCAACGAACGTCGCATTCTGTGACGAAGAAGCGGGCGCTAGTATGACGGAACGATCTCAAGACTACTCAAATGGAATAGTGTTTGGTTACTGAGTGGTAACCGCTCTCATTGTGGCCCAAGTAGTGCTGCTTAAGGGCGTTCGGCGAGCTCGCGATATGCCTCCGCAAGCGTGGTGAAACTGGCTCTGGCTAACGGCTCAGCAGCGTCCTTGGCTTGTTGTTCCGCCCACTCCGCCTTCTTCTTCCATTCTTGCTTGTCTCGCAAACGCGTTGCTTTCGCGTCCATAGTGCTCCTCCACACTGGACTCCACGCCCTCAAGTTGAAGGGCGGTGGCCACCGCTAGTGCGTAACGGCTGCAGCGACAGGATGTTCCCGACCGTTGCGGCTACTAGTGACGCCGATCCGGCAGGCGCTGCCGCATTTCTCCCAGCGCCCACGCGACCTGGGTCCAATGACGGTGCCCGTCGTGGTCGGCCTGCCCAAGGCGAGCTTTGGCGCGTTCAAGTGCGATGTCGTGCGCGTCGTCCCCGAACTCGGATTCGAGCGCCACCGCAGCACGGTAAACGTCGGACAGGGACATGCGACGCACTCTGAATTGCAGAGGTCACGCTGCTATTGTCCGTGGTCAATAAATCCAACTGGGATCTTTAATTGGAAACAAGCAGCGAACTTACAAATGTGGTCGGCCTCATTTGTCAGTTTCGCGATTCGTTCGGCCCTTGAAACTCAAACTGAGGCACGACCGTCCTCCGGCTGCTGCCTCAGTTTGAATTATCGCTCATTTGCCCGGTTTTGAGGCGTGCCCTAGGGTAGCGTGCCGCTCGAGTCATGCGGCGAAAGTGACCCCCGCCAGCCCCGAGGCCGTCCCGCAAGACAACTCGGGGCTGAGCTGGCGTAGCCCGGAATTTGTGATGATCCATCACCATGCTCACCATTGGGCTGCGTTCTTGGCCGTCGCCATCGGCGCCTTCACTGCGATAGCCATGGGTGCGTGGGCAGCCATCTATCACCGGTCGAACCACGACGCCTAACGATGTTGTTAGCGACGGCCGACGCGGTCGCCCGGCGTGAGACCGGATATCGCTGGCGGCGATATTTCCGAGCATAGCGGCGCGGGAGGCATCTGCGACAATGGACGCGTACCTCGTTCTTTATGAATACCTGCCGCCTGCGCAAGTTCAGGAAATCCACTCATCTCACGCAGCGCGAAGTCGCGATGCTCGTTGGATACACGTCGCAGCGCGCCTACTCGGATCTAGAACTTGGCCTCAAGAGACCGGCGCTCGGAACGGCTCTCGCTTGCTCCATCCTGTTCGATGTCGCCGTGCGCGAGCTGTTTCCTGATCTTGCGGACCACGTCGAGCGTGATGTGCTGGCGCGCGCCCGGAAGCTGAAAGAGAAAATAGCAAACGACACGAATCGAGAAGCGACGGCTGCGTACATCGCCAGCGCTGTCGACCGCATCGGTGGCTCCGGCGCTGTCGTATGAAGCCGAAGAGGACGATCGTTCTTGGTCTTCATCTATCGTCGCGCGGATTCGGATGGGTGCTCTTCGAATATGCGCTTTCGCTCGTAGACTGGGGCACGGCGGACATCCGCGGCGACAAGAAAGTGAACACGCTTAGCCGCATTGAGGCCCTCCTCACCAAGCATCGGCCCGCGGTTCTTACGTTGGAGCGGCACGACGGGATAGGCTCCGCGCGCTCCGAGCGCATACGCCAACTGCACCGTGCCGTCGTGAAGCATGCGGAGACCAGAGATATCCGGGTGCAGTGCTATTCGCGGGTCGAGATTGGTCAAACGCGGCAGCTCAATGGCGCACGCACGCGTGAGGAGGTGGCCGCCGCCGTGGCGAATTGTCTGCACGTGCTCAAGCCTCGTCTCCCAAAGCCACGACCGATTTGGGTCGGCGAACGTTCGGGGATGTCCTTGTTCTGCGCTGCAGCCTGTGCCCTTACCTACTTCGACGCAGAGCAATAGCCATGGCTCCTTGAACCTCCCGCGCATGCCGGAGCGCCGGAATAGTCCGACGTTCCCCTTGTGCGGGAGCAATGCATGCAAGACGAAGTACCTTCTAGCCGGCGCGATGTGTATTGCGCCATTACAGAAAAGATCGTTGCCGCTGTCGAAGCAGGCGAAGGCGAATACCGGATGCCATGGCATTCGCGCGACCGTCCGGCCATGCTGCCGACCAATGCCTTAACTCTGGCCGAATATCGCGGCGTGAATGTCGTCTCGCTTTGGACGGGTGCCTTCACGAAGGGATATCAGTCGGGCTTCTGGGCGTCGTACAAGCAATGGCAGGAGATGGGCGCCCAGGTCCGCCAGGGCGAACGCGGCACCACGATCATCTTCTACAAGGAGCTCGCCCCTAGCAGCGAGGCCGAGGATGATCGCCGGTTCGTGGCCAAGGCGTCGCACGTCTTCAACGCAGCCCAGGTATCAAGCTGGCAGCCGGAGTTGCCCTTGCCCGTTTCGGAGCACGTGGTGGACAAGACGGTCGAGGCGTTTGTCGCGGCCACCCAGGCGCGGGTCCGCCATGGGTTCTCGATGGCCCGCTACCGGCGCGATCTCGACGACATCGAGATGCCGAGCCCGAGTTGGTTCACGGGCGGCAACGGTTCGACCGCATCGCAGGCGTACTATGCCGTCCTGCTCCACGAACTCACGCATTGGAGTGGCGCGTCGCACCGCCTAGATCGTCAATTCGGGCAGCGCTTCGGCGACGACGCGTATGCGATGGAGGAGCTCACGGCCGAGCTCGGTGCAGCCTTTCTCTGCGCAGCTCTCGGTATCGCCAACGAACCGCGCCCGGATCATGCTGCCTATCTGAGGAATTGGCTTCAGGTGCTCCAGAACGACAACCGGGCGATTTTCACTGCGGCAAGCCGGGCACAGCAGGCCGCGGAATATCTCCGCGACCTAGCGGCACTCCACCAGGAGACCTAGGCGGGCGCAGAATTCGGCAATGTCCCTTCCTGACCTCGGCATAAGCGCCGAGGTCTTTCTATCGTGCCAGCCTCTCGAATGACCATCCCGTATCGTATTTGCGGAACGACATTTCTACTGCGAAGTCGAACTGCTCGCCGTTCTGCACTGGATTCTGCCGATCATTGTACTGGATCCATCGCGAAAACCCGCCACCCGAGACGTTGGTGCTAATCATCACGTTGGACTCGCCTCTAAAGCGGACGAAGCATTCGGCTTTCACGATAGCCGTATTGCTGCGGCTATCGACAGAAGTGCCGTCGATCTTGGTACCCAAATAGTCAAGCGCTGGATTGCCATTCACTTCGGCACCACCAACGTACCAGAGATAGACGATCGGTGTGGCGGCGGTCATAGCCTGGCAAACTTGACCCACTTCACGCGAGCCCGGTCCGCCACCGGCTGCGCAAGCTTGACCGACAAAGCACGTCGAAAGTGCCGCTGTCAGAGCTGCAATATGGTTGCGCATACGAACCTCCTAGAACTGAAAGTTGCCGATATGCGTGTCGTCGGTCGTCAGCACGACATCGTTCGGGCCGTTGGTCGCCTCGATGCTGCGCATAAGCAATCCGCCTTCCTGCGCGGTCGCTTGCAGGTTCGCGAAGGTCGGGTTGCTGAAGTTCGGTGCGGAGATTTCATAGACAATAGAGGTGATAACGATCCAGTTTCCCGCAGGAACGTGCCGAAAGACGAACCGGCCTTGGGCATCGCATGCCGTCTTGCGCCAGTACCTAAGTGCCGGTCCTGCCGCCAGATCGACGGCGCTCAACAGGCCGAGATTCGCTACCGCGTCCTGGTCAAAGGCGTTACCCGGCGCGAGGTAGACCGGGTAACCGGCGCAGGTCTTTGCCTCTCCGCCCTGCGTTCTGCCGAGGGCCGAGCCTTCGATATCGGCCCTTCCCCTGCCTAGATATTGACGAAAGTCGGCGTCGGAAAAGGGAACATGGTGGACGCCCACGCAACCGCCTAGGCCCAAAATCAATGCTAGTGATAGCGCCTGCCGTGCGAGGCATCTCGTTCTGCGTCCCAAAGGCCACCCCCGAGATTGAAACAATATGCTGGATATTGTTTCAGGGCCCGGACCCGGTTTTGGCCAAACCGGCCAAAACACTAAACAAGTCTAGGTATTGATGCATAATTGGGTATCAAGAATCAGCTCCAGCCCGAGCTGATTACTCCCGATATCTTCGGTGCGGTCATCGATCTATGAGCTATTTCGCCGATCACTACGCTGACTTCTCAATTCCTCTTGAGGCCGAGGACCAGGTTGGCTTTCGGTTGGCGCAAGCCGGCGCCATTCATGCGTTGGCATCGCATTTTTCAATGCGCAGTGAGCCAGCAATCGTTTCGATGCCGACAGGCTCGGGCAAGACGGCGGTCCTAATTGCTGCCGCGTTTATCTTGCGAGCAAAGAGAGCCTTGATACTCACGCCCATTGCGCTGGCGCTTGCTTTCGCTTGGAGCATGATGCGCGCGGTTCGCGAGACTTGGCTCGTGACAAGTGCGGAATTCATCGGACCAAAGTCGACACCAACGACGCGGCGCACCAAAGCTCGCTCCACGCCCCGGAAGCCCACCAAGGGAAAGGCGACAGGGGTAAAGAAACGCAAGCACCAGCCAAAAAAGAAGGCCATTCGGAAATAGCTCGCGCTAATCCACACAAATTCTAACAGGCGTGAGGTCGCTCACGCCATCACCTATTGCGCTGCTGTGGACAATATAGACGCGGTGCTTGCTGAGCTCGAAAAAGACTTCGGCCTATTCTCCTTGCCTGCGCCAGATTCGCTGCCGAATCACGCTGGAGATTGAATAGTGCTCGACCGCGTTGCCAAGCGCGGAGCAGAACTTCCGAAGAAGGCTTGCTCTGTGCAGGAACGCCGGACGTTCTAGCACCTCTTCACCGGGCTCAATCGTCATTGTGCCTAGATCAGTCTCAAGGAAGAAATAGGCCCGAGATACCGGGTGGCCAGGTTTCGATCTGCGCAACTCGAAAATCGCATCCGGGGCTAGCTGTACGTCCGCTGTCATTCCCCGCCATTCGATAGGTACGGTCCATACGGACGGAAACGTCGCGCGCTGTGTCGCAATCGGAGCAGCAGCCAATATCTCTTCGAAGGGGATGACTGAGACGTCGTCGCGCCCCCGACACGCCAACTCCAGATCGATAAGAAACCGTGACACGGCAAGGGTGTGATCAAGATTTTCCCGAGTGTACATACGGTTGCGGGAGCGCCAGTCGGTAGGCCCAACCGGCATTCCATCTCTTTCCTTGAGATACCTCGCACCTTCGCGACCGAGACCGTAAACGAGCGATTTGGATCCCTTCATGAAGTCTGGCCTAAGGCCCGACGGAGGCGGGGGTGCATTTCCGTTGCGAACCAACGGCGTAGCGCGGTTCTGCTGTAGCGCTACCCCGCCAATTCATGATTGGCGGGTCGATTGGAGAGCTGAATCGGTAAATGTCGCGGCTCAAAAATAGTTTCGAGGGGCAGCTTGATGCCGGTTCCTATAGCCGGGTCAGTCCCGCGGATGATCGTCGTGATGCTCGTCACGATGATGGTGATCGTCGTGGCCTCCCAGTCCGATACCGATACCGATGGTGACGGCGCTGCCATGCGGTCCGGCCGAGCAGGCCGCCGTTGCTCCGGCTCGAATGATCGTTGCGTCGATGGCAGCGACGGCAGATGAATCGCCGACCACAGCCACGCGTTGCTTTTGCAGGCCGGTGACCATGTCCCGTCGGTCGGAATCCGCCTTGAAGCAGTCTGGTACCTGAGGAATGGGCAATGGGGTCTCGGGCGGTGGCGCCGGATGCGGCTTCTTTTCCGGCGGCGGTCCGTTGGCTGCCGGCGTCTTTGGACAGTCTCCGACCGGATGCTGTTTCTTGTCCGCCCGATAAAGGTCGTCCATCAGATCGTCCCAGTCGTCCCCGAATCGTTGCTGATCCGACGGTTTCATCTTGTTCACGGGTCCGACGTACATCTGGTCGCTGAAGTCGCGGATGTACTGCTCCATTGCGGCGTCGAGCGCAGCCTTGGTGGCCTCGACCGCACTGTATGCATCTGCAACATCGGAAGCGCTGCCGCAGATGCCCGCGTATCTCAGCTTCGCCCTCGCATCCTGCCAAGCGTCGAAAAGATCGAGCAGATTGCTGAACGCCTGGCCTTCCGCTCCCCCTGCTGTCGGCAATGGGCCGGGAGCGTGACTGGGTGCGGGCGGCGGTGAAGGACTTGGCGAGGGTCCGCTGCTTTGTGCCGTGGCCGGCCCGATAGCGAGGTTCGCCACCACGACAATGACCGCGATAGCCGCGGACCCAGCAGCAAGGCGAAGACGCTGCCCGCGGGAAGGCTCAATCATGTGGCCTGTCCTCCCCGTGCGGCTGCGGCGGCGCAACGTCGCCATGCTGGTCGTTATGGCGGCGATCGCTGCTGCCGCCTACGCCAATGCCGATGCCTATCGAAAGGTGGTCCCAGATACTCGGATGAGGCTGTTCTGCGCAGGTGGGCGTGTCGGCAGCGGTGACAACCGTCGAGTCGATCGCCGCCGCCATTGGTGGATCGGCGTCGGCAGCCGATCGCGCACTCTGCAGGTCGGCAATCAACGAACCGCGATTGGAGTCCCGGCCGAAGCAGTCCGGGACGATTGGCAGTGAGGCACCGCCGAACCTTGGAGAGGACGGTATCGGCGTCTCCGGCGGGGGCGGAGCAGGATGCGGCTTTTTCTCCGGCGGACCATTCGCTGCCGGCGTTCTGGGGCAGTCACCAACCGGGTGCTGCTTCTTGTCCAGCTTGCTCAACGCGTCCATGACCTTCTGAAGGTCAGAATCGAAATAGGTGAATTGGTCGGGCCGGACACCGCGTGGGTAGTTGAGGTTGCTCCAATTGATGAGGTACTCGCCGACGGCGGCGTCGAACGCCGACTTCGCCGCCTGATAGGCATCGTATGCATCGGCGACGTCGGAAACGCTGCCGCACATCCCCGCATATTTGAGCCTCGCCTCCGCGTCCATCAGCGCGTCATAGGCTGGCAGCAGCGCATTGAGATCGGCCTCTTCGCGACCGCCGGCCTTCTTGTCGCCGTTGAACGGCGAGTGGAACGTATCTGGATTTGGGTTTGGCGCCGGAGTTGGCGAAGGAGACGGACTCGGTGCGGGAGGAGCCCATGGCGGAGTGCCCCCGGTGTTTTGCGCGCTGGCAAATCCAAACGCCGCTGCGCAAAGCAGCGCCGCAGTCACGGCTAACCATGTGAATCGGCGCATGCGGCCCCCCGCCCTGCAAGACCCGCCCCTAGGCGAAGTAAAGGACAGCTTCAGACGGGCGAGCAATTGCCCTCGGCTGTAACTCACCCGACATTGAACAACGTGCCCGCTCTAGTGGCAAGCTGCCAACGCTCGCGCCGTTCAAGACACCACCGGCTCCGGCGTGATCACGTGGATCAGGAAGCCGGCTCCGGAACACGAGCGCGGCCGGGAGAATGTCGCCGCGGAGCTTGCGAAGCCGCTGGGGCTTCCGCTGAGTGAGCAAGAGCGAACACCGGCTCTAAGCACATAGAGTTCTTTGGGCACTGAAACGGATGACATCGTGCGTCATGCCGCCAACGAAGCTGCAACGAGCAAGAGAGGTGACAGCACCGCTGTCAGCAGGCAATAGAAGCAGTATTGCCCGAGCTTTGTCATGTCACGCATTCCCTGGACGTTGGCCAGCAGCGCCAGAAACGCGAAAACGATGAGCGGGTATTTCACCCATGGCGATTGCACGGGTCCAAACAGCCAGAGGGCGATGACCGCATAAAGGCCGGAAGCGATGTAGCCGTCGGGTACGCCGAACGGCCACGCGAACGGCGCATCGGCGACCAACTCACAGCCTCTGCCGAAGATGGGGCACCAGACCTGCTTGATGAGGCGGCTTTGGTAAAGGCCAATGTACAGCATGGCGCCGCAGGATGTAGCTGCGAGACTGAGCGCAAGGAAATGGCCCCAACTCCAGTGGATCATGGGGGCAATACATCCTTGGGGGACAGCCGATTCTCGACAGCGGCTCGAATCCAACGGTCAAGCGATAGCGCTCCAGGACCGCGGAAGAGGATGAACGCCAACGCCGTCGCCCAACCTAAGTGGGTCTCCCAGGCGTCGGGATAAACGAAAACCTCGATCACCGCCGTCATACCGAGAAGCGCTGCGGCACTCGCACGTGATGCAAGGCCCAGAACCAGAAGAACCGGAAACAGATGCTCCGAATACGCCGCGATGTGGGCGGCGATCGGTGCTGGCACAAACGGCAGATTGTACTCGTACTGAAAGAGGTAGTAGGTGGCCGGCTTGAGCGTCAAGAAGCCTTCGACCTTTGTACGACCCGAGAGAAAGAACGTCACGGCAATGAAGACGCGCGCCGGCGTCGCCAGCAGGGTATCGTAGGAAACCTTCTCAAGCTGGCGCACGGCCAGTAGCAGGAAGCCAGCCGCGTGCCTGATACGCGCTATCATTTTGATTCGCCCACCGTCGTAGAATCCTGCGGCAGCACGAATGTGCCGGCGGCCTTGAGCGCGCCGAAGACGCGATCGAAATCAATCGCCGGTTCGGCGCACAGTGCCTCGCGGCGCGCTTCGCGATGATCGGCTCCGTCGTCAAGCGCAACGAGCGCGGCGAACGTGCCGATGCTCACGCGCCGGACTTCAACAAGGCGAAACGGCCGCACGATCAGCAGGAATTCGCGCAAGGGCAGCAGCTCAATATGATCGAACTCAGTATCGGCCCGGTTCAGTTCCCAGATGCGCGAGACCTGATGCGGCGAGCTCATCAATTGCGCGGAAGGATGAAGCGCAAATGCGCCGCTCCCGATGTGGCCCGTGGAGGCCTCGGCGGCGTGGTACGCCTTCAGATAGAGATGTTCGAGCCTGGCAACGTCGGAGAGATACCCGATGGTCGACGCTGGGGCGAACTCCGCGATGAAAGCCGGAAATTCGCGCCCATATTCGACGAGCGAGGTTCGTGAGAGCCCTTCTTTTGCGATGAAGCGGAGCGCGCAATAGGGGAAGAATTCGTCACCGACAAGCCGATGAACGGCCGGAAAGCTCTCTTTTAGAGCATCGACCAGCCGCGCGAGCACATTGTTTTTGTAGATCGAAAGCCGGCTTCCGATGTGCCGCGCGTCTCCGCCGATCACTGACTCCAGAGAGGCGGGCACGGCAAGGCCGGGTGCAGAGGACAAATAATCCGCAAAGGCGGCCTGGCTGCTACGCAGCTGCATGGCTTAAGGCCTTCCTGGCGATGACGTTTGCCCGTTCGGCCTCGCGGCACAGGGTACCGAGGGAGGGAACATCAGTATCCCATTCAACCAAAGTTGGTTTGGCGCCGAAGCGAGCAATGGCTTCCGCGTACAAGAGCCATACGGCGCTGCCGACTGGGCTGCCGTGATCGTCGATATAGAGCTCCAGTTCGTCGGCGCGCTGCACCGAGTGTCCTGCGAGATGGATTTCGCCGACGGTGTCGGCCGGGATGCCGCGCAGCAGCGCCGTTGCGCCTTCGCCGCCGTTGGCTGCGCTCACATAGGCGTTGTTGATATCGAGCAAGACCCCGCAGCCGGTTCGCCGCACGAGCTCGGCAATAAAATCCGCCTCGGGAATATCGGACGTGGCGAACCCCAGATAGGCGGATGGATTTTCGACCAAGATCTGCCGACCGATGGTGTTCTGAAATTGCTCGACATGCGCTGCGAAGAGGGTGAGCGACTCGTCTGTGTAGGGGATGGGCAACAGGTCGTGAAATCTACACTCTCCGAAGCGGGACCATGCGATGTGCTCGGAAACGAGGGCGGGCTGATAGCGGTCCACCAGCCGCCGCCAGGCGCGCAAGTGAACCGGATCAAGGGGCTCTGCGCCACCAAGCGAAAGACCGACCCCGTGAAGCGAGAGCGGATAGCGCTCCGTGATCGCTTCGAGGTAGGCGTGCGGTGGGCCGCCAGCGCCCATGTAGTTCTCGGCGTGAACTTCGACGAAGCCGAGTGGCCGAACCGAGGCAAGGAGTTCACGATAGTGAACCGGCTTGACCCCGATTCCCGCACGCGCGGAAATCGGGGCGACCGGGTCACGAGCGTGGGGCTGCTGTGATCGCATCGGTCGTTCGGTTCAAGCCGGGATGTGCGTGTTGGTGTCGGACAGCGACCCGTGGCCGACAGGCGTCGTGATTTTCGAGCAGGTGCCTTTCGGGACCAATTTCCAGGAATTGGATTGATAGTCGATCTTCGACGTGCCGGCACAGCTTGTTCCTGGACCGGCCTTGCAGTCGTTCTGGCCGGCGAGCGCCACGCCGTAGCACTTCTCCATTGTCGCCATTTGCTCCGGGGTGGGTTGCATCGGCGCGGCATAAGCCGCGGCGAGGTAGCCGAGCCCGATGAGAGCGAGCCCTGCGCCTGCGAAGGTGGAGTGCAATGCGGTTTTGCCGGTCATGGTAGGTCCTTTCCTTGTGCGTGTGTGAGTGAAGTCGGATCAGTTTGTCGAACAGCCCATGCTGCCGACCGTTGGCTGAGACTTCGGGGCGGCTTCGGCAAAAGTTACGAAATTGGCCGCAGAAAGAATTATCGCGCCAACCGCGTAACCTTTGAGGCCGTCAAACGCATTCAGGCGTAAGAGTGGTATTGTGCGCACCGCATCGTGAGACGGAGAAATGGGATAATCGGTGGGGGACGACAAATTTGACATCGAGCTGCGGGCATTGATGCGCGCGGCACAAGGCGGCGACGGTGCCGCCTATGCCGATCTGCTCCGTCGGTCCCTGCCGTTTGTGGCCCGCGTCGTCCGGGCGCAGAGAGCCTACGGTGTCGAAATCGACGACATCGTCCAAGACGTGCTCTTGTCGCTGCACGCCGTCCGTCACACATACGATCCGGACCGGCCTTTTTCGCCGTGGCTCGCTGCGATTGCGCGCAATCGCGTCATCGACGCCCAGCGCAAGCGCGGCAGAATTGCGCGCAACGAGGAGAGTGTCGCCGAGCTGCCTGAAACCTTCTTGCCCGACCATCCGAATACACGAGCGCCGGACGAGGCAGAGGCGCTTCGCCATGCGGTGGCGGACCTGCCGCCAGGACAAAGACAGGCCGTGGAGATGTTGAAGTTGCGCGAGTTGAGTTTGAAAGAAGCAGCTGCAGCGAGCGGCATGTCGATTGCCGCGCTGAAAGTCGCGGTCCATCGGGGTGTCAAGGCGCTGCGCCTGCGCCTGTCGTCTTCCGATGAGATCAACGGAGGAGTGCCGTGAGCCGCCTGCCAACGGAAGATTTGATCGCCCGCATCGCTGCGAGCGCCGAGCCGGTGCAAAGGCTTCGGCCGCCCCTGCCGCGCACATTGCTCTGGTTTGCACTTTCTCTTCCCTGGGTGGCCGCCGTCGTGTTGATTATGGGCGTGCGGCCCGATATCGGCGAGCGCCTGCACGACACGCGCTGGCTGATCGAGCAGGGCGCTATCCTGATGACCGCTGCGATGTCGGCAATGGCTGCATTCTGTGCGGGCATCCCAGGGCGTCCGCGCTCGGAGCTGCTCATACCGCTCGTACCGCTTGTTGTCTGGATGGCTTTGCTCGGCGAGGGCTGCGTGCGGTCCTGGCTCAGTGTGGGTGGATTGACCCTGCAAGCCGATTGGATGTGCCTTCCTGCCATTGCGATGATCGGGTTCGGCCCCGCCGCCGTCGCAGCAGCGATGATTGTTCGCGGCGCCCCTCTTGCGCCCGTTGCGACGACCGCGCTGGGCGCGCTTGCGGCAGGCGGCTTCGCCGCATTTGGGTTACGGCTGTTCCATTTGCAGGATGCAAGCCTGATGGTTCTCGTCTGGCAAGCGGGCACGGTGTTTGGGCTCGTACTTCTCGCTGGCCTTGGGGGTCCGTTCCTGCTGCGATGGAAGCGTCCAGATCAGGCACCGCGCTGACCATGTCGAATATGGAAGAAGAACGCCGTGAAGGTGACGTGACTTGCCCGCACTGCGGCGCCCAGAGTCGGGCAGCCATGCCAACGGATGCCTGTGTCTGGTTCTACGAGTGCCCCGCGTGCCATGCATTGCTTCGGCCAAAGGCCGGCGATTGCTGCGTCTTTTGCAGCTACGGAACCAGTCGCTGTCCGCCGCGCCAAAGCGGCATCGATTGCAACTCATAAGCCACTCGTACGCCGGAACATTAGACGTTCGTCGGTCATTGCGCGCGGGCACGTAACCTTTTGCCCGGTGCTCGCGAAGACGATGGCACAGCGGGAGGGCCGGCGAGGGCTGGCGCTGCGACGCTGATCGCCACGACCGAAAGGAAACGCAATGAAGAAGTACACCAAATCGATGCTGACGCTGGGCGCCGCGGTGGCGCTTGCCGGCGCAGCGTCCGCCTATGCTGCGCCCGCCAGTGCCGCGCCTTGCGCCCCTGCGATGCACTCCTGTGCGCCAAAGCCGGCGAAGCACCATCATCACCATCGTCGGATGGCGACCAATCCCTGCGCGGGCAAGCCGAACCCATGCGCGGCCGGTACGCCTTGCGCGGGACGGCCCAATCCCTGTCCGCCAAAGTCTGCCCCGTGCGCCGGCAAGACCAATCCCTGCAGCGCGCATTAGCGCAGAAGAGCCGCGCGTTCGGTGCCGTCCGGACGCGCAGGCCAACCCGACGGAGCAGAAGTAATGATGAACCTACTCAAAGGAATGGTCTCAGGTTTTGGTGCGACCGTCCTGCTCTCCCTTCTCATGCTGATGAAGCAACAGATGGGAATGATGCCTCAGATGGACGTCATTGCCATGCTCACGCAAATGTCGGGGAGCACCAACCTGCTGATCGGTTGGGCGATGCATTTCATGATCGGTACAGTGATCTGGGGTGGCTTGTTTGGCCTCTTCCAGAACTGGCTGCCGGGCGGCACGCCGCTCGTGCGCGGTATCGCGTTCGGCATCGGCGCGTGGCTGCTCATGATGGCGATGGTCATGCCGATGACCGGCGCCGGGTTCTTCGGCCTCAAGTTTGGTATGGCGGCGCCGGTCATAACGCTGATGCTTCATGTCGTTTTCGGTGCGACGATGGGCCTTCTGTTCCGAGCCCAGCAAGCCACAGCACCCGCCTGAACTTGCATCACGAGAAGGAGAAGGTTCATGCGTTATGCAATTGCGGCCCTCGCAGCCGGGATCCTTGCCGCTGTTTCGTATGCGAGCGGCTCCATTGCCGCCGAGCGCGATGCGTACACGCCGGCGTTGTTCGCCGCCGCACAGGCTCACAATGAACCGATCGTCGTTCACGTGACCGCGTCGTGGTGCCCAACATGCCAGGTGCAGAACCGGGTGATCGAGGGCGCGCTGTTCAAGCCCCAGTTTGCAAATGTGCGCGTCCTCGATGTGGACTTCGACGATCAGAAGGATGTCGTGGCCGCGTTCGGCGCGACGGAGCAGAGCACGCTTGTCTTCTTTCACGGTAAGACAATAGTCGCCCGCCTGGTAGGCGCCACGGACGCAGCCGCCATCGAGGCGATGATGCAGCGCGCCGTAGACGGGCGCTGAGCGGTGGTACAGGATATTGCTTCCCTTGCCTTAGCATTTGGGGCGGGTCTGCTCTCCGTCTTGTCGCCGTGCATTATTCCTCTGCTTCCCGTCGTATTCGGAAGCGCGGCGACCGCGCATAAGGCCGGACCCCTCGTGCTGGCCGGTGGTGTCGGTGTCTCCTTCACGTTGATCGGCCTGGTCGTCGCCGGCGCCGGCATCTCCGTCGGTTCGGGTGGCGCGGTACTACAAGCAGCCGCTGCTGTGCTGGTGACGGCATCCGGAATCGTCCTGTTGGCTCCGCCGCTCCAGGCCCGCCTTGCAGTAGCGGGAGCGCCCATCGGCGACTGGGCCCAGAACCGTTTCGGCGGCGCAATTGGCGGCGGTCTTGGAGGGCAATTCGGACTTGGCCTGCTCCTCGGCGTTGTCTGGAGCCCATGCGCCGGGCCAACGCTGGGCGCGGCGTCGCTTCTTGCCGCCTCAGGGCACGATCTCGCCAAGGCGGGAGCGACCATGCTGGCCTTTGGGTTAGGAGCCGTGATTCCGCTGATCGCCCTCGGTTCACTGTCTCGGATGAGCTACGCGCGCTGGCGCGGACAGTTTGCGGCGTCGGGGACGTTCGGAAAAGCGGCGCTTGGCGGTGTGCTCGTAGCCATCGGGCTGCTCTTGTTGACCGGAGCCAACCACGCTCTCGAAACCTGGTTGACCGAACGGATGCCCGACTGGCTGCTCAACATAACGACCCTCGTCTGATGCGAAAAACGCCCCGGTGGTCTGGCAAAGAGCTCGAACGCTTGGCTGGCGCCGCAGCGGAAGTCGTCGATTGCATCCGCGTGCTTGAGAAAAGCGGCTCGAACCTTGTCGCGGAGGCTCTTGGCGGCAGGGAGTTCATCGAAATGGAGCACTACCCGCCCGATGACGTGCGCGATCCCAAAAGCGGGTCGCAGTTCTACTTTCACGCGCATCCCCAGACACGCGGCCAGTGGAACGACTACGGCCATTTTCATCTCTTTCTCGGCGCTGCCAGCATTCCTTCGGTGCTGAAACCGGTTGTGCCCGATCAATGCAAGACCTCCGAAGGCGGCGACGCTGCTCTTTGCCACTTGATTGCAATTTCAATGACGAGGCAGGGCCGTCCCGTTCGCCTCTTCACCACCAATCGCTGGGTGACGGGCGGCCTCTACTACGAGGCCGATGAGCTCATAACGGTGATCGACCGTTTCGAGCTCGACCACGCCCATCCGTCCTCGCCCCTTAATCGCTGGATGATCGCAATGCTTGGGCTATACCGGAACGAAATCGGTGACTTGCTGCTGGCACGGGACTGTGCCGTCACGGAATGGCAATCTGCACATCCTGCAACAGGTGTTTTCGAGGACCGCGCGCTTGAAATCACGTCCGCGCTAGATATTGATCTCGACAATCGGCTTGAAGAGATTCGTCGGGCGCTCCGCATTGACTAAACCTATGGCGTAGATTGAAGCGACGAACGTATCAAACGTCAGCGCTCATAGCTTTGAGGGCACCAGCTATCCCTGCGCGAGCCGGCGCCGCGGCGCAAGCTGGCTAGCTCGGCCTAGTGAGCGAGCTGAGTACGCTTGAAAGCACAACTCCGCTGCTACTCCGTCGCGGTGGCGCCGTCTGCGCGATAGACCTTTTGGGCGAAATCGTGAAGCGCCGTTTCGCAACGTCGCAATCGGTTGCGGGCGTCGGCACGTCGCTTGTCCGGGAAGAAGTCGCGCGCCGCGATCTTGACCAGCCACGACTGCAACTTCCGAAAGTCGTCCTCGACCTCCTCGAACTCGGCAAAAGTGAACTTCCTCGCTCGCGTTTCCTTTGCAATCTCGGCGAGAAGTGCATTGGCGCGCTCCGCGAACTCGTCATATTCGCGCGCCCTGTCGGCACGAAAGCGCTCTTTCAAGGAGCGGCCGTCAGTGCCAGCAACAGCTTCACCAATGAGGAGCGCAGCCGAGCCACCGGTCTTTTCGATCAACTCGACTTCTGCAGCGAGCAATGAACGATGAGCCTCGCTGAAGGGCAATGCCCAGGCGCCCTGCATCACGCTGGAGGCACCGACAGTTCGGAGACGCCGCCATAGCGCAACGCGAGCGCTGGACGGACTTGCCGGCAGCTGCACCAGCAGAACAAGCCAGCGCAAGTTGTCCTTTGCCAATGTAACACCTGTTGCGTACGCGAGTTGCACGGGATAGTAGTGCAACACCTGTTTCAAACTAGTGGTTCTGACAAAGTGGACTTATCACGACTGAGGGCAATTCTCACGCCTGTTTGGCGGCCCCTTCTGGCCGCGGCGGCGATTGGCGTTCTCGCGTGGGGGGCGTGGGCGGCCTTCAGCGACCGCGATGACGATCACGATGGTCCCGTGCCGCCGCGGGTCGCGGTTCTGGACGGCGAGACCGTGGTAACGCTCGATGCTGCGGCCCAGAGGGCAGCGGGAATCGAGGTCGTGGCCGTCAGCAATCGTCCACAGATGCAGGCCATCCGAGCTTTTGGGGCCGCGGTCGATCCACAAGCCCTATCCGACCTGCACAACAGCTACGTCAATGCCGCCGCACAACTCGGCATGGCCCGCGCAAAACTTCGACAGTCTCAGCTTGCCTTTGAACGGTCGCAGCGACTGGTCGCGGCTCAGGCCGATACGCTTGCAAATCGCGACGCGGCCGAGGCGGCATTCCGGGTCGATCAGGCCACCGTTTTGGCCGCGCAGGCTCAACTCCAGACCCTGGCCGCAAATGCGCAGCAAAATTGGGGCTCGACGCTCGGCAACATAGTCGTACGTGGCGATGCGACCTTTACCCGACTGGCAGCCCGCCAGGATGTTCTTGTTCAGGTGTCGCTCTCTCCCGGGCAATTGCTCGCACAGCCGCCCCATGAAGCCGCCATTCGATTCGAGAGCGGCCCACGCGTGCCGATCGCATACCTGTCGGATGCGCCCAAGGCCGATCCGCACATTCAGGGAGCGAGCTATTTCTATGTTGCGCACGCCACTCCGGGGCTTCTCGCCGGTATGAATGTCGTCGCCGAGCTACCCTCTGATCGCGCGGCTGCCGGAGCCGTGGTTCCTGCGTCAGCGGTTGTCTGGTGGCAGGGCAAAGCATGGGTCTATGAGCGCACGGCATCGGTGCGTTTTGTGCGACGGCCTCTCGCCGGCGATGCGCTGGCGTCCAATGGGCCATTCGTGGTCGCTGGTCTGCACGATGGCGCGAGCGTGGTCACGCGTGGTGCGCAGGCCCTTCTTTCCGAGGAGTTCCGGCCGCAGACCGCGGCTGGAGAGGATCAGGAGTGAATGGCGGGCGCGGAGTGCAGGCAGCGCTCATCGACTTCGCGCTGCGCTTTCGCGGTGTCGTCATCGCGCTGTCTGCACTACTGCTCGGGTACGGCCTCTATACCCTGACGCAGGTTAAATACGACGTTTTCCCGGAGTTTGCGCCGCCGCAGGTGGTCGTGCAGACGGAGGCGCCGGGCCTTTCGCCAGAGCAGGTCGAGGCGCTCGTGACCCAGCCTCTGGAGAACAGCCTCAACGGCACGCCCGGCCTCGCCACGCTGCGGTCGGCATCGATCGCCGGGCTATCCGCCATCACGATCACATTCGATCCGGCCAGCGACATCTATCGCGACCGTCAGCTCGTGCAGGAACGTCTTGCCGTCGCTGCGGGCGGTTTGCCGACCGGCATCGGAACACCGTCCATGACGCCACTGACATCGGCGACGGGCACCATCCTCATTGCCGGTCTGACATCAAGAACAAAATCGTTGATGGAATTGCGCACCGCCGCGGAATGGACGATTGAGCCGCGCCTCCTCGCTGTTCCAGGCGTCGCGAACGTGTCGGTGTTCGGCCTGGAGACACGCACGCTGCAAATCCAGGTTAGACCCGACGACATGATCCGGTACGGCATCGGGCTCAACGACGTGTTGGCGATCGCGCAGCGCGCGACGGGAATCCGCGGCGGCGGTTTCATCGATACCGCAAACCAGCGGATCGTGATCCAGACCGAGGGGCAGGCACTGGCGGCGGCGGAGCTGGCTCGCACCGTCGTTCTAAACACGGGTGGCGCCAGCGTGACGCTTGCCAACGTCGCGACCGTCACCGAGGCGCCGGCGCCCGCCATCGGTGCAGCGACCGTCAATGGCGTTCCCGGCGTGCAATTCGTGGTCGCGGGCCAATATGGGGCCAATACGGCCGAGGTGACGACACGGGTCGAGGCCGCGCTTGCCGCACTCGCGCCAAGTCTTGCGCGGGACCGCATCGTTCTCGACGCAGGCTTGTTCCGGCCAGCCAATTTCATCGCGACCGCCACCGGGAATGTGCGTGATTCACTTATCATCGGGGGCGTTCTAGTCGTCCTGGTCATTTTTCTGTTCCTCTTCGACCTTCGGACCGCGGCGATTTCCTCGGTCACCATTCCACTGTCGCTTCTGGCCGCCGTGATTGTGCTCGCCTGGCTCGGCTACACGCTCAACACGATGACGCTGGGCGGCCTCGCCATCGCAATCGGCGTTGTGGTGGATGACGCCGTCATCGGCGTCGAGAACATCGTGCGCCGTTTGCGCGAGAACCAGCATGCACCAGCGCCGCGACCCCGCCTCCAGATCATGCTCGACGCGTGCCTGGAGGTTCGCAGCGCCGTCGCCTACGCGACCTTTGCGGTCGTTCTCGTGGTTCTGCCGGTGCTTGCGCTGTCGGGCGTCGCCGGCCGGCTTTTCGAGCCCTTGGGCATCGCCTACATCCTGGCCGTTCTTGCCTCGCTCCTCGTCGCGCTGACCGTGACCCCGGCGCTGTCCATGCAGCTCCTGGCGCACCGGCCGCTCGCGGAAGAAGAGCCGCTGCTGATGCGGCGATCCAAGGCGATGTACCGGGCGGTTCTTGAGCGGCTCGCCACACGATCCCGTGCGCTGATGCTGACCGCCGTACTCCTCGCCATCGCCGCTTGTGCGATGCTTCCCCTTCTGGGTGCGAGCTTCATTCCCGACCTGAAGGAAGGCCATTTCGTCGTCCATATGTCGGCGGTGCCGGGGACATCCCTTGCAGAGTCTCTGCGGTTGGGGAGTCGAGTGAGCGACGCTCTGCACCGTTTGCCGGTAGTTCGCTCGGTCACGCAACGCGCGGGACGTGCCGAGCTCGGCGACGACATCTGGGGCACGCATTACAGCGAGTTCGATGTTGACCTGGTCCCCCTAGGCGGCGCTGAGAACGAGCGGGCAGAGGCCGATATCCGCAAGGCGCTGGCGCCTTTCCCGGGCGCGACATTCTCGATCAAGCCGTTCCTCACAGAACGTATGGAAGAAACACTCTCCGGTTATACCGCGGCCGTAGTGGTGAATGTCTTCGGCCCAGACCTCGATCGGCTCGATAGATTCGCGCAACAGGTCGCGACGGCACTAGGCCGGGTACCCGGCGCCACCGATGTCCAGGTGCAGTCTCCGGCCGGGATGCCGCAGCTTGGCGTCCGTTTGCGCAAGCCTGATCTTGAACGCTGGGGCATCAACGCCGTCGATGCGTTGGACCTTATCCACGCAGCCTATGAAGGAACGTCCTCGGGCCAGATCTACGACGGTAACCGCACATTCGACGTTCTTGTCATTGCCGACCCCAAAAGCCGCTCAAGTCTTGCCGCCGTTGGAGACCTCCCCCTGCGCGCACCAGGTGGGGTTTACGTCCGCCTGAAGCAGATCGCGGACATCTACGAAACGACTGGGCGCTACCAAGTCCTTCACGAAGGTGCTCAACGCTTGCAGACGATCACGGCCAATGTCTCGGGTCGCGATGTCGCCTCGTTCGTCGCCGAAGCTCGGCGCCAAATAGCGAGGCAGGTGCCAATGCCCGGTGATTACCGAGTCGAATTTGGCGGCACTGCTGAAGCACGGGCCCGCTCGCTTCGTGACCTGCTGGTCAACTCGCTGCTGGCGGCGATCGGGATCCTCATACTGCTCTCGATCGTTACGCGGCATCGCAACAGTCTTCTGCTCGTGCTGGCCAATATTCCGTTCGCGCTGGTTGGCGGGGTTCTCGCGGTCTTTGCGACGGGCGGTTTGCTGTCCCTTGGCTCCATGGTGGGCTTTGTTGCGCTCTTCGGCATAACTTTGCGCAACTCCATCCTGATGATCGCGCACTACGAGCATCTCGTCGGCGTCGAACACCGTGAGTGGACGCTCGCAACCGCCATCGAGGGTTCCGCCGACCGCCTTACGCCTATCCTCATGACCTCCATCGTAACGGCGCTCGGCGTGCTCCCGCTGGCGTTGGCTGCCGGCGAGCCCGGCCGCGAGATCGAAGGCCCGATGGCCATCGTTATTCTGGGCGGCTTGGTAACGTCGACCGCGCTGAATCTCCTTGTCTTGCCATCCCTCGCGCTGCGCTTTGGCCGTTTTACGCCCGCAGATGGTACATTGGAGACCTGAATGGTGGATACGCGGAAGCGTCGACGGTCGCCGGTTTCGAATCTGCAAGGCCTTCCAGCCGGCGTCTGGGCACTCGGTTTCGTGAGCATGTTCATGGATATCTCTTCGGAGATGATCCACAGCTTGCTCCCGGTATTCTTGGTGAGTGTACTGGGTGCGAGCGTAGAGACAGTTGGCCTTGTTGAAGGATTGGGCGAAGCCACAGCCTCCATCTCGAAATTGTTCTCAGGTTGGCTAAGTGACCGGCTCGGCGCACGCAAAGCGCTGACAATTTTTGGTTACGGACTTGGCGCGCTCTCCAAGCCGTTTTTTGCCATGGCGGCGTCGCTAAGCTTGGTTCTCGGCGCGCGGATTTCGGATCGGCTGGGCAAGGGAATCCGCGGGGCTCCTCGCGATGCTCTTGTCGGCGACATTACGCCTCCGCCTCTGCGCGGTGCGGCGTATGGCCTGCGTCAGTCGCTCGATACCGTCGGAGCGTTCGCCGGACCGTTGATCGCCATCGCGCTGATGGCGCTTTTTCACGACAACTTCCGAACCGTTTTGTGGTTGGCGATCGTTCCGGGTCTTGTATCCGTCCTAATTCTGGCGGTGTTCGTGCGTGAGCCTGCGCAGCACAAGCCTGCGGAGAAACCGCGCTTTCCCATTCGCTGGTCAGAACTAAGCCGCTTCAACATCGCGTTCTGGAGTGTTGTCGGTCTCAGCGCCATCCTCACCTTGGCCCGGTTCAGCGAGGCCTTTCTTATTCTTCGGGCGCAGGTGGCGGGTCTCTCGCTGGCGTTTATGCCGATGGTGTTGGTCGTCATGAACATCGTCTACGCGCTTGCAGCATACCCCATGGGTATGCTCTCCGATCGCATGGACCGGCGCGCGATCCTCGGTCTTGGCTTTGTGGTTCTCATAGCGGCCGATATCGTGCTGGCCACCGCACCAAACCTCATTGTGGTCACGCTCGGTGTCGTACTCTGGGGCCTGCACATGGGCATGACGCAGGGACTGCTCGCTGCCCTCGTCGCCGATGCGGCCAAGTCCGAGCTACGTGGAACCGCCTTCGGACTGTTCAATTTCGTCAGCGGCATTGCTACGCTTTTCGCGAGCCTGATCGCAGGTTATCTGTGGCAGACCATGGGTCCGAACGCGACTTTTCTGGCTGGCGCGGGATTCACAATCGCCGGGCTCATCGCGGCGATATTCTTGTTTCGGCCGGCGGACGCGTAGTGCCTTCCATCACCACGCCTCTTTGGTTCGTGCCCGACAGCCTTCTTGATGGGCAAACGCATCGACGCGGCGCCTGCAAGAATCAGTGCGGTTATTCAGATAGCAGGTCGCGCGTACCGCCGATTGCTGGCCGCGTATGTGAATTCGCCTCAGTCGCCATCCCGCCCGCTGTCGTCCCGCTGCTCGGTTGCACGAGCATCTGCGGCTCGTTGCAAGTAACGCTGTCTCAGGGTCAGCAAATCGGCTTGAAGGATGTGATCCTTGACCGAGTTCGCGAACTTGACGCACCGCTCAGCTCTCGCCTCATACGCCGCCGCACTGTAAGGCATGGTCGCTCGCTCCCGTCGCGTAACGATTGCAGGATGGGTTTGGCGCGGCCCGCTCGACAGCGTGTGCCACGCCAACCGCCCCGTCCCGCAATCTGTTGACCCAGTCCGAATTGCTTCCGGTGGCGTATCCGCCCGTCTCACAGTGCAATCGCAAGTTCGAAGCCAAGCCGCTCGAATGGTCTTTGATCCAAATCAATCAGTCATCAATACAACGCGCGCACGCTATTTGCCTTTGGCTCATGCGCGGTTCGGTGCGAGCATCGGAGCTGCCGGATGCGGCCAGCGCGACTTCAAGGATCGCGCGAGCCGCATCGGCGCGCGGGCGAACGCCTGAATGAAGCGCGTGATGCTCTTTCTTCTTCGACGGTTCAACCGACTTGTCGAGAAGGAACATCGCCAGCCGCGTGTCGCGAAGGCATCCGTTATCCCGCGAACGAGCAACATGATGCCAAGGACGAGAGCAGCGCCACCTGCTGAAATGGTCTTGCTGGGCATCGCCGGTTTCTAGTCGTTCCAGATATTTGACAAAAACACTGCTTGTGCTCAGAGCCGCCAAGCGTAGATTCTCGATAGGAGTGGGACACCGCCGCGCATTGCGCGGCCGATTGCAAGAGGAGCGCGAACGTAGTTTTGCGCCGGAGGAAAATGCGATGGCCAATGTGACACCGGAGTCACCGGAATCCAAGACGTCCACGGCGATCACCATGAACATGGAGGCCGATCAACTCAAGCAATTGATCAGGAAGCTGCGCTGGATCGGACAGGATCAGGACGCCGAGCGAATGTGCGCCCGCCTTGCACAAATGGAGACACGGGCGACGGTTCTTTCGGCACCGTCTGAGACGGACTGAGCAACCATATTCTCGGTTCAAGGGCGAAGAAGTCACCGCAGCGTTTCGAGCGCGCGGCCGGAGGCTGCGGCAGGAGGTTGTTGACGTCCAGCGCGAATCGATCACCCGTCTGGGGCCGATTTTGTCTTAGACTTGGAGCGAGCATCTTTTTCGTCGATCACCACAAACCGGTCGCCGTCCAGCGAGGCGTTCGACTTCATCCGCGCGCTGGTCACGCCGCTGAACGATGTTTCCGACACCGAAATCATAACTGCGATCCGCGCTGAGCAGAATGTTTGGCGCAAATACCCAGCGAATAATCCGGCCTCCGACAATGATCGCTAAGAGCACACATGAATTGAATGCAATCGTTGATTGGTCCCCCAATATTGGGCAGAGTTGCGCATGACCGCGACCGCCCCATACCACCAGCGCCGCGTACCGTGTGTCCCACACGCGTGATGGAATTCTGGTGGCCGGTCGCGGTCAACCGACATAGGCCACCCTAGGGGGAGGAACTCATGGGCCACTCAAATTTGCCCCTGGCAGAAGGCACCCTGTCTGTCGAGGTGTCGCCACAGAAGCTGGCGGCTGGAACGCCAAGGACAAGCCCACAAAGTGCCGGGCAGTGGGTTCGCCACGCCATCCTTTGCGGCGGGAATCTTCTGGGCAGTGTGATAGCGGTGCGCCTTTGACCAGGAGGAGAGTCGTCGGCGACGACCGAACCTTTCGGGAAGGTTATATCGATGGCTGGAAAGAGGTCTGCGGTGCCGAATCCATGCCGCCCCACATTCCAAAGGTTGCGAGTACCGCCAGCCGAACACCCTACCAAGAAGGCCGCAAACGCGGTGCTGAAGCAGCGATGAAGCGCCGTTCGGAAAGGCCTCCAGAGCCAGAGTAACAATCGTTCGTGCGAGCGCAACAGATGCCGACTTGCCAGTCCTGTGCCCGAAATAGCGTGTCTGCGCCGATTGACACAGCCAGTGTGCGGCTATGCATGGCCAGATCAAATCTCTCGACACCAAAATCATCATCACCGCGATCCGCGCTAAGCGGAATGTGCGCCGGCAGATCATCCCTGCAGATAACATCTTCGGCAACAAACTCGCCGCCCTTGCGCGATGCTCAATGATGGCTGCGACTGCCAATCAGCGCCGCGCAAAACGAGCGCCCCTTGCACGTCCTGGCATCCTGGTGGCGGGTCGCGGTCAACCGCAATATGCATGCATCATTATCAACATCACGGCCGGCGGTGCGGGAGTCCGAACGCTGGAAAGCACGGCCATTCCCGATAGCGTGTTTTTGATTTCTTTGGCTGAGAAGCGCGCGTACGCCAGTATGGTCATGTGGCGCAAGCCGCAGACGTTGGGACTCAAATTCGTGACTGTCATCGAACTCGGTAAAGTGGCTTCCGGTGCGCACGATTTTCTCACGCGCATCTGGACACAGCACAATCGCTAGTATGCCAATCCGTGCTTTCCGCGCTGGACTCAAGTTGTGTCCGGCGCGATCATTGCGCTGTGAGGCGCATGGAGAAACCCATGTCCCAGTTGACCGCAAGCTATGAGATTCGATTGTATCTTGCCGACGGTACGCTCTCCATCGTGATGCTGGCCACGGCTGCTAGCGATCGCGACGCCGAAAACCAAGCACGCGACATGCTCAACAGCGGCATCGCCAGCGCCCAAATCTGGCATAGCGGAGAATTTGTCAGTTCCGTACCCGCGCACGCGGCGTAACGAAAATGCCGAAGGTGCTGGAAGGTTGAGCGGCGAGGCAAGCGCAAAGCACGCATTGTGCGCGCCACTAGTACCGCCCGTTGCCAACCACCTAGCCTGAGGCGCACGCTGCAAGCCCTCAGAGGGAGGTAGAGTACGATGATCCCCGTTACGATCAATGCCTACTACACCAATGGCACATTCGACCGCCGAGTTGGCGCGTTTCCAGACTTCTTTATCGCGCATGCCGCGTTCCCGGCGTTCAAGACCCTGCTACCCCACATGACCTTGCGCATGGAGTTTTGCGGCAAAGTTGCTTGCGAGTACCGACCGTGCTGAGCCGCTCTGACGTGCCGTTGGTAGTACACCCAGCGAAGTCAATGACGGCCCGCGACCAGCGCAAGCTGCGTCGCGCGGCGCGCCTGACCGCCGTTTGTCCATGCGTTGCACCGATGCGCGGGCTACCTGCACAGCGGCGCGCTGGGTATCAATAGCGGCGACCGTCAACAAGCGCTGGGTAGTCCCTCACCTTTGAATTTTCGGCCTTCTTGGTCCTGGAGGTCAATTTCCAACTTTGCCCGCGCAATGGCGGCGCTCTTCGCTCCGGTGATTTCGCCGCTAGCTAGGTGGTAGTCGGTCACACACTTTGGTGGATGAATGGCCCAACGCCACCGGTCACCGCCCAACTCGGTGACTGAATAGACCACACCCTTATGGTGGACAGGCGAACTCACGCGGTTTCGGCTCCCGGCGTTCGTGCGGCCCGCGCGGCTTCTGCGGCTTCGGCGGGTTCGCATCGTCGGTAAGCTGGCACAGATGCGTCATGGCCTGCAATTTTGTCGGCTGCTTGGGCGTCATTTCCCGGCGCTGCCTTGAAGCGGCACGGCGTTCCTTTGCGGAGCCTGCCCGCCGAGGTCTTGCACCATGCGCTCGTACGCGACCGCTAGCCCGAGAATGGCAGCTCGGGCCTCCGTGTCGTCGATGCTGGCGGCAATGGCGCGCATCTTCTGGGCGCGGCTGCGCCAGCGCAACACACCGATGTCCTGAATTTGACCGCTCACGACACCCCTCGCGCAAATCAGCGCTGAATAATACCTCGGGATTCCGGTGCTCAAAAATCGCGCGGAAAACCCCTCTTTCGAGGATTCTTGTGACGGAAATGCGTGTCCGGGCTTGTCGTCGCGGGCACTGGCCCCCGAATCGACAAACTCCCGCACCACGATCGATACACTTTAACGTCGCGTCTTCGCCTCGGGCATTACCAGAGGGTCCGGCTACGTTTCGGCCCCTCGCGCCTCGCGCGCTTCGGCCAGGATTTCGAACGCTTCTCGAACGACATAAATGACGATCGCCGCGCCGACAATCAGATCAACGTAGCGAAAATGCGCGACCAGCAGCGCAGCGCCCGAAAGGATCACCGCAAGATTCGCGATGACATCCGCGCGGGTAAAGATATAGGTCGCCCGCAAGTGCACTTCTGCCTTCTCCTTTTGCCGCGCCAGCAGATAAAGGACCGTCGAGTTCACGCACAACGAAACCGTCGCGACCGCTATCATCAGAATGCCGTCCGGCGAGCTTCCGAAGAGGCCTCGCCGTCCCGCGTCGAGCAAGACTACGATACCCAGGATGAGCAAGATCGTGCCGCTCAATGTCGCCGCACGGGCCTTGAACAACTGGCTGCGCTCGATCGCCAAGAGCGCAATCGCATAAGCCAGCATGTCGAGTGCATCGGCCACCAGTCCACTCGACTGGGCGATAAGGCCCGCGACAATACCAACCACGAACATCGCTGCGTTCAGGCCGAGCGCAATCGTGAGGGTGCGGCGCTGTTCCGCCCCCTTCACCTCAACTTGCTCGCATCCACAACCGGTCACGACTTCCTCCAAGTCACTCTATCTCGCCGGCCTCAACCACATGGTGACGTGATGGGCTAATTCAGCTTCCTAATTTTTGATCGTGATCAAATCCGGACCCAGCGAAGTCTCAGGGCGTTACCGACCACGCTGACCGACGACAGCGCCATGGCGGCAGCCGCGATCACCGGCGATAGCAGGATGCCGAAGGTGGGATAGAGAACGCCCGCCGCCACGGGTACACCAACCGCGTTGTAAAAGAAGGCGAAGAAAAGGTTCTGGCGGATATTGCTCATGGTCGCCCGCGATAGCAGGCGAGCCCGCACGATGCCGGTGAGATCGCCCTTAAGCAGGGTGACGCCCGCGCTCTCCATGGCAACGTCAGTCCCGGAGCCCATGGCAATTCCAGCGTCCGCAGCCGCTAGTGCCGGCGCGTCATTCACACCATCACCCGCCATCGCAACGGCGCGCCCTTCCTTCTTGAGCTTGGCAACGACCGCGCTCTTCTGATCAGGCAAGATTTCAGCTTCCACTTCGTCGATGCCAAGCCTCTTTGCCACGGCAAGGGCTGTCGTGCGGTTATCGCCAGTCAGCATGACTATGCGGACACCATCGTCACGGAGCGCTTTCAGCGCGGCTGGCGTCGTTTTCTTGACCGGATCGGCGATGGCAAACACACCTGCAAGCTTTCCAGCGATCGCTATGTAGATTGCTGTTGCACCGTCCTCGCGTAGCTCGTCCGCGCGCTCGGCGAGCGACGCCACGTCGATATTCTGTTCTTTCATGAACGGCAGATTGCCAAGCAGCACTGCCTTGCCTTCAACGGTGCCGAGTGCGCCTTTGCCGGACGGCGAGTCGAACCCTGTCATCTGCGGGATTGCGAGCTTTCTTGCTTCGGCCGCTGCGACGATGGCGACCGCGAGCGGATGCTCGCTCGCCCGCTCGACACCGGCCGCAAGGCGCAACAAATCATTCTCGTCAAATCCCGGTGCTGTGACGATTTCAGTGACGGATGGCTTGCCTTCGGTGAGCGTGCCGGTCTTGTCGATGACGAGGGTGTCGATGCGCTCCAGGGTCTCCAGCGCTTCGGCGTTCTTCACAAGAACGCCGGCCTGCGCGCCCCTGCCCACACCGACCATGATGGACATCGGCGTCGCGAGCCCGAGTGCGCAAGGGCAGGCAATGATGAGGACGGTCACAGCGGAGACGAGCGCAAACGCAAAACGCGGCTCGGGCCCGAACAAGAGCCACACGGCAAACGCCACGAGCGCTGTAATGACGACGGCCGGCACGAACCAGCCGGACACGCGGTCGGCCATGCGCTGAATGGGGGCGCGGCTGCGCTGGGCTTCCGCGACCATCTGCACGATGCGCGACAGCATGGACTCGCTGCCGACTTTCTCGGCGCGGATAACAAGCGCGCCTGAGCGGTTGAGCGTGCCGCCTATGACCTTCGCGCCCACATCTTTTGTCACAGGCATGGATTCGCCAGTGACCATGGATTCGTCGACCGCGGAACGCCCTTCCAACACCGAACCATCAACGGCGATCTTTTCGCCGGGCCGAACGCGGACACGATCACCAATGACGATCGAGTCCAGTGGCACCTCTGTTTCGCTGTCGCCGGTGATCTTGCGTGCCGTCTTCGGAGCCAGATTGAGCAATGCGCGGATGGCGCCCGACGTATGCTCGCGGGCGCGAAGCTCAAGCACTTGGCCGAGCAGCACGAGTACCGTGATGACGGCTGCGGCTTCAAAATAGACCGGCACCGTGCCGCCCTCGCTCCGAAACGCCGGCGGAAACAAGTGGGGAAAGAGCGTGGCGATGACGCTATACGTCCACGCCACGCCGGTCCCGAGCGCGATCAGCGTGAACATGTTGAGGTTGCGGGACACAAGAGATGCCCAGGCGCGGGCAAAAAGCGGCCAGCCCGCCCACCAGACGACCGGTGTGCCGAAGGCGAACTGAATCCATTGCGAGAGTTCGGGCTTGATGAAGCGACCGAGTCCTAAGAGTTCGGCGAGCATCCCGAGCAGAATGACGGGCACAGAGAGCGCCAGGCCGATCCAGAACCGCCGCGACATGTCGGCGAGTTCGAGATTGTGGACGTGTTCGCCGCTCACTATGAGCGGTTCGAGCGCCATCCCGCAGATGGGGCAGGCCCCCGGATGGTCCTGCCTAACCTCGGGATGCATGGGACAGGTGTAGATCGCGCCGTGCGGCGCGCTCTCGGGCGCATGGGTATGATCGGCGTGAGCGTGCGTGTGATGTGCGGGCGCCGCACTTCTGCTGGTGTAGGCCGGTGGATTGGCCTCGAACTTCGCGCGACATTTCGCTGAGCAGAAATAGTAGTCATGCCCGTCATGTTCGACATGGTGCTTGGCGGTCGCGGGATCGACCGTCATGCCGCAGACGGGATCGAGCGTCTTTTGCGTGTCAGTTTCCATATTTGCCAAACAGCTCGACGAGCTCATGGAACTTCTCGGTCTGATCTTTTGTGTTTCCACTTTTGATTGCTTCGGCGACGCAATGCGCCGCATGGCCTTTGAGCACCTGCTCCTCGACCTTCCGGAGCGCGGCCTTGATCGCCTGAATCTGCGTCAGGATATCGATGCAGTAGCGGTCGTCCTCGACCATCCTCGCGACGCCGCGCACCTGTCCCTCGATCCGGGTGAGGCGGGTTATCACGGCTTTGTCAGGTTCGTGCGTTGCGCGTTTTTTCATTTGCATACCCCTATAGGGTATATTATGGATGCGCGGCGCCCAAAGACAAGGGCGTTCTTCTGGCTGCTGGGTTTGCCATGCGTCTCTACTTCGGCGTTGTTCTCTCGCTCCTTGCGCTTGGCGCTTCGGGCCAGGCGCTTGCGGAGGATCAAAGCAGCATGCCCGGCATGTCGATGCCGTCCACCGCAACGCCGTCACCTGCGCCGACGAACAAGCCCGATGAGAAGCCCATGGAGGGCATGACCATGGATTCCATGGATATGCCCGGCATGAGCATGGATCACATGATGAAGGGGCAGGCTGGCGACTATTCGATGATGCGCGACGCGTCCGGCACCGCATGGCAGCCGGATTCAACGCCAATGGAAGGCTGGAGTGGCTCGCTCGGCGACTGGTCGGCAATGGCGCACGGATCAATTCTTGCCATATATGACAATCAGGGCGGGCCCCGCGGCGCTGACAAGACGTTCAGCGAGAGCATGTTCATGGCGATGGGCCAGAAGGACATTGGTCCGGGCACGCTCACGCTACGCTCCATGCTTTCGCTCGATCCATTCATGGGCAAGAGCGGTTATCCGCTTCTGCTCCAGACCGGCGAGACAGCGAACGGCGTTGATCCACTGATTGACCGCCAGCATCCGCACGATTTCCTGATGGAGCTTGCCGGCACCTACAGCGTGCCAGTTGCCGACAAGCAGTCGGTGTTTGTCTATGCGGGATATCCCGGCGAGCCGGCACTTGGGCCGCCGACCTTCATGCACCGTTTCTCAGGCATGGACGATCCGGCTGCACCGATCACGCATCACTGGCTCGACTCAACCCATATAACCTTTGGCGTGATCACCGCGGGCTATGTCTATGGCGACTGGAAGATCGAAGGCTCCGTCTTCAACGGGCGCGAGCCCGATCAATTTCGGTGGGACTTCGACAGCGCGCGGCTCAATTCCGTTTCGGGGCGCGTCAGTTGGAACCCGGACGCCAATTGGGCGCTCCAGGTGAGCTATGGTTTTATCAAGAGCCCGGAGCAGCTGGAGCCTGGCGTCAACCAGCACCGCATGACGGCGTCCGCGAGCTATAACCAGCCGCTCGAACACGGCAACTGGCAGACCACGCTCGCCTGGGGTCGCAACAGCATGCAACCCGGGCCCAATCCTGATGCCTTCCTGCTCGAATCCGCGGCGAGCTGGTACAACCACACGGTATTTGGGCGCGCAGAGAACGCCGACAAGAACGAACTCTTTGAAGCACCGAGCCCGCTTGCGGGCCATACCTTCAACGTCTCCAGCTTTTCGCTCGGCTATGTTTATGACATCCCGGTCGCCGATCACCTGAAGCTGGGCCTCGGGGCGATGGGTAGCGTCTACACGCTGCCGTCGGCGATCACGCCGGCCTACGGATCGGGCCCCACCTCCTACATGCTCTTCACCCGCCTCAAGCTCGATTAGCGAATCCGCCCAAGGAACCCATGTCGGAGATTACAAATTCCCAACGAGCGTCCCGCGGCAAATTCTGAAGGAGGCATTCACAAGCAGTTCATGCGCGCTCGATCAATGTCTCGACGTAGCGGGATGCTCCCGCAACCCGACTTGGAGCGATTGTCGGAACACAAGGAGAGTTGAGCATGTTGAAGACACTGATGGGGGCGGGTGCGTTGCTTTTGACCACCGCTGCGGTACCGGCGGCGGCCCACGATTGGGACGGCTATGGCTATGGCCGTTACGACTCTGGCGGCGGCTACTACTACAATGTCGTGCGCCAGCATGTGCAGGAGTGCCGGCAGCACGAGCGCTTCCACGAGCAGCTCGATGCTCTGCACGGCGATGCCCATGACGAAGGCTTCGACGGCCGCGACGAACACGACGATCTGCACGATGCGCTCGACCAGGCGCATGGCGACTACCATGCCGATCATCCGGGCCTGCGCAATTGCGGGTACTGGTACAGCCAGTACAACAACATGACGCGCGGGTATCGCGGGTATTGGGGCTATCACCGCTACGGCGGCTGGAACTACTAGACCACCCTACGCCGGCGGCAGGAGGGGCGCCGCCACCGACGTGCATTGAAAGGAACCCAAGATGATCAAGAAGTCCCTTGCCATGGCTGCGGCAATAGCGGCCCTCGCCGTGGCGTCAACCGCAGCCGAAGCACATCCGCGCCTAAAATCGTCCAACCCGGCTTCGCACGCCACACTTAAGACCTCGCCAAACGCCATTCGCCTTAATTTCAGCGAAGGGCTGATCGCGAGCTTTAGCGGGCTCACGTTGACGAACGGCGGACGCACGGTTGCAACCGGCGCGCCGACCGTGAGCGGTCGCGACAATACGAGTCTTGTCGTGCCGTTGCGCGCGCCGCTGAAGCCTGGTGCCTACTCAGTTGCCTGGCACGCGGTGTCGGTCGACACGCACCGGGTCTCGGGAAGTTACTCGTTCAAGATTGCGCGCTAATGCTCGAAGCGGGACTCTTATTATCCCGCTTCCTGCACTTCACGGCGACGCTTTCGTTGTTCGGCGTCAGTTTGTTTCCGCTCTATGCGCTGGGCCGCGCTGGCGCGTGGGGCGGGAACGAACAGCGCTTGTTACGTCGTATCAAATGGATACCTATCGTCGGCGCCCTCACTGCGATCGCAAGCGGCGTCGGATGGTTCGTTTTTACCGCTGCGTCGATGACCGGCGATCTATCGCTCGCACTCAATCGAGAGTCGCTGTACGCGATCTTGCAGGGCACCGATTTCGGACCGCTTTGGATCGTCCGCCTTCTGCTCGTTTGTGCCGCACTCCTCACGGTCCCGTGGTGGCCCAGGCGAACGGCGATTTGGACGGCCGCGATAGGCTCTTCGCTCTCCTTAGCATTACTCGCGGGCACCGGCCACGCCCGCGCCACGCAGGGCTGGGCGGGAAGTCATATGGCAGCCGATAGCTTGCACCTGCTGGCTGCGGGATTGTGGCTCGGCGCGCTTCTTCCGCTGGCAATCGCGCTAAGGACGTTCTCGTCGCCGAAGCGGAAGAGCGACGTGCTGAAGGCGTTCTCGCGGATCGGGCAGATTGCCGTCGGCCTTCTGTTCGCAACGGGCATCGCAAACAGTTTCTTTCTCCTCACCTCGCCGCTCGATCTGATCGCCACGAGCTACGGCAAGGTTCTAAGCGTCAAGCTCATGCTGTTCGCTCTAATGTTGGGACTCGCCGCCCTCAATCGCTTCTGGATCACGCCGCGTGTGCCCGAACGCGACTCCGCACTCTGGACCAGACGGCTCGGCATCTCGATTGCTATTGAGCAAGCGCTGGGGCTCCTTCTCCTCTTGGCCGTCGCTGTTCTCGGCGCCATGGAACCACCGGGCGCCGGTTGAGTCTGCCTGGCGGTGCCGATGGACCTTGTCAGGGCCGTTTCCAAGGTCGGCAAGTGTCGGATGAGGAGTGACCGCTCGGCGCTTCGTCACACGTCCACCCCGACGCTGGGCGCGCGACTCGGATTCCGATTCCTGCTGAGTCGCAATAACTATCTTCTTATGGACAACAGATATATCACGGATCGAGTCGTCCACACGTCCTTGATTTAGAGTTCGAACGCACGACTTATTCGAGAAATGATCTGCCGTTGTGAGTCGCGTAGTTTTTGGGGACTACCGTCGCTTCGCATTTCATCAACCTCGCCGAGCTGCCGAACGCCCGTGATCGCATCGCTCGCGCGACGCGTTTGCGCGCGGTTACTCGCTATCGTTGTTTGGCATTTTTGCCGTCACTGCGTCTCGACGCAGTGTCTCTCGCACGGAGGTGTCATGAGGATGTAGTTGGAAAAAGGGGAAAAGCCGCCGACGACGTGTCGGCGGCTTCCCTCGAGCGGCGCCCAGATCGGATCGCTTAGACGGCTTCGATCTACACGCCTTGGAGGCACCATGCTGAATCTGTTGGGCAACATCTTTGGGATGTTGCGAAGGAGCTTGCCCTTTTCCTGGCGGGGAAGCCTGCCTTTTGTCGGCCGCGTAATCTTGTGCGCGCTTGTGGTAGCCGCCGACATCCATCTGGCGGGTGGGCTTCTCCACGAGATTTTCGGTGCGCTTGCCGCACTCGGCGGGACGAGCTTCCTGGGCTGCTTAGTTGCCGCGTTTTCAGTTTTCGCACAGCTTGTTCACGCGCCCCATCTAGCGGGTCTCTGCCGTGACGCATGGCGAGATCTGTTGCGGGCACTTCGTGACTTTCAAGGGCGGTTGCAGCGTTAGCCACCACGCAGGTATCTCATCCGATAACTCGCCTCCGCGAAAGGCGGGCACCTTTGGGATAACCGGCCTTCTTTTTGTGGGTATCTGTTGAAACTATACCGCATCCACAACAGCTAGTACCGATTTCACGGTGTGGATAACGTGTTCGCGCATGAGATCATGACGCGCGTCCATGCCTTTCCAAGGCGCGGAGCATAGTGCGGCAAAGCACGAGAACTCGCGCGGACAACTCAGCGCTGAGTCAAAATCGACGGTCCTTTTCCGTTCGCGCGGCTGCATGTTGGAACCCGCCGAAATCGTCATCCGTCAACCTCATGCTCGATGCATCGCGAGATCAGGGCGTTATGGCGCCTCCGAGAGAAATCGCCCGTCAGCAAGTGTTCGAGGTGATCAAGCTGCTCTTCGAACGCCGCCTCGCCGAATGGCAGGCGGCGGCCCATTCAGCGGAGGGCAGCCGGGCTACATGCAGCGTGGCCGAACCTATCAGACCACCTTGAGATGGCGCGCCAAAGAATCAGAACTCGCCTAAGGGGACGAAGCGCAAGGGCCCGGCGCCGCCGGGCCTTTCTTCTTTTTGGCGCGCTGCAATACCGCGATCCTTGTGGCTCAGCGTCTCAGAGCGATCACGGGGGCTCAGCCAGTCAGCCTTCCGAAGCGGGCGGGCGTTGCGCGACGCGACAAGTGCCCGGCAAGGGGCCGGAGCCGGCACGCGGGATCAATCCTGAGTTGAACTCGCGCTGAAAGTAGATAGGATTTTCGAGTCGTACGTTGCGTATCGGCGACACCGTCCGCTGGGGGTCGGATGCCTGATACGTCTACGTTCATCGCGGCCGTGGTCACGGTTGCCGCAGTTGTCCTTGGCGCGATGCTCGCGTCTTGGCTCTGGTCTCATCCGATCGTCATCGCGCTTGTGATTGCGCTCATCGCAGCCTTTGTGTGGTGGCGCTGGAAGAGGAACCTCGTCTGATGCTCCTCAAAATTCAGCGCTCGCAGCGGCGCAGCACGTTCAACAAAGTCATCTTCTGCCTTGACGTCCGAGCCGACTACGATGCGGAAGAGAGAGCCAACATAAATAAGTACGGGCTCGGTGCGCAGATAATCTATTTCAGTCGAGAAGCCGCGAAGCACCGCGCAACTGCGGACGCCCACTATGAGTCCGGCAGCGGATGGCAGGGGATTGCGAAAGGCGCGATCTCGGACATTCGGAGCAGGCTCGCGCTCAACATCTCCGTCGCTTCACTCGGCAGAGGCCAGCACATCGAATGCAAGGACATGCAGGAGCTTCTGGAAGCCGAGGACACCGTACGGGATGCTTCGAAAAACCTCACCCGCTACCTCGAAGTAGCGAATACTTTTGATGGCAGCGAAGTCGTCATCGAATACCAGAATGGCGAAGAACATGTGCACGTCACGCACGACGCGCCGGCCCTCATCGAATACGCCCACAAAGCTGCACCCACCGCCGTCAATACGGGCAGTTCAGAAATAGCAAGCCCGGAGGCGTCAGACGACGCATTCGGCGGGCCAGACTTTCTCATGGAGACGATTAGGAAATCGGCTCCCGTCTTCAAACGTGCAGCGTCCTTTGTCGGCAGGACCTGTCGCTCCTGGGAAGATAGCGTGATGGTCTTCGTCGTTCGGCGCCGGTGGCCGGTCACGATGAGAGAAGTTCGTATCCTATTCGGCGTCGTAGTGAGTGTCCCAGTGATTGCACTCGTCGCTTGGCTCGTATGGCCAGCCCCTCCTGCGCCAGTGGTTACCCAAGGAGCCAACGTGCCGCTCTCACACGTATCCACGGTTCCGGGCGAGCAGCCGCTTGATCATGTCAACCTGGACAACTCTTTTCAGCCGAACCTCACACCCTGATGGAAGATTGGCGCCCTTCCGCGTTCACTCCGTTCGGTCGCCGCTTTGGCAGTGAACGCGATCGAGATTCCCAAGACCTGCGGCAGCTCCACCGGTCCGTACTTGCGGCGCACCAGCGGTCCAATTACGCCGGTGAAGACGCCCTGCAGCGGCTTGGGGATGCCATCTGCGGAGCGCTCGACCTTCCAACCGCATGCAGTGACGCGTTCTCGCTCGCGATTGTTGAAATTCTCATGGGCGAGCCGCACATTTTCTTCATGCCCGAATTCGAAACCGGCTTGAATATGAAGCAGGCCGCGGAGCTCAAAGGCATCCTTCGGTGCAAGGAGTTCTTCCATGCACGGGAAGAGAAGATCATCTCCACGCTTCGGGGGACGCTCGATCGCGTGTTTTCTCATATCGTCGGCGCGCTCCCGAAGTTCGAAGTGCCCTCCCCATTCACCGTACCCCTGATCTACACCCTTCCTGAACCAAAGCGCATGATCGGCCAAATCATGGGCGCGTTTGCCATCGATGAGCTACGTGATGCGGGCTTGTTCGTCGATCTCTTCAATACCATGTGGACCAACGCATGCCGCGTTTCCGGGATTGCCGACCCCCGCAATCCGAAGAAGCCGGTAATCCCACCTGCCGACAGTCCGCTGCCGGTCGAGGACGTACTCGAGCGCTATCTTACGGGAACGCCATTTCTCAACCTCCTGCGTACACCGGTCCCGCTCAAGTTCACCCACCGTGATCGCTTCAGTCACATGCATGTCCTGGGCGGCTCCGGCTCGGGAAAAACTACCCTTCTCAAGAACCTCATTCTCCACGATATGAAGTCCGAGGATGAGCCCGCGCTTGTGATCGTCGATAGCCAAGGCGACCTTATCAATGAGGTTTGGAGACTTGAGACGGACCGTCGCATTTTGCTCATCAGTCCGCGCGACACGCAGTTCCCGCCCGCACTCAACATCTTTGATGTTCGACGCCTTGGGCATTACGAGCCAGGAGTGCGCGAGCAGGTGGTCGCGGGCGTGATTGAAACCTTCGACTATCTTTTCGCCGGCCTTATCGGCGCCGAGTTGACCGCCAAGCAAACAGTCTTCTTTCGCTACATTGCACGACTGCTTATCACCCTGCCCGATACCATGGGCCGCAATGCGACCATCCTCGACATGCTCCGACTGATGGAGGACGCCGCACCGTATCGGCCGGCCATTGAGCGGCTTCCGGCACTTCAGCGGGAATTCTTTGAGCGTGAGTTCCTTGACCCAAAGAACGCGTCATACAAGCAGACACGCGAGCAAGTTCGCTATCGGCTCCATGCAATCCTGGAGAACCCGACTATGCAGCGGCTCTTTACGTGCGAGCAGACCAGAGTGAACATCGCGGACGAGCTCAATTCCGGCACGATAATCCTTGTCGACACGGCAAAGGACTTTCTCAAGTCATCCAGCGCAGACTTCGGAAAGCTCTTCATCTCGCTGGTGCTTCAAGCGATCGAGGAGCGTGCGGTCTTGCCTGAGCGCGATCGACGGGCGGCGTTCCTCATCGTGGATGAGGCGGCCGAGTACTTTGACCAGAATGTTGACAACCTGCTCACGACAGCGCGGAAATACCGATGCGGTTGCGTGTTCAGCCATCAATTCCTGGCGCAGGCTTCCCAGCACCTGCAATCGTCGCTCGCCGCAAACACGGCAATGAAGTTTGCAGCGGGCGTGAGCGACCGTGATGCGCGAGCGATGGCGCCCGAGATGCGAACAAAGGCGGAGTTTATTCTCGACCAGCCCCGACTGACTTTTGCCGCACACTTCCGGGGGACCACGCCGGCTGCGGTCTCCATCCCCATTGCGGTCGGAACAATGGAAGGCGAAGAGCACTTGTCTCGGCGGGACCAGGACGACCGGAGCTACTGGAACAGGCAAACTGTGGCCTTATTTGCTGAGGACGTTATCGTCACACCTCCTCCGCGTCATGGGGCTCAGAATTCCAACGACGACGGAACCGAGCCGAGTGAAGAGTGGTAGGTGGTGGAGTAAACGTCTGCCGCGGTCGCGGCAGATATCTTCGTTCCGGCGATTACGGCTGTGCGATGTCAAACGACCCGGTGCCCCTTGCCCAAGGCTCGCGGAGGAGATCGGTCATGATCTCGGGTATACGCCAGTTCACCCCGAAGTCGGGGTTTGCTTTGAACAGGAAGTGGTCCGCGTAGCGGCCGGCGTTGCCACGAACATGCTCGATGAGATGCGCTAGGTGCGTCTTATTCGTCGTAACGGTGAGCACCAGGAGGTTCGGGATGCCCCAACACTCTTTGAAGCCTTGCCCCATCATGAGGGCGAGATAGCCGTCAAGCTTTCGGGCGAAGGTATTGTAGCCGCCCGGTTTACGCTCGATGCTCTCCGTGTTGCGATCAACCTCGACCGCAAAGAAGCGGTAACCTTGTTTCGCATATTGGAGACCGAACAGGTCGTCCGGGATAAGCGTCTTGACTCCGACCCTCGTGGCGAGCGTTGCGCCATGCTTCGCCAGAACCTCGGTGCGCGCAATGTAACGGTGCCCGAGCTCGCCCGTGGCGAATTCGATGGAAGCTCCAACGCAAGCGCCCATGAAGCGGTGGAGGAACGGGTCCGTTCGGTCAACCGGCTGCACACCCTGATCGCGAAGAAGAGCGCGTGACATCGGCGTGAGATCGTAGATGAGATGTTGGTATCGCGCGGCGAACGACTGGAACTGTTGCGGCGGCCGACTGAGGAGCGGTGCGCAGAACGCCGTACCGTTATAGAGCTTGGTGAGCCGGTTCGCGAACGCTGAGCGATCCTTGTGCCCGGAAAATCGATGCAGGTATGTCGATGGCAGGGGACCGTGCCGGTTGATGGCCCCGAACATGCGCAGGTCGGCCGGCCCGAGCGAGAGCCGCTGCCCGACCGGTTGTGGCGACGCAGAGCGTAAGCGGCGCAGTAGCGAATCGGTCTGCATGCGGCGGATGTACCTGAAGGGCGGGCGCCTGTAACCGTTCGCCATGGCGAGCGATGCGCCGCCATGACCGCCATAGCCCGGTATGCGGAGCGCACGACAACTATCAATCCTTCGCCGCTTCTGTGCGTCATCCGTCGTCGTCGGCTCGGGGAGCCGGTTGCGGCTTGGCGCGATCGTTCCCGCGTTGAAGGGATGTTCGCTTATGGGCGTGGTTGCATTGGCGGTGTCTCACTTGGCTCGCATCGTTGTTGCCGCGCGCCGGCTGTAACCGGGGGCGCTCTAGAGCCATATGTCGCGGCGTTGGCAGCAAAACGATTTGGCCGAATACTGGGAAAATCCGCCGAGAAAGCACCAATAGGCATCCCCATACAGAGACGGGTGCCGTATGGGACGCGCTATCGCGTCGGGACCCGTCCCCAGCCATGCGTCGGCGTCGCTGTGCTGCCTTGTAATCTGCTCAGCCCTCCATTGTGAACCGACGCAGATCCCGGTAGCGACTCGCGATAAACTCACACTCGCTCCGCAAAAGGATCGCAACTTGGCCAAGGCAATTTCAGTGGATATGCCGTCGTTCACGATCACGGCTTCGGAGGACGGCAAGGTCGTGAAGACAATCGACCGGTGTGCGTTTGGACGGGTGGGCCATCTAACGCCCATTATCGAGAACGGCGACATCTCGCCGACCAAGCGTGATCGCAACCACGTAAGCAGTCTGTACAAAGACTCAAAAGGCCATCCCGCGGTCATGCGGTTCGCCTTGTTTTTCGAGCAAGACCCCACCTGCGCCTTCCACGAGGGCGATCCCAATACGCCATCGCACGGGTGCGTGCATTTGCTGTCCGCAGACGCGGAGTGGCTCTTTGATTGGGCCGGACATGATCCGGTCGCGTTGCATATGAAAGGGCCCTACCCGGCATCGCCCGTGAAGGCAGGCGCTGCGTCTGCCTAGCGTGCCACGCGAACGAAAGAACGGCCCGAAGCAACTCCGTTCGGGCCGCTCTCCGCTCCTTCAAGAGGAGCCGGTGTGTCCATCGCGTTCAGCCACGCGTGCCTCCATCCAGGACTGTATCTCTTCTTCGACCCAGCCAACCCTGCATTGGCCCAAGTTAACCCGCTTGGGGAACCTGCCAGCCGCCTCAAGCCTGGCGATGTGCGCTCCCGAGTACAGTACGAGTTGAGACACTTGCTTCTTCGATAAGAACCGCATCGCGGTCTCCCATAGTTGGGAGCATCGCGATGCCCCGAGGTTGCTGCCCCAGGCGAAGAGAGTTTGCAGGAAGGCCTCTCACTTCTCAACAGCGTCCTGCATCACCGGCGCCCCCTAACTCATTTCAGGTTGCAGTAGCCTCGCTAGAAAGCTTTCGTACCGAGCGAGCGCTTCGCGTTTCTCGTCTAGCCGATCGTAGCGGTCGTAGATCTCATCGAGTACCGGCGGGGCGTGGTTGATGAGCACTTCACAAACTTCCCTCGGCACTTTGAGGCGCGCCATGTTCGAACGAAACGTTCGTCTAAGATCGCGAAGTTGCCACTCGCTTGTCTTTGAATCCTTCTGGATCTGACGCCGAATTTTGCTCCACGCGCCGCTCGAAAGGTGGCTCTCGCCCCACCGCGATAGAAAGTAGTGCTTGCCATGCGGTGTAGCATCAAGGATCTGCTTCGCCATCGGCATCACCGGTATCGAGTGGTCCCGACCGTTCTTTGTGTGGGACCCCGGGATGGTGAGCACACCGTCGACAAGCCATTCACGGCGGATGGAAGCGGTCTCCGTGTTGCGGGTGCCCCAAAGGATCAAAAGGCGAACAATAGCATTCGTCGATCCTCCCGCAGCCAGCCAGACAGCCTCTAGCTCGGCGTCCGAGAGTATCCGGCTGCGCTTGTTTGGCGTGGACGGCTGCTCATAACCCTCCATCGGCGAGTGCTTGAGGTATCTACGAGGAGGCCGCGTGCACCACCTCAGGAAACACCGCATCGCACGGAAAACATGAAGCTGCGCGGACGGCCGGTCTTTGAGCCTATCGAGGCATTTCTGAATGTGTGCGTCGCCCACCTCGTCCAGAAACTCGGGGAAATCCTTGACATGCAACTTGAGCAAGCTCGTCATCCCAGCTTTCGTCTTGATGGCGCGATTGCGATAGTTTTCCTCCAGGAACTGGAGCTTCGCGGCCTCAACGGGTACCCGTATCTGCTTCGGTCGCAGGTCCAGCTCTGCGGACAAGAGCTTCTTGGCTTCTGCTCTTGCGTCGGACAGCGAGAGTGCCGGGTAGTGACCGAGCGTCACGCGATCGCGGTATGACCCACGCATGACGGTCCACGTCTTGGTTCGCTTGCCTACGCGAATTCCGAACCCCGGCGTTGTGTCGTCCCAGTACGTTCGGTTTGCAGCCGGCTTAAGTTTGCTCACGGCCATATCGGTAAGGTGCAGATTAGGCATCAAAATTTGTCTCCTTTTTGTCTCTTAAATCGGCGGCGTACAGGCGATTCCGGATGAGCACGCATGAGACGTGCATCGACCGAAATCGCAAGGCCATCAAAGAGTTAGGAGAAGCGGTGAGTAGCTATGCGGAAGGATCAAATCGGTTGGGAAGCTTCCGTTCTACCATTGAACTACGCCCGCGTGCTCTTCATGCATAGCACGGTTTTGTTTCTGCGGGGGAGAGCCCAACAGCCTCGTTTCAGCAGCGACGCATTCCGCTGCGACGGCCCTTGTCAGGAGATAGCAGACGGCGACTGCGTCGTCCGGCGCTCGAGGGAGCCATCCAGGGCCTTCAGACGCGCGGTAGCGCCGTCAGGCGAGCATTGGGGTCATGCCGGGCTCTGCCTTTGCCATGGCGCGCTGATAGGCAGGACGCGCGCCGATTCGGGCGAGATAGGCACGCAGGTTGGGAAAGGCCTCAATCGACAGGTTGCGGAAGGCCCGGCTCGTGGTCAGGCAGTAGACCATCATGATGTCGGCCGTCGTGAGACTTTGTCCGCCGAAGAATGGCGCCTCGCCGAGCCGCTTTTCCACCATCGCCCAGCCGCGCTGACTGCGATCGTTCACGAAGACTGAGGCAGGGTTGGCAGCCCCGCCGCCTCCCGCCAGCACGAGCTGCATCATCAGCGTGGTCATGAAGGTGCCGTTGGACCAGTGAAACCAGAACAGATGGTCGGCGAAGTCCTTGTCGGTCGGCTTCGGTACCAGTCTGCCGTTGCCGTACTTCGCAACGATGTAGTCGCAAATCGCGCCGCTCTCGCCCAGGACGAGATTGCCATCGGTGATCACCGGGGCGATGCCCATCGGATGCAGCGCTTTGTACTCATCCGGTGCGAGGCGATTGTCGGCACGTCGGTCGTAGCGCTTGAGCTGATAGTCGAGACCCAGCTCTTCGCATAGCCAAACGATGCGCTCGGATTGGGAAATCCCCAGATGATGGACAGTCAGCATTCGTGAGCTCCTTCTCGGGCCAGCGCGACCTTCTGACCAAACTATGCTCGATTCCATGTTTGTCGTGACGCTTGATCGCAGGCTGTTCGGCTGGGCGAGGGTCGGATCAACTCTTCCCGCCATCCCCATTTTCGAGATGACTGTCGGCCACCGCGGCGAGTTCGTCTGGTTTCGATCCTGCAAGCATCGCGTGGATTTGCTGCGTCAATTCCGTATTGAGCTTGATCAGACTGTGCACGTCGTCCTGGATTTTGATAAGCGCTTCGGCATCCTGGAAGGTTTGCAGCGCCTGCTTGTCGGACGCAGCCGCGGCAACCTTTTGGCCAACCATGATCACGGAGAGCAGAACGAGTTGCAGGAACGTCTGCGCGATCCACGCGACAAGTGGACCGATGCCGCCGCGAACGGCTTCCGGAAGGCTGACAAGAGCAATGGCAGCAAAAATGTAAGCGCACCACATCGTGCCGACGCCATTCGTAATGAGGATGGCAAGTCGGCCGTTGAAGCCAATGTGCTCTTTCTCGATGAGAGCCGGCCCGTCCCTCAGGCGGTCGGCTATCCGCGGGTGCGGCAAATGAATTTTCATTCTCGGAAAGCCCCCCAAAGGCTCACTTGACTCGGCGACGATACGCCAAGATGTGAAGGCTGGCGACCAGACATCCAGCCGAGCCGTGACGTTCTGCGATGAATACGCCGTTCCGCAGACGGAACATGCGCATTGGGGATACGGCCGAGGTCGCTGCGAGGCGACCTCGGCGTCACCGGGTTAGTTCACAACGCGCTCGATGATGATGGCCGGCGCCATGCCGCCGCCCGCGCACATGGTGACGAGACCGCGGCGCAGGTTGCGGCGCTCCAGTTCGTCCAGCACGGTGCCGATCAGCATCGAGCCGGTGGCACCGATGGGATGGCCGAGCGCCATGGCGCCGCCGTTCACGTTGACCTTGTTGCGGTCGAGCTTGAGGTCGCGGATGAACTTCTCCGCGACCACGGCGAACGCCTCGTTGATCTCGAACAGGTCGATATCATCCAGCGTGAGGCCGGCGCGGGCAAGCACGCGCTTCGCGGCAGGCACGGGCGCGTTCAGCATCAGGGTCGGGCAGTCGCCCTGGTTCGCTGTGGCGACGACGCGGGCGCGCGGCTTCATGCCGTTCTTCTTCGCGTACTCCGGCGAGGCGAGCAGCAACGCCGCAGACCCGTCGACCACGCCCGACGAATTGCCGGCGTGGTGGATGTGCTTGATCTTCACGTCGGGGTACTTCGCCAGGATCAGGCTGCGGAAGGTCAGGCCGTCGGCGTTGAGCGGGACGTCGGCGAGTTGCTCGAACGAGGGCTTGAGGCCGGCGAGGCCTTCCAAGGTGGTCTGAGGGCGCGGGAATTCCTCATGGTCAAGCGCAACGGAGCCGTCGTCGTTCATCACCGGCACGAGGCTCTTCTTGAAATGGCCGCCCTTGATCGCGATGTCGGCGCGGCGCTGGCTTTCGAGAGCGAGCGCGTCGACATCCGCACGCGTGATGCCTTCCATCGTGGCAATGGTGTCGGCGCAGACGCCCTGGTTGGTCTGCGGGTGAAGCGCACGGAGGTGCAGGTTGCCGGTGTCGAACAGCGGCGGGCCATCTTCGGACGAGCGGCGATTGGGCATCGACATCATCTCGGTGCCGCCGGCGACGACGAGATCGGCCATGCCGGCCATGATCGAAGTCGCAGCCATGTTCACCGAGGTGATGCCCGAGCCGCAGAAACGGTCGAGCGTCACCCCGCTGGCGCGGATGTCGTAGCCGGCGTCGAGCGCCGACATGCGGCCGAGGTCGCAGCTCTGCGGGCCGCGCTGAGAGCTAGTGCCCCAGATCACGTCGTCGACCTGTTCGGTCTTGAGATTGTTGCGTTCGGCGAGTGCCCTGAGGACGGTCGAGCCGAGGCGCTGCGGATGGATCTGGCTGAGCGCCCCCTTGGGATATTTGCCAATGCCGCGCGGGGTGCGGACGGCGTCAATGATATAGGCGTCGGTCATGATGTTCTCTCCCGATAGGGTCTGTTCTGGCCCTATCGGGCCGACATCACGCCCGCGCCGTCAAGTGTGACGTGGCGTCAGGCGGTTCCGGCAAAGGCATTGAGGCGCATCATTTCTTCGAAGTTGCGACGATAGAACCTGTCCTTCGCATCCTCGCTGAGGGCTAGCGGTGGCGCGACTTGGTGGCCTCTTGGGCGGGCCGCCATATTACGCCGCCGGTTGCGCACCTGGCATAGCGCGAATCCGGTCCACCACAAACCACGGCGCGTAGAGCAGAACGATGCAGGCAATGCCGATCAGGATGGTGATGGGGATGTAGGTGGGCCAGGCGGGCAGCAGGTCGTAGAACGTCGCATGACTGGGCTTGGCGCGGAGGAACCCGTAGTTCACATCGAGCAACCAGTCGACCAGCGCGGCGGCAATCGAATAGACGATGGTCCAACCGGCGGCGCGTAGCATGGAGATGGGATGAGGCCGCATACCGCTGCCGAAGATCAGGTAGATCACCGCGGAGATGATCGCGCCGTGGCCGAGCAGGAAGACGACAAACTGCGGCTCCGGGAAGCTGAAGTTCACGTCGGGCGTGATCAGACCCTGCATGGTGCCGGCGAGCGCCCAGAAATAGGCGAGCTCGAACGCAATCTGGTTGGGGCGGATCAACGTCACAATCAGCGCAATCGTGGCCCAGTCGCACAAGTTCATCGGATACTCATTGCCCGCGCCGAGCCAGTGGCGGACGATGAATAACCAGTACCACGCGATCCAGGTGCCGATCAGGAGGCCCGCGAACATCCAACGAATGTATTCGTCGAGGCGACGCTTCGACCGGCGGCCGGCAGGCGCGAGCAACGCCGGAACCGCAAAAAGTGAGCGCGATGACGATCAGATGCTGCGTCCCGAACAGGACGAACTTATCGTGCAATGCCCCCTCCCCCACGAATGCTTCGGCGACGATAGCGCGGTCCGTGGCGGATTGGTGGCGGCCAGCGTCAGTTCACAGCGCGGAAGTAGTCCTTGGCCCAGAGGAATAGGCCGAGGCCGGCATCTTCGGCGGCGCGCAGGTGGTCGGCGCCTGTCCCGACCATGAAAGTGCCGCTGGGCGTGCCGCAGTGCCCAAGAATGAACCGGTCGATGGCGCGCTGAAGGGCTCGGGGGTCTGACGTGGCAACGACGGCGTCGGCGCGGGCGGTCAACGCTGGGTCGAAGCCATCGCCACTGCCGACGAGGATGTGGCAATCGAGGATCGCGACAATGCGGTCGGACGCGACGCGCAGTTCGCGCTCGCCGAGGCCGTCGAGCAGGAAGATCGCGGCGCCAAGATGGGTGCCGCGGTTGAGCAATACCCCCGCATACGAGCGATAGTCGAGGCCGAGGCGCTCTGCGCGCTTCAGGCGATGAAGCGCGATCTCGCGGCGCGGTGGCTTGTGGACCTCGGCGCTCGCCTTGCGCCAGAGCCAGACTTCCCACGATAGATCGAGGGTTGGGCCACCATTATGGCCGATGCCCACGCGGGCCGCTTCGTAAGGCGCGAGCTGAACCGGAAAGACCCTTCGACGCACCGGGGCTGCCGCTAACATTGCAGGTTCCACAATAGCAGTGGCCGCACGGGCCACGCTACAAATTGGGTAACAACAGGGGGACTCTCATGCTCGACCGCCGCCAGCTTCTGGGCTCTGCCGCCGCGCTCGGTGCCGCTTCTTTCATCACGCCAGTGTTCGCCGCCGACGATGAAGCGGCGCGGCTGAACGCGCTCATGGACGTGTTTTTCCAGGAAGGGCTGCAACAGGGTCCCGAGCAGGCGACGCTGCTCGGCCTGGACAAGGGACCGAATGCCGGATTGCGCAGCAGACTGCGCGACGAATCGGCGGCGGGCGTTGCGGCAAGCCGCGCGCTGAGCGCAGACCAGCTCAAGCGCATCCAGGGGATCGATCCCGGCAAGCTGAGCGGCATGGACCGCGTGAACTACGACACCGTGCGCTACACGCTCGAATCGCGCGTGGCGATGAATGCGTTCGACTATGGCGGCGCGGGTGGTGGCGGCGGTGTCTCGCCCTACGTAGTCAGCCAGCAGACCGGTGCCTATCAGCAGGTGCCGGACTTCCTGGACACCAAGCACCCGCTGAACGACGCGGGCGATGCGGACGCTTATCTGGCGCGGCTGGAGGCTTTCGCAGGGCAAATCGACGGCAATATCGATCGCTTCCGGCACGATGCGGGGCTGGGCGTGATCCCGCCGGACTTCATCCTGGACACCTCGCTCGACCAGATGAGCAAAACCCGGCTGCCGGCGAGCCAGACAGAGCTGGTGCAGTCGATCGCGACACGGACCAAGGCAAAAGCCATCGCGGGTGATTGGGAAGCGAAGGCGACGGCGATCTATGACCAGAAAATCGGGCCGGCGCTGGATCGGCTGATCGCGGTCACGAAGGAGATGCGCTCCAAGGCGGCGCATGACGCGGGCGTGTCGCGGCTGCCGCAGGGCGATGCGTACTACGCCGCAGCGCTGCGCTTCTCGACCACGACCAGGATGTCGCCGGACGAGGTGCACCAGCTCGGTCTCGACCAGTCGAAGGCGATCGTGGACCGGCTTAACGGCCTGCTGAAGGCGCAGGGGCTGACGACTGGCACAGTGGGTCAGCGCATCGCGTCGCTCTACAAGGATCAGCGCTACATCTATCCCAACACCGACGAAGGCAAGGTGCAGCAGATCGCCTATTGCAACGACCGGCTGGCGGCAGTGCGACCGAAGCTGCCGAGCGTGTTCAAGCGTCTGCCGCCCTATCAGTTCGAGGTGCGGCGCGTGCCGCCGGCGACGGAAGCCGGCGCGGCCTCGGCATTCAGCCAGGGGCCGTCGCTGGACGGCTCGCGGCCGGGCATCGTGTACTTCAACCTGCACGACAGCGCAGAGTGGCCGAAATGGACGCTGCCGACGACGATCTATCACGAGGGCCTGCCGGGGCATCAGTTGGAGGGCGGGCTGGCGCTGTCGAGCAACTTGCCGCTAATCCGCAAGGCGACGGGATTCTCCGGTTATGCGGAAGGCTGGGCGCTGTACGCAGAACAGCTGGCGGACGAGATCGGCATGTACGACGACGATCCGCTGGGCCGCATCGGGTATCTGAAGTTCCAGCTGTTCCGCGCCAGCCGCTGCGTCGTCGACACCGGCATCCATCACATGAAATGGAGCCGCGAACAGGCGATCCAGTATTTCGTGGACGCCGAGGGCGATGCGCCGGGCTTCGCGACGCGTGAGGTGGAACGCTACTGCGTCACGCCGGGACAGGCGTGCAGCTACAAGATCGGCCACACGGTGTGGAACCGGGCGCGGGATCGGGCCAATGCGGCCTTGGGCGCGAAGTACGACATCAAAGACTTCCACGAGGCGGGCCTGAGCTGCGGGCGCGTGCCGCTGGACGTACTGGACGGCGTGATCGACGGATTTATCGCGAAAACACGGGGCTAAAGGTGCGGCTGAACGCCGTTAGGTGGGAGCGGGCCGGGGAGCTATAACTCGCCACCGTTTGCGAATCCAAGGCAGCGGTAACCTCCCATGTCCAATGTGGCCGTGATCGGCGCCCAATGGGGCGACGAAGGCAAAGGCAAAATCATCGACTGGCTCGCCAACCGGGCGGAGATGGTGGTGCGCTTTCAAGGCGGCAACAATGCCGGCCACACCATCGTGGTTGGCGAGAAGACCTACAAGCTGTCGCTGCTGCCGTCGGGCGTAATCCAGGGCAAGCGCTCGATCATCGGGAACGGGGTGGTGGTCGACCCGTGGTCGCTGGTGGACGAGATCACACGCGTCGGTGCGGCCGGAATCGCTGTGACGCCCGACGTGCTGGTGCTGGCGGAGAACGCGGTTCTGGTGCTGCCAATCCATTGCGAGCTGGACGCGGTGCGCGAGATGTCGAACTCGTCGAAGCTGGGCACAACCAAGCGCGGCATCGGGCCGGCGTATGAGGACAAGGTCGGACGCCGCGCGATCCGCGTGGTGGACCTGAAGGATTTCGGCTCGCTGCCGGCCAAGGTCGACCGCCTACTGGCACATCACAACGCACTGCGGCGCGGCGCGGGCACCGATGAGATCGACGCGGCTAAGCTGCTGGCTGAGTTGAAGGAGATCGCCCCCAAGATCCTACCGTTCGTGGGATCGAGCTGGCGCGAGCTGGATGCTGCGCGGCGCGCGGGCAAGCGTGTGCTGTTCGAAGGCGCGCAGGCGGTGCTGTTGGACATCGACCACGGCACCTATCCTTATGTGACATCATCCAACACCGTCGCGGGACAGGCCGCGGCCGGATCGGGCGTTGGGCCGAAGCAGATCGGTTACGTGCTGGGCATCACCAAGAGCTACACCACGCGCGTGGGCGACGGCCCTTTCCCGAGCGAGCAGATCAACGCCGTCGGTGAAGAGTTGGGCACGCGCGGGCGTGAGTTCGGCACAGTGACCGGACGCAAGCGGCGCTGCGGCTGGTTCGATTCCGTGCTGGTACGGCAAACCGCGGTGACCGGCGGCATCGATGGCATCGCGCTGACCAAGCTGGACGTGCTGGACACGTTCAAGACCATCGACGTATGCGTAGGCTACAAGCTGAGCGACCAGGTGCTCGACTACCTGCCGGCGGACGCCGTGGACCAGGCAAAGCTCGTCCCGGTGTACGAGACGATGGAAGGCTGGAACTGCTCGACGCGCGGCGCGCGCAGCTGGGCCGACCTACCCGCCAATGCGATCAAGTATGTGCGGCGCATCGAGGAGTTGATCGCGGCGCCTGTAGCGCTGTTGTCCACCAGCCCGGACCGCGACGATACCATCATGGTTCGCGATCCGTTCGTCGGCTGAGCGACCATCCGTTTGCGGGTCGCTTTTTTTTGGCGCTCCATTCGCTAGGCTTTGGCGCCAACGATTGGGGGATTCCCATGAATATCAAAGGTTATCTGGTGCCGGTCGCGCTGAGCACGCTGCTCTCGGCATGCGGCGGCGGCGTTTCGACGCCCGAAGAGGTGCGCGGCACGTGGAGCGACGCGTGCCCGACCGGGATGCTGTCCGTCGACGCCGACACGATGCACATCCTGTATCCCAACAAGGAGGACTTCACGCTGACGGCTTCGGAGTTTGACGGCCATACTTGGAAGGCGAGCTTCGAGAATGGCGGCAAGAAGATCACCGACAACTATGTGCTGGAGAACGGCACAATCTGGCTCGACACCGTCAATGTCGACGGCAACAGCTTCAGCGGCCCAAAAACCAAGATGACCAAGTGCGAGTAGCCGAAAAATCAGCGAATCCGGGGGCTTGCCCGACGTAGCGGCAGGCTTGGCAGGCCTCCGGATTCTAAGGCACCCTTCCCTCCAACGATATCCAGGAAGGGACTGTTCATGCTCAAGACTCGCTTCACCGAAATGTTCGGCGTCGAGGTGCCGATTACCTGCGGCGGCATGACCCGCGTCGGCAAGGCGGAGTTGATCGCCGCTGTCGCAAACGCCGGCGCGCTCGGCTTCCTGACCGCGCTGACGCCTGGTTCGCCCGAGCTGCTGCGCAAGGAGATCAAGAAGACGCAGGAGCTGACCAACAAGCCATTCGGCATCAACCTGACGATCCTGCCAACCATCAACCCTGTGCCTTACGACGAGTACCGCCAGGTGATCTGCGAGAGCGGCTGCAAAGTGGTGGAGACCGCGGGTAACAACCCGCAGCCGCATCTGCCGGCGTTCAAGGCCGCGGGCGTGAAGGTTATCCACAAGTGTGTCACGGCGCGCCACGCGGTGAAGGCGGAAACGATCGGCGTCGACTGCGTCTCCATCGACGGTTTCGAATGCGCCGGTCATCCGGGCGAGGAAGACATCGGCGGCCTGGTACTGTTCCCGGTGACAACGGCCAAGCTGAAAATCCCGGTAATCGCGTCGGGCGGCATCGCGGATGCGCGCGGCCTGGTGGCGGCGCTTGCGTTGGGCTGCGAGGGCGCGAACATGGGCACGCGCTTCATGGCGACCAAGGAAGCGCCGATCCATCAGAAGGTGAAGGAAGCGCTGGTGGCGAACGACGAGCGCGCCACCGACATGATCTTCCGCACCATGCACAACTCCTCGCGCGTGGCGCGCAACGCGATCAGCCAGAAGGTGGTCGAGATCGAGCGCAAGGGCGGCGCCAAGTTCGAGGACGTGCGCGAGCTGGTGGCCGGCACGCGCGGCGGCGTCGTCTACGACACAGGCGATACGGATTACGGCATTTGGTCGGCCGGCCAGACGCAGGGCCTGATCCACGACATCCCGACCTGCAAGGACCTGATCGAGCGCATCGTGAGCGAGGCGCGGGACATCATCCGCAACCGGCTGGAAAAGGTCGTCGCCTAAGTCTGCAAGTGATTGATGGGGCCATTCCCCGCGCCGAAACCCGGCGCGGTGCGAATGGCCCTTTGCACGTAGGCGTGGGCGCGTTCGATGGCATCGGGCAGCGGCATGCCCTGCCCCAGGCCGCAGGCGATGGCGGTGGACAGCGTGCATCCGGTGCCGTGGGTATGACGGGTCTCGATGCGCTGCGCAGAGTAGGCGCACGGCACCGCATCTTGCGCAAACAGCAGGTCGACGAGCGTGTCCGAAGCGCCATGTCCACCTTTGAGCAGGACGGCGTGCGGACCGAGCGAGAGCAACGCCTCGCCGGCGCGGTGCAAATCCTGCGGCGTTCTTAGCTCGAAGCCGCAGAGGCGTTCGGCCTCCGGCAGGTTGGGTGTGATGAGCGTCGCGAGCGGAAACAGCTCGGCCTTCATAGCCTCCACGACACCGGACTCCGCAAGCCTGGCACCACTGGTGGCGATCATGACGGGATCGACAACCAAAGGAATGCCTCTCGCTTGCGTCCGCAGGATCGGGGCGACCGCGCGTACCGTTTCAGCAGAGCCCAGCATGCCGGTCTTGATCACGTCGGCCCCGATGTCCGACAGGCAGCGCTCCATCTGTTCCCGCACAACCGCTGGCGCGATGAGCACGATGGCGCCAACACCTGTCGTATCCTGCGCCGTGATCGCGGTGATCGCAGTCATGGCGTAGGCGCCGAGCGCGGTGGCGGTCTTGATATCGGCCTGGATGCCCGCGCCGCCACTCGAATCCGATCCGGCGATGGAAAGAACGCGTGCCGGCTGGTTCAAGTCGCCACTTCCTGTATGACGCTCACGATGTCGCTGACCACGGCGCGTACGAGTTTCTCGTCATCGCCTTCTGCCATCACGCGGATGACCGGCTCGGTGCCCGACTTGCGCACCAGGAGGCGGCCGGAGCCGTTGAGGCGCGCCTCACCATCCTTGATGCAAGCGGCGACACGGTCGTTGGTGAGCGGCGAACCCTTCGCGTAGCGCACGCTTTCCAGCACCTGCGGCAGCGGTTCGAAAAGATGTGCGGCCTGGCTGGCCGGCTTGCCCTCTTCCGCGAGCACGGCGAGCACCTGGAGCGCAGCGATCAGGCCGTCGCCGGTGGGTGAGAAGTCGCTCAGGATGATGTGGCCGGACTGTTCGCCGCCGATATTGTAGCCACCCTTGGCCATCTGTTCGATGACATAGCGGTCGCCCACCGCAGCGCGGACGAGCTTGAGGTCGATGCCCTTGAGGAAGCGGTCGAGGCCGGCGTTGGCCATCACGGTGCCAACGACGCCGCCGCCCTTGAGATTGCCGGTCTTCGACCAGGAGCGCGCGAGCAGCGCCAGAATCTGGTCGCCGTCGATGATGCGGCCCCGCTCGTCGCACATCACCACGCGATCGGCATCGCCGTCGAGCGCGATGCCGAAATTGGCGCGCACTTCCTTGACCTTCGCGGACATCGCGTCGGTCGAGGTGGAGCCGCAATCGGCGTTGATATTGAGTCCGTTGGGCGAAACACCGATCGTTACCACCTCGGCGCCCAGTTCCCACAGCGCTTCGGGAGCGACCTTGTAGGCAGCACCGTTGGCGCAATCGATCACGATGCGAAGGCCTTCGAGCGTCAGGTTGCGCGGGAAGGTGCGCTTGGCGAATTCGATATAGCGCGCCTGGCTGTCGTCGATGCGCTTGGCCCGGCCGACCTTGGGCGACGTCGCGAGCCCGGACTCGAGCGGGCTGTCCATCAGCGCTTCGATCTCGGCCTCGCGCTCGTCGGAGAGCTTGCGGCCGTCAGGACCGAAGAACTTGATGCCGTTGTCCTGGTACTGGTTGTGCGAGGCCGTGATCATCACACCGATGTCAGCACGCAGCGAGCGCGTGAGCATCGCGACGGCAGGCGTCGGCAGAGGACCGAACAGGAACACGTCCATGCCAACGGCGGTGAAGCCGGCCGTTAGCGCGTTCTCGATCATGTAACCGGAAAGCCGCGTATCCTTGCCGATCACCACGCGATGACGATGCTCGCCGCGCAGGAAGGTGCGGCCTGCGGCCATGCCTGCGCGCATAGCGACGGCAGGCGTGAGGGCAGCGGAATTCGCACGGCCACGAATGCCGTCGGTGCCGAAATACTTCCGGCTCATGTAGGTGCTCCTGGGACGCAAAAGGATGCGGCGTCGTTCTACTCCATTTTGGCCGAGGAACCGCGCACCAATTATTAACAGATGCGACAGGGCCGGTCAGCCGCGCAGGGCCTTCTCCAGCATCAGCGCATCCCGCAATGCAGCAGGCGTATGTGTACGGATGAAATTCGCGCCCCGGTGAATGGCGAAGAGTTCAGCTGCGAGGCTGGCGGGGCCGGCCTCGGCGGCGTGGCGGCCGGTAACGGCTCGCAGGAACGACTTGCGGGAGACCGAAACGAGGAGCGGCAGGCCGTAGCGGGCCGCGAGTTCCGGCAGGCGGCGAAGGACGGTGAAGGAGGTCTCCGGATCGGTGCCCAGGAAGAAGCCCATGCCAGGATCGAGGATCAGGCGGTCGCGCGTGACGCCGGCCGCTTCCAGGACGGCGAGGCGGGCGTCGAAGAAGTGGACGATGCGATCCATGATCTCCGAGGGTGGGACGTGGACACGGGTCGCCGCGCCGCGCCGCTGGACCGAGTGCATGACGATCAGCTTGGCGGACGATACGGCGAGATCGGGATAGAGCGCGGCATCGGCGAAGCCCTCGATGTCGTTCAGATAGGCGACGTTCTGCGCCAGTGCCCAGCGCTGCACCGGCAGCGAGAAGGTATCGATCGAAAGTGGAATTCCGCTCAGCGCCGGCAGCACCGCTTCGAGGCGCGCTATCTCCTTTTCCGGCGGCACGCCGCGCGAGTCCGGGTTGGACGATGCGGCGCCGATGTCGAGCACATGCGCGCCATCAGCGGCGAGCGCCCTGCCCTGGGCGATCGCCGCCGCAGGATCGAGATACTTCCCGCCATCGAAGAACGAGTCGTCGGTGATGTTGAGGATGCCGAGGATGGTGGTCATGGCTTCAAACGAAAACGCCTCCCGCCATTTGGGCAGGAGGCGCGTCGTACTTCAATGCTGGTCGATCAGCGGCCGGGCGAAGGCTCCGGCGCGATCGGGCCGATCCCGCGGGGACGGCCGGCGACCGGAACCGACGGACCCGGGCCGCGTTCCGGCGTCGGCTCCTCGTACGGCGTGCGGACCGGCTTGATGCCTTTCATCAGCGCCACGATCTCGTCGCCGGTAAGCGTCTCGTATTCGAGCAAGCCCTTTGCGACCGTGTGCAGGTCGGCAATGCGCGACGACAGGATGCCGTAGGCGCGCTGGTAGCACTCGTCGATGATGCGGCGGATCTCGCTGTCGATCTTCTGCGCTGTCGCCTCCGAGATGTTCTGGGTGCGCGAGACGGAGTGCCCGAGGAAGACCTCTTCCTGGTTCTCCGCGTACGCGAGCGGCCCGAGGTCGTCGGACATGCCGTAGCGGGTCACCATCGCACGCGCCATGCGAGTCGCGACCTCGATATCGTTCGACGCGCCGGTCGTCACCTTCTCATGGCCGAAGATCAGCTCCTCGGCGATGCGGCCGCCGAAGAAGATGGTGATGTCGGCGAGCATCTTCTGGCGCGTGAGCGACAGACGATCGCGCTCGGGAAGCTGCATCACCATGCCCAGTGCGCGGCCGCGCGGGATAATAGTCGCCTTGTGGATCGGGTCGGAACCTTCCACCGCGATCGCGACGATAGCGTGGCCGCCCTCGTGATAGGCTGTGAGCTTCTTCTCGTCCTCGCTCATGGCCATCGAGCGTCGTTCGGCGCCCATCATGACCTTGTCCTTGGCGTCTTCGAGCTCCGACATCGTCACGACGCGCTTGCCGCGGCGAGCCGCAAGCAAGGCCGCCTCGTTGACGAGGTTCGCGAGGTCGGCGCCGGAAAAGCCGGGCGTACCGCGGGCGATGACGCGCGGCTCGACATCGGGGGAGAGCGGCACCTTGCGCAGGTGGACGCGCAGGATCTTCTCGCGGCCACCGAGGTCGGGATTCGCGACGACCACGTGGCGGTCGAAACGGCCGGGGCGCAGCAGTGCGGGATCGAGCACATCGGGACGGTTGGTGGCGGCGATCAAGATCACGCCCTCGGTGGACTCGAAGCCGTCCATTTCGACCAGCAACTGATTCAGCGTCTGCTCGCGCTCGTCGTTACCACCGCCCAGCCCGGCGCCGCGATGGCGGCCGACCGCGTCGATTTCATCGATGAACACGATGCAGGGGGCGTTCTTCTTCGCCTGCTCGAACATGTCACGGACGCGGCTTGCGCCGACGCCGACGAACATCTCGACGAAGTCGGAGCCCGAGATGGTGAAGAACGGCACGTTCGCTTCGCCGGCGATGGCGCGGGCGAGCAGCGTCTTGCCGGTACCCGGCGGGCCGACGAGCAGCACACCCTTCGGGATGCGGCCGCCGAGGCGCTGGAATTTCTGTGGGTCCTTGAGGAAGTCGACGATCTCCTTGAGGTCGTCCTTCGCCTCGTCTACGCCGGCAACGTCCTCAAACGTCACGCGGCCAGTGCGCTCGGTCAGCATCTTGGCGCGCGACTTGCCGAAGCCCATCGCCTTGCCGCCCCCTGCCTGGATCTGGCGCATGAAGAAAATCCACACCGCGATCAACAGCAGCATCGGCAGCGCGTTCAGCAGGATGGTGACCAGGTTCAGCCCGTCATCCGGCGGCTTCACCGAGACATTGACGTTGTGCTGGTTCATCAGACCAACGAGCGACGTGTCCGACGCCGGAACGATGGTCGTGAACTGCTGGCCGCTGCTCAGCGTGCCCGAATAGTTCTCGCCCTGAACGGTGACGTCCTTGACGTCGTTGGCGATCACCTCCTGGCGGAATTTCGTGTAATTGATGGCCGAGGCGCTTTGGTGGTTGGCCGTGCCCTGAAAGAGGTTGAACAGGAACACCAGCAGGAGCGCGACGACGATCCAGAGGGCCAGATTGCGAAGATTGTTCAAAGGGCCGTCCTTTCAGCGGGGGCCGAGGCCAGTTCGGGCGGTAAACGTGCGTTGCCCGATCCACTTAGATAGGGCGTTTCTACCGCATTGCCAGCCTGCGAAACGTTAAGAAATTTGGCCTTGCCCCGCAATGACAATGCCAAAACCCGATTAACACAGTCTGATAGCGGCTTTTCCATGCCCAGCGCGGCATTTTGGTTCTCGTCTGCCGCGTCATGACTCAAATTCCTGAGCGATAACAAGCGTTCCTGGTCCGAAAACCCCTTTCTTCGAGGGGGCTGTGGCGACCTTGCACCCATGCAGGGTGACGCCACGGCCGATCTGGTTGTCACGGATGCGGTCGAGCATGCGCTCAAGGCGTTCGAACCGGGGACGGTAGGACTGACCCGAAACGATCATCAAAAGTTGCGCCAAGGCACGCAGCCCGACCTCGCGCGGGGCGGCTATGAGGGCCGCAGCGTCGAGGTGAAGGGTGTTCTCGACCCGGCGAACAGCACGGGCGAGCACGGCGGCGGTGACCGTTTCCAGCGCCTCCCGCGCGCGTGTGAGATGGCTGGCGGCTGAAGCGATGCGGGCGCGCGTCAGCCCCGCTTCCTCAAGCTGCGGCAGAAGCTGGCGCAAGCGCACCCGGGCGAAGCGGTCCTCGTCGTTCATCGGATCTTCGAGCCAGGCATGATCCTTGACCCGCAAATGCTCGCGGACGGCGTCGCGCTCCAGCGTGAGCAGCGGGCGAACGATGCAGAGATCACGGAAACCCGGAAGCGGATAGGGGGCCAGCGGACGCATGGCAGCGAGGCCGTCGAGGCCGCTGCCACGCATCAGGCGCAGCAAAAAGGTCTCGGCCTGGTCGTCGCGGGTGTGGCCGACATAGAGCGCAGCGAGCTTGTGCTTACGCGCATGCTCGCCCATCAGGCGGTAGCGTGCCTCGCGGGCGGCGGCCTCGATGTCGGACTTCGGGCGCGGCCCTTCCCAGCGCAATGCGTGCGCCTTGAGACCGGCATGCTTCGCCCAACCGCGCACCTTGCGCGCGTCCGCCCCGGATTCCTTGCGCAAGCGATGGTCGACGGTGACCACACGCGGAGGCTCGCGGCCGGTTTCTTCCGCCCAGCGCGCGAGAAGATGCATCAGGGCGATGGAATCGCCGCCCCCCGAAACGGCGACCACGCCGGGCCACGGCGCGCCCGCGGCGAGGAGATCCTCCATCGCCGCGAAAAACGCCGCCTCAAGAGCTGGCTTTGCGGCAGTTTGCCTTGCGCGCGTCGACGCCCTGGTCGAGGACCGCTTTGCTAGCCTTGGGGTATTTCGCCGGGAGCGCGGCAAGGGCGGTGCAACCTTCTGGCTTCTGGCCCGCCGCGATGAGCGACTGGCCGAGTTTGAGCATGGCATCCGGCGCGCGCGCGGAGGTCGGATACTTCTTGATGACTTCCGCGAAACCGCGCGACGCGTTCGCGTAATCCTTCTGCACATACGAGATGTCCGCAACCCAGTAGATCGCCTGCGGCGCGAGCGGGTCCGCCGGATGGGTATCGGCAAACGCACGGAACGCAGCCGCGGCCTCGTCGTAGCGGGCCTTGGCGAGCAGGTTCATCGCGTTCGAAAACTGCGCGTGGGAGTCGTCATCGCCAGCCGCGGGCGCAGGACGCGCGACAGGGGAGGTATCGGGACCGACCGGCAGCGTGCCGAGAACGCCTGGCGGCTTGCCCCGTATCACACCGCCATTGTCGCCACCGGTATCGTTGAGCGCATTGTCGTTGTTGGCCTGCTGCGGCGGGCGTGGCGGAGGGGGCGCGAACGTCGCGCTGGCACCTGCTGTGCTGCCCGGGCATGGCACGGCGTTGGCATCGCCCTCGCCCGTCGAGGCGCCGAGCTGTTGCGCGGCCATCGCACACAGCCTGTATTCGAAATCCTTCTGCTGCTTGTCGATTTTCGCGTTGAGGTCGTTCAGCCGGTGCTGAAGCTCCTCATTCTGCCCGGTGAGATTGCGCACGGTGTCCTCGAGGTCGCGCAACTTGTTGTTCAGCGAGGCGATCTGGCCGTCCTGGTCGGCTTCGTGCTGAAGGCGCGCGGCCTTCTCCTCATCGCTCTCGCCGAACAGGCCGGCGACACGAATGACGTCGCCCTGCTGCGGCCCGGCGTAGTGCACGACGGCAGGCTGCACGCCGTTCGCGCTCATCGCATCTCCGGCCGCCAGCAGGGCGGCCAGCGCGACCGCGCTCAGGCTCAGAATCCGCAGGCCAGACCTGGTCATGCGTGTCTCCCTTTTTCCGGAATGCGCATGTGTCTCAGTACACTTAGCCCAATTTGAGGCGCAAACAGAAAGGGCGCCCGGTCGGACCGGACGCCCTTTGTGTTGGTAAGGTGGGATATGCGGCCGTTACGAGTTGCCGCCGGACACGACCGACGTCACGCCGCGGCGGTTCTGCGCCCAGCAGTCTTCGGTCGATTCCGTGCAGATCGGATGCTCCTTGCCGTAGGAAATCGTGTCGATTCGCGCGGCGGAGACGCCGAGGCTGACGAGGTATTCCTTCACCGCGTTGGCGCGGCGCGCGCCGAGCGCAAGGTTGTATTCTCGGGTTCCACGCTCGTCGCAATCGCCTTCGACCGTCACGCGGATCGAAGGATACTTCTGTAGCCACGTCGCCTGACGCTGAAGCGTCGCGCGGTCCGAATCCTCGATGTTGTATTCGTTGTAGGCGAAGTGGACGGTATCTCCGACGTTCACGCGCAAATCTTCGGCGCTGCCGGGAACGATGTTCGAGCCGGAACTCGGCGGCGCACTCGGCGTACTGGCCATCGGCGGCGCGGTATCAACCGGCTTCGGAGTCGAACATGCACCAAGGAACAGGGCGGCCGACAAACCGGCCAATCCCATCACATAAGAAAATTTTGTCATCGAATCCTGCTCCTCCAACTATCGACACGGCAGCGCACGGAATTCGCCACGCCGCATTGCCCATGGAACTTACGATCTAACGCTTTCATGGCCAAAAAGAGCCAAAAACCGGGTTTGCCTACAGTCTAGTTTTTCGGAACTCACTGGATCAAGGGCGACCATGCGGGATCGGACGCATCGCCCGGTGTCGCGACGCGTCGTTCGTTGCGCCCGGTGATGTCGATCGACCAGATTGATGAGCCGCGCATACCCTGGGAGCCGCGGCTGAACATTAGTACACGTCCATTCGGGGCCCAAGTCGGGCTTTCGTCGTCCCAGCCGTTGGTCAGGATGCGCACGCCGGAGCCGTCGGTGTGCATGACGCCGATGTGGAATCCGCCGCTTTGATTGGTAAACGCGATCAGGTCGCCGCGCGGGCTCCAGACGGGCGTGCCGTTGCGCCCTGCCCCGAAGCTGATGCGGTGCTGGTTCGAACCGTCGGCGCCCATGACGTAGATTTGCTGGCTTCCCCCCCGGTCCGATTCGAAGGCGATCTGGGTACCGTCAGGCGAGAAGGATGGCGCGGTGTCGATCGAGGGATCGGAGGTCAGCCGGGTGAGCGCCCGCGTGCGCAGGTCCATCACATAAATGTCCGAGTTGCCGCCGCTCTCTAGCGTCAGCGCCACCTTGTTGCCGTCGGGCGAGAAGCGAGGGCTGAACGTCATGTTCGGAAAGTTGCCGAGCATCTCCTGGCGGCCGCTTTCAAGATCGAACAGATACACGCGCGGCTTGGCGTTGATGTAAGACATGTAGGCGATCATTTGCGCGGTCGGATTGAAGCGCGGCGTCAGCACCAGATAGTCGCCGCGCGTCAGGAAGATCGGATTGGCGCCGTCCTCGTCCATCACTGCCAGGCGCTTCACGCGATGGAGCGCCGGGCCGGATTCCGAGATGAACACGATACGGGTGTCGAAGTAGCCCTTCTCGCCGGTGATGCGCTCATAAATGGCGTCCGAGATGATGTGCGCGATCCGGCGCCAGTTGTCCGGCGTGGTAAAATATTGCTGGCCGAGCATCTGGCTCTCGCCGAACACGTCCCAGAGGCGGAAATCGACACGCAGGCGGCCGTCGCCCTGCATCTGCACCTGGCCGGCGACCAGCGCCTGCGCCTGTATGGCCCGCCAGTTGGCAAAGGTCGGCGCGGCGTTCACGCCGGGCGCCTTGTCGATGAACGACTTGGGATCGAGCGGACGGAAGAGCCCCGAACGGTCGAGATCGGCGCGGATCACCTTGGCGATGTTCTGGCCGGCAGCGGCGTCGCCGGCGTTGGGCGCGGCGAAGTCGGGAATCGCGATGGGCAGTGGCTGCGGGTTCGCCTGATCGACGGTCACATGCAGCTCCGCGCCGGCGGGCGTCGTGGCGAGCAGCACTGAGGCGCAAAGCACAACGGCGAAGGACAGAACGCGATTCAACATCGAGACCTCATATCTCACTGGACCATCTTGCTCGGATCGAAGTCGAGCGTGATGTCCTTCCATGTGCCGTACTTGTCGGCGGGCAGTTTGTAGGGCTGGCACGTCATGATCGCACGCCGCGCGGCTTCCACCGCGGCGCGCATGAACGGATTGCCCGCCGCTTCGGCTGAGGAGTCTGCCGTCAATTGTGGCGTCTGTGCGACGCTGCCGTCAGGGTTCAGATACAAACGGAACTGCGGGCGCAATTGTTCCGGATGCGGCGCCCCAACGGGCGGGCTCCAGCATTGCGCGATCTGGTTGTTGAGCGAGTCGATGAGATCCATCGTCATCGCGTTCATTGCACCGACTCCGCGGATCGTGCGATCGGCGGTGCGGGCGTGCGGCGGCGTGGCGGCCGGCGAGGTGAGCCTGTTCAGCAGGGCGCTGATATCGTCGGTCTTCGGTTTCCTCTGAGCGTCCGGTTTTGCCGTCGCGGGCTTCACCGGCTTGGCTTCCGGCTTCGGCTCGGGCCTGGTTTCAAGCGGCTTCGGCGCGGGTTTGGGCGGGGCGACTTCGGCCTGCGGCGGAGCGGGTGGCGCCGGCGTGGGTGGTGTCGGTTCCGGCGGCTTTACGTCTTCCCTGGGCGGCGCCTTCGGCTGCTTCTGCACCGTCGGCATGATGTTGGTCTTGTCGGCGAGCGTGACGAGATCGACCGGAACGACCGGCGGCGACTCGTCGGTGATCTCGAGCTTGTGCTGCCAGGAAAACAGCGTGGCGGCGACGATCGCGGCGTGCAACAGCACGGCCACGACCAGCCCGCCGCGCCCGAGCCGCGCGGTGGTGGGCGTCAGATCAATTCTCGCCGGGCTTGGGCTTTGGGACATCGGTGACAAGCCCGATATGCGTGAAGCCTGCGGCGGAAAGAAGGCCCATAACCTCCATCACACGGCCATAGTCGACCGCACGGTCGCCGCGCACGAAGATGCGCTGATCGTAGCCATTGGCGGCGATCGCGGTAAGCTTGGGAACCAGCGCGTCTTCGGCGATCGGCTGGTTCTGTAGATAGATGTTCCCGTCGCGCTTCACGGTAACGGAGAGCGGTTCATTGTCCTGGCCCAATGTCTGTGCCTTGGTTTTGGGCAGATCCACAGGCACGCCGACGGTTAGCAGCGGCGCGGTCACCATGAACACGATGAGCAGCACGAGCATCACGTCCACGAAAGGGGTGACATTGATCTCCGCCAGGGCGCGGCGGCGATGGCCGCGTACCGCCTTGTCGCGGGCCTGCAGCGCACCGGCCATCAGCGCGCCTTCTCGTCGAGCTGGCGCGACAGGATCGCGGAGAACTCCTCCGCAAAGGCGTCGAGGCGCGTGGTGTAGCGGCCGATCTCGTTGACGAAGCGGTTGTAGAAGATGACCGCCGGGATCGCCGCGAGCAGGCCCATGGCGGTGGCGAACAGCGCCTCCGCAATGCCGGGCGCAACGACTGCGAGCGTCGTGTTGTGCTGGGCGGCGATGGCCGTGAAGGAGTTCATGATGCCCCACACCGTGCCGAACAGGCCCACGAAGGGCGCAGTGGAACCCACCGTCGCGAGGAAGCCGAGCTGGCGCTCCAGGCCATCGGTCTCGCGCAGGATGGTGACGCTCATCGCCTTGTCGATGCGGTCCTTGATCGACGGCAGGAAGGACTCGCGCGGCGCGCCCCCCTCGAAGGCGCGGCGCCATTCGCGCAGGGCCGCCACGAAGGTCGCTGCCATCGGGTGATCCGCCTTGCCGGCGAATTGCTGGTAGAGCTCATCCAGCGACTGGCCGGACCAGAACGTCTTTTCGAACTTGGCGGCGCGGCGCTTCAGCGTGCCGAAGGCGAGCCACTTGTTGAAGATGATGGTCCACGACCATAGTGACGCCGCCAGCAGGATGACCATCACGGCCTTCACGATCGGATCAGCGCGCCAGAACACAGAGACGATAGAAAGGCGGCCGAGGCCTGAATTGTCGAGACTGTTGTTGTCCCCGGCGGGAACCGTATCGACCGCGGTAGTTGGTGCCGCACTCGGTGGCGCGAGATCGTTCGTTTCGGTGACGCCGGAATTCGTCGGCGCGGCGGACGGTGCACGCTGGGCCAGGGCAGGCGACGCGAGAACGACGGTCAGCGCCGCGAAGGCGAAGGCGCGAAGCAACTTCATTCCGTGAACCTCTTTCAACAAGGCGCGTGGGCCCGGTGTGGCGCGTCTCGCATCCCCTTGAGACTGTGAATTGTATGATGCCTACGCTGCTTGAGGCGGTGATGCCCACAAGCCATTCAAAGGTGTCCGAATTTGGGCGTCAAAGGTTAAGCGCCTGTTTCGATTACATAAGGCAGCAATTTTTCGCGAACGCTGTTGGGGATTCTACGGGGCTTGCCGGTGAGTGTCATCACGCAGGCCTCGACCTTGCCATGCACAAGAAGTGTGCTACCGCTGTAGATCTTCTGATCCGCCGTCATGCGCGCACCGCCGAGATGCGGACAGGCGGTGTGGACCTCGATCTGGTCTTCCAGCCGCGCGGGCCGGAAGAATTCCAGCGAAGCATGACGAAGTGTCCATGCTGTCGGTTCCGCTTCCTCCAGCGCGGCCATCCTGGAGACACCGGCAAGGCGAAAGAACTCGGTGCGGCCGCGCTCCATGTAGCGCAGATAATTCGCGTGATAGACGACGCCGGAAAGATCGGTGTCCTCATAGTAGACGCGGATCGGCAGGATGTGCGTCTTGCCTTCGAAGCGGCCGAGGCCGGCGGGTTCACTCATCCGGGTTTTCCGTCGCGAACAATCCCATCTGCTGAGGATCGCGCGGCGGAGCGTTCAGGCCAAGATGCGCATAGGCCGCACCGGTCAGCATGCGGCCGCGCGGCGTGCGCTGCACGAAACCCTGCTGGAGCAGGTAGGGCTCGACCACCTCCTCGATGGCGTCGCGCGCTTCGCCGAGTGCCGCAGCAATGGTCTCCACGCCGACAGGGCCACCGCCGAAGCCTTCGGCGATCAGCTTAAGATAGCGCCGGTCGAAGGCGTCAAGGCCGCGATGATCGACTTCCAGGCGGGTGAGCGCGGCGTCGGCGATCTTCGCATCGACGCGCGGATGCTTGGCAACGGCAGCGAAGTCGCGCACGCGCTTGAGCAGCCGCCCAGCGATACGCGGTGTGCCGCGGGCGCGTCCGGCGATCTCGCGTGCGCCGTCGGGCGTAAGGTCGAAGCCCAGCACACGCGCGCCGCGCTCCACGATCGAGACCAGTTCTTCCGCCGTGTAGAAGTTCAGGCGGATCGGGATGCCGAAGCGATCGCGCAGCGGTGTGGTGATCAGGCCCGAGCGCGTGGTGGCGCCGACCAGCGTGAACGGCGCGAGCGTGATCTTCACCGAGCGTGCCGATGGCCCTTCGCCGATGACGAGATCGAGTTCGTAATCCTCCATCGCGGGATAGAGGATTTCTTCCACGGCAGGGTTGAGGCGATGGATCTCGTCGATGAAGAGCACGTCGCGCGGTTCGAGATTGGTGAGGATGGCCGCGAGATCGCCCGCCTTCGCCAGCACCGGGCCTGAGGTCGAACGGAAATTCACGCCCAGCTCGCGCGCCACGATCTGCGCCAACGTGGTCTTGCCGAGGCCCGGCGGGCCGGAGAACAGGACGTGGTCGAGTGCTTCCTGCCGCTCGCGCGCCGCCTGGATGAAAATGGCAAGGTTCTCGCGCGCCTGCTGCTGCCCGACGAAATCGTCGAGGCGTTTGGGGCGAAGCGAGGATTCGAGCGTGTCCTCCTCTGCCCGTTCGGGAGTCACAAGGCGTTCAGGCGGCGCGGACTTGGCCATCAGCGGGCCACCGCGCGCAGGGATTCACGGATCAGTGCATCCACCGGCGAGCCTTGCCCAAGGTCGTTGGCGGCGCGAGCGACCATTTCGGCGGCCTGGCCCGGGCTGTAGCCGAGCTTGATGAGCGCAGCGACGGCATCGGCCTCGGGACCGCGCGGGGCGACTGGAATGGGCGCGCCGCCCTCGGTGGCGAGATCGCCGCGCAGCATGATGGCGGGAACCTTGTCCTTCAGCTCGGTGGTGATGCGCAGCGCGAGCTTGGGGCCGACGCCCTGCGCCTTGCCGATCGCGGCCTTGTCGGAAAGCGCCAGCGCGCGTTCGAGTTCCCGCGAGCTGAGCGCGGACAGCACGTTGAGGGCGACGCGGGCGCCGACGTTCTGCACCGTTTGCAGCAGGCGAAACCACTCGCGCTCTTCCGCAGTGTGGAAGCCGTAAAGACGGATTGCGTCGTCGCTAACCTTCGTCTCGATCATCAAGGAGACATGAGCGCCCGTGTTGAGCTTCGCGAGCGTCGAGGTCGGGCATTGCACGAGATAGCCGACGCCGCCGACGTCGAGGATGCAGTGATCCTCCGCGATGCTGTCGACAAGGCCGGTGAGCTTGCCGATCATGCGATTGCAGCGATCAGCTTCGCGCGGGTGCCGGCGAGGTGCGCATGCGCGATGGCTGCGGCTAGCGCGTCGGCGGCATCCGCCTGTTCGACGCGGCAGGCGGGCAGCAGGCGCTTCACCATCGCCTGCACCTGTTCCTTCTGTGCGTGGCCGACGCCGACCACCGACTTCTTGATGTGGTTGGGCGCGTATTCTGCGATCTCCAGCCCCGCCTGCGCGGCGGCCAGCAGTGCGACGGCGCGCGCATGACCGATCTTGAGCGCGGCGGACGGATCCTTGGCGACAAACGCCTGCTCCACCGCAATGGCCACGGGGCGCTGCTCGGCGATGATGATCTCCAGCTCGCGGTGCAGCGCCATCAGCCGCAGGCCAAGACCGAGCGCGGTCCTCGTGGCGATCACGCCGTGCGCCACGTGAGTCAGGCGGCTGCCGGATACTGCGATCACGCCCCAGCCCATCCGGGCGAGCCCGGGATCGAGTCCAAGGATGCGAATCGCGGCTGTCATCGCGCACTTGTACTCTTTCTGTTCGGTTGTTTCCTAGCGCGCACACCGCGAAAGTGGCGGCATATCTTTGGGGGGCTGTTTCGATGAGGCGATTGGTTCTCGGACTTCTGGCGTTGCTCGCGATGGCTGCGCCGGCGGCGGCGGTTTCGGTCACCGACTGCCCGGATGACGAGGCGACGGCGGGCGCGCGCAATGTCGCCGAGCCTTGGGAGAAGAACACGAAGACCTTCTCCAACGGCAATGTGCGCGTGGCGCTGCTCGATACCGGCGGCGAGCCGGTGTGCTGCTCGATGCACCTGCTGGTGCTGAACCCGGGCGGTGGCAGCGAAGGTGGTGACGAATACCGCGAATGCCACATCATCAACGATCACGAGGCGATGGGCTTTGTGTCGATCGACTTCGCCAAGGTCGCGGCGAGCTACGACCCGAAGAAGGGCCTGCTGCTGACCTTCCCGTACGAGCTCTACAACGACGGCAACCCGGGCAAGAAGGGGATCGCCAAGGTGCGCGTGAACAGCAAGACCGGCGCCGTGACTGTCGAGAAGTAGCGCTCCGGCCTAGGCCAGCTTCGCCATCAGGGCGTCGGACAGTTCGTAGTTGCCGAAGACGTGCTGGACGTCGTCGTGCTCGTCGAGCATTTCGATCAGCTTGATCAGCGTCTCGCCGGCGGCGTCGGACACGGCGACGCTGTTGTTGGCGCGCCAGACGAACCCGGCCGAGGTCGGCGGGCCGAGCTTCGCTTCCAGCGCGTCGCGCACCTGGGCGAAATCATCGAGGCTGGTGAGGAATTCGTGCGCGTCGTCGCTCGACACCACCTCGTCGGCGCCGGCTTCGAGCGCCAGCTCCAGCATCGCGTCGTCGCTGCCCTTGTCCTTCGGGTACACGACCTGGCCGACATGGGCGAACATGAAGGTGAGCGAGTTGTTCGCGACCATCTCGCCGCCGTACTTGGCGAAGGTCGAGCGCACGTCGGCGCTGGTGCGGTTCCTGTTGTCGGTCAGCGCCTCGACGATGATCGCGGTGCCGCCGGGGCCGCGGCCCTCGTAGCGCACCTCGTCATAGTTCTCGGCGTCACCACCCTGCCCCTTCTTGATCGCGCGCTCGATGTTGTCCTTGGGCATCGACTCCGCCTTGGCGGCCGCGATGGCGGTGCGCAGGCGCGGATTGTGGTTGGGGTCGGGCAGGCCGGACTTGGAGGCAACGGTGATTTCGCGCGAAAGCTTGGAGAAGAGCCTGGAGCGCTCCTTATCCTGCTTCCCCTTGCGGAACATGATGTTCTTGAACTGGCTATGGCCGGCCATGTGTCGATGCGTCTCTTCGAAAGCGGGGCGTGAAATAGCCGGGGCGGTGCAGGGCTTTCAAGCCTGACACAACATGTTGATTTTGCTTCGGTTTCTTTTGGATGGATGCTGGCTCAAGAGAATGTCGGCCCGCGACGGCCCGGTTCGTCCTTGGGCCGAACCAATGAGGAGAGACCCAATGCGTTTCATGATCCTGATGATCCCCGAGGTGTATCAGCGCGAGGTGCCGGAGAATTTTGTGCCGCCGGCCGACGCGATCGAGCGGATGGGGAAGTTCAACCAGTCGATGGCTGAAGCCGGTATCCTGGGCGACCTGAATGGGCTGCATCCTCCGTCCAAGGGCGCGCGCATCACGTTCAAGACCGGCAAGCCGGTGGTGACCGACGGACCGTTCGCCGAAGCCCGGGAGGTCCTCGGCGGCTACTGGTTCATCGACGTGCCGTCGCGCGAGGCCGCGATCGAGTGGATGAAGAAGTGCCCCGCCGAAAAGGGGGACATCATCGAGATCCGCCAGATCTTCGGGCCGGACGAGTTTCCGGAAACACCGTGAGTCTGAACCTCTCGCGCCGCGGGAGAAGTCGACAAACCCGCGCAGCGATTTTCGGGTGAGGGAGGGCGCGGTGCAGGGCTGCGAGCCCTCACCCGTCTCCCTCCGCAACCAGTGCGCGGTCGCCGACCTTTCCCGCAAGCCGAGAGGTTGACAACACGGCTTCTCGTATATAACATTCTTGTTATGGAACTGAACGGTTATTGATCGTGACCCCCTCGCAGATTGACGTCACCTTCATGGCGCTGGCGGATCCAACGCGGCGGGCGATCCTGGCGCGGCTGGCGCGGGGCGAACTGGGCGTCGTGGAGCTGGCGGAGCCGTTCGCGATGAGCCAGCCGGCGATTTCCAAGCACCTGAAGGTGCTGGAGCGCGCGGGGCTGGTGTCGCGCTCGCGCGATGCGCAGCGGCGGCCGGTGAAATTCGAGCCGGCGCGGCTGGAAGCGACGATGCAGTGGCTGGATGAATTCCAGCGCAATCTGTCGGCGCGTTACGCGCGGCTGGATACGCTGCTGGAGGAAATGAAGGCGGCCGAGAGCCGCAAACCGCGAAGAAGGAGCAGGCATGGGACACGCGATGGACGTTGAGACCAGAGGCGACCTCGAGATCATCGTCACGCGCCGGTTCGACGCGCCGGCGCGGCTGGTGTTCGCGGCGCACGAGAAGCCGGAACTGGTGAAGCGCTGGATGTACGGCCCGGACGGCTGGAACTGGGAGACGTGCGAAATCGATTTCCGGCCCGGCGGCCGCTTCGACTATGCGTGGAAGCACGGCGACGGGCGCATCCTGCGCATCGGCGGAGAATTCCGAGAGATCGTGCGTCCGTCGCGGATCAGGATGATCGAGCGGATGGAGGGCTCGTCGCAGGCCGCGGTCACGACCGTCACCTTCCGCGAGACTGCGGGCGTGACGACGATGGTCATGGCGCAGGTCTATGCTTCAAAGGAGACACGGGACATGATGGCGCGCACCATGCCGCGGGGCCTGGAAGCGGGTTATGCGCGGCTGGACGTGGTGTTCGCCGAAGTCGGGGACGCGGTATGATCACGATCTACAACTTCCCGCGCGGGGCGCGCGGCATCCGGGTGTTCTGGGTCTGCGAGGAGATGGGCCTGCCCTACGCGTGCGAAGCGGTGGGCTATCCGCCAAGCGCGGCGTACAGGGCGCTGAACCCGGTCGGGTCGGTGCCGTTCCTGACCGACGACCATGGCGCCGCGATCAACGAGTCGGTGGCGATGATGCTGTATGTCGCCGAGCGGTACGGGCCGACGCCTTTGTTGCCCGCGAAGACCGATCCCGCCTTCGCGCGCGTGATGCAGATGACGGTGTTCGGCGAGGCGGCGCTCGGCGCCTATATGAACCCGCTGATGATGGCAAAGTTCGCCGCGCCGGAGGGACAGAAGGTCAACTGGCTGACCGGGGCGCTCGAGAACCGTCTGGGCGATGCGGTGAACTTCGTCGCCACCGTGCTGGGCGACCAGCAATACCTCGCGGGCGGCACGTTCACGCTCGCGGACATCTCGGTCAGCACGGCGTTCGACATGTGGACGGGTGCGCTGGGCAAGGCGGTGCCGGCGGCGCTGACGGCGTGGCAGGAGCGCGTGAAGGCGCGGCCGGCCTACACGCGCGCCGCGGCGGCGCAGCAGCGCTGAGTCTTTAACTTCGCGCCCCGGAGCACATCAGCCTGGCGGCGGGCCCTTGAGTTCTACCGTGTTGCCGTCGGGATCGCGGATGTAGATCGAAGGGCCGGTGCCCTGGGCCCCGTAGCGCGGGCCAGAGTCGGTGATAGCCACGTGGTGCGCGGCGAGATGGGCGCGGATCGCGGCGTCGTCGAAGCGGTCGATCTGGAGCGCGAAATGATCGAGATTGCGGCCTTCGATGTCCGGCCCTGCCCCGCCGATCCTGCCGAGCGGGCCGTCGAGTGGAATGAGGTCGATCAGCGACGATCCGGCCCGCACCTGCCACAGACCGATCGTCTCCTGCACCTTGTCCAGCGTGCAGCCGAGCACCTCGCGATAGAAGCGCAGCGAAGCCTCGAGATCGCGCACGCGCAGCACGACGTGGTCGATCTGGGTGAGGGTGAATGGCGGTGTGGTCATTTGTCTTCCTCATGCTCAGGTGAGCACAGGCATCGTCTGTTTCAACCGTCCGCCCACACGCACGGGCTCTATGCGCGCCGCCAGTCCCCTGGCGTTGGTTTCCACGAAGATCGCGCACAGCGTCGCGGGGCCGGTGGCGGGGGTGAAGCGACCCTGACTCATCTTGGTGAGGAAGCGCTGCACGGGAGCAAACTTCTCCATGCCAATCACGCTGTCATAGTCGGCGCAGGCACCGGCGTCGGTCTGGTACGCGGTACCGCCGGGCAGAATCTGCGCGTCGGCGGTCGGGACGTGCTGGTGTGAACCTACCACCACGCTGGCCCGGCCGTCGCAGAAATGGCCCATGCTCATTTTTTCGCTCGTCGCTTCGGCGTGCATGTCGACCACGATCGCGTCGGCGCCCTCGCCCAGCGGGCAGACGTTGAGCTCCGCGTCGACAGCGGCGAACGGATCGTCGAGCGCATCCATGAAGACGCGGCCCATGGCGTTGATCACAAGCACCCGTTCGCCGGAGCGCGTCTGGTACATGTTCGCGCCGCGGCCCGGCGTTCCTCTGGGATAATTGATCGGGCGCAGGATGCGGTCCTCGTCGCCGATGAACGACAATATCTCCTTCTGGTCGGCCCAGTGATTACCGGTGGAGATCACGTCGATACCCATGGCGAAGAATTCGCGCGCGATGGACTGGGTCAGGCCGAAACCGTGCGCGGCATTCTCCCCATTGGCGATGACAAGGTCGAGCTTGAGGCCGTCTTTCAGGCGCGGCAGCTCCGCGCTGACGACATCACGTCCAGGCTTACCGATGATGTCGCCGATGAACAGAATACGCATGGGCGGTTCCTTAGCACAAAGGACGCGCCTGCGCGTACCGGCGGCCCGCGCCCTATCTGTGTTGGAAGCGGCGGACGCCCGTCTCCGTGACGATCATGTCGAGCGGATGGTCGTGCGGCTCGCGGGGCAGCGAAAGCACCTCCTGCCCCGCATAGGCGACGCCGATGGCGCGCGCATGCGGCAGGCCCGCAAGCGTGCGGTCGTAGTACCCGCCGCCATAGCCCAGGCGATGACCATGGCCGTCGAAGGCCAGCATCGGCACCAGCACGGCGGCGGGCACGACGGCGGGCGCGGTGAGCAGCGGCTCGGCGATGTTGAAGGCGCGGGGGTTGGCGTGCATCGGGTCGCCCATTCTCCACGCGCGGAAGGTGAGCGGCTGGCCGGCGGTGACGCAGGGCAGCGCCAGCGGATGGCTGCGCTCCGACAAGGCTGACATGAGTGCGCGCGGATCGGCCTCGTCGCGCATCGGGAAATAGCCGGCAACAACGACGCCGGGCGCAAGCCCAAGATCGTCCACGAAGCGCGCGATCGCGGCAGCATAATCGGCGCGCGTCAGCGTGGCGCGGTGGGTGCGGGCGCGGGTGCGCAGATTGTGCTTTTCGACAACCATCGCGCCCGACCCTACCCGATGAGCCAGCGAAAGGCGCGTCGCAGATATTCCTCCGCATGGTTCTCCACAGGTGTTCCGTGCGCGACCAGCACCCTCTGTGCCGGCCAGTCGAGGATTTTGCCGAGGGCTTTGCGTGCAGCGCGCTTGTCGGAGAATGCGATGCGGAATTTGCGCGGCACCTGCGGTTCCGGCCCGACCATCAGGTCCAGCTTGGCGACGAGCGCACGCCAGCCGGAGAGGAGGTGCGGCGGTATCTGCTGGAGCAGGTCGCAGAACAGAACCGTGCCGCTCGGCCGGTGGAAGAACACCGCTTCGGTCGTGATGCGATTGCCGTGGACGAGCACCTGGTCGATCTGCTCGGCCCAGTCAGGGTTCGGCACGTCGCCAAGATCGGCATCAAACTCGATGTCGTTGCGTTTCGCACGCAAACCGGGCGGCGCGTGGAGTTTCGCCTGGGGCCAGGCGCGCTTCCATTCGGGAAGATAGAGGTGGTGCAGCGAATTCGGCTCGATCACGTGGCGGATCGGACCAAGCGCGTCGACCGCGGCTTTCAACGCCCCGGTGAGTTGGATCGGCGACCATACGAACAGCCCCCCGTCGGCCAATCGCATCACCGCCATCCGCGTCGGATAGCGAAATCCGGCCACCACCGCTTCGCCGCCGTCCGCGATCCAGATCGCCCGGCCGAATTCTTGCAGCATGATGCGTCCTGGGTGGCCGGGTCGCGCTCGCTTCGCTCGCTGCCCGGCCATGGTGATTGCAAAGTGGACGGACCGCCGTCGCCGTTGGTGTTTGGATCCTCACGGGCCTGCAAGTGCAGGTGGGCGCCATATGACCAGGGCCACGACCCCGGCCAGGGACAGCTCCCGGTGAGTACCATTAAGGCCCCTGGGCATCGCTAACCTGACGCGCGGGGCAGTAACCGTCCGTCCTTAACTTAGGCGTCGGCCAGCTTGGCGGCAATGTCCTCGATCCGTCGCGTCGCGGCCTCGAACGCGTCGGCGGAGAGGCCCTCGGATTGCGCCAGGCGGGAACTCACCGCTTCATGCGCGGAGGTGAGCGCACCGAATTCCTCGCTGCGCAGATGCAGCTTGTGCGCCGCGTCGTGGTGCTCATCCGCAATGAGGAGGGCCGCCATCAGCAGCAGACGGGATTCGCCGACCTGGCCCACGGACGAAAGAAGCTCGCGCACCTTCGCATCGACATGGCCCGCGAGTTCGCGCAGATGACCTTCCTCCCCGTCGTCGCAGGCGATGGTGTAGGCGCGGCCGTTCACCATGATGTTGACAAGCGGCATCGCTATCTCCCAAGCGCGGCGCGGATTTCGCCGATGGCGCCGTCCAGGCGGCTCTCGACCTCTTCCGTCGTTGCGGCAAGCGCGCGGTTCTCTTCCTCCAGTTCTGCGATGCGGGCGAGCAGCCGTTCGCGCTCGGTCCGCATCTCGGCGAGCTTCGCCTGCGCATCGGCGGCTTCGTCCGAGAGGCCACGCAGCGCACGAGTGCGTTCTTCAAGCGCGCCGAGCGCGTCGTTGAAGCGCTGCACGGCAACGTCAAGCCTGCTCATCGGCGCGCCTCATTTCTTCGATTCCGCAAGACCTTAGGCCCGGCCCGGTTACAGGGCAACGCGGGACGCCGTTGCCGCTGCCAGCATGCCACGCTTCGGCAAAAGAGGCGGCGTCTTTACGCCGCATATCACAATGGGATTTGGAAATCGTGCGTTTGCACCATTATCGATGGCACTTGCTGAGCGCTACGACCGCTCGCGCGCTCAGACTTTAGCTGCCGGCCCGCGGGGCTTGACGGCCCCGCTGGCCGGTCGCTAAGGCCAAGCCCTTCGCGCGGAGAGAAAGACCCATGGAACCCAACAAGACTCCGCCGGAGCAGGAGGAAATCCGGCGTCTGGCCAATGCGATTCGCGGGCTTTCCATGGATGCCGTGCAGACGGCGAAGTCCGGACACCCCGGCCTGCCGCTGGGCATGGCGGACGCCGCTACTGTTCTCTTCTCCCGGTTTCTGAAATTCGATCCCGCCGATCCGCATTGGCCCGATCGCGACCGCTTCGTACTGTCAGGCGGGCATGGCTCGATGCTGCTCTATTCCCTGCTCTACCTTCTGGGTTATGCCGGGCCGACGCTCGACCAGATAAAGCGCTTCCGCCAGGTTGACAGCCCGTGTGCAGGCCATCCGGAACACGGACACCTGCCCGGTATCGAGACGACCACCGGGCCGCTCGGCCAGGGCATCTCCAACGCTGTCGGCATGGCTGTAGCCGAACGGCTGCTGAACGCTCGCTTTGGCGACGATCTGGTCAACCACAAGACCTACGTCATCGCGAGCGATGGCGACTTGCAGGAAGGCATCAGCCACGAGGCGATCTCGCTGGCCGGTCACTACAGACTGAAGAACCTGATCGTGCTGTGGGACGACAACAACATCTCCATCGACGGCGACACCAGGCTGGCGGACTCCTCAAACGTGATAGAACGGTTCGAAGCGGCGGGCTGGAAGACCACCCTCTGCGACGGGCATTCGGCACAGGAAGTGTTCCGCGCACTGACCGAGGCGCAGTCGTCCGACAAGCCGTTCCTCATCGCGTGCAAGACCGTGATCGGTTTTGGCTTCCCGACCCGCGCCGGCACGCAGAAGGCGCACTCCGACGCGCCGGGCCAGGAGGAGATCGACGGCGCCAAGAAGGCGCTCGGCCTGCCGCCGGCGGCGTTCGCGCTGGACGACGGCGTGCTCGACGCCTGGCGCAAGATCGGCCAGCGCAACGCGGATGCGCGCGCGGCATGGACGAAGCGCGCCGACGCATCGGCAAGAAAAACCGAGTTCGCCGAGGCGATGGCGGGCACGATTCCGTCCGAACTCGGCAGGCAGCTTGGCGAGCTGAAGCAGGAGCTCGCGGCGGAGAAGCCGAACGCCGGCACGCGCCGCACCTCCGAGAAGGTGCTGGAAGTCATCAACGGCGTGCTGAAGACGACGATCGGCGGCTCGGCCGACCTTACGCCGTCGAACAACACCAAGACCAAGAACATCACCGAGATCAGGCCGGACGACTTCAGCGGCCGCTACATCCATTACGGCATCCGCGAGCATGGCATGGCCGCAGCGATGAACGGCATGGCGCTGCATGGCGGCATCATCCCGTATGGCGGCACGTTCCTGGTGTTCTCGGACTATTGCCGCCCGGCGATCCGCCTGGCCGCGATCATGGGCATTCGCGTCGTCTTTGTGATGACGCACGATTCCATCGGCGTGGGAGAGGACGGCCCGACGCATCAGCCCGTGGAGCATGTGGCAGCGCTCCGCGCCATCCCGGGATTGCAGGTCATCCGTCCCGCCGATGCGGTCGAGACGGTCGAGGCTTGGGAGCTGGCAATCAATCACAAAGGGCCGACGCTGCTGGCGTTCTCGCGCCAGGATGTGCCGACGGTGCGCGCCGACGCCGGCGACAACCGCTCCGCCAAGGGCGCGTACGAGATCGCGGGCACGGACAATGCCGCAGTGACACTGCTGGCGACGGGTTCCGAAGTGGGCCTCGCGATGGAAGCGCGCGATCTGCTGAAGGCGGATGGCGTCGCGGCCCGCGTCGTGTCAATGCCGTGCTGGAGCCTGTTTGAGCAACAGAGCGAAATCTATCGTGAGCAGGTGCTGGGCACAGGCACAAAAGTCGCTGTGGAAGCGGGCGTGCGCGAAGGCTGGGACCGGTATATTGGGCCGCATGGCCGCTTTGTCGGAATGCATGGCTTCGGTGCCAGCGGACCCTATAAAGATGTCTACAAGCATTTCGGGCTGACGCCCCACGCCGTGGCGGACGCGGCCAAGGCGGCGCTTAAGAAGTAAAGATGGGTGGCCGGGTCGCGCTTCGATGCGCTCGCTGCTCGGCCATGACAGGGAGATAAGGAATGGCTGTACGGGTTGCAATCAACGGCTTCGGCCGCATCGGACGTCTGGTGCTGCGCGCCATCGTCGAAAGCGGGCGGCGCGACATCGAGGTCGTGGCAGTGAACGACCTGGGACCGGTCGAGACCAACGCGCACCTGCTGCGCTACGACTCCGTCCACGGCAAGTTTCCGGCCAGCGTGACGGTCGACGGCGAGTACATCGTCGCGGCCGGCCACAAGATCAAGGTGACGGCGATCAAGGATCCGGCCGAGCTGCCGCACAAGGCGCTGGACGTCGACATCGCGCTGGAGTGCACCGGCATCTTCACCTCGAAGGACAAGGCCTCGGCGCACCTCAAGGCGGGCGCCAAGCGCGTGCTGATCTCGGCCCCGGCGGACGGCGTCGACAAGACCATCGTGTTCGGCGTCAACCACGACAAACTGACCAAGGACGACGTGATCGTTTCCAACGCCTCGTGCACCACCAACTGTCTGGTGCCGATGGCGAAGGTGTTGCACGACGCGATCGGTATCAATCACGGCTTCATGACCACGATCCATTCCTACACCGGTGACCAGCCGACGCTGGACACGATGCACAAGGACCTCTACCGCGCGCGCGCCGCCGCGCTGTCGATGATCCCGACCTCCACGGGCGCGGCGAAGGCCGTGGGCCTGGTACTGCCGGAGCTCAAGGGCAAGCTGGATGGCGTGTCGGTGCGCGTGCCGACGCCGAACGTCTCGCTGGTCGACCTGAAGGCGGTAATGAAGCGCCCGACCACGGTCGAAGAGATCAACAACGCGATGAAGGCGGCATCCGCCGGCGCGCTCAAGGGCGTGCTGGACATCGTTGACCAGCCGCTGGTGTCGAGCGACTTCAACCACAACCCGGCTTCGTCGAGCTTTGCGCTGGATCAGACGAAGGTGATGGACGGCACGTTCGTGTCGGTGATGAGCTGGTACGACAACGAGTGGGGCTTCTCAAACCGCATGGCCGACACGGCCGTGGCGATGGGAAAATTGATCTAGGACAAACGTCACGCGGTGCAGGCAAAGCATGATGCAGCCTGCACCGGAGAACGCGCATGGCCTTCCGCACCCTCGACGACCTTCAGCCCAAGGGGAAGCGCGTCCTCGTTCGCGCCGACCTGAACGTGCCGATGAAGGACGGGGTCGTCACCGACACCGTCCGCATCCAGCGGCAGGCGCCGACGATCCGTGAGCTGGCCGAGAAGGGCGCGCGGGTGATCGTGCTCAGCCACTTCGACCGGCCGAAGGGCAAGCGCGTGCCGGAGATGTCGCTGAAACCCGTCGCGGCGGCGCTTGGCAAAGAGCTCGGCAAGCCTGTGGCGTTCGCGGATGACTGCGTGGGGCCGCAGGCCGAAGCCGCGGTCGCCAAGCTGAAGGACGGCGACGTCCTGCTGCTGGAGAACACCCGCTACCACAAGGGCGAGGAAGACAACGATCCGGCGTTCGCGAAACAGGTCGCGGCGCTGGGTGACATCTTCGTCAATGATGCCTTCAGCGCGGCGCATCGCGCCCATGCAACGACCGAAGGCGTGGCGCGACTCCTGCCCAACGCCGCCGGCCGTTCGATGGAAGCGGAGCTCCGGCATCTCGACAAGGCGCTGGGCGATCCGGAACGGCCCGTAATGGCGGTGATCGGCGGAGCGAAGGTTTCGACCAAGATCGCGCTGCTGGAGAACCTGGTGAAGCGCGTCGAGGCGCTGGTGATCGGTGGCGCCATGGCGAACACATTCCTCGCCGCCGAGGGTATCGAAGTCGGCAAGTCTCTCGTCGAGCGCGACCACATCGAGACCGCGCAACGCGTGGTGCACATGGCAAACGAGGCCGGCTGCGCGATCCTGTTGCCCGTCGACGCCGTGGTGGCGCATGAGTTCAAGGCACACGCCCGTCATCGCAGAACCGACGTGGGCCACGTCCACAAGGACGAGATGATCCTGGACGTCGGACCCAAAAGCATCGACGAGTTCAAGCGCCGCCTGGTCGGTACCCGTACACTGGTGTGGAACGGGCCTCTTGGCGCGTTCGAAACCGAGCCGTTCGACGCCGGCACAGTTGCCGCAGCTCATGCCGTCGCGGAAGCGACAATGGCCGGAAACCTGCTTTCGGTCGCAGGCGGCGGCGACACAGTCGCCGCGCTCAACCACGCGCGCGTCGCGGACCGGTTTACCTATGTTTCGACCGCGGGCGGCGCATTCCTGGAGTGGCTGGAAGGTCAGGAATTGCCCGGCGTCGCGGCCCTTCAAATCTGACGGCCGAAGGGCTAAAGACCTCTCCAAAATCCGGGGAAAGCGCAGGCGTGCGCTTCAAGATGGGACCTTGCCGATGAATCTCGCCGAGTTGAACACAATCGCTAACAGGATGGTCGCCAGGGGCCGCGGCATCCTGGCGGCCGATGAATCCACCGGCACGATCGCCAAGCGCTTCGACAAGATCGGCGTCGAGAACACCGAGCCCAACCGCCGCGACTATCGCGAGCTCCTGTTCCGCTGCGCCGAGGGCATGAAGCACATCTCGGGCGTCATCCTGTATGACGAGACGATCCGGCAGAAGTCGGCGGACGGCAACGGCACGCCACTGGTCAAACTAATTGAGAACGCCGGCGCAGTGCCGGGCATCAAGGTCGACAAGGGGGCGCAGAAGATGGCGCTCGATCCCGACCAGACGGTGACCGAAGGCCTCGATGGCCTGCGCGACCGCCTCGTCGAGTACCATAAGCTCGGCGCCCGCTTCGCCAAGTGGCGCGCGACATACAATCCGACGAAGCCGTCGTGGAATTCGATCAACGCCAATGCGCACGCGCTGGCGCGCTATGCGGCCCTCTGCCAGGAGAACGGCATCGTGCCGATCGTCGAGCCGGAAGTCCTGATGGACTACGACAACGACATCGACACCTGCGCCAGCATCACGGAGTGGGTGCTGAAGGAAGTGTTTCAGGAGCTCTACTACGCGCAAGTGAAGCTGGAAGGCATCGTGCTGAAGCCGAACATGATCGTTCCGGGCATGAAGGCGGCGAAGCAGGCGAGCGTGGAAGAAGTGGCCGACCGCACTATCCAGGTGCTGAAGCGCTGCGTGCCGTCGGCGGTGCCGGGCATCGCGTTCCTCTCGGGCGGCCAGTCGGATGAGGACGCCACCGCGCACCTCTCGGCGATGAACGCGCGCCACAAGCTGCCATGGCACCTGACATTCTCCTATGGCCGCGCGCTGCAGGCCGCGCCACAGAAGGCGTGGAGTGGCAAGAAGGAAAACGTGCCCGCCGCGCAGAATGCCTTCGCCCACCGCGCCAGGATGAACGGCCTCGCCGCCATGGGCGAGTGGAACAAGGGCCTTGAGAAGGCGGCGTGACGGGGCGCTGCCGGCTCAATCTGATCTCGCCGCCCAAGTTCGAGACGAAGGCGTTCGGCGACACGCTGAAGCGCGCGCTGGATGCGGGCGACGTGGCGTCGTTCCAGCTTCGCCTGAAGGACGTCGATGACGACGCGATCAAAAAGGCCGTCGATGTGCTCATGCCCATCGCGCAGAAGCGCGATGTGGCGTTCATCCTGAACGACCGGCCGGACCTGGCGCACACCTTCCGCTGCGATGGTGTGCATATTGGGCAGGACGATGCGAGCTATGCGGAAGCGCGCCTCATCGTCGGCAAGGATGCCATCGTCGGCGTGACGTGCCACGACTCGCGGCATCTCGCGATCGAGGCGGCCGAAGCGGGCGCGGACTACGTGGCGTTCGGCGCGTTCTTCCCGACCTCCACGAAGGAGGCGAAAAGCCACGCCGAACCGGAAATCCTGCAATGGTGGCAGGAGATGATGGTCGTGCCCTGCGTGGCCATCGGCGGGATCACGGTCGAGAACGCGCCGCCGCTGATCGAAGCGGGCGCGGATTTCCTCGCCGTGTCGAACGGGGTGTGGGGCTATGAGAACGGCCCGGCGGCCGCGGTAAAGGCCTTCAACGCGCTGTTCAATGCATGAAGCCGCGCAAGCGCCAGGCCGCGGGGCGGGTCATCATCGACGGCAACGAGATCGAGTGGGAGCTGCGCCGCGAGGCGCACTACTCCTCGTTCGAGGGCTACAAGGGCATGACGTTCTCGGTTCGCGCGGTGAGCGACACGGCGCGCACCTTCAAGGAACTGATCCTCGAATTCCCCTTCCCCGAGCGGAGGCCCGGCAAGCCGCTGGAGAAGGAACGCATCTTCCCGGAGAAGATCGAAGCCGCCATCCGCGAAGCCATCGCCGGCGGCTGGGACCCCACCTCGCGCGGGCGGGTGTTCGTCTGGCAGGTGGAAAACGTCTCGCTTTGATCTTTCCCGCCGGGTGACATCCCCTACCCGCCTCGCTATAACCCGCGCGCTCTTTGTCAGTTTGAACCTGAGGATCGCGCCGGAAAGCGGCGCGCGCATACGTCATGGCCAAGATCACCGGCAACGAAATCTCTCCCGGCACGCTCATCGAGTTCGATGGCGGGCTTTGGGTCGCGGTCAAGACGGCGAAGGTAAAGCCCGGCAAGGGCGGCGCCTACAACCAGGTCGAACTGAAGCACATCATCAACGGGACCAAGCTGAACCAGCGCTTCCGCTCCGACGAGGCGGTGGACGAGGTCTATCTCGACAAGAAGGACTTCAACTTCCTTTTTGCGACGGACGACATGCTCACGTTCATGGACGTTGAGACCTACGACCAGATCGAACTCCAGTCCGAATGGATCGGCGACCAGGCACAATTCCTCGTCGACGGAATGAAGGTGATGCTCCAGCTCTACGAGGGCAAGCCCATCTCGATCAAGCTGCCGCCCAGCGTGATCCTCGAAGTGACCGAGGCCGACCCGGTGCTGAAGGGCGGCACGGCGGCGCCGAGCTACAAGGGCGCAAAGCTCGAGAACGGCATGACCATCCAGGTGCCGCCGTTCATCGACGCGGGCACGAAGATCGTCGTGTCGACCGAAGACGGCTCCTACCTGCGGCGCGCCGAATAATGACCAAATACATCTCCCCTGCCCTGACCGTGATGGTGGCCGCTGCGCGCAAGGCGGGCCGCAAGCTCATCCGCGACTACGGCGAGATCGAGAACCTCCAGGTATCGATGAAGGGTCCGGCAGACTTCGTGTCGTCTGCGGACAAGCGCACCGAGCTGATGCTGATTGAGGAGTTGCAGCGGGTGCGTCCCGGCTACGGCTTCCTCACCGAAGAGCACGGGGTGATCGAGGGGCCGGACAGGACCCACCGCTTCATCATCGACCCGATCGACGGCACCACGAACTTCCTGCATGGCATCCCGCACTTCGCGATCTCCATCGCGCTGGAGCGCGAACAGCAGATGGTGTCGGGCCTGGTCTTCAATCCGATCACCGACGAACTGTATGTCGCCGAGAAGGGCCACGGCGCCTATCTGAACGACAAGCGCCTGCGGGTGGCCGCGCGCAAGGAGCTGAACAAGACGCTGCTGGCGACCGGCATTCCATTCCTCGGGCGGCCCGGCCACGAGACCTTCTCGGCCGAGCTGTCGGCAGCGATGGCGACCACCACCGGCGTGCGGCGCTTCGGCGCGGCCAGCCTGGATCTGGCCTATGTGGCGGCGGGCCGGTTCGATGCCTTCTGGGAGCGCGGTTTGCAGCCCTGGGACGTGGCGGCGGGCATTCTGCTGGTCAAGGAAGCGGGCGGCGTGGTCACCGACCTGAACGGCGGCACAGACACGCTGACCGGTGGAACTATCCTTGCCACCAACGAGCACCTGCACCAATCGGTGCTTAAGCTGTTGAAAGACGCGGGAAAAACCGCCAAACATTGAGGCACGGGCGGCGGGCCACTAGGGTTTGAACTGCACTGCGGGCTGACTGGCGAATGAAACTAACCCATGCGCTTGGCGCGCTCCTGCTGTTGTCATGCGCGACGCCCGCGCTGGCGCAGAGCTATCCCGGCGAGGAAGTAACGGTGAATCCGTCCGCTCTCGGCCGCGGCACGCTGCTTTATCCGGGGGGGAAGTACGGCCGCAACGTTGGCAACCTGCTGGAGCCGGGTGAGAAGCGCAGCGACTGGGGCGTGATCCATCTGCACATGCCGGTGAAGCATCCGCGTGTCGCGCGCGCGCCCAAGCCGAGGCCTGTAACGCCACGGACCGATACGCTCACGACACCGGTTCCGGACACGACGGTCGCGGCCGCGCCACCACCGCCGCCCCCGCCGAAGCCGCACAAGCTCGCGCCCACGCGGACCGCAGCCACCACGCCTCCGGCGGCGACGCCTCCGGCACCGGCGACCACCGGCGGCGCGGCCGACCTGAATTCGCTGCCAGAAGACAGCGCTGCGCGTCTGACGGGTTTCCCGTCGGGCCCGGTGCCGGCGCCGGCCAGGCCGCCGAAACCCGCTCCCGCGAAGCCGACGCGCATGGCGAACACCGCGCCACCGCCAACCAACACCACGCCGGCGCCGGCGATGGAGGCGGGCCTCTCGATCCAGGCGAGTGTGCCGTTTGCCGTGGGCGCGAGCAGCCCTTCGAACTCCGACGTGAACGCCGTGCATGCGCTGGCGGCATCGCTCAAGAACTCGCTGAACGCCGGCGCCAGCCGCGTGCAGCTCCAGGCCTATGGCGGGCCGAAGGGCGACAAGGGCTCGGATTCGCGGCGGCTGTCGCTCAAGCGCGCGCTGGTGATCCGCGAACTGCTGATCGAGGACGGCGTGCCGTCGGAGAAGATCGACGTGCGCGCCATGGGCGGCGCCGACGACGACAGCGGCCTGGACCGCGTCGACGTCTATATCCACTCCTAGGCCAGCTTCGCCTCGCGCGCCTCACGGCCCAGCATCGTGAAGATCGCGATCACGAGCGCTGCTATGACGGCGACGCTTGCCAGCGCGATCGAATAGTTCTCGTGGTTGGCGGCCGCGATCCTGGTTTGCAGCACCGCGTTGTAGGACGCGATGAAATTGCCGAGCTGGTAGACCGTTCCGGGGAATGTGCCGCGCGCATCGACCGGCGACAGTTCGTTCAGATGCGCGGGGATCACGCCCCAGGCCCCTTGTACGAAGAACTGCATCAGGAACGCGCCGACGGTCAGCATCGCTGCCGTCTCCGAGAACGCCCATAGATAGGTCACCGGGATCGCGAGCAGCGCCGCTACCACGATTGTCCGCCGGCGGCCGAAGGACTGGCTCCAGAAACCGAACGTCCAGCCGCCGAGGATGGCGCCGATGTTGTAGATCACCGCGATCGAGCCTGTCACCGCCGGCGGAAACTTGTGCTGTACCTGGAGGAAGGTCGGATAGATGTCCTGCGTGCCGTGGCTGAAGAAGTTGAACGCCGTCATCAGCAGGATCGCATAGAGCGCAAGGCCCCAATGGTTGCGCAGCACGTTCGTCAGCGTGCCGGTGCGCGCATGCTCGCTCGACCAGCCCGGCGATTCCGGAACATGGCGGCGGATATAGAGCACGAGCAGCGCGGGGATCACGCTGATCATGAACAGGCCCCGCCAGCCGATATGCGTGTAGAGCAGCCCGTAAGCGACCGACGCCAGCAAGTAGCCGGACGGATAGCCCGATTGCAGCAGGCCGGAGACGAAGCCACGGGCCTCGGGCTTCACGCTTTCCATGGTGAGCGAGGCGCCGATGCCCCATTCGCCGCCCATGGCGATGCCGAACAGCGAACGGATGATGAGGAACACGACGAGGTTCGGCGCGAACGCCGTGGAGAACCCCAGAACAGAATAGATCGCGACGTCTGCCATCAGGATCGGACGGCGGCCGAAACGATCGGCCAGGCGTCCGAAGATGAAGGCGCCCACCGCACGGAGCGCCAGCGTCAGCGTCACCGCCCAGGCGACATCCTCTCGCACAACGCCGAAATCATGCGCAACGTCCTTGATGACGAACACCATCAGGAAGAAGTCGAACGCATCCAGCGTCCATCCGAGATAGGACGCGGCGACGACATGCTTCTGGGCGGAGCTCCAGCCCTTGAGCGATTCGGACATCAATCGAATTTGACCGGCTGACCGGCGACCGCCTTCATGCGGCTCTGGAATTCCTCGGTGGTGTTCATGTTGGGATATGGCTTGCCCGGGACCGGCACTCCCAGGAACGGACAGAGCTTCTCCCAGCCGTCGGCCGCCTCGAACACCAGCAGGCGGTCCTTCGGGATGACGCGCTTCACCTCTTCATTGTGGCGATTGTACACGTCGATCATGTGCGCTTCGGAGAAGTCGTTGTTGAAGGTGCGCCTGCCGAGCAGCACCGGCCCGAAGACGCCAGGCAGACGGCTGCCCTCCTTCATCGACGGGAGGATCGTACTCGACACGCTCTTGTACCAGGCGCTGGGATCGCGCAGCGACAGGATCACCTTGGCCTGCGGATAGGCGTCGGCAAGCTCCTTGTAAAAGGTGCAGCTCGGCCAGTCGCAGGCGGACTGGTAGTTGGCGAAGACCTCGTTCCAGTCGACCTTCTGGCCCTGCGCCAGGCGGTCCCAGAACGCCACCTGCTCCGGATGCATGAAGACTTCCATCATGTGATGGCAGGGGCCGAAGCCCAGTATCTCCAGCGCTTCTTTGAGCGAGCGCGTGCCCGTGCGGCCGAACCCGGCGCCGACGACCTTCAATGTCATGTGATGCCCTCCCACCTCGTGCGAGTGTCGCCTAGAGTCGGCAGACCGGCAAGGGAGGCAGCCATGCGGTGGAGGGCAGGAGCGATTGCGGCACTCTGTCTTTGTGGACCGGCGTCTGCGATGACGATCACGAGCTCGGATTTCAAAGACGGCGCCGCGCTGCCGACCGCGCACATCTATCCGCGCTGCGGCGGGCTGAACGTGTCGCCGGAACTGACGTGGAGCGGCGCGCCGCAGGGCACCGGCGAACTCATCCTCACCGTGATCGACGTGTCGGTGAAGCCGAACGGCTGGTCGCACTGGATCGTGGTCAATCTGCCAACCGCCATGACTTCGCTGGCGCATGGGTTGAAGACGTTGCCATCGCCGGCAGAACCGGTGGCTAGCAATTTCGGCGACAAGTTCTACGACGGGCCGTGTCCGCCACCCGGCACCGGGACACATCGTTACGAGTTCACAATTTGGGCGATCCCGCGCAATGCGATGGTCCCGATTCAGCCTGACATGGCTGCGAACGATCTGCTGAAGATGCTTGCGGGCGCGGCCTCTGCGCATGCAACCATCGCAGCAACCGTGACGGCTAAGTGACCGGCGCGTTGGCAGCGTCCGCGAGGCGGTCGATCTTACGCAAGGGCGGGAACAGGCCCATCCAGGTCCCGACTACGAACAGCGTGCCGATGCCGCCGATCACGACGGCGGGCACGGTGCCGAACCAGTCGGCGGTAATGCCGGATTCGAACTCGCCGAGCTCGTTGGAAGCACCGATGAAAAGCATCGACACGGCACTGACCCGGCCGCGCATGCTGTCGGGCGTGGCATACTGGATAAGCGCGGAGCGCACGAACACGCTGATCATGTCGGAGGCGCCGAGGACCGCCAGCGCGCCCAAGGAAACATAGAAGCTGCGCGACACGCCGAACGCGATGGTTGCGACGCCGAACACGGCGACTGCGGCGAACATGATGATGCCGGTGTGCCGCCGGATCGGCCAGCGCGCGAGGCTGAAGGCCATCAGCGCAGCGCCGAGCGCAGGCCCGGCGCGCAGGAAGCCGAGGCCCACGGGGCCGGCGTGCAGGATGTCGCGGGCATAGACCGGCAGGAGCGCCGTCGCGCCGCCGAGAAGCACGGCGAACAGATCGAGCGAGATCGCGCCAAGGACCACCGGACGGTGGCGCACGAAGTCGACCCCCTCTTTCACACGCTCCAGGCGCGAGGCGCCCGTGTCGACATGCAAAGGCCGCTGGCGCCCACCGAGCGTGGCGGTGAGGACCGAGGCGAGCAGCATCAGCGCCAGGCTGAGACTGAACGTGATGTGGGCGCCGAGTGCGAAGACGAAGCCGCCCGCCGCCGGCCCTGCAATCGTCGCGGTGGTGAAGACCGAGGACGACAGCGCGATGGCGCGGGGCAGTTTCTCGGCATTGACCAGGAACGGCAGCAGCGATTGCGACGCGGGGCCGTAGAAGCCGCGCGTCGCGCCGAACAGGACCAGCACGGCGTAGTACGGCCACACCGTCTTCGGCGCGAACAGCACCAGTGCGAGAAACAGCGCAGCACAGACGCTTTGCATCGCCTGCGTGGTGGACAGCACCTTGCGCTGGTCGAAGCGGTCGGAAATGTCGCCTGCCGGCAAGATGAGCAGGAACATCGGCGCGAACTGGCACAAACCCACCATGCCCAGCGCGAAGGTCGAGTGCGTGATGGCATAGACCTGCCAGCCGATCGCGACCGACTGCACCTGCATGGCGATCGTCACGATGAAACGGACTGCGGCGAAGACGTAGAAATCGCGGTCGCGGTAGACCGTCGAATCGGCGGGTTCGGACATTGAATCCAGATTAGCCCATCTGACCGGCGATGCGACGCAACCATTCGCCGCGCGAGATGGACCAGATATCGACCGGATAGTCCTTGCCGGCGACGCGGAGCGCCGTGCGCTCGCCCTTTGTCTCGCCGAGGCGCACAGCGACTCTCTGCGACGACGTGTTGTCCGGGTCGATGCAGGAGATCAGCCGGTCCACCGGCTGGGTCAGGAAGGCATAGCGAATCGCAGCCTCGGCGGCTTCCGTTGCGTACCCCTTGCCCCAGGACGACTTGCCGAGCGTCCAGCCGATCTCCAGCGCCGGCCAGCCCTCGGGGTTGATCATGCCGACGCGGCCCACCATGTCGCCCGTCGCCTTCTCCTGCACGGCCCAGGCGCCATAACCGCGCAGCATCCAGTGCCCGAGCGACGACGCCATGCTGCGCCACGCCTCATCGCGCGTCATCGGCGTGGGCGCGATGTAACGCGTCACGTCGGGGTCCGCCATGATCGCCGCCCACGCGTCCAGATCGTTGCTTGTGAATGCCCGCAACATCAGGCGCGGTGTCTCAAGTTGCGGGATCATGTGTTCATTCTCCATTCATCGCGGTCGCAGAATTCACGGTGCCGAAATTTCTCGCGACATGTCGTGACAATGATCACGGAAACTGTATCGCGTTTGCGGGTTCTCATCCTTGCGAAAAACGGGGGGCAGCACCGATCTCGAAGAGTGGGCCAAGAGCGGTCCTGAAAACGACAAGGAGAGTCGAGAGATGAACATCAAGTCCAAAGTCACCGCCGCGCTGTTCGCGGCGTTGACGGTTGCGACACCGCTCGCACTGAGCGTGTCGCCGGCCGGCGCTGCGCCTGCGGGGATAATCCAGATGGCGCGCCACGATCACGACAATTCCCGTCGTGACAACCACGGCCGAATGGACATGTACCACGACCGCAACCATCGCCCGCCGATGAAGCCTGAATACCGTCCGCACAAGCCGCACGGCCACTATCACTGGCGCGCCGGCCAGTGGAATTGGCGCAGCGGCATGTGGGTCTGGGCGCCGGGACTCTGGGTTCGCTTCTAGGCGGTGACAGCTGAAAGGAAGAAAACCCCGCGGCAGGTGAAGGTGCCGCGGGGTTTATTTTCCGGGCCTATGCGCGACGCACGGCGCGGTGCAATTGAACCCAGCAGAAGGCCGCGAGTACGGCAAGGCCCGCACCGATCGTCAGGAAATCCTGTGCACTGGCGAGCGTCTGCAGATAGGTCAGCGGCGCGATCTTCGGTTGCAGGATGCCGGCCGACACGAAATAGGCCGCATCGAACCCGGCATGGACGACGATGGTCGGAAGCACCGAGTTGGTCAGGCTTGCGATGCGACCAAGGATGGCCGAGACCGCAAGAAAGACGCCGAACCAAACCGCCACGTCGCCCGGCGACGTGTTGAAGTACGAGTGGTTGCTATGAAACAGCGCCCACACCAGCCCGCTCACCAGGATCGCGGGCACGACGCCGTAAGCCTTTTCCAGTCGCGATTGCATGAAGCCGCGCACGGCAACTTCTTCGACCGTGCCCGCAACGATCGCCGCCATGGCGAGACCGGCCAGCACGGCGCCCTTCGGTCCCGGCGGCAGGGTCATCGGCACCTCGCCACTGAGGCCGTTCTGCATGCGGTAGGCGACATACGCGCCGGCACCGGCGAAGAAGCTCGACCAGCCGGCGAGCAGCGATAACACGAACACCCTGAGCGGCACGGCGTTCAGGCGTGCGCCCTCGCGACGCGCAGCGGCACCGGCACGCGGCCAGCGTCCCCATTTGAGCCACGCACCGGCGGCGGCGAGGAATGTGGCCATCGCGAGTACAAACCACGGGAATGGCGTTGGGCTATGCGCGTAGGCTGCGATCAGGCTCAGCCACACGGCTTCGCCAACGACGATAACGGTCACACCGGCGCCGATTGCACTCGCGACCGTGCGAACGACGCCGTGCTGCCTCGGTGCAGGCTCGCTATGGCTGAGTGTGATGTGCATCGCTACCTCCGTCGGCCGTCGACGCGCAGAGTCGCGAAGCTTTGATCGAAAGTGTTTGCGACGCTCTTGCGTTGCGCTTGGGAAAAGCTTGTGGATAACAAGGTCCGTATAATTACGAGATTCACGCGCGGAATCCCGCATGCGATTCATTCGCTCGTGACTGGTGATTCGCCGGTGATCAGGGCCGCCAACCGAAGTCTTGTCTTACGGTTCGAGCGGCCCACCTTTTCTCAACGGACGGGACGCGCGCGGGCGAGAACGCCGGCGAAACGCGGATCGTTCCTGAGCCGGTCGAGCAACGGCAGATACCGCAGCATCAGAGTTACCGGATCGTTGATCCGGATGGCCTCCTCGAGTGCTGCGAACGCGGCATCCGTGTCGCCGCCGACGGCACGCAGCATCGCGAGATCAAGCGGCTTCGGTGTGAACATCATGCGCGGCTGCTCCAGAAGTCTCGCGCCGGCGGCGCAAAACGCCTGGAAACCGCCGATAGCGAATTGCCGTCTGAGCGTTGCCAGGGTGGTGTCAGCGGTGCCGATCAGGCGCACGCCTTCCAGCAGAGCGTCGACGGCGTCGGGATCATTGCCTGAGAGATGCTGTGCCCAGCCCAGTGCGCTCCATGCGTCGGCGAATTGCGTGCTCCTCTGAAGCATCCTCTTCGCCTCGGCGATCGCTTGCGGGAAGCGACGGGCGCAGAGCAGGATCTGGAGCAGATCGCCGCGGGTGACGAAAGACAGCGGCTCGATCTCGATGGCGCGGCGCGCTTCACGCTCGGCTTCGACGAACCGCCCGATCGCGGACAGCGCGAATGCACGTGTGCGATGCGCCCGGGCGAGACCAGGATCAAGCGCAATTGCCTTCAGCAGCGCCGCATCGGTGCGGGCGAAGTCGCGGTCGGCAAGCAGAATCGCGGCGCCGAGCAAGGCCCACGCCTCGGCGTTGCCGGGGTCGAGTGCCGTGGCGGCCTGCGCGGCCGCCTTGGCGGATTCGGCGAAGTGGGCGCCCTGCCCGGCCACATGCTGTGCAAGCATGGCGTCGGCCAATCCAGCGTGCGCCGCCGCGACCTTTGGATCGGCGGCAATGGCGGCTTCGAAATAGACGCGTGCCTGCGCAAGGCTCTGCGGCAGCGGCACCAGCAGCGCGGCACGGCCTTTGGCGAGCAGCGCAGCGGACTCCGTCTCCGAACCACCTGAAGGCGCATCGGCCGGCGCGATGACGAGCCGGTAGCCGCGCTTGGGCAGGGTCTCGATGAAGCGATTGCCCTTCGTCTCGTCCAGCGCGCTGCGCAGGCGGCTGATCGCGGCAGCCAGCGTGTCGTCGCCGATGGCGCGGCCCTTCCACACCGCCGCGACGACCTCGTCCTTGGCGATCACGCGGCCCGGCGAGCCGGCGAACAGCAGCAGCAGATCCATCAGCTTCGGCTCGAGCCGTGTTTCGCCGTCCGACCCGATCAGGACGCCACGCGCGGGATCGACGCGCCAGGGTCCCAGATCGAACGGACGCGTCGTCACCTCGGCACGCAGCGATACTGATCGTTCAGAACCTCGTTCCAGTGGCTCTCATCCACCGGGACGTCCGGTGCCCGGCCGGCGCGGCAGATCGCGGCGCTCCAGTCGCCATCGCTGAAGTCTTTGGTGTCCAACCCGGTATCGAAGTATTGGCCGGGCGGCACGGCGCGCTCAACCGCACCATGACCGTGCCGCAGGAACCATACGGTCACGGCATACGGACAGCTGTTCACCGTGCCGAAGCGATAGCCGTTGAACGTCAGAAAGCCCCAGCTCTTGTGCGTGCACGCCAACACGGGTGCCGACTTGTCGGCCGCATGGCCGGGCACCGCGCCCAGCGCCAGTCCCGCGAGCGCCATCGCGCCCAAAATCCGGCCCCTCATCCCAGCCCTCCCCATGAGCTATTGCAGGTGGATGGTGATGGTGTTCGTGCCCAGGCGCAATTCGAACCTGGTGGCCTCGAAAGGCGGCTCCGAGAAGGTTGGGCGGGCGTCGTTGGAGAAGCCGTATTTTTCGATCGGCAGGCCCATCCAGTTCATGTCGAACTGCCCGTTGCGGTTGAAGTCCTGGAACATTTTCACGGCATAAGTGCCGGGTTTCAGGTTGTCCAGCGTGACGATGGTCTCGCCCGGGTGAGCGGGCACGACCTTGTCAGCCACCGGAGTCTGGTCGCCGGGGTAATTCTGCCGGTTGTAGAGCGCCAGGCGCAGGTCGCCGCCGCGCGGGCTGACATTTTCCACCTTGATGACCAGCGTGGACGACGGCGCGGCACAGGCGGGGCCGATCACAAACGCAAGCAGCCCCGCAACCAGGATTCGATACACGTGGCGTCCTTCCGGACGGAGCCTATGCCAGGCGCGGGTCCAGCTTCTTGCAGGCGTCAATCAGGCCCCTGACCGCGCCGGACGACTTGGCGAGCTGGGCCTTCTCGGTTTCCGTCAGCTCGAGGTCGACAATGCGCTCGATGCCCTTCTCGCCGATCACGGCAGGCACGCCAACGTACAAATCCTTAATCCCGTACGGGCCGTTCACATAGGCCGCGACGGGCAACACCCGCTTCTTGTCCTTCAGATAGCTCTCCGCCATCGCGATCGCCGATGTGGCGGGCGCGTAGTACGCAGAGCCGGTCTTCAGCAGGCCGACAATCTCGGCGCCGCCATCGCGGGTGCGCTGCACAATCTGGTCCAGGCGCTCCTGCTTGATCCAGCCCATCTTCACCAGCTCGACCAGCGAAATGCCGGCGACGGTGGAAAAGCGCGGCATCGGCACCATCGTATCGCCGTGGCCACCCAGCACGAAGGCCGAGACGTCTTCGACCGACACGTTCATCTCTTCGGCCAGGAAATGGCGGAAGCGCGCGCTGTCGAGCACGCCCGCCATGCCGACGATCATGTGGTGCGGCAGCCCGGAGAACTGGCGCAACGCCCACACCATCGCGTCGAGCGGGTTGGTGATGCAGATAACAAACGCGTTCGGGCAATTCGCCTTGATGCCCTCGCCCACCGCCGACATGACCTTGAGATTGATGCCGAGAAGGTCGTCGCGGCTCATGCCTGGCTTGCGCGGAACGCCAGCGGTGACGATCACGACGTCGGCGCCCTTGATGTCGGCGTAGTCCTGCGTGCCCTTGAGCTTCACGTCGAAGCCTTCGACCGGGCCCGACTGCGCGAGGTCGAGTGCCTTGCCCTGCGGCAGACCCTCGGCGATGTCGAAGATCACGACGTCGCCCAGTTCCTTGAGGCCAACGAGGTGGGCGAGCGTGCCGCCGATCTGTCCGCCGCCGATGAGCGCGATTTTCTTCCGGGCCATGAACTGGGTCCTTTCAGGAGAGAGCCGCGCGCTAAGTACCGCGCGGCCCGCTGCACTGCAAGGAAGGGCTAAGTGGTTGAAAACCGGCCGTTTTGTGGCGCCGCAGCCGGGGTGCGGGCGGGCCTGAGCAGCCGGGCGAACAGCGCCTGCCCGGGAAGCTCGACGAACCGATAGGTGACCGCCGACAACGCTACGGCGCTGAGCGCAAAAGCGAGCATCATCATGTCGTTCGGGACGGTCGAGCCCATGTCGATGACGGCGCGCCCGTCAGGCAGATGGATCAGCCATGCGCGGTGCAGCTTCATCTCCAGCACGTGCATCACGGAGAACAGCGAGGCGATCACGAAGGTGTGGACCAGGTAGATCGAGTACGACCAGCGGCCGAGGGCGGCGGACGGCGCGGCCGTCAGCGCCCGCGAGACACCGCCGCTCTCATTGGCGAACACCAGCACGGCCAGCGCGAACAGCGGCGTGGCGAGATATTCGAGCGCGGTGCGTCCCGGTACGACGGTGACGAAGAGGGCCACGACGGCAAGCGTCCCGATCTCCATCGCTGTCTTTCCCGCGAACCAGCGCCAGACGCCGGCGCGCCATGCCTCATAGGTGAGCACGCCGACGAAGAAACCGAAGAAGCAGCGGAAGATCGCCCAATGGAACGTCTCGCGCATGCCGTAGTCGGAGAACCGCGCGAGCACGAGCAAACCGAGCAGCGCGAACAGCGCCGAGAACACCACGCGCAGCCGGCGGCTGACAGTGAAGAAGCACACGGCCGCGAAGACAAGGTAAGTGTAGAACTCGCAGCTGATCGACCACGCCGGACCGTTCCAGGTCTCGAAGTCGTGCATGCCCATCGCCTGGACCAGGAACAGGTTGGTCAGGATTGCAAAGGGCGAGCGATCTCCGGTGAAGGGGGCAGCCAGCTGGCCGGAAATCGGATGCCCGTGCTGGGTCACCAGACGCGCCAGCTCCAGCGCGATCATCGCGCACAGCATGATCAGATGCAGCGGCCATAACCGCCCCAGCCGGCGGATGACAAAATCTTTGATGCGCCCACCGTCCACCAGCCTGTCGCCGTAGGAATGCGCGATCACGAAACCCGACAGCACAAAGAAGAAGTCGACGAACAGCCAGCCGTTGCGCACCAGCGGCTGCCAGTAGATCCACCCATGGATCTCAATGTGATGCAGCACCACCAGCAGGGCGCAGACGCCGCGCCAGCCGTCGAGCGCGCGAAATCGCGTGGCTGAGGAGGAGTTCGGCATCGCTAGGCTACGCATGACTCCGGTCGTCCTGATGCCGGAACTTCGGCACGCAACTAGGCGCCGACTATGCGAAGGCTGCCAGTGCAGAGTCAAAGAAGCGTTAACTATGTGCCGTTGCGGGACATCTTTCTGATGCGGCCGGGAGAAGCGCCCGAAAACAAATGGGCCGGAGCGAACTCCGGCCCATAAGGTACCCAAAACGAAGACCGCGATCAGATCGCTTCCTTCAGCTCCTTCGCGGCGCGGAAGGCGACCTTCTTCGAAGCCTTGATCTTGATGGCTTCGCCTGTCGCCGGGTTGCGGCCCATGCGGGCGGCGCGCTTGCGCACGACGAGGATGCCCAGACCGTTGAGACGGATGCGGGCACCCTTCTTCAGATGCTTGGTGATCAGGCCGATCGTGTCTTCCAGGATCGCATTCGCGGCCTTGTTCGACATCTCATGCTTCTCGGCCAGCGCGGCGCCAAGCTGGCGGGTGCTCACCGTTTCGACCTTCGCCTTGGCGGCCTTCGGGGCGCCAGTTCCAGCCATTGCCATTGTTTGGATACTCCTTTGCGAATCAAACGAATGCCCGATTTTACTGCATTTCCGAGACACCGCGCATCGGCGCAAGCAGGAAAATGCGATAAATCGGGGGTTTTTCGCGACTCGGCTGTGCGCGAAACGGATGCGGTGCGGAAAATGCCCTGTTTTCGGGGCTCAGATGATTAGTGCCCGGACTTCGCGATCGCCCGCGCGATGCCTTCCAGGATCAGCCGCTCGGCGCCCATGGCGTCGATCCAGTCGCCGATCTTGGTCCATTTGTTCGGTTCAAGGTCCTTGTAGTGCTGGAAGAAGTGCGCGAGCTGGCGCAGCAGGATGTCGGGCAGTTCGGTGTAGTTCTGCACTTCCTTGTAATAAGGAAAGAGATCGTCGGTCGGCACGGCAATGATCTTCTCGTCCTGCCCGGCCTGGTCGGTCATCACCAGCGCGCCGACCGGCCGGCAGCGCACCACCGCCCCCGACACCACCGGCGAGTTCGACAGCACCAGCACGTCCAGCGGATCGCCGTCGTCCGACAATGTCTGCGGGATGAAGCCGTAATTGGCCGGATAGATCATCGAGGTGTGCAGGAAGCGGTCGACGAACAGGGCGCCGGAGGCCTTGTCGAGCTCGTATTTCACGGGCTGGCCGCCGGCCGGGATCTCGATCAGGGCGTTGACGTCGGTCGGCGGATTGCGACCGGCGGGAATCTTGGTGATGTCCATGGCGGCGCTCCGTCTTCTGGCGCCGGTCGTAGCACAGATTCCGGCGCGTTGACTCGGGCGCCCGCGGCGGCGCAGCGTTGGCTGGAAGCGCGGGGAACGCCATGAAAGCCGAACCATTCGTCACCGGCCTGAGCTTTGGAGAGGGCCTGCACTGGCATCAGGGCCGCTTCTGGTACTCCGATTTCTACAGGCATCGGATTTCTACTGTCGGCCCCGGCGGCGATGTGCGGGTGGAAGTCGAGATCGAGGACCAGCCGTCGGGCCTCGGCTGGCTGCCGGATGGGCGGCTGTTGTTCGTGGCGATGACCGGCCAGAAGGTGATGCGGCGGGAGGCGGACGGGCGGATCGTGCAACACGCCGACCTGTCGGGCCTCGCCACCTTCCACTGCAACGACATGGTGGTGGATGCGCACGGCAACGCGTTCGTCGGCTGCTTCGGCTTCAACCTCGACCAGTTCATAGCCGAGAAAGGCCCCGCTGCGCTGTGGACGGGCGAGGGGCCGCCGCGTGCGCCGCTCATGTGGGTGAAGCCGGACGGCAGGGCCTCCGTAGTTGCGGCGGACATGCGCTTTCCCAACGGCACGGTCATCATCGATGGCGGAAAGACCCTGGTCGCGGCAGAGACATTTGGTCCGAGCCTCACCGCCTTCGATCTCGCACCGGACGGCAGGCTGTCGAACCGTCGCGTATGGGCGTCGCTCAGGACCGATCCACCGTCCATCGCACCTGACGGCACCTGCGCCGACAGCGAGAATTGCATCTGGGTCGCCAATCCGCTCGCACCGGAATGTATCCGTGTGGCAGAAGGCGGCAAGATCGTGGAGCGGGTGCAGACCGCGATGAACGCTTACGCCTGCGCGCTCGGCGGTTCCGATGGACGCAGTCTGTTGATCGCCACGTCGCAGAACGTGGGCGGCAACATCACCGGACAGCTCGAAATAGTGCGCGTGGGTGTACCGGCCTAGGCCGCGTCGATGAAGCCGCCCATCTGGCGGTTCCAGAGCCGCGAGTAGGGGCCGTTGTTGGCGAGCAGCACGCGGTGCGGGCCGTCTTCAAGCACCTTGCCGTTGTCGAGGTAGATCACGCGGTCCATGCCGGCGATGGTCGAGAGCCGGTGGGCAATCGCGATCACGGTGCGGCCCTGCACCAGCGTCCACAGGGCCGACTGGATCAGGTGCTCGCTCTCGGAATCCAATGACGATGTCGCCTCATCCAGCACAAGGATGCGCGCATCCTTGATCAGCGCGCGGGCGATGGCGACGCGCTGGCGTTCGCCGCCGGAGAGCTTGATCCCCTGCTCGCCCACGATCATGTCGTAGCCTTCGTCGCGCTCGGCGATGAAGTTGTGCGCGAAGGCGCGCACAGCGGCTTCCTGCACCTCATTCTGCTCGGCCAGCGGGCGGGCGTAGCGGATGTTGTCGCGGACGTTGCGGTGGAAGACGCCCGGCATCTGCGGCACTTCCGCGATCGCCTCGTTGAGCGAATCCCAGGTGACGTGCGCGATGTCCTGGCTGTCGATCGTGATGCGGCCGTGCTGCGGTTCGAACTGGCGGCGCAGCAGGCGCACCAGCGTGGACTTGCCTGCGCCTGACGGACCCACGAGGCCGACCTTTTCGCCTGGCTGGATGTCGAGGTTCAGGTTCTCGAACACCTGGTAGCCGTTCGGGTGGCGGAAGCAGACGTTCTCGAACCGGATATGGCCCTTGGAGACGACAAGCTGCGCTGCGTCGATGGCGTCGGTGATTTCATGCGGTGCGCTGACGAGGTCGAGCGCTTCCGCCAGCGTGCCGTGCTGCTCGAAATAGTCGAGCATGCGGAACGACAGGTCCTGCACGCCGCGGCCGATCTGGTTGGCGAGCAGGTAGATCATCGTGAAGACGCCGAGCGAGATCGCGCCCGCCAGGATGTCCTTCGCCGTGATCCAGATCAGCGCCACCAGCAGGCACAGCGTCGCCGATTGCATGAAGAAGCGCATGCGCAGCAGGAACCAGCGCAGGCGGCGCGAAGCGTTCATCTCGTCCGACAGGAAGAAGGAGATGAACTTGCGCTCATAGATCGCCTTGGCGAAGGCGCGCACCAGGTCGGCGTTGGCCACCGCGTCGATCAGCCGGCCGGTCGAGGTCGATACTTCGTCCGACAGCGCCTTGGACAGCACCACGCAGCGGCGTGCGAGGAAGAAGTTCACGGTGAGATAAAGTGCGGTCCAGATCAGCAGGATCACCGCATAGCTCGGCGCCTGGATCGCCATCAGCACGCCGCCGAGCACCACGAGGCCCGCGACGCGCACGACGTCCATGCAGACAATGCCGAGGATGCCGATCGTCGCCTGCCCGGCCTGCTTTACCTTCTGGCCGAGCTTCCCGGCGAAGTTGTCCTGGAAATAGCGCGGCGAATGCCCGAGCAGGTAGACGAACAGGTACTTCTGCGCGAGCCCACGCATGCGCGGCCCGGTGTTCAGGTCCACCCAGTCGTAAAGACGATAGACGCACGCGCTGCCGAACCAGATCGCCGCCAGCCACAGGATCCACGGCAGCACGACGGTGGTGAAATCACCGTGCGCCTTCACCGCAGCCGTGATCGAGTTCACCAGGTGCGAAAATGCCACCGGCGCGAAGGCTTCGATCGAGGTGGCCAGCAGCGCGCACCCCGCCATCGCCGCGACCCGCGAGCGGAAGTGTGTCGTGACCAGGAACCAGATGAACGCGAAGGGATGGCCCGGGACGCGCTTCAGCGACAGGGCCTCGTCCAGAGGTTCCTGGTCGTTGATCACCTGCTCGGCGGCAACTTCGCGCGGCACGACTCTTATCCGGCAAAAATTGGGGCGCGGAGGATAGGCGCGCCGGATGCATTGAAAAGGGGGAAAAATCGATTTGGAGCGGTTGTGGCAAGAAAGCCGCGCGCCCCAATTCAGGGCCGCCAGTTCGGCACCGCGGCATCAAGCCTTTGACCGACCAAGGCAGCACCCGCCGCGGTGCCCCCGAACCTTCGGCCCAGGAACAGTTTCGGGGAGAGGTGGTGAAACCTCTCCCCGAAACAATCTGGTCGCAAAGTGTACGAAGCGGCTCAGCCTTCGGCCGACGCGGACTCGTTGTCCTGGCGCTCGGCGATGCGCGCGCCCTTACCCTGGCGGCCGCGCAGGTAATAGAGCTTGGCGCGGCGCACCTTGCCCTTGCGCACGACGGTGACGCTGTCGACCAGCGGCGAGTAGATCGGGAACACGCGCTCCACGCCTTCGCCATAGCTGATCTTGCGGACCGTGAAGGCCTCGTTCAGGCCGGCGCCCTGGCGCGCGATGCAGACGCCCTCGAACGCCTGGAGGCGCTCGCGGCGCTTCTCGGCCTTGGCCTTCTCGTCGTACGAGACTTCCACGACCTTGACGTTCACCTTCACGGTGTCGCCGGCGCGGAAATCGGGGAGCGGCTTGGCCCGGACGGCCTTCATCTGCTCGGCTTCGAGCGTCTGCAACAGGTTCATTGGAAGTCTCCGGGCGGTGCAAAAGAGCGGGGCGTATAGCCTAGCCCTTTCTCTTTTCATAGAGGGTCCAGAGGTCGGGACGCCGCGCCCTGGTTGCGGCTTCGGCCTCCTGCCGCCGCCATTCGGCGATTTTCTTGTGATTTCCGCCATTTAGCACCTCCGGAACCGGCCGGTCCTCGACCGTCTGGGGGCGGGTGTACTGCGGATATTCCAGCAGGCCATTGGAGAAGCTTTCGTCCGTCGGGGAGTCCGCCGCCCCCAGCACCCCGGGGATCAGCCGGACCGCCGCTTCGATCAGGGCCATGGCGGCGATCTCGCCCCCGGCCAGCACGAAATCGCCCAGGCTGATCTCCTCGATGCTGCGAAGGTCGATGGCGCGCTGGTCCAGCCCCTCGAACCGCCCGCACAGCAGCACCACCCCCGGACCCTTGGCCAGCTTCGCCACCCGCTCCTGCGTCAGCGGCGCCCCGCGCGGCGACGGATAGACCAGCGGCCGTCTGCCCTTCTTCACCGCGTCGATCGCCGCAATAGCCACGTCGGCGCGCATCACCATGCCGGGACCGCCGCCGGACGGGGTGTCGTCCACCTTGCCATGCTTGCCGATGCCGTGGTCGCGGATGTCGCGGACTTCGAGCTGCCAGAGCTTCTTTTGCAGCCCCTTGCCCAGAAGCGAGATGCCGAGCGGGCCGGGAAACATCTCCGGGAAAAGGGTAAGAACCGTCGCCTTCCAGCCCATCAACCGACTCGCGCGTACCCGTCCGCCGCCGAAGCGGCGTTGTGCATGACCCAGCGAGCCATCTGATGCGGCAGTGCTGCGTCCCCCTCTACAGGTCCAGCTTGAACCCTTCGTGGGACATTTTGAAGCCCAATCGGCGATAGAACTCGTGCGCCCGGGTCCGTGTTTTGTCGGATGTCAGCTGCACCAGCGCGCAGCCGCGGGCGCGCGCCATACCGATGGCGTGGTGCATCATCGCCTCGCCGACGCCCTTGCCGCGATGCTCCGCATGCGTACGAACGCCCTCGACCAGCGCCCGCGTGGCGCCGTTGCGCGACAGGCCGGTAATGAAGGTGATCTGGAAACAGCCCGCGATGGCACCGTCCACCTCGGCCACCATGATGGCATTGCGCACGTCGCCCTCGATCTGGCCGAAGACAAGGTTGTAGCGGTCGAGGTCCGCCGGATTCTCCCGCCCGCGCCCCAGCTCGTCATCCGCCAGCATCGCAACGATGGCCGCGAGATCCCGGTGCCGCGCTACGCGGATGATAGCGGTCATGCCGGATAGTGCCTCATGATTTCAAGAAGGCGCGCTCCCATGATTGGCCTCAGCACTGCTTGGGCATGCGATTCGCCGAGGAGGTTCTCGCCGAAGCCAAGATGGATAAGTGCATCAACTTCTTCATCCTGCCCGCCAAGTTCGGTTTCGAAGAAGTCGAGGAGCTGTTTCAAACGCGGCAGCCGAGAAGCATCTTCAGTAGCGATGACAACAAACCGCGTCACGCCAGCCAGGAAGACGTAAGACAACAACTCGTCGCTATCACGAATGTGCTGATCATAGAGCGGCTGCAACTCGGGAAATTGTACCAGCAACCGCTCGACCAAGGCGGTCATTATTCCACGCCGTGCTCGCGCTCGGCTTCGTCGTCGCGCGGCGGGGCGACGACGATGCGGCCCTTGTCGATCTCGATGCGCGGCACAGTCTCTTTGGTGAAGGCGAGCAGCATGGTGTCGCCGCCCGGCTGCGCAATCTCGATCACGTCGCTGGCGCCGTAATTGTGGATCGCCTTCACCACGCCAAGCACGCGATCCTCGACGTCCTCGGCGCGCAGGCCGATCAGGTCGGCATGATAGAACTCGTCCTCGACTGTCGCCGGCAGCGACGAACGGGGCACGTACAGTTCTGTGCCTTTGAGGGATTCCGCATGGCTGCGGTCGGTGACTTCAGCGAACGCCAGCACCGCCTCGTCGGGCTTGGTGGCGCGCGCCGCGGTCACGGTGAAATGGCGGCCGTCCGCGGTGTGCAGGCCGCGATAACGCGCGAGAGCTTCCGGCTCGGAGGTGAAGGTCTTCACCTTCACCTCGCCTTTCAGGCCCTGCGCGCCGGTCACGGCGGCCAGCAGCACGTCGCGGGACGGCCCCGCCATCAGTCTTAGGCCTCAGCCGGAGCGGCAGCGGCTTCGGCAGCCTTCGCGGCGGCCGCGGCGCGTTCCTGCGCCTTCTTCTTCGGCTTGGCCTTCTCCGGGTTGTTCTTCTTGAGCGGCTCCGCCAGCCCGGCATTTGCGAGGAAGCGATGCACGCGGTCCGAAGCCGTGGCGCCCTTCTTCAGCCAGTCCTTCGCCTTGTCGGTGTCGAGCTTCACGCGGTCGGCGTGATCCTTCGGCAGCAGCGGGTTGTAGAAGCCGATCTTCTCGATGAAGCGGCCGTCGCGGGGCGAACGCGAGTCCGCGATCACGATGTTGTAGTGCGGGCGCTTCTTCGTGCCGCCGCGCGCCAGTCTGATCTTCAGTGCCATTCTTTCAGTCCTTCTATGTTCACAAAACCAATTAATTCACGCGGAGCCGCGGAGAATGCGGAAGGCTCTCCGCGACTCCGCGTGAAATTCATCGCCGCCCCATTCCACCGGGCGGCATTCCTGGAGGCATCCCGCCGCCACCGCCGAACAGGGCCGAAAGCCCCTGCATGGCGCGGCCGCCCTTGCCCATCTTCTTCATCACGTCCGCCATCGTGCGATGCATCTTGAGCAGCTTGTTGACCTCGCTGACCTCGACGCCCGACCCGGCGGCGATGCGCTTCCTGCGCGAGCCGTTGATCACGTCGGGCTTGGCGCGCTCTTCCCTGGTCATCGAGGAGATGATCGCTTCCTGGCGGGTCAGCACCTTGTCGTCCATGCCGGACTGCGCCAGCTGCTCCTTTGCCTTGGCGACGCCTGGCAGCATGCCGAGCACGCCCTGCATGCCGCCCATCTTCTTCATCTGGCGAAGCTGCTCGGCGAGATCGTTCATGTCGAACTCGCCCTTCTTCATCTTCCTGGCGAGCTTCTCAGCCTTTTCCTTGTCGATGGTCTCGGCCGCCTTCTCCACCAGAGAGACGACGTCGCCCATGTCGAGGATGCGGCCCGCCACGCGGCCCGGATGGAACGGCTCGAGCGCGTCGAGCTTTTCGCCCGTCGCGAGGAACTTGATCGGCGCGCCGGTCACTGCGCGCATGGAAAGTGCCGCGCCACCGCGGGCGTCACCGTCGGCACGCGACAGGATGATGCCGGAAAGCTTCACGCGGTCGTTGAACGCCTTGGCGATGTTCACCGCGTCCTGGCCGGTCAGCGAGTCCGCCACCAGCAGGGTCTCATGCGGCTTCACCTGGTCGCGGATCGCCGCGACTTCCAGCATCAGCTGCTCGTCGATGTGCTGGCGGCCCGCGGTGTCGAGGATCAGCGCGTCATAACCGCCGACTTTCGCGCTCGCCATCGCGCGGCGCGCGATCTCGACCGGGCCCTGCCCCGCGATGATCGGCAGCGTGGCGACGCCGGCCTGCTCACCGAGAATCTTCAACTGCTCCATGGCGGCGGGACGTGTCACGTCCAGCGACGCCATCAGTACGCGCTTCTTCTCGCGGTTCTGGAGCATCATGCCGAGCTTGGCGGAGGTCGTGGTCTTGCCGGCGCCGTTGAGGCCGACCATCAGGATCGGCGCTGGCGGCGAGCCGATATCGAGAGTCGCGTTCTCCTGGCCCAGCGTCTCGACCAGCACGTCATGGACGACCTTGACGACCTGCTGGCCCGGCTGCACCGAGCGGATGACATCCTCGCCGATGGCGCGCGGGCGCACCTTCTCGATGAAGTCCTTGACGACGGGCAGCGCGACGTCGGCTTCGATCAGCGCCGTGCGCACCTCGCCCAGCGCGGCATCGACATCGGCCTCGGTGAGCGCACCGCGCCCGCGAAGCTTGTCGAATACGCCGCCGAGGCGGGATTGCAGACTGTCGAACATGCGCTACCAATCTTCAAAGCACGAAAGCCCCAGGGGGCGCACCTGCGCTGCCTGGGGGCGATCCTGAGCCGGGCCCAGGACCGGAAGGACGAGGTCGCTTCCGGAAGCGGCGGGTTTTAGGCCCCGCCCCCTGCCCTGTCAAATGGGGTCGGCGGGTCACAAATTCGATCCCAAATACTTCTTTTTGCAGCATGATCCGCCGCGATTTGGGGAGCGCGCCGCTTGGAGTTCTGGCGAACAAAGACCTACGACCTGCTGGCCGCGTCGCCGTTGATCGTTCTGTACGGCCTCGGGTCGTGGGGGCTGTGGATTCAGGCCACGGCGGCAATACAGACAGCGGCAAAATCCGGAAGCTCACTGGCCGCGCTTGATGCCGGAACCTTCCTTGTGTCCCTCGCTTTCATCGCGTTCGAAGCGGTCCTGTTCACGGTCCGGCGCACACCGCAGACATTTTCGACCGGCTGGCTCCCGCGAGCTGTCGCCTTGGCGGGCGCGAACGTCTCGACCGCTCTCCTGCTGCTGCCGCGAAGCAGCATGCCGCCGGCCTTGCACGTCGTCTCCGGTCTGCTCGTCGTCGCCGGCGCCGCAGGCTCGATCTGGGTGTTGAGCTATCTGGGCCGTGCCTTCGCCGTCATGCCGCAGGCGCGGCAACTCACGCTGCAAGGACCCTACGCAGTGGTCCGCCACCCACTCTATCTCTTCGAGTTGATCGGATTGCTCGGCGCGATGCTGCAATTCAGGCAGCCTTGGGCGCTGATGATCGTCGCGGTGACCTTTGCTTTTCAATTAATGCGCATGAGCTTCGAAGAGCGCGTCCTGTCACAGACATTCCCCGCCTACGCCCCCTACGCCGCCCGCACCGCGCGCCTCATTCCGCACGTCTATTGAGCGCTCCCAAGCTTCTGCTGGAAGAAGGTGTAGCTCAGCGCCCACATCTCGGCCTGCGCGGCATTCGTGGCGCCGGGGCCGTGGCCGCCCTCGAAGCTCTCGTTGAACAGCACGTCGTGCTTCTGGTCGATCATCTTGGCCGCCATCATCCGCGCCCAGATCGGCGTCACGCGGTCGTCCGACGTCTCGGTGATGAACAGCACCGGCGGATAGGCCGCGTCCGGCTTCACCAGCTGATAGGCCGAGTACTTGGCGATCCAGGCCCGGTCGGCCGGCTTGTCGGGATCGCCGTATTCCTCGGCCCAGGAGGCGCCGGCGCCGAAATGGGTGTAGCGCAGCATGTCGACCAGCGGCCGCTGCACCACCACCGCGCCCAGCATCTCCGGATGCTGTGTCATGGTCACGGTCGTCAGCACGCCGCCGTTCGAGGCGCCGACGATGCCGATCTGCTTGGGCGTAGCGACACCGCGCGCTATCAGGTCGCGGCCCACCGCGGCGAAATCGTCGAACGCCTTCTGCCGGTTCTCGCGCAGCGCGGCCTGGTGCCAGCGCGGCCCGAACTCGCCCCCGCCGCGGATGTTGGCTACCGCGATGGCGCCGCCCTTCGCCACCCATACCTGCCCCGCATCCAGCGGGCGATGCCCGTCGTCCCAGTACCAGGGTGTCAGCGACAGCTCGAACCCGCCATAGGAATAGAGAATCGTGGGCACCGGCCCGCTCGTGCCCTTCTTGCGGATCAGAAAGTACGGCACCTTCTCGCCGTCGGATGACGTGACCCAGAACTGCTCCGCCGTCTGCGTCGCGGCATCGAACCGCGGTGCCTGGTGCTTGATCGGCTTCGGCGCCGCCTTGCCGTCGGTCGCATACAGCGTCGGCGGGGTCAGGAAACTCTCATAGGTGAACTGCGCTTCCGGCCCCCACGCGTTCGTCGCGGCGATGGCGATCGAGCCGCCCTTCGGCAGATCGAGCGTCGTGTCCGACCACGCCCCGTTCGCGCCCGGGCGGAACGCATGCACAGAGCCCGTCACGTCGCGGAACACCGCGGCGTAGACCGCATCGCGCCCGGCGCGCACGCTGTCGGCGGTCGAATGCGCGTCCGGCGCCCAGAGCTGGATGAAAGTCGGCTGCATCTTCATCATCACGAACGGCTTCACCGGGAACGCGATGATCGAGCCCTGCCGGAATGCTTCTGTGCCGTTCGGCGGCGTCCAGTCGTCGCGCAGCGTGAAGATCAGGTTGCCGTTCGTTACGCCCCTCAGGTCCGCGCCCGGCGGCAGCGGCAGCTTCATGGTCGTGCCGTCCGGCAGGAGGTAGTGATACTCGCTGGTGAAGAACGTCAGCCCGCGCACGATCAGCGCAATGGTGCCGTAGGGCCCGTTGAACACGCGCGCGCCGGACGAAATATCACCCACCTCGCCCTCGAACACCGTCTTCGCGCTGCTGAGCGGCGTGCCGCGCTTCCAAAGCTTGACGATGCGCGGATAGCTCGACTTCGTCATCGTGCCCGGACCGAAATCGGTCGCCACCAGCACGGTGTTTGCATCTAGATACGAAGCATTCAGCTTCGACAGCGGCAGCGCGAAGCCGTCCTTCACGAACGTCTTCTTCTTGCGGTCGAACTCGCGGATTGTGGTGGCATCGCCGCCGCCGGGCGACAGGCGCACCAGGCAGCGCGTGCTCTTCGGCGCGCAGTCTGCGCCCTGCCAGACGAACTGCGCATGCTCGTCGGCATCCAGCTTGTCGATGTCGAGCAGCACGTTCCAGTGCGGCTGGGGCTTGGCATAGTCCGCAACGGTGGTGACGCGCCAGATGCCGCGCTTGTGGTCGGCGTCCTGCCAGAAATTGAACGCGTCGCCATGGTCGAGTTCCACCGCTGGGATGCGGTCCTTGATGTCGAGCGACTTCAGCAGCGTGTCGTAGTTCTGCCGGTAGCGCGGATCGGACTTCAGCACCTTCTCGCTGACCGCGTCCTGCGCCCTCACCCACGCAATCGCCTTGTCGCCATGGATGTCCGACAGCCAGCCATAGGGATCGTCGTCGATGATCGCGGCCGAAGCGGCGGTGACGCCCGCCGCAAGCACGGCGCAGGCGAACAGGCGAAGGCGCATCAGTGCAGTCCCAGCTTCTGGCGCAGGAAGACGAAGCTCAGCGCCCACATCTCGGCCGATTGCTTGTGGTTGGCCGCGGCGCCGTGGCCGCCGTCGGTGTTCTCGAAGAACAGCACGTCGTGCCCCTGCCCTTCCATCCGCGCCGCCATCTTGCGCGCATGCACAGGGGTCACGCGGTCGTCGGACGTCGCGGTGGTGAACAGTACCGGCGGATAGGTCTTGTCCTTCCGCACATTCTGGTACGGCGAGTATTTCAGGATATACGCGCGCTCGTCGGGCTTGGCGGGATCGCCATACTCCGCCTCCCACGATGCGCCGGCGCCGATATGGGTGTAGGCGATCATGTCGATCAGCGGCACCTGGCACACGACCGCGCCCAAGAGCTCCGGGTGCTGCGTCATCACCGTCGACACCAGCAGGCCGCCGTTCGATCCGCCCATAATGCCGAGCTGCTTCGGCGTGGTGATACCGCGTTTCTCGATATCCGTCGCCACCGCCGCAAAGTCGTCGAACGCGCGCTGGCGGTTCTCCTTCAGCGCCGCCTGGTGCCACGCAGGACCGTATTCGCCGCCGCCGCGGATATTGGCGACCACGAACACGCCGCCCTTCTCAAGCCACAGCTTGCCGAAATTGGTCGAATAGCCCGGCACCTGGCTGATCTCGAACCCGCCATAGCCGTACAGCACCGCCGGTGCCGGCCCGGTCAGCCCCTTCGGCCGCGTCACGAAATACGGCACCTTGGTCCCGTCCGCCGAGGTCGCGAAGAACTGTTCCGTCACCAAATTCGAGGCATCGAACCTTGCCGGCAGCGACTTGATCGGCCGGGGCTCGCCGTCGCCGCCTTCCGCGAACAAGGTCGGCGGCGTGGTGTAGTTCTGGAACAGGAAATAGGCGTTCGGCGTCCAGTCGTCCGAGCCGATGATCGTCACCGTGCCGTTCGGTGGCAGAGCCAGCGCTTTGTCGCTCCACTTCCCGTCTGCGGTCGGGCGGAATTCATGCACGGTGCTGATCACGTCGCGCATCTCGGTCGCGAAGATCGCGTTCTGCCCCGTCGTCACCTCGCCGATCGAGCTGTGCGCGTCCGGCGTCGTCAGCACCGTGTAGCGCGCCCCCGCCTGTTTCCGCACGAACTCGCGCAGGTTGAACACGACCAGCGAGCCGCGCGGCAGCAGCGTGCCGCCCTTCGGCGTCCAGTCGTCGCGCAGGGTGAACACCAGATTGCCACCGTGCTCGCCCTTCAGGTCCGCGCCGTCGGGCAGGGGCAGCGGCACGGTCTTTCCGTCCTCGCCGACGAAATCGTACGAGGTCGTGAAGAAGGTGATGTTGCGCACGATCAGCGGCAGTTCGCCGTCCGGCGTGTGATAGACGACTGGCGACACGCCCACGTCGTCGAGCTTTCCTTCGTAAATGGTTTTCGCGCCCGCCATCGGCGTGCCGCGCTTCCACAGCTTGACGATGCGGGTGTAGCCCGAGGTCGTCATCGAGCCCGGTCCGAAATCGGTGCCGAAAAGAACCGTGTCGTGGTCCAGCCAAGTGATCGACGACTTGGCCTCCGCAAGCTCAAACCCGCCCTTCACGAAGGTCCTGCTCTTGAGATCGAACTCGCGCACCACCACGGCATCGCCGCCGCCGCGCGACAGGTTCACCAGACAGCGGTCTAAAGTCGGCAGGCAGTCGGAGCCCTTCCACACCCAGTTCTCCCTCTCGTCCGCCGCAAGCCTGTCGACGTCGATCAGCACCTCCCAGTGCGGCGTCGCGGTCGCGTAGTCGGCAACGGTCGTCTTGCGCCACACGCCCTTGGGGTTCGCCGCGTCCTGCCAGAAGTAGAACACCACGCCGTGGTCGACGGCCGGATAGGGAATGCGGTCGGTCGCATCCAGGATCTTCAGGACCGCGTCGTAATCCTTCTGGTACGACGGATCGGCCTTGAGCACGCCGGTCGCGCGCGCATTCTGCTCCGCCACCCAGGCAAGCGGCTTGGCGCCGTGCACATCTTCCAGCCACGCATAGGGATCGTCCACGCTGTCAGCTCCTTGTGTCCCGGCTGCGAGCAGAAACGCCGCGCACACCGCGATCCATGTTCCCCGTTTCATTCCGTGCCCCCGCAGCCTATATACCGGCCCATGACGCCGTTCCTGAAAATGCACGGGCTGGGCAATGATTTCGTCGTCTTCGACGCGCGAAAGCAAGCCTTTGTGCTCGACGATGATACAGCGCGCGCGGTGGCGGATCGCCGCTTCGGCATCGGCTGCGATCAAGTCATCGTTATCGAGAACGGCCGCGGCGATTTCGACGCCGTGATGAAGATCAAGAACGCCGACGGCGGCGAAGTGGAAAGTTGCGGCAATGCGGCGCGCTGCGTCGCGAAATTGCTCATGCAGGAGACCGGCAAGGACGCCGTGAAGATCGACACGCTCGGCGGCCCGCTGTTCTGCACCGACGCGGGCGGCGGCAACGTCACGGTCGATTGGGGCGAAGCACGCACCAACTGGGACCAGGTCCCGCTGGCACAGCCCGCCGACACCAACCTGTTCGAACTCAACGTCGACGGCCAGCGTCACCAGGCCAGTGCCGTGTCGATGGGCAACCCGCATGTCGTGCTGTTCGTCGACGACGCAGAAACCGCGCCGGTCGCCACGCTCGGTCCGGTCATCGAGAAGCACCCGATGTTCCCGGCACGGACGAATGTCGAGTTTGCCAGCCTGCACTGCAACGACAGGTTGCGCATGCGGGTATGGGAGCGCGGCGTCGGCATCACCGAGGCCTGCGGCAGCGGCGCCTGCGCCGTCGCCGTGGCGGCATTCAGGCGCGGCCTGACCGGCCGCAAGACACAGATCGTGCTCGACGGCGGTGAGCTCGCGCTCGAGATCCGCGAGAGCGACGACCACGTCCTGATGACCGGCCCGGCCACGCTCGCGTTCAGGGGCGAGACCGACCTGAAGGCGCTTGGCCGGTGAGCACCGACATCGTCACGTTCGGTTGCAGGCTCAATGCCTATGAGTCCGAGGCCATCCGCGCCCGCGCCGCGGAAGCCGGTCTCGCCGACGCCGTGATCGTGAACACTTGCGCCGTGACCGCCGAGGCCGTGCGCCAGTCGCGCCAGACCATACGCCGCCTGCGACGCGAACGACCGCACGCGAAGATCGTCGTCACCGGCTGCGCCGCCCAGACCGAACGAGGCACCTACGCCGCGATGGCCGAAGTCGACCTGGTGCTCGGCAACCAGGAGAAGCTTCGCGCTTCCTCCTACTTCGAACCCGGCGAGCGCATCCGCGTGAACGACATCATGTCGGTGCGCGAAACGGCCGGGCAAATGGTCGACAGCTTCGAAGGCCACACCCGCGCCTTCCTCGAAGTACAGAACGGCTGCGATCACCGCTGCACCTTCTGCATCATCCCGTTCGCACGCGGGAATTCGCGCAGCGTACCGATGGGCGCCGTCATCGCCGAAGCCCGCCGCCTCACCGACGCCGGCTTCCCGGAGCTGGTCCTGACCGGCGTGGACCTCACGGCCTACGGCGCCGATCTGCCCGGCGCACCCACTCTCGGCATGCTCGTGCGCAAGATCCTGAAGCTGGTGCCGGCAGTGAGGCGCCTTCGCCTCTCGTCCATCGACTCCATCGAGGCCGATCCTGAACTCCTGCGCGCCATCGCGGAGGAAGAGCGGCTGATGCCGCACTTCCATCTCTCCGTGCAGTCGGGCGACGACATGATCCTGAAGCGCATGAAGCGCCGCCACACTCGCGCCGACACGATTGCGTTCTGCGAGACCGTTCGCCACGCGCGTCCCAACGCTGCGTTCGGCGCCGACCTGATCGCCGGTTTCCCCACCGAAACCGACGTGATGTTCGACAACTCGCTGAATCTGGTCGATGAGGCCGGCCTCAGCATCCTGCACGTCTTCCCCTTTAGCCCGCGCCCCGGCACCCCCGCCGCGCGCATGCCCCAGGTCCCGGCGGGCGTCGCGAGGGAGCGCGCTGCCCAATTGCGCGCAAAAGGCGAAGCCGCAACCATCGCGCGCTTCAACGCGTTGCGTAACACTACGCAGACTTTGCTGGTCGAGCGCGGTGGTATTGGCCGCACCGAGTGCTTTGCCCCAGCGAAGATCGACGCGGCCCCCGGCACGTTCATCGCCGCGCGCATTACCGGCGCGGCGCACAACGGGCTTCTGGCGGAAGCGGCATGAGAGATTTCGGCGAGGCGCCTCCGCCACCAACCTTCTTCGAAAGGCTGAAGGCCGGCCTGTCACGCTCGACCGGCGGCCTGACGGACAGCATTGGCAAGCTGGTTTCACACAAGAAGCTCGATGCGATGACCATCGGCGAGCTGGAGGAGGCGCTGATCAAGGGCGACCTCGGCCCTGCGGTGGCCGCGCGGCTGGCCAAGGCGGTCAGCGACAAGGGCTTCGGGGCCGATGTCAGCGACTACGACATTCGCGAGACCCTGCGCGCCGAGCTTGTCAAGGTACTGAGGCCTATCGAGAAGCCGCTGCACATCACCGACGACCACAAACCGTTCGTGATCCTGGTCGCGGGCGTGAACGGCGGCGGCAAGACCACCACCATCGGCAAGCTCAGCAAGAAATTCGCCGCCAATGGCGCCAAGGTGATGATGGCCGCCGGCGACACCTTCCGCGCCGCCGCGATCGAGCAACTCACGGTGTGGGGGCAGCGCACCGGCGCCGAGGTCGTCGCCAAGGCCACCGGCGCGGACGCCGCGGGCCTCGCCTTCGAGGCGCTGGAGAAGGCCAAGGCCTCGGGCAAGGACGTGCTCCTGATAGACACCGCTGGCCGCCTCCAGAACAAGGCCGGCCTGATGGCCGAACTCGAGAAGATCGTGCGCGTGATCCGAAAGCTCGATCCGACCGCGCCGCATGCCACCCTGCTGGTGCTGGACGCCACCACCGGCCAGAACGCCATTGGCCAGGTCGAAGCCTTCAAGGGCGTCGTTCCGCTCACCGGCCTGGTCATGACCAAGCTTGACGGGACGGCAAAGGGCGGCATCCTCGCGGCTCTGGCGCAGAAGTTCATCCTACCCGTACATTACATAGGTGTGGGCGAAGGCGCGGACGACCTCCAGCCGTTCAATGCCGACAATTTCGCCAAGGCGCTCACGGGGGCCCGATGAATCCACAACTGCGCCGACTCCTGCTGGATCTTGGTCCGCTTTTCATCTTTTTCGGGACGTTCCAGTTCTTCGGCATCTTCGTCGCGACCGCGGCGTTCATTCCGGCGATCCTGGTCGCGCTGGCCGTCGGCTACTATCTGGAGCGAAAGCTCTCGCCGATGGCGATCGTGACGGCGCTGATCGTCGTCGTGTTCGGCGGGCTGACGCTCTACTTCAAGAACGCCGTCTTCCTGAAGATGAAACCGACGGTGATCTACCTGATGTTCGCGTCGGCGCTGATCGGCGGTCTCTGGTTCGATCGCCTTTTCATCAAGTATGCACTGTCGTTCGAGTTCGAGTTGCCCGAAGCGACTTGGCGCTCCCTGACCTGGCGGTGGGGGATATTCTTTCTGGCGCTCGCCGCTCTCAACGAGGCCGTGTGGCGCAACTTCTCGGAAGCCAACTGGGTCTTCTTCAAGGTCTGGATCATTCTGCCGCTGATCTTCCTGTTCGGCGCCGCGCAGGCGCCCCTGCTCGTCAAGCACATGAAGCACGAAGACACGCCGGCGGCCTGAAATCGATCACACCAAATGCGTGATTGTCCCCATGGGGCGATTCATCGCTGGAAATTGCCGTTTTCGCCCGGTGGGTTGGAGAACGGACCAAACATTTGATTGTCCCGCGTTTCACGCCAGTGTTTCAGGGCCCAATGCACGCTGGGGAAGGCAATCTCCGTCCACGGAATATCCTCCCACGCGAACAGCCTGACTTCGAGGCTTTCGGCGCCCGCGGCGAATTTTTCTTCTGCCATTCGTGCACGATACATCAGTTGCACTTGGCTCAGCCGGGGTATGGAATACACGGCGAGCAACGCATCAAGAACGATTTCGCATTCCGCTTCCTCGCGCGCTTCGCGACGCGCACCTTCCTCAGGCGTCTCATGTTCTTCGAGATATCCCGCCGGTAACGTCCAGAACCCTCTGCGCGGTTCGATGGCGCGGCGGCACATCAGCACCTTGTCGCGCCATGTAACGACCGAGCCGACAACGATTTTCGGATTGGCGTACGCGATGTGCCCGCAGTCGCCGCAGACGTATCGCTCCATCGTGTCTCCCTCCGGCACACGGCGCACGAAACGTGCGCTGGGCGGCGGCGGTATTGGTCTGTTGGTTTCGCTCATGCGGAAGAAGCTTGGCGCGAGCGCAGCGGAAAAAAAAGATCAATCCGATTCTTTGCGTTGCCAACGCACCGAAAAAAGCGATAGAGAAACTTTGACGGGACCGGGGACGTCTAGTCTAATCGCTAGCGAGCAGAGCCCGTATATGGGGCGCAAGACAATCGAAGAGCGGTGGAACAACCATCCGATTGTCATGCAGGGGTGTTGAATGACCAGAGGTCAGCGCAAGGCGAATGGGAGCTTCGATCTGTCGGAGTCGCCGTCGCACTTGCTCAAGCGATGCACCCAGTTCTTCGGCGATCTGTACGCGCACGAGATCGGAACCAGCGAACTCACCAAGCAGCAGTTCACCCTCCTCGCCGCGCTCGAGCATAATGACGGCGCGAGCCAGACCGCGCTCGTGGACATCACCGGCATCGATCGCTCGACCCTCGCGGAGATGGTTCGCCGCATGCTCGAGAAGGGCCTTCTCGGCCGCGAGCGCACGGAAGAAGATCAGCGTGCGAACTCCGTCGTGATTTCGCCGAACGGACGCAAGGCGCTGCGCACCGCGCGCACCGCTTCCGACCGCGCAGAAAAGGCGATGCTGGATTCCCTGCCGCCCGCCGAACGCCAGCGCTTCGTCAAGCTGCTCGCGACCGTCGCCGCCGCCGGCGAAGCCTGGGCATCGAACGGACACGCCGCGCCCCGTGGCGGACGCATGCGCCGCAGACGGGTCTAACCCACTCCGATCAAACGACTATATCGATATTCCCGCCCAGCGAACGGGCGGCGCCGTAGCCTGTCGCCGGTGCAGGAGCCGAAGCGGCCATGGCTGGTTTCGCCGCCGCGGCCTTCTTGAAATCGAGCGCTTCGAACGCGTCCGTTTCCTTGGCGCCCTGCTCTTTCGCCAGCGCCTGCGCGAACTGCGCACCGTCGCCCGCGGGCTTCGCCGCGCCGCGCGCAAGCTGCTGCGAGGCGATGATCAGGTTGGCGGCGCTGAGCTGCATGGCACGCAGCCTGCCAAAACATGGTTTCGGAAATCTTACCTGCGGCCCATCCTTCGAGGCTCGCTCCGCTCGCACCTCAGGATGACGTTTGATTGTCGTCATGCTGAGGTGCTCGCCCGAAGGGCGAGCCTCGAAGCATCAGCGCACCGCGCGGATTGCCGGCAGCACCGTGTTGTCCGCGTCGTCTTCGCTGAGCGGACCGAAGCGGCCCCGGATCACGCCGTGCTTGTCGACCAGGAACGTCTCCGGCACCTTCGAGATGCCCCACCAGATTCCCGCACGCCCGTCGGAATCGAGACCGATGCGCTCGAACGGATTGCCGTATTCGTCGAGAAACGCGCGCGCCGCCCCCGGCGTGTCCTTGTAGACCAGACCGACGAGGCGAACGCGGTTCTCGCGCGCCAGCCTGGCCAGCACCGGCGCCTCCTCGCGGCAGGGGATGCACCAGGACGCAAACACATTGACCAGCGTGACCTGCCCCTTGAGGTCGGCCGGCCCGAAGCCCTGGGTGCGCGCATCCAGCGGCGGCAGCGTCACATCGGGTATGGGTCCGCCGTTCAGGACGGTCGGGATCTCGTCGCCGCTGCCGTGCCGGATGCCGACGTAGAGCACCGCCGCGATCGCGACGAACAGCACGGCCGGGATGATGTAGCGCAGCCGGCTCACGGCTTTTCCAGTGCCGCCAGTTGCGCGCGCGCGTTGCGATAGGCCCTCACGGTCAGCACCACGGCGCCGCCCAGCAGCAGCACGCTGACCCCGTAAGCCGGCCAGATATAAGCCGCATAGCCGCCCATCGCGAGGAAATCGCTCATGCCGCCCCGCTCAGCAGGATGGAGCGCGCCCGCCGCTCCAGGATTTCCGTGCGTATGCGCACGGTCCACAACGTGAAGAACAGGAGAGTGTAGCCGATCCCGGACAGCGCGAGCGGCCACAGGAACACCGCCGAGATGCGCGGACCGCCGGCGCGGAAGATGCTCTCGCCCTGGTGCAGCGTGTTCCACCAGTCGACCGAGAACTCGATCACCGGCAGGTTCACCGCACCCAGCAGCGCCAGGATCGCCGCGGCGCGCGCCGCGCGCACCTCATCCTCGATCGCATTCCACAGCGCGATGTAGCCGAGATAGATGAACAGCAGCAGCAAAAACGAAGTCAGCCGCGCGTCCCACACCCAATAGGCACCCCACATCGGCCGCCCCCACAGCGACCCGGTGATCAGCCCCAGCACCGTGAACACCGCGCCGAGCGGCGCCGCCGTCTTCGCCGCGACATCCGACAGCGGATGCCGCCACACCAGGCTGAACAGCGAGGTCAGCGCCAACAGGCCGTACGCCATCATCGCCGTCCACGCCGCGGGCACGTGCAGGAACATCAGCTTGACGGTCTCGCCCTGCTGGTAGTCGGGCGGCGTCAGGAAGCCGAGCACGACGCCAGCACCGAGGCTCAGCACCGTGACCGCCACCAGCCACGGCAGGAAGGCAGAGCTCGCGTCCATGAAGCGCTTGGGGTTGGCGAAGGCGAACATGGGGGCGTCTCTAGGCCGGGCGTGGAAGGTTGTGAAGCATCCCGATCAATGTCCGAACCCCCTACCCTGCGAGATTGAGCCGCACGGCCGCACCCGCCGCGAAGGGCGACAGCAGGGTCGCCACGACGGCGAAGGCCGCAAGAAACAGCAGTGCCCCGCTGCTCAGCCCGTCGAGCGCTGCCTGCACCGCGCCGGCGCCGAAGATCACCGCCGGCGCCAGCAGCGGCAGGACCAGCAGCGGCAGGATCAGCCCGCCGCGCCGGATCGACATGGTCAGCGCCGCGCCGATCGCGCCCATCGCGCTCACCGCCGGCGTGCCGGTGGCGAGCGACAACGTCAGCACGCCGACGGCCTCCGGCGGCAACCCGAACATCACGCCCAGCAGCGGCGACAACAGCGTGAGCGGCAGCCCGGTCGTCAGCCAGTGCGCCGCGATCTTGACCGCCGCGACGGTCTCCAGCGACAGCGGCGAGAGCGCGATCACGTCCAGCGATCCATCCTCGAAATCCGCCTGAAACAGGCGGTCGAGTGACAGCAACGCCGCGAGCACCGCCGCGACCCACAACACGCCCGCTGCGACGCGCATCAGCAATTTCAGATCGACGCCCACGCCCAGCGGCACCAGCGTCGCCACCGCAGCGAAGAACGCGAGAGCCAGCGCCGCACTCCCGCCCGCGCGTGTCGCCAGCCGGATGTCGCGAAAAAGCAGCGCGCCGATCATGCCGCCGCCCCCAGCGTCAGGCGCTCGCTCGCGACGCCCAGCGGCTCGTGCGTTGCGGCGATGACGATGCCGCCGAACATGACGTGGCCGTTGACCAGGTCGAGCGCGCGCTTGCGCCCATCGGCATCGAGCGACGACAGCGGTTCGTCCAGCAGCCACACCGGGCGCTCGGCCACCTTCAGCCGCGCCAGCGCCAGCCGCTTCTTCTGCCCTGCGGACAGATACCCACAGGCCAGGTTCGCGATCTTCGCGAGTCCGACCGACGCCAGCACCGCGTCGATGTCGGCCCGCGTGCCATACAGGCGCGCGAAGAACATCAGCACCTCGCGCGGCGTGAGCTGCGGCTTGGCGGCATCGTTGTGCCCGAGCCACGCGACCCGCCGCCCGCGCTCGTCCGCATCGGTTTCGGCGCCGCGACCCGACACCAGCGCCACCGTGCCCCCAGCCGCGGGCAACAACCCCGCCAGCACCCGCAGCAGCGACGTCTTCCCCGCGCCGTTCGGCCCTTCGAGGCTCAGCACCTGTCCGCCATCGACGCGAAAGCTCAGATCGCGAAACAGCACCCGCTGCCCGCGAATGCAGGTGAGCTTCTGGATGTCGAGATATTGAACGGTGGTCATGAAAGCTTCGGCCTCGCCCTTCCGAAGCGAAGAGCGAGGCCGAGCATATACGCGAAACTTATCCCGCGATGTACTGCGCGCCGTTCACCGTCATGGTGGCGCCGGTGATGAAGGCGGCGTCGTCGCCCGCCAGAAAGCAGGTCATCTTGGCGATCTCGTCCGCCTTGCCCAGGCGTCCCACCGGGATCGTGGCGATGATGCCCTGGAGCACCTTCTCCGGCACCGCCTGCACCATCTCGGTGTCGATATAGCCCGGGCAGATCACGTTCACCGTGATGCCCTTCTTGGCCGTCTCCTGCGCCAGCGCCTTGGTGAAGCCGATGATGCCGGCCTTGGCGGCGGAATAGTTGGCCTGCCCCATCTGGCCCTTCTGGCCGTTGATCGAGCTGATGTTGATGATGCGGCCGAAATTGCGCTCGCGCATGCCGTCGATCAGCGGCCGCGTCATGTAGAACATCGAGCCCAGGTCGATGCGGATGACGTCGTCCCACTGCTCGGTGCTCATCTTGTGCAGCATCGCGTCCTTCGTGACGCCGGCGTTGTTCACCAGGATGTCGATCGGCCCGAGCGCCCCCTCGACATCCTTGATGCCCGCCGCGCAGGCCGCCGCGTCGCCCACATTCCATTTGAAGACCGGGATGCCGGTCTGCGCCTTGAACTTGGCGGCGGCTTCATCGTTGCCGGCATAGTTCGCCGCGACCTTGTAGCCGCAATTCTTGAGCCCGACCGCGATGGCCGCGCCGATGCCGCGCGTTCCGCCGGTGACCAATGCTACCCGTGACATTTCCTCAATGACTCCCCGTGAGCGAAGGCTGTTTGGTTTTCTTGTATTTAGAACACATAGCGTGACGGATCGGCAGCAAGCAATATTCTACCTCTGCGACAGAGTAGCTTGTTATTTTCGTGCCGCAAGGCTCCCGGCATCGACGACTTCAAGGCGTTGGCCATCGATGCGTCAGAGCGAAACGGACGTCACGTCCGCTTGAACCAGACGACGGATTCGAAACCATAGAACGCCCACGTCGAACGCAGTGGCGCGACACGGCCCGTCAGCCGGGAAATCGGTTCCAGCAGCCCACCAAGGGCGTACGGAAGCAGCGGCTTGTAGGCGCGGCTTTCGAAGGTCGTCTTCAGCCCGGCCTCGCGCAGGCGCTCCAGGACGCGCGCGAAACGTGGCATTTCGCGGTGGGTCGGATCGTCGAAGAAATTCAGACAACCGCCGCGGCTCGGCAAGTTGACCGTATGCTCGGCCGGCCAGGCAAGATACAACGCCCCGCCGGGCCCCAGCGCCCCTCCGACAACGTCGAACATGCGTTCCGGCGCGTTGCAGTGCTCGAGATTGTGCGACCAGATGACGGCGTCGAACTTGCCAAGTGCAGCGATGCTGTCAGCAAACCCTTCCGGCGTCGCAACGTGGTACTCGTCGGCGACCGTCTGCGGCGCCACACTGTGATTATAGTCGGACACGTCGACGCCGACATAGTACAGGTCGGGCCGCTGCGCTTTCACGTCGGCGGGCGAGTTGGATCCGCACCCGACGTCGAGTACCCGTGCGTTCGTCGGCAGAGTCGCTAAGAAAGCCTCGCGCCCGCGGGGGCGCAGTAGGCGACGAAAGGCATAGCGCACGTTCACGCCCCGCTCCTGGCTTTCAGAAACTTCGGTCTGATGGACGCCTCAAATCGGTAGACGCGCGGATTTCGTCGAACAACCTCTCAACTTGCTCGGTCAGAGCTTACCGCTCCACGCACATTGCGATGCCCATGCCGCCGCCGATGCACAGCGTCGCAAGGCCCTTCTTGGCGTCGCGGCGCTTCATCTCGTGCAACAGGGTGACCAGCACGCGGGCGCCCGACGCGCCGATCGGATGACCGATCGCGATGGCGCCGCCGTTCACGTTCACCTTGTTCGTGTCCCAGCCCATGTCCTTGTTCACCGCGCAGGCCTGCGCCGCGAACGCCTCGTTGGCTTCCACGAGGTCGAGGTCCGAAGCCTTCCAGCCCGCCTTCTCGAGCGCCTTGCGCGAGGCCGGGATCGGACCCGAGCCCATCACCTTCGGGTCCACGCCCGCCTGCGCCCAGGACTTGATCCTGGCGAGCGGCGTCAGCCCACGCTTCTTCGCCTCGCTCGCGCTCATCAGCACCAGCGCCGCGGCGCCGTCATTGATGCCCGAGGCGTTCGCCGCGGTGACCGTGCCGTCCTTCTGGAAGGCGGGCTTCAGCCCCTGCATCGCTTCCAGTGTCGCGCCATCGCGGATGTACTCGTCGGTGTCGATCACCTTCTCGCCCTTGCGCTCTTTGACGGTGACGGGGGCGATTTCCTCCTTGAACCGGCCGGCCTTCTTGGCGGCTTCCGCCTTGTGCTGCGAGGCGACTGCGAACGCGTCCTGCTGCTCGCGCGTGATCTGCCATTCGCGCGCCACGTTCTCCGCCGTGACGCCCATATGATAGCCGTTGAAGGCATCCCACAGGCCGTCCTTGATCATGGTGTCGACGAACTCCAGCCCGCCCATCTTCTGGCCCTGCCGCAGATAGGCCGCGTGGGTCGACTGGCTCATGGACTCCTGACCGCCTGCGACCACGATGGTGCTGTCGCCCTGCGCGATCGCCTGGGCGCCCAGCGCCACGGCGCGCAGGCCCGAGCCGCACACCATGTTCACCTGCCATGCAGGCGAGCCGGTCGGCACGCCGGCGTTGATCGAGGCCTGGCGCGCCGGGTTCTGACCCTGCGCCGCGGTCAGCACCTGGCCGAGGATGACTTCGGAGACTTCCTCCGGCTTCACATGGGCGCGGTCGAGCGCCGCCTTGATCGCGACCTTGCCCAGGTCGTGCGCGGGCACGTTCGCGAACGAGCCATTGAATGCGCCCACAGGCGTGCGCGCTGCCGAAACGATAACGACGTCTTCCACCAGAACCTCCCGGGAATTTTGCGGAATTTGTTTTCGCGAAGAAAATGCCGCGAATGCGAGCAGCGGTAAACAGTGCGAAATTTTCCAGTCATTTCAGCAACGTAGCGAACCTCGCCGTCGCAACCCGTTGTTGCGCATGCTCAACACCCACTTTACAGCACAGTTCATGTGATGTTGTTTAGGCGCCCACCGAACGCCCGACGAGGCGTGAAACGCCCCTCGAATCAAAGAGATACCGCGTGGCCGAAGACAATCCCAAGCAGGAAGCGCCTGTCGTCATCAAGAAGTACGCCAACCGGCGTCTCTACAACACGCAGACGTCGAGCTACGTGACGCTCGATCATTTGGCGCAGATGGTGAAGGACGGAACCGAGTTCGAGGTTCGCGACGCACGCACAGGCGAGGACATCACCCGTTCGGTCCTCACTCAGATCATCTTCGAGGAAGAGGCCAAGGGCCAGTCGCTTCTGCCGATCAAGTTCCTGCGGCAGCTCATCCGCTTCTACGGTGACAGCCTGCAATCCTTTGTGCCCGGCTATCTCGACATGAGCATGGAAGGCTTCGCGAAGAACCAGGAGCAGATGCGCAACCGCCTCCAGGAAGCCTTCGGCGGCTCGACGCAGGTGATCGAGAACATGACGCGCCAGAACATGGCGATGTTCGAACGCGCCATGCAGATGTTCTCGCCCTTTGCCGCCCAATCGCGACGCGGCGACGACGACCACAAGTCCAACGGCGCCGCGCCCGAGAGCAGGGCCAAGCCGTCCGAGGACATCAGCGAGCTCAAGAGCGAGATCGAGGCCATGCGCAAACAACTGGCGGAATTGAGCCAGCGGAAATAGCTCCGCTTCGTCGCCCGCTGGTCCGCCCCCGCCTCGTCGCGGCCTCGAGGCGCCGGCGCACTGGATCGCCGTCGAGAGCTTCCTCGCACCGCTGTCGCAAAATAAATGATTTTTCACTATCGAATTTGTGCGGCGGCGCGTCGAAGCCGTTTCAATCACCTGCGCGAGCGTGCGTCGCGGGACATCGAACGCAATAAAATCCGTATACGGATCATATCCGTGCCCGCCACTTGAAGCGGCATCGGCGCATCGTTACCTCCGGCCTCCAACCTGGAGAAGGGACGATGGAAGACCGAATTTAGCGTGGCGAGTGCTGCATACAGAACCTGTTGCGGGTCACGCGCACCTATGGAGAGGACGATACGCCGCCCAGGCATGGGCGAAACGGCGTCCGGGAGTCCGGCAGGGATCGAGGGGTACAGCGAAGGTGTTTGTTGGCGTGCGGGATGCCGCACGGCCGGAAGTCGCTCACGCACTGTGCCGCGCCGAAGCCGTCCGAGTGCACCAAGGACGGCTTTTGCGCTTTTAGCGCTTCATCCACTCCGGCGCGATCTCCGGCTCGCCGAAGAAGAAGCCCTGGAAGTAGTCGACGCCCATCGCTTCGAGGAGCTTGGCGTCCTCCTCTGAGCCGACCCACTCGGCAACGACCTTCAGGTTGAAGCTCTTGGCAAGACCGACCAGCGTGCGGACGAACACCTGGTTGTCCGGCGATTCCGACAGGCCCTTGATGTACGCACCGTCGATCTTGACCATGTCGACGTGCAGCATCTGGAGGTTCCGGAACGAGGTGTAGCCCGCGCCGAAATCGTCGATCGCCACGGTGGCCCCGAGCTCGCGCAGCTGAGACACGAACTGCGCGTTCTCCTCGAAGTGGTTGAGGGCCGCGGTCTCCGTGAGTTCGACGTCCAGCCGGTTCGCGATCTGCCCGTTCGCGCGGACATAGTCGACGAAGCTGTGCAGCCAGGACGGGTTGCTCGCCGCCGTGCCCGACACGTTGACACCGATGCGCGCCTCCGGATTGGACTTGAGCGTCGCGATCACCATCTCCAGCGCCCGGCGGTCGACCAGGTTGATGATGCCGAGCTGCTCCGCCGCCGGCACGAACTGGCCCGCTGTGGCGATGGTGCCGTCCAGCCGCTGCATGCGCAGCAGGGCTTCGTACTTGAAGACCTCGCGCGTATGGGCGTCGATGATCGGCTGATAAGCGAGCCGCAGGCGGTCGTCGTTCATAGCCTGCATCACTTCGTCGGCGATCGCCATCAGGCGCACGCGTGCGCCTTCGCGTAGCGGCGACTTCTCGTAGGCCGCAAAGCCGTCGCGTCCCGTGATGCGCGCCTTGTCGAGCGCCTCTTCGGCGCGGAGCATCGCTTCCTGGCTGGTCGCAGCGCCGGTCGGAAGCCACACCGCGCCGACGGAGCTGGTCGCAGAGACCTGCCCGCAGCGCGTGTCGATCACGTTGCTGCGCACCGCTCTGCGCAGCCGTTCCGCCACGACCGCGATCTCGCGCTCGGAGCAGTTCTTTAGGATCACGCCGAACTTGTTGCCAGCGGTGCGGCCAATGATGTCGGTGGAGCGCAGCGTGCGCGCCAGCCGCTCGCCCGCCGCGACGATCACCTCGTCGCCGGCGTCGAAGCCATAACCGTCGTTGATCATCGCCAGGCGGTCGATGGATGCGACCAGGAACGCACAGTGGCGGTTCTCCGCCCGAGCCCTGTCGATCGCCTGTGCCAGCTCGGTCCGCAGCGCGTTGCGGTTCAGGTGCCCGGTGAGCTCGTCGCGAGTCGCGAGATAGGTGAGGCGCTGGATCTCCCGCTGGTGCTCGGTGGTGACACGCAGCACGCCGGTCAGGCGCTCGGTCGTGCCCATCAGCGTCGGCATGCGCACGCCGATCATCGTGATCCAGATCGAGCCCATCGCCGAGGACGCTTCCAGCGCCAGCTCGAAATTGGCTTCCTGGCCGGAACGCGCCTCGATCAGCTGCGTCAGCCGCGCGCGCGATTCCGGGTTCAGCCAGGAATGGAAGGCAGCACCGCGCGCCAAGCGCTTGCGGTCATGATGATAGGGAAGAATGTCGACGGCGCCGTTCCACTCGATGTGGTCGTCGGAGGTGGTCCAGTCGAAGCTCGCGACACCAGACGCCAGCATGGACAGGCGAACACGCTCGGCCTGCTCCGATGCGCTCAACGCATCAAGGCCGTCCGCAGGCTTCCTATGAAGCGGCTGACTCACCGGATCACCATTTCCCACCAGCCGATTTTCCGGCCTTGTTGGTGGTGACAATGCGGTAGGGGTATTTAAAAAACAGGAAATTTCCCGGTCTGGGTAGGCGCTGACAGGCGCGGCGCGGGGTTTGCCTAAGGACCGGTTATGAGTGTCATGCCGGTCCTCATGCCTCTCCCCAGCGCCAACGCCGTCCGCGCTGTCGAGTCAGTTCGCGCGGGCGGAAACGCCACGTCCAATGGGACTTTCCATGGTGAATCGGCGGCGGATGGACGCGTCGCACAACGTCGAGTTGCCGATCGCCGGGCGAGCCCTTTGTCCCGCAATGGCACGTCCGATTTCGCATCAACTTGGCACGGCCCGTTGCTGAAGCCCGCGTTCGTCGCACAAGTCCTGGGACAAGTGCTCATGGACCGCCGCTCGCCGGCGTCAGTGTCGGCCTATCGCGGCCCCGCGCAGATCGGCAATGGCCTTCTGCTCAATCACAGGGTCTGAGCGCGACAGCGCAAGCGTCACCCCGAGCAGTCCGGCAGACAGGAACAGCAGGAACGGCACATCCACGCCTTCGAGCACGAACAGTGACTGCGCGGCGATCAGGCAGAGCGCCGCGATCCCACATTGCACTGCGGCGATGCGTGCCTCTTTCGCGCGACGCAAGCTGACAAGAAACAGAACACCGGTGGCAGGCACGGAGGCCGCCAGCGCGAAGAACACAAAGCCAACGGCGCCGGCAATACCGCACAGGCTGGCAAGCGCAAGAACAAGCGACGAGAGTGCGGGCGTCAGCGGATGATCGAAGCCTGTCTGGGCCGCAACCGCGAGAATTGCGGTGGCGATCGGAATTACCAGGAGCACCACTGCCGGCGCGGCGGCCGGTATGCCGATCGCAGCCGCTCCGCAAGCCACGAAGAGGACTGCCGCGAAGCGGAGTTGCACGCGCGCCGCTGGCCGCGCCGCCGCGCCGACGAGCCAAGACGCGACGGTCGCTACCAGCAGCAGGAGCGCGGCCGCCGAAAGCATTATGGCTTCGCCCGAAGATCGAGGATCAGCGCTTTGATCTCGGCTAGCGTGCGCTCGACCTGCATCAGACGTTCGCCTATCTCTGCAAGGTCCTGCGACGGCGCCGCCTTCGGCACTGGCGTGGACACCCCGGCGTGTGTGGCAATCTCTGCTGGCGAGACCGACAGCAGCATCGAAAGCAAGCGAACATCATGGGCGGAAAGTTCGCGCTGGTCCTTCCAGACTTCAGCAATCTGCCCGGCATTCAGTCCAAGCGCGGCGGCAACGGCGCCGCGGTCGAGGCCCACCGCCGCGAGCCGTGCATCGAACCACTGCGAATCGAAGAACAGCGCCATGCTGCGCGGAGTTTACCGGTTATTGAGAACGCGCGCGATCAGCGCGGCGGGTAATAGGCCGGATGGCTCAGATAGTTTGCGCCGATGACGTGGCCGTAACCGCCCTGCTGCACGACTACGGCGACCCCGTCATGCGGAAGCCCTGCCATCGCCGCGCGCGGCAGGGTCAGCGTGATGGGCTGGCCCTTGAACACGCCGACCGCGCGCAGATCGCCGACCACGTTGTGATAGGTGACTGTGTGGCCCGCATTCTCGCCAGCGCCGACGTTCACGGTGACCTGCGAGCGCAGATGGAACATCCACACCGTGGCATTGTGCTGACCCGGAGCGCCGCCGATATCGATCCGCATCTCGCTGGGGCTTTGAACCACGCTAACCGACACGTTCACGTCCACGGGCATTGCCGGCGCGCCGGGTGTCATCGGCGCGACGGACGTAACCGGTATCGGCGCGGCCGCAGCCTGCGCGCGCGCAGCTGCCGCCGCTGCTGCAGCTGCGTGAACGCCTGCGGTCCCGGCCGAGGCAACCTCCGAGGCACGCGCGGCGTCCGCTAGCGCCCGCTGGGTCCGGGCATCGGCGAGGGCAATGGCGGTAGCCTGACCAATGGTGGCCTCGCGTTGCGCAATCGCGAGTTCGACGTTTGTCTGGCGGCTACCGATGATGTCCATGACGCCGTCGACAATGATTTGCGGCGTGTAGACGCCGCCATGCCCCATCGCAGCGGCATAGGCTTTCTGTCGGCGAGTATTGGCGTCGGTCGCCAGCGTGTCTTTCCAGCCCAGCATGTCCCAGTAGGTTATGGGCAGGCTGAGTGCGATGACGTCAGGCCGCTGGGCAAGCTTGCCAAGCAACGCATCGGCGGGCGGGCAGGTATTGCAGCCCTGGCTGGTGTACAGCTCGACAACCACCGCGCGCTGCGCCGCACCGCCGGCGACAGCGGGCAATGAAAGCAATGCGAAGGCGCCCGCCAGCCCGAGGGCGAAAACGCGGAACAGTAATTTCATGGCCATGACCATAAGGTTTCGTCGCAACCGCCTCCAGTCACTTCGACTTGAAAGCCGGAACAAGGACTTGCGGCGCACGAAAGCGTGAAATTCCGGCGGCTTGAGGCAGAAAATCCGAACAATTCGGGCGCCTGCGGTGACCGAATCCTGTGTCGCCCAAATGCCTCACTTGCGCGCGATCTGGGCACGAGTTGGCGGCCGCAATTGACCCGGCCGGACCTCACCCATAGCTTCCGCGCCCCAATTTGGTTCGTGAAAACGGTGGTCGGAAATTCCGTCCGCCGCGTTCGTGCTTTGAACGGAGCGATGCGATGGCGCAAATCACCGTTGAAAATCTTGGCAAAATATATCGCGTCACGGCGCGAGACCCAGGATTGGCCGGTGCCTTCCGCGGTCTTTTCCAGCGGCGGCACCGCGAGGTCGTGGCACTGAATCAGGTGAGCTTTTCGCTCGAGAAGGGCGAATTTCTCGGCTTTATCGGCCCGAACGGCGCAGGCAAGTCGACCACGATCAAGATCCTGTCCGGCATCCTGCGCCCCAGTTCGGGCCGCTGCACCGTGAGCGGCCTGGTGCCGTGGGAACAGCGCATCGCGCATGTTGCGCGCATCGGCGTGGTGTTCGGCCAGCGCACCCAGCTCTGGTGGGATCTCCCGGTAGTTGAGAGCTTCGAGCTCTTGCGCGACATCTATCGCGTCGATCCGGTGCGCTTTGCCACGACGATGGAGCGGCTGGTCGACATGCTGAAGATCGCGCCGATCCTGGACACGCCACTGCGCCAACTCTCCCTCGGCCAGCGCATGCGCTGCGAGATCGCTGCAGCGCTACTGCACGAGCCGCGCGTGCTGTTCCTGGACGAGCCGACCATCGGGCTCGACGCAATCTCCAAACTGGCGCTGCGCGAATTCGTCAAGGAGTTGAACCGCAACGAAGGCGTGACAGTGCTGCTCACCACGCACGACATGCATGACATCGAGGCGCTGGCGAGACGGGTGATCATCATCGGACAAGGCAAGGTCCTGCGTGATTCGTCGTTCGAGGCGATGCGCAACGAGGTGCTGGGGGAACGGCGTCTCATTGTGGATTTCGCGGACGACGTGGGCGAGGTGGCGGTGGAAGGCGCCGAGGTTCGGGCACGCGACGGGCGCACGGTGGAACTTACGTTCGATCGAGCCAAGACCGCAGCGCATACGCTGATTGCCCGAGTCGCCGCAGCGCACGAAGTGGTAGACATGCGGGTCGAGGACCCCAAAATCGAGGAAGTGATCGCACGCTTCTACGCGATGCACGGCGCGGTGGAAGCATGAGCACCCTCGCTCTGCCCTACCTCTCGGTGCTGCGGGTGCGTTTCCAGCTGATGCTGCAATACCGCACGGCTGCTTGGGCCGGTGTCGCGACACAGTTCTGGTTCGGCGCCATCCGCGTGATGACACTGGTTGCCTTCTATGTCGGCACCGGCCAGCAGCCGATGAACCTGCCGCAGGTCGTTACTTACATCTGGTTGGGACAGGCATTTCTCGCGATGCTGCCTTGGGCGCCTGACGCCGAGATTGCTGTCGCCGTCGAGAGCGGCAATGTCGGCTACGAAAGGCTGCGCCCCGTCGACACTTATTTCTTGTGGTATGCGCGGGCGCTGGCATGGCGCGTGGCGAACACCGCTCTGCGCGCAGGGCCGGTCTTCATCCTTGCCGCCCTGATCCTGCCGCTGACGGCGATGGCCGACTGGCGCTGGCGGCTGCCGACGGGCGGCGCTGCAGCGGCACTGTTTGTGGCGTCGATCACGCTGACCGCATTGCTGTCGTCGGCGTTCACTGCGCTGCTCAACATCGTGCTCGTGCACGTGAAAACGCCGCGCGTTGGCAATTTCGCGATGGGGTTCACGAACTTGTTCTCCGGACTGGTCATTCCACTGGCGCTGTTTCCACACTGGGCACAGCCGTTCCTGTTGTGGCAGCCCTTTGCCGGATTGGCCGACATCCCCTTCCGCATCTACACGGGCGCACTTGCAGGTGCGACGGCGGCGCAGGGCCTCGCGTCGCAGGTCCTTTGGATCTTGCTACTGGTGTTGTTGGGGCGCTGGTGGCTGGCGCGTGTCCTTGCACATATCGACATGCAGGGAGGCTGACGATGAACGGTCTCGCTCTCTATTGGCGGTACATCGGCATCAGCGTCCGGTCGGAGATGCTGTATCCTGCGTCGTTCCTGCTGCGACTCGGGTCTCAATTCGTTGTGACCATCATCGAATTCGCCGGCGTCTATGTCCTATTCGAACGCTTCAAGCACGTGCGCGGCTGGGGCTTCGCCGAGGTCGCGCTTTTCTACGCGACCGCGAGCATCGCGTTCGCAATCGCCGACGGGCTGTCGCGCGGCTTCGACTCGATGGGGCCGATGCTGGTCAAGACCGGCAATTTCGACCGCGTCCTATTGCGCCCGCGCTCCAGCGCCTTGCAGATCACGGGCCGGGAGTTCGCGTTGTCGTCCGTGGGACGGCTGGCGCGAGGCGCGGTGGCGCTTATCGTCGCGATCGGTTTGCTAAAGCCCGACTGGAGTGCGGCGAAGATGCTGTTGCTGAGCTGGTCTGTCGCGGGCGGGGCGAGCCTGTTCTTTTCGCTGAAGATGATGGAGGGCGTGATGTCGTTTTGGACCACCGAGGGACTGGAAGTCGCGAACACGCTGACCTACGGCGGCGAGGCGGCGGCGCAATATCCGCTCGACATCTACGCCAAATGGTTCCGAAATTTCCTGCTCTACTTCGTGCCTATCGGGTGTTCGCTGTATTTGCCGGTGGCGCTGGTACTGGGACACGACACCGGCGCGCCGGCGTGGCTGGCGGTGCTGGCGCCAGCCACGGGCTTCGCGTTCCTAGGCGTAGCGCTTCTGTTCTGGCGCTTTGGCGTCGGGCACTACACTTCGACCGGCAGCTAGGCAACTCAGGGCACGCAGCGTAGTTCGCACCGCCTCGTCGATCGGCGTGTGCGGCTCGGAGCCGATCAAAGCCTGGAGCTTGCTGTTGTCGAGTTGCAGCGGTTGCTGCCAGAGGTAGCGCATCTCGTACATCTCGCGAAACAGCGGGACGAAGGGCGACATCGCACCGACCGCAAACCACGGCAACCGCCAGACCGGCACTTCCCTTTCGACGACGCGGCGGATGCTGTGAACCAGTTCGCCGCCCTGCGTGAACCAGTGGCCGCGCATATGGAAGCGGTCGAACGTCTCAAGGCGGTCGTCAGCCTCGATCACGCGCACCATCGTTTCGGCCACATCGGGCAGATAGCCCCAGGAATGGCCAATCTTGAGCGAACCGGGATACAGGATGCGCGTGACCGGCTTGCCGGGCGTCACCAGCCCCTGGCTGAACCAGTTGTTCGCAGCTCGCGGCCCGAAGAAGTCGCCGATCCGGACGATGACCGAGCGCACGCCATACGTGGTGGCGTCTTCCAGTCTCTTCTCCATCGTGACACGCAGCTGACCCTTGCGGGTGCGTGGATGCTGCAGCGAGTCCTCGCGCAGGAGCGGGAAGGCATCAGGCCCGTAGTTGTAGACAGTGCCGGGAAACAGGATGCGGGCACCGCTCGCGCGCGCAGCGGTGATGGTGGCGTCCAGCATCTGCACCACCGTGCCGGGCCAGTTCTGATAGCCCGGCGGGTTGGCGCCATGGAAGATCAGGTCTGTGCTCCGCGCAGCCGCGACGACGTCTGCCGGCCGCATCGCATCACCCGCGACCCATTGATGATGCAGATCGGGCCGCCGCTTCGCGGCGGCGGTTGGATTGCGGTTCAGCGCCTTCACGCGCCAGCCACGCTTGAGCAGGGCCGCGGCCACTTCGCCGCCGACACCGCCGCTCGCACCGATCACCAGAGCCGTTTTCATCACGTTTCCTCGTGAACCCGCACAGGAGATGCCCCCGGCGAGGCACCATAACAATTGCGCGGAAGCGAACCGATGCTATACAAATCCGTATATGCGCCCTGAACCCAAGTGGGAGACCTACCGCTCCTTCCTCGCGGTGATGACGGAAGGAAGTCTGTCAGCCGCGGCGCGCAAGCTCGACCTGACGCAGCCGACCCTGGGTCGGCACATTGACGAGCTTGAGGAAACGCTGGGCCAATCGCTGTTCACCCGTTCGCAGGCCGGATTGATCCCGACGCAGGCAGCGCGCGAGTTGCTGCCGCATGCGCAGGCAATGGCGAGCGCGGCGGACGCTCTTATCCGAACTGCCTCGGGCACCGAGCAGGAGGAACGCGGCACGGTGCGCGTCACGGCCAGCGTGTTCGTGGGCGGTGAGGTGATGCCCGAGCTGCTGACCCGCTTCCGCGAGATGCATCCAGCGATTGCGGTCGAGCTGATCCTGTCGGACGTGTCGCAAGACCTGCTGCGGCGGGAAGCCGACATCGCCGTACGCATGGTGCAGCCCAAGCAGGAGGCGCTGATCGCCAAAAAGATCGGCACCACTTCATTGGGACTTTACGGACGTCGCGATTATCTCGAACGCTACGGCACGCCGCAGACACTGGAGGAAGTCGCGGACCACGCCCTGATCGGCTTCGACAAGGAGACGGCGTTCGAGCGCGGCCTGAAGGAAAGCGGCCTGCCGTTGACGCGTGAGATGTTCACGCTGCGCGTCGACAACGACCTCGCCCGGATGAATGCTTTGCGCGCCGGCTATGGCCTGGGGATGTGCCAGATCGGCGTGGCGCGGCGCGATCCTGATCTCGTGCATCTTGTGCCCAAGGAGATCAAAATCGAACTGCCGCTTTGGCTGGTGATGCACAAGGACCTGAAGGACACACGCCGCGTGCGTCTGCTCTTCGACCATCTGGTCGAAGAGCTGAAAGCGTTTGCAGTAACGTCGCGCTAAACGTTACGCCGCCACCAGGTTGCGCAGGACATATGGCAGGATGCCGCCGTTCTTGTAGTACGACACCTCGTCGGCGGTCAGGATCATCAGGAAGAGCGGCATCTGCGCGGTCTTTGCGTCCGGATAATGAACCGTCGCGGTGATCTTCATCTGCGGCTTGATATCGCTGGAGAGGCCCGGGATGTCGATCGCCTCGCGGCCTGTGAGCGCGTAGTCGCGGCGGGTCTTGCCTTCCGCAAACACCAGCGGCGCCACACCCATGCCGATCAGGTTCGAGCGATGGATGCGCTCGAAGCTCTCAGTGATCACGGCGCGCACGCCGAGCAGCTTGGGGCCCTTCGCCGCCCAGTCGCGCGATGAACCGGTGCCGTACTCCTTGCCGCCCACGATGACGGTGTCGATGCCATCTGCTTTGTACTTCGCAGCCGCGTCGAAGATGGACATTTCTGTGCCCGACGGCGAGCCCTCGGAATAATAGATCGTGTTGCCGCCTTCCTTGCCACCCATCATCTCGTTCTTGATGCGGATGTTGGCGAAGGTGCCACGTTCCATCAGCTCGAAATTGCCGCGTCGGGCGCCGTACGAGTTGAAGTCCTGCTGGCGAACCTGATGCTCTTGCAAATAGACGCCGGCCGGCGCGGTGGCGCGGATGTTACCGGCGGGCGAGATATGGTCGGTGGTGATGCTGTCGCCGAAGAGCGCCAGGATGCGCGCGTTCTTCACTTCCTTCACTGGCTTCGGCTCGATCGTCATGCCTTCGAAGAACGGCGGGTTCTTCACATAGGTCGACCCCATCGGCCAGTTGTAGGTCTGCGTCTTGGGCGCCCTGACTTTGCGCCAGTTGGTGTCACCTAGGAACACGTCGCCGTAGCGCTTCTTGAAGGACGACGTCTTGATGCCCTTGCGCATCGCAGCGGCAATTTCCTTCGAGCTTGGCCAGATGTCTTTCAAGTAAACCGGCTCCTGATCCCTGTCGTAGCCGACCGGATCGCGCGTCAGGTTGATGTTGATCGAACCGGCAAGCGCGTAAGCAACCACCAACATCGGCGAGGCCAGATAGTTTGCGCGCACCAGCGGATGCACACGCCCCTCGAAATTGCGATTGCCCGACAGCACCGCGGCGGTGACAAGATCGTTGTTGGTGATCGCGTCCGACACGTTGTCCGGAAGCGGGCCGGAGTTGCCGATGCAGGTCGTGCAGCCATAGCCGACAAGCTGGAATCCCAGCTTGTCAAGCGCTTTGTCGAGACCGGCCTTCGCCAGATAGTCGGTCACCACCTGGCTGCCCGGGGCCAACGAGGTCTTCACCCACGGGCGCACCTTCAAGCCGCGCTTGACGGCTTTCTCCGCCACCAGACCGGCGCCGATCATCACCGAAGGGTTCGACGTGTTGGTGCACGAGGTGATCGCGGCGATCACGACGTCACCGTGGCCGATCGAATGCTCGGTGCCTTCGATCTTGCCGCGTTTGTTGGCCTCGGCTTCCTTCTTGTAGGTGTTGATGAGGGCACTCGCGAACTCATCCGCGGCCTTGTCCAGCGGAACGCGGTCCTGCGGGCGTGCCGGGCCGGCAAGGCTGGGCTCGACCGTCGAGAGATCGAGTTCGAGCGTATCGGTGAAGACCGGATCTTCGCTCTTCGTGGTGCGGAACAGGCCCTGCGCCTTTGCATACTTCTCGACCAGCGCGACGCGCGCGGACTTGCGGGCGGTCTCTTTCAGATAGCGCAGCGTCTCAGCATCGACCGGAAAGAAGCCGCAGGTCGCGCCATACTCCGGCGCCATATTTGCGATTGTCGCTCGGTCCTCGAGCGACATATCCTCGAGGCCTGGGCCGTAATATTCCACGAACTTTCCGACCACGCCCTTTTTGCGCAGCATCTGTGTGACAGTGAGCACGAGGTCGGTGGCGGTCACGCCTTCGCGCAGCTTGCCGGTCATCTTGAAACCGATGACTTCGGGGATGAGCATGGAGATCGGCTGGCCGAGCATCGCAGCCTCTGCCTCGATGCCGCCGACGCCCCAGCCGAGGACCGACAGACCGTTGACCATGGTCGTGTGGCTGTCGGTGCCCACCAACGTGTCGGGGAACGCGATGTCGACGGCCTTACCCTTGGCGTCCTTGTCCTTGCGCGTCCAAACGGTCTGCGCGAGGTATTCCAGGTTCACCTGATGGCAGATGCCGGTGCCCGGCGGCACCACGCGGAAGTTCGCGAAAGCCTGCTGGCCCCAGCGCAGGAACTGGTAGCGTTCGGCATTGCGCTCGTACTCGATGACGACGTTCTTCTTGAAGGAATCCCGGCCGCCAAAATTGTCGACCATCACCGAATGGTCGATGACGAGATCGACTTCAGCGAGCGGGTTGATCTTCTCCGGATCGCCGCCGAGATTCTTCATTGCATCGCGCATGGCGGCGAGGTCGACCACGGCCGGCACGCCGGTCAGGTCCTGCATCAGCACGCGCGCGGGGCGGAAGGCGATCTCGCGCTCGGACGATCTCTTGTCCAGCCAGCCGACAACGGCCTTGATGTCGTCGGCGGTAACGGTCTTGCCGTCTTCGTAGCGCAACAGGTTCTCGAGCAGGACCTTGAGCGAGTAGGGAAGCTTGGAGGCGCCCTTGAGCCCGTTCTTCTCCGCCGCGGCGAGGCTGAAATAGACATAGGCCTTGCCCCCCACGGTCAGCGTTTTGCGGGCCTTGAAGCTGTCGAGACTGGTCACGGAGAGCACCCTTTGGCGGGATGGTTAGGTGGCGCCGGGTTTAGTCCGACTCCCTCAAAAAACCAAGGTCTTGCAACGTCACGGTGGCCCGCGCGAGCCGGTCGTGACAAACTTCGGAAAACACTGGGGGAACGGCATGGGTGCCGAGCACGTTCGGGTCGAACGCAAGGGTGGAATCACGACCGTCATCCTCGACCGGCCGCATGCGCGCAACGCGGTGGATCGGCCGACGGCGGACGCGCTGGTGCAGGCCTTCCTCGCCTTCGAACACGACAACAACCAGAAGGTCGCGGTGCTGTGGGGCGCCGGGGGCAACTTCTCGGCCGGCGCCGACCTGAAGGGCATTAGCGAGGGGCGTGGCAACCGCATCATCATGCCGGGGCAGCACTATGACCCACACGCCGGTGACGCGCCGATGGGGCCGACGCGCATGCGGCTGCTGAAGCCCGTGATCGCGGCGGTGGCGGGGCATGCGGTGGCAGGCGGGCTGGAGCTGGCGTGCTGGGCGGACCTGCGCGTCGCGGAAGAGGATGCCGTGTTCGGCGTTTATTGCCGCCGCTGGGGCGTGCCGCTGATCGACGGCGGCACGGTGCGGCTGCCGCGGCTGATCGGGCAGTCGCGGGCGATGGACATGATCCTCACCGGCCGCGGCGTCGGCGCCGAAGAGGCGTATACGTGGGGCCTTGCGAACCGCGTCGTGCCCAAGGGCGACAGCCGCCGGGTGGCGGAAGACATGGCGCTGGAGATTTCCCGCTTCCCCGAAATCTGCATGAAGGGCGACCGCCAGTCGGTCCACGAACAGTGGGACATGCCGCACCACAAGGCGATGATCAACGAGTTCAAGATCGGCACCGCGACCCTGCAGACCGGCGAGTCGCGCGCGGGCGCGTCCCGTTTTGCGAGCGGGCGCGGCCGCGGCGGTCGCTTCGACGATCTCTAGCCGAGCCGTCCCAGTGCCTGGATCACCTGGTCCGGCTTCTCGATGGTCACCATGTGGCCGGCTTCGGGAAGCGACACCAGCTCCGATCCCGCGATGCCCTTCTTGAAGGCGTGTGCGTAGGCGGGCGGGATCAGCTTGTCGCTGTCGCCCCATACCAGAACCGTCTTCGCCTTGATGCGATAGAGACGCTCTGACAGACCGCGCTCCGGCACCGGGAACAGGATCTTGCCCGCCATGCCCATCTGCCGCGCATTCGTCACGAGATAGGTCTGGAGAAATTTGGGATCGCTGAGCGTCAAGCCGGCGGTGAGCAGTTTGGTGCCTGCTTCCACGTCGTGGAAAAGGAGCTTCGGCATCTCGAACGGCATGGTCGCGAACAAGTCGGGGATCGGGTGCGCGTCGAGCCACAGGCCCGCCGGGCAGATCAGGCCCAGCCGCGTCACGTCGTGCGGCGCGATCGCCGCCATCTCGGCCGCGATCATGCCGCCCATTGAATGGCCGACCATGATTGGGTTCTTCAGGCCCAGCGCCTCGACCACGTCCCAGGTGTGGAGCGTGAAGTCGAGCATGTCGCGGATCTCGCCGCACTCCTCGCTGTCGCCATAGCCGGGCAGCAGAGGGGCGTAGACGTGGTACTTCTCCGCGAGCTTGTTGATGAAAACGTCGGTCGCGAGTGCGCCGCCCGCGCCATGAAGAAAGACGAGCGGCTGGCCCTTGCCGCCTTCGAGGTAGCGGACATTGGCCTTGTGCGTCTTGACGGTCTTGAGTTCGAGAGCCATCAGCGCGCCGCTCCCACGATTTCCATCGCCTTCGATTCCGTCGGCAGGCTGCCGGCCTTCACCTGCTTGATCGGGTGGCACCAGAAGCGCTCATCGTTGGCGTATTCGGGGAACACGTTGCGCAGCTTGGGCATCACCTTCTCGGCAAACAGCTTCGTGGAGTACATGCACTTCTCCTTGGGCATGTTGCCGACGTGCATGAGGCAGAAGATGTTGCCCACGTTGAGCGACTTGGCGAGTTCTTCCATGCGCTGGCGCACCGTTTCGGGCGAGCCGGCGATGACGTGGCCCTGCTCCGTCAGGTCCTTCCAGGTCAGCGTGGAATAGCCGCCGACCGGCGGGGCGTACTGGCTGAGCGCGCCGGTCTGGATGGTCTTGATGGTGCGGTAGCCGGGCGCGTCCGCGAAGCCCGGATAGACATGCAGGCAGCGGTTATAGAAATAGTCGACATGCTCCTTGTAGAGCTTCTCGGCTTCCGCATCGGTGTCGGCGACGCAGATCGTCTGCGCGAAGCCGGCGCGATAGGGCGAGGTGTCAGGCGTGTTGCGCTCGGCAACGCGCTTCCAGTAGCCGTCCATCAGCGCCTTGGCACGGATGTAGCCGCTGAACGACAGGTATGAGTACGAATACGTGTTGTCGAGGCAGAAATCGTAGGTCTCGACGCTGCCGCCGCCCGGGATGTGCACCGGCGGATGCGGCTGCTGGATCGGGCGCGGCCAGATGTTCACATGGCGCAGCTTGGTGTAGCGGCCGTTCCACGCGAAGGGCTCGCGCGTCGTCCACGCCTTGATGATCAGGTCGTGCGCTTCCTGGTACTTCTCGCGGGTCAGCGCCGGGATCTGGCCGTAACAGAAATTGGTGTCCATCGAAGTGCCGACCGGGAAGCCCGCGATCAGGCGGCCGCCAGAGATGCAGTCGAGCATCGCGAACTCTTCCGCGACGCGCACCGGCGGGTTGTAGAGCGCGATGGAATTGCCGAGCACGACCAAGCCGACATCCTTCGTGCGGCGGGCGAGCGCGGCGGCGATGATGTTCGGGCTCGGCATGATGCCGTAGCCGTTCTGGTGATGCTCGTTGCAGCCGATGGCGTCGAAGCCGACTTCGGCGGCGTATTCGAGCAGGTCGAGATAGGTGTTGTAGACCTCGTGGCTTTTCACCGGATCGAACAGCTTCTGGTCGATGTCGACCCAGACCGAGCGGTTCTTCTCCCGGAAATCGTCAGGGAGATAGGGCCACGGCATCAGGTTGAACCAGGTGAATTTCATGAGCGTCTCCCGGCTGTTTCGAATATCGTTGGGGTCAATCCTGACCAATTGTCATTCGGTTGGCAATTCGCTCCGAAGCGGCTTACCCGAGGGCAGTTCGGTGTGGGGCACATGACAGAAGAGGCAGATATCGCGCGATACCTGCCCCTCCCGCCGTGACGCTACAGCAGGCAAGCGGCCAGCGGTTTCACGCGCCCGACCGACATTGCACTTTTGCATCCCTCTCCAAGGTGTCCTTTGCGACGCACGGTTCGTCATTCCGTATCCGCATCGCGTGGCACGCGTGACCCGCGCCAAGGTATCCCGTATGCGCAGGCCCACGTCAGCTACTGACCGTCATCTCTGATCTTCTCCAAACTTCGAGACGCTAAGATGGGGTCGGTTTGGTGCTGTTCGATAACTTTATTTGATAAAGTGATCGCCGCGGAGCGAAGCGAGCCAGATCAATGGGCTAGTGGTGCTCTCTCTGTAACAATCGCCGGCATGCGTTCGATAGAGTTGGACATGGACAGACTTTCGTGACGACGGCGGAGGCGATCTTCCGGGCGGCGCAGGCGCATGAGGCGGCCGGCAACATTAATGCCGCGCGGGCGGGCTATGCGCAGGCGGCGCAGGCCGGCGACCTGCGCGCGCTGACGGCGCTGGCGAAGAACCTGCTGACGCGCGCGCCGCTCGATATCGGCAACGGCATCGGGATGATCCGCACGGCGGCGGACCGCGGCGACCGCGAGGCGTGCGCGCTGTGCGCGGTGCTGGCGGGGCAGGACGACCAGTTGCCGGATCGCTGGCGGATCGCGCGCGATTACCTGGCACGCTCAGGCGACGCGAAGCTGAGCGCGCTGCTGAGCAGCGTCGATCTGCCGGTGTGGACAATGGCACCAGCGCAGCGGGTGGAGTTCGAAGGTCCGCGCGTGGTGCGCGTCGATAACTTCGCCTCGCGCGCGATGTGCGACTGGCTGATCGAGCGGGCACGGCCGCGGATGAGCGCGGCGACGGTCTACGATCCTGCAACTGGTACCGGCCAGCGGCGCGACGACATCCGCAGCAACAGCGCGGTGGCGTTCGACATCACGCAGCTCGATCTGGCGATGGTGGCGGTGCGGGCGCGGATCGCGGCGCTGGCTGACGTGAGCAGCGACGCCTTCGAGCCGCCGATGGTGCTGCACTACACGGCAGGCCAGCAGTTTGCACCGCATTTCGACTACATCGAGCCCGCGACGCCGGGGTTGGCGGCGGATGTCGCGCGCAACGGGCAGCGCGTCGGCACGTTCCTGCTCTATCTCAGCGACGGGTTCGAGGGCGGCGAGACCGACTTTCCCGAACTCGGCTGGAAATTCAAAGGCGGCAAGGGCGACGCCCTGCTCTTCTGGAGCGCGGATGCGACCGGTGCTCTGGACCGGCGTACGCTGCACGCGGGTGCGCCGGTGGTGAGCGGCGAGAAATGGGTGCTGTCGCAGTGGATAAGGCGGCGGTAATCCCGCTCTCTAGGTATTGCCGACCGTCATTGCCCGGCTTGTCCGGGCAACCCAATTTCTCGCAATGAACAAAATTGCGTCGCCCGCATAAAGCGGGCGATGACGAAGGTTTAAGAGAACGCTCTAGCGCAGCGCGAAACCGTATGCGGGCGCAGAAGCGAGCGGCGTGTTCAATGTGAGCTTTAACCCGACAGCGACGCGTTCCACGGCGGCTGCTGATCTGTTGCCCAGCAGCGTTGCGCTCGTCACGTTCGGCAGATTGTCGCCTTCGATCACGATCTCGGTGCCTGTGGGCGTACCGAGCAAGTGGGCATAAAGCGTGCCGTTCTTCTGCGTGAAGCGGACGGGGGTGCCGTCAGTGGTCTTGCCCTCGAAGCGCTGCCACGGGCGGGTGCCGTAGACGCCTTCGCCATTTGCCTTAAGCCAGGCGCCGAAGCCCTTGAGGCGCGCGATCTGCTCCGAGGGGATCTGCGCGTCGACGCCGCGCGGGCCGACGTTGAGCAGCAGATTGCCGTTCTTGGACACGGCGTCGATGAAGCTGTGCACCAGCGACTCGACGGTCTCGTAATCGGCATCGGTGTCGTTGCGGTTGAAGCCGAAGGAGTGGCTCATGCCGCGGGTGGCTTCCCACTTCTTTTCCGAAATCCTGTCGAAGGCGGCGTATTCGGGTGTGCGGAAATCGCAGTGCGGCGGAAGCTGCGGAATGATGCCCTTGCTCGGCGCGCTGGCCATGCGTTCCTTGAGCAAGGCGTCGAGCTTCCTGCGCTGCGCGCGGAAGCGCAGCAGGCGCGAACGGAACGTCATCGGCATCCAGCGGTCGTTCACCACGCCCTCTTCGATCGCGTTGTAGTAGTCGGCCATCAGCTCGAGTTCGCGCCCGAGCCCCGTCGGCCAGGAAATGTCGTTCCAAAGAATCGAGGGGCGATAACGGTCGATCAACTCGCGCATCTGCCTGTCGGCGTAGGACGGATAGAGGCCGCCGGGCGTCGAGCCCATGAAATCTGCCATGGTGCGCAGCGGCTCGCGGTTGAAGGTCCAGTCGATGCCGCCGGAGTAATAGAGGCCGAACCTCATGCCGGCGGCGCGCACGGCGCCGGCGAGCTCACCGACGATGTCGCGCGGGCTGGTCCAGCCTTTCTGGTAGGGGTTCTTCACGCCCGACGGCCAGAGGCAGAAGCCGTCGTGATGCTTGGTGACCAGCACGACATAGCGAGCGCCGGCGTCGGCGAACGTCTGCGCCCACGCTTCCGGCGACCACTGCTTCAGGCCTTCGAGGAACGGCTCGCGGAAATTTTCATAGGGTGCGTTGTCGTAGGTGGCGGCGTGGAATTTGGCGGCGTCACTCTCCGGCACCTTGATGGAATTCCAGTACCACTCGCAGTACGGCGTCTGCGCCACCGCGATGTCGTACTGGTTCTTGAACACATCCGAGATCGAACCGGACCTGGCGGCGAAGGCGGGGATCGAGAACAACCCCCAGTGGATGAAAATGCCGAACTTGGCGTCCTCATACCATTGCGGCACGGAGTGGGTGTTCAGCGAATCCAAAGTTGGCGCATATGTCATGCACGCACTTTAAGACCACCTCCCCCGTGTGGGGAGGCGATTCAGTGGCCGAAGGCCGCGACGAACTGGACCAAAATCAGGCCGGTCGCCAGCACCGCCGGAAACACGCCGAAAAACACAATCGTGGTCGCCAGCGCCATGTCGGGGCCAGCGCGATGTACGGCGGGGCGGCTCGAGCCCTTCCGGGCCAGTCTCTGCGTGCGAAGCATGGGTAACTCCCTCAAGAACCAATGGGTGAGAGGATGCGCTTCGCTGCTTCAACCGGCCCTGAAGCCGCCGTTCATCCGGTGTTTATCTGCCTATTTGGCCTCTAGGGCCCGCCGCCGGATTGATAGCGTCCCAGAACTTCCTGGCCCTGTGACCGTCTTAGCAGGCGCTCGGTAGTCCAGCGTGGGCTTCTGCCGTTGAATGCTTTGCCACCGGCTTCGAAGCCGCGCCTTGGCGTAGGTGGTTTCCGCGACCGGGAAAGCGGCGCTGGGCGCGGCGACGGCGGCGAGCGCGAAGGCCAAGCGTGCGCGGCGCCACGGGAATAGATGTGCGCGGCAATCGGTACCGCTGAACGGGATTGCCGGAAATGTCTGCTTCCTTCAAAACGGACCCGGGATGAGCCGCGTGACGACCCGTTCGATCGCCCTGAGCCTCGCGCTGTGCGCGATGGTACTGCGCGCGCTGCTGCCGGACGGCTGGATGCCGGCGGCGAACGCGGCCGGCACGCCGTTCGTCATCTGCTCGGTCGATGGGACGCATCACGGCGGCAAGGCGCCCGGCGAGCAGCGGACGCATGCGCCCTGTGCGTTTGCAGCGGCCGCACCGCTGTCGCCCCCGTCGACGAGCGCTATTGTCGCGCGGGCGGCTGGTGACGTCGCCGTTATCGCGCGCATCACGCATATCGCGCCGCGTTTCGGCGCGGCGAACCACCGGCCCAACGCAGCGCGCGCGCCACCCGTTCCTGTCTGAAGACTGATCAAAGCCGTCTGCGCATCCGCGCGGGCAATGTTCTTCTCTCAGACAGTGAGATTTCCCATGTCTTTTTCCCGATTGCATTTCGGCGCGATGGCCGTCCTGGCCGCGCTTATCACCTATGACACGGCGCACGCCCATGGCGTGGTCGGCGACCGCTTCTTCCCCGCCACCATCGCCACCGACGATCCCTTTGCCGCCGACGAACTGGCGCTTCCCACCGTCACTTTCGGCCAGGGCCAGGAGGAGTACGACTTCGAGTGGTCCAAATCGATCGTCAAGGGCTTCTCGATCTCGATCAATGGCGGCTATGTCGACGCCCACGGCCCCAGCGGCTGGAACAATTTCGAGGTCACGCCGACCTGGCAGTTCCTGACCGACAATGACAGCGAGTTCTTGGCATCCGCCGCGATGAGCTTCGAGATCGGCGGCAGCGGATCGCACGCGGTGGCCGACACCTTCACCACCTACAGGCCGAAGATCCTGTTTGGCAAAGGGTTCGGTCAGTTGCCGGATTCGATGGCGCTGCTGCGGCCACTGGCGGTCACGGGCGTGGTCGGGTACGCGATCCCCGGGTCCTCGACGGCTTCCAAGCGACTCGAATGGGGCGGCGCAGTGGAGTATTCCCTGCTCTATCTCCAGACCAATGTGCGCGACCAGGGATTCCCCAACTTCGTCGCACACCTGACACCGGTGGTGGAGTTCAGCTTTCAGACGCCGACGGACACCGGCGGCGGCGGGACGACCGGCACGATCAATCCGGGCCTGATCTGGAGCGGCCAGTATGCGCAGTTCACCGCTGAGGCGGTCATTCCCGCGAACAGCGCGTCGGGCAATAATGTCGGCGGCATGGTGCAGCTCCACTTCTACCTGGACGACATCTTCCCGAACTCGCTCGGCGCGCCGATCTTCGGAGGCAAGCGGTGAGACGGCTCGGCCTCGCCGCGGTTGTTGCGGGGCTTGCGAGCCCCGCGATGGCGCATGCGTTCCTCGAGAAGGCGTCGCCGGCGGCCGGCGAGAACCTTCGCGCGCCGGCGCGGGTCGAGCTCCATTTCAGCGAGTTGCTCGAACCGTCGTTCAGCGCGGTCACGGTCGCCGACGAGAGCGGCGCGGATGTCGGCGCGGGACCGTCCGTCGCGAGCGGAGACGACATGACGCTGGCGCTGAAGCCGCTGAAGCCGGGGCGCTACCGCGTGACGTGGCATGCGGTGTCGGTCGATACGCACCGGACGGAAGGCAAGTACAACTTCCTGGTCGTTCCGTGACGCTTCTTTATGGCGTCGCCCGCGCGTTGCATTTCGCTAGCGTGATGGGCGTGTTCGGCGCGACGGCGCTGCTGTTCCAGAGGCCGGAGGACGGCGCCGTATTTCGCAGGCTGCTGGCGTGGGCCGCCTGGATCGCGCCGGTGGCGGCCGCGACCTGCCTTTGCTTCGCCGCCGGTGAGATGACGGCCGATCCTTCGTCCGTGGCCGATCCGGCGACGGTCTGGGTGGTGGCGACGTCGACAATCTACGGCCATGTGTTTGTCGCGCGGCTGGCGCTGCTGATCGGGCTCGGCCTGCTTTGTTCGCGAGAAGGTTTGTACCTGGCCAAGGCGAGCGTGTCGGGCGCGGCGCTGGTGCTGGCGAGCCTCACCAGCCATGCCGCGGCGTCCGGCGAGGCGTTCGCCCTGCACGCCGCCGTCGATGCCCTGCACCTGCTGACCGCCGGGTTCTGGTTCGGCGGACTGCTGGTGCTGGCGCGCGAGACCATTGCCGCGCCGCGCGACCTGCCGAAGCTGATCGGGCTGCTGCGCGCGTTTTCGCGCTGGGGTGCGCCGTCGGTCGCGGTCCTGCTGGCCGCCGGCACCGCGAACAGCTTCTTCATCCTGGGGCCGCCCGGCATGCAGTGGGCGACGGGCTATGTCGTCCTGCTGGCCGCCAAGATCGTGCTGGCAGCGATCATGGTTGCGCTGGCGCTGACCAACCGGTTCGGCGTCCTGCCGGGGCTGGAACGGGGCGACAAGGAAGCCGGCGAGACCATTCCCCTGACCGTCATAGCGGAACTGTCATGTGCCGCGATGATTCTGGCGATCGTCGGGTTCCTGGGTGTCATATCGCCCATGCAAATGTGAAGCCGCGGCGCTTGCGGCTCGCAATTAGTTTCATTTGAAACTATATTGGCGCGGCTACCAGACTCGGAGGCCGCGCATGGCCGATCTTTGGGACAACCCGATGGGTACCGACGGGTTCGAGTTCGTCGAATACACCGCGCCTGACGTCACCCGGCTCTACGCCCTGTTCGAGAAGATGGGCTTTCGCGCCGTGGCGCGGCACCGCTCCAAGGACGTGACACTGTTCCGCCAGGGGCAGGTGAACTTCATCGTCAATGCCGAGCCGGACAGCCACGGCTCGCGCTTTGCCAAGGCGCATGGACCGAGCGCGTGCGCGATGGCGTTCCGCGTGAAGGATGCGCCCAAGGCATACGAGAAGCTGCTCGCGCTGGGCGCCAAGCCGTTCCACAACCAGGTCGGCCCGATGGAGCTGAACATTCCCGCCATCGAGGGCATCGGCGGAAGCGTGATCTATCTCGTCGACCGCTACGGCGATCGTACGATCTATGACGTCGACTTCGTGCCGACCGACAAGGCGCTGGGCTGGGAGCATGTGGGCGCGGGGCTGACCGAGATCGACCACGTCACGCACAACGTTTTCCGCGGCAACATGGACCAGTGGGCCGGCTTCTACGAGAAGCTCTTCGGCTTCCGCGAGATTCGCTATTTCGACATCGAGGGCAAGCTGACGGGGCTCAAGTCCCGCGCGATGACCAGCCCCGATGGCACGATCCGCATCCCGATCAATGAGTCGTCCGACGACAAGTCGCAGATCGCCGAATACCTGCACGAGTATCACGGCGAGGGCATCCAGCACATCGCGCTGGGCACCAGTGACATCTACCGCTCGGTGGAAACGCTGAAGAAGACGCACGTGGCATTCCAGGACACGCCGGAAACCTATTACGAGCGGCTGGATAACCGCATCCAGGGCCATGGCGAGGACGTGCCGCGGTTGAAGAAAGACCGCATCCTGATGGACGGCGAGCACGGCAATCTGCTGCTGCAGATCTTCACGCAGAACGCGATCGGGCCGATCTTCTTCGAGCTGATCCAGCGCAAGGGCAACCAGGGCTTCGGCGAAGGCAACTTCAAGGCGCTGTTCGAGTCGATCGAGCTCGACCAGATCCGCCGCGGTGTGCTGAAGGACACGAGCGCGGCATGAGCAAGAACTGGATTGAATTCCCGCGCGTCGAAGGCGAGACCTCGCGCCAGGCCCATGCCGACCTGCCGGCCGGTACCTATGAGCGCGAGATCGGGCGCGACGGCTTCTTCGGCCCAGCGGCGCACATCTATCACAGGCATCCGCCGACCGGCTGGAGCGGGTTCGAGGGACCACTCAGGCCGCGCGCGTTCGATGCCGTGGGCGCCCTGGCGGCGGCGAATGATCGCAAGCCCGTGCCGCTGCTGTCGAACAATGCCTGCAAGATCGCGATCTGGACCTGCGACAGGGCGATGCCCGACTTGCATCGCAATTCGGACGGCGATGAGCTGCTGTTCATCCACGCGGGCGCCGGTGCGCTGTTCTGCGACTTCGGCCACCTGCCCTATCGCGATGGCGACTACATCCTGCTGCCGCGCGGGACGATGTGGCGGATCGAGCCGTCGTCGCCGACCACGGCGCTGCGCATCGAGGCGACCAACGGATCGTACAAGCTGCCGGAGCGCGGCATTCTGGGCCCACATGCTTTCTTCGATCCGGCGGCGCTGGATACGCCCAAGCTGGATGCAGCGTTCAAGGCGCAGCGCGACGGCGAATGGAAGGTGCGCGTCAAGCATCGCGGCGAGATGTCGACCATCACCTATCCGTTCAACCCGCTGGATGCGGTGGGCTGGAAGGGCAATCTGACGGCGCTGAAGCTCAACTGGCGTGATATCCGGCCGGTGATGAGCCACCGCTATCACATCCCGCCCAGCGTGCATTCGACGTTCGTGGCCGACCGTTTCATCGTCTGCACCTTCGTGCCGCGGCCGATCGAGAGCGATCCGGGCGCGCTGAAGGTGCCGTTCTTCCATTCGAACGACGATTTCGACGAGGTGATCTTCTATCACGCCGGCGAGTTCTTCAGCCGCGACAACATCAAGCCTGGCATGGTGACGTTCCATCCCAATGGCTTCACGCACGGGCCGCATCCCAAAGCGTTCGCGGCCGGCGCCAAGGCGGCCAAGACGATGACGGACGAGGTTGCGGTGATGATCGACACGCGCGATCCGCTCGATATGCACGCCGAGGCGGTGCGCACCGAGGTTCCGGACTATGCCGAGAGCTGGATGGTGAGATGAAGCTTGCCTCGCTGCGTCATGGCCGCGACGGGCGGCTGGTCGTGGTCTCGCGCGACCTGAAGATGTGCGTCGCGGTTCCGGGCATCGCGCCGACGCTCCAAGCCGCGCTGGACGGTTGGGCCGAGACCGCGCCTCAGCTGAAGCAAGTCTATGACCTGCTGAACAACGGCCGCGCGGACGGGGCGCATCCGTTCGATCCCAAGGACTGCCTGTCGCCCTTGCCCCGTGCCTACCAATGGGCGGACGGTTCGGCGTACGTCACGCATGTCGAGCTCGTGCGCAAGGCGCGCGGTGCGGAGATGCCGCCATCGTTCTGGACCGATCCGCTGATTTACCAGGGCGGCTCCGACAGCTTCATCGGGCCGACCGATCCGATCCTGTGCGCCAACGAGGACTGGGGCATCGACTTCGAGGCCGAGGTCGCGGTGGTCACGGATGACGTGCCGTACGGCACGACCGGCGCCGATGCCGGCAAGCACATCAAGCTGGTGATGCTGGTGAACGACGTCAGCCTGCGCAATCTGATCCCGGCAGAGCTGGCGAAGAACTTCGGGTTCTTTCAGTCGAAGCCGGCGAGCGCGTTTTCGCCGGTGGCGGTGACGCCGGACGAGCTGGGCGGGCGATGGCGCGACTGCAAGCTGCACCTGCCGCTGCATGTCTGGCTGAACGGCGAGACCTTCGGCGAACCGGATGCCGGTGTCGACATGACGTTCAGCTTCGCCCAGCTCATCGCCCATGCGGCGAAGACCCGCGCGCTGGCCGCCGGTTCGATCGTCGGTTCGGGGACGGTGTCGAACAAGTCGGGCAATGCCGGTTCCTGCTGCATCGCGGAGCGGCGGACGCTGGAGACCATCGAACTCGGCAAGCCCACCACGCCGTTCATGACGTTCGGCGACCGGGTGAGGATCGAGATGTTCGATGCGATGGGCCATTCCATCTTCGGAGCGATCGACCAGCATGTCGTCAAAGCCTGACTTCGCCCTCTACGGCTATTTCCGCTCGTCCGCCGCGTTCCGCGCGCGCATCGCGCTGAACCTGAAAGGCATCAAGCCCGAGCTGCGGTTCATCCATCTGCTGCGAAACGGCGGCGAGCAGCACACGGCGGAGTACAAGGGCCTCAATCCGCAGGAGCTGATCCCGGCGCTGGCGCACGACGGACACCTGATCACGCAGTCGCTGGCCATCATCGAATACCTGGATGAGATCGTGCCGGAGCCACCCTTACTGCCGAACGATGCGCTGGGACGGGCGCGGGTGCGCGAGATCGCCTATGCCATCGCCTGCGACATCCATCCGGTCAACAACCTGCGTGTGAACCAGCACCTCATGAAGGTGTTCGGCGCCACGCCGGAGCAGCAGGCGGCCTGGCAGCGGCACTGGATTACGACCGGGTTCACCGCGCTGGAGACGATGCTGTCGCTGTCGAAGAACACGGGCGCGTTCTGCTACGGCGACACACCCACGCTGGCTGACATCTGCCTGATCCCGCAGTGCGCCAACGCCAAGCGGGTGCGGCTGGACTTCTCGCCGTTCCCGACCATCGCGCGCATCGAGGCGCATGCGCTGAAGCATCCGGCCTTCGACGCCGCGCTGCCCGCGAACCAGCCCGATGCCGAGTGACCCCGCCCGCAAGGCTCACCGTACGCTCGATCTCGATCACTTCCTGCCCTATCGGCTGTCGGTGCTGTCGAACCGCGTGTCGGACGCCATTGCGCGGGAGTATTCTGACCGCTTTGGGCTTTCGATCCCCGAATGGCGGGTGATGGCGGTGCTGGGAGGGGCACCCGGCCTTTCCGCCCGCGACGTGGCCGAGCGCACCGCGATGGACAAGGTGCAGGTGAGTCGCGCCGTCGAGAGCCTGGTCCGCGCGCGCCGAGTGGCGCGCACCGAGGATGCCGAGGACGGTCGTATCTCGCGGCTGGCACTGACGGCAAAAGGCCGCGCGATCTATGACGAGGTCGTACCGCTGGCGCTGCATCTGGAGGAGACATTCCTCTCGGCACTGAAGCCGGAGGAACGCCGTCAGCTCGATGCGCTGATGGAAAAACTCGTGCGCCAGTCGCATCTGTTGAGCTGACAGCAAATGGGTTTCCGGGCAAATTGGCGACTACCACCCTGATCGGATGCATGCATGTCGCTAGAAGTCTACGTCTTCATCAAAGAGGTCAACATTCCCACCGCAGAGTCTTGGCAAGCCAGCATCGATCGCGCCGGCTTTCCAATGACGTTCGCGCCGGGGTTCGAGCCGCTGAAGGACAAAGGCTTCGTGCCGTGCACATTCGACGGCGTTGCTGCGGGCTTTGAATATGTGCTTTCAGAAATCGACGAGGTCGCATCGTCCTATCCGAATTTGCAAGAGAAGGTACGCGGCTACGATTCCGTTGTGACCTTTCGATGGGGCAGCCGTTTGAGGGAATGCGCGGTGGCGCTTCTCGCCGCGAGTTCTTTGACGGACTCGGTGTCCGGGTTCATGTACGAGCCGCAAGAAGGACTAGAGATCCAAAGTTCACAAGCTCTCGAGTACGCGTCCCGAACACTTATGGACCTTCGTGCGATGATGAAAAGATTTCCAAAGCGCTGAATACACACCAGCCAACCGCATTTCAGAGGAGCGAACATTATGGCCCTTCGTATCGGCATCCTGGGCGCGGCAAAGATCGCGCCCGGCGCGGTCATAAAGCCGACGGCAGACAATCCGGATTTTGTGGTTTCGGCCGTCGGCGCGCGCGATCCGCAGCGCGCGCAGGCTTATGCCGCCGAGCATGGCATCCCGCACGTCGCAAAGGACTACGGTGCGCTGGTGCGGCACCCCGAGGTCGATGTCGTCTACAACGCGCTGCCGCCCAGTGGTCACGCGAAGTGGTCGATCGCGGCGCTGGAGGCCGGCAAGCATGTGCTGTGCGAAAAGCCGTTCGCGATGAACGCGGCGCAGGTGCGGCCCATGATGGATGCCGCGAGGCGCACCGGCAGGACACTGGTCGAGGCGTTCCACAACCGACACCATGTCGTGATGAAGCGCGCCGTGCAGATCGTGCGGTCGGGCGAGCTCGGCAGGCTCGTCCGTGCGGAAGCGACGTTCGGCGCGCCGATACCCTACCGCGAAGGCGAGCTGCGCTGGACGCGCGAACAGGGCGGCGGCGCGCTGATGGACCTGGGGACCTATCCGGTGATGGCGCTTCGCACGGTGCTCGGCGGCGAACCGCGGGTCATGCGCGCCAAGTGCACGATGGACCACGGCGTCGACGTTACCACCGTCGCCGATCTGGATTTCGGCGGCGTGCCCGCGGCGCTGAGCACGTCCATGGTGCCGGAGCGGTTCGGCGCGAACCTCACAGTGGAAGGCGCGAACGGGAAGATGGAGATCATGAACTACCTGGCGCCGCAGATGGGGTGCCGCTTCACGGTCACGATCGGCGGACAGTCCCGCGATGAGCCCACCCAGGGCGACGCGACCTATGTCGCGCAACTGAAGGAGCTCGGCGACGTCCTGCTGCGCGGCAAGACGCCGCTCGTCACGCTGGAGGACTCGCTCGGCAACATGACGGCGATCGACGCCATCTATGCCGCGGGCGGCGTGGACCGCCACTTCGCGTGAGCGTCAGAAGATGAACGCGGTCAGCATGAGCGCGAGCGTGGTCATTCCGGCATAGCCGCCGATCTCGCTCCACGTCCGCATGGGACGAATGCGATCCTCCCATTGCGCGTTTCTCATTTCGCGCGACTGGGTGCGGCTAAAGATAAAGTCGGAGCGCCGGTAATCGGCGTGCGACGCGATGATTCGCGGTGCAAAAGCGCGCTGATGCGCCAAGCCTGCTGCGGACATGGTTCGGTACTTCCGTCTCTCGAACCCCTTACTGCTGTCGAAAACGCGGAGCACCGAAACGCGGTTCCGGGATGTGTTGCCGTGCGGTCGACCCCTGTCACCTTCGGGCCGCAATGCCGCAGGTTTGCCGCAAAGTTTAGCGGGCCGTCTTCCGCCTCTGTGATCCCGGAAACCGGAGGCACCTTGCTGCGCACCGTCACGCTCTCCGTCAACGGCATGACGCGCACCTGCACGGTGGACGACCGCGCGACGCTGTTCGACGTACTGCGCAATCATCTGTGCCTGACGGGGACGCGCTTCGGGTGCGGCGCCGAACAGGTGTGGCGGTGCGCCTTTCCGCGAGCGGCTCGCTAACCATCTTTTGTCGGCCTGACGCGTTGGCAGCCCGCGCGCGAGCGCCTACGCTCGCCTCATCGGATCGCAGAAGGTGAACCCATGCGCAGAATGCGCCTGATCGCAGTTATTGCCGCGTCCGCGGCGCTGTTCGCGGCCCCGGCGCTCGCGCATGAGGAGGACGGGGACTGCGATTGCCATCACCAACAGCCCGTCGCGCTGAACGGCTATCTCAACACCGGCGATTTCGACGGCGGCGTCGGCTACGGCACGGCCGGAGACGGCTATGCCAGCGCCTATTCGTTCAGCTATGGCGGAGCATCGGCGAGCGCGTTCGCGGGCGCCTCAGCGGCGGCCTTCGCACGCGCGTCGGCATCAGTCAACGTTTCGATCTCCACGCATTTCGGCGGCGGCTTTCATGGCGGCATGGGCGGCCATGGCGGTTACGGTGGCATGCATGGCGGGATGGGCAGCATGCACGGCGGCAGCTGGGGCGGCCACCACTAGCTCTTCAATAGCAAACGCGCGCGCCTCAATCGGCGCTTTCGGTGCTTATCCGCACCAGCATCTTCTCGCCGGGTTTCAGAGAAAGGTGCCAGATCGCTGCACCACGCTCCTCGGTATGGGGCGCGCTCTCCGACAGAACTTTGAGCTGCCCGTTCTCCAGCCCTTCCCAGAGCTCGAACGCCACGGTCTCAACACGCGTGTTGCTGATGTCGAAGGCCACCGTCCGGCGGGTGCGCGCGCTTTCACCCTTCCCGGTCGTCGCTTCATCTACCACCGTGCGCCGCACCAGCACGCTGACTGTGGTGCCAAGCGCGATCTCGACCGGCAACCCGACCGGCGTGTCGCTCACCCCCGCCTGGCCGACGAAAATCGGCATGCCGTCCGGTCCGTTTTCCGACACCGAGAAATTGCCCGCCGGCATCGGCTTGCCCAGGCCGCCCTCGGCCGTATTGTGAAGGCGCAGCACGGTGCGCGCCGGCCCGCCGTCTGCGCCACCTTCACCATCCATGTAGGTGTAGACCCGGTCGAACGGCACATGGTGCAGGTCCATGAACTGCACCTGCTTGGTCTCGTGCGCCGGCATGTCGGTGGGCTCGGGCAGCGCATAGAGCTTGTAGTCACCTAACTGTCGTGGATCGATCCGTGACCCCGTGACGACGATAGTTTCGGTTGCGCCGGGCGCTGCCAGCGGCACCGACTGGATGGTTTCGCTGAAGCGACCATTCAATCGCATCCAGAGGCGGTTGTGGGTTGCCCAGTCGATGTCGGTCGGCCAGCAGCCCAGATCGGCGTGCGTCGCCCAGGGATGGACCGGCGTGTCGCCGCCCGTCGCGTTCAGCCTGCCGGCGACCGTATAGACCGGGATACGCCCGAAGCCGGTCGAACCGAAATTCGCCAGCGTAAGCCAGCCGCTGAGATCCAGCGCATGGCCGCCGGGCAGGACATGCGCGACATAGTCCGCAGACCAGCTCAAGCCTGTCGCGATGTAGGAGAGCTTGATCTTGTAGTGCCCCGCCACCGGCGCGTTGGTGCGCACCGAGAGGGTCGGCGTGTCCGTCAACCCGTCGGGCGTCTTCTCGAACACCAGCTTCTCCGGCAGGCCGCTGCACCGCAGCGCCTCCAGCTTGCCGTCGATCTCGAGCATCGTGCCGTCGGCACCGGTACGGATGATCGCCGGGGTCTCGGTGCGCTTGCCGGTCTTCGCGTCGGTGCGGACCAGATGCACGGTCTCGCCGATGGATTTCGCCAGCAGCGATCCAGGGCTCAGCAGGTCGTAATCGAAATTTCGTTCCAGCACGCCGTTGGGCAGGCCCTCGATGTCGGCGGTCTGCGGCACCATGGTCGACGCCACGCCACGGAAGCGGATTTCGGCTGGTCCGGCAGGAATATCCACCTCGCGCGTCTCGGTGACGAAGGCCAGGCCCTCGTCCTGGATGCTCGAAGGATTGTCCGGATGAACCAGATCTGCCGTCGACACGCCATCGATGTGATAGATCGTGACGGTGGTGCTCTCTGGTGCGGGCGAGACTGAGCTCTCTCCCACCGCCGGACCGGAGGAGAGGAGCAGCACCGCCAGACCGGCGCGCCACCGCAGCATCGCTCAGTATCCCGTGTCGACCGTGAAGGTCAGCACCGTCTCGCCATTGGCCGGCACCGGCACGCTCCATGCCAGAGTGTGCGCATCGACACGCTTGCTTGGGATGCTTTCGACTTCGACCTTGCCGTTCCGCCAGATGCCGCCCTGGCGGATGTCCACGGTCACCGGATGCGACAAAGCATTGTGCACCCGGTACGCCATCGCGTAGCGCGTCTGCCAGCGGTCGATCCTGTCGTTGGTCACGACGGTCGGCTGCACCGTCACGTCGAACGCCTCGCCAATCTTGATGCCCAAATCCGAGCCCGCGGGCGTCTGGTCGATTGCGTCTTCGCCGACAAATTTGGGATCGCCATCGGTGTCACGCATGTACACGCGCACGATCCCGGTGGGCAGAGGCCGGTTCGTGTTGTTGAATTTGAGCACCACTTCGGCGTGGAGGGGCTGGTCGGAGCTGTCGAACCCCTGCGCCCGGTACTCGTAGGCCTTGTCCGCCTTAGCGTGCAGGTCGAGAAAGGCCACCTGCTTGGTCTGGTTCTGCGCGATGGTCACGCGCTCGGGTAGTGTGAAGATGTCGTAGTCCGCGATGGCGGTCTGGCTGGAGGTTCCGGTTCCGCCGCTGCGCACGGCGCTCTGCTGCCGCTGATAGTAGTCGTAACTGCTGTTCGCGAGGTTGATGTCGCCGGCGATCAGCTGGGTCTTCGCGTCCCTGAAGCTGGTGCCGGAATTGTTGGTCAGCGTGATCCAGCCGTTGACGCCGACAGTCCCCTGCTTCTCGTCGAACAGCGCGACATAGTCGGCCTTCCAGCCGAGACCGGTCGTCAGATAGCTCAGCGTTACATCGCGTGCGCCGCCGCCGGCCGCGTCAACCGTCACCGACAATGTCGGCTCGGCGCGAAGGTTCTCCGGAATGCTGGAGAACACGACGCGCGTCGGGATGCCGTCGTCGCGCAGAACCTCGATGCGATTGCCGACCTTGAGTACGACGCCGTCGTTGACCGACAGCACGGTTGCCGTCTCGGGCGTCTGTGCGCCGGTGGCCGGGTTGGTCCGGATGATCTGGATTTGATGGCCGACGGCCTTTTCCATCATCTTGGCGGGCGTCAGCAGGTCGTAGTCGAAGTTCTGCTCGACGACGGTGAGCCCCTTCCCTGACAACGCAACCGTCTCCGGCCGGATGCTGGCGGAAACGTCCTTGAACTCGAGCCTCGTGCGCCCCGCCGGCACCTCCAGACGCCGCGCGTCCTGCACCAAGGCGAGATTGTTATTGTAGACCGTGATGGCGAGCTGCTGGTTCGGCGGTGGCGTCCCGACGACACCGGCCGCGGCGGCGACTACCACGCCCGCCGCAAGAAACCCAACGACGCAAAACGCCGATCCGCGCATGCGCATCCCCCCGATTTGTCGGATGCACGATATTCCATCGAGAGAGGATTGGTAGGCCGGGAGGGGGCCGAACCGCACCTCCGCGCAACTTAACAATTTGAGCTACTTAGATCGTCCGTGGGCGTCAAAACCAGCTCCGAAGCTGGTCGCGACAAGTTTTGTCTCTCTTGTGCTTCTCCTTCGACCGCGTTAGTTCGAGACCGAAGGCGCGGCAAGGCGATGCGACATCCGTGACGACACTCGTGATACAGCCGTATCGGCTCGTTGATGCCAGATCGCTTCGGTACCAGGAGCAAAACTCGCCTCAGACGCTCGCGCAGGGTTTGGCAGAGTACTATCGGGAGAACGACGGCATCGTAACCCGGCCCGAACTACTTCCCGATCAGAGCGCGTCGCTCTTTTCCAGCCACGACATATGTCATGTGATCTTTGGGCTCGACACGTCCCTAGCGGATGAAATGATCGCAGACATTCGGACTACTGCCGCGTGCGCCCTGACTTGGTCGCAGGTGCGCCAACGGTACACCGATCAACAGGCGCTTGCGGTCTTCTCGCAGATGGGTCTCTGGCGCGCAGTCACGGTTCCTATTCGGTCCCTGCCGCGAATTGCATCGACACTGGTGCAGTCGTTTCTGATGCCGAAGCGGTGGCCTTGGGTACCTCCGCGCGAATATCTGGATCGCTCCTTGGCTGACCTGCGCGCTGAATACCGGATTAGAGTGCTGTAGCCGCCCGAGAAACGCCCTGTCCTCGTGTCACGGCGACGGTTTATGCGTCGGGGAGCGCCAAGTAGCGGACCGGGAGGGACTGTGCCTCGCTCAAGTAAAGCGAAGCGCTTTCAGCACCTTATCGGATGCAGGCGAATGCGTTTGTAGCAGACCTCGTAGCAGTCGTCTCGATGCGAAACAGCAGCTAACGTTGAGTGAAGCATCGCCGCCGCAATGCGTGCACGGACCCCTGCCCCTCTAGGTTTGCAACCGGCCCCTAAAGGTTCCAGAATGTTGCCGTGGTCAGCTTGGGGCAGGTTGATGCGCACAAATATCTCCTCGGCAGTATTGATCGGTTTAACCGCGGCACTTCTCGCCACAGCGCCGGTGCCGGCCATGGGGCAGAGCGACAAGCCTGCGTTCACCTCCCCCATCAATGGGGACAAGCTCGGCCCAGGCGAGGAGGCATCGTTCAACGACCTGGTAGCACTTTATGATAAGAAGATGGCCGCGTTCCATGCTTTGCAGGTCGCTCGAAAATGCGGTTCGAAGGCGGATGAGGAGGCGGCGTACAAGAAGTGGGGCGAGGCTTCGGACGCATATGACGCTGCCGAAAACCAATATGTCCATGACTTTAGCAAATATCTCTATCCGCCTGGCCCCATAAGTACCTGGCCGAGTCAGCAAGTTCACGACGAACTCCACCTCGCCAACCCCAAGGAAACTTATCTCGACGAAATGGCAAAGGTCGATTGGCGAGTGCGCAAGGCCAGTAAGTACGTCTGGGTCGAAATCACCGACTGCCCGAGAATGCCCTCGGAAACTCCGCCGCCGCCCAAGCCGCATCCCGACGCCCCGAAAGCGGACATCGCTCCCGAACATTCGATGGCTCCGGGCGCCGGCCAGAACTCCGAGTATGCCATCAAGCCGAATGTCTATTGGGGCGATCAGTTCGGGCTAGTCGCCAGCAAGTTGAGCATGAACTTCGATCACTGGAGCCCAAGTTCTGGCGCTACCGGCAACCAGTTCGGCTTCGATGCTGCCGGCCTGTTCAACCTTAAGGGCGACCAGACACAGGCAGGTGCATGGGCGGCGCAGCTCAATCTCAGTTACCACAATGTGTGGGTGGACACGCCAGGCATTCCGAGTCTCAACAACGTGACGGTCGGCAGCTCGCTGATCTACAAACCCAGCATCGATCTGCGCGTCGGCGGCACCTTCGGGTACAACTCTTACTCGCAAGGCAATTTCAACGCCCATACCTACAATTATGGCGGTCTGATCCAATGGTGGCCGAGCGACCGGGTGGCGATTGACGGCCATGTCGGTGGCTTCAACACCAATTTCGACAATGGCGTCTTCACCGGCAGCAATGACGGATATTATCTGGGAGGCTCGGGCACCTGGTATCCGCTGCACCGCCTCGCCGTCACGGGCGGCATCGACTATTACCACTGGGGCCAGGGCGGCGGGTCCTCCGAGACCCAGTACAGCATCATGCTGGAGAAATTGTTCTGGTACGGAGACGATGACGATTGCTGGCCGCCGCCAACGTCTGCCTACATCAAATACACCTACTACGACTTCGCTCCGGGCAATTTCCACGTTAACGGCATCAGCTTCGGCCTGAACATCTATACCGACCAGATCTTCCCCGGCACAGCTGACGATGAGCACAAGCATGGCACTCTCAATCTCAACGAGCAGAAGCGCTTCGGTGTGATCGACGGCTTCAACTACGTCTCGCTGCAATCGCGGTTCTAAGCGCGCCAGTTTCCGGAGCGCTCGGGTTGCGGCTTCGGCTTGTCAGGCGGCGGGGGACAACCTGGTCGGTCTGACAAGAAGCCTTGGGAGGCGGGACCTTTGCCAACTTCTCCAAGGCATTAAGTACCTTGTCGCGATCGGGAGCTTCCAACGCCTTGGAGAGGAGTTGGTAGGCCGGGAGGGGATCGAACCCACGACACTTCGATTAAGAGTCGAATGCTCTACCAACTGAGCTACCGGCCCATCCGATGCGCGACCTCGTTTTCACGAGGGGCGCCGGACAAGAGGCGCGGCGTATAGCAGAGCGGTTTTGGGCTGTCTACTGATCATGCAAAATCGCCCACGCCTTTGAAAATGCGGGGCGATTTCGCGGTTTCAGTGCTTACCAGCGGGCGTAGCGCCGCCCGTGCCTGTAGTAGTACCTGCTGTGGTAGCGGTGGCGGCAATCGATGTCGCGCGAGATCGCATTGCCGGCGAGACCGCCCAAGACCGCGCCGCCGAGCACACCGCCGATATTGCCGTGGCTGACGGCACTGCCGATCGCGCCGCCGCCGACGGCGCCAAGCGCGGTACCCGCCAAATGATTGTGGCCGCTGCACGCATCCGCAGAAGCCGCCGTCGTGCCGGCGCCGAGCGCGATGACCGCGGCCGCCAGAAACTTGGTCGTACGATTCAACATCTCAACTCTCCCGCAGGAACTCGCCTCTCCCGCCGCGCGTTCATCGCGGCCTGCACTTACAAACGATGCGGGCGGGTTTCGGTTCCGGAGGGTTGCGGTCGCGTCAGATAATTCCGCCGGAAAGCCGCGGGATCTCGACCTGGCGGTGCACATGCACGCTCATCAGGAGGCCGAAACCGAACATCACCGACAGCATCGCGGAACCGCCATAGGAAATGAGCGGCATCGGAATGCCGACCACGGGAATCAATCCCATCACCATCGACGCGTTGATGAGGATGTAGAAGAAGAAGTTGAGCGTGACGCCCATCGCGAGGAGACGCGCGAACTGGCTGCGCGCCGCCATGGCGATGGTGACGCCGTAGTAGATCACCACGGCCATCAGGATCAGCAGCGCCACGGCGCCGACGAAGCCGAACTCCTCGCACAGGCTGGTCCAGATGAAGTCGGTCTGCTTCTCGGGCAGGAAGTTGAGGCGGCTTTGCGTGCCTTGCAGGAAGCCCTTGCCGGTCATGCCACCCGAGCCGATGGCGATCTTGGCCTGGGTGATGTTCCAGCCGGCGCCCAGTGCATCGGATTCCGGATCGAGAAACGTCATGACGCGCCGCTTCTGGTAGTCGTGGAGCACGAACTGCCAGGCCGTAGGCACGGCAATGACCACAGCACCCACGGCCGGTCCGATCCACCACCACGACAGGCCCGCGAGGAACAGCAACGAGGCACCGTCCGCGAGGATGATCAGCGTGGTGCCGAGGTTGGGCTGCAGGACGACGAACACCGCCGGAATGCCGATGATCGCCAGCGCCAAGCCAAGATTCAGCGGCTTGGACACCTCCTCAACGCTCTTGCCGTGCAGGAAGCGGGAAAGCGCCAGGATCAGCGCGACCTTCATCAGTTCCGAAGGTTGCAGTCCGAGCGGGCCCAGCGTGACCCATCGTTCGGCGCCCTTGCCGACATGGCCTGCAATCACCACCACGATCAGCAACAGGAGAGAGACCGCATAGGCGGGATAGGCGAGGCTCATCCACACCCGGATGTCGATGCAGGCGACGACCAGCAGCACGACGAAGCCGATCATGAAGCGGAGAATCTGCGGCCCTGCCCATGGCCACAGATGGGCGCCAGCGACCGAATAGAGCATCGCGAAACCGGCCGACGCGATGATGGTGATCAGGAGCACCAGGCCCCAGTTCACCTCGAACAGCTTGTCGGTGATGGACAGCGTGCGGCGGGCCGCGGCGTAGGGGCGCGTCGTCATCCGTGACCTCCCATCAGGGCGGGCAGCGCGTTCATGGCGGCATTGGTCGGGTAGGCGGCGCGCATGCGCAGAGGATCGCGCGTCTGCGCAAACAGCAGCACGTCGCGGGCGATTTCGACCTGGGGATGTCCTTCGGCCGAACCGTGTTCCACGATGCAGGCCAGCGCATAGCGCGGCTGGTCGACCGGGGCGTAGGCGACGAACAGCACGTGATCGCGCAGCTTCCAGTCCAGCGAGCCGTTGGAGCGCACGCCGCTGGCGCGCTCGGCCTTGGTGATCACGCGGACCTGCGCCGTGCCGGTCTTGCCCGCCATCTCCATCCCCGGCTTCGCGATGCGCCAGCGGCTCGCGGTGCCGCCGCCGTTCACCACCGCGTTCATGCCGGCGCGCACGGCGGCAAAGGCCTCGTCCGAGAACGGCAGCGGATCGGGCAGCGGCCGCGGCTGCGCGACGCCGCCGACCATGTGGACCAAGCGCGGGCTGACGGCGCGGCCCGACGCGATGCGCGCGGCCATCGTGGCGAGCTGGAGCGGCGTGGCCAGCACATAGCCCTGCCCGATGCCGGCGACGAGCGTCTCGCCCAACTGCCACGGAATACCGAAGCGCTGGAGCTTCCACTCCGCCGTCGGGATGAAGCCCGCGTTCTCACCTGGTATCTCGATGCCCGTCTCCTGGCCAAGACCGAGCGCCCTTGCCGCGGCCGCCATGGTGTCGATGCCCAGCCGGCGCGCCACCTCGTAGAAGAACACGTCGCAGGACTGCGCAATGCCGCGCTGGAGATCGACGCCGCCATGGCCGCCGCGCCGCCAGCAGTGGAACTGGTGGTTGCCGATCGTCACCGCGCCCGTGCATACGACGTGGAGGTCTTTCAGGCCGTTCTGCATCGCGGCCATAGCCATTGCCGGCTTGAAGGTCGAGCCCGGCGGATAGGCGCCGGCGAGAGACTTGTTCATCAGCGGCTTGTGGTCGTCGTGCAGCAGCCCGTCCCACTGCGCCTGCGTGATGCCGACGTTGAAGAGGTTCGGGTCGTAGCCCGGCGTGGACGACAGCGCCAGCACGTCGCCCGTCTGTGCATCCAGCACCACGCACGCGGCGCTCTCACCTGCCATGCGCTCGTCGGTGTAGCGCTGCAGATCGCCGTCGAGGGTGAGCCAGACATCCTTGCCGGGAACGCCCGCTTCGTGCCCCAGCTCGCGGATCACGCGGCCATAGGCGTTGACTTCGACGCGGCTGATACCGGCCTTGCCGCGCACCTCCTCATCGAAGGCGCGCTCGATGCCGCGCTTGCCGATGCGGAATCCCGGCAGGGCGAGCAGCGGGTCGTCGCTGTTGCTCTTGTCCTCGGGGCTGACCGCGGCGACATAGCCGATGACATGGGCCAGCTCCGGTCCGAACGGGTAGTCACGGGTCTCGCCCACATCGGGCTGCACGCCGGACAGATATGGCAGGTGCATGTTGATGCGCGCGAATTCCTCCCAGGAGAGGTTCTCCGCCACGGGCACCGGCACGAACTTCTTGTTGGCCGCGATGTCGCGCATCACGCGCTTCTTCTGCGCATCGGTGAGCTGGATCAGCTTGCCGATCGCATCCAGCGCCGCCTCGACGCCCTCCGTCGCCTGCTCCGATACCAGCAGCACGCGATAGTTGCGGCGGTTGTTGGCGAGCTCGGTGCCGAACCGGTCCAGGATGCGGCCGCGCGGCGGCGAGATCAGCCGCGTGTTGACGCGGTTGTCCTCGGCCTGGGTCTTGTATTGGTCGCCATTCCTGATCTGGAGCTGGTAGAGCCGACCCGACAGGATGCCGAACACAGCGACCATGCCCCCGGTGATGCCCAGCGAGCGGCGGGTGAAGGTCGCGTAGCGGCTCTTGTCCTTGCGGTCGAACAGCGGCATCAGAAGTCGCTCCGCAAGGGGCCGACGAAGCGGTGATGAATGCCGCCGAGGACAAACACGCCGAAGACGTATACGAACACCGTCATCGCCAGCTCGGCCGTGACCGGCGCGAGCGGCGGAAAGTGCCAGTAATAGACCGTGACGATGAAATAAGCCGCGCCGCAGGCGACCAGCGCGCATATGGCGAAGCCGATGATGGCGCCGACACCGGAGAGGCCGGCGAGCATGTCGCGCTGGTTGTCTATCAGGGAGTAGGTGACAAGGAACGACGCTGCCCACACGCCCGGAGGACCGCCGGAAAACAGGTCCTGGAGCACGCCGAGCACGAAGATCCAGAACGGTGACATCAGGTCGGGACGCACGATCGCCCAGTAATAGATCGGCATCAGCACGAGCAGCGGCGGCGGCACCAGGCCGCCCAGGAACGATATCGGGAAATTGCCGAGTATCACCGCGATCAGGCCGAGGCCGACCGGAATGATTGCCGAGAGAATCCGTCCGCCCATGATGCTACCGGTCCGCTCCATGACGGACCTCACTCATTGGTGCCGGCGTTGGCTGCGTCATCCGAGGTCGGGCTCTGCGCCGGGTTGTGTGGGATGACTGGAGCGGTGGCTGTCGGCACCGCGGTGCCGGGCTTGCCGTCGACCTTGGGCGGCGGCAGCGGCGCGGCTCCGGGCGGGATCGCGACCGGCGCCGGCGCGCGCTCCGTCATCGGCGGCGGCGGTGCCGCGGGCGGCAGACCGGCGGCAACCGCGGGCAGGTCCGTCTGCGACAAGCCTGGCGGCGCCTCGGCCTTCTTGCCGAAATCGACGACGCGGACGTCTTCGCTGGAGCTCGAATCGGCGAGCAGCGCAACGCGGAAGACGCCGTTGTCGTCCACCACTGTGCCGATCGCGAGGCCAGGCGGCAGCAGGCCGCCGTCGCCGGAACTCACGACCTGCATCCCGGCCCGAAGTGGCCGGTCGGCCTGGGACACCATGTCGAGCGCCGGCGCACCACTGTTGTCGCCAGCCATGATCACCTGGACGTTGCCGGGCTCCAGCGTCACCGGAATGCGGCTATTCAGGTCGGTCAGCAGGATCACCCACGAGGTCTGGTGCCCTGCAAGGTAGATGCGGCCAATCATGCCGCGGGCATCGATCACCGCCTGCCCGGGCTTCACCCCCTGATCGGTGCCCGCGTTGAGCACCATGGTTTGCAGGAACGGGTGGTTGGAGCGGCCGATCACCCGCGCCATCACCGACGACAGTGCTGGATCGGGTACCGCATGCAGCAGCATCTGGTAGCGCTTGACGCGGTCGTCGAGAACGATGGCGGTGTTCTGCCATTGGCGCAAACGGGCCACTTCCTCGCGCAGGCGGATGTTCTCGTCATAGACCGCGAAGACGTGGCCGATGTTACCGATCCACTGGTTGACGCCCGAAAGCGGCGCGCGCATCGCGTTCAGGACCGGCGACGCGAAGTCCGTCATGTCGGCCCGGGCCTGATCGAACAGGTTCGACTGCGCCTTGCCGATCAGGATCAGGGCGATGGCAAAGGCAAGAAGGAGCGCGAGCGGAAGCTGGGCTCCGCCCCGGTTCCGCGCGATCCTCCAGCCACCGTTCGCCATGCTTCAACCCGCCTCCCAAGCGGGTGTTGTCAGAACGCCGTCGACAGGACGTGGCGCATGATCTTCGTGTTTTCCAGAACGCGGCCGGTGCCCAGGGCGACGCAACTCAGCGGATCGTCGGCAATCGAAACGGGCAGACCCGTCTCTTCGCGCAACACCTGGTCCAGATTGGCCAACAGGGAACCGCCGCCGGTGAGCACGATGCCCTTGTCCACGATGTCGGCCGCGAGTTCCGGCGGGGTCGCCTCCAGCGCGACCTTGACCGCTTCCACGATGGCGCCCACGGGTTCCGCCAAAGCTTCTGCGATGTGGCGCTGGGTGATGGTGATCTCCTTCGGAACGCCGTTCAGCAGATCGCGGCCCTTAATGTCCAGGGTCACGCCGTTGCCGTCGGCCGGCGGCGCCGCCGAGCCGATTTCCTTCTTGATGCGCTCCGAGCTGGCTTCGCCGATCAGCAGGTTCTGGTGGCGGCGGATATAGGCGATGATCGCCTCGTCCATCTTGTCGCCGCCGACACGTACCGAGCGCGAATAGACGATGCCGCCGAGCGAGAGCACTGCCACTTCCGTCGTGCCGCCGCCGATGTCCACGACCATGGAGCCGGTCGGCTCGGAGACCGGAAGGCCGGCGCCGATGGCGGCCGCCATCGGTTCCTCGATGAGATAAACCCGGCGGGCGCCGGCGGAGAGGGCCGACTCCTGGATGGCGCGGCGCTCCACGGCCGTGGAGCCGGACGGCACGCAGACGATGATCATCGGGTTCGCGAAGGAACGGCGATTGTGCACCTTGCGGATGAAGTGCTTGATCATCTCCTCCGCGATCTCGAAGTCGGCGATGACGCCGTCGCGCATCGGGCGGATCGCCTCGATGTTGCCCGGTGTGCGGCCCAGCATCATCTTGGCGTCGTTGCCGACCGCGCGGACCTGCTTCTTCCCGCCCCGGTTGATGGTGGCGACGACCGACGGCTCGTTAAGTACGATGCCCCTGCCCTTCACATAGACCAGCGTGTTCGCGGTCCCCAGATCGATGGCCATATCACTCGACAACGCGCCGAGAAGACTGCCGAACATGCTTAACCTGTCCCATTCCTGTTAGGGCAGGCAACCCTTTGCAACCTTTGTTCCCGCGAGGAACGGCCCGGCGCGGATCAATATCCGCCGGGCCGTCCTGGTCATCGCGCGACGGTCAGCGCTTCAGGCGCCTGCTTTTCTCGTTTCACCAATAGCTTGTTGAGCGCATTCACGTAAGCAAAAGCCGCGGCCACCAGCGTGTCGGTGTCGGAACCCTTGCCGGTGACCGTGCGCCCGTTTTCCTCGAGCCGCACGCTGACGGTCGCCTGCGCATCGGTACCTTCCGTGACCGCATTGATCTGGAAGAGCTGAAGCGTCGCCGCGTGGGGGTAGAGTTCGCGAATAGCGTTGAAGATGGCGTCGACCGCGCCGTCGCCGGTGGTCTTCGCGGTCTTGTCCTCGCCGTTGATCGACAGCGTCATCTGGCAGACGGGCGGGACGCCGATGCCGGACTCGACCCGAAGGTCCCGCACCGAGATGGCGTCGTGGCCGCGCACGATCTCGTCGTCGACCAGGGCGACGATGTCCTCGTCGAACACGTGCTTCTTCTTGTCGGCCAGATCCTTGAAGCGCTTGAAGGCGTCGCCGAAGGCTTCGTCGTCGAGCTGGTAGCCCATCGCTTCCAGCTTGTCGCGGAAGGCATGGCGGCCCGACAGCTTGCCCAGCACCAGCGAGGTCGAATGCACGCCGACATCCTCGGGGCGCATGATTTCGTAGGTCTCGGCGTGCTTCAGCATTCCATCCTGATGGATACCAGATTCGTGACTGAAGGCATTCTTGCCGACGATCGCCTTGTTGTACTGCACGGGAAAACCGGTGACGTTCGACACCAGCTTCGAGGCGCGCGAGAGGAGGTTCGTCGCGACCCCGGTCTCGTAAGGCATGATGTCCCGGCGGACCTTGAGCGCCATCACGATCTCTTCCAGCGCCGCGTTGCCCGCGCGCTCGCCGATGCCGTTGATGGTGCATTCGACCTGCCGCGCGCCCGCCAGGACACCAGCCAGGGAGTTGGCGACCGCCAGCCCCAGGTCGTTGTGGCAATGCGTTGAAAACACGACCTTATCGGCGTTCGGCACGCGCTCGCGGAGCATCGTGATGATGTCGAAATACTCCTGCGGCGTTGAATAGCCGACGGTGTCCGGCACGTTGATCACGGTGGCGCCGGAGTGGATGGCGACCTCCACCGCGCGGCAGAGGAAATCCTTCTCCGACCGGGTCGCATCCTCCGCCGACCACTGCACGTCGTCGGTGAAGTTGCGGGCGCGGGTCACCGACGCACCGATTGCCTCGAGCACGGCGTTCTCGCCCATCTGGAGCTTGTGCTTCATGTGGACGGGGCTGGTCGCAATGAAGGTGTGGATGCGCGGGCGTTTGGCGGGCTTGAGCGCCTCGCCGGCGGCGTCGATATCCTTGAACCCGGCACGGGAAAGGCCGCACACCGTCGAGCCTTTCACGACCCTGGAGATTTCCTTCACCGCCTCGAAGTCGCCTGCTGACGAAATCGGGAAGCCGGCTTCGATAATGTCGACGCCCATTTCGTCGAGCAGTTCGGCGATCTGGATTTTTTCTTCGTGCGTCATGGCCGCGCCGGGAGATTGCTCACCGTCGCGCAGTGTTGTGTCGAAAATTCGAACCTTGGGTGATGGGGTGATAGTCATGGCAACAAATCCTTCCGTTCGTCGCGTGTGCGACCTCCTGAACCTCCTTTGCTCGATTTCCCCTAAGCGGTGCGCGCGAGACGATCTCGCGCCACTTGGCGCCTAGGGGCAGCTAAGAAGGAGAAGAAGCGCGTGCGACGAACCGAGGGAAGGACGGGCGCTGATCCTGGCGCGCGCAAAGACGCCGGCGGTCATACCGCCCCTAGCGTCGTTCTGCGCCACCGTTGTCATTGCCAATTCGCCGTTCCGCCCGCCGAATTTACGGTTCGATAACTTTGCCCGGATCGTGGTTAAGCGCTGGTAAAAGCTCTATTTTCCGCTCCGGGCCGGGTGGTTTTACGCGGGGCGGCGTTGGCACGCAATAGTTCGGGTATCCGTACAACGCCGGGGCTGGGGATGAACAATTGATAGAATTACAAGGAATTACAAAGGCTTATGGTGAGCGCGAGGTTCCCGCCGTGCGAGCGGTCGATCTTGCAGTCGCCGATGGTGAGTTCCTGGTGTTGATCGGCGAGTCCGGGTCCGGGAAGACCACCACCCTCAACATGATCAACCGGCTGATCGAGCCAACGGCGGGGGCGATTCGGGTGGATGGCGAGGACGCGCTGGCCGGCGACCCGGTCGGCCTGCGACGGCGCATGGGCTACGTCTTCCAGGGCGCGGGGCTGTTTCCGCACCTGACGGTGGCGGAGAACATCGCCGTCACGCCGAAGCTGCTCAACTGGGGGCGCGAGGAAATCGCCGCGCGGGTCGACGAGCTGTTGAACCTGGTGCGGCTCGATCCGGCGCAATATCGCCGCCGCTTTCCGCGCGAGCTTTCGGGCGGGCAGCAGCAACGCGTGGCGCTGGCGCGCGCTCTCGCCGCGAAGCCGAAGATCATGCTGATGGACGAGCCGTTCGGCGCGCTCGACCCGCTGATCCGCGACGATCTCGCGGAGGACTATCGACAGATCCACAATTCGCTCGGCCTCACGACCATCTTCGTCACGCACGACATGACGGAGGCGATGCTGCTGGGCGATCGCATCGCGGTGATGAAGGACGGCGCGCTGGTGCAGGTCAGCACGCCGAACGAACTGCTCTCGCATCCGGTCGACGATTTCGTGAAGGCTTTGGTCGATACGCCGCGAAAGCGCGCGCGGCGGCTCGCGCAGGTCCTGGCGGACGCATCGTGAATTCGTTCGACGAGGCCTGGGGCAACCTCCCCGATTTCCTGAGCTGGCATGTGCTGCTGAGCGTCAGCGCGCTGGCACTCGGCCTGCTCATCAGCCTGCCGCTGGCGATCCTGGCGGCGCGGTCGCGCTGGCTGCGCGGAGCGGCGCTGGGGTTTGCGAGCGTGATCCAGACGATTCCAAGCCTGGCACTGCTGGCGCTGTTCTATCCGGTCTTGCTGATCATCTCGCGCTTCACGCAGGACGTGTTCGGATTCGGCTTCCGCGCGCTGGGCTTCCTGCCGGCGCTGGTGGCGCTGACGCTGTATTCGATGCTGCCCGTGCTGCGGAACACGATCACCGCGCTCAACGGCATCGATCCCGCGGTGAAAATGGCGGCGCGCGGCGTGGGCATGACGCCGCGCCAGTCGCTGTTCCAGGTTGAGCTGCCGCTCGCGGCGCCGGTGATCATGGCCGGCATCCGCACCGCGGCGGTGTGGGTGATCGGCACGGCGACGCTGGCCACGCCGATCGGGCAGACGAGCCTCGGCAACTACATCTTCACGGGCCTGCAAACCGAGAACTGGGTGTTCGTGCTGTTCGGCGTGGTCAGCGCGGCGGGGCTGGCGGTGATCATCGACCGGCTGCTGGCGCTGGCCGAGGATGGGCTGGCGTTGCGCTCCGATGCGCGCATCTTCGCGGCGCTGACCGGTCTGGCGGTCGTGATCGGCGTCAGCCTCTATCCGATGTTCGCCAGCGCGGGCGGCGAGCGCACGGTCACAATCGGCACGAAGAGCTTCGATGAGCAATACATCCTGGGCAATGTGATCGCGGACAAGCTGAACGCGGCCGGCATTCCCACCACGCGGCGTGACGGACTGGGCTCGACCGTGATCTTCCGCGCGCTCGCGGCCAACGATCTCGACGTCTATATCGACTATTCCGGCACGATCTGGACGACCGAGATGCATCGCAGCGATGCGCCGGGGCGCACCGCGGTGCTGAAGCAGATCGGCGACTATATGACGAAGAAATACGGCGTGCGCCTGATGGGCGGGCTGGGCTTCGAGAACGCCTACGCGTTTGCGATGCGAGCCGACAAGGCGGCGGCATTGCACATCAACTCGCTCTCCGACCTCGCGCTGTATGCACCGCAGCTGAAGATCGGTGGGGACTTCGAGATCTTCTCGCGCCCGGAATGGCGGGCGGTGGTGCAGGGCTACGGCCTGAAATTCGCGGTTCAGCGGCAGTACCAGGCGAACCTGATGTACAGCGCGCTGATGGCCGGCGATGTGGACGTGATCAGCGCGTTCTCCTCCGACGGGCGCATCGCGCAATACGGGTTGAAGGTGCTGGCCGATCCGAAAGGCGCGCTGCCGCCTTACGATGCGATCCTGCTGGTGTCGCCCAGCCACGCCAACGACGACGCGCTGCTCAAGGCGCTTCAGCCGCTGATCGGCGCGATCCGGCTGGATACGATGCAGAAGGCAAACCTGATGGTGGACCGGCCCGATGACAAGCGATCGCCCGCGCAGGCGGCGCGGTGGCTTGAAAAAGCGATCACCCGATGACCGGAATCTCCAAAAATCGAATTCAATTCCGCCGGAAGCTGTTGGAATGCCTGCGCAATAGGCCTTCTTAAGCCGCAAATTCGCCGTCAAAATCCGCGTCCATAGGCCCTCAATACCCGCAGCGCGTCGACCGTGCGGACACCCCGCCATTCGCATTCGATGGCGGGACTGATCGGGTCCCAGGAGATCGGCCAGCCCCCGTCTTCACGCTGCTTTGCCGCCAGCGCGTCGAGGTGCTTCACGATCACCGCGTCCGAGAACAACTTTCGGCAGGGATGCTGCGGTGTGGGTGCCCACTCCAGCGGCATGTGCACGTAGCCCACGGCATCGGGATCGAGTTCCACCGCGTCGGGCGCGGCGATCCGATCCAGCACGTCTTTCATTGCCTTGTCCGCGCGTGCGCGGTCCGGCGCGTGAGACAGGAATGCAATCACCGGCATCAGCTCGTGGAATTCGGTGCGGTTGATCTTCGGGATGGCGCGCCAGCAGAACGCCTCGGCCTGCACCACCCAGGGATGCTCGACGCGGTGCTTGCGCAACATGCCCACGATCGCCGCGGTCGGATTGAGATTGGCCTGCGGGTCCTTCTCCGTCTCCCACCACGGCGCGTGCGGATAGTCGTTCACGCTCGCCATCGCGAAGGGCACGCCGCCCTCTTCCGTCGAGACGCTGGTCAGCCAGGCGCAGGCGCGTTTCGCCATGGCCATGTCGAAATCGCCAACGGCATCCATGGTCTCGAGCGCGAATTGCACGTCGACCGGCTGGCTGTGCGGATCGCGCTTGTCCGGCTCCAGCGCCAGGCCGAAGCCGCCATCGTCATTCTGGTAGGCGGCCAGCGCCCGAAGCCCCGGTGCGGCCGCGGCACCTTCGAAATGCGCCGCGAACGTCGCGCGCTCCAGCAACCGCGCGTTGCGCAGCACAAAATCCCGGGCCTTCGCCAACATGCTGTGGCCTCCATTCAGGATAAGAACATATCGTGAACGCAGGTAACAGTCAATCGCCGAATTAGGGCAGGACGCGACGGCTCGGCCCCAGCGCGTTTTCCTCGCGAACATCGTCGCGCCGCGCCGGGATGACACAAACCACGTCGCCGCCAAAGGCCTCACGCCAGACGAAGCCGGAGATGCAGGTGTTCGGGCCGGAAGCTCCGCCAGCCGCGCGGCGCGAATCCGCCATGGCGTTCTCCGATGCCGCCATGTCGCGGTGGCTGGGTGGCACGCAGACATGGTCGTTCGGCGCGGCGTCGCGCCAGACAAAGCCAGACTTGCAGGTGTCAGGTCCGTAGGCCAGTGCCAAATGGCTGCTGGCGGCCGCGTTCTGCGCGCTGGCCAATGCCCGCTCCTCCGGCGTCACGCACACAACATCACCCCCAAACGCATCGCGCCAAACGAAGCCGCTTATGCAGGTGTTCGGGCCGAAGCCGCCACCCGTTGAACTGCGGCGGGATGGACCGGCCGCGTTCTGCGCGGCAGCCTGCGAACGCTCTCCCGGCGTAACGCAGACATGGTCGTTGGGCGCTGCGTCACGCCACACATAACCGCTGGCGCAGGTATCCGGATCGGCCGCCGCAGGCGACGCAAAGAACAGCAGGGCGCCCGCCATGGCCGACACCGCGACAAAGTTCGAACTCATGAAAAATGCTCCCCCCGAAAAATAAATAAACGTTAACCATAATTGCGGCAGGGGGCAACCGAGGCCCGATGTCAGGCGGCCAAGCCTTCGCGATATGGAGTCATATCCATCTCGGGATACCGCATCTGGACGTCGCGCAGGGTCTGGGCGTTCCAGTAATTGCTGCCGGGCGGCGGGAAGCCGAACAGGTCGCGCTGGCGCACAGACATCTTGCTCATCGCCTCGTCCCACACCTTCTTCTCGGCATGATCCGGCCAGGCGAGCTTGCCCTGCCAGCGCCATTGCCGGGTCTTGAAGTCGGTGAGGATGGCGAAGCGCGCGTGCCCCGGCGCGGTGAAATTCGAGCCGCGGTGGAAGACGTCGGTCTTGTAGACCATGAGGCTGCCGGCCGGGCCTTCGATCGAGACCTCCTTGTCGAACATGTCGCCGAACTTGGTGCGCGCCTTGCCGATCGGGATGTCGCGCGTGTGCTCGAGCGGCACGACCTTGGTCGGGCCGTCATGCGGGCCGACATCCGACAGCAGCACGAAGGTCGTCATCTGGGCGTTCAGATTGTCCTCGCGCGGCACGACGATGGTGTGGTTGCGATAGTCGCGGTGGTGAAACTGGTCGTAGTTGATGGCGCCGGAATACTTGGCCCACAGCTCGGCCTTGTAGAGGTCGATCTCCTTCGTGCCGAGGAATCTCTCAGCCGCATCGATCAGATCGGGATAGACAGGGATCTGGTTTACGCCCCAGTCCGGGAACGGAAACACGTGGATGCCCGAGAATTGCGACTTGCCGAATTGCGGATATTTCTCCGGATCGGCGAAGTAGTCCTCCGGCCTTGGATAGACGCGGAACAGTGCTTCCTGCGCCGATTTCAGCGTGTCCTTGTCGATAAAGCCGGGAAGCACGGTAAAGCCGCGGTCGAAAATCTCCGCGATGTTCTTGTCGGGTACGCGCATGATGTCCTTCGTCAGCCGGAACCGGGGGAACTCTCGCCGACCAGGAACGGGCGCGCAATACGCGGCAATCCGTCAATGCCGTTCGGTCAGCCGGTCCACGATAGCGGTGCGCTGGGCCGGCGTAACGCCGACGGCGTCGGACAGGTAGCCGTCGCGCGAGCCGTATTCGGCGTCCATCGTGCCGAAAGCGGCGCGCAGATAGGCTTCCTCCACACCCAGTATGGTGCGGATCGCGTCATCGCTGACGGTGCGGCCCTCGCGGGCGAGAAACATACGCATCGGGCCGGTGTCGGCATAGCGCGCCTCGACGCTTTCGTTGGTCGCGAGATAGTTGGCGAGCATGTCGGCCTCGTCGACACCCAGCATGTGATGCGTCAGCGCCACCGCCACGCCGGTGCGGTCCTTGCCCGCGGCGCAGTGCACCAGCACGGCACCACCGGACTCGGCGAGCACGGCGAAGTAGTCACGCATCAGCTCGATGAACATGGGATCGAGCGGCATGTCGCGATAGATCTGCGTCATGGCAGAGCGGGCTTCCGCACCGCTTTCGCCCGCACGCTCGAATGCCGCGAGATGCGGCGGAAGGACCATGTCGTCGCGGCCGGGATGGGTGACCACCCGCGTGTCGAAGTCCTCCCAGCGCGGGCTCGGGTGCATTTCGCGCTCCTGCGGGCGGCGCAGGTCGACGATCGCGGCGAGGCCCAGGGCACGCATGGTGGCGAGGTCGGAGTCCGTCGCCTGAGGGTAGTGCGCGGAGCGAAACAGCATGCCGCGCCGCATCTGCCTACCGGCGGCGGCTGCATATCCGCCGCAGTCGCGGAAATTGTGGATCGCCTGAAATGTATGGACCGCCATGACTCAACCTTCCGCTTTCAAGGAAGGATCGGCAAGCGATGCGACAGCGCAGTGACGCTCAGGCCGCTTCGCCGTGGCGGAGCTTTTCGAGGCGGTGTTCCTGGTCGAGATAGGCCTGCGCCGCGCCGGTCTGGAACAGTTCGCGCGTCTCCTCGTCCTCCGTCACCGGCGTGATGGCGTGGTCGATGTAGTTGCGGCGGTCGGGGTTGTGCTTGATCGGCAGATAGCGGCGGCGGATGCGGATGTAGACGGTCGCAAGCTGCACCAGCTTCTTCACCGTCTCGAACCAGAAGGCCGGGTAGAATTCGAGCATCGAGGCGCGCGGCAGTTCCGGGCGGCGGCCCAGGCGGTACTTGCGGCGGAACACGCCGCTCTCCAGCGGATGCACGCCCTCGACCTCCAGGCTCGCGGTGAACCAGGTGCAGAAGAACGCTACAGTGCCGGCGTTGCCGCCGCAGGCCAGCGTGCGCTTCAGCATCGTTTCGATGTGGTCGAGCGTGTAGTAGCGCTTCCACGCATCGCGATAGGCGCGCGTCCATTCGTCGGCGCTCATCTTCGGGTGCGTGGTGCAGATGTGGTTCAGATCGTACTTGTTGAGATCGGGATCGAGCGGCGCGTCCTTGCGGAACAGCTTCTGGTGATCTTCGGAGCCCGGCAGCGGCGTGAGGTAGAAGAACTCCAGGATGTCGACCGGCAGCTCGCGCTTGATCAGGTCGATGTCGCGCATGATCGAGTCGTAGGTATCGTTCGGGAAGCCGAGGATGTAGCCGGCATAGGTGGTGGCGCCGGCGTTTTTCCATGCCAGCAGCATCTTGCGGTATTCGGTGATGCGGTTCTGGCGCTTCTTGGCGCCCATCAGGTTGTCGGGGTTGATGTTCTCCATCCCGATGAACACGCGCTTGGCGCCGGCACGGGCGCATTTCTCGATAAAGTTCGGGATCTTGTGCGCCAGGGTGTCGACCTGGATCACGAGCGTGATCTTGAGCTTCTCCACCTCGCGCAGATGGATGATGCGGTCGAGGATCTCCTCCCAGTCCTTGTTGCGGGCGAAATTGTCGTCGGTGATGAAGAAACCGTCGAGGCCCTGCTTGGCGTTGGCACGGATGATCTCCTCGACGTCGTCTGGCGTGCGGCGGCGCGAGACGCGGCCCTGGACATTGATGATGGTGCAAAACGAGCACTGATAGGGGCAGCCGCGGCCGGCATCGAAGCTGGTGAGGCCGCCGACATTGCGTTGCGCGCGCTCGGCCTTGAGGATCGGGATCGGGGCGCCGGCGAGCGACGGCAGCTCCTCCATGAAATTGTAGAGCGGCTTCAGATCGTTCGCGAAGGCGTCGCGCAGCACAAGTTCGAGCCGGCCCTCGGCCTCGCCGGCGAACAGCGAGAGACCCATCTGTTTGGCGCGATCGAGATAGGCGTCCTTGCCGTCGAGCATGCTGAGCACGCCGGAGACGTGGAAGCCGCCGACGCCGACCTGGATGCCCGCCGCCCGCAACGGCCGCGCAATATCGAGGGCGCGGGGGAACTGGTTGGACTGGACGCCGACCAGCATCACCATGCCGGCGTCCGCCTGCTTGATCATGCGCGCGATCCGGTCGGGATGGACGCGGGTGTTGGTTTCGTCGATGGCGTGGATGTCGATGTCGACGTCGTCGCCCAGCACGCGGCGGGCGGCGCAATCGCGAGCGAGGCCGTAGAGCGCGGCGAGCGAGTTGGACGGGATGGCGGACAGCGCCCACTGGATGACGTAGCCGTCATCGTCGTAATGCGACGGCTTGACCAGAACCAGGCAGAACTTCTTGTGCGCTACGCCCATGGAACGGCCCCCGTCGGCGATGCTGGTCACATGTAAACATGAGACCGAAGCACCGCCAAGACGGCTACCTCAGATGGGGTAGGCGCGCTCTAGCGAAAGTTAGTTCTTCGCCTGATCGACCAGCTTGTTCTTGCTGATCCAGGGCATCATGGCGCGGAGCTTGGCGCCGACCTCTTCGATCTGGTGCGCCGCCCCCTGCGCGCGGGTGGCCTTGAAGCTGGCCTGGCCGGCCTTGTTCTCCAGCACCCAGTCGCGGGCGAACCTGCCCTTCTGGATATCGTCGAGGACCTTCTTCATCTCCGCCTTTGTCGCGGCCGTGATGATGCGCGGGCCGGTGACGTATTCGCCGTACTCGGCGGTGTTGGATATCGAGTAGTTCATGTTGGCGATGCCGCCTTCGTAGATCAGGTCCACGATCAGCTTCACCTCGTGCAGGCATTCGAAATACGCCATCTCAGGCGCGTAGCCGGCCTCGACCAGCGTCTCGAAGCCGCCGCGGATCAGCTCGACCAGGCCGCCGCAGAGCACAACCTGCTCGCCGAACAGATCGGTCTCGCATTCCTCGCGGAAGGTGGTTTCGATGATGCCGGCGCGGCCACCGCCGATGGCGCTCGCGTAGGAAAGGCCGAGGTCATGCGCGTTGCCGCTTGCGTCCTTGTGGATCGCGATCAGGCACGGCACGCCGCCGCCCTTCTGGTATTCGCTGCGCACCGTGTGGCCGGGGCCCTTGGGCGCCACCATCAGCACGTCGAGATCGGGGCGTGCCTCGATCAGCTTGAAGTGCACGTTGAAACCGTGCGCGAAGAGGAGCGCCGCACCCTGCTTCATGTTGGCGTGCAGCTCGTCCCGATAGATGTCGGCCTGGAGTTCGTCCGGCGTCACCATCATCATCACGTCGGCCCATCTGGCGGCGTCGGCGACGTTCATCACATTGAAGCCGGCGGCTTCCGCCTTCTTCGCGCTGGCGCCCGGGCGGGCCGCGATCACGACCTCCTTCACGCCCGAGTCCTTCATGTTCAGCGCATGGGCGTGGCCCTGGCTGCCGAAGCCGATGACGGCGACCTTCTTGTTCTTGATGAAGTTCACGTCGGCGTCGCGATCGTAATAAACACGCATGGTGAGCAGGCCCTTCTCGATGAGATATTAGTTTTCGTCGCCGACCGAGCCGAACAGCAGCTCGCAGTCGCGATACCAGGCATAGACCTTCCTGGCGAAGGCGGCGTTGGCGTCGTCCTGGTCGCGGTCGCGCTCCAGTCCGAATTTCTTGTAGGTGACCCAGTCGACGAAGCCGATGAACTCGTTGATGGACTTCTTGTCCATGCAGAGCTTCAGCCCCTCGTCGACATAGTCGTCATAGGCGTTGTCGGCCTTCTTGTTCGCCGGGTTGAACGAGATCCACAGCATCCGCATGTGATGCCGCAGCTCTTTCATGTCTTCCCTAGACCACGTGTCGGCCATCGTCACATCTCCACGGGCGTGAACGTTGCCATATTCGGCACCCGCTCGAATGCGCACGGTGGCGGATGGCCGAGATACGGAATGATGGCCGCATCATAGTTCGCAATGGTGTTCACGTCATAGAGTTCAAGATTCGTCGGGTCGTTTGCGTAGTCGTCGGTCTCGTCGCCGGCAAAAAAGCGCCAACCGCTGTCTTCTTCGTCGTCAGGCATTTCCCGATACATGTAACCCACGCCCTTGCCCTCGACGGTAATGCGGTCGGTGGCAATGCAAGTACCCATGCTTTCAACCATGGGCTTGATGCGGTTCGCGGGAATAACGAAGACCTTCACATCGCCTCCGGGCCGCGGGCTATTGCCGCCACGCCGGTGCGGCTGACGTCGACGAGGCCGAGCGGACGCATCAGGTCGACGAACTGGTCGATCTTGCTGGGGGCGCCGGTGATCTCGAACACGAAGCTGGTGTGGGTGGTGTCCACGATGTGGCAACGGAAGATCTCGCCCATGCGCATCGCCTCGACCCGCTTCTCGCCGGTGCCGGTGACCTTCACCAGCGCCATCTCGCGCTCGATGCCCGGGGCCGAGGTGGTCCAGTTGTGCACGCGGTGCACGGCGACCAGCCGGCGGAGCTGCGCCTCGATCTGCTCGATGACGGCCGGCGTGCCGGATGTCACGATGGTGACGCGCGAGGTGCGCGCCACGTGATCGACCTCGGCCACAGTAAGGGACTCGATATTGTAGCCGCGGCCGGAGAACAGGCCGACGACGCGCGCGAGCACGCCCGCCTCGTTGTCCACGAGCACAGCGATGGTGTGGCGTTCGATGTTGGGAAGCTTGGTGGCGGCGGAACTCATCAGACCAGCATCTTCCCTTCGTCGGACACCTTCGTGCCCTCTTCTTCCGCGTCGCACAGGATCATCTCGTTGTGCGCGGCGCCCGAGGGGATCATCGGGTAGCAATTCTCCTTCGGGTCGACGCGGCAGTCGAACAGCACCGGCTTCGGCGAGTTGATCATCTCCAGGATCATGGCGTCGAGCTCGTTCGGATTGCTGGCGCGCAGGCCGAGGCAGCCATAGGCCTCCGCCAGCTTCACGAAATCAGGCAGCGCTTCGGAGTATGAGTGCGAGTAGCGGCCGCCGTGCAGCAGCTGCTGCCATTGGCGCACCATGCCCATATATTCGTTGTTCAGGATGAAGATCTTGATCGGCAGGTCGTACTGCACCGCCGTCGACATTTCCTGCATCGTCATCTGCACGGATGCCTCGCCCGCGATGTCGATGACCAGCGCGCCGGGATGCGCCATCTGCACACCGACCGCGGCCGGCAGGCCGTAACCCATGGTGCCCAGCCCACCGCTCGTCATCCAGCGGTTCGGCGCCTCGAACCTGAAGCGCTGCGCCGCCCACATCTGGTGCTGGCCGACCTCGGTGGTGATGTAGACGTCGTTGCCGCGATGCTTCGTCAGCTCATAGAGGCGGTCGATAGCATATTGCGGCTTGATCAGGCTCTGCGAGTTTCTGAAGTCCAGCGATTTGCGCTCGCGCCAGTGGTCGATCTGCTTCCACCACTCTTTGAGTGCCGCCGCATCCACCTTGCGCTTCTGGGTCTTCCAGAAATGCAGCATCTCCTTCAGCGCCTTGGTGGCGTCGGCGACGATCGGCACGTCGACGTGCACGTTCTTGTTGATCTGCGCCGCGTCGATGTCGAGATGGATCTTCTTCGAGTCCGGCGAGAACTTGGCAATATTGCCCGTGACGCGGTCGTCGAAGCGGCTGCCCAAGGCAATCATCACGTCGCAATCGTGCATCGCGTGGTTGGACTCGTAGGTGCCGTGCATACCAACGAGACCCAGCCATTGCGGATCGGACGCGGGAAACGCGCCGAGACCCATGAGGGTGGAAGTAATCGGGAAGCCGGTGACCTTCACCAGCTCGCGCAGCAGCCGCGACGCTTCGGGGCCGGAGTTGATGATACCGCCGCCGGTGTAGAACAGCGGCCGCTTCGCGTTCGCCATCAGGTCGATGGCCTTCACGATCGTGCCCAGGTCGGGATCGGTCTTCGGCTTGTAGGTGCGATGCCGGATCGCGTCGGGCATCACATAGGGGCCCTTCTTGAACTGCACGTCCTTGGGGATGTCGACCACAACGGGACCGGGGCGGCCGGTGGTCGCGATCTGGAACGCCTCGTGCAGGGTGCGCGAGAGATCATTCACGTCCTTCACCAGCCAGTTGTGCTTGGTGCAGGCGCGGGTGATGCCGACGGTGTCGGCTTCCTGGAACGCGTCGGTGCCGATCAGGTGCGTCGCGACCTGGCCGGTCAGCACGATCAGCGGGATCGAGTCCATCAGCGCATCGGTCAGCCCGGTCACCGCGTTGGTGGCGCCGGGGCCGGAGGTCACCAGCACCACGCCGGGCTTGCCGGTGGACCGCGCATAACCTTCTGCCGCGTGCACGGCGCCTTGCTCGTGTCGAACGAGGACATGGGTGATGCCTTCCGCTGCGAACAGTGCGTCGTAGATCGGAAGCACGGCACCGCCGGGATAACCGAAGATGTGCTTCACACCCTGATCCTTCAGCGCACGGATCACCATCTCGGCGCCCGAAAGCTCGATCGCACCATCGCGCGTCGGCAGGCCCGAGTATTTTTCCAGGGCAGCTCCGCTGCCGGGGGCGTTCCCATCCTTGTCCATCGTCGTCGTCCAGAAAGATCGGTGAGGTGCTGAAATGATTAAGGGGCGTTACCGCCCCTTCGATGCACAGCCGCTGCGTCGGAGCCGGGAGTCTTAGTCCCGTCCGCTCAGCGGCTGTCGAATAAGTACGAGCTGGGTCGTCATGGTGCGGCGCAAACTAGGGAAACCCCGATTCGGCGTCAAGCAATTTTATCTAAGGAATTGTCGCATTGCAGAAACAATGTTGCTTTGCATGCCATCCATGCGCGGCCAGTCGGAGAGCTGGTTTCGGAACCAGGTGTCCTGGCGCTTGGCGTACTGGCGGGTGGCGATGACGGCCTTTTCGACCGCCTCGTCCCTCGTCAAGACGCCGTTGTGCCAGTCGAGCAACTCGCGGCGGCCGATGATGCGGGCGGCGGGCAGCGCAGGGTCGAGATCTTCCAACGCGAGCGCCTCTTCCATCGCGCCGGCGGCGACCATGGCGCGGAAACGGTCGTCGATGCGCTGCCATAGAACCTCGCGCGGGACGTCGATGACGAAGGCCGCGAGCCTGAGACCGTCGAGCACCGGCTTGCCCTCGTTCTTCTGCCAGAAGGCGAGGCTCCGGCCGGAGGCTTCGAGCACCTCCCACGCCCGCAGCATGCGCTGGCTGTCGCCGGGGTTGAGCTGCGCGCCCATCTCGGCATCGCGCGCGGCGAGGCGGGCGTGGAATTCCGCGTTGCCGATCTCGGCGAGAAGGCTGCGTGTCACCTCGCGCACACCGCTGGGCACTTCGGGAATTTCCGAGAGGCCGTCGGTGAGGGCGCGGAAATAAAGGCCGGTGCCGCCGACGAAGATCGGAATGCGGTGTACCGCACGCACCTCGTGCAGCGCATGGCCGGCGTCCTGCTGATACCTACCCGTGGAATAGGGCTCGCGTGCGGGAACATGCCCGTAGAGCAGATGCGGGACGCGGGCTGTGTCGACGTCGGACGGACGCGCCGTCAGGATGCGCGGCTCGCGATAGACCTGCATGGAATCCGCGTTGACGATAATGCCGCCGACGGCTTCGGCCAGTTCCAGGGCGGCTTGCGACTTGCCGCTGGTGGTGGGGCCTGCGATAAGAATGGCGTCGACGGACACGGGGTGCGGTTTCGATGAGCGACCACTCAGAAATGGCACGCTTCGAGGCGCTCGCGGAAGAGGCCATGAGCGCGATTTACGACGCCCGCGGCATCGACATTCGCGCCGCCCACGAGGACGCGCTTTACAATATCGGCCAGGCGCTGGCGGTCGCCCGCATGCGGGGCTGGACCGAGGACATCGCGCGGCTGGCCCGGCGCGAGGCGCGCATCCAGGCGAGCTTCGACGCCCGCTTCAAGAAGAAGCGCCCGACCACGCCGTGAGCGATCTTCCCTACGTCCTGTCGATCATCGGTGCTTCCAGTTATGCGGTGAAGATGCCGGCCTTCGAGGTCGGCCGCGAGCACTGGCTGTCGCCGGGGCGGGCACTGGACATTCCTTTCAACCACGATCCGGCCCAAGTGCTGGACCGCGCGCGGCGGCATTTCGCGGGGCAGCCGGTGGACGTGAACGTCGTGAAGACCGCGAACCGGCGCAAGAGACTGCTGATCGCCGACATGGATTCGACCATCATCAATGTCGAATGCCTGGACGAGCTGGCGGACATGGCGGGGCTGAAGCCCGTCATCGCCGCGATCACCGAGCGGGCGATGCGGGGGGAGATCGCGTTCGAGGACGCGCTGCGCGAACGCGTTGCGATGCTGAAGGGGCTAGAGCTCGCAGCGCTGGAGAAAGTCTACGAGGAGCGCATCCGGCTCAATCCGGGTGCCAAGACGCTGCTCGCCACCATGCGCAAGCGCGGCGCCCACACGCTGCTGGTGTCGGGCGGCTTCCGCTATTTCACGGCACGGGTTGCCGAGGCCGCGGGATTTCACGGCGACCAGGCGAACGAGTTGCTGGATGACGGCGCAATGCTTACCGGCGCGGTCGCCGATCCCATCCTGGGCCGCGAGGCGAAGCTCGCAGCATTGGAGAAGGCCGTCGTCGATCTCGGCATTGCGGCAGATGACGCGCTGGCGGTGGGCGACGGGGCCAACGATCTGGCGATGCTCCAACACGCGGGATTGGGCGTCGCGTATTACGCCAAGCCTCTGGTCGCGGCCGCGGCCGGCGCCAGCATCCAGCATGGCGACCTGAGCGGCCTGCTGTACTTGCAGGGCTATTCGGACAGCGAGATCGTGCGTCTCGACTAACTGAGCCTCACCGCGACGTAGGTCGTGTCGCTGCCGCGGCGGATCAGGAGTGCAACGACCTTCTTTCCCACCTTGCGCGCGAAGTCGAGGTGCCTGGCGACGTCTTCCGGCGTCTTCACGGGGTTGCCCTGGACCGTCACGATCACGTCGCCTGGGTGGATGTTCTTCTCGCCCGCCGGGCTTTCGGCGACGACGTCCGTCACCAGAACGCCCTGCACATTGCCGGGAATGTGATACTGGCCGCGCGCATTGGCATCGAGCGCACCAAGCGACAGGCCGAGGGTCGCGAGCTTCGGCGCCGGCGCGGGCTTTCCGCCCGGGGCCGGCGGTGCGCCCGGCTCGTTGAGGCGCAGCACGGTCAGGTGCACCGTCAGCTTCTTGCCATTGCGATAGAGATCGACGGCCACTGTCTTGTTGATCGGCGTATCGGCAACCAGCCGGCTCAGGGCGCGCGAGTCCGGCACCGGCTTGCCGTCGAACGCAACGACGAAATCGCCGTTCTGCATGCCGCCCTTCGCCGCCGGTCCGTTGGGCGTGACGTCGGCGATCAGCGCGCCGTGCGTGCCGGGCAGGCCGAGGCCCTCGGCAATGTCGTCGGTTACCTGCTGGATGCGCACGCCGACCCAGCCACGCCGCGCGCCGCCATACTGGCGAAGCTGCGCCATCACCTCGCGCACGAGGTTCGACGGGATCGAGAACGCGATGCCGACAGAGCCGCCCGAGGGCGAATAGATTGCCGAGTTCACCCCGACGACGTTGCCGTCCATGTCGAACAGCGGTCCGCCCGAGTTGCCGCGGTTGATCGGCGCGTCGGTCTGGATGAAGTCGTCATACGGCCCGCTCTCGATGTCGCGGTTGCGCGCCGATACGATGCCGGCGGTCACCGTCGAGCCGAGGCCGAAAGGGTTGCCGATCGCGATCACCCAGTTGCCGATGCGGGCCGTGTCGCTGTCCGCAAATTTGGCGAACTGCAGCGGCTTGGGCGGGTTCACTTTCAGGAGCGCGAGATCGGTCTTCTCGTCACGTCCGATCAGCTTGGCGGGCAGCGTGCGGCCATCGTTCAGCGTGACCGAGATCTGGTCGGCCACCGCGCCGCCTTCGGCCACCACGTGATTGTTGGTCACGATATAACCGGACGGATCGATGATGAAACCCGAGCCCAGCGAGGTGACATGGCGCGGCAGGTTGCGGCCCTGCCCGAGAAAATCCTTGAACAGGTCGGCGAGCGGCGAACCCGGCGGGATGTTCGGCAGGCCCTGGTTGCCGCCGGCGGGCTTCAGCGTCTGGGTCGTCGCGATGTTCACCACCGTCGGCAGCAGGCGATCAGCGAGATCGGCGAAGCTCGCGGGCGCGCCATGGACCGGCGTGACTGGCGCGGCGGTCGTGATGGGTTTCGAGGGCGGTGGAGCTGCCGGCTTGGACGGCGCGGCAAGCGCGGGCGTCAGGAGAAGAAGCGAGAGGCTGGCGGGCAGGAGCCAACGGGCGTGCATGCGGGCAGGAACCTTGAGAGGCGCAGTGGGTTGCTGGGGTAATCCTTTGCGCCCCGAAAGTGAAGCCAATAAGGCGTAATGCGGCTCACGGGACGGTGTTCCTGCCGCACCTACTTTCCGGCGCCCGGGCCCTTACCGAAGTATTTGAGGAAATCGCTGTCGGGCGACAACACAACCGTCGTGCCGCTGCCGAGCGCGTCCTGGTAGGCCTGCATCGAGCGGTAGAAGGCGAAGAACTCCGGATCCTGGTTGAACGCCCCGCCCAGGATGCGCGTCTTTTCCGCGTCGCCCTCGCCGCGCAGGATTTCGGACTCGCGGGTGGCCTCGGCGGTCAGCACGGTCACCTCGCGATCGGCGCGGGCGCGGATGCGCTGGGCCGTCTCGTCGCCCTCGGCACGGTATTCGGCCGCTTCGCGCTCGCGCTCCTTCTGCATCCGGGCGTAGATCGCGTCGCTGTTCGCCTGCGGCAGGTCGGCGTGGCGGATGCGCACGTCGACGATCTTGATCCCGAAGCCCTCGACGTCCTGGTTCATGTCGTCGCGGATGTCGAGCATCAGCTGTGCGCGCTTGGCGGAGAGCACGGCGGCGAAGGTCTGCGCGCCCAGCACACGGCGCACGCTGGACGACAGGATCGGCGACAGGCGGGTCAGCGCGTTGTCCTTGTCGACAAGCGATTGATAGAAGCGCAGCGGATCGACGATGCGCCAGCGCGCGAACGCATCGACGACCATCCGTTTCTTGTCCGACGCGATCACCTCTTCGGGCAGCGCGTCGAGCAGCAGGACGCGCTTGTCGAAGAACGTCACGCTCTGCGTCAGCGGAGTCTTGAAGTGGATGCCGGGCTCGGTGATCACGGCCTGAGGCGCGCCGAACTGGAGCACCAGCGCCTCTTCGGTCTGCTGCACAAAGTAGAAGCTCGACAGCAGCGTGATCAATAACAGGATCGCAAAGAGGCCGGCGACGACGGCGATGGCGCGGCTCATTGCTGCGCTCCCGACTGGCCGTTCTGTTGGCGGCCGCCGGTGCTGCCGTTGAGCATGTTCGGCAGCTGGAAGTACGGCACCACGCCCTTGGCGGAATCGTCCACCACGACCTTGTTCATGTCCTTGAGGATGCCGGCCATGGTCTCGAGATAGATGCGCCGGCGCGTGACGTCGGGCGCGGCGCGATATTGCGCAAGGATCGAGAGGAAGCGCTTGGCCTGGCCCGAGGCTTCCGCGATGACCTGCTGGCGATAGGCCTCGGCATCCTGGACGATGCGCGCCGCGCTGCCGCGCGCATTCGGGATCACCTTGTTGGCGTAGCCCTCGGCCTCGTTGCGCGCCCGCTCCTGGTCGGCGCGCGCCGCCTGCACGTCGCGATAGGCGGCCAGCACGTCGCCCGGCGGATCGGCTTTCTGCATGATCACATTGGTGACGGTGATGCCCGCGCCGTAATCGTCGAGCGTCTTCTGCATCAGGTCGCGCACCTCCATCTGGATGTGCTCGCGGTCCTGGGTGAGGATCGCCTCGAACTGGCTGCGGCCGACGACTTCGCGCATCGCGCTTTCAGCCACCGCTTTCACGGTGCCTTCCGGGTCCTCGACATTGAATTGGTAGGCGCCCGCGTCCTTGACCACCCACTGCACGGTGAAGTTGATGTCGATGATGTTCTCGTCGCCCGTCAGCATGTCTGCTTCGGCCGGGATGTCCTGCCCCGCCTGGGCGTCGTCGCTGTCGGCGGTGCGATAGCCGATGGTGATCTGGCGCTGGCCGGTGACGTTGATCGTGTATGCGGTCTCGATCGGCCACGGCAGGTGATAGTTGAGGCCGGGAGCGGTGCGCTTCATGTAAGCGCCGAAACGCAGCACGATGCCCTGCTCCGATGCGCCGACGAAATAGATGCCGCTGAGCAACCACACGCCGACCACGATCAGCAGGATGATGATCAGGCCGGTCGAACCGAGGCCGCGTCCGGGCAGGAAGCCGCGCAGCCGGTCCTGGCTGCGGCGCAGCATCTCTTCGATATCGGGGGGACGATTGCCGCCGCCGCTGCCGCCCGATCCGGGGCGGTTCCAGGGGCCGCCATTGTTGCCCGAGCCGCTTCCACCTGACGAATTGGTCCAAGGCATTTCGACCCGCGCCCTCTCCTTGGTTTCCCAAGGTTCGGCGTTTATATGAGCAACGCCGCCGGGGCGCAAACCTTGCCCCCAAGCCAACACATTGGAGCGGCACGACGAAAGTTCAAGGACATATGGCTCACGCAACACGCGACGAGGTGCTGAGAGCGCTCGATTCGGTCATCGACCCTGTTAGCGGGCGCAGCATCGTTCAACAGGACATCGTGCAGGGCCTGGTCGTCCGCGATGGCCATATCGGCTTCGCGGTCGAGGTAGAGGCGGCGCGCGGTGCCACTGCCGAGCCGCTGCGCAAGGCGGCGGAAGATGCGGTCATGAAGCTGCCGGGCGTCCTGTCGGTCACCGCCGTGCTGACCGCGCACCAGACATCAGCGCCGAGGCAGGCGCGTCCGCATGCCCATCCGCAGCAGCCGCCCGCGCCGCAGGGTATTCCCGGCGTCGGCGCCATCATCGCGGTCGCCAGCGGCAAGGGCGGTGTCGGCAAGTCGACGGTGGCGGCCAATCTCGCCGTCGCGCTCGGTCAACTTGGACTCAAGGTCGGATTGATGGACGCGGACATCTACGGTCCTTCCGTGCCGCGCCTGTTCGACATCCGCGAGAAGCCGGCGACGCAGGGCAAGAAGATCGTTCCGATCGAGAAACACGGCATCAAGATCATGTCGCTCGGCTTCCTGCTGCGCGAGGACGAGGCCGTGGTGTGGCGCGGACCGATGGTGCAGAGCGCGCTCACACAAATGCTGAACGATACGGTGTGGGCACCGCTCGACATCCTGGTGCTCGACATGCCGCCGGGCACGGGTGACGCCCAGCTGACGATTTCGCAGCGTGCGCCGTTGCGCGGCGCAGTCATCGTCTCGACGCCGCAGGACATCGCGCTGATCGATGCGCGCAAGGGGCTTGCGATGTTCGCGAAGACGCAGGTGCCGGTGCTCGGCATCGTCGAGAACATGTCGACCTTCGTCTGCCCGAACTGCGGCCATGAGAGCCACATCTTCGGCCATGGAGGCGCGCGCGCGGAGGCGAAGAAGCTGGGCGTGCCGTTCCTGGGTGAAATTCCGCTGGTGCCGATCATCCGCGAGACGTCCGACGCCGGCACACCCATTGTGGTCAAGGAGCCGCACAGCAAAGAGGCAGAAGCCTTCCGCTCCGTCGCCAAAGAAGTCGCAGCCCGTGTGACCGTCGCGCCACGCAAAGCTCCGCGAATTGTGCTGGAATAGGGTATGGCCGCCAGCAAGCCGCAGATTCGCAGTCTCTTCGCCACGCCCGTATCGATTCACTTCCTGCCCATCGCGCAGGACGCGAACGCGACGCTGCGGCCGCTGATCATGGAGCATGTGGGCAACGGTTCGCACGGCCAGGGCTGGCGCTCCGACAACGACATCGCGTGGTGCGGCGAGCACTTGCAGACGGTGTTTCGTGTGGCGCGCGACCTGGCCGATGGCGCCACCAGCACGCGGACCGGCGGACGTGTCGCGCTGGACTGGAAGATCGAGGCCTGCGTCTGCGTGCGGCAGAAGGGCGAATATCGCGAACTCGCGGCGCGGCCGGGGGCGTTCTGGTCGGGCGTGTATTACGTCGACGACGGCTATGCGAAATCCGACGATCCGGCGCTGGGCGGCGAGTGCGAGCTGGCCGATCCGCGCGGCGTGCTGCCCGCGATGGTGGCGCCACAATATGCGTTCCGCATACCCGGCGGACAGTCGGCCGGACAGACGGAAGTCATCAGGCCGCAATCGGGCATGATCGTGCTCTATCCGAGCTGGCTGGTGCGGGGCGAACGCCGCCATGACGGCGAGCAGGCGCGCGTGACCATCGAATTCGATATGACACCGCCCTGAGGGCGGTTGAAAGGCTTTCCATGTCCCATGCCAAGCTGTTCGAACCGCTGTCGCTTGCGCGCGGGCCTGCGATGAAAAACCGTTTCATGCTGGCGCCGCTGACCAACACGCAGAGCCATGCCGATGGCACGCTGTCCGACCAGGAATTCCACTGGCTGACCATGCGCGCCGACGGCGGCTTTGCACTGGTGATGACCTGCGCGGCGCATGTGCAGGCCGTGGGCCAAGGCTTTCCGGGCCAGCTGGGCGTGTTCGGCGACCAGCATCTTTCCGGCCTGACGCGGCTGGCACACACCATCAAGGCAAAGGGCGCGATCGCGGCGATGCAGCTGCATCACGCGGGCAACCGTTCGCCGAAGGATCTGGTGGGGACGCCGGTCTGCCCGTCTGATGACGAGAAGTCGGGTGCGCGGGCGCTGACGCTGAGCGAGGTTGAGCGCCTGCGGGACGATTTCATCGCCGCCGCGAAGCGCGCGCAGCGCGCCGGTTTCGACGGCGTCGAGATCCACGGCGCCCACGGCTACATCCTGGCCCAGTTCCTGTCGCCGGAGGTCAATCGGCGCGACGACCGCTACGGCGGCTCGCCCCAGAACCGCGCCCGCGTCGTGCTGGAGATCATCGACGGCGTGCGGGCACAGTGCCGCGCCGACTTCCAGCTCGGCCTGCGGCTGTCGCCGGAGCGTTTCGGGCTGAAGCTGATGGAGATCCGCGATCTCGCGGCGCGGGTGTTGCGCGAGGGCAAGCTCGACTATCTCGACATGTCGCTGTGGGACTACGGCAAGGAGCCGGTCGAGGAAGAACATCGCGGCCGCAGCCTGATGAGCTATTTCACAGAACTGCCGCGCGGCAACACGCGTCTGGGCGCCGCCGGCAAGATCACCAGCGCCAAACAGGCGGCCGAAGTCGTCGACCGCGGTTGCGATTACGTGCTGATCGGCCGCGCAGCCATCCTGCGCCACGATTTCCCTGACCGCGTGCGGCGCGATCCGCACTCCCAGTCGCCGGCGCTACCGGTTACGCGCAAGCACCTGAGCGATGAAGGCCTGAGCCCGGCCTTCATCACCTACATGAACAACTGGCCCGGCTTCGTGGCGCAGGAAGAGACGGTCTAAGACCGACCGGCCGTGATCGCCATGGTCATGGTCTGGCCGTTCGGCAATTGCTCGGTCCAGGTGTCGCCGACCTTGTGATCACCCTTGATCTCGTTGCAATTCGTGGCCTTCGTTGGATCGGTAGGTGCCGGATCGGTGACCGTGAAGCAGACGTGCGAGTCGTCCTTCCACGCATAGGTGCCCTTGATCGTCTGGGTGCCGATATGCTGCTCCCAGCTGTGGTCGGGATTGACGAAGATGACGATCTTGGTCCCGTCAGCCATGGTCTGTGTCACGGTATTGCCATAGGCGACGGCGAACAGGTCGGCCGCGCTGGCCGCGGTCGAGACAAAACACACGGCAACAGCCGCAAGAAAAATGCGCTTCATGGAAATCCCCTCGAGAAGTCGCCGGGCAAGGCGCCCGGTGAACGCGATATGGGGGTGTGGTTAAGCGACCGCAAGGCGGCGCACTAGTTTTGTGCGCCGCACCCGCTGCATATCGCGCCTTACTGCACGCCGGCTTTCAGCGAAAGCGTGCGGCTCTCGCCCTTCGGCGTCGTGATATTCCACGTCTCGCCCACCTTGTGCGAGGCGAGCGCCGAGAGCGGCGAGCAGTTCGGATTGGTGATGTTCGGCGGCTGGCTGCCGACGAAGGTCCGGCAGATCTGATCGCCCTTGATCTCCCAAGTGCCGCCGAACTTGTAGTCCATGCCCATGGCTGACGCCGTGACGTCGAAGGTCTTGTCGCCACGGTAATGCGTGTGGCTCTCGACCATGCCGCCGCTCACCACGACCGTGTTGCCATAGTAGCCGGCCATCACGTCGTCGGCCAGCGCCGGACTGGCGATGAAGGCGAGCGCCGACGCGGCGATCAGGACATTACGCATTCTGTTTCCTCTCCTGGTTATTGGATGCCGGCAACGAGCGAGACCTGTCGCACATCGCCGTTGACGGTGACCGTCCACTTGTCGCCGACCTTGTGCTGTTCGGCCGGCACGCAGAGCGGATTGGGGATGTTCGGGAGCGGCGGGTCGTAGGTGCGGCAGAGCTGGCCATCCCTGATCTCCCACGTGCCCTTGGACGTGAACATGCCGCCGCCGAACACGGCGTCGAAGGTATGATCGGCTTTGAAATGCGTACGGCTCTCCACGGTACCACCGGTTGAAATGACGGTGTTGCCATAGAAGCCCGTCATCAGGTTGTCGGCTGCGAAGGCCGCGCCACCCGACAGCAGCAATGCGACCGACCCAGCCGCAAGCGTCAATCCGAACCGCATGGTCGATCCACTCCTGGGCGATTTGCGGCGGGAGGCTAGCCGTCTCAGGCGTTGTACGCCAGCCGCAGTCCGGGCGAGCGCCATTCGCAGGTCGCGAGCTTTCCGGTTGACGACATGGTGACGTACGCCGTCCTCATATCCTTCCCGCCCCAGCAGATATTGGTGCAGAGGATGTCGGGGAATGCGGTGTGCTCGAACTTCGCGGGCGCGCCGTTCTCGCCGGGCCAGAAGGTGGAAATGCCGCCGGCCAAGATTGTCGCAACGCAGACGCCACCGTCGGCCTGCACGCCCAGCGAGTCGAAATAGGCGAGGCCCGGGTAGTTGCCGGTGAAGTTCGCCGGCGTAAAGCCGGCAGGCGAGGCGCCGACACCAGGCGCCGTCAGCGGCAGATCCCACAAGCGGCCCGGCATCGTTTCCGCGTAATAGACGCGCTTGCCGTCGGGCGAGAGGCCGACGCCGTTCGGCGACGTCAGTTCGCTCAGCACCTGCGTGATCTTCGAGCCGTCTTCCTTCGCATAGTAGAGCGCACCGTGCAGGCGGCGCTCGTGGTTGTTGGAGCCGTGGTCGGTGAACCAGAAGCCGCCCTGGCCGTCGAACACCAGGTCATTCGGTGCGATCAGCACGTGGCCGTCGCACTTGTCGTACATCACTTCCACCTTGCCGGTGGAGATGTTGATCTTCTCGATGCGGCCGCCCTTGTGCGTAGCGGGCGTGTGTCCGGGGATCATCAGGCCGTTGACCTCGCGGGCCTCGAACGCGCCGCCGTTGTTGCAGCAGAACAGCGCGCCGCCAGGGCCCATCGCGAGGCCGTTGGGCATGCCACCAGGCGAGGCGACGTCATGCTTGGAGCCGTCCGGCTTCACGCGCGTGATGCGGCCGGCGAACATCTCGACCACAATCACCGAGCCGTCATCCATCGCGACGGGGCCCTCGGGGAATTTCAGGTCGCTGGTGATTTCCTTGAAGTTCATGGACGCCTCCCGATATTCTTGTGCGCCGGAGGCTAGCGCGGCGCGCGCGCCTCGCAAACCCGCATCGCGTTGCCGCTAGGTCAGGGCCGCCGCAGCGTCACATAGGCGTATTGGAGCCCGTCCGGCGTCACGCGTTCCTCGCGCGCGGTCTCGCGCCAGCCGTTGAACAGCTCGCGCGGGAAATGCGTATCGCCTTTCGCGTCGGTATGAACCTCGGTCAGTTCGATGCGTTGCGCGTGCGGCAAGGACTGCGCGTAGATGTCGGCGCCGCCGGCGACGATGATTTCGGACGGGTTTTCGCTGTGCGCCCGCGCCAGCGCGTCGTCGAGGGAATGCACCACCACGGCGCCTGCGGCGGCATAGGCGCGGTCGCGGGTTACAATGATATTGGTGCGGCCCGGCAGGGGGCGTTTCGGGAAGCTCTCATAGGTCTTTCGCCCGACGATCATCGGCTTGCCGATGGTGAGCGCCTTGAACCGCTTCATGTCGTCGGCGATGCGCCATGGGATGCGGTTGGCGTCGCCGATGACGTCGTTATCGGCGATGGCGACCACCAGGACGACTTCTGCGCTCATGCGCCAAGCGTCTTCAGCGCCTCGCCCTCGAGGCGGTAGACGTACCAGCCTTGTACGGGACGGGCGCCGAGGCTGTCATAGAACTCGATCGACGGCCTGTTCCAGTCGAGCACCGACCATTCCACGCGGTGCGCGCCCACCTTTGCGCCGGTCTTAGCGAGGTGCACCAGGAGTGCTTTTCCGTGGCCGCGGCCGCGCGCAGCTTTGCGCACGAACAAATCCTCGAGATAGATGGACCGTTTCGCGGCGAAGCTGGAATAAGTCCAGTACCAGGTCATCACGCCCACGGCCTCGCCACCTTCGAACGCCAATTCGCACTGAACCAGCGGTTGCGCGCCGAAATAGTCGCGCCGAACGACCTCTTCGGTGATGTGGAAGACGTCGAGCAGCTTTTCGTAATCGGCAAGCTCACGCAGCAACGTGAGAATCAGATTCTCGTCGCCCGGACGCGCGCGACGTATCAAAAGTTCAGGCATGGACCTTTTCATGCGTTGAAGAGTTCCCACCTTAAGGGGCCGCGGCCACCACGACAACGCGCATTCATCGGTGGTTCAGGTGTCGGCCCCGATCATGGCTTCAACAGGCGCGTACATCAGAGGAACAAGCGCATGAGAAAACTCTTACTGGCAACCGCGGCCGTGGCCGGCCTGTCGCTGGCATCGCCGGCCTTCGCGATGCGCGACCACAATGGCCCGGACCCCAACACCGAAGATACCGGCGGCGACCACGGCGGCCAAGGCCACCGGCACGGCAACGACAATGGGCCTCCAGCGTCAGGACCGGCACAGACGCCGTCACAGCCTGCCAACGGCACGCCGACACCGCTCACCGGAGGCACCGGCGGCGATCATCACCATGACCGCGGCAGCTGGAACGGCGGTTCGAACAACACCACCGGCGGATCGAACAACACCGGCAGCAACAACACCGGCAACGGCCGCTGGAACGGCGGCGACGACCATAGCGGCCGCGACTGGGATCGCAGCGGCCGGGATTGGGATCGCAGCGGCCGTGGTTGGGATCACAGCGGCCGCGACTGGGACCGCGGCGGCGATCACAACGACCGCGACCGGGCTGGGTGGAATCGCGACCATCACGACAACAACGACTGGAACCGCGGCTGGAGCGGCGGCAACGACTGGAACGGCCGCGGGCACACCGACTGGCACAATTCGCAGTGGAACAGCCTGCGCCGCGCTTTCAACGCACCGCGCCACTTCCGCTATCGCGGCTGGTATCGCCAGCCGTACGGCTGGTACTACCAGCGCTGGACGGTCGGCGCGTTCCTGCCGAGCCTGTTCTGGAGCCAGAGCTACTGGATCGACCAGGACGACTGGGATTACTACGGCCTCTACGATGCCCCTCCGGGCACAGTGTGGGTGCGCTATGGCAACGACGCACTGCTGATCGACCGCTACACCGGCGAGGTCATCCAGGTCGTGTACGGGATATTCTACTAGAATCCGTCGGGCCAAGGTTCGTGGAACGTCTTGTGCAGGATGTGCGTCCACACATCCTGCACAATCTTCTTGTGCCCCATGTCGTGCAGCGTACCGAGGTTGGGCGAGCCGTTGACGTCCGTGACGATGATGTCGGCGGTATCGCGCAATTCGGAGTGCGAGAAGGCGTCGATGCCGGTGACGCGCAGTCCGATCGTGCGCGCGATGCGGCGTGCCCAGGCACGCAGTGGCTCCGACGGCTCGATGAAGCCCGTGAACTGGCCGCCAGCGGAGATGTTCGAGACGGCGTCCACCTGCAAGGTCTCGCCCCCGGGCAGAACGCTTTCGAGCGTCAGGCCGCGCGAGCGCAGGCGCCAGGCGAGGAACGGCGAGGCAAGCAGCGCCCGGAGGTCGACCGGCCTGCGCGCGCCGGCCGCCAGTGCGGCGGTGAGTTCGCGGATGTTTGCCAGGCCGTCGCCCCTGATACTCGCGCGGGTCTTGCGATAGATGAACATGATCTCGCCGTCGACCAGGAACAGGCGGAATTCCGGTTGGTCGACGAAGGATTGCACCAACGCGATCTCGTCCTCGACGGTGATGAGGTCGAGGGCATGGCGCAGGTCGGTCTCGCCAGTGACGAAGGTCACGAAATGCGCGCCGGTGCCGGCGTTGGGCTTGGCGATCAGCGGCTTCTTGTAGTTGTCCGAAATGCGCGCGGCATACGCGAAAGCATCGGCGCGTTCGCGGCCGGGCGGGCGCTCCCATCCGGCGCGCGGTGTCTTGAGGAAAAAATAGTCGCCGGGCGGCACGCGGTAGCCGCCGGCTTCGAGCACGTAATGCGCCCAGGTCTTGTCGCGGGCGATCGAGGCCGAGGTGGCGCGGTTGATCGGATAGACGCTGAGCTTCGACGCGCAGACCGGGAAGCTGTGCGGTCCCTTCGTGAGGCGTACGACGAAGCCGGAATAGGTGTCGACGACCTCGAAGCCGACGCCGCTCGCGTCACAGGCCTCGCGCAGGATCGCAAGCGTCTTGGGAAGTTCGCCGCGAAATTCCATCACACCGCGATCGCGGCCTTGATGGTTTTGTGCGCCTGGTAATTCTCCAGAACGATGTCCTCGCGCTGGAAGGCGAAGATGTCCGTCACTGCCGGCTTCAGTTTCACCGTGGGCAGCGGATAGGGCTTGCGCGAGAGCTGTTCGCGCGCCTGGTCCAGGTGGTTAAGGTAGAGATGCGCGTCGCCCAGCGTGTGCACGAACTCGCCCGGCTTCAGGCCGACCACCTGCGCGATCATCATCGTCAGCAGCGCATAGCTCGCGATGTTGAACGGCACGCCGAGAAAGATGTCGGCCGAGCGCTGGTAGAGCTGGCACGAGAGCCTGCCGTTCGCGACGTAGAACTGGAAAAGACAGTGGCAGGGCGGCAGCGCCATCTTCGGCACGTCCGCCGGGTTCCACGCAGTGACGATGTGGCGGCGCGAGTCCGGATTGCGCTTCAGGTCGGCGACGAGATTGGCGATCTGGTCGATGGTGCCGCCTTCGGGCCCATCTTCCCCACTGGAATTGGGCCAGGAGCGCCACTGGTGGCCGTAGACCGGGCCGAGTTCGCCGTTCACGTCGGCCCACTCGTCCCAGATGCTGACGCCATGCTCTTGCAGGTAGCGCACATTGGTGTCGCCGCGCAGGAACCAGAGCAGCTCGTAGACGATGGCCTTGAAGATGAGACGCTTGGTCGTCGTCATCGGGAAGCCGGCGGCGAGGTCGTAGCGCGACTGGTGCCCGAAGATGGAGAGCGTTCCGGTACCGGTCCGGTCGTGTTTCTCGACGCCGGTCTTCAGCACAAGTTCCATCAGGTCGTGATACTGGCGCATGGGTGTCTCGAATCCGCGTCTATCCTAACGCGCCGCTGCCTCGGGCGCGCAACAGACCGTACACACTGATCAACACCCAGAATCCCTCCATGACGGCCGAAGGGAGATTCCATGCCTCATATAGCGATGCCAGGATCAGCGCCGCGCCAGCCAGATTCAGCGCCGGGAACCGCCAGTCGTCTGAGTGCAACCAGCCTTGCTGGCTGCTGAAATAGGCGATGATCACGGCGGCGGAGCCGAGAACGCCGATGATGGTCAATAACGTCATGAAATCCCAACCTTTTCCAAGCCTTCAATTCTTAACCCGCAGCGCCTATATGTAAGAGTGCCGGCTTGCCCGGCTATGGCGATAAACGGCTTCGTAATAAGCGGCCCGGACCCGGGGGCGGTACCCGGCGCCTCCACCACAAGCACTTCCCGGAGTGTTTCTGTGGGGGCGAAACAGGATCGACGGACGTGTAAAGGCTGACCTTTTGCCCGGTGTTGTTCCGCCGTTATCGGACTACTCGTACAGGTGCCAACGATAACGAAATGGCCCTCGCTGCCTAACGTAAGTTAGCCAAGCGCGGCCCGAGGGACGCCGGGCAACAGAAGTCCCTCACTTATCCATCTATCAGAACGGCGTCCCTCTAATTGTTAGGCAAATCGGCGGCGCCGATTTGCATGGGGAGCACCGGGCAACAGAAGCTCCCACTGATTCCAAGAAAGGAACTCTCCCCTCGACTTCGAGGGAAGAGTTCTTTTGTTGCGCGAACTACAGGACGTTGTAGGCGCCGCCGTCGAGTTGGCACAGGTTCTGGTTGGGATAGATCTTCTGCGCGCTCTCGAACACGACCTTGACGTCGTAGTGGCAGACGGTTTCGCCGTCCTGGATCGAAACATTCACGTCACCGCCAGACTCGACCTGGCCATCCAGGATGTTCGACTCCCAGCTGTTCGTGCTGACCTTCGAGACGTAGATCTCGGTGATCGTCTGGTTGGTGTTGTTGTGGATCTGGAAATGAAGGTCCTCCGCCAGCGCCGGTGACGCGAAGAGGACTGCCGCCGAAACGGCGGCGACTGCTGCAAATTTCATTTTCGATTAGCTCCATCAGTCCGAAGCAGCCCGTCCGCCCCGCGACCGAATCTCAACCTAGGCGAAGTTGAAATTGAGCGCGAGGTTCACAGCGGGTTCTACCCAAAACGGCTCAGAGGTTTCCCTCTTCGTCCTCGCGCACGGCAAGCGAGGTGGTGGAGGTTTCTTCCTGCGCGGCAGCCCGTTCCGCTTCCAGCTGGAGCCGTCTCTTGCGGGGCTCTTCCACCAGCGTCACGAGCAGCACCAGCGCGATGACCTCGCATACGATCGCGACCCAGAACACGGCGAAATAACCGAAGCTCGCCGCGATGACGCCACCGAGCAGCGGGCCCAGCGCGCTCATGATGCTCTCGGCCGTGTTGGAGAAAGCGAGCCGCATGGCCATGTCGTCGCGGTGGCCGAACTCGAAGACGATATTCTGCGCGCTCATCTGGTAGCCGGAATTGCCGGCGCCCAGGCCGAAGAAGGCTATGAATAACAGTGTCGGCGACGCCACGCTCATCAGCATGACGGTCGAGCCGATCCAGAAGATCAGCGCTATGATGAAGTTGGAGCGGAAGCCGTAGCGGTCGGCGAGATAGCCCCAACCCAGGCTCATGATCGTGTCGGCACCGAGGAACGCGAGCGACAGAAGCCCGATCGTCTCGCCCGACAGGCCGATCTTCTTGCCGACATAGATGATGTAGAAGGGCTGCGCCACACGGCTGGCGATCGCGAAGGTGCGCGCGACCATGAAATAGAGGAAGCCGGGATTGGCGCGCAGCATGGGCACGAGTTGCTTCAGGCGCTCGCCCATCGCGGTGCGCGGGCGCACGGTCGGCGGCTCGGGCTCCTTCACGATGAAACGGAAGAACGTCAGGCCGGCGCTGGTCAGGATGAAGGCGAGCGCGAAGGTGGTGGAGTAGCCATTGCCGAAGACGTTGCCGCCGACGAGGTACTTGCCGGCGAAATAGCTCAGGGTCGCGGCAACAATGCCGCCTGACAGGTTGCGCCAGCCTTGCAGGCGGCCGCGCCGCTCGATCGGAATCATCTTGGCGAGGAGGAACTGGAAAGCGACGCCCTGCGGGCCGCTGAACAGGCCAAGCAGGAAGAGGAACACCAGCACGCTCACCAGCAGCGGCGTGCCGCCGAGCAACCAGCCCGCCAGCGCGATGCCCAGGATCTGCACCCGCATCATGGTGCCGAGAAACATCGACACGGGCAGAATCTTCTTGCGATGCTCGATCTGCGCCGCACCGGCGATGGGCGAGATCACGCCGCCGAGCTGTTGCAGGCTGGCGCCAAGGCTCACGATCAGGTCGGAGCCCGACAGGAAGTGCAGATACGCCGGGATGAAGGTCGGCGCATTCACCAGCCGGAAGCCGGTCATGCCCAGCATGCCGTGGATGTAGTGGCCGGCGTAGTTGCGCCGCAGGTTCTTCCAGATCGTCGCTTCGTAGGCGGCTTCGCGTTCGGCGTCCGTCGTGAGGCCGGCGTAGGTGTCTTCGCTCATTCGGCGGGCGCGGCGCCTTCCAGCCCATGGTGGCGGGCACGATCGAAGAAAGAGACGACCGCACCCAGCATGCAAATCCCACCACCAATCAGAACCGCCTCTGCCACGCCGAAATGGCTTCCCAGCCACCCCAGGATCAGCGAACCCCACGGCATCATGCCCATGAACGACATGGTGTAGAGCGACACGATACGGCCGCGCAGATGCTCCTCTGCTACGGTCTGGATTATCGTGTTGGTCGCGCCGCCCACAAGCATCAGGAAGAAGGATACCGGCAGCAGAAGGACCATCGACAGCACCAGCAGGTGCGACTGGGCGAACAGGATCAGCGACAGGCCGAACGCCGCCGCCGAGATCGGCGGCGTCAATGTCAGCCAGCGCTCCGGAATCTGTGCCAGGACATAGGCGCCGATCAGTGCACCGAGCCCTACCGAACCCATCAGCATTCCAAGCCCCTGCGACCCCGCATGCAGCACGTCGCGCGCGATGGCCGGCATTAACGTCAGATAGGCTGCGCCGAAGCATGACGTGACGGTGACGAGGATCAGCGAGACCCGGATCAACCGTGTGTTCCAGGCGTAGGCGAACCCCTGCTTCAGCTCGGTCCAGGGATGTTCCTTGTGGCGCTGCGGCTTGGGCGGGATGCGCATGCGGAAATAGCTCGAAAGCACGGCCGTGATGCAGATGCCGTTGATGGCGAAGCACAGGCCTTCGCCGAACATGGCGACGAAGAAGCCGCCGATGGTCGGCCCCAGGATTCGCGCGAGATTGAACATCATGGAGTTCAGCGAGATTGCCGAGCGCAGATCCTCACGCTCGACCATGTCGAGCGTGAAAGCTTGTCGCGTGGGCACGTCGAACGCATTGACGATACCGAGCAGCAACGCGAGGACAATCACGTGCCACACATGCACAGCGTGCGTGAGGGTCAGGACGGCGAGCGTAAAGGCCTGCAGCATCGCGAGACCGCGTGTCGCCATCAGCAGCTTGCGCCGGTCCACCCGGTCCGAGAGCGTTCCCGCGAAGGGAGACAGGAAGAATCCGGGTACCAGTCCGGCGAATGACGTTACGCCCAACAGCCACGCCGAGCGTGTGAGCGCGTACACCAGCCAGCCCTGCGCCACGACCTGCACGAAGGTGCCCGCGAAAGTGACGAGCTGTCCGGCAAAGAACAGCCGGTAATTGCGATGCCGGAATACACGGAAAAGCCCGGTGCTCCCGGGATGTTCAATCTGTTCGATCTCCGCCCGGGCTTCCTGCTCAGACGGCGGCTCCCAGGGTGGCGTGACGACCAGCTCTCCCGGGTCATCATCTTGCAATTGTGCGGCGGGGGACGATGCGCTTGTCAGCCGCCTGTCGCCTGTGTTCCCGTCTCCGGCATCGCTATTTTCTACTGAGGATCCACTCATGACCAATACGGACGTACTCTTCAAGCCATTCAAGCTCAAGTCGCTGTCGTTGCCTAACCGCATTGTCATGGCCCCCATGACGCGGTCCAAATCTCCGGACCAAATCCCGAATGACCAAGTTGCCGCATACTACCGGGCGCGCGCCGCGGGCGGCACCGGCCTGATCCTCACCGAAGGCACCGCGCCGGAGCACAGGGGTGCCACCAACGACGTGAACGTGCCGCATTTCTACGGCGCAGAGTCGCTGGCGGGATGGAAGAAGGTCGCTGCCGGCGTGCACGCCGCCGGTGGGTTCATCATGCCGCAGCTCTGGCACCAAGGCGTGATCCGCCATCCCGGCACCGGGCCCCATCCCGATGCCCCGTCGATGAGCCCGTCGGGACTCGCGCGCAAGGACAAGAAGGTCGGCGTGGCGATGAGCGACAGCGACATCGCCGACGTGATCCAGGGCTTCGCGAACTCCGCGCGCTACGCCAAGGAGATCGGCTTCGACGGCGTCGAGCTGCACGGCGCGCACGGCTACCTGATCGACCAGTTCTTCTGGGAACACACCAACCAGCGCGACGACCGCCATGGCGGCAGCCTGGAGAACCGTTCGCGATTCGCGGCATCGATCGCCGCGGCAGTACGCAAGGCGACGGGGCCGGACTTCCCGATCCTGCTGCGCTTCTCGCAATGGAAGCAGCAGGACTTCACCGCGCGGCTCGCGCCGACGCCGCACGAGCTGGAAGTGTTCCTGCGCCCCATGATCGACGCGGGCGTCGACTGCTTCCACTGCTCGACGCGGCGTTTCTGGGAGCCGGAGTTCGAAGGCTCCGACATGAACCTCGCGGGGTGGACCAAAAAGATCAGCGGCCTGCCGGCGGTCTCGGTCGGTTCGGTGAGCCTGAACCTCGACTTCATCTCGTCCTTCACCAGTTCGGCGATGGACTTCTCCGGCCTCGACAAGCTGGTGCACATGATGGAGCGCGGGGACTTCGACCTGATTGCCATCGGCCGCGCCCTGATCGCCAATCCCGACTGGGCGAACAAGGTGCGGGCGGGGAAGATGGAAGAACTCGCAGCCTACAGCCCGGAGAAGCTGGCGACGCTGGTATGAGCGAGCCCACGCACGTCGAGCGTACCCGCGGCCCCGTGGTGATCGTCGATTACGATCCGGCGTGGCCGCGGCAGTACGATGAGCAGGAGCGCCGCATCCGTGCGGCGCTCGGCGACACAGCGCTGCTGGTGGAGCATGTCGGTTCGACGTCCGTGCCGGGGCTGCCGGCCAAGCCCGTGCTCGACATCAATCTGGTCGTGCCGGACACCACGCGCGAGGCCGACTACCGCCCCGCGCTGGGAGCCGCCGGCTTCCGCTTCTTCCTGCGCGAGCCCGACTGGTTCGAACATCGCCTGTTCAAGGGAGAAGCACCGTCAACGAACCTGCATGTCTTCCCGCAAGGATGTCCGGAGGTGAACCGGATGCGCTTGATGCGCGACTGGCTGCGCCAATCGCCGGAGGACCTGACGCTTTACGCCGACGCCAAGCGCCGGCTCGCGCAGCAACCCTGGGAATTCGTGCAGCAATATGCGGACGCGAAGAGTGAGGTCGTCGCGACCATCATGTCCCACGCCGAAGCCTGGGCGGCGTCACGGGCCTGAGGACGCGAGGCGCGGGATCATCCGCGCCAGGACGCCGTCGTGGAGCAAATAGCGGTGCACCAGCGCGGCGGTGGCGTGCAGTCCCGCGACGATCAGGATCGTCGTCCCGGCCAGCTCATGCAGCCCGTGTATGGCACCCGATGTCGCACGGCTACCGTCCGCCAGCGTCGGCAACATGAACAGGTTGAAGAAACTCATGCTTCGCAGGCTGACCATCGCCAGCCCGAGGCCGACCGTGCCGAGCACGAGCAGGTACAGGCCCCACTGCACGGCCTTGGCGAGAATATGCAGCGCAGCGAAATCGGCGGCCGGTAGCTGACGGCCGCCAGACACCCGCCAAACAATGCGAGCGAGCACGAGGATGCCGATCGCGATCCCGGCGGTGACGTGCAGCGATTGCGCATCCACGCGTAGGGGCCCGCGGGGCCACATGTCGATTGTCTTGGCACCGATCCATTGCGCGACAACAAGCACCGCCGTCAGCCAGTGAAACCAGATGGTGCGGCTATCATAGGACGCTGCGGTCGTCGAAATCGGTTGCATGCGAGAATCCGTGCGGCGTGATCGCGATGCTTACCGGCGCCAGATGAACCGCCGATGAATGCGGTGACGATGCGAACGCGTCTCAATTCGCGTGCAATCAATGCTCCACCATCCGGCACGGCACCAAGGTGTCGGGGTTGTGATAGTAGAGCGCGCAGATGCGATGGAAGCCGTCCGCGATGATCAGCGGCACGCCGCGTTCGAAATCGCCGCGCACCAGCAGCACCGGCGGCAGCGCCTTGCCCTCGCGGATTTTCGCGAGGTCTTCGGAGACACGCTGGTTGTCGCGCGGCAGCAACATCAGTCCACTGGTGCGCAGGATGTCTTTCGCGGCGCGCTCGATCGTCTTTGCCTTGCCCAGAGCCTTCACCAGGCGCGCCGCGATCTTGTCGCTGCAGATCAGGCTGAGGTAGTCCCGCGCCCCTTTGTAGTCCTTGTCTTCCGGCTTCTTGAACACCGGTTCCTTCACCGTCGCCATGGTTCAACCCTCCCGTGCATGCGCCGTCATCTGTAGCCCGAACGCAGGCCTGAGCGTCAGGCGCGACAGTGGTGCCACGACGTGCCCGGGCACCATCCGGAGCCGCCAGCGCGCCACGATGCGCGACAGACATATCAGCGCCTCCTGCATCGCGAAGCCCATACCGATACAGATGCGCGGCCCGGCGCCGAACGGGATGTAGGCGAAGCGGTGGATGTTCTCGCGGTTGGCCGGCGCGAAGCGGTCAGGATCGAAATAGTCCGGCTCCCTCCACAGCTTGCGATGCCGCTGGATCAGCCAGGGCGAGATCAGCACCGAAGTACCGCCACGGATGTCGTGCGGCCCGACGCGGTCCGGCCCGACGGAATCGCGGCTGATGAACGGCGCGGCGGGATAGAGGCGCAGGCTCTCTTCGATCACCTGCCGAGTATAAGGCATGCGCGCGATGTCGCCGTCCGCCGCGCGCACCTCGGCCGCCACCTTCGCGTCGACATCGGGAAACTGCGACAGCAGATAGAGCGTCCAAGCCAGCGTGTTCGCCGTCGTCTCGTGGCCGGCGAAGATGAAGGTCATCACGTTGCTGTAGACCTCGTCCAGCGTGAACAGGGCACCGCCTTCGGGATCGCGCGTGGTCAGCAGCAGCGTCAGCAGGTCTTTCGGTGCGGTCCCCTGCTCGACCTCCTTCGCGCGCCGCGCGATGAGCGCCCCGATCTCGCGGCGGAAGAAGCGCATCGCCCTGCCCGCCTTCAACCGCTTTGGCGTGGGCGCCCAATGCGGCACGCCGAGCATCATCAGCATGTCGACGCGGCCCAGCGTGTCGAGATAGGTCACGAAGTTGTCCGCTACCGCGCGGTAGTCGAGCTGCACGTCATCCGAGAACATCGTGTGCGTGATGATCTTGTAGGTGAGCCGCATCATCCGGTCGGCAGCGTCCACGGTCATGCCGTCATGCCATGTCGATAGTTCCCGCTCCGCCACCGCGGCCATGGCTTCCGCGAAATCCAGCACGCGGCGCGCGGAGAACATCGGCGCGGTGGTCCGGCGCTGGAATTTCCAGCTGTCGCCGTCGGCGTTGAACAGGCCGTTGCCCAGCGCCGGACCCGTCGTGCGCTGCACCTGGCGGCTCTTGACGTAGTTACCCACATTGTCGAGCAGGACATGCTTCACGCCGTCCGGATCGTTGACCAGCAGGAAGTCCTGCATCCAGTTGCGGTCGTAGATGTACGGAAGCTGATAGGCACGCTCGCCCCACGCAGCGACCGCGTTCTTGCCGATGAGACGAACCGCCTCTATCCGGCTGACGAGGCGATCCACGGGTACGGGCGCCGCGGGGCGAATGCGTGCGGGTGATTCTGCTGGTTCCGCGAGTGCCTGGCTCATAGGAAGACACTAGCATTGCGAGGCTTTGCCTTCACCTTTGCCGCCCAATTGACTCCCGAACCGGCGTGTCTAGTCTCGTTCCCTCAATCTCGGACCGCGCATGGCGAAAGACTTCATCGGTTATCAGGCGTTGACGGACGCGGCGTTGCGCGGCGTGGTGCGCGATGCGCTGCGGCGGATCGAGAAGCAGGGCCTGATCGGTTCGCACCACTTCTATCTGACGTTCAAGACCAAGTTTCCCGGCGTCGACATCCCGGACTTCCTGCGCGAACAATATCCGGACGAGATGACCATTATCCTCCAGCACCAGTTCTGGGGACTGAAGATCAGCGACGACAAGTTCGAGGTGACGCTGACGTTCAAGAAACTGCCGGCGACGCTGACCATCCCTCTCGCGGCGCTCACCGCGTTCTTCGATCCCGGCGTGCAGTTCGGATTGCAGTTTCGCGGGCCCGAGGGCGACGCGAAGTCCGGCCCGACGCCGGTGATGCCGCCCGCGCCGGCCGCCGAGCAGAACCGCGAGAAGTCGGAGCCGGCGAAGATCACGCCCGCGCCTGTCGCGCCGGCCGCCGCGTCGACCACGCCGCCGGCCGAAAAGCCCGCCGCGCCGGGCGAAGTGGTAAGCTTGGACTCGTTCCGGAAGAAGTAACCTTCAAAGGTGGGCGGTTCTCGAATTGCAATCAATGCAATCAATGATTACATTGATTGCATGGCGAGCATCACGATCCGCAATCTCGATGACAACGTGAAGAAGCGCTTGCGCAGGCAAGCTGCCGAAAATGGCCGCTCGCTGGAGGCAGAGGTCCGCGAAATCCTGAGCCGGACTGCCGAGCAAAGGACGGAACGAGCGAAGACCGGGCTTGATTTGATTCGTCCGCTTCTCGATTTCGCCGAAAAATACGGTGGTGTCGAATTGGAGCCATTCCCGGACGAGTTCCTCGCTGAAGCACCGGCAAAATTCCGTCGCAAGCCTTCGAAATGATCATCCTCGACACCAACGTAGTGTCGGAACCATCGCAACCGCGCCCTTCGCTCGCGGTGCTGGATTGGTTTGCTGCCCAGAATCCGACGGACCTTTACACAACATCTATTACAGAAGCCGAGATCTTCTACGGCTTGGCGTTGCTGCCGCCCGGCAAGAAGCGCGACGAACTGGCCAAAGCGCTTCAGCGATTCTTTGATCGGCAATTTCAGGATCGCGTCCTGCAGTTCGGCAGCGAGGCCGCTCGAGAATTCGGAACTATCACTGCGGCCAGAAGAAAAGCCGGCAGGCCTATCAAAGTGTTTGACTCTCAGATCGCAGCAATCGCAAGAGTGCATGGGGCGACGGTCGCAACCCGTGATGCTGGCGACTTCGAACACTCCGGAATATCGATAATCAATCCCTGGACGGACCAGCCATGACCACCAAGACCCGCACCGAGACCGATACGTTTGGACCCATCCAGGTCGATGCCTCGAAGTATTGGGGCGCGCAGGCGGAGCGGTCGCTGCACAACTTCAAGATCGGCTGGGAGAAGCAGCCTGCGTCGATCGTGCGCGCGCTGGGCATCGTCAAGCGCGCCGCGGCGGAGACGAACATGGCGCTCGGCCTGCTCGACGACAATTTGGGCAAGACCATCGTCGCCGCGGCGCAGGAGGTGATCGACGGCAAGCTGGATGCCCACTTCCCGCTGTCGGTGTGGCAAACGGGCTCGGGCACGCAGTCCAACATGAACGCCAATGAGGTGATCTCGAACCGCGCGATCGAGATGCTGGGCGGCGAGATGGGCTCCAAGAAACCCATCCATCCGAACGACCACGTCAACATGAGCCAGTCGTCGAACGACACCTATCCGACAGCCATGCACATCGCCTGCGCGGAGGAGATTCACCACCACCTGCTGCCGGCGCTGCGCACGCTGCGCGATGCGCTGGAAGCGAAGGCGAAGGCTTGGAAGGGCATCATCAAGATCGGCCGCACGCATACGCAGGACGCGACACCGATCACGCTCGGCCAGGAGTTCTCCGGCTACACGCAGCAGATGAGCAACGGCATCGAGCGCATCGAGCAAACCCTGCCGAAGCTGATGGAGCTGGCGCAGGGCGGCACCGCGGTCGGCACCGGCCTCAACGCGCCGGTCGGCTTCGACAAGAGGGTCGCCGAGCGCATCGCGGCCATCACCGGCATGCCGTTCACCAGCGCGCCCAACAAGTTCGAGGCGCTGGCCTCGCATGACGCGATGGTGTTCAGCCATGGCGCGATCAACACGGTTGCAGCCTCGATGTTCAAAATCGCGCAGGACATCCGTTTCCTCGGCAGCGGTCCGCGCTCGGGCCTCGGCGAACTGGCGCTGCCCGAGAACGAACCCGGCTCCTCCATCATGCCCGGCAAGGTGAACCCCACGCAGTGCGAGGCGGTCACGCAGGTCTGTTCGCGCATCTTCGGCAACCACGCCACCATCACCTTCGCGGACAGCCAGGGCAATTTCGAGCTCAACGTCTACAACCCGGTAATGGCCTACAGCTTCCTGCAAAGCGTACGCCTGATGGCGGACGCGGCGATGAGCTTCACCGAGCACTGCATCGCGGGGATCGAACCACGTCTCGACAATATTCAGCACGGGCTTGAGCGATCCTTGATGCTGGTGACAGCACTGGCGCCCAAGATCGGCTACGACGCCGCAGCCAAGATCGCCAAGGCGGCGCACAAGAACGGCACCACGCTGAAGGAAGAGGCGCTGAAAACCGGCCTCGTCACGAGCGAAGAGTTCGACCGGATCGTTGACCCGAAGGACATGATCGGCCCCAAATAGGGCATGGCGCACACCAAGCTTCTCGCCGTCGTCGAGCAGAACAACGCCACCGGCCGCGTGTCCTACTGGCAGGGCTGCGACAACCAGAGCCTGGCCGACCGCAACGGCATCAGCCTCGCCGACTACATCCACGCCATGTACGGCTTCATCCGCCAGGCGAAGGCGCGGCACGTGCTGCTGATCGGCTGCGGCGGCGGGACGCTGGCCACCATGCTGCAGCGGGCGCGCGTGCGCGTGACTATGGTCGACAACGATCCGACGTCCTTTGCCATCGCACGCACATACTTCGCGCTGCCGGACAGTGTCGATTGCCGGGCGGCGGACGGCATCTGGTTCCTGAGGCGGCGCACGACCCGCTACGACGCCATCGTTCTCGACGCGTATTGCGGCGGCCTCATCCCGAAACCGTTTCTCAGGCCGGGTTTCTTCGCGCTCGCGCGGGCGCGGCTGAAGCGCGGCGGAATCCTGCTCGCCAACATCACCGCCAGGGACGACGCCGACCGCCTCCCCGACCGCATCGCGCGCACCATGCAGAGCGCGTTTGGCGACACGGTGAAGCTGCACGACGCCGACGGCTATCTGGACCGCAATGTCGTCGCCGTGGCGGGGGCTACCCGCGATCTCAAGCCGCCGCGCCTGATGATGAAGCCCGCCCGTCGCGCCAAATCCATCGCAAGGAGCCTGCGCGAACTCGACTTCCGCCCGCTGCGCGGCTAGGCCGTGTCCATGGCGCTGACCAAACGCTCCTTCTCGCTCTCCGGCCACCGCACCAGCGTCGCGCTGGAAGCAGAGTTCTGGGCCGTACTGCAACTCGAGGCAAAAAAGCAGGCACTGAGCATGGCCGCCTTCGTGGCACGCATCGATGCGGCGCGGGGCGAGCAACCACTCGCCTCGGCGCTGCGCCTTGCCGCGCTGGCCGCGGCCAAAGCCGGTTCCTGACACAGGCTGGCAGCAGGCTGTCAGTACGCTATCTCGAACGGCGCCCGTGTCACGGCGCTGTCGTAAAAGCGCAATAATCGAAGACGCAAGTTTTCCTGAGGGGTTGGGCTTATGATCACACTTTATCATGCACCGCGTTCGCGCTCGTCGCGCATCATCTGGCTGCTCGAGGAGCTCGGTGCGGATTACAAGATCGAACTGGTCGACATCCAGCGCGGCGACGGCAGCGGCAAGCCGGCGCCGGAGTCCTATGCGGCGATCAATCCGCTGAAGAAGGTGCCGACCGTCAAGGTATTTGATGAGATCGTGTACGAGTCCGGGGCCATCACTCTTTATCTGACTGACAGCCACCAACGGCACCCGATCGGGCCGCTGCCCGGGGATAACAATCGCGCAGAATATGTGCGGTGGCTGTTCTTCTATAACGGCACGCTGGAACCCGCGGCGACGGCGCGCTTCATGGGCTGGGACAAGGACCCCGCGAAGCCGACCGGCTTCGGCAAATGGGAGGACATCGAGAAGGTGGTCTCCGACCAGCTCGCCAAGACGCCCTACATCCTGGGCGACGAATTCTCGGCTGCCGATATCATCTACGGCTCGGCCGTGCAGTTCTTCAAAGGCAGCCTGTTCCCGGACCGGCCGCACTATGATGCCTATCTTGAGCGCCTCTCCGCCCGCCCCGCCTACAAGCGGGCGCAGGCCAGGGACAACGGCTAACTCCGTGCTATCAATGGTCCCAGCCAACCACTGGGACCATTCGATGGGCGAAGTCGTCAATTTCCGCCGCGCCAAGAAATCAAAGGCTCGCGCCGTGAAAACGGCCGAGGCCGACGCCAATCGCGTCAAGCACGGCGTGCCCAAGTCGGTGCGCAATCTCGCCCAGGCGCGGGTCGACAAGGACAAGAAGACCGCCGACGCGCACAAGCTTTGCAAGGACGACGAATAGGCATGCCCGGTCCGCTTCAGGGAATCCTGGTCGTCGATCTCACACGCGTGCTCGCAGGCCCCTTCGCCGCGCTGATGCTGAACGAGCTCGGCGCCCGCATCATCAAGGTGGAACCGCCGCGCGTGGGCGACGACAGCCGCCACGTCGGCCCTTTCGTGAAGACACCGGACGGCCGCACCAAGTCCGGCTACTTCATGAGCGTCAACAGAGCGAAGGAATCCATCGCGCTCGACCTGAAAGCCGATGGCGACCGGCGCATCTTCGAGGCGCTGCTCGAACGCGCCGACGTGCTGATCGAGAATTATCGCGGCGGGACGATGGAGAAGCTGGGTTACGGCTACGCGCAACTCAGGGACAAGTACCCCCGCCTAATCTATTGCGGCGTCTCCGGCTTCGGCCACACGGGGCCGTATGCCAACCGCCCCGCCTACGACATGGTGGTGCAGGCCATGGGCGGGGTGATGAGCCTGACCGGCCAGCCTGACGGTCCGCCGACCCGAGTTGGCACCTCGACCGGCGATCTCTCCGCCGGCCTGTTCGCCACCATCGGCATCGTCACCGCGCTCTACGACCGCAAGGCCACCGGCAAGGGGCAGAAGGTCGACATTTCGATGCTCGACAGCCAGGTGGCGCTGCTGGAGAACGCGATCTCGCGCCATGTCGCGAACGGCCAGATTCCCGGCCCGCTGGGAAGCCGCCACCCGTCCATCGCGCCATTCGCGGTGTTCGCGACCAGGGACGGCCACATCGCCATCGCCGCCGGCAACAACGAACTGTTCGCCCGCATGTGCGCGGTGCTTGGCTGCGAGGACATGGCGCGTGACGAACGCTTCTCAACGAACCCCAGGCGCATGGAGAACCACGAGGCGCTGCACGAGCAGATGGAGCTGGCACTCTCGGCCCGCACATCGAAAGAATGGCTCGATGCGCTGGATGCCGCCGGCGTGCCATCTGGTCCGCTCAACAACGTCGCCGACGTGATGCGCGACCCGCAGGTCAATCATCGCAACATGATCATCGAGACGCTCGATCCCGATCTCGGCCCGATCCGGATGCAGGGCAACCCGGTGAAACTGTCGGCGCACGAGGACCCGAAGACCCGCGCCGCCGCACCCGAACTCGACCAGCACCGCGCCGCGATCCTGAAAGAACTCGGCCTCTAGGTCGAGATCATGGCTTTCAGCGCATGCGTGTCGGCTGCCCGGGCAAAGGCGTCGTAGGAAATGCAGGAGATCAGTACGCGGTCTCCCTGCTTGAACGAAGCCGATCCGACCCTTTCAACAATCCCGACCCCTCATGCCCGAGAATGCGCCCCCGGGGGTGGCGGGTCTGCGCGAGGTCGAAGAGCGGCCGGCTTCTTGTCGTCGGTAGAACGGCGGCGACAGCGGGGACCCCGCTCTCTTGCGCAGGAACGGGGTCCGAGGTCATGACCTTTTCGCCTGCCGCCGCAACTCAACGCTCGGCGACGGGTTGCGCATAACGGATGAGCCTCCCGCATTAAACGTCGGGACACTACGTATGGAAACGCGTCGCGCCGCGGGCTGCAAAAGAAACAAGGTGAACGCCGATGCGCGACTCTTCGTCCGCCGCTAGCAGGCGGTGCCGCCTTCGATTTCGACCTTCTGCGTCGTGCCCTGATAGGTGACTGTCAGCGTGCCCTTTTCCTCCGTCGAGTCAGCTTCGGGATGCTCGGCGGTGACAGTTATCGACTCGACCACAGTGACGGCGCCGGCCTTGTCCTTGAACACGCGGTCGAAATGCGCCCCGAGGCCGGCGGAATCCGCCCCCTGCTTGCCGCTGGCCTTGGTGCTGACGAGATCGAGCGCGAAGATTTTGCCGCCGAGCTTGATGTTGGCCTTGGCCTTCACGTCGACCCCGTCGTCCAGGAACACGACGTCGGCACCGTGGCCCTTCGGGCTGAAGCTGCCCATGCAGCCGCTCTGCTGAAACAGCGGCGCGTTGTCCGGCAGCTTTTCGATATGCCACGCGGGTCCGGCCGCGAGCGCGTTGCACGCAAATAGGGCCACAGCAGCGGCAAAACTCAAAATGCGCACGGAAGAATCCCCGTATTGAACACCCTGCGTCACCTTTCACGCCCGCCGCGGCGAAAACAAGGCGTCCGAATGCACCGGAGCTACGTCCTTGCGCCGCGCGCTGCAGGCATTAGCGTTTCCGGCGAAACGTGCGGAGACGACACGCCATGCTCGAACTGCGTCCCAATTGCGAATGCTGCGACAAGGACCTGCCGCCGGAGTCCGCGGACGCCCGCATCTGCACGTTCGAGTGCACCTTCTGCGCCGACTGCGCCGAGCACGTGCTGAAGGGTGTCTGTCCGAACTGCGCCGGGAACCTGGCGCCGCGCCCGGTCCGTCCGCCCGCGATGCTCGCCAGATATCCCGCGTCGACGAAGCGCGTGCGCAAGCAGGATGGGTGCAGCAAGGCCGCCTGAGGCGTTGATGCACTGGGAACGGCGCGCCCATTCTGGCAGCTTTCGTTCCATGACTACCGTCGGGAACATCGCGATCGGACTGGGCCTCGCAGCGGTTTTCGTGGGCGGGCTGGCGCTGTTCTGGATTGCGCGGCAGGACGACAGCCGCGCCGGCCGCCTGCTTGGGCTGCTGGCGATGGCGGCAACCGCAGCGGCGCTGGGCTATGTCACCTATGGCCATCACTGGCTGTGAGCCGGACGCCCTTCGGGGGTGAAAAACGTCCGATAAGTTCTATATTGGTTCGCATGCCCTTCGATTCAGATGCGTGCCCCGAGAGGACGTGCACATGAGCGGTTTCGGCAACCGCTACAACGATCCCCTGGACGAAGCCTTCGGCGAGGACGTCCAGCCGGTTCGCGCGCAAGCCGCGGCGGCTGAACCGCCGTACCTGAAGGGCCTCAATCCCGAGCAGCGCGAGGCGGTGCTGGCGACCGACGGGCCAGTGCTGGTGCTGGCGGGCGCAGGCACGGGCAAGACGCGCGTGCTGACGACCCGGCTGGCGCACATCCTGGCCACGCGCCGCGCCTGGCCAGGACAGATCCTGTCCGTCACCTTCACGAACAAGGCCGCGCGCGAGATGAAGGAGCGCATCGGCGCCCTGATCGGCGGCGTAGTGGAAGGCATGCAGTGGCTGGGCACATTCCACTCCATCGGCGCCAAGATGCTGCGCCGCCACGCCGAGCTGGTGGGCCTGAAATCCAACTTCACCATCCTGGATACCGACGACCAGCTGCGCCTGATGAAGCAGCTGATCGATGCGGCGAACATCGACGAGAAGCGCTGGCCGGCCCGCGCGCTGGCCGGGATGATCGACGCCTGGAAGAACCGCGGGCTGTCGCCGCAGGACGTACCGAGCGGCGAAGGCCACGGCTTCGCCTTCGGCAAGGGTACCGAGCTTTACGCGCAGTACCAGCAGCGGCTGAAGGACCTGAACGCCGCGGATTTCGGCGACCTGCTGCTGCACACGCTGAACATCCTGAAGACCAATCCCGACATCCTGGCCGATTATCGCGAGCGCTTCCGCTACATCCTGGTCGACGAGTACCAGGACACCAACGCGGTGCAGTACCTGTGGCTCAAGATCCTGGGCACGGCCTCCGGCAATGTGTGCGTCGTGGGCGACGACGACCAGTCGATCTATGCCTGGCGCGGCGCGGAGGTGGAGAACATCCTGCGCTTCGAGCGCGACTTCCCGGGCGCGAAGGTGATCCGCCTGGAGCGCAACTACCGCTCGACGCCGGTCATTCTTGGCGCTGCGTCGGGGCTGATCACCGCGAACAAGGGGCGCCTCGGCAAGACGCTTTGGACTGAGGGCGACCCGGGCGAGAAGATCAAGGTGCAGGGCGTGTGGGACGCAGAGGAAGAAGCCCGCAACATCGCCTCCGAGGCAGAGGACCTGCACCGCAACATGGGCCAGTCCTACGGCGAAATGGCCATCCTCGTGCGCGCCGCGTTCCAGATGCGCGAGTTTGAAGACCGCTTCATCGCGCTGGGCCTGCCCTATCGCGTGATCGGTGGTCCGCGTTTTTACGAGCGGCAGGAAGTGCGCGACGCCATGGCCTATCTGCGCCTGATCGCGCAAGGCGACGACGATCTCGCCTTCGAGCGTATCGTCAACAAGCCCAAGCGCGGTATTGGCGATGCGTCGGTGCAGGCGCTGCACGTCTATGCCCGCAACCGGCAGCTGCCGCTGCTGGCGGCCGCGCGCGAGATCGCGGAGACCGATGAGCTTCCGCCCAAGGCACGCAAGGCGCTGGCAGAGCTGGCGCAGAACTTCTCGCGCTGGACGCAGACATCGCAGGCGATCCCGCACACCGAGCTGGCGGAGATGGTGCTGGATGAGTCCGGCTACACCGACATGCTCAAGAACGACAAGTCGGCGGAAGCTCCGGGGCGGCTGGAGAACCTGAAGGAATTCGTGCGCTCGATGGAGACGTTCGAGTCGCTCACCAGCTTCCTGGAGCATGTCTCGCTGGTGATGGAGATCGCGCAGGACGAAAGCGGCGACCGCATCAACCTGATGACGCTGCATGCGGCGAAGGGGCTGGAGTTCAACACGGTGTTCCTCCCGGGCTGGGAAGAAGGTCTGTTCCCGTCGCAGCGGACGATGGACGAGAACGGGTTGGCGGGTTTGGAAGAAGAGCGGCGGCTGGCCTATGTCGGCATCACACGCGCCAAGCAGCGGGCGCGGGTGAGCTTTGCCGCCAACCGGCGGGTGCACGGGTCGTGGCAGAGCGCCCTGCCCTCACGCTTCATCACCGAACTGCCGGAGGAACATGTCGACACGGTGGTCGACGAGGGCTTCTACGGCGGCAATGTCGGTTTCCGCGACAACATGAATTCGGGCGGGTTCGCCTCGACTTATGACTCGCCGGGCTGGAAACGGGCGCAGGCCAACCGTGCCGGCGGCATGGCGCGGGCACGGCCGCCGACGATCGAGGCGCACGCCTATACGGTGCAGACCAGCGACCCGGAAAGCTCGCAGTACACGCGCGGCGACCGCATCTTCCACCAGAAATTCGGCTATGGCCGCGTGAGCTTCGTCGAAGGCAACAAGTTGACCGTCGACTTCGACAAGGCCGGCGAGAAGAAGGTCATCGACACGTTCGTGCAAAGGGCTTGAGCGTGAAGGCGATACCACCATTCCGGCTTGTCGCTGAACCGCTCAACGATGCGGCCGCGGCATTGCCAACCTTTCGCTGGGCGGGCGACAATGTTGGAAAGCGGCACAAGCTCGGTGGCGCACCTGACTTCATTCAGTCACCGGAGACACCGTTGTGCTCCTGCGCCAAACCCATGACGTTTTACGCACAACTGGATTCAATCAACGACGACTACTGCCTGGCTGACTGCGGCTTGATCTATGTCTTCGTCTGCTTCGACTGCTTTGAGACAAAGGCGATGCTCCAATCGGGCTGATAGTTCGCCCTAAAGGCCAAACCGTCTAACAATAGACAGAGCGCATTCGTCAGCACTTGCCGCGGTCGTGTCGACCGTGAAATCGTAACTTCGTCCGCGATGCACCACGTCGAACTGCCCGCGGGCCAGGCCTAAGGCGCGGTCGCCGCGGGACTTCTCGCGCGCTTCCAGCACGTCGAGCGGGGCGAATACGCCGACGGTGTGGAACGCGTAGGGCTTGAGCAGGGCATGGTATTCGCTCCACGCGACGTCGCCGAACAGCACTTCGTCCACCACCATGTTGCAGCCCTGCGCTGCCATCGCGGCGACAGCGTGGCGCATGCCTCGGAGAGCGCGCTCCTGCGCCGGGCCGGACAGGACAGTTATCACCGGCTTCTCATCGCGCTCCGATGTCTGGAACGTGAGACCGTCCGGCGTGCCCAGCGTGCGGCCGGGCATCATCTCCAGCCAGGTGTCCATCTGGACGTGCAGGAAGACGCTGCGCGCGGCCGCCTGGATGGCCTTCGCCAGCGTCGACTTTCCGGCACTGCCGACGCCGTTCAGCAGGATGATCTTGGCCGTCATGGCGCCTTGTAGACGGTTCGCGGCGGGGTCCGCTATATCCCCGCGATGACCGACAATCCCCCGCTGTGGAAGGCCCACGTCACGGTCGCGAAAGAACTCGCGGCGGATGTGAGCGCGGCGTTCGAGCTGGCGCCGCCGGCGCCCTCGGCCGTGCTGATCCACGAAGAACCGTTCAAGCCGGATGCAACGGTCGAGGCGCTCTATCCCGAGCCGCCGGACGCCACGTTCCTGTCGCAACTCACCGGCCAGACGATCATCGTTGAGCCATTGCCGGACCAGGACTGGATACGGCTTTCGCAGGAAGGGTTGCCGCCGGTGCGCGCCGGACGCTTCTTCGTCTATGGCGCTCATGACGCGGGACTGGTACCGCATGGCGTGATCCCGATCCGCATCGAGGCCGGCTTGGCGTTCGGCACAGGACATCACGAGACCACGGCACTGTGCCTTGGCGCGCTGAGCGATCTCGCCAGGCGACGCCCGTTCCGCAACGTGCTCGACCTCGGTTGCGGCACGGGATTGCTGGCGATCGGCGCGGCGAAGCTGTGGCGCCGCCGCGTGCTGGCGACCGACATCGACCCCGACGCGGTGCAGGTGACGAACGAAAACGCGCAGGCAAACGGTGTCGCGCCGCTGGTGCAGGCGCTGCTCGCCGACGGCATGACGCATCCAGGCATCACACAGCATGCGCCGTACGACCTCATCATCGCGAACATCCTGGCGGGGCCGCTGACGCAGCTTGCGCCGTCGGTGTGCAGGGCGCTGGCGAAGGGCGGGATGCTGGTGCTGTCGGGTCTGCTGACATGGCAGGAAAATCTTGTTGTGAGTTTCTACACGCCGCATGACCTGATCTTGCGCACCCGCCGTCGCGACGGGCCGTGGAGCGCGCTGGTGCTGGAGAGACCCGCAGCCTAAGCTTTAACGTCAAATTCGGACACGCATCATGGACAAGATCGGCCCCTTCCAGACCTATGAGAATGAAACCGATGCCGCGACCTGCGCGCCGCGCCTCGCCGCGCTGCGGGCGGAGCTGAAGCGCCGCGGGCTGGACGGGTTCCTGGTGCCGCGCGCCGATGCGCACCAGGGCGAATATGTGCCCAAGCGCGACGAGCGGCTGGCGTGGCTGACGGCGTTCACCGGCTCGGCCGGCGCGGCGGCTGTGCTGGCCGACAAGGCGGCGGTGTTCGTAGACGGGCGCTACACGCTCCAGATCCGCCAGCAGACCGACACCAGGCTGTTCGAGCCGCGCGACCTGGTCGAGGAAGGGCCGGCCAAGTGGCTGGAGCATGCGCTGCCGAAAGGCACGAAGATGGCGTACGACCCGTGGCTGCACACACAGGGCGCCGTCGAGCTGTTGCGGGTGGCGGTGGACAAGGCCGGCGGCACGCTCATCGCGGTGGACAGCAACCCGGTCGATGCGGTGTGGGAAGACCAGCCCGCGGCGCCAACGGCCAAGGCGATCATCCAGGACATGAACCTTGCAGGAGAGAGCGCCGAGTCCAAGCGCACCCGCATCGCGGAGGACGTGAAGGGCCTGGGTGCCGATGCGGCGGTGATCACGATGCCGGATTCGATCTGCTGGCTTCTGAATATCCGCGGCGGGGACGTGCCGCACACGCCGTTCGCGCTGAGCTTTGCGATCCAGAACAGCGACGGTTCGACCGACCTGTTCATGGACGAGCGCAAGTCGTCGCCGGAGCTGGTGAAGCATCTCGGCAACGCGGTGCGGCTGCGCGCGCCGTCGGAGTTCGCGCCGGCGCTGGATGCGCTGAAGGGCAAGACGGTGGTGGCCGATCCAGGGACGGCGTCCGCCGCGATCTTCGATCGGCTGATCAACGCCGGCGCGAAGATCAAGCGCGCCGCCGATCCCATCCAGCTGCCCAAGGCGTGCAAGAACCCGGTGGAAATCGAGGGCACCCGCAAGGCGCATGTCCGCGACGGCGCGGCGGTGTCGAACTTCCTGCACTGGTTCGCCCGCGAGGCGCCGAAGGGCCACCTGACGGAGATCGACACGGCGAAGGCGCTGGAGGGCTATCGCGCCCGCACCGGTGCGCTGCGCGACCTGTCGTTCGATTCGATCAGCGGCGCGGGATCGAACGGCGCGGTGGTGCACTACCGCGTGACGCAGTCGACCAACCGGCCCGTGCGCAACAACGAGATATTCCTGATCGACTCCGGCGGGCAATATCCCGATGGCACCACCGACATCACGCGCACTGTCATCGTCGGCAAGGCGAGCGACGAGATGAAAGACCGCTTCACCCGCGTGCTGAAGGGCCACATCGCACTGGCGACGATGCGCTTCCCGGAAGGAACGCCCGGCGCGGCGCTGGATGCGTTCGCGCGGGCGGCGCTGTGGCAGGCGGGACTGGATTACGACCACGGCACGGGGCACGGCGTGGGGTCGTACCTGTCGGTGCATGAGGGGCCACAGAACATCTCCAAGCGCTACACGGTTGCGCAGCCGCTGAAGCCGGGGATGATCTGCTCCAACGAGCCCGGCTACTACAAGAACGGCGAATACGGCATCCGCATCGAAAACCTGATCGTGGTGAGCGAGGCGAAGCCGGTGCCGGGCGGCGACCCGCAGCGCAAGTTCATGACGTTCGAGACCATCACGCTGGCACCGATCGACCTCGAGTTGATTGAACCGAAGCTGCTGACGGCGGACGAGAAAGGCTGGCTCAACGCCTATCACGCGCGGGTGCGCGAGACGCTGCTGCCGCTGGTCGACGCCGACGCCCGCGACTGGTTGAAGCATGCGACGCGGGCGATCTGAGGGTGCGCAAGGACCAGAACACGCCGCGCGGCACGATCCATCGGCTGTCGCTCGACAGTCAGGTGCTGAAGGGCAACCTGCTGGGCGATCCGACGGAGCGGGCGATCGACGTCTATGTGCCGCACGGCCATGACGGCAAGGGATTGCCGCTGCTGGTCGACGTCGTGGGCTTCACCGGCGGCGGGCCGATCCACACCAACTGGAAGAACTTCGGCGAGAACGTGCCGGAGCGCGCCGACCGCCTGATCGCGAGCGGTGCGATGCCGCCGGCGATGATCGCATTTCCCGACTGCTTCACGAAGCTGGGCGGGAACCAATATGTGAACTCGCCGGCGATGGGCCGTTGGGACGATTTCCTGTTGCAGGAAGCGGTGCCGTTTGTCGAACGACAATTCGGCTGCGGGGGCACAGGCAAGCGCGGCATCTTCGGCAAGTCCTCCGGCGGCTATGGCGCGATGGTGCATGCCCTGCTCCATCCCGAATTCTGGAGCGCGGCGGCGGTGCATTCGGGCGACATGGGCTTCGAGCTGATGTACCGCCACGAATTCGTGCCGGTGCTGCGCGAGCTGACCAAGACCGGCTTCGACTTCCGCGCCTGGGTCGACAGGTTCTGGGAGGCGAAAAAGACCAAGGACAGCGACGTCCACATCATCATGATGCTGGCGCAGGCCGCGAGCTTCGATCCCGATCCGTCGCAGCCCTATGGCATCCGCCTGCCGGTGACGCACGACACCTGCGAGGTCATCGCAGACCGCTGGGCCAACTGGATGTCGTGGGATCCGCTGACGCTGGTGGAGAAGCACGGGCCTGGCTTGAAGAAGCTGAAGGCGCTGTACGTCGATTGCGGCGACATCGACCAGTACAACCTGGTCTATGGCGCGCGGCGGATGCACCGTGAGCTCGACAGGCTGGGCGTGCCGCACACCTACGAGGAATTCCCCGACAATCATTCGTCCGTCGATTACCGGATGGATGTGAGCCTGCCGATCCTGGTGAAGGCGCTGTCGGCCTAGCCGGCGCGGGTGCCGTCGGGCACCGGCGCTTCGGGCACCGCGAGAACGGGCAGCACGCCGTCGGCATAGCCGAGGTCGAATACCATGCCGTGGCTCATCACGCCTTTCATCTTGCGTGGCGCGAGGTTGACGACGAAGAGCGCCTGACGGCCCTCGATCTCCTTCGGATTTGCGCGCTCCTGCTTCATGCCGGAGACGATGGTGCGCTCGTGATCGCCGAAGCTGACACGGAGCTGCACCAGCTTGTCGGCGCCGGGCACGTCTTCAACCGACAGGATGGTGCCGACGCGGATGTCGAGCTTGTTCAGGTCGTCGATGGTGATTTCCGGCTTGATGGGTGCGGGTGTCATCTAGAGGCCCTCAATCATCTTGAGCCAGGCGTCTTCGTCGATCACTTGGACGTTGTGCTTCTGGGCGTCTTTCAACTTGGAGCCGGCGCCGGGACCGGCGACGACGAGATCGGTCTTGGCCGAGACCGAGCCGGAGACCTTGGCGCCCAGCGACTCGGCTTTCGCCTTGGCTTCGGGGCGAGTCATCTTTTCGAGCGTGCCGGTGAACACGACAGTCTTGCCGGCCACCGGCGAGCCGGCGGTCTTCACCTTTGGCATGGGCCGAACATCGACTTCGCCCAGCAAGTGCTTCACGACCTTGCGGTTGTGGGGTTCGTCGAAGAAGTCCTTAATCGCTTCGGCCACGACTTCGCCGATGCCCTGGATCTCGGTCAGCTCGGCGATGGCGCCGTCGCCCTCCATTGCCGTTACGAGCGCGTCGATGCTGTCGTAGTGGCGGGCGATCAGGCGCGCGTTGGTTTCGCCGACGTGACGGATGCCGAGCGCGTTGAGGAAACGGTCCATCTGTATGGTGCGGCGGGCCTCGATGCCGGCGACGAGGTTCTCGACCAGCTTGCTCTCTTCGTCGTCGTCCTTCTTCGACTTCTTCGCCTCTTCCTTGCCCGAGGCGGCGCGGCGTTCGGCGGCCATCTCGGCCCGGCGCTCGGCCAGCGCGCGGTTCAGTTTTTCCGGGTGCTTCGCGAGGCGGAAGATGTCGGCGGGTTCTTTCAGCAGGCCCTTGTCGAACAGGGTTTCGATATAGACGCCGCCGAAGCCTTCGATGTCGAAGCAGGGACGCGCCACGAAGTAGCGCAGGCGTTCGACGGCCTGCGCCGGGCAGATGAGCCCGCCGGTGCAGCGGCGGTCGACGTCTTCCTTGCCGGTCTTCTCGTCCTTCTCGCGCACCGCGTGGCTGCCGCAGAACGGGCAGCGCGTGGGAAATTCGTATTCCTTGGCGCCGCGCTTGCGCTTCTCAAGGATGACTTTCACGACTTGCGGGATCACATCGCCGGCGCGCTGAATCACCACCGTGTCGCCGACGCGGGCGTCGAGGCGCCTGATCTCGTCCTCGTTGTGCAGGGTCGCGTTCTGGACCACCACGCCGCCGACGGTGACGGGCTTGAGCTTGGCGACTGGCGCAAGCTTGCCGGTGCGGCCGACCTGGATGTCGATGTCTTCGAGGACAGTTTCCGCCTGCTCGGCAGCGAATTTGTGGGCGATGGCCCAGCGCGGGCTGCGCGAGACGAAGCCGAGACGCTCCTGGTAGTCGAGGCGATCGACCTTGTAGACCACGCCGTCGATGTCGTAGCCGAGCGCGGCGCGCTTGCCCTCGATGTCGCGATAGAACTTCAGCACCGCCTCGATGGTCTCCACGCGCTTCGTCAACGGGTTGACCTTGAAGCCGTAGTCCTTGAACGCCTGCAACATCTCCCACTGGGTCTTTGCGGGCAGCGCAGTGACTTCGCCCCAGGTGTAGGCGAAGAAGTGCAGGTTGCGCGAGGCAGTGATGCCGGGATCGAGCTGGCGCACCGAACCGGCAGCGGAGTTGCGCGGGTTGGCGTAGGTCTGCTTGCCCTCCTTCTCCTGCCGCTTGTTGAGCGCCGCGAATTCGCGGTGGCTCATGTAGACCTCGCCGCGCGCCTCCAGCACCTTTGGCGGCTTGCCGGCGAGGCGAAGTGGAATGTCCTTGATGGTGCGCAGATTGGCGGTGATGTCCTCGCCTTCTGTGCCGTCGCCGCGGGTGGCGCCCTGTACGAACAGGCCATTCTCGTAGCGCAGCGAGGCGGAGAGGCCGTCGATCTTGGGTTCACAGTTGAAGGCGAGTTCGGCGTCGTCTTTCAGGCCGAGAAATTTGCGCACGCGGGCGGCAAACTCCGTCACGTCCTCGTCGGTGAAGGCGTTGTCCAGCGACAGCATCGGCCGCGCGTGGACGACCTTGGCGAACTTCTCCGACACCGCGGCGCCGACGCGGTGCGACGGGCTGTCGGGACGGATCAGATCAGGAAAACGCGCCTCGATCTCGTTGTTGCGGCGGCGCAGCGCGTCGTATTCGGCGTCGGAGATCGCGGGATTGTCTTCGGCGTGGTAGCGGCGGTCGTGCTCGGCGATCTCGGCCGCGAGACGATCCAGTTCCTTCTCGGCCTCCCGGGCGGTGAGTTTCTGGACGGCTTTGGTGCTCATGCGCGTTTGCGCTTCTTAGCAGGCGGCGTGCGCGCTTCTGTCAGCAGCCGTTTGGCCGCGGCGCGGGCTTCTTCCGTGACGGCGGCACCAGAGAGCATGCGGGCGACCTCTTCCAGGCGGGCGTCGTCGTCGAGCAGCGTGACCTTGGTCTTGTCGCCGGAGCGGGTGATGCGGAAATGGCGATCACCGCGCGCCGCGACCTGCGGTGAATGGGTAACGAGCAGAACCTGCGTCGTCTGGGCGAGGCGTTGCAGGCGTTCGCCCACTGCATCGGCCACGGCGCCGCCGACGCCGCGGTCAACTTCGTCGAACACCAGCGCGGCGGGGGGCGTGGCTTCGGCCAGCGCGACCTTCAGGGCCAGGGAGAAGCGGGCGAGTTCGCCACCGGAGGCGATCTTCGTGAGCGAGCCGAAGGCGGCACCTTCGACAGTGGCGACTTCGAAGGCGATGCGTTCGAGGCCGTGCGCGTTGGCAGCGGTATCGTCCAGCAGGTCGAGGGTTACGCGGAACTTGGCGTGGCCGAGTTTGAGCGGGTCGAGTTCGCTGGCAACCGCAGCTTCCAGCTTGCGGGCGGCGGCCGTGCGGGATTTCGACAACGCCCTGGCGGCGTCGAGCCAGGCGGTGCGGGCTTTGGCCAAAGTGGCTTCGGCAGCCTTGAGCATATTGCCGCCGCCGCCCAGCGCGTCACGCTTGAAGCGGAAGTCGGCAGCGAGTTTTGCGAGGCCGTCGGTCGGCACGCCGTATTTGCGGGCGGCGGTGCGCAGGTCATGAATGCGGTCCTCGACCTTCTCGAGCTGGCCGGGTTCGACGTCGAGGCGCGATTGCAGCAGTTCGAGTTCGCGGCGGGCTTCTTCGACGGCGTTGTAGGCCTGGTCGAGCGCGGTTTCGGCCGCGGCGGCGGCCTTGCGGGCCTCTTCGTTCATGCGCGACAGGCGCTTCAATGCGCCGGAGAGCGAATTGGCAGCGCCGCGATCGCCGGCGAGAAGGTCGGACGCAGCGATCACGTCTTCCGCTATGCGGGTTGCGTTCTGCAGCAGCGCGCGTTCGGAGGCGAGACGGGCTTCCTCGCCCTCCTCCGGTGCCAGCGCCGTCAGTTCGTCCGCGGCATGGCGGATGTATTCGGCGTCGGCTTCGGCCGCGGCGGCCTGCGCCTTGAGGTCCGCCAGCGCTTTGCGGGCACCGTCGAAGACCGCGAAGGCGGTCGCCGTGTCGCGCACCAGTGCATCGTGGCCTGCGAAGGTATCCAGCAGACCGCGGTGGGTGGCGGCGTCGAACAGGCCGCGGTCGTCCTGCTGGCCGTGCACTTCCAAGAGCGCCGAGCCGACGTCACGCAGCAGGCCCACGCCGACCGACTCGTCGTTGACGAAGGCGCGGGTGCGGCCGTCCTGGGCCAGCGTCCGGCGCAGAACGATCTCGTTCTCGACCGGAATGGCCTGCTCGGTCAGCAGGGCGAAGGCGGAGTTGTGCTTGGAAGGCTCGAACACCGCACAGGCGGAGCCTTGCGAAGCGCCAGGACGCACACCGGCACGGCCACCGCCGCGGCCGCCCGCGGCCAGACCCAACGCGTCCAGCAGGATGGATTTGCCGGCGCCGGTCTCACCCGTCAGCACATTCAGGCCCGGCGCGAATTCCAGCGAGGCGCTTTCAATCAGCACGATGTCCCGCACGGTGAGCGCCGCGAGCATCGGTGTTCATGCCCCTGTCAGAAGAGAATCCGGCCGAAAGTCTTGCTCAGCCACGAGCGTTCGTCCATCAGCGGACGCAGGTTCTTCTTCGCCAGCAGCTGATAGGCATCCTGATACCAGGGACTTCCGGGGTAGTTGGCGCCCAGCACGGCGGCCGCCGATTGCGCCTCGTTGTAGATGCCCATGGCGTAGTAGGCCTCGACAAGACGTTCCAGGGCTTCCGCGATCTGGGAGGTCTTCTGATACTGCTCAACCACCACCTTGAAGCGGTTGATGGCGCCGATGTAGTCGCCCTGGCGCAGGTAGTAGCGGCCGACCGTCATCTCCTTGCCGGCCAGATGGTCAAGAGTCAGGTCGATCTTCAGCGTCGCGTCGCGAGCGTACTCAGTGTCGGGGAAACGCTGCACCACGTCCTGGAGCGCGGTCAGCGCCTGTTCGGTGTTCGACTGGTCGCGGCCGACGTCGACGATCTGCTCGTAGAGCGAGATGGCCTTCAGGTAGAAGGCATAGGCGACCTCGCGGCTGCCGGGATGGAGCTGGATGTAGGAATCCGCGGTCGAGATCGCCTCGGTGTAGTGGTTGGCGCGGTAGTAACAGAACGCGGCCATCAGCATCGCGCGGCGGGCCCAGATCGAATAGGGGTGCTGGCGTTCGACCTCGTCGAACTGCTTGGCGGCGTTGATCCAGTCGTCGTTGTTGATGCGCTTCCAGGCGTCCTCGTAGATCAGGTTGACCGGGCGCTCGACGTATTCCGCCGGCTTGTCCTCGTCGCGCGCCGTACCCTGGCCGAACAGACCGCCCAGCGTGTCGCAACCGGCCAGGGCGAATCCGGCCACCAGCGCCAGGGCCGCGAACCGAAGGCTGCGGCCAAGGTGAGGAACGTACTGCGACATCAAGCTTTCCGTGACTTTGGAGGTCGAATTTCCTGTCGGACCAAGCCCTTATGCCTTCCGGCAGGGCCACGGTCCAGCCCAAAGCGGGCCGTTTCAAGGCCGTGGCTTATAGCACGGGCTTGGGCCGGTCACCCTAAATCGATTGTCACGTAGTTAGCGGGATCGGCGAACAGCGCCCGCAGCACCGCGTTGTTGGTGGCATGGCCGGATTTGACGCCCTCGAACCGCGCGATGAGCGGGGCGCCGGCGAGCGCCATGTCGCCGATGGCGTCGAGAATCTTGTGGCGGACGAACTCGTCGGGGAAGCGCATCAGGTCCTTGTTCAGCACCTCGTCGCCCTGGATGGCCAGGGTGTTCTCCAGAGAGGCGCCATGGCCGCGGTCGATGCTTTTCAGGTAGTCGAGTTCATGCACGAAGCCGAAGGTGCGGGCCGGCGCGATCTCGCGGGCGAAATCCTCCCGGGTGAGCGTCATGGTGTAGCTCTGCTTCCCGATTGCCTTTGTGTTCGAGTAGTCGAGGTCGTAGGCGTACTCTGGCCGGTCGGACGGCAGCAGGCGGATGCGCGCGTCCCTGGCGGTGACCTCGACCGGCTTCACGACCTTCACGGCCTTCTTCCAGCCGTCCTGGTCCTTCACGCCGGCCTTCTCCAGCAGCGCATAATAGCTGAGGGCGTCGCCGTCGAGGATCGGCGGCTCCGGTCCGTCGAGGGTGACGATCATGTCGTCGATGCCGATGCCGGCGACGGCGGCCATCAGGTGCTCGATCACGCCCACCTTGACGTCGCCGTTCGAGATGACCGTGCCAAGATTGGTCTCCACCACGGCGTCGTAGCGGGCCGGGATCATAGCGTAGTCCCGGTCGGCCCGGCGGAAGACGACGCCGACGCCGGCGTTGGCGGGCGAGAGCGTCATGTGGACCGGCTTGCCGGCGTGCAGCGCGGTGCCGTCGGCTTCGATTTCGCGGGCGAGGGTTCTGCGGGTCATGGGCGGACCATATACCGGAGAGGCGGCCCGAACGCGAAATCGCGGCGATACCGCAAATCCAGGGTGAAGGCGCAGCTAACCATCATTTCCGCTGGCCCCACAGGAACCGTCATAAACATGCGGACGTTCTGGCTGCATGGCACGCCTCGACCACTGGAAGGCCGAAGAGCTGCGCGAACTGGCCAGCAAGTTCCGCGACCAGGCGGCGCGCACAAAACTCGAGAAGTATGTTGAGTTGCTGAGCCATACGGCCAAAGACCTGGAGCAGGAGGCCGAGGCCCTGGAGCGGCAGCTGCGCAACGGCGATCGCCCGGGGCGCATAGTCGACTTCTACGCCTGAAACGAAAGAGCCCCGACCGAAGCCAGGGCTCTTTCTTATTTCACTGCTCGGGCTCCCCTTCCTCGCCGCACTGCGCGCGGCTCGCCGTGGATGGCCCGCTGTCGCGACGTCAATTCGACTGGCGGCGGAGGAAAGCCGGGATCTCGAACTGCTCGTCGCGCTTCTGGTCCGGGAACAGGTCGTCGGCCAGGTTCTGCGGCGCGGGCTGCTGCGCACGCGGGGCGTCAGCCTGAGGCTGCGGACGAGCCATAGGCTGCGCCATGGCGCGGGGCGGCGTCGCACGCTGGAACGGCTCGACGCGCGGCTCGTCTTTCTTGCGGCCGAACAGGCCGAACAGCTTTTTCTTCTCGGGCTCCGGCGCAGGACGCATCGGCTCGGTGCGCGGCACGGCGCGGGCCATGAGCGCCTCGGCCGGCGTCATCGAGCGCTGGGCGATCGGCTCTTCGATGACCGGCGCGTCGTCGCCGCCGAGGATCAACTCCTCGACCGGCGAGCGCATCGCACCCATCTCGTCGGCGATGGTCTCATGCTGGCGGTGCACCGGATGCGCCATGGCCGCGGCGGCGGCCGGACGCACCGGCTCGATCGGCTTGACCACTTCCGGCTTGAACGGCACCGGCTTGATCGTGGGCCTTGCGGTGAGCTTCGGCTCCGGCATGCGCATCTGCTCGGCATCGATGCCCGTGGCGACGACGGAGACGCGGATGCGGCCTTCCATGTCGTCCAGGATGGTGTTGCCGAAGATGATGTTCGCGTCGGGATCGACCTCGGCACGGATACGGTTGGCCGCCTGCTCGACCTCGAACAGCATGAGGTCGGGACCGCCGGTGATGTTGATCAGCACGCCCTTGGCGCCCTTCATCGACACGTCGTCGAGCAGCGGGTTGGAGATCGCGAGATCGGCGGCCTTGGAAGCCCGGTCCTCGCCTTCCGCCTCGCCCGTACCCATCATTGCCTTGCCCATCTCGCTGATCACCGACTTGATGTCGGCGAAATCGAGGTTGATGAGGCCCGGCATCACGATCAGATCGGTTACGCCGCGCACGCCGGCGTGCAGCACCTCGTCGGCCATCTGGAAGGCCTGGGAGAACGTCGTGCGGTCGTTGGCAACGCGAAACAGGTTCTGATTCGGGATGACGATCAGCGTGTGGACGTATTGCTGAAGGTCGGCGATGCCGCGCTCGGCGGCCCGCATGCGGCGTTCGCCTTCGAAGGCGAACGGCTTGGTCACGACGCCGACGGTCAGGATGCCCATCTCGCGCACCGCGCGGGCGATGACGGGCGCCGCGCCGGTGCCGGTGCCGCCGCCCATGCCGGCGGTGATGAACACCATGTGGGAGCCGGCCAGCTGCTCCATGATCTCGTCGAGGCTTTCTTCCGCACCCGCCTTGCCGACATCCGGCGAAGCGCCGGCGCCGAGGCCTTCGGTGGTGCGGTGCCCGAGCTGGATGCGGCGTTCGGCCTTGGACTGGGCCAGCGCCTGCGCATCGGTGTTGGCGACCACGAACTCCACGCCTTCGAGATGCGAGGAGATCATGTTGTTCACGGCGTTGCCACCGGCGCCACCGACGCCCAGGACGGTGATTCGCGGCCGCAATTCTGTGAGTTCGGGTGCCTTGATGTTGATCGCCATCTTATTCTCCTTGGCCTGCGCGCTTCATCAGGTTGTCACCCACACATGCCCAACTGATTCGTATTGTTATTGTTGAATCACTCAAACAGCCCTCCGGTCAATCGCGAGAGCCAGCCTTTGCCTTTGTTTTCGCGCGGGCCGAGCGCGAGATCGGGGTTCAGAGCTTCCGGCGGAAGCGTTGCACCCGCCATCAGCAGTCCGATCGCGGTCGCGTAATCCGGTCCAAGCGAAGCAGCAGGGAGTCCCGGGAAGCTCTGCGGCCGACCGATACGCACCTGCTTGTTGAGCACGCGGCCCGCGAGCTCGCGCACACCGGCGAGCTGGCACGCGCCACCGGTCAGCACCGCACGGCGGCCGGCGGCGACATCGAAGCCGGACTGGCGGAGGCGCGACTGCACCTGGCTGAAGATCTCCTCGAGGCGAGCCTGGATGATGCGGGTGAGCATCGAGCGCGGCACGCGCATAGCGGCGTCGGCATCCTCACCCATCTGCGCGAGCGGGATGACGTCGGCCCCCGCCTCCATGTCGCCCAGCGCCGCTCCATATAATGTCTTGGCGCGTTCCGCAGCGGAAAGCGGCGCTGCCAGCATGCGCGCGATATCGGACGTAACCTGTTGGCCGCCCATCGGAATCGAGTCCGCAGAGACGAGGTGGCCTTCAAGAAAGACTGCGATCGAGGTGACGCCGCCGCCCATGTCGATGAGGGTCGCACCGAGCTGTTTCTCGTCATCGGTCAGCGTCGCCATTCCGGAGGCGTAGGGCGCGAACTGCATGCCGACCACGTTCAGATGGCAGCGCTCAACCGCGAGCTTCAGGTTGTTGAGCGGCGACGGCTTCACCGCTACGGCGTGCATCGCGACCCCGAGGCGCTGGGCGAACATGCCGAGCGGGTTGCGCACGCCCCGCGCTTCGTCGACGACGTAGGTCGTGGGCGCGGCCTGGATGACCTCGTGGTCCTCCAGCGAGCAGCGCGAGCGGCCGTCGGCCAGCAGGTGCCGCAGATGCGCGTCGCCGACGATCTCGCCCTCAAGCGCCATCGCGGCGCGGGACGTGACGCTGACGGGCTGGCCGCAGTTCACCGAGATGACGACGTTCTGGATGCGAGTGTCGGCATGGTTCTCGGCCGCGGCGACGGCATCGCGGATAGACTCCTCGGCGTCTTCCATCCCGACGATCGTGCCCTGGCGGACGCCCTGGCTTTCGCGCAGCGCGGCGCCGATGACGCGCAGGCTGCCGGGCTCCGCCCGGCCGATCAGGCACACGGTCTTGGACGACCCTATGTCGAGCACGCCGACCGTGCCGGTCCGGTAGGCCGGCGTCCCCTCGCTGGTACGAAACTTCGCGACTTCTCCCATCAGGCCCCGTTCCCCCTAGGCTCGTTCGTCTTCTCGCCGCTCTTCAGGACGAAGAAATATTGCGACGGCGAGCGCAGATCGATCACGCCCACGTCGCGTTCCAGAATCCCCTTGTCGATGATCAGATGCTCGAGCGCGTCGAGCTCCGCGGCCCAGTTGGCCTCGGGCAATTGCACCACGACACCGTCGTCCAGAATCAGGTTCCAGCGCCGCTCGCCGACGCGCTCATAGGCTTTGATGCGGGCGGAGACGGCGCGATGCATCGCAACCGCTTCCACGATGTCGGAGGCTTTGGCGCCGCCGAGACCGAATAGGGTCGGCAGGTTGCGGAAATTGGCGATGCCGTCGGTGGTGATGAGGCCGCCGTCGCGCTCCACGACCCAGACCTTGCCATCGGGCGACTGCCACAGCGCGTAGGGCAGCTTCTCGATGATGCGGGCGGAGATGTCGTTGGGATAGCGACGGCGCACTTCGGCATCGGCGACCCAGGGGAGCTGCATCACGCGGGCGCGCGCGGCGTGGACATCGGCACCGAAGATCGGCTGGCCCTTGTGCAGGTCCAGCGCGGCCATGATGGATTCGGTCGGCGTGCGCTTGTTGCCGACCAGATGGACCTCGGCAATACCGAAGCCCGCGTCGTTAACCACTGCCGCGATGCCGGTGTTCACGGCGTGGACGGTGCGGCCGACGGTGCCACCGATAAACAGCGCCGCAATGAAGACAAACGCCATGAAGATGGCGGTGAGCGTGAACATCAGCCGGTGCAACGCGAACCACGAGCGCACGGCGCGGAAGCTGCGCGCGACAATGTTGGTGGCGAGCGGCTTACGCTTGCCGAACGGCTTGCCCGACGGCTGCGGCCGGCTGGCGCGCGCGTTACCGCGACCCGCGCGAGTGGTACGCGGCTGGGAGGCCTTGCGGTCGATCTTTACCGATCGCATGAGGCGTCCTCCACCAGCCAGCGGCAGAGCTTCTGATAGGACATGCCGTTGTAAGCGGCCTGTTCCGGCACCAGCGAAGTCGGCGTCATGCCGGGCTGCGTGTTGGTCTCGAGAAGCACGAGCCGGTGCCTGCCCTGGGTGTCGTCGTAGCGAAAATCGGTGCGCGACACGCCGCGGCAGCCGAGCGCCGTATGGGCGCGTTCGGCCAGCGACAGCGCTTCCTTTGCGACATGCTCCGGGATTTTCGCCGGGAGGACGTGAACCGAGCCGCCGTCGGCGTATTTCGCTTCGTAGTCGTAGAATTCGAGGTTGGTGGTGATCTCGGTCACGCCCAGGCCCTTGTGGCCCATCACAGCGACGGTGAGCTCGCGGCCGGGGACAAACTCTTCGACCATCATCTCGTTGGAGAGATTCCACGTCTCGCTGCCGAGCGCTTCCGGCGGGCGGTTGTCGCCTTTGCGGATGATGAAGACGCCGACGGAGGAGCCTTCGTTCACCGGCTTCACCACATAGGGCGGCTCCATCAGATGCGCGGCCGCGGCTTCGCGGCGGTCGACGACGATGGATTTGACGACCGGCAGGCCTGCAGCACGGTAGATGTCCTTGGTCTTCTGCTTATGCATCGCCAGCGCCGAGGCGAGCACGCCGGAATGCGTGTAGGGCATGCGCAGGAGCTCGAGCAGGCCCTGGACGCAACCGTCTTCGCCCCAGCGGCCATGCAGCGCGTTGAACACGACCTCGGGCTTCGCGTCGATCAGCTGTTGCGCGAGGTTGTCGCCGGGATCGACCTCGACCACGTCGAAGCCTTCGGCGCGCAGAGCTTTCGCGCATCCGGTTCCGGACGACAGGCTGACTTCGCGTTCCGCCGAACGGCCGCCCAGAAGAACGGCAACGCGCTTGATCGTCGTGGTCATGTTGGAATACCCACGCGCTTGATTTCCCATTCGAGCTGGATGCCCGACTTTTCCTTCACCCGGGCACGCACTTCTTCACCCAGCGCCTCGATGTCCGCGGCGCGCGCCTCGCCCGTGTTGATGAGGAAGTTGCAGTGGAGCGGCGAGACCTGCGCCGGGCCGTGCATCAGGCCGCGGCAGCCGGCCTCGTCGATCAACTTCCAGGCTGAATGGCCGGGCGGGTTCTTGAAGGTGGAACCGCCGGTCCTGGTCTTCACCGGTTGTGAGGCTTCGCGGTCGGTCATCAGCTTGTCCATGCGCGCCTTGATGGCGGCGGGATCGTCCCGCGACCCTTCGAAAGCGGCACTGAGAAAGATCATGTCGTCCGGCGCCTGCGTCTTGCGGTAAACGAAACCCATGTCGGCGGGTTTCAGCGTGACGACGTCGCCCTTGCCGGTCACGGCGGTGGCTTCGACGAAGACGTCCTTGATCTCGCGGCCATAGCAGCCCGCGTTCATGCGCAGCGCGCCGCCGATGGTACCGGGGATGCCGCGCAGGAATTCGAGGCCAGCGATGCCGGACTCCGCCGCGGTCCTGGCGACGTTGGCGTCGAGCGCTGCGGCACCGGCGGTAATGCGGGTGCCGTCGACGGTGATCTTGCCGAATGAACCCGGCAGACGGACCACGACGCCGCGGATGCCGCCGTCGCGGATGAGCAGGTTGGAGCCGACGCCGATCACGATGACGCGGACATCGGCGGGCTTGGCGGACATGAAGGTCGCGAGATCGTCGGCATCGGCCGGACGGAACAGCACTTCCGCCGGACCGCCGGCACGGAACCAGACGAGGTCCTTGAGCGGCGCATCGGCGGTGTAGGTGCCGCGGACAGGAGGAAGCGCATCGCAAGGCCGGCCCATCATGCCCCGCCCTTCCTGTGGCGAAGGCGGAGCTGCCCCCTATTCGCTACGCGCCATTCGCTATTCGCCAGGATCGCAAGCGCCATCATTGCGCCTCCCGCGATTTCATGACGGCTTCCAGACCGTGGGCCCATTGCGTGATCGAGCCGGCGCCGAGGAACACGATGGCGCCACCCGCGAGATTGTTCTCCAGCGCGGCGAGCAGTGCCGGCAGGTCCTCGGCGCTTTCGATCGTGCGCACATCGCGGTGCCCGTGGGCGCGGACCGCCTCGGCGTAGGTGTCGCGGTTGATGCCCTCGATCGGATTCTCGCCCGCGGCATAGACCGGCGCGATGATCGCGATGTCGGCGTCGTTCAGGCACTGGGCGAATTGCTCGAACGTATCGCGCAAGCGGGTGTAGCGATGCGGCTGGACGATCGCGACGATCGGGCCGGCGTAGGCCTGGCGCGCCGCCTTGAGCGCGGCGGCAATCTTGAACGGGTTGTGCGCGTAGTCGTCGATGATCGACGCGCCCTTCCATTCGCCGACCTTGGTGAAGCGGCGGCCCACGCCGCGAAAATCCGTCAGCGCCTTGCGGATGGTCTGGTCGGTCACGCCGATCTCGCGGGCCACGGTTATCGCGGCCAGCGCGTTCTGGACGTTGTGCTCGCCGGGCATGGGCAGCGTCAGGCCGTCTAAGCGCGTCTGCTCGCCGCTGCGGCGGTCGGTGATGACCACGTCGAAGTGCGATGCGCCGTTGGCGAAGCTGAGATTCACCGCGCGGATATCGGCCTGTGGATTGAAGCCGTAGGTGATGAGGCGGCGGTCCTCGATGCGGCCGACCATCGCCTGCACTTCCGGATGGTCGATGCAGAGCACTGCGAAACCGTAGAACGGCACGTTCTCGACGAAGCGCTGGAATGCGTCGCGCATCTTGTCGAAGGTGCCGTAGAAATCGAGATGGTCGGGATCGGCGTTGGTGACCACCGCGACCGTCATCGGCAGTTTCAGGAAGGTGCCGTCGCTCTCGTCGGCCTCGACCACGACCCACTCGCCGGTGCCGAGGCGGGCGTTGGTGCCGTACTGGTTGATGATGCCGCCATTGACGATGGTGGGATCGAGCCCGCCGGCATCGAGCAGCGCGGAGACCATCGTCGTCGTCGTCGTCTTGCCGTTGGTGCCCGCGATGGCGACGCAGGACTTGAGCCTCATGATTTCGGCCAGCATCTCGGCACGGCGGACCAACGGGATGGAGCGGGCGCGGGCGGCGTCGAACTCCGGATTGCCGGACTTCACCGCGGACGAATAGACCACGACGTGGACGTCGCTCAGGTTGTCCGCGGTGTGGCCGACGGTGATCGGGATGCCCATCTTGCGCAGGCGCTTGACGTTGGCGTTGTCTGCGACGTCGCTGCCCTGAACCTTGTAGCCCAGGTTGTGCATGATCTCGGCGATGCCGCTCATGCCGATGCCGCCGATGCCGATGAAATGGATCGTGCCGACGTCGAGCGGGACGCGGGTCTTGGCGGGTGCGGTCATGCAGCCCCCGCGATCCGTTCGACGGCATCGGCGAAGCGCTGCGTGCCTTCGGACTTGCCGATGGTGTGGGCCGCAGCAGCGCGTTTGGCGAGATCGGCCGGCGCGGAGAAGGCGTCGGTCAGCATCGCGGCGAGCTTCTGCGGCGTGAGCTCGTTCTGGCGCACGCGCCAGCCACCGCCGGCATTGGCGAGAGCGTCGGCATTGGGCGTCTGGTTGTCGTCGAGCGCATGCGGCAGCGGCACCATGATGGCGGGACGGCCGATGACCGCGAGCTCGCTGACGGTGCCGGCGCCCGAACGGCAAATAACGAGATGCGACGCCGCGATGCGCGCCGGCATGTCGGAAAAGAACGGCGCGAGTTCGGCCTTCACGCCGGCCTTGGCGTACGTCGCCCTGGTGGCTTCCAGATCTTCTGGCCGCGATTGCTGCACGATGTCGAGTCGGGCGCGGATCGGGTCGGGCAGAAGCGCGATGGCGGCGGGGACCAGCTCGCTGAAGATGCGGGCGCCCTGGCTGCCACCGAACACCAGCAGCTTGAACGGGCCGGCCGCGGTGGGCGCATCGTAGGGCGCGCCGGCGAGCGCGACGACCTCGGGGCGCAGCGTGTTGCCGGTGTAGACGACCTTCCTCATGTCCTTCGGCAGGAAGCGCACCAGCGGGAAGTTCGCCGCGATCAGGCGAACCTGGTTCATGATCAGGCGGTTGGCGCGGCCCATCAGGGCGTCGGGCGTCAGGATCGCGGTCGGGATGCGGCGCATCACGGCGGCGAGCATCACCGGCACGCTGGGATAGCCGCCGAAGCCGACGACCGCAGCGGGCTTGATGCTGCCGAGCTTGATCAGCGACATGGCGATGCCGGCGGCGATCTCGAACGGCGCCGTCGCAAGGCGCATGATGGACCGGTCGGAGAAAGCGGCGGAGGGAACGGTCTCGATCCGCGCGTCCGGGAAGGCGGTCGCGTAGTTCTTGAAGCGCGCGTCGGTAATGACGACGATGCTGTGGCCGCGCTTTTGCAGCTCGCCCGCCATCGCCTGCGCCGGGAAAAGATGGCCGCCGGTGCCGCCGGCCGAGAGCACGATCACGCTCATGCGCGGGCGCCCAGAAGTTCGTAGAGAGAGTGCTCGCGCTGGGCGAGCTGCGGGCGCTGGCGGGTGACTGCGAGCGCAAAGCCCATCGTGAGCGCGACGGCGAAGAGCGAAGAGCCGCCATAGGAGATGAACGGCAGGGTCATGCCCTTCGCGGGCAGCAAGCTGACCGCCACACCCATGTTGATGAAGGCCTGGAGCGCGGTGACGACGGCGAGGCCGGCACCTGCGAGTTGGCTGAAGCGGTCACGCTGGTCGGCCGCGCGCAGCAGAAGGCGCACGGTCAGCGCGCAGAACAGGAAGGCGATGAAGCCGCACAGGATCAGGCCGAACTCCTCGCCCGCCACCGCGAAGACGAAGTCGGAATGGGCTTCGGGGATGCGGTACTTGATCGTGCCCGCGCCGGGACCGACGCCGGTGAGGCCGCCATGCGCGAAGGCCTTGAGCGCGAGGCCGGTCTGATAGCCTTCGCTTTGCGGGTTCAGGAACTGGTCGATGCGGTGGTGTACGTGCGGGAACAGCGCATAGGCAAGGCCACCGAGTCCGGCCGCGCTGCCGCCGAGGATCGCCATCCATTTGAGCGGCTGGCCGGAGAAGAAGAGCAGCGCGGCCCACAGTGCGAGCAGCAGTGTCGTCTGCCCAACGTCGGGCTGGAGCGGCAGGATCACCAGCGCGGGCACGACCAGCAGGAAGGTGATGAGCGGCTTGGGCAGCGGCATGGCGTTGCGATCGGCAATGATCGCGGCGGCAAGCACGGCAAAGCCGGGCTTCAGGAACTCCGATGGCTGGAGCGAGAAGAGGCCGAGCTCGATGGAGCGCCTGGCGCCGTAGACCTCGTTGCCGACGAACAGCACGAGGAACGCGCCGATCAGCGAGACCGCGAACACCAGCGCGGCGACGATCTTGATCTGGCGGAGCGAGAGCAGCGACGTGCCGCCGAGGATGCCGGCGGCGATGGCGGCGAACACGATCTGCTTTCCCGCGTACCGGAAATCGCCGGCCGTCAACGGGCCGCCAGTGGAGGCCGGGCTGGCGGCGAAGGCGAGCATCAGGCCGACAGTGATGAGGACGAGCATCAGCAGCAGGGCGACGCGGTCGATCGTCCACCACCAGACGGCGAATCCGCTGCGGTCAGCGCGACTGTTCATGACGCCTCCCGGATCGGTTGATCCTTCAGCGCGGCAACGGCGGCGCGGAAGGCGTCGCCACGCGCCTCGAAATCCTTGAACTGGTCGAACGAGGCGCAGGCGGGCGACAGCAGCACGACGGGCGCTGGCGCGGCGTCCAGCGTGGCGTCGGTGGCGGCGGCGCGAACGGCGGCGGCGAGGGTGCCGGTGACTTCGGTGTCGACCTTGCCGGCGAGCGTGGCAGCGAACTGGGCGGCGGCGTCGCCGATCAGGTAGGCCTTGCGGATGCGCGGGAAGAAGGAGGCGAGGCCTTCGATGCCTCCCACCTTCGCCTTGCCGCCGGCGATCCAGAAGATGTCCGGATAGCAGCCGAGCGCCTTGGCTGCGGCGTCGGCGTTGGTCGCCTTGGAGTCATTGACAAAGCGCACCTTGCCGATACGGCCGACGTCTTCCATGCGGTGCGCGAGGCCGGGGAAATCGGCGATGGCTTCGACCACGCGACGCGCGTCTTTTGCGTAAGGCCGGGTCGCGGCGTAGGCGAGCGCAGCGTTCTGCCAGTTGTGTGGGCCGGGCAGGGTCTGCGCGGTGGCGAGGTCCATGACCTTCGCGGCGCGCTGGCCCTGCGCGTCATATAACGTGCCGTCGACCACAAAGACGCCGCGGCCTAGCACCTTGCCGACCGACACCGGCACCGCGGCGGGACCGCCATTGCCGGCGTGGCGCGTGAAGATGCCCTTGGTCAGCGCGTCGTCGACGCCGATCGCGATCTGGCCGGTCTTCGAGGTCTGCTCCAGCAGCCGTGTCTTCACGGCGGCGTAGTTCTCCAGCGTGCCGTGCCGATCGAGGTGGTCGGGCGTGATGTTGGACAGCACGGCCACGTCGGGAACGAGGCCGGGCGCGAGGTCGATCTGATAGGATGACAGCTCCAGCACGTAGATCGTCCTAGCGTTCGGCGGATCGAGCTCCAGTACCGCCTTGCCGATATTGCCGCCGATTTGGGCGTCGAAGCCGCACCCTTTCAGGATGTGGCCGATCAGCGCCGTGGTGGTCGACTTGCCGTTGGTGCCGGTGATGGCGATGACCGGCGCCGCGCCGTTGATCTCGCGGGCAAAAACCTCCATGTCGCCGATCACTTCGACGCCGACATACCTGGCCTGGTCGACAACAGCGTGGGGCCTCGGATGCGTCAACGGGATGCCGGGCGAGAGCACGACGGACTTGAGCGTATCCCACGGCCATTCGGGCCAATGCAGGATGGTCGCGCCTTCGGCGGCCGCGAGCCTGCGCTGTTCCTCGTTGTCGTCCCAGGCATAGACTTTCGCGCCGCCCGCGCGCAGCGCCTTCACCGCGCCCATGCCGGTGCGCGCCAATCCGAAAACGGCGACGTCGGCATTTGCGTAGGTGCGGGCTGCGATCATCGGTTCACCGCAGCTTCAGGGTTGCGAGGCCGAGCAGCGCCAGCACCACCGCGACGATCCAGAAGCGGACGACGATGGTGGGCTCTTTCCAGCCGAGCTGTTCGTAGTGGTGATGGATCGGCGCCATGCGAAAGACGCGCTTGCCCGTGGTCTTGAACGAGACCACCTGCACGATGACCGACAGCATCTCGATCATGAACAGGCCGCCGACCAGGGCGAGCACGATCTCGTGCTTCACCGCGACTGCCACAGCACCCAGCGCGCCTCCAAGAGGAAGAGAACCGGTGTCGCCCATGAACACCATGGCGGGGGGCGCGTTGTACCAGAGGAAGCCCAGGCCGGCGCCGACCAGCGCGGCGAGGAACACCATCAGCTCGCCGGTGTCGCGGACGTAGATCAGCTCGAGGTACTTCGCGAAGTTGATGTTGCCGACCAAGTAGGCGATCAGCAGGAACGTCGCCGCGGCAATCATCACCGGCACGATGGCGAGACCGTCGAGGCCGTCGGTGAAATTCACAGCGTTGGCGAAACCTGTAATGACGATGCCACCGACCGCGATGAACGCGATGCCGAAGGGAATGGCGAAGTTCTTGAGGAACGGTACCGACAGCATCCCGACCGTCTGGGTGGTGTCGAGCTGCATGAAGCCCCAGGTCGCGGCGAAGGCGACGGCGAACTCTGCGATCAGGCGCACACGGCCGCTGACACCGTCGGAGCTGCGCTTCGATACCTTCATATAGTCGTCGGCGAACCCGAGCAGGCCGTAGGCGACCGTCACGAACACGACGATCCAGATGTATTTGTTGCCGATGTTGGCCCACAGCAGGGTCGAGACGATCCACGGCAGCAGGATCAGGACGCCGCCCATGGTGGGCGTGCCCGCCTTCTCCACGATGTGGCGCTGCGGGCCGTCGGCGCGAATGGGCTGACCCTTGCCCTGCTTCACCTTCAGCCACTGAATCAGCGAGCTGTTCACGATGAAGGAGAACAGGATCGCGGTGATGACGGCGCCGCCAGCGCGGAACGTCAGGTAGCGGAACAGCCGGAAGAATTCGAACTGGTCCATGTGGGTGAGAAGCGAGAGGTAATAGAGCATCACCCACCCCGCGCTTTCAGCGCGTCGATGATGACGGCCATCCTGCTGCCCAGCGAACCCTTCACCAGTACCGTGTCGCCGGGCCTAAGCGCGGCCATGACCTGCGGCGCAAGTTCGGCAGAGGTTTGCGCCCACGCGCCGCGGCGGGCGGGGGGGAGTGCATCCCACAGCGCCTTCATCTGTGTCCCGTTGAGGAAAACGAGCTCGGCTTTCGCCGCTTCGATCGGCGTGGCGAGTGCGGCGTGGTGGGCAACGCCGCCCTGCCCCATCTCCAGCATGTCGCCGAGCACAGCAATGCGGCGACCCTTCGCGTTCGCCAGCATCGCAAGCGAGGCGGTCATCGAGGCCGGGTTGGCGTTATAGCTTTCGTCGATCACATCGACGCCGCCGGTGGTAAAGCGGGCGCCACGGCCTTTGAGCGCCGCGAAGTCCCTTAGCGCCGCGGCGGCGTTCAGCACGTCGCCGTCGACCATCGCGACCGCGAGCAGCGCACCGACGGCGTTCTGCGCAATGTGCTTGCCGGGCGCGCCGATGCGGAAGTCCACGGGCGTGCCGAGGATGTCGGCCTTCACGTGGCTGCCGTTGGCGGTCTCTTCGTAAGAGACGAGGCGGGCGTCACTGCCGGCCTTCTCGCCAAACTTCAGGATGCGCGAGACGTGGGCCTGGTGGGCGCGTGCTTTCAGGCGCTCGCCGTAGGGGCTGTCGGACGGGACCAGCGCGGCGCCGCCGGGGACGATGCCTTCGAAGATCTCCGACTTGGCGTCGGCGATGGATTCCTGGTTGCCGAAGAACTCCAGATGCGCCGGCGCAATGGTCGTAACCAACGCGACGTGCGGGCGGACGAAGCTGACGAGATTCCGCAACTCGCCGAAGTGGTTCATGCCGACTTCGAACACACCGTAGACGGCGTCGCGCGGCAGGCCGGCGAGGCTGAGCGGCACGCCCCAATGGTTGTTGTAACTGGCGGCGGAGCAATGGGTGGTGCCGAGCGCGCCGAGGGCGACGCGCAGCAGCTCCTTGGTCGTGGTCTTGCCGGCGCTGCCGGTGACGGCGACGATCTTCGCGGAAGATCTCGCGCGCGCGGCGACGGCGAGGTCTTCCAGGCCGCGCTGGGTGTTGGCGACGGTCAGCAGCGCCGCATGCGGCGGCAGGTCCGGCATGTCGCGGCTGACCAACGCAGCACCGGCTTTGGCTTCAAACGCGGCCTTCACGAAATCATGGCCGTCGCGGTTCTCGCCCTTCAGCGCGACGAAAAGATCGCCGGGCCTGAGGGTGCGCGTGTCGATGGAGAGGCCAGTCACCTCGAAGGCGCGGCCCGGAATGCCGAGCGTGGCGCCCTGGGCTTCTTCCGATGTCCAGAGAGCAGTCATGCGGCACGCCCTCCCAGATCCTGAGCCGCGCGGATCGCCTGATCGCGGTCGGAGAACGGATGCGTCTCGGTGCCGACGGTCTGGCCGGTTTCATGGCCCTTGCCGGCGATGATCAGCATGTCGCCGGACTTGAGCGCGGCGATGCCGTCGAAGATGGCCTGTGCGCGATCGCCGATCTCGCGCGCCCTGGGGCAGCCGGCGAGCGCTTCCGAGCGAATTGCGGCGGCGTCTTCGGTGCGCGGGTTGTCGTCGGTGACGATAACGACATCGGCATTGGCGGCGGCAGCTTCGCCCATCAGCGGGCGCTTGCCTTTGTCGCGATCGCCGCCGCAGCCGAAGATCACGTGCAGCCTGCCGGTGACGTGCGGGCGCACGGCCTTCAACACCTGGTCGAGCGAATCCGGCGTGTGGGCGTAGTCGACATAAATCGGCGCGCCGCTGGCGGCGATGGCAACCTTCTCCAGACGGCCGGGGGCGCCCTTGAGGTGTTCGAGGGCCGCGAAGACTTTGGCGGCGTCCTCGCCGAGGCCGATCACAAGCGCGGCGGCGACGAGCGCGTTCGAAGCCTGGAAGTTGCCGGCGAGCGGCAGGTCGATGGTGTATTCGCGGCCTTCGCAGGCAATGCGCAGCGTTTGGCCATCGATGCGGCCGGCGCGGGAGACAAGGCGGATGGTTTCGCCCTGCTCGCCCACCGTCACGAGTTTCAGGTGGCGCGCCTTGGCGGCAGCGATGAAGCGGTCGGCTTGGGTGGCGTCGGCGTTCACCACGGCAATGCCGCCGTCGCACACAACTTCGGAGAACAGCCGCAGCTTGGCATTCAGGTAGTGCTCGAAGTCGGGATGGTAGTCCATGTGATCGCGGGTGATGTTCGTGAACCCGACGGCTGCGATTTCCACACCATCAAGGCGATACTGGTCGAGGCCATGGCTCGAGGCTTCGAGCGCGAGATGGTCGATGCCGTCGCGCTTCAGCTTGGCCAAAAGGCGCTGTACTTCGATCGGACCGGGCGTGGTGTTCTTGAGCGGGATGTCGCCGTTCTTGGTGACGACGCCGACCGTGCCGAGGCTGGCGGCCTCTTTGCCGAGCGCAGTCCAGATCTCGCGGATGAACGACACGATCGAGGACTTCCCCTTCGTGCCGGTAACGGCGGCAACGATCTTCGGTTGCGAGCCGAAGAAGCGGGCGGCTTCGCGCGCGAGACGGCGGCGCGGGTTCTCGTCCGCAATGAAGCGCACGTTTAGCGCGCGGACGGTGGCTTCGTTTTCCGGACGGCCGAGCACGGCGACAGCGCCGCGCTTCACCGCCTCCTCGATGAAGACGGCGCCGTTCATCTTCGAGCCGGCCAGAGCGGCAAACAGATAGCCGGGCTTCACCTCGCGGCTGTCGCTCGCGAGCCCGGAGAATTCCGACGCCTGCATGGCGTTCTTTTCCACCTTACCCGCCGTTTTTATGGTCTCCGATTGTGATGGCATTATGGGGCCCCGCGGGCCGCCACCGTGAGCGGCTTCTGGGCGACCCCGAGGATCGGCGCAATACGCGAAATCACACGGCCCGCCAGGGGCGCCGCCGTCGTTCCCGCAAGGATGCCGCCGCCGGACTCCGGCGCGCCATGCGGCGTGTCCAGCAGCACGAAGACAATATACTGCGGGTCCGAGATCGGGAACGCGGCAAAGAACGACGTCACCAGCACGTGCGACTGATAGCCGTGGCCGTCTTCGCGCGGCTTCTCGGCGGAACCGGTCTTGCCACCGACCTCGTAGCCCGGGATATCCGCCTTGCGGCCGGTGCCGTCGGTCACGACATAGCGCAGCAATTCCCGCATTTTCGCGCTGGTTTCGGGCTTCAGCACCTGCTCACCGCGGGCGTCCTCCGGGTGCCGGAGGAACGTCGGCTGCACCCGGCGGCCGCCGTTCACCACGATCGCAGCGGCGGCGACATAGGCGAGCGGCGCAACGGCGACGCCGTGGCCGAAGCCGATGGTTGCGGTGGCGATCTCGCCCCAGTTCGCCTTCGACGGGAAGAGCGGGCGGGCGCGTTCCGGCAACTCGCTATCCAGCATGTGCAGCAGGCCGAGGCTGTCGAGGAATTCGCGCTGGCGCGTGCCGCCGGAGCGGAGCGCGATCTGCGCCGTGCCGATGTTCGACGAGTGCGCCAGAACCTCGCGCGCGGTGTAGGTGGCCGGCATCGCCTCGGCTTCGTGGATCGTGTACTTGCCGATCTTGAAGCCGTTGCCGATGCGGAAGACCTCGTCCGGCGTGGTGGTGTGGTCTTCCATCGCCAGAGCGAAGCTGAGCACCTTGAACACCGAGCCGAGCTCGTAACGGTCGCCGGCCATCGTATTGTGGTCTGAATCGTCGCCGACGAAGTGGCGGTAGTTGGGATCGAAGTTCGGCGCCGAGCTGATCGCCAGCACTTCGCCGGTGTTGCAGTTCATCACGATGCCGCCGGCGCGGATTGCGCGGAACACCTGGCGGGCGCGCTCGACCTCGGAGTCGAGGATGTACTGCACGCGCATGTCGAGCGAGGTGATGACCGGCGCGGCGTTTGCTTCGCGCATGCGGGCGTCGAGGCCGCGCTCCAGGCCAGACTGGCCGTTGCCGTCTGGGTCGGTGACGCCGAGCACATGCGACGTGGTGCGGCCATGCGGATAGTAGCGCTTGGTGTCCGGTTCGAATTCGAGGCCCGGCAGGCCCAGATGCATCACCTTGTCCTGCACGTCGGGCGTGAGCTGGCGCGCGATCAGGACGTAGGGCGACTTGGCGTTGTCGAAGCCGCCGATGAGGCGGCCGTAGTCGGCGCCGGTGGCGTCGGCGAGTTCGTGCGCCGCCTCGTCCCTGTCTTCGAACACATGCGGGCGCGCGTACAGATCCACCACCGGAAGGTCGCGCGCGAGCAGCTCGCCGTTGCGGTCGACCAGATCGGCGCGGGCGGCGACGTCATGCTCCGCGAAGTTCGCGGCCTGGCGGCCCCTGAAAAGCGTGACGTCGACCAGGCGCACGCCGACCAGGGCGAAGGCGCAGACGCACAACGCCGCACCGATGACGATGCGGCGTTGATAGATCGTGGGCGTCTGTGCCGGTTGCTTCATGCGCGGGCGATCAGAGTCCGGTGTGGCTCGTGGACGGCGCAGGCGCCTCGGCACTGGCGTTGCGGATCGGCGTGTCGCTCAGGTCGTTGTCGCCGCGGCGCGGCAACGCGTCGAAGGACGAGAGTTGCACGGCGGGCGTGCCGTTGAGGCCGAGATCGCGGGCCGCGAGCGCCTGGATCTGCGCCGGGCCGGCGACGCGTTCCCATTCGGTTTCCAGCACGCTCATGCTGACGCGCTCTTGCCTGAGATCGCGCTGCACATGCTGAAGCTCGACGCTGGCGACGCGGGTGCCTTCCGACACGTGGTAGAGCGCCAGGATCGCCAGCCCCATCAGGGCGACGCAGAGAGTGTTGAGGACGCGAACCATACGATTGCTCCTATGCCGCCAAGCGTTCAGCCGCGCGCAGGCGGGCGGAGCGCGCGCGGGGGTTGCCTTCGACTTCCGTATCGCCCGGGGTGAGCGGGCTCTTTGTGATCAGCCGGAACGCGGCCATGTGCGCGCGTCTGGTATCGGGTGCGTGGCGTGACGCCGCCGGCGCAGAGGTCGAGCGCGCGGTCAGGAACTGCTTCACCATGCGGTCTTCCAGCGAGTGGAACGAGACGACGACGAGGCGGCCGCCGGCTGCGAGCACGTCGAGCGAGGCTTCCAGCGTGCGGTCGAGCTCGCCGAGCTCGTCGTTCACATGGATGCGCAGCGCCTGGAAGGTGCGCGTGGCCGGATGGATGGCGAGGCGCGCGGCGGCGGGGCCTTGCGCCTGCTTCACGATGTCGGCGAGTTCGGCGGTGCCGGTGATCGGGCGCTTCGCGACAATGGCGCGCGCGATGCGGCGCGAGTTGCGCTCTTCGCCGAGGCGATAGATCACGTCGGCGATCGTCTTCTCGTCGGCGGTGTTGACGAAGTCGGCGGCACTTCCGCCTTCTCTGCTCATGCGCATGTCGAGCGGGCCGTTCTCGCGGAACGAGAAGCCGCGCTCCGGCTCGTCGAACTGGAAGGACGAGACGCCGAGGTCGAGCACGATGCCGTTGGTCTTGGCATCGCCGAGATAGGACGCGACGTTCGAGAACTCGCCGTGCACCAGCGTGAGACGGCCGGCGAAATGTTCCACCAGCTTCTGGCCGCGCGCGATGGCGTCGGGATCGCGGTCGATGCCGAGCACGCGGCAATCCGCGGCTTCGAGAATCGCGCGGGTGTAACCGCCGCCGCCGAACGTGCCGTCGACATAGTGCTCGCCGTCGCGCGGGCGCAGCGTTTGCAGCACTTCGTTCAGCATCACGGGAACATGTCCGTTCACTGGGCCGGTCATTGCCCGCCCTCCCGCGCCGCTTCGAACTTCGCCTTCAGGCGCGCCGCGGCTTCGGCTTCCATCGCAGCGAACGCATCGGCATTCCAGATGCGGAACTTGGTGCCCATGCCGACGATCGCGATCTTGTCGGTGATCTTCGCGTGCGCGATGAACGGATCGGGCAGACGGATGCGGCCGCCATCGTCCATCGGCAGCTGCTGCACGCGGCCCATGATCGCCATCGCCATGTCGTCGTGCGCCGGCGACATGAAGGGATCCATCGCGCCGAGCCTGGCGGTGAGCTGATCCATCGCGGTCTGGCCGAAACCTTCGAGCGCGGCATCGACGAAGTGCGGATAGAGGAAGACGCCTGTCGTGTTCTGCGCCGCGAGCACCTGCCGGAAGGGCGCAGGAATGAGCACCCGCCCTTTGCCGTCGAGCGAACCCTGTACCGTCGAAATGAACGGCAGGAACGACATGGTGCGCGCTAATCCCCCTCAGTCCGTAGGGGCTTGCGGCGGGTTGGCCTGGGCCGGGATGGCTCTAGATCAGCCCCTCTGGGACGATCTGGGATAGCATGGGATGAAATGGGCGGTCAATCGAAAAGCTGAATAATATGAGGACGTTACGTATCTACCCCTAGAATCGAGTCGTCTATCCATTGAATCGGCGGAACATTGCCGGAACACGTAAAGATTGCAGTTACGGGAGTAAACAAACTCTTAACCCATCCGGCACTCCTGAGGTCGGAATTTGGTCCTGACGCCGAATCGAGGACTCCAGACCTACACGTGGTGGTTGCGGAGTCATGCTGTCCCGGCGTCGCACCCCCGAAATATCGCTACGCGATTTGTCGATCACGTCCAGCCCGCGCACGCGAATGGTCAGGCCATCCACCAACAGCAGCCGGCACACGGTGACGCCGATTCGGTTCGGGCGCCTCACTCATCGGCGAGATCCGCGAGCCGGCGTGGGCGAAGGAACTGATGGCCGGTTATTGGTGAACCTTTCTCTTTCGTCTGACCTCCTCATTGGCCTGTAAAATAAGAGCTTTCGCGAGCTTCCGGACTTTCGCAATGCGCGAGCGCAGGGCACGCACCTGTGCGTCGTGCCGTCCGTCCTTGCGCGCGTTCTGATTGCGGCGAGGCGCGCCCAGCTTTGGCTGCCATATCTGATCAGGACGCAACATCTTGATCATTGTTTTCACGAATCGACCGTTTTTCGATTTCGGGCAGGCGCTCGACGCGTTCCAGCGTGATGCTCTGACGGCTTTCGATGGCAGCGGCCTTGCGCAGCTTGCCAACGGCGAGGCCGACGCGGGCGCCACAGTCGGCCAGATTCATCGCGCGGTTCATGAACTCGATGGCTTCGTCCCGGTCCGGCGCGGTCTGCACCAGGCGGAACGCGACCTCGCGCATCAGGAAGCCGCACTCGTCGATCAGGCCGTTGAGCAGGGTCTCGGTATCCGCGACGGGACCGCGCGGCGCACGTTCGATGGTCCAGAGATCGTTCCAGGCGTAGCGCGGCGGCGTCTTCGCGGGGACGGCCAGCGGCTCGGGAACCGCAGCGGTTTCGGCGCGGGCGGCGTCGGCGGCGGCCTGCTCACGCTTCCGCGCGACCTCCTCGAAAGCGTCCATGATGCGCTGGATGGCGGGCTTCGGAGCCGGAGCATCCGGGGATTCAGTCGTGATATCAGTCATTTAAATCATCTCTTTGCTCCTATGAAGAACATAGATATGATCATGGACCTATTTTTCAAGGCAATACGGGTGAAATTTTCTTACTATTTTGCGAGGCGCGCGGGAGCGTAAGGTAACGGCATGGATACCGGGCCGTTCGATCTGGAACGCTTCGTCGAGGCGCAGGACCGCGTGTTTGCGCGCGCGTGGAGCGAGCTGAGCGCGGGGCGGAAGGATACCCACTGGATGTGGTTCATCTTTCCGCAGTTGAGCGGCCTTGGGCAGAGCGAGATGTCGAACCGCTATGGCATTCGCTCGCTGGAGGAGGCGCGGGCCTACATGCAGCACCCGATCCTGGGCGACCGGCTGCGCGAATGCACGAAGCTGGTGGTCGCGTTGCCGGAGGGCACGCGCGTGAACGCCGTGTTCGGCACTCCGGACGACCTCAAATTCCATTCGTCGATGACGCTGTTCGCGTGCGCCTGCGGCGATTGCTCCCCGTTCCACGATGCGCTGGCGAAGTTCTTCGACGGCGAGGACGATCCGGGGACGGTGAAGTTGTTGCGGGCAACAAAGGCGTGAGAGCGCACAGGCTTGCCCAATTGCTTACCGTGGTCGGCGGCCTCGCGGCTGTCGCTGCACTCCATTTCACATTCAACGTCAATTGGTGAGCCTCCGGTATATTCGGAGGACTTGTCTCGCTGTTCCTGTTCGATTTTCTCGGCCGATGGCTCGCGCCGGCAGAGCACAATGCGTTCTTCGAGCGCGCGGAAAAGGCTCCCCGCGGCGAAACCGACGAGGATATTCCCTCGCCCCCGCTTTGCGGGGGAGAGTGTTAGGGTGAAGGGGCACTGATGCAGGGCTCTGCGCCCGCATATTTGCATCGGTGGTGATGCGAAAGTCCAACATCTGCTCTTTGCTTTGCCACCCCCTCACCCCGGCCCTCTCCCCCGCTTCGCGGGGGCGAGGAAGATTCGTTAGGGCAGAAATGTCGACAGGTTGGCGGCGAACCATTCTTGTTCGCGGGCGATCTCGAGGTGCAGGCCGCGGCGGATGAAGCCGGCCCACGGCTCGATGCCGGCAGTGGTCAGGCGTTTGCCGCGCTTGCGCTCGGCCACGCGCACGGCGACGGCGGGCGCCAGGACTTCAGAGGCGGACTTGCCGGACGGCCTAGGGACGCGTCTGCGCACTGGTGATTCACGCGGAGGCGCGGAGGCCCACTGTTCCGCTCCGCGTCTCCGCGTGACTTTTATTGCGCCGCTGCGCGGCGCGCCGGGTGTTGCGCGGGGCAGGCTTGCGCCCTAGCCTGCGCCTGACAAATTGTCAGGAGCGCATATGGGCGACGCGAGGATGCCGGGGATCCTGGAGCTGACGCCACTCAATCCGGCGTTCAACGACGATCCGCATGCCCTGCTCGATCCGCTGCGGTCGCAGTGCCCGGTGCATCGCGACGCGATGGCGGGCGTCTTCATATTGTCGAAGCATGCGGATGTGCGCGGGACGCTGTCGGACACCTCGATGCTGCGGTCGCCGGAGAACGCCGAGGAAGCGGCGGTGATGACGCGGCGCGGCATCAATCGCGAGCCGCCGCCGGGGCTGGAGATCGCGCCGGACCAGCCGCGCCACTCCATCCTGACCATGGACGAGCCCGAGCACATGCGGGTGCGCGAGCCGCTGGCGAAGGCACTGTACAAGCGCGTGGCGAAGTCGCGCGCGCTGGTGCAGCTTGTGGTGGACGGGTGGCTGGACCGCATTGGCGGCGCTAAGACGTTCGATGTGATGGACACGTTCGCGGTCCGCGTGCCGATCGACGTGATCGCGCGCATCCTGGGCGTGGACGAGACGCGGCTGACCGAATTCCGCGCCTGGAGCGAAGGCGCAATCCTGGGGCTGCACCCGATGCCGACGCCCGAGCAGGTGGAACGCATCATCGCCTGCAACAACGCGCTCAACCGCTACATGCGCGGGCTGATGGCGGAGCGGGCGGCGGCGCCGCGCGACGACCTGACGTCGGACATGATGGCGCTGAAGGCCGACGGCGCAAACCTGACCGAGGGCGAGATCTGCACCAACCTGCTGGCGCTCTTGATCGGCGGCAACCTTACGACCACCGACCTGATCGGCAATGCGATCTGGCTGTTGCTGACGCATCCGGAGCAGCTTGCGAAGCTGAAGGCGGAGCCGGGGCTGATCAATTCGTGCGTGGAGGAAGTGCTGCGCTATGAATCGCCGGTGGACATCACCGGACGCATCGCGCCGCGCGACATGCAGGTGAGCGGATGCCCGATCCACGACCGCGCCTCAATGATCATGGAGCTGCGCGCGGCGAACCGCGACCCGGCCGCGTTCCCCGAGCCGCACCGGTTCGACATCGCGCGCAAGGACGCGCCGCATGTCGCGTTCGGCGGCGGCACGCATCTGTGCATCGGCGCGCCGCTGGCGCGGCTGGAGGCGCAGGTCGCGATCCCCGCATTCTTCGCGCGCTATCCGAACGCGCAGCTGGCCGATCCGGCGATGAAGCCGGAGTGGCGCGATTTGCCTTTCTTTCGCGGGTTGAAGAAGCTCGTCGTCGCGGTGTGAACCGGCGGGGACGTGCATGGCAGAACTGAGCCTGGGCGAGGGTTTCCGGGCGCTGGGGCGCGATGCGTTCCTTAGGAAGCTGCACGACGAAGCGCCGCTGTTCCGCGATCCGAACGGGTTCTGGGTCGCGTCGCGGTTCGACGACGTGCGCGCGATCCTGCTCGACTACGAGCGCTTCTCGTCGTCGGCGATGGGGAATGTCTCGTCTGCGACGGCGCAGGCCGGCGGGCTCGCCTTCGGCTTTCCGCTCCTGACCGACGATCCGCCGCGGCACTCGGTGCTGCGCGCGCTGCTGGCCAAGGCGTTCACGCCGGCGGCGATGGAGGCGATGCGGCCCTATGTGGAGTCGCTGGCGCGCGAACTGGTGGCGGCGATCCCCGCCGGTGAAGAGATCGATGCGGTGGCGGCAATCACCTCGCCGCTGCCGGTGCGGGTGATCGCGCGCATGATGGGCGTGCCTGTGGAGCGGGCGCCGGATTTCCGCCGCTGGTCGAACGCGCTGGCCGACATCCAGTCGGGACAAACGCCGGATCGCATCGCCGCCGTGATGGAGCTGCGGGCCTATTTCGTGGACGAAGTGGAGAAGCGGCGGGCCGCGCCCGGCGACGACCTGATCACCGCCATGACCCGGGTGAGCGAAACCTCCGAGACGCTGAGCGACAGCCAGATCGTGGCGTTCTGCATCCTGCTGATGGCGGCAGGCAACGAGACGACGACGAACCTGCTGGGCAATCTGCTGAACCGGCTGGCGCGGGCGCCGGCGGGGTGGACGGCGTTGCGGAGCGACCCTTCGCTTATCGAAGGCGCGATCGAAGAGTCGCTCAGGGTGGATTCTCCGGCGCAGATGGTGATCCGGCGCGCGACCTCAGATGCGGATGTGAGCGGCACGCGCATCGCGGCGGGGGAGATGGTGATGGTGTATCTCGCCTCGGCCAACCGCGACCCGGCGAAGTGGGGCAATCCGGCGAATTTCGAGCTGAACCGCATCCGCGAGCGGCATGTCGCGTTCGGGCATGGCGTGCACACCTGCATCGGCGCGCCGCTGGCGCGGCTGGAAGCGAAGGCGGCGATGACGGCGCTGGTGGCGCGGTTCGCAAGCCTGGCGCCTGGCGCGGAGCGCGGACAGCGGCTGGCGGGCGGCGGACTGCTCTACGGCTTCCGCTCGCTGCCGGTGGTGTTTGGATAGCGCTGCCGATGAATGGGACCGACAGATGGAGCGCGACGCGAATGCCGGGAGGCTCGACAAGCTGATAGAAGATTCGCGCGCCGATCTCGCAGCTGGTCGCTGCCGCGATCTCGGACCACCCCAAAGGCGTCATCGCCCGCTCTATGCGGGCGACCCAATTTCGGTGCCGCAACAAAATTGGGTCGCCCGGACCCTTCGGGCCGGGCGATGACGGAATAATGGGTTTGGATGGGCGGGGCGGCCGCCCTCCACCATCGCTTCGCGATGGTCCCCCTCCCCCGCTTTGCGGTGGAGGGGCAAGAAGCGTCAGATGGCCTGTAAGCCGGGTTCTGTGTCCGCTTAATGCGGGCGATGGCCATTCCTCTGGGATGTGTGTCGCCACACACCTCGCGCGACCGACCCGGACAGCTACGCGGAAACGCGTTACGTGCCGTCCCTATTTGGTCTTGCTCCCGGTGGGGCTTGCCGTGCCACCTCAGTTACCTGAGACGCGGTGCGCTCTTACCGCACCATTTCAACCTTGCCGGACCTTTAGGGTCTTAGGCGGTGTCATTTCTGTGGCGCTATCCCTGGGGTCGCCCCCGCCGGCCGTTAACCGGCACCGTGTCTCCGTGGAGCCCGGACTTTCCTCGACACACCGCTTGCGCGGCGTCCCGGGGCCATCCGGCCATCTGACATTTCTATTATAGCGCGCGGGCGCGTTAGCCGCCACACCAACCCTAACGCGCCCGCGCGGGAGTTCTTTATTGCATTAGGGCGGGCGAAGTAGCCGCCACCCCAACCCTACGTCGCCCGCGCGGGAGCTCTTTATTGCAAGCGCGGGCGAGTTAGCCGCCTCTCCAACCCTAACCCGCCCGCGGGGAGTTCATTATTGCAGCGGCGCGGGCGACGTAGCCGCCACTCCAACCCTGATGGGCACGATTTTAGGCAAGCGGTTTGCCGAGCGTTAACGCAAATCCGACAGGGCCAGGTTCCCTCCGGAACGGAGGACGCCCTCCGGCACTCACGCATGGTGAGTTGTTTGGAGTTCGTCGCATGGGACTTGCCGAAAAAGGTTTTCTCAAAGCGGGACGCGCACCGTCGATGGCGCCCCCGATGCTCGATCTGCCGGCGCCGGAGACCAAGCGCTGGGTGCCCCGGCGCAAGGCGCAGGTCGTGGCCGCGGTGCGCAGCGGTGCGCTCAGCCTCGATGAAGCGTGCGGGCGCTATTCGCTGACGGTGGAGGAATTCCTCTCCTGGCAGCGCGCGATCGACAAGTACGGCCTGCCCGGCCTGCGCGCGACCCACGCGCAGGAATATCGCACCGCGTCGGTGGAGCCGGCGAAACGCCAGTAGGCGACACCGGTGCATCGCATAGAAGACTCACGCGGAGGCGCGGAGCCGCGGAGTTCTCGCCATAGCACTCCGCGCCTCCGCGTGATGCAATTGGCGCTTCGCGCCGCTAGCCGAGCGCAAAGTCGACGGCGGCCAGGGCGTGGAGCGTGGTCGTGTCGAAGGTTGGCACGTCGACGTCGCCGTCCCTGATGAGCATGGGGATCTCGGTGCAGCCGAGGACGATGCCCTGGGCGCCCTGCTCCACCAGCCGGGCGATCACGGCGCGGTAGACGTCGCGGCTCGCCGGCCGCGCCTCGCCGCGGATGAGCTCTGCGTAGATCACGCGGTTGATCTCGGCGGCGTCGGCGGCATTGGGCGTGACGGTGGCGATGTCGTGCGCGCGCAGGCGGCCCTTGATGATGCCGTCCTGGCTCATGGTGTGGATGGTGCCGATCAGGCCGACCTTCGTGAGGCCCTTCGCCCTGATCGCGGCGGCGAGCGGGTCGGCGATGTGGAGGAAGGGAATCTTCAGCGCCGCTTCGATGCCGGGCGTGGCACGGTGCATGGTGTTGCAGAGCATCATGATGAAATCGGCGCCGGCGCGTTCGAGATTGGCGGCGGCATCTACCATGCGCTGGTCGGCAGTCGCCCACTGGCCGGCGTTCTGGAGCGGCGCGATCTCGCCGAAATCGAAGGAATGCATCAGGCAGCGCGCGGAATGGACACCGCCGACGCGGCGCTGCACCTCGCGATTGATGAGCTGATAGTAGGTGGTGGAGGATTCCCAGCTCATCCCCCCGAGCATGCCGATGGTTTTCATCATTACCCCTCCGCCCCTTCGCACCTGGCGGTGCCTCCCCGCCAATGCGCTAACGCGCATGCGGGGAGGATTGGCCTTACACTCGGAACGCTATCAAACATCCGAGCGCCCCGCGTGGGCGCGATTGCATGGCGGCCCTGCATGCGCATAAGGTGAGTGCATAGGCCGATGCAGCCTGCCGCTTGCGCCCTCTCGGGTACGGTGAATGCATTTCTTACGACAGTTCGGATCCATCGCAGTCGGGCGAACGGGTCGGCAAGGCAAGCACTGACGGGACGTTCGCTCCAACGACGCGAAAGGATCGACTATGCGCACATTTCATGATGCCAAGGCGATGGCGAAGAGCCTGCGCGAGCGGCTGGCCGCGAAGGACATCGCGCTCAACCACAGCGAATGCCTGGAGCTGGTGGCGGCGGAGTTCGGCTTCGACAACTGGAACATGCTGGCGGCGCGAATCGATGGAAGCGGCGCCGTGCAGTTCACGCATTGCGCGCCGATCATTCGCATCTTCGACACGGTGAAGGCCAAGGAGTTCTATCTCGACTTCCTGGGCTTTACGCGCGACTGGGATGATGCCGGGGAATGGGAGAACCCGGCGCGCTCGGCGCCGCTCTATTCGAGCGTGAGCCGCGCGGGGCAGCATCTGCACCTCACCGAGCATCACGGCGACGCTTCGCCGGGCGGCAATGCGTTCATCACCATGCACGGCATCCGCGAATTCCACGCGGAGCTGATCGAAAAGCAGTACCGCTACAACAAGCCGGGGCTGGAGACGGTGGACTGGGGCCTGATGGTCACGGTGTCCGATCCGTTCGGCAACAAGCTCAGGTTCTGCGAGTACAAAGCGGCGGTCGCGAAGCGGCTGGGGCTGGAGTAGCGGCCCGATTCGCCAGCCCACCCGTCACGGCCCGCGCCTGCGGGCCGCCGGATGAACGACAGATAAACGCCGGCCCCAGCCTGCGTTCAGGGGCCCGCGTCCATTCTGCCGGCAACGATGCATCCCGCATCTTGGCAGAAAGGACGAACGGTCATGAAACGCCTCATCAGTGCAACGCTTGCACTCACGCTGCTCGGCAGCACCGCGGCGGTCGCCGATCCCTACGATCACGGCGGCTACAACACCGACTACCGCGGTGATCGCGGCGGCGACTATCGCGGTGACCGCGGCCACGGCGACAACTCAGGCGCGGTCGTGGCGGGCGTCGGTCTGCTGGCGCTTGCAGCCATCCTGGCCGCGCAGCATCACGATCACTATCAGCACGGCTATTATCACCAGGGCTGGTACAATGGCGGCCAGTGGTACGGGCACTCCGACGATCGCGACCGCTGGCACTCGGACTATCGCGACGGCTGGCGCTCCGACTATCGCGACGGCTGGCGCTCCGACTATCGCGGAGGCTGGCATCCCGACTATCGCGACGGCTGGCATTCCAACTATCGCGACGGCTGGCACGGCGACTATCGCGGCTGGTGATCGGCGCTGACGCGTCAGGCAGCGCGGGCCGGGTGTAACGCCCGCCCCGCGGCCCCAGTCACCGGGGAGGTTCTGGGCCGCGGGCCATTGCGGGGTTCAGCAGTGGCGCTCCTTGCACCAAGCCACGGCGCACTGTCGCACAAGATGTGTTGACAGTGTTTACGGGTTTCTGCTGATCCGCGATTTTTTGGTTAACCAATTGCTCTCGGCGCAAGCAGCGACGCCAGGGCCGCGGCACATTCGCCGTCCCAGCGGCCGTTGACCTCCGACGGGCGGAAGTGGCGCTGGAAGGCCGTGATGACCTTGTCCAGCGGAACATCCGTGTGCGGAGGAAGGCCATAGCCGAAGCGGGCAAGATCTTGCGGCGTGGCTTCGCCCTTGCCGTTCTTACCGGCCGGCCACAGCCCGATGCCGAACTCGGCGAGCTGTTTCCACGGGAAGTGCTCGCCCGGGTCTTCCTTGCGGGCGGGCGCGACGTCGCTGTGACCGAGCACGCGCTGCGGCGGGATCGGGTGGCGCCTGAGGATGGCTTGCGCGAGGTCGATCAGCGCCGCGATCTGCGGTTCGGCGAAGGGGACGTAGCCGAACTCGTGGCCGGGGTTCACCAGCTCGATCCCGATGGAGCGGGCGTTGATGTTGGTGGCGCCGGCCCACCAGCTCACGCCGGCGTGCCAGGCGCGGCGGTCTTCCGGCACATGCGCGAAGACGCGGCCGTCGCGGCCGATGGTGTAATGCGCGCTGACCTTGGCCTGCGGGTCGGTGAGGCGCGCGAGCGCTTCGTCGGCGGTCGGCATGCCGGTGTAATGCAGCACAAGGATGTCGACCGGCTGCCCTTCCGTGCGGGCGTCGTGATTGGGCGACGGGCAGGAGACGATGCGGAGAGTCATGCGATGGTGGCCTACGGTCCCCTTCTACGCTTCACCATAGCTTGGCCCAGCGCGAATGCCGTCAAAAAATTGCACCGACCAGGATCAGGACAAGACCCACGAGTGAGGGAACGATCCGAGCGTAGTGGAATGCGCCCCAGCGGTCGCGAAGCTGCCGCCAGTCTTTCGGCAGGATCGAAGCCTTCCAGGTCACAATCTCCTTGACGATGGGAACCTCGACAAGAGCGGTCACCAGCAGCGTCACAACAAACAGAAGCAACGCTGTCAGGGTCAGATAGAACAACGGCAGCCGGCTGCCGTAGGCGAGGAAGAGGACCGGAAGCGTCGACAACAGTGCGATCGGGAGGAGCGCGGTCATGAGCGGTTCCATGTTTCTATTGAGCCGTTGCACAACAGCAAGAAACACATCCGGCTCGAACGTCGCTATCGACCTGGTCAAGGCGAGCCAAGGTCCCCAGTACATGCCGGAGACCAGGATCAAGAGAACGATGTTTATAAGCTGAAATACCTTGAGAGCCATCGCGGCTACACGTGGTCGTGGCCGCCGATGCGGCCGGGACGCCAATAGCCTTCGGCGGCGATCTGGTCCTTGCTTAAGCCCCGCGCGATCAGGCGCTGGCGGATGGCGCGGACGTTGGAGGTCTCGCCGATGACATAGGCGTGGCCACGGCCGGGAGGCAGCGCGAAAGCCTCGACCGCATCGTAAAGGATGCGGCTGGGGCCGGGAGGCATGCCGTTCCGCGTCAGCCAGACGATGCGCGCATCCATGGGTGCGGACGCGCGCTCCGCTGCATCGGCGATCTCGATGAAGGCATAGGCCGGCGTGTTGCGCTGCAGACCTTCCAGCATCGCGGCGATGCCGGGGATGGCCGTCTCGTCGCCGACGAAGAGGTGCCAGTCGGCAGGACGCACCCAGGTGTGGCCGCGCGGGCCGGCGGCGTCGAGCACGCTGCCTTCGCTGGCGTTGCGCAGCCATTCGCTCGACGCGCCGTGACCGTGCGCGACGAAGTCGATCGTGAGCGTGCGCTTCGCCGTGTCGATGTCACGGATGGTGTAGTGGCGGCGCGCGATGCCGGCGCCGACCGGCATCTCGAGCACCAGGTCCTGGCCGCGCTTCCAGTCGAGCTCGTCGACGTCGCCGACGAAGAACTCGACGCGGGTCATGCGTTCGGTGAGCTGACGCCTGGAAAGCACCGTCATGCGCCAGACGCGGCGGCCCTTGCGGGCGAGGTAGAGGCGCATCTGCTCGAACGCGCCGGGCTCTTTGGTTTCGCTGAGGCTCACGGCGTCACACGAAGATCTTGTAGGCGACGGATTCGCCCGTCGGGCGCTTCAAAAAAAACTCGGCACCGCCTTCGTGTTCGGTGACCAGCGCCTCGAAGACGCGAAGCGCGTTGCGGATGACTTCCGCATAGGACGCCGCCTCGGTCTTGTCCTTCAGGCGCTGGAGGCGCTCCATCGCCTGCGGCGGCATTTCGAGCTGCACGCGGGTGGTGGTGCGCTCGCCGCTCTCCATCGCGTCGGCGGCGGCGCGCATCGCCTCCGCCGCGACGCCGTGGAAGCGGCCGCCATGTCTGTGTCTATGTCTCATGTATTCGTATTTCCGGTGTTGTTCGTGTTGTTGTCCGCCGGCTTCGGCACCGACGGCGTCGGCGCGGGCGGCGGGTTGTTGATCGGCCGGCTGTAGTCGCGCGGGGGTCCGAGATCGAGCGGATCGTGGCCGAAGTGATGGTAGGCGGCCCACAGCAGCGCGATCGCGGCGAGACCCGCCAGGATGTAGCCGATGTGGCTGATCGCGAAGATCACGACGGCGACGACGAGGATGATTCCGAGGACCCGCGGCAGCCCGTAAGCAAAGAAAGGAGCAGGAAATCGGCCGCGGCCGTAGCGCCGCCCTCCATAGGCAAAGTCGTCGCCGAACTTCGCCCGCATCTCCTCGCGGAAGGCGCGCTTGTTCTCGCGCCATTGCTGCTTCCATTCGTGCCGGCGCTGTTTCCACTCGTCGCGCCGGGCGCGCCATTCTTCCCTCTGTGCGCGCCAGGCGTCGCGGCGGCGCTTCCACTCCTCGAACTCGGCGCGGTCGTCTTGCGGCGGTGTCGCGCCGGCGCTGCCGGAATTCGTGTTCGCGTTGGTATTCTGGTTGGGGTTGTTTCCGTCGTTGACCGGGAATTCGTCGCCGACGCCCACTCCGATTTTGCTCATCGAAAACTCCTTTGTTGAGCACGGCCCTGTTTCGGCGGGCCTTACGCTCATCATAAAGTCATCAAAGGCTCATTCGTCAAGGGCGGTCATCAAAAAATCATCATCACACGATAACGTGCTGACATTGCTTCATTTTTACCAAAGTAGGCGAAAATACGGCTTGCTGGAACCCGGTCTCGTACCAAGATTCACCGATTCAGCACGCACATGGCACTGTTCTATCTGAACGTCCGATGGGGGGGAGGACCTGCACAGCGACCCCCACGCCTATGAGTTCGGCACCGCCCAGGCGGCGCGGGACGCGGCGGAGCGGACCGCCCGGCACCTGATCCAGACCGAGCCGGATTTCACCCTGCACGACAAGCACATCGAGATCGCGGACGCGACGGGGCATCCGGTCTCCGTGGTCTTTATTCACGACGTGGCGCCGGAACTTTGCGCCACACACGCCCAAGAGGGTGGAACCAGCGCCATCTGAAACCCGTTGCACTTCCGTCATGGGGCATCGCGCGAAAGGGAACCCATGATGCTCGCGAAGAAACTGGTCTTGCTTCAGAATCTCTCCCTGTTCACCGCGGCGCTGGTGATGTCCGCCGTGGCGGCGCAGGCGCAGGACGCCAACTACAATCCGGCCGCCTACACGCCGCCCGACACCGAGGAGGTGATCGTGACCGCGCCGGACATCCGCATGGAGCGCAATCCGGCCGCCGGCCTGCCGGGCAAGGCGACGCTGTCGCGCACCGTGTCGTACAGCGATCTCGATCTCGGGACAGTGGGAGGCGCGCGGACGCTGCGGGCACGGGTGCGCGAGACGGCGCGCGACATCTGCGACACGCTGCGCGATGCCTATCCGCTCCGCCAGCAGCCCGGCACGTCGTGCTACCGCGATGCGCTGAAGGATGCGATGCCGCGGGCGGACGCCGCGATCCGCGACGCGCGCTGGTAGTCGTTCAACGCAGCGCCTTGTCCAGGACGTCCCAGGCGCAGAGCGCGTCGACGAAGACGGCGCTGCCGCCGTTGCCGTCGTTGAGCTTCTGACTCTTGGTGCACGGCACCGCGGCCGGTTCTTCGCGCTCGGCGACCTGCTGCTCCCAGCGATCGCCATGCACGGCGTGCATGGTGAGGCCGCCGGGGAGCGGGCCTTGCAGCGCCGCCATGGTCAGGGCGTTGGTGCAGTGCGCGCGCTCCTGCGCGGTGAGGTTGGCGAGGTTCTCCGGCGCACAGGCGAAGAGCGAGAGGCCGAGGTCCTTCGTGGGCGGCAGCACGGTGATCGCCCTGGGCAGGACCCGCGGTGCGTATTCGAAGCGCGGCGGCGGGCGGAGCGCGACGGGCGGCGGACCGATGTGGACCGGCAGCTTCTGCGGTGGCTTCGGATGGAAGACGTAATAGATTTCGCGCGGACTGGGGATCAGCTCGATCGTGCGCGGCGTCGACAGCAGCACGAAGCCGATCAGCACGACATGGACGAGCGCGACGACGGCGGCGCCGGTCCACCTGCTGCGGTACCAGGGACGGGATTCCGGCAATGGGGACCGGTGATCCAGCGACGACAAACCATCCTCCAGCCCCCGCCGGAGACCCGATTCTGACCCATTCGCCGATGGTTGCAATGGGGGAACGAAATATTGCGGCTTGTAACAAAGCTGTATCGGGAACGGCGGCTGCGGCGCGCCCGTTTACCAGATGAACGGAGTTCTCAGCCCTGTACACACCAAGTTCTGCGATGGCGGCGTTCTATCTGAACCTGCGCAACGGCGCGCGGCTGATCCGCGATCCCGAACCTTACTATTTTGCAACGGCCCAGGCGGCGCGCGACGCGACGGTGAAGGCGATGCGGCGCATTATGCGCGGGGACGTCGGCGACAAGACGATCGAGATCGCGGACGAGACAGGGCATGCGATCGCGGTGGTGCACCGGTATGACGCGATGCCGGTGAGGTATCCCTAGACCGGTGGATGCAGGACGCGCTGAAGGCCGTCGCGTGCGTCACGGAAGCTGGGGTTCAGCTCCAGCGAACGGCGATAAGCGGTGGCCGCATTCGCCAGATCGCCGACGGCCTCATACGCTTCACCTAGCTGTTCATAGGACCAGAACTCAGTCGAACCCATGGCGATGGCGATTTGGCATTCTGGTACGCCTTCGGTCGCTCTGCCCATTTTGGTCAGAACGACACAGCGCAAGCCGTGCGGCTTGCCCTCACTGGGCACACGTCGGATGACCTCGTCTATGTCGTTGAGGGATAGCTGGTAGTCGCCGCGATACATGTAGGCGTTGGCGCGGTTGTTCAGCGCAACAAGGTCAGACGGATCCAGTTGAAGGCCCTTGTTGAGATCAGCAAGAGCCTGGTCGAACGAGCCGCGCGTCGCCAGCGCGAAATTGATGTCCGCAAAACCGAGCAAGCCGCACAGATCCGCCAACGCGTGCGGGTCCGAGATACGCCCGGAATTAATTGCCGCCGTACAAGTTTCAATCCACACGCGGGGGTCGCTGTCAGATTGCCGACAACGCTGCACCGCCTGATCCGGGTCTTCACCCGCGACAGCAGCGCCAGCAATGACCGCGAGCTGCAAGGCTAAGACAAGAGAGATGCGCCAGGACATAGCCACATGATAGCGGCGTGCGCTATTTCTTCCAGCCGCGTTCTTTTTCGATTTTGTCGTAGGCGGCGTTGATGGCCGCTAGCTTGTCGGTGGCGAGGCGGATGAATTCTTCGGGCACACCGCGGGCAATCAGCTTGTCGGGGTGGTTCTCGCGCACCAGCAGGCGATAGGTCGAGCGCACCTCGTTGTCGTTCGCGTCATGCGCGACGCCGAGGATCACGTACGGGTCGCCCTTGTCGGGGCCGATATGGGCGGCGCGGATGCGGCGGTATTCGTTGATGGTGAAGCCGAAGATCTCGGCCACGCGCTCCAGGAACTGGGCCTCGCCGGGATGGAAGACGCCGTCGGCCTTCGCGATCTCGAACAGCCCGTCGAGGATGTCTTCGAGCAGCGCCGGATTGCCGGCGAGCATCTTGGCGATCTGACCGGCATAGGCCTCGTAGCCGGCGGTGTCGCCCTGCGCGAGGCGGAAGATGCGGTCGACGCTGGCCTGCTCGTGCGGCGGCACGCGGAACAGCCGGTGGAAGGTATCGACCTCGTCGTCGGTGACGGTGCCGTCGGCCTTCGCCATCTTGGCGGCCAGCGCGATCATCGCGATGGTGAAGACCACGCCCGGCGCCTCGTCCGGGGCGAGCGTGGGCATCTCGCGGTCGATCAGGAAATGGCCCGCCAGCGCGCCGATGAGCGCGCCGATGGGACCTCCGCCGAGCATGAACCCTGCCGCGGCGCCGCCGAGCTTTCCCAAGATGGACATGGGGGAAACGTCTAGGCCAATCTGGACGCAAATGCGACCGGGAAAAGCGATGCATTACGGGCGTGCGATTTTCGCAATGGCCTTTCTTCTTGCGCAAAGCGCGCAGGCAGATGACCTGCCGGACGGGCGTGACAAAACGGCGTTCACGGTGGTTGGACGGTTCTACGGAAATTGGAGCGAGGCCGACGCCCTGCCGACATCGCTGAGCATATCAAGACATGGGCAGCGATATGCAGTCGAAATCGAGACTGCGGCACCGGGCAATCGCTGGGACATGGCGACCGTCACCGGGCATGGCAGCATCGATCATATCGTTTTCAACGTTCCTCGCCGCCTGACGGCACACGGGCAGGTTGACCTGATCGCGAGCAAAGATGGCCACCTGCACGGGCGTTGGACACATGTTCAAGATGGCCGCACCGTGACTGACGCTGTCTGGTTCCGGCGTGGCACCTACAACTATGGCGACGCCATCATGGTGACGACCAAACCGTGACCGACGGAATGTGGAATTTCTACATAGACCGTGGGGGTACCTTCACCGATGTGGTGGCGGAGGCGCCGGACGGGACGCTGTCGACGCTGAAGCTGCTGTCGGACAGTGCGTCGTATGACGATGCGGCGCTGGAGGGAATCCGGCGGGCGCTGGGACTAGCGACGGGCTCCGATATTCCCGCGGGGCTGGTCGGTGAGGTGCGCATGGGCACCACCGTAGCGACCAACGCGCTGCTGACGCGATCTGGCGAGAAGACGGTGCTGGTGGCGACGCGCGGGTTCCGCGACCAGCTGCGCATCGGATACCAGAACCGGCCAAAGCTGTTCGCGCTGAAGATCGAGCTGCCGGACATGCTGTACGACAGCGTGGTTGAGGCGGACGAGCGCTTCGATGCGGGCGGCGCGGTGTTGCGGGCGCTGGACGACGCGGCGCTGCGGCGCGATCTGGCGGCGGCGCGGGAGGGCGGCGCGCAGGCGTGCGCCATCGTGTTCATCCACGGCTATCGCTTTCCGGCGCACGAGGCGCGCGCGGCGGCGATCGCGCGCGAGGTGGGCTTCGCACAGGTGTCGGTGAGCCACGAGACTGTGCCGCTGATGAAGTTCGTGTCGCGCGGCGACACCACGGTGGCGGATGCGTATCTGTCGCCGGTGCTGGCGCGCTACACGCAGCGCATCGCCACCGCGCTTGGTTGTGATGATTTGCGCGCAACGCGCGCGGGGGGTGTGCGCCTGACGTTCATGACGTCGAATGGCGGGCTGTCGGCGCCTGAGTTCTTCCGCGGCAAGGATGCGATCGTGTCGGGACCGGCGGGTGGCGTGGTCGGCATGGCGGAGACGGCGCGCGCGGCGGGGTTCGAGCACGTGATCGGCTTCGACATGGGCGGCACCTCGACCGACGTGGCGCGGTTCGATGGCGCGTATGAGCGCGTGTACGAGACGGAGGTCGCGGGCGTCAGGCTGCGCACGCCGATGCTGGCGATCCACACAGTGGCGGCGGGCGGCGGGTCGGTATTGTCGTTCGACGGGTCACGGTTCCGCGCGGGACCGGAGTCTGCGGGCGCGAACCCGGGGCCCAAGAGCTATCGCCGCGGCGGGCCGCTGACGGTGACCGACGCGAATGTGATGGTGGGCAAGCTGCGGGGCGAATTCTTTCCGTGCATCTTCGGGCCGGGCGCGGATCAGCCGCTCGATGAGGACGCGGTGCGCGCGGCGTTCGGCGCGTTGTCGGAGCGGGTTGCGCGGCCGGCGGAAGAAGTGGCGGATGGTTTCATCCGCATCGCGGTCGAGAACATGGCGAATGCGATCAAGCGCATCTCGGTCGCGAAGGGGTATGACGCGCGGGAATATGCGCTGAACTGCTTCGGCGGCGCGGGCGGGCAGCATGCGTGCCTGGTGGCGGATGCGCTGGGCATGACGCGCGTGTTCGTGCACCGGTATTCGGGGTTGCTCTCGGCATACGGGATGAAGCTGGCGCAGCTGCGCGCGGTGAAGCAGCGCGCGATCGGCAAGCCTCTGGTCGGCGCGGAGAAGGCGCTCGCGGCGGCGGTGAGCGGGTTATCGCGCGCGGCGGAGAACGAGCTGATCGCGCAAGGCGCGGGGCTGATCGCGACGGCGGTGCGCGTGCACATCCGCTACGAGGGCAGCGATACGAGTTTGCCGGTGATGCTGGATTCGGTGGTGGCGATGGCGGCGGCGTTCGCCGAGGCGCATGCGCGGCAGTTCGGGTTCGGACTCGAAGGGCGGGCGCTGATCGTGGAGTCGATGGAGGTGGAATCCCACTCGGCTCCCTCTCTCCCGGGACCGGGGAAGAGGGCTGGGGTGAGGGGGCCCGCGGCCTCTGAGCTCTACGCCGACCGCCCCCTCACCCCGCCCTCTCCCCCACTGCGTGGGGGCGAGGGAGATCATCTTGTAAAATTCTTCAGTCAGGGCGTTTGGCACAGCGCTCCTGCGCACAACAGCGAAAGGCTTGCGGTCGGCGCGAAGGTCGATGGCCCTGCCCTGCTGATCGAGGCGCATCAGACGATTGTCGTTGAGGATGGGTGGCGGGCGGAGATTGTGCGGGATGGGACCGTGCTGTCGCGCGTCGCGGCGCGCGCAGGATCGAGCGCCACCGAAGACGTCGATCCGGTTCTCCTCGAAGTATTCGCCAATCTGTTCATGGCGATTGCGGAGGAGATGGGGACCGTTCTGCAGAACACCGCCACCAGCGTGAATATCAAGGAGCGGCTGGATTTCTCGTGCGCGGTGTTCGATGCCGACGGCGGGCTGGTGGCGAATGCGCCGCATATGCCGGTGCATCTGGGATCGATGGGCGACTGCGTCACCGCCGTCATGCGGAAGCATCCGGACATGCGCGACGGCGATGTGTTCGTGACCAACGCGCCGTATGACGGCGGCACGCATCTGCCCGACGTGACCGTGGTGATGCCGGTGTTCGTGGAAGGACGCGCGGCGTTCTATGTCGCGAGCCGCGGACATCACGCGGATATCGGCGGGATCACGCCGGGGTCGATGCCGCCGTTCTCGAAGGACATTGCCGAGGAAGGCGCGCTGTTCGACGGCATATCGATGGTACGCGGCGGCGTGTTCGACGAGGCGGCGGTGCGCGCGGTGCTGGGCGCGGGCAAGTGGCCGGCGCGCAATCCGGACCAGAACATCGCGGACCTGAAGGCGCAGGCGGCGGCCTGCCGCAAGGGCGCGGAGGGCTTGCGAAACGCGTGTGCGGCGCATGGGCTGGGCGTCGTCACCGCGTACATGCGGCATGTGCAGGACAACGCCGAGGAGTCGGTGCGGCGCGTGATCGGGCGGCTGAAGGACGGCGCGTTCGCGATGCCAATGGATGGCGGCGCGGTCATCTCGGTGAAGGTGACGGTGGACCGCGCGGCGCGCGCGGCGACGATCGATTTTTCGGGCACGACGGCGCAGCGGGCAAACAACTTCAACGCGCCGGGATCGGTGACCAAGGCGGCGGTGCTGTACGTCTTCCGCTGTTTGGTCGACAGCGAGATCCCGATGAATGCCGGCTGCCTGAAGCCGCTGAACATCGTGGTGCCGGAGGGCTGCATGCTGCGCCCGGTGCCGCCGGGCGCGGTGGCAGCAGGGAACGTGGAGACGTCGCAGGCGGTGGTTGACGCGCTGTTCGGGGCGCTGGGCGTGCTGGCGGCGAGCCAGGGGACGATGAACAACCTCACCTTCGGCAACGAGCGGCACCAGTATTACGAGACGATCTGCGGCGGCGCGGGTGCGGGCGACGGGTTCGACGGGCAGTCGGCGGTGCACACGCACATGACGAACTCGCGGCTGACCGATCCGGAGGTGCTGGAGACGCGCTATCCGGTGATCGTCGAGGAGTTCTCGATCCTCAAGAGCTGGGGCGGCGCTGGCCGCTGGCGCGGCGGTCATGGAACGAGGCGGAAGATTCGCTTTGGCGAGCCGATGTCGGTCGCCATGCTGGCGACGCGGCGCAATACCACTCCGTTCGGCCTTGCGGGCGGTGAGGACGGCAGGATCGGCATCAACTGGATCGAGCGCGCGGACGGAACCTATGTCTCGATGAAGGGTTGCGATGAGATCGAGGTCGCCGCCGGTGACGCGATCGTCATCGAAACACCCGGCGGGGGCGGATATGGCACGCATGTGGCTGACTGGGAGTCAGTGCATATCGGTTTCGAGAACGACGACGTGACAATCGAAGGCGCGAAGGTGTGGAAGCACGAGTGGCACGAGGCGAACACGCCGCGAGTCCGACTGCCGCACCCACGCTACCCAAATCAAATTCACACCCTTCAGGTTTATGAGATCGGCGATCCGCGCGGTCCGATCCGGTTCGCTGCGGGCGAGTTGTCGAGCGGCGTGTGGGGCTTCTATGTTCCGAGAAGGAGAACGAAATGACGACGGTGCTGGTGACGGGTGCTAACCGCGGATTGGGTCTGGAGTTTGTGCGGCAGTATGCGGAGGACGGGGCCGACGTGATCGCCTGTTGCCGCGAGCCGGAGAAGGCGGCAGCGCTCAACGCGTTGGCGAAGAGCAAGAAGAGCGTGACGGTGATGGCGCTGGATGTGCGCGATCCGAAGTCGGTGAAGGCGCTGAAGGACAGGGTGGGCGATACACCGATCGACATCGTGATCAACAATGCGGGCATCAGCGGGCCCCGCGGGCGGACCGAGGGCGACTTTCCGTTCGAGGCGAACCTCCAGGTGTTCGCGGTGAACAGCCTGGCGCCGGTGATGGTGGCCTATGCGTTGCGCGAGAATCTGAAGGCCGGCAAGGAGAAGAAGCTGGTGACGATTACCAGCCAGCTCGGCTCCATCGCCAACCACGGCGGCGGCGCGTCGGCCTACAACGCGTCGAAAGCGGCGGTGAACTCGTTCATGCACGGGCTGTCGAAGAGCTGGGCGAAGGACGGGATCCGAGTCGGCATCTTCCATCCCGGCTGGGTCTCGACCGACATGGGTGGCGCGAGCGCGCCGGTCACGCCGCCGCAAAGCGTGAGCGGATTGCGCGCACGCATCGCGGAGCTGAACGAGAAGAACAGCGGCCGCTTCGTCGACTACCAGGGCAAGGATTTGCCCTGGTAAGGCCTGAAGCGGTTCACCAAGTGAGCCGCTTCAGCTTATTGTCATCGCAATTGCGCACTGAAGACCGCTGCACACTTTCCTGGAATTGCTCTAGTCTAGCCGCCGCGGCGAAGGCGTTGGCGCAGATGTGTGCGCCTCGGCGCGATAGACCTGGGTGTCGAGGTCGTCGGGGCGGAGCTTCAGCGCCTGGTCGAGGTCGGGGCGAAACGGGTGCTTCAGTTGGCCTCAGTGTGCATCAGCTGCGGTGATGAATACCTTGTGGCGGTGGTAGCTCACATAGAGATGGAGCCGGCGCAGTAATGAGAGCCCGATCATTCCGTGAAAGTCCGGCCCGAGCCACGCGTCCTTCCTTTCAGCCAAAACAATCTGCGGATCGGCAATCGAAACCTGGCCGAGGCTGAGCGTCCTGAAGGGAAATCGGTAGGCGTTGCCATATGCGGCCGCGCCTAGCTTCGCGAGACGCGGGTCGTTGGCATCGAAACCGAAAAGCTTTTCTGCGGTTTCGAGGTCGATCACGGTTTCCGTCATGCCGGTCGCCATCTCGAGCTTGACCTCCTTGCCGTCGATCGAGACGGGAAAACGGACGTAACCGAACGGATCGAGCGGAAAGCTCAGCTCGGCCGGAGCGTCCTGCGTCCAGTAGACCGGATTGCCGTCGCAGTAGTCGGGCTCGAACAGGTTGAGCCTCGCGTGCGCGAAATCAAACTCGATCTCATAGGCGCGCAGGACGTCGGGCGCGATCGTACCCTGGATGCCCTCCGGCAGCGTTCCTTCGGGCGCGACGAGGAATGCCGTCGCACCGACCTTGTGGCCGCCGAGATCGATGTCACGCAACACCGCGAAGTTCTCGATGCGCTTCCCGCCGTATATCGCAAACCCGAGCCTTGTCAGGCGCTGAACATGGATGCCGAGGCTGTCGAGCACGGCCTGGCTGAGGAGCGAGGGGCCACCAGTCGAGACGGCAACCGTGTAGGTCTGGCCACCGAGGACGATTGGCACGGTGATGTCAGAGCCGACGGTCATGTCGAGCGAGCCGGCCGGTGTTGGGTGGCAACCGTCTTTCGCAGACGCCGGCACGACGCTGGCCAGTAGCATTACAAGACCCGCTATCGCGCGGCGCATGACGGCCCCTCCCCCCGGAACAGGCAAAGCTTAGCGTGTTTCGTACAGAAGTCGTGCCGCGATACCTACGCCGCGTCCTTGGCGCGCGGGTCGTAGTTGAGGAGGGGCCCCAGCCAGCGTTCGGCGGTGGCGAGGTCCCAGCCTTTGCGTCTGGCGTAGTCCTCGACCTGGTCGCGTTCGATCTTGCCGACGCCGAAGTACCGCGACTCCGGGTGCGAGTAGTAGAAGCCGCTGACCGACGAGCCGGGCCACATTGCGTAGCTTTCGGTGAGTTTCACGCCGATCTTGTGCTCGGCGTCGAGGAGCTTGAAGAGCGTGGCCTTCTCCGAGTGCTCGGGCTGGGCGGGGTAGCCGGGCGCGGGGCGGATGCCGCGATAGGCTTCGGCGATCAGCTGGTCGTTGCTGAAGTTCTCGTTGTGGCTGTAGCCCCAGAAGTCGCGGCGCACGCGCTCATGCAGGCGCTCGGCAAAGGCTTCGGCAAGGCGGTCGGCGAGCGCGGAGAGCAGGATGGCGGAGTAGTCGTCGTGGGCGTCCTTGAGGCGCTTGACGATGTCGTCCTCGCCGATGCCGGCGGTGACGACGAAGGCGCCGATGTAATCCTCTGCCTCGTTCTTCGGTGCGATGAAATCGGCGAGCGCCATGTTGGGGCGGTTGTTTTCTCTGGACATCTGCTGGCGCAGCGTGTGCAGGGTGTGGATCGGGAATTTGCGCGCCTTGTCGCCGAAGACGTGGATGTCGTCGTCGCCGACGCTGTTCGCGGGATAGAAGCCGACCACGGCGCGGGCGGTCAGCCACTTCTCGTCGACGATTTTCTTCAGCATCTTCTGCGCGTCGTTGTAGAGATTGCGCGCGGCCTCGCCGACCGTCTTGTCTTCGAGGATGGAGGGATATTTGCCGACCAGCTCCCAGGTCTGGAAGAACGGCGTCCAGTCGATGTATTTCGCGAGTTCGGCAAGGTCGTAGCTGTCGTAGACGCGGGTGCCGAAGAATTTCGGCGCGGGCGGGGCGTAGTCCTTCCAGTCGAGCCTGAGCTTGTTGGCGCGCGCCTGCGCGAGCGTCAGACGGCGGCCGGGGGCCCGCTGGGCGGCGTGAGTGGTCGCGATCTGCTGGTATTCGGCACGGACATTGGCGACGAAATCCTTGGCCAAGGTATCGCTGAGCAGCGACGACGCGACGCCGACGGCGCGCGAGGCGTCGGTGACGTAGACCGTCTGGCCGGCGCGGTAGCTGGGGTCGATCTTGACCGCGGTGTGGACGCGGCTGGTGGTGGCGCCGCCGATGAGGAGCGGGATGTGGAAGCCCTGGCGCTCCATCTCGCTCGCGACATGCACCATCTCGTCCAGCGAGGGCGTGATGAGGCCGGAGAGGCCGATGATGTTGGCTCCCTGCTCCTTCGCCGTGTCGAGGATCTTCTGCGCCGGAACCATGACGCCGAGATCGATCACCTCGTAGCCGTTACATTGCAGCACGACGCCGACGATGTTCTTGCCGATGTCGTGGACGTCGCCCTTGACGGTCGCCATGACGATCTTGCCGGCGGATTCCTTCGCGGACTTCTCGTCCTCCATGAAGGGCAGGAGGTAGGCGACGGCCTTCTTCATCACACGGGCGGATTTCACCACCTGCGGCAGGAACATCTTGCCCGAGCCGAACAGGTCACCGACCACGTTCATGCCGGCCATCAGCGGGCCCTCGATCACGTCGAGCGGTCGCGTGGCGGCCTTGCGGGCTTCTTCCGTGTCCTCGCTGACGAACGTGTCGATGCCGTGGACCAGCGCGTGGGTGATGCGCTCCTGCACGGGCAGCGCGCGCCAGGCGGCGGCATCCGCCTGCGCGGCCTCGCCCTTGCCGCGGTATTTCTGCGCGATCTCCAGCAGATTCTCGGTGGCTTCGGGCTTCTTGTTGAACAGCACGTCCTCGATGGCGCCGCGCAGCTCGTGCGGGATGTCCTCGTAGACGCTGAGCTGGCCGGCGTTGACGATGCCCATGTCCATGCCTGCCTTGATGGCGTGGTAGAGGAACACGGAGTGCATCGCCTCGCGCACCGGCTCGTTGCCGCGGAAGCTGAACGAGAAATTCGAGACGCCGCCCGAGATGTGCGCGTAGGGGCACTCGGCGCGGATCTCGGCCGCCGCGTCGATGAAGGCGTGGCCGTAGTCGTTGTGCTCCTCGATGCCGGTGGCGACGGCGAAGATGTTCGGATCGAACACGATGTCTTCCGCCGGGAAACCGACCTGGTCGACCAGGATGCGGTAGGCCCGCTTGCAGATGTCGACCTTGCGCTGCTTCGTGTCGGCCTGGCCCTGCTCGTCGAACGCCATGACGACGACGGCGGCGCCGTAACGCTGTACCAGCTTCGCGTACTTGATGAACAGCTCTTCGCCTTCCTTCAGGCTGATCGAGTTGACGATCGGCTTGCCCTGGCACGTCTTCAGGCCCGCCTCGATCACGGTCCATTTGGAGCTGTCAATCATCAACGGCACGCGCGCGATGTCCGGCTCGCCGGCCGCCATGTTGAGATAGCGGCGCATCGCGGCCTCGGAATCGATCAGGCCTTCATCCATGTTGACGTCGACGATCTGCGCGCCGTTGGCGACCTGGTCGCGCGCAACATCAAGCGCCTTCTCGTAATCGTTGGCGGCGATGAGCTTCCGGAAGCGCGCGGAGCCGGTGATGTTTGTGCGCTCGCCGACATTGACGAAGTTGAGATCGGGCGTGAGCGTGAAGGGCTCGAGGCCGGAGAGGCGCATGAGCTTCGGCTTTTCCGGGATCGCACGGGGCTTGATGCCCTTCACGCGCTCGCCCAGCGCCTTGATGTGCTCGGGGCGCGTGCCGCAGCAGCCGCCGACGATGTTGACGAGGCCGGATTCCGCGAACTCGCCGACCGTGTCGGCCATCATCTCGGGCGTTTCGTCGTAGCCGCCGAATTCGTTGGGCAGACCCGCATTGGGATGCGCGCTGACGAGCGTGTCGCAGGCGCTGGCGAGCTCGGCCACGTACGGCCGCAGCTCACGCGCGCCGAGCGCGCAGTTGAGACCGATGGCGAAGGGCTTCGCGTGGCGCACCGAATGCCAGAACGCTTCCGCCGTCTGGCCGGTCAGCGTGCGGCCGGAAAGGTCGGTGATTGTGCCGCTGATCCAGACGGGTACGCGCAGGCCGGCGTCGTCGAACGCTTCCTCGATGGCGAAGATGGCGGCCTTGGCGTTCAGCGTGTCGAACACCGTCTCGATCATCAGCACGTCGGCGCCGCCGCGCAGGAGCCCGAGCGCGGCATCCTTATATGTGGTGCGCAGCTCGTCGAAGGTCACATTGCGGAAGGCGGGATCGTTCACGTCGGGCGAGATCGATGCTGTGCGGTTCGCCGGGCCGAGCACGCCGGCGACGAGGCGCGGGCGGCTGGAGGTAGAGTGTTCGTCGCAGACCTCGCGCGCGAGACGGGCGCCGGCTTCGTTCAGCTCGCTCACCAGGTGCTCGAGGTGATAATCGGCCTGCGACATCGAGATGGAGTTGAAGGTGTTGGTCTCGATGAAATCGGCGCCGGCCTTGAGGTAGGCGTGGCCGATGTCGCGGATAATCTCCGGCTTGGTCAGCGTGAGAAGGTCGTTGTTGCCCTTGAGGTCGGACGCGTGGTTGCCGAAGCGGCTGCCGCGGAAGTCGGCTTCGCTCAGCTTGTAGCCCTGGATCATCACGCCCCAGGAACCGTCGAGCAGGAGGATGCGCTTCTGCGCTTCTTCCTTCATCCATTTCAGGCGGGCATTGCGGTCGAAGCTCATGACAGTTCTTTCGGTTCGAGGCCCATGATGCGGCAGGCCGCGTAACTCAGGTTCGCCTGATTCAGCGTGTAGAAATGGAACTGGTCGAAGCCGCGGGCGCGCAGTTGTTCGACCTGTTCCGCCAGGACGGCGGCGGCGACGATGCGGCGGGTCTCGCCGTCGTTCTCGAGGCCGCGATAGGCGCGCGACAGCCACTCAGGAACCGACGCCCCGGCCTTGCCGGCCATGCGCTCGATGCCCTTGAAGTTGGTGGTCGGCATGATGCCCGGAATGATCGGCGCGCTGATGCCGGCCTTCACCGCATCGTCCCGGAAGCGGGAGAGCACGTCGTTGTCGAAGCAGAACTGGCCGAGCGCACGCGTCGCGCCGGCCTCGACCTTGCGCTTCAGGAGCTCGATATCGTGGCCGTGGTTGGGCGATTCCGGATGCTTCTCCGGGTGGAAGGAGACCGAAATCTCGAACGGCGCAATGCGGCGGATGCCTTCGATCAGCTCGGGCGTGGAGCGGAAGCCTTCTGCGTGCGGCTGATAGGCGCCGACCATGTTCGGCATGTCGCCGCGCAGCGCCACGATGTGCTTGATGCCGTTGTCCCAGTAGCCGTGCACGATCTCCTCGATCTCGGACCTGGGATGCGCGACGCAGGTGAGATGGGCGGCGGGCTTCAGTGTCGTCTCGTCGACGATGCGTTTCACTGTGTGATGCGTGCGCTCGCGCGTCGAGCCGCCGGCGCCGTAGGTGACGGAGACGAAAGCCGGTTGCAGCGGCTCGAGGCGGCGGATCGCCTGCCACAGACTCTGCTCGGCTTCATCGGTGCGCGGCGGCGAGAATTCGAACGAGACCGTGAGCGGCCGCGTCTGCGAAACGAGATCCTTGAGGCTCATGCGGCTTTGGCCTTCTGGTTGCTGGCCGATTGGGCGAGCCAGAGCTTGACGGTGAGCTTGTCTTTCGCGCTGCCAGATATGGCTTCCGACGCAACGGGGGTGAGGCCGGCGGCGGCGAACCAGCCCTGCACTTCCCGATCGGAGAAGCCGAGGCGGCGGTGCGCGAAATCGGTGCGCAGGAATTCGAGATCGTGCGGCGCGAAGTCGGCGATCAAGAGGCGGCCGCCTTCGCGCATGACGCGCGCCGCCTCGATCACCGCGGCCTGCGGGTCATCGAGGAAGTGCAGCACCTGGTGGAACAGCACCGCGTCGAAGCCGCTGATGCCGTTGCCGTTCGGAAACGGCAGGCGATAGGTGTCGCCGAGGCGGACCTGCGCATGATTGATATGCGCGCGGGCGAGGCGATCGCGCGCGATGGCGAGCATGTCGGGCGAAACGTCGACGCCGACGGCGCGCTTCACATGCGGCGCGAGGAGTTCGAGCATGCTGCCGGTGCCGGTTCCGGCATCGAGCAGCGAATCCATCGGGTGCGCAGCGATTTGGCGGACTATCGCCGCTTCCACGTCCTTGTCAGGCGCGTGCAGGGCACGAATGCGTTCCCATTCGGCGGCGTTGGCCTTGAAGAAAGCGGCAGCCTGCGCGGCGCGGGCTTCGCGCACGGCGGCGAGGCGCTTCCTGTCGTTCTCCTGCTCGTCCGGCGCGGCGATGGCGTCGATGGCCTGGCCGAGATCGGCGCCGGGGCCGCGGTCGCAGGCGCGATAGAAGACCCAGCTGCCTTCCTTGAAGCGGTCGATCAGGCCGGCCTCCGTCAGGAGCTTCAGGTGGCGGGAGACGCGGGGCTGGGACTGGCCGACGATGTCGACCAGCTCGCTGACCGTGAGCTCGGCCTGCCGAAGCAGCAAAAGCAGGCGCAAGCGGGTGGGATCCCCCGCAGCGCGCAGCATGACGACCAGCTTATCCATAGGACATATAAACATATCTTTATATGTTGATGCAAGATCAATAACGTTGCGACAGGGTGCGTGGTCAGCGCTTTACACAGGGCGGCGTCATGGAGAGATTTGATGCGAGCAAGCCGGGAGCGCGGCGCCTATCTCCGAGAGTTGAGCGCCAGATGCCACGAACTTGCCATACGCCGACATACACTCTTGCCCATCATTAAGGATGACATGCCGATGATCGTGACCTTCGCGCGCCGCACCGTTCTGGCGTTTGCCCTGGCGCTGACCGGCGCGGTCATGGCCGCTCAGCCGGCCGCCGCAGCCGACGGCGCCGAGACCTTCGTGCAGACGAATGTGAGCAAAGGCCTGGCGATCCTGAACGACAAGTCGACCGGCAACGACCAGCGCCGGGTGCTGTTCGAGCGCTTTGTCCTCGGCCTGACCGACATGCGGCGCATCGCGAACTTCACACTCGGCCAGTACAAGCGCACGACGTCGCCGGCGGACCAGGAGCTGTTCGCGGCCGCCTTCCAGAGCTACGCGACGGCCGTGTACCAGTCGTATTTCTCGAAATATTCGGGCCAGACGCTGAAGGTGACGGGCTCGCAGGAGCGCGCGCCGGGCGACACCATCGTGCAGACGCAGATGATCGACCCCAACGATCATTCCGGCAACCAGCCGCTGGAGGTGGACTTCCGCGTGCTGAACGACGGCGGGAGGTTCGTGGTGATCGACTTCTCGGTGGCGGGCATCTGGCTCGCGATCGAGGAGCGCGACCAGTTCAGCTCGTTCCTGGGCCAGAACAACGGCGACATCAAAACGCTGATCAAGCACCTGGGCGATCTGGCAAAATCCTATCGATAGGCGTCGCCGCCTAGCTCAGGCGTCGGCGGACCAGGGCAAGCGGCCGCAGGCCATCCAGGCGGAGCAACTGCGCCATCCCTATGAGCTCGGCTACCGAGCGGGCGCCCATCTTCTTCATGACCTGATTGCGATGCGCCTTAACAGTAATGTCGGTGACATTCAGCACCGTAGCGATCTCCTTGTTGCGGTTGCCCTTTGCGACGAGCGCCATCATCTCCTTCTCGCGCGCCGTCAGGGTCGCGAAGCGCCGCCGAACTTCGGCCACGACCTCGCCGTCCTTGCGCTGCGCGCGGCCGCGCGCAATTGCCGATTGCACGACCTCGAGCAGTTCCTGTCCGTTGAAGGGTTTCGCAAGGAAGTCGTGCGCGCCGCCTTTCATGGCGCGAACAACCGTGCGGATGTCGCCGTAACCGGTGAGAAAGACGACAGGAACGTGCAACCTGCCCTCGCGCACGAGTTGCTCGAGCAATTCCAGGCCACTGCGGTCCGGCAAACGCACATCCAGCACGATGCAGTCGATTGCGTCCGCATTGGCGGCGGCCAGGAACTCGTTGCACGATCGGTGATGTGTGCAGTTTATGCCGACGGTTTCGAGCAGGTCAGCGACAGCGCGCCGAGCGAGATGGTCGCCGTCCACGACCGCAACCAGAGCCGAACCGGCGGGCGGTGTGTCACGGTTATCGCGATTCGGCAGACGAGCAGCGCGGCCGGTTCCCCTCGACACAATCACTCCAGATACAGGGAATGACGCCCCTAGCAGCCGGCGCGTGCCGACCGATTGACCCAGATCATTTAACTACAAGCTAGTCGCAGCAGGCCGGAATTATCCCTTTGGTGAAGGCATCTGATACCTTGTGCGGAGGTCGCCCGTACCCAATTCGTGCGCGCCGCAAAGCAGCGGATGAGATAGTTGCGAGGCTGTCGCATGGGGCCGGGATGTCTCGTCTTTACTATTTCAATGTCGTCGAAGGATCGCGCGCCTTCGTGGACGATGAAGGCGAAAAATTCGCCACAGCCGATGAGGCAATTGCACGGGCGACTGCGCTCGCCCACGAACTGATGCGCGAGCTCGATACGGCGGCCCGGATCGTCGTAGAGGTCGTTGACGAAGACGGTACCCGTATCGCGGTGGTACCAGGCGTGCAGTAGCTGCTATTTGGGTCCGTCTTTCATCCGCCGGGGAATCTCCACAGCGAAGACCCAGGCGTTGCCGATGGAGAGGTAGAGACTCGCGATCTCGGCGGGGATGAGCGCGTACAGTGCGGACGGCCGGTTGAAGAAGAGTCCGATGCCGGTGGCGACGGGCAGCAGCGTGGCGAGCCACGCAAGGAAGCGTCGGACGGTGCGCGGGCCGGTCGAGCCGAGCACAGCGTTGGGGTCTTCGGGGAAGTTGTAGGCGAAGATCGAGGTGCCGGTGAGGACCGCGAGGCCGGTCAGGATGAACTCGCCGCCGACCACCCACGCGGGCTGACCCGGGACGATGCCGAAGATGCCGATGACCAGCATCTGGAATTGCAGGAAGAGCGCAACGAAGGCGCGATTCATGTAGCCGGCACTGCTCAGCACATGGCTGAGCGAGATGGTGAGGCCGACGAAGAGAAGACCGGCCAGCGTGGCGCTGACCTGCGCGATGGTGACGAAGTAGTTGTTCCAGGCCGCGATGGCCGCTTCGGTCATGCACTCATGCTAACGCATCGCAAGCCATCCTTCGAGGCTCGCTCCGCTCGCACCTCAGGATGACGATATCTTTCGTCACGCTGAGGTGCTCCGCGAAGCGGAGCCTCGAAGCGCCTGCGCGTTAACGCGGCTGCATTCTGATGCCGCCGTCGAGGCGGATGCATTCGCCGTTGAGGTAGGGGTTCGACAGCATCTCGAGCGCCATCGACGCGTATTCCGGCGGGTTGCCGAGGCGCGGCGGGAACAGCACCTGGGCGCCGAGCTTCTGCTTTACCTCTTCCGGGGCGGCGCCGAGCAGCGGTGTGTTGAAGAGGCCCGGCATGATGGTGTTGCAGCGGATACCTTCCTGCGCGAGGTCGCGCGCCACGACCAGCGTCAGACCGTTGATGCCGGCCTTCGACGCGGTGTAGGCGGCCTGGCCGATCTGGCCGTCCTGCGCCGCGACCGAGGCGGTGTTGACCATCGCGCCGCGCTCGCCGGTGGGCAGCGGGTCGAGGCTCAGCATGCCCTGCGCGCTGATCGCGATGCAGCGGAAGGTGCCGACGAGGTTGATCTGGATGATGAAGTTGAACGCGTCGGTCGGGAAGCGGCGGGTCTCGCCGGTCTTGCGGTCGCGGCTCGCGGTCTTGATCGCGTTGCCGGTGCCGGCGCAGTTCACCAGGATGCGCTCCTGGCCGTTGGCGGCGCGCGCCTTCTCGAACGCGGCGACCACGCTTTCTTCGTTGGTGACGTTGGCTTCGCAGAAGGTGGCGCCGATCTCCGACGCGAGCGCCTCGCCCTTCGCCTTGTTGAGATCGAGCAGCGCGACCTTCACGCCCCTGGCGCGCAGCGCGCGGGCCGTGGCCTCGCCCAGGCCGCTCGCGCCGCCGGTAACGACGGCCGAAATCGAAGAATTCAGTTCCATAACAAAGCCCTTCCTGTTTCCGGGGCGCACTCTTAGACCGCCGCGCAGGGCGGCGCAAAGCGGACGTCGCGGAAACGCTGTTTCAGCCCTTTTCGGGCAGCAGGATCATCTGGGTCTGCGTGACGATGGCGACGAGCTTGCCGTCTTCGCGCGTGATGCGCGTGGTCCAGACCGAGGTGCGCTTGCCGGTGTGCACGGGCGTGCTTTCTCCCGTGACGGTGGTGCCTTCCTTCGCCGAGCCGATGAAGTTGGTCTTGCTCTCGATCGTGGTGGTGCCGGCCTCCCGCGGGATGGCGAGCACGGTGCCGATGGCGCCCAGCGCATCGGCGAAGGCCATGATCGCGCCGCCATGCATGATGTTTCCCGCGGTGCACAAATCGGGGCGGACGTGGAGTCTTGCCACCACCCGCGCGGGCTCGGCGGTGACTATTTCAACCCCCATGAGCGTGGGGAATGGCTGGTTGGCGAGGATTCGCTTGCCGATATCCATGATGAACCTCTGGTTGCCCCTTTTTCCGCCACGTCAGGCGTACAATATACTGAAGCCATGACCGAGTTGCCGAATCCCGCCGCCGACATCCACCTGCCCGCGATCGTGGCGCGGAACGAGCGGATCGTCGACCGCAGCTTCTGGACCAAGCTGCGCAAGGTGGCGGGCCAGATCCCCTTCGCCGAAGATGCAGCCGCAGCCTATTTCTGCGCGGTCGATCCCGTCACGCCCTCGAAGGTCAAGGCGACGCTGTTCGCGGCGCTGGCTTACTTCGTGTTGCCGTTCGACGTGATCCCGGATTTCATCGTGGGGATCGGCTTCACCGACGATGCCGCGGTAATTGCACTGGCGATCGGCATGGTGGCCAAGCACATCCGGCCGGAGCACCGGGCGCGGGCGCGCGCAGAGCTGCATATCCCCGAGCCGCCGCCCGCGACGAAACCCGCGCCATGAACTACAGGGACGTCGAGAGGCACTGCATGGCGCATGAGGGCGCCGTGCGGGAGGAGCCGTGGAGTGACACGATCGTGTTCAAGGTCGGCGGCAAGATGTTCGCCGTGATCGTGCATGACGACGCGCACAGGCCGATCGGGCTGTGGTTCAAGGCGAGCGACTATTCTTACGAGATCCTGACGCAGATGAAGGGCATCGGGCCCTGCCCCTATTTCTGGCGCGCCAAGTGGGTGGAGATGATCGGCCTGAAGCCGCTGAAGCGCGACGAGCTGAAGGCCTATCTGACGCGGGCGCATGCCATCGTGGCGAGCCGGCTGTCGAAGAAGAAGCAGCTTGCCCTGCACATCACGCGCGAACCGGCGGGATCGGCGGCATGACCTACGACGACGTGACCAGGCACGCGCTGTCGCTGCCGGGAGCGGAGCTGTCGATCAAGTGGGGCAGCGACCACATGTTCATCGTCGGCGGCAAGATGTTCGCGGGCATGGGGCCGAAGCCGAAGAAGGGCGAGACCGCCGGCATCTCGTTCAAGGCCGACGACATGAGCTTCGAGATCCTGACGAAGAAGCGCGGCATCACGCCGGCGGCATATCTGGCGCGGGCGAAGTGGGTCAGCATGGACCGGCTCGGCCGGCTGCCGGAGAAGCAGCTCAAGGCGTATCTCACACGCGCGCATGCGATCGTCGCGGCGGGACTGCCGAAGAAGACGCAGAAGGCGCTGGGGATCGAACCGGCGGGCTAGCGTGCGAGGCGCAGACGAGTCCGAATCCAGTCCGACGGCTACCCTCAGCGGTGCGGCGCGGAGATGTGGGCGTGCAGGGTGTCCGGGGTGTGCACTTCGGAGCGCAGGCCCACGAATTCAAGCCCGATGCCGTTTTCGTGATGGCGGGCGACGCGGGCGGCGAGCTTGCCGATCAGCACGAACTCGCCGACCTGCGGGCGGATCAGCGTTTTGAGCGACACGCCGCCGGGCGACAGATCCATGACCTCGCACTTCGTGATCGTGCCGTCGCCCGTCACGAATTGTACGATGCCCTTCGAGGGCACGCGTTCCTCGCGTCGCATGACGTTGGAGTCGAGCGCCATCTTGTTCATGAACAGCGTGAGCTGTTCGGCGATCTTCTCGCGCTTCATCGCAGTGGCGTTGAAGCGCATGCCGAAACCGAAGCCGTCGCGCCGCGCGACCGTGCCCTCGAAGCGGCCAAAGCCGGCCTCCATATAGAGAACGACCGGTGTGTTGGCCTCGGGGACGAATTGGCATTCGATCGAGGCGCCGCCGGGCGAGAGGTCGACCACCTTGCAGGCGATCTCGCGCGACTCGGCGGGGAGAAACAGCTTGCCCGGCACGTTCACGTCGACGCGGCGGAAGCGGCGACGTTCGGCCTTCGCCTTGGCGACGACGGGATCCTCGGTACGTCTCAACATTGGCTGGCCGGACATGGTCCGCCTGCTCCCGGCTCGGATGAAGCCGCAGTTTCCCTCATCCAGCGTCAACGATGCGTTACCGCCGGTGCGGTCCGTTGACGATAACCGCCGCAGGGTCCGCGACCGAGGCTTAACCTTGGCGGGGCCGCACGCTATAGGTTGAACGAGGCGTTCGGCCTGATCTCTCAGGCCTTTGCGATAGTCTTGTCCGGGGGACCAATGCCGGTGGCTCGTCAATTTGTTAATCGCGCGGTTGCGGTGCTTGCTCTTTCGGTGGCAGCGCTTGTCCTCAGCGCCTGCGCCACCACCACGGCGCTGGACCAGCTTGAGACGGCGACACCCAGCGGCTCCGCGTTCACGCAGGCGCTGTTCCACAACTACAGCTTCCTCGCCCATTCGCTGAGGAGCGCCCGCACCGGCGACGACGACGACGTCGATCCCTTCACGCTGTTCGATGACGGCGGCAACACCGACATGCTGGCAGAGGCCTTCGCGGCGAAGGCGATGATCGCGGCCAGCGGCACCGAGCCCGATCCGGAGCCCAGCTTCGACGACGAGAGTGCGGCGGCGCGCGACCGTCTGCTGCGGGCGCTGGTGGACGGCAAGGACCGCTTTCCCGAGGACGCGGCGCGGGCGCAGACGACCTTCGATTGCTGGATGCTGAACCGCACGGTGGAGTCGCAGCACGCGGCCGCCGAACAATGCCATTCGCAGTTCATGAGCGCGGTGACCCGTCTGGAAGCGGAATTGCACCCGGCAGCACCACCGCCACCGCCGCCGCCCGCGACCGCCGATTACACGGTCTATTTCGATTTCGACTCATGGACGCTGACCGGCGAGCAGCTCACCGTGCTCCAGAACGCGATCAGCACGGCGCGGGCCGGACGGCAGTCGCGCATCACGGTCGTGGGCCACACCGATACGTCTGGTTCGGCCGCCTACAACCAGGGCCTGTCGGTCAAGCGCGCCAACGTCGTGGTCGAGGCATTGGTCGACATGGGCGCGCGGCGCGAGGCGATCCAGGCGAGCGGCGTCGGCAAGACCGACCTCGCCGTGCCGACTGCGGACGGCGTGCGCGAACCCAAGAACCGCCGGACGGTGATTACGCTGCTGCCGTAAGCCTGCTTCGGTGCCGCAGCGGCATATCGCCGAGAAACGCGACACAGGCGTCATCTTTGTCTAGGATGGCGGCAGGTAACGCCGTGGGCTTTGAAGAACAATGAAAGCGTACGATTACGTCATCATCGGCGCGGGCAGCGCGGGCTGCGTGCTCGCCAACCGGCTCTCCGCAGATCCGAACGTCGAGGTGCTGCTGATCGAGGCGGGACCGCGCGACAAGGCCATGATGATCCACATGCCGGCCGGCATCCCGGCGCTGATCGGCAAGCCCAATCCGCACAACTGGTACTACAACACCGAGGGCCAGCAGTACTTGAACGGACGCAGCCTGTACTGGCCGCGCGGCCGCGGCTGGGGCGGATCGTCGTCGATCAACGGCATGATCTATATCCGCGGCCATGCGCGCGACTATGACGGCTGGCGGCAGATGGGGCTGGAGGGTTGGTCGTTCGCGGACGTGCTGCCCTACTTCAAGCGCGCCGAGCACAACGAGAACGGCGGCGACGATTTCCACGGCGGCGACGGGCCGCTGCGCGTGTCGAACACCAGGTCCGGCAATCCCCTCTTTCGCGCCTTCATCCAGGCGGGTGTCGAGGCTGGCTTCAAGCAGACGAGCGACTTCAACGGCCATCAGCAGGAAGGCTTCGGGCCGTACCAGGTCACGATCCATGGCGGCCAGCGCTGGAGCGCGGCGAGGGGCTATCTGACGCCGATCCTGTCGCGCAAGAACCTCACCATCGAATCCAATGCGCATGTCTCGCGCATCCTGTTCGACGGCAAGAAGGCGACCGGCGTCGAGTTCGTCCAGGAGAAGCAGCCAGTGCGCGTGAGCGCGACGCGCGAAGTGGTGCTGTCGGGCGGCGCGGTGAACTCGCCGCAGACGCTTCTGCTCTCGGGTATCGGCGATCCGGAGTTGCTCAAGCGCTTCGACATTCCGGTGGTGGCGGCTCTGAAGGGTGTCGGCAAGAACTTGCAGGACCACCTCGACGCGTCGATCCAGTACGAATCGAGCCAGCCGATCACGATGTACAGCCAGTCCAACCCGCTGAATGCGCTCAAGACCGGCCTGAACTACATGCTGTTCAAGAAAGGCCTGGCGACCGGCCAGGGGCTGGAGAGCGGTGGCTTCGTGAAGAGCCGGCCCGATCTGGAGAACCCCGACCTGCAATTCCACTTCATCGCGGCGCTGATGACCAACCACACCCGCACGAAGATGGACCGCCACGGCTTCATGGCGCATGTCTGCCAGCTTCGCCCGCAGAGCCGCGGCTATATCTCGATCAAGTCGAACGATCCCCTGTCGGCGCCGATCATCCAGCCGAACTACCTGGAGGCGGAGGAAGACCGCCGCGCGATGCGCGAGGGCACCAAGATCGCGCGCGACCTGTTCGCGCAGGCGGCGTTCGATCCCTATCGCGGACCGGAGATGTGGCCCGGCGCGCATGTGCGCACCGATGCGCAGATCGACGCGTGGATCCGGAAGACCGCCGAGACGATCTATCACCCGGTCGGCAGCTGCAAGATGGGCAAGGACAGCGAGGCGGTGGTCGATGCGCAGCTGCGCGTTTACGGCGTCGAAGGGCTGCGCGTGGTCGATGCGTCGGTGATGCCGACACTGGTTTCCGGCAACACCAACGCGCCGACGATCATGATCGCGGAGAAGGCGTCCGACATGATGCTGGGCCGCCCGCCGCTGCCGGCGGAGCATGTGAAGGTGGCCGAGGATCGCGCGGTAGCGGCGGAGTAGATACCGTCGCCTTGTTGCCTGATCGCCATTGCGGGTTGTGCTCCAGCAATCATGTGATGACGGAGGGGGGCGGATGGACCGATCCACCGACTGTCCCGGTTCGGACCACGCAGCCGCACCGACGGATGGCCAGCCGGTGACAAGGCGGCCATGTGTGACAAACATGGCCTTTGGTCTGGTCGCCCGACATTTCGGACACACATAGGGTGTATCTTTGGTGCTGGTGCGGCGGCGCCTTCTTCCGGCGCGTTTCCGCTTTGGATAGGCTGTGATCATGGTCATGAAGCGAATTCTGCTTGCCGCCGCGGCGCTCGCGGCCTTTACCCTGCCCGCAGGCGCGCAAGGCACGCGCTACGACGTGCAGACCATCAACTTCGACATGTGGTGCCAGGAGACGCAGCACCTGCCGCCCGACCGCTGCGACAAGCGCCTGCCCGACGACGAGGCGGCTTATGAGGACTATCGCGCCAAGGTCGAGAAGTACGAAATCCCTTATCTGAAGGGGCAGGAGACGGGCGCGCAGCTCAACCGCACCATCCTGCGCGGCGATCCGGTGGACCAGCCCGTGACGCAGGATCCCAGCGCGGCACAGCAGCAGCCGGTCTCGCCGAGCGCGCCGCCGCGGCCCTGAATCACCTTCCCTTTGTGGGGAGGTCGGCAAGATCATGTGGCGCAGCGAAGTCGGGTGGGGGCCGGGCGCCTTCTTCGGTCCCCAACCCGAAAAATGCTTCGCAATTTTCGACCTCCCCACAAGGGGGGAGATGCTGGCACTTGAACTCTGCGATGCAGAGCTTATATACTCTGTGATATAGAGTTCTCGGCAGTGCAGCAATGACCGTTGACCGCGAGGAAGCGTCCAGCCTGCTCCAGGACGTGGAGGGGATCGAGAGCCGGGTGCGGCAGATCCTGATCTACGCCCATATCAGCGACTTCTTCTTCCTGTGGGGCGCGATCTTCGCGGTGGGATTCACCGCCAACTATGTCCTGCGCGAACGCGCGGACGTTCTCTGGTGGGGTCTTGAGGCACTGGGCCTCGCAGCGACGGTCATCATTGCGCTCTTTCATCATCGCCGTGCCGAGGAGCCCCGCGCCGCCATCCCGTGGCGCGCAGCATTCAGCACGATTGCCACGATCGGTTTCGGCACGCTGTGGGTTCACGTCGCGCATCTGGGATGGCGCGAACAGGTGACGTTCTGGCCGACCTTCCTGAGCTTCATCGTCTTCCTGGTCGGCCTCTGGCTGGGCCGCACGCTGGCGCTCGCGGCAGTCGCGATCTTCGCGATCGCGCTGGCCGGATACTTCTTCGCGGGGCCGTATCTTCATCTCTGGATGGCCGTGGCCGTGGGCGGATCGCTGTTCGCCGCCGGGTTCTGGCTGAGGCGCTAGATGGTCGACGAGGTCATCCACCAGTCGATGCGGCTGAAGATCATGTCGTCGCTCAACGTGCTGGGGCGCAACGACTGGCTCGACTTCGCGCGGCTGAAATCCATCCTGGATACGACCGACGGCAATCTCGGCGCGCATCTCGAGACGCTGGCGAAGGCCGGCTATATCGCGGTCGAGAAACGGTTCGAGGGCAAGCGGCCGCAGACGCGCGTGCGCGCCACGCCCACCGGGCGCAAGGCCTTCACCGAGCACGTCGCCTATCTCCGTTCCATCCTGGACAATTCGTGAGGCTCCCATGCTGAAGCTGCTGAAACATCCGCTGGCACAAGCCCTGAAGCCGATGCTCGCCGATCTGGCGTCGACGATCTTCTTCGCCGCGCTGCTGGCCATCACCGGCAACGTCTACTGGGCGACCGGCGTCGGCATCGCGGTGGGCGTGGGACAGTTTGCGATCCAGCGCGTCCGGCGCAAGCCGATGGTCACCATGCAGTGGATGAGCCTCGTCATGGTGATCGTGTTCGGCGCGCTGACGCTCTACTTCCACGACCCGCGCTTCGTGATGGTGAAGTTCACCATCGGCAAGATCGCGATCGGCGCGGCGATGGTGAAGCCGAACTGGATGAGCCGCTATCTACCCGCCATCGTGACCGACAATCTGTCGAAGCTCGAGCTTACGCTCTACAGCGCCATGTGGCCGGTGATGATGTTCGGGCTGGCCGCCGCCAACCTCTATATCGGCTTCACCATGAGCCAGGCGGCATGGACGTTCTTCCTCGGCGTGATCACGCCGGCAGCGCCGTGGGTGCTGTTCGGCCTGCAGTACGCGATGATCCGCCTGCATGTGCGCAGCGTCATCCGTGCCCGCGTAGCGGCAGCTCCAGTGGCGGCAGAGTGACATGCGCAGCATGCTGATCGCGATCGTCATCCTCGTGCTGGTTGCGGCCGGCGGGCTGGCAGCAACCATCATGCTCTCCGCGCCGGCGCCGCTCCCGCGGATGATGAGCGTGTCGGACGCCTTCGCGGGAACCGACTTCTCCGGCATGCCGGCCAGGAGCCATTTCACGGCGCGCGATGGAACGCGGCTGGACTACCGGGCCTATCCCGGCGATCCCGGGCGCGTCGTGGTGCTGGTGCACGGCTCGTCCGGGACGTCGGCCAGCATGCATCTGGTGGCGAAGGCGATCCACGCGAAGGGCGCGACGGTGTATGCGCTCGCGATGCGCGGTCACGACGGCACGGGCCGAAGCGGCGATGTGGACTATATCGGCCAGCTCGACGACGATGTCGTGGATTTCATGAAGACGCTGGGGCCGCGCAAAGCGGGGGAGACACGCACCCTGCTCGGCTTTTCGTCGGGTGGCGGCTTCGCGCTGCGTTTTGCGGGCGGGCCAAACGGCGCGCTATTCGACCGGCTGATCCTTGTGTCACCGCAACTGCCGCACGACGCACCGACCTCGCGGGCCAACGCAGGCGGCTGGGTCTCCGTGGCGATCCCGCGGATCGTCGGGCTGTCGATCCTGACGCGGCTGGGCATCACGACGCTCAACGGCCTGCCGGTGCTGCGGATGGCGGTCAATCCCGATCCGGCGGTCGGGCTCACGCCGGTCTATTCGTACCGGATGCTGCGAAACTTCGGGCCGAGCGACGATTACCTAGGCGACGTGAAGCGCGCGCACGGACCGGTGATGCTGTTCGTGGGCGAGAAGGACGAGATCTTCCGCGCGGATCAGTACGCGCCGCTGCTCAAGCCCGTGCGGCCCGACCTGACGGTGACGGTCGTGCCGGGCCTTTCGCACATGGAAATGACGACCAGGCCGCCGGCGCTCGATGCGCTGGCGGCTGCCGCGCGCGGCTAGACCAGTTTCAGCTTGGTCAGGCCGCGGCCCAGCCTTTCGAGAGCGGTGCGGGCGGATTGATCAGCGAAGTGAACGGTCGCGGCGCGCGGCTGCGAGGCCACCAGGCGCAGATGCGGCGCGCGCGCGGACGGAGCGCGGAAGCCACCCGGCGGCGGCGGGGGCGGAGGCGGCGGAAGATCGTTGAATGACGGCAGCGGATCGTCCTCGCGGATGAGCTGCGAGGCGGCGAGGCGCTGGAAGGCGATGGGCTTGCCGTGCAGGCGGCTCTGGTCGCTCAAGACCTGGATCATGCCGATGAAGCGGGTGGGCTGGCCGTTGCTGAAGCTGATGGGGCAGAGGACCGTCTCGAGTTCGACCATGCCGCATTCGGCGCTGGCGCCGATGGAAGAGAGGCAGACGGGCTGATTGAGCGTGAGCGCCTGGCGCAGCAGCGAGGCGAGCGCCTGGGACGACTGCGCTTCCCAGTGCGCGAGGAAGCCGGTGCCCTTCAATTCGAAACCGAAGCGTTCGCACAGGCCGGTGCCGGCGAGACGGTAGATCGGGCGGGCGGGGTTCTCGGCGTCGAGGATGAAAACAGAAGACAGCATGCGCTTGAGCTGGCGCGGATCGATGTCCGTCTGGTCCGGAACGGCGCGGCCCTTGCGCAGGCGGCTCCAGTAACCGACCAGCAGGTGGCTGTTTCTGTGCTTCATGACCCCAAGTCCCATTCCTCTGCGGCGTTTCCCGTTTCGAAACGCCCGCTTTGCTGCTGGGATGGGAGAGAGCGAAAGCCGTGCCACGGTTCCGCCGTGATGCTAGCCCTCGGCCCAGGGACCGCGAGGATCGACCGGGCCAAAATACGGAACGTCCGGGGATTTCAGGAACGGGGTGAGTACCAATCCGGCCGCAAAGCCGCCGACATGTGCCCACCAGGCCGTTCCCGGCTCGGATGCCGGTGTCGCGGCGGCGTTCAGCAGCTGAATTGCAAACCACACCCCGACGACCCACACGGCGCGAATCCAGGCCGGATAGACGAACAGCCAGACGCGCACCCGGGCGCGCGGATAGAGGAGCATGTAGGAGGCGAGCACGCCGGAGATCGCGCCCGACGCTCCGACGACCGGTGTATGCGAGTTCGGGTCGATCGCGACCATGGTGAAGCCCGCCAGGATCCCGCACGCGAAATAGAACAGGGTGAACTTCCCGTGCCCCATCGCGTCTTCGATGTTGTTACCGAAGATCCAGAGATAGAGCATGTTGCCGATAATGTGCATCCAGCCTGCGTGCAGGAACATGCACGTCACCAGCGTTGTCCACACGGGCGGACCGAAGCCCTGCGCCTCGGCGGAGTGCGTGAAGGCGTTGGGCGTCAGTCCCAGCAACAGGATCGCGCTGTCGGATGCGTCGCCCAGCGACTCCTCCCACAGGAAGACGGCAACGCAGATCACGATCACGGATACCGTGACGACCGGCTTCAATCTTGCGGGATTGTCGTCCAGCAGCGGGATCATGCGCCAACCTTAAGGCATTCACCGCCGGGCGCCGTGCCAAATCGGAGCATTCGCGAACCTACGCACAGCCGCGCCCATGGCACGGATCGTGAAGCACAGGCTTCGCCAGCCGGGTTTTGCCACCTATCCCCAATTCGGGACGCCCGGCGCGCAGCAGTCGATTTGAAGGAGCACATCATGCCGCGTCCGACCAACAGCCTCATCGCAGCGCTCTCCAGCGCCGCCCTGATGCTCGCACCCGTTTCGCCGGCCCTTGCCGGCAACATGGGCGGCAGTTACGGCGGCGACCACGGCGGGTCGACACCCGGCTGCCCCGACATGGGCGGCAACCACGGCTCCAGCCTCAACATCAACAAGAACATCAATATCTTCAAGCCGACGATCATCAACAAGAACATCGACATCAACAAGAATATCAACATCAACAAGAACATCATCATCAACAAGAACATCGTGATCAACAAGGTCAACGTGAACGCGTCGGCCGAAGCGAACGCCTTTGCCTTCGCCGCAGCGAACGCAGGCGCGGCGACGATCGTCTATGCGGGCAGCTACCAGATCATCAACTACAACAACCACGGCGCGGGCGGCGCCATCGCCATCGCCGCCGTCGCCGCAGGCGGCGAATGCCACATGCAGGAAGCGACCGTCGTGAAATCCATCCACGTCGTATGCGTGTCGTATGAGGGCCGCGAATTCCCGGCCTCGCACATGATCGGCGACACCTGGATCGACAGCGGTTACGAGGGCGAGGTCGCGCGCTGCATCCCCGGCTCGCACCTGAAGGTGATCATCGGTGAAGTGTTGCAATCGGATCAGGGCCTCGCGGGCACCTACGACCACGGCCAGGTGCTGGAGTGCGCCGATCACGAGGCGCTGCGCCACTTCAAGGACGGCATGGTCAAGTGCGCGCCGGCGATCCCGGTTCCGGACTGCACCGAGCGCACCAACCTGCGCCGCTGGGGCTCGGGCGACTTCTTCTTCTCCTACCGCGCCAAGGTGTGCGTGACGTCGACCACGGTCGCCGAGCACGCGACCGCGGCCGAACTCAGCGGCCTGACGCTGGACGGCGGCGTGGGCAACAATTCGGGCTACTGAGCCCACGGGACAAATATTAACCGAATGCGCGAGACCATGGCCGGCCACCCGGCCATGGTTTTGCTCTTGCTGACGGTCCTGCACGAGGCGAGCTTCCTGACCCGCGAGCGCATGCGGCTCTGGTCGCTTGGCTGCGTCGCGGGGTTCGCTGTCGCGATCGTCGCGATGATCGCCACCGCGCATGGCGCGATGGACTATGCCCATCGCCCGCTGGGGACCGATTTCTCGAATGTCTATGTCGCGGGGTTGAGCGCGCTGCACGGCCATGCCGCAGCGCCCTTCGATCCCGCCACGCAGGAGCTTGCGGAGCGGAGCGTGTTCGGCAAGGAGACACAGTTCTACGGCTGGCATTATCCGCCCTATTTCCTGCTGATCGCGACGCCGCTGGCGTTACTGCCCTACCTCGCGGCGCTGGCGGCGTGGCAGATCTCGACGCTGCTGCTCTATCTCGGCGCGTTGCGGCTGCTGCTGCGCGACGGGCCGGCGCCGCAACTCGCGCGCGACCGGTTGTGGCCGCTGCTGGCGCTGGGTTTCACGGCGGTGTTCGTGAACCTGACGCATGGGCACACCGGATTCCTGACCGCGACGCTGCTGGGCGGCGGACTGGCACTGCTCGATCGCCGGCCGGTCGTTGCAGGTATCCTGTTCGGCTGCCTGGCCTACAAGCCGCAATTCGCAGTGATGATTCCGCTGGTAGTGCTGGCGACCGGACGCTGGCGCGTGCTGGCGGCGGCGGCCGGCACGGTTGCGGCGCTGACCGTCGTGGTGACGCTGTTGTTCGGGCCGGAGGTCTGGCCGGCGTTCCTGGCCTCGTCGCATTTCACGCGCACGGTCGTGCTCGAACAGGGCAGCACCGGCTTCAACAAGATCCAGAGCGTGTTTGCGTGGGTGCGGCTGTGGGGCGGCGGAATCGCGCTCGCCTATGCCGTGCAGGGTGCGATCTCCATTGCCGTTGCGGCCGCCCTGGTCGTGCAGTGGCGCAGCGGCGAGAGCATGGCGCGCAAGGGCGCGGCGTTGTGCATCGCGGCGGTGCTCACGACGCCCTACAGCCTGGAATACGATCTGATGATCCTGGCGCCGGCCATGGCGCTGATCGTATCGGACGGCGTGCGGAACGGTTTCCGCCCGTATGAGAAATCGCTGATGGCGGCGCTGTGGCTGATGCCGATCGCCGTGCGCGAGATCGCCGGCGCCACGGGCATCGTGCTCGCCGTGCCTGCGATGCTGATGCTGTTCGCGATGCTGGTTGCCGGACCGGTGCGCAATCTCATCCCTGCGCGAAATCGCCCGACCGCGACGACCGCCTGACGCAGCGGCGCGGCAACGCCTGAATTGACGCAGCGGACGGTGCTTTTGCCCGCCTTGCGCGGGGGGTGTCGGCTGGTATTGTGCCGCCCATTCCGCCATCCAGAGAACGTTTCGGGAAATCCCATGAACATCCATGAATATCAGGCCAAGGAAGTGCTCCGCGGCTTTGGCGCCCCTGTGCCGAAGGGCAAGGCCGCCTTCACGGTCGCGGAAGCCGTTGCCGCCGCCAGGGAATTGGGCGGACCGGTGTGGGTGGTGAAGGCGCAGATCCACGCCGGCGGCCGCGGCAAGGGCGGCGGCGTCAAGGTGGTGAAGTCCATCGAGGACGTGGAGAAGGAAGCCAGGCGCATGCTGGGCATGACGCTTGTGACGCACCAGACCGGGCCGCACGGCCGCGTGGTGAAGCGGCTCTACATCGAGGACGGCTCGGCGATTGAGCGCGAGCTCTATCTATCCGCACTGGTCGACCGCGCGACGTCGCGCGTGGCGTTCATCGCGTCGACCGAGGGTGGCATGGACATCGAAGAGGTGGCGCACAAGACGCCGGAGAAGATCCAGACCTTCCAGATCGAACCGGCGGTCGGATATTCGCCCTATGTGGGCCTCGACATCTCGTCGGCGCTGAAGCTGAAGGGCGACCAGGCGAAGCAGATGGGCGCGCTGGTGAAGTCGCTGTACGAGGCGGTGCTGGCGAAGGACATGAGCCTTCTGGAGATCAACCCGCTGGTCGTAACCAAGGACGGCAAGGTCATCTGCCTCGATGCCAAGATCAATTTCGACGACAACGCGCTCTACCGGCACAAGGACATCCAGGCGCTGCGCGACCTGGACGAGGAAGACCCGATGGAGGTCGAGGCGTCGAAGTTCGACCTCTCCTACATCAAGCTGGACGGCGAGATCGGCTGCATGGTGAACGGCGCGGGCCTCGCCATGGCGACGATGGACATCATCAAGCTGTACGGCAGCGAGCCCGCGAACTTCCTCGACGTCGGCGGCGGCGCGAGCAAGGAGAAGGTGACGGCGGCGTTCAAGATCATCGTCAGCGATCCGCACGTGAAGGGCATCCTGGTCAACATCTTCGGCGGCATCATGAAGTGCGACATCATAGCGGAAGGCATCGTGGCCGCTGCGAAGGAAGTGTCGCTGAAGGTGCCGCTGGTGGTGCGCCTGGAAGGCACCAATGTCGACCTCGGCAAGAAGATCCTCGCCGAATCCGGCCTCCCCATTCTTTCCGCCAACGATCTCGCCGACGCGGCGCAGAAGATCGTCAAAGCTGTGAAGGGCTAGACGTGAGGATCGCTGCCGCTATCGCGCTGGTACTTTGCGGGCTGGCAACTGCCGCACCGGCGCGCGCGGATGACACAGCGCTGGCAGCACCGATCGAGCAGTGCATCCGCAGCAATGCGATTAAGGTCGCCTCCGCTGTGCCGAACCTAAACGAGGCCGTTGATTTTCTCGTGGAGAAGATCTGCGCGAAGCCAATTGCCGATGAAGCGGCTGTCCAACAAGCCAATGTGATGAAGCAGTACAGCGACCGGTTGCGCAAAAATTGCGATACTTGGAAAGCGGCGCATCCGAACACGGATGCAGCATCAGTTTCTGGCAATGACGAGTCTTACAATCCATGCCAACTCGCCGACACGGCAGGTGACAGCGGTGGCATCAACTGGACGATCTTCGCGGGCCGCACACCTTCCGAAGCACCGCCTGCCGCAGTGGCACTAGCGGCGCAGCTTCTGCTCGATCAGCGCCTCGCGCACATGAATCAAACTCATTAGGAACTGCACATGTCCATTCTCGTCGACAAGAACACCAGGGTCATCTGCCAGGGCTTTACCGGCAACCAGGGTACCTTCCATTCGGAAGCCGCGATCGCGTACGGCACGAAGATGGTCGGCGGCACCACGCCGGGCAAGGGCGGCACGACGCATCTGGGCCTGCCGGTGTTCGACACGGTGCGCGAGGCGGTCGAGAAGACCGGCGCCACCGCGACCGCGATCTACGTGCCGCCGGCCTTCGCGGCCGACGCGATCCTGGAGGCGATCGATGCGGGCATCCCGCTGGCGGTGTGCATCACCGAGGGCATCCCGGTACTGGACATGGTGAAGGTGAAGCGCGCGCTCCAGGGCAGCAAGACGCGGCTGATCGGACCCAACTGCCCCGGCGTGATCACGCCGGACGAGTGCAAGATCGGCATCATGCCCGGCCACATCCACCGCCGCGGCAAGGTCGGCATCGTGTCGCGCTCCGGCACGCTGACCTATGAGGCGGTGGCGCAGACCACGGCGGTCGGCCTCGGCCAGAGCTCGTGCGTCGGCATCGGCGGCGATCCGGTGAAGGGCACCGAGCACATCGAGGTGCTGGAGATGTTCCTGCGCGATCCGGAGACCGAGTCGATCATCATGATCGGCGAGATCGGCGGGTCGGCCGAGGAAGACGCGGCGGACTTCATCAAGCACAACAAGACCAAGAAGCCGATGGTCGGCTTCATCGCCGGCGTCACGGCGCCGCCGGGCCGCCGCATGGGCCATGCGGGCGCGATCATCTCGGGCGGCAAGGGCGGCGCGGACAGCAAGATCGAGGCGATGAAGAGCGCGGGCATCCGCGTGTCGCCGAACCCCGCCGCGCTCGGCACCACGCTGGTCGAGCTGCTGAAGGGCAAGTGACGAACAGCCATCTCGGGCAACTGCCGCCGGCTGCCGCGCTGCTCGGCCGCGAGATCGTGCGCGTCGACGACGACGGCGTGGCGTGGTTGCGGTTTTTCGCACCGCCCGAATTCTCCAACCGTCACGGCACGGTGCAGGGCGGGCTGGCGAGCGCGATGCTGGATTCGGCGACGATGACGCCGCTTCTGGCGCAGCTTCCCGACGACCGGATCGCGATGACGGTGAAGCTGGAGTGCGAGTTCCTGCGCCCGACGCCGCTCGGGCCGCTGGAAGCCAAAGCGTGGATCATGACGAAGGACGAGCGCACCGCGACCACGCGCGGCGAACTGCGCGCGCCGGACGGCACCGTGTGCGTGACCGCGACGGCGACGCTGCGGATTTTGCCGCGCAATCGCTAGTCGATCTTGCCCTGACAGCTCGTCGCCACACGGTCGGCCTCGCTCGTCTTCGCGGCGCCGGGGTCGTAGACCCAGTGCCAGGGCTCGTCGATCTTCGCCTGGATGAAGCCGTAGCTCCGGGCGTTCCGGTGCAGCCAGCCGTAGATATCGCTTTTGCACCAGCGCGCGATGTTGTCGCCGCCGGAGTCGCTGTTCAGTTCCGGCGCGTCGCCAGCGCGGAAATGGAAATCGGCGGCGCGACCGGATTGATGGTTGCTGTAGCCCGGGAAGGCATAGTGGCTGCCGGCATAGGCGCGCAGCGCGCAGACCGCGTCGTCGGAGTAACCCTTCGCGTTCGCCGGCGGCAGGTCGGCGCGGATGCGCGCGAGATATTTCTCGAGATTGCGCGGCCATGTCTCGAGCTGCACGGCATAGCTGCGGAAGCCGTTGCTGACGTAGAAGCTGCCGCGGTCGCGCAGGTAGAGGCGCGCGGCAAGCACCAGCGCGTCCAGGCTCGCGGCGCCGTCGGCCACGAACTCCTGATCCGGAGCCGTCCTGAGGGGCACGACGTTGCGCGGCACTTCGTCGGAGAAGGTCAGGTGCGGATTGAGCGCGCGCACATCGCGCTGAACGATCGACACCCGCGCCAACAGAGCGCGGTCGCCCGGCGGCAGATCGGACCAGGCCTGAAGGCCGGTCCAGTAGCTGTCCGGCAGCGCAGCAAGCGACGGGTGATTGGCCGGCGGACGCTCCGACGGGATGCATGACGCGCCGATCGCCGGCGTCGTCACCAAGCATCCCAGAATGAGGAACAGAGCGCGCATCAGGCCTCTCAGACAGCCAGCTTACATCTTCGTTGCAAAGGCGCGAATGGCGCTCTCAGCGCACCTCAACCGCCGGCACCGGCGGTTTCGGGCAGGGAAAGGCGGCGCAGCCGGTGCTGCATCGGCTTTTCGAACAGGTGATAGCTCGCGAAACCGAGCGCGATCAGCACGGCGAAGAAGGCGAGCATCACCCAGTCCTGCATAAAGAACTGCGGCGTGAGCGCGAGACGCGTGGCGAGTATCGCAAGCGCCAGTTGCAGCGGAAACTGGAGCAGGTAGGTCGCGTAGCTGATGTCGCCCAGCGCGCCGAGCCAGCCGGCGGCCGGGCGCACCTGCTCGCGCAATGCAAGCGCCAGCACGGTCAGCGGCGCGAGGCCGAAATCGAAGACCACAAGGAACGCGATGTTGTCGTCGCCGCTGTCGAACCAGCCGCGATACAGCGCCACATAGAGCACGGCCCAGCCGGCAATCGCGGCGCCGAGGATGGCGCGGCCGAGCATGGGACCGGCGCGGTCGCGCAGCGCCTGCCATGCCCACACAGTGGCGCCGCCCATGAAGAAGCCGATGGGCGCCCGCGCGAGATCGATGCTCACCCAATAGAGCGGCACCGATGCCAGCGCGATCAGCGCGGCGCCGCGTGCGCGCAGGCCGAAGCGGCAGGCGGCAAAGAACAGGATGTACAGCAACACTTCGAGCGAGACCGACCAGCTCGGGCCGTTGAAGTTCTGGCGGATGTCCAGCGACCAGGACTGCACGAAGAACAGGTGCAAGACGAAGCGGCGAAGGTCGTTCTCGATATAGACGAACGGGCCGCCGTGCAGGCGCGTGAACCAAATCTGCATCGCGGCGACGGCGAGCAGCGTGACGAGATGCAGAGGATAGAGGCGCGAAAAGCGCAGCCAGGCGAAGCGCCCTGCCCCCATCGCGCGCTCGCGCACCGCGTCGCCGTAGAGCCAGAAGAACACGAAGCCCGAGAGCACGAAGAACAGATCGACCGCGGCCCAGCCTTCCAGATAGAGCGGCTTCAGCACCGTGTAGAAAGGTTGCACCTCGCGCGACCAGCCCGGCATCCATGCGCCGCTGATCGCAAAGAAGTGCTGCCAGTGCCAGACGACCACGGCCAGTGCCGCGATCCCGCGCAGCGCGTCCAACGATGTGAGGCGCTTGCGCTCCATGCGCTCGTTATAGCCATGCATTGCGCAGGGAGACTACCCCGTCGCAATTGGGTCTTGGTCGCCCCATATTTTAACCAACGTCAGCGTTGAATCCGGGGGCGTTCGGCGCTACCACCCCCGCGACGGACACCACCCGTCCAGGAACCGAAGGCAGCCCAACAAGCAGCCTCCTAACTGATTGAAATGACAGAACAATCCAATCCGACCCGGCTCGCCAGGACCTCCAACGAGATTCTGGAAGCGACCTCCTTCTTGTCCGGCACCAACGCCGCCTTCGTGGAATCCCTCTATGCCCAGTACCTCGAGAACCCCGACACGGTTGAAGAGAGCTGGCGTGCCTATTTTTCGGGCTTGGGACAGACAGCGCTCGACCCGGCGCAGGTGGGCCGCGGGCCGGAGTGGCGGCGCGACCAGAAGCCCAATTATGCGAACGGCGAGATCGTCGCGGCGCTGACCGGGCAGCTTCCGGTTCGCAAGGGCGCCGTGAGCGACGCCGACCTGCACAAGGTTGCGCAGGATTCGATCCGCATGATCCAGCTGGTGCGCGCCTATCGCGTGATCGGCCATCTGGAAGCCGATCTCGATCCGCTGGAGATAACGCCGAAGCATCCGCATCCGCAACTCGAACCCGGCTTCTACGGCTTCCATGCCGAGGACCTCGATCGTCCGATCTTCATGGACGGCGTGATGGGGCTGTCTTCGGGCACGCCGCGCCAGGTGCACACCATCCTGAAGCGCACCTATAGCGGGCGCATCGGCTACGAGTTCATGCACATCAACGATCCGGAGCAGAAGGACTGGCTCCAGCGCCGGATCGAGGGGCCCGACAAGGAGATCGTGTTCTCGCCCGAGGGCAAGAAGGCAATCCTGAACAAGCTGGTCGAGGCCGAGGGTTTCGAGAAATTCGCGGCGCTGCGCTTCCTGGGCACCAAGCGTTTCGGCCTGGACGGCGGCGAGGCGATGGTCCCGGCGCTGGAACAGATCATCAAGCGCGGCGGCCAGCTGGGCGTGAAGGAAATCGTCGTCGGCATGGCCCATCGCGGGCGGCTGAACGTGCTCGCCAATGTCATGGGCAAGCCCTATCGCCAGCTGTTCCACGAGTTCAGCGGCGGCAGCGCCAATCCGAGCGAAGTGCAGGGCTCGGGCGACGTGAAGTATCACCTCGGCGCCTCGTCGGACCGTTCGTTCGACAATCACCAGGTGCATCTGTCGCTGACGCCGAACCCCTCGCACCTTGAAGCATCCGATCCGGTGGTGTTGGGCAAGGCCCGCGCCAAGCAGCAGCAGCTCGGCGACACCGAGACGCGTTCGACCGTTCTGCCGCTGCTCTTGCACGGCGACGCGGCGTTCGCGGGCCAGGGCATCGTGGCCGAATGCTTCGCGATGAGCGGGACCAAGGGCTTCCGCACCGGCGGCACGATCCACTTCATCATCAACAACCAGATCGGCTTCACCACCTCGCCGGCCTATTCGCGCTCCTCGCCGTACTGCACCGACATCGCGCTGATGGTGCAGGCGCCGATCTTTCACGTGAACGGCGACGATCCCGAAGCGGTGGTGCATTGCGCGCGCATCGCGACCGAATTCCGCCAGTTCTTCCAGAAGGACGTGGTGATCGACATGGTGTGCTACCGCCGCTTCGGTCACAACGAGACGCTGGAGCCGACGTTCAGCCAGCCCCTGATGTACAGAGCGATCAAGGACCATCCGACGACGCTGGTGCTCTACACCAGGAAGCTGGTCGAGGAAGGCACGCTGACCCAGGCCGAAGCCGACGAGATGCTGAAGGGCTTCATGGGCAAGCTGGACAGCGAGTTCACGGCGTCCAAGGTCCACAAGCCGGAACATGCGGACTGGCTGGACGGCCGCTGGTCGGGTCTCGGCGTGGCGCCGGCGGGCGACCGACGCGGCGACACGGCGGTGCCGCTCGATCTCGTGCGGGAAGTCGGCGCGGCGCTGACGCGGGTGCCGGACGGCTTCAACGTGCACAAGACGGTGGCGCGCAACCTGGAAGCCAAGGCCGAGATGTTCAAGACCGGCGAAGGCTTCGACTGGGCGACGGCCGAGGCACTGGCGTTCGGCACGCTGATGCTCGAAGGGATGCCGATCCGGTTCTCCGGCCAGGATTCGACGGAAGGCACGTTCAGCCAGCGTCACGCCTCGATCGTAGACCAGGAGACCGAGAAGCGCTGGTATCCGCTGCAACACATCCGCAAGGATCAGGCGCCGTTCGAGATCATCGACTCGCTCTTGTCGGAAGAGGCGGTGCTGGGCTTCGAGTACGGCTATTCGAGCGCCGAGCCGCGGGCACTGACCCTGTGGGAAGCACAGTTCGGCGATTTCGCCAACGGCGCGCAGGTGATTATCGACCAGTTCATCGCATCGGGCGAAAGCAAGTGGCTGCGCATGTGCGGCCTCGTGATGCTGCTGCCGCACGGCTATGAGGGCCAGGGGCCGGAACATTCCTCGGCGCGCCTGGAGCGCTATCTCCAGCTCTGCGCGCAGGACAATATCCAGGTCTGCTATCCGACGACGCCGGCGAACTATTTCCACGTGCTGCGGCGCCAGCTGCATCGGCCGTTCCGCAAGCCGCTGATCCTGATGACGCCGAAGTCGCTTCTGCGCCACAGGAAGGTGACGTCGTTCCTGGCGGATTTTGGTCCGGGTTCGTCGTTCCATCGCGTGCTGCGCGACCAGGCCGAAGTGGTGCCGGGCGCGTGGGACGTGAAGCTGGCGGACGACAGGGACATCAAGCGGGTCGTGCTGTGCACCGGCAAGGTCTATTTCGACCTGATGGACGCGCGCGACAAGCTGAAGGAGAACCGCATCCAGATCCTGCGGCTTGAGCAGCTCTATCCTTTCCCGGACAGGGTGCTGGCGCTGGAGCTGAACCGCTTCCCGAAGGCCGATATCGTGTGGTGCCAGGAAGAGCCCCGGAACCAGGGCGCCTGGACTTTCATCGAGCCGAAGATCGCCGACACCGTCACCCAGTTGGGCGGCACAGCGCGTCCGCGCTATGTCGGGCGGCCGGAATACGCGTCGACCGCGGCGGGCCTGATGAGCCAGCACAATGCCGAATTGAAAGCGTTCCTCGCAGAGGCCCTGACCTTGTGAGGCCAAAGAATATCACGCGGAGGCGCGGAGGCGCGGTATATTCCCTCCACGTCTCCGCGTCTCCGCGTACCAATTTCCCTTCCGCCGAGAGGCAATGATGAGCATCGAGATCAAAGTGCCCGCGATGGGCGAATCCGTCACGGAAGCCACGGTCGCTCGCTGGTTCAAGAAGGAGGGCGAGAGCGTCGCACGCGACGAGCCGCTGCTGGAGCTTGAGACCGACAAGGTGACCGTGGAGGTGCCCTCGCCCGCGGACGGCGCACTGGAGTCGATCTCGGTCAAGGAAGGCGACACTGTTCAGGTCGGCGCGCTGCTGGGGGCGATCAAGGAAGGCGTAGCGGGCGCAACCGCTGCCGTCGCCGCAAAGAATCCGCAGGCTGCCGCGCCGAAACCGGCGCCCGCTGCTGCTCCTGCGCCCAAGCCGGCGGCTGCGCCGAAGCCTGCGGCTGCACCGACACCGGCTGCTCCCGTCATGCCGGCCGCTCGCCGCGTGGCGGCGGAGAACAACGTCGACACGTCGACCATCGCCGGTTCCGGCCGCGACGGCCGCGTTATGAAAGGCGACGTGCTGGAAGCACTGGAAGCCCGCGCCGCCGAACGCACCGCCGTCCGCGCCGCACCGGCGCCGGTGCACGCCGGGCCGCGCCCGCGCGCCGACCGCGAGGAGCGCGTGCAGATGAGCCGCCTGCGCAGGACCATCGCGCTGCGCCTGAAGGAATCGCAGAACACCGCCGCCCAGCTCACGACCTTCAACGAGGTCGACATGAGCCAGGTGATGACGCTGCGCACCGAGTACAAGGACAGCTTCGAGAAGAAGCACGGCGTGCGCCTGGGCTTCATGGGCTTCTTCGTGAAGGCGTGCATCGCGGCGCTGAAGGAGCTGCCGAATGTCAACGCCGAGATCGAAGGCGACGACATCATCTACAAGAACTACTACGACATGGGCATCGCGGTTTCGACCGAGCGGGGCCTGGTGGTGCCGGTGGTGCGCGACGCCGACCAGCTCTCGCTGGCGGGGATCGAGGCGAAGATCCACGACTTCGGCCTGCGCGCGCGCGACAACAAGCTGAAGCTGGACGAGCTCCAGGGCGGCACGTTCTCGATCACCAATGGCGGTGTGTTCGGCTCCTTGATGTCGACGCCGATCCTGAACACGCCGCAATCGGGCATCCTGGGCATGCACAAGATCCAGCCGCGCCCGATGGCGATCGACGGCAAGGTCGAGATCCGGCCGATGATGTACCTGGCGCTCTCCTACGATCACCGCCTGGTCGACGGCCGCGAGGCCGTGACGTTCCTGGTGCGCGTGAAGGAAAACCTGGAAGATCCGCAGCGTCTGTTGCTGGATATCTGACGGCGGCGCAGAAATCGTGCGTGCTTCGAGGCTCCGCCTTTGGCGGAGCACCTCAGCATGACGAGAGACCAGATGCGGCAAGAAAATCTCGTCACCCTGTGGTGCGAGCGAAGCGAGCCTCGAAGGGTGCTGCGTCGAAGCTAGGCGACGCGCTTGTCCATCATCTCAAGCTTGGCCAATTCAACGTGGGCGCGCAGCTCGATCTCGTCGAGCACGCCTTGCAGCTTGGGGTCGTTGAACTGGTCGTGCCGGCGCGTCACCGCATTGGCGAGGCGGTTCAGCGTCGTGCGCGGCACGCCGCCGGCCAGCAGCCCGTCGCGCACCTCGTCCAGCATGTCGAGCAGCTTTTCGCCGTGCGCCAGGCCCTTCGAACGGCCGTCGGTCGATTCGTCCAGGCCCTGAAGCATCAGGATGGAATCGAGCGCGCCGATCGGGCCGGGGCCCGCAACGACAGAGCCGCGGACTTCGGCCGGATCGGACACCGAAAACGTCGACGACGTGCCCCCGGTCGTGGTCTTGGCCACGCGGCGCACGCTGACGGAATCGATCTTCCTTGGTCCGTTGATCTCCATGGGCCTACGTCCCATTGCGACACAGCAGCATCGCCGATCATGGTTAAGGAAGGGTTTCTCCCTCGGGGCTCGCTTCGCCCTCACCTCAGGATGACGCGTTCGAGCGCTCGTCATCCTGAGGTGCGAGGCCTGAATTGCCGAGCCCCGAAAGGATCAGGCCCGGTGATACGGGTGACCGGCGAGGATGGTCATGGCACGGTAGATTTGCTCGCTGAGCATCGCGCGCACCATCAGGTGCGGCCAGGTCTGCGGGCCGAAGGCGAGGCTGCGGCTGGATTTCTTGCCGGGCAGCGGCGCGAGACCGTCGGGGCCGCCGATGACGAAGGCAAGGTCCTTGGTGCCCGCATCGCGCATCGCGCCGAGGAGTTCGGCGAAATCCTCGGATGTCATGCCCTTGCCGCGCGCATCGAGCAGGATGACGTGGGCGCCGTCGGGGACGCGGTGGGCGAGACGCTCGGCCTCGTCGGCCATGCGCTTTTTCACGTCGCGGTCTTTCGAGACGGCGATCTCCTCGCAGGTCACGGCGGGAAAGCCCATGCGGCGGCCCATGTTCTGGGCGCGGCCGACGAAATCCTCGGTCAGCGCCGCTTCCGGCGTGCCGCGGCCGAATCCGACGGCAAGGATATGCAGCCTCATGCCCTGGAACGTTTCGGCTCGTCGACCGACCACATGCCTTCGAGGTCGTAGTAGTCGCGCACCTCGGCGCGGAAGATGTGCACGATCACGTCGCCCGCATCGACCAGCACCCAGTCGCCCTGCTGCGCGCCGTTGACCGGGCGCGTGCCGTAGCCGGCATCCTTGAGCTTGCGCGCGAGATGGTCGGCAATCGATGCGACATGGCGCGAGGACGTGCCTGTGGCGATCACCAGCGCGTCGGCCAGCGACGAGCGGCCCTCCAGCGGGATGGTGACGATGTCGAGCGCCTTGTCGTCGTCGAGCGAGGCCTTGATGCGCTCCAGCAGCGCTTCATCCACGGCGTAGAGCGGCTGGTTCGCCGCCTTCTTCATGGAGACTTTCCTGGAGACGGATTTCTTCGCAGGCTTTTTGGCCGCTGACTTCTTCGTCGCGGGCGCCTTTTTGGCGGTCTTGGCAGTCAGAGCGGGGTCTCCGGACGCGGGATTGGGGCGGCGCAATCTACCATCACGCGATGGGGCCGACAAAGCCTTCGGCCCAGCGGTTGGATGCGCGGATCGCGGTGGCGCTCTGCGCATTGCGCTTGCCGTCGATGATGGCGATGGCGGGCGGCGTGGCATTGGCCAGGTCGTGCACCGCATGGGTCTGGCCAAACCGTTCGATGGCCTTGGAGTTGAGCGCGGCCAGGATGGTTCCGGGGCGCTGAATCACGGCGATCGGGACGCGCTGGGCGATCTCGGCCCAGCGCTTCCAGCGGCGGAAGATGCGCAGATTGTCGGAACCCATCAGCCAGACGAACTTCACGCCGGGAAAGCGGCGTTGCAGGGCGTTCAGCGTGTCGAAGGAGTAGTGGGTGCGGAAGTCGTGCTCGATATCCATCACGACGATGCGCGGGTGACACGCAACGCATTTCGCTTCCTCGACGCGGCGCGCCAGCGTTGCCATGCCGGAGGCCGGCTTGAGCGGGTTCTGCGGCGTGACCAGCCACCACACGAAATCGAGGCCGAGGCGCTTCAGCGCGACATCGGACACGTGGACGTGGCCCTCGTGCGCCGGGTTGAAGGAGCCGCCGAGCAGGCCGATCTTCATCCCCGGATGGATGGGCCCGGGCGGACGCACCCAGTTCGCGTGCGGCCGCTCCAGTTTGGGCAGCGATGTCTTCCAGAATCTCATGGGCGAATTTGTCCGGTGCCGCGCACGACATACTTGAAGGTGGTGAGCTGTTCGACCCCGACCGGGCCGCGCGCGTGCAACCTGCCGGTCCCGATGCCGATCTCCGCCCCCATGCCGAACTCGGCGCCGTCGGCGAATTGCGTGGAAGCGTTCCATTCGACGATGGCGGAGTCGACATCAGCGAGGAATTTCTCGGCCGCGGCGCGGTCCTCCGTGACGATGCTCTCGGTGTGCTGCGAACCGAGCAGATCGATGTGCTCGATGGCGTCGTCGATGCCGTCGACCGTCTTCACCGCGATGATCGCGTCGAGATATTCGGTCCGCCAGTCCTCGTAGTCGGCCTTCCTTGCGGCGGGGAAGGCGGCGCAGACGTCGTCGTCGCCGCGGATTTCGCAGCCGGCGGCGGCAAGGTCCGCAAGCACAGCCTTGCCGGTGGTCACCAGCACCGCGCGGTCGATCAGCAGCGTCTCGGCGGCGCCGCAGACGGAGGTGCGGCGCATCTTGGAATTCACCGCGATGGCGCGGGCCTTGGCGGGATCGGCCTTGGCGTGGATGTAGACGTGGCAGATGCCTTCGAGATGCGCGAGCACCGGCACCTGCGACTCGTCCTGCACGCGCTTGACCAGGCTCTTGCCGCCGCGCGGGATGATGAGGTCGATCAGGCCGTTGAAGCCACGCAGCAGCATGCCGACGGCGTCGCGGTCGGTGTTCCGCACGAACGAGATCGACGCTTCCGGCAGTCTTGCGGCGCGCAGGCCCTCGACCATCGCAGCGTGTATTGCGGCGTTGGAGAAGCGGGCATCGGAACCGCCACGCAGGACGACGGCGTTGCCGGACTTGAGGCACAGCGCGCCCGCATCGGCGGTCACGTTCGGGCGGCTTTCGTAGATCATCGCGATGACGCCAATCGGCGTGGCGACCCGGGCGATGTCGAGGCCGTTGGGCCGCGTCCAGCGCGCCAGCTCGCGGCCGACGGGATCGGGCAGCGCGGCGACATCCTCGACGCCCTTGGCCATCGCCTCGATGCGGTCGTCGTCGAGCAGCAGGCGATCGACCATGGCGGGCGCCATCTTCTGCTGGCGGGCGGTGTTCGCATCGGCCGCATTGGCGGAGAGGATCGCCTTCTTGTGCGCGCGGATCGCGGCGGCCGCGGCGCGCAGCGCGGCATTGCGCTGATCGCCGGTCGCGGTGCGCAGGACCTTCTTCGCCTTGTAGGCGGGCGCGACGATGTCGAGCATCTCGCTTGCAAGCGCGGCGTTCGCGATGGTCATGACGCGGTCACCGTCAGCGCGAGGTCGTCGCGGTGGATCATCTCGTCGCGGCCACGATAGCCGAGGATGGCTTCGATCTCGGCGGTGCGCTTGCCCGCGATGCGCTCGGCGTCCTCGACATTGTAGGCGGTGAGGCCGCGGGCGATCTCGCGCCCCTGCTGATCCTTCACGACCACGGCGTCGCCGCGTTCGAAGCGGCCGTCGATCTGGCGGACGCCGGCGGGAAGCAGACTCTTGCCGTCGAGCAGCGCCTTGGCGGCGCCGGCGTCGATGATCAGCGTGCCTTCGGGTTTCAGCACGCCGGCGATCCAGCGCTTGCGTGCCTGGGCCGGGGTGGTGGTCGCATGGAAGCGGGTGTGGCGCCCATTGTTGCGCAGCGCGTCGATGGCGCGGTCGTCCTTGCCCCTGGCGATCAGCACGTCGCAGCCGGCGGCGGTGGCGATGCGCGCGGCGGCGATCTTCGACGCCATGCCGCCGCGGCCGAACCCGGAGACGGACTCGCCGGCCATGGATTCGATCTGCGTCGTGATCGCGGGCACGTCGGGGATATGCGTGGCGTCGGCGTGGCGCGTGGGATCGGCGGTGTAGAGGCCGTCAACGTCGGAGAGCAGCACCAGCAGGTCGGCGCCCATCATGCTGGCGACGCGCGCGGCGAGGCGGTCGTTATCGCCGTAGCGGATTTCGGCGGTGGCGACGGTGTCGTTCTCGTTGATGACGGGGATTGCTTTCAGATCGAGCAGCGTCTTCAGCGTGGCGCGGGCGTTGAGATAGCGGTTGCGCTGTTCGGTGTCGCCGAGCGTGAGCAGGACCTGCGAGGCGACGATGCCGTGCGCCTCGAATCCGTCGGCATAGGCCTCGGCGAGCTGCACCTGGCCGACCGACGCGGCGGCCTGGGATTCTTCGAGGCGGAGCGCGCCGGATTTGAGGCCGAGCTTGCGGCGGCCAAGCGCGATGGCGCCCGACGACACGACGATGAGCTGGTGCCCTTTCGCGGCGAGCGCGGCGAGATCGGCGCACAGCGCACGCAGCCAGCCGCGGCGGAGCGCACCTCCGGCCGGGTCGACCAGCAAGGCGGAGCCGACCTTGATGACGATCAGCCTGGCAGACGCGAAGGGGTCAGACATAAGCTTCCCCATGCATGCTTCGAGGCATCGCTTCGCGATGCACCTCAGCATGACGGTTGCTTCTCGTCACCCTGAGGTGCGAGCGAAGCGAGCCTCGAAGGGTCACGGCGCCCACGCCTTCTTCTCCGGCTTCGCCGTCTTCGGCGCCCTGGGGGCGCGCTTTTTCACGATCTCTTTCGCGAGCGCGCGCAGCACCGTGTCGATGCCCTCGCCCGACACGCCGGAGAGCACGAACACCCTGTGGCCGCAGGCTTTCTCGAGCGCGGCTTTCTTTTTCGCGAGCGCGGCCTTCGGGATCGCGTCGGCCTTGTTCAGGCCGACGATCTCCGGCTTGTCTTCCAGGCCGTGACCGTAGGCTTCGAGTTCGTGGCGGATGATCTTGTAGGTTTTGGCGATCTCGCTTTCGGTGCCGTCGACCAGGTGCAGGATGACGTTGGTGCGCTCGGCATGGCCGAGGAATTTGTCGCCCAGGCCCACGCCCTCATGCGCGCCTTCGATCAGGCCGGGCAGATCGGCGAGCACGAATTCGGTCTCGTCGATCTTCACCACGCCGAGCTGCGGCTCCAGAGTCGTGAAGGGATAATCCGCGATCTTCGGCCGCGCGGCCGAGACGCGCGACAGGAAGGTCGACTTGCCGGCGTTGGGCTTGCCGATCAATCCGGCGTCCGCGATCAGCTTCAGCTTGAGGATGATCGTCTTCTCTTCGCCGGGCTGGCCGGGGTTGGCGTGCTTGGGCGCCTGGTTGGTTGCGCTCTTGAAATGCGCGTTGCCGAAGCCGCCATTGCCGCCCCTGAGCAGGCGGAAGCGCGCGCCGGGCCTGTCGAGATCGGCGATCAGCGTCTCGCCGTCTTCCTCGAAGATCTGCGTGCCGACCGGCACCTTCATCAGCGCGTCGGCGCCGTGCGCGCCGGTCATCTCCTTGCCCATGCCGGGCTCGCCGTTCTTGGCCTCGACATGCTGCTGGTAGCGGAAGGAGAGCAGCGTGTTCTGGTTCTCGAACGCCTCGACCCAGACGTCGCCGCCCTTCCCGCCATTGCCGCCCCACGGGCCGCCATATTCGATGAACTTCTCGCGCCGGAACGCGACGCAGCCATTGCCGCCATTGCCGGAGCGCGCATAGACCTTGGCGATGTCGAGGAATTTCATACCGCGGACCTGCGGAAGTTGAGGCGCATCGTCGGGCGATGCGCGGCGGGCAGCGCGACGGTCCTGAAGCCGCGGCGTTCGAAGCTAGACGCGGCGCCTGTGTACATACCGGCGTTACTGCGCCGGCCTGCCGTCTTCATCGGATAGGCTTCAAGCGCAGGCGCCTTGTTCTTCTTCGCGAACGTCACCGCCTCGTCGATCAGCGCCGACATCACACCCTTGCCGCGCCAGCCCTTGCGCACATAGAAGCAGGTGATCGCCCAGACGGGCACGTCATCGACCTGTTTCGTAAAGCGGCCGCGCTCAAGACGGTCGAGGCCCGCGCGCGGCGTGACCTGCGCCCAGCCGACGGCGAGGTCGTCGGCGAACAGCAGGATGCCGGGGGGCGGTCCCTTTTTTACCACCGCCCGGAAGGCCTTGCGGTTCTCGTCCCGGGGGCGCTTGGTGTATTCGCTCCCAATCCGCCAATACATGCACCAGCACCCGTTGCACGCGCCGACTTGGCCGAACAGCTCTTCGAGCTGCGGCCACAGGTCGGGCGTCAACGGGCGCGCGGTGTACTTCATGCGGCTTTCTTCCGCGCAAATTGCTCTGCGGTCAACAGCACGCGGTTTGAGGTGACTTCACAGTTGCGGCCGACGGAAAACACGCGCGCCACGCCCGTTACGGTAAAGCCCAGCTTGGCAAGCACATGGCCGGAGGCGGGATTGTCCTCGAACCAGCCTGCCGTGAGCCGTTCCGCGCCCATGTCCTCGAACGCGAAGCGCATCACGGGGCGCGCCGCCTCAGTGGCATAACCCTGCCCCCAGAAGCGCCGGCCGTACCAGTAGCCGAACTCGCACACGCCGTCCTCGCCGCGCTCGACGGCACACATGCCGATCAAGGCACCGTCCATCGCGCGCGTGACCGCGAGGCTGTAGGCCGCGCCGTCTCGCCGTTCCCGATCGATGCGCACAAGCGCCTCGCGGAACATCGCTTCGGTGAACGGATGCGCCACCATGCGCAGGTTCTTCGCCACCTCGTAGTCGTTCAGGATGGCGACGAAGGCCGGCATGTCGGCGAGCGTCGGCGCGCGCAGGATCAGGCGCGGGGTCGTGGGATGGAAGCTCATGCCGCCCTCCTTCCGACATACGCCTCACGGCGCAGGATGGTGATGTTGCAGCCGATATCCATGCCGCGCGCGAGGCAGTGGCGCGGCTCGAAACGGCTCGCCTCCAGACCCACCTTGTGCAGCACGTTGCCGGAGCGCGGATTGTCGTGAAACCAGCCGGCCCACACGGTATCGGCTTGCATGTCATCGAAGGCGAACGCCACGAGCCGTCGCGCCGCTTCGGTCGCGTAGCCGCTCTTCCAATAGGGTTTCCCCAGCCAGTATCCGAATTCGAACGTGCCGTCGTTCAGATGCAGGCCAATGCATCCCATGACCGCATCGTCGGCCTTCCGCGTGATGACGAACGCGAAGTCCGTACCGGCTGCCCGCTTCTCTTCCGAATTCGCCACGAACCACTCGGCGTCTTGCGCGGAGTAGGGATGGGGCATCTTCGCGAGATTCTTGGCGACGTCATAGTCGTTCGCCAACGGCACGATCGCGGGAATATCGCGCCGTCCGGGCGGTCGTAACAGCAGTCGCTCTGATTCCAGGCTCTGGCACATGGCACGTCCCTCCGTGGAGGGACGAAAAAAGGGAGCTGGGCGGACCAACTCCCTCCTGATGATGGGCCGCCGATTTCTCGGGCGGCCTATGTCTTCAGCCGCCTATTCCGCTGCGCGCTTCGCCGCCGGGTTCGTCGCATTAATCACGGATACATACGTGCGACGCTTGAAGCCCTGGCGGAACGCGACTTGACCGTCCGTAAGCGCGAAAAGGGTATGGTCCTTACCCATGCCAACGTTCTCGCCCGCCCAGAACCTGGTACCGCGCTGGCGCACGATCACGTTGCCGCCGTTGACGGCTTCGCCGCCGAACAGCTTCACGCCGAGCATCTTCGGGTTCGAGTCGCGGCCGTTGCGCGAGGAACCGCCTGCTTTCTTGTGTGCCATGACGTCTACTCTGCTCTGTTCAGTTCGTTAGGCGGCGGAAATGCCGGTGATCTTCACCTTGGTGAAGTGCTGACGGTGACCGCGCTTTCGGTGGGTGTTCTTGCGGCGCTTCTTCTTGAAGGCAATGACCTTCTCGCCCTTGCCGTGCTCCAGGATCTCGGCGGCCACGGAGGCGCCGGCGATCAGGGGGGCGCCATGCTTCGGGCTGTCGCCGCCCAGCATGAGGACTTCCTCGATCTTGAGGGTCGAACCGACGTCGCCGGTGACCTTCTCGATGACAAGAACGTCGTCCTTGGCAACCTTGTACTGCTTCCCGCCGGTGCGGATGACCGCGAACATGACCGTAAGTCCTTGAAACTGTTGTGATCCGCCGGAATCCCGTTCCGCCGGAAGCCGCGCAATATACTTGGGGACGTCCGTGGGTCAACCCACGATCGCACACTTTGGATGTACGCGTGTTTCCCGGTTTGCGCACATTTTCCGCCCTCGCCAAAGCTTCGCAGCGCCCCATTGATTATCAAAGTTTGTTGGAACGCCAACGGGTTCCGGTCGTTGCGCCCATGGGTGAGCTACGGGGTTGGGTATGCGCAAACATTTGTTGGGGGCGGCTGCGGCCGCGGCGGTCGTCACTGTGTCTCCGGCATGGGCCGACGACGAGGCCAAGCCAACCGAGCAGAAGTCCGGCGCGTTCTCAATCCAGTTCGAGAACGACCTCTTCTTCAACACCGACCGTCACTACACCAGCGGCGAGGCGCTGGACTACACGACGGCGCCGGACGACACGCCGGTATGGCTCCAGGACTTCGCGCATCACGACCTGCCCTTCTTCGCGAGCACGGGCGACGTGCGCACCGATTACCAGATCGCACAGGACATCTTCACGCCGGCGAACTTGCAGCTCGTGCCGCCCGACCCGACGGACCGGCCCTATGCCGGATATCTGTATGTCGGCCTTGGCCTGCTTTCGAATTCCGATACCCATCTCGACCAGGCGCAGTTGCAGCTCGGCGTCGTCGGGCCGATGGCGCTGGGCGGCGATGCGCAGAACTGGGTGCACACTGTCATCGGCGACAGGAAAGCACTGGGCTGGCACTACCAGCTGCACAATGAGCCGATCGCGAACATCTTCTACGAGCGCGCCTGGAAGCTGATCCCCCCGCGCTCCGTGTTCGGCCTCTTCTTCGACCTGGAGCCGCATGCCGGAATCGCAGTGGGCAACGCGTACGACTATGTGAACGCCGGCGCGATGGCGCGTGTGGGCATCAACCTGCCGGACGATTTCGGGCCGCCGCGGCTCCAGCCGAGCCTGCCGGGCAGCAATTTCTTCGAGCCGAATGGAGAGGTCAGCGCCTATGTATTCGCGGGCGTCGACGGGCGCGTGGTAGGCCGCAACATCTTCCTGGACGGCAACAGCTTCGAGTTGAGCCCGAGCGTCGCGAAGCGCGTGCTGGTGGGCGATTTGCAGATCGGCCTCGCGGTGCAGATCGACCGGGCGCGGCTGTCTTTCACGCATGTGTTCCGGTCGAAGGAATTCGACACGCAGCCGTCGGCGGACCAGTTCGGTTCGGTGAACCTTACCTTCCGGCTGTAGGACAGTCTTGCCCTCGCCCTTCGGCAAGCTCAGGGTGATGGCTTCACAACGCGACGAGACCGCGCGAGCGCATGCTCTCCCATCGATTGGCTATCATTGACGACGTGCCGGTGCTGAAGCCGTTGATGGAGGCGGCGATCGGCGAATTGCTCAAGCCGTTCCTGCCGCCTGAACAGGTGGCAGCGTCGTTCGCGGTGATGGGGCTGGACACCCAACTCATTAGGGACGGCACCTATTTCGTCATCGAATGCGATGGGCGGATCGCGGGATGCGGCGGTTGGAGCCGGCGCGCAACCCTGTTCGGTGGCGATCATTCGGCGGGACGCGATGCGGCCCTGCTCGATCCCGCGAAGGATGCGGGGCGGGTGCGCGCGATGTACACGCATCCCCGCTTCACGCGGCGCGGCATCGGCCGACTGGTGCTGGAGCTGTGCGAGGCGGCCGCGGCGCGTGAAGGCTTCAAGCACGTTGAACTCGCGGCGACGATGGCGGGCGTACCGCTCTATCGCGCCTGCGGCTACACCGACATCGAGGCGTTCGATAGCGACACACCCTCGGGCGTGAAGGTGCCGCTGATCCGGATGGGCAAGCCGATCGGCTAGCAGCTCTTGGGACGCTATCGCCTCAAATCTTTGACGCAGGTCATCAATGACTAGAATTGAAGGCAATAGACCTTGAGGACGGCACGGATGGCCCGGGACGAGGTTGGGGCGGGGCAGTCACTGTTCCTGACCTTTAAGATAGCGAATGAACTCCGCCCTGGCGTGCAGGTGCTGCAGGATTGGAACGACGAGCTTATCGCCGCTTTCGCCGTTGGTCAGGATAACCGCGCCGTCGCCCGATGACCGATCGAGATAGGCGAATGTATAGACGCCGTCGTCGCGGCCAGTATGTATCATGAGCTTCGCATCAGGGAACACCAGTATCTGCCAGCCGAGGCCGAAGCCGGTGAACAACGGACACGTGGCAGCTTTGGAGCCCAGACACTTGGTGTCCATCATACTGACTTGAGGACGCGACCGTTCCTCGGCTAGTTCAGGCGTCAGGTCACGGTTCTTGAGTACCTCGATCATGAATGCGGCGTAGTCGCTGGATGTCGTGTAAACGAGATCGGCCGCGCTATAGTGTGTAGCGATACGGGGTTTGAGCGGATGACCCGTCGCGTCCGTGGGCACCGCAATGCGGCCTTCGAACCAGGGTTTACCGGTATAGGCCGTATCTATCATTCCGGTAGGGCTGAAGAGATGGGTCTGGGCCAGCGTTTCGAAGTCTTGGTCGGTTCTCTTCTCGACAAAGCGCGCCAGGTATTCGTAGCCCTCGCCTGAGTACGCATATTTCCGGCCCGGCTCGTTCAGGAATTTGAGGCCCCGCACGGGATCTCGCCAGTTCGGAAATCCTGTCTGATGGCTAAGCGCGATTCGCGGCGTCAGTTCCTTGCGCCACTCGTCGCCGGCGATGTCCGGGTCGGTCCATGTGCGATACATGGGCTCGTCGAGGGAAAAGGCTCCTTCCGACATCAGCCGCAATACGATCTCTGCGGTCAGTGGCTTGGTCAGCGAAGCAATATTATACAACGTCGCCGTGGTCGCGGGAACGCCCGCGCTTTGAGAACCGTAGGCGGCGGTCAGCACAAGCCGGCCACCGCGGATTCGCGCAATCGAAACGCTCGGCACCGCATACGCTGCGAGGAGACGCGGAACGTCTGCATCGAGTGGCGTTCGCACCGACTCGCCCGCTGCCGCTGCAAGCGGCACCTGCAAGAGGAGGGCAACAAGAACGATCCTGGGTTTCCACATAGGCGCTGCTTCGAGAACCGTTAGTTAGGCAGCGCATCCTGCTGCTTGATCAATTCAGCCCACTGCGGGAGGAGAAACGCATGGGTTTGAACGTGATCCGGCTGAGGATACCCCGCGACGGCGGGATAGAGCCCGTTGGTGGACATCACGCCGTCGTCATCGGCCGCTGCTTTGACCGCGCCACTCAGAGTCTTGCCCCGCAGCTTCAATTTGAATGCGAGGACGTAGGGCCGGCGCGCCGCGTCGGCGATCTCCAGACTGCCGTCCGCCGCACCGACGAGGTAGCCGTCGCTGGAGATGTGAGGATGATTGAGTAGGGTCTTCAACTGACTGCCCAACTCGACCTGTACTTCCCCAGACGCCATTACCTGCAACGTCAGGGGCAAGTCAGCGCTATAGGTGGAGATCTTGCCTTTCCAGATGCCGACCAGCTCCGGCGGTGGTACGAAGTCGGGGCGCTGCGGCTTCGGCGGATTGCTCGGAACGTTATAGTTCGGAAGCATAACTGCCAGGATTTCATCGGCGACCATCGGCGCGATCCGGTCATTGGCATTGCACAGGACCACAACCGCAAGGCCGGCGGCGGGGACAAGCCGTAATTCGGTGCGGACACCCGGCATCCCTCCATCATGGGAAACGATCCGGTATCCCGAGGCATGGCTTATCTCCCATCCAAGGCCGTACCAGGTGCCGTCGCCTTGGTCGACCGCCGGCGCTTGCATGGCATCGATTAAGGAATCGGGAAGAACCGCCGTCTGATCGACGAGGTGCGCCTTCAGGCTGAACATGCCGAAACGGACGAGATCGTGCGCGCTCGCATAAACGGCCGAGGCGCCATCGTGATCGGTATTGTAATAGGGGATGGGCTCGCCGTGGTCATCGTAGCCGATCGCTTGGCCGTCCGATGGCGACGGATCGGGCCGGACTGCCGTTCTGGCCATTCCCAGAGGGCGGAAGACGGCATCGCGCATATAGTCCGCGAAAGACTTTCCGGAAACGCGGGAGATTACATCGCTCAGCACGCCGTAGCCGAGATTGGAGTACTCGAAATGCTCGCCTGGCGGTGCAACAAGGTTTCCGTACCGGCGAATCGTCTCGTCGACGGAAGGACGCCTCCAAGGCTCGTTGTAGTAGAAGAACTGGTGATACTCGGGAAGACCGGACGAGTGATCGGCAACGCGCCGGATCGTGGCATCTCGCGCGTCGCCTACCCGCGCCGTGAGCTTCGCCGTTCCAAGGTAATCGTTGATCGGTTTGTCCAGGTCGATTTTGCCAGCGCGGACAAGTGTCATCAATGCCGTTGCCGTCAACGGTTTGGAGATTGATGCCAGCGAATACATCGTGTTTGCGGTCGCCGGGATATTTCGCTCGCGGTCCGCAAGACCGAAACCCTCTTCCCAGAGAATCCGGCCATGCTGGGCGACGGCCACCGCTACGGAGGGCACGCGGCGTTCGACCAGCATCGTGCGTATCGATTCACGCACACCATCGAAACGGTCTCTTGCCACAGCAGGTGGGGCCTGAAAGAGCAGCAGTGCAACGACGACAACAGCAAAGGCCGGCCGTGCCGTTCGTTTCGGGGGTTGCAGATGCGATGCGATGGCGGCCGGAGCGGCGTACACGAAGTCCAATTCGGGAAGATTCGGACGGACCAAGTCTCTGCTGCGCCGCATTGCTGTCCCCGGTCACCACGTCTTCGGAAGATCAGCATCGCCCGACTAGGGTGCACAGTCACAAAATGCGCGAAGCCCCTTTGCCGTATCAGTAAGAGAACAAAATAGAACCTGTTGACTAATTAGGCGTCCTCCTTCTTCGGCCACCAGAGCTTGATGACGCCGGCGACCCCGGCGAGCAGCAGGGCGACGCCGACAGAGGCGCAGGTCCATTTGATGTTGCTGGCGAGGAAGGCGGCCTGGGCCGTGCCGTCGGTCGTGCTCCCGGTCAGCGCGGAATATTCGAGTGCGTTCTCCGCAGCGTCGGCGAAGGCGCCGAGAAAGGGGACGAAGCCGAGATAATCCATCGTGCGGCGCCAGATGCCCTTCTTCGGCGTGAACGCCTCGCGCGCGATCATGGCGGAGAAATAGAACGAGATCGCGTAGAGCGGCATGAACAGGTAGTCGAAGCCGAGGCTGAACCCGGCCGTGATCGCATGCTCGCGCGCGATCCAGGCCGCCAGCGCACGCTTGTAGCCCATGGCGTCGCTCATGCCCTGAAGGTCGACCGTGCCGAATCCCGTTGCGGCCTTCAGCCGGCTGTCCAGCACGCTGAGCACGACGAGCGCGGCGACCGCCATCAGCGTGACCCAGATCCAGAGCCGTATCAGCGTGCTCAGACGCATCCTTGCTTCCCCATGTCGTTTGGTCCCGGACGGAAATTGCTCCGGATTTGCGGAGGATAGCCCGCGCCGCTACACATCCGCCATGCGCGGCCCCGGCGACGTTCTCTACAATTTCCACTGGATCGTGCCGGGTGAGGCGGCGCGTTCGTCGCAGGCCTATGCGGGATTCCTGGCACCGTTCCTGAAGCGGCACGGCATCCGGACGCTGATCAACCTGCGCGGGCCTAATCCGAAATACGGCTGGTGGCGCAACGAGAAGGGGGCGTGCGAGGCGGTCGGCGCGACCCATCTCGACGTGATGCTCGACTCGCGGCATCTGCCCAAGCGCGAGATGCTGATTGCGCTGTTCGACGCGTTCGATGCGTCGCCGAAGCCGTTCCTGGTGAAATGCTCCGGAGGGCAGGACCGCACCAGCCTCGCGGCAGCGCTCTATGTTCTGCATCGCGACGGCTGGACCGCGATGGAACTGGCGGCACGGCAGTTCGCGCAGTTTCCATACCTGCATTTTCCGAAGGCGCATCAACGCTGGCTGGCGCAGTTCCCGGTCTACGCGGCTGAACAGGCGAAGGGGCGGCCGATCATGGATTGGGTGCGCAACAGCTACGCGCCCGAAGCGTTCCGCGACTGGCTGGAGGCGAACGGGCATGCCGGTTCGTTCAAGGCGATCTTCGAGAAGCGGTCGCCGGCCCACAAATGGCAGTGGTGAGCCCCCTGGCGCTGGCGCCGGGCGTCACGCTGTGGCGCGAATACTTTGCGCGAGTGGCGCAACGCGCGCTGGTGGACGAAGTGTTCGCGCTGGCGGACGCGGCTCCGTTCTACAAGCCGCGCATGCCGAAATCGGGCAAGCCGTTCTCGGTTGAGGAAACGAACTTCGGGCCGCTGGGCTGGGTGTCTGAGCCGAACGGCTATCGCTACGCACTCACGCACCCGGTAACGGGCAGTCCGTGGCCGGCGATGCCGCCGGCGATGCTCGATCTATGGAACGATGTCGCGGACTTTCCGGCGCCGCCCGAGTGCTGCCTGGTCAACCTGTATCGCGATGGTGCGAAGATGGGCGCGCACCAGGACCGCGACGAGCTGGCGCTGGATGCGCCTGTGGTGTCGGTGTCGCTGGGCGACGATGCGCTGTTCCGCTTCGGCGGCACGACGCGCAAGGGACCGACGCAGAGCATCGCGCTGTCATCGGGCGACGTGCTGACGTTCGGCGGCGTCGCGCGGCGGATGTTTCATGGCGTCGATCGTGTGGTCGCGGGCAGCTCGCAACTCGTGCCCGGCGGCGGACGCCTGAACCTGACTCTCAGACGGGTGAGCCCAAAATAAATGACGCCCGGTTGGGGGGCCAACCGGGCGCCGGATGCGCCGTTACGCGCTGGTGCCGGGAGGGGATGACCGACACCTCGAAGGACGTTCGCCCGGCTTGCGAGCGGGGGGGCAGTGCTTGCCAGACGACGGTTCGTCCTTCGAAATCAAAGCTATGCACGAAAGACACACATTGCAAGTATTTTTCTCCCCCTGCGACGCGATGGGCGTTTTTTAATGACAGATGCAGATTCGCAACACGAGGAGGTACCCATACCATTCGCGGAAAACGGCTGATTTTCAGCGGATCATCCGCTTCCACGCCGGTGATAATTCTTCGACAGCGCGAACACGAAGGCGTGATGTCTCCGGAGCGTTGGGATGCAACGCTGCGATGAAAGTTTCGCGAACATTCGGTCCACCGGTGTCGCGCTCGCGGATGACCTCACCGTCGACCGGCGCGAATCCAACCTCGACGACGCGAAAATACCAACCGCAGCGTGCGGATACCGTCATGCGCGCGGGAATGTCCTCGCGCGCGTGGATGCCGAGCTTGAAGCACGGCGCGCGCGGCTGCGAAATCTCAAGCAGCGCATCGCCCCAGCGGAAGCGGTCGCCGATCGACACGGCGCTTTCGTCTGTGCCTTCGAGCGTGAGGTTCTCGCCGAACGTGTTGGGAGCGCAGGCGAGCCTGTGCGTCTCCTGCCACCACGGCCAGTGATCCGCGGGATAGGCGTAGACGGCCTTGTCGCGGCCGCCATGCACGCGCAGGTCCGCCTGGCCGTCGCCTTCGATGCTTTCGCGGCCGACGAAGATGCGATCGGTGGTGACCAGCTGCTTGGCGATGGCGGACATCACGATCTCGCCGTCCACCGCGCGCGCGATGGGGCGAGGCAGGCCGACACTGACGGCACGGAGCTTGAGTTTCATGCCTTCTTGAGTTCCTTCGCGGTCTTGTCGACAGCCGATTTGAGCTTCGTGACGATCTCCTCCACTTCGGCTTCGGAGACGATCAGCGGCGGGGCGAGCACCATGGTGTCGCGGATGGCACGGCAGATCAGGCCATCGTTGAAGCAATAGTTGCGGCAGAGCGTGCCGATATTGCCGGGATCGGGGAAGAACCTGCGCTCCTTCCTGTCGCGTACGAGCTCGATGGCGGTGAGCAGGCCGACGCCGCGCACTTCGCCTACGATGGGATGATCGGCGAAGGTTTCTCGCAGGCGGCGCTGAAGGTAGGGGCCGATCTCGGTCTTCACGCGCGGAACGAGCTTTTGCTTCTCGATCACCTCGAGGTTCTTGAGCGCCACCGCACAGGCAACCGGATGGCCGGAATAGGTATAGCCGTGCACCAGCTCCTCGTTGGCATTGAGGAGGGTGTCGGCCATGCGCTCGCCGAGCGAAATGGCGCTGATCGGCTGGTAGCCCGAGGAAAGGCCCTTCGCCATGGCCATGATATCGGGCGCGATGCGGTAGGTGTGCGAACCGAACCACTCGCCGGTGCGGCCGAAGCCGGTGATCACCTCGTCGACGTGCAGCAGAACGTCGTAGCGGGCACAGATGCGCTGCACCTCGTGCCAGTAGGTGGCGGGCGGGAAGATCAGGCCGCCGGCGCCCTGAATCGGCTCGGCGGAGAACGAAGCGACATGGTCGGCACCGAGCTCGCGGATTTTTTCCTCGAGCTTTCCCGCGATGAGGAGACCGAACGCGTCGGCATCGATGTTGCCATAGCCGGCGTCCTTCGCACCGTACCAGTACGGCGTGGGCACCTTCTCGAAACCCGGCAGCGGCAGATCCCATTGCGGGTGCATGGGCGTGAGGCCGGACAGTGACGCTGCGGCCATGGTGACGCCGTGATAGGCGTAGTCGCGCGAGAGATGGATCTTCTTCTCCGGACGGCCCTTCAGGTTCCAGTAGTAGCGGATGAGCTTGAGCGCGCTGTCGTTCGCTTCCGAACCGGAGTTGGCGAACAGCACGTGCCGATGGCCAGCCGGCAATAGCGTTGCGAGCTTCGCGGCGAGTTCGATCGTGTAAGGGTTCGAAGTCTTGAAGAAGTGGTTGTAGTAGGGGAGCGTCTTCAGCGCCTCGTAGCCGGCTTCCGCGAGTTCGGGATTGCCGTAGCCGACCTGGACGCACCACAGGCCCGACATGCCGTCGATGATCTTCTTGCCCTCGCTGTCCCAGAGGTAGACGCCATCCGCGCGCGTGATGACGCGCACGCCTTCCTTGTTCAGCGCGGCGGTGTCGGAGAACGGATGAACGTGGTGCGCAGCGTCCAGCGCCTGCCAGTGTCTGGTCTGATTGCTGAGGCTCATGGCTGTGCTCCTGAAGGAAGACGAATACCGGCGTGCGCGGACGCCATCTTCAGGGCCAAAAGCCGATCCGTGCGCAGAGAATGAGCAGGACGCGCTTCGCATTCATGGCGGGAGCGTAGCAGCGCCCGCCATGCGCGTCACGCCGGTCAGCCCGGCGGTTTCATCAGCGCCGCGGCCTTCTGCCAGCCGGGCATGGCGCGCAGGTCGGCCAGCCAGCGCTGGATGCCGCGGTACTCGCTGAGCGGCATGCCCGCCTGGTCGGCGCTGACCACCGTTCCGCCGAGAGATACATCTGCGACCGTCAGCCGGTCGCCGACGACGTAGCGCGTCTTGGCGAGCTGGCCATCGAGCACCGGCGCCAGGCGTCCCATCAGCTCGGCACCGCGTCTGAGTTCGACCGGATCGGCGTCACCGCGGCCGAAGATCTTCTTCACGACGTTCTCGAACATGAACACGGCGGCGGCGGGGTCCCAGTGGTTCGAGTCCCAGAACTGCCATTGCTGTGTGAGCACGCGCGTCCTGAGGTCTTTGGGCAGATAGCCGCCGTCCGGCTTTTGCTCGGCGAGGTAGTTGATGATCGCGTTGGACTCCCAGAGATAGAAGCCGTCGTGGTCCATCACCGGCATGCGCTGGTTGGGGTTCATCGCGGTGTAGGCCGGCGTGCGCGTGTCGCCGCGCGCGAAGTCGATAGGCACCAGCTCGTAAGGCACGCCGAACTGTTCGGCGGCGAACAGTGTCTTGAAGGCGCGGGGACTCAGGGGAAAACCGTGCAGCTTGATCGTCATGTCAGTGCTCCTTGGCTTCGGGGGAACCGGTTTCCATTTGCGATTTGAGACGGTTGAACTGCTCGCCCAGAACCCCGTCGACCGGGCCGGCGAGACCCGCCAGGCCGTCTTTCAGATAGCCGCCGACATCGTAGGTGACGGTGAGATCCGTCCCGCCGGCGCCCGGCTTCAGCACAACCGTCATCGCTCCGTCGACGCCCAGGCCCTGCAGCGGGCCCAGCGGACCGCGCAGCACGAGCTGGCTGTTGGGCATGAAGCGGAACACGATCATGTGCTGCACGCTGCCGCCGTCCGGCAGCTTCTCGCACCAGCAGCCGCCGGCGCGCGGATCGAGCGTGAGGTTGGCGGCACTTTTCGAAAAGGTGTGTGCCGGGTTCCACCAATGCGACGGCGCGACCAACTCGGCCCAGACCTTGTCCGGCGCCGCGGCGATGTGGACGGTCTCGACCACCGAAAAGCCATTGGTGGCGGAGCTGGCGACCGCCGCATGCGCCGCGCCGCCGGCGAGCGCACTTGCGACGGCCAGGCCGAGCGCGGCGTGCAGAACCTGGTGCATCGCGCCCTCCCTATGCAGTGGCTTCTGCTGCCTTGCGGAACAGGTCGAGGATGCCGTTCCACCCGCCGTCGCTGTTGACCGCCGCACGCATCTTCTCGCCGTCCTCGGCGCCCATGCGCTCGAAATTGCGATGCTCGAGCTCGACGCGAGTCCGGTTCGGACCCTCGGCGATGAAACGGACTTCGACTTCGGAACCAACCGTCGCGTCATGCTTCCACGCGCCGTTGATGTCCCAGCTGTGGACGAGGCGATGCGGCGGATCCCACACCTTCACGATGCCGGGCACGGTGGTGCTGCCGTCCTCGTGCTCGACAAACCAGCGGCCGCCGACGCGCGGCTCGATCGTCGAGTGCTTGTAGGCGGCGGCGCCGATGTGATGGGTGCGCGGCCACCACTTGTCCATCTGCTGCGTGAACACGTCGAATGCCCGCTGCTGCGGGGCGTTGACGGTAATCGTCTTGTTCACGGGTGCGATGGTGACGGTCCTTGCCATGCTCATTTGCTGTTTCCTTCGTCGTCTGGTTGTTCGTCAGGTTGTTCAACTTGGGCCTTGAACGCGTCGAGCGCGGTCTCCCAGAACTGATCGACCCAGGCGCGCAGGCGCGCGAGACCGTGCGGATCGATGCGATAGATGCGGCGCGTGCCTTCCCTGTCCTCGGCCACCAGCCCGGCCTCCTTGAGCACCTTCAGGTGCTGCGAAACGGCCGGCCGGCTGACCGGCAATCCGTGCGCCAGACGCCCGACCGACATCGGCCCTTTGCCAAGCCGTTCAAAGACTTGGCGGCGGGTCGGGTCGGCCAGAGCCTGGAGCGCACTTCCGTAAGCCATAGCTAACCGTAAGCTATGACTAACTAAAGAGTCAACAGCGATTTTCAGCACAGCGGCGATGGATCAGCGCCAGCTTTCCTGGATGCCTTTGCGCTTGGCCGCAGTCTTCACCAGCGGGGGCGGGACGAGCGCAGTGGCCGCACCGAAGTAATGGCCCTGTCCCTTGTCGAAGCCCATTGCACGCGCGGTCGCGACCTGCGCCTCGGTCTCCAGGAATTCGGCGACGGTTGCGACGCCGAGATCGGCGCACATGCGGACAAGGCCGCTCAGCATGCGGTCATCGCGTTCCGACCTGCCGATGTTGCGGATCAGCGAGCCGTCGAATTTCACGAAGTCGACGGTGAAAGCCTGGAGATAGTTGATCGATGCGGCGCCGGCGCCGAAATCGTCGAGCCCGACGCGGAAGCCCATGGCACGCAGGGCGCCGATGGCCTTCTTGGCGGCTTCGAAGTCGGTGATCTCCGCCGTCTCCGTGATCTCGATCAACAGGCGCTTGCTGAGCGCGCGCTTGCGGGCCAAGAGACCGGCAAGCAATCCGAAATTTGCCGGGCGGCAGATCGTGTGGCCGCAGACATTGAAGGCGATGTCCTGGCCGAAGCTGGTGCCGCCTTCGACCACGGCAATGACTTTCATTGCGACGGCAAGATCGAAGGCATCCGAGATGCCCAGTTCTTCCGCGAACTTGATGGTCTCGCCGGGGCTGCCGTTGTCGAAGCGGGTCAGCGCCTCGAAGTGCGAGACGTCGCCCGATTTCAGCGTCACGATCGGTTGATAGGCGAGCGTGAACCGGCCCTCGGCTACCGTGTCGGTGAGCTTTTGCAGGCGCTTCTGTGTGTCGTCCATCATCTGGCCGAACACGTCGGCGGCGTTAACGTCGCCGCCCTTGAGCTTGCCGCTGGCGAACTGGTCGACGACATAGCGCGCGACAAGGGTTCGCTGACCGTCGCTGAGGTTCTTGCCCTTGAGCGAGACCAGCGTTTCCTCGATCGCCAGCGTTCCCGCGCCGCCTTCCTTGAGCACGGCGCGAACGGTTTGTCCCAGGCGCTTCGAACCGCCGACGGCATCCGCAATGACGCCGAACCGCGTTTCGGAGATGCGACCCGCCGCCTTGCCCATACCGGAGAGCGCCGTTCCGATGCGCTTCAGCAAGTGGTCGGACTTGTCCTTGCCAAGCCGGTTGATCGCATCGCTCAGGCCGGGGATGTTGACCAAAGCGAGCGCATCGCTCTCGGTCGCCTGCGCGGCTGCGTCGAGCAGGCCGTCGCGTGTCTCAAGGCCTGTGGCGGCATCGCGCTTTTTCAGCTCGCCGGGACCGCGCGACAGCGTGCAGGAAACATGCGCATCGTTCTCCGCGAGGCGGAACATGGAGAGCGATGCGTTGCTCCCGGCCTTCAATCGGCACAGCAGGGGGCCGCGCCGTTCGCCTGTCGGCAGAGTCTTCAAGAGATGGTTGAAAGTTCCGGCAAACGCCGGATCGAATAGTGCCGTCGCCGCCGCGCCCGGCATCGCGCCGTTCGCCAGGTCCGCGACAGCCCCCGCGCAGAAGACTATCTTGCCCTGCGCATCGACCTCGAACAGGAAGTCGGCGTTGGCGAACGCAAAGCCGAGAAAGCGAGCGTGCTGGGTCATAGCGAGCCTTGACCCTGACAGCGCAAACTTAGCGGCAGGTAAAATTAACGACGTTGCCGGTCAGCCGCCGCGAAGCGCATCGCCGAACGCGCCGTAAATGCTACCCGAAATGGGGTTCTCGGCCCATTTCCATTCGGGATGCCACTGCACCCCGAACAGGAAGCCGTTGGCTGCGGGCATGGAGACGGCCTCGATCTGGCCGTCGGGTGCGACCGCTTCGGCACGCAGCGAAGGCGCGAGCCTGTCGATGCCCTGGCTGTGCAGCGAGTTCACCATGAACGTCCGTTCGCGGACGATTTGCGCCAGCAGGCCGCCGGCTTCGACCGTGACCTCGTGCGCCGGGCCGTATTGCACGTCGAGCGGCACGTCAGGGTCTTCGCGGTGGTCGCACCGGCCGGGCACCTCCTGGATATGCTGGTAGAGCGTGCCGCCGAGCGCAACGTTCAGCTCCTGGAAGCCGCGGCAGATGCAGAGCGTAGGCTTGCCCATCGCGATCGCCGCCCTGAGCAGCGGGATCGCCGTTCTGTCGCGATGCTCGTCCTGCATCACGCCCTCGCGCGGGGCTGGGCCGCCATACAGCCGCGGCGCGACATTGGACGGCGAGCCGGTGAACAGCAGGCCATCGACGGCCGCGAGGATGTCTTCCGGCGCGAGCGGCGGTTCGAGCACCGGCACCAGCAGCGGCAGCGCGTTCGAGCCGTCACGTACCGCGTCGATGTATTTCTCGCCGACCATGTGAAACGGATGCTTGCCGCCGATGATGCGGCGGTCGCAGGGAAAACCGACGACGGGAAGCCGTCCCTTCATCGCATCACCGCTTCGGCCCGAAACTGTTCTTGTCGGGCAGCACGAACAGGGACGGTGCCATCGCCGCGCCCGGCTGGAGATCGCGGAGCGCTACCGTGGTGGCGAGGCCCTGGTTGTCGAGCACCGTCCATTGGCGCAGTTCGTATGCCGGCTCGGTGAACACCAGCGTGATGTTCGCTTTCGAATGCGCCTGGTTGGAGCGCATGTTGATCACCACCGAGCCCTGCTGGTGCTGCATGCCGACGAATTGCGGGCTGTGGCGGAGGTCGATCGTCTTGTCGAGGATGAGATGCAGCGGCGTCTCGAACAGCGGATAGGTGTCGACGGTCCTGAGCTGGCGATTGGCGACCGCGACGCTATGGCCGTCGGCAACAAGCAGAACCGGGACCGGCGGATTGTATTCGAAGCGCAGCTTGCCGGGCTTCGACAGGTAGAACGTGCCCTCGCTCATGTCGCCGCTGGGCGCGATCTGCACGAAGCCGCCCTTCAGTGTGACCATGCCGTTCAGATAGGCACTGATCGCGTCGAGTTCGTCACGGTCCGTCTGGTTCATCTCGCGCGTGCGGATGGACGGAAAAATCGAGTCGGCCGCGCCCATCAGCAGCGGTGTCGACAGGGCAACGAGCAGGACAAGAGCGAAGCGGCGCATGCACAGCGGGTTTAGCCGCCCTTTGTGGCGGCAGCTAGGCCGCGGCGTGGGTAGCAGCCCTGACCTCTGCCGACAGGTGTGGGCACAGGCCGTGCACCAAAAGGCCGAGCACGCCGTCCAGCTCGCGCTCCAACTTCGGCAGGGTGAGCCTGGACCAGAGCTGCGGGTAGCGGAACTTCATGGTCGCGGACTGCACCATCTCGGCAGTGAAGGTCTTGTCCGCGATGGTGAACTCCCCGCGGCGTTCGGCCTCGTTCATCAGCTCGACGAGGATTTCGCGTTCCTTCTCGAGCATCCAGTTGGCGAATTGCGGGCGCTCCTGGCTGATGGTGCGCGCCATGTCGAGGGCGCGCGGGTCCTTCTCGAGCTTGTGATAGGTGCGGCGCAGTTCCTCGAACAGCATGTCGCGCAGCCGCTGGCCGGCATTCTTGCCAGGCGCCATGGCGAGCTTGCGCATGTGCTCAAGATGCTTGAGGTAATCCTCGGTCGCGATGGCCTCGGCGATGTCGAGCTTGCCGGGGAAGAAGCGGTACAGGTTGCCCGGCGACATGTCGCAGTCGGCCGCGACCTCGGCCATGGTCGTCTTGGCGTAGCCGAAATGGGAGAACCGCTTCTTGGCGGCCTCGACGATCTTCTCGCGGACGGTGTCTTTTTCGGCCATTGAGGAGTTCCCTACCCAAGCGGATTTCTTTTGTTGAGTTCAACATAAGCATGATTTCTGAATAATCAACAAAACGTTCAGTCTTCCATCTGAGAATCCACAATCCGAAAAATGATAAAAAGCGGCATGGGTACAAACCCTTACTCGGAAATCGGGGTAATCGGCGGCGGTGCCTGGGGAACCGCGCTCGCCCTGGTAGCAGCCGAGGCGGGGCGCAAGACCCTGATCTGGGCCAGGGAATCGGAGGTCACCCAGTCGATCAACCGGGATCACCGGAACACGCCGTTCCTGCCAGGCATCCCTCTGCCCTCGACCTTGCGGGCCACAAGCGACATGGCGGAAGCGGCGAAAGCCGACGCGTTGCTGCTTGTGGTGCCAGCGCAGCATCTGCGGGAGTCGCTCATGGCGCTGGCGCCGCTGATTGCCGACGGCACGCCGCTGGTGCTGTGCGCCAAGGGCGTGGAGCGCGGCACGGGCAAGCTGCTCACCGAGGTGTTGGGCGAGGTTGCGCCGAAGGCAGAGCCAGCGGTCCTGTCGGGCCCTTCCTTCGCGCGCGATGTGGCGAAGGGACTGCCGACGGCCATTACCATCGCCGCCCGGCTCGATGTCGCGCAGGCCCTTCAGGCGAGCCTCGCGCACGCGCAGTTTCGTCCCTATGCGAGCGACGACCTGACGGGCGTGGCGCTGGGCGGCGCGGCGAAGAATGTCTACGCGGTCGGTTGCGGCATCACGGACGGGCTGGGACTGGGCGAGAGCGCTCGGGCCGCGCTTCTGACCCGCGGCTTCGCGGAGCTGGCGCGGCTCGGCGAAGCGCTGGGCGCGCGGGCGGAAACGCTGATGGGGCTGTCGGGCCTGGGCGATCTGGTGCTGACGGCATCAAGCCCGTCGTCGCGCAACTTCGCCTTCGGGCTGAAGCTGGGGCGCGGCACACCGATAGCCGAATTGCGCGCACCGGGCATGCCGCTAGCCGAAGGGGTGGAGACCGCGCCCGCGCTGGTTTCCCGCGCCCGGGCGGCGGGCATCGAACTGCCGATCGCCGAAACCATAGCGGCGGTTTTGGATGGCGCCTTGCCGGCCGGCCAGGCATTGGAAAGACTGATGAGCCGGCCGCTCAGGCCGGAGTAGCGCGAGGGGCATCATCGTGGTGGCGCGGATCGCGGCGGCGCTGGCGGGCGCATGCCTGCTGCTGTTCGGCGGCGGCGCCGTTGCGGGCGAGAAAGACCGCTATGATCCGAATGTCGTCTCGGGCGACTGGATCGGGCCCGCCGACATCCTTTTCATCGGCGATTCCGAGGGGCTCGGCTATTTCGGTGCGCAGCTCTACCGGGCGATGGCGGGCGAGCACGACCCGAGGAGCGGTAAAGCGCTCAGGGTTTGGAGCTTCTGGACCTGCGGCTCGGACGCACAGAGCTGGCTGGTCGGCGCCACTTCGTATTGCGGAATCCGCACCTGCAACAGCGCGGGCAGTTGCGCGCGCGACCATGGGCCTGACGACCGGCCGGGACGGGTCCACTATTCGGCTCTGCGTTATTATCTGGGCAAGGTCGCGCCGCGCATCACGATCGTGGCGCTGGGCGTCAATATGCTTTCGCTGCACGACCGGGCGTTCCACCGTTCATATGACGGATATCTCGAGGGCGTCGCGGCGCTGGCAGGCCAGGTGCGCGCGGCGGGCAGCCGCTGCATCTGGATCGGGCCGCCGCAGGTGGCGCTGCGCACGAAGTCCGCGGAGGACTACACCCGGTTCTCGACCGATCTCGGGCGCGCCGCGAAGCGCGCGGGCTGCGGCTACATCGACAGCAATCCGCTCAGCGACCGCCGCTATGTCGCGCCGCGGGATTCCGAAGGCATCCACTATCAGCCGACCGGCGAGAAGGCCTGGCAGGCGAATGTCTGGACCGTGCTGCGCCCCATATTGATCGGGCTGCTGAACAGCTAAGCTCCAGGCCGTCTATCGGGAGCCCGGGTTCGTGCCGCTGTTCGTCGTCATCGCCACAGACAAGGAAAATTCGCTGCCGCTGCGCATGGCGACGCGCGAGGCGCACTTCGCCTATGCGCGCGAGACCAACGTGGTGCGAATAGGTGGGCCATTCCTGAATGCGAAGGAAGAAATGGCCGGCAGTCTGATGATCTTCGAGGCTGCCGACCTGGAGGCCGCGAAGGCGTGGCACGCGGGCGATCCCTACGTGAAAGCGGGGCTGTTCGCGCACGCCGAGGTGCGACCGTGGAAGCTCACCTACAATCCCATCGAAGCGAAGGTCTGAGGGGCGCAGCAGATGCAGTACTGGTTGTTCAAGACCGAGGCCGAGACGTTTTCGTGGGAGATGCAGAAGGAACGCGGTGCCAAGGGTGAGCCGTGGAGCGGTGTGCGCAACTGGATGGCGGCGCGCAACATGAAGGCGATGAAGAAGGGAGATCTCGGCTTCTTCTACCACACGGGCGACGAGAAGCGGATCGTCGGCATCGTCGAGGTGATCGGTGAGTATCGCAAGGATCCGACCGACGAGACCGGGAAGTTCGGCCTGGTCGACGTGAAGGCGGTGAAGGATTTCCCGAAGCCCGTGACGCTGGCACAGGTGAAGGCCGATCCGCATCTCAAAGACATGGTGCTGGCCAAGGTCGCACGCCTGTCGGTTCAACCGGTGACGCCGGAAGAGTGGAAGTACATCTGCAAGCTCGGCGGCTTGAAGTAACGCTACCGGTCGGGCCGCAGCGCCGTGAGCCTGTGCGGGCCGGCATTGGCGGCGGCGTGCGCAACGGCTTCATTCGCCTGCGCCAACGCAAATTCCGTCAAGTCATATTTGTCGAGGTCGATCAGGCCGGCGCGCACCATCTGGATGAGGCGCGGCACTGCGGTGCGGTCGTACATCCACTGGCCGCGAAGCACGACGTTGTTGTGCATGATCCAGTTGTAGTTCAGCGCGAGATCGCCGCGCACGCCGCCCATCAGCACGACGCGCCCGCCCGGACGCGCGCTCATGATCGCAGACTGCACCTGCGAAGGCCTCGCCTCGCGCGGCAGGAAGTCGAGCACGAAGTCGATGGGCGCACCGGCAGTCTCCAGGATGCGGGCGCGGTCGTCGGCTTCAACGCCGGTCATCTGCGCAGGCTTCACGCGCGGTCCGTGACGGCGGACAAGTTCGCTGAGCGCATTCGCATTGCGGCCGGCGGCGATGACGGTCGCCGCACCCATCGCCAGCGCCACAGCCACGCCCGCTCCGCCGAAGCCGCCAGTGGCACCATTCACCAGTATGGTCTCGCCGGCTTTCAAATCGCCGGCAAGCAATCCGCCATACGGCACGAGTAAGCGGCTGATCGCGGTCCACCGGCCCGCATCCTTCGTCCCGATCGCGCCGATCGGCGTGACGTTGTCGGTCGGCACCAGCAACTGCTCCGCGAAGGACCCGTGGTGATAGAAGCGATGCAGCCGCATTGCGGCGGGCGTTCGCGCGGTCCAACCCAGCAGAATCGAGTCGGGATTGATGGCGTCGTCGCGCGAGCGGATCGTGGCGTCGACGTAAACCCAGTCACCGGGCTTGAGCTTTGTCGCATCCGGTCCTGTGGCGCGCACGCGGCCGATTCCGCCCGGGCCGGGTGCGATCGGCAGTTCCAGCACATAGCTTCGCGCGCCAGAGAGAACGCCGGCGGTGTAACCGGCGACGCCGGCCGCAGCCATGTCGACAATGACCTCGCCAGTGCCGAGCACAGGATCAGGCAGCGTCTGGATTTCAAGCGGCGCGCCGAAGGCGTTGAGGATGGCAGCTTTCATGGGAACCCCGCGAGCGCAACCGCATTTCTAACTGGAATCCGCCAACGCATTCAGCAGCGGCAACTGACCCTTCAGAATCTTCTCTGCCGCATCTTTGGGGGCGAACCACGCACCGCGGTCGGCCTCGGGGAACGCCTGCTTACGGCCGGATTTCGGGGGCCATTCCAACTCGAACGTGTTGCTGACAAGCTTCGCGGGATCGCAATCGCCCTCGACCGCGTACACGGTCAGCATCTTGGCGCTCGACTGCCTGAAGCGGCCGAGCAGGACGTAATCTCCATCTATGGTGAACCCGGTCTCCTCGGTGAACTCGCGCCTGGCGGCCGCCAGATGGTCCTCCTTCGCGTCGATCAGGCCCTTCGGGATCGACCACGCGCCTGCGTCCTTGTTCCTCCAGAACGGTCCCCCGGGATGGATGAGGAAGACCTCGACGACGCCCTTGCGCCGCCGCCACAACAGCACGCCCGCGCTCGCCGCAGGCATCAGAGCGAACAGTCCAGCGCGTCGCCGCTGCCCGGGCGCACGAGGTTGCGCTCCTGCTTGTAGCGAAGGCAGAGCTTCTGGAAGTTCTCCATGAAGTCGGGCAGCGGCGCGTTCTTGCCGGACCAGTTGCTGAGGAACGTCTGGCGGAGCGGATGGGTGCGCGTCCAGAACACCTGCGGGAACGGCACGCTGCCCGAGAGCTGGTCGAATTTGAGGTCGCCCTCGACCACGCATTCGCTGAACATCTCCCAGTAATGGCTGATCGAGCCGTAAGCGCCGCTGTAGAACGACTTGTCGTAGTAGAGTTCGCTGGCGGCAGCTCCGTTGTCGATCCGGCGCGTGGCACGCGACGCCGCGCGATCCATATCCTGGCTTGCGAAGGTCGAAGTGCAGTCCTGCCACGCCGCATTCTGCTGAAGCATCGAGAGGCATGCCGCGGGGGTTGGTTCGCTGACCTTCGCCAGGCATTCGACGGGGAACTCGGCTTCGTCGCTGCGGATGAAGAACCACCAGCCGCCTCCCGCGAGCAGCAGGATCAGGACCGTCGCGGCGATACCCAGCAACAGTCCACGATTCGGGAGTGTCGGCAACGGCAGACGCGGCGCAGCGGGTCCCACTGCGCCATGCTCGCGGCGCGGCACCGGCTCCTGCGAGCCGCGGAGGATGCCGGCCACCACCTCGCCGAGATAGGCCATGTGCTTTTCCATCGGCGGCGGGAAGGCATCGAGCCAGTGCGGGGTGGAGATGAAATATTCGAGCGCTTCGGTCGGGCGCACGTCCTCGACCCGGACCGGCACCACCGGGATGCCGCGGTTCACCGCGCGCTCGACCTCGCGCTTGATCTGCTGCGAGGTATTCGCATGGTCGGAGAACACCAGCACGAACACCCTGGCGTCGGCGATGGCATGGATGATCGACACGCTCCAGTCGCCGCCGGGAAGGATGTCGCGCGGCGCGATCCAGACGGTGATGCCCCGCGCCTCCAGCGCGGCGCAGGCGGCTTCCGCGATCTCGCGGTCCTTCGACGAGTAGCTGAGGAAGACATCATGCGCCATGCGCGGCCGGCCCCCATCCCTGCGCGCATCTTAGCAGCCGCTAGTGCCGCTGATAGAGGACGCCGCCGCCCGCCTGGCTCACGTTGAAGAGCGCGATGCAGTTGCCCTGGGAGAGGTTGGTGCAGGTGAGATCGAAGTCGATCGAATAGCGCGCCGCGTCCGTCTTCGCGAGGCAGATATAACGGCCCGACACGTCGGTATTCTGGGTCTCCTGGCTTGCGAGCGTTGCGAAGCCTGGAATGATGCCCTGCTGCTGGGCGGTAGCGAGCGCCGCAGTACAGAGCGCGACATCCTCCTGCCGGCGCGCCTCGGCCGGGGGCGGGGCCGGCACGACGACCGTATCGTTCGGTGCGGCAGACGACGCGGGTGGCGAAGGCGGATTTTCCGCCGTCACCGGCGCAGGCTGATTGCCGGACCAGAGCGTCGCCACGAACAGCGCGCCCGCCGCCAGCAGGATGAGGAGGCCGAGCGCCCCGACAATCCGCGCGCCCAGCCAGTCGCGCCGCAGGGCGGGCACATTGGGTTCATGTTCGATGCGCATGTGAGTCTGTCTTGTCCCTGTCAGCACCTCGCGCGCCGCCGCGCCGAGAGAATGTTTCGCTGGCCTTGTAGCGGCCGGTCCAGCCCATAATGAGGCGGTCGAAAGCGCTGCGACATTTCCTGTGCACGGGCCTCCTCGACGCCGACTGAATCTTTCGCAAGAGTTTGCCGGTCGCGCTATCTACCTGACATTTCTGGGTCTTCTTCGTGAATATTTCTGAACCTGCGGTACTCACGCAACAGTGAACTTTGCTAACATTATGGGCAAGGCGACTTCGGGTGTCGCCATGGCAGGGGAAAATCATGTCACACATCATCTCGCGCGCGCTTTCGCGCCCGCTGAAGTCCGTGCTCTTCGCGTCCGCCTCCGTTGCGGTGCTCGCATTATCCGTACCCGCGTATGCCCAGTCTCAATTGTTTGTCGCCGCCGGCCCGGGCGTTGAAATCGGGCCCTCTGCGATCATGAACGGTGCCGACCTTCCGGCGCCGGGCCAGCCGACCAACGTTCAGCCGCAATTCGCGACCCAGTCCGGCGCGATCCAGGCCCTGGCCTTCGATCCGTCCAACTCGGCCATTCTGCTTGCCGCTTCACCCAACGGAGGAATATTCCGTTCGACCAATGGCGGCGCGAGCTGGACGGCCACGACGGACAATCAGGGTTCGCTTTCCATCGCATCGCTGAGCTTCGACCCGACGGATGCCACGGGCAACACGGTGATTGCGGGCGTGGGACTCACGAGCTCGGGCGCCGTCAACGGCTTCAATCCGTTTTTCAACCAGAGCCGGGGCGGTGTGCTGGACGGTCTGATAATCTCGAACGATGCCGGCGCGACCTGGACCAATCTGAATGCCAATCTGCCGACCACTGTCGGAATCCAGGGCGTCGCGGTCCGCGGCAGCGTCGTACTGGCGGCCGCTTTCAACGAAGAAGGAAGCTGGCAGCGCGGTGCCGGCGTTGAGGCGGGAAGCGGGCTCTATCGTTCGACGGACGGCGGCCACACCTTCTCTGCGGTCAGCGGTCTCCCGGCCGGCGCCGCCTCGGCGCTCGTGGGCGACCCGACAAATCCGAACCGGATGTATGTGGCGGTTACCACCGCGGCCGCCGGCAACAGCAACGATGCCGGCACCAGCGTGTGGACCACGACCGATGGCGGCGCGACCTGGAGCAAAGTTTTCGACGCTACCAATTCCGCCGGCACGATCAGCGCGGCTAGCCCCACTATGCTGCGACTGGCGGCGGGGCCCAGCGGTTCAGTGGCTGTCGCAGTGGTCAACGGCCCGTCCGGCACGGTGACGGGACTGTTCCTGTCCAAGAACAACGGGACGACCTGGAACAATTTGTCGATCGCGCTCACCCCCGGTTCGGCAAACGGCACGGGCGTCCAGGACGGCTCCGGCTTCGGCAGCATAGTCAACCCGGATGGCCAGAAGACGCTCGATGCGTACTTCCAAAACACAGGGCTCGACGATGGTCCGTCAAACCTAGCCGTCAATCCCGGCGGCCAGGCCTCGATCCATTCGGTCATCTCGATCGATCCGACCAATCCGAACATCGTCTATCTGGCCGGCGACCGTCAGGACCTGCCAAGCATAACCGGTGCGGTGACATATTCGGGCAATGCCCTAAGCGCCCAGCTCAATGCCGACAACACAGTGACTTACGCTGCCATCACCGACAATTTCACGGCCGATCTGTCGACCTACCATCCCGACACGCGCGCGATGGCGTTCACACCCAGCGGGACCTTGATTGTCGGTTCGGACGGCGGCGTCTACAGCCGCACATCGCCTTCAACCTCGACCGGCGTGTGGCGGGGCCTGAACACCGGGCGCCAGGCGCTCGAGATCTACGACCTCTCTCTCGACCCGCACTCCGGTTTGTTGGCCGTTGCCGCCCAGGACAACGGCACTGCAATTCAGGACCCGACGACCCACTCGATCTACCGCCAGGTGGCCGGCGGCGACGGCACGGTAGCGCCCGTGAACGGCAAGACGGACCCGAACTCCAGTTGGACCTATGTGGCCTGCCAGTATCTTTGCGGCGGCCCGACCCGCGTTCAAACCGATTTGCAGGGCAATTTCACCAGCGCCACGCCGGTAGACGTCTACTACTCGGTCAACGGCCTTGCGTCCGGCATCATCGGTATCGGATCTTCGAATGTGATCTTCGTGCCGAAGCTGAAGCTCAACAACATCGACCCAACCTATCAGGCGCTGGGCGTTCAGCCGGGCATCATCGTGGCGCACGACAACGTCATGACGCCGGGAATCCAATATTCAGCAGCTCCTCTGTTCGGCTATTCGGGGCCAGGCGCCTACACGATCCTGAAATTGACCTATGCAGGCCCAACCGGCTTCAACGGCGCGCTCGACTTCGGAACGCGCGACAACGAGTGGGCGCTGCTGGCGGGCGGTTCGTCCAAGGGTGGTCATCGCCTGTATGTGAGCACGGCGACCAGCTACGCGGCCATCGCCGGGTCGCTGACGCCGGTCCTGAGTTATACGGGCTTTGCGACGACAGCCGTGCTGTTCGATCCGCGCAGCCAGAGCCGCTTCTTCGCCACCGACAACAGCATTCTGTACGGCACGGTGGACGGCGGGGCGACCGGAACGAATCTCGCTTCCAATCTGCCCGCTCACTTCATACGCCCGCAATCGCTCGCCTTCATCTCGACGAACGGCGTCAACGAGCTCCTGGTCGGCGGCCTGAACGACACGGCAAATGTCGGCTCGCCGCTTGTCATCGCGGACAGTGATGCCAGCGGTGTTCTCAGCAACTGGCGGCGCTTCGGCTTGGGTCTGCCCAATGCCGACGTGACCGTGCTCGACTACGAGGCCAGCCTCGACGAACTGGCCATCGGTACGTTCGGACGCGGTGTCTTCCAGATGTTCGACGTCACCAGCAACTTCGCCAACGCGACCGTTCTCCAGTTTGGCCTCGCGAACAACGACTCGACGCCGGATACGGCGGTGCTGACGGATGGCACCGTCGGCACCCGTCCGCTGATCAAGTACGGCACCGGAACGCTGACGATCACCGGCGCCGCGACCTATACCGGCGGCACGACGATCAACGGCGGCACTCTGCAGCTTGGGACAGGCGGCAGCATCATCGGCAACGTCGCGTTCTGCGCCAGCGGTGCGCAGTGCGACACGAGCACGAACAAGTTCCTGACCTTCAACCGGACGGACAACTTCACCTTTGCCGGAGCGATCACCGGCCCCGGACAGGTTACGCAGATCGGGACCGGCACGACGGTCCTGACCGGCGCCAGCACCTACACCGGGCCAACTCTGGTTTCGGCCGGAACGCTCAAGGTGAACGGCTCGATCACGTCGGCGGTCACGGTCAATGCCGGTGCGACCCTCACCGGCTCGGGCAGCTTCGGCGGGGGCACGATCAACGGCACGCTGTCGGCGGGCGACCCGGTCGGAACGCTGACCTCCACCGGGTCGGTCGTCCTGGGTGCCGGTTCCACCACGGCGATCATTTTCTCTCGCACCAGCGCCAACCTTCTGGCGGTGACCGGCTCGGTGACCCTCGGCGGCACCGCGCAGCTCAACGAGCTCGACGTCGGCCACTATGGCGACAGCCATGTCTTCATAACGACAACCGGCGGCATCACAGGCACGTTTGCGACGGTGGCGAACACCATGCCGGGCGTGCTCTTCCCGGTGGTGAGCCAGGTCGGCAACAACGAGGTCGTGAGCATTGGGGCCGGTTCGTTCGTGACACTGCTGAACGGCGCGGGCACACCGGACCAGTTAACGATCGCGGCGGCCCTCGATGCGGATCGTGGCGCGCACTACAACGACCTGGCGGGGCTGTACCAGGCGATCGATCCGCTGACGGGTTCGGCGCTCGGCCAGGCGCTGACGAACCTGGCACCGAAGGGACTTCGCACCGCGCCGCTGGTCGGCGACATGCAGGCCAACACGGTCGACAACATGATCACCCAGCACATGGGCGGTCTCGGCCCGAACGGCACGCAGACGGCGGGCCTTTCGGTCGACGGCGACGGCATCAAGCAGGCGCTCAACAGCGCCAGCCCGCCCTCGTTCCAGTCGAAGCAGCTGATGTCGTTCGGCCAGGGTATCGCGACGAACCCGGGGGGCGGCAACGCCGCCATCCCGACCACCGGCACGGCGGCGGGTGCTGCGGCGTCGCCGCAGGCGGCTGAAGGCATGTGGCTGCCGGACGGCGCCTCGGGCTTCCTGTCGGGCAGCGCGTTGCAGGGCTCGGTCGCGGTCGGCGGCGGCGGTGGCCGTGCGGACGTGCGCGGCCTGGTGATCGGCGGCGGCCTGGATATGCCGGTGGGCGACGGGTTCACCGTCGGCGCCGCCCTGGCGTATTCCGATACGTCGGCGGTGCTGCGCAGCTCGCCGAACTCGCTCCAGTCCGACTCGATCCAGGGCGGGCTGTATGCGCGCTACGATTGGGGCAGCAACTGGTCGGCGGAAGCGTTCGGCGTCTACGGACACCAGACGATGACGACCCGCCGCATGGTGGTGATCGGCCCGACGACCTTCAACCTGGTGGGCCACACCGGCGGCGACACACCGACGATCGGCGCCTATGTCGGCCGGTCGTTCCGCCTCGACACGATCAACGGCTCGCCGATCACGCTGACGCCGAACCTCAGCCTGACTTATCTGAGCTCGGAGGTCGATCCGTTCACCGAGACGGGCGGTGCGCCGGCGATGACGTTCGCCGGGTTCAGCGAGTCGTCGCTGACCAGCCGCCTGGCCCTGGACGCCAGCATGCCGTTCGACCTGGGTGGCATCCGCCTGATCCCGAACGTGCACCTGGCGTGGGCGGACAGCTTCGAAGGCAACAACGGCTCGATCCAGGCGGCCTTCGCGGCGGCTCCGGCCTCGATCATGACCTTCGCGATGATCGCGCGCGAGCGGTCCTATGGCGAGATGGGCCTCGGCCTCGATGCGGACCTGGGCGACTTCCTGGGCACCCAGGCGACGCTCTCGGGCCGCTACGACGGCAACACCCGCAGCGACGTGCAGTACGGCGCGTGGACGGGACGCCTGACGATCCGCTGGTAAGCCGGCCGTATCGAAAAAGCGAAAGGCCGCCGGTTTCCGGCGGCCTTTTTGTTTGCGGACTTTTGTTGGCGAACCAGCATGGCGCCGCCCGCCAACCCGCCATGCCGGTTCGCGTTAGAACTTCTCCTCGCCCTCGTGGCGGTGCGCGTCCGGGAAGTCGCGGTAGAGCGCGATCTTGAGGTTCGTCACCTGGCTGTTGACCCCGAAATGCACGCTCTCGACGGGTTCGCGCCGCGACGAGACGTGGTTGAACGCCGCGTCGAGCTGCGCCAGGTCCCTGGTCTCCATCACGATGTGGAATTCGCCGAGTTCGGCCGGTCCGAAGCCGAGCTTGCGGCGCGTCAGCCGCCAGCCCGCTATGAGGCCGTTATCCTTCAGGTGATTCATGTAGCGCGCCATGGTGCGGGCGAACTCGGCGTCGCGGACGCCGGGCTTGAGGTCGAACCAGGTGTGATAGTGATCCATGACGCGCTCCTTGGCGGGCGCGCACGCTATCACCGCCGCGCGGCCGGACGCGTTGAGCGGCAAGCGCAGCACCCGCGCGGCTGCTGCATGTCAGAGATACTTGCGGAGCTGGATCGAGTTGTCCTCGTAACCGGCGGCGTTGTAAATCGCGTGCGCGCGGCCATTCTTCGCCAGCACGCCGATCATGATGACACCGATGCCGCGCCCCTTTGCCCAGTCCTCGCACGCCGCAATCAGCACGCGACCGGCGCCCATCCCGCGCGCGCGCTCGATCAGGTAGAGCTCGTCGATATAGGCCATGCGCCGTTCGGACTCGATCACGAAGATGTCGTCGACCGTTTCATGCACGACCGCCCAGCCCAGCGGACCGCCATCGTCCTCGGCAAGGAAGATCGCGCCGCCGTACTCATCAAGCCGCTTGTCGAGCACTGCCATGTGCTCGGCCGCCACCATCGCGTCGAGACGGCGGTTCTTCTCGACCGCGTACTCGAACGCCTGGAGGCCGTCGATGTAGGACAGCATGGCGGCGCGATCACGCGCCGGATCGGCAGGGCGGATGCGGAAATTCATGCCGCAACAGTGCCACCGGCTGTCGACGGGTGCAAAGCCACGCACGGATGGCTGCGATGCGCGCAGGACCCGTAACCATGGTCCCGTTTGGAACGATCAGCCCAGCGCCTTGACGATTTCTTCGGTCATCTTCTTGGCGTCGCCGAACAACATCATCGTGTTGTCGCGGAAGAAGAGCTCGTTCTCGACGCCGGCATAGCCGGAGCCCATGCCGCGCTTCACGAACAGCACGGTCTTGGCCTTCTCCACGTCCAGGATCGGCATGCCGAAGATCGGCGACTTGGGATCGGTCTTGGCCGACGGGTTGGTCACGTCGTTGGCGCCGATCACATAGGCAACGTCCGTGTTCGCGAACTGGGAGTTGATGTCCTCCAGCTCGAACACCTCGTCGTACGGGACGTTGGCTTCGGCCAGCAGCACGTTCATGTGGCCCGGCATGCGGCCCGCCACCGGATGGATGGCGTAAGAGACCTTCACGCCTTCCTTCTTCAGGATGTCGGCCATCTCGCGCACCGCGTGCTGCGCCTGCGCCACCGCCATGCCGTAGCCGGGCACGATGATCACGCTGCCGGCGTTCTTCATGATGAAGGCGGCGTCGTCGGCGCTGCCCTGCTTCACCGGCCGCGTCTCCGGGGGGCCGCTTGCCGCCGCGGTCTCGCCGCCGAAGCCGCCCAGGATCACCGAGATGAACGAGCGGTTCATGCCCTTGCACATGATGTAGCTGAGGATTGCGCCCGAGGAGCCGACCAGTGCGCCGGTGATGATCAGCGCGGTGTTCTCCAGCGTGAAGCCCATCGCTGCCGCGGCCCAGCCCGAATAAGAGTTGAGCATCGACACAACGACCGGCATGTCCGCGCCGCCGATCGGGATGATCAGCGTGATGCCGAACACGAAGCTGAGCGCCGCGATGGCCCAGAACGCCCAGGCCGGCTGGTACATCGCGAACCACACGATCAGCGCGACGATCGCGAGGAAGATCACGACGTTCAGCACGTGGCGGGCGGGCAGGATGATCGGCGCGCCGCTCATGTTGCCGTTGAGCTTGGCGAAGGCGATGATCGAGCCGGCGAACGTGATGGCGCCGATGGCGACGCCGAGGCTCATCTCGATCAGGCTTTGCATCCGGATTGCGCCATCGGTGCCGATGCCGAAGGCTTCCGGCGAATAGAACGCGCCCGCGGCGACCAGCACCGCGGCGAGGCCGACCAGCGAGTGAAAGGCGGCAACGAGCTGCGGCATTGCCGTCATCGCGATGCGGCGCGCGATCACCGCGCCGATGCCGCCGCCGATGGCGACGCCGGCGAGGATCAGGCCCCAGGTCAGCATGTCGACGACGTTCGCAACCCAAAGCGTGGTCGCGATGGCGATGGCCATGCCGATCATGCCGTTGCGGTTGCCGGCGCGGCTCGACGCCGGGGACGACAGGCCGCGCAGGGCGAGGATGAACAGCACGCCCGAGACCAGATATGCGACTGCGGCCAGATCGGCTTTCATTATTCCCAGACTTTCCAGAATGGCATTTTCTTCGGCTGATAGCCGTCGGGATTGGTAACGGTGATCGCGAGCTCGCGCGGTTGCTTCGGGTCCCAGCCCTTGCCCAGCAGGTCGTTGAGGTAACCCATCGCGGTGTTGGCCATGAACTGGCTGTCCTTCGCGAGCTCCGGCGCGACCTTGTCGGAATAGGTGCGCACCAGCACGGTGTGCACTTCGTGGCCGCGCTTGAGCCCGATGCGCCAGTCGGTGCCCGGACGGCTGGCACCGTTCGCCTGCTTGAAGTGGGCATTCAGACCCGCCTCGACGCGCATCAGCCAGGGCTCGCCGGCCGACATTATTTCTCTTTCTTCTTGTACATCGCGAGCATGCGCGAGGTGACGAGGAAGCCCCCGAAGATGTTCACGCTGGCAAGCACCAGCGCGCCGAAGCCGAGCCCCTTGGACGCCCAGGACGCGTTCGAGAGCGCCGGCACAGCCACCGCGATCAGCGCACCCACCACGATGACGGACGAGATCGCGTTGGTCACCGCCATCAGCGGCGTGTGCAGCGCGGGCGTCACGCTCCACACCACGAAATAGCCGACGAAGATCGCCAGCACGAAGATGGTGAGGCGGAAGACGATGGGGTCGACCATTTCCATGGCGTTCAGCCTTTCAGCGCCGGGTGCACGACCTGGCCGTCGCGCGTCAGGCCGGCGCCCTTGAGGATGTCGTCGTTCCAGTCGAGCTTCAGCGCGCCGGTCTTCTTGTCGACGATCAGCGAGACGAAATTGAACAGGTTGCGGGCGTAGAGCGACGACGCGTCGACCGGGAGCTGGCCGGCCAGGTTGGTCGGTCCGATGATCGTGACGCCATGGGCCACAACCGTCTGGTCGGCGCGGGTGAGCGGGCAATTGCCGCCCTGCTCTGCCGCGAGGTCGACGATCACCGAGCCCGGCTTCATCGTCCTGACCATCTCTTCGCTCACCAGCACCGGCGCCGCGCGGCCCGGGATCAGCGCGGTGGTGATGACGATGTCCTGCTTCCTGATCGTCTCGGCGATCAGCGCAGCCTGCCTGGCCTGGTAGTCTGCCGACATCGGCTTGGCGTAACCGGCGGCGGTCTGCGCGTTCTTGAACTCCTCGTCCATCACCGCGACGAAGGTGGCGCCCAGCGACTCCACCTGCTCCTTGGTGGCGGGACGCACGTCGGTGGCCGACACGATGGCGCCCAGGCGGCGCGCCGTCGCGATGGCCTGAAGGCCCGCGACGCCCACGCCCATCACCAGCACGCGAGCCGGCGCGATCGTGCCGGCAGCCGTCATCATCATCGGCATGGCGCGGTCGAACAGCGCCGCGGCGTCGATCACCGCCTTGTAGCCGGCGAGGTTCGCCTGCGAGGACAGCACGTCCATCGCCTGGGCGCGTGAGATGCGCGGCAGGAATTCCATCGCAAAGGCGTTGACGCCTTGCGCCGCCAGCTTCGCCGGCGTTTCCTTATCTGTGTACGGAGCAAGAAGTGCGGCGAGCACCGCGCCCTTCTTCATCTGGCCGATGGTGGCGGGCTCGGGCGTGCGCACGCCGAACACGATGTCCGCCCCGCCGACCGCCGACGGCGCATCGGGCGCGATGGCCGCGCCGGCGGCGGTGAAATCGGCGTCGGAGAAATGCGCGCCCTCGCCGGCCCCCGTCTCCACCGCCACATCGAGGCCCAGGCCCTTGAGCTTCTTGACGGTATCGGGCGAGGCGGCAACGCGGGTCTCGCCCGCGCGGCGTTCCTTGAGAACGGCCAGCTTCATGAAAGCGTCAGTGCGTGCGGAACAGCGCGAGGAAGATCATGACGAGGCCGATGCCGATGATCGACCACTTCACAAAGCTGGTGAACCCGGCCCAAGCTTTAACGTGCTGGCTGATGTCCATCGAGCCGGGCTGGTAGTCGCCGTGAGAGTCGGCCATGTAAGTCCCCTGAGAAAGCGGGCGGGAATATAGCAATCGTTCGCCAGCGCACAACGCGCAAAACGCCGCCTTTTGGTAGGGGTTTTCAGGGCTTTCCGGCGGGTTTCCGGTTGGGGGTGGAATGGTCCCAGTCGGCCAGCAAGGCCCGTAGCGCGGCGACCAGCGCCAGCGGCTGGTCCAGCATGATGTGGTGCTGGGCCTGTGGGATCTCGACCACCGGCGCCTGGCGGCCCAGGAGGTTGAACATGTACTCGCCGATCTGGGGCGGCAACAGTACCGAGTGCTCGCCGCGGAAGATCGCGATGCGGCAGCGCGTGGCTTTCAGGCGCTCGGCGGTGTCGCCGATGGAGAATCGCTGCCAGATCGCGGGATCGAATTTCCAGGTGAAGCCCGTCTCGCCATTGGCGGCGGTCACTTCCTTCAGCGAATGCCGCGCCACCCAGTCGACGGTGTAGAGGTTCTCCGCCGTCTGCGGCGGCATCAGGCGAAAGCGGGCCAGCGCCGCGGCAAGCGTGGGATACACATTGTGCGGCTTGATCACCCGGTTGGGCGGCCCGCCCGGCCGGTCCGGCGGGTTCACCGGCGAATCGACGATCACCACGCCGGCCAGACGGTCGCCGTAGAGACCGCCGGTGAGCATGGTGACGAAGCCGCCGAAGCTGTGCGCCACGATCACCGGCGGCTCGTCCAGCAGGAACATGCCGGCGTCTTCGCACACCGCTATCTCCTCGCGCGCGAAGATGTCCATGGAATAGCCGCCGGTGCGCCAGTCGCTGTCGCCCATGCCCGACAGGTCCATCGCCGCGACGTTGTAGTCGCGCGCCAGGAAGGGAGCGATGAAGTCCCACCAATGCGCATGCGCTGCGTTGCCGTGGACCAGCAGAAGGCCCGGCTTCGTCTTGTCGCCCCAGCGCAAGTAATGAACCTTCGCGCCCTCGACGGTAATGAACTTGCTCTCCGGCCTGATGGCGACGGTTTCCGTGAACCACTTTGGTGCCGGCGCGGGATCGCCGGCCAGTGGCGCGAGCGGACCCTGCGTGGCGGTCGAGAGCTGCTGGAATTCGCGCAGCTTTTCGTCCGACATGTTGGGAAAGCGCTCGCGGGCGTCTTCGAATGGATCGGGCATCAGCGCGGCTCCTTGCGCGGGCCCAGCGACTTGAACACGCCGGTGCCGGTCATGACGGTGCGGTCGCCCACCCAGATGCGGCCTTTCACGGTGTAGAAGCCATCCTCGTCGCCGACAAGCTCGCTTGTGCCTTCCACCCAGTCGCCCAGCTTCGCGGCCGAGACGAAGTCCGTGACCATGCGCGCCGTCACCCAGTGATGCGTGCGGCGGCTGGAGATGGAATGCCCCCACACCATGTCGGCGAACGCCATCAGCATGCCGCTGTGACAATTGCCCATGCCGTTGACGTGATGCTCGGCCACCTGGAAGGCGCGGGTGAAGCCGCCGCCGGGCTCGTCGCGCTCGTAGAACGGGCCGACCTGGCGCCCGAAGCCGCGCGACCAGTTCATCGGCCTGAACCCCGAGGCAACGTGGGTCGTTTCGGATTCGAAGAGATCGTCTGACATGCAGCCATTCTGACGGATCGGGCCGTGTACTCAAGCGGCGCCTTCAGCGCGGGAGCGGTGGAATCGACAACCAACCGACAACGACGTGGCAGTTGCGCGAAATGGAGACATCCATCGTCTGCGGAGATGTACCCATCGTCACAAAAGCGAACTCTGCGCGAGCGCTGTCGTTCGGGTGATAACGGACCTTAGTTGGCATCGGATTCATTGCAACGGCGCCCATTTCCGCAGCTGCACTTTCTGCGCCGCGGCGCGCCATCGCCAGCAACTCGGCGTTGGATTTGGCGTCGCATCGATCCCGCTCAACCGTGAGAGAGATGTCCCAGACGGCGGTAACCGCAACCACCAGAAGCGTGGCTGTTCCCAAGGCAATCCAGAGCCATGTTCGCGACATCAATCGAGCCATTCAATCCAGGTGCCGTGCGGATGGCAGCTGGCGAGGCGCGTTTCTTCGCGCACGCCGTCGGCGTAGCGGATCACGGACAGGAGATAGAGTTGGCCGTCATATTCGAAGGACAGGCGCAGGACGGGACGCCTGAGCCCGGCGATGGTGAGGATGCTCTCCAGCGCCTCACGCATCTCGCGGCTGAACTGATAGACCGCGATGGTGTGATAGACGACCGGCGTGGCGTGACGCGGCACCTGCGCCAGCACATCGGGGAGTAGCGCCAACGCGTCGCCGGCCAGGATCGGCGGTTTCTCCTTCGCGAACAGCGCGATGGCCTTGTCGAGGCGTTCGAGGCGCGAAACCTGGTCCGGCCAGATCAGGGCGCGCAGCCAGTCGCGATCGTCGGCGTTCGACAGGTCGACGGGATTGAGCTCCAGCCCGACGCGGGCGGCGATGGCCGGAAGCGCCGAGACCGGCGGCACCTTGTCTCCGCGCGCTTCCGCCTCGATCACCAGCGGCGCCGTCTCGTTGATCGCCGCTACCACGGCACCGTCCTTGCGATAGCGCACGCCGTACTTGTCCCAAATGAGATTGAGGCCGGCGCTCGGCCCGATCTCGATCAGCGACAGCGGTGCGCCAGCCGCTTTCGCTGCCGTCGCGAAGCCGGGATGCAGGATGGCGCTGCGGCCGACCTCATTGGTGTTGGTGACGCGCGCTTCGATCAGCGGCTGGATCTGCGCACGGTGCTTCTGCACGAACGCGCGAAAGTCGGGCATCGGATCTTCGGCATCCGCCGACACGGGCCCGCCCACCGTGGCGTAGAACCGCTTCAGCGGATCGTCCGCGCCGCGCAGCAGCAGGAAATGCACCGCCGCCAGGATCAGGTTGGCATGCGGCTGGCCCGGCCTGGCACGGCCGGCAAGCGCTTTCAGCTCTTCGTCCGCGCCGATGCCGGCGGCGAGTTTCGAATAGAGTACGCCGCCGGTCTTCAGCGCATCCTGGGCGAAGAAATCCCAGTAATCGGTGTGGCCGCCGCTCATTATCACCCTCCGGGCAGCAGATCACGCAGGATCACCGTCGCCTGCCCGCGGCGCCCGCCCCGTTCGTAGTCGAACAGCAGGGGATCATTGAAGGCCGGATCGCGCAACTGCTCGCGCGTCCTGAACAGATCGAGCGACTCGGTGCGGCGCCGGTCGATCGCGAGCACGATGTCGCCCTTGCGCAGGCCGGCGGCTTCGGCCGGACCGCCCGCGATCACGTCGAACACCTCGAACTGCGCCCCGCGCCGGCCGAGCCAGAGCCCCGCCCGGTCGAAGCGATCCGGCGCCTGCGCCATCGGCTCGAGCCAGAACATGTGCTGTCCATAGTCGATGAACACGTGGAAGCGGCGCAGCACACCGGTGCCGATGCTGCCCGCGATGTGCGGATCGGCGAAGCCGCCGGATTTTTGGAGCGACAGGCGTGCGACTATCCCGCGCGCGCTGGCGTTGCCGAAGGTGAACGACGGCACGCGCACGACGATGCCGCGAATGGGGCCGCCCACGCCGTAACCCGTCAGCGCCTCGAGGCCCGGCTCCAGCCTGGTGTCGAGGCGATGCGCCCGCCAGAACGGCCCGAACAGCGTCAGCGACGAGCGGTCGCCGAGATCGACCACGAAGCGGCCGCGCGAACCCGCCACGCTGCCCCGAACCAGCGGCATGAAGCCCTGGTAGAAGGTGAACGGCACGCCGATGGCGCGGGCGGGCGCGTGGAACGCCTTCGGTTCGATCAGCCGCACGCGCGACGCGGCGAAGTCGATCTCCACCACGTAGCGGCGGAACACCGCCTGCCCGAGGATGCCGTCGAACGACCGGAAGCCGATCACATCGTTCAGGGCGCCGAAGCGCTCGGCGATGACCGGCAGGTCGTGAAACGCCGCATTGCCGATCTGGAGCGAGGCTATGTGCGTCTTGATCACCGCATCGGTGCCTTCGCCCGCGCCGCCGACGCGTTCGCGGCCGGCCGCCGGTGCATCGATCGCGCGCATCGTCTGCAATGAAATGCCGCCCGTGTCGGCACCGGTATCGAGCACCAGCTGGAACGGACCTTTCCCGTTCAGCATCGCCGGAACAAAGACGCGGTTGTCGATCAGCTCGAACGGAACGTCGGCGGCGATACCTGAGGCGCGCGCATCCCACGTGCAGACCGTGCAGACCGCCAGAAGCCCCGCGAAAAACCTGACTGCCTGCCGCATGGAGCGCATGTTCACCACTTCTTAAGCGTAATCCCACCGTCCCGCGGAAGGACACGATTAAACGCGCCATTTACCGATTGGGCGCGAAAATGCGCGCTGTACGGTTTTGAGGCACGTCATGGCGCAGACGATTCTTGTTGTCGACGACGATCCGGTCCAGCGCCGTCTGTTGGAAGCCGCGATCACCCGTTCCGGCATGCATGTCGTCACCGCGCCCGGCGGCGGTCCCGCCCTCGACCTCATCAACGGCCCCAGGGGCGAGCAGATTAACCTGGTGCTGCTCGATCTCGTGATGCCCGACATGGGCGGCCTCGAAGTGCTCAACAAGATCCGCCCGGCGCATCCGGAGCTCCCCGTCATCGTGCTGACCGCCAAGGGCGGCATCGACAGCGCGGTGGAGGCGATGCGCGCAGGCGCCAACGACTTCCTGGTGAAGCCCGCATCGCCGGAGCGCATCTCTATCTCGATCCGCAACCAGCTCAAGATCGGCACGCTGTCTGGCGAGGTGAAGCAGCTCAAGAAGAGGACCGAGAACCGTCTCACCTTCGACGACCTGATCGCGAAGTCGGCCGAGATGAAGCAGGTCTTCAGGCTCGGCGCGCGCGCCGCGCAATCCAACATCCCGATCCTGATCGAAGGCGAGAGCGGCGCCGGCAAGGAGCTCATCGCGCGCGCCATCCAGGGCTCGTCCGACCGCGCCGGCAAGCCGTTCGTCACAGTGAACTGCGGCGCCATTCCGGAGAACCTGATCGAATCGATCCTGTTCGGCCACGAGAAGGGCTCGTTCACCGGCGCGACCGACAAGCATCTCGGCAAGTTCCAGGAAGCCGATGGCGGCACGCTGTTCCTCGACGAAATCGGCGAGCTGCGCCTCGACATGCAGGTGAAGCTCCTGCGCGCGTTGCAGGAAGGCGAGGTCGACCCCGTCGGCTCCAAGCGGCCAGTGAAGGTGGATGTGCGCATCATCTCCGCCACCAATCGCGATCTCGCGGCGCTGTCACGCGACGGCGCGTTCCGCGAAGACCTGTTCTATCGCCTAAACGTCTTCCCCATCTACGTGCCGTCGCTGCGCGACCGCCGGGAAGACGTTGAAGCGCTCGCCCGACATTTCATCGCCCGCTTCGCGGCGGAAGAGAACAAGCCGGTCGCCGGCCTGACGCCGGACGCGTCCGAGCTGCTCGAGAAGTTCAACTGGCCGGGCAATGTCCGCCAGCTCGAGAACACCATCTTCCGCGCAGTGGTCCTGTGCGACAGCTCGATGCTCGACGTGTGCGATTTCCCGCAGATCGCCGCCGCGCTTGGCGTCGATGCGAGGGCCGCGCGGCCCGCGCCGCCGTCGCAGGCGCTGCCGACTGCGCATCATGGCGTCGCCGCGGCGGGCGCCCCCGCATCGTCGCCGGGTTATGCGCCGATCGTATCAACCGCGCATCCGTCGCCGTATCAGCTCTCGGGCACGGACATTGCCGGCCACATGCGCCGGCTGGAAGACATCGAATCCGAAGTGATCCGCATGGCAATCAGCCGCTATGACGGCCACATGTCGGAGGTCGCCCGCCGCCTCGGCATCGGCCGCTCAACGCTTTACCGCAAGCTCAAGGAGCTGGGGCTGGAGCCGGTGGAAGCCGAAGCCCCCTCCGCGGAAGCCGCCGCAGCGTCGCGCCAAGCAGCGGGTTAGTGCTTCATCCCCAATGCGCTGAGATACAGGTCGAGCATCGCTTCCTGTTCCTGGCGGTCGGCGCTTTCCATTTTGCGCAGCCGGATGACCTGGCGCATCACCTTGGTGTCGAAGCCGGTGCCCTTGGCTTCGGAATAGACTTCCTTGATGTCGTCGCTGAGCGCCTTCTTCTCTTCCTCAAGACGCTCGATGCGCTCGATGAACGAGCGCAGATGTTCTTTCGCGAAGCCTGATTTCGCCACGGTTTTCTCCAGACCTGTCATGGCCCGCAGGGCCGGCCATCCAGGTGACGTCACATCACCGTCCGCAGCTTGGCGGGATTTCAACTGGATGGCCCGCTGCGGCGGGCCATGACACTTAGGGGCTGGAGCCCCGCCCGCGCAACCGCAGGCGACGCTTTAGCTGTGAGTCTTGTGGGCTTTGACGAACGCTGCCTGCTGCTCCTGTGAGGCTTCTTTCTGGTAACGCTTTTTCCACTCGGCGGGCGGCATGCCGTAGACGATCTCGCGCGCCTGGTCCTTCTCCAGCGTGATGCCTTTTTCCGCCGCCGCTTCGCGGTACCAGTCGCCCAGACAGTTGCGGCAGAAGCCGGCAAGATTCATCAGGTCGATGTTCTGCACGTCGGTGTGCGCGCGCAGATGCGCCACCAGACGGCGGAAGGCGGCGGCTTCGAGTTGCTCGCGGGTGCGTTCGTCCATGCCGACTCCACTAGTTAGAGGGCCGTTTGCCAAAGGGCGGGTGAATTTTAGCGTTGGCGTGCCCATCGCCGCCAGCCCCCGTTCGATGACGGGCTTGATGCGCGCGGCGAAGGCACGGGCAGCTGCATCGTCCGCGACCAGGTCCTGCCGCATCTCGATCAGGACGTGCGGCAGGCCCAGCATGGTGCCATGGCGATAGAGGCAATCGTTCTCCAGTTCGCCCGAATACGGCTCGTTGTCGCCGACCACGAACCCGGCACGGGTGAACTCCGCGATCAGCGGCTGCGCCAGCCGCCCGTCGCGGTCCCACAGGATGCCGATCTCCCACGGCCGCCGGAAGGCCCTCCACACCGGCGTGAAGGAGTGCATCGACACGATCACCGGCACGATGTCGCGCCCCCGCATGGCCGCGATCGCGCCCGCGATGGCGGCATGGTAGGGCGCGTGGAAGCTTTCGATCCGCTTCTCAATCTCCGCGCGATTGATGCCTGCATTGCCGGGGATGAGGCTGCCGTCCGACAGCTGCATCACCAGTGTCGGATCGTCGGCGCCGCGATTGAGGTCGGTCAGCAGCCTCGACCACCGCGCCAACACCGCCCGTGCTCCAAATGCTGCCGCCAGGGTCCGCGTCACCTCGCCCGCACCGATGTCGGACGCGATGTGCGTACCGAACAGCGCCGGGTCCAGCCCCAGCGTGCCGTATGCAGCCGGCAGCGCGTTCGAGGCGTGGTCGCACACGAACAGCAGCGGCGAGTCCGCATGCGTGGCCGTCACAATCTCGAAGGGCGCTCCGGTCATATTAAGGCGATAATCGGGTGCACCACTCATTTCCGGCAAGCGCGTTGACAGCGCGCGGGCCATGCGCGACACCGAGTCACCCCCGACCTCAAATAGCGAAGCGATAGGTCATCAAAGACGTGCGATTTGCAGTTGCCCTTGCGATTCTGACACTCGCCATCGGCCCCGCCGAGGCGAAGTTCAGCGTCTGCAACAAGGGTCTGCGCGAGGCCAAGGTCGCGCTCGGCCGCTTCGGCGGCACGCATTGGATCAGCGAGGGCTGGTTCCACATCGCGCCGAAAAAGTGCGCGCTCCTTATCCCCGGAAAGCTCGACGCGCGCTACTACTATCTTTATGCGACGGACGGCGCGCAGGGCACCTGGGATGGCGGCACTAATTTCTGCGTCGGCACCGCGGACACGTTCTCCATCGACGGGCGCGCGAGCTGCGTGGCGCGGGGCTTCGACAAGCGCGGCTTCTTCCAGATCGACACCGGCGACCGGTTGGACTGGTCGCAAAATCTCTCGGATTGACGCATGAGACGCCGCCGCAAGACCAAGATCCTCGCGACCCTCGGCCCTGCGTCGAACACACCGGAGAAGATCCGCGCCCTGTTCCAGGCCGGCGCCGACGTGTTCCGCATCAACATGAGCCACACCAGCCACACCGCGCTGGCCGAGCTGCACAAGGCGGTGCGCGCACTGGAAGCCGAGGAAGGCCGCCCCATCGGCATTCTGGTCGACCTGCAAGGGCCCAAGATTCGGCTCGGCACGCTCCCCGGCGGCTCGCGCATCTTGAAGGAGGGCGAGCAGGTCCGCTTTGTGCGCAAGGTGCAAGCCGACGATCCCAACGACATCCCGATCCCGCATCCCGAAGTCTTCCAGGCGATGAAGATGCGGCACACGCTGCTGATCGACGACGGGCGCATCCGCCTGCGCCTGCTGAGCGTGAAGGACTACTACGCCGACGCGATAGTGGTCGTGGGCGGCGAGATCAGGGACCGCAAGGGCGTGAACCTGCCCGACACCTTGCTGCCGGTTTCCGCGATGACGCCCAAGGACCGCACCGACCTCGACGCCGCGCTGAACCTGGGCGTCGACTGGGTGGCGCTCTCTTTCGTGCAGCGGCCGGATGACGTCGCGGAACTGAAGAAAGCCGTGGCGGGACGCGCTTCGGTTCTCGCGAAAATCGAAAAACCGAAAGCGCTCGAGAGCCTCGGCGAGATCCTCGAACTCGCCGACGCGCTGATGGTCGCGCGCGGCGATCTTGGCGTCGAACTGCCGCTGGAAGCCGTACCCGGCCGCCAGAAGCAGATCGTGCGCGCCTGCCGCAAGGCCGGAAAGCCGGTCGTGGTCGCAACGCAGATGCTGGAATCCATGGTCACCTCCGCCACGCCGACGCGCGCCGAGGTCAGCGACGTGGCGAGCGCGATCTTCGAGGGCACGGACGCCATCATGCTCTCCGCCGAAAGCGCCTCCGGCGCGCATCCGGTGGAAGCGGTGCAGATGATGGATCGTATCGCGCAATCGGTGGAGGGCGACCCGCTCTACGCCTCGATCCTCGAAGGCCAGCGCAACGAGCCCGAGGACACGACCGCTGACGCGATCATGGCGGCGGTACACCAGGTGACGCACACGGTGCACGCCAAGGCGGTGGTGTGCTGGACCAAGTCCGGCTCGACCGGATGGCGCGCCGCGCGCGAGCGGCCCGAGGCGCCGATCATCGTGCTCACGCCGATGGTCGAGACTGCGCGCCGCCTGGCCATCGGCTGGGGCCTGCACTGCGTCACGACGGAAGACGCGCACGACTTGGAGGATGTCACCGACCGCGCCGCGCGCATCGCCTGGCAGGAAGGTTTCGCGCGTCCCGGCGAGCGCGTCGTGATCACCGCCGGCATCCCGCTCGGCACGCCCGGCTCCACCAACCTGCTGCGCGTGGCGTTCGTGGGGCCGAAGTAGCGGCTAGATTTCCTGGCCGTTCACCGAGCGCGTGAGCGCATCAATGTGCTTCTGCGCGCCGTCGAGCTGCGGGTCGAGCTCGAGCGCCTTGCGGTAGAGCTTCAGCGCGCCGGCTTTGTTGCCATAGTCCTCGAGCATGTTGCCGAGCTCATACAGCGCCGCGAACTGGCGCGGGTTCAGGATGATGACGTGCTCCAGCGATGCCATCGCGCCGGCATCGTCCTTCATCGTGCGTTGGAGATTGGCGCGCAGGTGCCACCCTTCGGCGTAGTCCGGCGCCAGTCCGGTCACCGCTTCAAGTAGCTGTTTGGCCGTGTCGTTGTCGCCCGCCGTGACCGCCGCCTGTGCACGTGTCATCAGCAGGTCGATGCTCGGGCTGCCCGATTGCAGGAAGATACCGCCGATCTTCTCCTCGATCGGCTTCGCCTCGTCCGTCGAACCCGCGCGTTTCAACTGCCCGAACAGCTGATCGAGCGACGGCGGCGTGGGCGTCGTCGCGGCCATCGCCGAGACCGGCAACAGCAGCGCGAAGAGGAAAGCAGCAAGACGCATGGGTGCAATTTTACCGAACGCGCTTTGCCAGCGCCACGGGAACGGGGCCGCCTTCCACCCAATCCACCAGTTCGGCGACATGAACCATGGGCGGTACACGTGGTCCCGCCAGATGGTTGAGGCAGCCGATATTGCTGCTCGCGACGATATCGGCCTGGGCGAGCGCGATGTTGGACAGCTTACGTTCGCGTAAGGCACCGGCGATGTCGGGCTGGAGAATCGAGTAGCTGCCGGCCGAACCGCAGCAAAGATGCCCTTCCGGGATCGCCGCAACATCGAACCCGGCGGCCACCAACAGGGCCTCGCCTTTGCCGGCCAGTTTCAGCCCGTTCTGAAGCGAGCAGGCGGCTTGCCACGCCACCCGCAGGTGCCGGGGTTCCCGCTGGATCGGCTCAGCCAGCTCCAGGAAATCCCGGCAGCCCGCGGAAAATGCCTGCGCCCGCGGCAGCCAGTGCGGATCGTCGAGGAAAGGATGCGCGAGGTCCTTCAGGTGCGCCGAACAGCCCGTCGCGGTGATCAGGACGCCTTCGAAAGCGGCCGCGCCGCCCGCCCGCTCGAACGCCTCGATGGCGCGCCGCGCCCAGTTCTTGGCGTCCTCGCTGCGGCCCAGATGGTGAACGATCGCGCCACAGCAGCCCGCCCCCTCGAGCGGCACCAGCTCGATCCCGCGCCGCGCCAGCACCCGCGCCACCGCCGCGTCGATGTCGGGCGCGACGGCCGCCTGTACGCATCCCGGCATGAGAGCTATGCGCCGCGCGTTGGGCAGCACCGCGCGCGGCAGCGACACCGGCCCGCTGAGCTGGGTGTGTGCACCGAGCCGCGCCATGTGCTGCAACCGCCCCGGCAGCAGCGACACCAAAGGCCCCATCAGCCGCGCCACGAACAGTCCGGCGCGCACCAGCGCCGGGCGCGGCAACACTGTGGCGATCAGCCAGCGCAGCAGCTTGTCGCCCAGCGGCCGGCGATAGGTCGTCTGGATGTGCGTGCGGGCCTCGTCCACCAGCCGCGCATAGTCGACACTCGACGGGCACGCGGTGCGGCAGGCGAGGCACGACAGGCAGCGGTCGACATGCAGCACGGTTTCGGGATCGGGCGCCGTGCCGTTCTCCAGCATGTTCTGCATCAGCACGATGCGGCCGCGCGGCCCGTCGCGCTCGTCGCCGAGCAGCACATAGGTCGGGCACGTCGCGGTGCAGATGCCGCAATGCACACAGGCGCGGAGATTCCTTTCGGCCTCGGCGAGATGCGGATCGGTCAGTTGAAGCGGCGAGAACGCGGTGCGCATTAGACCCCGTCCCACATGCGGCCGGGATTGAATAGCCCCATCGGATCGAACGCGGCTTTCACGCGGCGCGTGATCTCCAGCCGCGTGTCGTCCTGCGGTTCGAACACGGCGATCTTCTCGCGGGTCTCCTCGTCGGCGCGCAGCAAGATGCAATGGCCGCCGAAACGGTTCACCACCGGCCGCACCGTGTCGCTGCCCGGCACGGTGCCGATCCACAGCAACCCGCCCGCCCAATCGGCCAGCCACAGCGGCGCATCGAGCGTGTCCGCCACCTCCGCAGCGCTGGCAGGCGGCACGAAGGCGCGCCACACGTCGAACGGCGCGTCGTCGAACACGTCGCCATTGGCGAGCGCGCGGAACGCGACCTCGCCCTCCGGCACGTCGATCATGTTCATGCCCGTCAGGGCGCGCAGCGCGGCGCACTTCTCCGCCAACGGTTGTTCTTCGCCTTCCAGCCGGATCAGCGCATTGCCGTGGCTGAACGCCAGCCCGGTCGCCTCCAGCGGCGAGGACCACACCTTGCGCAGCAGCGCGAAGCCGTCGGCATTCGACAGGTTGCGCGCCATCAGCGTCGTGCTGAGCGGCGGCTTTGGAAACACGCGCAATGTCACTTCCGTCAGCACGCACAGCGTGCCGAAGGCGCCGCATACCAGCTTCGGCACGTCGAAGCCCGTGACGTTCTTGACCACCTTGCCGCCCGCCTTGAACGCCTCGCCCAGGCCGTTCACGCCGCGGATACCGAGCAGATGATCGCGCACCGCGCCACAGCGGATGCGCGCCGGCCCAGCCAGGTCGCAGGAAATTGCGCCGCCGATGGTGCCCGCGCGCGGCTCGCGCCCGAGCAGCGGTCCCCAATCCGGCGGATCGAAGCCCAGCCGCTGGCCCTTCTCCGCCAGGGCCGCTTCGATCTCCGCCACCGGCGTGCCTGGTCGCGCAGTGATGATCAGTTCTTCCGGCTGATACGACACGATGCCCGACAACCCGGACACATCGAGCACCGAGCCCATCGTCACCACGGCGCGGCCGAACGCCTGCTTGGTGCCCGCGCCGACGATCTCCAGCGGCGACTGCCACTCGCGCCCCTGGTGCACGGCTTCGATGACGTCGTCTTCGCTGGCGGCAATGTGTGTGGGCATATCAACTACTCTGTCATGGCCCGCAACAGCGGGCCATCCAGTTGAAATCCCGCACCATGATCGCAAGAAGATTCGAGAATGCCTTGCGACGCCGCCGCTGGCGTCACCTGGACGGCCCGCTGTTGCGGGCCAGGACAATCGGGGTTGAAACGACAGGGGGCGATCACTTCAAAACCGCGGCAGGTTCGCGAACGGCAGCTTGCCGTCCTTCACATGCATATGCCCCTGCTCGACGCAGGCCGACAAGGTCGGAAACACCTTGCCGGGATTGAGCTGACCGCCCGGATCCCACGCGCATTTCAGGCGATGCTGCTGCTCCAGGTCGGCATCGGCGAACATCACCGGCATCAGGTCGCGCTTTTCGACGCCGACGCCGTGCTCGCCGGTCAATACCCCGCCGACCTCGACGCAGAGCCGCAGGATATCGGCGCCGAATGACTCGGCGCGTTCCAGCTCGCCGCGCTTCATCACGTCGAAGATGATCAGCGGATGCAGGTTGCCATCGCCGGCGTGGAACACATTACAGAAGCCGAGATCGTATTTCTTCGACATGTCGGCCATCTTGGCCAGCACGCGCGGCAGGGCACGGCGCGGGATGGTGCCGTCCATGCACAGCATGTCGGGCGCGAGCCGCCCCATCGCGGGAAACGCCGCCTTTCGCCCCGCCCACAACCGCGCGCGCTCGGCTTCCGTCGCCGCTTCCCGCACCTCCGCGCCGTTCGCCCGCGCGATCTCGCCGATGCGGGCGAAGGCGTGATCGACATCAGCCTGCACGCCGTCGGCATCGATGATCAGCACGCCGCCCTCCGCCTTCGGATAACCCGGCGCCGAATGCGCCTCGACCGCTTCGATGCAGCGGCGGTCCATGAACTCCATCGCGGCCGGCACGATGCCGGCGCCGATGATGTCGGCCACGCACTGCCCTGCCGCTGGCACGGTCGCGAAGGCGGCGAGCAAGGTGCGCGTCACGGGCGGCTTCGGCAGGATGCGCAACGTCGCCTCCACCACAACGCCCAGCAACCCTTCCGATCCCGCAACCACGCCGAGCAAATCCAACCCGCCCGCGCCGAACGCCTTGCCGCCCAGCCGCAGCCGCTGGCCCGACATCAGCACGATCTCCACGCCCATCAGGTTGTTGGTGGTCAGTCCATATTTCAGGCAATGCAGCCCGCCGGAATTCTCCGCCACGTTGCCGCCGATCGTGCAGGCGATCTGCGACGACGGATCGGGCGCGTAGTAGAAGCCCTGCTCCTCCACTGCGCGCGTGATGCCGAGATTGGTGACGCCCGGCTCCGCCACCACGCAGCGGTTCTCCAGATCAATCTCCTTGATCCGGCTCATCCGCGTCATCGACAGCAGGATGCCGTCGGCGCGCGGCAAGGCTCCGCCCGACAGCGATGTCCCTGCGCCACGCGGCACGATCGGCACGCCATGCGCGCTGGCATAAGCCAACACGGCGGACACCTGCTCCGCCGTGCGGGGCAGCACGGTCACCAGCGGCTTCTGGCGATAGGCAGTCAGCGCATCGCCGTCGAACGCGGCAAGCCCCGCCGCGTCCGCCACCACGCCGTCGGGCACGATGGAGCGCAGCGCGGCGACGATATCGTCGCCATGCGCGATGATCGAAGGATCGGGTTTGGGAAGCTCCACCAACTGTGCTCGCATGCTTCGAGGCCCGCTTCGCGGGCACCTCAGCGTGACGGATTAGCACAACTCGTCATCCTGAGGTGGCGCGCAGCGCCCTCGAAGGATGACCGGCGAGAACCGGCTTAGCCCTGGCGCGCCTTGAAGCGCGGGTTCTTCTTGTTGATCACGTAGACGCGGCCCTTGCGGCGGACGACGCGGCAGTCCTTGTCGCGCTTCTTGAGCGAGCGGAGGGAGTTGCGAACTTTCATGGTCTGGCGGCCCTGGAATAGGGCCTTCAGGCCCCTCAAAAGAGGCGCGGAAGCTATGCGGGCGGTCCTGCACTGTCAACCGTAAGAAAATCCAGCATTTCCGCCATTTTCCGGCCATTTAGGGACGTGCTAATGGGTAACCGGGCTTGCTCGGGGCCTCATCGCGTGGAACCGCTGGATGCAACCTCTGATCAAAGCCGCCCTTGCCGCCGTCGCATTGACGCTGGTGGCCGCCCCGCCCGCCGAAGCCAGGCGCCCGCGCCACCATAGCGTGGCGCCGGCGCCCGTTCCGAGTCCGCCGGCCGGACCGCAGGACATCAAGTTCGCCCAGTTCATCCAGGACTTCCGCGCCACCGCTTTGGCCGCCGGTATCACACCCGCGACGTATGACCTGGCGATGAGCGGCCTGCACCGCGCCGCCTCGATCGAGGCCCTCAACGCTTCGCAGCCGGAATTCGTGAAACCGATCTGGTCGTATCTCGACAGCGCTGTCTCGCCCACGCGCATCAGCGACGGTCAGCGCAAGCTCGCGGAGAAGGCACAGATGCTGGCCGGAATCGAGGCCAAATACGGCGTGCCGCGCGAGATCCTGGTGTCGATCTGGGGCAACGAGACCGACTACGGCCGCGGCAACGGCGAGTTCAACATCTTCCAGGCGCTGGCGACGCTCGCCTATGACGGCCCGCGCGCCGAGTTCGGGAGAACCGAGCTGCTCGCCGCGCTCAAGATGCTGCAACAGGAACATCTCGACCCGAAGCAGATGACGTCGTCATGGGCCGGCGCCTTCGGCCAGCTCCAGATGCTGCCCTCGACGTTCCTGAAGAGCGCGGTCGACGGCGATGGCGACGGCAAGCGCGACCTCTGGCACTCGTCGGCGGATGCCCTGGCGTCGGCGGCGGTGGAGGTGTCGAGCGACGGCTGGGAACGCGGCCATGGCTGGGGTTACGAGGTGCGCCTGCCGCCCGACTTCGCCTATGAGCAGGCGAGCGGCGACCTCCTGAAGTCCATCGCCGACTGGAGCGCTCTCGGCGTGCGCACGATCGACGGCCGCGCCCTGCCCGCGGATGCCGAACAGGCGGTGATCTACATCCCCGCCGGGCGGCGCGGTCCGGCGTTCCTCGCTTTCAACAACTTCAAGGTCATCCTGAAGTACAACAATGCCGTGTCCTATGCGCTGGCGGTGTGCACGCTGGCGGACCAGATCGCGGGCCGCCCCGGTATCCAGGCCGCATGGCCGCGCGACGAGCAGCCGCTCAGCCAAGACGAACGCATCGCGATGCAGAACGCGCTGGTGAAGCTCGGCTACCCGCTTGAAAAGATCGACGGCATTCTCGGCCGCGGCACCCGCGCGCAACTCCGCCTCTACCAAAAGGCGCGCGGTCTTCCCGCCGACGGCTTCCCGACGATGCAGTTGCTCGCCGCCATATTGGTCGAGGTTAAGCAGAAGGGGCTTTAGTCACCCCCCTTTGGGGACGTGATGGTTCAGCCCTGCGCCACCGGGGTCTCGATATCTTCCTCGACGATCTCGATGTCGGGCGGAATGACGCCGGCGTTGCGCAGGGTCGGCGACAGCCACTGATAGACCACGAGCCCGACTAGCAGCACGCCGCCGAACACGTATGGCAGGAACGGCGACTGCTCATACATCCAGCCGATCAGCGGGCCGCCGATGAAGCCCATCGCGGATGCGCCGCCGATCACACCCGCGACCGCGCCCTGCTCATGCGGCGACACCGACAGCGACGCGCCGGTGGTGAACCCGGGCCGCGCCATGCCGAAGCCGAGCCCCTGCGCCGCCAGCCCGATCACCAGGATCGGGAAGCTCTTCGTCAGCAGGAACGCCACGCAGCACAACACCGCCGCGGCGAGACCGATGGTCGTCATCAGCCGGGACGAGATCGTCAGGTATCGCACGATCACGAACTGTGCGAACAGCGCCGCCACCGAGGATGCGATCTGCCCGACCGAGATGTAATAGGGCTGCGCCTTGGCCGGCAGGTGCAGCATGTCGATGAAGAAGAAACCCATTGTCTGCACCGGCACCGTGCTCGCAGTCGACAGCACGATGGAGAAGATCACGAAGGGCAGAATGCGCGGGTCGTGCCACTTCACATGGCTGACCGGCCGGTGCGTGAAGGCCCGGGGCGGCGTGCGCTCGGGCAGCAGGAACCAGATGAGCGCGGCGCTCGCCAGCGCCAGGCCCGAGATGAAATAGAACGGCGCCAGCAGCCCGAACGGCGAGAACACGCTCGCAATCGCCGGCCCAACCGCAGTGCCGAGGCCGAAGGCCGAGCCGACCAGCGCCATGCCCTGCATGCGCTCCTGCGGCGTGGTGCGGTCGGCGACATAGGCCTGCGCCGCCGGCGAGGTGCCGGAACCCAGCGAGCCGTATAGCGAGCGCGACACGATCATCAGAGGGAACACGAGGAACGCCGGCAGCCATTTGTCGAGCCCACCCAGCATCACGCTGGCGAACAGTGCGAACGATGCCGCGAACGAGATCAGGCCCAGCAGCATCACGGGTTTGCGTCCCCAATGGTCGCTGCGCTTGCCCCAGAACGTCGCCGACACCACCCAAATCGCCGCCGACACAGCGAACACGCTGGTGGTCTGCACCTCGCTCAGATGAAGCTGGCGCGACAGCGGCGGCAGGATGTTGAACAGCACCGTCTGCCCTGCGCCCATGCAGCACAGGCTGATGAACAGGATAAGAAATGCGCGCTGCCGCTCGGCCGGCGTGGTGACGTGCAGCACGCCGTGATGTTCGGAAGGATCGGAAGCGGACGCCATGACCGGCGCTAACCACAGCAATCCGCCGCGGGGGTCAAGACGGAATAGTCACAGAGGTGCCGTGCGCGTCAGCTCTTCGCCCTTTTGAACCGCACCTGCGACGTATCGCTCCGGCCCGCGCTGTCGACGACCGTGATGCGCGCAAGGCCCTCGCCGTCGGGCGTGTAGAGCACCGGATGGAAACGGTCGAAATTGCCGATGAGTTGGCCGTTCACCAGCCAGGTCAGCGGCTCCTTCCCGCCATCGGCTTTCAGCACGATCGTGTGATCCTTCGCGCTGTCGGGCGGCAGCGGCACGACCGTGCCGTTTGGCGGGAACGCGATGGTCGGCGGCGGCACCGCCGTTTCCTTCGGCGGCGCAGGCGCACTCTCGCGCCGGAACACGCGCATCGACGGTGGCAGCTGGTCGTTGGCGTTGGTCAGCAGCGCGCCCGGCGGCGGCGCTTCGTCGGCATGGATGTCGGGCGGCAGCAGCTCGAAGGTCTTGAGCAGGATCGGCGCGGCGCTCTCGCGTCCCACGTGACCGGCGCGCGGCGAACCATCGGCGCGGCCGACCCACACGCCGACCGTGTAGTCGTTCGAGAAACCAACCGACCACGCGTCGCGATAGCCGTAGGACGTGCCTGTCTTGAACCCGACCTGCCGCGCACGGTTGATGCCCTGCCCCATCGCCCAGCCGTCCGGCAGCGCCACGCCGCGCAGAATCTGCTTCAAATAGAACGCCGCGACCGGTCCGAAGATGCGATGCGCCGCACCGTCGGGCGTGCCCTGGATGTAGCGCAACGCCCGCACCTCGCCCCCGTTCGCGATGCCGGAATAGAGCATGGTGATGTCGGCCAGGCTGATGCCCAGCCCACCCAGCGCCACCGGCAGGCTTGGCGCGCTCTCGCCCGCGGGGAAGTCGAGCCGCGCGCCGGCGTTCTCGAGATTGGTAGTGAACGACAGCGGCCCGACGCGGTCCAGCACCATCACCGCGGGAATGTTGAGCGACATGCGCAGCGCATCGCGTGCGCTGATGGTGCCCTGGAACGTGCCTTCGAAATCCTTCGGCGCATAGTCGCCGAACATCGTCGGCGCGTCCGACATCAACGACGCCGGATGCAGGATCAGCTGATCGAACGCCATGCCGTAGATGAAGGGCTTCAGCGCTGAACCCGGCGAACGGTTGCGCTGCGCGAGGTCAATCTGGCCGTTCTTGCCCCAGAAGTTCACGCCGCCGAGATAGGCGACGACGTTGCGGGTGCGGTTCTCCACCACGACGATCGCCAGCGACGTGCCTTCGCCGAAATAGGGCTGCTCCTGCACCGCCAGGCGCTCCACCGCCGCCTGGGTGCCGGCGTCCAAGGTGGTCGCGATCAGCGCGTCGTCGCGATGGCGCAGCTTCAGCCGCACGGCGAGGTGCGGCGCGATCATCGGCATGGGCTGGCGCGCGAACGGCACGCCCTCGCGCCGCGCCACTGCCGCGTCGCCTTCGGTGATCACGCCGGCGGCCGCGACGCGCGCCAGCACCTTGTCGCGGCCGCGGGCCGCGCGGATGGCGTGGCGGTCGGGCCGCTGCTTCACCGGCGATTGCGGCAGCGCCACCAAGAGCGCCGCCTCCGACAGGTCGATCTGGTCGGGCGGCTTGCCGAAATAGGACAGCGACGCCGCACGCACGCCTTCGAGGTTGCCCCCGAACGGCGCCAGCGTCATGTACATCGTCAGTATCTCGTCCTTCGAGTATCGCTCCTCGAGCTGGATCGCGCGCATCATCTGGAACAGCTTGGTCAGGATGCCGCGCGACTTCGGCGGTTCCAGGATGCGCGCCACCTGCATGGTGAGCGTCGAGCCGCCCGACAAGACATGCCCCGCGCTCAGGAACTGCGCGGTCGCACGCAGGATCGCCAGCGCGTCGACGCCGTAGTGATCGGCGAAGCGCTTGTCCTCATACGCCTCCAGCATCTTCAGATAGCGCGGAGAGACGTCGGCGACCGTCGTCTTCATGCGCCAGTAGCCGTCTTTCGTCAGGAAGGCGCGCAGCGGCTTGCCGTTCCTGTCCACCACCTCGGGCGAGACGTGCATGAACCGCGTCATGTCCGGCGGATTGGCCGCGTCCGCCGTGGCGACCGCGCAGACGATGCCGAACAGCGTGAAGACCGCCACAACCAGAAATCTCCCTCTCCCCCGGAACCGGGGGAGAGGGCGGGGTGAGGGGGTCTCTCTGTCGAGATCGGTCATGAACGTTCTGAAGGGATGCCGATACCAAGCGTCGACATCGTGCTCTATGCGCAACGCCCCCTCGCCCTGCCCTCTCCCCCGCGTTCGCGGGGGCGAGGGTGAGTCGAATTAGGGATTGATCGTCACCGTGCCCATCGTCGTCCGCGCCTTGATCGCGGGCGAGTACATGTCCTCGACCTCGCCTGCCGGCAACACGAAGGTACCCGTCGTCACCGCCCGCACGACATAGGCGATGCGGAAGACCGGCTTCGGTTCGGGCTTCTTCTTGTCCTCGTCGCTCACATACGACGCGCCGATCGTGAACGACGCCACGAACCGGTCGTCGCGCGCATCCGCCATCGTCGTGTCGCTCAGCGTGTTGAGGTAGGTGTACGGCTTGCCCTCCTCAGCACCCAGCGACTGCTCGATCTCCAGCCCCGCCGGCAGCAGATCGATCAGGCCCATCTGGCGATAGGTGTTGTGATCCATCTGGCCCGTCAGCTCGATGATGATGCGGTCGTTCTGGTGCAGGTTCGCCAGATCGGCCGGCGTGCCACCCATCGTCCAGAACGTCTTGGTCAGCGTCAGCCCGTTGGCCGTGGCCGGCAGCGGCGTGGCTGGCGTGCCTTGGACCGAGGTCGTGCGCCACACGCCCGCGTCGCCGCGGTTCAAGAGCGTGATGCCCGCCATCAGCTGCTGGGTCGACGGCGCCAGCCGCAGCGCCCCGCCGCGCAACGTGCCCGGCTGGCCGTTGACCAGCACGTTCACCGGCGCCCGCTGGCGCGACAGCTCATAGGCCGCCCGCAGCATCCACGCCTTCTCCTGCGTCGTCGTGCTGTTGAGCGACATGTCGAGCTCCGCCGACTTCTGCACCAGCGCCGGGATCAGGTCGTTCTGGCCGTTCTCCGCTGCCAGGGCCGTCGTGCCCGAGACGTCGCGGATCAGCGAGCCGTAATCGCCCACCGGATAGGTGAAGGCGTTACCCTTCAGGCTCAGCTCGCGTGCTTTGCCGAAGCCATAGGCCGCACGCGAGCGGTCGCCCGCCTGCGCTGCCGCGGCGCCGGTCAGCGCTTCGGCAATGGCCGTGTTCATCTCCGGGCCGCGCGTGTCGGCGAAGTAGCGCAGATCCGACAGGTTCACCTGGCCTGTCCGCGCCAGGAGGTAGAACGCATAAGCGCGGGTGTTGTCGGAGTTGGAATCTGTCGCCGCCGCAGTGCGCAGCCACGCCGAACCGCGCTTCAGCGCATCGTTCGGCACGACATAGCCCTTGTCCTTCGCCTGGTAGAGGAAGTCGAGCGCGAACACGCTGATCCACGGGTCGGCGTCGTTGCCGGCGGACCACATGCCGAAATTGCCGGCATAGTTCTGCATGTCCAGCACCGTGTCGACCGCATCCTGCACGCGCGCATGCAGTGCCTGGTCGCGCGGCAGTCCGGCGAGATCGGACAGGTCGTTGAACACCAGCAGCGGCATGGCGCGGCTGGTCGTCTGCTCGATGCAGCCATAGGGATACTTGTCGAGCCATTTGAGCAGGCCCGGCACGTCCGCATAGCCGTGGGCGGACGACACCGTCAGTCCGACCGTCGAGGTGCCGCGGATCAGATCGGCCACAAGCTGGCCGTTCGCCGTGTAGGTCGCCTGCGGCGCGAACGGCACGGTCTCGTCCTTCGCGATGTCGAGCTGCGGCGCGCGGCTTTCGATCTGCCACGAACGCGTGACGTTGAAGCCGCCCGGTCCCTTCACGTTCAGCGCGATGGTCGCGATGCCGATACCGGTGCCGTTGATCTGCATCGGCAGCAGCACACGCTGGCCGACGCGCAGCGCCTGCGTCACGACCGTCTTCGCGCCGCCCGGCAATGCCACCGGACCCTGCACGGTCATCGTCGCGACGTAGGTGCCGGGCTTGCCTTCGACGTTGTTCAGGTTGAGCGCAGCGGAGGCCTTGTCGCCGGGCGCCAGGAAGCGCGGGAACACCATGTCGGCCACCACCGGATCGCGCACGGTCAGCGGGCGGTCCGCATGGCCGACCTTGCCCTGCGTGATCGCCACCGCCATCAGGCGCAACTCGCCGTTGAAGTCCGGAATGTCGAGCGTGACGTTCGCCATGCCGTCCGGACCGACCTTCACCAGGCCGGAGAACAGCGCCACCGTCTTCGTCGGCACCACCGCGAGCGGACGGCCGCCGAAATTGTCGCCGCCTTCGCGCATTGCCCCCACGGCGCCCTTCTCGGACTTGATGAGGCGGCCATAGTCGTCATGCATGGCGACGCCCAGCGTGCGCTTGCCGAAATAGAATCCGTTCGGATCAGGCGACTGGAAGTTGGTCAGCTGCTCGATGCCCTCATCCACCGCGGCCAGCGTGAGATACGCCGTCTCGTCGCTGCCCAGCCCCGCGATCTTCACCGGGACGGTGATCTTCTGGCGCGGCAGCACCTTCTGCGGCCCGCCGATCGTCGTCGTCAGCGTGCGCTCGCTGTTGTCAACCTGGAGCCACGCCAGGCCGATGGCGCGCACCGGCTCATGCCCGGTCGATCCGTTCAGCGGCTTGTAGTCGGTGACCATCACATAGGCGCCCGGGCCCCAGTCCGCGGACACCGGGATGTCCACGCTGGTGCCGCCCGCCGGCGCATCGATCATCTTCGACAGGAAGATGCGGTTGCCTGCGACCACCACCAGCGCCTTGCCGTCCGAGGCCGGCTTGATGTTGATGTGCGCGGTGTCGCCGACCTTGTAGCTCGGCTTGTCGGCCGCGACCGGGATGCGGTCGGGGCGATCGCCTTCCGAGCTCGCGGCCCAGCCCGAATAGAACCGATAGGACGACGAGGCGCCCGATGCGGGATCGGTGATGGTGAGGCGATAGGAGCCGTACGGGAAGTGCTGCTCCAGCTTCGCGGGCAGCCCCCCGCCGATGTCCATCTTGCCCGAGGTGATCAGCCGGTCGCGCGTGACGGCCTGGTACTTCCAGGAACCTTCCTGCTGGTACCACTGATAGGTCGTCTCTTCGCGCACCCACGAGAAGGTCAGACCGCCCAGCGCGATACGCTTGCCGTTGCCGTCGATCGCGATGGCCTCGAAGCCGGCGCGGGCATTCTCCGCCACCGAGCCGTAGTCGAAGTCGGGCCGGATGCCGATCAGCTTGTCGTGCGTGCGGACCGGGATGTCGACCTGTTTGTCCGTCGTGCGCCCGCCGGGCTCATGCACCGAGATCGTCACGGTGGCCTTGAGCGGGAGCGTGGTGTCGGCCAGGTCGCCGACCGAGCCGGTTGCTTCCGACACGCCGGTCGCATCGGTCTCCGGCACCGTCATCTGCACGTCGACGTCGGACCAAGTGTCGTCGGCGCGCCCGAACTGGTACTGGTCGAACTCCGGATAGGGATGATAGTCGCGCACGATCTTCGCCGTGCCCTCGCCGGTGAGTCCCGAGGCCGGCGCCCCGTACAGGAAGCGGCTCTCGACCTTGATCTTGATGTCCTCGCCGGTGTGCACGACCGGCGTCTCCGGCGTCAGCGTGACCTTCAGCTTCTGCGGCACGAAGTCGGCGACATCGAACTGCACGCGCCCGACCGGATCGGCCTTGGGATCGATGTAGGCTGCGATCTGCCAGCGGCCGTGCGGCGCGCGTGCATTGAGCTTGAGCGACCACGTCGCCGCGCCCGCTTGGAGGTTCTGCGCCGGCACCACGACGCGCTGCACTTCGAGGCCGTCCGGGCGCGTCGCCACCAGCGTCACCGGTGCGGAGAGCGCGTTCAGCGAGTCGCGGTCGCGGATCATCGCGGTGAGCTGCACCGTCTCGCCGCCGCGATAGACGCCACGCTCGGTGTAAAGATAGGCGTCCGTGCCGGTCGCCGGCTGGTCGCGGCCGCTGACGCCGCGGTCGGTCAGGTCGAATGCCGAACGGCGCAAATCGATGAAGCTGAAATCGCCGCTGTCGCCATAGGCCATCACCACGACGGGCGAGTCGCCGCCCTTGCCGCGGATCAGGCCCGCGTCGAACTGGGCCTTGCCGTCGCCGTCGGTCGTGACCGTGCCGACGACGTTGTTGTCCTTGGCCACCAGCGTGAGTTTGACGCCGCCCATCGGATTCGCCGTCGCGTAGGAGCGCGCGAAGACGGTGAGGCCTGCGGTGCCCTGGAAGGTCGTCAGCGCGATGTCGCTGTCGACGATCCATTGCGACGCGATGGTGCCTTCGTCGTAGTAGTCCTTGGTCTCGTCCTGCGCGGCGTCCATCGCCACCAGCACATAGGCGCCCGGCGGCTTGCCCTTCAGCAGGTCGTGGATCGGGATCAGCGTGACGACGCTGTCGTTCTTGACGTTGTTGACGTCGACCGTGCCCTGCCACACCAGCGAACCCTGGTTGTTCTCCAGATCGCTGTCGTTCCAGGAATAGAGTGTCGTCTGGTCGACCGTGCCGCTCTCGATCTGCGACAGCAGGCGGTCGCCGACGCGGATGATCTTCAGCCGCAGCTTGGCGACGTTGACTGTGGTGACCGGCACGCCTTCGGAATTGTTGCGCGGCAGGATGATGCCGCCGGAGAAGCGCACGAGCGAGGGCTTGTCGCGCAGCTCGACCGGAACGGTTTCGTCCTCAGTCAGCTTCTCGCCGGTGGCGGCCGGGAGACCGGTCTTCAGCGTGACGTTGTAGGTCGAGTTGAAGCTGAACCCTGCGAGGCAGAGGCGGTCGTCGACCACGCGTACCGCGACTCGCGTCGTGGGATCGATCGACAGATAATCCTCATAGTGCGTCTTGCCCGAGGCATCGAGGCTGCGGGTGAAGACCAGGCACGCTTCGGGGGTGGTGCGTGTCGTGTCGACCTCGACGCGGCGGAAGGCGAAGTACGGCGCCTCGGCCATCTGGCTGGGCGTCTGCGTGCCGGTGATGTTGGAGACGCCGCCCGCGATGCGCTCGAAGAAGCCGCCGCCGCTCGAGCCGTTGCCGCCCATGAAGTAGAGGGCGCCGACCACGACCGCGATGACCGCCAGCAGGCCGCCGCCGACCATCAGGAACAGACGATTGTTGTTCACGACTTCCCCCCACCCCGAGACGCTGTAAACAGCTTAGCTGCGCACCCATTGCACAGCAATCAAGCGCGGTCACAGAATCGGCGCCGAAAGCGGCGGGATGTTGTCAATTCGACGGACAATTTTGATCGGGTGCAAAAATAGTCCTTGCGCCTTTCCGAGACGACGCGTCGCCGCGTCTTACATCGGCTTCAGGCACCGCACGTGCTCGCCGTCGAACGCGCACTGCCGCTCCGGCGTGCCGTTCGAATCGTAGAGCTGGATGGTCCAGGACGCGCTCAGCTTCTCCCGCGTCAGCATCAGGAAGCCGAAGCCGCCGACCGACAGGCCGGTGTCGACGTGCACGCCGGAATCGCCCTGGAAGATGGCGCCCTTCAGGTCGACCGGCGTGACATCCAGGTTGTCGCCGCCATGGCCGGCGATGATCTGCGGCGGCACCTTGTGGCCCTGGTAGTTGATCGCCTCGAAGGTATGGATGTGCCCGGCCAGCATCAGCGAGATTGCCTTGAACGCGGACAAATCGCCTGCCGCCTTGATCATCGTCGCGTTGCCGCCCGCCGGGAGACCGTTGAACGTGATCACGCCCCAGATCGGGCGGTGGCTTGCCAGCCAGATCTCCTGCCCGGTTCCCGTGCTCGCGATCGCCTTGAGCGCCTCGAAGTCCCTGACGTAGTCGGGCACCGCCTTCTCGTCGAGCGGCGTGTCGGCGGCGCTGGCGCTGTCCATCACCGCCACCAGCTGTCCGCCAACGCTCAGTGCGTAGGGTTCGAGGTGCGTATTGCACGGCGCTGCAGGATCGAATTTCTCCGGCCCGAACAGGCGCAGGAAGCCGGGGCCGGCGCGGTAGCAATCCTCGTGATTGCCGCGCACGACGATCCACGGCGCGGCCTGCAACAGCGGCGCGGCCGGCACGAAGAGGTCGGCGGCCCAACTCGCCCAGTTGTCGCCATGGGGCGAGCCCGCGCAGCCGGCATTATCCGGAGGGCATGGGCTCTCGCGGTAGAGGTAGTCGCCCAGATGAAGCACGAGGTCCGGCTTCATCGCCGCCGCGGCGCGCGAGAGCCCCGCGAACGGCCATGCTTTCGGGTCGTTGCACGCCTGCAAATAGTTGCCCTTGATGCGGCAGCCGGTGTCGCCCAGCACGAGGATGCGGTTCGGATGATCGACCGGCACGCCAAGCGCCTGCCCGCCCACCGACAGTGACGCGATGTGCGCCGGCAGCATCGCGGCACAGACCGCCGGAAAGTCCGCCGTCGCGGGGGCGCGCATGACCAGCGCGAGCGGCTTGCCGTCCGCCAGCGCCGCCGGACAGCCTTTGCCCCCGATATCCAGCGCGCGCACCTCGGCCCCACCGCCGGATGCGTACTGCACCCAGGCCGTTGCCGGCGCTCCGGACGCCGCCGCAACGACAGGCGCGGTGGAAGGCGGCGTGGCGGGCGGCTGGTTGACCGACGGAACACAGGCCGCGAGCAATGCTGCGGCTGCGAGCAGAACGAGAGCGCGTTTCATCGATCCACTATGCAGCAGAATCGATGGCAGCCAAACGACAGTCGCTACGCCGCACGCCAGTTGCCGTGGAAGCCGAACGGCACGCGCCGCGGCAGCTCGGCAACGCCGATCGGGCCCTTGCCGACATCCATCGCATCGAACACCACGAAGTCGGAGCGGTCGTCCGCGCCGCGATAGACCAGCGCGACCAGCCAGCCTTCGCCCTCCACAGCGCCTTCGCTCTTCGGCACAAAGATCGGCTCACCCGGCACGTCGCCCCTTGCGAACTGGTGCACGACGCGCTTTCCGGTCTTGAAGTCGATGTGCGCGATGCCGTTGAACACGACCTTGCCGCTGTCGGTCGAATCCACCGCGAAATATCCGTGACGATACGAAAGCCCAGCGCGCCGCTCGTCCAGCCGCGGGAATTCGCCGGCGGTGTCGTCGATCCGCGTCTGTTTCACCGTGTCGGTCTTGCCAGACAGATCGATCTGCCAGCGCACCAGATACGCCGAGCACGCCTTGCCCGGCGAGCCGTCGGCGTTCGGGAACAGCGGCGCCCGCGCGTATTGCATTACGTCGGCGTAAAGCGTGTCGCCCTCTTCCCACGCGTTCATCGGGTGGAAGACGTAGCAGGGGTCCGTGGTCAGCCAGCGGATCGTCTCCACGCCCTTGTTTCGCGCCATCAGGCCGATATGGCTGCCCAGCGCCGGCTCCCAGCCGAAAGCCGGTCCGCCGCTCATCACGCGTTGCAGGCTGCCGGAGAGCGGCAGCACCGGAAACAGCACGTGCCTGTCGGTGACGCAGAAATCGTGCACCATCGACGCGTACGGCGTGTCGAAGACGTCGAGCCGCGTTACCTTGCCGGTCCTGTCGACCACGCCATAGGCCATGCCCTTCGAGAACGGCGCCGCGCCGATGCCGTAGCCGAAGAACACCATCTCACCGGTCTCCGGATCCATCTTGGGATGCGCGGTGAAGCGCTTCGCTGCGCCGGCATATTCGACGTATCCCTTCGTCGCCAGCGTCAGCGGATCCATCTCCAGTGGCTGGTGGCCCTCCTCCAGCGCCAGCAGTTTGCCGGCGTGCCACACGACGTTGGTGTTCGCGACGCCGCCATTGTCCTTGCCGGCCACCGAAGGATCGGACGTCATCGGATTGCCGAATGTGCCCCACAGCGACTTGCCCGCCGCGTGCTCGGTCTCCCACTTCGGCGTCCGCGCGTAGCGGTTCTTGTAGGAGACCTTGCCGTCCTCGACGAAGAACGCATGCAGCATGCCGTCGCCGGCAAACCAGTGGTGGTTCGGGTCGCGCGGCGCGAACTGCGGGTTCGGCCCGTTGCGGTAGAACGCTCCGCGCAGGCCCTTGGGAATATCGCCGCGCACCTTGAGGTCATGGAAGTCGTCTTCGGTCGCGATCGGCGCAAAATTGCCGGAGAGGTAAGGGTTCACTTGAACCGGCGCGTTCATTGGTTGGCGCTCCTTTGATCGTGATGCCTCAGGTATTTTCTTACACTGTAAATTCATCGTATCATTTCGTCAAGTGAGCAAGACTGTTAGTTGCAAAGGAGTCGCAATGCCCCGCGTCCTTACCCAGACTGACGTTGCGGATTTCAGGGAACGCCTGTGCGACGCCGCCACCCGGCTGTTCGACAGCCGCGGGCCCGAGGGGTTCACGATGCGCGAGCTGGCCTCGGAACTCGGCGTCAGCGCGATGACGCCCTATCGTTATTTCAAGGACAAGGAAGACATCCTGGCGGCGGTCCGGGCCCGCGCCTTCACCCGTTGGGCCGAGCGGCTCGAGGCCGCCTTTGCCGGTGCCAGGACCGCCGCCGAGAAGTCGCGGGCCGTCTATGAGGCGTACACCGCCTTCGCCTTCAACGAACCCGCCGCCTACAAGCTGATGTTCGACCTGTCCCAGCCGGATGAGGCCGAGTATCCCGAGTTGGTCGCCGCGAGCGCCCGCGCCAAACGCACCATGACTGACTATGTCCGCGAACTGGTGACAGCGGGCGAGATCGAGGGCGATCCGGAACTCATCGGCCGTGTCTTCTGGGCCTCGTTGCACGGCGCGGTGGTGCTGAAGCTCGCCGGCAAGTTGACCGCCGCAGACGGCTACGACTTCGACCGCGTCAGCGCCGAATCGTTCAGCATCCTGTTCGACGGCTATCGGAAGAAATAGCTACTCGCCTGCACGCATCGGATCGGCGGCAAGTATCTCGCCCGGTCCGCCCAGGCTCTCCGCCACGCCGGACGCACCCGCCACCGCCTCCTGCTCCGCTTCGCGGAGCGAGAGTTGTGCGCGAATGCCGTCATGTGCCTTGGCATCGAGCTTGTAGCCCCACAGCGCCCCCGCGCCGACGAACATCGTCAGCACCGGCACCACGACGTAGCAGCCGACCAGTGCGTTCAGCGCGATTCCGGTGTTCACCACGCCTTCCTTGGCGATGAACCCGAAGGCGTCGAGTATGGTGAAGGTGATCGGGATGGAGATCGACGAGCCGACCTTCGAGGTCGCCGTGATCAACCCGTAGAGCAGCGCCGCGCGATCCTTGCCGATGTCCAGCCGCACCTCGTCCGAGATGTCGGCCACCATGGCGCGGATCAGGAAGGTGAACGAGCTCACGATGAATCCGGCGGCGAACATCGCCGGCACCGTGAACCCCATGCTGGCTTTGGGCGCCACGAACACCACCGCCTGCGCCAGCCCGTACAGCACGCAGCCCAGCATCACCGTCTGGTGCTTGCCGATCCGCCGCGCGATGACGGCCCAGGTCGGTGCGCCCACCAGCCCGGCCGCGATGTAGATCAGCAGCAGCGTGGTCGTCTGGTTGCGTGTGAAGCCCAGATACTGCGTGAAGAAGAAAATGTAGAGCGCCGCCGTGATCGCCGGTCCGAGCGCCAGGAACAGGTCCGACACCAGGATGCGGATCAGCGACGGCCGCGCCACCATTCGCCAGTAATCGGCAAGCGTGATGCGCTGGGGAACTTCCGTAAGCTTCGGCTCGCGCACCACGAGCGTGCACAGCAGAACGGTGAGCGGCGTGATGGCGATCACGAACCAGCCCATGGCCTCTACGCCCTGCGGGATCGTGAAGCCCCACGCCTTGCTGGTGATGACGGGAATGGCGAGCACGACGACGATCGCGATGACGCCGACCGCCTGCATCCAGCCATAGACACGGCTTCGCTGGTGATATTCCGGGACCAGGGCCGCTGCCCAGGCGGAATGCGCAAGAGTCAGCATCGAGAAGCCTGCATAGAGCACCAGCAGCACGCCGACGAGGTAGGCGATGTGTACGCCCGGCTGCGCCATGAACAGCATGTACACGGCCACCATCAGGAGAGGCGCACCACCCGCCATCCAGGGACGGAAGCGGCCGAACGCGGTGTTGGTCGCGTTGATCGCCACGCCGATTGCGGGATCGAACGCAATGTCGATCAGACGCACGATCGAGAAGGCGAGGCCGACGAGGGTCAGCGAGATGCCGATGTGGCTGGCGTAATAGTTCGGGAGATAGACCGTCAGCGGGATGCCCAGCGCGGCGACCGGCATCGATGCCACCGAAAACGGCGCCAGCGTCCAGATCGACAGCTTCTTGGCCGTTGGAGCAGCCGTCGGCGTGCGCGCATCCATGCAGCGAATCTCCCTTGAACGCCCTCTTATGGGGCCTTCGTGACAGAGAGTTCACACGGTAACGCGTTCAACAAGCAACTGAAATCCGCGAGAGCGGCAATTCGCACGCGCGGGACCTGCTTCATATCGAGGCGAAGCGACGGTGCGCCAAAATCCCGTCACTCGCCGGGTTGCAGAATGCCCTGCTCCGGCGCGGGTGGATCGGCGGTGATGCTCTGCACCGTGTCCTTCACGCCGCCGATCGCATCGGCCTCCAGTTTGGCGCGGATTTCGGAATGCCGCTTCTCGTCCAGCCTGTAGCCCCACATCGCGAGGCCGCCGATCAGCACGCAGATCACCGGCGGCGCGAGGTAGCAGGCCTTGAGACCCCACAACGCCGCATCGGTGTTGTGGAAACCTTCCTTCGCCACGAACCCGAACAACGGAAGGATCAGATACGCCACGCCGACCGACAGCGTAGAGCCGACCTTGTTGGTGCTCGTCACCATCGCATAGAGCATCGCGGTGCGGTCCTTGCCGCTTTCCAAGCGCACCTCGTCGCTGACGTCCGCGATCATCGCGCGCACCAGGAAGCCGAACGAGCTCGCCATGAAACCCACAGTGAACATCGCGAACGACATCCACAGGAGGTGCGCGTTCGGCAGTGAGACCAGCGTCGTCTGCGCGATGACATAGGTGATGCTCGACAGCCGGATCGTCTGGTGCTTGCCCAGCCGCTTGGCGACCAGCGACCAGAACCACGGCCCCACCAGCCCCGCCACGACGTAGATGAACAGCAGGACGGTGGTCTGTGGCGGCGTGTAGCCGCGCGCCTCCTCGAAGAAGAACAGATACATCGGCGCGGTGATCGCGGGTCCCAGCGTACAGAACAGGTCGGCCCACATCAGCCGCAGCATCTCCGGCCGCCGGAACAGCGGCAGATAGTCGGCGAGGCCGAAGCGGTGCACCTGCGCGTCGCCCGCGGCATGCTCGGGCGCCAGGAACACGGTGATGGCGGCGCCGATCGCGATCGCGGCCAGCACGAACGCGCCCATCTGGGGCACCGTCCCGTGGAACGGCGAGGCCGGCCACAGCTTCGGCAGGAACAGCGGCACCAGCAGCACGCCCAGCGCACCGACCACGCCCACCGCCTGGATCCAGCCATAGACGCGGCTGCGCTGGTGATACTCCGCGACCAGCGCTGCGCCCCAGCCGGCCTGGCTGAGGGTCAGCATCGAATAGCCCGCGTATACGACCAGCAGCCAGCCGATCAGGTAGATCGCGCCCGCGCCCGCGGGCGGGAAATAGATCGCGACACCAGCAACCAGCAGGATCGGCGCCGCCGCGGCTAGCCAGGGGCGGAACTTGCCCACGCGGGTGCGCGTGCGGTCCATCGCAATGCCGAGGAGAGGATCGAACAGGATGTCGATGAACCGCACCGACATGAACGCCAGGCCGACCACCGCCAGCGGCAGGCCGACATGTGCGGCGTAGTAGTTGGTCAGGTACACGCCCAGGGTCGTGACCAATGCACCCACCGGGAGTGCCGCGGCCGCGAAGGTCGCGATCTGATAGGGCGGAATCCGCCCGGAAGACGGCGCGGCGGTCTTGGCGTCCATTGCTTTCTCCCTGGAGCGCTCTTTGGCGCTTCCGCCCGCAGTCAGGGGTTTTTTGCCCCCCGGCGCAACCCGAAACATTCGAATCCGGCCGGTTCCGCCGTTGTCCCCGCGCAGAAGCCCGCTAAGGTCGATTGTCACACTTCTGAAAAAGACGAGCCTGTTGAGCGACGCCCGACCTGCCGGTCCCACCGCCAGCCCCCATCCGATCGTCTATCTCCTGCTCTGCATCCCGTTCGGCGCCTCCGCCGGATATCTGGTGGTCACGCTCGGCTATCTGCTGCACCAGGCCGGCGTCAGCGTGAGCGGTGTCGCCGCCCTGATCGCCGTGTCGTTCATTCCGCAGACCTGGAAATTCGTCTGGGCGCCGGTCGTCGACACCACCATGACCAGCAAGTCCTGGTTCATCCTGTCGGCGGTGGTGAACGGGGGCACGCTCATCGCGGTCGGCCTGTTCCAGCCCGGCCCGGCGACGCTGCCGATCATCACCGGCCTAATCTTCCTCAACAGCCTTTCGACCACCTTCCAGGCGATGGCAGCCGAGAACCTGATGGCCCATGCGACCAACGAGGCTGAGAAAGGCCGCGCCGGTGGCTGGTATCAGGCCGGCAATCTGGGCGGCCAGGGCATCGGCGGCGGCGTTGCGCTGTGGATTGCGCAGCATACCGCCATCGGCTGGCTGCCCGGCGCCTTCATGGCGGCGCTGTTCGCCGCCTGCTGCGTCGCGCTTCTGTTCATCGCCGAGCCGCCCGCCGACCATCGCCACGACTCCTACGCGCGCAGCCTGTGGAACGTGATGGCCGACGTCTGGAACACGGCCAAGGCGCGCGGCGGCTACCTCGCTCTGCTCATCTGCTTCGTGCCCATCGGTTCGGGCGCCGCGGCCAATCTGTGGTCCTCGGTCGCCGGCGACTGGCATGCGGATGCCGACACCGTGGCGCTGGTCAACGGCATACTTGGCGGCATGGTATCAGCGGTCGGCTGCGTCGTCGGTGGCTATCTGTGCGACCGCATGGATCGCAAGCTCACCTATGCCGTGTTCGGTGCGGCACTTGCGCTCGCCACGCTCGCGATGGCGGCGATGTCGCGCACCGTGCCGATGTTCGTGTTCTTCACCCTGCTCTATGCCTTCATCCAGGGCTTCAACTACGCCTCGTTCAGCGCCGTGGTGCTGGAGGCCATCGGCAAGGGCGCGGCGGCGACCAAGTACAACATCTTTGCCGCGCTCTCGAACTTCCCGATCCAGTATGTCGGCCTGCTCGACGGCTGGGCCTATGAGCGCTGGCACACCAACGGCTTCCTCGCCATGGACGCTGTCACAGGCCTTGTCGGTGTCGCGATCTTCTACGCCGTCGCCATCGCGACAGCGCCGCGCGCGGTGAGCCGGCCCGCCTAGGCCAGCGCCTGGAGTATCTTCAGCATTGTGTCGATGTCGGGCATCGGCGACACGGCGCTGATCTGCGTCGGCATGCGGCCCCTGATCAGCGGATCGGTGTCGGCGCCGATCGAGCCGATCGGTCCGCGGAAGCCGTGGTCGCGCCAGCCGATGGATTGCAGCTCCGGGCTGGTCAGCGCATCGATCAGCCGGTTCGCTGCCGGATCGATCGCCAGCAGCGGATGCGCGGAATAGACCGTCGGCGTCGGATACATCGCGACCGGCTGCGCCGGTCCGCCCGCCGACACCACGCGCTGCCAGCGGTCCGGATCGGCGATGATCCATTCCACCAGCTGGTTCTCATAGCCGACCACCAGCGGGGACGCGCCCGGCCCGCTCGCGATGTAATCGTCGAACACCTTGCCCGACGAGTCCGGCTTGTAGCCCATACCGCGGAACAGCTCGACCACCGTCGGCAGTACGGTCTGGAGATTGGACTCGCTCACCACGTCGCCCACCAGCAGGTTCGCCGCCAGCCCTGCGAACATGAACCCGGAATTCGACTTGTTCGGGTCGGTCGAGATCATGCGGATCGTGCCGTACAGGTCCTGCGCGCCCAGATCCTTCCACGCCTTGCGCGCCAGCACCGCCTCGATCAGGCCCTTCGCGTCGACGATGAAATAGTGCGCCCCGCTCTTCTTCGCGAGCCCCGCCCGCACCAGCCCATCGGCAAACGGCGTCCAGGAATAGATCACGATCGGCGAATTGAAGATCACCTGGTCCTTCAGGATCTTCGAATAGCGCCGCGCCAGCTCCACCAGCGGCGACGACGATGGCCACAGGAATTGCGGCTTGGTCGCCAGCAATTGCGGATCGCGCGACATCTCCACCGATCCGGCGCGTTCCGCGTCCAGCGCCAGGCCGAACCGCTTCAGCGCATCGATGGTCTTGGGGTTCTGGATGAACGCCATCTTCTCGCCGCCGGCGTAACCGCGCAGCGCCGTCACATCGCCCAGTATGCCGCGCACGGCCGGGTTGTCGCGCATCAGCACCACGCCGCCGGTGACCGCCACGCTCGCACCCAGGACCCCCAGGCCCACCATCGAACGCCGGCTGAGGCTCATGCGGTTTTCTCCAGATCGGTCGCCAGCGAATCCTTGACGACCTTGAGGCTGAGATCGAGGGCGTCCAGCTCCGGCTGGTCCGCGTCGCTGGCATATTTGGTGGCCGCGTCGTTCAGCGCCTTCATCACCTCGCGCGCCTGCGCCTTGCGCTCCGGCGGCGACCCGGCATTGGTTTCCAGCGTCTGCCAGCCTTCCGCGATCTGCGCCGCGTTGGGCAGGTAGAACGTCAGATACCGCCGGACCGCCATCGCCCGCGTCGAGTCATCGCGCACATGGCTGATGATCTGCGTCGAGGTATTCGCCAGCTGGAGCATCTGGCTCTTCATGCTCGCGTCCTGGATCGCGGGCGCGATGCGGCGGATGCGGTCCAGAGCGGCCGTTCCGTCCGCGACCAGCCCGCGCACGGTGTCCGACTGCGCTTCCTGCATCGCGTCCAGGTTCAGACCGAAGCCGGACGGCCGCAGCGCCAGCATCAAACCGCCGAACACGCCCAGCGACACCACCAGGCTCAGCCACAGCGGCAGATCGAGCACGAGCGCCAGCACCGGGAAGGCAAGTGCCCCCGCAGCGCCCGCGATCAGGGTGGACGTGCCGCGATCCATCGCCGCTAGTTGTAGCCTCGCACCGAACGGAATGCTTCGGTCAAATTGGCCCGCCCGTCGAAAACGCGCGACCGCGTCAGTTCCGCCAGCGCATCCAGGTCGGTCGCGTCCGCGTCGCCGAACGTCACGCCGAAGATCGGCACGAAGTGGCCCTCGGCTCGCCACGCATCGTCGAAGCCCTCATGCGCATCCGACTTGCCGTCGGTCATGATCACAATCGCGGGCAGGTACTGGTTCGTATCGAGATAGGGCTTCATCTCCTTCAGCGCCCGCTCGGCGCAGTCGTACATGTCGGTGCCGTCGTCTGCCTCCTCGGCCGCCACCGCCTGGTTCAACCGTTCCTGCGACGCGACGCTGCCGTCGCCCTGCACCACCGTGCGCACATGCGAGTCAAAGGGCAGGATCAGGATGCGGTCGGCCGGCGTCCACTGGATCAGATTCTGCGAGGCCTGCGCCGGGTTGAACAGCGTGTTGATCGCCGCCTTGAGCTGCGTCTCGCCGTCGCCCGACATCGAGCCCGAGAAATCGAGGCACAGCGCCGTCAGCGACGGTTTGCGCAGCGCTTCCTGGTAGAGCGTCAGCGCGCGGGCGATCACCTTTGGCTCGGGCAGCGCGATCGACGGGATCAGCCGCGCCGGATCGAAGTTCCAATCCTTCTCCGCCGGCGCGGGCTTGGCCATGCCGAGCGCCGTGCGCCGGCCGAGGTCCGCGATCTTCTGCTGGATCTCCGCGCTCAGCATGTGCTGTTGCAGCTTGTCGAAAAAGTCCTTCGCGCTCTTGTCCTGACCGTGATCGACATAGCCGAGCGGCGCATCGGCATAGCTCACGCCGTCCGCCGGATAGACGGCATACAGCAGTTCGCCGCCGTTCTGGCGCAGCGAGTCGTTGGTCTCCTTGAGCACCGCCTCGTAATTCCACATCGCGTCGTACGGATGGCCGGCTTTCGCGCCCGCCAGGTAAAGCTCCGCCAGCCAGCCCGACGATCCCGAGCCGCGCGACACGCCCTTCAGCAGCGCCTTCACCTTCGCCTGCGCCGCCGGATCGTCGAGCGCGCGCGGATCGAGCCGGTCCGGCGTCCCGAACGCGGCGGCCAGCATCGTGAGATACGCAGACGCACCCGAATTCGATTGCGTCGCCGACGTCATCAGGAATGCGAGCTGCCCGTCGTTCACGGCCTTGAGGATGTCGTCCATTTTCACCGGACGCCCGATCCAGCCCAGCGTCCGCGCCTTGCTCATGCGCACGCCCAGGATCACGGGCGAGGACGCCACCGATTTCAGGTCCTTCACCCGGCGATGTGTGTCGTACATGTCCAGCCATAGCGACGACGCCGGCCACACTGCATCGACGTCCGGCGCCTCGCCGCCCGCCAGCATCAGCCCGATGTCGAGCGAGCCCTTGTAGTCGATGGTGCACTCGACGCCCTGGTCCTCGCAGAACTGCTTCACGATCGGCTCGAAAGTCTTCTCCTCAGAGCCCGCGACGATGTGGAATTTCGATGTGCCCCCGCCGCAACCGGCGAGCAGCAATGCTGCCGCGGCCAGCAGCGCCCAGCGCTTCATCATGGCTGGGGCGCCGTCGCGAGCGCGGTCTTGAGCGCCGCAGTCTGGCGATCCATCTGCTGCTCGATCTCCGCCCGCTTGCGCCGGCCCTCCGACTGGATTTGCAGGACGCCCTGGATGGTGTCGATCAGGTCCTGGTTGGTCTTCTCCAGCGTATCGATGTCGACGATGCCGCGCTGGCTCTGCGTCTCGATGTCGATCGCCTGCGTCTTCATCATGTCGGAGGCGTCGCGGATCATCTTGTTGGTTGCATCGGTCACGGTCTTCTGCATCTCCAGCGCTTCCTGCTGGCGCGTCAGGCCCAGGAGCAGCACCATCTTCTGCTTCCACGCCGGCACGGTCAGCGTGACCGAGGCCTGAAGGCTCTCGATCAGCGTGGTGTCGCCCGATTGCACGATGCGGATCTGCGGCATCTGCTGGATCGCGATCTGCCGCGCCTGCTGGAGATAGAGCACCCGCTTCTCCAGCCGGTCCAGCGATTGCACCGCATCCTGGTACTGCTGCGCCGCCATCACGTCCTTGCTGGCGTCGCCCGTGTTCGCCTTGGCCGCCGTTTCCAGTTGGGCGAGCTCGCCGCGCCGGAAATCGTCCGCGAACGCCTTGCCGGCCGCAATGTAGACGTCGAGATTGCCGATCGAGTCCTTCGTTTGGTCGTAGAGACCGTCCAGCATCGTCACGTCGCGGCGCATCAGGTCGATGCGCTTCTCGAGTTCCACCGTGATGCGGTCGATCTGCGCCGCCACCGTCTCGAAGCGCTGCTGGAAGCGCGAGACTGCGCGGCGCAATCCGCCGAACATCCGCGAGATGAAGTCCTGCTTGGACAGCGAAGCGGGATCGAGCCCCTGCGCCTTGGTGATGATGTCGCTGAGAAGCGCGCCTGTGTCGCCCATCTCGCGGTTCTTCGTCTGCGACAGGATCTTGTCGGCGAAGCTCGCCACGTCGCGCTGCGCCCGTTCGCCAAAGGCGGTGATCTGCGCCGTGTCCGCGATCCGGATGGACGATCTGATGTTGGCAACCTTGCCCGGGTCGACAGCGATCGCAGGCAGACTCGCGGAAACCGAGTGTGCGTCACTCATGCGGCTAAAGCCCCTCTGAAAAGACCTTTGTTCCGGCCTTGCGGCGACACAATTATGACAAGCCCAACACCCACCATTATGCGCCTGAACGTGAAATGCGTATGCATTCTCCTGTGTACAAGAGGCATAGGCGGCGTCGAAGCGCCCGCTGTGACTGTTTGCTTGGAATAGCCGTGGGGCTAGGGTCCTGAAAATGTTGAAGGATGTCTTCGTGACGGGCGTCGGCAGCCACCTGCCCGGCATGCCGGTTGCCAGCGAAACCATGGAAGACCATATCGGCCGAATCCATGGAAAGCCGAGCCTTCTGGGCCGCCGCGCGCTGCGCTGGAACGGCATCGAGACGCGGCACTACGCGCTCGATTCGCATGGCGAACCCTTCGACACCAATGCCGGCATGAGCGCGAAGGCGACGGAGGCCGCGTTGGATAATGCGGGCTTAAGCATCCGCGACCTCGAATTCCTGGCCACTGCGACGACGCAGGGCGACTACCTCGTCCCCGGCCACGCCACCGCCGTGCACGGCGCGCTGGGCGGCCGTTCGATGGAGATCGCGAGCTTTCAGTCCGTGTGCGGATCGTCTCTGATGGCCGCCAAGGCCGCCTGGCTGAACGTGCTGGCGGGACAGGCCAGGGTCGCCGCCGCCTGCGCCGGCGAGTTCTCGTCGCGCTGGTTCCGACCGAGCTTCTACGAAGGCACCGCGCTGGTCGACGCCAAGGGGCGCGCCCGCGCCGAGGCCGATTTCCTCCGCTTCACTCTCTCCGACGGCGCCGGCGCCATCGTGATGGAGGACAGGCCGCGCACGAGCGCGCTCAGCCTCAAGGTTGACTTCATCGACATCGTCTCGCTCGCCGACAGGTTCGACCCCTGCATGTGGGCCGGCGCAAGCGTCGATAACCGCACCGATCTTCAGAAAGGCTGGGCCTTCGCGGGCCCCGTCGCCGCGCATGCGCAGGGCGCCATCGCGCTCCTCCAGGATTTCGAGCTCTTGAAGCGCGTCATCCGCGCCTGGGTCGGCGTCTACCTGGAGAAGGTGGACGTCAAGCGCATCGTGCCCGACGCCGTCGACTGGCTCTTGTGCCACTACTCCGCCAGGTCGCTGCGCGAGGAGATCGTGTCGCTGCTGGAAAAGACCGATGCCATGATCCCGCAGCAGAAATGGTTCTCCAACCTGGCCTCCGTCGGCAACATCGGCGCCGCCTCGATCTGGGTCATGCTTGACGAGTTCCTGAAGAGCGGCCGTCTGCAACGCGGCCAGAAGGTGCTGTGCGTCGTGCCCGAAAGCGGCCGCGCCCTCGTCGGCTTCATGCTGCTGGAAGCGGTATAATGCCAGCACTTACAAAACCACTGTCATGGCCGGCGACTGCGGGCCACCCAGGTGACGTCTTCTCATTGCTTGCAAGGTTCGCCGCGGGACCAACTGGTTGGCCCGCAGTCGCGGGCCATGACAATTGGGCAAGGTCTTTAAGCCATGCATGACGTCGCCGACGTTCTCCGGAGGCTGACCGTCGTCTTCACGGGTTTCGAGGGCCGCCTCGAACAGACGCCCTTGATCCGCAAGCTGACCCGCGGCCGGTTCGAGATGGACGATTACCGCGCCTTCCTGATCGGCCTGCGCCAGCAGGTGAAGGACGGCGCGCTGTGGATGTCGCGCGCCGCTTCCAATATCGACGAGGCGCACCTGGAACTGCGCAGCAAGCTGATGCGTCACGCCGTGACCGAGCACCGCGACTTCCGCCTGTTGGAAGCCGACTACGTCGCGACCGGTGGGAACCTCGCCGCCATCACCGGCGCCGAAAAGAACATCGGCTCCGAAGCGCTCTCGGCCTGGATGTTCCACGAAGCGTCGAAACCGAACCCGTTCGGCTTGCTCGGCGCCATGTGGATCATCGAAGGACTGGGCTCGATCAAGGCGCAGGAATGGGGCCGCCTCGCGCAACAGCGCCTTTCGCTCCCCGACACGGCGGTGCGCTTCCTGCTCTATCACGGCGAGAACGACAGCCAGCACATCGAGGAATTCCGCGAGATGCTGGGCCTCGTCCTGCCCGACGAGACGACCGCGAAACGCATCGTGCGCACGGCGGAGGTCACCGCGCGGCTCTATGCGCTCCAGATCGAGGAAATCGCCGCGTGAAGGAAAGCGATTTCGATCCCGCCCATTTCGATCCGCGCGATCCCAATCCCTGGCTGGCGCTGAAGCTCGATTTCTCGCTACCCATCGACGTCGACGCCAAGGCGGCGCTCTTGCGCGGCAACGCCTCCTGGTCGCGGCGCTGGATGTTCAACATCGTCCGCGTGCCGATCTTCGTTTTCTTCCTGTTCGTGAAGCTGGTGCGCGCGACCAGCCCGCACCGTCCGAACCTGAACGACGCGCTGCACAGGCTGATCCATTGGGGCCTCAGGAACTTCGCCTCCCGCGACGCCAACCTCCTGATCATGCGCCATTTCCACATCGGCACGGAGATCCTGGGCTTCATCAAGGCCAACGCCGGCGTACCGGACATCGAGACGGTGCCGCTGCGGCCGCACACGCTGAAGGACCTGGAGAACAACGTGTTCCTCCAGCACGATCTCAACGTCTACAATTTCATCATCCAGCTGAACCTGGGCTTGCGCAGACAGGGCCGCGATCTCGCGCCCGTCGCGAAGCCCGACTTCTCCATGATCACCGACGGCCCGTTTCCGATCGAGCTCAAGGAAGACGGCTGGCTCAACTTCGCCGACGTGCAGACTGCGATCGAGGCCTACACCCCGCTCTATGCCCTGTTCCTGCCGCGCGCCGATTTCATCCGCGCCTCCAACTCGCTCCAGCTCGACGAGACGATCGCGATCTACCTCGCCAAGCTGCTGGCCACGGACTACCACCTCTCGTTCGTGGAGAACCATCATCCGATGGTCCAGCTCTCGACCATGCAGGCCGGCTACCGCCTGATGATGCACGGGCTGGACTGCGAAGCGCTGCACGGCTGGCTGCGCTCGATGAAGCGCGCGCAGGCCGCCGGCGGCACTGTATTCGGAGTCCATGGCTGGGCTTGACCCGGCCACCACGCACTAGCCTTTCGCTAACCGTCATTCCGCGGCCAGCGCCGATGGCTTGTCTCGCTTGTCGCTCTCGACGGGTGGATGTTTGTCGCTCTTGCGGAGCGGATCGAACGGAACGTCGTGCAGGATGCACACGGGACGTGCACGCCCGCCGGGAAGAATTTGCACGGCTGTCGCCGGCTGCTCACACAATGCGCAGAAGACCATGTCACGAAACGATAGTGGAACGATTCCCCAACGCACGGAACGTCCGCTTCGTTCCCTTTATATAAAGAGAAGATGACGATCGGCTGGTGTGCCTATCACAAGAAATCTCCCTCTCCCCCTTTAAGGGGGAGAGGGGAGTGCCCCTTAAGGCGCTCGGAAAAAATTTCTGCCGCAATAACATTGCGGAGCGTTCGATAAGTCCGCCGAACTATCGAACGACCAGTTTGGGTCTGTGAATGGCGCCAGTGCGTTAGCGCCAACGCACGCTGCCGCGCACGCAAGAAAATTTTTTCGCGCGAAAACTAGCAAACCCCTTGTACCGCGCGGTCGCGCACCCCATTTGCCCTAAGTCCCCCAAGGTGCATCTGCACGACATGCGCGATCCAACATCGCGCGTGCACATCGTCATGTCTGAGAGGAAGAGAAGATTGATTACGTCCCGCAGAACGTCTGCAACACGCGCTCATCCGGCTTCGGTGGATTTGCGTACGCCGCAAACTCCGGCTGATCCACATAAGGCGCCGACAGCACTTTCATCAGCGTCTCGAACGGCGCCAGATCGCCTGTCCTCTGCGCCGCCTGGATCGCCTGTTCGATGCGATGGTTGCGCGGAATGAGGGCCGGATTCACTGCCCGCATGGAATCCGCCCGCTCTGCCGCCGAAACGGTCTCCTCGACCGCGAGCCGCTCGCGCCACTTGGGCAGCCACGCCTGCACCGCCGCATCATTGTCGAACAGCGCGCCCAGCGCGGTGTCGCTTGCCGCATCCTCGGCGCTGTCAGAGAGCCGCCGGAACGCCAGCGTGAAATCCGCGCGCCCGTCCGCCATGTGCTTCAGGAACGGCGCGATCAGCTCCAGGTCGCCCTCGCGTGCCTCGGCGAAGCCGAATTTGGCGCGCAGGCCGGCGAAATACGCGGCCTCGAACATCGCCGGATAGCGGTTGATGATCGCCTGCGCGACCTTGATCTGCGCCTCCTCGCCATCGGCCAGCAGAGGCAGCAGCGCCTGCGCGAACCGCACCAGGTTCCAGTGCGCGATGCGCGGCTGGTTGATATAGGCATAGCGCCCGCCGTGGTCGATCGACGAGAACACCGTCTGCGGATCGTACGCATCCATGAAGGCGCACGGCCCGTAGTCGATGGTCTCGCCCGCGATGGAGGTGTTGTCCGTGTTCATCACGCCATGGATGAAGCCGATCAGCTGCCATTGCGCGATCAGCTTCGCAGTCCGCCCGATCACCGCCTCCAGCAGGCCCGCATAGCCGTCCACATCCGGATACAGCCGCGCCATCACGTAGTCCGCGAGCACCTTCACCCCGTCGACGTCATCGTGATTGCCGAAATACTCGAAGGTCCCGACCCGAACATGACTCCTCGAAACCCGCGTCAGCACGGCGCCGGGCAGCATGCCCTCCTGCCGCCAGATCTCCTCGCCCGTCGTCACCGCCGCCAGCGTACGCGTGGTCGGCACGCCCAGCGCGTGCATCGCCTCGCTGACGATGAACTCGCGCAGCACCGGCCCCAGCGCCGCGCGCCCGTCGCCGTTGCGCGAGAACGGCGTCGGCCCCGAGCCCTTGAGCTGCACGTCGTAGCGCACGCCGTCGCCGCCGCGCAGCTCGCCCAGCAGGATCGCGCGCCCGTCGCCCAGCTGCGGCACCCAGTTGCCGAACTGATGCCCGGCATAGGCCATCGCCAGGGGCTCCGCGCCCTCCGGCACGCGATTGCCGGCCAGCATCGCCACGCCCTCGTCAGACGCCAGCAAAGAGGGATCGAGTCCCAGAAACCGCGCCAGCGCCGCGTTGACCTTGATCAGCTTCGGCGCGGCAACGGGCGTCGGCGGCAGCCGGGCATGGAACCGCTCGGGCAGCCGCGCATAGGAATTGTCGAAGCCGAACGCAACCATTTGCACACTCTACAACGCGCAACCGCGCCGCAGCAGCACAATTGTGCTGTCTCCGCGCGCACGGCTGCTTTAGCGTCAACGCACGAACAGGGGAATTCCGATGGCCGTAGCCGACGTTGCGATGGGACGCTTCGACATCGGCCGCGTGACCACGCGGACTTTCGACGTCATCAAGGCCAACTTCGTCAGCTTCTTCCTTCTCGGCCTGATCGCGACGATCCCGACCAGCGTCTATCGCGTCATCATTCAGTTCGCGAGTACAGCCAACAACCCCCTGGCGGGCAACGGGCAGACAGGAGTCTACGTACTGACGGCGTTCGGCTCCGCGATACTCGGGATGTTCCTGGCGCTCGTCCTCCAGGCGACCCTGACCTACGGCACGATCGCATATCTCAACGGCCAGCCGGTGGCGCTCGGCCGGGCGATCGGCATCGGCCTTCGACAGTTCTTCCCGCTGCTGGGCATCGCGATCGTCGAGGGCATCGCCATCGGCCTCGGCTTCCTGCTCTTCATCGTGCCGGGCTTCATGCTCTACACGATGTGGGCAGTGGCAGTGCCCGTGCGCGTCGCCGAGCAGGAGGGCGTGTTCGCGTCCCTGACCCGCAGCAGCGACCTCACCCATGGTTATCGCTGGCCGGTCTTCGGCACCCTGGCGGTGTTCTACCTGGGGTCGGCCATCGCGCAGGGGCTTGCCGGCCCTGTCATGACCGCTGGCGCGCTCAGCAGCGGCTCGGCGGCGACGGCATATGTCGGCATGATCCTGACCGCGCTGATCGGCGCCGTCGTGGCGACGGCATCGGCCACGCTGGTCGCATCGATCTACTACGAGCTGCGGATGATCAAGGAAGGCGTCGGTCCGGCACAGATCGCGTCGGTGTTCGACTAACCATCAGGGCGTCTTGTCGAACTTGTCCGCCTTGCGCCGGCCGAACAGCATTCGCGTCTCCAGCCGCGCCCGCAGCGCCTTGTAGTAGGCTTGGAGGAATTCGCCGTCGAGCGAGCGGTCGTGCGCCATGCCGATCTTGTGCCGGATGCGCCCGGCGACCGCGTGGATGGTCTCCGCGTGGCCGTGCCGCAGCACGTCCTCCAGCACCGAGAGCTCCTTGATGCCGTAGGCGTCGACCTGCTCCTTGGTGAAGGTGAGCTGGCTGCTCTCCGGCCGGTCGAGCAGGTCGCGCCCGAGCAGCCGCTTCGGCACCCGCACCACCCAGGTGCCCGCCACGATGTCGCCGATGCGCAGGCGGTCGCGGTTGAACAGCGGGAACAGCACGAACACGCCGCACCACACCGTCGCCAGCAGGTAGATCCAGGCGTCCACCACCTCCTTCTGCGCCACCAGGAAAGAGAGCGGCAGGAACAGCTCGAGTTCGCGCATCGCGTTGCGGGCGAAGATCGCGTCGGCGGTCAGCGCGCCACCGTCGCGCGACGCGACGCGGATGCCGACGATGCGCTTGCCCCAGGTCGCCGCCCTGGGGGTCACCTCGAACGCCGTGAAATAGAACACCCGCAGGAAGAAGAAGCCGAGAATCCAGATGATTCCGAAGAACTCCGCCGCGACGAAGCCGGTCGCCAGCGCTGCGCCCAGCATACCCAGCGTCAGCGCCACCAGCATGAGCACGATGAACAGCACGTCGAGCAGGAAGGCCGAGATGCGCTCGCCCGCATCGGCCAGCACGATGCGCAGATCGACGCCCTCCGGCGTCACCAGCTCGCGTGCCAGCTTCCCGCTGTCGATCTTGCCCGCCGCGCTCATGCCTGCCGTCCCGGGCGATAGACGTAAAAATAGCCGAACCAGACGATGCCGGTCGCAATCGCGACTCCGTAGCGCGCGAAGGTGTTGGTGATGAGCTGCCGGCCGAAACCTTCGAGCAGACCCGCGAACATGAGCATGATCACCACGCCTACCATCACGTTCGCCGCGACCCTGCCGGCGTCCTTGATCGCGTCGATCCGCGACTGCGCGCCGGGGAAGGCGAGCGCCCAGCCGATGCGGAAGCCCGCCGCGCCGGCCAGCGTCACCGCGAACAGCTCGGTCACGCCATGGATGAACAGCCAGCCGCCGAGGTCGAAGCCCAGGCCGTGCGCGGCATAAACCGCGAAGAACGCACCCAGCATCAGCCCGTTGTCGAAGATCAGAAACGCCGTCGGCAGGCACGCCGCGAAGCCGAGTGCGAATGCCAGCAGGGAGATTTGTGCGTTATGCGTGAAAAGGAAACTGGAGAACGCGCCCAGCCCATCGGCGCCATACGATTTGAACAGCGTCTCGCGCAGCGCCGCAGTCGACGCGCCGGGATCGCGCCCCTCGGCCAGGCCACCCGGGATGAAATCGTAGAACCACGCCGAATTGGCCCGCACCAGGAAGTACGCCGTGAACGTCGCAAGAAGGCCGAGCGCACCGGACACGATGGTCTCGCGCCACAGTTCCTGCACGGACAGCGGCCAGTCGCGCACCAGGAAGCGCACGATTCGTTCCGCCACCGTGCTGCGTGTTCCGTACACGCAGTAATAGGCCCGCGTGCACAGGCTTTCGAGATAGGCAATGAGGTTCTGGTCGAGCGACACGGCCCGTGCCGTCGACAGCGACGACAGCGCGGAGCGGTACAGCACCGGGATCGCCACGACCTCGTCGTCGGAAAGCGAGCTGCCGCGGCTCTTCTCGAACCGGTCGAGCAGGTCCTCCAGCCTGCGCCAGTCGGCCTCGCGTTCTGCGCGGAAACGATGGCTCTTGAGCGTGAGCTGTTCCATGGCCTAGCCCGCTCCCCGCTTGACCGTGAGATAGGCGTCGATCAGCCCCGCGCCGATCTTGTCCACCGGCACGTCGATGACGTTGACGCCCAGCCGCTTCAACCTGGTCGTCACCAGTTCGCGCTCGCGCAGCATGGCGTCCGCCAGCACCGCACGCGAGACGTCGGCCGCCTCCGCGGGTTCGGCCAGCGCCATGCCTTCCAGCTCCTCGTCGCGGAAGGCGACGAACAGCACGAGATGCCGCGCCAGCAGGCGCTTCAGGTTCTCGATCATCAGCTCCGCGCTCGTCGTGTCCGCGAAGTCGGTGAACACCACGACCACCGTGCGCCGCTCCAGCTCGCCGGAGAGCTGGCTCAGGCCCAGCGTGAAGTTGGTCTCCGCCGTCGAATAGTCAACCTGCGACGCTACATATTGCAGCGCCGTAAACGCGTGCGGGCCGCTGACTGTGCGGCTCGCGATCCGCGGCTTCTCGTCGAATGCGAAGATGCCGACGCGGTCGCCCAGCCGCAGCGCCACATAGGCCAGGAGCAGCATCGCCTGGATGGCGCGGTCGATGCGCGGCAGCCCTTTCAGCGGCTCGCACATCTGCCGTCCCGTATCCAGCGCGAACACGATGTGCAGGTTCTCTTCGACCTTGAACTCCCGCGCCAGGAGGCGCCCATGCTTCGCCGTCTGCTTCCAGTCGATCATTCGCCGGTCCATGCCCGGCTCGAATTCCTTGAGCGCGTTGAACTCGGTGCCCTCGCCGGTCCTGAGCTGCGCGCGCATCCCCATCTGGCCGCTCTCGCGCTCGAACAGCCGCCGGGCCTCTTCCTTGATGGTGGCGATGTTCGGGATGATCGTGACCCGCTCGTGCACCGCATGCTTGCGCTGCTTCCACACCAGCCCAAGCGGCCCCTGCCAGCGCGTCCACAGCGTCTCGATGAAGCTCTCACCCCGGCGCAGAGGATTGATCGCGAAATCGATCTGTGCCGCGCCGCCCTCGACCGCCTTCACCTGCCGCGCTGGCACGGGCTCGATCAGCTTCCCGGTGTCGACCGCAAATTCGACCGATGCCGGCGCCGCGCTGCCGAACATCAACCGGATCGACGAATTCTCGGGCCGCGCCACGCCGATCGCACCGGGCACCCTGGCCGCAAAGCGCAACTGCGATGGTGCCGCGCTGATCATCACGTCCAGCAGGAACAACGCGACAGCCAACACGATCCATGCCACGCCGACCAGCCAGAATTGCGGCGCGAACAAGCCCGCCAGCAGGGCCAGCGGCACGCCCAGCAACGCCAGGCCGATCATGCGTGCGGTGGGATACATTCAGCGCGGCGCCTCGATCGATTCCACGATCTGCTTGATGATGTCGTCGGCCTTGCGCCCATCGATCTCGGCGGCAGGCGACAGCACCACACGATGGCGAAACGCCGGCAAGGCCAGCGCCTTCACGTCGTCCGGGATCACATAGTTGCGTCCGTCGAGCGCCGCATGCGCGCGCGCCGCCGCCGCCAGCATCGCGCCGCTGCGCGGGCTTGCGCCGTAGGAAAGATCGGGCGACGACCTCGTCGCGCGCACGATGTTCACGATGTAGTTCGCCACCGGCTCGCTCAGCTTCGCCTGCGAGACCGCCGCGACGCCGTCCGTCAGCCGCGCCTTGTCCAGAACGGCCTCCACGCCCAGTGCGACCGGATCCGGCATGCGCACGCTGGTCCCCTGCTGCTGCACCAGCGCCAGCTCCTCCTTCGGATCCGGATAGGCGAGCGTGTGCTTGAACAGGAAGCGGTCGAGCTGCGCTTCGGGCAGTGGATAGGTGCCCTGTTGTTCGATCGGGTTCTCGGTGGCAATCACCATGAAACGATCGCTCAGCTGATGCGACTTGCCGTCCAATGTGACGCGCCGCTCCTGCATCGCCTCCAGCAGCGCGGCCTGCGTCTTGGGCGGCGTGCGGTTGATCTCGTCCGCCAGCAGCATCTCGCAGAAGATCGGCCCCCGATTGGTGACGAAGCTCGAGGTCTGGAAATTGAACTGGTTGGTGCCGACGATGTCGCCCGGCAGGAGGTCCGGGGTGAACTGGATGCGCCCGAATTGAAGTCCCAGGCTCGCCGCGAAGGTCTGCGCCAGCAGGGTCTTGGCCGTACCCGGCGGGCCCTCCAGCAACACGTGGCCGCCGCAGAACAGCGCCACGAGCATCAGGTCGACCGTCTCGGCCTGGCCGATGACCACCTTCGCCACCTGGCCGCGGATCTTGTCCGCCACGCCTTTCAGTTCAGAGATGTCCATGCGTGATCGTGCGCCTCCAGCGGAACAGTTTTCTCGCGACCTGCATCAGGCCCGGCGCATCATGCGCGTCGCGCGCCTCCGCGCTCAGATCGGCGAAGCGATAGGGGACGGACGTGCGCGCTTCCAGCGCGCGCATCGTCGAAGGATCGGCGGCCTTCTCGCGGCCGATGCCGAAGAAGGCGCCCGTCTGGTACAGCACTGCCTGCGCGTAGCGCGGCGCCATCGCCGGCTCGCGCTTCATCATGCGGATGACCGCGGCCGTGTTGTCGGCCAGCGCGCGCTTGCCGAAGGCGAACACGCGGTCGGGTGGACGCGGCGAACCGAACCGGCTCATCGCATGGAAACCGAGGAGTGCCGCCGCCAGCAGCATGCACAGCGTGGCGCCGAGGAACGGCGGACTGAACACCGCCCGCAACAGGTCGGGGGAGCGCTTGAAGCCGTTGAGCGTGACGTCGAACGAGATCGGCCCGCCGCCGACACGCGCGCCTTCGACGATCCAGTAACCGATGCTCGCCGTGTTCCGGTCGGCAAGACCCTGGTTGTTGAGCAGATCCGGCTCGGCCAGGATGAAAGTCTGCGTGCCCTTGATCTGGACGACCACGGCCTTCTTCTCGCCGTCGACCAGTTCGGGAATGAGGTTCGGGCCGCTGATCGTCTGCTCACCCTCGATCGAGACCGGCTTCACCGGCCAGTCCGGCTCGAAAGCCGGTTCTTCCGCCGCCAGGCCCGTCTTGTACAGGCCCTTGTGCTGCACCAGCTTCGCGTCCTTCGCGATCGTCTGGAGCATCTTGGCGGTTTCGGCCGGCAGAAGAGGCGAAAGCTTCTTCACCCAGCCGTCGTGGTCCGGATCGCTCGATACCACCCATTTGGGCAGGATGATCAGCCGCGGCTCGTTGCGCCCCAGCGCGTCCAGCTCATTCGCATCGGTCGACGGATCGGGCGTCAGGATCACCAGGCTGGAGGCGTTCTGCGCTGGCGGCTCGCGCAGGACCTGCACGCTGTCGTTCAAACTCTCGAGCAGCACGCGCAATCCCGCGTAGCCGATCGCCGATTTCGAGATGACGGTGGCGGCGCCAGAACGGTCGCTGCGCAGGTCGGGCGCATACGCATTCAGCGCCAGAAAGCCGAGCGCCGTCAGCGCGCTCACCAGGACAAGGATCACCGCCACGCGCGGCGCGACCAGGGGAGAATTCGGCAATGATGTCGTCACGCTCATGCCGCCATCCTCCACGCCGGAGCGAAGGCGAAGGATTCATAATCCTTGCGGCAGCGCGCGAACTCAGCGGCGCCGATCGCCTCGCCCGCGAAACGCGCCCGCTCCACAGCCCGCGCAATACCGCGGAACGCGGGCCGCGCGGATTCGGGAAGTTCGTTGAGCCCCGCGATCTCGCGGCTGGTCTGGGCGCGGCGCAGAAGGCGCGGCCTGTGCGTCTCAATATCCTCGATGCTGCGCAAGAGCAGCAGGTGCACAGCCTCGCCATAGTGACCCTGCGCGGCCAGTGCGTCGGCGTCGGTCAGGAGCTGGCGCGCCTGCGCCGCGGTCGGCCGCCACGCCTCGACCGGCGCCCACTCCTTGCGTGCAGTGTCCGTCTTCCGCCAGCGCAACAGGTGCCAGTATTGGCGGATGAGCGCGATGGCGATCGTAAGGATGAACGCTGCGGCGCAGACATAGAGAAACCAGGTGACCGCTGTGCCGTGGCCCTCCAGCAGCTTGCCGAGCCATTTCAGCCAGTCGGGTATCGGCGGCAGCTTGAATCCGGGAAACGCGAACTGGATGTCCGAATGCTTCAGCAGCGCGGCATGCGCCTGGCCGAATGCGCGGTCATCGGCTGGCTGAAGCGAAGAAGCGGCCATGGAGCGGAAGGGCAGCGAGGTGGGCGTCGGACAGTGTCCGGCAATATTGGCACAGGTTTGACCAAAAGAAGACCCGCGCCGCCCGCCGATTCCACTTTACTTAAATGTGGATGGCATGCCCCAGCGCGCGCAGCGCTGCCTCGTGATAGGCCTCGCCCAGCGTCGGATGGGCGTGGATCGTGCCTGCCACATCTTCCAGCAGCGCGCCCATTTCGAGCGCATGGGAGAATTCGCCCGCCAGCTCGGCGATGTGCGCACCGACCGCCTGGATGCCCAGGACGCGGTGATCATCCTTCGCCGCCACGACGCGCACGAAGCCACCGTCGCCGCCCGCTTCCATCGAAAGCGCGCGGCCGTTCGCCGAGAACGGAAATTGCGCCACGATCTCGTTTGCTCCGCCGCCTGGCAAAGCACCGACGCTGACGATCTCCGGCTCGGTGAAGCACACCGCCGGGATGGCGGCAGGACGGAAGTGCCGCTTCTTGCCGGCCATGATCTCCGCAACGATCTCGCCCTGCGTCGCAGCCTTGTGCTCCAGCATCGGCTCGCCGACCAGATCGCCGATCGCCCACACGTCCTTCATCGACGTCTGGCATTGGTCGTCGACCTTCACGAACGGTCCGGCCATGTCGACCGACATGGTTTCGAGGCCCCAACCCGCGGTGCGCGGCTTGCGCCCCACTGTCACGAGAAATTTGTCGCCCGGTAGATCTGCTCCCGTGCCGTCAGGACCGCTGACACGCAGCGCCTTCCCGCCTTCCGTCAACCCTTCAGCCTTGGTTCTCAGATGCACGACAACGCCATGCTTCTCCAGCCACTTCGCGACCGGCGCCACGAGCTGCGCGTCGTATTGCGGAAGGATGCGATCCGTCGCCTCCACCACCTCGACAGCGACACCCAGCTTGCGGAACGCGATGCCGAGCTCGAGCCCGATATAGCCCGCGCCGATCACGACGAGCTTCTTCGGCAGCTCCGGCAACGACAGCGCCTCGGTGGACGAGATCACATTGCCGCCAAACTTCAGGAACGGCAGCTCCACCGGCAGCGAACCCGTTGCCAGGATCACCTTCTCGCCCGTGACCGTGACCTCGCCGTCTTTCGTCGCGACTGTGCAGGTCTTGCCATCGCGGAACGTCGCCCACCCCGCGACCACGCGTACCTTGGCGCGCTTGAGCAGCGCCGTGACGCCGCCGTTCAGCTTGTCGACCACGCCATCTTTCCACTTCACAGTTGCGGCGAAATCGATTTTCGGCGGCGACGCGAGCGAGATGCCGTGCCGCCCGTCCGCCTCCGCCGCCTGCATCATGGTCTCGAAATGACCCGCCACGTGAATGACCGCCTTGGACGGGATGCAGCCGCGGATCAGGCAGGTGCCGCCCAGCCGGTCGCTCTCGACCATCGTGGTATCGAGCCCGAGTTGCCCGCAGCGGATCGCGGCGACATAGCCGCCCGGTCCGCCGCCGACGATCAGAACCTTGGTGTGGATGTGCTCAGCCATGACGACTCAATCGACGAAGATCGCCGCCGGATGCTCCAGCAGGCCCTTGATGCGCTGGATGAACTGCGCCGCGTCGAAGCCATCCACCACCCGGTGATCGAACGACGACGACAGGTTCATCATCTTGCGCACCACGATCTGGCCGTCGCGCACCACCGGCCGGTCGATGATCGCGTTCGGCCCGATGATCGCGACTTCCGGATAATTGATGACCGGCGTGGTCGCGAGGCCGCCCAGCGCGCCCAGGCTGGTGATGGTGATGGTCGAGCCCGACAGCTCGTCCTTCGCCGCCTTGTTCTCGCGCGCCGCCGTCGCGACCCGCGCCACTTCCCGCGCGCAATCCCAGATGTCGCGTGCCTCGGCGTGCTTCACCACCGGCACGATCAGGCCGTTGTCGGTCTGCGTTGCGATGCCAATGTGGACCGCATGGTGGCGATGCACCACGCCGGCCTCGTCGTCGAAGCGCGCGTTGATCTCGGGGAACTCCGGCAGCACCTTGACCAGAGCGCGCATCAGGAACGGCAGCACGTTCAGCTTCGGCTGATCGGCCTTCTTGGTGGAGTTCAGGTAGGTGCGAAGCGACTCCAGCTCCGTCATGTCGACTTCGTCGATGTAGGCGTAATGCGGGATGCGGCGCTTCGACTCCTGCATCTTCTCCGCAATGCGGCGGCGCAGGCCGATGACCTTCACCTCATCCGCACCCTCGCGCGCAGCATAGGCCGACATCGCACCGCCGCCGACCGCACCGTAGCCATGTGCATAGGCATCAAGATCGGCCTGCGTGATGCGCCCTGCCGGACCAGAGCCCGGTACGTATTGCAGCTTGATGCCCAACTCATCGGCTCGCGCCCGCACCGCCGGCGATGCGAGCGGCTTGGCGCCCGCCTTCGGGCGGAACGGCGCAGCCGGCTGCCGCGCAGCGACCGGCTTCGGCGCCGGCGCTTCAATCTTCGCGACTGGCGCAGGCTTCGGCTCCGGGGCCTTCGCCGCGGCCGGCGCCGCAGCAGGCTTCACCGCCTTCGCGTTGCCCTCGCCTTCCACTTCGATCTCGACCAGCACCGCGCCCACCGCGGCCATGTCGCCCGGCTCGCCGTGCAGCGCGAGAACCTTTCCGCCGATCGGCACAGGCATCTCGACCGTGGCCTTGTCGGTCATCACGTCCACGAGGTTCTGATCCTCATGCACGACGTCGCCGACCTTCACATGCCAGGCGACGATCTCGGCCTCGGCCGTGCCCTCGCCGACATCCGGCAGGCGGAACTGATAGATGCCCATCCCTTACACCTCCACCGTGCGGCGCAGCGCCTCGGCAACGCGCGACGGCCCCGGGAAGTATGCCCACTCATGCGCGTGCGGATAGGGCGTATCCCACCCTGCCACGCGCTCGATCGGCGCTTCCAGGTGGAAGAAGCAGTTCTCCTGCACCAGCGCCGACAGCTCCGCACCATAGCCGGAGGTCCGCGTCGCCTCATGCACGATCACGCAGCGCCCCGTCTTCTCGACCGAGGCCACGATGGTATCGATGTCCACCGGCACCAGCGAGCGCAGGTCGATCACCTCCCCGTCGACACCGGCCTCCGCCACGCCTTCGAGCGCGACGTGCACCATCGTGCCGTAAGCCAGCACCGTCACCTGCGCCCCCTCGCGCACGACCGACGCCTTGCCCAGCGGGATCTTGTAGTGTCCCTCGGGCACTTCGCTCGCCGGATGCTTCGACCACGGGATCACCGGCTGGTCGTGGCGGCCGTTGAACGGCCCGTTGTAGATGCGCTTCGGCTCCAGGAAGATCACCGGATCGTTGTCCTCGATCGCGCTGATCAGCAGCCCCTTGGCGTCGTACGGCGACGACGGCACCACCGTCTTGATTCCCGCGACGTGCGTGAACAGCGCCTCAGGCGACTGGCTGTGCGTCTGCCCCCCGAAGATACCGCCGCCATAGGGCGTGCGGATTGTCAGCGGCACATAGAACTCGCCGGCGCTGCGATAACGGATGCGCGCCGCCTCCGACACGATCTGGTCGTAGGCGGGATAGATGTAATCGGCGAACTGGATCTCGACCACCGGGCGCAATCCATAGGCGCCCATGCCGATCGCCACCGCGACGATGCCCGCCTCTCCAATCGGCGTGTCGAAACACCGCGTCAGGCCATGCTTCTTCTGCAAGCCTTCCGTCACGCGGAACACGCCGCCAAAATAGCCGACGTCCTCACCGAACACGAGCACGTTGGCATCGCGCGTCAGCATCACGTCGAGCGCCGAGTTCAGCGCCTGGATCATGTTCATGGTCGCCATGTCAGACGCCCATCTGCTGGCGCTGGCGGCGGATATGCCACGGCGTCTCTTCGAACACATCCTCGAACATCGTGCCCGGGCTGGGTTGCTCGCCGCCCTGCAACGTGCCGACTGCTTCTGCCTCCTTCTGCGTATCGCGCACAAGATCGGCCATCTCCTGACCGAGTGCCGCGTGCTTTTCGTCCGACCACTCGTCAAGACCGATCAAATGCCGTTTCAGCCGCTCGATGGGATCGCCCAGCGGCCAAGCCTTCCATTCGTCGGACGGGCGATAGCGGCTGGGATCGTCGGAGGTCGAATGGCCTTCGCCGCGATAGGTGTAGAGTTCGACCAGCGTCGGCCCGTGATTGTTGCGCGCCCGCTCCGCCGCCCATTCGGCGACGGCATACACCGCGAGGAAGTCGTTGCCGTCCACCCGCAGACCCGGAAATCCATAGCCGATGGCACGCGATGCGAAGGTCGAGGCCTCGCCGCCCGCGATGCCCTGGAAGCTCGAGATCGCCCATTGGTTGTTCACGACGTTCAGGATCACCGGGGCGCGATAGACCGCAGCGAAGTTCATCGCCTGGTGGAAGTCGCCTTCCGCCGTGGTGCCCTCGCCGATCCAACTCGCCGCGATGCGCGTGTCGCCCTTGTAGGCGCTCGCCATCGCCCAGCCGACGGCCTGGGGAAACTGCGTGCCCAGATTGCCGGAGATCGTGAAGAAGCTGTGCTCGCGGCTCGAGTACATCACCGGCAGGTTGCGCCCTTTGCCGGGATCGTGCGCGTTGGAGTAGACCTGATTCATCATCGTCAGCATCGGATAGCCGCGCGCCAGCAGCAGGCCCTGTTGGCGATAGGCCGGGAAGCACATGTCGTCGCGATGCAGCGCGAAGGCATAGGCGATGTTGGTGGCCTCCTCGCCGGTGCTCTTCATATAGAAAGACGTCTTCCCTTGGCGCTGGGCGCGGTACATCCGCTCGTCATAGGCCCGCGTCATCATCATGTAACGAAGGGCCGACCGCATCACGTCCGGCGACAGCCGCGGATTCCACGGGCCGACCGCCTTGAAGTCCTCGTCCAGCACGCGAATCAGGGAGAATGACAGGTCGCGGATGGTGGTGGCGCAGACGTCAGTCGGCGGCCGCGGCACGCTGCCGGCCGGCGGCAGGGCGCTTCTGTCAAAGCTGGCCTCGTCGCCTGGGCGTGCCTCCGGCTCCGGGATATGCAGGGAAAGAGTGGGAGTATTCTTCATGGACCCTCGTGCCGCGTGCCCGCCGTGTTCCTCGGTATCCTAGCGCGCAACGCATGGAAATTTCTTCCGTGACCATTTTCGAGAATGGCGAATCCTGTTGCGTGGACCCGCATCGTCTTAAAAGAAAGATGGCTCTTGTGCGGCGCACAGGAGGGCCGATGGGGATGGCGACTGGAGTCGAACCCGTGTGGCCGCCCACGTCAACCGGTATGGCGGGCGCGACGGGGATGATCGTCATCGCGGCTCATGGTCGTTCTTCCACGGCCGGAAGATCGATGTGTTCAGTTCCTGCTCGATCTCGTCGAGGTCTTCGCCGGGCCGCAGCCGCACACATGGGCGCGAGAGCTTGGCAGCGTTTCCCGCTGCGATGATGGCATTGCGGCAGCGATAGCCCGGGGCGTCCAGCAGGCGAACCTCGGCCCACACCGCCGCAGCCGAGCCGGCCAGCCTGTCAGCGGCGATATCGCTGTCGTCCAGAACATGCATGTTCGCCAGGAGGACGCCACCAGGGCTGAGTCGTGCGGCTACCAGGCGCATGAACGCCGGGGTTTGCAGATGCTCGGGACATTTGTCGCCGTGGAAGGCATCCAGGACGATCGCGTCGTAACGGTCCGGACACGCCAGCAGGAAGTTCCGCCCATCCGCAATGTGGCAGCGGACTTCCGGCGGAAGCCCGAAGTACTTTTGCGCGAGGTCGAAAGCTTCGGGATTGACGTCAACGACCGTGACCGTGCGTGATACGCGTGCAAGCATCGTGGCGAGGGTCCCACCGCCGCATCCGATCATCAGGATGTTCTGTGCATTGGCCTGCACGAGGAAATCGAACAATGCATGGACATAGGACGCCAGGCTGATGCCGGTCCGATCCGCCTCGCTTTGGCGGCTCTCAGCCTGATCGTAGATAATCGCCCCGCTGCGCATCCGCCTGTAGACGGAAATCGTCCCATGGCTGGTATCGCGCCGTTCCAGAAGGATCATGGCCGGCCGTCGTGCTTGGTCGCGCGGGGCGCTTGCAGCAGAGCCATGAGGCCGGACAGGAGATCCATGGGCCTGGGCGGGCAGCCGCGGATGCGCAGATCGACCGGAATAACCGCTTCAACCCCACCCGACACTGCATAGCTTCTGACAAACAACCCACCGTCGATGGCGCAGTCACCGGCCGCCACAACCCATTTGGGATCGGGCGTTGCCTGCCACGTCCGTTCCAGCGCCTCCCGCATGTTGCGGGTCACCGGCCCGGTCACGAGCAGCACGTCGGCATGGCGCGGCGACGCGACGAAACGGAGGCCGATGCGCTCGAGATCGTAGAAGGCGTTCTGGAGCGCATGCGTTTCGAGTTCGCACCCGTTGCAGGAGCCGGCGTCGACATGACGAATGGAGAGGCTGCGCCCCAGCTTCCGCCTCGCCGCTGCATCGAGTTCGGCAGCAAGCGCCACCAGCTCGGCATCGGGCGGAGGCAGCTTCTCCGGCAGGGGTGCTCGGGCGATGCTCTCGAGGAACAGTCTACGCATGACACCTCACAGGTCGTGCCCGGAGTAGGAACAGTTGAACGATTTGTTGCAGAGCGGAAAGTCGGCGACGATGTTGCCTTCGATTGCGATCTCAAGCAGCGGCCATTGGAACCAGGACGGATCGCGAAGGTGACAGCGCGCCACGCGGCCGTCGCCGTCGAGCCGAAGCCAGACCAGCACATCGCCGCGAAACCCTTCGACAAGTGCGACGCCTTCGCCGCCTGCTGCATGCGGCCTCTCGGCGCAGAGGGAGCCTTCTGGCGCTCGCTCGAGAATCTGGCGAACGAGCGAGAGGCTTTGCTCGACTTCGCGGATCCGGATCCAGACCCGCGCATTGACGTCGCCCTCATGCAGCACCGGGACATCGAATGCCAGGACGTCATAGGGCGGATAGGCAAGGCTCCGCCGCGCATCGAAGGCTCGCCCCGACGCTCGGCCCACGAAGCCGCCGGCGCCGAACCGCTCGGCCAGTTCTGGCCGAAGTATCCCGGTGCCAACTGTACGATCCTGTAGCGACGCCGTGTTGTCATACAGGTCCACAATGCGGGCAAAGTAGGGCCGAAGCTCTTCCAGCAATGCGAGCAGGCGGGCGCGGCCGTCGCCGGGGAGGTCAACGGCAACGCCGCCGGACACGATGCAGTCCCGCATCAGGCGATGGCCGAAGCAGAAGTCGGCAGCGCGCAGGATCTTCTCGCGGAGGATGCCACAATGGGCATGGATCAGCGCGAAAGAGGCATCGTTGCAGATCGCGCCGATATCGCCGATATGGTTTGCAAGCCGCTCGAGTTCTCCCATCAGGGCGCGCAGCCAATGGGCGCGATCGGGCACCTCAATGCCGAGCGCGGCCTCGCTGGCGCGCGCGAATGCAAGCGCGTAGGCGACCGTGCTATCCCCCGACACGCGGCCGGACAGTTTTGCCGCGGTCGACAGATCGGCACCGGCCATGAGCCACTCGACACCCTTATGCGTGTAGCCCAGCCGTTCTTCGAGCCGGACGACGGCCTCGCCCTGGGCTGTAAAGCGGAAATGTCCGGGTTCGATGATGCCCGCATGTACCGGCCCCACCGCGATCTGGTGCAGACCTTCTCCCTCGCTCGGCAGGAAACGATACGGCTCAAATGGCGCAGTCCGCTGCGTCCACTGTCCCAGCGGATGGGTCAAATACCAGCGGCCGTGATCGAGCCACGGGCGCGTATCAGACGCACCATCCGCCACAAAGCCGAAAAGATCGGCAATCGCGCGCTCGAGCCTGATCGCCGGCGGATGAAATTGGCCGATCGACGGAAAGCGCCGATCCGGACACGGAAGGCTAAACACAGCCCGACCCGCTTTCGCGTCGATCAGCGCCATGTGCACGCTTTCGGAGTCGGCCCAGAGTCCGCCAAGCGCGCATGCGCCGTCGGCCAGACGATGGGCTGCGCTTCGCCACTGCTCAACATCGACGACAAAGCGCGGCCAGGGTCTGTGGCCCGCAATGGCAGCGCCCTCAAGATCAAGAAAGCGGCCCATGGCGGTCATCCCAGCATCGCGGCCACGTGCTGGAACCACGCCACCAGCATGGGTGGCAGGTAGATGCCGGCGCCTGCGACCAGCGCCATGTGCGCGAAGATCGGCACATACGACGCGCGCACCGGCGCCGTACTGCCGGTCGGTTCGCCAAAGGCGAAGCCCTGCACCCGCAACAGCAGAGCGCCGAATGCGATCAGCAGGCCGAACACCAGGGCGATGGCGAGCCACGGCGCGCGCGCAAACGTCGAACTCACGACCAGGAACTCGCTCATGAAGATGCCCAGCGGCGGAACGCCAGCGATCGCGAGAACTCCGAGCAGCAGCGCGAAGCCCAGCAGAGGATGGGTAACGGTCAGCCCCCTGATCTCAGCGATCTTCTGCGTGCCCTTGACCTGCGCGACGTGACCGACCGTGAAGAAGATCGCCGACTTGGTCAGGCTGTGCATGGTCATCTGCAGAAGCCCCGCGAAGTTCGCGAACGGGCCGCCCATGCCAAAGGCAAACACGATGATGCCCATATGCTCGATCGAGGAGTAGGCGAAGAGTCGTTTGATGTCCCGGCGGCGGTAGAGCATGAACGCCGCAAAGATCAGCGAGACCAGCCCCATGACCACCATAAGCGGTCCGGGAGAAATCGTGTCGCTGTTCAGCGCCATCAGCATCTTGAACCGGAGGATGGCGTAGAGCGCCACGTTCAGGAGCAGGCCCGACAGGACGGCAGAGATCGGCGTCGGGCCTTCGGCATGGGCATCCGGCAGCCAGGCATGCAGCGGTGCGAGCCCGACCTTTGTGCCGTAGCCCAGGAACAGGAACACGAAGGCGACGCTCAGCAGCGCCGGATCGAATATCCGCACATGGGCGACGAGCGTGGTCCACGTCATGCCCTGAAGGCCTTCGCCGACAATAGGCAGCGCCGACATATAGACCAGGATGGTGCCGAAAAGCGCGAAGGCTATGCCGACACTGGCAAGGATAAAGTACTTCCAGGCTGCTTCCAGCGCCTCGTGGGTGCGATAGATGCCAACCATCAGCACCGTGGCGAGCGTTGCCAGTTCAATGGCGACCCACATCAGGCCGATATTGTTGACGAGAAGCGCAAGGTTCATCCCGAACATCATCGTCTGGTACATCGCGTGATAGAAACGCAGATACGCCGGGGTCAGGCGTCCGGTCTCGAGCTCGTGGCCGATATAGCTGGCGCTGAAGATGCTGGTGGTGAAGCCCACAAAGCTGCTTAGCACGACGAATACCACGTTGAGATCGTCGACCAGAAAGTACGCGTCGGCCGCCGGACGCGCTGCGAACAGTGATGCCGCAGCCACAAGCGTCAGCAAGCTCGCAATCACGTTGACGGCGGCCGACACACGATAGTCCGGCAGTGCGGCAAGCACGCCGACCGAAGCGGCGGGGATCAGGAGAACCAGCGCGACATTGTGTGCGAGCAACCAGCTCATCGCCGTTCTCCGCGGAAGCGATCGAGCGCCTGGACATCTACCGTGTCGAAGCGTTCGCGGATACGGAAAAGGAATATTCCGATGACGATGAAGGCGATCAGCACCGAGAAGGCCACGCTGATCTCCACGACCAACGGCATGCCCCTGGCGCCGGTTGCCGCCAGGACGAGACCGTTCTCCAGCGACATGAAACCGACGACCTGGCTCACCGCATTGCGTCGGGTCACCATGATGAGGAGCCCGAGCAGCAGGACCGCAAGGGCAAAAGCGAGGTCCTCACGCGCCAGAAGATCGGAGTCGGCCGTCACGCGCAGCATGACCGCCATCGACAGACCCACCAGCCCGATGCCCGCCAGCATTGTCGGCCCGATGCTGCCGACCGCCTCGATCTCGCGATGGATACCAAGGCGGACGATCATGCGGTGCAGCGCAATGGGAATGACGATCGCCTTGAACAGAAGCGCGATGGCGGCCGTGATGTAAAGATGCGGCGCGTCGTGGATATAGGCCTGCCAGGCCACCGATGCGGAAAGCACGACAGCGTGCAGCGCAAAGACGTTCAGCAGAGCGTATAGGCGATCCTGGTAGAGCATCATGAAGCTCACCAGCACGAGGCTGCCTGCCAGAAGATGCGCGACGTCGAAATTGAGCCCGTGCATCTAGAGCCCCCTGGACACGAACAGGAGCAGCGTGCCGAGGAGCCCCAGCATGAGCGCGGCGCCGAGAAAATTGGGGACACGGAAGACGCGCATCTTCGCCACCATCGTCTCGAACAGCGCGAGCGCCACGCAGGCTACGGTCAGTTTGCCAAGATAGGCGGCGGCGCCGAGCAGGTGCGTCTGCCAGCCGGTGCCGGCCGGCGCGATGCCCCAGGGCATGAACAGGCAAACGATCAGCGAGACATACAGCAGGAGCTTCAACGCGCCCGCGAGCTCGATCAGCGCAAGGTGGCGGCCTGAGTATTCGAGCACCATCGCCTCATGCACCATGGTGAGCTCGAGATGCGTGGCGGGATTGTCGATCGGGATGCGGCCGTTCTCCGCGATGCCGACCATGACCAGGGCCACCGACGCCATCGCCAGCGAGACCCTGAGCCCAACCGCCGGCGAAGACATGAACGCGGCAATGGTCGAGAGTTGGGTCGACCGGGCAAGCAGCGCCAGTGAAAAGATGATCATGATCATGGCCGGCTCGGCCAGTGACGCGATCATCACCTCGCGGCTCGAACCGATACCGCCGAAGCTCGTGCCGACGTCCATGCCAGCGAGCGTGACCACGAAACGGGCGCTCCCCAGCAGGGCCACGATCGCGATGAGGTCTGCGGACCAGCTGAAGAGAAGGCCGGTGCCGAAGGTCGGTACCAATGCGGCTGCGACCCAGGTCGCTGCGAAGATGAGATACGGCGAGACGCGAAACAGCCAGGAGGCGTTCTCCGCAACCACGGCGTCCTTTCGAAGCAACCGAAGCAGATCGCGATAAGGCTGGATGATCGAGGGGCCGCGCCGGCGCAAGAGCCGCGCCTTCAACTTGCGCACCGTCCCGGTGAGCAGCGGGGCCGCTCCAACCACCAGGACCATTTGCAGGCCCTGGACCGCGAGGTCCGCGATCAGCGCCATATCGCCAGCACCGCCAGGAGGATAATGAGAGCAAGAAAAACCAAGCTCAAATAGCGCCGTATGGTGAGGAACTGCAAAACGTTGAGGCGTTCGCTGGCAATGCCGACCGCGCTGCCGATCGGCACGTAGAACGTGTCCCAGATCAGATCGCGCAGGCGAACCCGCAGCCGGGCCGGGGCCGCGTCACCCGGCGGCGGCATCGCAATCTGCTCGCGCGCCATGAACAACGTCGTCGCGAACACGCGCCGGATCGGTTGCGCGAAGCTTACCGCGGTGTATTGCAGCGCAGGGTTTGGATCGACAAATCCGCAGTCCCAGGCCGGCACTCGCCGCGTGTTGCGCGAAGCGAGCAGGTGGATCAGCGCCACACTCATGAGTGCCGAAGCGGCTATGAAGAAGAAGACCAGCAGACCGTTATAGGAGCTGCGGCTCTGCGCGATCGGGACAATGGACAGCCACGCGACCTGGGCCTGATGTGGCATCTGCCCGCCCGCGACGGCCTGGACGGCGGGGCCAATCCCATCGATGACGAAGCCGGGCAGGATACCCGCGCCCAGGCAAAGCGCGGCGAGCAGGATCATCGCCATGCGCGAGAATCCGTCTGTCTCTTGCGCCTGCGCACCCGCGTCGGAGCGAGGGCGGCCAAGAAACGCGATGCCGAAAATGCGGACAAAGCAAGCAGCCGCCAGGGCGACAGCGAGTGCAAGCAGCGCACCGGCAGCTGGCACGATCAATTTCAGACCCCATTGCGGCAGCGCGGGGCTTAACAGGATTGCCTGGAAGGTAAGCCATTCGGAGACGAAAGCGTTGAACGGCGGCAGCGCAGATATGCCCATGCATCCGGCAAGCACGGCCACCGCTGTAACGGGCATGCGGTGAATGAGACCGCCGAGCCCCTCAAGACTGCGGATCCCGGTCGATGTCAGCACCGCACCCGAGCCGAAGAACAGAAGGCTCTTGAGCAGCGCGTGATTGAGAACGTGAAACAAGGCGGCTGTCAGCGCGAGGACCGACATTGCGACAAGCCCGTTGCTCCGAAATGCAAGTGCGAGACCGAGGCCCACGAAGATGAAACCGACGTTTTCGATGGTGCTGTAGGCCAGTACACGCTTGAGATCCTGCTCCAGGAGCGCGGACAGGATGCCGATCACGGCGCTGGCGGCACCGGGCAAGATGACAACGATGCCCCACCACCATGCTGGCGGGCCAAGAAGGTCAAAGACGACGCGGACGAAGGCATAGATCGCAACCTTCGTCATCACCCCGCTCATGAGCGCCGACACGTGGCTTGGTGCGGCGGGGTGGGCGAGCGGCAACCACACATGGAGCGGGACAAGCCCCGCCTTCGAGCCGGTGCCGATCAGAACGAGTGCGAGGGCAAGGTTCGCGATGAGCGGTGCAGGATGGTTCACGCGCATCGCATCAAACGCGTAATTCCCGAACGGGCCGGCGAGAAGGCCGAACGCGAGCAGCAGTGCGAAGGTGCCAAAGCTCGCCATGAGGATATAGACGTATCCGGCGCGCAGATTGTCCGGCGTCCGATGATGCGCCACGACCAACCCCCAGGACGCCAGCGACATGCATTCCCAGGCCACAAGGAAAGTAAAGGCATCGTCGGCCAGCACGACGAGATTCATGCTTGCGAGGAAGGCCGGAAACAGCGGCAGCACGCGCATCGGCCAGGTCTCGCTTCGGCCATAGCCTATGGCATAGAGGCTCGCTGCAGCCCCTCCCAGGTTGACGACCGCGACGAAGAACGCGGCCAGCGCGTCGAACCGGAAATGCACGCCGATCCACGGAAGGCCCATCGGCAAAGATAATGTCTCCGCCGGTGCCGCCGCCACCAGGGCCACGACGGCGTTGACGTGGAGCATCGCCGACAGCGCAAGCGCCGCGCCATAGACGAGCGGCGTGGCGAGGCGACGACGACCACCGGCCAAGGCGAAGATCGAGAGGGCGAAAAACGCCGCCATGCCCAAGAGTGAGACGGTAGCCGGCGCGCCTGTCATCTTGCCGGGCCACCTTGTGTCAGGCGGACGGATGTCCGCAGCCGGACACCCCGGCCGCCGCCGGTACTTACCGCGTCGTCGCTGATCAACTCGACGCCGGCTTGGTCGAGCGCCGTCACGATCTTCATCAGCGAGTCCACATTGCCGCGGATCACGCCGTCGCTCGCCTCCATCCGCTGAATCGTCGGCACCGAAAGACCGGAGCGTTCGGCGAGCTGTTTCTGGTCGAGGCCAGCAAGGGCGCGGGCAGCACGAAGTTGGGCAGCACTGAGCATGTTGGGCCTCGGCTTGCAGGAGTTATGCTCCACAATATGTTATTCATGTGTCAATAATTTTTATTGATGTCTGAAGCATCATTAGTTACCCGGGCGCCGACGCAAGCCGCGTTCTGCGTGACTTTCGTATGAGGTGTGAAATGACGACGTGTGCGCCCGGACCGAGCATCATGAGCGGGTCATCCGGCCCGATTGCTGAGGCGCTTCGGCATCGCGATAAGCGCGCCACCCGCAAGCTCTACCGTCAACATTGACGGCCTTGGCGCCTAAACTGGAGCCAATCTTGGGTCCGGAGTGCCGACCGCCTACTGCGCAAGGTCGGGCAAGCGCAGCGTCAGGACACCCCAACACTCGTCAAGATGGGATTTGACCGCTTCCTGAAACCTGTACCAATCCGTTTGGGTCCGGCTTGCCGGATCCTTCCACGTACAGGGAATGGCCGTACCGAAATCGAGAATGTCTCCGGCCAGGCCGGCATTCCTGGCCAGATAGGTCGCCACCTCCTCAGCGAGGTCCGAGCGCTGCTCGTTGAACGCTGCGTCGGCCCACTTCGCCTCGCGATACTCGGGGATGGGCAGGCCACCATATTCCGGCAACAAGGCGCGTTGCCGATAACGTCGGATGCGCACCCCGTCCAACGCGACGACAGCAGTGCTCGACGGCCCGATGTCGCTGGCCAGATCGTCGACGAGGCTCGAGGCGATTCGGTCGAGTTCGGCGGGACTGATCGAAGGATCCCTGAAGACGGCAAGCCTGCGGTAGAGGTGGTGAGCAGCGTCGAGGAAGCGCCTGGTATTGTCGACCGTCTCGTCCACCGACCGGCCGTCGGTCCAGATCAGGCCCGGGATGTCGGGTAGATGTCCCGCGAGCGCATGACCGATGCGCATGAGCGAAATGTACGCTTCGACGCGATCGGTGAGCGAACCGCCCGGCATAACGTTGAACGCGTCGTCCTTGCCCAGGAAGTTCTGATGCGCCCAAGTGTCGGCGTAGGCGTGCGCACTGGCGCCGATCCGGTACAGATCGCCAGACCTGAGCGCCGTATCGAGCATTTCGTTGGCGAGCGGACTGTTCGGTGTGGTGACCCAGGGGTTCGTGACGCCGTCCTTGCGCCTGGCGGACGGCGCCGCCGGATCGCCGGGAATGAAGTGAAAGATGGGATAGATCCGCTTGTTGTGATGCGGCCGCAGAATGTCCATCGTCTGGGACAGAGTGCTTGTGTAGGCGTACGGCGTTCCCGCACTCACCTTCATGACAACGTGATTGTCATCGATCTCCTGAGCGGATTGCGCGACGATCGCAGCGTCCGCCGGCGAGAAACCGGCCCGCGCTGCGATGAGGTAGGTCATGTAGTAGTGAAACTCGATGTCCACGAGGCGCCACTGCCAGCCAATCACTGACGGGAAAGTCTAACAGAACCGCTGTCGTACGGCATTGGAAGGCAGTTGCGGCTCTTTCTCAAACCCAGATTGTGTTCGTTGCGCCGACGACGGCCCCGCCTGCCGCGCCTCTGCGTCTGGCTATCAGAAGTAACCTCGAAGCTGAATGTAAACCTGAGGCGCAGGCCCGAAAGTGGTCGCCGCGGCCGGCGCAACGCGCAGACCGCCATATTCGGTGTTGCGTGCTCCCAGCGGCAACTGCGCGCCGCCGACCAGCACGAGATCGTCCGACAGGGAATAGTTTGCCGCAGCCAGCGCGTAGATGCTCGCATCGTCGAGATCGGCGATCAGCGTCGGCGAGAATGTAAGGAGCGGGGTCCATTCGAGCGTGACCCCTCCCGCGAGATAGTTCTGCCGAAAGGTGAAGACCTGGCCGCGCGCGAGGCGATCGAGAAGGTCCGGGGGCAGCGCTGCCAAGGTAAGGTCACCGCGCGTCTCGCCGAAGCCGCTGTGGAAATACTCTGCGAACACGGTGGCGTTGCGATCGAACAGCGTCGTGGCGTCGCTGATATTGGCGAGGGCAGAGACGCGCGTGCCGCCAGCGCGCAGGAAGACCGGTACAAACTCGAGCGTCCAGTTCGCACCTTCGAGCGGGCCAGTGGCTTCTGCCGCAACGGTCCAGTCGCCGTGATCGCGAGCCAGCAGCCAGGAGGTCTGGAAGGTCTCGAAGGCGCGACGATAGAGTCCGGCGAAGGAGCTGGCGTTGGTCGAAGGCTGTGCACCGGAGACCCGCGGGCGCGGCACCGCGATGGCCTGGAGATCCGAGCCGTCGCCGAACAGGAACTGGGCATAGATCATGTCCGCCCCGGTCTTGAACTCGGTATCGATCGCGTTGGGTGCGAAGGGGTCGAACAGATCCATGGGGCGGAAAACGAGGCCGTTGCCCCAGGTAAGCGCCTGTCGCCCGACGCGTACAACGAAGTCTTCAGTCGAATAGGAGAGCGAGAGCCGGTCAATGGTCTGCTGCGCGAGGAAGCGCCTGTGGTTCTCGAACGTCTCGGTCAGATTGAACCACGTGGATGGCGGCAACGGCCCAAGCGCCGCGAACCGCGTGAGCGGAACGCTGTCGCCATATTGAGCGCGCATAACATAGTGCAACTCGACGCGGAACTTGTCCCACTCCGGCGCCCAGGTGAGGCGAAGATTGCCGAAAGCATCGTTGCGGTCGGAGCCTGCAAGAATGCCGTCTAGCGTGTTGCTGCCGGCAAAGGTGCCAAAATCTTGAAGCTGTAGGCGACCGTGCACGGGTTCCGCCGCAGCGGACGCGGCGAGGACGGAAAGAAAGGTTCCCAGGAGAATTGCGCCGACGCGCATGAGATCACGCAGCTACTGCGTTGTTGCGGCGTTCATCGAGCGTTATTCGCCCGTCTGTCATCTCGATATGGCGGCGGCTGTGTGCGATGACCCTGGAATCGTGCGTCGCGATCAGGAACGTGATGCCGGAGACCGTGTTCAGGTTCGACATCAACCCAATCAGTTCTTCCGCCGTCTTGGAGTCCAGGTTAGCGGTCGGCTCGTCGGCCAGCACGATGGCGGGCTTCGGGCCGAGCGCGCGGGCGACGGCTACGCGCTGCTGCTGCCCGCCGGAAAGGCGCGCGGGACGGCGGTCTTCCATGCCCGCGAGGCCGACCTGGCGCAGCACTTCGCGCGCGCGGGTACGCCGTTCACGGACAGGGACATCGAGCAGCCGAAGAATGAACTCGACGTTCTCCTCAGCCGACAGCACGGGCACGAGACTGTAGGTCTGGAACACGAAGCCGATCTTGTGCAGGCGGATGTCGGCAAGCGCGTTCTTGTCGAGCTTGGTGAGCGAGACGCCGTCAACACTCACCTCGCCGGACGTCGGCCGATCGAGCCCGCCGATCATGTTCAGGAGCGTCGTTTTGCCCGAGCCGGAAGGCCCCGCAAGCGTCGCAAAATCGCCCGGCTCGATGTCGAGGTCGACGCTCCGCACGGCAGGCACTTCGAGCGTTCCCTGAACATAGGTCTTGGTCAGGGTGCGGCAGGAGACGATAGCAATCATTAAGTGCTCTCCGCTGATGGTCAGGCCTGGCTCATCGCCTCGACGGGGCTCACGCGAGCCGCGGCGCGCGCCGGCCAGAGGGCCGCAACGATACCGAGAAACCAGACGGCAAGGCTGAAGCCAACAAAACTCCCCGGATCGATCCGGGGGAACAGCATGCCACCGCCGGCGCCGTAGTGCGCGAAAGCCTCGCCGTAGCGGCCGAGGTCGAGACCATTCCGAAGCGGCAGAATCGTCAGCGTCGACAACAGCGCCCCCAGTACGACGCCCATGCCGACCAGCAGCGCGGACTCAAGCGCGACGAGAAGGAGCACCGAGCGCGGCTGCATGCCGAGCGCCTGGAGCAGGCCGAGTTCGCGGGTGCGCTCGAACACAGCCATGAGCTGCGTATTCACGATGCCGATGGCCATCAGCACGAACATGATGACCAGCCAGATCCCGACGATCGCCTGCGACACGGATTCGAGCGTGAAGGCGAGCGGGGCAAGTGTCTGCCACGACTGGATGTCGAGCTGCGGTTCTGCGGCGCGGAGCCTCGCGATGACCGCGTCCGCCCTTTCGCCGGGCGCAGCGGCGAAGGCGATCTCGGACACCTGATTGCCGACACCGAGGAGCTTTTGCGCCGGCGTGCGTCCGGCAAACGCGAAACCGTTCAGGCTTTCCTGCGAGCCGCCCAGAATGCCGACCACGGTGAAGCCAAATTCCGCGAGATGGCCGTCGAGCGCTTGCGCCATCACGATGACGCGCTTGCCGAGGCGGGTCTTGAGCCGGGCTGCGAGGTCGCGACCGATGATAAGGCCCGTATCGCCGGAGTCCTTGAGGTAACGGCCCCGCTCAACCTGACCGGGAATGTCGGACACCGTGCGCTCGCGTGCCGGATCGACCGCGACGAGTGTGATGGCGCGAGTACGGTACTCGCTCTGAATCACCGCCGGTACGCGAACGCGCGCGGACCAGCCCGAGATGGACGGCGAGTTGAGAATCGCGAGGAGATCGCGCGACGGCGCCGGCATGCCGCGGCTCACATTAGGATCATCGAGATAGTGCGGCGCGTGGATCTGGCCCTCGCCGGTCAACTGGCGCAGCGCAGTGTTCTTGCTGGAGGTCACAACCGCCTGCACCATCGTGGACAGCGTCAGCACCGACCACATGCCGACGGACACGACGACCAGCGTGATGATCGTTCGGCGTGGGTTGCGCCAAAGGTTGCGCCAGCCAACGGGCGTGAGGAGGCCAAGGCGCAATTTCATGCTGCCCTCATCGCCGACGCTGCTTCAAGCCGGCGGACATGGAGGTAAGGAACGATTCCTCCCAAGCTGATTGCCACGAAGAGCGCGCCCGGGCCGATCAATGCGCTCAACGCGCTGAACTCGGGATAGAGCCGCGAGGGCAATCCGTACTGTGCCGTCACCTTGCCGAGATCGCCGTACATGATGCCGTGTCCCTCGAAATAGAGCGCCAGCGCACCGCCAATGAGGATCGCGAGAATTGCGCCGGCCGATGCCAGCAGGACGAGCTCCAGCCAAACCATTTGCCCGATAACTGACGGCCTCATGCCGATCGCCAGCAGGACGCCGAACTCACGGGTGCGCTCCAGGACGGACATGAGAAGCGTGTTCAGGATAATGAAGGTGACGACGACCACCAGCGTGACGTAGAGCATCGCCGAGGTGACGTATTTGAGCGTAATCGAGTCCCGCACTTCCGGCTCCAGGTCGGACCACTCCTTGAGGATCAGGCCACGCACCCTGCTGACGTTGCCGAGCGCGGGTACTGCGTTCTGAAAGGCTGACAGCGATGGCCCGGCGAGCGCGACGGTTGTTGCACGGGGGCCGATCGAAAAAGTCTCCTGCGCGCGCGACAGCGGAATCTCTGCGACGGACCGGTCGAGTTCCGGAATCCCGCTGTCGTAGATACCCACGACCGTGAGCACGTCAGTAGCAACAGAGCCATCCATGCCGGAACCCAGGAGCGTGAGCTTGTCACCGACAGCGGCCTTCAGGTTGCGCGCGAGAGTCTGCCCCAGGACGATCGTGTCGCTGTCGGCGGCGTTCAGGTAACGTCCTGTCGTGATCGATGCCGCCAGCTTGGAAACAAGCGGCTCGCTCGTAGGATCAACCCCGACGATCGCACTCCCGAAGCTTCGCTCGCCATGACTGAGAATCGCAAAGGCGTTCACCCTCGCCGCGGCGGCATCGACACCCGGTATGGCGAGCGCCGCCGATTTCAGGCCGGCCGGATCGGTTAGAGACCGGCGGAGATCGGGATCGTCCGCATAGCCGGGCACCTGCATCTGTGCGTAGCCGTCGAACAGCTTGAGCGCGCTTTCCTTCATCTGGCCGTAGACGCCGATCTGGAAGGAGAGCATGAAGACGAGGAGCGCACCGGTGAAAACGATCGAAGCGAGGCTAAGCAGTGTGCGGCGCGGCTGCCGCCACAAATTCCTCCAGGCGAGTGCGAACAGCATGGACCGCTACTCCCGCGGGTTTTGAAGGCTCGACAGCGTGAAGAGATAATCGGGGACGGCGACGTTGAAGCTCGCGGCCGTCGTCTCGATTCTGGTCCAGGAGTCGGGCGTGTCGAGCGGATGCATGGTCATCACCAGGGGATAGGCGCGGCCCGAGATGTCGCCGACCTTGTCGGCGATCATGCGCCGCGCGGGCTTTCCGTCCTGGTCGTAGTAGGTCTCCTCCACCACGACGTTGTCGTCGCGCAACCTGAGCACGACCTTTCCCCAGACGACCGCGGCGCCGGGCTTTGGGATGCACTCGATCGACCACACGGTGTGGCCGCCTACGGTGTCCGTCGCGGTCAGCCTGTGGGTGTAGTCGTTCAATATCTCGTTCGACTTCGCGAGATCGTTGTAGGAGAAGTCCGAGCCCATCCAGGACTGCGCCATCATGCTGGCCGGCAGCTTGATCACCTGGTTGAGCTTCGGATTGAACACCCAGGTCCCCTGCGCCAGCTTGAGCGTCGCATTGCCCGCGTCCTTGGCGGGCGCGAGAAAGCGAACCAGTGCATCGTCTTGGCCGCGCGTCCAGCTCTTGAGTGTCATGTTCCGCTCCCAGTCGGGGCGGTGGATCGTCATCGAGACTGTGCCGGTGGAGGAATTGGCGCGATAGTTGTCGAAAGCCTTCTTGAGCAGCGCGTCGGGGTCGGGCGCAGCCGTTGCCGCGCAAACCGTGAACCCGGCACAGAACACCGCGGTAGCCAAGAGCGATTTCATGCGCGCCCTCCATCGCAAACTTCCGTCAGGACCAAAGAAAACGGTTGGGCGCCTGCGAAATCTGCGGTAGCTTCATGACAGACCGGCAGTCGGTCGGCAAGTGAATTCGGAGGAATTTTGGGCCACACGGCGATCCGAAAGCAAAGGGCCGGAGAAGCGTCCGCGATCAACATGCGGGTTGTGAAGCCCGTCGAGGTCCGGCGGAATGAGCTCATCGACTGCGCCCAGGCACTGTTCCTGACCAAGGGCTACGACGGCACGACGGTCGCCGACATCATCGCGCGCGCCGGGGTGTCGAAGGGCGGCTTCTATCACCACTTCCTGTCGAAAGAGGACCTGCTCGACGCACTGATCGCACGCATGACGCGGCAGGCTATTGCGGAAGCGGAAGACGTGCTGAGCGACCCCACGCTCGACGCGCTGACAAAGCTCAACCGCTTTCTCGACCGCAGCCAGCAGTGGAAGCTCCAGTCCGCACCGGCATTGCGGGCGATCGTCGCCGTGCTGGTCAAGCCGGAGAACGCCCTCCTCTATCAGAGGATGATCCGCTCCGCCGTCACGGCCGTGTCCCCGGTTTTGTCGCGCATCGTAGAGGATGGCATCAGTGAAGGCATCTTCGACGTGCCGGACGTGCGGCTGGTCGCCGAACTGCTCCTGACCATGAGCTTTGCTCGGCAGGAATTCATGGCCGAGATCTTCGCGATGATCGAAGCCGGACGCATGGAGGAAGCCGTGGCCGTGCTCGGCGAACGCATCCATCGCGAAGAGGCGCTGTTCGACCGGCTGCTTGGCCTGCCGCGCGGAAGCATTCGCCTCGCAGATGCAAAAATTGCTGCCGAGATGCTGGCGCGCTTTTTCTAGGGGCCCAGCCAGACGAGACAATGGCGAATCGCCTACAGCTCACTGATCGGGGTCAATCCGAATGACGACTGCCGCCATATCGTGCCGATACCTTTCAGAAGGCACGGGATGGAAAAATGATGGCAGCGCTCGTGAGCCAGCTTGGCCTGCCCCACAAGATTGCGGAGGTTCCCGTCCCCCAACCCGGCCCCGGTGAAGTGCTGGTGACGATCGTCGCGACCGGCGTTTGCCGTAGCGATCTGCATGCGGCCGAAGGCGACTGGGTCGACGGCCGCATCGTGCTCGATCTCTAAGCTATGTCGCCCATCGTCACCCTCACGCTCAACCCAGCTGTCGACGTATCCAGCCGCGCCGCGCAGGTTGTGCCGGGACACAAATTGCGGTGTCACGACGTGCGGCACGATGCGGGGGGCGGGGGCATCAATGTGGCCCGGGTCCTGCGGCGCTTCGGTACGGACACACACGCGGTCTTCACTTGCGGTGGACCGACGGGGAACCTTCTGGAGAGGCTGGTGCGGCATGAGGAGGTGCCATGCACGGTGGTCCAGATCGCGGGCGACACGCGCGAGGACTTCGCCGTCAGCAGCGAAGACAACGGCATGCAATACCGCTTTGTGCTGCCCGGGCCCGAACTCAGTGCTTTCGAACTCGACACTTGCCTGAGCGCGCTCGCCCGCGCGGCCAGTACCGCGGGCTATGTCGTGGCGAGCGGCAGCCTGCCGCCGGATGCGCCAATCGACAGTTATAGGCGTGTGTGCGCCGCGCTTCCCAAAGGCATTCCCTTCGCACTCGACACGTCCGGCGATGCGCTTCGGCACGCGCTTGGGCCAGGCCTCACCCTCATCAAACCCAGCCGTCGCGAACTTGAGCAGCTGACGGGTACGGCACTGCCGGACCGAACAGCCCTCAGCCAAGCAGCGCGCCGGCTAGTAGAACAGCGAAACACCGAGATGGTTGCCGTGACACTCGGCGAGGATGGCGCGCTCCTCGTGGGTCGGGGATTCTCGCTTGAGGCGACAGCGCCTACCATCGATCCGATCAGCACGATCGGTGCCGGCGACAGCTTTCTCGCGCTACTCGTTCTCTCACTTTCGGAAGGTCGTTCACCTACGGCGGCGCTCCGGCGAGCCACGGCCGCAGGTTCGGCGGCACTCTTGTCGTCAGGCACGGCGCTTTGTCACCCCGCGCAGGTCGACGAGCTGGCTGCGCGCGTTGAGATCCGTAGCCTTTGAAGCTGAAATCAATTGCCAAGACCCTCGCAAGCGCACACATCTGAAAGTGCACGGGCGGCCAGCGCGGCAACGAAGAACGCAGCCGTTGCAGCAGCCCCCAAGAACTCATGCGCACCGGCGCCCAGGGTCGCGTCCTACCCGACATCGCCGCCCCGCCATCGACGCGTTGGGATGCCCGTATCGCGGCGTTGACGCCGATCAACGGACGAAGAGCGGAAATCGAGAAACTTGGCTGTAGACAGGATGGTAGCTTCCTATGTTCAAGAAGATCCTCGTGCCGGCGCTCAACGCTTCGCTTGATCCCAAGGCCCTCAAACTCGCAGTGGACGCGGCGCGCCTGTTCGATGGCCACGTCGACTGCCTTTTCACGCATCCCGACGCGATCGAGATTTCCCGCTATCTGACCCCAATGGGACCGGAGACAGCCGTCTATTCGGGACAGCTCGCGGAGACGATCATTGACGCAGACAAGCAATGCGCGGCACGCGCGCGGCAATTGTTCGACGGGTTCTGTGCGCGCGAGCGGCACGACCGCGACGAGCCGGTTGCGGCCACCTTTTGTGAGGCGAGCGGGAATGCCTGCGAGCAGGCGATTCAGCAGGGCTTCTACCACGACCTCCTGGTCCTGGGCCGGCCCTCCCGGGAGGACTTGACCCTGACTGGCGCGATCGATGTGATCGCCAGTTGCGGCCGGCCGGTTATGCTGGCGCCGAACGGGCCCTTGCCGGCCACTATTTCGACCGTCGTCATCGCATGGAAAGAGTCGGCGCAGGCTGCGCGGGCTGTAGCTGCCGCCCTGCCGCTTCTTGCCAAGGCGTCGAAGATCGACATCATCGGCGTCGCCGAAAGCGCTGATGGTGCAGATCGTGTTTTGCGCTCGGCAGAAAAACTGGCGGAATACCTTCGCGGACATGGTCTGGCGCCACAGGCAGGTCATCTGGCGGCAACCGATCGTCCGGTGGGCGACGTGCTGCTCGAAGCGGCCACTGGCAAATTGCATGGATCGCTCCTGGTGATGGGTGGCTATCAACACAGCCGGGCGCGAGAGTTTGTCTTCGGCGGTGTCACCCGCCGCGTGCTTCACAGCGCGCCGATTCCGATCCTCCTCGCACACTGACCGGGCTGGCCGCTCACAGTTGTTTCGGCTACCGCGACCTGGCTGCGTGAAACCGAGAGCCGGCAGGCGACTCGGCTACAGTTCGAGTTCAGCCTCGTCGCGATAAGCGGGCACCGTGCAAGACCATCTCAACTCCCGCTCGATGCGCTTGCGCAGAGCGTCGGCGGCCTCGGGTTCGCCATGCGTAATGAAAGTCTGCCGCGGCGCCCGATCGAAATGCCGTAGCCAATTCAGAATCTCGTCGGCATCCGCGTGCGCAGAAAGCATCTCCAGGTTCGCAACACGCGCCCGTACTGGAATGTCTTCACCGAAGATTCTGACCGACTGTGCGCCGGCGACCATCGCTGCGCCGCGCGTTCCGCCGGCCTGAAAGCCGGTGAAGAGGATCGAGCTGCGCGGATCCGGCGCGAAAGCACGAAGGTGATGAAGCACCCGGCCGCCCGTCGCCATGCCACTCGCGGAAACGATGACGGACGGGACGCGATTGCGGTCGATTTCTTTGGATTCCTCGATCGTCGGTGTTTGCTTAGCGACGGCGCACACCGCGCGCGCTTCGGATACAGTGAGACGATGATCCTTGGGGTGTGATCTGAAAACCTCGCCGGCATCCATGGCCATGGGGCTGTCGAGAAAGATCGGCAGGTCCGGAATTCGCTTGGCCATCTTGAGGTGATAGAGATGGTAGAGGAGAAGCTGTGCGCGGCCGACCGTAAATGACGGTACCACCACCGAACCGCCTTTGTGCGCAGTCGTGTTGATGATCTCTGCAAGAACGTCTTGCGCGTCGGAGCGCGGATGCTTTCTGTTGCCGTAGGTCGATTCAACGACGAGATAGTCTGCCCATTCTATCACCTCGGGCGGACGCATGATTGGATCGTTGGGCCGCCCCAAGTCTCCCGAGAAAAGAATGCGCCGGTCCTGCCGCTCTATTTCGGCCATCGCTGCGCCGAGAATGTGCCCAGCGTAGCGAAAGGTGACCTTCGCTCCATCGCCGAGCGCAAGTTCTTCGGCGAAATCGAGCGCTCGAAACTGCCGCAAAGCCTTCCGCGCGTCTTCCTCGGTAAAGAGCGGCAGCGCCGGGTCGTGCTTCGAGTAATGGTGGCGGTTGGCGTCTTCCGCGGCACGCTCTTCAAGATGACCAGCGTCGGGGAGCATGATCCCGCATAGATCGCGCGTGGCGCGCGTGCAATACACAGGCCCTTTGAAGCCGTGGCGCATAAGAAGAGGCAAATAGCCTGCATGGTCGATGTGCGCGTGCGTGAGTACCACCGCATCGAGTGAATTGATGTCGAGTGGAAGGGTCGCCCAGTTGCGCAACCGCAGCTGCTTGAAACCCTGATAGAGTCCGCAATCGACCAGAATCCGACGCTTTCCGGTATTCAGCAGATATTTCGATCCGGTCACCGTGCCCACTGCGCCGAGAAAGGCGAGCTTCGTCATGATGCCATCTCTCTGACCGCGGCCGACAGAAGTGGGCTCACATCGATCGCGTTGCTTGCATGAGGTATTGTGTTGGTCGTTATGATTCGCGATCCACTCTGCGAGAGCGCTTCGAACGCGCCATCGGCGAATATGCCGTGAATGCCGACGCACACCGGCTTCGGCATGCCGGCGCGATCCAGAAGGCGAATCGTCTCAAGCATCGTGTGACCGGTCGATATTATGTCGTCCACGAGGACCGGTGTGCGGTCATGCCAGGCGGAAAGATCAGCTTCTTCCAGCGAGACGTCATTATCGCCCAGGCGAGTCTTGCGTAGAGTGACAACCGGCGCTCCCGTAAGACGGGAAGCGTCCGAAACCCACTGCACGCTTTCGCTATCCGGGCCGATCAGCACGGGCCGGCTGACCTGCGCTGCGATCCAGGTTCCGATCGCGGACGCGGCATGCACGGCCCTGTTTGGAATTTCGTAGATCGAGCTCAACGCACGGATGCGGTGCAGATGCGGATCGACGGTGACAAGCCAATCAAAATGTGGCGACAGCAGCGAGGCGAACTGTGCCGCGGTTATCGCCTCGCCCGGATGAAAGCGGCGATCCTGGCGCATGTATGCCAGGTATGGTGCAACGAGACCGACGCTCGCTGCGCCGAGTTCATGCACGGTGCGAGCTGCAAAGAGTAGCGGCAGCAGTTTTGCGTCCGGCCGGTCCAGCGTACAGACCAGAGCGACCGAGCGACCGTGAAGATCGAGATCGAGCCTCACATATGTCTCGCCATCCGGAAAATGCCGAATGTCCGGAATGCGGACAGCCGCATTCATTTCTCGCGCAAGATCGGCCGTGATTGCGCCGTTGCCGGGCAGCGGCATTAGAATCGTCGGCATCATGGATGAAGAATCCCAATGATGTCGGGATTGGCCTCGATGTAAGCCAGCGCGTAGTCCAGCTCACCGGGGCTCTCGGCATGAACAGTGAAGGCCGGCTGTCCCCGGCTGACCGGCATCCCGAGACGAACGTGCAATTGAAGCCCTGCCGCCTTGGCATCCGGTGCGCCGGCGAGCTTGGCAATCCGCGATAGGCGACGGCAGTCGATGCGATCGATCGCTCCGGCAGCACGCATCTCGGCAGTTCGCGTGTACTTCGCGGTCGGCGGCTCGCGCAAGCCGCCCTGGGCTGCACAGATTTTCTGGAACTTCGCCCAGGCTTGGCCATTGCGGAGACATTCCGCAGCGATTTGCCGTCCCTCGCCGTCGCGGGCCGCGCCGCCCAATTCCAGCAATCCCGCCGCGATCGCCAGCGCGTGGTCCCTGAGGTCGGCTGGCGCCAATGGTCCCCCCTGCAACACCGCAAGTACGTCGCGCGCCTCGAGTGCGGGGCCGATACCGCTTCCCACTGGCTGCGTTCCATCGCTCAGGATCGGTTTGACGACAAGGCCGAATGCACGGCCAACATCCACCACACTTTGCGCCAGACGTTGCGCCGCCTCGAAGCTGCGAACCTTGGCGGTCGGCCCCACCGGCAGATCGATCACCAGATGCGTCGCCCCGGCTGCCAGTTTCTTCGACAGGATCGACGCGACCATCTGCCCTTCGCCGTCGAGATCGAGAACGCGCTCGGCACGAATGAGAATATCGTCGGCAGGACTGAGCTGGACCGCGCCACCCCACACAACGCAGCCGCCTTCGCCGTCGACGACGCGGCGCATCGCATCGATGCTCAGATCGACCGGAGCCAACGTTTCCATAGTGTCTGCGGTTCCCGCTGGCGACGTGATCGCGCGCGAAGTGGTCTTGGGTATGGTGAGCCCGCAGGCGGCGGCAATGGCAACGACAATCGGCGTCGTTCGATTTCCCGGAAGACCGCCCACGCAGTGCTTGTCCATGACTTTCGGAACGGGCCAATGCAATCGCCGGCCAACGTCGATCATGGCACGCGTCAACTCACGCATCTCATCGAAGTCTAGTGGCCGCGCCGCGCAAGCGGTTAGAAAGGCGGAAAGGTGGATTCCGGCGTAACGACCGGCAGCCACGTCGCGAATGACCCGCTCGAGGGAAATCGAGTCCAGCCGGTTGCCATAGACCTTGCCGCGTATGGCACTCAGCGAGTCCAGTGGCAGCGCATGCGTGACAGTCACGCGGGCGCCGGGCACCAAGCCGAGTTCCTGCCACGCCCACTCCGATAGGCCCGCTTCCATAGGTTTGATGATTTCGCTGGTAACCGGAAACAGAGTTGCGATGACGGATCGGGCGCCATACGTCACGATGACACTGGTGCGCGACGTGAACCCTTCCGCACGACAGACATGGCAGTCCCGATGCATGAAGACATGGGCTTCGTTCGGCGTCTCGATGCCGATCCGAACTGCGGATAGTGAATGCCCTATCATACGGTCAGCTTGTTGCAGCGTCCTTAGTGCGTCATGAGAACCGGAATGGCGCAGTCCGCCAGAACCTCGCGCGTCACCCCGCCGAGGCAGTATTCGCGGAAGCGGCCGTGCCCATAGCCGCCCATCACAAGCAAGTCGGCTTCGGCAGCGTAAGCATAATCGAGCAAACGATCTGCCGCCGAACGGACGGTGAAAGGGAGAATTCTGGCCTGAACCTCAAAGCCGTGCCGGCGAAGCTGGACTGCCAAAGCGTTCATGGATCCTTCAGTCGATGCGCACTGGCTCTCTTCTTCGTTTGTTGTGGCAATCGTTATGGACTTGGCGTGCACCAGGATCGGCATCGCTGCCATGACGGCGCGGGCTGCCTCTGCCGTGTCCTTCCAGGCGATGACGACCTTCTGCCCGAAGGAGGCCGCTGCATTCTGCGACGCAATCAGGACGGGGCGACCGGAACCCATCACGATGGAGCCCAGCTTCTCGATCGAGAACGAGTCATCGACCGCCTCGCGCGCAGTGATCGTGAGGTCCCGATAGCGCGCTTCGCGGATCGTCTCATTCGGCTCGATCCCCGCGACCTCGCGGTAAGAAAAATGACCATGAACGCCGAGTGCCGATACCGGCGCCAGGTGATTTCGCGAGCAGAAGTCGTCGAAAGCCTGCCGCGCTCGGACTGATTTCTCCCGCATCTCCGCGTCGAGTGCACGCAGGCGCTCGTTCGGGAGCGAACGGCCGGGGCCCACAGCATAAGCGAGGAGCATCTGATCGGCTGCCAGATCGTAGGTTACGTGGAAGCAGTCCACCCAGGCGCCAAGCATCTTCTGGGCGTATGCGGAAGTCTCAAGTACGGCGGCGTCGCTCTCCGCTCCGTTCAGCGATGCAAGGATCGAGCGAATGGTCATGACCATCTCCTGTGGAAGCCGATGATGACCGGCCCGCGAATCCTGGCGACTGATTTCGATCAAGGAGGAGAGAGGGCTCTAGCCCGAGTATGGCGGCGTCACGGGCCAGAAATGGAATTCGTCACAGGAGACCGGGATGACCGTTAGGGACATCTTGCTTGCGCTTGCGAGCTATCCGGAGCCCACACCGGATGCGAGCATCGACAAGGCATTGGCATTCGCAAGCCTACTGAACGCCCAAGTCACCGGCCTCGCCTTCGAGACCGAACTGAGACTGATGCGGCCGAGCGATCTTCTGACACGCGTTCTGGTGGATGTACCTGCAATGGCCGCTGAGGAATCGGCGAGGAGCAAGGCACATGCGGCGCGTCTCATGTCGTGCTTTGAAGCTTCCGCGACCAGCCAGCGTGTCCGCCATGAAGCCAGAGTGGAGCATTGCGACGCCTTCGGCGTGGCGGCGGCACTCGTGGAGGAATCAAAAGTCCATGACCTGACGGTTCTCCCGCTGCAGGACGCAATCGGGATCGAACAGTGGCATGCCGAATCGGTGATCTTCGGTTCCGGACGGCCAGTGCTGCTGCTTCCTGGACCGGCGCACATAAGGCGAAGCCCGTCACTCGACCGGATCACCCTGGCATGGGACTTCAGTCGTCCGGCGGCCCGCGCGCTGGCAGACGCGCTGCCTCTGATGCGCCAGGCGGGACGCGTTCAGATTGTCATGGTGGAAAACGAAAAAGAGTTGCCCGCCAGGCGCACGCCCGAGCGGCTGCTGGAGCACTTGATGATCAATGGCGTCGCGGGGAAGTTCGAGGTCGTGGACGCCGCGGGCCGCCGTGCTTCGGAACTGCTTCGAGACTATCTCGACACAACCGACGCAACCATGCTGGTCATGGGAGCCTTTGGCCATTCGCGCCTGAGAGAGTTTGTCATGGGCGGCACGACGCGCAGCATGCTGGACGATCCGCCGCTCCCCGTCTTCCTGTCTCACTAGATGAGCCGCATCGATCTTCTGGAGAGATTGGCATTGGCTTTGGCCATCGGCCTGCTCATCGGTGTCGAGCGCGGCTGGCAAGAGCGCGAAGTGAAGGACGGCGGCCGCGCAGCCGGTACGCGCACCTACGCGCTGATTGGTCTGCTGGGCGGCATCGCTGCGGCCCTCCAGATCGCCTTCGGAGGCATGGTCCTTGCCTTCGCGTTTCCGGCATTTGCGCTACCTTTCGCGCTGTTTGCGCTGCGCGAGGCACGTCTCAGCGGCGGCACTTCGGCGACCGGCATGGTCACAGGAATGGCGGCGTTCGCGCTTGGCGCGCTCGCGGTGAGCGGAAGCACGATGGTGACAGGCATGGCTGGCATTGCCGCCACGATTATCCTGGCCGAGCGCAAACCCATTCATGCCTTCGTAGCCAAGCTGACTTGGGCGGAGCTGCGCAGCGCGCTGCTCCTCCTCGTGATGACATTCGTCCTGCTGCCTTTGCTGCCGGATCGCACTGTCGATCCCTGGCAAGCGCTCAATCCGCGTCAGCTGTGGCTGATGGTCGTGATCGTGGCCGCAGTATCCTCTGTGGGCTACATCTGCGTACGCCTGCTTGGAGATCGGGCGGGCCTGGTTCTTGCGGCCGCTGCCGGCGGGCTTGTTTCGTCCACCGCCGTCACGCTGACCTATGCGAGGCTGTCCAGGTTTCATCCGCAGAACACGCTGCCTCTCGCCGCAGGAATCACCGCATCGTGGACGGTGTCGCTCGTGCGCATGTCGGCAATCGCCGGCGCCCTGGCGCCCGCGCTGATTCAACCGCTCCTGATATCGCTTGGTCTGCCGACAGTCCTGCTGGCTGCTGCAACAGCCTTCTTCTACCGGCGGACAGCGGGCGGCCAGGGACTGCCCGCGCTTGAACTCAACAACCCCTTCGAGCTCGGCGAAATTCTCAAATTTGGCGTCCTGCTTGCTGCGGTCAGCGTTGCATCGAGGCTGTTCAGCGCAGCAGCCGGAACGTTGACGCTTTTCCCGCTGGCCGCTGTGTCGGGCCTGGTGGACGTCGATCCGATCACGCTCTCAGTCGCGAAAATTGCAGGATCCAGTGTACCTCTGCACGAGGCCGCCCAGGTCATTCTCACGGCCGCCGCGGCCAATCTGCTTTGCAAAATGGCGGTAACGGCAATGCTCGGGTCGCGAAACATGACATGGAGGGTAGCCGTGGTGTTCGCCATGACCGCAACATCTGCCGGGGCTGCTTTGGCTGTCTCTTAGATTACGCGGCGGCGGATTTTCTTGGACAAACGCCTGTTTGCTTTCATGCTATCCTGCGTCTCTCTCCTGGAGTTTGCATGGCGCAGACGAGTGCAGACCGCAGCGGCTCGGACAATTCCCTGTTCGACGCACTCATTGGATTTGCCGTCGATGGGATCATGGTCATCGACGAGCGCGGCACCGTACGCGTCTACAACGACGCCTGCGAACGCCTCTTCGGATACAGGGCGGGCGAGGTTATCGGCCGCAACGTCAAGATGTTGATGCCGGCACCTTATCACGACGAGCACGACGGTTATCTTAAGAGTTACTTGCGAACAGGCGAAAAGCACATCATCGGCGTTGGCCGGGAGGTGTACGGCCGACGCAAGGACGGTTCGACGTTCCCGATGAACCTGTCGGTTGGCGAAGGCACGGTTCGCGGAGAGCATTTGTTTCTCGGTATCATCACCGACATCACGGAACGCCAGGCTCGCGACCGACAAGTCCAAGAGCTGCAAGCCGAAATGCTCCACGCCAGTCGCCTGACCGCGATGGGTCAGGTTTCCGCCGGCCTGGCGCACGAGTTGAATCAGCCGCTGACGGCCATCCTCAACTACGCCAGCGCCTGTATCGACATCGCGGAGGAGTACAACGACTCCGATCTGAAGACCGCGTTGCACGAAGTAGCGGAGCAGGCGACCCGCGCCGGCAACATCATTCGCCGCTTGCGTGCATTCACCGAAAAGCGAGCACCGGTACGCTCGACCGAAGATCTGGCCCGGGCAGTCGATGAAGCCGTTCGGCTCGGCCAGATCAACGCGCAGGAACGCGGCATAGCCCTTCGCGTGCGCGTTGAACGGGATTTGCCGCTTGTCCTGATCGATCGCATTCAGATACAGCAGGTTCTGATCAATCTGATCAAGAACGCCGCGGAAGCCATGGAAGGCTGCGCGCACAAGGAACTCACTGTCTCCCTGGCAGTATCCACAGCCGACCGCGTTCGTGTGGCGATTGCCGATACGGGGCCGGGCATACCGGTTGAAGCGCGTAACAAGCTCTTCGAGCCGTTTGTGACGACCAAGAATACCGGCATGGGAATGGGACTGAATATCTGCCGGGGGATCGTGGAAGCGCACGGGGGCCGTTTGTGGCTCGAGGACAATCCCGACGGCGGCGCGACGTTCGCTTTCGACGTGCCAGTGGCGACAAGTGGTGAACATGGCGAATGAACAACTGGTCTGCATCGTCGATGACGATGACGGTGTTCGCAGGTCGCTGGAAATGCTGATCCGTCGCTCGGGCTACCGTGTCAAGCAGTTCGAGTCTGCGCGTGCATTCCTTTCCGCCGGTATCACTGCGAAGAACTGCTGCGTTCTAGCAGACATCCGCATGCCGGAAATGGATGGCCTCGCGCTGCAGCGAGAAATCAACCGCACAGCCCCCGGATTACCGGTTGTGATCATGACAGGCCACGGGGACATTCCCCTCGCGGTGCAGGCGATGAAGGACGGCGCCGTCGAATTTCTCGAAAAACCTTTCGACAGGGCGACTCTGCTCTCCGCGCTCGAAAGGGCATTTGAACGGACCGGCAAGTCCGCGCGGGCTTCCGGGACGTCCGAACCCAATCGGCCCCTGACGGAGCGCGAACGCGAGGTTCTCGAGCTCTTGGTGCAAGGTCATCAGAACAAGGTCGTAGCCCATCAGCTGGGCATTTCGACTCGTACGGTCGAGGTTCATCGCGGCCGCATCATGGATAAACTGAAGGCCAAGAATCTTGCCGATCTTGTCCGGTTTTCGATGACCAGGCGAAGCCTGTAGCGACCGCTACGTACGTAGCCGCTGCGTACGCAGCCCGCCGAAAATCGACCCTTACGTACGCGATACTCACAATATCGGGCGCGTGTCCCCGCAGGCAACGTCTTCCCAGGTGATTTCCAGGAGGACGCCATGACCATTCAGCCGCTGCACGTTGCACACAAGAACGCAGTCAACGCGGCCATGCTTGCGGGGCCGAACGCGAACCCGTCGCTGGCAAACATGGGCAGCGTCACCAACTTCGATCGCAACGCCACCATCTTTCATGAGGGCGATGCTGCCGATTATTCTTACAAAGTCGTAGCGGGCGCCATTCGACTGTCCAAGATGATGTCGGACGGCCGCCGGCAGGTCGCCGAATTCGCCCTTTCCGGCGACTTCATCGGGCTGAACTGGCTAGACGAACATGCAATGACCGCGGAGGCACTTACCGACGTTACGCTGATCGCCTACACGCGCGGGCGTCTTGAGCGGCTCGGCGACGAGAACCAGGCGATCCGAGCGGAACTGTTTTCGACGCTTCGGCATGACCTCTGGGCGGCGCACAACCATCTTGTGCTGCTCGGACGTCAAAGTGCGCTTGAGCGCGTCGCGTGCTTCCTCCTCGAAATGCGCAGGCGCAGCCCGAATACGGATAAGACGACCATTGCGGTCCCGATGACGCGGCGTGATATCGCCGACTACTTGGGTCTCACGATTGAGACTGTATGCAGGATGCTCACCCGACTGAAGCAGATGGGCGTGATCGACATTCCCGATCGCCACACGATCGCGGTGCGCAATCTCGCCGGGTTACGGCACGCCGCGGAGCCAGAGGCATAGGACGCAAGTGCCCCATACAGTCGAAGGATACGAGCAACGCGCGCAGGAATGCATTCGCCTGGCCAGCGGCACGAAGGACCCAATGCTGCGCACGGAACTCCTGAGGCTGCGGCAGAGCTATCTCAGCGCGGCCCAGCGCCTTCGCCAACAGGGATTTGAGGTCGTGGATGCCCAACCGGACGAGCCCGACCGAACGGGTGGGCGATGACCGTAGCGGCCACCAAGCTTCATCATGGTTTGCTTGTTGGCGGCCTTCTGATTGTCGTCGCAGTTGTAGCGTTCCTGTTCACCACGCGCGGCGCTAGTTACCCAAACCCTGACGATTTGACCCGTCCTATTCCGGCGCTCGCAGCCCGGTCTCAGGCCGAGCGCGAGTTTGAGCGCACGGTATTCGGTTTGCACTGTCTCGACGCAATGGCGAACAACAGATACAAGCCCGCTCTCGAATATTGCGACCTCGCGCTTCGCCAGAGCCCCGATGACGTGATGCTCTTGAAGCTGCGCGGGAACGCCTATTTCTTCCTCGGAAGACCGAAGGCCGCAATCGCCGACTTCTCCCATGCTGCGGCCATCGCGCCGCACGATCCGGATGCCTATCGCTTCCGCGGAACGGTTTATTCCTCCTTGCACCGTGACGCGCCCGCGCTGGCGGATTTCAATCGCGCCATCGCCATTGCCCCCAAAGACCCGGTATCGTTGGAGTTCCGCGGCTATTTCTTTGAAGCGCGCGGACAATACGCGCTCGCCATTGCCGACTTTCTCGCTTCGATCGAAGCGCAACCGAACAACTACCACGTATGGAATTCATTGTGCTGGACGCGCTTTCTTGCGCGGGCTTCTGACACCGAAGCCCTTGCGGCCTGCGACCGATCCATCACGCTCAATCCGCATTACATCAACAGCTTCGATAGCCGTGGCTTCGTCCTGATCCGGCTCGGCCGCTACCGTGCTGCGATCGACGATTTCAGTCGGGCACTGGCCATCAATCCGAATTTTGCCTCGTCGCTGTTTGGCCGTGGCGTCGCCAAGAAACGCATTGGCGATCGGTCGGCTGGCCGAGACATCGCGATGGCCAGACTCGTGGAGCCGGGCATCGAAGCCCGGTTTATCGGCTACGGTATTCGACTCTCGGCCACTGGTCGAAGCGGCACCTGAGGAAATCATCATGAAGCACGCGGTGATCGTTGCACATCCCTCGGTGCAGAGCTTTACGTCGTCGATGGCCTCCAGCTACCGGGAGACGGGTCTCGCTGCCGGCCACGACGTGATCTATCGCGACCTCTATCGCATCAACTTCGATCCCTGCCTGCTGGAAAGCGAGCTGCCGTGGTCGAAATCGCCGGCATTGCGCGACGACGTCATCGCCGAGCGAGAGGTCCTCAAGGACGCTGACGTCTTTGCACTGTTCTATCCTTTGTGGCTCAACGCACCGCCAGCGATCCTCAAGGGCTATCTGGAACGTGTGTTCGGGATGGGCTTCGCTTATCAGCGAAAGGGTAGCGGCAATGCCCCGATGCTGAAGGGCAAGCGTCTCATTAGTTTTACAAACTCCGGTGCACCCACGGAATGGGTGATCCAGAGCGGTGCGTGGCAGGCGATGCGCACGCTTTTCGACGGGCACCTTGCTGCCGTCTGCGGCCTCGAAGTCGTTGATCACATTCACTTCGGCAGCGTTGTGCCCGGCATTCGGGCCGACTCGGTTCACGCTGACATGGCGAAGGTCGCCAAGACGTTCGAGAAGCACTTTGCAGCGACGAAGGACGTCACGGGCGCCACGTGAGATCTTGCCGCTTGCTGACTTGCATCAACGAGGTTTCAGGAAAGTTGCCCTAGGCTGGTTATGTTGGAGGCAGCGCATGTCTATTGCCCGCATTCTCGTGCCGGCCTTTGGGTTTCCGCAGGATGGCATCGCCCTTGCCGCTGGCATCGCAGTCGCAAAGCCGTTCAACGCCCACGTCCAGCTGCTTGCAGTGCATCCATACCCAACTGACTCCATACCCATCGTTGGCGTGCCGCTGCCCCTGGAAGTCGTGCAGGCGATTGTTCAGGGCCGCGAGAGTTATGCGCGCGAAACAAATGCCCGTCTTCGAGAAATGCTCGCCGCCACCTGCGCTTGCGCCGGCGCGACACAGGTGCAGGGGCCGCGCCTGCAACGGGATGGTGTTACGTGCTCTTTCCGTGCCGGCTATGGTGATCTTGAAAAGGCACTGATCAAATCTGCCGTGTTGAGCGATCTGGTCGTGCTTGGACCCTTGGCCGCAGATACCTCTGCTTCGGCTCCTGCCTTTCTGGGGATGCTGCGGGGCGCACAGAAGCCTGTGCTCATTTCGAAGCAAGCCCCGGCCGGACGCCTGCGAAAGATCGTCGTTGGCTGGGACGGAAGTGCGAGCGCGGCGCGGGCCATCCGTCAGTCCATTCCGGTGCTACGCTGCGCGGAGCAGGTGGCAGTTACTAGCATAATCCTGCCTGGCCATGCCGCCCCCTCCGTCGAAGGTCCGAGTGCCTATCTGGACCGGCACGATGTTCGCTTTCACTGCCGCAAAGCTTTCCCAGGCAATCTGAGCGCTGCCGATGCGCTGCTGGCGGAGGCGAAGAACGATGGCGCCGACCTGGTCGTCGCCGGCGGCTATGGCCACGACCAGCTGTGGGAGGCCTTCTTCGGTGGCGCGACCGTGAGCCTTCTGGCCGACGCGGCCATGCCCGTCCTGCTCGTACACTAAGAGGTCCGGATGTCGATACGTTCCATCCTGGTCATGCTGTCGGGCGACGATGCGGACGCTCTCGCCATGAAGCAGGCGTTTGGCATCGCCAAGCTCTTTGGCGCGCACGTCGAGGCAGTGCTGGCTCAGCCCGACCCAGCTCTGGTTGTCTATGCGGCAGATCTTCATCAATCCGCGAATGAGCGCGCGGACATCGCGTGCCAGAAACGGAATGCGACGCAGCTGGCGTTCCTCCTCGGTGCGAAAGAGGCTGGCGCAAAGATCGGCACTAGTACGACCCGAGACCAACCTGGCGTGACGGCTTCCTATCGGGTGGAAAGCGGTCAGCCGGAGCAACTGGCCGCCTCGCTGTCGCTTTTTGCAGACCTCGTCGTTCTGCCGTCGCGAGAAGTCGCGAGTCGTGGAGCGCTCTTCGGTGCCTTTCTGGAAATTGTGTTGACGGCGCGCTGCCCGGTCTTGCTTCCGGGCCGGAAGGTCCTGTCGCTCGGACAGGCTCCGATCGCGCTGGGCTGGGATGAAAGCCTGCCAGCAGGACACGCCCTTGCCGCCGCCTTCCCGTTGCTTGAGAAAGCAGGTTCGGTCCATGTCCTGATGGCACAGCGGCACGCGAGCAGCGAGTTCGAGACCTCGGAACTGGTTGAATATCTTGGCTTGCATGGCGTGCAAGCGGAACCAAGAATCGTTCCGTTTCATGGCCGCGCGAGCGAAGCGCTGACCGCGTCTGCATTGCAGCTTCAGTGCAATCTCCTGGTGCTCGGTGCCTACGGTCATAACCGCACGCTCGAGGGCATCTTCGGAGGCGCTACCGACGATTTCACTCGCTCAGCCCCGCTACCAGTCCTTCTGGCACACTGAAGCCGTTCCCGGACGGTGACCGATGCCCTACCGCACAAACGACGACCTTCCGCCGGCCGTGCAACGCCTCCCAGAACACGCACAAGACATCTTCCGCGAAGCCTTTAACCACGCATGGGAGCGCTATGGCCAGCGACGCGATCCGGAACAGGTTGCCTTTCGCGTGGCATGGGCGGCCATCAAGAAGCAATATCGCAAAGAGGGCGATAGCTGGCTTCTTCGCTGATCGCCGGAACCGTTAGCACCAACTAGCCTCCCGTGGGACAGTCGGCAGCCGCAAACTGCGTGTGCGCAGTCATCGCAGCGATCATGCGCCGGTCACGCCCATAAATGTCCGTGCGGAATTGAAGTCCGTCCGGTGAAGGAAAGACCGTCGCATAGACGAGATAGACTGGGACATGGTCCTTCACCGGCAGGTGCAGCGTTCCGGAGGTCGCAACCGCCTCGACCAGCCGCGCAATGCCGGACGTCGTGTCGCCGGTCAGTGCATAGGAAGCAAGAGGGTAAATCTCGGCCACGCGGACGCAGCCGTGGCTGAGAAAGCGCTGACGCCGGTCGAACAGGTTTCGTGACGGTGTATCGTGCAGGTAGACGGAAAAGCGGTCGTCCAGATCGATCTTCAGTTCGCCGAGCGCATTCCTTGCGCCCGGCAGCTGACGCATCTGGCCGTCGACGATGACCATGTTATGGCGCGCCAGATAACCCGGATCGCGCGCCTCGCGTGGGAGTATCTCTCCACGGGCGATCGGGGCTGGGACGTTCCAAGGCGGATTGGCAACGACCTGTGTGATTTCAGCCCGGAAGATCGGCGTCGGCGTGCTGGGCTTTCCAACGATGACGGCCGACGACAGGACCTCTTTGTCGCCGTCGACAATGACCAATCTGGCATCGGGTACGTTTACGACAACACGCTGTCGCTCGGGCGCATGAGGCAGCCAGCGGAGCCGTTCCATGTTCGCCGCAATCTCCATGGCGCGCTCGGACGCGGGCGTGTTGAGCAGCTCGAGCGTTTTCGCTCCGACCTGACCGTCTGCGTCCAGGCCGTTGCGGCGCTGAAAGCGTTGGATCGCGGCATCTACCTCGTCGGCGGAAGGCGGCCGGGCCGGATCAAGGGCATCATCCTCGTAAGAAAGTCTGAGCTTCAGCGAATCAAGAAGCTCGGGACTCGCACCAGTCGCGTGGAACGGCTTCTGTGCGGGGATCACTCCCCAACCGCCGGCAGCATCGACCTTGCGGTATTTTGCCAGTGCCGTCTTGAGGGTCGCGTATTCCAACGTCGACGGCTCTAACGCTCGAAAGAACTCATAAAGTTGATGGTCTGCCAGGGCTTTGGCGAGGCCCGTCGCTATGTCCCGATTGTCCTGCGGTAGATCGACATCGCGCTCAAGCGCGCGCAAATCAGGCCTTCCGTTCAGCATGTCGGATGCATAGCGAAGCAAGGCCACGGTTACGCTGACGTCCTTGGCTGCCCTGGAGGCATCGTCGGCGGCACTCGGTCTCGACAATTCGTCGATACCATAACGCCTTGGATCGATACCCTCATCGCCGGCAGACCGCAGCACGCCGAGCGCAAAGGTACCGTCGGCGGTCAAGCCGCCCCCGCTTGTCCAGGCGGGGGTGTCTGCGCGAGCAGCGTAGAAGCCGCGCATGAGATCGCGCTGGGTGCTCGTCGTGTTCGCCCTCGCCTCTATCGCGGCCACGATCGGGGAAGAGGTTAATGGCGTTTGCGGGTACACGTTCGGCGCAAGGATCAGCACCAGCGCCGTCGCCAAACCCAAGATTGCCAATCGAAGCGGGCCGAAGGACATGCGAGACGCTCCAAGCGGTGGCGGTCGCGATCCCGCTGGATCGCCACCCGCTACAAAGATCTACGCGGCCCTGACTTCGATCTTCTGCCGACTTCATGGATCGGCCTCAGCGACGGGAACTCGAAGGTCGATGAGACGCGATCAAGCGGCCTCTCGATCTCTCCCCGGAATTTGTCCCAGGCCGGCGGTGTGGCGGCCGTTTTGTCAGCATGAATGGGAACGATGGTCATGTGTTCTCCAAGTTTGTTAGCGCAAAAAATAGAGGCCCGAGACGTCCCCTCGCTGATTGAGGTCAATCACCCGGCGCTTCGACCGCTTATTTCGAACAAAGAGAGTGGAGGGTGGCGAGCCTATTTCACGCCGTCGTGTGGACGGCTTCGTGCCCTAAGGTGTCAGCACCGCGGCACCCTCGATGGCACCCTCGCGCAAGAGGCGCAGAGCGGTATTCGCCGCACTCAACGGAAACGTGGTGACGGAAACTTGGATTCTTATCTTGCTTGCGAAGGCGAAAAATTCGTCACCGTCCGCACGCGTAAGATTGGCCACGGACCGTACCGACCTCTCACCCCACAGCAGGTCGTACGAAAAAGATGGAATATCGCTCATATGAATTCCAGCACAGACGACAGACCCGCCTTTGCGGATTGCGGTTAGAGCAGCGGGCACGAGCGCCCCGACAGGTGCGAAGATGATCGCGGCGTCGAGTTCTTCCGGAGGCTTCTGGTCTGAACTGCCAGCCCATGCGGCACCAAGCGACCGCGCGAACGCCTGCCCTTTGTCGTCACCTGGCCGTGTAAAGGCAAGGGTCGTTTGGCCGCGATATCCTGCGGCCTGAACGGCGATATGGGCCGCCGCGCCAAAGCCATACATTCCGATCGTCTTGGCATCTCCGGCCATCTTCAGGGCGCGGTAGCCGATAAGACCTGCGCACAGCAGCGGGGCAGCTTCCGCGTCGCTGTACCCTGCTGGCAGCTTGAAACAGTAGCCGGCATCGGCAACCACATACTCCGCGTATCCACCATCGAGCGTGTAGCCCGTGAAGCGGGCACTGTTGCACAGGTTCTCGTGGCCGTTCAGACAATACCGGCATGTGCCACACGTCCAGCCGAGCCACGGCACGCCGACACGATCTCCCACCGCGAAGTCATGGACGCCGGATCCAACGGCCTCAACGATCCCGACGATTTCGTGGCCAGGCACGACATCCGGCTTCGGCTGCTTCAGGTCTCCATCCACCACGTGAAGATCGGTGCGGCAGACACCGCAAGCCCTCACGCGGAGGAGAACTTCGCGATCGCCGGGAGACCGGACGGGCGCGCGGTCGTGCAGTTCAAGTGGACGACCGGCTCCCACAAAGACCATGGCACGCATCTTCAAAGCCATCGTATTCGCTGCTACCGGCTCATCTTGGCACATAGCCGGAGTTCCATCCTGCGCCGTGCGCCTAGCCGCCGGTCACCACGCCGGCGCGGCGGCGCGGGAGTTCAACATACGCCCGGAAGAAGACCACACCACTCGCGAGCGCCGCGAAGAAGCACCACACGGATAGAAGCGTGAAGTAGTAGAACGCGAGCGAAACCAGCAGACCGCTCAGGACGCAAAACCCGAGCACCTTGAGCGTACGGGCCGAGGACAGGAGAAGCGGCGCGCAGGTGCATGTCCCATAAGCAATGGCGGCGGCAGTCGGAAAGGGTCTGCCGTTTGCGTAGGATAGCGTACGACCGAGCACCTCGGCGGCGTAAGGATGTGCGGCGACGTCGGCGAACGTGTAGAGCGCGTAGATGAACCCCACGCCGGCGATCCACAGGAACGTCGATCTGCGCAATGGCGACGGTTCAAGAAGCGCGGTGGTAAGGGGGACGAACAGGGGCCATATTCCGAGAGCGACAAAGACGAAGGCATTCGCGAGCGCGCCAGTCACCGCGTGGTTGGCGGGATCCGGCAGTGTCAACCAGAGCGCACCTTCCATCGTCTGCTGCATCGCGAACAGGAAGGGGTAGCCGGCAAGTGCGACCTCGACCGATCCGGATGATTTGCGCACGACCGCAATCCCGGCTGCCGCATTCAGACCGGCAGCGATGAAACTTCCTGTCGCAGAGAAGCACACGGTCAGCGCGCCCGAACTGAAGCGGGCGCGTTGTGAAGGCCGCGCCGGTTGCCCCCGGCCGGTTTCGTCGTCTTTGTCACCGCCGCCTCCTCCAAGTTGCTGAAAATTAGGGACAACGGGCGGTCCACAGTTGATCCGGATCAGCAGCCCGGCTCTTTCGATCTTTCCGCTGACGCAGATCAACGGGCGATGGTGCAGGAGGACGACGCTGTGCCTACAAGCTGGAGTAGTCGACGTGAAGACGATCCTGGTTCCGCTGCCAGGTCTTGGCACCGACAGCAATGCGTTGGAATTGGCCAGCCGCATGGCTGTGCCGTTTGGCTCCCATATGGCCGCGCTCCACGTGAGCCGAAATTTCAGCGAAGAGATCGTTGGCCTGACTGGCGGCGAGACCTACGTCAGCCAGGAGTTGTGCGATGATATCGCTGCGGACATCAGAACCAAGGCTGCTACTGCGGAGCAGGCGCTGAAATCGTTTTGCGAGCGAAATGACATCCCCCTTCTGTCCTTACATGCCGTGCAGCCCGGGACCAGCGCGAGCTGGCAGCACAAGACCGGCCACGCCATCGACGAGATCGTGACCATCGGCCGGCGACACGACATCGTCGTGATGAGCCGGCAGTCCGATCCCGCCGCAGCCCACGCGGCGACTTTCGGCGAGATAATCGTGCGCTGTGGGCGGCCGCTTCTTATCGCACCGCCGAGCCTTTCCGAGCACACCGGACGCCATGTCGCGATCGCATGGAAGAACACACCCGAATGTGCGCACGCGCTGACCGCGGCCATGCCGATTGTCGCGCGTGCCGAGCGCATAACGGTGATCGCAGTTCCGGAATCGGAAGGCGACGGCATTGACGAAGAGGGCGAGAGGCTTGCCGCATGCCTGGAATGGCTCCCGGCGGACGTCGATACGCGCCTCTGCATCAGGGGCTTCGAGCGCATCAGTGAGACCATCATCGATGAGGCGCGTGGCGCCCGTGCGGATATGATCGTCCTTGGCGGCTATGGCCACACGCGCGCGCGTGAACTCCTGCTGGGCGGCGTAACGCGTGACTTGCTCAAGGCTTGCCCTGTCCCTCTTCTGGTCACGCACTGACGCGGCACCCGGCAGATCGCGCGCCGCGCAGCACCCAAGGCGCCGGCACGACCCCGATCAGTCGTGGAAATATGCACTGGGCTGCCTTGACCGGTATCAACGCCTGCGGGCGCGATCTGATAGAGTAACGGCGCTAGAAGGGGACCTGCAGATGCTTGGCGTGCTGGCGCTTGCGGCTGGTCTGCTGGTATTCGCGGGAACAGCCACCGCCGTCGCGCAGGCGCCGACGGAGGGCCGGCCATGGATGAATCCAGGGCTCTCGGCCGATACCCGCGCCGACCTCGTCCAAGCCGAGATGACGCGGGCGGAGGAGCTCTTGCTGCTCAAGGGCTACTACGGTGCTAACGTCAAGATGAACTGGATCAAGCCGGCCCCGGCGGAATTGCGCCCGTTGCTGCCCGGCACGGCGGGCTTCGTACCCGGCATTGCAAGACTGGGTATTCCGCCGCTGCGCGAGACCGATGCCGGCGTCGGTATCGCCAACACGAACTGGATGCGGCCCGGCGACCTTGCAACGGCCTTCCCGTCCGGCCTGTCGAACGCCGCGACATGGAATCCCGAGATAGCCTTTGCCACGGGTGCTGCGATCGGCACCGAGGCGCGTGACCGCGGCTTCAACGTCGTGCTCGATGGCGCGATGAACCTCGCACGAGAACCGCGTGGTGGCCGGACCTTTGAGTACGCCGGGGAAGACCCTCTGCTCGCAGGCCTTGTCGTTGGAGAGGAAATCCGGGGTATCCAGAGCGAGCATGTCATTTCGACGATCAAACACTTTGCGCTGAATGACCAGGAAACCGGTCGCGGCGTGCTGAACGCCAACATTGATGAAGCCGCTGCGCGCGAGTCCGACCTGCTCGCATTCGAGATCGCCATCGAGCACGGCACCCCCGGTGCAGTCATGTGCGCCTACAACCGTGTCAACTCGGTCTATGCCTGCGAAAACGATTTCCTGCTCAACCGCGTGCTGAAGGGCGATTGGGCGTACGCCGGCTGGGTGCTGTCGGACTGGGGCGGTGTGCACAGCACGGTAGCAGCCGCCAATGGCGGTCTGGACCAGGAATCCGCCTCCGGCTTCGACCGTCAGGAATTTTTCGACGCTCCTCTTCAGCAGGCGATCACCGACGGATCGATCGCTCCCGCGCGCTTGCACGACATGGTCCACCGCATCCTGCGCACGATGTTTGCGGGCGGGTTGATCGACCACCCGATGGTGCCACGGAACCCTTCGGCACACGTCGAAGCTGCGGAACACAGCGCTGAAGAGGGCATCGTGCTTCTCAAGAATGAGGGCGCGCTGCTGCCGCTCTCCAAAACGGTGCGGTGGATCGCAGTGATCGGTGGTCATGCCAATCTTGGCATGTTGTCCGGTGGCGGCTCGTCCCAGGTGCTTCCCCTCGGCCACGTTTCCGATAATGAGGTCTATGTCGGCGGAGGCGTGATCGTCCTCGGCAACGGCGCGAAGATCATGCCCCTGGGTCGCGAAATCTTCGATCCGCCTTCGCCGCTGGCCGCTTTGCGACGCGCGCTACCGGGGGCGCAGATTGACTACGCAGATGGCTCAGACATCGATGCCGCAAGCCAACTGGCGGCGCAAGCCGACGTTGCCATCGTATTCGCGCAACAATGGATGACAGAGGGCGAAGACGCTCCAGACCTCTCCTTGCCGGGCAACCAGAACGCGCTGATTGCAGGTATCGCGGCGGCCAATCCGCATACCATCGTCGTTCTCGAAACGGGCGGACCGGTAACGATGCCCTGGCTCCCGCATGTTCCGGCCGTGCTGGAAGCCTGGTATGCGGGCAACGGCGGCGCGACGGCGTTGACGCGGATCCTGCTCGGGGACGTCAATCCATCCGGCCGGCTTCCGATCACGTTTCCGCAGAGCGAGAGCCAGCTGCCGCGGCCGCAACTTTCCGACAAGAACAGCGCCCATCGCTTCTTCGATGTCGATTACACGGAAGGCGCCGATGTCGGCTATCGGTGGTTCGAGTTACGGAACCAGCAGCCGCTGTTTCCTTTCGGCTTCGGCCTGTCCTACACATCTTTCGCTTTTGGAAATCTGCAGGTCATGGGCGGCGATATCTTGACGGCGCAGATCGACATCACGAACACCGGCACTAGAGAGGGCAGCGAAGCGGTGCAGCTCTACGCGACTCCGCCGGCATCAGACCGGCCCGTTGCCGCCCGATTGGTGGGCTGGACCAAGGTACGGCTGAGAGCGGGGGAAACACAGCGAGTTACAATCGCTACCGAACCTCGATTGCTGGCGCACTTCGACCGCAACGCAAACCTCTGGCGCATTTCCGAGGGAGACTACACGATCACCGCACGCGCATCCGCGGCGGACGTCAGGGCGAGCGCAACCGTGGCGCTCGCGGAACGGGCCATCAAGCCATGAGCGCAGTGGACCAAATCCTCGTAGGCGATATTGGAGGAACGCATTCCCGCTTCGCGGTTGTCGACGTCTCGCAGCCGATTCGCCGTATCGAGCACCGGCGCGACCTTGGCGGAACGGTCACCAGCTTCAATGAAGCGCTGCGAACCTATCTGGATCGGGCCGGGTTGCCTGCGCTGCCCGGCGCGATCGCGCTGTCGGTCGCCGGACCGGTGACGGCTGGCGCGGTGGTGTTGACCAACCGGGCCTGGCAAATCTCCGAACAGGATTTGCGCGCCTTCGGGTTTCGCGATGTGCTGCTGATCAACGATTTCGCCGCCCTTGCCTTCGCGGTGTCGTCGCTCGAGCCCGCCGCGGTTCGCACCATCGGCCCAAGTCTCGAAGGCCTCCCTGGCGAGCCGATCTCCATCGTCGGCGCGGGAACCGGGTTCGGCGCTGCCTGCCTGGCGCGTTTCCACAACCGCACTGTCCCCGTCGCAACCGAAGGCGGACACGCCGGCTTCGCACCTGGAAACGATCGCGAGATGGCCGTGCTCAAGGTCCTTGCGGGTCGTTTCGGCCACGTCTCCATCGAGCGCGTCTTGTCCGGACCGGGCATCGGGAATCTCTACGGCGCACTCATGCAGATCGCGGGGCGGCGGGCGCTGCCCTTGGACGCGGCCGAGATCGTGGCCCGGCGCGCGGCCGACGAGAATTGTCGCGACGCCATTGACCTCTTTTGTGCGATTTATGGCGCCGTGGCTGGCGATTTCGCCTTGATGCATGGCGCCCGCGGCGGTGTGTTCCTCGCCGGCGGGATCGCGCAAAAGATCGAGCCGGTGCTGGCGGCTAGCGCCTTTCGTGAGCGTTTCGAGAACAAGGGCCGCCTTTCGCACTACGTGAAAGGCATCCCGACAAAACTCATCCTCAGCGAGGACACGGCGTATATCGGCATTGCGAACGCGAGCCTGGCCTTCCGCGATGCCGCGGAGGGATAGAATGGCGCGCTTTGCCTGAGGCAGTGCCCGCTATTTCTTCTGCTCGAGCGCAGCAAGATGCTGCTCGATCTCATGAAGCGGCATTTTGCCGTAATCGCGCTCGATCTCACCGGCCAGCACGTGGCGCACGCGCGGGGACAACGCTGCACGCATGATGCCCAAAGCTCTCGCCGGAGCGACGAGAAAGAGCTTCCTGATCCGATGCTGTTCAACGGCGTGGGCGACATGGTCTGCGAAGCTGTTCAAAAAGTCGTGCTCTGCCTGCCGGTGATAGTCGGTTTCCTCGACGGCGCCTCGGCGCCCGCCGATGGAACTGAAGACGCGGCCTGGTGGCGACGAACCCTGCTCGTGGGTCGCAGGATTCACTTGCGAGTATTGCGCGCGGGTTTCAAGCTTCGGATAGGTATGATCGCCGGTGTTTTCGACGAGGAGGGCCTTCGCACCATCGCAGATGGCGAGCCAAGCTCCGTGCTGGAGGGGTGACTCGATCATTCTTCACCATCCTTGTGTTGCGGGCTGCCCGGCCAGTCACCGCGTCCCGTCGACAACCATAGATAACACCGCTGGGTGCCAATTGATCCGGCTCAAAGACTGCGGCGGCGGATGTGATCAAACTTGACACGAGAGAGAGATTTATCCGCTCGTGAGAATATCGCGTGATGACGATCCTCCTGCTCTTCTTTGTCCAGGTCTGTGCGGGCATGCTGATCGGGATCGGGCTCTGTCTCTCCAACGCCCTGATCAAGGTCGGAACTCGCTGAACAAGTTCTCGCACGCGATGAATGAGGATCTGGTGGGCCTTCTTGAGAAGCGCCTCGGGCGCGTCCACGCCCGCCAGCGCTTGGGCATTGAGCGCGACCACGCCGCACAGGTGTTCGGACAGGGGTTAAACTTCTTCCATCCAGAAAATGTGCCAGCCGCCCGCGCGGCCATCGCGGCCGTCCTGACGTGTTGCGGGCTGTACGGGCGCGGTCTCGCAAACGCCCGTAAGATAGGCATCGTCGAGAATCCGATCGACTCGCCCAGATTGCCCGCGGCCTTCGATGGCTACGCGGTCCTCCACCTGAGCGATCTCCATGTGGACATGTCGGACGCGATAACCGATGCCGTCATTTCCGCCATCGCGCGATGTGACTACGATCTGTGCGCGATTACCGGCGACATTCGCGCGCTGACCGTCGGCTCGCATGCGGCCGCGATGGCAGGAATGGCACGCATCCGCGCCGCGTTGCACAAACCTGTCTTCGCTGTGCTCGGCAATCACGACAGCATTTCCATGCTGCCCGAGCTCGAAGGACTCGACATCCGGGTCTTGATGAATGAATGCGAGACGATCAGTCGCGGAGATGTGGAACTCAGCATCGTGGGCGTCGACGATGCGCATTACTTTCGCATGGACAACGTCGAAAAGGCAGCCGCGCAGCTCGCGGAGGACAGCTTCTCCATCCTTCTGTCGCACACGCCGGAGATCTACCGCCAGGCTGCACATGCAGGGTTTGACGTGATGCTCGCGGGGCACACGCACGGTGGCCAGGTCTGCCTGCCTGGAGGCTTTCCCCTGACCCTCGATTCCACCATGCCCCGGAAATACGGCGCCGGCGCCTGGAAACACGCAGGTCTGCAAGGCTACACCTCCCGCGGCGCGGGATGTTCGATCATCCCGGTTCGCTTCAATTGCCCGCCGGAGATCACTATCCACCGCCTCAGAAGGCGCTGATCTGTTCAGGCCGGCGTGTCGCGAACGCCGATCTCGAACATGATGCGCGAGACCACGATCTCGCACACGAAAAAAGCAGCAACGATCACCACGACGTCGACCACCGACAAGAAGAGAAGATGGGCGGCGCAGAGTGCAGGCAGCAACGATTCCGGCACCTGGTCGAGACCGATGCAGATACTGCTCGGGGCGAGGCCAAGGCGCCGCTTTATGAAACTCGAACACAGATCGCCGGCCATGGCGGCCGTCGCCAACACTGCGCCGATGAGCCCGCTGAGACCGATCAGCGACGCGGCCACAGCTGTGGCCAAAATGGCCGCGACGATTCCCCGCCACGTCTTGGATGGCCCAAAAAGGGCATGACCGTCCGCAAGGCTGCGATCCCCGTCGATGGGCAGCGCCCGTGGTCCGAGAATGCGCTTTGCGAGTACAGGTGCACTATTCGCAACGCCAACAAGCGCCAGAACTTCCAGAGCAAGACGTGTGTGCATTGGCGCGGCGGCCTCCTGCAGCGTGCGCGAGCCTCAGTAAAAGACGTTTCGCACCACGCGCAGCACCTCTCCCGTCCGCTGGTCAACCAGAATCGCATCGTTGGCGTAACGCACCCATACGCAACCGAAGGGCGGCCGAACGAGATCGTAGCTGCGATAGTCGTCGATCCAGTAGTCCTGCGTAATGAAGAGTGGCGGCAAAACCTCACCGAGACCCCATAGCTTGTAGTGCCAGCCGAACGGCTTGCGGTATGCACCCGCTGAAAAGCGGCGCGGCGACACGATGATGTTGTGGAAGGAATCGAAGCTATCGAACCTGTCCCGGCCATGCGGCCCTGGGGGAGCGCGATCATGGTGACTGTCGATCGCGCGGCCGTTCATCGCGGTGGGGTGGTGGCCGCTATCAGCACGGTCTGACGCGGCGAACGACGAACTCGCCATCAGCGTTAAGCCCAATGCCAGCTTGGAGAGGAAATTCCCTCTCATCTCGCCATTGCCTCCCGCAAACTCTTAATAAGCTTAAGATCGGGATGGCCCAACGAGTTTGATTCAACGCAAACTTCTTCGCCGAGCTGTGCGCCCCCGCGGTCCGTTGCGCCTTTGGCGAGTTTCAGCGCTGGGTGTGGTCAGCGCTGGTGGAAGAACCGAAGAGCGCGTCACCGAGCTCCGCGGTGCTGGTATACGCCTCGTCGTCGACGCTCACATCGCCCCGGAATGGATAGTCCATGGCAATGATGAGACTGAATACCAGACCGATCGTGAACATGGTGAGACCGGTCACCGCCATGTGCATTTTGAAGCTATGCGGGCCAAACAGGTAGACATAGACGGCGATTAGGAGGAGGCCAAAGATCATCGCTTGCCAGATGGCGTCCGGAAGATGTTCGCCCGCTGCCAGAATTCGTTCGTGCCGTTCACTGAACAGCTCCGTCACGTCGCCCAGGAGTTCGGCTTTGACTGTCTCCTGTCCTTGCGTGGCCGGTTGGAAACGGACGATTTCGTCGCTGAGCTGTCGCGCGAGCGCCCAGCCTGCTTCGAAATTCGAATCCTCCATGTGAAAGGCCTGCTGGCTCGGCCACTCCTTCTTCGTCACAACGTCAATGTAGCCATGGACCGTCCGGCGGAGGTTTAGCGCGGAATCCGCCGGCAGACCGGCGCTGTCGAACATGATCGCGTTCAGGGAGTTCGCTTCCGCTGACGCGATGCCGTCCGCCTTGTCCAGGCTCTCGTAGACACCAACGGCTACGAACGAAATCACGATGGCATAGATGCCGCCCGCAAGCGCGTAGCTCAGTCCGACCATCGATGTGTCGGGTTCGCGTTTCTCCGGATCGACAAGGCGGTTGAAACCGTAAAGGCCGGCGAGGGAAAGGCCCACGATCACCGAACAGACGGCAAACATCACCGTCCAGCTCGAATGGGAGTAAAACCAGTCGTTCAGCATCTTCGTCCCCCGGTCAGCCTGCTGAAGCGCTCAAGCCGGCGGATGCTTTGACGCCAAGGAACGCGTCGTCGCCGACGCTGACGTCCCCGCGGAACGGGTAGTCCAGCGCGACGATCAGCGTAAAGGTCAGAGCAATCGTCGCCGCGATGAGCCCGGTGATGGTGAGGTGGATGGCAAACAAGTGCGCGCCGAACAGGTACGTATAGAATACGGCGACAACTCCGGCGATGAGGAGCATGTCCCACACGACGTCGGGCAAGTGGACACCGGAAGCGATGATGCGCGTTCGACGGGCCTTGATCAGGTTGTTCACGGTGCGGAGCATCTCCGCTTTTATGGTGTTCTCACCGGTCGTCTTTGGCTCGAACGCAGCGAGTTGCGTGCTGAGCCGTCCGACAACGAGCCAACCCGGCTTGAACACCTCATCAGCAAGATCGCCGCGCTGCTGGCTCGGCCATTCGGACTTCGTCACGATGTCGATGTACCGGCTTACATCGGCACGCACTTTGTCGCGCTCGTTGTCAGGCAAGCCGGCCGAATCCAGGAGCAAACCCGTCAGCTGGTTTGCCTCGGCTGTCGTGATTTCATCGGATCTGGCGAAGGTCTCCCAGACATCGACAATGATGACGGCAATCAGAACCGCGAACACAACCGCGACAATGGCATAGGTCAGTCCGACGGTTTCGGTATCCTTCTCGCGATGGCGCGCGTCGCTGAACCTGTTGAACACGAAGAGCCCCAGCACGGAGAGCCCGGTCCAGACACCAACGATGAGAAGCCCATCGACCCATGTCGAATGCGAATAGAAGAAGTCCGTAAACACCGCTGCCCCGCCATAGCCCCGCTTCCACAGCTAGCAGAGTCGACGCGCGCGACGAACGACGCTGCCTGGCTTCTGGCCAGAATTTAATCTCCGTTCGGCTCGAAATCCGAATGGATTTTTTATGCTGGATTTGTCTTTGCGCGCTCTGAAGGCGCCACCGCATCCTGGACCGTCCAAGCCCACTATCTCGGGGTTACTGCGGTGTAACCCCTTCCGCGGGCCGGATGAGAAGGCGATAGCCAATTCCAGGTTCCGTGACCAAGAGCGAGGGTGTCACGGCGCCTGGTTCGATCTTCTTTCGTAGCTGCCCCATGAGCACCCTCAGATACTGCACGTCTTCGACGTTGGCCGGTCCCCACACCTGCTTGAGAAGCTGCTGATGGGTCACCACGTTACCTGCCTGGTGAACCAGTTGGCGCAACAGGACGTACTCTTTGGGGGACAGATGCAGCTCGGTGGTTCCCAGATAGACGTGCCGCTTGACCAGATCGACCGAGAGCGGCCCTGTCCGAAATATTGGCGTCTCCCCGGCGGCCTGCAACCCATGGCGCAAAGCCGCATTCAGCCGTGCCAGCAGTTCCGCCATGTCAAACGGCTTTGTCACGTAGTCGTCGGCGCCCAGTTCCAGGGCCTTAACCTTGCCTTCGACGTCACTTCTCGCGGAGAGAACGACAATCGGGGTGAGCGAATCCGCGCGAATCTTCTGAATGAGGGAAAAGCCGTCCTGGTCCGGCAGACCAAGATCAAGGATGACAGCGTCAGGTCTGCTTTTCGCGAACACAGCAAGCGCCTCTGCAGCGGTGCCCGCCTCGATGCAGTCGAAGCCGTGCGGTGGCAGCCCTGTCCGCAACACGCGACGAAATGGGGGCTCGTCGTCGACGATGAGGATCTTCGGCAATTTAGACGCCATGCGTCCCGTCCTTCGGTTCGGCAACGGGCAGTCCGATGCGGAAGGTCGCTCCGCGCCTGTCTGTCCGATTTTCCGCTGTGAGAGACCCGCCAAAGGACTCGACAAACCCGCGCGCCACAACCAGACCCAGGCCCGTGCCCGCGACGCGGCTGTCGGACGCTTTGGCGCGGTAGAATTTGTCGAAGATCAACGGCAATTCGTCCGGCGCGATGCCAATGCCTTCGTCTTCAACTGAAAGATCCACCCTGCCGTTCTTGAGTGCGGCGCGCACGATGATCGTCGACCCTTCTCCGGAATACTTGGCTGCGTTATCCAGCACGTTGACCAAAGCCTGTTCCAACAGAAGTGTGTCAACCAGAACCAGAGGAAGGTCGGGCGGGAGATCACGCTCCACCCGATGGCGCGCTAGCCGGCGTTGAAGTCGTTGCGTGGCGACATTAACGATGTCGGCGATGTCGGCGCCCTCTTTCTTGACCCCGAGCGTCGCAGCTTCAAGTCGCGACATGTCCAGAAGATTTCCGACAAACCGGTCAAGCCGCTCGCCTTCCTCACGTATCGTGAGCAGCAGGTCGCTCTTGTGCGCTTTCTCATACAACTCGTCATGGGCGAGAAGTGTGGTTGCGGCCCCGAGGATCGAAGCCAGTGGTGTTCGCAGGTCATGCGACAGCGAGGTAAGCATCGCGACCCGCAGCTTGTCCGCCTCGGCCAGGACCTGGGCCTGGTCCACACGCTCGGCCAGTTGCGCGCGTTCGATCGCGATGGCGGTTTGGTCGATGAGTGCGTCAAGCAAGCGTCGCTCGTCGGGCGAATAAAGCGTCTTGTCATTCGGTCGCTGCAGCCCAATGACACCCACCAAACGTTGACCGGTGCGCATCGGCAAGAAAAGGCGCTTGGCCCCGGGGAGCGTCTCGGCGTTGCGGCCCGCAGCCTCACCGCGGCTCCAACACCAAACGGCGGCTGCCAGATCCTGCGAATCCAGCTCGTCGTCGGGTGGGTAGCCAGCGCGGATTTCGGGCCGGTTCGTTACGGGCTCGGGCAGAAGGATCACAACGTTGGACTTGAGCATGGACGATATCTGGTAGGAGGCCGCCCAGAGGATATCGTCCAGACCGGCGATGCCTGCGAGTTTTCCTGCGAAGCTATAGAGATTGCCGGTGACGACCGCCCTGCTCGCTGCAAGGTCGGCTTGCGCGCGAACACGCGCCGCGAGATTGCCCGCGATGACAGCGACGACGAGCAGGACGGCAAACGATACCAAGTTGTTGGGATCGGCAATCGTGAAGGTGTAGAGCGGCGGAAGGAAGAAGAAATTGTACGCCAGAACGCTCAAAAGCGACGTGAAGAGTGCCGGCCGCAAGCCGAACGAGACAGCGCTCACGAGAACCGGCAACAGAAGGAGCATGCCGGCGCTTCCAATCGTGAGCACCGAGCCGAGAACAAAAGCAAAGCCAACAGTGGCGGCTACCGCAGCCAGGCTCCAACCGTAGTGGCTCCACTCAAAGGGATCGACAGCTTCGGTCCTGACCTTCTTGGCGGCAATGGGCTCGCCCTTCAGCGAAACCGCGGTGACGCTGATGGACTCGCCCTTGCGCATGAGGTCGCGCACGACAGATCCATTGACGATCTCGAACCACCAGGGACGCTGTGACTTCGCCACGATGATCTGCGTGACGTTGTTCTTGCGCGCGTAGCCGAGGACGGTATCCGCTATGTCGCGCCCGGGCAGCGTGACCGACTCGCCGCCAAGCCGCTGCGCCAGCCGCAAAGTGTCGGCCACACGGTCCTTCTCAACTTCGCTCAAGCCTCGATGCCTCGGGCCCTCGACATAGAGCGCGACCCAGCCGGCCTTCAGCTCTTCAGCAAGGCGGCGAGCCCGCCGCACCAATTCGGCTGAGTTCGCATGCTCGCTGACGCATACGAGGATCCGCTCAGCGGCCGCCCAGGGCCCCGCGATGGCATGCGCCTGCATGTAGTCGAGCATGTCGCGGTCGACGCGTTGTGCGGCGCGACGGAGCGCCAGTTCCCGCAGGGCGGTGAGGTTGCCGGGCGTGAAGAAGTGCTTGAGGGCACGCTCCGCCTGTTCGGGTACATAGACCTTGCCTTCTCGCAGCCGCTTCAGAAGATCATCAGACGTCGTGTCGACAAGCTCAATCTCCGCAGCCGCGTCCAGGATCTCGTCCGGAACCGTCTCGCGAACCTGGACGTGCGTGATCTGGGCCACGACGTCGTTCAGGCTCTCGACGTGCTGGACGTTCAGGGTCGAGTAGACATCGATGCCCGCAGCAAGAAGCTCCTGGACGTCTTGATAGCGCTTGGGATGACGGCTTCCCTCGGCGTTGGTATGCGCCAATTCGTCGACAAGCACGAGGGCGGGCCGACGCTGCAAGATCGCGTCGATGTCCATCTCGGCGACCACATGGCCTTTGTACAGGCTGCGCTTCTTGGGGACCGACTCGAACCCTTTCGTCAGTGCGTCGGTCTCGATGCGGCCATGGGTTTCGACGACGCCGATGACGACATCGACACCTTCCAGGCGTCGCTGACGCGCCTGCGTGAGCATTTCATAGGTCTTGCCCACGCCCGGGGCGGCGCCCAGGAACACCTTGAGCTTTCCGCGACCCTCCTTGTTCGCCTGCTCCAGCAGGGCTTCCGGGGATGGTCGCTCCAGATCAATCGCTTTCGAAGCCATCCCGGGAGGATAGCCTAGCCGTTATGGCTCTGCATCGCGTCAAGTGCGAGATTCAGCTTGAGCACGTTCACGTGCGGCTCGCCGATGATGCCCGCAATCCGGCCCTCTATGTGGTCGGAGACCAGCTTGCGGACCGCATCTTGCGAAAGCCCGCGGGCCTTGGCCACGCGCGGCACCTGGAAATAGGCGCCCGCGGGCGTGATGTCCGGATCGAGCCCGCTGGCGGACGTGGTGACGAGGTCGATCGGTACCGGCGTCCCCGGATTCTCGGCCTGCAACTTCGCGGCGTCGGCCTTGACGCGATCCACCAGCTTTTTCGACGTCGGACCCAGATTGGAGCCGGACGAATTGGCCGCGTCATACCCGTTGCCCGCTGCGGACGGGCGGCCATGGAAATACTTCGGGCTGGTGAACATCTGGCCGATCAGCTCGGAGCCGATGACCTTACCGTTCTTTTCGACGAGACTTCCGTTGGCCTGATGCGGGAAGAGGATCTGTGCGAGTCCAGTCATGCCCAACGGATAGGCAAGGCCGGTGATGAGCGTCATGACGACGATCATCAGGATTGCGGGACGGATTTGTTTCAGCATGACAGTCCTCACACAAGGCCGACGGCGTTGATCAGAAGGTCGATCAGCTTGATGCCGACGAACGGAATGATGATGCCTCCGAGACCGTAGACCAGAAGGTTGCGGCGCAAGAGGCTGGCGGCACCGACGGCGCGATAGGCAACGCCACGCAACGCCAGCGGAATCAGTGCGATGATGATGAGCGCATTGAAGATGATGGCCGACAGGATGGCACTCTGCGGCGAGTGCAGCGCCATGATGTTCAGCGCCTGCAACGGTTGGTAGAATGCAACGAACATCGCCGGGATGATCGCAAAGTACTTGGCGACGTCGTTGGCGATCGAGAACGTTGTCAACGCACCGCGCGTCATCAGCAGTTGCTTGCCGATTTCGACGATCTCGATGAGTTTTGTCGGGTCGCTGTCGAGGTCGACCATGTTGCCCGCCTCGCGGGCGGCCATGGTGCCGGTGTTCATCGCCACGCCCACGTCCGCCTGGGCAAGTGCGGGTGCGTCGTTGGTGCCGTCGCCGCACATGGCGACCAGCTTACCCTGCGCCTGCTCGTCGCGGATGAGCTTCAGTTTGGTTTCGGGTGTGGCCTGCGCCAGGAAGTCGTCGACGCCCGATTCTGCTGCGATGGCGGCAGCCGTGAGGGGGTTATCGCCGGTAATCATCACGGTGCGGATGCCCATCTTGCGCAGCGCCGCAAAACGCTCGCGGATACCGCCCTTGACGATGTCCTTGAGCTGGATGACGCCGAGCAACTTGCCGTCCTTGGCAACCGCGAGCGGCGTGCCGCCCGATTTTGCGATGCGCTCGGCCATGGCGATGAAGTTCGTCGCTGTCTCGGTGCCCAGCACCGCAACCGCCGCAGTAACCGGATCCTTGGTCGCGGAAACCGCAGAAACACCCGAACGCTCGACAACGTAGTTTATCACCGCATCCACGGCGCCCTTGCGCACCGATGCTCCGTCCACGTCGATGCCGCTGATGCGGGTCTGGGCGGAAAACGGAATGAAGCGCGCATTGAGCTGGGCCATGTCGCGGGCCCGAATGCCGTACTTGTCCTTTGCGAGGACGACGATGGAGCGCCCCTCCGGTGTCTCATCGGAGAGCGATGCCAGCTGAGCCGCATCCGCCAGGTCCTGGGCGCTGACGCCCGTGATCGGCAAGAATTCGGTCGCCTGGCGATTGCCGAGCGTAATGGTGCCGGTCTTGTCGAGCAGCAGCGTGTCGACGTCACCGGCGGCTTCGACCGCACGGCCCGACATGGCAAGCACGTTGAACCGCACCAGGCGATCCATACCCGCGATACCGATCGCCGACAGGAGCGCTCCGATGGTCGTAGGAATCAGCGTGACGAACAGGGCCACCAGCACCAGCACAGAGATCGCGCCGCCGGCGTAGGCCGCGTAGCTCGGGATCGTCGCGACCGCGAAGACGAAGATGAGCGTCATGCCGGCGAGCAGGATGTTCAGTGCGATCTCGTTCGGCGTCTTCTGGCGCTCGGCGCCTTCGACAAGGGAGATCATGCGGTCAAGGAATGTCGAGCCCTGTGCCGCGGTGATCCGCACCTTGATCTGGTCCGAGATGACGGTCGTACCGCCCGTGACCGCGGAGCGATCGCCGCCCGACTCGCGGATCACGGGAGCGGATTCACCGGTAATGGCAGCTTCATTGACCGAAGCGACCCCCTCGATGACCTCGCCATCGCTGGGGATGAGATCGCCCGCTTCTACCAGGACAGTGTCGCCCGGCTTCAGCTGAGTCGCCGGCACCATCGTCCATTTCGCGCCAGATTTGTCGTAGAGCTTCGCCGCCGCTTCGATCTTCGTCTTGCGCAGGCTCGCGGCCTGCGCCTTGCCACGGCCTTCGGCCACGGCTTCGGCGAAGTTCGCGAAAACAACGGTGAACCAGAGCCACAGGTTGATCTGGAAGGAGAATGCCAGGTCCTTTCCTCCCGTGAACAAGTCGCGGAAGAACAGGATCGTGGTCAGGGCCGCGACGATCTCCACGCAGAACATGACCGGATTGCCGATCATGTGGCGCGGATTGAGCTTCTTGACCGAATCCCAGATAGCCGGAATCAGAATGGCCGGGTCGGTGAGGGTCGAAGCGCTCCGCCTGCGATGCTCGACGCCCACGGGAGAGGCAGGTGTTTTCGCGTCCATTGTCTTCGACCTCAATAGAGATTGCCGGCTTGCATCGCGAGGTGCTCGACGATCGGGCCGAGCGCGAGAGCCGGGAAATAGGTCAGGCCACCGACGATCAGGATCACGCCGACGACCAGGCCCACGAACAGCGCGCCGTGGGTCGGAAACGTGCCGGCAGATACCGGCACGATCTTTTTCGATGCCAATGAACCTGCAACAGCGAGCATCGGCACGATCATCAGGAAACGACCGACGAACATCGCCACACCGAGCGTGACGTTGTAGAGCAGAACGTTGGCCGAAATGCCAGCGAAAGCGCTTCCGTTGTTGCCGGTAGCCGAGGTGAAGGCGTAGAGCATCTCACTGAAGCCGTGCGGGCCCGAGTTGTTTAAGGCCGCTACGCCATCCGGCAGGACGCAAACCAGTGCGGTGAAGCCGAGGATCGACAACGGCAAGATGAGGATGGCAAGCATCGCCATCTTCACTTCCCGGGACTCGAGCTTCTTGCCGAGATATTCCGGGGTGCGGCCGACCATCAAGCCGGCGACGAACATCGCGACGATGACGAAGAGCAGCATGCCGTAGAGGCCGGAGCCAACGCCGCCGAAGATGATCTCGCCGAGCTGAATGTTGATCATCGGGATCATGCCGCCCAACGGCATGAAGCTGTCGTGCATCCCGTTCACCGCACCGCACGAGGCATCAGTCGTGACCGTGGCGAAGAGCGCAGAGTTCGCGATGCCGAAGCGGACCTCCTTGCCTTCCATGTTGCCGCCCGCCTGAAGAGCATTTGCCGACTGGTCGACGTGGATGGATGCAAATGCCGGATTGAAACTGGATTCCGCCGCGTAGCAGACGACAACGCCGGCCAGGAACAGCACGCCCATGACAGCAAAGATCGCCCAGCCTTGGCGCTCGTCGCCGACCATGCGTCCGAAGAGGTTGGTCAGGGCGGCGCCCAGCGAGAAGATCAGCACGATCTGGATGAGGTTCGTCAACGCGCTCGGGTTTTCGAAGGGATGAGCCGAGTTGGCGTTGAAGAAGCCGCCGCCATTGGTGCCCAGCATCTTGATGACCTCCTGGGAGGCCACCGGTCCTTGAGCGATCGTCTGCTTGAAGCCATCGATTGACGTCACGTCGGTGTAGGCCAGCAGATTCTGCGGCATACCCTCAAAGACGAAGAACAGGCCGACCACGATGGAAAGCGGAAGCAGGATGTAGAGGGTGCAGCGGGTGAGATCGACCCAGAAATTGCCGATGCTCTGGGCCGATCGCCGGGCGAACCCGCGCACGAGCGCGACGGCAAGGGCAATACCGGTGGCCGCTGAGACGAAATTGTGCACCGTGAGTCCCGCCATCTCGACGAGGTAGCTCATCGTTGTTTCCGGCGTGTAGGACTGCCAGTTCGTGTTGGTGACGAAGCTGATTGCCGTGTTGAACGCCAGGTGCTCACCCACGGCCGGCAAGTGCTGTGGGTTGAAGGGCAGCCCGGCCTGGAGTCGCTGCAAGAGATAGAGCGACAGGAAGCCGGCCAGGCTGAACAGGAGTACGGCGAAGCCATACGTCGTCCAATGCTGCTCCTCGTTCTCCCGTACGCCCGAGATCGCGTAGGTCAGCCGCTCGATCGGGCGCAGAACGAAGGAAAGGAAAGTTCGCTCCCCGTTGAACACGCGCGTCATGTAGCCACCGAGTGGCCGCGTTATCGCGATGATGATCACCGAATAGACGATGATCTGAATCCAGCCATTGGCGGTCATGGGAACCTCAGAACCGCTCGGGGCGGATAAGAGCGTAGACGAGATAGACGAGAAGGCCGGCGGTTACCGCCGCTGCAAGGATGTAGTCGAGGCTCATCGGTCGTCCTCTCAGATCCGGTCACAGGCGATCGTGTAGGCAATCCCGATGATGAAGAGTGCCGTTCCACCGACCACGAGAAGGAAATCCAGCATAGCGAAAGTCCCTTGTTTCATCGCTCGTCGAGCGCTCAGAAATCCACGGGGCCTGCCGGCCCGAACACATAAGTGTGCAGATGCGAGATACGGCTTACCAACATAAGAATTCCATTGGAAAGCGGCGCTGACCCAGGTCAGCAAACTGCGAAAATGGCTATTGGGTGGGCGACCTATGGCTGCAACAGGATTGTGAACAAGGCGGCGAGCGCCAGGGGCACGGCCAGCACCAGCCCGGCCTCGAAGAGCACATGCCTGAGGGAGTTGTCCTCAGAGGGCGCGACAGCCGCAGGCTCCGGAAAGTCGTGCCGCTCCGGCCAGCCGTCCGGCCGCGCTTCGTCGTCCAGCACGAAGGTCGTGTCCGCGATCCGCTCGCGCGCCTCGAACAGCGAGAGTGCCTGCAAGGCTTCGGTACTGGCTTCGTTGGTGTTGTTGTTCATGGCACGCAAGAGAATGACAGCGCGCAAGACTTCGGCTTTCGCCCATAAGAAATCGATGTGAATCGAGCCGGTGACAGGAAATTCGATAGGCTCGGCATGCTCCGGGTACTGAAAATCGCATCGAAAACTTAGAGCGTGACGATTACCTGCTGATCAGCTTTCAATGGAGCCAGCTCAATGGCACGACCGCCTGTATTCGTCCTGCCCGGTGGATTCATCCCGCCCGTGGCGCTGCTCTGCGTCGTTCCATACGAAGATGAGCCTCCCGGTCGGGCCGAGTTGGCTTCAACGGCGCGCCGCGATTCGAAAGAACGCTGGCTCTCCCGCCTCCGTGGGTTCTTCACGGGGGACCGCCGTGGCGTTCGCTAGTTCGCGCAGCGGCACGCAAGCCCTCTACTTCCGAAGCCGCAGGACCGCCTCGGCCAGGCCCGCTCGACAGAGAGCGTTCGACTGGATCGCCTGGTACAGTGTCTTGAGGTCGACGTGGGTGCCGGTGGTCGTAAGAACCTCAGTGGAATGATGTGCTCCTCCGAGCGCGTACCCGAACCCACCGGTCAAGCAACGCAGCAATTGTGGGCTGCGAGCAGGGCTGGCGGATGGCCTCCAGGAAGTCATCAAGCGACACCCAGGTGTCTGGCTTGATCGCCAAGTGCGGGTGACTGCGCGCCATTGCACTGCATGTCGGCCATGCATCCATAAGTTTTCGATTCGAATTCGGCCCAGGCACCATAGGATTTTCATAAGGACCACCCTTCACCCTGGGAACGGTGAGGTACTGACACTTTCCGCTTCGAATTCTTATGCCGAAACCGCGTATCAGGGGGCGTGAACCACCCTTCCTCCGTCTTGCGCGTGCTGTTCGGTTTCGTCGTTGCTGTGGCCGCCGAAGCTTTCGCGGCGCAGGGCGAAAACCCGTCGATGTCAGCCAGCACGCTCGATCGCCCCTGCGCCGCGCTGGCCCAGCCGACGCCGAATCCCACACTTCGGGCTTACGTCTTGGGCTATTGGCAGGCTCTGGCCGCGCCGAGGCAAACCTCGGACGGCGCCGGAACAATTCTGGACCGCGTCAAGTATGCCTGTACGATAGACAGCGAACTGTCGCTCTCAAAGGCGATCGAACGGGCTTTTGCGATGCGGTACGGACCAACGCGATGAGCAAGCCGTACATCCCGCGATGATGGATGCTGTTTTGCTCGCTTCACTGGCGATCGCATCCGTCGCTGCGTTGCTGTTCATCAGCGCCTGCGACAGGCTGACAACCACCGATCCACTGAACTCGAAGGACAAGTCGTGAGCACGATCGGCTGGCTACAGTTTGGTCTGTTCGCGTTCCTCATAACGACGTTCGTCTCCCCTTCGGGTTGGTACCTCGCGCGAATGGCCGACAGTCGCGAGTCGTTCTGGACGACGGCTACTCGCGTTGAGCACGCACTTTATCGATTGTGCGGCGCGGACCCTTCAGAACAGAACTGGGTCCAATATGCGGCCTCGCTGGTCTGCTTCAACGTTTGTGGGATAGTCCTCCTCTACGTGCTTCAGCGCTTACAAGGCGTGTTACCGTTCAATCCTCAGCGCCTTGGACCGGTCGAGCCCACGCTCGCCATGAACACCGCGGTGAGCTTTGTCACCAATACAAGCTGGCAGTCCTACGCCGGCGAGACAACCGTCAGTTATCTCGTCCAGATGGCCGGGATTACCGTGCAGTCGTTCATGTCTGCCGCGACCGGGATTGGCGTTGCATTCGCCCTTGTTCGGGGTATCGCGCGGCACAACATCGAGACGATCGGAAATTTCTGGGCTGATCTGGTACGCTCGACTTTTTACCTGCTTCTGCCGCTCTCCGTCGCCGGTGCGCTTGTTTTGCAGGCAACGGGCGTCCCACAGACTTTGTCGGCCTATGTCGACGCCACGTCGGTGGACGGTGCCCATCAGGTACTGGCGATAGGGCCCGTGGCCTCGCAGGAAATGATCAAACTGCTTAGCGGCGATGGAGGCGGCTTCTTCAACGCGAACTCCGCGCATCCGTTCGAAGATCCGACAGCGGCAAGCGGCTTGCTGGAGGCGCTTGCCATCTTTCTCGTCGGCGCCGGTCTGACCAATGCCTTTGGTCGCATGGTGGGCGACCGACGGCAAGGTTGGGTGCTGTATGCGGCAATGGCCGTGTTGTTCGTTTCAGGCTTCGCAGTCGTCTACGCAAATGAAACCTCGATGAATGCGGCGTCTGCAGTGCTGCATCAAACCGGCACCTTGGCGAACATGGAGGGCAAGGAAGTGCGCTTCGGCACTGCGCAATCCTCCCTCTTTGCGACTGTGACGACGGCCTCTTCGGATGGTGCGGTCGATTCTATGCACGACAGCTTCATGCCGCTTTCCGGTCTGGTGCTTATGGCGAACATGATGCTGGACGAAGTAATCGTCGGCGGCCCGGGTTCCGGCCTGTTCGGAATGCTGCTGTTTGTGCTCGTCGCTGTCTTCCTTGCTGGCCTGATGATCGGAAGGACACCTGAATACCTCGGAAACAAGATCGAAGGCAGCGAGGTCAAAATGGCGATGCTGGCGCTGCTGGTCGTCCCGTTCTTCATTCTCGGACTGCCTGCGCTCGGTGTCTTGCTCCCACAGACCTTGACCAGTCTCAACAACGCAGGGCCGCACGGGTTTTCCGAGGTTCTCTATGCCTACGCTTCCGGTGCTGCGACCAACGGGAGCGCCTTTGCGGGCCTAAACACGAATACGGACTTCTACAATCTCTCGCTCGCCGTGGCGATGTTTGCCGGACGGTTTCTGGTGATCATCCCGGTCCTTTGCGTTGCCGGCACGCTGGCGCGGAAGCGCCGTGTCCCCGCATCGGCGGGGACCCTCCCGACCCACGGGCCGTTGTTCGCCACGTTGCTGGTTGCGACCATCGTGATCGTAGGAGGGCTGACGTTCTTTCCTGCCCTGGTGCTCGGACCGGTAGCGGAGCATCTGGTCATGCTTGCGGGCGGAACATTCTAACGCCTAGAAACCGCATGCCGTTCTTATGCGCAGTGCCTTCGTTTGCATGGAATTCTTATCGGGTTACCACCTACCTTCGACGAGTTAGTTCCTGGGTGTTATCTTGATTCACGCAACTCTTGCCGGCGTTGTTGTCCTGCTGCTGCCCCTTCTCTTTCTGGCGATGGCTGGATTGATCAATAGATCTCTCGCACGTTCGGAACAGCGGCACAGAAGCCGCAAGTTCACGCGACCGGTTGCTCATTCGACGCGTGGCGGTCCGGTTCACCTCTCGCGTTCGCGCTAGTCACTTTACGCGTTCGGCGGCATTCTTGCCATTTCGGTATTGGGGCTGCTTGTGACCTGCATTTTGACGCGGTGCCCGGCCCTCTTCTAATGGACTTCTTATTTCGATGCGCGGCAAAAGCGTTCCATGCCATTCCTGCGCTTCATTCCGGAAACAACCAACGTCGATTTCGTTCGCTGGCGTTATGTCGCCTTCGCTATCGACGGAATTCTGCTCTTGATCGCCGTCGCGGCGATTGCGGCGCGCGGCTTCAATCTCGGTATCGATTTTCGGGGCGGGGTCCAGATCGAAGCCCAGTCGCATCAGTCCATCGACATCGGACACGTGCGTGACGTCCTGGGGATCAAGGGCCTCAACGACATGAGCGTGCAGTACGTCGGCGGAGGCTCATGCGACAGGCCGCCGAATTCCTGCATTCTCATACGCGCGAGGCCACCAGGTAACGAATCGGAGAACGCTCTCGCAGAAACGATCAAGGCCAAGCTCGGTGTGGACTACACCATCCGTGACACCCAGATCATCGGTCCAAAGGTAAGCGCCGAGCTCTACCGGAATGGCGTAATCGCAACCATTCTGGCCGTTGTCCTGATATCGCTTTATGTCGGTGTCAGGTTCGAGTGGCAGTACGGTGTGGGGGCGTTGATCGCGACGGGTCACGACGTTTTTGTCACCGCCGGGCTCTACGCCGTGCTACAGCTCGACTTTTCTATCAACTCCGTTGCCGCACTGCTCCTTCTCGCCGGGTACTCCATCAACGATACGGTAGTCGTGTTCGACCGCATCCGGGAGAATCGTCGCAAGTTCAAACGCATGTCGATGCGGGATCTGATCAATCTTTCGACAAACCAGATAGCCACCCGCACGACCCTGGTGTCGACGGCAATGGCACTCGCGATTCTCCCGTTGCTTCTCTTCGGCGGGCCCGCCCTTCTGGATTTTTCAGCCGCGATCATGTTCGGCGTTGTGGTTGGAACCTTCTCGTCTACTTACGTGGCAGCCGCCCTGCTGCTCTATCTGCCACCAATCAGCGGTGCTGGCGATGGATTGGCCGTTGGCGCAACAAGCGGATAGCTCACGGCGAGTTGCGTTCTTGTATCCGATACCGACTGGATGCGCCGTAGACCAGCCGAGCCAGCGGGGTGAGGGTCAGCCCCTGCACGATGATCGAGAATGCCACAACAGCATAGGTCAGCGAGAGGATCAGAGAGCGTTCTGCTCCTGTCGGCAGGGTCAGGGCCAACGCCAGCGATAACGCGCCATGAAGTCCGCCCCATCCCAGGATTAGCGCGGGGCCGGTTTCTCCCTGTCGAAAGCGATACACGATGGCCCACGGCTGAACCACCGCGAAGCGCGCGGCAAGGACGAGTGGAATCGTCACCAGCAGGAGTCCCAATTCGTGTGCCTGGAACGGCACTACGACCATCTCGACACCTAAGAGCAGAAACAGCAACGCGTTCAGAATCTCGTCGACCAGAACCCAGAACGACATCAGATAGGTTCGTGACTGGCCTTCGAACGCCCTCTTGCCGCTCGGCCCGCCGAACACCATGCCCGCGCCAACCACGGCGATCGGCCCGCTAAGGTGCAATGACTGCGCGAGCGAATACGTCCCCATTGCAAGGGCGATCGACATGCTCGTCTCGACAGCGAAGTCGTCGATCGTTTCCAGCACCCGAAGAACCAGCCAGCTGAGTCCGACGCCGAGTGCAAGACCGCCAACCGCCTCGACAAGGACTTGAAATACAGCCTGCGATGCATCGATATCTCCCTTTTCAGCGGCGACTGCCAGAAGAGCGGTGAAGGCAACAATGCCCACGCCGTCGTTGAACAGCGCCTCGGCCTGCAGCACGACCGTTAGCGTCTTTGACAGCTTCACGTGTCGAACTGTGGCGAGCACTGCCACAGGGTCTGTCGGACTGATCAGGGCTCCAAAGAGAAGCGCCCAGATAAGCGGAAGTGACAGCCCGAGCAGACCAGCGATGTACCACAGACCGAAGCCAACGATGACAATCGAACCGCACACGCCTAAAGTCGCGAGTGCAGTGACCGACAGCCAACGTCTTTGCAGCTCAGCCACGTCCACCTGCATCGCACCGGCAAACAGCAGAAAGGCGAGCATGTAACCGACCACCGTCTGGCCGAAGTCGATGCGGTTGATGGTGTCGACGATCTGGCTCGCCAGCGGAAAGTCGGGGACGCTCCATTGAAGTGCTGCGATGGCAGCAGCCGCGACAAGGCCGGCGATCAACATCGCAACGCCATGCGGAAGATGGAACGTCTTCACGTTTATCCAGCCCGTCACGGCGATCACCGCCATCAGCGCAGCGACCAGCTCAAAAGGCGTCATCGGGTTGCGGCCTTTGTCATGCGCCTATAACTGGCAGACAAGAACGTACATCGCCAGCGAATCCGGTATTCGTGCCGTCAAATCGCGCGCCGCTTGAGCGCTCAGGCACCCCAGGGACAGCCGGTCGCCCCTTGCCTGTGTGAGCGACGCGACACATCTTGCAGCAACCGTCCCTTGGAGGACCCTAAATGCACATTCCTCTCGCGTCGTCGGCTTGTGCGTTATTGCGGGGTACTCGGGAACCGCCTACGCGCAGAACGGCGGTTCCGTCTCGCATCCATTGCTTGAGAGCGTGTCCTGCGAGGGCATGTCCACGTCGAGGCAGCCGCCACAAGTCCGGCTGAATGTTGCGAAGCGGCTCTTTACCCAGAGCCGGGCTGCGCCGATGCCGCGGCTGGGGACCTGGTGTCCGAAAGTGTGTGCCGCGTGCCGAAGCTTGCCAGCTTGTAAATCGTCGCCTGCAATTCGGCGGGGCGAACGTCAGCCCGGATCCTGTCGCGCCACACACGCCTAGTGACGGGTTTCCGGCGGACGATGTCGCATTTCTCTCAGCGCCCAAGCGACCTGTGTCCAATGATGGTGCCCGTCGTGGTCGGCACGCCCCAAGCAAGCTTCGGCGCGTTCAACCGCGATGCTGTGCGCGTCGTCCGCGAATTCCTCTTCGAGCGCAACTGCAGCGCGATATACGTCGGACAAACTCAAACTCATGCAGCTCATTCTAAGAGCACTGTGCGGGCTCGCCTTTGCGTCGGATCAAAGAATTCTAACGTCATGTGAAGGCAGATCGACACGAAATGTGCCGGCGATAGTTGCCGTCGATATGGTCGAGGCCGGTAGACAGGTGCCCCAGTCGGGCGGTCGACCGCGACGGTTAGGCGCGATGCGATGCCGACTAAAGACAGCAGGGCGTTCCGTTGATCGTCACCTGTGCGTTGGCGCCGGCGCCGGCCCCACCACCACAGGTCACGTTGGTATTTGGACGGTTTGGGAGCGCGCGTCAGCTGCCAGATGAGCACGACAACTGCGACCTGCCGATGTCATGGGCGTTCCGGCAGACACTGATGAACGCGCCCGTCCCGCTGAAGTTGGGCGCTCCAAGTGGCAAAGTGGCCCGGCCCCAAGGTGGCGGGGTGCCAGCCGTTGGTGCTCCCGATGTCGCTCCGTTTGCGACGCAGATGTGCCGCGAGCACGGTTGGGCGGGACGCTATGCCCCGCCCCGCCCGGTTGCCTTGCAGCGGTCAGAACGTGATCCAAACTCCGTGCCGCCAAAAATCACGGCCTTCGTGATACTCGCGCCAGTGATGGTCGTGGTCGTGCTCCCAGTCACGATGGAAGTACCAGTCGTCCGGATGGCGGTCGCGAATGTGCCAATCCGGGTGATAGCGATAGTCGCTGTCGGTATGTTTCTCATGTGGTTGTCCTCCATGCGAACTGTTGCGGTCCCTATGGCGTCGGTGTCGACTCGCCGGTATCGCCAAACATCCAGGCCTGTCCGGTGTAGTTGCCGCACGGACGCATCTCTGCGGCGTTGTCGTCCGGATTGATGTCCAGACACATGTCCGAACCCTGGGTGTTGTTGCTGAGGCGGCGATACTGCATGCCCGCAGAACTGTGCCGGATGTACCAGTGCTGCCCCGTGTAGTTTCCGCAAGGATTCAGGTGTGGCCGCATGGAAGGCAGGTTGATGTCGAGGCACATGCCATCGCCGCGAAACTTTGTCGTCAACGTGTAGTAGTCTGTGCCTGGAACCTGAACGATATGCCAAAACTGGCCGGTGAAGTTTCCATCTGGAGCAAGATGGATTTCGTTGTTGTGTGCTCCACCGTTGACCACATCCAAGCTCATCGCTGTCCCACGAAATTGTGTGCTGAGCTTAAAATACGTGCCGTCCTGCGGTTGATAGTCGGTCGGCATCGCCGATGCTGAACCGCTGCCCGCAAGTGCAATCAAGAACGCCCCAACCAAAGCAACTTTCATTGTCCCCTCCTCTAACGACACGCCAGGATTTGTCCGGACGGATTTCTTTCGACGCCGCCCCAACGCCGGTGGCATTCATTAGCACAGTGATGACACTGTTATCACACCGCGGACTACGCGCTGAAGGGTCGGCCATGCGTTCGACGTCAGGTCGCCGTGCCTCTGCAAAGCGTCTCAACTTCGCGGCGCGCGACCTTGCCAGAGAGTTTTGGTCTTGCAGCGTCACGGCGCGGCCTGTCCAGCAACCCGCGTCAAATCAAAAAAAACGTCCGAAGCTTTAGACCAGTGCCGGCGTGCCGGTCCCAGTTTGACTCGAGCCAAGCGTCTTATGGCAGGAGATAGAACCGAAGGCTGGCAGATACGGTTTGCGAGCGCAAACCACCAAGCACGAAGTTGCCCACGCCGCTTTGCGTCACCGTGGTCGATCCCGCGCCTTGATATCGATAGTCGATGTCGAGATCGACATTGGGAATGATCTGATGCTGAACACCCGCCATGACCTGCCACGCAAAAGCACGATCGCTGCCGCTCAGTATTGCCAGCCCCGCCGACGAATTGCCTTTTGCGTTGTTCCAATCGCTTCCAAGGCCGGCGCCGATCGTTCCGCCCCAGCCTTGGAAGATCGTGAAGTCGTAGTTTGCGTTGAGAAAGATGGTCGCGCTGGTGATGTGCCCGGCCAGTGCCGAGGCGACCGACGGGATTGTCAGCTTTTTGAGCGAGAACTGATCATACTGTCCCTCCAACTCGACGCGAATTCCATCGCCAAACTTGTAGCCGAGGTCGACAAGGAGCATGTTCGTCTGCGACAGATCAAACCGGCCAAACTGGCTGAGTTTTGGAACATGCCAAGTCGAGCTCGACGGCGACTCGGCGCCCAAACCTCCGCCAATGTAGATCCCGCTTCCCTGAGCTCGAGCTTGGGCCGCAGACAACAAAATCAGTGCAAGGGCAACCGCGGTGTGGATGCGCATATACGAACTCGTTCGGCGAATCGCTCTGCGAATCAGAGCTACAGCTTTCTCTTCAACGGCGCAACGCGTCGTCATGGGTGCAACAGGGGCCGAACCGGAGCTGTCAGGCAAACCCTAAAGCACTCTCTACGTAAGATGACCACCCTTCAACAGGGCGCGGCTCGGATGCTACCGGCTCACGCCGCGGCGGCCAGCGCGAAATCTCGACGCAAGGCGATGAAGCGAAATCGTCGCATTCCGCGGCTGAAGTAGCGGCGCCAGATGGCGCCCATAGGAAACGCCTATTGGCGCCCCTGCGCGGCGCGATGCATGGATGAACGGCGGCGGAGAAATACGACATGACCATCACGCAACGTCTCGAGCGCGCCCATCCGGCCCTCTTCATCGCGTTCGCAGGGCTTGCGTCGTTCTCCGCCTATTTTGCGATGTACGCATTTCGCAAACCGTTCGCGGCGGCGACGTTCGATCATGTGGCGGGCTGGCATTTCGCGCTGCTCGACTACAAGAGTGCGCTGGTGATCGCCCAGGTGCTCGGCTACGCGCTGTCGAAGGTCATGGGGATCAAGCTGATCTCCGAGATGGGGCCGTCGCGCCGCGCGGTGGCGATCATCGGGCTGATCGCGACGTCGTGGCTGGCGCTGGTGCTGTTCGCGCTCGTGCCGGCGCCGTGGAACGTGCCGGCCCTGTTCCTGAACGGGTTGCCACTCGGGCTGATCTGGGGGCTGGTGTACGGCTACGTCGAGGGGCGGCGCACGTCGGAGGTGATCGGCGCCATCCTGTGCGCCAGCTTCATCCTGTCGTCGGGCGTCGTGAAGTCTGCGGGGCGCTGGCTGCTCGACCAGGGCGTCAGCGACCTCTGGATGCCGGCCGCGACGGGCGCGCTCTTCTTTCCGGTGCTCCTGATCGCCGTGTACGGCCTGACGTTGTTGCCGCCGCCGAACGCCCAGGACCAGGCCGAGCGCGCGAAACGCGCGCCGATGAACAGCGCGCAGCGCGGGTCGTTCCTGCGGCGGCACATCGCCGCCATCGTTCCGCTGGTGGCGGCCTATGTGCTGCTGACGGCGATGCGCGACTTCCGCGACAACTTCGCGGCCGAGATTTGGACCGCGCTCGGCTACAGGGACGTCGCGGCGATGTTCACCGCGAGCGAGGTGCCGGTGGCGCTGTTCTCGCTGGTCACGCTGGGCGCGCTGATGGCGGTGCGCGACAACATGCGCGCGCTCCTGTTCGTGCATGGCGCGATCGTTGCGGGTGCGGTTGTGGTGGCGGCGGCGACGTTCGGCTACCAGGCCGGCCGCGTGAACCCGGCGCTATTCATGATCCTGACGGGTGCGGGGCTGTATATGGCCTACGTGCCGTTCAATGCCATCCTGTTCGATCGCATCATCGCGGCGACGCGCGAAGTCGGCACTGCGGGTTTCCTGATCTATGTGGCGGATTCGAGTGGCTATGCGGGATCGGTGGGTCTGCTGCTGTTCCGCGACTTCTTCGCCATGAAGCTGGACTGGCTGCGGTTCTTCGAGACGACCACCTATTGCACGGCTGTCGGGTGCATCGTGGGCGCCACGTTATCGGCGCTGCATTTTGCGCGGCTGCGGGTCGCTGCCCCTGAACCCGCTGCTGCTTAGGCGATGGCAGCAGCGTTGGATCTCTACAAGATCGGCCACAGCTCGGTGATCTACGAGGGGAGCCCCGCAGCGCGCTGCTGGTCTGCCCCCTATCACGGCTGGGCCCATGCGCCCGACAGTACGCTGGTCGCAGCACCTGAGATGTAGGAAGACTGGGCGATCTGCCGGCGTCAGTGGGCGGGCGTGACCTCGCCAGGCTTCGAGCCGGGGCCGTTCTCGCCCTTCAAGGAGCGGAATCTCGACCACTTTATCCGCTGGTATGTGCGGCGGATGCGCGACTGATCAGTCCGGCCGCCCGCCCCCGGCGATGCGTCCTTCGATCTCGGCCAGCACAGGTTCCAGATCGGCAACGGTATCGACAATGTAGTGCGCCCCGGCGGCCTTCAGCGCCGCAGCCGCCCTCGAGGCGCGCGCGTACTGCTCATCGCGAGACAGGGCCTGCCACGCCGCGGCGCTCAACCCTACACCATTGCCGGACGCGGCAACGCCGACGGTCCACGCGCCCGCGGCGCGGCCTTCCTGGATGCCGACCTCTGCGTCGTCGACCTTCACGCAACGCCATGCGGGATAGGCCCCGAGCTCGACCATGTTCTTCAGCATCGGCAGCGGTGACGGCCGCCCCTCGAGAGTCTCGCCGGAGCAGACCACGACGCCGGGCGCATAGCCCTGCGCCGCGGCGCGCGGAAGGATGTCGGCCATCATCGTGCGGGTGTAGCCGGTCGAGGAGCCGATCTTGATCCGGCGCGCCGTGAGCATCTTCGCGAGATCGGAGGCGCCGGCGATCAGCTCGGCGTGCCGGGCGGTCGCGGCACGCATCAGCGGCTCCAGCGCGTCGTGGATGCGGCCGACATCGGCCTCCGACGTTTCGCTGCCGTGACGCTCAACCCACAGATCACGGATACGCGGCATCGCGAGCAGCGCGCGGACATGGTCGCGCTTGGCGCGGCCCATGTCCCGGCGCGCTTCCGCCTCGGTGATCGTCACGCCTTCATTCGTGAAGGCGGTCAGCAGAGCCTCGACCGGTGCGATGCAGCCGAAGTCGATCATGGTGCCGGCCCAATCGAACACCACGGCGGCGATGCTGCTCATGCATCCCCTCCTACCTTGCAGCCGTACAGCGCGCCGATGACCTCCTCGCCGATGGCGAAGGCGGTGGAGGCACCGTTTCCGCCGGTTACCATCACCAGCCGCACGGCGTCGGATGGCGCATCCACGAACATGGCGCGGTCGGTGCAGGATGAATAGGTGCCGGTCCAGCGCTCCAGCACCGCCGGTGGCGTCATGCCGGTCGCGGCGCGCAGCTCGTCGAGGATCATGGCATCCACCTCGACCGGCGCGAAAGGTGGCGGCGTGTCGTCGTAGTGATGGCTGTCGCCGACGACCAGCGAGCCGTCGGCGCTTTGCACCGCGATCAGGTGGACGCCGTTGCGCAGATGAGCAGGCTGCTCGGCTTCGAGGCGACGGCGCAGCGCCTGCGCTTCGGGCAGATCACCGTACCCCGCATAGCGCAGGAGACCGAGATCGGACATCACTGGCGCCGGCATGCGGAAGCCGGGATCGGCAAGCCGCAGCATGCTCAGACGGCAACGCGTGACGTTGTAGGCCGCGACGCGGTGGGGAAACAACGTGAAGAGATCGTCGCCAGGGCAGACGATGGCGGCTTCCGCTTCGATCCTGCCGCGCGATGTTTCGATTGCCGGCGGCACGACCGCATGCACCGCGGTACGCCAGAGGAACGTCACGCCGAGACGACCTGTCAACCAGGCGGCGAGGCGCGGGAGGGCATCGCGCGACTCCACACGCAGGTCATGCGGGCTCCACAGCGCACCGAGATTTCCAACGGCGCCGGGAAAGGCTTCGGTGAATTCGCTCGACGAACGCAGCGCGCAGCCGTCACCCATGCTGGTCTTCAGGAACGCCTCGGCCACCGCCACGGATTCCGGATGGCGCAACGCCAGAAGCAGACCGTGCTGCTCGATCGCGATGCCCGCCTGCGGCGCGATCTCGGCCCATACGTCACGCGAACGGCGCGCGCGTCGCCAGTTGTCGCCGCTCTTCTGTCCCGTGACGGTGACGAAACCGAAATTGCGGATCGAGGCGCCGTTCGCCCGCGAATCGCGGTCGATGACGACGACGCGCTTGCCCAGCCGCGCGGCGGCATAGGCGTGCGCCAGGCCCACGACGCCCGCACCCACCACCGCGAGGTCAAAATGACCGCTCATCCTCGTCTCTTCAGCGCGTTGCTGTCATCGGAAAGATCCGGCGCGCCGCTGTATGCTTAGTAGGGGGCGCAGGCACGTGCCACCAATATTTCCGCTCAATGGACGGCATAGGGCGTCTCTATGCTCAGGCGCGATAGCGAACCAGCGCGTCGCCGAGCGCCCCCTTGAGCGGCGCGAGCCACGGCTCGTAGTTCTTCCACTGGTCGAGCCCGTGACGGAAGATCGGCTGGCGTACCTGTTCCGAGCTGGGCGTGCGCACGGCGCGCTCCGTCTTGTGAAAATCCACACAGGTGGGTTCGAACGGCAGCCCGCAAAAATCGAGCATGCGGCGTACGCTGCCCTCCAGGTCGTCGACGACGTCCTCGTGATATACGCGCAGTACCCGGCCGGGCAGCACACGGTCCCAGTGCTCCATCAGGTCGAGATAGGTGCGGTAGTAGCGAGCGATGTCGTCGACGCTGTAGGTGAATTCCTGGCCGTTGGCGAAGAGCTGCTTCAGGTTGCTGAAGCAGCACGACATCGGCTCGCGCCGCGCGTCGATGATACGGGCATTGGGCAGCATCAGATGGATGAGGCCGATGTGCCGGAAATTGTTCGGCATCTTGTCGATGAAGAACGGCTTTTCGCGACGATAGACCTGGGTGTCCGCCAGATATTTCTCGCCCATGTCCGAGAATGCTTGCGCGGGCAAGTCCGCTAGCACCGCCGGATAGAGCGGGCTGTCGAGACCGGCGCCGCGTCCCTGCAGAACGGTCACCGCGTTCTGGACATCCGATAGTTCGTGCGTGCCCTCCACCAGGGAGTGGGAGGCGAGAATCTGCTCCAGCAGGGTCGAACCGGCGCGCGGCAGGCCGACGATGAAAACAGGATCGGGTCGCTGACAGCCCCAACCGGCGCGTTCTGTGAAAAAGGCACGCGAGCATACCTCAATCTGACGCAGCGTGTTGCCTTCGATGACCTCGGCGCGATAGGCACTCTCGGCCCGCTTGAGCGCGTTGCCACGCTCATAATAGGCCCAGGACTCCGCCGTCTCGCCGCGATCCTCCAGCGCCTTGCCGAGGGCAAAACAGAGATGGTAGCGGTCGATCGCCGCCGTCGAAGACGACGCTTCCTCTGCCCGCATCCGCTCGATCTCGCTTGTTTCGAAGCGAAAGGTCTTGAGGTTGGCTAGGCTCCAATAGGCATCGCCGAAATCCGGGCGGGCGGTCGCTGCGGTCCGATAGGCGATCACCGCATCGTCGAAGCGTCCGGTTGTTTTGAGCGCGTGACCGAGCCACAGGTTTACGTCCGGAACGCCGGGCGTCTCAGCGAGCAGATCCCGATACACCGCGATAGCGCTGCCGTGCTGTCCAAGTCCGACGGCGATGGACGCGGCAAGGCGGCGATATTCCTTGCTCCCGGGATCGCCCTTGAGCAGGCGTCCGATCTCCTCTTGCGCCTGCGCGTATTTGTGCCGCAGCATCAGGACCTGCGCATAGTTGAACCGCGCCGCGTCATAGTCCGGCGCCAGTGTCAGCACACCCTCGAGCAGGAGTTCGGCATCGTCATAAACCTCGCGCGCGATGCCGATCCGTGCCAGCAGGCGCATGGCGTCGGGATGATTGCCGTGCTGCACCAAGAAGGCGCGGATGATCGGCTCGGCGCGATCGAGCTCGCCGTCGGAAAACAGCGACGTCGCCGACACCACTTCGGGCGGGAGATGGTTCAGCGTCGCCAGATGATCCGCGGCCATCGCGCCGTTCTGCGCATCGCCCGTGAGCCGGTAGATGCCCACCAGCATACGCCAGCTATGCGGCAGTGCGGGATTGAGGGTCACCGCCGCAAGCAGTGCCTGGATCGCGTTGGACGCATCCTTGCGCGCGACATGACAGAGGCCCCGCTCTTCGTGAAGCAAGCTGAAGCGCGGGTGCTTTCGCTCGAGTTCTGCAAGCGTGGCGAGCGCCTCGTCCAGCCGGCCCAGATGGCGCAGGCTGGATGCCTCTATCAGGCGTAGGTCGCGGTTGCCGGGCGTGGCCTGCAACAGGGCCCGGGCGCCATCGAGCGCCTCGACGTATGCCTTCTGTTTCTGCAGATCGCGCAGGCGGATGACCGCATCCGCTTGCGAGGCCATGTCCGAAGAAGGGTTGTCCATCGCGATCCGCATAAAGACTTCGGCGGGCCTTCAGGGCCCACCGAAGCTTAACAGACTGGTCGACGCTTCGCTCAGTAGTTGAAGCCTACCTTCAGGCCGACCACCATCGGGCGCAGGGGCACTTCCGACTTGATCCATTGCGCCGACGACGTGAATGTACTGGCGTGCGAATTGCCGAGGTTCTCGCCGAAGATCCGCGCGTCCCAGCGGTCGTATGACACCCCGAACGACGCATCGAAGGTCGTGTAGCCGGGCATGTAGTAGCGCAGATAGGTCGTTGACGGGATCGTCACACCAGCGCCGGACACGTAGTTTGCCGGCTGGTTCCACATCGGGCCCGTGTAGCTCAGGCCAGCCGAAGCGAAGGCAAGATAGTTGTCGATCGCCCATTCCTGGCGGACACGGATATTGCCCTGCCACTTCGGCGAGAACGCCGCTATGCCGCCGACCACCCCGTAGGGGTTTGGATAGGGCGCACCATTGGCTTGCGTGATGCACTTGCCAAAGGTTGCGCTGGCCGGAATGTTGCTGATGAGGCAGGGCGTCTTGTCTTCGGTGTTTTCATTGAAGGTCGCCGAGCCGTCAACGGTGAGACCTTCCATCGGGCGGCCGATGAACTGAAGCTCCGCGCCCTGGATGAGATACGACGGACCGTTGGTCGCAAAGGTGACGTTGCCGGTGTAGAGCGGCTGGAAGAACAGGAACTGCACGTTGCGCCAGTTCATGTTCCAGGCCGACAGGTTCACGACGAGATTGTGATCGAAGAATTGCCCCTTGAGGCCGATTTCCTGGTTGGTGAGGGAGTCAGGACCGAAGGAATTGGGCGTCGTGAATTGCGGATTGGCGCCCGGATTGAGATTAAGGACCTGGTTGGTGTTGTACCGGTTGAAGCCACCGGGCCGGAAGCCCTCTGAGTAGGTGTAGTACACCATGATGTCGTCGGAAACGTTGTACGTCACGCCCAGACGGCTCTTGAAGCCAGCATAAGTCTTGTGGTCGTTGTGGGCGTCAATGTCGCGTTTCGGATAAGCCTTCGCCAGGAACGTCGGGTCGTTGTAGCAGATCAGCACGTTCTGGCAGTGCACGTTGGTCGTGTACACGGAGCCCAGCTCGAACTCGCGATACTGATACCAGCGGGTGCCGCCAGTGACCGTCAGGCCGGGCACAAACGGGATGTCGTAATCCAGCGACAGGAAGAACGCCGTCTGATCGTAGCCGCGCTGCACGTCCTCACCGAACGCGGTCGCATCGCTGCGCGGACTCGGATCGTTGGCGGTGGCGGGAGGGATGCCAAGGGCCGGGTTGCCCGGGAACGGCTCGACAAGGCCCAAACAGACCGGCTCGCCGGCGACCTGGGTTGCCAGCCATTGCTGGGTACAGGACGGGATCGTGCGGTAATTGAAATTCATGTTGTCGTAGAGCCGGAGCTGCTCGAAATAGCCGCCGGCGATACCGCGGATCGGCCAGTCAGCCGGCGTCGAAGCGCGCAGCTCATGACTCATATGCGTGCTCTTGATCGCGTCGTGCCAGCTTGTGATCGGCGAGTTGCACTGCAGCGGTCCGCCCTGATCGATAGCCGAATAGGATGTATTGCCGCCCGAGCACGTGTAGTAGGTCCCGTAATAGGTGCGGGTGTAGTTGGAATACTCCATCTGCTGGTTGATGTTCCGCAGTGTCCAACCGCCGGTATAGATCAGCGAGATGTCGCCGAGCTTCCCGTTGACCGTCCAGGCGGTGTTGCTGTAGTCGTCCTTGTTCCAGGACGGCGAAAAGGCCGTCACCTGCAAGGGCTTGAGCGGCTGCAAATTCGAGCCGATCGGGTACTCGACCGAAAGCCCTTCGGCGTCGAGCTTCTGCAAACTCTCGGTGATGAGAAGGTTCCAGTCGTCATCGATGTTGTAGAGCAGCGATGCACGCGCACCCTGAATCGTCAGGGGGTTCTGGTTGTTCCGCACCAGGTTCGCGTTGTTGCCGATCGGCGCGTGGGCGAGCGTGCACCAGATCTGGCCGCCCTGATGCAGGGCCTGACTCGCCGGCAAGCCGTCGGGGCAGTTGGGGCCGACCGGGTGGATGCCGAGAACCGTGTTGCCCGGATCGGCATCGGAGCGGGTGAACTGGCTGTAGACGTTGTTGATGTAGCCGCCCTGCTGATCGTCGTAGATCACCAGGCGAACGGCCAGCTTGTCGTCGATCAGCGGGACGTTGAGCATCGCGCTGACGCTTGTGTTCGGATCGCCGCCCTGCGTCATGCTGTAACTGGCGTCGGCCCGCGCGGCGAACTTGGTGGGATCTGGCTTGTTCGTGATGTAGCGCAGCGCGCCCGCTTCGGCACCACCGCCGAACAGCGTGCCCTGCGGGCCCTCGAGGACCTCGATGCGCTGGAGGTCGACGGCATAGATGTCGACGTTGCGTGCCGGGAACTGCATCGACTGTTCGTCGAGATAGATCGCGGTGTTGGGATAGAGACCGACGGTGCCGGTGGACTGGTTGCCGCGGAAGCCGTTGCTTAGGCCACGGATGAAGAGCTCACCCTGCCCAGGGCCGTTGTTGCCGAAGGTCACGCTTGGCGTGTACTTCAGCAGATCCTGCAACGTGGTGACGTTGAGGTCGGACAGCTTGTCACCCGAGAAGGCGAGTACCGTCAGCGGCACGTTCTGGACGTTTTCCTCGCGGCGCTCCGCCGTCACCACGACGGTTTCAATGCCGCCTGCGGGTAGTGCATCCGCCGTCGCGGCCATCGCACCGCCGCACCCGCTGAGGATCGCAGCAACTGCGCAGGAAATTTTCAGCTTCGTTTTCATGTGAGCCCCCGTTTTCTCGAAATCGTGCTGGCGCGCCGTTTTGTCACCGGACCGGCTGTTTCTCGCTAGGAGACGGCGTGCCGGCGCCGCGCGCTGAGCGAAAGGACAAGCGCGCACGAATATGAAATTTCGTTCACCATCAACCCCTCTTCGGCGTCGCAGCGCCGTGCCTACCCTCTATCGCTGGAGCCGACAGCACCCCGCCAATACTTCCGTTCAATGCGTGGCATAGGGATTTTCTATGCAGCTTGGCGTCACAGGCCTGTCGCTCGGCATCGGTAGCGTCGCGTGTCTTTGCAGCGGGGGATGACGCACGCATATGGCCGTAAATCATCAACATTTACGGGCATTTCATGCGGTTGCCACCGACGGCAGCGTGAGCCGCGCGGCGCGCCGCCTCAATGTGGCGCAGCCGACATTGTCGCAGCAGTTGAAGGCGCTTGAAGAGCGTCATCAGACGCCGCTGTTCGAAGGCCGCAAGCCGCCGCTGCGTCTCACAGCGGCGGGACGTCAGCTTTTCACATTGACGCAGAAACTGTTCGCGACGTCGGATGACATCGACGATCTCCTGGGCGACAGCAACGACCCGACGCTGAGTTCCCTGCGACTGGGATCGGATTGTCCGATCTATGCCGCGCGCTTCGCCAAGGCATTGCGCCAGAAGCACTCTGCGATGGGTATCCAGGTGCGTGTCGGCAACGCCCGCGAGACGATCCGTGCGCTTGGGGACGCGCAGATCGACGCCGGCATCGTGAGCGACCCGCCGGGAGACAACGTCTTCGCCTATGAACCGCTCTACGTCGACCGCCTGATGGTCGCGCTACCGGCACACCACCCTTGCGCACGGGACATCGAATTCTCATTGGCGCAGCTCGGGAACGAACGGCTGCTGCTGCGGGAAGCCAGTTCGCGAACCCGCGCCGCCACCGAGCGGCTCCTGTCGCAAGCGGACGTTGTGCCGAGCGACGTCATCGAACTGCACACCCGCGAGACCATTCGCGAGGGCGTCGCAATCGGTCTGGGCGTCAGTCTCTTCATCTCGCTGGAATGCCCGCCGGATTCCCGTATCGCCTATCTGCCGCTCGCCGAGCGGGACAAGGCGCATCACCTCACCGGCTATATCGTGTGCCTCGCCGAACGCCGCCGCACGCGTCTTCTGCGCTCCGTCATGGAAACGGCGCGCGACCTGCGCGGCCTCAGTCCAATGATGGTTTTTCCAGGAGAGGTGAACCGCCCCCCGAACGGCCACGGCGGTGCAGAAGTATCGGCAAGCGCCATGCGGCACGTGGAACCCAGCGCCGCTACCACCATCACGTAGTCGTTTACCCAAGCTCAGCCGATACTCACAACGTGAGTTTCAGCTTCAGAGGCGTGGATCAGGCGGTTGCAGAAGGGCGCTAAAGAAGTGGCGCGCAAGCGCGCGTCGGAGGCGAGAGTCCGAGAGAGCCCCAAGTCACAGCGCGCCGGGGGGCGCGACAGGAATCGAACATGTGACCCCTACCGAGGCAATTTATCGCCGACGAGAGCTGCGCAACCCACGCATAGGCATTTCAATGCCTTAGTAGTGCAACGCTGTCGCAAAACCTTAAGCTCGTGAGGACCGGAGCTTCTCCGCGTGGGCCTCGTGGGCCGCTTTGTAGATGCCCGCGATGTATCGGTGAGCCACTATCATGCTGACAACGAAAAAGACGCATAGGATCAGGTTCGCGACCGCGATGGGCTATTGCAGCGACACGCTCGTGTATTGTCGATCATCGCCATCGCGAAGGGAATAAGACAGGCTAGGATCATGGGCCAAGCGACCTTTCGCCAACAGCGGAGCTTCAACGTAGAGCGGCCACTACGACGATGGCGCAGCCCCAAGCGCATGATGCGCCGCAGTGGTGGAGAGACGCGATGGCGCGTTAGCACGGTCAGAAGTTGGGATAGCGCTGCCAGACCCATTGCGGGAGTTTCTGCGCGCGCCTCCAAGGTTCTGACAATTTCAGTTGGCGGATGGGGCGGCAGGTCTGGATCCGCTCCAAAGTGAAACCCGCTTGAACCCGCGGCTTCAAGCCGTCATTCGAACCGCTTTCGACATATTTGGCACGTGTCGGAAAACCCAGCAGAACCGCGGTCTTACGGGCTTTGGAGGGTGGTGGAGCTGTCAGGGAAACGCTAAACATTCTCTACACGAAAGTCCGACTAATCTGATGACGTGCCCGTTCGCCGTTAGCGTCATCAGTATCGAGACGAACTGGTGTTACAGGTGCGGATCATTTGAACCATCGCGGGTCGTCGCTGCAGGAGCTTCTGGCAGGATTACGAGCTTGCCGTGAGCGCGACCGCTCAAACTGATGTCGAGCGCCTCTCGCCATTTCTCGGGAGGATATGTGCTCGCGATCGGCACAGCGAAACGCCCCTCACCGGCAAGTTGCGCAAACTCGCCGAGCACATCCCACCGTGTTTGGGTTCCGCCGGGTCCGGTCGCTTCCTCCCCGAGACCGGTGCGGACCCCCAGCGCAGAAGCGTTTTGGAAATCGCCGCAGGTAATCACGTGATGAGGATCGCCGCCCGCTATCTTAATAAGGTCCGGCAGAGCGCTGACTACCGGTGCGATCGTCGATCCCAGATTGGCAGGCGCGGTCATCGAGCGCCCATCCCGCGTCGACCGCCCGATGAAATGAGCGGGCTCTCCGCGAGAGCCCGCCGAGTTCAGGGAGGAAACCACCACATCGTGGCTGTGCGGACTATACTCTACTATATAGATAGAGTAAAGTAATCTTTGATGCGTGGAGAAATGCGATGGGAAGCGGTCGGCAGTTGAAGCTCGGCGCCTTCATGCGCCCGGTCGGCATCCATACGGCATGGTGGCTCTATCCCGGCGCCTACCCGGACGCCAATTTCAACTTCAAGCATCTGGCGCGGTTCGCCCAGACGCTGGAACGCGGCAAGTTCGATGCGTTCTTCATGGCGGATCATCTGGCGGTGCTGAACATGCCGATCGCCGCCCTTAAGCGCAGCGCAACCGTCAGCTCGCTCGATCCGCTCACCTTGCTGCCGGCGCTCGCGGTGCTCACCGAGCACATCGGCCTCGTCGCTACCGCGTCCACCACGTACAATGAGCCCTATCATGTGGCGCGGAAGTTCGCGTCGCTGGACCACATCAGCGGCGGCCGCGCCGGCTGGAACCTAGTGACATCCGGCAATCCGACCGAAGCGTGGAATTTCGGCCGCGACGAACACTGGGAGCACGACACCCGCTATCGCCGCGCGCGGGAATTCTTCGACGTGGTGACCGGCCTGTGGGACAGCTGGGCAGACGATGCCTTCATCCGCGATGTTCAGAACAAGATTTTTTTCGATCCCGGCAAGGTGCATGTCCTCGACCACAAGGGCGAGTTCCTGAAGGTGCGCGGGCCGCTTAACGTGGCGCGGCCGGTCCAGGGATGGCCGGTGATCGTCCAGGCTGGGGCGTCCGAGGCGGGTAAGCAGATCGCGGCGGAGACCGCCGAAGTCATCTTCGCGGCAAGCGGGCGGCTCGCCGATGCGCAGGCGTTCTACGCCGATGTGAAGGGCCGGCTCGACAAGCTTGGACGCCAGCGCGACCACCTGAAGGTTCTTCCAGGTGCGCTGATAGTGGTGGGGGAGACCGACGACGAGGCGCGGGAAAAGAAGACGTTTCTCGACAGCCTGGTTCATGTCGACAGTGCGCTGCCGAACCTGTCGATGCGCCTTGGCACGGATGTCTCCGGCTTCGATCTCGATGGTCCGCTGCCCGACATCCCGGAAAGCAATGCAAGCCAGAGCGGCCGCCAGGCGCTAATCGATCGCGCGCGCCGGGACAATCTGACCATCCGCCAGCTGGCGCAGATTGTCGGCGCCTATGGCGGGCTGACCTTCGCCGGCACGCCCAAAACCATCGCCGACCGCATGGAGGAATGGCTATTCAGCGACGCTTGCGACGGGTTCAACATCATGTTCCCGTATGTGCCGGGCGGCCTCGACGACTTCGTCGACAAAGTCGTGCCGGAACTGCAGCGGCGCGGCATCTTCCGCCAGGAGTATGAGGGTGAGACGTTGCGCGAGAATCTTGGTCTGCCCCGCCCGCAAAACCGCTTCTTCACGGAGCCCACGCGGACGCAGACGGCTGCCGAATAGCCCGGCGAGAGGAGCGAGCGGACGTGCGCCTAGGACTGCTGGACAAGAGCCCCGTACAGAAAGGCGAAGGCGCCGCCGCTGCGCTGGCGCGCACGGTGGATATCGCGCGGACGGCGGAGAGGTTTGGCTTTCATCGCTTCTGGCTTGCGGGGCATCACGGGATACCGGCCTTCGCCAGTTCCGTGCCGGAGGTGCTGATCGCACACATCCTGGCGCGGACTTCGCACATCCGCGTGGGGTCTGGCGGCATCATGTTGCAGCACTATAGCGCCTATAAGGTCGCCGAGACGTTCAACACGCTGTCGGCGCTGGCGCCGGGCCGGGTCGACCTGGGGATCGGCAAGGCGCCTGGTGGCTTTCCGTTCTCCACCAAGGCCCTGCAAGCCGGCCGCGATGCGCAACGCTGGCCGGCTTTCGATGTGCAGGTCCGCGAGCTCGACAGCTATCTTGCGCAGGGTCCAGAACAGCCCAGCGGCGCCGTCGCGACACCGTCGCCGCCGACGCCGCCCGAGCGCTTCCTGCTCGGGGGCAGTGTCGACAGTGCGATCCTAGCCGCGGAACAGGGCTGGCGCTTCGTGTTTGCTGGGCACATGAATGGCGATCCCGCTCTGACGGAGCAGAGCCTCATCCGTTTCGCCAGAAGCGGCGGCCGTGGGGCACCCTTGCTGAGCGTGCTGGTACTAGCCGCCGAACGCAGAGCGGACGCGGAGAAGCAGGTCGCGGGGCTGGCGGGGGTGAAGGTGCTCTTCCGCAACGGCCACAGCGTCAATCTCGGCAATCGCGAGCAGGCGGCGGAGTATGCCCAGCAAGCAGGGCTCCACGACTACGATATCATCGACACGAAACCCAGCGTGATCGCGGGTACACAGGACGACGTGCACCGCGAGCTGGAGCAGATCAAATGGCGGTTCGGCGTTGAGGAGTTCATCGTCGAGACACCGCCGGTTCTAGCAGCAGAGCGGCGCCGATCGATCGAGCTTCTGGGCGAAACACTGGGCTTCCACGACGCGTCGGGTTGAGGGGCAAGACCATGAGCAAGCGGCAGATCAACTTCGGTATCATGCTTCAGGGTGCCGGCGCGCACATGAACTCCTGGCGTCATCCGAGCACCCCGGCCGACGCCAGCGTGAACTTCGACTTCTTCGTGCGCACGGCACGCAAGGCTGAGGAGAATGGCATTGCCTTCGCCTTCATCGCGGACGGCCTGTTTATCAACGAGAAATCAGTGCCGCATTTTCTCAACCGGTTCGAACCCATCACGATCCTATCGGCGCTGGCAGTGGCGACGCAGAAACTCGGCGTCGTCGGCACGATCTCGACCTCCTACAGCGATCCCTTCACGGTGGCGCGCCAGCTGGCGTCGATCGACCTGTTCAGCGGCGGTCGGGCCGGCTGGAACGCCGTCACGTCCCCACTCGAAGGCTCGGGGCGCAACTACGGCAAGGCGCATCCGGACCATGCACTCCGATATGAGATCGCCAACGAATATCTGGATGTGGTGAAGGGGCTTTGGGACTCTTGGGATGACGATGCGTTCATCCGCAACAAACAGAGTGGTCAGTTCTTCGACCCATCGAAACTGCATCGGCTCAACCACAAGGGTCGGTTTTTCTCAGTCGAGGGGCCGCTGAATGCCGGCCGCTCGGCGCAGGGGCAGCCGGTGGTCTTCCAGGCAGGCGCGTCCGACCCCGGCATAGCACTCGCTGGACGGCATGCGGACGGCGTGTTCACCTCTGCCGGGCGGTTCGATGAGGCACAGACGCTCTACCGGCGTCTGAAGAACAGCGCGGTAGCGCAAGGGCGGTCCGCAGACCATATTAAAGTCTTTCCAGGCATTGCGCCGATTGTCGGTCGCACCGAGGAGGAGGCGGACGAGAAGTATCGGGTCATCCGCGATTTGGTGAACATCGATGAAGCGCTAGCCTACCTCGGGCGCTTCTTCGATCACCATGACTTCACTCAATATCCGCTCGATGCCCCATTTCCCGAGCTGGGCGAGATCGGGAAGAACAACTTCCAGTCTACCACGGACCGCATCAAGGCGACGGCACGGGAAAGGCGCCTAACCTTGCGCGAAGTTGCTCTAAACACGACGACGCCACGCACGCATTTTGTCGCGACACCGGAGAAGGTTGCGGACGAGCTTGTCCGATGGATCGACGGCGATGCCGCCGATGGCTTCATCCTGGGTTTCCCCGTAATCGCCGAAGGTCTGGACGATTTCGTGCGGTACGTTGTACCGATTCTGGAAGAGCGCGGCGTCTACAGCCGCACATTGGCCGGGAACACTTTGCGTGATCACCTCGGCCTGCCATTCCGCGAAAGCCAATACGGCCGCGAAGCTGCCGGTTCCCAAGCCACGGAAGCGCGCGCCTGAACCCATGAGCGATATCTTTATCTATACGTCTCCAGAAGACGAACGGGCACGGCCGCTGATCGACGCGCTGACGTTCGAATACGACTCGCGTTACGCACACGACTATCCGGAAGCAACGCTGGAAATGAGCAGCTTTCCTGCGGATCTGTTTCTGCCACCGCACGGTGCTTTCATCTTGCTACTACGCCAGGGCGTGGCGATCGCCGGCGGTGCGTTCAAACGATTTGATGGCACGACTGCTGAGTTCAAGCGGATTTGGACACACGCAGAACTGCGCCGGCAGGGGCTAGGTCGCAAGGTTCTGGATGAGTTGGAGGTTCATGCCCGTCGCACCGGGTACGAGCGCGTGTTCCTCACCTCGGGTTTTCGGCAGCCGGAAGCCCACGCTCTCTATTTCAGCGCAGGTTACACACCCCTCTTCGATCAAACGTTAGACCCACAAGTGTATGGAATATTACCGTTCGTGAAAGCGCTTCGCCCGTTGTCCACACCGCTCGACACTGGTCTTCGTTACGCGCAACGACTTGATTTACGCCCGGCGCGACACCCAGCAAGCTAGGCAGATGAGCGCGAGGGGCCGCGAGCGCTTTGACCCGCGTCTCACTTCGGCATCATCGCGCTGCCACTTCTCGAGCCACGGTCTGAGAACGACTTCGAACGCCCAGGTGGAGCGGTGTTGGCGGTGGAGCTGGAGGGGAGCTGTCAGGCAAACTCTAAACTTTGTAAGTTCGCGGCTTGTTTCCAATCAACGGTCTCATTTGAGATTCATTGACTCCGGACAATAGAGACCTGACCACTGAAATTCAGGGTGCGCCGCATGTCCTTGTCCGACGTTTACGCCGCCGTCTACAACACCTCAATACCCAGAGACACCTGATCAGCCGATCGACGCTTCGACGCTCTCGAGCCGAGGCCGAGCTGGTGTGGAAGGCGGCAACTGTCGCTGCATAACCGTGGTCCTTACCCTGCGCCATCGCGTTCTTCGCGAGTTAAGCAGACAGCTCCCTTGCCGAAGCTGAAGAAGCACGATTCAGCGTCCCCGATCCTCGCCAAGGAGAGCAGCGTCCGCCTGCGCCGGCCGGTTCCACCAACCGCCGCCCAGCGCCTGGTAAAGAGCCACGGTGTCTGAAAGCCGGCTCGCTCTGGCCTGCACGACATTGATCGTTGTCTGCTGATAGGCCTGTTCCGCGTTGAGCGCGGCGAGCTGGCTGACCTGCCCAAGCCTTTGCTGTTGCTGAACGAGGGACAGGGTCAGGGCCGCTGCGTGTTGCGCGGCCACCGCGGTATTCAACGCGTCCGCATCGCTAGTGAGCGCTCCAAGGCTGTCGGCGACGTTCTGAAAGGCCGAAACGACGGCCGCGCGGTAGAGCGCCGTCATTTGCTCATAGGTCCGCCGTGCGGCGCTCACCTTGTGCCAGGAAGCGCCGGCATCGAGCAGCGTTCCTGCGACTTCGCCACCCACGCTCCAGAAACCGCCGCCGGGTCCGAACCACTGCGCCAACTGTGTTGCGGCCGACCCTTCTGTCGCCGTCAGCGTGATCTGGGGCAGTGCGCTCGCGATGCTCACCCCAATTTGCGCACTTGCGGCGTGCAGCGCCGCCTCTGCCGCGCGGACATCGGGGCGCCGATCGACGAGGCTTGACGGCACGCTCAAGGGTACGTCGGCCGGAAGGTGCAGGTCGTCGAGAACCAGCTGTTCCCGTGGAGCATCCGGCGGCAGTCGCCCGAGCAATGCGGTCAGCTGGTCCCGCGCCTGAGCGAGCTGTTTGCGCAGTGGGGGCAGGGTCGCCTGCGCCTGCGCCAAAGCTGTGTCCTGCGCCGCGACATCCACCCTGGACAGCTGCCCCAGCGCTGCGGCCCTTGCCGTCATGTCCCGGACCCGGGTTTCCATCCGAACGATGTCTTCGGCGTCGGCGATCTGATCGCGAAGCGATGCCTCGGTGATCGCGGCAACGACGACATTCGAGACGAGGGTCAGATAGGTCGCTTCGAGCTGCCAGCGCTGAATGCTCGCCTGGGCGTCGAGAGACTCGACGGCCCTGCTGTTGAGCCCGAAGATGTCCGGTGTGAACGAGACACCCACGTGCGCGGCATATAGGTCGTAGTGCAAGGCATTGCTCGCGAGCGTCGGTGCTAGGACCTGGGAGTCCTGGTTGTGTGTCGCTGAGAGGCCTCCAGTGATCGACGGAAAGAACGCCGCTCTTTGCGCGATCACGATTTCGCGCGCCGCGCGCAGCGACGCCTGCGCCGCCGCCACGTTTGGATTGTTCTTGATGGCCTCGGCAACGAGCCCGTTCAGTTTCTCGGAGTGGAACATCGTCCACCACTCCGCCTGCAGATCCAATCCCGCGACGAGGCGTTGCGGTTGACCGGCACTCGTGCCGGGCGAAGCGGTCTGTGCCGGCAGCTCTGTCTCCGTGTACCGCGTGACAGCCGGTGGCGGGGGCACCTGATAATCCGGCCCGACAGCGCATGCTGCGAGGGCCGGCAGGCAGGCCGCGGCTAGCGTCCGGAAGAACCATCGCGTCATGGATTGCCTCCAGCGCCTGACTGGGAAGGAACACGCCTCGAAAATGCGGCGATGAGACCGGGCAAGATCATCAACACCAGAACTGGGGTGAGCACCATTCCGCCAACGACCACGATCGCCAGGGGCTTCTGTACCTGCGAGCCGATGCCGCTCGACATTGCAGCCGGAAGAAGGCCGACCCCGGCTGCGAAGCAGGTCATCATGACCGGACGCAACTGGACCATGCAAGTGCGCAGGATAGCCGTCGCCCGGTCCACGCCGAGCGACAACAGCCGATTGAAGAAGGAGAGAACGATAATCCCGTCCATGACGGAAATGCCGAAAAGGGCGACGAAGCCGATCGCCGCCGAAACGCTGAACGGTGTATCTGTCACGTAAAGGGCGAGCACGCCGCCGATCATGGCCATCGGCATGACGCTCGCCGCCAGCAATGTGTCGGTCAGGGATCCGAAGTTGACGTAAAGCAGCACGCCGATGAGAACCAGGCTGAGGGGCACAACTAGGGCCAGGCGTCCGATTGCCTCTTGCAGCTCCCCAAATTCGCCGACCCATTCCAGGCTGTATCCGCCGGGCATCGTGACCTGTTGCGCGATTTTGTGCTGCGCTTCGATGACCGCGCTTCCAAGATCGCGTCCACGCACACTGAACTTGATCGGAATATATCGCTCTTCATGCTCCCGGTAGATGAAGGACGCGCCCGATACCATCCCGATCCTGGCTACATCGTCGAGAGGAACAGGCGTCAGCGATCCAGACGACTGCGCAGCGCCGACGACAATTCGCCGGATGGAGTCCAGATCGTTCCGGAACCCCTGTGCCAGGCGAACGACGATCGGAAAGTTCCGGTCGCTTCCCTTTTCGTACAGATTGCCTGCCGCTTGTCCCCCGATGGCTGCCTGGACGGTCGCGTTGATATCTCCGGCCGCCAGCCCGTAGCGAGCTGCACGCAGTCTGTCGACATCGACTTGTACCGTCGGCTGTCCGAGCGAGCTCAGGACGGCGAGATCCGTGATGCCATTTACCGTCGACATCGCGCCCTTCACGCGATTTGCCGTTCGCTCCAGCGTCTGAAGATCGTTTCCGTATATCTTGACGGAGTTCTCGCCCTTAACGCCGGACGCGGCCTCCTCGACGTTGTCTTCGATATTCTGCGAGAAATTGAAATCCACGCCGGGAAATCTTGCGGCGAGAGCGTCGTTCATCTCCGCCGTGAGCTTCGCCTTGTCCACGCCGGCCGGCCACTCATTGAACGGCTTCAGGGGAACAAAGAACTCGGCATTGAAGAAGCCTGTCGCATCGGTACCGTCGTCGGGACGTCCGTTCTGCGATACGACCGTTATGACTTCGGGATAGCTCTTGATCAGGCGCCGCATGACATTGACATAGCGGTTTGCCTCGTCGAGCGAGACGGACGTCGGAAGCGTCGCGCGGATCCAGAAATTGCCTTCCTCGAGATGCGGCAGGAATTCCAGGCCCAGGGACCGTCCGGCCAGCCCGGCGGCGAGGATCAACAGAACGGCGCCGCCCAAGGTAAGGACGCGGTTCGCCAGCGCGAATTCCATCATGGGATCGAAGACCCGGCGGAGCTGCCGCACGAGGAACGTTTCGGTTTCGTCCAGCTTCTCCGGAAGGACCAGAGCGCTGAGCGCCGGTGTAACCGTGAAGGTGGCGATCAGCCCGCCCGCGATCGCGTAAGCGTAAGTCTGAGCCATCGGCCCGAAAATGTGGCCTTCCACCCCCGAAAGCGTGAAGAGAGGGACGAACGCCGCGATGATTATTGCTGCGGAGAAGAAGATCGGACGGCTCACCTCCTCGCCGGCAACAAGGATGGCGCTGAGATGTCCTGTCAGCCCGGTCCGGCGCGCGCTCAACAGACGCTCCCGGCGGTCCGGACGTTCCGCCGTCTGTCCGGCGAGATGGCGATAGATGTTTTCCATGAAGATGACCGTCGCGTCGACGATCAGGCCGAAATCGATCGCGCCGACGGACAGCAGGTTGGCCGATTGACCGCGGATGACGAGGATCGAAATCGCGAACAGCAACGCAAAGGGAATCGTGAGCGCAACGATGACGGCGCTCCGCAGGTTTCCCATGAATGCCCACTGGACGAGAAAGATAAGGACCACGCCGACCAGCATGTTCTCGATCACGGTCCGTGTGGTCACACTGATCAGGTCGGTGCGGTCGTAAATCGGCACGATGGTCACGCCGGGCGGAAGGACGCCCGAACTGTTGATGTGCTGCACTTCCTGCTCGACCGCACGGATGGTCGGCATGCTTTTTTCGCCGCGCTGCATGAGCACGATGCCCTGCACGATGTCGTCGTCATTGTCCTGGCCGGCGATCCCCAGGCGCGGTTGATGACCGACCGCGACGGTCGCAACGTCGCGCAGCAATATCGGCGCGCCGTTGGGCGCGGCGATGACGACATTGCGGATATCGTCCATAGATCGGATCTGGCCGACGCCGCGGACGATTGCCGATTGCGGTCCGATGTCCACGGTCTGCCCGCCGACATTGACGTTGTTGTTGTTGAGCGCCTGGAGCACCTGCTGAAGGTTGATGCCGTAGCTCAGCAGTCGGTGCTGATCGACCGTGACGTCGTACGTCTTGGTCTTTCCACCCCAGCCGGTGACGTCGATGACGCCGGGCACCGCCTTGAACCGGCGTTGCAATATCCAGTCCTGGATCGTCTTGAGATCCGTCACCGAGTAGCCCGGCGGCCCGACAACCCGGTAGCGATAGATTTCGCCAATCGGGCTCTCCGGTGAAATCTGGGGCTGCGCGTTGTTGGGCAGGGACCCAAGCTGGCTCAGCCGGTTGATCACCCATTGCTGAGCTTCGTCGTATGTGAAGTCGTAGGTGAACTGGATCTTGACGTCGGACAGGCCGAACAGGGAGATCGTTCGGATGGCTGTGACGTGGGGAATTCCCGCAAGCTGGTTCTCGATCGGTATCGTGATGTAGCGCTCGATCTCTTCGGCCGACTGCCCGCTGCTTTGCGTGACGACCTCGACAAGTGGCGGCACCGGATCGGGATATGCCTCGATATTGAGGTTCAGGTAGCAGCCGACTCCTGCCACGAGGAAAAGGATCAAGAGAACAAGGACGAGGATGCGCTGTCGGAGCGCAAACGCCAGCAAGTCGCGCATGTGCGTCCACTCACTCCGGCTGCGCAGCGCGATCGATGAAAACCGCCCCGCTCGTCACGACCCGGTTTCCTGGGCGCAACCCGTTCAGGGCCTCGATGTAGCCATTCTCCGACCGGCCCACCGTGATTTGCTGCAGGCCAAGCGAACGATCCTTTTCCGCAAGCCAGACGCGCGCAGCCTCGCCCTCATAGATGACAGCGTTCGCGGGCACGGCCGTCGAGAGCCGGTCCTTTCCGACGTGGATCGTCATCGTCGCAAACATGAGAGGCTTGAGTATGCCATCCGGGTTTTGCACCTCTGCGCGCACGGCAAGACGGTGCATCGTGGGATCGATGGCCGAAGCCACCCACGACAGCGTCGCCTTGAATGTTCTGTGCGGCAGCGACGCAACGGATATGTCGACGGTTTGCCCCACGGATACCGCCGGCGCGTCGGTCTCGCGAACCTGGCCGATGACCCAGAGTGTCGACAAGTTCCCGATGGAGTACACGGGCGTTGTCGAGCCGGCGAGAAGGAATTGCCCCAGGCCGACCTGGCGTTGCGTTATCGTTCCCGCAATAGGGGCCCTTATGGTGACTTCCGCCTGCGGCGGCGCGGCAGCCCGTGACTCGATGGCCGCAACCTCTGCGGCACTCATGCCGAGGATGCGCAGCTTGTTGCGTTGAGCGGCTAGAGCGATCTGTGCGGTATGGACGCTGGCATTCGCGGCGGCCAGGTCGGACTGCGCTTGCTGCCAGTCTCTCAACGCGGCGCTGCCGCCGGCGTAGAGCTGATGCTGGCGCGCTTCATTGGCGGACGCGACGCGTTGCTGCGCCAGCGCGGTGCTCAACGTTCCAAGCGCGGCGTTCAGGTCGGCCTGTCCCTGCGCCGCTTCGGTTGCCGAAATGACCATGAGCGGATCGCCGGTCCGGACAACGTCTCCGGGTTTGGCCAGGAGCCGCGTCACCCGGCCGCTGTATGGCGAATAAACGGGTGTCGTCGTGTCGTCGTTCATCGCGATCGCGCCGTCCGTAACGACGAGACCGGCAAACGGGCGCAACGACACGGTGTCGAATCCCAGCGTCGCCCACTGGGCCTCGGTCGGATGAAATGTCCCTGGGGTCAATTGTGGGGGAGGGACAGCATTGGGTGTCGCGAGCGCCCCCCAAACGGCCGGTGCTATTCCTAGCGCAACGATAATGAGCGCCCCACCAACGAGCAGGAGCTTGATCTGGTCTTTCTGGGCGAGTGCTGTGCCGCTTGCGTCGCTGGAGGATTCCGACGGCAGGTAATTCGCTATCGTGCCTGCTAGGCCGTCCAGGAACGAGCTTGCCCATTCATAGACGCGCCGGGCACGGGTCCACGCGCGAAAAGTCCATCGTTGTTCACGATCTGGTTCGGCCATATTAGCAACTTGCTATCGCAGGAACCCGGCGTATACCGGGTCCGGCTTACACGAAGCTGACACGCCTGTTTGGTTGGATGCGTCTATTGGGCGCCCGTGTGCGGGGCGGGGCGGCCGGTCAGATCAAGTGTGAACGTCGCGCCGCGGCGCGCGTTCTCCGTCACCGCGATGCTTCCGCCGTGCGCCTCTGCAACGCGTGCAACGATGGCAAGGCCGATTCCGACGCTGCCGGCCTGCGCCCGGCTGCGGCGCCAAAAGCGTCGGAATATCAGATCGCGCTCGTTTTCCGCCACGCCGAGACCTTCGTCGATGACCTGCACGATGCCTTCCGGGTCGACACGCAGTTCGACCACGGTCTTCGGCAGCGTGTGCTGGATCGCATTCTCGACCAGATTCCGCACCGCAAGTACGAGCAAAGCAGCGTTGCCCAGGATGAGAACGGGAGCTTCGGTGCCCGTCAAAGCAAGGTCCTTGTCTTGTGCGAGCGCAAGCGGCACGAGCATTTCAAGAACGTCTATGGCGATCTTGCGCAAGTCCACGACGTCGTCGAGTTGAAGTTCGCCCGCTTCCAGTTCGGCGAGTTCCAGCAGCTGGGCGATAATGCGGTTCATCGTATCCACGCCCTTGCGCAACGGAACCGCGTCGACATTCGGAAGGGCGTCTATGCGCATGCGCAGGGTGCTCAACGGCGTTCGCAGTTCGTGGGCGACGTCGGCCGCGAAATCCCGCTGCAGGTGAAAGGCCCGCTCGAGCCTGTCCAGGGCATCGTTGAACGACCTGATGAGCGGCTGGACCTCTGTTGGAACGCCGCGCGCCGACAGCCTCAGGTCAAGCTGGCCCGGACCGATCGCGGCCGCGTCGCGCGACAGTTGTGACACCGGCTTCAGGACGCGGCCAACGGCGAGAGCATCCAGGATCGCCAGAAGCAACAGCGCCGGCACCATGAAGACGGCCATGCGCCGGAGAAAGTCGGCGATCACGTCGTCGAAGATGACGTCGGGATGCTGCAG